>NZ_LMGY01000012.1:361345-916726 GCF_001427585.1 Pseudoxanthomonas sp. Root630 | reverse complement strand
TTACTTGATGATCTTGGCCACGACGCCGGCGCCGACGGTACGGCCACCTTCGCGGATCGCGAAACGCAGGCCTTCGTCCATCGCCACCGGGTTGATCAGGGTGACCACCATCTTGATGTTGTCGCCCGGCATCACCATCTCCACGCCTTCCGGCAGGGTCACGGCGCCCGTGATGTCCGTGGTGCGGAAGTAGAACTGCGGACGGTAACCCTTGAAGAACGGGGTGTGACGGCCGCCTTCRTCCTTGCTCAGCACGTAGACTTCGGCTTCGAACTCGGTGTGCGGGGTGATCGAACCCGGCTTGGCCAGCACCTGGCCACGCTCCACGTCGTCACGCTTGGTGCCGCGCAGCAGCAGACCGGCATTGTCGCCCGCCTGGCCCTGGTCCAGCAGCTTGCGGAACATCTCAACGCCCGTGACCGTGGTCTTCTGGGTCGGACGGATACCGACGATTTCGATTTCCTCGCCCACCTTGATCACGCCGCGCTCGATACGGCCGGTCACCACGGTGCCGCGGCCCGAGATCGAGAACACGTCTTCCACCGGCATCAGGAACGGCTTRTCGACGTCACGCTCCGGGGTCGGGATCCAGGTGTCCAGCGCGTCCACCAGCTTCAGGATCGCCGGCACGCCGATCTCGCTCTGGTCGCCTTCCAGCGCCAGGCGGGCCGAGCCCGAGATGATCGGGGTGTCGTCGCCCGGGAACTCGTACTTGCTCAGCAGCTCACGGACTTCCATCTCCACCAGCTCCAGCAGCTCGGCGTCGTCCACCATGTCGGCCTTGTTCAGGAACACGACGATGTACGGCACGCCGACCTGGCGCGACAGCAGGATGTGCTCGCGGGTCTGCGGCATCGGGCCGTCAGCGGCCGAGCACACCAGAATCGCGCCGTCCATCTGCGCCGCACCGGTGATCATGTTCTTCACGTAGTCGGCGTGGCCCGGGCAATCCACGTGCGCGTAGTGGCGCGCTGCAGATTCATATTCCACGTGCGCCGTCGAAATCGTGATGCCGCGCGCCTTCTCTTCCGGCGCCGCGTCGATCGCGTCATAGGCCTTGAACTCGCCACCGAAACGCTCCGCGCCGATCTTCGTCAGCGCCGCCGTCAGCGTCGTCTTGCCGTGGTCAACGTGACCAATCGTGCCCACGTTCACGTGCGGCTTGGTGCGTTCGAATTTACCCTTTGCCATNCGTCAGCGCCGCCGTCAGCGTCGTCTTGCCGTGGTCAACGTGACCAATCGTGCCCACGTTCACGTGCGGCTTGGTGCGTTCGAATTTACCCTTTGCCATGGCTGCTAGTTCTCGAGTGAATCGTCAATGGGAAGTGGTGCTCACGAAAGGAATCGAACCTTCGACCTCCTCCTTACCAAGGAGGTGCTCTACCGACTGAGCTACGTGAGCGTGAAACCGTTTGGTGTTGCCTGGACTTGCTGCAGACTCTGTACTGGCGTTCAGTGGAGCGGGAGACGGGAATCGAACCCGCACTAGTAGCTTGGAAGGCTACAGTTCTACCATTGAACTACTCCCGCACCGGGAGACCACTACAACTCAAAACAACAACGAAAACTGGTGGAGGGAGGTGGATTCGAACCACCGAAGGCGTAAGCCAGCAGATTTACAGTCTGCCCCCGTTGGCCGCTTGGGTATCCCTCCGGGATCACCGGACTGACCGGCCAGGCGGCCAAATCAAACCAGGGTGAAACAGCCCGAGATTTTGGCGTGTACGGACCCGTCTGTCAACGCGCCCGGCGCACTTTTTTCTCAGACGTTGAATCGGAAATGGAGAACGTCGCCTTCCTGCACGCGGTACTCCTTGCCTTCCAGCCTCAGGCGACCGGCATCGCGCGCGCCCGACTCGCCCCGGTACTTGAGGAAGTCGTCGAACGCGATGGTCTCGGCGCGAATGAAGCCCTTTTCGAAATCCGTATGGATGACGGCCGCCGCCTGCGGGGCCGTGGAGCCGGCCTTCACCGTCCAGGCGCGCACTTCCTTCACGCCGGCCGTGAAGTAGGTCTGCAGGCCCAGCAGGGTGTAAGCGGCCCGGATCACCCGGTTCAAGCCGGGCTCGTCGAGCCCGAGGTCGGTCAGGAAGGCGTCGCGGTCGGCGTCGTCGAGCTGGGACAGCTCCTCCTCGATGGCGGCCGACACCGGCACCACCTGGGCGCCCTCGGTCACGGCACGGGCACGCACGGCCTCGAGGTGCGGATTGTTCTCGAACCCGTCCTCCAGCACGTTGGCCACGTACATCACCGGCTTCAGCGTCAGCAGGAACAAGTCGCGCACCAGCGCCTTCTCTTCGTCGTCCAGGCCCAGCGCGCGGCCAGGCTTGCCGTCGTTGAGGCCGGCCTGCAGCTTCTGCAGCACGGGCTTGCGGGCGATCGCGTCCTTCTCGCCGGCCTTGGCTGAGCGCTCGGCGCGGTTCAGCGCCTTTTCGACGCTTTCAAGGTCGGCCAGCGCCAGCTCGGTATCGATGGTCTCGATGTCCGAGATCGGGTCGATCCGGTTGTTGACGTGGATGACGTCGTCGTTCTCGAAGCAGCGCACCACATGGGTGATCGCGTCCACTTCGCGGATGTGGGCCAGGAACTTGTTGCCCAGGCCCTCGCCACTGGCCGCGCCCGCCACCAGGCCGGCGATGTCGACGAACTCCACCGCGGTCGGGATGACCTTCTGCGGCTTGACGATCTCGGCGAGCTGGTTGAGGCGCAGGTCCGGCACCGGCACCACGCCCACGTTCGGCTCGATGGTGCAGAACGGGAAGTTGGCCGCGGCGATGCCCGCCTTGGTCAGCGCGTTGAACAGGGTCGACTTGCCGACGTTCGGCAGGCCCACGATGCCGCATTTGATGCCCATGTCGTGAATCCGTCTTGATGATTCGGGATTCGGGACTCGCGGCCGCTGCCGGAATCCCGAATCCCCAATCGGCCCTCAGGCCTTGGAGGTGTGTAACCGCTTCATCGCTTCGTTGAAATCGCCCTGCACTGCCAGCGGCAATGCCTCCATCGCCTCGTCGATGGCGCGCGCGATCAGGATTTCGTCGTCCTTGCCGGGCTTGCCCAGCACCCAGCCCGTCACCCGATCCTTGTGCCCGGGATGCCCGATCCCGATCCGCAGGCGATGGAACTTGCCATGACCGAGGTGCTGCATGGTGTCGCGCAACCCGTTCTGGCCACCGTGGCCGCCATCGAACTTCAGGCGTGCGGCACCTGGCGCCAGATCGAGCTCATCGTGCGCGAGCAACGCTTCTTCCGGCGCGATCTTCCAGAAGCGCAGGGCCGCTGCGACCGACTTGCCACTGAGGTTCATGTAGGTCGCCGGCTTCAACAGCCACACCGGCTGCCCCGCAACCACGACTTTCGCCGTTTCGCCGAACAACTTGCTGTCCAGCCCGAACCGCTCACCCTGCCGTTCCGCCAGGGCGTCGACAAAATGGAACCCGGCGTTGTGCCGGGTTCGGGCATGTTCGGCACCGGGGTTGCCCAGTCCGACGATGAGGCGCAAGCCTGCCATGGGGACGCATCACGCACCTTCGCCCGCCGGAGCGGGCGAAGGCTCACGCGATTACTTGTCGTCCTTCTTGGCGACCTTCGAAGCCGGCACGTCGGCCGACTCGGCCGGGGCGGCTTCGACCTCTTCCTTGCCGTGCTTGGCGATCACGACGGCGACGTCGTGTTCCTTGCCCAGCTTCAGCTCGGGGATCGAGACGCCGGCCGGCAGCTTCACTTCCGACAGGTGGATCACCGCACCGATGGCCAGGTCGGCCAGGTCGATCTCGATGAATTCCGGGAGGTCCTTCGGCAGGCACTCGACGACGACTTCGTTCAGCTCGTGGGTGACCACGACCTCGGCGGACTTGCCGGCCGGCGACTTGTCTTCGTTGAGGAAGTGCAGCGGCACCGCGGTGCGCAGGGTCTCGTTCTCGTTCACGCGCTGGAAGTCCAGGTGCATGATCTGCTGCTTGAACGGATGGCGCTGCATGTCACGCAGCAGGACCTTCTGGATGTCGCCGTTGAGGCTCAGGTCCAGGATCGACGCGTAGAACCAGTCGTGCTGGGAGGCCAGCCAGACTTCGTTGTGGTTCAGCTGGATGCTGACCGGCTTCAGTTCGCCACCGTAGACGATGGCAGGCACGGTGCCCGCGTGACGGAGGCGGCGGCTCGCACCCTTACCCTCGTCTGCGCGGCGCTCGACCTTGATTTCATGTGTCTTAGCCATTTGCTTCACTACCTAGGTTGTTGGACCGCCCTTCGGCGATCTGATGAAGGCTCATCCGCGACCAGATGAACCCGAAAAGCCACGCCCCGATGAACCGGTGCGCGGCGGAGACTCAATCCACGTACAGCGAACTGACCGACTCGCCGAAGGCGATGCGGCGGATCGTTTCCGCCAGCAGTTCCGCCACCGACAGCTGGCGGATCTTGCTGCAGCCCTGCGCCTGCGGCGAGAGCGGGATGGTGTCGGTGACGACGAGCTCGTCGAGCACCGAGTTGTTCAGATTGTCCACCGCCGGGCCGGAAAGCACGGGATGGGTGCAGTACGCCGCCACCTTGTTGGCGCCGTGCTGCTTCAACGCCGCGGCCGCGGCGCAGAGGGTGCCGGCGGTATCGACGATGTCGTCCACCAGCACGCAGTCCTTGCCTTCCACGTCGCCGATGATGTTCATCACCGTGGCCACGTTGGCGCGCGGACGGCGCTTGTCGATGATCGCCAGGTCGGCGTCATCCAGGCGCTTGGCGACCGCGCGGGCGCGGACCACGCCACCGACGTCGGGCGACACGACCAGCAGGTTTTCCGTGCCGTAGGCGCGCCAGATGTCGGCCAGCAGCAGCGGGGACGCATACACGTTGTCGACCGGGATATCGAAGAACCCCTGGATCTGGTCCGCGTGCAGGTCGACCGTCAGCACACGATCCGCGCTCACCGCGCCGAACATCTTCGCCGCCACCTTCGCCGTGATCGGCACGCGCGAGGACCGCATGCGGCGATCCTGGCGGGCGTAGCCGAAATACGGCACCACCGCGGTGACGCTGCTGGCCGATGCGCGCTTCAGCGCGTCGATCAGGACCAGCAGTTCCACCAGGTTCTCGGCACTCGGCGCGCAGGTGGGCTGCACGACGAACACTTCCTGCCGGCGGACGTTCTCCTGGATCTCCACCTGCACTTCGCCGTCGGAGAACCGGGACACCAGCGCCTTGCCCGGACGCACGCCCAACTCGCGGCAGATGCTGTTCGCCAACGGCTTGTTGGCGTTGCCGGAGAACACAAGCAGGTTACGTTCGTCTTGCATGGGTCGTCTCGGCGGATGCGGCTGGACTGATTGAGTTGGCAGGGGCGGAAGGATTCGAACCTACGAATGCCGGGATCAAAACCCGGTGCCTTAACCACTTGGCGACGCCCCTAGGCGTTTTTCTCCGTCCCGCGGACCTGCGCCAGCGCATCCAGCAGCGGCGAGCGCGCGGCGCCCTGCACCACCCAGGCATGAAGCCCGGCAGGCAGGGATGCCAGCGCAACCTCGGCGGCGGCCCGGTTGGCGAACTCCACGAAGCAGCCGCCGCCGGAGCCGGTCAAACGCGGGCGGCCGACGTGCGAAAGTGCCGAAAACACCGCCTCGATGGCAGGTTCACGGCGACGCACGACCGGCTCGAACGCATTGCCGAGCAATGATCCCGAAACGAAGTCCGATATTTTCGCGGGTGCAGCATCACGCGTCAAATCCGGGGACTGAAAAAGGCCCGCCGTGGGGACATGAACGCCCGGATCGACCACCAGATACCAGGCCGGCGGCAGGTCCAGGGAGGCCAGGATCTCGCCCACCCCCTCCGCCCAGGCGTTCTCGCCGCGGACGAAGACCGGAACATCGGCCCCCAGGCGCAGCCCCAGGGCGGCAAGCCGCTCGACACCCAGATTCGTGCCCCAGAGCCGATCCAGCGCGACCAGCGCGGTGGCCGCATCCGACGAGCCGCCGCCAAAGCCACCGCCTGCCGGAATCCGCTTTTCGACGCCGATGTCTGCACCTTGGGCGACATTGACCTCTACTTGAAGCAATTTTGCCGCCCGGACCAGCAGGTCGTCGGCCTCGGCCACGCCCGCCACCGAGTCGCCCACGCGGCGCACCTGGCCGTCGTCGCGCCGCCTCAGGTACACAGTGTCGCCCCACGTCAGGATCCGGAACACGGTCTGCAGCAGGTGGTAGCCGTCGGCCCGCCGCCCGGTGATCTGGAGGAACAGGTTCAGCTTCGCGGGGGCCGGCCAGGCCGACCAGCCCTCGTCCGCGGGGAAGCCGGTCACGGCGATTCCAGTTGCCACTGATCGATGGCGAGCTTCACCGTGGCGCCCTCGCGCCGCGCTTCGATCCGGCGAGGCATGGCCGGCTGGCCGGCGTCGGCGGGATGCCACTCCATATAGTCCACCCGCCAGCCGCGCTGGCGCAGCGTGCGCAGGCGGCCATCGGTGCCGTAGTCGGCAGCCTCGGTCGCGACCGCCGGATCCTCCAGCCCGCGCGCCCACTGCGTCATCGAGGCCACGGGGATATCCCAGCCCGTCGCCTCGCGGAGCAGGCCCTCGGCATCGGTTCCCTCACGGGTGCCGCCCTCCAATCCTTCGAGCCGCCCACCGCCCGCGCGCAGATCGCCACTCAGGCGCCAGCTCTGCCGCGTGACCGGCGCGCTCAGCGCGACCTCGTAGGCCGACGCCGCCTGCTGCCAGTCGATCCGACCGCTGCCGCCCTTGCCATTGGCGTTCACGGCCACACGGCCGGCGAACGACCAGGCGGACCGCTTCTCCAGCCACGCCTGCCGCTCGGCCTGCGCGCTACGCGCCGCCGCCAACGCGGCCGGATCGCTCAGGACCGGCGTATCGGAACCAGGCCCGCGCGTGGCGCAGCCCGCCATCGACAGGGCGAGCAGCCCCGCCACCAGGATTCGCGAACCCGTCATGCGCCCGTCTTCTCCAGCGCCCGCAACAGCGAGCGGTTCTCGGGGTCGATCTTGCGCGCCTCTTCGAAGAACCGGCGCGCCTCCTCTTTCTGCCCCATCACCCACAGCACTTCGGCGATATGGGAGGCGATCTCGGCATCCTTCTGCATCGTGAAGGCGCGCCGCAACTCCACCAGCGCCTCGGCATTACGACCCAGGCGGTAGAGCACCCATCCGTAACTGTCGATGATCGCGGCATCGTCGGGGGCTGCGGTGCGCGCGCGATCGATCAGCTCCAGCGCTTCCTGGTAGCGCGTGGTGCGGTCCGCTAGCGTGTAGCCCAGCGCGTTGAGCGCGGCCACATTGTCCGGTTCGATCACCAGGATGCGGCGGAAGTCGGCTTCGGCATGCTCGATGCTGTCGCGGCGCTCCCACGCCAGGCCGCGCGAATAGAGCAGCGCGAGATCGTCGGGATACGCTGCCAGTCCGCGCGCGAATACGTCGAGCTCGCCCTCGGCCTGTCCGTCCTTCTGCCGCAGTTCGGCTTCCATCAGATAGGCATCGCGGCGCGCGCCGTCCTCGACGCTGGCATCGGCCTGCAGCTTGCGCGCCTCGGCGAATGCCTCGTCCTTGCGATCGAGATCGAAGAGCGCCGAGATCGCGCGCAGCCGCGCTTCGGATCGCTGTTCGCCGGCCGGCACGCTGCGGTACCAGCCCAGCGCTTCGTCGTGCCGCTTCAGGAATTCGGCCATCTGCCCCAGCAGCAACCGGCGGTCCGGACTGAACTCGGTGGGCTGGTCCGCGCCGTCCGCGGCCTTCTTCACTTCTTCGTACAAGGCGGTGAGCGCATCCGTGTCATCGGCCTTCGCCAGCAACCGCGCGCGCAGGCCGTAGGTCAGTGTGTCCTGCGGGCCCTGCCCCAGTGCACGCGACGCCGCCGCCGAGTCGCCCAGGCGGTCGTACTCCTCGGCCAGCTTCAGGCGCAGCCCGCTGTCGCCCGCCGCCTTGGGCAACAAGCCGTCCAGCACCTTGCGCGCCTCGTCCTTGCGATCGGCCTGGATGAACTGGCTGGCCTGCAACAACGCGACCTGGGGCTCGCCGGAGAAGCGCTTCACCACGTCGGCGACCATGCGCTCGGCCAGCGCCGGCTGGTCCAGCTGCTGGGCCAGGCCGGTGAAGGCCAGCCAGGCCTGGAGCGTGCCGGGAATCGCGCCATCGTCGACCAGCTCGCGCAGCAGGCGCGCCGCCAGTTGGGGATCCTTGGCACCGCTGGCCAGCGCCGTCAGCGCATGGCGCCAGCCCAGTTCCTCGGGCTCCTTCATCAAGGCAGTCAGTTCGCGCCGCGCGACCCGGGCCTGGCCCTGGCGAAGCGCGAGCGTGGCTTCGGCCCCGCGAAGGGCCAGCGTACGCGGCGAGCGTGCGCGCCACAGCTTGAGGGCCTCGGCGGCGCGCGCATCGTCCTTGGCCAGCAACGCGATGCGGGTCGCGCGCTCGGCCAGGCCGGCGTCGTCGTCCTGCCGGGCGGCTTCCAGGTACCAGCGGGAGGCATCCGGTAGCTGGCCGGCCTGCAGGGCGAACTCACCGGCCATGACCGTGGTCAGCGCGTCGTCCTTCTCGGCGCGCGCGGTGGACGGTGCCGCCATCGCCAGCGGGGCCAGCGCCCCCAGGACCAGCACGGCCAGCGTGGTGCGAATCATTTCGGGCATGAAGGTCATGTCGGCCGTAAAATGGCGGCCCTGATGAGCCAGCAGCTTACTGCAAGCACCTGAACGATGACGTTGTGGGTCCTCGGATTGAACCACCAGACCGCGCCGGTCGACCTGCGCGAACGGGTGGCGTTCGACGCCGGCACGGTGGCGCACGCGCTGTCGTCGCTGCGCGCGTTGCCGAACGTGGCCGAGGCCGCCCTGCTCTCCACCTGCAACCGGACCGAGCTCTACGCCGTGGCCGAGGACGGCGATGTGCTGGCCAGCTGGCTGGCCACGCATGCCGACGGCCTCGACGGCTACCTGTACCGCCACCGTGATGCCGACGCCGTGCGCCATCTGTTCCGGGTGGCGACGGGGCTGGACTCGATGGTGCTGGGCGAACCCCAGATCCTGGGCCAGGTGAAGGACGCCTGGTCCACCGCGCGCGAACACGGCGCCCTGGGCAATCGCCTGGACCGCCTGTTCCAGCAGACCTTCGCCGTGGCCAAGCGCGCGCGCACGGATACCCGCGTGGGTGCGAACCCCGTCTCGGTCGCATCCGCCGCCGTGCGCCTGGCGCAGAACGCCTTCGCCCGGCTCAGCGAATCCACCGTGCTGCTGGTCGGCGCCGGCGAAACCATCGAGCTGGCCGCCAAGCACCTCAGCGAAGGGCGCGTGCGTCGCCTGCTGGTCGCCAACCGCACACTGGCGCATGCGCAGGAACTGGCCACGCGCCACGGCGGCTACGCACTGCCGCTGACCGAACTGGACCGCCACCTGGCCGAGGCCGACGTGGTGTTCTCCGCCACCGCCGCGCGCGAACCGGTGGTACTGCAGGCGCAGGTCTCCGCCGCACTGGCCAAGCGCAAGCACAAGCCGATGCTGCTGTTCGACCTGGCCGTGCCGCGCGACATCGAAGCCTCCGTGGCGGACCTGCGCGACGCCTACCTCTACACCGTGGACGACCTGGAGCGCGCGGTCGAAGACAACCGCCGCGGCCGGCGCGAAGCCGCCGATGCCGCCGAGGCGATCATCGACGTGCAGGTCGGCCGCTTCATGGAAACCCTGCAGGCCGGCACCCGCACCGAGCCGCTCAAGCGTTTGCGCGCCCTGGGCGAATCCACCCGCGAGGACGTGCTGGCCAAGGCGCGCCAGCAACTGGCCAACGGCCGTGAGCCGGAGCAGGTGCTCGAGTTCCTCGCCCACACGCTGACCAACCGCCTGCTGCATCCACCGACCGCCGCGTTGCGCGAAGCGGCCCTGAGCGGCGACGGCGACCTGGCGCGCGCCGCCGACCGGCTGTTCCCGGCGCAGGCCCCGTATTCGCACCTGAAGAAAGACGATGACGCCGACGCTGCGCCGTAAGCTTGAAGCGTTGGCCGAACGCCGCGAAGAACTCGAACGCCTCCTCGCCGACCCCGGCGTGATCGGCGACGTGGAGCGCTTCCGCAACTTCTCGCGCGAGTTCGCCCAGTTGGAACCGGTCGCCACCGCCTTGGCCGAGGAACAGCGCGCACGCGCCGACCTCGTCGCCGCGCAGGCGATGCGCAGCGATCCGGAACTGGCCGACCTTGCCGAAGAGGAGATCGCCGGTGCGCAAGCGCGCCTGGCGCAGCTGGATGGCGAACTGATGCTGTTGCTGGTGCCGCGCGACAGCCGCGACGAAGGCAACCTGTTCCTTGAAGTGCGTGCCGGCACCGGCGGCGACGAAGCGGCGATCTTCGCCGGCGACCTGTTCCGCATGTACGCCCGCTATGCCGAACGCCAGGGCTGGAAGGTCGAAGTCGAATCCGACAATCCCGGCGAGCATGGCGGCTACAAGGAAGTCGTCGCCCGCGTGGTCGGCCGCGGCGCCTACTCCAAGCTCAAGTTCGAATCCGGCACCCACCGCGTGCAGCGCGTGCCCGAAACCGAATCGCAGGGCCGCATCCACACCTCCGCCGCGACGGTGGCGATCATTCCGGACGTCGAGGAAGTCGACGACATCACGATCAATCCCGCGGACCTGAAGGTCGACACCTTCCGCTCTTCCGGCGCCGGCGGCCAGCACGTCAACAAGACCGAGTCGGCGATCCGCATCACCCACGTCCCCACGGGCGTGGTGGTGGAATGCCAGACCGAGCGCAGCCAGCACGCCAACCGCGACAAGGCGATGAAGCGGCTGAAGGCGCAGCTGCTGGATGCGGAACGCAGCAAGCAGCAGGCCGCGCAGGCCGAATCGCGCCGGCTGCAGGTCGGCAGCGGCGACCGCAGCCAGCGCATCCGCACCTACAACTTCCCGCAGGGGCGGATCACCGACCACCGCGTCGAAGGCCTCACGCTCTACGATCTGCCCAACATCATCCAGGGCGACCTGGACGACCTGATCGACCGCCTCGGCCGCGAGCACCTGGCCGACGAACTGGCCCGCCTGTCGGAGGCACCATGACCCTCGATATCCGCCGCGCGACCCCGGCCGACCTGGACCTCGTCGCGCCGTTGTTCGACACCTACCGCGTGTTCTACGGCAAGCCGTCGGACCCCACGCTCGCGCGCGATTTCATCCGGGCACGCATGACGCACGAGCAGTCGGTGATCCTGCTCGCGCTCGCCGACGGCAAGGCGGCCGGCTTCACCCAGTTGTACCCCGCGTTTTCTTCCGTCAGCGCCACCCATGTCTGGATCCTCAACGACCTGCTGGTGTTGCCCGAGGCCCGCCGCGGTGGCGTGGCGCGCGCCCTGCTGACGGCGGCCGCCGACTTCGCGCGCGCGGATGGCGCCTTGCGGCTGGAGCTGGAAACCGACCACGACAACCACACGGCGCAGGCCCTGTACCACGCGATGGGCTGGACGCTGTACGACGGCACACTGCGTTATCGCCTGCCGCTCCGCTGACGCGCGATTGCGCTACCCTGCGCGGCATGAGCCATGCCGATGAACTGATCCCGTTGCAGTTGTGCGTGCTGACCGTGTCGGACAGCCGCAGCCTGGCCGATGACCGCTCCGGCGATTACCTGGTCGATGCGCTCGCGAAGGAAGGCCATCGCCTGCATGCCCGTGCGCTGCTGCCCGACGACCGTTACCGCCTGCGCGCGCAGGTATCGCACTGGATCGCCGATCCCGCCGTCGACGGCATCCTCGTCACCGGCGGCACCGGTTTCACCGGTCGCGACTCCACGCCCGAAGCGCTGCTGCCGCTGCTGGACAAGGAGATGCCGGGCTTCGGCGAACTGTTCCGGCAGATCAGCTTCGAAGAAATCGGCACGTCGTCGCTGCAGTCGCGCGCCTTCGCCGGACTGGCGAACCAGACTTTCCTGTTCTGCCTGCCGGGGTCGACCTCCGCGTGCCGCACCGCGTGGGAAGGGATCATCCGCACGCAGCTGGACGCGCGCACCAAGCCCTGCAACCTCGCCACGCTGCGTCCCCGCCTGAAGGAATGAGCCAGGAGATCCGCGATGTCGCTTGATACCACCCTGCGCCTGCTCGCCAAGGCGAGCGGCCTCACCGCCGCGGACCTCGCTGCCGCCATCCCGCGCGCCGGCGTGGCGACGGTGAAATCCTGGATGGCCGGCGACAAGCTGCCCGGCCGCGACCAGCTCAACGCCCTCGCCCGCGCGCTCGGCGTGCCGGCCGGCGCGCTGCTGTCGGAACTCGCCTCCACGTTCGACCCCGCACGCACGCGGGGCGAGCACGACCTGCTCGCTGCCTATCGCGCGCTCAACACGCGCCAGCAGGGCGCCCTGCTGGAAGTCGCGCGCGGCATGGCCGGACACGCTGCGCGCCGCAAGCGCTGACCTTCCCCCCGCCGCACAGGACGATGCGATGAAGCCATTGAAGCGCAAGGACTACGAAGCCCGCCTCAAGCCCCTGCAACTGGAACTGGCGGCGATGGCCCGTTGGGCCTCGCACTGCGGGGCGCGCGTCGTGGTGGTCATGGAAGGCCGCGACACCGCCGGCAAGGGCGGCGCCATCGGCGCGATCACCGAGCACCTCAACCCGCGCCAGTGCCGCGTCGTGGCGTTGCCCAAGCCGAGCGAACGCGAAGCGACGCAGTGGTATTTCCAGCGCTACATCGCCCACCTGCCGGCGGCGGGCGAGATCGTGCTGTTCGATCGCAGCTGGTACAACCGCGCCGGCGTCGAGAAAGTCATGGGCTATTGCACGGACGAGCAGTACGCGCGCTTCCTGCAACAGGCGCCGGTGTTCGAGCGCGGCATCACCGACGACGGCATCCTGCTGTTCAAGTACTGGCTCTGCGTGGACCAGGCGCAGCAGGAAGAACGCTTCGCCGAACGCGCCGAAGAACCGCTGAAGAGCTGGAAGCTGTCGCCCATCGACCTGAAGGCGCGCGAGAAATACGCCGACTACACCGCCGCGCGCGAAGCCATGCTCAAGGCCACGCACACCGCAAATGCCCCGTGGACGCTGGTGGACTTCAACGACCAGCGTGTCGGCCGCCTGACCCTGATCCGCGATCTGCTCGACCGCCTGCCCGATACCCGCGTACCGGTGGAGCCGCTGGGCCTGCCGCCGCTGCGGGGCAAGCTGCACAAGGAACGCTACGGCGTCATCAAGCCGATCAAACCGCAGCGCGGCGGCTAACCGTGCGCCTGCCCTTCATGGCCGCGCTGTGGCTCGCGGCATCGCGCGCGATGGCCCAGGACGCCGCGGGCGTTGACGATACGCCCAGGGACGACGCGTCGGCGACCACGCTGGACACCCTGGTGGTCCGGCCGGATCCGGAGGAAGTGGTGGATCTCTATCGCTTCCGCAATCCCATCGAGGTCGAACCCGGCGCACTCGATGAGCGCTGGAGCGAGCCTCCCAGCCTGGAACAACTTGGCAAGAATGGCGGCATCGTGCCGGTGCTGGTCGGCATGGCGGCGCAGCAGGTGCAGAAGGGCGCGCGCAAGATTCCGGGATGGAAAGAGCCCGTGCAGGCCGCCGTCGCACGGCCGCCGCCGTTGAGCGAGGAACAGGCGGCACGCGCGTTGAGGCTGCAGGAAGCGGGCGAGCCCTGAGCCCGCGTTCAACCGGTGACGAAGCCTTCGTTCACCCCATCGCGCCAGGGTGTCCGCACCACCGTATCGACGCGTGCCGCAGGCGGCCCTACGTGCAACCAGGCGTCGAGCGCATCGAGCGCCTCGGCCGATCCTTCCGCCACCACTTCAACGCGCCCATCGGGCAGATTGGTCGCGCGTCCGTTCACGCCCAGGTCGAGCGCGCGTTCGCGGGTGGAGGCGCGGAAGAACACGCCCTGCACCTTGCCGCTGACCAGGAAGCATGCGGCAGGCATCACGCCCCGGCCTTCGGTCCGCCCGCCGCGGTGATCGCCGCTTCGATGTCCTTGCCCGTCACCGGACCGAGGAACTGCTTGGCCACCTTGCCGTCCGGCGCGATCAGGTAGGTCAGCGGCAGGCCACGCGGCGTGGCGAAATCCGCCGGCGGGTTGTACACGTCGAGGATCGCGATCGGATAGACGACGGGCCGCTCCTCCAGGAACGCCTTCAGTTCGTCCGCTTCGATTTCCTCGTAGGCCAGGCCGATCACTTCGATGTGCGCGTTGTCCTTGTCCAGCGCGGACAAGTCCGGCATTTCCTTCAGGCACGGCGCGCACCACGTGGCCCAGAAGTTCACCACCACCCACTTGCCGCGGTGCGCGGCCAGCGCGTAGTCCGCGCCGTCCAGGGTCTTCACCTGCAGCGTCGGGATCTCGGCCGTGCGATCCGCCGCGCGGGTCGTGGCGGGATCGACCGCCTGCACGTGCGCTTCGATCGCCGGCGTCGCCGCCTCGGTCGGCTCGGAGCCGGCATTGCAGGCCGCCAGCGACAACACCATCGCCAGCGGAAGGGAAAGGAACGACTTCATGCAGACTCCTGAGGGGGTTCGACGTACAGATCGCTGACGCGCTTCTTCAACAGCTCGCGCAGCGGCACGCGCAGATCGTCCAGCGCGGTGCGCGCGGCGCGGCCGAGCGCATCGTCATGGAAAGGCAGGTGCGCCTCGGCCACCGGCACGCGCAGCTGGCAGGCTTCGTAGAGGTCGCACAGGGTCAGGTCTTCCAGATCGCGGGCCAGCAACCATTCGCCTTCCTCATCGCGACGCAGCAGGTTGATCTCCGCCAACTGGCCGAGCATCTGCTGGATCAGCGAATCGGTCAGCATCGGCTCCATCGCGAGGATCTGGTCGCTGTGCAGGCCCCTGCCCTTCTCGCGCGCCTGCGAGAAGCGGCCCAGCATGCGCAGCAGGCCGTACAACTCGTAGCCCAGCGGCAGGCGCAGCGCGATCGGCTGGTAGCGGAACGCCGCCATGCCGGAGGCAAGCGACGCACCCAGCAGCACGGCCACCCAGCACAGGAAGATCCACAGCAGCAGGATCGGCGCCGCGGCGACCGCACCGTAGATCTTTTCGTACGCGTTGAAACTGCCCAGGTAGAGGCCCAGGCCCCACTTCGCCAGCTCCAGCAGCAGGGTGGCCAGCAGGGCGCCCGCCACCGCATAGCGCCACTTGATGGTCCGGTGCGGCACCACGCGGTAGATCACCACGATGGCCGCCAGCTCGATCAGCACCGGCGCCACGGTCAGCGATAGCGTCTGCAGCCACTTGCCGCCGCTGGTCGCGAACACGGGCAGCGCGTAGAAGCGCGCCGACAGGGCGAGCGACGCGGCCGCCATCAGCGCACCCAGCGTCAGCACGGTCCAGTAGACGAGGAAGCGCGACAGCTTCGGCCGCGCACTGCGCACGCGCCAGATGCGGTTGAACGTGGCCTCGATACTGTTGAGCGTGATCAGCAACGACGCCACCAGCGCGATCACGCCGACGGCTGTCAGCTTGCCCCGATTGGCGAGGAAACCATCGAGCTTCGCCTTCAGGCTGACCGCCGCGCCCGGCAGGAAGTTGGTGAAAATATAGTCGCGCAGCTGGTCGCTCCATTCCTGGAACACCGGGAATGCCGACAACACGCCGAACACCACCATCGCCAGCGGCACCAGGGCGAACAGGGTGGTGTAGGCCAGCGAACCCGCGGCCTGGAACAGGCGGTCGTCGAGGAAGCGCTTGGCCAGGAAACGGAAGAACGTGCCCATGCGCGCACGGTCGCGCACGCGTTCGGTCCAGCGGTTCAACGAGTCCAATGGCTCCATGGGCGGAAGGGTAACCGATAGGCCAAGGGCACGACATCGCCGATACTAGGCGCTCCCCGAACGACGAAGACGGCCCATGCCCGAGATCCTGGTGCTCTACTACAGCCGCGGCGGTTCCGTGGCGAAGCTGGCCCGGCAGATCGCGCGCGGCGTGGGCGAGGTCGACGGCATGATGGCCCGCCTCCGCAGCGTGCCGCCGGTGGCCGCGGTGACGCAGCAAGCGGCCCCGCCGGTGCCCGAGGACGGCGCGCCCTACGTGGACCGGCAGGACCTGGCCGAGTGCGCCGGCCTGGTGCTGGGCAGCCCCACCCGTTTCGGCAACATGGCCGCCCCGGTCAAGCATTTCATCGATGGACTCGGCGCCGAATGGGCCAGCGGTACGCTGGTCGGCAAGCCGGCGGCGGTGTTCACCTCCACCGCCACCCAGCACGGCGGGCAGGAATCCACGCTGCTGTCGATGCAGGTGCCGCTGCTCCACCACGGCTGCGTGATCGTCGGCATTCCCTTCACCGAACCGCAACTCAGCACCACCCGCACGGGCGGCACGCCCTACGGCGCCAGCCACGTGGCCGGCGGCGAAGACGATCCGCATCCCAGCGAGGAGGAGGCCGCACTCGCGCGCGCGCTCGGTCGCCGCGTGGCCGATATCGCCCGTCGGCTGGAGGTGCGCTGATGGAACGCTCGCGCCTGGTCCTGGCCGGCCTGTTGCAGTTGCTGGCCGTCCTCTACGCGGTGTGGTTCTTCGGCGACCGCCAGTACACGCTGGCGCTGCTGGTGTTCTCGCTGCCGCCGCTGTTGCTGATGATCGGCGTGATGACGCGCCGGCGCACGGCCGCCTTCTGGGCGGGCGTCGCTGCGCTGTTCTGGTTCTCGCATGCGGTGATGGTCGCGTGGGCCGACCCGGTGAAGGCGAAATTCGCGTGGGGCGGCATCGTGCTGTCGATCGGCATCGTGATCGCCACCAGTTGGCCGGCCTTCGCCAAACGGTTCGGCAAGAAGGCGTGATGCGCGCCAGCCTCCGGATGCGGCGATAATCGCATCCACGACCGCATTCAAAGCCGGGCGCCAGGCGCGCCGGCAGGAGTACCCAGATGGAAGAGCTGCTGATCGTCACCACCGGTGGCACGATCGACAAGATCTACTTCGACGACAAGTCGGATTACCAGATCGGCGACCCGCAGATCGGCATGATCCTGCGCGAGCTGGGGGTGACGTTCCGTTTCACGGTCATCCCGATCCTGCGCAAGGATTCGCTGCACATCACCGACGAGGACCGCGAACTGATCCGCGCGACCATCGCCGCACAACCGACCAAGCACGTGCTGGTCACCCACGGCACCGACAGCATGGTGCAGACCGGCCACGTGCTGGCCTCCATCCCGGACAAGACCATCGTGATGACCGGCGCGCTCAGCCCGGCCCGCTTCCGCGGCTCGGACGCGGAGTTCAACATCGGCTGCGCGATCGGTGCGGTGCAGTCACTGCCGACCGGCGTCTACATCGCCATGAACGGCCGCATCTGGGACCCGGCGAAGGTCAGGAAGAACGTGGCGGCGAATCGCTTCGAGGCGGTTTGAGGCGACCTGCTTCAGCCCGGCAACGAAAAGGCCCGCGGATGCGGGCCTTTTGCTCTGCGGAAGAAGGCATGTTCCCCCACCCTTATGACCTACGGCGGTGAAATGGCGAATGCGCAGAGGCTTGCCGACAGCGGGATGGCCTTTGCACCCAGGGCCTCATAGAGCGAGATGGCCCTGTGGTTGCTGGAACGCACATTGTTGATCACCAGCTCGCGACACCCCTCGTCACGCGCCTTCTGCCGTAGCTGTTCAATCACCGTACTTCCATAGCCGCGGGAGCGCTGTCTTGAATCGATCTCGATCTTCTCCAGCACAAAGCGCTCTCCGGACTCGAACCAGCCATGGGCGCGACCTACCCGGCGGCCATCGAGCCATGGCTCGATGACATAGTGCCGCCGCTGCTGGCTCTCCTCGAAGCGCCAGTCTGTTTTCCATTGGAGGGGGGTTGCTTTCAATGAGGGTCCACGTGGGTGCGATGGCCGCACACCCGAGTCAAGCCAGGCCATGTCGCGGCCTGGGCGAAGGGAGACAGGCCGGAAGCGGGAGGCAGGATACCTTCTCTGAGCTGAATCTCCGCTCGGCGCAGGGCAGTCGCTGCCATCCGGCGTCTACATCGCTATGAACGGCCGCATCTGGGACCCGGCGAAAGCCAGGACGAACGTGGCGGCGAATCGCTTCGAAGCGGTTTGACGCGAACTGCTCCACCTCGGTAACGACAAGACCCGCGGATGCGGGCCTTTTGCTGTCGGGAGACCGGATGCGATCACCGCTTGGCACAGCGCGATGCTGGGTTTGCGCTTCGCTCCAACCCAGCCTACGGCCCTACGTGTCATCGGAGATCGTGCGATTACGGTCATACCGGGACTCAGGATGCGCATCCTTCGTCGCATCGGATGGCGCCGCCAGCGGAACAGTTTGGCAATGGAATGTCAGCGGGCGTGTCTACCGCCCTGGCCCGGGTAGCGCACGAGGCCACCAGGACTGAAGAAACGAGAAGCAGCGCCTTGGCCAGTTTGCGTGGATACACGATGAACCGCCTGATGCGTAGATAAGGTCGACCCACGAAGCGGTCTCGGCTTCAACGAAATGCTAGGCGTCTATGGCACGCCAGATGAAGTACATGGCCGTTAACGCGACCGCCAGGGTGACGAGACCGATGCTGCATGCCGCGTCCGCCGAGATCTGTTTGGGATGCTGCCGCCGGGAATGGCTCTTCGACTTCTTGCGGCTCTTGAAGTCCCAAGGCTCAACACAGTAGCGACCGAGAGTGAAGGTGGGGACAACCAGCCAACCAATGACATAGCCAAGGCCATAGAGAACGACCTCGAAGACGCCACGGAAAAGAATCTCTGTCAGCAGGCTCGCGGGCATATGCAGTGGCGCCAGACGTCTGGGTCAGGCCGATCCGCGACGCGGGTTCGGCTTGAATGAATTGTTAGCGTCCATCCTTTGCCCCCTGCAACTGCCCGCAAGGGATGGACGCACGAGCCAAGAAAGACGCCAGCGCAGGAGTCGATCCGGAGCAGTGCACTGACAAGCCAACAATCGCTATACGAGGCGTAAGGTTGACGGAGAAATGCTCTGGCAGGAGCGCTCCAGCAGCCACAGCGTCGTGCCTCAGATTGGTGTGCGCCAACACTCTCGCATAAGCCTGTTCGATCAGACCGGCGGCTCCGTGCTCAGCGTCAAGACTTGATCCGCAACGCGCTTCAATTTGATGAAGTTGAGTTATGTAGACCGCATCCCCGATCGCTTCCGCTTGCGCCTTCCAATTTTCCTGACCTCGGTGTCGGGCAACAGACTCAGCACGCGAAATTGTCTGCTGCGACATAAATGCTCCAGGCACCTCGCGCAAATAGATATCCTGGAGCTCGGCAAACGTCACCGACTGAGACACCTCGTAGTTCGTAGGCCAGGAATTCTGCAAGCAATCTCCCGGAACAGTCTTGGCATCGGAGGAAGAGATCATTACTGCTAGCACGTATGAAACAATCATGGCGTTAACGCCTGAGTTAGGCCGCCCCGCGAGGCGGATTCGGCTTGCATGAACTATCAGGGCGCACTATGAAAGCTCCTCAATGGTCGCCTGCACACCAGCCTCGGCAAAATAATTGAACTCTTTGAAGCGACTGATGTTCTTTCCTTGGATATTGCAGTACGGAACCTCGCCAAACATTTCCTTGAATTTGATCAACAACGCCCGTTCCAACTGGCGCCATGTCTTGACGTTCCTGCGGGGCCTGCAGGTAATGATTCGTGCGTGAAAGGAATGCACTCCTCGAATGTCAAAGATGTCCTCGGCTCGGGCCGCGACACTCTGCGCAATGCGAGCGTTGCCTTTCTCCGTAGTACCGATGTACGCAATACGCGATTTCTTCCCGTTGCTGTACTTGATCTTCTTGTCCGTAATTAGAACGTATACGAGCTTTGCCTTTCCGACGGAAACACGCGTGAGCTCGAGAGCGTGACCGCGGTGAAGTGAAAGTTTGATTCGCCTCAATGCCATAGGTGCGCCCTGACGCCTGGGTTAGGCCGACTCGCAGGTCGGTATCAGCTTGAATGAATGGTTAGGCCTTATTGCCATAGCTCCTGGAGCCGGCCGACATGGCCAGGAGATTGAGCAGCGCCAAAAGCGGAGGAATTGAAGTGAGGCCATGAAGCCATGGATTGCGTCCTTGTTGCTTGGCCGCCCGCGCCAGGAACCACGCGGCCGGCAGATTGATTGTCCAGATGAAGAGGACAATCCAGTCCCGTTCGACACCGAACAGCGGCAACAAGAAAAAGAGCAGCAGGCCACCGATGATCTCCACCAGCAGGACGCAGGCCGCCCTGCGGAGATTCGTCTCAAGCCTTGCAAAGGTTCCGGCCATGACGTTGCCTCACCCCTCCCCAGCAGCACACATCAACCACACCCCATCGCCATAGTCGATGGTTGGCGTGACGGCATCCACTGGCACCTCACCATCCGAATCCTGCACATCCACGACCGCCCCTTTGCCTGCGGCCCAGCCCACGAACACCGCAACCAGGTAGCCGCGCGCATCGAAGAGGGTGCGCTGGTACAGCGGCTTCGACGCCACGGCATCGAACTCGGGCGCGACGGCGACGCCGTATCGGCCGGGCAGGTCGGGCGGCGTGTCCGGCCTCACCAGCATGTTGACCTCACCGAGTTCACCCGCATCGAACTGGCGCTGGACGGCGTCTTTCAGTTGGGTGCGATACGCCGCATCGGAGAGTGCCTTGCCAGCGGCCACGCAGTCGGGATCTTCTCGGGTGCAACCGGTGAAGGCGGCGGCCAGCAGGACGATGCAAGCTGCGGGGACAATTCGGTTTCGCATTGAGTGCCTTGTGAACGGGTCAGGATGAAAATGGCGGCGTCCCGCGTGCAGCCAGTTGCTTCGATGGTGATGCGATGCATAAGCATGCAGCGATCGTCCCAGCTTGGGCACTGTCCGCTGGTCAACCTAAACCCAATGCCCAGAGCTGAAGTAATGACGGATTTGATCGTCACTGTGGAGGGAATCATGGACCGATTGAAGGTGCTCATCGAAGCCGGCTGCGTAGACCACATCCGCAAACTTCTTCTGCACCTCTGGAGTCACTGGAAACTGTGCAGGCAGGAAATGCAGGAAGGCTCGCGGCTTGCGTAGGGAAAATCCCGGGACTAGCGCCTTCTTGAGACTCCGCAGGCACTGCTCAACTTCGCGAATGTCGGCGGCATTCAACCCGCGCCCCAGAGCCGCGCACTCGCGTCTGATCGAGCCGGACTGACCCACGACGCGACCCACGACGTGGTCGGGAGAGATCTGGATATGGAGGATGGGGCTACTGAATATCTTCACTGCAATCCCTTGCGCCTGACCTGAACTTCGCCTCTAACGGCGTTCCACCGAGCTTCTGAAGAACGACCGATGTGCAACCCCCCCGAGCCGTCCACGACTTCCCTCGCCCACGACCGTGAGCTCCCCCTCATTGATACGGCCCGATCTTAGGGCGGCCCGGTTCAGCTCACAAGACGGGAACAGGGGGGGTGTAAGCCCCCTCACCCGCTGCCTAGCCCCCTCGCTTGGCCTTGTGATACGCCACCAGGGCATTGGCATGGCCGTGGCCCATCTTGTGCTCGGTCTTCAGCAGGGCCACCTGCTCCATGTGCTTCCGGTCGCTGACGGCATCCAGGACCGTGAACCAGTGCTCCACCGGCTTGCCGTACTGCTTCTCTATCGAGGGGAAGTAGGAAGCCGGGCCTTTCACCTTCTCGTTCGTCGTCATGCATCGCTCCTGGTCGTGGCGTGTCGGTGGCCGCCGCGCTGGCTGGCCTGTCCGGCCCTTCCCTTTTCGACGAAGGAGCATGCCCCGGATCGACATGCCTGCCCCTCTGACCGCCCCACCCCCAAACGGGACGCCGCCGCATCGCCGGGCCGCTCTGTTCCCTCCCCGTCCCGGAACACCCAGCGTTGGACCCAAGAGGGTCAACGTTGACCCTTTGTGTGAGAAGAAACGCCCAACAACATCCAACGCTGGACCTTAGTGAGAGAAGAGAGGCCAAAAAAGGGGGAACGATGGACCTGGAAGATCCACGCGACACCCTTGGCGTGAGAAGAAACACCCGGAAAGGGTCAGCATTGGATGTGCGCGTGAGAGGGGAAGTCGGGAACGAACGTCGCTCCCGCCCTGATGCACACAACGCCGACGCCCCTTCCTTCCGGCCAAAAAAGAACCCCGGCCAACGCCGGGGTTCTTCTTGCACCTCCCTGTGCTCCCCTCGAGGGGAATCCTCAGAAGGTAACGCTCCAGCTGTTGATGTAGCCGGTGTCCGCTGCCGCACGGTCGCGCACGCGCAGGCCCCACGAACCGTTGAGCGCTTCGCTCGACAGATTCACCGTGTAGGTCTGGTTGATGTTGTCCGCGCTGCCGCCGGTGCGGCTGTGCAGGTTGTACACCGAGCCATCCGGCGCGACCAGGTCGACGATCAGGTCGCCCTTGTACGTGTGCACGATGTTCACCGCCACCTGCGCATTGCTCGGTGCATTGCCCGTACGACCCGAGACAGCGATCGTACTGGTCACGCCGGTCGTGTTGTTGTCGGGAATGTTGACGTCGGTGCCGTTGCTGTAGGTCGTCGTGCCGCCGCCCGGCGGCGTGCCGCCCTGCGCGGCCACGACTGCGCCGTCGGCGTTGGCGATGCCCGCGCCGCATCCGCCCGAACACGTGCCCGGCAGCGGCCGCGCGGTGCTCTTCAGGATGCTTTCCACCTGGGCCGGGGTCAGCGGCGACGGTGCGGCCGCCTGCATCAGCGCGACCACGCCGGCCACGTGCGGGGCCGCCATCGACGTGCCGTTGTACGACGCGTAGCTGGCGCTGCCCGCGGTGGTGGTGCCGGTGTTCAACGTGGACAGGATGCTCTGGCCCGGCGCGGAGATGTCGATGCCCGTGCCGTAGTTGGAGAAGCTGGCACGCGAGCCCGCCGAGGTGGTCGCGGCGACGGCCACGACGTTCGGACAGTTCGCCGGCACCGCGGTGGACACGTTGGCGTTGCTGTTGCCCGCCGCGACCACGACCGTGGTGCCGCGACCGACCGCACCGTTGATCGCGTTCTGGTACGTGGCCGAGCACGTGCCACCGCCGCCCAGCGACATGTTGATCACTTCGGCCGGGTTGGCATTGGCGGGCACGCCGCTGACGGTGCCGCCGGACGCCCAGGTGATCGCATCGGCGATGTCGGAGGTCAGGCCACCGCAACGGCCCAGCACGCGCACCGGCACGACCTTGGCGGCGAACGCGGTACCGGCCACGCCGGTGGCGTTGTTGGTCACTGCGGCAACCGTGCCGGCGACGTGGGTGCCGTGCCAGCTGGAGTTGGTCACCGGCGAGCCGCTGTAGCACTCGCCCGCCACCGGGTTCCAGTCGCCTTCGTCGTTCGGGTTGGAATCGCGGCCGTTGCCGTCGCGCGATACGAACGTGTCGCTGATGAAGTCGTAGCCCGGCAGGATGTTCGCGTTGAGGTCGGCATGGTTGGTGATGCCGGTGTCGATGACCGCGACCACCACGCCCGCGCCGGTGGATTTGTCCCACGCCGGCTGCACGTTGATGCCCGAGGCGGTGGTGCCGAAGCCCCATTGCTCGGAGAAGCGGGTGTCGTTCGGCGTCAGCACGGCATACATGCGCTGGTCGACTTCCACGTATTCCACGTTCGGATCGGCAGCGAGCTGGCGCATCAGCGATTCGGCTTCGACGCGGTCCAGCTTGCGGTCGGCACGCACGACATCGGCGCCACCGGAGGCCAGCCGGCGCAGCTTCTGCAGGCCCAGCGCGCGGCCGCCGCGCTTGGCGACCCCCGTGCTGGCCGCGCTGGTCAGCGAGCGCTGCAACTGCGTCGCGTTGGTGCTTTCGGTACTGCCGTCGCGGTACTTCACGATGAAGCGGTCGTAGCCACCCGGTTCTTCCACCTGCAGGCCACTCATGTCGACGCGGCCGGCCATGGCGGGCAAGGCGTACAACGACGCCAGCACGGCCGAAGACAGGCACAGCAGGCGGACACGCGAACCACGCTTTGCAAATCCAGACATCAGACTCTCCCTCAAAGTTGTCGAAAGCCGAATAACGGCAAGAGCCCGGTCGAGGGCGCAGGGGCTGGCACGGGAGGGGGTGGACGGGCTGTTGCGTTCGACCGGGTGCGCACCGTGCAATGCACGGCGCATGACGACGCTAGCGGTTTGCGGCAGCGTGAATCAGCGATGAAAGACACACTTCATGTCATCACGTTACAAACGTAATCATCGGAATACACGCATGAAGTCGAAGCCACCGGTGGACATCGCCGCGTAGATTCATTTACGTGCGCTGCGCGTGATGAGTGCGAATTTTTTATTCGCACACATGCATCTTCGATACGCAAAAAAGAAAGCCCGCCATGCGGCGGGCTTTCGTTGCGCGGCGATGCGGCGATGGTCAGTCGCGCAGCTTCACCAGCCAGCCGTGGCGATCCGGCAGGCGGCCGTACTGGATGTCGGTGAGTTCCTTGCGGATGCCCATCGTGACCTCGCCGGCCGGTGCGTTGAGGTCGCCGACGGCGAAGTCCTTGCCCTTGAGCTGGCCGATCGGCGTGATCACCGCGGCGGTGCCGCAGGCGAATACTTCGACGATGTCGCCGGAGGTCACGCCCTGCTTCCACTCGTCGATCGACACCTTGCGCTCTTCGACGGCGTGGCCGCGATCGCGTGCGATCTGGATGATGCTGTCGCGGGTGATGCCTTCCAGGATGCTGCCGGAAAGTTCCGGGGTGACGATGTGGCCGTCCTTGTAGACGAGGAACACGTTCATGCCGCCCAGTTCTTCCAGGTACTTGCCTTCCACCGGATCGAGGAACAGCACCTGCGAGCAGCCCTGCGCCTGCGCTTCCTGCTGCGGCAGCAACGAGGCGGCGTAGTTGCCGCCGCACTTGGCGGCACCGGTACCGCCCTTGGCGGCGCGGGCATAGTCTTCCGAGAGCCAGATCGACACCGGCGCCACGCCCTTGGCGAAGTACGCGCCGGCGGGGCTGGCGATGACGTAGTAGCCGGCCTGGTGCGCGGCACGCACGCCGAGGAAGGCTTCGGTGGCGATCATGAAGGGACGGAAGTACAGGCTGGTTTCCGGTGCCGACGGCACCCAGTCGCCATCGATGGCGACCAGCTGGCGCAGCGATTCGACGAATTCGTTCACCGGCAGCTGCGGCAGCGCGAGGCGGGCGGCCGAGCGCTGCAGGCGCGCGCCGTTGGCGTCGGGACGGAAGGTCCAGATGGAGCCGTCGGCATGGCGGTAGGCCTTGATGCCTTCGAAGATCTCCTGGCCGTAATGCAGCACCGAGGCGGCGGGGTCGAGCGACAGCGGACCGTAGGCGCGCACTTCGGCGCTGTGCCAGCCCTGCGCCTTGTCCCAGGTGATGGCGACCATGTGGTCGGTGAAGTGAAGGCCGAATCCGGGGTTGGCGAGGATGGCGTCGCGCTCGGCCGGGGTGCGGGCCTTGTCGGAGCGGTTCACGCGGTAGGTCAACGGGGCGGCGTTCATCACGTTCATCTCTTCCTTCCTGACGGGTTCTGCATCGGGTGAGCCGGCGGCTCAGAGCATGCCGGTTTCCAGCTTGGCGGCTTCGGACATCATGTGGCGGCCCCACGGCGGATCGAACACCAGCTCGACGTCGGCTTCGGCGACGGTGGGGATCATCTCCAGCTTGCTGCGCACGTCGTCGACGAGGATCTCGCCCATGCCGCAACCGGGTGCGGTCAGCGTCATCTTCACTTCGACGCCGCGCTGGCCGTCGTCGCGGGTGCTGAGGTTGGCTTCGTAGACCAGGCCGAGGTCGACGATGTTGAAGGGGATTTCCGGATCGAAGCAGGTGCGCAGCTGGTTCCACACCAGGGCTTCGACTTCTTCGTCGCTGGCGTTGTCGGGCAGCGACAGCGGTTCGGTCGGGTCTTTGCCGATGGCGTCGCCATCCTTGCCGGCGATGCGGAAGAGATTGCCTTCCACGAAGACGGTGTAGCTGCCCCCCAGCGCCTGGGTGATGTAGCCGTAACTGCCAGCCGGCAGGGTCACGAGCTCACCCTGGGGGACGAGGACGGCCGCACAGTCGCGGGAGAATTGGACGGGTTCGCTGCTGCGGGAATACATGCCGGATCAGATGGGGGCGCGCGTGGGGCGCTGCAAGACGGCCTATTGTAGCCCTCGCACCCCGGCGACCGCGTTCAGGCCGTATCCTTGGCGGCCCCTGACGGAGTCCCCATGCCCCCCGCTGCGCGTCGCCCCTACCGCTGGCTGGTTCCCCTGATGTTGCTGCTCGGCGGCGCCTGCCTGGTCCTGATCTGGGTGACGGCCGCCCTCTACCTGCAACGGCAGGCGGGCTGGATGGCCCTGCTGGCGGCCCTGGACGTGATCGTGGTGCTGCGCCTGGCCGGCATGCCGGCGGGCAAGCCGCGCGCGGTGCTGGCGCTGGCGGTGACCCTGCTGATCTGCCTGACCGCCCTGTGGGGGATCGTGGCGACGCAGCTGGGCTTCGCGATGGGGCTGACGCCGTGGGATTCGGCGCTGAAGCTGGGCCTGCACCATGGGTGGACGCTGCTGACGCTGGCGATGACGCCGCTGGACTGGATCGCCCTGGCCGCCGCGCCGTGGCTGGCGGCCTGGTGGTCGCGCTGACGAAGTGATCGGCGGGCTCAGTGCCCGCCGTCGAGCGCCTTCAGTTCGCTGACCAGCGCGTTGGCCATCTCGCTGCCGTCGCCGTACAGCATGCGGGTGTTGTCGGCGTAGAACAGCGCGTTCTCGATGCCGGCGAAACCGGTGCCCTTGCCGCGCTTGATGACGATGGTGTTCTTCGAGTTCACCACGTCGAGGATGGGCATGCCGTAGATCGGGCTGGCCGGGTCGGTCTTCGCGACCGGGTTCACCACGTCGTTCGCGCCGATCACCAGCGAGACATCGGTGTTGGCGAACTCGGGGTTGATGTCGTCCATGTCGGCGATCAGGTCGTAGGGCACGCCGGCTTCGGCGAGCAGCACGTTCATGTGGCCGGGCATGCGGCCGGCGACCGGGTGGATGGCGAACTTCACCTTCACCCCGCGATCGATCAGCTTCTGGCTGAGCTCCCAGATCTTGTGCTGCGCCTGCGCCACCGCCAGGCCGTAGCCGGGCACGATCACCACGCGTTCGGCGTAGGCCATCATCGCGGCGACGTCGGCGGCCTCGATGGGCTTCATCGATCCGCCGATCTCCTGCATCGCCGCACTGCCGCCACCGAAGTTGGAGAACAGCACGTTGGTGATCTTGCGGTTCATCGCCTTGGCCATCAGCCGCGTCAGCAGCATGCCGGCCGCGCCGACCATGGTGCCGGCGATGATGAGCGCCTCGTTGCCGAGCACGTAGCCTTCGAAGGCGACCGCCAGGCCGGTGAAGGCGTTGTACAGCGAGATCACCACCGGCATGTCGGCGCCGCCGATGGGCAGCGTCATCAGCACGCCGAGCGCCAGCGACAGCACGAAGAACGCGACGATCCACGGCATCGCCAGGGTGGTCAGCGCCATCACGCCACAGACCACCGCGGCCAGTGCGACCAGCGCGTTGAACCATTGCTGGCCCGGGAAGGTGTAGCGCTTGTCCATGCGCCCGTCGAGCTTGGCCCACGCGATCACCGAGCCGGTCAGCGAGACCGCGCCGATCAGCGCGCCGATGACGGCGAGCGAGAGCGTGAACGTGGACGGCGCCGGTTCACCGGCGGAATAGCGCACCAGTTCCACCGCACCGATCGCCGCGGCCGAACCGCCGCCCATGCCGTTGAACAGCGCGACCATCTGCGGCATGTCGGTGATGGCGACCTTCTTGCCCCAGACCCAGTTCAGGCCAACACCGATGACGATGGCCGCGATCATCAGGCCGATGTTGTGCAACCCCGGCAGGAAGAACGTGGCGATCGTCGCGATCAGCATGCCCACGCCGGCCCACTGGATGCCGCTGCGCGCCGTCTTGGGACTGGCCATGCGCTGCAGGCCCAGCAGGAACAGCGTGGCGGCCACGAAATAACTCAGCTTCACCAGCGTCAACGCACTCATGCACGGCTCCCTTCAGACGACGACGCCGGTTGCTTGTCCAACCGATGGTGTTCACGCATCTCGATGGCGGTCTTGAGCAGGCCGACCATGCCCAGGCCGAAGGCCACCAACCCGAGCGACAACTGGTTCACCACCGTGGTATCGGCGAGATAGGCGCCGACCAGGCCGGCCACCATCGCGCCCAGGGTGTAGAACGAGATCAGCAGCAGGAGCCAGCGGCCCTTGCGTGGGTCCTGCCAGACGCGCTTGGACACGTCGTTCTGCGTCTTGGTGGGGTCCTGCAGCGACGACAGGCCGATGCCGATGCCGGCGTAAAGGAGCACGTAGTTCCAGTCGTCGTAGACCGTCGCCCAGCCGCCGTCGCCCGCGGTCGCGAGCGTCCAGCCCGATTTGGCCCCATACCCCAGCGCCACCAGCAACGCCGGGTACTGCAGGTAGCTCAACCACTGGAAGATGTCGCGCGCCGTGGCGCGCCCGCGTGCCGGCATGGCCGTTGCGCCGTGGCTCACTTGCCACCCGCGGGCTTGCTGCTCTTGAACATGTCCAGCATCCGCTCGGTGACCACGTAGCCGCCGGCCGCGTTGCCCGCGCCCAGCAGGACGGCGATGAAGCCGATGGCCTTTTCCAGCGTGGTATCGGCATGGCCCAGCACGACCATCGCGCCGATCAGCACGATGCCGTGGATGAAGTTGGAGCCGGACATCAGCGGCGTGTGCAGGATCACCGGCACCCGCGAAATGATCACGTGCCCGGCGATGGCCGCCAGCATGAAGATGTACAGCGCCACGAACCCGTCGCTCATCCGCTCCCCCATCCTGTCCACGTTGTCTGCGCCGCCGCCGCGTGGCGGGGCGTGTTCCGCATCATAACCGTACCTGAACCCGCAGGGACCCCGACCCTGGCCTGTCAACCGCACGCCACGTGGCGCGTTTCCCCCAGCGACCCTCAGGGAGAACCGCCCATGCCGTGCCCCTCCGAACCGTCCTCGCCGGCCGTCCACGCCGTCCGACCGGCGCGTCGCGGCTGATTCACGGCACCGGTCGCTAAGCTATGTTGGTGAGCGCCACCCCGAACCCGTTGCCGGACACGACCGCCTCGCCCGCACCTGCGGCGACGCTGGAGCTGTTCCTGGCCGACATCGGGCCGCGTGCGTTCCGTTTCGCCGAAGCCGGGCTGCGCCATCGCGACGACGCGCTGGACGTGGTGCAGGACGCGATGATGAAGATGCTGGTGTACCGCGACCGGCCCGCCGACGAATGGACGCCGTTGTTCTGGAGCATCCTGCGCCGACGGATCGTCGACGTGCAGCGTCGCGCGGGTTTCCGCCTGCGCTGGCTGCTGCCCACCGGCGACCGTGGCGAAGAAGGCCCGGTGGACTGGGCACCCGACACCGGCGCGGGTCCGTCGCAGGCGCACGACCAGCGCGAGGCCTATGCCCGCCTGGTGCAGGCCCTGCGCGCCCTGCCGGCGCGCCAGCGCGAAGCGTTCACGCTGCGCGTGCTGGAAGAACTGGACGTGGCGGACACCGCACGCGCCATGGGCTGCTCGGAGGGATCGGTGAAGACGCACCTGTCCCGCGCGCGCGATGCCCTGCAGAAGCAACTGGAGGAATTCCGATGAACCCCGTCCATCCCCACGACGACACCGGCTTCGATGCGCAGGCCCGCGGCCTGCATCGCGCATCGCTGGCGCAGGTGTCCCCGCAGACCTTGATGCGCCTGCGCACCGCGCGCCACGAGGCGCAGCGTGCGGCGCCCGCCGGAGGCACGCGCTCGTGGCGCTGGCTGACCGCAACCGCGTTCAGTGCGGTACTCGCGGTGGGCATCGGGCTGCAGTTCCTGCCGCGCGCGCCGACCGCGCCGGCACCGGGCGCGACGGCGCCCACGCCCGTCGCTGCGGCCGACGGCGAGGCCTCGCTGGACGAGGCCACGGCCGGCACGCTGGAAGAAGACCCCGACCTGTACCTGTGGCTGGCCTCGGCCGATGCGCAGCCTCTTGCGATGGAGTGACCCCATGACATCCCGCACCACCCGCCTGTTTCTGCTCGGCCTGCTGGTCTTCGCCTCCGCCCAGGCGTTTGCGCAGTCCGCGCCGCCCGCGCCCCTGCCCGCGTGGGAGCAGCTGACCCCGCAGCAGCGCGAAGCGTTGATCGCGCCGCTGCGCGACCGCTGGAACCGCGAACCGGACGAGCGCCCCCGCATGCTGGAGCGGGCGCAACGCTGGCACGCCATGTCGCCCGAGCAGCGCGAACAGGCGCGCCACGGCATGAAGCGCTTCGAAGGCATGAATCCCGAACAGCGCCGACAGGCGCGTGCGCTCTATGGCCGGATGAAGGAGCTCACACCGGAACAGCGCATCGAACTGCGCGACCAGTGGAAGAAGATGACGTCCGAGCAGCGCGATGCCTGGATGAAGGAAAACGCGCCGCGGCGCAGGCCCCAGCGCGAGGAGCGCTGATCGCGCGTCCTGCCTGCGTCAGGCCGCCTGCGCCGACGTATCCGGCCGTTCCGGCCACACCGTCTTCGCCAGCAGTTCGTCGTCCCAGTCGAACTGCAGCGCGCCGTCCTTGATGAACAAGGACACGAAGTTGAGCACGTTGCGCGCATACATCTCGCTGGCGTGCACCGCGCCGAGGCTGGCCAGGTTCAGCGGCCCGGCCACCGTGACGCCCTGCTGGTCGTAGGTGTCGCCAGGCCGCGTGAGCTCGCAGTTGCCGCCGGTTTCCGCGGCCAGGTCCACGATGACGCTGCCCGGCTTCATGCCGGCGACCATCGCGGCGGTGATGATCTTCGGCGCCGGGCGCCCCGGCACCGCGGCCGTGCAGACGACCACATCGATGCCCTTGAGGTGGTCCGCCAGCCGCTGCTGCTGCAGCGCGCGTTCTTCTTCGGTGAGCTGGCGCGCATAACCGCCGTCGCCCGCTGCGCTCACGCCCAGATCGAGGAACTTGCCGCCCAGCGATTCGATCTGCTCGCGCGTCTCCGGGCGCACGTCGAAGCCTTCCACCTGCGCGCCCAGGCGCTTGGCGGTCGCGATGGCCTGCAGGCCGGCTACGCCGGCGCCGACGATCAGCACCTTCGACGGACGGATCGTGCCGGCAGCGGTCGTGAGCATCGGGAAGAAGCGCGGCGCCAGCTGCGCGGCGATCAGCACGGCCTTGTAGCCCGCCATGCCGGCCTGCGAACTGAGCACGTCCATCGCCTGCGCGCGCGTGGTGCGCGGCAGCCGTTCGAGCGGGAAATTCTGCAAACCGCGCGCCTGCAGCGCCTCGGCGCGCGCGGGATCGGCGGTGGGTTGGAGCACGCCGACCAGGCTGGCACCCGGTTTGAAGCCCGCGATCGCCTCGGCAGGCGGCGCCTGCACGCAGAGCACCACATCGGCCTGCGCCCGGCCCTCGCCGTCATCCAGGAGGGCACCGGCGTCGGTGTAGGCCTGGTCGATGAAGCCGGCGCCCGTGCCTGCGCCGCGCTCGACGATGACCTGCGCGCCGGCGGCGATCAGCTTCTTCACCGTTTCCGGCGTGGCGGCCACGCGGCGCTCACCGGCCGCGGACTCCTTCACTACTCGCACTTCGACCGCCATGCGCCCCTCGTCGTTAGGCCAACCGTACGACGATGCTAGCAGAGCGCGGCAGAGCCGCGCAGGCTCAGGTCAGCGGGGTCGGGGGGACCGGCTCGAGGCGCTCGATCACGCCCTGCATGGCGCTGTCGAACGCATCCTCGCTCTGGTGCGTGCGCAGGCGGCCCAGGCGGACCATCGCGGCCAGTTCTTCCGGCGAGGCGACGCAGAAGCGCACGCCGCGGCGATTGACGAACAGCAGGCGCGAGGAAATCGGGCTGACCCACGACAGCTTGCCCGGCTGCACCTTGTTGTCCTTGTCGATGAAGTCCAGCCAGGTGCCGATGGCGAGATTGCGGAAGTGGTCGGCGTCGCTGTGGTCGAAGTCGAGCGTATCGGCGCCCGCGACCAGCTGGATCGGCGTGGTCTCTTCGTCCACGGCGGGCTTGGGCAGCACCACCTGCGGCAGCTCCGGCAAGGCCCGCTCGAGGTCGGGACGCGCGGCGGCCACGGCCTGCAGCGTGTCGTGCAGTGCATCGACCGCGCCGGCGGCGGCATCCAGGTTCATGCCGACGCTGGAGAACACTTTCAACAGCGCCGGACGCCACGCCTGCAGCCACGGCTTGCCGATGACATGGCGCTGGGCTTCGGTGAGTTCTTCGAGCACGCCGTCGGCCAGCGTCAGCGATTCGCGCAGGCCATCGCCTTCCTCGCCCTCGCGCAGCACGGTCATGGTGACGTGGTGGGCCCAGGGCTGGCGCAGGAAATCCTCGATGGCCTGCGGCACGGTGCGGTCGGCCAGGCGCTCGTCCAGTTCGGCATTCATCCGTGCGCGGGCCGCTTCCAGGCGCTCCTGTCCACGCTGGATCTCGGCGGCACGGCGCTCGGCGATCTCGATGCGACGGCGGTGCTGTTCCAGGAACGAGCGGAATTCTTCTTCCAGCGTCAGGAAGATCGCCAGGTTCTCGTTGAACTCGGCCACCAACCGGTCGACCACTTCCTCGACCTTGGTCAGCAACGTGCGTTCGGCCGCGCTCTCGCCGTTGTTGCCTTCGCAGGCTTCGGCCAGCACGTTGAGCAGGCGGCGCGCAGGATGCGTCTTCTGCACGAACATCCGGCGGTCCAGCAGGGCGACCTTCACGAACGGGACGACCAGGCGCCCGATCAGTTCGCGCGGACGGCCGTCCAGGTCGCGTTCGTCCAGCATCACGTCGAACAGCATGCCGACCAGGTCGATGGCGTCCTCGTCGACCGGCGCCAGGCGGGCCGTGGACGGATCCACGCCCAGTTGCATGGCGCTGCTGAGTACTTCGTTCTTCAATCGCTGCGACAGCGACTCGCCGGTGTCGCCGATGGCGGCACGCAGGGTGGCGCTGGGCGTGGCCTGCAGCAGCGACAGCACGGAGAGCATCTCGCGCTGCGAAAGGTCGCGCTGGGGATGCGCCGGGCGCGGCTCGTCCTGCGGGACGTCCCGGCCACGACGCGATTCCTGCAGCAGGTGGTGCAGGGCTTCCAGCAGCACGCCCTGCGTTCCGGGCGCCGCGGAATAACCCGGCGGCACGTCGCCAAAGCCGGCGGCAGGCGTTGCGTGGGTCGCCTGCAGGCCGCGGTTCATGCCCGCCATGCGGTTGAGGAAGCGGGCGGCCCAGGCGGGCGCGCCCGGATCGTCCCCCGACATCAGGTCTTCGATGTCCTGGGTGGCGTCGGACTTCGGCGCGCGACGCGGCGTCGGCATCTCGGGGGCCACGCCCATCTGCGCAAGGCGCTGGTCCAGCGCGGCGTAGATGCGTGCGATCGCCGGCACCAGGTCGCGTTCGCACAGCTTGATGACCACCAGCCGTACTTCCGGCGTCAGGTCGCACGCGGCGAAGCCCTGGTGCACCGCGACGCCGATGTGTTCGGCACCCACGGGGTTGTACTCGGCCTCCAGCGCGGCCTGTCCGGCCAGCCAGCCCAGGCGGCGGTCCAGGCGCGTCAGCACCGGCTTGCAGTCGCGCAGGATCACGCTGGCCAGGTTGCGCACGGCCAGGCGCGATTCCAGCTCCTGGTCGGTCACCAGGGTCAGCGCGTCTTCCGCGGAATGGGTGAACGCGCTCTCCATCGACAGCGGCTGGCCATCCTGCAATGCCTTCCAGGCCATCTGCAGGTGCGAGCGGAAGCGCACGATGATGTCTTCGCGCCGGCGGCGCAGTTCGCGCATGGCATCCAGGAACGCCATCTGCGAGGGGCCCGCGCGCTCGGCACGGTCGAACAGCGCATCGTCGAAACGGCCCAGCGCGACCGCAAAGGCGTCCACCAGCGGCGGAATGGCCGCTTCACGCGCCTGGTCAAGCATGCGCGTTTCCCGGCCGGGACGATCGGCGATATTGAGGACGTTCGACATGCACAAGGTTCCCCGCCTTGGCAGGCGAAAGGAGTTCGGGGGAGGCGGACCGGAATCCGCACCGCCATCGTAGGAAATCCACGGGACGGGCAACCGTGATGGCCTCAGCATTTTAGTGCCGTGCAACAAGATGTGACACGCTAAACTTGACGCATGTCGCTCCCCTCCCCCCTGCAGTTCCTCGACGCCCGCCGTTCCGTGCCCTCCAAGCAACTTGGCGAGCCCGGCCCCGACGACGCCACCCTCCTGCGGATGCTCGCCTCCGCCGTCCGCGTGCCCGACCACGGCAAGCTGGTGCCGTTCCGCTTCGTCCGCATCCAGGGCGACGCCCGCCATGCGCTCGGCGAAAGGCTGGCGGCACGCACCTTGCATCTCGACCCGGATGCCGCCGATGCCGTGGTCGAGAAGGACCGCGCACGCTTCTCGCATGCGCCGACCATCATCACCGTGGTCGCACGCCTCACGGCCGGCCACAAGGTGCCCGAGCAGGAACAGCTGCTGACCGCCGGCAGCGTGTGCTTCGCGCTGCTGCAGGCCGCACAGGCGCTGGGCTTCGGCGCGCAGTGGTTGACCGGATGGATGGCCTACGACGACGCGGTCGCCGCGACGCTGGGCCTCGCGCCGAACGAACGGATCGCCGGTTTCATCCACATCGGTACGTCGCAGGTGGAAGCGCCCGAGCGCGACCGCCCCGATGCGGCCACGCTGCTGACCGACTGGGCACCCTGAGGCCGACGGCGTGCGCGCCCTCTACCTGGTCGACGCAAGCCTGTACGTGTTCCGCGCCTGGCATTCGATGCCGGATGAATTCCAGGACGCCGACGGCTGGCCCACCAACGCGGTGCACGGCTTCGCGCGTTTCCTGCTGGAGTTGCTGGAAAAGGAGCGGCCGGCGCATATCGCGATCGCCTTCGACGAAGCGCTGGACAGTTGCTTCCGCAACCGCCTGTACCCGGCCTACAAGGCCAATCGCGAGCCCGCCCCCGAAGAACTGAGGCGGCAGTTCACCCATTGCAAGGCGCTCTGCGCCGCGCTCGGGCTGAGCGTGCTGTCGCACGGCGAGTACGAAGCGGACGACCTGATCGGCAGCGCCTTGCATGCCGCGCGCCCGCAGGCGTTCCGCGGCGTCATCGTGTCCGCCGACAAGGACCTGTCGCAGCTGCTCGAAGAACACGACGAGCAATGGGATTTCTCGCGCGGTCTGCGTTGGGGGATGGCGGGCGTGAAGGCGCGCCACGGCGTGGAAGCGCGGCAGATCGCCGACTACCTCGCGCTGACGGGCGATGCCGTGGACAACATCCCGGGCGTCAGCGGCATCGGGGCGAAGTCGGCGGCCATCCTGCTCGCGCACTTCGGCGATCTCGACACCCTGCTCGCTCGCGTGGACGAAGTGGCTTTCCTGCGCCTGCGCGGCGCCGCGACGATGGCCGCACGCCTGCGCGAGCAGCGCGAACATGCGCTGCTCTGGCGCCAACTCACCACCATCGCCCTGGATGCGCCATTGGGCGACATCGCCTCCGGCCACGCCCGCGGCCAGGCCGATGGCGACATGCTCCTGGGTCTGTCCGATGCGCTGCGTTTCGGCCCGATGACGCGGCGACGGTTGCGGGTGGCCGCGGGATTGGAAAGCTGATGCATCCTGTCCTGACGGTGCGCCGCGGATAGAATGCAGGCTTCACTTTCAGGGAAGACACGATGCATTTGCTTGTCTGCGGCGGCGCCGGTTACGTCGGCTCGCATGTCGCCAAGGTCCTCGACGCCCGGGGCCATCGCGTCACCGTCCTGGACAACCTGAGCACCGGCCATGCACAAGCCGTGCGCTGGGGGCCGCTGATCCGGGCCGACCTCCTCGACCCGGCCAGCCTCGATGCCGCCTTCCAGGACCAGCGCTTCGACGCCGTGCTGCACTTCTGCGCACGCTCGCTGGTCGGGGAATCGATGGCCGCACCGTACGACTACTACGAGAACAACGTGGTGGGTACGCTCAACCTGCTGCAGGCGATGCGCCGCCATGGCGTGGACCGCATCGTGTTTTCCTCGACCGCGGCGGTGTTCGGCAATCCGGTCGCCGCGTTGATCGACGAAGACCATCCCAAGGCGCCGATCAATCCCTATGGCGCGAGCAAGCTGATGGTCGAGCGCATTCTGGCGGACGCGGCGCACGCGTACGGGTTGCGCTCGGTCTGCCTGCGTTACTTCAATGCCGCGGGAGCCAGCGCGAACGACGGCATCGGCGAGTCGCACGAGCCGGAAACGCACCTGATCCCCAACCTGCTGCGTGCGCTGATCAATCCCGCCGCACCGCTCAAGGTCTTCGGGGAGGACTACCCGACGCCGGATGGCACCTGCGTGCGCGATTACGTGCACGTGCTGGACCTGGCGGATGCGCATGCGCGGGCGCTGGACTACATGGAGGCCGCACCCGGCGCACATGCCTTCAACCTCGGTAACGGCACGGGCTTCAGTGTCATGCAGGTGATCCGTGCCGCCGAACGGGTGACGGGGCTGCCGGTGCCGTTCGAGCGGGCACCTCGGCGCGCGGGCGACCCTCCCGTGCTCGTGGCCGCCAGCCAGCGCGCCCGGGAGGTCCTGGAATGGTCGCCGACCCACACGAGCATCGAAGCTATCCTGCGCACCGCGTGGGACTGGCACCGGGCGCCGGCATTCTGACCGGACACCACGCATGGCAAGCATTAGGATCCTGAAATGAAACTTCCGCACTTCCTGTCGAGCTACCTGAAGCACAGCAAGGACTTGATGGCATCGCATGACGAAGGCGAAGCCATGTCCCTGGCCGTCGGCGGGGACTACGAGGCCGTGGGGATGCTGGAGTTCCAGCTGCTCAAGCACCTGGGCCTTCAGCCGGATCACGGAGTCGTCGACGTGGGGTGCGGCAGCGGACGGCTGGCCTACCAGCTGAAGGACTATCTGACGGGTCCTTACGTGGGCATCGATGTCGTGCCCGAGTTGTTCCAGTACGCGCAGCGCAAGTGCCAGCGGGACGATTGGCGCTTCTATGCCGCGCCCGGCACCACGATCCCGGAGCCGGATGCTTCGGCCGACTTCATCACGTTCTTCTCGGTGTTCACGCACCTGCAGTTCGAGGAAACCTATCGCTACCTGCAGGACGCCAAGCGGGTGCTCAAGCCCGGCGGCAAGATCGTCTTCTCGTTCCTGGAGTTCCGCATTCCGTCGCACTGGAACATCTTCGAGGCCTCACTGCAGGACACGAGGCCCGACAAGGTGCTGAACCAGTTCATGGACCGGGATGGGATCCGTGTCTGGGCGGCGCATCTGGGGCTGAAGGTCGAGCAGATCCTGGATGGCGACCGAAACTACATTCCGCTCGCACAACCGGTGCGATGGGACGACGGACGCGAGATGCAGCAAGCGGGGAGCCTGGGGCAATCTGTCTGCGTATCGTTCGCGGCCTAATCCTTAAGAGCGGTGCGCGCGCAGCTATGGGTCAACGCCGCAGGCGACGCGACCAGCGGCAGAGCTGCGGAGTCGAAAGCGCCCTGCGCCCGGGCCAAACACGAGATGCTGGACATCAGGCGTCCACCTCGAAAGTTCTGCACATCCTCTCGCTTCTCACTCAACCAGCAAAGAAGTCAGCGACGCAATCAAGTACCTGAATCCCGCTCTGACGACAGTAGCTCTTGTACTCGGAAAACTCAGTCCATCGAGAAATGAACCGGAAATCCAAGCCGACTGCCGTGGCAGCCACGTGATCGTAACGGCTATCCCCCAGGTAGACAGCCGGAAGCTTCAAGGCGCCATTCGCGACCTCACGACGGAAAATTGTCACTTTGTCGTCAGGGTTGCCAAAGATCCCACCGTCAAAGACATCTTCCATGTCTCGCGCAGCAAACACGTCCCGCAGCTCATCTTGAGCCCCCCCGGACACCACCATCCAACGCTGCCAACCGAATCGCGCCCTGGCTTCTTCCAACCCCCCAGCCACCGCACATGTCATCAGGCCTGCACGGACTTCCTGCGAATACTGATCGCAAAGGCGACTCACAACGTCAACCGAAGATTCCACGCCCAATATGACTGAAAGCAGGTACTTGAACTTCTCCTGCCGGGAAATCCCCCCATTTTCGACATGGTACCTAACCATCTCTTCCGCTGGGCCGGCACCAAACTGCGATGCAACTACATGAAAAGCGCTCGTCTTGATTGAGTTTGAATTCAGAAGGACGCCGTCGCAGTCAAAGACGACAGTGCGGAAGTTCTGCGCGTCACCCAACCTCATGCCAGCCCTAGCGAAGACAGCCTGGCTTCCGCGTGCGCGACATCTTCCGGGACATCAACGGAAACCGATTGGTTGCTCATCTCAATCATCCGCACCTCAAACCCCAGCTCAAGAAACCTGAGGATCTCAATATCCTCAACGCTCTCCAGCGGCGTTTTTGTCGCGCGCGCGCTGAACGCCTCAAGCGCCGAAGGAGGAAACGCATAGGCACAAACCTGTCGCCTCGCACCCCGGAAGCCGAGACTCTTGTCGGTGGGAATCGCCGCTCTACTCATGTACAAGAGCCTGCCATCGGGCCTGATGACGACCTTCGGGATAGTCGGTGAGCGGAACTGGTCCTCATCCGACACACTGCAGTATCCATTTATGACCGCAGCGGGATCCCTCTCCGCCGCATCCACAAGTCGAACAATATCCTCTGGATTGAAGGCCGGCTCATCGCCTTGAACATTGACGTAGCAAGACGCCGGAATTGACCTCGCAACCTCGGCAACACGATCCGTGCCGGTCAAACATGTCGAGGATGTCATAACGACCCGCGCTTCATACTGCCGACAAACCTCGGCGATGCGCTCATGTTCCGTCGCCACCAGCACGCGATCGGCGCCCACCGCCTTGACCGCTTGTCGCCAGGTACGAATTATCATCGGAACCCCATTCAATGGAATCAGGGGCTTCCCGGGAAGTCTTGCAGATTCAAAGCGAGCCGGGATCACGATAAGCGGCTCGACGGATTTTTCAGAGCGCATAGACGGAAGTAACCGGAATCTTATAGCTGGTAGGGGTAATCGACTCAAGCGGAACTGCGCCCTCGGCAGCAGCATATGCAGCGAACAGCTCGCTCATTTCGATCTGCCTGGGATCATCGGACGAGAATCCATCGAATCCGGCCAATTTGATTGCCTTTGCGTGGCCAGACGAGCATACGGCAAGCGCATATGCGATCGCCAATGATGTTGGCACGACTGCACCGTCTCCGCGGAACTCAAAGGCCATGCTCTCCACCGACAGGCCAAAGTCAAGAATCTCCACGCCACCCAGCGAATCCCGCAAAGAATCATCCATTTGCCCGACCGGGGCGATGAGCCTGTGGCCAAGCACTTCATACCTGTGGGAGTCGGCCATCAGGCGAAATGCATGGCAAGCAACTCGATAATCGACGAGCTCAGCCCGCACCGGCTCGGATGTATTGAGCACCATCACGATCGGCTTGGCGCGCAGGACATAGTCTTCAATCGCGGGCGCATGCACCGCTGCGGAAGGTCCCGCCCCAATGATCAGAACGTCCCTTCCACGAAAAGAAACATCAGGCCTCCAACCTCCGCTGGATGCGCCACTGGACGCCTGCCGCCCTTGCTCCATCAAGTCACTGCGAAATTTCTTGCCGCCAACTTGCCGCAGATGGTCGATGACAGAAAGAATCTCCGCCTCGCCATAACGAGGATCGGATAGCATCTCTTGGATATAGGTTGGATGAATTCCGTACTTCCCACTCAGGAAGTAGTACGGGTTCTTTCCCCATCCGCATTCGAATTGCATAGGACCAAATCGCCTGCGGATAAGGGACATCAGCGGAGAAAGATTCATCCGTCCGGGACGCTCCGCCTCAAGCTCCATCAACACGTACTCAGTTTGCGCATTGCCCGGTCCGCGCCCCATTCCTGTCACAGTGGAATCAACCCACGCGACACCGCACTCTACGGCCTTCAGCGTGTTCGATACTGCGCGCCCCATGTTGTCATGAGTATGGATACCCATCTCCCCTGACCAAGCCACTCTGAGCGCGCGGACAATCCGCTCTGTTTGCGCAGCATCCATGCTTCCAAGACTGTCTGCGAAGTACAGCACGTCAAGATCATGCGCCGAAGCCAGGCGCCCAATATGATGAAGTTCCTCTTCAGTCCTGTCCGCCACCTGCATCAGATTGATGCCCACCCTGTAACCATTCGCTTTCAGCCAGTCGCAAGCTTGAAGCGTGGCTTCGAACTCATGGAAATGACAGGCGAAACGCACCAGGTCAACTGGGGACAAGTGAGCGCTAGAGAAGAGCAAGCTGGTCGCGCCGACGACTCCGGCAGGGTGATTGACGATCTCTGCCGCATTCACCATAACGCCAAGCACCTGACCCTCGGGAATCTTCAGGGTCCGGATGTAGTTGTCGGTCGTGTAGGCGCACGCACCTTTGAAGCCGCTCTTCTCAAAAGATCTAAATCCAACCTCGACATAGTCGACGCCAGCGGCGTGCATCGCAGCCAGGTACTCATTAACCAAGTCTACGTCGAAGTTCCAGGCGTTGTAGTACCCGCCATCTCGAAGAGTGCAGTCGATAACCCTAATTCTAGCCATAGTTCAGTCAGCCCCAATTCGCTTCGACCGTACCTTGGTACGCGCCGGGTTATTGAAATCTTGCGAAAACCACTTCGCGGCGACGCACCCACCGGAAGCACCCAAAATCATCGACTCCATGTCCTCTATCGACATGCAGTTTGCGTCTTGGTCTCGCGGGTTCGTCGCGCTAACGTCAAGCATCGACCTCGTTCTTACAAGTGGCCGACTCGGTGAAATGTCGCGATCGATACCCATCAGAACGGTCGGAAGTACAAACTCCTCTATCGGCCAATGCAATGCCGGGTCCGCGAAAAAATCTTCGCCATAGAACCTGGAAATGACGTCCACCGCATCAAGCCAGAGCCCCACCGGAATATGCGAGCCCTCCTGCCTGCCTCCAACAATCGAACCGTCTGGAATCCCCATGTGGGATCGAAGGGCGGAGAACCTTTCATCCATCAAGATCTTCGTGTGCCAGTGATGCTGGGCATCCAAGGGCTCACGGCCGAATGCGACAGGATTCTCCTCCAGCCATTCATTGAGATCACCGTCCAGCACAAGATCAGCATCCGTATGCATGTAAACATGCGAGTACCGGGCCAGGATCTCTAGCCTGTAGCGAGTAGTGAGCTTGTTGTAGGCCCCGTAGACGCAAGCCCACCCGGTACTTTCAGACGACTCACATACTTCCGCATCGACCCCAAGAACGCCGCACAATCCTCGGAGTTCATCTCTATCGATCAACCCAGCCTTCGACACATGAATGAACTGACTAACGCAACCGTCGGAAGAAAATGAATAGTTGAGCAACTGGTCGACCACCAGATCGACCCTCCTATGAACAGGAACAAGAACTGCCGTCTTCATGGCTGGCCTTGCAAGTATTCTTCGCTCAGACGATCGACCACTTCTCGTCGAGGGAACTCGTCCCGGTCCCAGCTAATGCCACTCTTGAGGACTCTTGCAGGTGCGCCCCCTGCAAGGCAGAACGGGGGTATCGAGCGATTGACAAATGCTTTGGCGCCTATGACAGACCCGCGCCCCACCAGGACTCCTTTTCCAATCAAGACTTCCTGCGCGACCCAGACATGCGAACCCACAACGACATCATCGGGCGGATTGAGCCACTCCTTCGTCTGTAGATCGACGACAGGGTGCATATCCGAGTTCCTCACATAGATGCCATTCGCAAACATGCAGTCGTCGGAGACAAGGACCTTCCTTCCGTCACCCTGCATAACCACGTCGCAACCGTTTGATGTCGCCCCCAGCCCCCACAGGAATACCTGTTTACTGCCCCACAGGCGAGCATTAACCATGGACCAGTGACTTGTACCGCCACTTAGGATGACCACATTGTCGCTGCCATGAATGTGGAGCTGCCCGTATATTTCGGCACCCTTGCCAAGCACAACGGTGTTTCGTGCTGCACCGGCATGATAGTTAATCCTTAGCGGATGAGAGCATCGTCTGCCCGGATGCGCAAAGACGAGATTTGAGGAGATTTCCCCCTTTTCGAAGGAGATCCCGAGCGAACTCTCGCCAATCAACACAAGACCATCGACACATGGAAGCGTCACATCGACCTGTCCGACGCTAGACCGCAGAAGCTCCGGGGCGTCGAGCGTGTTTCTAAGATTTTGAAATGCGTCAGACATGACCCTTACTCAGCATTTCGATATGCAGAAAGGCGCAGGCTTTGTGATCCTTGGGGCGACCAATGTTTGAAGCCATGCGTGCATGGAGCTCTCGAGAGGTCGAACTCAACAATGCGGTCGACCATGCCATCGTGTTGCTGGTCGCCACATGAATTCCATCGATTCCTTGCGTGATTTTCTCGGCCATGCCGCCGATATCGGAAACCAGTAGCGGACGCCCGTGGACAAACGCCTCCTGGATCACCATCGGCGAATTCTCCCACCAGACAGAAGGCACCACCACCCAATCGACATTGGCCATGCGACTGGCGATCTCGTGCGGCTGATAAGGACCTATCCACTGGACGACACCCTCCTTGATCAACGGATCGGCGAGTTCCTTGATCTTGTCGCGGAACTCGCCGCTCTGCGTCTCCAGGTTGGCGCCGTGCACTTCCAGCACGATCTGCTTGCGTTCCGCCTTCCGCATCTGCGTCAGCGCGCGGAGCAGCACGTCCAGCCCCTTGAACGGGTTGATCTGCCCGAAGTAACCGAACCGGTTGCGCGTCCCTCCCTCTGCCAGCGGCCGCAGCGGCAACGGCTCCACGTCGTCCTGGCCGTTCTCGATGACCACGATCTTGTCCGCCGGGATGCCCCAGGCGATGTAACGCTGGCGCAGGAACTCCGATGGCGACACGAACTGGTCGACGTAGGCGAAGTGACTCTGGATGAAGTCCTTGCGGCGCCAGAAGTCCTGGACCGATCGCTGGGGAAAGCACAGCCGGCAATCGTCGTAGGACTCGCGACTGCAGAGGCGACCGTTGGTCTTGATCATCTGCCCCTGGTTGTTGCAGATGGCCATGTACTCATGCAGCGTCAGCACGAGCTTGATGTTCGGGTCGAACTCCTTGACCAGCCGCAGGAACTCCACGCCCAGGTGCGCATAGTGGTGCGTATGCACGACCGTGGGCCGTAGCGCGCGCAGCAGGTCCAGGAAGCCGGTGACCAGCGAGCGGCGATGCGCCGCCTTGAGCATCGTCCAGTCGCCGATGCCCTGCTCCCACAGATACTCGTTGGCGCGCCGCGGCGTGATGGCGCCGTTGACGCCTCGGCCACGATCGGCGCTGGCGAGGAACCACGCCTCCTCGACGTCGGCACTGTCGCGATAGGCCTTGTACAGGTTGTAGGCGGCGATCTCCCCACCCCCCAGGCTGAAGTCCGGGTGGCGGTGCGACATCACCAGGATGCGGGGTTTGCTGGACATCGGAAGCGTCTCGACAGCGTTCATTCGGCAGCCCCCATCGACGATTCGATGAGCGTCCGCCAGCGCGCCTGGTGGCGCAGCGCATTCCACAGCGTGACCTTGCTGCGGAAATCCTCGGTACCCAGCGCCGTCATCGACTGCCGCTCCAGATGGATCAGTTCGATCTCCGGCAGGTATACGGACGACAGTCCTTCGGCACGCAGCTTCAGGCAGAAGTCCGAGTCCTCGAAGTCGCCGATCAGGTAGCCCGTGTCCCACCCGCCGATGCGATCGAAGTCCTCCCGCCTCACCAGGACACACGCACCCGTGACCGCCGGGACATCGACGACACCCGTCCGCCGATCCAGGGCGGGATCCAGCCCCATCATCGGATGCTCATTGACATAGACATCGTGCTCGGGCAGCCAGATGAAGCGCATGCCCGCATGCTGGATGCCGCCATCGGCGAACAGCAGCCGGGGCCCGACTGCGCCCACGTCCGCACGCGCCTCCAGCACCTCCACCAGACACTTGAGCCAGCCCGGCCCGCGCGGAAAGACATCGCTGTTGAGGAACAGCAAGTGACGGCCCGTTGCGTACTGCGCGCCCAGGTTGTTGGCTCCGGAGAAGCCGCGATTGACGCCGCCCCACACCCACATGAACGGCACGCGATACAGGGAGTACAACTCTTCCGCCAACGGGCGGAACCCGGCCACAAGGTTGGGATCATCCAGGACGTAGATCAACTGCGCGTGTTCGCGGATCCACGGATCCCGCACCCACGCCAGCATCTGGCTCTCGACGAAATCGACGCGCCCGTACAACGGCACCACGATGCTGACCTCCGGCGCGTCCAGCGGCTTGCCGCACACTCGCGCGGTGACGGGATAGTCGTCCCACTGCGCGCGCGCGCGTTCGATCATGCCCGACAGCAGCGGCGCGTCCAGTTCGCCGACGCGCCGCGTCCATTCCTCGTCGCCCGCACCGACGCCGAACAGCCAGCGCGCGAACGTCACCGGATCCTCGCTCAACGGCGCCAATGCGGCCTCGGCCAACAGGTGTACGCCGTCCTCCGAGAGCGCCTTGATATGGAACGTGGTGGGTGTTCCCGTCGCGGGCGCATGGAAGATGAAGCCCGAACGGCGTGCCGACGCACCGAACAGCGCGCCGAACAGCTGGTGCACGTCGTTGCGGACCAGCCGGTAACTGGATTCCAGGGGATAGGTATTGCCCTGGTCATCCTCACCCCATACCTGCATGCCGGGACGGGCCACCAGCCAGCCCACCACGATGATGTGCCGGGTGCCACGGATGACATGCGCGGCCTCGATGTACGACTTCGCATCCGCGCATTCCTTCGCGGCCACCGGGAAACGCGTGATCGCTTCCCGCCATTCCGGCGTATGCGGCGCCATCTGCCGCGTGAGCAGACTGGCGGCGGGGCCGAGCAGCCCGGAATCATCGTCGGTCAGTTCGCTCGCGGGCTTGAGCACGAGCTCCTGTTCGCCGCGCCTGTTCTTTCCGGCCCCCCAGGAGAACGCGACCGCCTTGCCCGGGGTCGCCTCCGCCATCAGGACGAAGCCGGTCTGGGTTTCCTTCGGCAAGTTGAGATGGGCCACGACGTCGGCGCGGACGAAGCGCGTTTCGGTCGTGGCGATCGGCGCTCCGTCGGCCTGCAGCGCGAGCTTCAACGGGCCGGTGCTCCAGCCACCCACCAGCACCTTGTCGCCCAACCGCACGGCGACATCCACCTTGACGCGGCACGGCGTGCCACCCGAAACGTCGGGCAGCTCCAACGGCGTCTTCTGGAGTTCGATACCACCCTCGTCCGGCCTGCCGTGGGCTTTGGACGGCTGGGCTATTTTTCCCAACAGATTCTTCATAGCGATGGCTGTGTGCTCCGTTGACTGAACCAGGGAGGCGACGCCTCCCCACGCTTATTCCGTTTCGATGACGCTGGCGCGCACGAGCGACAGAGGGGTGCCCAACCGCGACACATTGCGCCCCACGCGCACCTGCAACTGATCCACGACTTCGCGCGCGACGACGGGCTGTTCCAGTGCAAGCGACAAGCGGAAGCCGTACTTGCCGGTCCGCTTGCCGATGTAGTCGTTGACATCGTCTCTTTGCACGCGCTCGAACGATTCCACCAGGTGCTTCCCGCCGGCAAACTCCAGGCAGACGACCGACGCCTCGCGCCCCCGGTCGTCCATGGCCCAGCCGACCACTTCCAGGCTGTCCTGGGTGGCCCGGATACGCTCCACCACGCCTTGTGTGTTGCCGAACAGCACGGGGTCGGACGTCATCGCGGCATCCCGCTCTTCCGACGAGGCCTGCGAAACGATGTCGCGATACGCTTCAAGGGCATCTGCCGTGTCGCCGAAGAAGTGCATGCGCCCCTTGTCCAGCACGAGTGCCTTGTTGCACGTATCCCGCAACAGGCTGGTGCTGTGGCTGGCGAGGATCACGATACGGCTGCCTTCGAACCGATCCTGCATGCGCTTGCGCGCCCGCGCGACGAAGGCCGCATCGCCGGTGGACAACCACTCGTCCATCAACAGGATATCGGGCTGCACGGCGGTGGTGATCGCGAAGCCCAGGCGCATGCGCTGCCCACTGGACAGGGTATACAGCGGAAATTCCGCGCGATCGGTCAGGCCCGCGAACTCGAGCACATCCACCGCTATCGCCTTCAGCTGGCGGTAGCGCAGGCCCATGGCCGTGCCGCGCAGGAAAATGTTCTCCGCGACGGACGCGTAGTCGGCGAAACCGAGCAACGGATTCAACAGCGACTGTCGCGAACCCTCCACGCGGAGGACGCCCGCCGTCGGCGCGTACGCGCCGTTGAGGACCCTCAGCAACGTCGTCTTGCCGGCACCATTCAGCCCCATGATGCCGATGCGGTCGCCGTCCACGGCTTCGAAATTGATGCCCGAGAGGATCGTCGTCCGGTAGCGCACGGAGCCCGACAGGGTGGCCAGCAGGTCGCTGTAGCCCTTGCGGCCGGTCTTGTGGACTTCCGTCGGCAGTTCGAGCGATACGTTGTAGGCACGCAGCATTGCATTCATGGCGCGCTCCTCACAGCCACGCCGGCATGCGCTTGGCCAGCCGTCCGTATATGACGGCCGCCAGCACAAGGCCGATGAGCGTCATCGCGCCCAGGTAGGTGTAGGTCAACGGCTCGATCGTTTCGCCCAGCACGGGGCCGCGGACGACCGCCAGCATGTGATGGAACGGGTTTGCGCGCATGAGCATGCCGTGCATGGTGTCAACGGGCGCGTCTTTGGCGAACCATACGATGGGCGTGATCAGGAACATGGCCAGCATCACGCTGCTGAAGAACTGGTTCACGTCGGGGAACCGTGCACCGACGAACGCCAGCATCGTGCCATAGAGAAACAGGTTGACCAGGACGACGAGCAGGCCGAGCGATGCCCACAAGACACCGATCGGGAGAATCGGGGCATCCCCCACCAGGACGATCACCAGCAGCGGAACCGCAAACAGGAAATAGATCGCCGAGCGCGCGAGCGGCCTCAGCACGTAGTCGGTCAGGCGCAGGTGGCCCTCGTGGATGTACGGAAGGTACGAACCGAAACTGCCGCCCGCTTCCATGACGACCGTCGACATTAACCGGAACAGGATGAAGCCGAACCCCATGTGCGCGAGGAACCCCGCCTCGTCGGGCGCCCCGCCGCGAATCGCACGGAAGAACAGGCCCAGGCCCCAGATGTAGACGATCGGCGGGAAGAAGACCCAGAACAGCCCGAGCGCGTTCTTTCGATACTTGGTGATCACATCCAGCCAGCTCGCGTAGAGCCAGTGGTCGGGCTTTCGGAAGCTTTCGGCGAGATGCCGGAAAAGGAGACTCATCGTTCGGATTGCCTGGGACATCAATGTCGGGTGGGGATGCCCGCGACACGCAACTTCGGCGAGCGCGGCGGAAACGCCAGACCGTAATCGCCCTGGTCCAGCGTGAGGTTGGGGTTGTAGGCCGGGTCGTCGTGCAGCGCGTCGCCCCAGCGCCATTTCATGGCGTGCACTTCGGCGGCGAAGCGCGCCTGCTTATCGGGTGAATCCTCGTTGCCGCGGCTCGCCGATTCGTGGTGGTAGAGCTCGGCGTACGGCGTCCACACGTTGCGGTAGCCCGCCTGGAGCACGCGCAGGCAGAAGTCGATGTCGTTGAAGGCCACGGGGAGAGCCTCGTCGAAGCCACCCACTTCCTCGAAGACGCTTTTCCTGACGACCAGGCAGGCTGCGGTCACCGCACTCATGTTCTGCGCCACCCAGGCCCGCGCCATGTACCCCGGTGCGCCGCGCCCCATGCGCGTATGGATGTGGCCCGCGACGCCGCCCAGCCCCAGGACGACGCCCGCGTGCTGGATGGTGTCGTCGGGGTAGTACAGCATCGCGCCGATCGCACCGGCATCGCGCTGCATGGCGCGCGCCGCCAGTTCGTGCAGCCAGGACGGATTGATGACTTCGGTGTCATTGTTCAGCAGGCACAGCACGTCACCGCTGGCTTGCCGGACGCCATGGTTGACGATCGCCGAGAAATTGAACGGGATCGGATAATCCAGCACCTGGACACGCGGCGTCTTGCGCAGTTCCTTCAACAGCAGGCGGGCGTCGGGATCCAGGCTGCCGTTGTCCACCACGACGATATCGAAGTCCGGATACTCCGTTTTCTCGAGGACGCTCCGCACGCAGATGGACAGCAGGTCGGCGCGATCGCGGGTGGGGATGATCACGCTGACCTTCGGCGCGGAGGCAGGCAGCGCCAACCGGGTGCGATAGCAGCCGGGGGACACGATCTCCACCTCGCCCGCACGCCGGATGCGCTGCAGGTGTTCGCTGACGGCGCGCCTGCCGGCTTCCGACGCGTAACTCTTCTGTTCGCCCCCGAGCGCAGTGGACCCTTCGATGGCACGCCAGTGATACAGCACGCGGGGGATGTGGCAGATCTGCTCGGGCGCGAGCACTTCGGTGCACCTGAGGACCAGGTCGTGGTCCTGCGAGCCTTCGAACCCCGTGCGCAACACCCCGACCTGCGCCAGCAGATTGGTCTCCACCACCATCAGGTGGCAGATGTAATTCTGGGAACGGAGCAGTTCGGGGTTCCAGCCAGGCTTGAAGTGCGGCTGGAAACGATGCCCCATCGCGTCGATCTTGTCTTCGTCGCTGTACAGCAGCCGCGCTTGCGGGTGTTCGGCCAGCGCGAGCACCACCTGGTGCAACGCGTCCGGACTGAGCTCGTCGTCGTGGTCGAGGAACGCGACGTGGCTGCCGGTGACCATGGCCAATGCGCTGTTCGTGGCCAGGCTGATATGGCCGTTCTGCTCGCGCACGACCACCTTGATCCGAACATCTTCGTGCGCATACGCGCGCAGGCACTCCTCGATCCTGGGATCGGGGGACGCATCGTCCGCGATGCAAAGCTCCCAGTTCTGGTACGTCTGTTCCCTCACGCTGTCGATGCAGCGGCGCAGGAAAGGCAGCGGCGTGTCGTAAACGGGAAGCACCACCGAAATCAGCGGACCATTGGCGTACTGACCGGCCTGAACGCGCGCGCGCTCGAGCCCTGCCCCTTTCAGCGGGTCGAAATGATCGAGCCACAACGGATAGCCACCGGACGCATGCCGCGAAGCGCCGTAATAGCGATGGACGAGGTCATCGACGGCGGCGCTCAGGCCCTGCCCGCGGACCTCGCCGAGGAACATGCGCAAACGTCGCGCGAACCCGGCGACGGTGGGAGGTTCGCCTCCCCGCGACGCCTCGGCGCCTTGCGGGAGGATCCACAGCGCGCGAGCGCGCGTGATGCGCCGGAAGGCCATGGCCCCGGCCTTGAACCGCGCGGGACGGATCGAGGGGTCGAAACGAAGCGCGCGCAACGGCCGGCTGATGACGACCATGCCGCGGATCCGTCCGTCGGGACCGGGGGGCGGCAGGGGAATGCGGGTGGCTTCGCTGCAGCCACCGCCATAATCGGGATACAGGCAGGGGCGTTGGATGTCGCCATCGACGGCTTTCACCACGATATCGACCAGGTACCACCCCGGCACCAACGCGTGGATGCCGAGCTCCGGATCCACGCGGAACTGGGGATCATCCCCTTCCGCCTCGTACTCCACTTCGCCCGAGGGCCCCACGTGGGCCACGAGTTGGACAAGGGGGGTTAGACGCACGCCTAAGGGCGCCACCCAGGAGGATCGCCAAACGCGCAAAGACATGATTCCCCGGGCCAGCCATCAATGGCGGCCGATACTCCCGTGTTGACGAGGTTCCTCCCCGAAGTGAGAGTGTAACAATCTTTACGGAAGCCCACACATCACATTAACAAGCACGGGCCGGACATCCTGGTGCGGTAATGTCTTTCGCGCGCCCCATTAATGAATGTGAAACCATGAATAACAAAGACGTTCGCCGTACGCCGCCGCAGGTGGTGTGGGAAGGCAAATACCAGCGGATGATGGTCCGCGGCACCTGGGAATACGTGGAGCGTGCGCACGCGGGCGGGCTCGCGGCGATCATCATTGCAGTCACGCCGGACGACGAGGTGCTGTTCGTCGAGCAGTTCCGCGTGCCGCTGCAGGCACTGACCATCGAGATGCCCGCCGGCCTGGTGGGCGACATCCACGCCGATGAATCCATCGAGGTTTCGGCGATCCGGGAACTCGAAGAGGAAACCGGCTGGACCGCCGCGCACGCCGAGGTGCTGATGATCGGCCCCACCTCGTCCGGCAGCAGCAGCGAGAAGATCGCCTTCGTCCGCGCGACCGGCCTGCGCAAGGTGGGCGACGGCGGCGGCGATGGTGACGAAGACATCACCGTACACGCCATCCCGCGCACGCGCGCCGCCGCGTGGCTGGCGCAGAAGATGGCCGAAGGCTACGAACTGGATGCGAAGCTGTGGGCGGGCCTGTGGATGATCGACCACACCCTCGACGGCACGCCGCGGCGATGAGCGATCAGCACGCCCGGACGGCGTAACCGGCCAGGCGCCAGACACCCGCCTCTTCACGCCGCAGGGTCACCGTTTCGCGATACGGCGTGGCGGCCTCGCCGAACGCTGCGGAGAACTCCAGCACCGCGTACGTGCCCGGCTGCCAATGCGGCCGCTGCCCGGGCTGGTCGACGCGTACCGCCGCCCAGCGCCGACCCATGCCATGCCCGAGCGCACCATGACGTTGCGCCAGCAGCGCGATGAACGCCTCGCGCCCCATCGTGTGCCGGATCGTGTCCGACGCGGCCTCCCACAGGACCTCGTGCTGGCCGCGTTCGATCGCCTTGATGAAACGCATGGCCGACATGCCCAGGCGGGGAATGTCGACATCCTCCAGCCCGATCCTGGTTTCGTGCAGCGGCGCGGCGTGCGCGATCATCGTGACATCCTCCCGGAGCGGCTGATCTGTCGCCGTCCGCGCAGCGAAGCGTCGGCGTACATCCGGGAGGTTCGTGGCCGCGCACGGGCACCGGACATCCGCGCCCCGCCACGTCTGAATGCCCGGCAACACGCGGGGATCCAACGTCATCCCGCGCCGCTGCCAAGCGTTCCGCGCTCGTTCCCCCACGAGCCGACGACGTGCGCCTGACTTCTTGCTTCCTCGCTGCCTTGATGGCGGCCACCCCTCCCGCGCTGGCGCAGGCGACTCCGCAGGACCCCTCGGGCGAGTGGCAACCCGACGTGGAGACCAACACGCAACTGTTGCAGGACGCCGAGCGCGCCATGCCCGCAGGTGCACGCCCCGAGCGTGGCGCGCGACCGGGCCGCGGCGGTGGGCCTGGCGGGGGCCCCGGCGGTGCCGGAGGGCCTCCTCCGGGCAACGGGGGCGAGGGTTCGATGGGCCCACCTCCGGGTGGGGGCGGCCCGATGGGGCCGCCGCCAGGCGGCGCCCGGCCCGCCGGTGGACGCCCAAGCCTGAAAGGCCTGCTGCCGACGCAAGGCGCGTTCGCTGCTCCCGAGGATGCGGTCCTGGTGATGCAGCGGATGCGCGAAGCGGTCGTGTTCGGGACCTCGGAGGGCCGCGACGTGGTGGTGGTGCCACTGTCCGGCACGCTCGACCTCGCCGACGGCACGCACGCCACGCTGCGCGACGAGGGGGGGCGGCTCGCGCTGCAACTGGATGTCCCCGATGGGCGTCGCGCGATCTACCGCTACGCGCTCCCCGACGCGGCCTCCGGGGCGCTGCGCATCGACATCACCGTTGAAGGCGACCGGCTGCCCGGCGGCAGCGTGCGGCTGCAGCGCGCGTACCGGCGCATGAAGGTGGACGTCGCCGCCCCGGAGCGCGCCACGCCGTAGCCGCGCTCAGCGCAGGTGCTGCTCGAAGAAGGCCAGCGTGCGCTGCCAGGAAAGCGCAGCAGCGGCTGCGTCATAGCGTGGCGTGGTGTCGTTGTGGAAGCCGTGGTTGGCGTCGGGATAGAGGTAGGCCGTATAGGGCACGTCTGCGGCCTTCAACTGTTGCTCGTAGGCAGGCCAGCCCGCGTTGACGCGCGTGTCCAACGCGGCGAACTGAAGCAGCAGCGGCGCCCTGATGCGTGCCGCCTCTTCCGCAGACGGCGGGCCGCCGTAATACGGCACGCCGGCATCGACGAGATCCGGCAAGCGCGCGGCCAACACGTTGGTCACCAGCCCGCCGAAGCAGAAACCGACCACGCCGAGCTTGCCGTTTCCGCGCGGCAGCGCATCCGCGAAGCGCGCGGCGGCTTCGAGATCGGCCATCACCTTCGCGCGATCCAGCGTGGCCTGCATCTCCCGTCCGGTGTCGTCGTTGCCGGGATACCCGCCGAGCGGATACAGCGCGTCCGGCGCGAAGGCGATGAAACCCGCCACGGCAAGGCGACGCGCGACATCCTCGATGTACGGATTCAGTCCACGGTTCTCGTGTACCACCAGCACCACCGGGTGAGGTCCCGGCGCGCGCGGCATCGCCAGCAGGCCGCGACCTTCGCCATGGCCTTCGGGGGCCGGGAACGTGCGATAGACCGTGGTGATGCGCGCATCATCCGCCGCCACCTGCGCGGCGAACGCGTACTGCGGGGCCAATGCGGCGAGCAGCGCGGCCGCCGTCGTGCCGCCGACGGCGAACTGCGCCGCGCCCGACAGGAAGCCGCGCCGATCGACGCGACCATGGACGTAGTCGTCGTACAGGTCCAGTACGCGCTGGTCGAACGCGGAGGCGGTGGCGCGCGGCGTATCCATGGCGTTCTCCCGGCGGCGACGAGGGGCGGTCAGGCGAAGGCGTCCGTCGCGCGCACGAGGGCGTCGACGTTCTCGGCCTCGAACGCAGAATGGCCGGACGCCGGCGTGATCTCGAGCTTCGCTTTCGGCCAGGCCTTGTGCAGTTCCCAGGCGTTGGCGATCGGGCAGACCACGTCGTAGCGACCGTGCACGATCACGCCGGGGATGTCGGCGATGCGCGAGGCATCGCGCAACAACTGGTCTTCGACCTCGAAGAAGCCGCCGTTGACGAAGTAGTGGTTCTCGATGCGCGCGAACGCCAGCGCGAACTCGGGCTCCTCGTGGCCGCTGACGAAATCGGCATCCACGTGCAGGAAGCTGGTCGCGCCTTCCCACACGCTCCACGCCTTCGCCGCGGCCAGGCGCGTGGCCTTGTCGTCGGAGGTCAGGCGGCGGTGGAACGCCGAGATCAGGTCGTGGCGCTCGACCGACGGAATCGCCGTGACGTAGTGCTCCCACGCATCGGGGAACAGGCGGCTCGCACCTTCCTGGTAGAACCACTCCAGTTCCCAGCGCCGCAGCATGAAGATGCCGCGCAGCACCAGTTCGGTCACCCGCTGCGGATGCGTCTCGGCGTACGCGAGCGCCAATGTCGAACCCCAGCTGCCGCCGAACACCTGCCAGCGTTCGATACCCAGCTGTTCGCGCAGTTTCTCGATGTCGGCCACGAGGTCCCACGTCGTGTTGTCCACCAGATCCGCGTGCGGCGTGGAGCGGCCGGAGCCGCGCTGGTCGAACAGCACGATGCGGTACTTCGCCGGATCGTGGAAGCGGCGCATCTTCGGGCTGCAGCCAGCGCCCGGCCCGCCGTGCAGCAGCACCACCGGTTTGCCCTGCGGGTTGCCGCACTGCTCGTAGTACAGCGTGTGGCGGTCATCGACCTTCAGCGTGCCGGTGTCGAAGGGTTCGATATCGGGGTACAGCGTGCGCATGAGCGGCCCGTCCTGGATGAAAGCGACAGTCTAACGGCTCGCGTCTTGCCCTTCCGTGACGCGCCCAAGGGTCACGCGGTCCCGCTGCTCGAGGTCCGTTTCGGTGGCCACATCGACGAAGCCCGTCGCGGTCATCAACGCCCGGATGGCAGCACCCTGGTCCCAGCCGTGCTCCAGCAGCAACCAGCCGCCGGGCAGGAGGAACGCCGGTGCGCCGCGCACGATCTCGCGGATCGCGTCCAGTCCGTCCACACCGGAGGACAACGCCGTCGGCGGCTCGAAGCGCAGGTCGCCCTGCGCCAGGTGCGCGTCGCCGTCGGCGATGTAAGGCGGATTGCTCGCGATCAGGTGGAAGCGTTCGGCCCGCAACGGCGCCCACCAGCTGCCGTGGCGGAATTCGACATTGGCGATGCCGTTCGACATGGCGTTCGCGCGGGCGACGGCCAGCGCGTCTTCGCTGACGTCGGTCGCGACCACGCGGGCCTGCGGCCGCTCGCCCGCCAGCGACAGCGCGATCGCGCCGGTGCCGGTGCCGAGGTCGGCGATGCGCATCGGCGCGTCCGCCGGCAGGCGTTCCAGCGCCAGCTCGACCAGGCGTTCGGTTTCCGGCCGCGGGATCAACGTGGCGGGCGACACCTGCAGGTCGAGCGTCCAGAAGCCGCGATGCCCGGTCAGGTAGGCCACTGGTTCGCCGGCGATCCGGCGCGACAGCAGCGCCTCGAACGCCGATGCGTCCGCGTCCACCAGGGGGGCGTCCCCGTGGGCGAACAGCCAGGCGCGGTCGCGGCCGATCACCTGCAGCAGCAGTTGCTCGGCTTCATGCCGCGCGTCGGGACCCGCCAGTCGGGTCGCAGCGGCGCGCAGGGCGTGGTCGAGCCGAAGGGATGCGTGATCGGACATGGCGCGCATGGTACCGGGCGGCCGTACCCCACACGCCTACGCATCGCCGCGACGCACCATCATGGTGCTCAATGGCGTATGGAGCATATGGGCCTCGCGCGAGCGCTGAAAAGCGGCCCCGGTTTGGCCCGGATCTGCATGCAAGCACCGCTGCACGGCCGCGCCGCCGGATCGCATCGAACGCAAATAACTGAAAAACTTGAATTTTTTCTACCGGCCTTGTCCCCGCCGCGGGCCAACCCCATTTATTGATAGCCAGAGACTATCTATTCAATTCCATCAATCGATTTGAGGAATCAATAGTCGCTGCCTACCATGGCGCCATCGCTTCACCACACCCACTCCATCCACGAGGATCTTCCATGTCCCTGATCAACACCGCGGTCCAGCCGTTCAAGACCACCGCCTTCCACAACGGCGAATTCGTCGAAGTCACCGACGGCACCCTGAAGGGCAAGTGGTCGGTCCTGATCTTCATGCCGGCCGCCTTCACCTTCAATTGCCCGACCGAAGTGGAAGACGCCGCCGCCAACTACGCCGAGTTCCAGAAGGCCGACGCCGAGGTCTACATCGTCACCACCGACACGCACTTCTCGCACAAGGTGTGGCACGAAACCTCCCCGGCGGTGGGCAAGGCCCAGTTCCCGCTGGTCGGCGACCCGACCCACCAGCTGACCCGCGCCTTCGGCGTGCACATCGAGGAAGAAGGCCTGGCCCTGCGCGGCACCTTCGTCATCAACCCGGAAGGCGTCATCAAGACCGCCGAGATCCACAGCAACGAGATCGCCCGTGACGTGTCGGAAACCCTGCGCAAGCTGAAGGCCGCGCAGTTCACCGCCGCCAACCCGGGCCAGGTCTGCCCGGCCAAGTGGAAGGAAGGCGCGCAGACGATCGCCCCGTCGCTGGACCTGGTCGGCAAGATCTAAGCGTCATCGCAGCACCGGCGCATCCCGATGCGGATGCGCCATGGCGACACCGCATCACGTCACCTCCGGGCCGCTGGCCCGGAGGCTGATCCGGACGTTTGCAGCAGCGGCATGCGCCGCTTGCCGGTTCCCTCCTCCCCGACCGGCGCCCTCTCCCCGGCACATGCCGCTCCTGCAAACGCCTGCCCTCCCCTCCTCCCCGATTCCCTTCCCAGAATCCCCTCCACGGAGACGTTCGCCATGCTGGACGCCAATCTGAAGACGCAGCTCACCGCCTACATGGAAAAGGCCGTGCGCCCGATCCACATCACCGCGCAGCTGGACGACAGCGCCGGCTCGGCCGAATTGCAGGCGCTGCTGAAGGATCTGCAGGACGTGTCGGACAAGATCACCGTCACCGAGCAGCGCGGCGGCGAACGCACGCCGTCGTTCTCGCTGACCTCCCCCGGTCACGACATCCACCTGACCTTCGCCGGCCTGCCGATGGGTCACGAATTCACCTCGCTGGTGCTGGCACTGCTGCAGGTCGGCGGTCATCCGTCGAAACTCGCGCAGGACGTGATCGAGCAGATCCGTTCGCTCGATGGCGAGTACCGCTTCGAGACCTACTTCTCGCTCTCGTGCCAGAACTGCCCGGACGTCGTGCAGGCGCTGAACCTGATGGCGGTGCTGAACCCGAAGATCCAGCACGTCGCCATCGACGGCGCGCTGTTCCAGCAGGAAGTCGAGCGGCGCGAAGTGATGTCGGTGCCGACGATCTTCCTCAATGGCGAGGTGTTCGGCGCCGGCCGCATGGGCGTGGAAGAAATCGTCGCCAAGCTGGATACGAATGCCGGCAAGCGCGATGCCGAGAAGATCAAGGCCAAGGCGCCGTACGACGTGCTGGTGATCGGCGGTGGTCCCGCCGGCGCCGCCGCTGCGATCTACGCCGCGCGCAAGGGCATCCGCACCGGCGTGGCGGCGGAGCGCTTCGGCGGCCAGGTGCTGGACACCATGGCGATCGAGAACTTCATCTCCGTGCCCTACACCGAAGGCCCGAAGCTCGCCGCCGCGCTGGAGCAGCACGTCAAGGACTACCAGGTCGACGTGATGAACCTGCAGCGCGCGGAGAAGCTGGTGCCGGCCAGCGCCGACGGCCTGGTCGAAGTACACCTCGCCAACGGCGCGTCGCTGAAGTCGAAGACGGTCATCCTGTCCACCGGCGCCCGCTGGCGGCAGATGAACGTGCCCGGCGAGAACGAATACCGCAACAAGGGCGTGGCCTACTGCCCGCACTGCGACGGCCCGCTGTTCAAGGGCAAGCGCGTGGCGGTGATCGGCGGCGGCAACTCCGGCGTCGAGGCGGCGATCGACCTGGCCGGCATCGTGGCCCACGTGACCCTGGTCGAATTCGACAGCCAGCTGCGCGCCGACGACGTGCTGCAGCGCAAGCTCCGCAGCCTGCCGAACGTGCGCATCGTCACCAGCGCGCAGACGACGGACGTGCTGGGCGATGGCAGCAAGGTCAACGGCCTGGTCTACAAGGACCGCATCGGTGGCGATACGCACCGCGTCGAACTGGAAGGCATCTTCGTGCAGATCGGCCTGCTGCCGAACACCGAATGGCTGAAGGGCGTGGTGGCGCTGAGTCCGCGCGGCGAGATCATCGTCGACGACCGCGGCCAGACCAGCCTGCCCGGCGTGTTCGCCGCTGGCGACGCCACCACCGTGCCGTACAAGCAGATCGTCATCGCCATGGGCGAGGGTTCGAAGGCCGCGCTGAGCGCCTTCGACCACCTGATCCGTACATCGGCCCCGGTGGAAGCGGTGGACGCAGTCGCGGCATGATGTGACGTGCGGGCGGCTGCCGCCCGCTCCGCGGTTCCTTGAGGGAGGGTTCCGATGAATCTGCGCGACCTGAAGTACCTGGTGGCCCTGGCCGACCACAAGCATTTCGGCCGGGCCGCCGCGGCCTGCTACGTCAGCCAGCCCACGCTCTCCACCCAGATCAAGAAGCTGGAGGACGAGCTGGGCGTGCCGCTGGTCGAGCGCGCACCGCGCAAGGTCATGCTGACGCCCGCCGGGCGCGACGCCGCCGACCGCGCGCGTCGCATCGTGGCCGAGGTCGAGCAGATGAAGGAAGCCGCGCGCCGCAGCCAGGATCCCGAGGCCGGCACGGTGCGGCTCGGCATCTTCCCTACCCTCGGCCCCTACCTGCTGCCGCACGTCGTGCCGCGCATCCGCACGCGCTTCCCGGACCTGGAACTGCTGCTGGTCGAGGAGAAGAGCGACGTGCTGCTCTCGCGCCTGCGCGAGGGCAAGCTCGATGCCGGCCTGCTGGCGCTGCCGGTGGCCGACGACCAGCTGCACACGGAATTCCTGTTCGAAGAGCCCTTCGTTCTCGCCGTGCCGGAATCGCATGCGCTCGCGCGCCGCGATTCGCTGGCGCTGGCCGAACTCGCCGACCAGCGCCTGCTGCTGCTGGAGGACGGGCACTGCCTGCGCGAACAGGCGCTCGATGTCTGCCGCCTCTCGGGCGCGAACGAGAAATCCGAGTTCCGCGCCACCAGCCTGGAAACCCTGCGCCAGATGGTCGCCGCCGATGTCGGCATCACCCTGCTGCCGACGCTGGCGGTGAAGCCGCCCGTGGCGCGTTCGGAGAACATCCACCTGCTGGGCTTCAGCGATTCGCACCCGAGCCGGCAGATCGCGATGGTATGGCGCAAGAGTTCGGCGATGAGCGACTTCCTGCAGCAACTGGCGCGCGTGTTCCGCGAACTGCCGCCGGGCCTGTTCGAACCCGAGACCGGCGGCGCGCAACCGCCGGCCGGGCGTCCCACGCCGCGCGCGCGCGCGGCTTGAACCGCACCGCCTTCCGGGCTACGGTAAGGCGGCAAACAGGACTCCGATGGGCGGCGCGGCGACGCGTCGCCCGTTTCCTTTTGCGCGACCCCAAAATCCACAGAGAACCCCGATGAACAACACCCGCACCAGCGGCCTGCCGCCCTCGCTTCCCCCTCTCGTCGTGTCCAGCCGCGATCTGTCGCGCCTGGAGGCCCTGCTCGATACCCCCGTGCTGCGCCGGCACCCGGCCGCGCTCGCACTGATGGACGAACTCAACCGCGCCGACGTGCGCATGCCGGACCGGATGCCGGACAACGTGGTGACGATGCACTCGCGCGTGGAGTGCGACGACGAACTCACCGGCGAGCACCATCGCCTGACCCTGGTGTATCCCCACGAAGCGAACGTCGAGACCGGACGGGTATCCGTGCTCGCGCCCGTCGGCAGCGCCCTGCTGGGCCTGGCCATCGGCCAGACGATCGACTGGCATGCGCCGGGCAACCGACCGCTGCGCCTGCGGGTCACCGCCATCGACTACCAACCCGAAGCCAGCGGCGACCTGCACCGCTGAGGGCGCAACGCGCGCTATCGCGTCAATCCACGAAAAGTACGCTCCCGCGGCCGGGCCTGCCCCCGCGGGACAGGGCATACTTGTCATCCGATTCCCCCGCCTCGCCGAATCCCATGTCCGATACGTCCCCCTCCAAGCTGCAGCAGCTCCGCGAACTCTCCGTCGTCGTCGCCGATACCGGCGACTACGACGCCATCAAGCGCCTCAAGCCGGTGGATTGCACCACCAATCCCACGCTGGTGAAGAAGGCGCTGGACCTGCCGGTGTACGCCGAGCTGATCGAAGAACAGCTCGCCTGGGCGCGCGCGCAGGGCGGCGGCGAAGCACTGGTGGACGAGGTGGTCGACCGCCTGACGGTCGGCGTCGGCGCCAAGCTCGCCGGCCTGATCCCCGGCCGCGTGTCCACCGAGGTCGATGCCGACCAGGCCTACGACACCGCCGCGACGGTCGCCAAGGCGCGCAAGTTCGTGCAGATGTACGCCGACCAGGGTATCGGCCGCGATCGCATCCTGATCAAGGTCGCCTCCACCTGGGAGGGCGTGGAAGCCGCACGCGTACTGCAGGCCGAAGGCATCGACTGCAACCTCACCCTGATCTTCAATCCCACCCAGGCGATCGCCTGCGCGGAAGCCGGCGCGTTCCTGATTTCGCCGTTCGTGGGCCGCATCCTCGACTGGTACGTGGCCAACGGCCAGGCGCCGGCGACCATCGACGAAGACCCGGGCGTGGTGTTCGTGCGCGGCGTCTACGCCGAGTTCAAGCGCCGCGGTTCGCCCACCGTGGTGATGGGTGCGTCGTTCCGTTCCACTGCGCAGATCGAGGCCCTGGCCGGCTGCGACCGCCTGACGATTTCACCCGACTTGCTGGAGAAGCTGGACCAGGACCACGGCGAGCTGCCGCGCAAGCTGTCGCCCACGGCCGCTGAAGCGGTCACTGCGGCACCGGTGACGGCCGAGAGCTTCGCCGCCGCGATCGAAGCCGATCCGATGGCGAAGGAAAAGCTCGCGACCGGCATCGAGATCTTCGCCAAGGACCTGGCCGCCCTGCGCGCCACCATCCGCGAGAAGCTCACCGCGTGAGCCTGCGCACCCTGCTGGTGATCGGCATCCTGGTCTGCCTGGCGGGGTGGTGGTTCTCCGAAAAGCGGGAAGGTCCCCGCGCACCTGCCGCGGCCGGCGACCTGACCTTGGCCTGCCCGTTGCCGCCCCGCGTGGCATCGGGCGAGCCGCCCCTGCAGACGGACGTGCCGGGTAGCCTGGCGCCGTTTGCCCTCGACGCCGCCACACTGACGCCGCTCGCGGGCTTCAGCGTGGAAGCGCGCGTGCTGTCGCGCGAGGATTACCGTAGCGGCCGCGAGTCGGACCTGTCGCCGACCGACCTGGCGCTGGGCTGGGCACGGATGACGGAAGACGCGGTGATCGATGCGCTGGACATCAGCCAATCCTCACGCTGGTACCACTACCGCTGGAGCGACCAGCCGCCGCTGCCGGCGAGCGAGATCGCCCGCAGCAGCGCCAACATGCACATGATCCCCGGCAACGACAGCGTCGCGCAGGCGCTCGCCGGCGTGCGCAAGGGCGAACGCGTGCGGATCGATGGCTGGCTGGTGGAAGCGAATGCGCGCGACGGCTGGCGGTGGCGCAGTTCCACCAGCCGCACCGATACCGGCGGCGGCGCCTGCGAAGTGGTCTACGTCTGCGGCGTCACGCGGTTGTAGGAGGGGCTTCAGCCCCGACCGGAACAGGCGCTATCCCGCATGGCTCCTGCTGTTGGTCGTCAACTGCAAGCTTCTATGCGGTCGGGGCTGAAGTCCCTCCTGCAGGATCCCCGGTATCAGGCATCCAGCCCGATCGGACAACTCACGCCCGTACCGCCGAGCCCGCAGTAGCCGTTCGGGTTCTTCGCCAGGTACTGCTGGTGATAGTCCTCGGCGTAGTAGAAGGCCGGCGCGGGAAACACGACTTCCGTCGTGATGTCGCCGTAGCCCGCCGCGCGCAGCGTCTGCTGGTAGGCCTTCAGGCTGGCTTCGGCGGCGGCCTGCTGTTCGGGCGTATGGCAGTGGATGCCGGAGCGGTACTGCGTGCCCACGTCGTTGCCCTGGCGCATGCCCTGGGTGGGGTCGTGGCTTTCCCAGAACACCTGCAACAGGCGTTCGAACGACACCTGCGCCGGGTCGTAGACCACTTTCACGACTTCGTTGTGGCCGGTCTGGCCGGAGCAGACTTCCTCGTAGGTCGCATTCGGCGTACCACCGCCGGCGTAACCCACCGACGTGCTGTACACACCGGGCACGTTCCAGAACTTGCGTTCCGCGCCCCAGAAACAGCCCAGGCCGAACTCGACCTGCTGCAGCCCGTCGAACGCATCGCGCAGCGGGCGTCCGTTGACGAAATGGGCGTTGTGCAGCGGCAGCGGCGCGCTGCGCCCCGGCAGCATGTCTTCCGCGCGCGGCATGCGCTGCTTGTAGGCTCCGATACCCAGCATGGCGAACCTCGTGTGTCGGGGGAAAGCGGATCAGGCCGGCAGGATGCCCAGGCCTTCGTCGTCGCCTTCCAAGATGGGGCCGTTGCCGCCCGAATCCAGTCCCAGGCCCTTCACGATCCCTTCCGCGTCGGGGAACGCTGTGTCCGGCACGCAGACGCGCAACACGCCGAACAGCGGCAGTTCGCCCATGCCGCCCAGCAGCGACTCGCCGAACACGAACGCCGGGATCTCCGCTTCCTCCAGCGCGTGCTTCACCAGATGGGCATCGAACAGGTTGTCGGCCAGATAGACCACGCGCATGGATACGTCCTCCGCCGCCAGCCTACACCCGCTCAGGCGGGCAACGGCTTGCGCAAGGCGTCGGTGGCCGGCACAGATTCAGGCTCAACCGCGGCTGCGGCCCGCCATGCCTGCATCGCCGGCAGCGCGAACAGGGCCTGCATGTAGCGACGCGCGGTGTCGTCCACGCCCACGCCATAGCCGTCGAAGCGCACCGCCACCGGCGCATACATCGCATCGACGATGCCGAACCCGCCGAACAGGAAGTCGCCATCGCCGCCATGCGCCGTGCGCAGCGCGCGCCATAGCGCCTGGATGCGGTCGATGTCGCGCTGGGCCGCGGCGTCCCAACGGTAGGCATCCGGCGTGCGCCGGCTGTTCATCGGCAACTGCGTGCGCAGGGCGGTGAATCCGGAATGCATTTCCGCCGCCGCCGCACGTGCCACCGCCCGCGCGGCGCGGTCGCGCGGCCAGCCCTGGCCGTCCAGCCAGCGCTCGTTGGCGTACTCGCAGATCGCCAGCGAGTCCCAGACATGCACGCCCCCATCGTGGAGGGCGGGCACCTTGCCGGTCGGGGAATGGCGTCCGACCTCGGCGGCGAACTCGGGCGTATCCAGCGGCAGGCGGATCTCCTCGATCTCCACGCCGAAGTGCCGCAGCAGCAGCCACGGGCGCAGCGACCAGGACGAGTAGTTCTTGTTGCCGATGACGAGCGTCGGGAGGCTCATGCGGGGGGCCAGGTGCGCGAAGGCTGTTCAGGATAGACCAGCGCGGGCGCCAGACCGGCTAAACTGGCGTTTTTCCACGCCTCCACGCCCGATGTCCGACACTGCCGCCCCTTCCGCCCCCCTGTCTGACGATGCCGCCCCCGAAAAGCGGGACTTCATCCGCCAGATCGTGCGCGAGGACCTGGCCAGCGGTCGCCACACCTCGGTGAAGACGCGTTTCCCGCCCGAACCCAACGGCTACCTGCACATCGGCCACGCCAAGGCGATCTGCCTGGACTTCGGCATCGCTGGCGAGTTCGGCGGCGTCTGCAACCTGCGCCTGGACGACACCAACCCCGCCAAGGAAGACCCCGAGTACGTGCGCGCCATCCAGGACGACGTGCGTTGGCTCGGCTTCGACTGGCATGACCTGCGCCACGCGTCGGACTACTTCGAGGTGCTGTACCTCGCCGGTGAAAAGCTGATCCGCCAGGGCGACGCCTTCGTCTGCGACCTGAGCGCGGAAGAAGTGCGCGAGTACCGCGGCACGCTGACCGAACCGGGTCGCAACTCGCCCTACCGCGACCGCGGCGTCGAGGAGAACCTGGACCTGTTCCGCCGCATGCGCGCGGGCGAGTTCCCGGACGGCGCGCGCACGCTGCGCGCGAAGATCGACATGGCCAGCGGCAACATCAACCTGCGCGATCCGGCGCTGTACCGCATCAAGCACGTCGAGCACCAGAACACCGGCAACGACTGGCCGATCTATCCGATGTACGACTACGCGCACTCGCTGAGCGACGCGGTGGAAGGCATCACCCATTCGCTGTGCACGCTGGAATTCGAAGACCACCGCCCGCTGTACGACTGGTGCGTGGACAAGGTGGACCTGGCCGGCTCGCCGGACCTGATCGCGCCGCTGCTGGCCAAGGGCCTGCCGAAGGAAGCGAGCAAGCCGCGCCAGATCGAGTTCTCGCGCTTGAACTTCAACTACCTGGTGATGAGCAAGCGCAAGCTGCTCGCGATGGTGGAAGACAACCTGGTAGACGGCTGGGACGACCCGCGCATGCCCACGCTGCAGGGCATCCGTCGCCGCGGCTACACGCCGGCGGCGCTGCGCCTGATGGTGGACCGCGTGGGCATCAGCAAGCAGAACTCGCTGCTGGACATCTCCATCCTCGAGGGCGCGTTGCGCGAAGACCTGGATGCCGCCGCACCGCGCCGCATGGCGGTCATCGATCCGGTGAAGCTGGTGTTGGCGAACCTGCCGGACGGGCACGAAGAAACGCTGACGTTCTCCAACCATCCGAAGGACGAGTCGTTCGGCCAGCGCAGCGTGCCGTTCTCGCGCGAGCTGTGGATCGAGCGCGAGGATTTCGAGGAAGTGCCGCCGAAGGGCTTCAAGCGCCTGACCACGGGCGGCGAAGTGCGCCTGCGCGGCGCCGGCATCGTGCGCTGCGATGAGGTGATCAGGAACGACGCCGGCGAGATCGTCGAGCTGCGCGGCTGGCTGGACCCGGAATCCCGTCCCGGCATGGCCGGCGCCGAACGCAAGATCAAGGGCACCATCCATTGGGTCAGCGCGAAGCATGCGGTCGAAGCGGAGGTGCGCCTGTACGACCGCCTCTTCACCGTCGCGAATCCCGATGACGATGCCGAAGGCAAGACCTATCGCGATTACCTGAACCCCGAATCGCGCCGTACGACCACCGGCTACGTGGAACCGGCCGCCGCCGATGCCGCGCCCGAGCAGTCGTTCCAGTTCGAGCGGATCGGTTACTTCGTCACCGACCGCTACGACCATGCGGCCGCGCGCCCGGTGTTCAACCGCAGCGTCACCCTGCGCGACACCTGGGCGACGAAGGCCTGAGCCGGGCGGCCCCAGGCGGCGCTTTCACCGACCGTTGAGGCGGCCGGCCTCAGGCTGGCGTTTCATCCATCCCGGAAAGGAGTTCGCCATGCCCCGCACCGCCCTGCGCCTGCCGCTCGCCTTGTCGTTGATGCTGGCCGCCGTCTTCACCCTGGCCGGTTGCGCGGCACCCGCTGCATCCGGGGACGGGGCCGAGCCGCCCGCGACCTCCACGCCGGCCCCGAAGCCGACGGGAGGCACGCTGCCACCGCGCCGGGCCGGTGCGATCACCGTCGACTATGCCTGCGGCAGCAACGCCGACTGCGCCGTGAAGGACGTCGGCAACTGCTGCGGCAGCATGCCGGCCTGCGTCAACAAGAACAGCCCGACCGATCCGCAGGGCGTGCGCGCGCAGTGCGCCGCCAGCGGCATGGCAGGCATCTGCGGCTTCGCCGAGGTGACCGCCTGCCAATGCGTGAGCGGTCGCTGCGAAGCCGATTCCTCTTCTCCTCCCCCCGCACAGTGATGCTCCACCAACAGATCCATCTGACGCTGCCCGCCTGGACCCACGACCTCGTCGACCCGGCCGCCACTTACGCCAGCGACGAGGACAAGGTCGCGCTGGCCATCGATCTCTCGCGCCGCAACGTGGACGCCAACACCGGCGGCCCGTTCGGCGCGGTGGTGTTCGGGCCCGATCATCGCGTGATCGCGCTGGGCGTGAACCGGGTGATGCCTCACACCTGTTCGCTGGCGCATGCCGAGAACATGGCCTACATGCTGGCGCAGCAGCGCCTGCAGACGCCGCGGCTCAACGACCGCATGGCGCCGGTGACCCTGGCCACGTCCTCGCAGCCCTGCTGCCAGTGCTATGGCGCCACCGTGTGGGCCGGCATCGACCGCCTGCTGATCGGCGCGCGCGCGGAAGACGTGATGGAGCTGACCGAGTTCGACGAAGGCCCGCTGCCGGCGGACTGGGTAGGCGAGCTCAACAAGCGCGGCATCGAGGTCGTGCGCGACCTGCGGCGCGACGACGCGCGGGCGGTGCTCAAGCACTACGGCGAGAGCGGCGGCGACCGCTACTGATCCAACGGCTGCGCCGCGCATCGCGTCGCGGCTACACTGTCCCCATGTCATCGACGACCGGCCTGCTGGGCTACTGCCGCCAGGGATTCGAACCCGAACTCGCCGCCGAGCTGAGCGAACGCGCGGCGCACGCGGGTTTCGCGGGCTATGCGCGCGCGCAACGCAACGACGGGCACGTGCTGTTCGTCTGCGAAGACGCGGCCGGATTGGATCGCGCCCTGCCCTGGCGCGACCTGATCTTCGCGCGGCAGAAGCTGCGCGTGCTCGCCGAGCTGCGCGGCATCGACCCGAAGGACCGCATCACGCCGCTCCTCGCTGCATTGGCGGGCGCTGGACGCTTCGGCGACCTGTGGGTGGAACACCCCGATTCGGATACCGCCAAGCCACTGGCCGGATTGGCGCGCAGTTTCGGCAACGCCCTGCGCCCGGTGCTGCGCAAGCAGGGCTTCCTCAGCGAGAAGGAAGACGCCCGGCTGCCGCGGCTGCATGTGGTGTTCGTGCAGGGCGACCATCTGTTCCTGTGCGTCGCCGATACGCGCGACAGCGCGCCCTGGGCGTTGGGCATTCCGCGGCTCAAGCTGCTGCCCGATGCCCCGTCGCGTTCCGCGCTGAAGCTGGAGGAAGCCTTCCTCTCGCTGCTCGACGATCGCCAACGCGAAGCCCTGCTCACACCGGGCATGACCGCCGCGGACCTTGGCGCCGCGCCCGGCGGATGGACCTGGGTACTCACCCGCCACCACTTGCGGGTGACCAGCGTGGACAACGGCCCGCTGCGCGAGCATGTGCTGGCCACCGGGCTGGTGGAGCACCTACGTGCCGACGGCTTCCACTGGAAACCACCGCATGCGCTGGACTGGATGGTCTGCGACATGGTGGAACAACCGCGTCGCGTGGCCGAGCGCATGGCGCAGTGGTTCCGCGAAGGCTGGTGCAAGCACGCGGTGTTCAACCTCAAGCTGCCAATGAAGAAGCGCTGGGACGAAACCCGCCTGTGCCTGGACCTGTTCGCCGAACAGGCCGGCCGGCCACTCGAGATCCGCGCAAGGCAGCTGTACCACGATCGCGAAGAGATCACCGTGTTCGCCACGCCGGGCTGACCCGGCAGCAAGGCTACGCCGCCAAGGGGAAACGGATGACGGCACGACGCTTCAGGCACCTGGCCGCGGGCATCGCGCTCCTGCTCGTGGGTTGCGCACAGACGACCGCCAGCACGCCCGCGCCCGACGACACCTTGTACGTGGCGCGCGATGTGGTGGGCGACGGCATCTTCAGTGCCGGCATCGAAGGCCCCGCGTGGGGTCCCGACGGCGCGCTGTACGCAGTCAGCTTCGGCCGCGACGGCACCATCGGCCGGGTGACGTTCGACGCCGACGGGAGCGGCAACGCAGCGCTGTTCGCCACGCTGCCGGCAGGCAGCACGGGCAATGGCATCCGCTTCGCGGCCGACGGCAGCATGTTCATCGCCGACTACAGCGGACACCATGTGCTGCGCATCGCGGCGGGAGCACGCGAAGCGGCGGTATTCGCGCACATGCCGCAGGCGAACCAGCCCAACGACATCGCACTCGCACCGGACGGCACGCTGTACGCCAGCGACCCGAAGTGGGCCGACAACACCGGCCAGTTGTGGCGCATCGACCGCACGGGCACGCCGCATCTTCTCGAAACGGGCATGGGCACCACCAACGGGGTGGAGGTCAGTCCGGACGGCAAGCGCCTGTACGTCAACGAGAGCGTGCAGCGCACCGTGTGGGTCTACGACCTCCTCGCCGATGGCGGCGTGACGAACAAGCGCCTGTTGATCGCCTTCGACGATCACGGCCTGGACGGCATGCGCACCGACGTGAAGGGCAACCTGTACATCGCGCGCTACGGCGCCGGCGCGGTCGCGATCGTCTCGCCCGAAGGCAAGGTACTGCGCGAGGTAGCGCTGAAGGGGCGGAAGCCCACCAACGTCGCGTTCGGCGGACCGGACGGCCGCACGGTGTACGTCACCCTGCAGGACCGCGGGGCCATCGAGGCCTTCAGGGCCGAAACCCCGGGCCGCGAAGCCGGCCTGTGATGCGGGACACGACGGGTCTCAGGCACTGACATCCCCGCGTGGCAAGATGCCTCCCTGACAAGGAGACCGCCATGCTGCCGATCGAACTCAAGGACCCTGCCGGCTTCGGCACCGAGTTCATGCGCCTGACCCTGCTGCAGGGTTTCCAGTCGCTGACCAAGCGCGACCTGGAACTGTTGATGTTCGTGCTGCTGGAGCGCGATGGCGCGATCGGCCGCGACGAATCCAACTTCACCGTCGCCGGCAAGCTGCGGGTCACCCCCGCCAAGATCAAGGCACTGCGTCGCGACGGCTACGCCCGCTGGCGCGCATTGGTGCCCGAGGAACGCGACGCGGCGCTGCAGCGCATCGTGGCGACCGTACTCACCGAAACCAACCTGAAGGCCGGCGCGAAGCACGTCAGCGAGCGCAGCCGCAAGGACGGCTTCCTCGCCATCCGCATCGAGCATCCGGACGACCACCAGCAGTTCGAACAGGCCATCCTCGACGTGGGTGCGCTGCCGGTCTACGAGCGCAACCGCGAAGTCGTCGCGGTGCGCTTCGATACGCTGCTGGCGATCGCCGAGCGCTGGGGCTACCTGCAACCGGATCCGGCGGCGGTCGTCGCGGAACTCAGGAAGCTGACCCCGACGGCCGAAGAAGTCGCCGACCTGCTGAAGAAGGACGTCAGCAAGCTGCGCTGGCAGGACGCGCGCAATGCGCTGAACAGCCTGGGCGCCAAGGCCGTCGCCAGCACCGCGGAGGGTGGACTGAAGGGGTTGCTGAAGATCGTGTTCCCTTTCATTCCCGGCTGAGCCCCGTCACACCGTCGCGATCTCGACGCGCTTTCCGCCCGCGCGCGCCGAGGCGAAGATCGCATCCAGCGCGCGCATGTCGCGCAGCCCTTCCTCGCCGGGCACGCGCGGCGCACGTCCTGCCAGGATCGCCAGCGCTTCGGCATCCATCTGGCGTGCCTGCTGGGCGGGCGTGGCGCCGATGGCGGCATCGAAGCGGCGACCATCGCTCGCTTCGCCGCGCACGCCCTCGTAGGCCTGGAACGGCGACAGTTCGTACCAGCCCTTCGCGCACTCGGCGCGCAACAGGTTCATGTTGCGGCCGAAGCTGGTCGCGCAGTCCGCCACGATGCCCTCGGGGAATTCGAGTGTGAAGCGCATCGATTCGTCGACACCACGGAAGATCGCCGGCCGCTGGATCTCCTGCGTGGCCGTCACCGCGAGCGGCTCCTTGCCCGCCGTGTAGCGCGCCGCGTTGAGCGCATAGACGCCCATGTCGTACATCGCGCCCCCGCCCCGTGTCGGATCGAGGCGCCAGTTGTCGCCGCTCGCGCCGTCGAACCCGTGGAAGCCGGCCTCGGCGCGGATGCGCTGCAGGCGGCCGAAGGATCGCGTCTTCGCCAGGGCCATCACCGCCTGCGTGTTGGGTTCGTACTGCATGCGGTAGCCGATGGCGAGCTGGACGCGGTGGTGCCGACAGGCATCGATCATCGCGCCCGCTTCTGCGGCATCCATGGCCATCGGCTTCTCGCACCACACGTGCTTGCCCGCCGCCGCCGCGCGCAGGGTGAACGGCTTGTGCAGATGATTGGGCAGGACGACGTAGACCACGTCGATGTCCGGGTTGTCGGCGATGCGGTCGAAACCGTCGTAATCGTAGACGTTGCGATCCGGAATGCCGTATCGCCGCTGCCACTCGGCCGCCTTCGCCGGCGTGCCGGTGACGATGCCGGCCAGGCGGCAATGTGTCGTGGCCTGCAAGGCGGGCGCGAGCAGGTCGCGGCTGTAGTACCCCAGGCCGACCAGGGCCACGCCGAGCGGACGCGAACTCTTCGCGCGCGCGCGTGGCAGTGCGCCGGCCAGGCCCGCCGCGCCCAGGGCGCCGAGCAAGCGCCGACGCGCGGGATCATGCACGGGAGAAGCGTCGTCGTTCATCGCGGCAACCTCGTGGGGAACCGCGAGGCTACCGCATGGCTGCGGCGAATGTCGTCAGCGCGCGCGCTGGCCGGCCGCGTGCCGCCAGAAGAAATCCACCAGCGGCGGCAGCTTGCCCGCCAGGCCGAGCAACGGGCCGCGCAGCAGGGTCAGGTGCATTTCGTCGTTGGAAAACAGACGATTGATGCCATCGAAGGCGTGCGCCGCGGTGGCATTCTCGCTGCGGCGCTGACGCGCCCAGCGTTCCAGCCGGTGCGGCGCGTCCCAGTCTGCGCGCTTGGCCACGGCCGCACGGATGCCGTCACGCAATGCCGCCACGTCGCGAAGGCCAAGATTGACGCCCTGCCCGGCCAGCGGATGCACCACGTGCGCGGCATCGCCCGCGACGATCACGCGGCCGGCGACATAGTCCTTGGCCAGTTGCCGCTTCAACGGGAAGGCGGCGCGCGGAGAGGCGAGCGCGACTTCGCCCAGCTGTCCCCCCATCGCCTGCCTGAGTTCCCGATTGAAGTGGCCATCATCGATGGCCAGCACACGTGCGGCCTCGGTGTCGGGCAATGTCCAGACGATGGAACTCAGGCCGTCCCCGAAAGGCAGGAAGGCCAGCGGTCCGGTGGGCAGGAAGCGCTGCCATGCGGTGTCTTCGTGCGGCTGTTCGGTGCGGACGAACGCGACCACGCCACGCTGCGCGTAGTCGCGACCGCTGACCTCCAGGCCGGCCAATCGACGCAACGTGGAATCGGCACCGTCGGCGGCCACCGCCAGGCGCGCATCCAGGCGCGTGCCATCGTCGAGCCGGAGCACGACGCCATCGGCGTCCTGCTCCATCGCGTCCACGCGCGCCGGGCAGCGGATGTCGACGCCGGCTGCGGGCAGGGCCGCCCACAGGCGATCCACCAGCAGCGCGTTCTCGATGATCCAGCCGAGTTGGGTACGGCCCAGCGCGTCGGCATCGAAACGGAGTTCATCGCCGCCTGCCGCATCCCACACGCGCATGCGGCGGTAGGGATGCGCCCGCGCCTCACGCACGGCCGACCACGCGCCGGCGTCTTCCAGCAGCGCGGCGTTGTCGGGCGCGAAGGCGTACACGCGCAGGTCGGGCTGTTCGCGCGACCAGCGCGCGGGTTCGCGGCCTTCGACCAGCACCACCTGCAGGCCTTCGCGCGCGAGCACCAGCGCGCAGGCCGCACCCACCACGCCGCCACCGACCACGGCGACATCGATCTGTCCGCGACGCTTCATGCCGCTTCTCCCCGGCAGAGGGCCGGCACGTCGCCACGGAACCCCATCGCGCCGCCCACCAGGAACGCCTGCAGCGAGGCATTGGCATCCACGGCGGCGAGGCCCAGGCTGCGCAACGGACGCAGCAGCGGCGAAGGATTGGACGTCAATCGCGCCAGACCATCGGAGAACGCCAGCGTGCGCTCGCGGTCTTCCTGCCGGCGCGCGGCATACCGCGCCAGTGCGACCGGATCGCCGGGATCGCCCGCGCGTGCGATTTCCTCGGCGAGCGTCAGCGCATCGCGCAGGCCAAGGTTGAAGCCCTGTGCACCGATCGGATGGATCGTCTGCGCGGCATTGCCCAACAGGACCGCGCGTTCACCAACCACGCGCTGCGCGACCACACGCGTCATCGGGTAGGCGCTGCGCTCACCGCTTTCCAGCAACCGGCCGATACGCCAGCCCACGTGCCGCTGCAGGCGCTGCAGCCATGCGGCGTGGTCGAGCGCGGCGACCGCCTCCGCCTGCGCCTGCTGCACGCCGTGCACGACGCCCCAATGACGGTCCCCGCGCGGCAGCAACGCCGTGGGTCCGTCTTCACGGAAACGTTCGTAGGCGGTGCCGTCCGGCGCACGCTCGGCGCGTATGCGGGCAACGAACAGAGTCTGCCCGTAATCGTGCGTGTCCGCCGCGATGCCCAGGGCCTCGCGCACGCTGCTGTGGGTGCCGTCGGCGGCGACCACCAGGCGCGCGCGCAGCTCGCGCACCTGGTCGCCCGTGGCGAGGCGGACGATGCGATGGCCGTCGTCGGTTCCGCCCAGGTCGGTGAAACGCGCGGGCCGGTAGCGCGTCAGTCCGCGCAGGTCCTGCAGGCCGGCTTCCAGTGCCTCGCCGAAGTCGCGCGCCACGACCACCTGGCCGAAGGCCTCGCGCGCATAGTCGGCGGCGTCGAGCCGCACCCGGCCGAAGTCGCCCTGCCGGCTGATGTGGATGCGGCGGATGGGGCCGGTCGGCGCGCGCAGGCGGCCCATGATGCCGAGCGCGCCGAGCGCATTGACGGTGGCGGCGGCGAAGCTGAGGTTGCGCTGGTCGAACACGGCCGGCATCTGTCCCGCCGGCGCGGCCTCGACCAGCCCCACGTCGAGACCCTGCCGGTCCAGGGCGATCGCGAGGCTGGCGCCCACCAGGCCTCCGCCCACGATTACTACGTCATGCCGATCTGTCATCCCGTCATGATAGCGCCCCACCCCGCGGCGCCGACCCGGCGGCCCGGTGCGCGCCGGCTCCGGTAGAATGCGGGGCTGAGTCTCCGGAACCGTGCCTGATGAACACCACTTCGCAACGCGCCATCGTCCTGGCGCTGGTCGCCGCCCTGCTGGTCCTCACCCGTCTGCACCTGCCCACCACGTTCGGCCACATCGGGCCGCTGCCCGACGCCAGCTGGGCGGCGTTCTTCATCGGCGGCTACTACCTGCGCAGCTGGTCGCGCTGGGCGTTCCCGCTGTTCATGGCGGCAGCGGTCGCGGTCGACTACGTGGTCATCAGCGGCCAGGGCATCAATTTCTGGACGCACTACTGCGTGTCCGCAGCGTACTGGTTCCTGGTCCCCGCCTATCTGGCGATGTGGGCCGGCGGTGCGCTGGTGCGCCGCTACCAGACCGCACGCCACGGCCGCACGCTCGCGCTGCTGGTGGGCAGCCTGCTGGTCTCGGCCACCGTCTGCCACCTGCTGAGCCAGGGCAGCTTCTACTGGCTGAGCCCGGTCGTCAGCGAACCGACCTTCGCCGGCTGGTGGAAGAACTTCAGCGACTGGTACCTGCCGTACCTGCGCGTGGCCGCGATCTACGTGGGCCTGGCGGTCATCGTGCACGTGATGGTCGAGCAGGTCGCGCGCCTGGCCAAGCCGCACGGCCGCACCGCGGACTGACCGGTCCCGCGCGGACGATGGGCAACCGCCTCTCGAAGATCTACACCCGCACCGGTGACGACGGCAGCACCGGCCTGGGCGACGGCACGCGCGTGGGCAAGGACTCGGCGCGCGTCACCGCCTACGGCACGGTGGACGAAGCCAATTCGGCGATCGGCGTGCTGCTGGCGGTCCCCAGCGTGGCGGAGGACATCCGCACGCTGCTGACCACGGTGCAGCACCAGTTGTTCGACCTGGGGGGTGAGCTGTGCATCCCCGGCCATGCCGCCATCACCGGCGAGGACGTGGACGCGCTCGAGCGCCAGCTCGACCACTACAACGACGACCTGCCGCCGCTGAAGGATTTCATCCTGCCGGCCGGGGGCGAGGCGGCCTCGCGCTGCCACCTGGCGCGCACCATCGTGCGCCGCGCCGAGCGCGAGACGGTCACCCTGGCCCGCCACGATGCCGTGCGGCCGGAGGCGATCCGCTACCTCAACCGGTTGTCCGATCTGCTGTTCGTGCTGGCCCGCGTGCTGGCCCGTGCCGACGGCCACGGCGAGGTGCTCTGGAAGCACGAGCGGCGGCACGCCCCGCGCTGACCTCGTGATCATCTTCACCCACCCCGCCTGCCTGGCCCACGATCCCGGACCCGAACATCCGGAGCGCCCGGCGCGGCTCGAGGTGGTGCTGGAGGTGCTGCGCCGCGAACACGGCGACGTCGAATGGCGCGAGGCGCCCATCGCCAAGCTCGGCGACCTCCGCCGCGTGCATGACGAAGCCCTGGTGAACGATGTGTTGGACGCGGACGTCGCGGGCTACCGGATGCTCGACCCCGACACGGTCCTGTGTGCGGCCTCGCCCGCCGCCGCGCTGCGTGCGGCCGGTGCCGGCGTGGCGGCCGTCGATGCAGTGATGAATGGCGAAACGTCCACGGCCTTCTGCGCCGTGCGCCCCCCGGGCCACCATGCCACCAGCGGCACGGCGATGGGCTTCTGCCTGTTCAACAACATCGCCGTGGCCGCCGCCTACGCCTGCGACCGCCATGGACTGGAACGCGTGGCCGTCGTGGATTTCGATGTCCACCACGGCAACGGCACCCAGGCGATCTTCTACAATGACCCGCGCGTGGCCTACTTCAGCAGCCACGAGTCGGGCATCTACCCGCACAGCGGTGCCCCGTACGAGCGCGGCGCGGGCAACGTGTTCAACGCGCTGCTGCCGCCCGGCAGCGGGGGCTTCCGCTTCCAGAACACCTGGGCGGACGAACTGCTGCCGGCGCTTGACGACTTCAAGCCGCAGCTGTTGCTGATCTCCGCCGGCTTCGACGCGCACATGCGGGACCCGCTGGCCGACCTGATGCTGGAGACCGAGGACTTCGGCTGGCTGACCCGCCAACTGCGCACCCTGGCGCAGCGCCATGCCGGCGGCCGCGTGGTCTCCATGCTGGAGGGCGGCTACGACCTGGACGCCCTGCGCGACTCCGTGGCCGCGCACGTCGACGAACTCCGCTGAGGCCGCGGACGCCGCGCCCTTCCGCCTCGCTGAACCCCGCCCGACACCGCGCCGCCTGCCTTCATTGCCCGCATGCAGGGGATGGGGCAAGCTAACGACCGTTTTGACCCGTCAGCGAGCCCAGCACCGCGTGCGTCCTGTCCTCCGCCTGCTCCCGTTGCCCTTCAGCATCGCCCTGTGCCTGCCCGCGCTGGCCGACGATGAGAAGCCAGAAAGCTGGGCCCTGTGCCCGGTCCAGGACGTGATTCCGGTCTTCAGCGAGGCGCCGCAGACCGTCGCGGGCAGCAGCGCCCAGGCGACGCGCGAGCAACGGGCGGAACAGCCCACCTCGATCGAGGGCGACCAGCTGTCCGGCACCGAGGCCAACCCTGAGTACAGCGGCGCAGTCCAGCTCGTCAGGGGCGACCAGTTCCTCGGCGCCGACAACCTGAAATACGACCAGGAAAAAGATACCTACGTCGCCGATGGCCACATCCGCTACCAGGACGCCGGCATCCGCCTGATCGCCGACAGTGCGCGCGGCAACCAGGGTGCCGACTCGCATCAGATCGACAACGTGCGTTACCAGCTGGTCTCGCGGCGCGGCAACGGTGGCGCGGACCGCATCGACATGAAGGGCCCGGAAGGCAGCCTGCAGCACTCCACCTATTCCACCTGCGATCCCCAGGACCGCCGCTGGGAGCTGCGCTCGCGCCGGATCGACATCAATACCGACGACGGCTGGGGCGTGGCGCGCGGCGCGACGATCCGGCTGGGCAAGGTGCCCGTCCTGTACGTGCCCTACCTGAAGTTCCCGATCGACGACCAGCGCCATACCGGCCTGCTGTACCCCGCGATCGGCCTGTCGGGCCGCAACGGCTTCGACTGGAAGCAGCCGATCTACCTCAACCTGGCGCCGAACTACGACGCGACGCTCGAACCTCGCTACATGAGCGAGCGCGGGTTCCAGATGGGCGCCGAGTTCCGCTACCTCTATGAGAAGGGTCGCGGCGAGATCCAGGGTACCTGGATGACCCGGGACGACCTGGTCCGCGACCGCATGGGCGAAGCGGACTACGACCCGCTCAACCCGAACAACCCGGACCCCGATGACGGGCGCGGTTTCCTGGCATTCGAAGGCAACCACCGGTTCAACCGCCACTGGCAGGCGCGGGCCAACCTGATCTGGCTGAGCGATGCGCGCTATCAGGAGGATTTCGGCAATTCCCTGTACGGCCAGGCATATTCCTCGGTCACCAGCACCGCGGGGGTTTACGGTTCAGGAGAGTTCTGGACCGCCGGCGTGATGGCGGACCATTGGCAGCTGTCCGACTACCTGACCAGCGAACGCTCGCTGCCCTACAACCGGTTGCCGCGTACGTACCTCAACTGGAACCAGCCGTTGAGCCGCTGGATCAGCGTGGGCGGTCATGCCGAAGCGGTGCAGTTCCAGCATGACGAGAAGCCCGGCGGCAGCCGCATCGACATCAAGCCGACCATCTCGCTCCCTTTCCAGGGGGCCGCGTGGTACGTCACGCCGACGCTCGCCTATCGGCACACCGAGTACCGGCTGGATGCCGAACTGGCGCAGGAAATCGCGGTAAGCCGGGCGGGCGAAACGTACGGCTTGCCGGCCGACCAGCTCACTCCGGCGATGATCGCCGAGTTCTATGACCGCTCACCCAGCCGCAGCCTGCCGATCGGCTCGCTGGACGCGGGGGTGTACTTCGATCGCGAGACCGAGATCAAGGGCGATCGCTTCCTGCACACGCTGGAACCCCGCCTCTTCTACCTCAACGCGCCGTACCGCGAGCAGGACGGCCTGCCGATCTTCGATACCCGTCCCTTCAACTTCAGCTACGGGCAGTTGTTCCGCGACAACCGCTACACGGGCCCCGACCGCCAGACGGATGCGAACCAGCTGACCCTGGCCCTGACGACCCGCCTGCTGCGGCAGAAGGACGGCTTCGAACGCCTGTCGGCCAGCATCGGCCAGATCCGCTATTTCGACGACAGCCGCGTCACCGCCCCCAATGAAGTGCCGCTGGAACAGGGCAAGTCGGCGTGGGTCGTCGACGCCAATTACGCCCCCACCGACCGCTGGACCATCGGCGCCTCGTACCAGTGGGACCCGAAGTTCCGCCGCGAAGATCTGGCCAGCGTGCGCGCCCGCTACCTGCTGCCGGACGATGGCGTGGTCAACATCACGTACCGTCGGCGACGCGACCTGCTGGAACAGGCGGACTTCTCGTTCCTGTATCCGGTCACGCCGTCCTGGAGCGTCGTCGGTCGCTACTACCATTCGTTCTACCGCGACGCCGCCACCAACCAGGAACCCGGCCTGCTGGAAGGCGTGGCGGGCGTGCAGTGGGACAGTTGCTGCCTCGCCGTCCGCGCCCTCGTTCGCCGCTACGTGCGCAACCGCGAGGGCGACATGAATACCGGCTTCCAGGTCGAATTCGTCCTGAAAGGCCTGGGCTCGGCAGGCCAGGACACGGAGCGCACCCTGCGCCGTGCTATCCTCGGCTATTACCGAGACGACCTCTATCTCGTCCCGCCTAGCAATATCGCGCAGCGACCGGACGATACCTCTTACGATCCGGATCCGATCCCATGAACAAGCCGATTTCCCGCCTCCTGATCGCCAGTCTGCTGGCCTTCTCCACGGTCGCCACGCCGGTATTGGCCCAATCGCTGCAGCCGCTGGATCGCATCGCTGCGGTCGTCAACGAAGAAGTCGTGCTGCAGAGCGAACTCGACCGCGCCGTGCAGAACGTCATCAGCCAGTACGCCAACCAGCCCGGCCAGCTGCCGCCGCGCGCGGTGCTTGAGCGGCAGGTCCTGGAGCGCCTCGTGCTGGTGAAGCTGCAGGTGGCGCGCGCCGCCGAGAGCGGCATCCGCATCGGCGACGCCGAACTCAACAACGCCGTCAATGCCGTCGCCCAGCAGAACGGCACCACGGTGGACGGCCTGCGCCAGCGGCTCGAGGCCGACGGCATGTCCTTCGCCGAGTTCCGCAGTTCGCTGCGCGACGAGATCACCATCCAGCGCCTGCGCCAGAGCTATGCGCAGAGTCGCGTGCAGGTGAGCGAGGGCGAAGTCGACGCCGCGATCGCAGCGCAGGCGGCCACCGGCGCGCAATACCACCTGGCGCATATCCTGGTGGGGTTGCCGGACGGCGCAAGCGCCGAGCAGATCAATACCGGCAAGGGCAAGGTCGACGGCATCAAGGCGCTGATCGACAAGGGCGAGCTGGACTTCTCCGCAGCCGCCGTCCGCTATTCCGACAGCCCCAACGCGCTGGAAGGCGGCGACCTGGGCTGGCGTAGCGTCGATGAGATCCCCGCCGCATTCGCGAACCTGCTCAAGAGCATGAGCCCGGGACAGGTCGTGGGCCCGCTGCGTGGTCCCAGCGGCTTCCAGTTGCTCAAGCTGGTGGAAGTACGTGATGCCGCGCAGGCCGAAAAGCGCAACGTGACCGAGTTCCACGCCCGCCACATCCTGGTCCGCGTCACCCCTACCCAGGATGTCGCAGCGGCCAAGGCCAAGATCGACACCCTGCGCGCCCGCATTTCCGGCGGCGCGGATTTCGTCGAGGTCGCCAAGGAGTCCACCGAGGACGCCAACAGCCGCGAGGACGGCGGCGACCTGGGCTGGTTCCCGGCAGATGCCTTCGGTCCTGCCTTCGGCCAGGAAGTGACCAGCCTGCAGGATGGCCAGGTCAGCGCGCCGTTCCGTACCGATGCCGGCTGGCACATCGTGCAGCGTGTCGAAAGCCGCCAGACCGATGTGACCGACCAGAACCGCCGCGCGCAGGTCCGCGAGACGATCGGTCGCCGCAAGGCCGAAGAAGAGTACAACCGCTACCTGCAGGAACTGCGTGGCGAAGCCTACGTCAGCTTCCGCACCGGTGACCGCGCCGAGACCACGCCGGGCGGCTGACATGCTGCCTCGGCTCGCGCTGGTGCCGGGCGAGCCGGCGGGCATCGGCCCTGAGCTTTGCGTGCGGCTGGCCCAGCAGCCGCGCACCGATTGCACCCTGCTTGCCTTCGCGGACGCGGCTACGCTCACGTCCGCCGCAGAGGCGCTGGGGCTGCCATTGCACCTGATCGAAGAGGACGCTGTTGCCGCGCGCCCTGGCGACCTGCGGTTGCGTCCAGTCCCCAACACCGCGCCGAATACGTTCGGCCACACCGATCCACGCAATGCGCGTGCCGTCATCGATGCCCTGACGAACGCGGCCAGCGCCTGCCTGGCCGACGAGCTCGATGGCCTGGTCACCGGCCCCGTGCACAAGGCCGCCATCAACGCGGGCGGCATCGCGTACAGCGGCACGACCGAGCTGCTCGCCGAACAGGCCGGCCTGCCGGTAGTGATGATGCTGGCGAACGAGATCGTCCGCGTGGCGCTGGCCACCACCCACCTGCCGCTCCGCGACGTGCCGGATGCCATCACGGCCAGTGCCCTGGAAGAGGTGCTGCGCATCACCGACCGCGCACTGCGCACCGACTTCGGCATCGCCCACCCGACACTCGCCGTACTCGGACTCAACCCGCATGCCGGTGAGGCGGGGCATCTGGGGCGCGAGGAGATCGACGTCATCGAACCCGTCCTGCACGCGCTGCGGGCGGATGGACTGGAACTCGTCGGCCCGTTGCCCGCAGACACCGCCTTCCTGCCGCAGAAGCTGCGCGGCTTCGACGCCGTCGTGGCGATGTACCACGACCAGGGCCTGCCGGTGCTCAAGTACAGCGGCTTCGAGCAGGCCGTGAACCTGACGCTCGGCCTGCCCTATCCGCGCGTGGCCGTCGACCACGGCACGGCACTCGACCTTGCCGGCAAAGGCATCGCCGACCCGTCCAGCCTGTTCGCCGCCGTGTCCACCTGTGCGCGCATCGCGGCGACCCGCCGCGCGCGCTGACGCACGCCGATACCGCGCGGCCCGCGGCGTTCCCGCATAATCCGCGCATGTCGCATTTCAAGGCTCCCCCCAAGAAGTCCCTCGGCCAGCACTTCCTGACCGATCGCGCCTACATCGAGAAGATCGTCATGGCGGTGAACCCGCAGCCCGGCGATCGCCTCGTCGAGATCGGTCCGGGCCAGGGCGCCATCACTTTCCCGCTGCTGCGCAAGCACGGCGAGCTGACCGCCATCGAGTTCGACCGCGACCTCATCACGCCGCTGATGGAGGCCTCGGAGGGTGTGGGCCGCCTCACCATCATCCACAAGGACGTGCTGGACGTGGATTTCGGCAAGCTCGCGGGCGAAGACACGCTGCGTCTCGTCGGCAACCTGCCCTACAACCTGTCGTCGCCGATCCTGTTCCATGCCATCGAGCACGCGGCCTCCATCCGCGACATGGTCTTCATGCTGCAGAAGGAAGTCGTGGACCGCATGGCCGCCGAACCCGGCAGCAAGGTGTACGGACGCCTCAGCGTGATGCTGCAGGCCTACTGCCGCGTGGACAGCCTGTTCGTCGTGCCGCCGGGCGCGTTCCGTCCGCCGCCGAAGGTGGATTCGGCCGTGGCGCGCCTGGTGCCGCGTGCGGCGGACCAGGTGGGCCTCCACGATCATCGTCGCTTCGCCGACGTGGTGCGTGCCGCCTTCGGCCAGCGTCGCAAGACGCTGCGCAACGCGCTGTCCGGCACCTGCACCACCGAGCAGATCGAAGCCGCCGGGCTGCGTCCCGACCTGCGCGCCGAACAGGTGGCGGTCCCCGACTTCATCCGCCTGGCGAACCAGCCCGACGCGCCCTGATCGCGCGGAAACCGGCGTTGTTTCCGCTTTGACGTGCCATTGCATACACTGAACGCATGGATTCCCCCGACTACGCCATCGACGTCGACGTCGCCACGCGTTTCCTGGACGATCAGTCCGCGCCCGAGGACGGGCGCTATGTGTTCGCGTACACCATCCGCATCCACAACCGCGGCAGCGTCCCGGCGCAACTGTTGCGCCGGCACTGGGTCATCACCGACGCCAACGGCAAGGTGCAGGAAGTGCACGGCGAAGGCGTGGTCGGCGAACAGCCCTGGCTGAGGCCGGGCGAGGATTTCCGCTACACCTCCGGCGCCGTCCTCGAGACCGCGCTGGGCACCATGCAGGGACGCTACGACATGCTCGCCGACGACGGCACCCGCTTCGACGCCCCCATCGCCACCTTCACCCTGTCCGTTCCGCGGACGCTGCACTGAGGCCCTGGCGCGATGAGTGTCTGGGCCATCGGCGACCTGCAAGGCTGCTACGACGCGACGCAGCGGCTGCTGGAGAAGATCCGCTTCGATCCGGCGCAGGACCGGCTGTGGTTCTGCGGCGACCTCGTGAATCGCGGCGGCCAGTCGCTGGAGACGCTGCGCCTGGTGCATTCGCTGCGCGAACACAGCGTCGTCGTGCTGGGCAACCACGATTTGTCCCTGCTGGCGATCGGCGAACGTTCGCCGGATGAGCAGCGCAAGGTCAATCCCGACTTGCAACGCGTGGTGCTGGCCGACGACGCGCGCATGCTGCTGGACTGGCTGCGCCTGCAGAAACTGCTGCACGTGGACCGCGACCTGGGCTGGATGATGGTGCACGCCGGCCTGGCGCCGAAGTGGACCACCACGCTGGCCGAGAAGCACGCGCGCGAAGTCGAGGTGCAACTGCACGGCAACGGCTACCGCAAGCTGTTCCGCAACATGTACGGCGACAAGCCGAACTGGGCGCCGCACCTGTCCGGCCACGACCGTTCGCGCGCCATCATCAACGTGCTCACCCGCATGCGCTATTGCACGCCGCGCGGGCGCATGGCGATCGAGGAAAAGGGCGCGCCGGGCCGGCAGGCCCAGGGGCTGTATCCCTGGTACGAAGTGCCTGGCCGCGCCGAGCGCGACCTGAAGATCGTCTGCGGCCACTGGTCCACGCTCGGCCTGATGATCGGCCACGGGGTGCATGCGATCGACACCGGCGCGGTCTGGGGCGGCAAACTCACCGCGTTGCAGCTGGACACCGACGATGTCCGCCTCGTGCAGGTGGCAGGGCGCGACGTGCCGCCGCCGCCCAAGGGCGAATTACCCAAGGATTGAGCATGCGGCTGGCACGGCTCCCGACGCTGTGCGTGGTGGTGCTGGCGCTCGCGGCGTGCCGCAATGACACGCCGGTCGCCGTCGCGCCTGGCGCACCCCCGGCGACCGTGGAAGACACGCCACCTGCGGTCTCCCCGCCACTGGTGTCCGCGGCACGCGCACAGATCGGCGTGGTCCGTCTCTACGACCCCACCTACTTCAGCCTGCCTTATCCCGGCGGCGACGTACCCGCCGACCGCGGGGTCTGCACCGACGTGGTGATCCGCGCGCTGCGCACGCAAGGCCTCGACCTGCAGCAGGCCATCCACGACGACATGCTGGCGCACTTCGACCTGTATCCCCGCCAATGGGGATTGAGCCGCACCGACCGCAACATCGACCACCGCCGGGTACCGAACCAGATGCGCTGGTTCGAGCGGCACGGATGGGAACAGGCCATCGGACGATCGCCAGACGATTTCGCGGCAGGCGACATCGTGGCATGGAAGCTCAGCGGTAGCGGCCTGCTGCACATCGGCATCGTGTCCGACAGGCGCAGTCGCGACGGCACACCATTGATCCTGCACAACATCAGCGCAGGCACGCAGGAAGACGACCTCCTGTTCGATCACGCGATCATCGGCCATTACCGCCAGCCGACGGACATGGCATCCGGCGCATCCCGATAACGTCGAATGGCACGGCGACGCGCTGGGATTGCGCTTCGCTTCATCCCAGCCTACGGATGCTGGGCGCTCGCGATCCTCCGTAGGCTGGGTTGATAAACCCGGCGCCCGGTATCGCCTCGGTCGAAGATCGCGCTGCCGGGATTGCGCTTCGCTTCATCCCAGCCTACGGACGCAGGGCGCTCGCGATCCTCCGTAGGCTGGGTTGATAAACCCAGCGCCCGGTATCGCCTCGGTCGAAGATGGCGCTGCCGGGATTGCGCTTCGCTTCATCCCAGCCTACGGATGCAGGGCGCTCACGATCCTCCGTAGGCTGGGTTGATAAACCCAGCATCCGGTGCCGCTTCGGTCGAAGAGGGTGATGCTGGGATTGCGCTTCGCTTCATCCCAGCCTACGGATGCAGGTCGCTCACGATCCTCCGTAGGCTGGGTTGATAAACCCAGCGCCCGGTATCGCCTCGGTCGAAGATCGCGCTGCCGGGATTGCGCTTCGCTTCATCCCAGCCTACGGATGCAGGGCGCTCGCGATCCTCCGTAGGCTGGGTCGATAAACCCAGCACCCGGTATCGCCTCGGTCGAAGAGGGTGATGCTGGGATTGCGCTTCGCTTCATCCCAGCCTACGGATGCGGGGCGCTCACGATCCTCCGTAGGCTGGGTTGATAAACCCAGCACCCGGTATCGCCTCGGTCGAAGATCCCGCTGCCGGGATTGCGCTTCGCTTCATCCCAGCCTACGGATGCGTGGTCCTCACGATCCTCCGTAGGCTGGGTTGATAAACCCAGCGCGCGGTGCCGCTTCGGTCGAAGAGGGTGATGCTGGGATTGCGCTTCGCTTCATCCCAGCCTACGGATGCGGGGCCCTCGCGATCCTCCGTAGGCTGGGTTGATAAACCCAGCATCCGGTGCCGCCTCGGTCGAAGATCGCGCTGCCGGGATTGCGCTTCGCTTCATCCCAGCCTACGGATGCGGGACCCTCACTATCCTCCGTAGGCTGGGTTGATAAACCCAGCACCCGGTATCGCCGCGGTCGAAGATCCCGCTGCTGGGATTGCGCTTCGCTTCATCCCAGCCTACGGGTGCTGGACGCTCGCGATCCTCCGTAGGCTGGGTTGATAAACCCAGCATCCGGTATCGCCTCGGTCGAAGATGGCGCTGCTGGGATTGCGCTTCGCTTCATCCCAGCCTGCGGGTGGGCGGCTCAGCGACGCTGGTACTCGACGAAGTCGAACGCCAGCGCGTGCTTCGCGTCGATGGGGTGCGGCGCGCGCGCGACCTCCCGCCATTCCGCAGGATCGAAGGCCGGGAAGAATGCATGCGCATCCTCCACCACGGTATCGACCTCGGTCAGATGCAGTACGTCGGCACGCCCCAGGGTGAGCGCATAGACTTCGCCGCCGCCTATCACGCACAACTCCCCTGCACCCTCCGCCTCGGCGATCGCCAGTGCGTCTTCGACCGACGCGACGGCCTGCATGCCCTCGAACGGCACCACGCCACGACGCGTCAGCACCAGGTTCAGGCGGCCCGGCAATGCACGCCCCAGCGATTCGGCGGTCTTGCGCCCCATCAACACCGGCTTGCCCAGCGTCAGCGCCTTGAAGCGCTTCAGGTCATCCGGCAACCGCCACGGCAGGTCGTTGTCGCGGCCGATGGCGCGATGGCGGTCGAGGGCGACGACCAGCGAAATGCGCATCGGGTCAGACCGCCACCGGCGCCTTGATCGCCGGGTGCGGGTCGTAGCCAAGGATCTCGATGTCGTCGAAGGTGAAGCCGAACAGATCGTTGACCTCGGGATTGAGGTGCAACTTCGGCAGTGCGCGCGGTTCGCGCGCCAACTGCTCGCGCGCCTGGTCGTAGTGGTTCGAATACAGGTGCGCATCGCCGAGCGTGTGCACGAAGTCGCCCACGCCCAACCCGCAGGCCTGCGCCACCATGTGCGTCAGCAGCGCATAGCTGGCGATGTTGAACGGCACGCCGAGGAAGATGTCGCCACTGCGCTGGTAGAGCTGGCAGCTGAGCTTGCCGTCGACGACATAGAACTGGAACAGCGAGTGGCACGGCATCAGCGCCATCTTCGGCAGTTCGGCCACGTTCCAGGCACTGATCACCAGGCGTCGCGAGTCGGGATTGCGCTTGATCTCGTCCACCAGCCATTGCATCTGGTCGATGGTCCTGCCGTCCGCACCTTCCCAGCTGCGCCACTGCTTGCCGTACACCGGCCCCAGCTCGCCGTTCTCGTCGGCCCATTCGTCCCAGATGCTGACCTTGTTGTCCTTCAGGTAGGCGATGTTGGTTTCGCCCTTCAGGAACCACAGCAGTTCGTGGATGATCGAGCGCAGGTGCAGCTTCTTGGTGGTGACCAGCGGGAAGCCTTCGTTGAGGTCGAAGCGCATCTGCCAGCCGAACACGCTGCGCGTGCCGGTGCCGGTGCGGTCGGACTTCTCGGCGCCCTGCTCCAGCACGTGGCGCAGCAGGTCGAGGTATTGCTTCATGCCTGGTCTCCGGCAGTGGGCTTCACGGTTTACTTGCCGGCGACCGGCGCGGGAACAACGGGTTGCAGCGTTGGCGCACGGCGCGACAGCCACAGCAGGTACAGGCCCAGCAGCACCAGCGGCACGCTGAGGACCTGGCCCTTGGTCAGCCAGTCCCAGGCGACGTAATGCCCTTCGTCCGGTACACGGACGAATTCCATCAGGAACCGGAACACGCCGTACATCAGCGCGAACAGGCCCGAAACGAGGTAGCGCGGCCGCGGCTTGCGCGAGACCGTCCACAGCACGACGAACATCACCAGCCCTTCGAGGAAGGCCTGGTACAGCTGCGAAGGATGGCGCGCGAACTGATTCAACGCGCCCGCGGCGTATTGCGCCTTCAATTGCAGTGCATCCAGGTTTCGCAGCGCCGGATCGGTGGGAAAGATGACGCCCCAGTTGGCGTGCGTGTACTTGCCCCACAACTCGGCGCCGATGAAATTGCCCAGCCGGCCGAAGCCCAACCCGGGCGCGGCCAGCGGCGCGACGAAATCCATCGTGTCGAAAAAGTGCAACCGATGCTTGCGCGACCACCACAGTGCCGCGGCCATCACACCGAGCAGGCCGCCGTGGAAGCTCATGCCGCCTTCCCACACCTTGAAGATCGACAGCGGATTGTCGAGGAAGGTGCCGAAGCCGTAGAACAACACGTATCCCATGCGCCCGCCCAGCACCACGCCGAGCATCGCGTAGAACATCAGGTCGGAGAACGCATCGGCATTGACGCCGGGCAGGCGCCCCTGCGACGCGCGCATGCGGCCCAGCCACCACGCCACGACGAAAGCCAGCAGGTACATCAGGCCGTACCAGTGCAGCTTGACCGGCCCCAGCGAGAAGATGATCGGATCGATCTGGTGGAGGTAGATCATGCGCCTCGGCGTGGCCGGTGGAGATGGGCTATTTTGCCCCACCCTGCCCGCGCGTGGATGACTGCGTGCGCGCCAGACCGTTCCGGCTCAATCCAGCAGATGCGGGCGGTTCGGCAACTCATCCTCGTCGGTGTCGCCCGCCTGCTGCGGGAAATGCCGCGCCAGCAGGGCGGATGCCGCGGCGATGCCGTCCAGCACGGCCTGTTCGGCCCGGCCTTCGCCCATGCCCGTCTCGATGAGCTGGCAGACCTCGCGCCATTGGGCGTCACTGACGAGACCGGCCAGGCCGCGGTCGGCGACGATCTCGATGCGGTGGTCGGCCAGCAGCAGGTAGATCAGCACGCCGTTGTTGGCTTCGGTATCCCAGGTGCGCAAGCGGACGAACACGTCATGCGCGCGCTCCCGCGGCTCCACGCCCGAGATCACCGCACTCGGCGGCAGGTTGGATTCCACCGCGAACATCACCTCGCCGCGATGCAGGCGCTCACCCGCCGCGATCGCATCGGTGATGCGGTGCAGGCTGTCCTCGGGAAACAGCCGCCGGGCCGAACGCGCGAACAGATGGCGCAGCAGGCGCATCACCAGCTCCCCGAGGCGCCACCGCCTCCGGACATGCCGCCACCTCCGCCCCAGCCACCTCCGCCTCCCCCAAAGCCACCCCCGCCCCAGCCTCCACCGCCGCCACCCCAGCCGCCCCAATCGCGGTGCCGGGCATAACCACCGCGCGTCGATACCGAGGCCAGGCCGTACAGCAGGCCGAAGACGCCGGCGATGCCGGCCGGAATCAATGAGGAAAGCAACAGCGCCACGCCCGCGGCGGCACCGCCCGTGAACAGCCCGCGCAAGCCGGCCGGGGCACGGCCGAACATGCCGCGCACGATGGTCGCCACGATGAACGCGGCGAACAACGCGAAGAACCAGTCACCACCCCGTCCGCCCCCCGGACTGCCGCGGTGGGTGCTCACGGGCGCCGGCAGCGCTTCGCCATCGATCAGCTTCACCATCACGCCGGTGGCGTCGATGATGCCGCCCGCGTAGTCGCCGGTGCGGAACTTCGGCACCAGGTACTCCTGGATGATGCGGTTCGCGATGGCATCGGGGATCGCTCCCTCCAGGCCGTAGCCGGTATGGATGCGCACGCGCCGGTCGTCCTTGGCGACCACCAGGATCGCCGCGTCGTCGACACCCTTGCGCCCCAGCTTCCACTGGTCGAACGCGCGCTGGGTGTAGTCGAAGATGTCTTCCGGCTGCGTGCTGGGCACGATCAACACCTGCAGCTGGCTGCCCTTGCGCTGCTGCAACGCCAGTGCCTGCTGCTCGAGCTGTTGCTTCTGCGCCGCGTCCAGCGTGCCGGTGGTGTCGACCACCGGCGAATCCAGCGCCGGAATGGCCGCCAGCGACTGCGCCCACGCGGGCGCGGCGACCAGCAGCAGGCAGAACGCCAGTGCGCGCAGCATGGGGGCGATGGGCGCGGATCAGTTACCGGGCGACGGCGGCGGCGGCGGTGTGGGCGCCTGCGGTGCGGCCGGCGGCGGCGTGCCGAAATCAACGGCCGGCGCTTCGGAAATGGCCGCCTCGTTCTCGACGGTGAAGTTCGGCTTCTCCTTGGCGCCGGTGACCTTGGCGGTGATCACCTGCGGGAACTGGCGGATGTAGGTGTTGTAGTCCTGCACCGTCTGGATGTAGCGGCCGCGGGCGACGGTGATGCGGTTCTCCGTGCCTTCGAGTTGCGCCTGGAGGTCGCGGAAGGACTGGTCGGATTTCAGGTTCGGGTAGTTCTCGGTCACCACCAGCAGGCGCGACAGCGCGCTGGAAAGTTCGCCCTGTGCCTGCTGGAACTGCGCCAGCGAAGCCGCATCGTCGGCATTGACCTGGATCTGCCCCACCCGCGCGCGGGCATTGGTGACGTCGGTCAGCACCTGGCGTTCCTGCTGGGCGTAGCCCTGCACGGTCTTGACCAGGTTGGGGATCAGGTCGGCGCGGCGCTTGTACTGGTTCAGGACTTCCGACCAGCCGGCTTTCACCGCTTCGTCCTTCTGCTGGATGGCGTTGTAACCGCAGCCCGACAACAGCGCGGTCAGCACGACGAGCAACCACAGACGCGACACCTGGCGCATGGCACGACACTCCTTGGGACGGACGCCCCGATTGCAGCACCTTGCCCATGACGGCGCAAGCAGGCGCTCGCGTCACACGGGCTGAGCTTCGTTAGGCTTCCGTGAAAAAGAAAGGGCTCCCGAGGGAGCCCTTCGCAACACGACCGGGGAACGCGACGTTATTCGCGCAGCATGCGCTGGTTGGCGCGCTTCTTCGCCCACAGGTTGAGGCACTCGACCACGGCCGAGAAGCCCATCGCGCCGTACAGGTAGCCCTTCGGGATGTGCAGCTCGAAGCCGTCCAGCAGCAGATACGCACCCACCGCCACGATGAAGGCCAGCGCCAGCATCTTGATGGTCGGGTTGTTGTCGATGAACTGGCCCAGCGGACGTGCCGCCAGCAGCATCACCGCCACGGCCAACAGGATCGCCGCCACCATCACCGGCGTGTGGTTGGCCATGCCGACGGCCGCGATCACCGAATCCAGCGAGAACACGATGTCGATCACCGCGATCTGCGCGATCACGCCGGCGAACGAGGCGGCCGGACGCGTATGCACGTCTTCCGAGTCGGGCTCGCCCTTCACCAGCTCCAGGATTTCCTTGGTGCCCTTCACCAGCAGGAACACGCCGCCCAGGATCAGCACCAGGTCGCGCACCGAGATGCCCTGGCCGAACAGCGTGAAGAGGTCGGCGGTCAGGCCGGCCAGCCAGGCCAGCGTCAGCAGCAACAGGATGCGGGTGATGCACGCCACCGCGATGCCGAACTTGCGCGCCACTTCGCGCTGGTGCGGCGGCAGCTTGCTGACCGCGATGGAGATGAAGACCAGGTTGTCGATGCCCAGCACGATCTCGATCGCACTCAGCGTGACCAGCGTGATCCACACCTGCGGATCGGTAAGCAATTCCATCATCGGGGGGTACCTAGGTTCAGATCAGGAGTTCAGAGGTAGCGCGGCGCGAGGATCAGCGCCCAGCACAGCAACACATTCATCATCAGCACGAACACGGCGGCGGAGCCCATGTCCTTGGCGCGTCCGGCGAGTTCGTGGTGTTCCGGGCCGTAGCGCTCGATCACCGCTTCCACCGCGGAATTCAGCAGTTCAGCCGCCAGCACCAGCAGGCAGCTGCCGATCATCACGGCGCGCTCCAGACCCGTGTCGCCCCACCACAGCGCCAGCGGCGCCATGACCACCAGCAGGTAGACCTCGAGGCGGAACGAGGATTCGTGTATCCAGGCCGCGCGCAGGCCCTGTAGGGACCAGACGGTGGCTTTCAGGATGCGGCCGGGGCCGCGCGGGAGGTGTCCGGTTTCGTCTGCCATGGGGCGGGTAGAGGCGGAAGGGGTCACGCATCGGCCCTTGCGGGTCGGGCCGAAGCCGGAGCCAGCGAAGGGACGTATCGGGTGGAGCCGGCGCAGTCAGCACGCCAAGGGCGCAATTTTGCCACAAGGCACTCCCCGGTCGTGGCGGCGTGGTTTGCATCCCCGGGAACGGGCTGGTCCACTAGGGCCCGTCCGTGTCCAAGGAGCCCTTCCCCCCGTGCCCTTCCTGAATTCCGTCCGCCTGCCCCTGATCGCCGCCTCGCTGATCGCCCTGCTGGCCGCCTGTAGCGGCGGCCCGCCCACGACACCCAGCGCTGCAGCGCCCACGGCGGCCAAGGCGACGCCACGCATCCCGGAGCAGGTCTCGAACCCGGCCTGGGAAGCCGACATGCAGCGCTTCGAGGCCACCGACGCGCAGTCGCCGCCGCCGCGCGGGGGGGTGCTGTTCATCGGCAGCTCGTCGATCCGCTTCTGGGACACGCTGGCGCAGGACTTTCCGGGCGTGCCGGTGATCAACCGCGGCTTCGGCGGTTCCGAGCTGCGCGACAGCACCTGGTATGCCGACCGCATCGTCGTGCCGTACGCGCCGCGGCAGATCCTGATCTACGCCGGCGACAACGACCTCAACGCGGGGCGCACGCCACGGCAACTGCATGCGGACTTCATCGCGTTCGTCGAACGCGTGCGCCGCGACCTGCCGAAGACGAAGATCGCCTACATCAGCAACAAGCCCAGCCCGTCGCGCGCGCAACTGCTGTCCGTCCAGCGCGAGGCGAACACGTTGATTGCGGCGGAAGCCAAGCGCCTGGGCGTGGACTACATCGACATCTTCACGCCCATGCTCGACGCCAGCGGCCAGCCTGACGAATCCTTGTTCATCGAGGATCGGCTGCACATGAACCGTGCCGGCTACGTCATCTGGCAGCGTGTGATCGCCCCCTATCTGAAGTAACCCCGTCCGCACAAAAAAAAGAAGCCCGGCAATGCCGGGCTTCTTCGTTCCACGCGGATGTTCCGTCAGAACCCGCTCACGTTGAGGCGTCCACCGGTCACGGTCTTGTTCTGCAGCGACGGTGTCGGCACGGTCGCGCCGAGGATCGCCGCCTTGATCTGGGCCGCAGTCGAGCCCGGACGAGTGGAGGCATACAGGGCCGCCGCACCGGTCACGTGGGGCGTGGCCATCGACGTGCCGTTGTAGCTCGCATACCCGGAAACCAACTGTCCCTTGGACGACTTGGGTACCGTGGACCAGATGCCCGAACCAGGCGCACCCAGGTCCACCGTGGTCCGGCCCCACTGCGAGAAGCTGGACAGGCCACCGGTGCTGGTCGTCGATGCAACGGCGATGATGTTGGCGTTGGGGTAGTTCGAGGGGTAGCTCGCGGTCGCATCGTTGTCGTAGGCGTCGTTGCCCGCTGCCGCGATGAAGAGGATTTCCGCATTGCCGGCGCGCGTGATGGCGTCCTGCAGAGCCTGCGAGAAACCGCCGCCGCCCCACGAGTTGTTGGTCGCCACGATGTTCAGACCATGACGGACCTTCAGGTCGGTGAAGTAGTCGATGGCCTTGATAGCGTTCGCGGTGTTGCCGCCGCGACGGCCCAGGAACTTGCCGCTGATCAGCTTCACGCCGCTCCAGCAGACGCCGGCCACGCCCTTGCCGTTGCCGCCCACGCCGGCGATCGTGCCCGACACATGCGTGCCGTGGTCGTCGTTGGCGCCACCGGAATTGATGTCGTTGCTGTTGCCGTCGAAGTCCCAGCCGCGCACGTCGTCGACATAGCCATTGCCGTCGTTGTCGACGCCATCGATCGGATCGTAGGGATTGGTCCAGATGTTGGCCGCCAGGTCTTCGTGGGTGTAGTAGATGCCTTCATCGATCACGCCGACCACGACGTTGCCGCAGCTGGTGTGGCCGGCGGCCCATGCTTCGGACGCCTGCGATCCGTAGGCGTTCGCGGGCGTGCCCGCATCACCGTACATGCCCCACAGCGAGCCGTTGGTGGAGTAGGTGTCGTTGGAAACCGCATTGTGCTGGTAGGTCCAGTTCGGCTCGGCGTACTCCACGGCCGGATCGGCGCTGAGCGCCTGCACGGCGGCGGACAGGTCGATGTTGCCCGGCAGCTTCAGCAGCGCGATCTCGCCGCTGCGGCCGTTGCCGCGGCGCACCGTGTCCAGCTTCTGCGCACCCAGGCCATGCACCACCGCCTCACGGTCGGCCGATACCGCGCCATCGCGGTACTTCACGAGCAACTCGCCGCTGGCGTGGGGTTTGCCTTCCTTCAGGCCCTTGATCACCAGGTCGGGCCTGCCGCCCGCACTGGCCGCCTGCGCCGCCCCCATGGCCACAAGCGCCAATCCCACCCATACCGCCATGCGATTCTTCTTCATAAACCGATCCGACTCCGAGTGTTGTGGTTGCCGCGCCTAATGGCGCAGTGGGTCGAATCTAGCTTGTAATTTCGGTTCTAGATATCAAATTTGACTCACACTTGCGTCCTGCAAAAGGACGGCTGCGATGGCACCGGTAGCCATGAGAACGACTCGCATCGCAACAGGTTCTAGCGCTGGAATGCGACACGGATTGCGAGGAGACTCGACGCCTGCGCGGCGACGCTTCCAGCATGATCAACCGCATCTTCGACCCCGCACTGGCGCAACGCCTGGACCCGCTGGCGGCGCTACACCGACAGCATCGGCGGCTCATCCGCGTCCCGCCAGATTGATGCCGATACTCAGTCGTCCCGATGGATGGCCGTGCCGCGGCTGCCGTCGGGACGGATCCAACCGCGGTACATCCCGCGCGTACTGAGGACCAGCACCACGTTGCCGTCGCGGTCGAGTGCGATCACGCCGCCGTCGCCGCCATGCGCGGGGACTTCGCCCAGCACCACGTCCTCGGCCGCATCGCGCAGCCGGTCGCCGCGGTACCGCACGCGCGCGGCGATGTCATGGGCGACGACGTTACGGATGTAGTACTCGCCCCACCCCGTGCAGGACACGGCGCAATGCGCATCGGCCCAGGTGCCCGCACCGATCAGCGGCGAATCCCCGACGCGCCCCCAGCGTTTGTTCGTCATGCCGCCCGTCGATGTAGCCGCCGCCAGATGGCCGCGGCTGTCGAGCGCGACCGCACCGACCGTGCCGAAGTAACGCCCCCGCAGGTCCTGGCTGGCCTCCCACGCCTGCTGTTCCTGCCGCTGTGCTTCGACCAGTTGCAGCCGGCGCACTTCGGTCGAGAACCAGTCGTTCGGCACGCGCTCGATGTCCGGATGCAGATCGGCGAATTGTTCCGCGCCGGCCCCGATCAGGAAGACGTGCGGCGAATCCTCCAGCACGCGTCGCGCCAGCCGCACGGGATTGCGCACGCCAGCGATGCCCGCGACGGCGCCGGCCCGCCGGTGCTGGCCATCCATGATCGACGCATCGAGTTCGTGGCGGCCGTCGGCGGTGAACACCGCGCCATGCCCTGCATTGAAGTGGGGCGCATCTTCCAGCACGCAGACGGCGGCCTCGACCGCATCCAGCGCACTCCCGCCGGAGGCCAGCACGGCATGGCCGGCGTCGAGTGCGCGATCAAGGTCCGCGTGGATGCGCTGCGCGGCGGCGTCGCCCAGGGTCGCCGTGTCGATCACGCCTGCCCCGCCGTGGATGGCCAGCGCGAGCGGCCTGCGTGGGGATTGCGTGCTCATGGCGCCCTCCGGTCTTCGGATACGACGGCGCCAGCATACTCCGGACTACTGAGAACGGAGTGCCTCGATCGGGTCCAGCTGCGACGCCTTGCGCGCGGGGTAGTAGCCGAAGAACAGGCCGGTCGCGATCGAGAACCCGGCGGCGAGACCGATGACCTGTCCGTTCAAGGCCACCGGCAACTCGCTGAAGTTGCCGACCAGCAAGGCGCCGACGACGCCGATGACGATGCCCAGCACGCCGCCGCCCAGCGACAACAGCATGGCTTCGGCGAGGAACTGCCTTCGCACGTCGCTGGGCCCCGCGCCGACGGCCATGCGCAGGCCGATTTCGCGGATGCGTTCGGTCACCGACACCAGCATGATGTTCATGATGCCGATGCCGCCGACGATCAGCGAGATGGTGGCCACCGCGCCCAGCAACAGCGACATCAGCTTGGTCGTGGCCGTGCGCGTGGCGACGATCTCCGAGATGTTGCGGACGTTGAAGTCGTCCTCTTCGCCCGGATTGATCTTGTGCCGCTGGCGCAGCAGCGCCTCCACTTCGCCCTGCACGTAGCTCAGGTCCTTGGCGTCGGCCACGGTGAGCGCGACCTGCTGCACGGCGCCCGGCGGCAGCCCCATCGAGCCCATCAGGCGGCGGCGCGCGGTTTCCAGCGGCACCATCATCACGTCGTCCTGGTCCTGGCCGAAGCCGCCCTGCCCTTTCGGTGCCAGCGTGCCGACCACGGTGAACGGCACGCGACCCAGGCGCACGGTCTGGCCGACGCCGCTGTCTTCGCCGAACAGCGTGCGGCGCACGGTTTCGCCGAGGATGACCACCTTGCTGGCGCTGGAGTAGTCCTGCGCGTCGAAGCCTTCGCCGTTGGCGATCACCCAGCTGTTGATGTCGAAGAAATCGGCCTGCACGCCCTGCCAGCTGGTCGAGGCGTTGTTCTCGGCGAAAACGATCTGGGTGTTGCCACGCAACGCGCCCGCCACGTATTGCACTTCCGGGATCTCGTTGCGGATCGCATCCACGTCGCTTTCCTTCAGCGTGTAGAAGCTGCTCGAACTCATGCGTACGCCACCGCCGCCGGGGCCACGGCCCGCACCCGGGCTGATGTCCAGGCGCTGCGAGCCGAGGCCGGAGACCAGCTTGTCGATCTCGGCCTGCGTGCCCTGGCCCACCGACACCATCACGATCACGGCGGCGATGCCGATGATCACGCCCAGCGAGGTCAGCGCGCTGCGCATCCAGTTGCCGCGCAGTGCATGCAATGCGGTGCGCAGGATGTCGGAAAACTTCATGGGCGGCCTCCGGCGTGCTCGAGGTCTTCGTGCAGTTCGCCGTCGCGCATCACCAGGATGCGGTCGGCATGCGCAGCGACTTCGGCGTCGTGGGTGATCAGGATGACCGTGTGGCCGTCATCGCGCAGACGCTTGAACAGGGACAGGATCTCTTCGCCGGTCTTGCTGTCGAGTGCGCCGGTGGGCTCGTCGGCCAGCAGGATCGGGGGCTGGTTGATCAGCGCGCGCGCGATCGCCACGCGCTGTTGCTGGCCGCCGGACAGTTCGTTGGGACGATGGCCCGCACGCTCGGCCAGGCCGACCGCGGCCAGCGCCTGGCGCGCGCGCTCGGTGCGCTCGCCCGGTGGCACCTGTGCATAGCCCAGCGGCATGGCCACGTTCTCCAGCGCGGTCATGCGCGGCAGCAGGTGGAAGCCCTGGAACACGAAGCCGATCTTCTCGCGGCGCAGGATCGCCAACTGCTCCGCGTCGAGCGTGGCGACGTCGATCCCGTCGCACAGGTAGCGGCCCTCGGTGGGCGTGTCGAGGCAGCCGATCAGGTTCATCAGCGTCGACTTGCCCGAGCCGGACGGGCCCATGATCGCCACGAAGTCGCCGCGATCCACGCGCATGTCGACGCCGGTCAGCGCGATCACCTCGGCTTCGGTGCCCGCGGAATAGACCTTGCCCAGCGTGTGCGTCTGGATGACCGGCACGCGGTCGCCGGTGGTCGGGGACGGCGTGCTCATTCCTTCGCGCGCTCGCCCACGACCACGACGTCGCCTTCCTTCACGCCGCCGGACACCTCGGTGCTGGTGCCGTCGCTGGCGCCGATGCGGACCTGCACGATCTCCGGCTTGCCGTTGACCAGCGTGTAGACCGGCGCACGCTTGGCGCCCAGCAGCGTGCGCAGCTCACCGTCCCAGCGCTGCTTCTGCGCGTCGTCGAGCGTGGCGCGGAACGGCGCGAAGTCCTGCTGCATGCGTTCGGCCATGCGCTGGCGGATCTGCGCCTGCATGGCGCCACCGCCACTGCTGTTGCCGCCCGTGCGCGGCCCGCCGCCGGGACCGCCGCCGAACATGCTGGCGCCACCGCGCTGCTGCGCCTGCGCCATGCGCGCGGCCTGGCGTTCGCGCAGCGCGGCAAGCGCGGCGTCGAAGGCGGCCTGCTGTTCGGGCTTGAGCTGCAGGTCGCCGGCCACGCGCACCAGGTCGTCGCTGATGCCGCTGCCACGGTTCTGGCCGCCCTGCGGCGCCTGCGTGGCGGTAGCGGTGGCGGTGGCCTCCTCGCCGGTCGGCTTGTAGCGCAGCGCGGCATTGGAGATCTTCAGGATGTTGTCGCGCTTGCTGACCTCGATTTCGGCATTGACGGTCAGCCCCGGCAGCAGCGTGCCGTCGGTGTTGTCCACGCTGACGACCACCGGATAGGTCACCACGTTGTTGGTGGTGGTGGCCGACAGCCGCACCTGCTGCACCTCGCCGCGGAACTGGCGGTCGGCGAAGGCATCGACGGTGAAGGACACGTTCTGGCCGACCTTGACCTGGCCGATGTCGGCCTCGTCGACGGCCAGCTCGATCTTCATCTTCGAGAGGTCTTCGGCGATGGTGAACAGCTCCGGCGCCTGCAGGCTCGCGGCCACGGTCTGGCCGGGTTCGATGGAGCGCGTCAGCACCACGCCATCCACCGGCGAGCGGATCACCGTGCGGTCCAGGTTGACCCGGGTCGTCTGCGTTGAAGCGGTCTGCTGGCGGATCGACGCCTGGGAGGCGTTGACCTGCGCGCGCGCCTGGTCGCGCGCCGCGCGGGCCAGGTCCACGTCGCTCTGCGCGACCAGCTTCTGCTTGCCCAGGTCGGCCTTGCGGGTGTAGTCGAGCTCGGCGTTGGCCAGCGTGGCCTGCGCCTGCTTGAGGTTGGCCTGCGCGTTGGCGATCTGCGCATTGCCCTGCGCGATCTGCGCCTCGTAGGTGCTGGGGTCGATGCGCGCAAGCACCTCGCCCTTCTTGACCTCGCTGTTGTAGTCGACCAGCACGTCGGTCACCTGGCCGGAGATCTGGCTGCCGACGGTGACGGTGGAGATGGCGCTGAGCGTGCCGGTGGCCGAGATGGCCACGCGGATGTCGCCGCGCTCGACGGTGGCGGTGCGGTAGGCGCTCTCCGCGGCATCGCCCTTGCGGCTGGTCCACCACCAGGCGCCACCGCCAAGGATGGCGACGACGGCGATGCCGAGCAGGACGTTGGGGACGATGGACTTCTTGCGGAGGGAGGAACGTGCAGGCTGGCTCATGCAGTGAGTCGGCTCGGAAGGTGGGGAATCGGGGACAAGAACGCGCCGGGGGCCGCGGCGTTGACAGCCCCTGGCGCCAGTCAGTTCCCGTATAGATTACGGAACGAAGCGGATCGTCGCTGTCGTGCCGCGTCCCAGCTCGCTGTCGAGCTCGATCTTCCAGCCGAACCGGTCGCACAGGCGGCTGACGATGGACAGGCCGAGCCCGCTGCCGTGGGGGCGGTTGGGGTCGGCGCGGTAGAAGGGCTCGAAGACCCGGACCATCGATTCGGCCGACATGCCGATGCCGGTATCGCGCACGATCACCCGGTCGGGCTCCAGGATCACGTCGATCCGGCCCCGGTCGGTATAGGCGCAGGCGTTGCGCAGCAGGTTGCTGACCACCACCTGGAACACCCGGGGCGGCGCGTGCAGGCGCGGCCGGGCGTGCAGGGTCACTTCCAGGTCCACCGGCTTGTTGAGCAGCAGCGCGCGCGCGTTCTCGGCCTCGTCCATGACGATGTCCGCCACGTCGAAGTCCTCGCTCTGCGGCTCGACCTCGGCCTCGCGGGCGAGGATGAGGAAGGCATCGATCACCGCCTCCATGTCGCGGCCGGCACGCTGGATGCGTTGCAGCGCGCGCGCGACCCGCGGCGGGGAGTCCTCGGCCATGCCCATGTCGGTGGCCACCCGGATCACCGTCAGTGGCGTGCGCAGCTCATGGCTGGCGTCACGGGTGAAATCGCGCTCGCGCGCGATGTGCGCGGTGACGCGCTGGGCCAGCCCATGCAGGGCGGAGGCCAGCTGGCGGGCTTCGCCCTGCACGTCGTTGGGCAGGCGATCAGGGGCCAGGCCGCTGACGTCGGGACGGCGCGGATCCCATTCGGCCACCTGCCGCGCCAGCCAGCTGACCGGCGACACCAGCCGCTTGGACGCGCGATAGGTCAGCCACGACACCAGGTAGATCGCCACCAGCGTCATGATGATGGGCACGGTGCCGAAGTAGAACGCCAGCCGCTCCGCCTGCGAACGCAGGAACACCAGGTAGAGGCGACCGGCCGGCTGTTCGTCCACCAGCACCAGCAGGTCGTCGGCCTTGAGTTCGTGGAAGCCGGGCTTCAGCTCGCGCAGGTTCTCCGGCAGCACCAGGTTCGAGTGCCCCTTGAGCACCAGATAGCCGCGCAGGTTGTGGGTGTTCGGCGGCGGCTGCGCGGTGGAGGCGCTGTAGAGCTCCCAGAAATGGGTGGCCTCTTCCTGCAGCGCGGTGTTCATCAGGCTGTGCTTGATCACCGCGGAGATCAGGTACACGCCCAGCACGATGGCCAGGCTGACCATGACGGCCTGCAGGATGAAGGCGATCCTGAGCTTGCGGGGCAGTCCGTGGCGCATCGGCGTGTCGTCGGGCGAAGGGCGGAGTATGCCGCGCGCCGACGCCCGGGTCAGCCGATGTCGGCGATGCGGTAGCCCGCGCTCTGCACGGTATGCAACAGCGGCTTGTCGAATGGCTTGTCGATGACCTTGCGCAGGTTGTACAGGTGACTGCGCAGCGTGTCCGAATCCGGCAGCCCATTGCCCCAGATCTCGCGTTCGATTTCCTGGCGGGTCACCACGCGCGGCGACTCGCGCATCAGGATCGTCAGCAGGCGCAGGCCGATGGGAGAGAGCATCAGCTCGGTGCCGCCACGGGTGGCGCGCATGCTCACCGGGTCCAGCACCAGGTCGGCGACCTTCAGCACCTCGGCACCCACCTGGCGGCGCTCGCGGCGGATCAGGGCGCGCAGGCGGGCTTCCAGCTCCTGGATCGCGAAAGGCTTGGTCAGGTAGTCGTCGGCACCGGAGCTGAGGCCGGTGAGCTTGTCGTCCAGGGTGTCGCGCGCGGTCAGCATCAGCACCGGCGTGGACTTGCGCGCTTCGTTGCGAAGGCGCTTGCAGACTTCCATGCCATCCAGGCGCGGCAGCATCAGGTCCAGGACCAGCACGTCATAGCTGTTTTCCACGGCCAGGCGGTAGCCGTCCAGTCCGTCGGTGGCGTAGTCGACCTCGAATCCGCGCCCTTCCAGGTACTCCCCGATCATCTCGGAGATGTTGCGGTTGTCTTCCACCACCAGCACGAGACCTGCGGTTTCCTGACTGTGTCGCATGACGGCTCCTTCTAAAAGCTTCAGGTTTGTGAAGCTACCGGTACACCGGTAGACGCCATGTGAAGACCGCGGCTGCATTCAGCCGGCAGTTGGGATTAGGCTTCGCCATCCCTCCCCAGACCGCCCCCCATGATCGAACGCGTCCTGCCCCTGTTCCTGCTGCTGGCCTCCAACGTCTTCATGACCTTCGCCTGGTACGGGCACCTGAAGTACAAGTCCTCGCCCTTGTTCGTGGTGATCCTGGCCAGCTGGGGCATCGCCTTCTTCGAATACACCCTGATGGTCCCGGCCAACCGGATGGGCAGCGCGGTCTATTCGGTGGTCCAGCTGAAGACGATCCAGGAGATCCTGACCCTGCTGGTCTTCGCCGGCTTCAGCACCTGGTACCTGGGCCAGCCCCTGAAGTGGAACCACTACGCTGCCTTCGCCCTGATCGTGGGCGCGGCATTCCTGATGTTCTACGAATGAAGGGTGACGACGCCGCTCAAGGGGCGTAGCCGGCTCGGGCTATCAGCCTCTCGGCGTGCGTCTCCAGCCGCTGTCTGTCCCTCAGCATGTAGGAAGGCCCCTTGAGGATGGCAACGGTGCGCGCCGCCTCGATGGGCGACAGCGCATCGAGGGGCTTGCCGTGCTCGCGTCGCGCAAGACGATCCAGGCCGGTGTCGACACCGTTGTAAGCCTGGGACGCATAGAGCCCGTACATTTCTTCGTCGCTGACATGCAGGGGAAGCAGGAGCCGCCAGAGCGCGGTCCTGGCATGCCCGCTTATCGCGGACTGCGGAGCATGGAATCGGTGGACCGCCATCCGGGCCACTGATGGCGCCGGCGACCCCACGCTGGCGTCGATCAGATCGCGGATCAACGGCGGCGGCGATGCATCCTGACTGTCGGCATGCACCAGGAGCGCCTTGATTTCGGCCACATGCGGCCGGACCGCCACCAGGTCATACGCGAGCAGCCCGGCCAACGGCACCCCGACCAGCAGCGCGACGGCGCGGACGGCGTGCCGGACGACGCGGCTCATGCGCCGCTCAGAACCGGATCTTCCCAGTGAGGATGTCCTTGAACATCACCCAATCGCCGGCGAAGGAATAGAACGGATGCTTGAAGGTCGCGGGCCGGTTCTTCTCGAAGAAGAAATGGCCGACCCAGGCGAAACCGTACCCACAGAACAGCGCGGCGAGCAGCCACCACGCGTTGCGTTCGACGATGGCCAGCACCAGCAGGGCCAGCACGCCGCAGCTGCCGATGAAGTGCAGGCGCCGCGAGATGCGGTTGCTGTGTTCGTTGAGGTAGAACGGATAGAACTCGCGGAAGCTGGCGAAGCGGCTCATGTCCCCTCCCACAGGGTCAGGCGGCGCGTGGCGCGAACATGATCACCGCCATGCCGGCCAGGCACAAGCCGGCGCCCAGCAGGTCCCAACGCGTCGGCTTCACCGCCTCCACCGCCCATAGCCAGCCGATCGCCATCGTGACGTAGACGCCGCCGTAGGCGGCGTAGACGCGGCCCGAGGCCGTGGGGTGCAGCGTCAGCAACCAGGCGAACAGCGCCAGGCTCGCCGCCGCCGGCACCAGCAGCCAGACGCTCCCCGCCTTGCGCAGCCACAGGTACGGCAGGTAGCAGCCGACGATCTCGGCCAGCGCGGTCAGCAGGAAGAGCAGCAAGGTTTTCATGGGACCCCTGTAGGAGGGGCTTCCGCCCCGATGCCTTGTGCGGTCGGGGCGGAAGCCCCTCCTACAAGCCCTGTCGCTTCACCCGCGCCCACAACGCTTCCTGCGCCTCCAGGTCCAGGGCGGACATCGTGGTGCCCTCGGCGGCGGCGATCGCTTCCATGGCGCGGAAGCGGCGTTCGAATTTCAGATTGGCCCGGCGCAGTGCGCCGCCCACGTCCACCTTCGCGTGCCGTGCGAGATTGGCGGCGACGAACAGCAGGTCACCGATCTCGTCTTCCAGCCGCGCGTCCCGCTCGGGCGACGGTGCGGCGGCGAGTTCGACGCGGACTTCGTCGATCTCTTCGTGCAGCTTGTCGATCACCGGTGCGGTGCCGGGCCAGTCGAAGCCCACGCGCGCCGCGCGCGACTGCAGCTTCACCGCGCGCTGCCATTCCGGCAGCCCGCGCGATACGCCGGCCAGCGCGGACGCATCTTCTTCCCCCGCCGCCTTGCGCTCGGCCGCCTTGATCGCTTCCCAGTTGACCGTCTGCGCTTCCGCATCGGCGAAGGAAGCATCGCCGAACACGTGCGGATGCCGGCGCACCATCTTGTCGCAGATGGCCGTGACGACGTCATCGAACGCGAAGGCACCCTGCTCCTGCGCCATCTGCGCATGGAACACGACCTGCAGCAGCAGGTCGCCCAGCTCATCCTTCAACGCGGGCAGGTCGCCGCGGTCGATCGCATCGGCCACTTCGTAGGCCTCTTCGACCGTGTACGGCGCGATCGTGGAGAAATCCTGCTCGAGGTCCCATGGGCAGCCGCCGTCGGGGTCGCGCAGACGGGCCATGATGGCCAGCAGCCGCGCGATGCCCGGCTCAGGCGCTGAGGACGTGTCCATGCTCGTCCCCGAGCGCGCCGGCCAGCCATGTGCGCCACGGCAGCGTCATGTCGCCCATCGCGACGAAGTCGCCGTTGAGCAACGTCTCGCGGCGGTTGTAGCGGAACGCGCGGCCATCCGGCGCCAGCAGCGCGCCGCCCGCGGCTTCCAACACGCACTGGGCTGCGGCGGTATCCCACTCGCTGGTCGGGCCGAAACGCGGATAGACGTCCAGCGTGCCTTCGGCGATGCGGCAGAACTTCAGCGACGAACCCAGCGACATTTCCTCGATGCCGCCCATGGCGTCGAGGAAGGCCTGCGTGCGTGCATCGCGGTGCGAGCGGCTGGCCGCGACCTTCAGCGGCGCGGTGGCGGGCGAACGCGTGCGGATCTGCGTATCCACGTCGCCGACGCGGCGATACGCGTTGCGGCCCTGCCGCGCGTGCCAGGTCTCGCCGGTCACCGGCGCGTGCACGACGCCGAAGATGGGTTCGTTCTGTTCGATCAGCGCGATGTTGACGGTGAACTCGCCATTGCGCTTGATGAACTCGCGCGTGCCATCCAGCGGATCCACCAGCCAATACGTCGGCCACTGGCTGCGTTCGGCCCAGGGGATGTCCGAGGCTTCTTCCGACAGCACCGGCCATTGGGGCGTCAGGCGGCGCAGGCCATCGGTGATGACGCGGTGCGCGGCCATGTCGGCGGCGGTCAGCGGGCTGTCGTCGTTCTTGCGCTGCACATCGATGACGCCCTCGTACACGGCCATGATGGCCTGGCCCGCTTCGCGGGCGATGACGATGACGGCTTCGTGCAGGTCTGCGGTCATGCGGCTCATGTCCGCTCTTTCAACCATTCGCGGGCGATGAACAACGCCGCAAGCGAACGGCCTTCCGAAAAATCCTCGCGCAGCATCAGCTGGTCGAGGTCTTGCAACTTCCAGGGCACTACTTCCAACTCCTCGGGTTCATCCCCCGGCAAGCGCTCGGGGTACAGGTCTCTTGCCACCACCAGCCAGGACTGGTGGCTCATGTAGGTGGGCGCCAGGGTCAGGCTGCGCAACACGTCCAGCCGTTGCGCGCCGAAGCCGGCTTCTTCCTTCAGTTCACGGTCGGCGGCCTGCTCAGGCGTCTCGCCGGCGTCGATGCGGCCCTTCACCAGGCCCAGTTCGTAGCGGTGCATGCCAGCGGCGTACTCGCGCACGAGCAGCACCGTGTCGTCGTCGCGCATCGGCACCACGACCACGGCGCCGTGGCCCTGCGAGCGCAACCGGTGGTAGCGACGACGCTCGCCGTTGCTGAACTCCAGGTCCAACTCCTCGACATGGCGGTCCGGCCCGTCGGTGCGCTGGGTGATCCCGTGGATGATCGGCAGGCGGCTCATGCGGAGAAACGGCATCCGCGCCAGGTGCGCGAGGCGCAGCGACGGCAGGGGGCGGGGGCCGATATCATGGGGGGATGCGACAAACGGATCATCAAGCCAGCATGCTAACAGAGGCGGACCATTGGCGTGCCCGCGACCTGTCGGTGGTGTGGCACCCCTGCACCCAGATGCGTGAACACCCGCACACCTTGCCGCTGGTGCCGATCGCGCGCGGCGAAGGGGCGTGGCTGGTCGGCCACGACGGCGCGCGCTACCTGGACGCGGTCAGCAGCTGGTGGACGAACCTGTTCGGCCATGCCGAGCCGCGCATCGGGGCCGCCATCGCCGCCCAGGCGGGCGCGCTGGAACAGGTGATGCTGGCCGGCTTCACCCATGCGCCGGCAGTGGAACTGGCCGAGCGCCTGCTGGCCCTCGCCCCGCGCCAACCGGGCCGCGCGCCGCTGGCGAAGGTGTTCTACGCCGACAACGGCTCGGCGGGCGTGGAAGTCGCACTGAAGATGGCCTTCCACTGGTTCCATAACCGTGGCGAACACCGGCGCACCCGGTTCATCGCGCTGGAGAACGGCTACCACGGCGAAACCCTCGGTGCGCTGGCGGTGGGCGATATTCCGCTGTACCGCCGCGTGTACGCACCCCTGCTCACCGAGGCCGTGTTCGCACCCTCGCCCGATGCGTTCCTGGCCCAGGACGGTGAATCGCCCGCAGACTGCGCGGCGCGCGCCGCCGACAAGCTGGCCGCGCTGCTCGACCAGCACGCCGGCGAGATCTGCGCGGTCATCGTCGAACCGCGCGTCCAGTGCGCGGGCGGCATGCGCATGCACCACCCGGATTACCTGACGCGCGTGCGCGAGCTCTGCGACGCGAGCGGCGCATTCCTGATCGCCGACGAGATCGCGGTCGGCTTCGGCCGCACCGGCACGCTGTTCGCCAGCGAGCAGAGCGGCGTGATGCCCGACCTGCTGTGCCTGTCGAAAGGGCTGACCGGCGGCTTCATGCCGCTGGCGGCGGTGCTGGCGACGCAGGCGCTCTACGACGGTTTCCTGGACGATTCGCGGGAACGCGCCTTCCTGCATTCGCACAGCTACACCGGCAATCCGCTGGCGTGCGCGGCGGCGCTCGCGTCGCTGGACATTTTCCGCGACGACGACATCCTCGCGCGCAACCGCGCGACGGCACGCGCGATGGCCGCGCTCGCCGAACCGCTGGCCGCGCATCGTCATGTCGCCGACGTGCGCCAGGCCGGGATGATGCTGGCGTTCGAACTCACCCGGGACGGCGACAAGGCCACGCCCTTCCCCGCCGCCGCGCGCGTCGGCCTGAAGGCCTACCGCGCCGCACTGGACCGGGGCGTGGTACTGCGCCCGCTGGGCGACGTGCTGTACTGGATGCCGCCCTATTGCGTGGAACCCGGCGACCTGCAGCATCTCGCCGACGTCACCCGCCATGCCATCGACGAGGCCACCGCATGCGCCTGACCCGCTGTTACGTGGATCTGCCGCTGCGCCCCGGCGCGCGCATCGCGCTGCCGGAGGTGACCGCCAACCATCTTGCCCGTGTGCTGCGCCTGCGCGAGGGCGATGCCTGCGTGCTGTTCAACGGCGATGGCAATGACTACGACGCCCGCATCGAGGCGATCAGCAAGCGCGAGGTCGTCGCGGAACTCCAGGGCGCGCGCGTGGTGGACACCGAGTCTCCACTGCACGTCACCCTGCTGCAGGGGATCGCGCGCGGCGAGAAGATGGACCTGATCCTGCAGAAGGCGACGGAGTTGGGCGTCGCCGCCGTCATTCCCGTCATGGCGGAGCGCACCGAGGTGAAGCTGGATGCGGAGCGTGCGGAGAAGCGCGTGGCGCACTGGCGCAGCGTCATCGCCTCCGCCTGCGAACAGAGCGGTCGCGCGCGGTTGCCGACGCTGGCCGCGCCTGCGGCGCTCAACGACGCTGCACGCGGTATCGACGGCGAGGCCACGCGGCTGACCCTCGACCCCACCGGCGACGTGTCGCTGGCGACCGTACAGGTCGCGGCGCGCGTGGTGGTGGCCATCGGTCCCGAAGGCGGCTGGTCGCCGCGCGACCGGGAGATCCTGTCGGCGGCAGGGTTCATCGGGTTGCGGTTGGGGCCGCGCATCCTGCGCACGGAAACCGCCGGATTGGCCGCCATCGCGGCGCTGCAGTCGCGTTTCGGCGACCTGTAGGGCGGGCTCCAGCCCGCCATCGCACCGCATCGGGTTCGACGGGCCGCGGCCGGAGGATCCATCCGCAAAGGGTGGCGGCGGGCCGAGGCCCACGCCGGGTAGCGCTACCTCAGGCCGCGTTGGCCAGCGCGTCGCCGATCATCGTTTCGACGATTTCCAGGTCAGGCAGCACGGCGGCTTCGTCGCCGAGCAGCACGCGGACCTTGACGCCGACCGGCAGCTCTTCCTCCGTCGCGTCGGCCAGCAGGCCATCGCGCGGCACCGACACCAGGCGCGGGAACGACGGCGTCAACAGAGCGAAGTACGGACGGTCCTTGTCGCCGCTCAACGCCTTCAGCACCACGATCTTGCTGTTGAGCGCGACCGGGTCGTTCGGGTTGCCGCTCAGGCGACCGAAGGCCACCAGCGGCACCGGCCACCCGTGCCAGTCGATCTGGCCGGGCAGCCAGTCCGGCATGCCAGCGATGGGTTCGACCGGCGCGCGCGTCAGCACTTCGGCGATGGTGGCGTTGGGCAACAGGAGGCGGTACTCGCCGGCCTGGATCAGGACGCCGCGGATTTCGTCGTTGGAATGGGCCATCGTGTGTTCCTCAGAACCAGCGGTCGGTCAGGCGCTGGGCGAGCTGCGCGGGCGTGCCCAGCTCAGCGCCGCGGGCGGCCAGCGCGCGCGGCGCGGCCGGGTCGTAGCAGCCGTCCTGCGACTGGCCGAGCACCAGCGCACCCTGTGCGGCGAGCGCGGCGACCGGCTCGACCAGCGCGGTATCGCTGCCGCTGAGCAGCAGCACCGCGCTGTCGGCGGCAGGCAATTGCGGGATCATCGTGTGGATGACGGCGCCGGGGCGGAAACTCACCACGCCCGCGTCGACCAGCGGCACGACATCGCCGGGCATCACGTAGATGTGGCCCGGCTCGGCGGGCGTACCCGCTTCCGCCAATGCGACCGGCATGTGCGCCACGCGCTCCATCTGCCGCACGAGGTTGTCGTAACGACCGCCATCCAGGCGCAGGTGCACCAGCAGCGGCTTGGGGAAGCCATCGGGAAGTTCCGCCAGCAGCTTGCGCACGGCGTCGGGACCGCCGATGCCGGCGAACACCAGCACCGCGCCCTGCACGCGCTCGCCGGTCTTGCCGCCTGTCGCGTCCAGCGGTTCCAGCGAGAGCGAGGACAGGTCGAACTTCGGCGCCGGCAGCGGTGGCGGCGTGGTTGCAGCGGGTTCGGGCAGCGGCGGCGGGAGCGGCGGCGGCACGTCGGCGGCGGGCGCGGTCGCCTGCGAAGTGTTGCGCAGCCAGTCGTCCGCATCGATCACGGCGTCGTCGATCTGCCGTGCCGCCAGTCCGCCGGTGTAAGCGAAATCGTCGCGCGGTAGTTCCTGGGCGATGTCGGCCGCTTCCTCCAGGTGCAGCGAAATCTCTGCATCCTGGTGCAGCTGCGCCGGCGTGACCGGCAGGCCTGGTTCGAGCTGCAGGCTCACTTCTTCCTCGCGGCCCGGCGGCAGCACATCCTGGTGGCCGTGCAGCTTGGCCGCCAGATGGCGGGCCCAGCGCTGCGCTTCCCAGCCCTGGCGGCGGGCGGCCAGTTCGGCCTCATCGAAGATCACCGAGACCGCGGGGTCGTGCAGCACGCCATCGAAGCGTTCGAGGCTGTCCTCGATCGCCGGCTCCAGCGCGACCAGCACCACCTGGGGCGCACTGCTGCCCAGCGCGTCGGCGTCGAGCGTATTCGGATCGTCTTCCAGCACGATGTCGGCGCCGGCTTCGTGCAGGGCCACCCGCAGGCGCTCGCGCGCCTCGCCCGGGCGGGCCAACAGGGCAACGCGCTTGGCTTCACTCACGGACACGGGCGATTCCCAGCAGGTCGTAGACGTTACGCAGCAGGTCGAGTTCCTGGTACGGCTTGCCGAGGTAGCGCTGCACGCCGATGTCGAACGCGCGCTGGCGATGCTTGTCGCCGGTACGCGACGTGATCATCACGATGGGCACGTCCTTGAAGCGCGGGTCGGCCTTCATCGCCGTCGCCAGTTCGTAGCCGTCCATGCGCGGCATCTCGATGTCCAGCAGCATCAGGTCGGGAACACGCTCCTCGAGCTTCTCCAGCGCCTCGACGCCATCGCGCGCGGCGGCGACCTCGAAGTTGTGGCGCTCCAGCACGCGGCTGGTCACCTTGCGCATCGTCAGCGAGTCGTCCACCACCATCACCAGCGGCACGCGCCGCTGCTCGACGGCCGTGGTCGGCTGCGCCGGCTGCGCGGGCTGGGCCAGGTGGCGGCGCACCAGCGGGGCGGCGTCCAGGATCACCACGACGCTGCCGTCGCCGGTGATGGTCGCGCCATAGATGCCCTGGATGGACGCGATCTGCGGGCCCACCGGCTTGACCACGATTTCGCGGTTGCCCAGCACCTGGTCCACGGCGACGGCGGCGCGCAGGTCACCCGCACGCACCAGCAGCAGCGGCACCTGCGCCTGGCCTTCCGCCTTCGCGGGGCTGTGGCCCACGAGGTGGCCGAGGTTGTACAGCGGATAGTCTTCGCCGGCGTAGTGGTAGGTACCGGCACCGGCGTTGAAGCGCGCGTGGCTGATGCGGCCGATGCCGCTGACCGCAGCGACCGGCACGGCGAACTGGGCCTCGCCGATCTGCACGAACACCGCCTGGGTGACCGCCAGCGTCTGCGGCAAGCGCAGAGTGAAGACGGCGCCCTTGCCCGGCGTGGACGCGATATCCAGCGAACCACCGAGCTGGCGGACTTCGTTGTGGACCACGTCCATGCCCACGCCGCGGCCGGCCAGCTGGCTGACCTTGTCGTAGGTGCTGAAGCCGGATTCCAGGATCAGGCGGTCGAGGTCGGCGTCGGCCAGCGTGGCGCCGGGCTGGATGATTCCGCGCTGTTCGGCGCGACGACGGATCGCGCCGCGGTCGAGGCCGGCGCCGTCGTCGGAGACGACCAGCACCATTTCCGAACCTTCCCGGCGCAACGCGACCTGCACGGTGCCCTCTTCCGCCTTGCCCGCCTTGCGGCGGTCCTTGGGCGATTCCAGGCCATGCGCCACGGAATTGCGCAGCAGGTGCTCCAGCGGCGCGGTCATGCGCTCCAGCACATTGCGATCCATTTCGCCGTGGGTACCCGACAGCTGCAGGTTGACCTGCTTGTGGGTATCGGTACCGGCCTGGCGCAGCACGCGACGCAGGCGCGGCACGATGCCTTCGAACGGCACCATGCGCGCACGCATCAAGCCGTCCTGCAGTTCCGAACTGACCCGCGACTGCTGCTGCAGCAGGCTGTCGTACTGGCGCGACAGGTCGTCCAGCACGCCCTGCAGGCCGCTGATGTCGGCGGCCGATTCGGCCAGCGCGCGGCTGAGCTGTTGCAGCGTGGAGAAGCGGTCCAGCTCGAGCGGATCGAACGTCGGGTCCTGCTTCTCGTGCTCGCGCTGGTAGCGGGCGACGATCTGCGCTTCCGTTTCCAGGTCGAGGCGACGCAGCTGGTCGTGCAGACGGATGTTGGTGCGGTCCAGCTCGGCCATCGCGCCGCGGAACGCGCCGAGCTGCTGCTCCAGGCGTGCGCGGTAGATGGCGACTTCGCCGGCGTGGTTGACCAGGCGGTCCAGCAGGTCGGCGCGGACGCGCACCTGTTCCTGCTGGCCCATCGGGAAGAATTCTTCCTCCACGTGGGCCGTCAGATCGGTCTCGATCGGTGCCGACAGCGGCGCCAAGTCCACCGGCGCGACCGGCGCATCGTTCGTTGCCGGTGCGTCCGGCAGCTCGATGCCGCGGGCGCGGGCGTTGAACTCGGCGATCATCCCGTCGGGGATGGTCACTGCGCGACGGGCGGTGACGCGTGCCAGCTGCCCGTGCAGCGTGTCGAAGCCGCGCTCCAGCAGTTGGATCGCGCGACGGTCCAGCTCGGTGCGCTGGCCGACGATGGATTCCAGCATCGATTCGATCGCGTGGCCCAGGTCGCCGACGGCATGGATGCCCGCCATGCGCGCGCCGCCCTTCAAGGTGTGCAGGTCGCGTTGCAGGCTGATGAGCAGCGTGCGGTCTTCCGGGGTCTCCCGCAGCCTGGCCAGCAGATCGTCGGAGTGGTCGAGCAGGTCGTTGCCTTCCTCGATGAAGATCTCCACCAGATCCAGGTCCAGACCGGTCAGGTCGAGGGCCTCCTCCGGCTCCGGCATGTCGGCAGGCGCACTGGTCACGGCAGACTCCTCGGCTTCGGCGGAGGCGACGACTTCAGGCTCGGCGGGTTCGCTGGCATCCAGCGTATCGACGGACGCCTCGACGGCATCCTCGACAGCGACGTCCTCGGCGGCGGCTTCTTCGACGGGCAGCACTTCGGCGACCGTTTCTTCGGCGACCGTTTCTTCGATGGCCGTTTCTTCGATGGCCGCGGCTTCGACGTCAGTTTCTTCGACGGTCGTCGCTTCGACAGCAACGTGCTCGACGGCGACGTCCTCGGCCGCTGCCTCGGCAACAACCACGTCCTCGACGGACGCAGGAGCCTCGCCGGTGGCCTCGAGCACGATCTCCTCGACCGCGATCTCCTCCACGTCCGCAGGCTCGACAGCGGCCTGCCCGGTGGTGGGCGTTTCGATCGCCACATCCTCGACCGTGATCGAATCGAGGGCGTCGGCCTCTTCGACCACGACCTCCTCAACGGTAGCGGCTTCCACCGGCGCGGTTTCGACGGCGGCTTCCTCGACCGGCGCAACCGTATCGGTGGCGGGCTCGACCGCATCGGACAGGAACGTAGGCAGGTCGGCATCGACGACCAGCGCATCGTCGATGGCCTCCTCGTCGGGTGTCGACGCGACGGCCGCATCGCCGGTAACGGCGGCGGCGTCTTCCGCATCGGTGGTTCCGGCTGCGACGTCCGTCGCGCCCCCATGCGTGCGCGGCAGGATGCGGTAGTCGATGTCGTAGAACGTCACTTCCGGCGACGACGGCGACGGCAACGGCGACGGCGACCCGGTATCCGCGGTCGTGGCCTGCTCGGCGCGATCGGCCGCGGCGACATCGGGCACCAGGTCGCCACCGGCGCCGTGCGCGGTGTCGTCCAGGTACGCCGACAGGTCAAGCGCGGCCAGTTCGATATCGGTCGGCGCGACGGGCGGCGCGATCGTCGGCATCTGCTCGACATAGGTGCCCTGGCGCGCATCGTCGACGATCTGCGCACCCTGGCGCTGCTCGGGCAGGCTGTCGCGCAGCGCGACCAGCTGGCCGGCGAGCGCGGCGAATACGGGGATGCGCGGCGAAGGCGCCTGCAGCGCGGCCACGCTGCGACGGATCGCCTGCGCGGTATCGGCGATGGCGGACACGCCTTCCGGCGTCGGCGTTTCGCCCGACGCCAGCAAGCGCTTCACGTACTGCTCGGCCGCCGAGGTGACGCCGGTGATCTCCGGGACATCGGCCATCGCCAACGCACCGTTCATCGTGTGCACGGCACGCAACAGTTCCTCGGTCACCGGCACCGCGTCGACCTGCGCCTTCAGCAGCCAAGTATCGACCGTGTCGAGGTGGTTGTCGACCTCGACCTCCAGGATCTCGCGCAGCACGGCATCGACGGATGCGGGCGTGCCTTCGGTCTCCGGCTCGAACACCGCGGGCACGTCCTCGATCGCCGGCGTGGCGGGCGCGACGGGCGCGGGCTCGGCGAACTCGGCATCCTCGTCCACGACGGTCGGCTGGGCGCTGTAGTACGCCTCTTCGCCTGCGGCGAGACGGTCCGCGACGTCCTGCAGCCCGGCCAGGTCGGCCGTCACGCTGCCCTGGCCACGCAACGCGGCGTTGAGCTGCGGCAATGCATCGCACACCAGTTCCAGCAGCGCTTCGACGGCATGGCTCGGCTCTCGCGTGCGGTCCAGCACGCGGTTGAGCATGTTCTCGACTTTCCAGCTGAACTCGCCCAGCGTCTTCGCGCCGACCAGGCGGCCGCTGCCCTTCAGCGTGTGGAACACGCGACGGATCGGCCGCAGGCGCTCCAGGTCCTCCGGGTTGCTGCGCCAGGTAGGCAGCAGTTGGCGAAGGTTGACGATCTCTTCGTCGAACTCCTCGAGGAAGACCTCGCGGATCTCGTCGTCGATGTCGGTGGCATCGCTGTCGAAGCCACCGATCACCGTGGCGACCGGCAATGCAGCGGCTGCCGCCGAAATCTCGTGCCGCAGGTCCGGTAGCGCTTCGTCTTCCACTTCGACCGGCGTGGCGGGTGCAGCGTCCTCGAGGGCGGCCTGTACCTCGATCTCGATGGGCGCGTCCACCGGCGGCTGGGCGGCCGCTTCGTCTTCCAGTTCGACGACGAAGGTCGTGGCTTCGACATCCGCGCCGGTTTCCTCGAAACCGACCGGATCGAAGGGGTTCGCGTCGGCCAGCGCCGGCGCGGCATCGACGGGCTCCAGTGTCAGCTCGCCGAAGTTCGATGCGCCTGCATCTTCCGTCGCCGTTTCGACCGATGCGGGCTCGGCGACCTGCACGGCCACCGGCTCGACGGCGGGCACCGCGGCGACCGCCGCGATCTCCGGTTCGACGGCCGTTGCCGCTTCCGGCGGCAGCGGCCAGTAGCGCAACGCTTCCAGGCTGCCACGGGTGATCTCGAGGATGTCCTCGCGATTGGGGCGGCGCTCGCGCAGCGCTTCCAGGTAGTACTCGAGGCTGGCCATCGCGTCGGCCAGCGTGTCCAGCTGCTGGCCGCCGGGCACGCGCTTCTTGCCGATCAGTTCGCCGCTGACGTACCGGCGCACGCCGACCACGTAGTCGCCGGCCTGGCCCAGTTCGAGCATGCGCAGCGCGCCCGCGACTTCGTCGAGCAGGCGCGGGACGTCGGCCAGTTCGCCGTGGTCCCAGTTGGTTTCGATGAACGCGACGAAGCGTTCGCGCGCGCCGGCGAAGTTGATGATGGCCTCCTGGGCCAGCACTTCGACGGTACGTTGGGACTCGGCGGCATTCGGATCGGGGGCGGCGTCGCCGGCGCTGCCGAGGCGGGCGACCTGGTCGTCCAGCGAAGCGTCCACGTACAGCAGCGCGCCCGCGACATCCAGCAGCGTGCCTTCGTCCGCCGGACGGCTGCCCGCCACGACATCGCGCAGCGTGTCGCGCTGCTGCATGACCACATCGCGCGCCACGCCCAGGCCCATCATGCCGAGCGTGTCGGCCACGTTGCCGAGCTCGGCGACCTGCGGTTCGAGTTCGTTGGCGGCATTGCCGGTGCGCAGGTGCAGATCGAGCGCGTCCTTCACCCGCAACAGCTCTTCCTTCACCGCGTTGCCGACGGTATCGAGCAGTTCGCGGTTGCGGCCACTCAGGCTGCTGCGCGCATGGTCGATCTCGGCCTCGCTGGGCGTCGCGTCATCGCGGGAACCCGGCGGGAACAGCATGCTTTCGTTGAGGCCCGACGCGCCGCGCGCCGCGCGGATCTCGTTGAGCAGCGGCAGCAGCACGATCGGGATGTCGCGATGTCCTTCCTGCAGCCGCTCCAGGTAGTCCGGCAGCAGCACGGCACCGCGCATCAGCGTGGCGCAGGCATCGTCGCGATCGCCCACCCCGCCGTCCTGCAATGCCTTGGCGAGCAGTTCCAGTTCCTCGGCCACCATCGCCGGGGCATACAACTCCACCATGCGCAGCGTGCCCTGCACCTGGTGCAGGTAGCCGGCGCAGAAGCGCATGCGGCTGGTGTCGGCCGGCGCCTCGACGAAGGACTCGATCTCCTGGCGCACCAGGCGCAGGGTTTCGTCCAGCTCGGGCTTCACCCAGCCGAGTACGGCATGGCTCATGGCCTCGCGCAGCGCACTCATCGGCGGACCCCCGCGGCAACGGCGGAACCGTCAGCCTCGCGCTGCGGGTGGGCGGGATGGCGTAGGAAGTTCATGCGGTACGTCCCGTCCTCAGCCCGGCAGCTTGAAGTCGGCGACCGAACGGCGCAGGTCCGACGCGAGCTGCGCCAGGTGGCCGATCGATTCAGCGGTCTGGCCGGCGCCCAGCGAGGTCTGCGAGGTGATCTGCCGGATCACGCCCATCGTCTGCGTGATGTCCAGTGCCGCGGTGGACTGCTGCTGTGCGGCCGAGGAGATGTTCTTGATGAGGTTGTTGAGGTCGTTCGACACGCGCTCGATTTCGCCCAGCGCGGTACCCGCGTCCTCGGCCAGCCGCGCACCGGAGACCACTTCGGCCGTCGTCTGCTCCATCGAGCTGACCGCCTCGTTGGTATCGGCCTGAATGGTCTGCACCAGCGATTCGATGCGGCGCGTCGCGCCCGAGGTACGTTCGGCGAGGCGCTGCACTTCGTCGGCCACGACCGCGAAGCCGCGGCCCGCTTCACCGGCCGAGGCCGCCTGCACGGCCGCGTTCAACGCCAGGATGTTGGTCTGCTCGGAAATGTCGTTGATCAGTTCCACGACCGAGCCGATTTCCTGCGAGGACTCGCCCAGTCGCTTGATGCGCTTGGAGGTTTCCTGGATCTGATCGCGGATCTGGTCCATGCCGCGGATCGTCTCGCGCACCACGCCCGCGCCCTCGGTCGCGATCTGCACCGAGCGCTGCGCCACTTCGGCGGACTCGGTGGAGTTCTTCGACACCTGGTCGATGCTGGTCGCGATCTCGCTGATGCGGTCGGACGCGGTGGTGATCTGGTCGGCCTGGTGGCCGGCGGCCTCGGCCAGCTGCAGCGCGGTGGCCTGGGTTTCCTGCGTCGACGCGGCCACCTGCACCGAGGTGTCGTTGATCGTCGTCACCAGGTTGCGCAGTTCGTCCACGGCGTAGTTGATGGCGTCCGCGATGGCGCCGGTCATGTCTTCGGTCACCGACGCCTTCACCGTCAGGTCGCCTTCACCCAGCGAGCTGATTTCGTCCAGCAGCCGCATGATCGCCTGCTGGTTGCGGCTGTTGTATTCCACCTGCGTCTGGTAGCGCACTTCCTGCTCGCGCTGGCGGGTGCGGTACAACGAATACAACAGGCCGATGATGGAGACCAGCGCCGCGGCACCGGAGGCGATGCCCAGCCAGAAGTTGGGGAACAGGCGCGTGTCGCGCACCGAACCGAAGGCCGAGAACGCCTGGAACAGGTTGGTGCTGTCCTGGAGCATCTGGCCGGAGCCGTTGGTCAGCGCGGCCGCCGCGCCCTGCGCAGCGAACAGGTTGCGCGAGCTGGCGAGGATGGCGTCCAGGTCCTTCTTCATCGTGGCCCACAGCGTCTGCGAGTTCTGCAGCGCGGCCAGCGCGGCGCCGTTGCGGACGGCGGCGATGCCGAGTTCGTTGTTGCCGTTGCGCAGGCCTTCCAGCACCTGGCCGAACAGCACGGCGTCGCGGCCCAGCGCGTCGCCCGCGGTGGAGGCACCGGCGCCACCGGCGCGGATTTCCGTCACGCGGCGGGCCATGGTGCCCGCCAGCACGACCTGCTGCAGGGCGCTGTAGATCTGCGAGGACGGCGCGCCGCCGGCCGACATGGCGCGCACGACTTCGTTCAACTGCGCCTGCAGGCTAGGCACCTGCGCGGCGAAGCGGTCGGCATTGCCGGCCAGCGCCAGCACGGCCGCTTCGGAGGCGATGATCTGGTCGGCGTTCTTGCCCAGCGGCGCCCAGGTGGTCGCCAGCTTCTCCAGCGGACCGGAGATCGTGCCATCGGTACCGTAGCGGGCCTGAAGATCAGACACGGTGGCTTCAACGGACTGTTTGGTTTCCTTGAAGGCCTTGAACGCGGACGCGTTGCCGGCGACCGCCTCACGGCCCTGGTTGGCCAGCTGCTGCGAGAGCACGCGCATGTCCGATGCGCCGGTGCTGGCGCCGGAGAGGCGGCTTCCGTTGTAGGTCGCCACGCCCGTGTTCGCACCGAACACGATCACCGAGAGCGCCAGCAACGCCAGCCAGAAGCTGTTGCTGAAGCTGCCGATCTTGCTGGCGCTAGGAGAATCCGACGCAGTGCTCATTTTTCAACCCCTGGAAAATAGCGTGTCGTCCGCGCTCAGAGCGCGGCTTGGCGGAACTCGGGCGTGCGCGCGAGCAATCCCAGCGCGAATACACCCCATTGCTGATCGTCGCTGGCGAATGCCCGCTCGATGAAATGCGCGTAGCGGCCGTCCGCCAGATCCCCCGGCTCGACCTGCTGCGATTCGTGGAAACTGCGCTGGCCGTACAGCTCGTCGATGGTCAGCGCGACGTCGCCGCCGGACTGCCGCATGACCAGCACGCGCTGGCCTTCGTGCAGCACGGTGCGCTCGCCTTCGAGGAACTGCTTCAGGTCCACGACCGGGAACAGGTTGCCGCGCAGGTTGCCGATCCCCAGCAGCCACGGCTGCGCCCCCGGCACCGGCGTGACCGGCGGCATCGGCACGATTTCCACCACTTCCCCGAAGTTGGAAATGAGCCGGCGCTTGCCCACCCGGTAGCCGACGCCGCGGTACTGGTCCTGCGCGACCTCACGCGCGGGCTGCACCACGGCATGCGCCAGGCTGCGGCGCTCATATTCGGCAAGCGTGTCGAACGGTGTGCGGATCATGGCCCGCCCCCTGTGCACTCAGTGCGATTGGTCCCCATGCCGCCAGCCCCTCAGGTGCTGACGTGGGCGCGGATGGCGTCGAGGAGCTCCTCGCGCGTGAACGGCTTGGTCAGGTACTGCTCCGAGCCGACGATGCGTCCGCGCGCCTTGTCGAACAGGCTGTCCTTGGACGAGAGCATGATGACCGGCGTGGACTTGAAAACCTGGTTGTTCTTGATGAGCGCGCAGGTCTGATAGCCGTCCAGGCGCGGCATCATGATGTCCACGAAGATGATCTGCGGCTGCTGGTCGGCGATCTTGGCGAGCGCCTCGAACCCGTCCGTCGCCGTCACCACTTCGCAACCCTCGCGTTTAAGCAGGGTTTCCGCGGTGCGGCGGATGGTTTTCGAGTCATCGATCACCATGACCCGTAGGCCGTTGAGTCCGCCGGCCTGGCCTTCATTCTGCGTCATTACCTGATTTCCCCATGCGCGCGCGGCTTCATTGACGAACTGGCCGCGCTGCGTTGCCTGCTTATATCCCCTATCCCGGCGCGCACTGTCAAGCCACGCCTCCACGGGCCATTCGGCTGAACGGCGCGATGCGAACTGCGTCTCAATTTCCGGTCACCCGCGGGACGCCCTGTTCCGACGACGCCGGGAGGGCGGCCCGGTGCCGCCTGATACCATCACGCGGTCATCCGCAGAACCGCCCCCATGCCGCTGGACATCGTCGTCGTCATGGATCCGATCGGGTCCATCAAGATCGCCAAGGACACCACCTTCGCCATGCTGCTGGAGGCCCAGCGGCGCGGCCACCGGCTGCATTACGTGATTCCCGGCCGGCTGGCCCTGCGCGACGGTCGTGCCTTCGCCCAGGTCGCCCCGCTGGCCGTGGCGGACGACAAGGCCGGCTGGTTCACCCTGGGCGAGCCGCACGAACTCGCCTTCGGCCCCGGCCAGGTCGTGCTGATGCGCAAGGACCCGCCGGTCGACGACCAATACCTCTACGACACCCACGTGCTCGGCATCGCCCAGCAGGCGGGCGCGCTGATCGTCAACGACCCCCAGGGGTTGCGCGACTACAACGAGAAGCTGGCCGCCCTGCTCTTCCCGCAGTGCTGCCCGCCGACCCTGGTCAGTCGCGACCCTGCCGCCTTGAAGGCCTTCGTCGCCGAGCATGGCGAAGCGGTCCTGAAACCCCTGGACGGCATGGGCGGCCGCTCGATCTTCCGGGTGAAGGCCGGCGACCCCAACACCAATGTCATCCTCGAAACCCTGGTCGGCCCCGGCCACCTGACCCTGGCGCAGCGCTTCATCCCCGGCATCAAGGACGGCGACAAGCGCGTGCTGCTGGTCGACGGCGAGCCCGTGGACTACGCCCTGGCGCGCATCCCGCAGGGCGACGAGTTCCGCGGCAACCTGGCCGCCGGCGGCCGCGGCGAAGGCCGCCCGCTGAGCGATCGCGACCGCTGGATCGCCGCCCAGGTCGGACCGGAGATGAAGCGCCGCGGGATGTTGTTCGTCGGCCTGGACGTGATCGGCGACTACCTGACCGAGGTCAACGTCACCAGCCCCACCTGTGTGCGCGAACTGGACGCGCAGTTCGGCCTGAACATCGCCGGCCTGCTGTTCGACGCCATCGAGAAGAAACTGGCCTGAGATGGCAGCGGTCCCGGTCACTCCGCCGCAGATCGGCGCGAACGAACGTCTCGGCGCCACCCTGGCGCTGTCGCTGATCGTGCACGGCCTGCTGGTGCTGGGCGTCGGCTTCGCCCTCGACGACGCGGCGCCGGTGATGCCGACGCTGGACGTGATCCTCAGCCAGACCAGCACGCCGCTGACGCCGAAGGAAGCGGACTTCCTGGCCGCCGCCAACCAGGAAGGCGGCGGGGAGAGCGAGCAGGCCAAGCGTCCGCGCGACAGCCAGGCGGGGTGGGTTCCGCAGCCGGACACCGGCCTGGCGCCGCAGCCGCTGCGCGCGCAGACCACCGCGCCGGTGCCTCCGCCGGAAAGCCGCGTGGTCACCACCCGCGACAGCGACACGCGCACGCCGACCCCGGAAGCCCGTCCGCAACCGGACCAGCCCGACCTGCCGCAAGGCGAACAGAAAGTGCAGCGCGACGCCGAGATGGCGCGCCTGGCGGCCGAGTACCACCTGCGTTCGGAGTTGTACGCCAAGCGGCCGAAGCGCAAGTTCGTCTCGGCAAGCACCAGGGAATACGTCTACGCCAACTACCTGCGCGCATGGGTGGACCGCGCCGAGCGCGTCGGCAACCTCAACTATCCCGACGAAGCGCGCCGCAAGCGCGTGGCCGGCACGCTGGTGATCAGCGTGGCGGTGCGCCGCGACGGCAGCGTCGAGCAGACGCGCATCATCCAGTCCAGCGGCATCCCGCTGCTGGATTCCACGGCGAAGCGGATCGTGCAGCTCGCGGCACCCTTCCCGCCGCTGCCCGAGACCAGCGAGAACGTGGACATCCTGCACGTCACCCGCACCTGGCGCTTCCTGCCGGGTGGTGAAGTGCGCGACGACTGAGCCGGCTCAGGGCGCCAGCGCGCCCGGCAATCGCAAGTTCCGCCTCAGATAGGCCCGCACATCGGCAGGCGGGGGTGCCGGCGCCGCGCCGCCCAGCGACCGGTGCAACATCGTCTCCATCAGATACGCCCGCGCTTCGCGCGCCAGCGGCGAGCCACCATCGTGGCCGGCCTGTTCGTCGACCAGCAGGGCGACCTCCTTGTCGGCCAGCTTCAGCCGCGCCGCGTACTCGATGACGCCCGCCAGGCCCACCCGCCGGTCTTCGCCCCCCGCCACCAGCAAGACCGGCCGCTGCAGGCGCGCGACATTGGCCAACGGCGACTGCGCGTGCAACCGCGCCATGGTCGCCTTGTCGGTGACGTCGATACCCTGGCCGAGCAACCAGGTTTCCATCGGCACCACGTCGCCGATTTCCAGCGCCTCCGGATTGCGCAGCACCCAGCGCAGCGCCCAGCCGAAGTCCGGTGGCGGCACCATCGCCACGGCCACTTTGAACAGGTCGGGATCGAACGTCGCCCCCAGCAATGCGGAATAGCCCCCGAACGAGGCGCCGACGATACCCACGCGCTCGCGATCACCGACGCCCTGGTCCAGCAGCCAGCGCGTGCCTTCGACGATGTCCGCCTGGACGCGACCGTGGCCGAAGTCGCCACGCGCCGCCAGCACGTAGTCGCGGCCATGGCCGGTGGAGCCGCGGAAGTTCGGTTCGAACACGGCGTAACCGCGATTGGCGAACAACTGGCTCAGCGCGCGGTACTCCGGCTTCCAGTGATTCCAAGGTCCGCCGTGCGGCACGACGACCAGCGGCAGGCGCGAGGCATCACGGCCGGGCGGCAACCAGAGGAATCCGTGCAGAGGGCGACCATCGGACGCGGTCCACGTCAGCGATGTCGGCCGCGCCAGCACCGCCTCGTCCACTGCGTCGGCCGGCGCGCCCGAACGCCGATCCAGTGGCGCGTCATCCAGCAACGGCGCAACGCGGCGCGTCGCGGGGTCGTACAGATGCCAGCGTCGGAGCGGCGCCTGCGGCGATGCGGCTTCCACCAGCCAGCGTGCGCCAGCGCCGACGCCCGGCTGCAGGTCGAGGTCGCACCCGGGCAACGCCGCGCGCAGTGCCGCCAAGTACGCGCCGTCGGCGGCGGCGAGCGCATACAGCTGCGAGGTCGTGCTGCGGTAAGCGATAAAGCGCGGTTGGCGCCCGACCGGATCTTCGATGATCTCGTCGACGTCCGCCGTGCGCTGCGGATCGGCATGGACCTCGACGATCCGCCCGTCCGCCTGCAGCCGTGCCAGGCGCGACAGGTCGCCCTGCAGGTCGGTGCGCAGCCAGGCGCCGCCGTCGGGCGCGAGCCCGCGCAAGGCACAGCGCCGGCTGGGCTCACAGCGCAGGACGGGCTGCGGCACGCCGCGCACGATCCGATGGATCACCAGTTCATCGCCTTCCACGCGCTGCAGCCAGGCCGGCCGGCCCTGCGCATCGATCACGGCGTCGACGATGCGCTGGCGATCCTGCCAAAGCACCGTGCGTCGCCCTTGCATGTCCACGCGAAGCAATCGCCAGGCGCGCGGCGCGGCGGCCGGGCCTTCCCGTTCGATCAACAGCACGGCGGCCGGCTGGCTGGGATCCGTATCGAGCATCGCGACCGACGTCGTACCGCCCAGCGTCGCGATGCGTCCCGATCCTGCCTGGCCGCCTATCGCCAACGCTTGCAGATCACGCGACGAGCGCAGCAGCAGCCAGGCGCCGTCGCGGCTCCAGTCCAGCGCGCTCGCTGCGGTATCGCCCAGCATGCGCCGCGGCGTGCCGCCGGCCGTCGCACGCAGCCACACTTCGCGCTGCTCGCCGCGATCGCGCAGCCATGCCACATGCCTGCCGTCGGGCGACAACCGGATCGCCACGACCGCGCCGCGCTGCAGGAACGCTGTGCGGGGCAGCACCGGCGCGACGGCGCGTGCGCGTTCCGTCGCGACATAGTCCTGCAGCCCTTCACTGGCCGCCGCCTGCGGGACAGCGGCGATCCCGATCAGCAAGGCGCATGCAGACAGCGCGACGCGCCTCCCGGCGTTCGGCGGGAACAGATTCATGGTCCTCTCCTCGACTCTGTGATCCGCGCGATCAAGCCGCAGCCGGCTGCGGCAACGGCACGCGGACGTCCTCACGACGTGGCACCAGCAACCACAAGCTCGCCAGGGCCGGCAGCCCGATCAAGGCGCAAGCGAACACCCACGTCCAGCGACCCGCGGTGGATAGTTGCGAGCGCGCCGTCAGCCACACTGCGCCGATCAGCGACAGCAGCGACAGCACGCCTGCGAGCCACCGCACCGATGCAGGAGTCGCGGCAGGCCGGGTGACATCCAGCGGCAACGGCGGCGCGAACAGGTCGCGCGCGGCGTCGGTGATCGCGTGCAAGGCCGGCGATGGCCAAACGCCGCGGTAGCGATAGACGGGCGGGTAGTCGAAGGCGAGCGCGCGACGGTGCACGGTTTCGATACGGCCATCGTCGTGCGTGCGCAGCGTGACCTGCATCGGCGCGGCGCCATCGCTGGCATGCGAGCGTGCCGAGAACGCGATCGAGATCAGGTGGCCATCGACCAGTTCCACCAGGTCCAGGTTGCGCAGGTCACCCATCTCGCCCGGCAGCGGTACGCGCAAACGCGGTGCCAGCAGGCCCTGGCCTTCCACCAAAGGGCGCGCATCGTAGAAGTACAGTGCGCGGTCGCTGAGCATGCCGATGCCCTGCCCCAACGGGCCGCCGCCCATCAGGGTTTCGCCGGCAGCGACGCGTACGCGCGGCAGGACGCGATGCTCGGCGCTCACGTACTGGTAGAGGGTATTGCCGCCGACCAGGATCGCATCGCCCGGCTCCATGCCCGGCAGCGCATCCCCCGGCAGCACCACTGCGGGGAACGCGGCCTGGTCCGCACCGATGCCGAGGACACCCACCGCGCGATTGTCCGCCAGCCGGTAGCCGTGCAGGCGCATGTCGTCGTGGCTGAAGACCCAGCGCTCGCGACGCTCGCCGTCGTCGAACTCCATCGGCCGGAAGTTGCCGAGTTCCTGGTACTGCGGCAGCTTGGGTACCTGCACGCCGATCCCGTCGGGTTCGGACAGGCGGATCTGCTCGCGCAACAGCGGCGCATCCGGGTGATGGCTGTCGCGCAGGCCGGCGATCATGCGCTCGCGCGGATCCATCTTCTCCACTTCGTTGTGCCCACCCACCGGCGGCGCAGGCGTGTTGTTCGGATGGCTGCCCTGCGCGATCCACAGCATCTCCAGGCCGAACAGCAGCACGAGCGTCATCACCTGGACCGCGACCTGCAGCGGCAGCGCGACGGCGGCCGTCGCGAACAGCCCGCGCGGCGGCGAATCCAGGTCGGCGACGAACGCCACGCGCAGCAGCACCGCCAGCCAGGCCAGCACGATCAGTTCGATCGCGATCATTCCGAAGCCGTAGGCGCGGCTGACCAGCAGCCAGACCAGCAGCACGAGCGCGGCGCCCGCCCAGCGCCATCCACGCAGGCTGCAGAACGCACCGGCGAGATAGGCGGCTGTCGCGATCAGTGCGCCGGACAGCGGCAGCAGCCAATGGCGCAGGTCGACCACGCGCGGCGTCAGCGCGTGCTGCCAGAGGGCGACCAGCAGCAAGGGCAGCGCGACGGCGACGGTGAGCAATACCGCCGCAGCCGCCGCGAGGGCGAAGGCCACGCGCGCCGGTGCCATCGGCCGGTGCAGCAGGCTCAACCATTGGCTGGGCTTGCGGTAGGTGCCCATCTGGTACAGCCCGAGCAGCAGCCCGCACAGCGCGTACACGCCGCCGATCACCCGGTGCACCACCAGCGGTTGCTGGGCCAGGTCCACCACCCGCGCCATGAAGGCCAGTGCAAGCAGGTGCACGATGGCCGCCAGCAGGGCCCAGCCGCGGAAGCGGATCAGTTCGCTCTTGAAGAAGTCGTACATGGGGTCGTTCCTCAGGCGGCGGCCGGCGCGGCGTGGTTCTTGGCCAGGAAGCCGTTGACCGCGCGGTCCAGGCTCACTGGCATGCTGCGGATGGAGCGCGCACCTTGCGCGCGCAGGTAGTCGGCGAAGCCTTCGTCCTGGTCCAGCACCAGGTAGTGGTGCAGCCCGTCCAGGCGCTGCACTTCCAGCAGACCGGGCACGCTCTGCGGATCGGGGCCCTTGAAGGGGATGTCGGCCACCCACAACGCCACGCGCGAGGTGAAGTCTTCCGGCGCCGACATGTTCTTCAGCTGTCCGCGCTCGAGGATGATGAGGTTGTCGGCGACGCGCTCGATCTCCTCCATCTGGTGCGAGCAATAGATGACCGTGCACTGCTCGGCCGCATTGCTGTACATCAGCGATTCGAGGAAGGCGCGCTTGGCGACCACGTCCAGCCCGAGCGTCGGCTCATCGAGCACCAGCAGTTCCGGCGTCTGCGCGAGGGCGAGCGCCAGGTTGAGCCCGGCACGCTCACCGCGCGAAAGCTGCGAGACCTTCTGCTGCGGCAACACGTGGTAGTGGCCGATCACGTCTTCGTAAGCGCGCGCGCTCCAACGCGGATACTGATGCTGCTGCATCGCCCGCACCTGCTCCACGCGCATCCAGCCGGGCAGCGTGTGTTCTTCGTTGACGAAGCCGACGCGCGCACGGTCGGCGGGCAGCAACTGCTGGCTGTCGCGACCCAGGATGCGTGCCGTGCCGGAGGTCGGCGGCAGGAATCCCAGCAGGATGCGGAACAGCGTCGATTTGCCTGCGCCGTTCGCGCCGACGATCGCGTGGATGCGTCCGCGCGGAATCGCCAGGTCGAGGTGGTCCAGCGCCAGCTTCGCGCCGTAGCGGCGGGTCAGCGCGCGGGTTTCGATCACATAGTCATCGGACATGTCGGCGGTCCAGGCTCAGGCGATGCGGCGCGGCGCCAGGCGCCGCAGGGCGTGCGACACGCGCGACTCCACCTCGTCGGCGGCGAAGTCGAGCGGGATCACGTCGTTGACGAAGCGGCCGACGGCGTCGTCGAGGCGACGCTCGCGTTCGGCATCGGACAACCGCTGGCGCGGCGCGGCCACGTACAGGCCCATGCCCTGGCGCGATTCCAGCCATCCTTCCGTGGTGAGCTCGGCATAGGCCTTGGCCACCGTGTTCGGATTGATCGCCAGCTGCTGGGCCAGTCCGCGCACGCTGGGCAACTGGTCGCCCGCCCGCAATCCGCCGGTGGCGATCTGCATGCGCACGCCATCGACGATCTGGCGGACGATGGGCCGCGGATCGCCGGTGGCGATCTGCAGCATCAACGGGGTCGTGCGGGCCATGGCAGCCTCCAGGCAACTGTACTAACACACATAGTACAGTTAGAACGGAAGCCGTCAACCATGACCGACGGCACCCGTCCGGGACGCCGCCTCAGCGGCGGGCGCGCAAGGCTTTCTGTTCTTCCAGGGTCAGGGCGACGTTGTTGCGCAGATAGGCCGGTTCGACGCGCTCGGGCGCGATCGCCTCTCCCCGGTGCCAGGCCTCCACGGCCAGGTGCGCGAGGTCGGCGGCGTGCGGCAACGCTTGCGCGTCGATACGGGCAAAGCGCGCCCGCAGCGCGGTCGCCAGTGCGCCTTCGGCCGCGGCGAAGCCGGTGCCCACGCCGATCCAGCCGAGCGCATCGCCGGGCAGCCGGTAATCGGCAGGTGCGATGACGGCTTCGTCGGTCGTCGCCTGCAAGCCATCACCCTGGCGCACGAACGCGCCGGTGTAGATCTCGCCCATCCGCGCATCGATCGCCGCGAGGATGGTGTGCGGTGCGCCGACATCGCAGCCACCCTCGCCCGCCAGCACGGCGGGTGGCGGTACCTGCGCGGCGAGCACGGCAAGCGTGGAAACCGGCAGCAAGGGGCGATCCAGCGCCAACGCGATGCCCTGCGCGATCGCGATCGCCAGGCGCACGCCGGTGAAAGCGCCAGGACCGCGGCTGAGCGCCACGGCATCGAGTTGCGAACGCGCGATGCCGGCGTCGGCCAGCAGTTGTTCGGCCCACGGCAATGCCAGTTCGGCATGGCGGCGCGGCGCGATCTCGAAGCGCTCGCGCACCTCGCCATCGACGTAGACGGCGACGGAACAGGCTTCGGTAGCGGTTTCGAAGGCGAGCAGTTTCATGCGGATCGACCGGCGTTCATGGGACAAGGATACCCGTGCGGCTCAGAACCGGGCGTCGGCGAACCAGTCGTCGGCCGCAGGCGCGGTTGCCGGCGCCTCGTCCTCGCTGATCGCGGCCCCGAAAAATCCCTGTACGTCCTGCACGCGCTGCGTGCGCGCGAACGGCGGCAGCGAATCCAGGAAGACGCGGCCATAGGGTTTGCCGGTCAGGCGCGGATCGCACAGCACCAGCACACCGCGGTCGGTCTCGCTGCGGATCAGGCGGCCGACGGCCTGCTTGAGCGCGATGACGGCCTGCGGCAGTTGCTCGTCGCGGAACGGATTGCCACCGGCGCGGCGCACCGCTTCCAGGCGCGCTTCGAACACCGGATCGTCCGGCGCGGCGAATGGCAGCTTGTCCACCACGACGACGCTCAACGTATCGCCGACCACGTCGACGCCCTCGCGGAAACTCGCCGCGCCCAGCAGCACGCCGTTGCCGGATTCGCGGAACCGCTGCAACAGCGTGCCGCGCGGCGCTTCGCCCTGCACGAACAGCGGCCACGGCCCGCCGCGCAGTGCGTCGGCGGCGTCGCGCAGCGCCCGGTGCGAGGCGAACAGCAGGAAGGCCCGCCCTTGCGATGCTTCCAGTACCGGCCGCAACGTGGCGATCAGTGCCTTGCCGAAGGTGGGCGCATTCGGATCAGGCAGGCCTGTTGGCAGATAGCACAACGCCTGGTGCGGCCAGTCGAACGGACTGGGTTGCAGCAGCGTCGGCGGGTCTTCCAGGCCGAGGCGCAGCGCCAGGTGGTCGAAGCGGCCGCCGACGGCGAGCGTCGCCGACGTGAACACCCAGGCCGCCCGCGATTGCTCGCGGTGCTGGCGCAGCGGGCCCGACACATCCAGCGGCGTGCGCTGGCAGCGGAACGCGCGCGGGGTGAGTTCGTACCAGAGCACGTCGCCATCGTCGGCCTGCGATGCCGCCTCCGCATCGTCGAACGCACCCACGGCGGACGGCGCGGCGTACCAGCGCGCCAGCCGCTTGGCGAATTCGGTGGCGCGCGCGGCGCACGCTTCGAGCCCCATGGATGCCGGCGCCAGCGGCGCGAGCGCGGCGGACAGGTCGGCGAGCGCGTGATCGATGGCGTCGAACCCGGCCGCCACCTCGGGCTTGGCCAACAAGCGCTCGCGCGTACCGCGCGCGGGCATGCCCTCCATCGCCGCGCGGGCCTCGCGCAACGCCTGCTCCAGCGCACGCACGGGCGGCTGCAACGCGGACAGCGCACCGGCGACGTCCTTGCACTCGGCCAGGCAGTCGCGTGCGAGTTCCTGCAACGGACGCATGCCGAAGCCTTCGCCGAAGAAGTTCGCCGCCAGTTCGGGCAACTGATGGGCTTCGTCGATCACGAACGCCTGCGCGCCGGGCAGGATCTCGCCGAAGCCTTCCTGCTTGAGCGCGAGGTCGGCCAGCAGCAGGTGGTGGTTCACCACCACGATGTCCGCCGCCTGCGCGCGCTGGCGCGCCTGCACGACGAAGCAGTCGTCCCAGAATGGGCACTCGCTGCCGAGGCAGTTATCGACGGTGGAGGTGACCAGGGGCACCAGCGGCGAATCGTCCGGCAGGGCGGCGAGTTCGGCCATGTCGCCGAACTGCGTGCGGCCGCCCCACGCGACGATGCGCTGGAACTGGTCCACCTGCTCGCGGCTGGTGAAGGTGGTGCGCAGCGCCTGCGGATCGCCCTTGGCCTGGTTGAGGCGATAGCGGCACAGATAGTTGCTGCGCCCCTTCAGCAGTGCCGACTTCAGTCCCGACACGCCCAATGCGTCGCGCACGCGCGGCAGGTCGCGGTGGTACAGCTGGTCCTGCAGCGCGCGCGTGCCGGTGGAAATGATCGTCTTCAACCCCGACAGCAGCGCCGGGACGAGGTACGCGAAGGTCTTGCCCGTCCCGGTGCCCGCCTCGGCGAGCAGCACGTCGCGCCCATCGAAGGCGTCGGCGATCGCCGCCGTCAGGCGCTGCTGGGCGTCGCGGGGTACGAAGGCATCGAGGCGGTCCGCCAGGGCGCCACCCTCGCTGAGGGCGTCGCTGCTGGCCTGGGCGAGCTGGGACATCGGGGAAACATCGGGCGGTTGCGGCGGCAAGGGTACCGCGTCGCGACCGGCCCGTGCCTTACATGCGCTCGATCACCGGCACCGTGCAGGCATCGCGCTGGCGCTCGGCGTCGCCGATGGAAGCCTCCTGGGTGGCGGCACGCGCCGCATGCTGGGCTGCGTCTTCCGGCGTATGCCTCGCAGGCAGGGGCGGCAGCACCGCGCGCTGGTGCTGGCGCACCTGGCGGACGGTTTCCCAATGCTGGCGGCAGAGCGGCCCGACGCGCGAGCCCAGTTCGAACGCACGCTGCGCCAGGGTATCGGCGCGGGCGTAGTCGCCTTGCAGCAAGGCCAGTTCGGCGCGCTCCTGCAGGATGGCGGGGTCTTCCGGAACGATCGCGACCGCGCGGTCGAGCGCCGAGCCCGCGGCGGCCAGATCGCGCGCGGCGAGCGCCCGCTGCGCGGCCTCGCGCAGGTCGTCGACTTCCGGATCGCGCAGCGGCTGCACGGCCAGCTCGCGGTCGTCGGCGCCGGCAGCGGCATGGATCGCGGCCACGCGCTGTTCGGGCGTGACCGGATCGTTCGCGACGGGGGGTTCGGGCGCCGGCGCGGAGGCGCAACCGGCGAGGACCAGCAGGAACAGGGGAACGGCGTACTTCATCATCATGGCTGTTGCGGGGGGGGATCCTGGGGCGGCGGTGCTTCTTCTTTGCGGTCCAGGCCGAACCAGCTGCGCCAACCGCCACCGCTGTCGGCCTCTTCGCCTTCGACCGGTTGTTCGACCACGCAGGCGGCGTAGGCCGGCGCGAAGCCGGACACGAACGGCAACTGGCGCGCGCCCGGGCATCCCGGGTCGGTACTGTTCGACGAGACCACCCACTGCCAGTCCAGACCCTTGCCCGACGCCTTCAGCGGCGCACTCGGCAGCCGGGCGAACAGGCCCGACCACACGCGCATCGCACCGGTGGCGCCATACAGGCCGGTCTGCTCGTTCTTGTCGTTGCCCATCCACACCACAGCAAGGTGATCGCCGGTGTAGCCGGCATACCAGCTGTCGCGGCCATCGTTGCTGGTACCGGTCTTGCCCGCCGACTGCAGGCGGCCCAGGCCATCGCCGAGCAGCTGCCGACCGGTACCGTTGGCGACGACCTGCTGCAGCGCGACGGTGATGAGGTTCGCCGCGATGGAATCGCCTTCCTGCGCCGGCGCAGGTGTCTTGTCGTAGCGTTTCAGCAGCTTGCCGTTCGGGTCGAGTACGCCGCGCACCGCATGCAACGGCTGGATTTCGCCACCGGAGGCCAGGAACTGGTAGAGCTGCGCCATCGCATACGGGCTCTGGTCGGTGGACCCGAGGATCAGCGCCGGATTCGGCTCGGCCTGGATGCCCGCCAACACCCGGATCAACTGCGCCAGGCGGTCGGGTTCGACCTTCATGCCTACGCGGACGGTGGCCTGGTTGTACGAATGCGCCAACGCATCGACCAGCCGTACAGTGCCATGGCTGCGACGATCGGAATTGGCCGGCGTCCAGCGCTTGTTCTTCCCGAGCTGCACGGTGACCGGCGAATCGTCCACCCAACTGGCGAGCGAATACTCGTCCGGCTGCGCCAGTGCGAGCAGGTAGACGAACGGCTTCAGCAACGATCCCACCGGGCGCTGCGCTTCCACCGCGCGGTTGAAGCCCTGCTCGGCGACATTGCGGCTGCCGACCACGGCGAGCACATCGCCGTCATGCACGTCGGTGACCACCATGCCGGCCTGCAGCGGCGGACGGCGCTTGTTCTCCAGCGCTTTCACCGTGCGCGTCACCGACGCCTCGGCATAGGCCTGCGCGGAGGGCGACATGCCGGTCAGCACGGTCAGGCCCGCGCCCTGCAGAGCGCTCTCGGGATAGTCGCGCGCCAGCTGCCGACGCACCAGGTCCACATAGGCGGGGAAACGGTTCGCCGCCGCCATGCCCGGCGTCTTGGTCACGCCCAACGGGGCGACCAGCGCGCGCTTGTACTCGGCGTCGTCGATCAGGCCGGTTTCGTGCAGCTTCAGCAGCGCGTAATCGCGACGCTCCTTCGCACGCTCCGGATTGCGGCGCGGGTCGTAGTACGACGGCCCCTTCACCATGCCGATCAGCAACGCCACCTGCTCGGTGGTCAGGCTGTCGAGGTCGCGACCGAACCAGAACTCCGCGCCGGCCGCGACGCCATGGATGGCCTGGCTGCCGCGCTGCCCCAGGTAGACCTGGTTGAAGTACGCCTCCAGGATCGTGCGCTTGTCGTAGCGCGCCTCCAGGATCAGCGCATAGAGGATCTCGTTGAACTTGCGGGTCGGCGTCTGTTCCTTGCCGATGCCGAGCAGGCCGCTGCGTGCCAGCTGCTGGGTCAGCGTGCTGGCGCCCTGGCGGGTGTCGCCGCCGGACTTCACCAGCAACCATGCCGCGCGCACCATGCCCGACAGGTCGATGCCGTGGTGGTCCTTGAAGTCGCGATCCTCGACGGCCTGCAGGCCGGTCACCAGCAGGTCCGGCACTTCTTCCAGCCGCACCAGGCGTCGCTCTTCCTGCTTCTGCCCATAGAGCGTCGCGATGCGCGCGGGATCCAGCCGCGCGACCTTCAGCGACTGCTTGCGCGTGATGTCGCGCACGGCCGCCACGCGCCCACCGGACAGGCTCACCTGGATGCGGCGCGGCGCCACGCGGCCGTCGACATCGACATAGCCGCGGCTGGAAATCGTGAACCGCCCGCCTTCGCGTGCGTACGTGCCTGGACTCTGTCCGGTGCCGTCGTCGCGGTAGGACGCGGCATCCAGTTCGGTCTTCAGCGTCTGCGCGTCCATCGCCAGACCCGGCGCGACCTGCAGCGGGCGCGCGTACACGCGCGTCGGGATCTGCCATTGCAGTTCGCCGAAACGCTGGGTGACCTGGTGATTCAGGTAGAGCGTGTACGGGATCAGGAAGCCGAGGCCCAGCCCCATCGCCGCCAGTCCCCAGCTCAGCAGGCGCTGCCGCCATACCGGCGGGTTGCCGTCACCGTCATCGATGTCGTCTTCGTCCAGCGCTTCGTCGTCGTAGTCGTTGCGGGCCACAGGGGATGCGACAATGGGAATTCGGGCGAGTCTAGCGCAGCCGCCAGAGGTGCGCCCGGCCCCCAGGCCCCTCACTCAGCTGGAGTTGCAACGGAATGTCGATGTCGTGGGCGGACCTGCGCTTCATGCTGGAACGCACGCGCGGCCTGGTCCGGCGCGGCCTGGCCAGCCTGCGCACGCGCGGCCTGTCGGCGACCTGGGCACGGGTGCGGCGGCAGTTCGCGCAGCATCCCCGGCTTCCGCCCGGCGCGCTGTACCGGCCCGCAGACGCCGCGTTCGCGCCCTTCGCGGTGCCGTCCAGCGACGCACCGCGTGTCAGCATCGTGATCCCCGTCTACAACCAGGCCACGCATACGCTGGGTTGCCTGCGCGCATTGGCCGAGCATCCGCCGGCGACCGCCTGCGAGATCATCGTGGTCGACGATGGGTCGCAGGACGACACCCGCGCATGGATGGAAGCGATCGGCGGGCTGCGCTACCACCTGCGCGCCACCAATGGCGGCTTCATCGCCGCGTGCAACGACGGCGCAGCGCTCGCCCGCGGCACCTATCTCGTCTTCCTCAACAACGACACCTTCCCGCAGCCGGGCTGGCTGGATGCGCTGCTCGATACGTTCGGCGCCTGGCCCGAGGCGGGCCTGGTCGGCGCGCAGCTGGTCTACCCGGATGGCCGCCTGCAGGAAGCCGGCGGCGTGGTCTTCGATGACGGGTCGGCGTGGAATTACGGCCGCTTCGAGTCGCCCGACGATCCGCGCTATACCAGCGTGCGCGATGCGGACTACTGCTCAGGCGCGGCGATCATGCTGCCCACGGCGCTGTTCCGCGAGATCGGCGGCTTCGATACGCGCTACGCACCGGCGTACTACGAAGACACCGACCTGGCGTTCGCCGTCCGCGCCCGCGGCCATCGCGTGCTCTACCAACCGGCCTCGCGCGTGGTGCACCTGGAAGGCATCACCGCCGGCACGGACACCGGCAGCGGCGCGAAGGCCTATCAGGTCCGCAACCGCGGCGTGTTCGCGCAGAAGTGGGCCGACGCACTCGCCCGGCAACCGGCGGCAGGCACGCTGCCCTCGCCCGCCGTGCTGGCACGCGACCAGCGGCAGGTGCTGGTCGTCGATGCGGAAACGCCGCGCCCCCAGCATGATTCCGCATCGTTGCGCATGGCCAATCTGATGCGCCTGCTGGTCGGTGAAGGCGCGCACGTCGTGTTCCTGCCGGCGGACCTGCGCCATGCCGGCGCGGATACCTCTGCGCTCCGCCAGCACGGGATCGAAACCTGGCATGCGCCGTTCGCCGGCCGCGTAGCGTCCTGGCTGCGCGAGCACGGGCCGCGCTTCGACGTGGTGCTGCTGTCCCGCCACTATGTCGCCGCCGAATTCCTGCCCCTCGTGCGCAGGTTCGCGCCGCAGGCACGGATCGTGTTCGACACGGTCGACCTGCATTTCCTGCGCGAATCGCGTGGCGCGGAGGTGGCCGGCGACGATGCGCTCCGCCGTAGCGCGGAGAAGACGCGCGAACGCGAACTCGCGCTGATGCGCCAGGCGGATACGACGCTGGTGGTCAGCCCCGCCGAACGCGACATGCTGTCCGCGCTGCTGCCGGCGGCCCAGGTCGAGGTGCTGTCGAACCTGCATGAACTCGCGGACGGCGGCGCACCCTTCGCGCAGCGCCAGGACATCGTGTTCGTCGGCGGCTTCCGTCACCCGCCGAATGTGGACGCCGTGTTGTGGTTCGGCCGCGACATCTTTCCGCTTGTCCGCGCCCGGCTACCCGACGTTCGCTTCCACTGCATCGGCGCCGAGCCTCCGGCCGACGTGCGCGCGCTGCAGGACCAGCCGGGCATCGTCGTGCACGGCCACGTGCCGGACCTCGCGCCCCACATGGAGGGCGCGCGCATCGCTGTCGCGCCGCTTCGTTTCGGCGCCGGCGTGAAAGGCAAGGTGAACCTGAGCATGGCGCATGGCCAACCGGTGGTGGCAACACCCTGTGCGGTCGAAGGCATGCATCTCGTGGACGGACACGACGTGCTCGTCGCAGGAACCGCCGACGCCTTCGCCGATGCGGTGGTGCGCCTGTACGGGGACGCCCCCCTGTGGGAACGGCTGTCGGCGAATGGGCGCGACAACATCCGCCAGCACTTCTCCCTCGACACGGCGCGCGACGTGGTGCGGCGGGTGTTCTTCTAGCGCGAGGGCGGCGCCTGCGCGAGGCGAACGCGTGCCCTGAAGTCATCCAGGCCCGGAACAGCGGCATCCAGCTGAAGCGCCTCATCCAGCGCCTTCGCCGCGAACGCGACGTCGCCGGCACCCAACCGCTCACTGCCCACCGCGACCCACTTCTCCGCCAATCGCCGCTTCGCATCGGGCAAGCCGGCATCGCGCGGCTGGAGCGTTTGCCATGCCTGCTGGCAGGCCTGTGCGCGACGGATGCGGTTGGCGCGCAGTTCGTCCTCGTAGCATCCGCGTACCGCAGGCAACAGCCGCGCCGACGCCTGTCGCACCGCCGGTGCGTCCGGCGCGAGTGCCTGCGCGGCGCGCAGCTTGTCGTAGGCGCTTTCGCCGGGCGGCGTCAGCCATTGACCCTGCGCTTCGGCGTCGGCCATCGCCGCGAGCAACACCTGCACGCGGCGGTCGCGCTCGCGCGCCGGCAGGCCCGTACCCAGCCGGCCACGCACTTGTTCTGCACGCGCCACGGCCTGCTCCGCCTGGGTCACGCGCGGCGACTGCGGCGCGAGTGCACGCGCTACCGCGAGTTCGCTCCGGGCCTGCCCGAAATGGAAATCGGCCGCCTGCCGCTCCGCAAGCGCCGCATGGGCTACGCCCACCTGCTCCAGGCCCTGGCGCGCGGCGGCATCGTCCGGCACCACCGCCAGCACCGCCTCGAAGGCGGCGCGCGCAGGAACCAGGCGTCCGCCGGCGACATCGCGTGCGGCTGCACGGCGACGCGCCTCCAGCGCGCTGGCCAGCGCGGCCTGCGCCTGCGGCAGATCGACGTGTCCCGGATCGAATGCCTGCGCCTGCCCGATCAGGGCGGATGCCTGGCCCAGTTCATGGCGCGCCAGCAGCCGGCCGGCCTCCTGCAACAGATCCGACAACGCATCTTCGCGACCCTCCAACGCCTCCAGCCGGGTCGGCTGCAGCGCCAGCACGCGCTGGTAGAGCGGCAACGCGGCGTCTTCACTGCCGACGAGATGGCCGGCCGCATGCGCCTGCGTCGCCGCCTGCAGTACGCCGTCGAGGCCTGCATGCTCGGCCTCGCGCGCGCGCAGTCGTGCGGCGAACGCGTCCGCCTGCGCGCGTGGCACCTGCAACTCGCGCGCGAGCGCAAGACGGTCGCGCGCCTCGTCGAAACGGTTCTGCCCCAGCGCCGTGGAGGCCTGGCGCAGGGCATCCACCGCCACGCGCCGCAGGCCGATGGCCGCTTCATTCCGGTCGGTGTCGAGTGCTTGCGCGGCTTCGTACAGCTGCCGTGCGCCGGTACCGTCGTCGGCATCGAGCCGCCCTTCGGCCAATGCGCGGCCGGCCTGGTCGAGCAGTGATTGCACGCGTGTTTCAGGCCAGAGCATGTCCGCCAACGGACTGCGGAACAGCATGAGCAGCACGACGAACAGCAGCACGATCGCAACGCCCCACCGCCATTGCCGCCGTTCGCGCCAAGGGGACACGGGATCATCGCGATGCGTACGGGCCGCCTCGATGGCACGCGTCCAATCGATGCGCGGCTCGATGCGGCGATCACGGCCGTCGTCGGGGCGGTCTTCGCGGGTCACCCCCGCAGGATAGCGACTCAGCCTGAACGCCGTGCGTCTTCCACGCCGGGCAGCGCATCGAGCTTGCCCAGCAGCGTGGAGAGTTGGCCGAAGTCGGCGACCTTCAGGCGCAAGCGCAGGTGCACGCGTCCGCTGGCCCGGTTGTTCTGGCTGTTGATGTCCAGGACGTTGGCTTCTTCCTGTGCGATCAGCGTGGTGATGTCCTTCAGCAGCCACTTGCGGTCGATCGCCGTGACTTGCACATCGACCTCGTAACCGCCGCCTGCCTGGCCCCATTCCACCGGCAGCACGCGCTGCGGGTTGGCTGCCGAGAGCCGCGAGAACGAGGGGCAATCCGTGCGATGCACGGTGACGCCGCGCCCACGGGTCAGGTAGCCGGCGATCGATTCTCCCGGCACCGGCTGGCAGCAGCGCGCCAGTTGCACGAGCAGGTTGCCGACGCCCTGGACGGTGAACTTCGACTTGCCGGGCGCAGCCACCTTGCGTGGCGGACGGCGGGCCAGCAACACCGGTTCATCCGGTTCGGCGGCGCTACGCTGCTCCTCGTGCAGGGCACGGCCCACCTGGTGGGGCCCTACGTCGCCCAGCGCGACCTGGATGTAGAGGTCGTCGACCGAATCGGCATGGAACTTCTTCGCCACGCCCGCGAGGTCGGCATGGTGCAGCCCCAACCGCTTGAGCTCCTTCTCCAGCAACTCGCGACCTGCCTGCAGGTTGCGGGCGCGGTCCAGCTTGTGGAACCACGCGCGCACCTTGTCGCGCGAACGTCCGCTGGCGAGGAATCCATTGGCCGGCAGCAACCAGTCGCGGCGGGGTTCGGGCTCCTTCGAGGTCAGGATCTCGACGCGATCGCCACTGGCCAGCGCATGGCTCAAAGGCACGATGCGGCCGTTGACCTTCGCCCCGCGCGTGCGATGGCCCACCATCGTGTGCACGTGGTACGCGAAATCGAGCACGGTGCCGCCCTGCGGCAGATCCACCACCTCGCCCTTCGGCGTCAGCGCGTAGACGCGGTCCTCGACCAGTTCGGCGTCCAGGTCCCCCGCCAGCGTGCCTTCGCCTGCCGCTTCGCCGGCACCGTCGAGCAGACGGCGCATCCACGCGATCTTGCGGTCGAAGGCGTCGCCACCGCCCTTGCCTTCCTTGTACTTCCAGTGCGCCGCCACGCCGAGTTCGGCCTGCGCATGCATCTCGTGGGTACGGATCTGCACTTCCAGCGTACGCCCTTCGGGGCCCACCACCGCGGTATGCAACGAGCGGTAATCGTTGGCCTTGGGGCGCGCGATGTAGTCGTCGAATTCGCTGGGGATCGGCACCCAGAGCGCATGCACGATCCCCAGCGCCGCATAGCAGGCCGCCACGTCGTCCACGGCGATGCGCACGGCGCGCAGGTCGTAGAGCTCGTCGAAGCCGACCTGCTTGCGCTGCATCTTCCGCCAGATGCTGTAGATGTGCTTCGGGCGGCCGCTGATGTCCGCGCGGATGCCGTGCTCGGCCAGCGCAGCATGCAGACTGCCGATCACGCCGGCGATGTAGTGCTCGCGGCCGGTGCGCTTCTCATCGAGCTGGGAGGCGACCTGCTTGTAGGTCTGCGGCTGCAGATAGCGGAACGCGAGGTCCTCGAGTTCCCATTTCAGCTGCCAGATGCCCAGGCGGTTGGCCAACGGCGCGTGGATGTCGCGCGTGAGCCTGGCCAGCGCCTGCCGCTGCTCCTCGGGCAGGCCGCCCGCCGCGCGCATGCGGGCCAATTGCCGCGCGAGCAGGATCGGCACCACGCGCAGGTCGCGCACGATCGCCAGCAACAGGCGGCGCAAGCCTTCGGTGTTCGCGCCGCGCGCCTGCTCGGCATGCAGCGCCCAGACCTGCGCTGCGGCCGCCTGGCCCTCGAGCAGATCCGCCAGGCCCGCTGACGGCTTTCCCGCCGGCACCGCGGGCTGCAGCGCCGGCAGGGCGTACAGCAGTGCGGCCAGGATGACGTCGCCGTCTGCGGAGAGGGCCGCCAGCGTGTCCAGGGTGTCTGCGGCCACGCCGACGGGATCCGGCATGCCGGCCACCGCGCCCTCACGCGCGGAGGCCTCGACAAGCGTGCGCCGCAGCGACTCCGGCAGCGCTTTCAGTGCGGGCCGCTGGAGCAACGTGGCGATGTCGTGAACGGGGGACACCATGGCAATCGATCAGGGCGGCCAGGCGCCGCCGGAATGACTACACTACCGGCCAGTCGCCCGCAGGAACAACCATGAAGATGAGCCGCTTGTTTCTATCCCTCGTGTTGCTGACCTCCCCGTTGTTCGCTTTCGCGCAGGACGCCGCGACCGAAGCGCGGTTCGCCGACCTGCGCGCCTCGATGACGCAGGAAGAATTCAAGGCCGCCGGCCTGGACAAGCTGAGCGATGCCGAACTATCGGCGCTGAGTGCGTGGCTGAACCGCAAGGTCGGCACGGAAACCGCGCGCGCGGTGGAGCAGGTGCGGCAGGAAACGCAGACGGCGGTCGCGCAGGCCCAGTCGGACACGCGCAAGCAGGTGGAACAGGAGAATCGCGGCTTCTTCGATTTCGGCTCGGACGAACCGATCGCCAGCACGCTGGCAGGCGAGTTCAGGGGCTTCGCCAAGGGCAATCGCTACACGCTGGCCAATGGCCAGGTGTGGGAGCAGATCGAACCCGCGAGCCTCGCCGGTGTCCGCAAGAACAACCCGGCCGTGACCATCAAGCCCGGCCTGTTCAACAACTGGTTCCTGCGCATCGACGGTTACAACACGACGGCCAAGGTCCGTCGGGTCAAGTAATGGCCTTCAGCCGCGCAGCGCCTCGAGGCGCTGCGCGAGCTTCTTCGGCGAAACACCGGCGCGCGCGCCCAGTTCCTGGGCGAACATCGACACGCGCAGTTCCTCCAGGTCCCAACGCAGGGCCTGCCAGTCCGCCGATCCCGCAACGCCATCCGCCACCGCCCGCGCCAACGCGTCGGCGAACGGCTTGATGTCCAGCATGCGGGCCTGGTCCTTGGCCGGGTCCCGCACCGCGCGCTCGGCGCGCAGCCGCATGGCCTTCACGTAGCGTGGCAACTGCGCCAGCGCATCGGCCGGGGTTTCGCGGAGGAAGCCGGGATGCACCAGCGCCGCGAGTTGCGCGCGCAGGTCGTCCAGGTTGCCGCGCGCCCAGCCCATCAGGGGCGCTTCCAGCTGCGGCTTGAGTTCCGCGACGGCGGACAGGATGGCCTCGGCCAGCTTCAGCCGCTCCATCGCTTCGCCGAACAGCCGCTTGCCGGCCTCGTCGCGGCGTTGCTCGAACGCCGCACGGTCCCGGATCGCGTCCAGCCCCTCGGCGAGCACGGCATTGATCGCGGCATCGACGATATCGCCGCGCAGGCGTTCCTGCGATTCGATGGCCGCGTACAGCAGGCCTGTCTTGGGCGATACGGGCAGTTGCTTGCGCGCCTGCTTCACCTTGTCGGCGAGGGCGATCTCCAGCAGGCGGCGAACACCGCGCGGGTGCGCTGCGTCCGCCTCGGCACGGTCGGCGAACACCTGCAGCGCCACCGCGTCGCCCTCGTCCCGCAGTGCCGGGTACGCCGGTACCCCGGCTTCGCCAGGCACTTCGCGCGGTATCGGCTGCGCCGGGAAATCGCGTAGCCCCGTGGCCGCCATCTCGCGGCCGGCACGTGCCGCGAAGGCCTGCCCCGCCTTCGCGCCGAAGCGCGCGCGCAACGTATCCAGGTCGCGCGATTCCGCCAGCACGCGCCCTTCCCCGCCGCCGCGCCCGCCCTGCACGGGGATGTCCTCGCGCAGCCGCAGGTTCATGCGCAGGTGCGGCTCCAGCGCGGCCTCGTCGAAGTCGAGCGCCGCGACCGCCACGCCGGTGGCGCGCGACAGGAAACGCGCGAGCTCGCCGCGCATATCGTCAGCGCCCGGCTTCGGGAACGCCTCGAAGAACGCGCGCCCGAAATCCGGCGCCGGCACGTAGTTGCGTCGCATCGCCTTCGGCAGGCTGCGGATCAGGCCCGAGGCCTTGTCCGCGACGAAACCCGGCGCCAGCCACGACAGGCGCGCGGGGTCCAGCGCGTTGAGCAGGTGCAGCGGCACCTCGAGCGTCACGCCGTCGTCGGTCGCGCCCGGCTCGAATCTGTAGTGCAGCGGCAGCCGCGCGTCGCCAAGGGCGAAGTACTTTGGGTAGCGGTCTTCTTCGCTGCCCTCGCCCGGCAGCAGGTCGGTCAACGACCACTGCAGCACGCGTCGCTTGTCGGCCGGAAGCGTCTTCCACCATGCATCGAGTCCGGCCGCGGAGTGGATCTCGGGCGGCACCCGGTCCAGGTACCAGCGCGCCTGCCAGGCCTCGTCGGCCACCAGGCCGGCGCGGCGCAGCTTGGCCTCTTCTTCGCGCGCCTGTTCGAGCGTCTTCAGGTTGTCGGCGACGAAGCCGGCGCGCGTATTGATCTCGCCCGTGACCAGGCCCTGCCGGATGAAGATGTCGTGCGCCTCGACCGGAGCGATGCGGCCGTAGTGCACGGGCTTCTTCGGCGCCAGCACCAACCCGAACAGGCTGATCTGTTCGGACGCCAGCACCTGGCCCTGCGCGCGCGACCAATGCGGATCGAAATGCTTGCGCAACAGCAGGTGCGGCAGTTCGGCGATCACCCAGTCCGGTTCGATCCCGGCCAGCGTCATGCCCCACACCTTCTGGGTGTCCAGCAGGTTGGCCGCCAACAGCCACGGCGGCGGTCGCTTGGACAGCGCCGAGCCGGGAAACGGCAGGAAACGGCGTTGCCGCGGCGCCTGGTAGTCGCCCTTCTCGGTGCGGTGGCCGATCTGCGTCGGCAGTCCGGCGACCAACGCGCGATGCAGGGCCTGGTAGGCGTTGGCGCGCTGCCGCTCGCTGTAGCCGCCGTCCAGCGCCTGCTCGTTCTGGGCGCGCGCAGCCACCGGCGCCGGTGCGGCTTCGGTTTTTCCTTCGCGGGCCAATCGTGCCGCGCGATGCAACTGGCCGCGGGTCGCTTTCACGGCCGTGGCGTCGTCGCGCACCGCTGGCGGCGCACGGCTGCCGGCCAGCAGCGGTGCCATCGAGGCATCGCCGTCCTCTTCCTTCCAGCCCAGTTCCTCGCACAGCAGGCGCAGCTGCCGATGCAGTTCGCGCCACTCGCGCATCCGCAGGAAACCCAGGAAATGGCGACCGCACCAGTCGCGCAGCCTGGATTGGGTCAGGTCTTCGTGGGCCTGGCGATAGGCATCCCACAGGCGCAGGACGCCGACGAACTCGGAGCGGCCGTCGGCGAACTGGGCGTGCGCCGCGTCCGCCGCGCCGCGCGCATCGGCCGGACGCTCGCGCGGATCCTGGATACCCAGGAACGACGCGATCACCAGCATCGGTCGCAGGCAACCGGCGGCCTGCGCGGCGACCAGCATGCGCGCCAGCTTCACGTCCACCGGCAACCGCGCCATCTGCTTTCCGATGGCGCTCAGGCGGCGCTCGCCATCGATCGCGCCCAGCTCGGCCAGCTGCTGCCAACCGTCGGCGACGGCGCGTTCATCGGGCGCTTCCAGGAACGGGAAATCCTCGATCCGGCCGAGCCCCAGCTGGAGCATGCGCAGGATCACGCCGGCCAGGCTGGAGCGGCGGATCTCCGGATCGGTGAACTCCGCGCGCGCCTGGAAATCCGCTTCCGCATACAACCGATAGCAGATGCCTTCGGCGATGCGGCCGCAACGGCCCTTGCGCTGGTTGGCGCTGGCCTGGGACACCGGCTCGATATGCAGGCGATCGAGCTTGTTGCGCGGGCTGTAGCGCTTGACGCGGGCGAAGCCGGGATCGACCACGTAGCGGATGCGCGGCACCGTCAGCGACGTCTCGGCCACGTTGGTGGCCAGCACGATGCGCCGCTGGGGCCCCGGGTTGAACACGCGGTCCTGGTCCTGGTTCGACAGCCGCGCATACAGCGGCAGCACGTCGGTCTGGCGATACTTGCGCCGCTCCAGCGCCTGGTGCGCATCGCGTATCTCGCGCTCGCCGGGCAGGAAGACCAGCACGTCGCCGCGCGAATCCAGCCGGGTGATCTCGTCGATGGCGCCGACGATGGCGTCGTTGACGGTGCGGTCGCCGCCGCGGCCTTCTTCATCGCCGTCGCCCTCGCCCTCCAACGGCCGGTAACGCACGTCGACCGGATAGGCCCGGCCTTCCACGCTGATCACCGGGGCGTCGTCGAAATGCTTCGCGAAGCGCCCGGTGTCGATGGTGGCCGAGGTGACGATGACCTTCAGGTCGCGGCGTTTGCGCAACAGCTGCTTCAGGTAACCGAGCAGGAAGTCGATGTTGAGGCTGCGTTCGTGCGCCTCGTCCACGATGATCGTGTCGTAGGCCGACAGCCAGCGATCACTGGCGATCTCCGCCAGCAGGATGCCGTCGGTCATGAACTTGATGTGGGTGTCATCGCCCACCTGGTCGTTGAAGCGCACCTGGAAGCCGACGCCGCGGCCGATCTCCGTCTTCAACTCCTCCGCCACGCGTCGCGCCACCGCGCGCGCGGCGATCCGGCGCGGCTGCGTGCAGCCGATCATGCCGGCGACGCCGCGCCCGGCCGCCAGGCAGAGCTTCGGCAGCTGGGTGGTCTTGCCGGACCCGGTCTCGCCGGCGATCACCACCACCTGGTGGTTACGGATCAGTTCGACGATGCGTTCGCCTTCGCGCGCGATGGGCAGGGACGCGTCCAGCGTCACCGCCGGCACCGTCGACAGACGTCGCCCGCGGGCGACGATCGACGCGCTCAATGCCTGCTCGAAGGCCTGTCGCGCCCCGGCGTCCGCGGGCTTGCCCTGCCAGCGCGACCACAGCCCGTGCAGGCGGCCGCGGTCGCGGCTCAGCGCACGGTCGAGCGCACGCCGGCCCTGCTCGAGGGCAGCGCGGTCGGGGGAAGCGGGGGATGGGTCACGAGGGATATTCATTCTTCAGCAAGCGGTTGAAACTTTTTGCTCACGCCACATGTTCTAGTGTGTCTATTGTGCCGCCTCAACCCACCCTCAGGAGAATCCGCATGGCCAAGACGAAGTCCAAGCCGGCCAAGGCCCCGGCCGTCACCGCGCCCATCCCGTCGGCGCCGACCGCGCCCAACATCGATATCGGGATCAGCACCGGCGACCGCAAGAAGATCGCCGACGGCCTGTCGCGCTACCTGGCCGATGCGTACACGCTGTACCTGAAGACCCACAATTTCCACTGGAACGTCACCGGCGCGATGTTCAATTCGCTGCATACGATGTTCGAGACCCAGTACACCGAGCAGTGGACGGCGCTGGACGAAGTGGCCGAGCGCATCCGCGCCCTGGGCTACAACGCGCCCGGCTCGTACCGCGAGTTCGTCGGCCTGACCTCGATCCCGGAAGAGCCCGGCCTGACCGACAGCGCCGACTGGCGCGAAATGGTCCGCCAGCTGACCGTCGGCAACGAGGCGGTCTGCCGCACGGCCCGCAAGGTGCTGAAAGTCGCCGACGATGCCGGCGACGACCCGTCGGTGGACCTGCTGACCCAGCGCCTGCAGACCCACGAGAAGTACGCCTGGATGCTGCGCTCGCTGCTGCAGTAACGCCGCCCTCTGCTGACCTGGACGCCCGGCTCCGGCCGGGCGTCCGTGCTTCCGGCCGGAGAATTCCGACCCTGCGACGCGCCCATCGCTCAGGGACGCTGGCGTCCGTCGCGGTATCCTGTACCCATGTCGTCCCCCGCACTTGAAACGCTGCTGCGCGTCTTCGGCTACAGCGCCTTCCGTGGCCACCAGCAGGCCATCGTCGAACACCTCGCCGCCGGCCACGATGCCCTGGTGCTGATGCCCACGGGCGCCGGCAAGTCGCTGTGCTACCAAGTGCCCGCGCTGCTGCGCGAGGGCACCGGCATCGTCGTCTCGCCGCTGATCGCCCTCATGCAGGACCAGGTGGACGCACTCCGCCAGTTGGGCGTGCGCGCGGCGTTCCTGAACTCCTCGCTGGCCGCCGACGAGGCCGTCCAGGTGGAGCAGGCCTTGCTGCGTGGCGAGCTGGACCTGCTGTACGTGGCGCCGGAAAGGCTGTTGACCGGGCGCTTCCTGTCGCTGCTGGACCGCAGCCGGATCGCGCTGTTCGCCATCGACGAAGCGCACTGCGTCTCGGCGTGGGGCCACGACTTCCGTCGCGAGTACCTGGAACTGACCCTGCTGCACGAGCGCTGGCCGGACGTACCGCGCATCGCGCTGACGGCCACCGCCGATCCGCCCACGCAACGCGAGATCGCCGAGCGGCTGAACCTGGTGGACGCCCAGCGCTTCGTCAGTTCGTTCGACCGCCCCAACATCCGCTACACCGTGGTGCAGAAAGACAACGCACGCCACCAGCTGCGCGACGTGCTGCGCAAGCACCGTGGCGAGGCCGGCATCGTCTACTGCCTGTCGCGCAAGCGGGTCGAGCAGTTCGCCGACTACCTGGCCGAACAGGGCTTCAATGCCCTGCCCTACCACGCCGGCCTGGATGCGGAGGTGCGCGCGCACAACCAGCGGCGGTTCCTGCGCGAGGACGGCATCGTCATGGTGGCGACGATCGCCTTCGGCATGGGCATCGACAAGCCCGATGTGCGCTTCGTGGCCCACGTGGACCTGCCGAAGTCGATGGAGGGCTACTACCAGGAGACCGGCCGCGCCGGCCGCGACGGCGAGGCCGCCGAAGCCTGGCTCTGCTACGGGCTGGGCGATGTGGTGCTGCTGAAGCAGATGATCGAGCAGTCCGAAGCCGGCGAGGAGCGCAAGCGCCTGGAACGCCGCAAGCTGGACCAGTTGCTGGGCTACTGCGAATCCACCCAGTGCCGCCGGCAGGTACTGCTGGCCGGCTTCGGCGAGGTGTACCCGCACGACTGCGGCAACTGCGACAACTGCCTGAGTCCGGCCGAGACCTGGGACGCCACCGAAGCCGCGCAGAAGGCGCTGAGCTGCGTGTACCGCAGCGGCCAGCGCTTCGGCGTGAACCACGTGATCGACGTACTGCGCGGCAGCGAGAGCGAGCGCATCCGCCAGTGCGGCCACGACCACCTGACCACCTACGGCATCGGCAAGGACCTGGATGCCACCGCGTGGCGCAGCGTGTTCCGGCAATTGGTCGCCTGCGGCCTGCTGGAGGTGGAGGCCGAGTTCGGCAGCCTGCGCCTGACCGAAGGCAGCCGCTCGGTGCTGCGCGGCGAGCGCCGCCTGCAGCTGCGCAAGGAACAGCGCGAGCGGCGCGAACGCGACCGCAGCCCCCGCAGCGGCGTGGCCGTGGAGGCCGTCGACCTGCCCCGCTTCCAGGCCCTGCGCGACCTGCGCGCCCAACTGGCACGCGAACAGAACGTGCCGGCCTACGTCATCTTCCACGACAGCACGCTGCGCAACATCGCCGAACAGCAGCCCGCCACGCTCGACGACCTGGCGCGCGTCGGCGGGATCGGTGGCGCCAAGCTGGCACGCTACGGCGAGCGTGTGCTGGAAGCCCTCGGCGCCACCGGCTGACGTTCCTGCGCCGGCCGGCCACCCATCAGCCGGCGTTCAATCCACGACTGCTAGCGTGCGGTGCAGGTGCCCCCACGGCACGCCACTTCCAGGAGCCTTCCATGAAGACGTTCCCGTTCGCATTGCTGGCCCTGATGACTGCGCCTGCCTGGGCGCAACAGAGCGCCGAGGCCCTCGATCTCGCCCTGCCCAACGCCAGCGCCTACGCGAACGATGCGCCGGGCACCTGGTACGGCGACCGCCAGGCCGCCACGCCGAAGGGGCAACGCGCCGAAACCCCGATCGATCCCTGCGCCTGGTACGGCGATGACGACGGCGACGGCGTGTCCGGCAGCATCACCACCGGCATCGGCTACAGCAAGGGCCATGGCCGCAGCACCTACAACGCGGCCAACCTCAACCTGTGCAAGACCACGTACAACGACGAAGGCAAGCCGCGCACGTTCAATCTCGACATCAACGTCAGTCGCTCCGACGGCCCCGGTTACTACTACGGTCCCGGTTATGGCCCCGGACCGATGATGCGGGGCGCACCGCGGCCCTGATCTGCCGTCAGCCGCGCGTCGCCGGACGCGCGGCACCCGCCACGCACAGCAGCAGCACGACGAGCAGGCCGAACGCAATAGGCAACGACGTCGCCTTGGCGACGAAGCCCAGCGCCGCCGGCCCCAGCAGGACCCCCGCATAGCCCATCGTCGTGACGGCGGCCACCGCCAGGTGGGTGGGCATGTCGCGCTGGCGCCCGGCGGCCGAGAACATCACCGGCACCACGTTCGCCGCGCCTGCACCGACCAGCGCGAATCCCGCCAGGCCCGCCATCGGCGATGTGGACAGGATGGCCAGGGTGAATCCCGCCGCGGCGACCAGCGCACCGCAGACCACCACGCGGAACGCACCCAACGCCTGCACGATGCGGTCGCCGGTCAGGCGACCGAGGGTCATCGTCACCGCGAAGGCGACATAGCCGAAGCCCGCAGTCGCGGGGTCGGCGTGGCGCACCGTGCTGAGGAAGACCGCGCTCCAGTCGAGCACCGCGCCTTCGGACAGGAACATCGCGAAGCACACCGCGCCCACCAGCAACACGCGACCACGCGGCAGCACGAAGGCCGGATGATCGCCGTCGCCACCCCGCGCCAGCAGGCCGCCGCGCGCATACGCCAGCAGCAGCGCCGCGAGCACGGCGGTGCCGCCGATCGCGAGCAAGGGCGAGGCCCCCAGCGCCAGCGCGCCGGCCACGCCACCGGCGCCGGCGATCCCGCCGACGCTGTACATGCCGTGGAAGCCGGACATCATCGCGCGCCCGCTGGCGCGCTCGACGATCACCGCCTGCACGTTCATCACCACGTCCAGTACACCCAGGCTGGCGCCGAACACGGCCAGCGCCACGGCCAGCATCGGGATCGAGGGGGCCAACATCAACGCCGGCATGCACAGGCAGATCATCGCGCCCGCGACGAGAATCGTGCGGCGGCAGCCGAAGCGTGCGGCCAGTCCGCCCGCCAGCGGCATCATCAACACAGAGCCGACGCCCAGGCACAGCAGCATCAAGCCGAGTTGTGCATCGTCGAGTGCGAGCCGCCGCTTGGCGAAGGGAATCAGCGGCGCCCAGGCGGACACCGCGAAGCCGCCGATGAAGAAGGCGATACGCGTGGCGATGCGTTCGCGCGCGCCGGGCCCGTCCGCGGTCATGCCGCCGTGGGCGGCTGCGTCATCGGGAATCGACATGCCGGATCAGGACGCGAGCAGTTCGAACTGCACCGCATCGCCCGCAGTCGCGGACGGCGCGACCCACAGGTCGAACAGGCCGGGCTCCGCCGCGAGCTGGTTGTCCACGCCGTGGAAGGCAAGGTCCGCACGGGTCAGGGTGAACGCGACATCCCGCGACTGCCCGGCACCCAGCGCGATCTTGCAGAACCGCTTCAGTTCGCGCACCGGCCGCACGCGGCTGGCGGTGCGGTCGCGCAGATAAAGCTGCACGACTTCCTCGCCATCGCGCGCGCCGCTATTGGTGATGCGTGTGCGGATCGTCAGCGTGTCGTCCCAGCCGAGCTGCGTGGCGTCGAGGTGCGGGACGCCGTAATCGAAGCGCGTGTACGTCAGGCCATGTCCGAACGGATACAGCGCCGCATGGCTGACTTCGCGCCAGCGCGTCTGGAAGAAGCGCGGCGTGCCCGGCACGTTGGGACGGCCGGTGGCGGGGTGATTGTAGAAATACGGCTGCTGGCCCGCGTCCTGCGGAAAGCTCACCGGCAGGCGCGCGGACGGGTTGTAATCGCCGAACACCACATCGGCCACCGCCGGCCCGGTCTGCGTACCGAGGAACCAGCCGACCAGCACCGCCTGCGCATCGCGCACGGCGCCTTCCAGCGCCAACGCACGGCCATTGCGCAGCACGACGACGACCGGCGTACCGGTTGCGGCGACGGCTTCGGCCAGCGCCTGCTGCACGGCGGGAATGACGATCTGCGTACGCGACTGCGCCTCGCCTGAGAATTCGTGCGGCTCGCCCAGGGCCAGCAGCACGACATCGGCCTGGCGCGCGGCCACGACCGCGGCGTCGATGCCGCCCTCGATCGTCTCTTCGATGCCGCTGCCGGGCACGACGACGAGCGCGGTCGGATCATCCAGCGCGGCACGCAGGCCGGTTTCCAGATCGACCATGCGCGAGGCATCGCCGAAGATGTTCCAGCAGCCGCCGAGGTTGGCGGTGTCCTGCGCGAACGGCCCGATCAGCGCGATGCGCTGGCCGGCCTTCTTCAACGGCAGCACGTCGCCTTCGTTCTTCAGCAGGACGATCGAACGCCGTGCGCAGTCTCGCGCCAGGGCGTCGTGCGCCGGAATGTGCGACTGATCCGCTTCGCGCGCGGCGTCCAGGCAGCGGTACGGATCATCGAACAGGCCGGCGACCGCCTTGACGTGCAGCACGCGGCGCACGGCCTCATCGACCTCGGCCAGCGAGAGCCTGCCTTGTTCGACCAGTGCGGCCACATGGTTGGCGTACACGCCGCTCTGCAGGCTCATGTCCAGGCCGGCCGACAGCGCTTTCTGCGCGGCATCCGCCTCATCGGCCGCGTAGCCGTGCGCGATCAGTTCCAGGTCCGAAGTGTAGTCGGACACGACGAAGCCTTCGAACTTCCACTCGCCGCGCAGGATGTCGGTCAGCAGTTCGCGGTTGGCCGACGCCGGCACGCCGTTGATGTCGTTGAACGAACTCATCAACGTCAATGCGCCGGCATCGATCGCGGCCTTGAACGGCGGCAGGTGCACATCGCGCAGCGTCTGCGGCGCCATGTCCACGAAGTTGTAGTCCAGGCCGGCGGAGATCGCGCCGTAGGCGGCGAAATGCTTCGGCGTGGTCAGCAGCGAATCGGGCGCGGTCAGGTCGTCGCCCTGGAAGCCGCGCACGCGGGCCGCGGCGAACTCGCACGACAGGTGCACGTCCTCGCCCGACGTTTCCGCCACCCGGCCCCAGCGCTGGTCGCGCGCGATGTCCACCATCGGCGCGAACGTCCAGTGGATGCCGGTCGCCGTGGCTTCCTTGGCGGTGGCGCGCGCGGTGCGCTCGGCGAGGTCGGGCTCGAAGCTGGCGGCTTCGCCCAGCGGAATCGGAAACACGGTGCGCATGCCGTGGATGACATCGGCGCCGAGCAGCAGCGGAATGCCCAGGCGGCTTTCCTCCACTGCGATGCGCTGCGCTTCGCGGCCTTCCGCTGCGCCCACGCCGTTGAACAGGGCACCGACACGACCAGCGCGGATCTGCTGGCGAACCTGCTCGGCATCGCGCGCGAACGTCTCCGGGTTGACCTCGAAGGCGAACGGCCGCAGCGCATCGGCGAACGCGCCGAGCTGGCCGATCTTCTCTTCCAGCGTCATCTCGGCGATCAGTCCCTCGATCCTGCGCTGATGCGGCATGTAAGCGGTCCTCCCGGGAACGCGGGTGTTACGGGGGAGCCATTATGAAAACGTTTACAGTCACGGTCAAACCCGCCGCTGGCGCCCCGATTGCCCGTCCCGGCCCCGTCGCAGAAGGCTCAACCTGCCATGCCGGCATGGCGCAGGAGCGCGTCGATCCGCGGCGCCCGGCCCCGGAACGCCCTGAAATTCTCCGCCGCGCCGCGGCTGCCGCCGCGGGCCAGGATTTCATGGCGGAAGCGCGCACCCGTCTCGGCCACCTTGTCGGGGGCCTCCTCGAAGGCCTCGTAGGCGTCCGCGCTCAGCACTTCGGCCCACTTGTAGCTGTAGTAGCCCGCCCCATAGCCGCCCGCGAAGATGTGGCTGAACTGGTGGGGGAAGCGGTTCCATTCCGGCGGCAGGTTCACGGCGACCTCGGCACGCACCCGGTCGAGCAACGCCAACACCGTATCGCCGGCGGCGTCGAAGCCGCTGTGCAGCTGCATGTCGAACAGACCGAATTCCAGCTGCCGGACCGTGGCCATGCCGCTCTGGTAGTTCTTCGCCGCGACCATCTTGTCGAACAGCGCGCGCGGCAAGGGCTCGCCGCCGTCCACGTGCGCGGTCATGGCCTGCACGCGCGACCACTCCCAGCAGAAGTTCTCCATGAACTGGCTGGGCAGCTCCACCGCATCCCACTCGACGCCGTTGATGCCGGCCACGCCGAGTTCGCCGACCTGGGTGAGCAGCTGGTGCAGTCCGTGTCCCATCTCGTGGAACAGCGTGGTCACGTCGTTGTGGCTGAAGGTCGCCGGCTTGCCATCCACGCCCTTGCCGAAATTGCAGACCAGGTAGACCAGGGGCGTCTGTTCGCCGCGCGTCGTCGTGCGGCGATTGCGGCAATCGTCCATCCACGCACCGCCGCGCTTGCCTTCACGCGCGTACAGATCCAAGTAGAACTGGCCCACCAGCGCGCCCGCGCCGTCCACCAGGCGGTAGAAGCGCACGTCCGGGTGCCAGGTCGGTGCCGTGTCCTGTTCCACCTGCAGGCCGTAGAGGTCGCCGATCACGCAGAACAGGCCCTTCAGCACGGCCGGTTCGGTGAAGTACTGCTTCACTTCCTGCGCGGAGAAGCTGTAGCGCGCCTGCTTGAGCTTTTCGCTCGCATACGCCAGATCCCAGGCCTCTACGGTTTCCAGTCCGAGGTGTTCGCCTGCGAAGGCTTCCAGTTCGGCGCGGTCGCGCTGCGCATGCGGCTTCGCGCGCGCAGCCAGGTCGCGGAGGAAATGCAGCACTTCGTCCGGCGTATCGGCCATCTTGGTGGCCAGCGAATACGCGGCGTAGCTGGGGAAGCCCAGCAGCGTCGCCAGTTCGGCGCGCAGCGCCAGAATGCGGTCGATCAACGTGGAATTGTCGAGCGCGTCGTTCTCGGCCAGTTCCGAAGCGCGCACCGCATTGGCGTGGTACAGCGTCTCGCGCAACGCGCGGTCGTCGGCATAGGTCTGCACCGGCAGGTAGCACGGCATCTGCAGGGTGAACTTCCAGCCGGGCTCGTCGTCGGCCTTGGCCGCGGCGCGCGCCGCGGACACCACGTCGGGCGGCAAGCCGCCGAGGTGCTGCTTGTCCTTGATCCAGAACTCGTACTCGTCGGTGGCATCGAGCACGTTCTGCGAGAACTTGGCCGACAGGCTGGCGAGTTCCTCCTTCACTTCGCCGAAGCGCGTCTTCTGTGCCTCCGGCAACTCCGCGCCACCCAGGCGGAAATCGCGCAGCGCGTTCTCCAGCACCTTCCGCCGCGCATCGTCGTACTGCGCGGCCTCGGGCGCATCGCCGAGGGCGCGGTACTGGCGGTACAGCGCGAGGTTCTGCCCCAGCGCGCTCCAGAAGCGCGTCACCTTCGGCAGCAGCGCGTTGTAGGCACCGCGCAGCGCGGGCGTGTTCACCACCGCCTCCAGATGGGTCACCTGGTTCCAGGCACGGGCGAGACGTTCGGTCGCGTCATCGAGCGGCACGACGAAGGTATCCCACGCCACTGGCGCGACCGCCTCGGCGGCCGCGACCGCGGCTTCCGCGTCGGCCAGCAACCGGTCGATGGCGGGTGCGATGTGTTCGGCACGGATTTTGTCGAAACGCGGCAGGCCGGAGAAGTCGAGCAACGGATTGGTCATGGGAACACCTTCGGAAATGGGATCAGGCCGGCCACTGCGCGTGGGCGAGGACCGGCAGGCAGCGACCGGCGACGGCCGCGGCGATGGCATCGTCGCTCTCCACCATGGGGATGCCGCGCGCGAGATACCAGTCCCGGTTGTAGTAGCTGTGCGCGTAGCGTTCACCGCTGTCGCACAGAATGCTGACGATGGAGCCGCCCTGCCCCGCCGCACGCATGCGCTCCGCGACGGCCAGCACGCCCACCATGTTGGTGCCGGTGGAGCCTCCGACGCGGCGCCCCAGCACCGCGCTGACGTGGCGCATCGCCGCCAGGCTCAGGGCATCGGGGACCTTCACCATGGCGTCGATGCAGGCGGGGATGAAGCTCGGCTCGACGTGCGGCCGGCCGATGCCCTCGATGCCGGAACCCCGTTCGCAGGTGAGCTGGTCGTCCTGCTGCCCGTCGCAGGCGCCACGGTAGTGATCGAAGAACACCGAGTGCTCGGGATCGGCGCACAACACCCGGGTCGGATGGCGGCGATACCGTACGTAGCGGCCGAGCGTGGCGCTCGTGCCACCGGTCCCCGCGCTGCAGACGATCCACGCGGGGACGGGGTGCGGTTCGGCCTCCATCTGCCGGAAGATGGCTTCGGCGATGTTGTTGTTGGCCCGCCAGTCCGTCGCCCGTTCGGCATAGGTGAACTGGTCCATGAAGTGCCCGCCCGTCTCGCGGGCGAGTTGGCGCGACACTTCATTGATCGCGCCGGCTTCTTCGACCAGGTGGCATCGGCCGCCCTGGAACTCGATCGCGGCGATCTTGTCCGGCGAAGTCGAGGACGGCATGACGGCGATGAACGGCAGGCGCAACAGGCGCGCGAAGTACGCCTCGGACACGGCCGTCGAACCGCTCGACGCCTCGACCACCGGCGCGCCCTCGCGCAACCATCCATTCGACAACGCATACAGGAACAGCGAGCGTGCGAGCCGGTGCTTGAGGCTGCCGGTCGGGTGGCTGGATTCGTCTTTCAGGTAGACATCAATGCCCGGGAAGCCGGGCAAGGGCATCGGAATCAGATGGGTGTCGGCGGACCGGTTGAAGTCCGCTTCGATGCGCTGGATCGCCTGCGCCGTCCAGTCGCGCGCTGCCATGGTCACGCGGTTTCCTCTGCTGCGCCGCATGGGCCCGGCGCCAAGTGCCCAAGCTTAGCAAACCCGGCCCGATCCGAACTGGCTCGGCACCCGGACGAAGCTGCCGTGGGAGGGCGCACGGGGCGCCCTCCCTGGCGGATCAGGAACGATCCCGGTCGATCAGTTCGTTGTACTGACGGACCATCTCATCGAACTGCCCCGTGTCGCCACCGGCCTTGATCTGCCGATACGCGCCGAGCAACGACATCATGTCGTCATAGGCGCCCATTTCCTCGCCATGCTGCTCGCCATCGGTCTTCGCGTCGAGCTGCGCCTTGATCCTGGTCGCACTGTCCTCGACCTGCTTGGCCAGCGCATCGGCCTGCTTCATCTTGCCAGCATCCTCGAAGTCGGAAGCCTTGTCGAACAGGGCGAGCAGATCATTGGCCGCGTAGGTGCCCTTCTTGATGTCGACCCACGTGGTCTGGCCATCGGCTTGCAGGCGGGCGAGCACCTTGGTCCGATTGGCCCGCTCGATAGCGTCCAGCTCATCGGAGAGTGCATCGAAATCACCGTTCAGCTGCGCCCAACGCCGGGTGAATTCGGCGTCCATCGCCTTCGCCTTCGCCAGGTTGTCCTCGAGATATTTCTTGGAGTCGATGTAGCCATCGAGATCCGTGGCCTGTTTGAACAGCACCTCGCCGTTGGCCACCATTTTCTCGACGACCTGGTCGACCTTGGCGGTATCCGCGCCGCCGGAAAGCGCCAAGCCCTTCTTCAGATTCCCCAGGCTGTTGCGCAACATGCTGGTATTCAAGTACACGACCAACCGCGTATCGGCGTTGGCCGACGTCATGCCCGCGATGTCCTGCGCCTTGTAGTCCTCCAGCAGGCCGTCCAGGCCCTTGGTACTGCCGTAGAACATGCCCGCCATGTCGTTGTAACCCTTCGTGTAGGCATTGACCTTCTCGACACTTCGCTGTTCGGCATCGACCGTCTCGACGCCCGCACTCTCGCCGGCGCCCGCGCCTGCGTCCGTTCGTGGATCGGTTTTGTCGCAAGCAACCAATGTCATTGCCGCGGCCACGACCATGACCCACACCTTCCCTGCACTCATCCTCTTGCTCCCCGATAGGTAGGATTTGCCGATGCGTCGCAACCGATGCATCGCACTTGACATCGCACGTGTACCATCCGGAAAAATGTGAGCTGAAACAGCCGGATAGCCATGCACAGGCTACCGGTTTATCGCGTGCGGCAATGCTGTATTTCAGGCCAGATGCATCACATTAGCGATCATCCTGGCATCGCAAGCGGCACGCGCTTCTTCGTGATCAGTAGACCTGCGACAACGCCGCCACCACCCGATTCCGCGAGAAGAGATCGACCGCTGTCCGTGTCGTGTTGCCCGCCGTGCGGACACATGCAGCGCTTCGATCGGGCGACACCAGTGGGACGTCACGCGGACCGGGACTGCATCGTCAGGATTCGCATGCGTGCTGAGCAGCGCTTTGCGACCGTATCGCGGGTGCCCGCGACGGCATGTGCGACTGAGTCCGAGTGGTGGGCCGTGAAGGATTCGAACCTTCGACCAAAAGATTAAAAGTCTTCTGCTCTACCGACTGAGCTAACGGCCCGGAAACGCATCCCGGCCTTGCACCGGGACGCGCATTCTAGCGCATCGTCCGCGAGGGCGCGAAATCCGGCTGGTTCACGCGTAATGCGTGGGGTCCGGCACGCCCGCGTCGGCGAAGCCGGCGGCACGCAGGCGGCAGGCATCGCAATGCCCGCAGGCGCGGCCCTGCTCGTCGGCCTGGTAGCAGGACACGGTCTGGGAGAAATCCACGCCCAACCGCATGCCCTCGCGCACGATGTCGGCCTTGCTCAGGCGCAGCAGCGGCGCGTGGATACGCAGGCCGGCGCCTTCCACGCCCGCCTTGGTGGCGAGGTTGGCGAGCTTTTCGAAGGCTTCGATGAACTCCGGGCGGCAATCCGGGTAGCCGGAATAGTCCACCGCGTTGACGCCACAGAAGATATCGCTGGCGCCCAGCACCTCGGCCCAGCCCAGCGCGACGGACAGCATGATCGTGTTGCGCGCCGGCACATAGGTGACGGGAATGCCGGGGCCGCCGGCCTCGGGCACGTCGATGTCGTCGGTCAGCGCCGAGCCGCCGATGCTGCGCAGGTCCACATGCACGATCTTGTGCGCGACCGCGCCAAGCGACTGCGCCACGCGCGCGGCCGCGTCGAGTTCGGAGGTGTGCCGCTGGCCGTAGCGCACGCTGAGCGCGTGCACGGCGAAGCCCTGTTCGCGGGCGATCGCGACAACGGCGGCGGAGTCCATGCCTCCGGATAACAGGACGACGGCATTCTTCATGGCGTGGTGCTTCGTGGGGTGAGGGGTAGGCTACCGCAGGCGCTGCGTCAGCGCCCCGGCTCGTCGTTCCACAGCAGCTTGTGCAGCTGCATCTGGAAGCGCACGGGCAGGCGGTCGGCGACGATCCAGTCGGCCAGGTCGCGCGGATCGAGTTCGCTCTTGCTGGGCGAGAACAGCACGTCGCAGCGTTCGGCCAGGCGATGTTCGGCCAGCATGCCGCGCGCCCACTCGTAGTCCTCGCGTCCGCACAGCACGAACTTCACCTGGTCGCGCGCGGTGAGCAGCGGCAGGTTCTCCAGCCGGTTGCGCGCCATTTCCTTCGAACCGGGCGTCTTCAGGTCGACCACGCGCGACACCCGCGGGTCCACGCCGGCGATGTCGATCGCGCCGGAGGTTTCCAGCGAAACGTCGTAGCCGGCATCGCAGAGTTTCTGCAGCAGCAGCAGGCAGCGTTTCTGCGACAGCGGCTCGCCGCCGGTCACGCAGACGTGCCTTACGCCCTGGCGCGCGACCTCGGCGACGATGTCGTCGATCTCCCACCATTGCCCGCCGTGGAACGCGTAGGCCGTGTCGCAGTACTGGCACCGCAGAGGGCAGCCGGTCAGGCGCACGAATACCGTCGGCCAGCCGACCGCATTCGCCTCGCCCTGGAGCGAGAGGAATATTTCGGTGATCTTGAGGCGTTCCAGCGGGGACTGGACGATCTCGCTCGGGCGGGCGGCGTCGTTCATGGGGTGCGCATGATACGCCCTGTCGGCCCGGCAGCCCGCAGGGGCACCGGACGCGGCGGGGTCAGCGCAAGCGGCCGAGCTGGATGGCGCGCAGGCGGTCGTCGGCCGTGCGGGCGACGTCGGTGCCCGGGTACTTGGCGATGACCTCGCCCAGCGTGCGCTCGGCTTCGGGCAGCTTGCCCAGCCCGTAGTCGCACAGGCCCAGCTTCAGCAGCGCGCCGGAGGCCTTGTCGTGGGTCGGGTACTGCGCCAGCAGTGCGCGGAACTGATCCGCGGCCAGCGCGTAGTTCTGGGTGACGTAATAGCTCTCGCCCAGCCAGTAGAGCGCGTTGGGCGCATAGACACCGGACGGATAGAGCTGCAGGAAACTGGTGAACAGCTGCGCGGCATCGGCGTAGTCGCCGGCCTTCAGCTTGTCGAACGCGACGTTGTAGGCGGTGCGCTCGTCGCCGGTGGCGGACATCGCGCCCATGTCGCCATGCACGCTCGGCGGACGTTCGGCGGTGGTGGCGCCAGAGGCCGGCACGGTGGCCGGCTTCGGTGCCGTGCCCAGCGGCGGGGTCGTCGAGGCGGGCGCAGGCGCTGTCGGCGTGGCGCTGCCTTCCAGGCGATTGAGCCGACCATCCAGATCCAGGTACTGGTCGCGGTTGCGCTGCTTGAGCTGCTCGTTCTCGTTCTGCAGCTGCTCCAGCTGCGCCCGCAGTTCGCGCAGCTCGGATTCCTGCTGCGTGACCTTGTTGAGCAGGTCGAGGTTCTGCTGGGGATTGTTGGCCTTCGCTTCCAGCGCGGCGACGCGGTCGGCCAGGCTCACGCGCTGTGCGTGGGCGGGTGCGGCGGCCACGAGGGCCGCCGCGAGGACCAGCATGTACTTCTTCGCGATCATCGTGATGACGACGGCTTACTTCGCCGTGTACACGATCTCGACGCGACGGTTCTGCGACCAGCAGGACTCGCTGGAATCGGTGCAGACCGGACGCTCTTCGCCGTAGCTGACCACGGTCAGCTGGCTGGCCGAACCACCGGCCGCCTGCAGGGCCGAGTTCACGGCGTTGCCGCGGCGCTCGCCCAGGCCCAGGTTGTACTCGCGGCTGCCGCGCTCGTCGGCGTGGCCTTCCAGCGAGATGCGCGAGGACGGACGGTCGCGCAGGTACTTGGCGTGGCAACCCATGATGGCCTGGAACTCCGGCTTCAGGGCGTCCTGGTCGAGGTCGAAGTACACCACGCGCTGGCGCAGGCAGGCGTCGGTGTCGAGGTCACCCGGGCCGTACACGCCCGAGGTGGTCGGGGTGGTCGGGGTGGTCGGCGTCGTGGTGGTGGTATCGGTCGGTGCTTCCGGCTTGACAGCCTTCTTACAGCCGGCCAGCACAGCGACCGACATCAGGGACAGCATCAGAACACGGGTGGTGTTGTTCATGGTCATTCCTTGCGTCGTTGGAACAGGGGGATCAGGGGTTCGACATTGTAGACATAAACTTAACGCGCAGTGCGATAGGGCGACCACGCCGGTTCGCGGACGTCGGCGTTGGCCACGACCAGACGCTGGCGTACGCGGGCGTCCGCCGAGACTGCGTACAGCACACCACGTCCGCCTTCGCGCGCCGCATAGAGCACCATGCTGGCGTTCGGGGCGAAGCTCGGCGATTCGTCCAGCGAACCCGGCGACAGCGACGACCAGCGGGCGCCGCCCAGGCTGCTATCCATCAGGGCGATGCGGTAGTTGTTGCCTGAGCCCTGCACCACGGCGATCTTCTTGCCGTCGAAGGAAACGCTCGCGGTCGCGTTGTAGGTGCCTTCGAAGGTCACGCGGCTCGCGCTGCCGCCGCCAGCGGGCACGCGGTAGATCTGCGGGCGGCCGCCGCGGTCGGAGGTGAAATAGAGGGTGCCGCCGTCCGCGCTCCACACCGGCTCGGTGTCGATGGCGGAGGTGTTGGTCAGCTGGCGCAGCGAGCGGCTGCCCAGGTCCATCACGTAGATCTCGGGGTTGCCGCTGCGCGACAGGGTGAGCGCCAACTGGCGGCCATCCGGCGAGAACGACGGCGCCCCGTTGATGCCGCGGAAGCTGGCCACCTTCTCGCGCGCGCCAGTGGAGATGTCCTGGATGTAGATCGCCGAGTTGCCGCCCTCGAAGCTGACGTAGGCCAGCTTGCGGCCATCCGGGCTCCACGACGGCGACAGCAGCGGTTCGGCCGAGCGCACCACGGTCTGCGGGTTGTAGCCGTCCGAGTCGGCCACCATCAGCGCGTAGCGGGTCGCCTTGCCGGTGCCGGCGGCGGTCACGTAGGCGATGCGGGTCCAGAACGCGCCGCGCACGCCGAGGATCTTCTCGTAGATGGCATCGGCCATCTGGTGGGCGACGTCGCGCAAGGCGTTGGCGCGGGCGGTCATCGCCAGGCCGAGCATGCGCTCCTGCTTGGCCACGTCGAACAGTTCGTACTCCACGCGGTAGCTGCCATCGCCGGCGTCCACCACGCGGCCGACCACGATGTAGTCCTGGCGCAGCGCGCGCCAGGTCGGGTACTGGAGTTCGCTGCCACGGGTCGGACGTTCGGTGATGCTGGCTTCCGGCAGGGTGCGGAAGGCGCCGGAGCGCTCCAGGTCGGAGCGGACCACATCGGCAACGTCGGTGGGCGGCGCAGCGGCGGAGCCCTGGTACGGCATCGGCACAACCGTGATCGGGAGCGCCGAGGCGTTGCCGCCGATGATGTCGATCTCCAGACCCTGCTGCTGGGCAGCGGCCAGGACCGGGGCGAGCGTGAAGAGAACGAGGGCGAACCAGCGCAGCGACTTCATCATGGGCACGGCAACTCTGCGGTTGGGCGGGGCTGCAAAGGGATACCAGCCTCCGCGTGAACGTTTTAACAATTGTGAACGAGGGGCGCCGAAACGCCGTGTGAAGTCAGCGGTCCCGGGCCTCGAAGTTCAAGGTCAGGGTCCGGGCGAATACAGATTCGTAGCCCCGGTACGGCAGCGGTTGGGCTTTCAGCACCGCGCGCTCGACCGAATCCTGGCCCGCGGCATCCATCGCACAGCCCGGTTGGACCTCAGCGCTGACGACTTCGCCACCCGGCAACTGGCGGATCACGACCTTGCATCGGGTCCCCACCGGGACCGATTCGGGCCGGGTCCATTGCCTGAGCACCGCGTCCTGGATGGCTGCCGCGTAGCGGCCGCGCAGGTCTTCGTCGGTGCCGCCGTTGCCGGTCGGACTGGTGGCCGCGGGCGCGGGTGTGGCCGCCGCCGCACCCGCGGCCTGACGCGCACGCGCATCAGCCAACTGGCGGAGCTTCTGTTCGGCCAGTTGGGCTTCGCGCGACGCCTGGGCGCGCTGGCGACGGATTTCCTCCAGCCGCTTCTTGTCGGCCTCCGCCTTCTGCTGCGCCTCGGTCGCGATGCGCTTCTGGCGGTCTTCTTCCTGCTGCGCGGCGAGGCGGCGTTGCTGTTCGGCCTGCTCCTGGCGCTTGCGCTCGGTCAGGTCGATCTGCTCCTGGCGGCGCTTGGCTTCCTGCTCCTGCAGGGCTTTTTCCTGCGAGATCGCATCCAGCCGCGCCTCGTCCTGTTCGGTTGTGTCGGGAACAGGCACGCGTTCCTGCGCCTCGGCCTGGCGTTCGACCGGCGCATCCTGCGGGGCGGGTTCGGGGATCGGCTGCGGCGGCGGCACCGTGTCTTCCGGCGCCGGCTCTTCCACGGGCTCGGGCATCGGTGCGGGGGTGAAATCCAGCGCGCGTTCGACCGCGCGTTGATCGGCCGCCGACGCATCCAGCGTGGCTTCCATCGTCGGTGCGCCGGCCGCGTTGAGGCGGTCGCGGTCCCATGTCAGCAAGGGCGACACGATGAGCAGTACGGCCAGCAACAGATGCAGGCCGACCGCCCAGGCGACCGCCCTGCCCAGCCCTTCGTCGCGTTGGGCCGGATGGCGCGGGGCGACGTCAGCGTGCATTGCCACCCGCGTTGGTCATCAGACTGACGTTGCTGACCTTGGCGCGACGGAGCACGTCCATCGCGTCCAGCACCTTCTGGTACGGCGCCGATCCTTCGGCGGCCACCATGATGCGCAGTTCGTTGCCCTGCTCGCCCCGGATCGCGGCGACCCTGGCTTCCAGCGCGGCGGCGTCCAGCACCTCCGGCTGCTTGGCTTCAGGCAGCTTCAGGCCGAAGCGACCGTCGGGATAGGCGATGACGATGATGGGCTCGTTGCGCGTCTCGACCGCCTTCGCATTCGAAGACGGGAGCTTGACGTCCACGCTGAGCGTCAGCAGCGGCGCGGTGACCATGAAGATGATCAGCAGCACGAGCATCACGTCGATGTACGGCACGACGTTGATCTCGGACTTCAGCTTGCGGCGCTTGCGATGGAAGATGCTTCCGGCCATGGGGAGCTCCGCTTATTCGCCCGAGTTCTGGCGCTGCAGGATCGAGCTGAACTCCTCGGCGAAGCTCTCGTAGCGCACCGACAGGCGCTCGACGCGCGTGGTGAAGCGGTTGTAGGCCCACACCGCGGGGATCGCCACGAACAGGCCGATCGCCGTCGCGAACAGCGCTTCGGAAATGCCGGGCGCCACCGCCGCGATACCGGCCTGCTCGCCGCTGTTGAGCATGTCGTGCATGGTGACCATGATGCCGAACACGGTACCCACCAGGCCCACGTAGGGCGCGGTGGAGCCGATGTTGGCGAGCAATTCCAGGTTGCGCTCGAGCTGGTCGACCTCGCGCGTATAGGTCACGCGCATCGCGCGCTGCGCGCCTTCGAGTTGCGCGCGTCCGTCCAGGCCGCGCTTGTCGCGCAGGCGGGTGAACTCGCGGAAGCCGGCTTCGAAGATCGCCTCCAGCCCGGTGACGACGCGATTGCGGTCGGCGGCACCGGCATAGAGCTTGTGCAGCTCGGCGCCGGACCAGAACCGGCCTTCGAACTCGTCGGCATCGCGGTTGGCGGTCTTGAACACCCGCGCCTTGCGGAAAATGATGATCCAGCTGATCAGCGAGCCGGCCAGCAGCAGCAGCACGATCAGCTTGACCGGCAGACTGGCCTTCAGCATCAGGTCGATGTAGTTGATCCCGCTGTGCACGGTCTCGGCCGTCGCCTGGGCGGCAGCGGCGGCGGTTTCCGGCGGCAGCGCCTCCACCACGGTGTCCTGGAAGGCCAGCAGCGTTGCGATCATCCGTCGTTCCTCGATTCTCGTGTTGTCTTGCGTGTCGGTTAAAGCGGTGGGCCCGGTGTCTCGAGCCGGCGGAACTCTTCGTACAACGTGTCGGGAAGCGCAACGGGTCTGAACCCGGATGCGCTCAGTGCCGCGACCTTGACCTCGGCGGTGAGCAACCGCTCACCATCGCGCTCGATCGTCTGGGCGAACACCACGCTGGCCCGCTTGCACTGGTGGATGCGCGCGGTCACCTGCAGCAGGTCGTCCAGCCGTGCGGGGCGCAGGAAATCCAGGCGCATCGCACGGACAGCGAACACCAGGTCGTGGGTCTGGCGCAGTTGCTCCTGGTGATGACCGCGGGCCCGCAACCATTCGGTACGGGTGCGCTCCAGGAAGGCCACATACTGCGCGTGGTAGACCACGCCACCGGCGTCGGTATCTTCCCAATAGACGCGTGTCGGAAAGATGAACGGGGCCGCATCCGCGGCGATCATCGGGGAATCCGTCGTCAAAACATGCGCTCCCGCACGGAATCGTGCATACCAACCTGCGACCAGTGGATCAGAACAGTTCGCCGCCGGCCTCGCCCGGCTCCGGCACCCGTCCCTTCGGCGTCAGCCCCAGGTGCAGGTAGGCCTTGCGCGTCGCCATGCGGCCGCGCGCGGTACGGATCAGGAAGCCCTGCTGGATCAGATACGGCTCGATGACATCCTCGAGCGTGCCCCGCTCTTCGCTGAGTGCGGCGGCCAGCGATTCCACGCCGACGGGCCCGCCATCGAAACTGTCGATGATCGTGCGCAGCATGCGGCGGTCGAGTTCGTCGAAGCCTTCCGGATCGACCTTCAGCATCTGCATGGCGGCGCGCGCCACGTCCGTGTCGATATGGCCGTTGGCCTTGACCTGCGCGTAGTCGCGCACGCGGCGCAGCAGGCGGTTGGCGATGCGTGGCGTACCGCGGGCGCGGCGCGCGATCTCGGCCGCACCTTCGGGTTCGCAGTCCATGCCCAGGATGCGCGCGGAGCGCTGCACGATGCGGGTGAGCTCTTCCGGCGTGTAGAACTCCAGTCGCTGCACGATGCCGAAGCGGTCCCGCAGCGGCGCGGTCAGCAAGCCGGCGCGGGTGGTGGCGCCGATCAGAGTGAACGGCGGCAGGTCGAGTTTGATCGACCGGGCCGCGGGACCCTCGCCGATCATGATGTCGATCTGGAAGTCTTCCATCGCCGGGTACAGCACTTCCTCGACGACGGGCGAGAGGCGGTGGATTTCGTCGACGAACAGCACGTCGTGCGGCTGCAGGTTGGTCAGCAGCGCCGCGAGATCGCCGGCCTTCTCGATCACCGGGCCCGAGGTCGTCCGCAGGTTCACGCCCAGCTCGTTGGCGATCACATGGCTCAGCGTGGTCTTGCCGAGACCGGGGGGACCGAAGATCAGCACGTGGTCGAGCGCCTCGCCGCGCCCTTTCGCCGCCTGGATGTAGATGTCCAGCTGTTCGCGCACCGGCTTCTGGCCGAGGTACTCGTCCAGCCGCTTGGGCCGGATGCTGGCCTCGATGGCGTCGTCTTCGCGGGTGGCGGAGGAATCGATGATGCGGTCGGCGGTCATGGCGCCATTATGACGGACGGGCTGCGCTTGCGGCCGTGGATCAGGCCGCAGCGACAGGCCCGGATCTCATCCCGCGCGTCAGCCGCTCGTACGAGGCATGCCACAGCCATTCCAGTGGCCCCCGCTTCGCATGCCGCTGCCACAGGTGGGCGAACAGCATGACGCAGGCCGCGACCGCGACGTAGGCGGCAATCGTCACCGGTACCGATGCGGCGTCCGGGACGCGCCGTGCCAGCCCCAGTCCCCAGTCGTAGCAGAGCGCGGACGCCAGCAGGTTCTGCAGCACGTAGCCACTCAATGCCATGCGACCCACCTCGGCCAGTCGCCGCCCGAGGAAGCCGGGCACCGGCCGCCGCTGGAACGCCTCCGCGACGGCCGCCAGCAATCCCATCGCCACGAGCGGTGCGGTGCCGTAGCGGCCGGCCATGATGCCCGCTTCGCCTCCGAACACACCCAGCGCCATGTCGACGGGCCACGCCAGCCCCAGGCCGATGCCCATCAGCCAACGGCGCAGGCGCGCACCGCGCGCCTCGAACACACCCGCATCGAGCAGGCGCGCTCCGATCAGGAACAACGCCACGCTCATCGGTGCGATGAAGATCATTTCCTGGCGGAACAGCCAGACGTGGTCGATCCGCGCCATCACCAGGTCCCACCAGCTCGCGTTGACCGCTGCCGTGGCGACGGCGGGTTCGGCCGCAAGCTGGTCGCCCCACAGCACCATCGCGATCACGATGAGGCCCAGGAACATCAGGTGGACGGCAGCGGCCATGGCCAGCCAGGCCCACCGACCCCGCGCGCCGGCCTTCAACATGAAGGCCACGACCATCGACGTGAGCGCATACCCCATCAGCACATCGAATTCGACGACGAACAGATAGTTCAGCACGCCATCGACGAACAGCAGCAGCGCGCGCACCAGGTACGGACCCGGCCATCGGATGCCCGTCGCCGCCGCGGCGCGCTGCTGCAGGGCGATGCCCATGCCGAACATCAGCGCCAGCAGCCCGAGGAACTTGCCCTGGGTCAGCTGTTGCAGCGCCAGCACGGCCCAATGCGCGTCCGAGGCCTGCCCCCAGCCCGACTCCATGTAACCGAGCAGGCCGCCGGGATACATGAAGACCCAGATGTTGGTACCCAGCGTGCCCAGGATGGCGATACCCCGCAGCACGTCGAGCACGGTCAGGCGGTCATGCGGCGGCATCCTGCGTCCTTGCGTGGGCGACGGCCGAGTGTACGGCAGCGCCCCGCACGCGGCGCGCGGTCAGATTTCGACCTGCGCGCCCAGTTCCACCAGGCGGTTGCCCGGGATGCGGAAGAAGCCGGTCGCCGGCGCGGCGTTGCGGTGCATGGCGGCGAACAGTTTGTCGCGCCAGATCGGCATGCCGCCCTGGCGGCTCGCCACCACGGTTTCGCGGCTGGCGAAGTACGTGGTTTCCATGGGATCGAAATACACACCGCCCTGGTCGCAGGACCCCATCAGCGCCTGCGGCACGTCCGGCGTCTCGGCGAAGCCGTAGCTGATCACCACGCGGTAGAAGTCGTCGCCGATCGGTTCGATCTTCAACCGCTTCTTCTTCGGCGCATACGGCACGGTCAGCGTTTCCACCGTCAGGAACACGTTGCGCTCGTGCAGCACCTTGTTGTGCTTCAGGTTGTGCAGCAATGCATGCGGCACCACGCCCTTGTCGGCGGTGAGGAAGATCGCCGTGCCCGGCACGCGCACCGGCGGCGCCAGCATCAGGCCTGGCAGGAAGGTGTCGAGGCGAATGCCTTCCTTCTGCACCTCGCCATGCAACAGCTCGCGGCCGCGGCGCCAGGTGCGCATCATGGTGAAGGCGGTGATGCCGATGAACAGCGGCACCCACGCACCGATGCCGGTGACGAGCTTCGCACCGTTGGCGAACAGGAACGCCAGGTCGATCACCAGGAAGACGCCGCACAGCGGCAGCACCCAGCGGCGCGAATCCGGCCAGCGCGTGTACGCCACGATCGCCAGCAGCAAGGTGTCGATCAGCATGGTGCCGGTGACCGACAGGCCGTACGCCGTCGCCAGCGCGCCCGAGCTCTGGAAGCTCAGCACCAGCACGATCACCGCCAGGTACAGCATCATGTTGATCGAGGGCACGTAGATCTGGCCGATCGTGTCCTTCGACGTGTACTTGATGTGCAGGCGCGGCAGGTAACCCAGCTGGATCGCCTGGCGGGTGACGGAGAACGCACCGGTGATGACGGCCTGCGACGCCACGGCCGCCGCGGTAGTCGCCAGCACCAGCATCGGGATCTGCGCCCAGTCCGGGATCGACATGTAGAACGGGTTCGCCACCGCCTCGGGGTGGCGAAGCAGCACGGCACCCTGGCCGTAGTAGTTCAGCACCAGCGCCGGCAGCACGAAGCCGAACCAGCCCCAGCGGATCGGTTGTTTCCCGAAGTGGCCCATGTCCGCGTACAGCGCCTCGCCACCGGTCACCGTCAGCACCACCGCGCCGAGGATCAGCACCGCGTGCCAGTCATGGGTGACGAAGAAGTTCCAGGCCCAGAACGGATTCAGCGCGGCCAGTACCGAGGGGTTCTGGGCGATGTTGTAGACGCCGAACCCGGCCAGCACGATGAACCAGGTGATCATCACCGGCCCGAACGCCTTGCCCACCTTCGCCGTGCCGAAACGCTGCGCGGCGAACAGGCCGGTCAGGATCACCAGGCTGATCGGCACCACCCATTGCTTGAACACCGGCGACACCACTTCCAGGCCTTCGACCGCACCGAGCACGGTGATGGGCGGCGTGATCATGCCGTCGCCGAAGAACAGCGCCGCGCCGAAGATGCCGAGGATGCCCACCGTGTAGCTCAGCCGCGAGCCCTTGGCCAGGCTGCGCTGCGCCAGCGCGGTCAACGCCATGATGCCGCCCTCGCCGTCGTTGTCGGCACGCATGATGACGATGACGTACTTCAGCGTGACCACCAGCAGCAGGGACCAGAAGCCCAGCGACAGCAGGCCGCGGACGGTGTCCGGATCCGGCGTCAGGCCGAAGTGCGGGTGGAACATCTCCTTGATGGTGTACAGCGGGCTGGTGCCGATGTCGCCGAAGACCACGCCGACGGCGCCAGCCACCAGGGCGACCTTGCCGGCCTTCGAATGGCCGTGATGCCCGGCGTCGTGCGGAGATGAGGGGGTGGACATGGCGGCCGGAAGGGTAGCGCTGCGAAAGTGAAGGGCTGCTCTAGAGCTGCGGTCAGCGCAGGGCCGACTGCAACGCCTTGCGGATGATCGTGGCGGCATCGTCGCCCGGCGCGGTCGCATCGCGCGCCATGCGGGTCGCTTCGGCCGGCTTGTAGCCCAGCTGCTGCAGAGCGATGGTCGCTTCGGATTGCGGATCGGCCGGCAAGGTGCTGATGCCACCGACGCCGGTGCCCATCAAGTCGGCCGCGCGGTCGCGCAGTTCCACCACCATGCGTTCGGCGGTCTTCTTGCCGATGCCGGGGATGCGCGTCAGCGCGGTGACGTCGCCGGCCTGCACCATGCGCGCGAACTCGTCCACGCTGGCGCCGGACAACACGGCCAGCGCGATCTTCGCGCCGATGCCGCTGACCTTCTGCACGTCGCGGAACAGCCTGCGCTCGCCCTCGCGCAGGAAGCCGTACAGCGACACGCTGTCTTCCTTCTGTGCGTAATGGGTGAACAGCAGCACCTCGCGACCGACATCGGGCAGGTCGTAATGCGTACTCATCGGCGCTTCCAGCTCGTAGCCCACGCCGCCCACGTCGATCACCAGCCACGGGGGCGACTTGTACGCCAGGATGCCGCGAAGACGTCCGATCATTTCCTGCTCCAGGCCAGTTGCGAACTCACGCCGAGGCGTTTCGCCGTGGCGCGCACGTGCGCATGGGTGATGGCGACGGCCAGCGCGTCGGCGGCGTCGGCCTGCAGCTTGCCGTGCAGGTTGAGCATGATGCCGACCATGTGCTGGATCTGGTTCTTTTCGGCGCTACCGCGCCCGACGACGGCCAGCTTCACTTCCTTGGCCGCGTATTCGTGCACCGGCAGGTCGCGCAGCACCACCGCGCTGATCGCCGCGCCGCGCGCCTGCCCCAGCTTGAGGGCCGAATCGGGATTGCGCGCCATGAACACTTTCTCGATGGCGACTTCGTCCGGCTGCCAGGTGGTGATGATGGCGGTCAGGCCATCCAGCAGCACACGCAGGCGCTGCGGGAAATCTTCCGCGCCCAGCAGCACCAGCGGCGCGTGGTGGACATGGCTCACCTTGCCCGCCGCATCGACATCGATGATGCCGATGCCGGTGCGCTGGGAACCGGGGTCGATGCCGAGGATGCGGGTCACATCGCCTGCTTACGCGTACGCGTCCGCGCCCAGCTCGGCGTTGGAATAGACGTTCTGCACGTCGTCCAGGTCTTCCAGCATGTCCAGCAGCTTCTTCACCTGCAGGGCAGTCTCGCCTTCCACGCTGATGTCGTTGTCGGCACGGTAGGTGGTCTCGGCGTGGTCCGGCGCCAGGCCGGCGGCCGTCATCGCGTCCTTCACCGCCTGGAAGGCGTCCGGCGTGGTGACCACGTCGATCGATCCGTCGTCGGGATAGACCACGATGTCGTCGGCACCTGCCTCGATGGCCGCCTCGGTGATCTTCTCTTCATCGGCGCCCGGCGCGTAGCTCAACACCCCGAGGCGCTTGAACATGAAGGCTACCGAGCCTTCGGTGCCCATGTTGCCGCCGTGCTTGCCGAAGGCATGGCGCACTTCGGCCACGGTGCGGACACGGTTGTCGGTCAGGCAGTCGACGATCACGGCCACGCCGCCGGGGGCGTAGCCCTCGTAGCGGATCTCTTCGTAGACCACGCCTTCCAGCTCGCCGGTCGCCTTCTTGATGGCGCGCTCGATCACGTCCTTGGACATGTTCGCCGCCAGCCCCTTGTCCACCGCCACCCGCAGGCGCGGGTTGTTGGCAGGGTCGCCACCGCCGGCACGGGCCGCCACGCCGATCTCGCGGATGATCTTGGTGAAGATCTTGCCGCGCTTGGCGTCGGTGGCGTTCTTGCGGGCTTCGATGGACGGGCCTCTACCCATGGGGACTTCCGGAGTGCTCAGACAAGGGCGCGGATTATACGCGTCCCCATGCGGGCGCCGGTCACGCGTCCGTGAAGCGCCCCTGGCGCAGGAAATGTGCCGCCTGCCGGGCCGCATCGGCCGAGAACACCAGCCCGGTATGGCTGGCCGGGACCACGCAATGCGCTGCCAGGCCCGGCAACCGGGTCTCCTCCAACCCCACCGTGCCATCGGAATCGCTATCGAAACGGACGATCAGCCGGCCGATGCCACGGGCCACGTTGCCCGCCACCATCCCCACCGGCACCGCGCCCTGCCAGGGCGGGCAGCCGGCCTGCAGCAGCGTGCCGCTGCGACCGAGGATCGGCGCCGTCCAGGCGCGCTGGCCCAGGCTGCGCGCGGCGTCGCTGCCGAGCAGCGGCGAACCGAGACAGACCATGCGCTGCACCGGCAGGTCCGGCGCACGCCGCAAGGCTTCCAGCCCGATGAGCCCGCCCAGGCTGTGGCCGACCAGATGGGTCGGCGGCCCGCCCTGCAGCCGCTGGATCAGCGCGGTGATGGCGGGCTCCGGTCCGCCGAGGATGCTCGGGTACCCGAACACCTCCACGTCGAAGCCTTCAAGCCGCAGGCGCCGCGCGAGCGGCGTCAGCCAGGACTTCGCATTCCAGATGCCGTGCACCAGCACGACATGCGGCCTTGACCCCGCATCGATCTTTTCCATGGCGCCAGTCTGGCGGGGCTACCGCCGGAACGCCATCGCGTCAGGTCGCGGGTTTCTTCACCGTCACACGCGCACCTGCCTGCAGCAGCGCGTTGGGCGACAGCACGACCTGGTCGCCGACGCTGAGGCCATCGAGCACTTCGACATCGCCGCCCAGGTCGCGGCCCAGCAGCACCGGCCGGAATTCGAGTACCGAACCGGCGCCGACCCGGGCCACGCGCGCGCGTCCGGCCGACCCGGCGATCGCCGACAGCGGCACGATCACCGCCGGCGCGGCGCGCGGCACCCGCAGGCTGACCTGCCCGACCATGCCGGCGGGAATGCGATTGTCCGGGTTGGGCAGGCGCAGCTCCACCCGCATACCGCCGGCTTCATCGGAAATGCTCTGCGCGCTGCGCACGATCTCGGCGGCGAAGCGCTGGCCCGGCAGCTCGGGGAAGGTCACCTCCGCCTTCAGCCCGGGCCGCACCTGCAGCGCGGCGCCCTGCGGCACGTCCACCAGGATCCGCAGCGGATCGAGGGCGTTGAGTTCGAACAACGGTGCGGCGGTCGCGGCATCGCCAACGACGCGATCGCCCCGGTCCACGTTGCGCGCGGCGATCACGCCGGCGAACGGCGCGCGCACCCGCTGGAAGCCCTGCCGGTCCCGTGCGCTGTCCAGCCGTGCCTGCGCCGCGGCCAGCGCCGCCTGGGCCGCGTCGCGGTTCGCGCTGCGATCGCTGTAGAGCTCGCGCGAGATCGCGCCGGACTCGACCAGCGCCGCGGCGCGATCGAAGTTCACCCGCGCCAGGTCCAGTGCGGCACGCAGGCGCACCACTTCCGCCTGCGCCTCGCGCACGGACTGGTCGGCCTCGGGATTGGCGATCACCGCCAGCACCTGGCCTTCCACGACGTGATCGCCCAGGTCCACCACGCGCTCGCTGACGAAGCCCGTGGTCCGCGGATAGAGCTGCGCCGTCTCGCCGGCCAGCGCGCGCGCCGGCAGGGTCATCGCGAAGTCCGCATCGGCGGCGCGGGCCTGGGCGGTCAGCACTTCCGGCACGGCCTGCGCGGCGGGCGCCTCGGCCGCGCTGCGGCTGCACGCGGACAGCAGCACCAGCGCGACGGGTGCAAGCGCGAGGGGGAAATGACGCAAGGCAAGCATCGGCTTCATATCGTTACTCCTGCATCGGCGCCCGGAGCGCCGGCTTCGATTCGGGATTCGGACCGCCGCAGGCGGCGGCCCAGCACGGCGAGGATGGAGGGCACGATGATCAGCGTGGCCGGCGTGCCGAACAGCAGGCCGCCGATCACGGCGCGGCCCAGCGGCGCGTTCTGCTCCCCGCCCTCGCCCAGGCCCAGCGCCATCGGGATGATGCCCAGCACCATCGCGCTCGCCGTCATCAGCACCGGGCGCAGGCGCACGGCGGCGGCTTCGTACGCCGCTTGTTCGGGGTCGTGGCCGTCGGCGATCAGGCCGCGAGCGAAGCTGGTGACCAGCACACTGTTCGCAGTGGATACGCCGATCACCATCATCACCCCCATCAGCGCCGGCACGCTGAGCGGCGTACCGGTGACCAGCAGGCCGACCGCCGCGCCGGCGATGGCGATGGGCAGGCCCGACATCGCCACCAGCGGCTGGATCCACGACTGGAAGTTGACCACCAGCACCAGGAACACCAGCACCGCCGACATCAGCAAACCCGTGGCCAGCTCGCCGTACGCACTCTGCATCTCGCCGGCCTGGCCGACGATCTCGATGCGGTTACCCGGCTTCAGGCGTGGCTCCAGGCCGGCGACGATGTCGCCCAGCGCCGCATGCACGGCACCGAGGTCGGCGCCCTGCACGTTCGCCATCACGCTGACCGTGGGCGCCATCATCGTGCGTCCGATGCTGGCCGGCACGGTGCGTGGCGACACCTGGGCGATGCTGCGCAGGAGCACCGTCCGGCCGTCGTCGCCGATCCGCACCGGTGTGTTGAGCAGCGTCTCCAGCCCGGCCAGGTTCGCCGGTGGCGCCTGCACCTGCACCGTGTACGAGGTCGCGTTGGCCTGGTCCACCCAGTACACCGGGCTGACCGTGCCGGCCGACCCCAGCACGGCGAGCACCGCGCGGCTGGCGTCCTGCGCGCTGATGCCCAGCTGCGCGGCGCGGGTACGATCGATGGCGATGTAGTACTCGGGCAGGTCCAGCACCTGGCGCAGCATCACGTCGACCGCGCCGGGCACGTCGCGCAGGCGAGATTCCAGTTCGCGCGCCAGCACGAGGTTGCCGGCTGCGTCGCGACCGTTGACGCGCACTTCCAGCGCACCGACGGCGGAACCGGCGAGCGTGCGGCTGGTGGCATCCGGCGGACGCTCGAACACCTTCACATCCGGGTACTTCTGCGCCACGCGCTCGCGGATCTTCGCCAGGTAGTCCGCGCTCGGCCCATGCGGACTGCGCAGCTGGAGCATCACTTCGGCTTCGAACGAGCCGACCACCGCACTGTCCACCCACGCCAGGTTGACGGCGTCGGGGATGCCGATCTGCTCGTAGACGGTCTGCAGTTCGTCCGCCGGCACGATGTCGCGGATCTCGCGCTGGATGTCGGCCAGCCGCTGCGCCGTCTCTTCCAGCCGCAGGCCGGTGGGCAGGCGGACCTGCAGCCGGACCTGTCCCGCATCCACATGCGGGAAGTACTCGCGGCCCAACGACAGCGCGGAGACCGCGCCCGCGCCGATCATCAACAGCGCCACCACCAGCAGCACGCCGCCATGGTGGCCCAGCTTCACCAGCAGCGCATGGTGGCGGTCGCGCAGGCCGTCGAGCACGTGCTCGACGCGATGGTTGACCGCCAGCAGCCGGCGCTCGGCCGCCCAGCGCGGCGCCTGCCGGCTGCGGATGTCGGCCGGCAGCAGCAGGTAGCAGAGCACCGGGATCAGCGTGCGCGACAGCAGGAACGACGCCGCCATCGCGAAGATCACCGCCAGCGCGAGCGGGGTGAATACCCAGGCCGACAGGCCCGTCATCAGCAGGATCGGCGTCAGCACGATGCAGATGGAGACGGTGGAAACGAACTCCGGGAACACGACCTCCTTCGCGCTGGCCAGGATCGCGCTGCGCACGTCCTTGCCCTCGGCGATGTGGCGGTTGGTGTTCTCCACGTCGACCACCGCGTTGTCCACCAGGATGCCGATGGCCAGCGCCAAGCCGCCCAGCGTCATCACGTTGAAGGTGTAACCGAGCAGGTAGAGCATCGTCACCGACGCGAGCAGCGCCAGCGGGATCGCCGACAGCACGATCAGGCTGGAGCGCCACGAGCCGATGAAGACCAGCACTACCAGCGCCACCAGCAGGCCGACCAGCATGGCCTCATGGCGGATCGATCCGATCGCGTTGTCGACGAACACCGACTGGTCGAAGATCGGTTCGATCCGCATGCCGGGCGGCGCGGAGGCTTCGATCTCCGGCAGCCGTTCGCGCACCGAGCGGACGATCTCCACCGCCGACGCACCGCCCATCTTGATCAGCGCCACCGACACGGCGTTGGCGCCGTCCATGCGCGCGATGTTGGTCTGCAGGGCGCCGCCGTCGCGCACCGAGGCGACATCGCGCACGTAGATGACGTTGCCACCGCGGCTGGTGATCGGCAGGTCGAGGAAGCCGGCCGCATCGGCAGGGCTCGTTTCAAGCGCGATCTGCAGTTCGCGGTTGCCTTCGCGGATGGTGCCCGACGGCAGCGTGGGGCTGCCACGTTCCAGCGCGCCGGTGACCTGCGCCGGCGTCAGTCCGTAGGTCTGCAGCGCGCGCGGGTCCAGGTCCACCATGATCTGCCGCGCGGCGCCGCCGTACGGCAGGGTCATGCGGATACCGGGGATGGACTGGATCTGCGAACGCAGCTGCAGGCGCGCGTAGTCGAACAACTGCGCCTGGCTGAGCGCGTCCGACGACAGCACCAGTTGCAGCACCGGCGTGCTGGAGACGTTGTTGCGCACCACCAGCGGCGGCGAGGTGCCCGGCGGCATGCGCCGCAGGATCGTCTGCGAGACCGCGGTGATCTGGGCCAGCGCGCGCTCCAGGTTCACGCCCGGCTGGAAGTCCACCCGCACGATGCCGATGCCGCTGAGGCTCTCGGAGCGGACTTCCTTGATGTCGTCGACGTTGTTGAGGACGGCGATCTCGGAGAACGAGGTCAACTTGGCCGCCATCTCCGCCGCGGGCAGGCCGCTGTACGTCCAGATGATGTTGACCGAGGGAATACCGACCTCCGGCAGGATGTCGGTGGGCATGCGGCGCGCGGACTGCACGCCGAACAACAGGATCAGGATGGCCAGCACGCCGATGGTGTATCGGCGCGACAGCGCGTATTCGACGATCCACATCGGGATGTTTTCCGTCAGCCTTGGGGGAGGTGATGCCACCGCATCGCGCAACGCGACGGCATGCGGCCACGTTAAGCCCGCGCATCCCTTGTCCGTTAGTGCATTGCTGCGTGAAACTTGCCCGATTCTGCAAATCACACATACGCACCGATGCGGGCCCACGCTTCATCGCGCTAAAGTCACGCTTCGCCGCATGGACCCCCACGCCATGAACGACAACGGTTTCCCCGACAGCATCGCGCACCTGCCCAATCACGCGCCGCAGGCGGAGCTCGCCGACCGGATTGCCCGATTGGCGACTGACGACGGCGTGCATGCGACCGCCATTCCGTCGCTGTTCCTGATGCGCTTCAGCGAGCCACGCCCCTGCAGCGCGGTGCTGTACGAGCCGCGCCTGTGCATCGTGGCGCAGGGGCGCAAGATCGCCATCCTGGCCGGCGAGACCTACCACTACGACCCGCTCCACTATCTGGTGGTGTCGATGACGCTGCCTGCGCTCGGCCAGATCATCGAGGCCACGCCGGAGCATCCGTACCTCAGCCTGCGCCTGGACATCGACATGGAACAGTTGGGTGCGCTGATGCTGGAAACGCCGGCGACGCGCGCGGCCGAGCCGGTGGATCGCGGCCTGTATTCGGCGCGCGCCAGCGGCGCCTTGCTGGACGCGGTGCTGCGCCTGATGCGCCTGCTGGAGGAACCGGAGGACGTGAGCGCGCTGGCGCCGCTGATCCAGCGCGAGATCTACTACCGCGCGCTCACCGGCGACCTGGGCCATCGCTTGCGCGAACTGGTCACCGCCGGCAGCCGCTCGCACCGCATCGCCCGTGCGGTGCAGGCCCTGCGCGACCGCTTCCACGAGCCGCTCAGCATCGATGCGATGGCCGAATCGCTGCACATGAGCGTGTCGTCGCTGCACCACCAGTTCAAGGCGGCCACCTCGATGTCGCCGCTGCAGTTCCAGAAGCACCTGCGCCTGCACGAGGCGCGACGGCTGATGCTGGGCGAAGGCCTGGAAGCGAACGCCGCCGCACGACGCGTCGGCTACGAGAGCGCCTCTCAATTCAGTCGCGAGTACAAGCGCCTGTTCGGCGCACCGCCCCGCTCGGAGATCGTGCAGCTGCGCGCGCAGCCGCCGTCGCGCCAGCAGGACGCCTGACGCCGTTCAGATCGCTGCTTCGGCCTGGCGTTTCCATGCGCGTGGCGACAGTCCGCTGTGCGCCTTGAAGGCACGCGACAGCGCGGCTTCGCTGCCATAGCCCACGTCGGCGGCCACCACCTTCAACGGTTTGCCGTGCCGGAGCGCCTGCTGCGCCAGGCCCACGCGCCAGCCCTGCAGGTACTGGCCCGGCGTGGTACCCAGCGCGTCGCGGAACTGGGTGGCGAACACGCTGCGCGACATTCCGGCCACGCGCGCGAGTTCGTCCAGCGTCCACTCCTTAGCCGGAGCTTCGTGCATGGCGACCAGGGCGTTGCGCAGGCGCGGATGCGACAGGCCGGCCAGCAGGCCGCCCTTCACTTCGCCGGTTTCCATCAGTTGGCGCAGCACCTGGATCATCACCACTTCGAACAGCCGGTTGACCAGCGCCGTGCGACCGCAGCGTTGGGTGAAGGCTTCCTCGAACAGCAGCGGCAGCACGTCCTGCGCCCCATGCAGGTTTTCCAGCGGCAGGCAGACCACGTCGGGCAGCGCGGCACTGATCGGGTTCTGCGCACCGCCTTCGAACCGCACGTTGGCGCAGGCCATCTCGGCGCCACGCACCTCGTCGCTGACGAAGCGATGCGTCATCGCACGCGGATAGAGCAGCAGGCTGGGCGCATCGATGCGCAGCGAGGTCGCGCCATGGAACACCTCCAGCGGTCCGCGCTGGACCAGGTGCAACTGGCCAACGCCGGGCTCCGCCTCCAGCGTGTTGATGCCGCACAACGCCCCGGCGTGGAAGACCTCCGCCGACACCGAGAACCGCTCCAGCAGGACCGCAAGCCGGTCGACCATGGAAATACTCCCGATCAAGTTTTCAGGATTCTACATCACCAACCGTCCCACCCAGGGGCGCAAAGTATCCCTCACCGGACGGCCACCCGCCCCGGACCACCCACCTTCCCAGGAGTACCGCCATGTCCATCGAAAAGATCCTCTACACCGCTACCGCCACCGCCACGGGCGGCCGCGAAGGCCAGGCCACCTCGTCCGACGGCGTGCTGGCCGTCAAGCTGTCCACCCCGCGCGAGCTGGGCGGCGCCGGCGGCGACGGCACCAATCCGGAACAGCTGTTCGCGGCCGGCTGGTCGGCCTGCTTCCTGGGCGCGCTGAAGTTCGTCGCCGGCAAGCAGAAGGTCGCCCTGCCCGCCTCCACCACCGTCACCGGCAAGGTCGGCATCGGCCAGATCCCCACCGGTTTCGGCATCCAGGCCGAACTGACCATCGCCGCCCCGGGCATCGAGCGCGAACAGCTGCAGGCCCTGGTCGACGCCGCTCACATCGTCTGCCCGTACTCCAACGCCACGCGCGGCAACATCGACGTGACGCTGGTGCTGGCCGACTGATTCTCCTTCCTGACCCACCACCCTTCGCAGGAATCGCCCCCATGAACGTCTTCACCCGCACGATCGCCGCCACGCTGCTGGCCGTCGCCACCCAGGCCAGCTTCGCCGCGCAGCCCGTCACCGAACCGGTCGCCGTCGCGCGCACCGCCAGCACCCTCACCACCGCCGACGGCGTGCAGCTGTACTACAAGGACTGGGGCCCGAAGAACGGCCCGGTCGTGACCTTCAGCCACGGCTGGCCGCTGTCCTCGGACAGCTGGGAATCGCAGATGATCTTCCTGGCGTCGAAGGGCTACCGCGTGGTCGCCCACGACCGCCGCGGCCACGGCCGCTCCAGCCAGCCGTGGGACGGCAACGACATGGACCACTACGCCGACGACCTGGCCACGGTGATCAACACGCTGGACCTGAAGGACGTCACCCTGGTCGGCTTCTCCACCGGCGGCGGCGAAGTGGCGCGCTACATCGGCCGCCACGGCACCAGCCGGGTCAAGAAGGCCGTGCTGATCAGCGCCGTCCCACCGCTGATGCTGAAGACCGCCGACAACCCGGGCGGCCTGCCGATCGAGGTGTTCGACGGCCTCCGCAAGGGCTCGCTGGACAACCGCGCGCAGCTCTATAAGGACATCGCCTCGGGCCCGTTCTACGGCTTCAACCGCCCCGGCGCGAAGCCCTCGCAGGGCCTGATCGACAGCTGGTGGGCGCAGGGCATGCAGGCCGGCCACAAGAACACCTACGACTCGATCGCGGCGTTCTCGGCCACCGACTTCCGCGAAGACCTGAAGAAGTTCGACATCCCCACCCTGGTGATCCACGGCGACGACGACCAGATCGTCCCCCTCGACGCCTCCGGCAAGGCCTCGGCCAAGCTGATCAAGGGCGCCCAGCTGATCGTCTACCCCGGCGCACCGCATGGCCTGACCGACACCCACAAGGACCGCGTCAACCAGGATCTGCTGACCTTCCTGCAGAACTAACCGAAACACCGAAAACAGCAACGGCCGCTCACGCGGCCGTTTGCTTTTTTGCTTTTAACACCCGTGTCGTCGCCAGACCCGGAGGGCGGCGGACAAGGATGTCCGCCGTTTTCCGCCTCGCCAGGAAGGCGAGTCGGAAAATCCCTATAGCAACGCCTCATGGGATTGCTTCGTCGGGGAATGGCCTTTCTTTTGGTGACTTTTCTTTGGCCAGACAAAGAAAAGTTACCCGCTGGCCCGAAGGGCTAGCGGAAGCTCTGTAACGGTGACATCTGGACGCGCTGCGGCGCGCGACACGTCGGGGCGCCTTCGTAACGCGGGGCGCGGCCAGACAAAGAAAAGTTACCCGCTGGCCCGAAGGGCTAGCGGAACGCTATTGCACTCAAGCGGAAGCTTCCCGCCGCAGGATGAACTCATCATCCAACGTCTTCCCCACCGCGAACTTGTACCCGCCGACGCGCGAAAACCCCTGCCGCTCATAGAACCGCTGCGCCCCGAAATTCTCCGACCACACCCCGATCCACAACGTCCGCGGCCCGTCCTTCAACAACCACCGCTCCACCTCGGCGAACAGCTTCCCGCCCCACCCACCGTTCTGGTGCGACGCCAGCACGTACAACCGCTTCAGCTCACCGTCGCCCTTCGCCACGTCCGCATGCGGCAACCCGCACGGCCCGGCCGCCGCATGGCCCACCGCCACGCCATCGGCCTCCAGCAACCACACCGCGTAATCCGGGTGCGACAGGATCGTCCGCTGCTTGCCCACCTCGTAGGCATCGGCGAGGAAAGCCGAGAGATCCTCGGCCGGATACAGATGCCCGAAAGTTTCCGTGAAGGTGCGCGACGCCAGGTCCGAGAGGACCACGGCGTCATCGACGGTGGCGCGGCGGATCTGCACGCTTACGCGTCCTCTTCTTCCTCTTCCTCTTCGTCCGCCTCGTCTTCCTCGTCGGCGTCCTCGTCTTCTTCCTCTTCGTACTCTTCTTCGTCTTCTTCTTCGTAATCGTCTTCGCCGAAGTCCTCGCCGTCCCAGCGGCCCTGGCCATCCGGCACGAAGGTCACCGCCATCGCCACCGGCGACGTGCCGACGCGCACCAGCCAGCCACCGAACACGCGCGCACGTTCCGTCACCAGACCCGCATCGGCGCCTTCATTGCCCAGGCGTTCCCACTCCAGCGAAAAAGCAACTTCCGTCATCTTGGTTCTCTTGATGTTGAGCCCCCTTGAGTCAAGGGGGCGCGGCGTCAGCCGCGGGGTCGTGGCATGCAACGGCGCGGGGCCCGTCATTTCACCCAGGCGAAATGACGGGGGCTTGACCGCTTAGCGGTCAAGTCCGCGGACGTACTTGGATGTGCACTTCGGCCAGCTGCTCGTCCGGGATCGGCGACGGCGCGCCGGTCATCAAGCACTGCGCACTGGTGGTCTTGGGGAACGGGATGACGTCGCGGATCGACTCGGTGCCCGCCATCAGCGCCGCGATACGGTCGATGCCGAACGCGATGCCGCCATGCGGCGGCGCGCCGAAGCGCAGCGCGTCCAGCAGGAAGCCGAACTTGGCTTCCGCCTCTTCCGCGTCGATGCCGAGCAGCTCGAACACGGTGCTCTGCATCTCCGGGCGGTGGATACGGATCGAACCGCCGCCGATCTCGTTGCCGTTCAACACCATGTCGTAACCGCGCGACACCGCGGTCTTGGCGTTGGCGCGCAGGTCGGCGACGTCGTCCACGGCAGGCGCGGTGAAGGGATGGTGGAGTGCGACGTAACGCTGTGCTTCGTCGTCGTACTCGAACATCGGGAAGTCGGTGACCCACAGCGGCGTCCAGCCATCCTGCACCAGGCCGAAGTCCTTGCCGGCCTTCAGGCGCAGCGCACCCATGAAGTCGCTGACCTTGTTGTAGCCACCCGCACCGAAGAACACGATGTCGCCGTTACCGGCGCCGACGTGCTTCACCAGCGCCGCGAAGGCGTCTTCGGCGAAGAACTTCTGGATCGGCGAGCTGACCGCACCGGCCTCGTCGATCTTGATGTAGGCCAGGCCCTTGGCGCCGTACTTGGCGGCGTGCGCAGCGTATTCGTCGATCTGCTTGCGGCTCAGCGACGCGCCACCCGGGATGCGCAGCGCGGCGACGCGGCCGTCCGGATCGTTGGCCGCGCCGGTGAACACCGCGAACTCGCTGGACTTCACCAGTTCCGCCACGTCGACCAGTTCCAGCGCGATGCGCAGGTCCGGCTTGTCCGACCCATAGCGGCGCATCGCCTCGGCCCAGGTCATGCGCGGGAACGGGTTGGCCAGTTCGACGTCCATCACTTCCTTGAAGATGTCGCGGATCATGCCTTCCACGGCATCCTGCACGTCGCGCTCGCGCACGAAGGCGAATTCCATGTCGAGCTGGGTGAACTCCAACTGGCGGTCGGCGCGCAGCGCTTCGTCGCGGAAGCAGCGCGCGATCTGGTAGTAGCGGTCGAAGCCGGCCACCATCAGGATCTGCTTGAACAACTGCGGCGACTGCGGCAGCGCGTAGAACTCGCCGGGGTGCATGCGCGCCGGCACCAGGAAGTCGCGCGCGCCTTCCGGCGTGGCCTTGGTCAGGATCGGCGTCTCGATGTCCTGGAAGCCGCGCGCGTCCAGCCAGCGGCGCAGCGCCTGCACCAGCTTGATGCGGGTGCGCTGCTTGCGCTGCATGTCGGGGCTGCGCAGGTCCAGGTAGCGGTACTTCAGGCGGATGTCCTCGCCCGGATTCTCGTGGTGGTGGAACGGCAGCGGCTCGGCCTTGTTGAGCACGGTGATCTTCGTGGCGATCACTTCCACCTGGCCGGTGCGGATCTTGGTGTTGACGGCCTCGCGGGCACGCACGACACCTTCGACCTGCAGCACGTCCTCGTAGCCCAGCGACGCGGCGATCTTGAACACGTCGGCATTGGACGGGTCCACCGTCACCTGCACGATGCCTTCGTGGTCGCGCAGGTCGATGAAGCACACGCCGCCGAGGTTGCGGGCGACGTCGGTCCAGCCGCACAGGGTCACGGTCTGGCCGATCATGGCCTCGTCGACGAGGCCGCAGAAATGGGTACGCATGGGGGCTCCACTGGGGTTCGGACCGGGGCCGGGACATTCCGCGGCCGGGACAGACCGGTCAAGCCGCGTAGTTTACCCGGTCCCCCGCCCGCCGGCCCCACTCCACCCCTGCACGGGCTTAACGGGTCCGGCGTATGCTGGCGCCTCCCTCGGAGGGTGCCACCATGAAGAAGCCGTTGTTGCAGTCCGTCCTCGTACTGTTGCTGGCCTTCGTGGCCGGCGGCGCCGTCGCCCAGATCGCGCCCAAGGCCTACGCGCCGGAGAACCTGCGCCAGCTGTCCGTGCAGGACCAGACGCGTGTCATCAGCCTGGAGTACTCGGAACAATCCCGCGGACACCGCATCCCGGACGACCAGCTCCGCTTCTACCTCGACCAGGTCAGCCGCTCCAACTGGACCTTCAGCCGGATCAAGCAGGACATCGCCCAGTCGCTCGGCGGCAACAGCGGCGGCTGGAACCCGAATCCTCCCTCCAACGGCAACACCATCCTCTGCGAGAGCAAGAGCGGCGACGCCAAACGCTGCACGCCACCCTGGCGCGGGCAGTCGCGACTGGTGCGGCAGCTCTCGAACAGCCGCTGCGAAGAAGGCGCGACCTGGAGCTCGCAGGACGGCCTGATCACCGTGTGGAAGGGCTGCCGGGGCGAATTCGCCGCGGGCGGCGCATCCACGGGCACGATCCGCTGCGAAAGCAACGACGGCCGCGGCCGCACCTGCCGCACGCCGTGGAGCGGTCATTCGCGCCTGACGCGCCAACTGTCCAGCAACGCCTGCGTCGAGGGCCGGAGCTGGCAGTCGCAGCAGGGCCAGGTGTACGTGGGCAATGGCTGCCGCGCCGAATTCGCCCCGCGCGTGGGCAGCGGCGGCGGTTCCAGCAACTACTCCGTGACCTGCAGCAGCGAGGACAACCGCCGCAAGACCTGCGCCTACGACCAGCGCCAGGGCCGGCCGATCTTGCTGCAGCAGATCTCGAACACCAGCTGCCGCGAAGGCTACAGCTGGGGTTACAGCGGCACGCAGATCTGGGTGGACCGCGGCTGCCGCGGCCGCTTCGGACCGCGCTGAGCCGCCCTCACGGGCTCAACCGCCGGCGCCCCAGGGTGCCGGCGGCTGTTCGACCGGTGCGGTGAGATCGAATTCCACCCGGAACAACCGGCCGTTCGGCCGGCTCAGCTCGTAGACGAAGGTCTTGCCGGGCACCAGTTCCATCGCCCAGGTATTCGTCACCGACGCCGACAGGCCTTCGCGCTCGAACATCGCGATGGACTCCGCATCCACCGGGAACGCCTGACGCTGCGTACTCCCTGGCGCGGCCGTGTCGCCGCCATACATCGTCACCGCGTCCGGACTTCCGTCCTCGTGGCGATGATCGTGCTTCAACCTCAGGCCGGTACCGGTGCGGGTCAGCACCCAGGTACGCGAATGGTCGTCGCCGACATGGAAGGGAATGCGGATCTCGCGGGTCGGGTCGTCGCAGCCGCGCACATGCATGACCAGCGCCTTGCCCTCGAACGGATCGGGGGTGGTCGATGCGGGTTGGTTCGCAACGATGCGGCCGGCGTAGGCCTTGCCGCACAAGGGTTGCAGGCTGGAGAAGAACTGGGCGTACGGCTCGGTCACGTACGGGGGCAGCGGAGCCTGGTCGAACTTCTCCGACACCCCCTGTCGCGCCTCCGGCTCGGCGCTGCAACCGGCGGTGCACAGCGCTACCAGCACGAGCGCGTGAATCCTGTTCATGGCGTCCCCTTGTAGGATGAAGGACGCCACCTTACCGCGTCGCCTCAGGACGAGGACGACGGCGTCACCGGTTTCGATTCCGTCTTCGCGGGCGCACTTTCGGTCTTCGCCGGTGCCGAGTCGGCCGGCTTGGACTCGCTGGACGGCTTCGCACCTTCGCCGCCATCGGCGAGGTTGCGCTTCTTGTCGCCGTCCTTCTTGAAGTCGGTCTCGTACCACCCGCTGCCCGCCAGGCGGAACGACGGCGCCGTCAGCTGCCGCTTCACCGATGGCGCGCCGCAGGAAGGACAGGTATCGGGATCCGGGTCGGACAGCTTCTGCAGGCGGTCGAAACTATGGCCGCACTGGGTGCATTCGAAGGCGTAGATGGGCATGTCGGTCTATCGGGCAACGTGGCGTAGGGGTGGGGACACGGGGCGCTGGAATCAAGCGTCGTCGTACAGCGACGACCAGGCTTCCTCGGCCTTCGCGAGCTGCTGCTGCAGTGCTTCGCGATCACGACCCAGCCGTGCGGCGAGGTCAGCGTCGGCGTAGCTTTTCGGGTCCGCGAGTTGCGCGTCCACCTCGGCCAGCTTGCCTTCCAGTTCGGCGACCTTCGCTTCGGCGGCGGCCAGTTTCACCGGATTGACCTTGCGCGCGGGCGCGGGGGCCGGCTTCGGTGCGGGTGCGGGCTCGCTGCGCAGCGGCTTGCTGCCCTGCGCGGAGGCGCGCGTGCGCAACCAGGCGGCGTACTCGTCCAGATCGCCGTCGAACGGCTCGACCACGCCATCGGCCACGCGCCAGAACGTATCGCACACCAGGCCGATCAGATGGCGGTCGTGCGAGACCATCACGATGGCACCGTCGAAATCGCTCAGCGCTTCGGCCAGCGCCTCGCGCATTTCCAGGTCGAGGTGGTTGGTGGGTTCGTCGAGCAGCAGCACGTTCGGCTGCTGCCACGCGATCAGCGCCAGCGCCAGGCGCGCGCGCTCGCCGCCCGAGAATCCATCCACCGGCTCGAACGCGCGGTCGCCAGGGAAATTCCACTTGCCGAGGAAATCGCGGAACGACTGGTTGCTGCCATCGGGCGAAATGTCGCGGAAATGGTCCATCGGCGACTGGCCTTCGTGCAGCGACTCCACCGTGTGCTGCGCGAAGTAGCCGATGCGCAGGTCCGGGTGCGCCATGCGGTCGCCGGCCATGGCCGGCAGTTCGCCCACCAAGGTCTTCACCAGCGTGGTCTTGCCCGCGCCGTTGGGACCGAGCAGGCCGATGCGCTGGCCCGCTTCGAGGCCGAAGCCGACGTCGTGGAGGATGACGGCGTCGCCGCCGTAGCCGGCTTCGACATGGTTGAGGCGGATCAGCGAGAACGGCAGCTTGGCCGGTTCGGCGAACTCGATGCGGAACTCGCGCTCCGCGCGCACGGCTTCGGTGCCCGCCAGCTTGGCCAGGCGCTTCATGCGGCTCTGCGCCTGCGCGGCCTTCGAGGCCTTGGCCTTGAAGCGGTCGATGAAGCTCTGCAGGTGCGCGCGCTCGGCCTGTTCCTTCTCGTGCGCGATCTGCTGCTGGCGCAGCTGTTCGGCGCGCTGGCGCTCGAAGTCGGTGTAGCCACCGGTGTACAGCTTCGCGCCGCCGCCATGCAGGTGGAGCGTGTGGGTGGCGACGTTGTCGAGGAACTCGCGGTCGTGCGAGATCAGCAGCAGCGTGCCCGGGTATTTCAGCAGCCACTGCTCCAGCCAGAGCACCGCGTCCATGTCGAGGTGGTTGGTGGGTTCGTCGAGCAGCAGCAGGTCGCTGGGCATCATCAGCGCGCGCGCCAGGTTCAGGCGCACGCGCCAGCCACCGGAGAACGACGACACCGGGCGATGGTGCGTATCGGCCGGGAAGCCCAGGCCGTGCAGCAGCTTGCCGGCGCGCGCTTCGGCGTCGTAGGCACCGAGTTCGGCCATGCGCTGGTGCGCGTTGGCCACCGCTTCCCAGTCCTCGCGCGCGCTGGCGTCGGCTTCGGCCTGCAGCACCGCGGCGACCTCGGTATCGCCGCCCAGCACGAACGACAGCGCCGGGTCCGGCAGCGATGGGGTCTCCTGCGCCACGCTGGCGATGCGCACCTTGCCGGGCAGGTCGAGGTCGCCCTTGTCGGCTTCCAGCTCGCCTTGCACGGCGGCGAACAGGCTGGACTTGCCCGCGCCGTTGCGGCCCACCACGCCCACGCGGTAGCCCGCATGCAGGGTCAGGTCGACGTTGGACAGCAGCAGGCGCTCACCACGGCGGAGCGCGAAATTACGAAGGGCAATCAAGAAACAACCTACGGGGATTTGGGGGAGAGCGGCCGCGTAGTTTATCGATAGCGCCTCTGCCTACGGTTGTTAAGAATGCATTGACGCCCGCGTCACGGCCCACGCACCACAGTCAGAACCCGCTAAGTCCATGGTTTCAAAGGAAACTTTGCAAGCCCTGATCCATTTCTCTCCATGTTTGCCGTCCTTCCGGAGTTGCCCTGCATGACCCGTCCCCTGTCGCCCCTGGCCCTCGCCATCAGCCTGGCCCTGGTGGCCCCCGCTGCCTTCGCGCAGGAGTCGGCCCCCGCCGACGCCCGCACCCTCGACACCCTGATCGTCACCGGTACCCGCGTGTCCGATCGCACCGTCGCCGAATCGCAGTCGCCCATCGACATCATCACGCCCGAGGCCCTGCAGGCCACCGGCACCACCGAACTGGCCACCGCCCTCGCGCGTGCGCTGCCTTCGCTCAACTTCCCGCGGCCGGCCGTCACCGACGGCACCAGCGGCGTGCGCCCCGCGCAGCTGCGCGGCCTGTCGCCGGACCAGGTGCTCATCCTGGTCAATGGCAAGCGCCGCCATATCTCGGCGCTGGTCAACGTCAACGGCACGATCGGCCGCGGCTCGTCGGCCGTGGACCTCAACGCGATCCCGGTCTCGGCGATCGAGCGCGTCGAAGTGCTGCGCGACGGCGCGTCGGCGCAATACGGCTCCGACGCCATCGCCGGCGTGGTCAACGTGGTGCTGAAGGGCGCCGGCAAGGGGGGCTCGCTGGTGGCCGACGTGGGCGGGTACTCCGCCGGCGACGGTCGCCAGTACCAGCTCTCGGGCGATACCGGTGTGTCCTTCGGCGACGGTCGCGGTTTCGTGCATGTGGCCGGCCAGCTGACCAGGCAGGACGAGACCAACCGCGCCGGCCCGTACCAGGGCACCGCGCCGAACACCGGCAACAACCCCGACATCGGCGAAGTGGCCTACGTCTACGGCGATCCCAAGGTGGACGCAGGTGCGGTATCGGCCAATGCAGGCTTCGAGTTCAGCGAGAACGTGAGCGCCTACGCCACGGCGATCGCGAGCAACCGCGACATCACGTCGTTCGCGTTCTACCGCTCGCCCAACCACAGCAGCCAGGGCGCGTTGCTCGCGCAGGTCTACCCCAACGGCTATGTGCCGGAGATCAACCAGCTTTCGCAGGACCGCTCGCTGGTGGCGGGCGTCAAGGGCGACACCGAGAGCGGCTGGAAGTGGGACGTCAGCTACAACTACGGTTACAACCACCTCAAGTTCTATACCCAGAACAGCATCAACTACAGCCTGGGCGCGACCAGCCCGTACCGTTTCTACGACGGCGCACTGGAGTACACCCAGAACGTGCTCAACGCCGACATCAGCAAGCCGCTGGAGATCGGCCTGGCCTACCCCGCCACGCTGTCCTTCGGTGCGGAGTACCGTCGCGAGAAGTGGAACCAGTCGCCGGGCGAACCGAATTCCTACAGCAATGGCGGCGCGCAGGGTTTCGGCGGCTTCACGCCGGCGAACGCGGTGCATTCCGACCGCGACAGCTACGCCGCCTACGTGGGCCTGGAAGCCGACCTGACCGAGAAGTTCTCCGCCGGCATCGCCGGCCGCTACGAGGACTACTCGGACTTCGGCAGCGAGGTCTCGGGCAAGCTGTCGGCGCGCTACGCCTTCAGCGATGCGGTGGCGTTGCGCGCCACCGTGGCCAGCGGCTTCCGCGCACCGGCGCTGGCGCAGCAGTACTACCAGGTGGTGACCTCGCAGTACAACGCGAGCGTGGACCGTTTCTTCGAATCGGGCACCTTCCCCGCCACCAGCGCCGTCGCCCAGGCATTGGGCGCGGATCCGCTCACCGCCGAGACCTCGCTGTCGTATGGCCTGGGCCTGGTGCTGCAGCCGGTGGATCGCCTGTACGTCACGATCGACGCCTATCAGATCGACGTCGACGACCGCATCGTGCTGTCCTCGAACCTGCTGCTGGGCAGCAACACTGCCGCGCAAGCCCTGCTGGCGAGCCTGGGCGTCAACGGCGTCACCAGCGCGCGCTACTTCACCAACGCGGCCGACACCCGCACGCGCGGCATCGACGTGATCGCGCAGTACACCCTTCCGCTGGCCAACAGCAGCCTGAACCTCACCGTCGGCCACAACTACAACAAGACCGAGATCCAGCGCATCGCGCCGAATCCGCCGGAGCTCACCGCCCTGGGCGCGAACCTCTGGCGCATCGGCCGCGACGAGCAGGGCCGCATCGAGGAAGGCTACCCGCGCAACAAGACCACGCTGACCGCGGCCTGGAACCTGGCGCACTGGGACTTCAACGTTGGGGCCACGCGTTACGGCGAGTTCACCAGCCGCATCAGCGAGACCGGCAACTTCGCCAACGACCAGACCTACGGCGCGAAGTGGGTGCTGGATGCCTCGGCGCGCTTCCGCCCGACCGAGAACTGGGCATTCACGCTGGGCGCGGACAACCTGCTGGACGAGTATCCGGACCGCACGATCTTCCCGAACGCCAACAGCGGCCAGTTCCCCTACAGCAGCCAGTCGCCGTTCGGCTTCAACGGTGCGTACGTGTACGGCAGGATCGCGTACACCTGGTAATCCATCGCCCGTCGTCGCCCCTCTGGAACGCCCCGCCTCGCGCGGGGCGTTCCCGTTTCATGGACACCCCGGTGATCGCAGCGCGCGCCGGCCCAATGTGAGAAGCGCAGCGGATGTCCTCGGACAATGTCTCTTAACGACACATTGACATCCATGTCATACGGCGGTAATCAAAGCATTGGTGCGCTGCACAAAAGTGATTTCACTCGCAACTTTCGTGTCGCCACGCACCTCCGCCGCTGCGCCGTCCTTCCATCCCGCTGGAGCCACCATGACCCGCAAGCTTTCGCCACTCGCCTTCGCCGTTGCCCTGGCGCTCGCCGCGCCCACCGCCCTGGCGCAGGAGACCAGCCCGTCCGAAGCCCAGACCCTCGACACCCTCATCGTCACCGGCACCCGCGTGGCCGACCGCACGGTGGCCGAGTCCACCGCACCGATCGACATCATCACGCCCGAGGTGCTGGCATCCACGGGTACCGTGGAACTGGCGACCGCGCTCTCGCGGGCCGTGCCCTCGCTCAACTTCCCGCGCGCCGCGATCAACGACGGCACCGACGCGATGCGCCCCGCGCAGCTGCGCGGCCTGGCACCGGACCACACGCTGGTGCTGGTGAACGGCAAGCGCTACCACCCGGGCGCGCTGGTCAACGTCAACGGCAGCCAGGGGCGCAGCTCCTCGCCGGTGGACCTCAACTCGATCCCGATCTCCGCCATCGAGCGCGTGGAAGTGCTGCGTGACGGCGCCTCCGCGCAGTACGGCTCGGACGCCATCGCCGGTGTGATCAACATCGTGCTCAAGGGCGCGGGCAGTGGCGGCAGCGTCAGCGCGACCGGCGGTGGCTACAGCGCAGGCGACGGCCGCCAGTACCAGGCCCTGGCCGATGCCGGCTTCAAGCTCGGCGAAACCGGCAAGGTGCATTTCGCCGCGCAGGCCGGCCACCAGGACCAGACCGACCGCGCGCGTCCTTTCCTGGGCACGGTGACGGCCACGAGCGCACCCGGCGGCAAGGTGGTGCAGCGCTATGGCGATCCCGAAGTCGACAATGCCTCGTTCCTCTACAACGGCGAAGTCGATATCACCGACTACCTGAGCTTCTATTCCTACGGCCTGTACACCCGGCGCGAAACGCTCTCCAACGGCTTCTTCCGCCCGGCCGGCGACTCGCGCAACATCCCGTCGATCTACCCGGACGGCTTCCTGCCGCAGATCTTCAACACCTCCACCGACGTCAGCGTTTCCAGCGGCATCAAGACGTCCACCGAGGGCGGCACCCACATCGACATCAGTTACACCTTCGGCTCCAACGAGTTGGAGTTCGACATCCGCAACACCCTCAACCGCAGCCTCGGCCCGACGTCGCCGACCCAGTTCTACGCCGGTTCCCTGGAACTCAAGCAGCACGTGTTGAACTTCGATTTCAACAAGCAACTGGACTGGGGCCTGGCCTATCCGGTCACGCTGTCCTACGGCGCGGAATGGCGTGGCGAGAAATTCACCATCGGCGCGGGCGAACCCGGTTCGTACGCCAATGGCGGCGTCCTGATCGCCGGCGCGCCGGCACCGTCGGGCGCACAGGTGTTCCCGGGCTTCCGCCCGAGCGACAGCGGCAGCTTCGACCGGAACAACCTCTCGGTCTACGCCGGCCTGGAAGGCGACCTGACCGAGAAGCTGTCGGCGGGCGTGGCCGTGCGCTACGAGGACTACAGCGACTTCGGCGACACCACCACGGGCAAGCTGACCGGCCGCTATGCGTTCACCGACGCGGTCGCCCTGCGCGCGACCGTCTCGACCGGCTTCCACGCGCCGTCGCTGCAGCAGCAGTACTACCAGACCACCTCGACCAACTTCATCGGCGGCCTGCCCTTCGACCTGGTGACGTTCCGGGTGACCAACCCGGCCGGCATCTCGCTCGGCGCCGAACCGTTGAAGGCGGAGGAATCCGACAACCTCAGCCTGGGGCTGGTGCTCACGCCGATCGAGCACCTGTACGTGACCATCGACGCGTACCAGATCAAGGTCAAGGACCGCATCACGCTGTCGGAGAACCTGACCAGCACCGCGGTCCGCACCTGGCTCAACACGCATGGCTTCCCCGACGTCGCGGGCGGCCGCTACTTCACCAACGCGCTGGACACCACCACCAAGGGCGTGGATATCGTCGGCACGTACAAGTGGGCACTGGCGGCGAGCACGCTCGACTTCACCACCGGCTACAACTACAACAAGACCTCGATCGACCGCGTGGCGGAGAACCCCGCCGCGCTGGAAGCCATCGATCCGACCGCGCTGCGTTTCGGCCGCGTGGAGCTGGGCCGGTTCGAAGTGGGTTCGCCGCGCGACAAGTTCTTCCTCAACAGCATCTGGACCAAGGGCGGCTTCAGCGTCAGCACCACGGCCACGCGCTATGGCGAGTTCACCATCCTCAACGCCAACCCGGTGCTGGACCAGACCTTCGGTGCGAAGTGGCTGTTCGATCTGGCCGTCAGCTACAAGACCGGCGGATGGCAGTTCACCGTCGGCGGCGACAACGTGCTGGACGAGTATCCGGATGAGAGCGTGTTCATCTCCCCGGCGCTGAACACCTCGACCACAGGCCAGTTGCCGTATCCGTCGCAGAGCCCGTTCGGGTTCAACGGCGCGTATGCCTACGGCCGGATCGCCTATTCCTGGTAATCCACGCACGCCCGCCGATGCAACGGAACGCCCCGCCCCGCGCGGGGCGTTCTCGTTATGGCGGGCGCGCCGCGCCGCAACGACGCATCCACTTCGGTTTGCGGCATGACCGCCGCATCGGCGACACTCGACGGACCCCACCGAGGACACCTGCCATTCGATGCATCATGACGCCGACCTGATCAACATCATCGCGGTAGGCCTCGCCCTGGCCTTCGTGCTGGGCGCGCTCGCGCACAAACTGCGCTTCTCGCCGCTGGTCGGTTACCTGATTGCAGGCATCTTCGTCGGGCCGTTCACGCCCGGCTTCGTCGCCGACCAGGCGTTGGCCAACCAGTTGTCGGAACTCGGCGTCATGCTGCTGATGTTCGGCGTGGGCCTGCACTTCTCGCTGGAGGATCTGCTCGAGGTCAAGGCGATCGCGATTCCCGGCGCCATCGCGCAGATCGCCGTCGCGACCGGACTGGGCTGGGCGCTGGCCTGGGGCATGGGCTGGACGCCCCTCAACGGCTTCGTATTCGGCCTGGCCCTGTCGGTCGCCAGCACCGTGGTGCTGTTGCGCGCGATGGAGGAACGCCGCCTGCTGGAAACCAGGCGCGGCCGGATCGCCGTGGGCTGGCTGATCGTCGAAGACCTGGTGATGGTGCTGGCGCTGGTCATGCTGCCGGTGCTCGCCTCGACGTTCGGTCCCGAGAACGGCGGCGAGAAGGCGACCTTCGGGGGCTTCGTGGTCGCGATCGCCTGGACGCTCATCAAGCTCGGCGCCTTCGTCGCCTTCATGCTGCTGGTCGGGCGGCGGGTCATTCCCTGGACCCTGGAGAAGATCGCCGCCACCGGTTCGCGCGAGTTGTTCACCCTGTCGGTGCTGGCGATCGCGCTCGGCGTGGCGTTCGGCTCGGCCACGCTGTTCGGCGTGTCGTTCGCGCTTGGCGCGTTCTTCGCCGGCATGCTGCTCAACGAATCGGAGCTGAGCCACAAGGCCGCCAACGATTCGCTGCCGCTGCGCGATGCGTTCGCCGTGCTGTTCTTCGTCTCGGTGGGCATGCTGTTCAACCCCGCGATCCTGGTGGCGCATCCGTGGCAGGTGCTGGCCACGTTCGGGATCATCGTCATCGGCAAGTCGCTGGCGGCGTTCTTCATCGTGCGCGCGTTCAAGCACCCGACCGGCACCGCATTGACCATCTCGGTCAGCCTGGCGCAGATCGGCGAGTTCTCCTTCATCCTCGCCGCGCTGGGCGTGTCGCTGAAGATCCTGCCGCCGGACGGGCGCGACCTGATCCTGGCCGGCTCGCTGCTGTCGATCATCGCCAACCCGTTCCTGTTCTCCTGGCTGGACCGCTGGCAGAAGAAGCAGGAAGCACTGGCCCCCCTGCCGGCCGAACCCGAGGTGCCACCGGGCCCTTCGCTGGACGTCACCGACCACGCCATCATCATCGGCTACGGCCGGGTGGGCAGCGAGCTCGCGCGCGTGTTGCGCGACCGCGGCGTGCCGCTGATCGTCATCGACGACAACGGCGACCACGTGGCCCGCGCGCACGACGCCGGCATCCCCGCGATCCGCGGCAGCGCCGCCGCCGACCGCGTGCTGGCCGAAGCGCATCCCGAGCGCGCGAAGATCGCCGTGCTGGCGATCCCGCAGCCGCTGGAAGCCGGCGAGGCACTGGCGAAGCTGCGCGCGATCAATCCCTCGCTGACGCTGCTGGCGCGCGCGCACAGCGAAGGCGAAGTGAAGCACTTGCTGGAGCATGGCGCGGACGGCGCCGTGCTGGCCGAGCGCGAACTGGCCTTCTCGCTGGCGGAAATGGTGATGTCCACCCCGCCCTACCGGCCGCAGCGCCCCGCGGGCTGATCCCGCGGGCTATTCCCCGGACGCGGCCGCCTCGGCCGCGGTTTCGACGAGCACTTCGGCCAGCGGCCGCGGCGCACCGTACAGATAGCCCTGCACGCGCTCCACGCCGATCCGGCGCAGGCAGTACTCGGTGTCCTCATCCTCGACGAACTCGGCCACGGTCTCCGCGCCGAAGGCCCTCGCCACGGCGACCGACGCCTGCACCACCGCGTAGTCCTTGCCCAGCTGCGCCACGTTGCGCACGAACGAGCCATCGATCTTGATGACGTCCACCGGCAGTTCGCGCAGCCGCGCGAAGCTCTGCATGCCGGTACCGAAGTCATCGATGGCGATCCTGCAGCCGAGCGCACGCAGGTCGGCCAACAGGTGGCTGGCCGCCGCCGTGTTGGAGATGGCCGCGGTCTCGGTGACCTCGAAGCACAGCGCGCTCATCGGCAACGGCGAACCGGCGAGCAGCGTGCGCAGTTCCACCTGGAAGCTCATCGAGGCCAGGCTCTGGCCGGTGAGGTTGATGGCGATCTCCCGGCAGTGCGGCAACGCGGACGGCGACTTGCGCAGCAACCGGAACAGCGCGCGCATCACCGCCAGGTCCAGCTCCGCGCCGCGACCCGCGGCCTCCAGCGGCGCCATGAACCGCGCCGGCGACATGATCTCGCCGCGTTCGTCCAGCAGGCGGCACAGCACCTCGCCGCTTAGCGCGCGCGGGTCGGCGTTCGCATCGGGCACCAGGTCGCGAATCGGCTGGAAGTACAGCACCACGCGCTCGTTGCGCAGGCTGGCCAGCGCTTCGGTGGCGTCGTGCAGTTGGCGGCGATGCGTGCGCCGCACTTGGGTATCGCCGACTTCGCTGTAGCGCGGGCGCAGTTCGCCATGGTGGCGCGCCTCGAAGGCGAGGTGCGACGCGGTGACCACGGCATTGTCCACGACGTTGGCCTGGGTGCCGTTGAACGCGGCCACGCCCAGGTAGGGCAGCAATCGGATCGGTTGCCCGCCGACGTCGATCTCGGCGTGTTCGACCCGCGCCATCACGCGCTCCCACAGGTCGGGGTCGCCGCCAGGCTTGGGCAGCAGGGCGAACTGGCCCGTGCCCACGTAATAGGTTTCGACCTGGTCTTCCAGCCGCCGTGCCACGGCGTTCATGGCCTGCGCCTGCGTGTCCAGGCCGAAGCCCGCCACCAGCGTGTCGGTCTGGTCGAGCAGCAGGTAACCCAGCTCGGTGCGCGACAGCGGCCGTTCCACGCGTTCGCGCAATGCCTTGAGGTTGGGCAGGCCGGTGATCTGGTCGCGCAGGGTCTCGGCCGAGAGGCGTTCGGCCAGTTCGTAGCGGTCGCGGTGGGTCAGCCACAGGTACATCATCGCCAGCAGCAGGATGTTCACTTCCAGCGTGATGTGCAGCAGGTTGAAGAAGCCCACCGCGCTGTTGGCGTACTCCGCCGTGCCCGCGACCATCCCCACCAGTAGCAGCAAGGTCAGCGACAACGCCGCCATCGCCCAGCGCGACGACAACCGCAGCATGCCCCAGCCCAGCACCAGCAGCAGGGCGAAGCGGTAATCCATCAGCACGAGTTCCGGCGCCGCGACACCGGTATTGAAGGCGCGGCGCACCAGCACCGCCGCCCATACGCTGGCCGCGAGGCCCGCACCCAGCGCGATGGGCCACAGCCAGTGCGAAGCCGCATCCATGCGCGGCGCGGGGTGCCCGCGCTCGCGCCATGCGACCACCAGCGGCAGGGTCACCACGGCCACGCCGAACTGCTTGGCGAAGAACATCTGGAAGACGGTGCTGATCGCGGCGGTCGACGTCGATACCGCGGCGATGCTGAAACCCACCAGCGCAAGCACCAACGGATACAGCAGCAGGCCGATGGCGGCGAAACGGAGCAGGTCCCGTCGCTGCACGCGCTGGCCTCCCGCGCGCGGCCACCCGGTCCAGTGCGCGCAGAGCAGGCTCCAGCCGAGCGTGAACAGGTAGCTGGCCGCGCCCCAGGCGAGCACCACGCTGGGCTGCCAGCCATCGAAGTACAACTGGCGCACCGTCCAGCCGGCGAGCGTCGCCAGGAAGCAGCCGGCGACCACGCGACGATCGCGCTCGAGCATGGCGATCGCCAGCAGCAGGCCGGCATGGAGGTGGATCAGCGAGGCGTCGGACTGCTGTCCGAAGAAATCGATGCGGTAGCTGACGGGCACCTGCTGCAGCAACAGGCAAAGGCCGCCGAGCAACAGCACTTTCGTGCTGACGCCCATGCCACGCGCCTGGCTGTCGGCGTGGTCACCCATGCATGCGGATCCTGTGTGTTGCCTTCCCCCGGCGCCGTGCATCCTGACACGGAAACGCAAGAGCGGGGAGTGCTGCGGCGCGCCGCGGCAACTTCACGCATTACCTACCGCGCGGGCGGACCGTTCGTCGGTCCGCCCGTGGTCGCGACGTCAGCGCGGCGCGCGCTCGAACTGCAGATGTCCGCCCGCCGCGTGCACGCGCACGTGGTCACCCGCCCCGAACTCGCCGGACAGGATCTTCTGCGCCAGTGGATTCTCCAACTGCGCCTGGATCGCGCGCTTCAACGGCCGCGCGCCGTACACCGGGTCGAAGCCGACGTTGCCGAGCAGCATCAGCGCCGAGTCGTCCAGCTCCAGCACGATCTGGCGCTCGGCCAGGCGCTTGGCCAGGTAGCGCGTCTGGATGCGGGCGATCTCGCGGATCTGCGCCTTGTCCAGCGGATGGAAGACGACGATGTCGTCCAGCCGGTTGATGAACTCGGGCCGGAAGTGCGCCTGCACCACGCCCATCACCGCGGCCTTCATCTGCGTGTAGCTCTCGGGCGTGTCGTCCGACAGCTCCTGGATCAGGCTGGAGCCCAGGTTGGACGTCATCACGATGACCGTGTTGCGGAAGTCCACCGTGCGGCCCTGGCCATCGGTCAGGCGACCATCGTCCAGCACCTGCAGCAGGATGTTGAACACGTCCGGATGCGCCTTCTCGACTTCGTCGAGCAGGATCACGCTGTACGGGCGACGGCGCACGGCCTCGGTCAGGTAACCGCCCTCCTCGTAGCCCACGTAGCCCGGGGGCGCGCCGACCAGGCGGCTCACCGCGTGCTTCTCCATGAACTCGCTCATGTCGATGCGGATCATCGCGTCGCTGCTGTCGAACAGGAATTCGGCCAGCGCCTTGCAGAGCTCGGTCTTGCCCACGCCGGTCGGGCCGAGGAACAGGAACGAACCGCTCGGACGGTCGGGATCGGAGATACCGGCGCGCGACCGGCGCACCGCATCGGACACGACCTTGATCGCCTCTTCCTGGCCGATCACGCGGCCACGCAGCGACTGCTCCATCTGCAGCAGTTTCTCGCGCTCGCCTTCCAGCATCTTGCTGACCGGGATGCCGGTCCAGCGGCTGACGACCTCGGCGATCTCCTCGTCGGTGACCTTGTCCTGCAGCAGGCGGAAGCCCTTCTGCTCGGCTTCCTGCGCCGCCGACAGCTGCTTCTCCAGCGCCGGCAGCTGGCCGTACTGCAACTCGCTCATCCGCGCATAGTCCTGCTTGCGCTGCGCGGCCTCGAGCTCGAGCTTCACGCGCTCGATCTGCTCCTTGATCTTCGTGGCGCCGGTCAGCGTGGCCTTCTCGGCCTTCCAGATCTCCTCGAGATCGTTGAACTCGCGCTGCAGCGATTCGATCTCGGTTTCCAGGTCCGCCAGGCGCTGCTTCGACTGCGCGTCCTTCTCCTTCTTCAGCGCCTCGCGCTGGATCTTGAGCTGGATCAGCCGGCGCTCCATCCGGTCCATTTCTTCCGGCTTGGAATCGATCTCCATGCGGATGCGGCTGGCGGCTTCGTCCATCAGGTCGATGGCCTTGTCCGGGAGCTGGCGGTCGGCGATGTAGCGGTGGCTCAGCTGCGCGGCCGCGACGATGGCCGGGTCGGTGATCTCCACGCCGTGGTGCACGGCGTACTTTTCCTTCAACCCGCGCAGGATGGCGATGGTGTCCTCGACGCTGGGTTCGCCCACGAACACCTTCTGGAAGCGCCGCTCCAGGGCGGCGTCCTTTTCCACGTACTTGCGGTACTCGTCCAGCGTGGTCGCGCCGATGCAGTGCAGTTCGCCACGCGCGAGCGCGGGCTTCAGCATGTTGCCGGCATCCATCGAACCCTCGGCCTTGCCCGCGCCGACCATGGTGTGCAGCTCGTCGATGAAGAGGATGATCTGGCCTTCGTTCTTGGCCAGGTCGTTGAGCACGCCCTTCAGGCGCTCCTCGAACTCGCCGCGGAACTTCGCACCGGCGATCAGGGCGCCCATGTCGAGCGACAGCACGCGCTTGCCACGCAGGCCTTCGGGCACTTCGCCGTTGACGATGCGCTGGGCGAGGCCTTCGACGATGGCGGTCTTGCCCACGCCGGGCTCGCCGATCAGCACCGGGTTGTTCTTGGTGCGGCGTTGCAGGACCTGGATGGTGCGGCGGATTTCCTCGTCGCGGCCGATCACCGGATCCAGCTTGCCGATCTCGGCGCGCTCGGTCAGGTCGATGGTGTACTTCTCCAGCGCCTGGCGCTGGTCTTCGGCGTTCTCCGACTGCACCTTCTCGCCGCCGCGCAGGCGCTCGATGGCCGCGCGCAGCTTCTGCTTGTCGGCGCCGCTGGCCTTCAACTCCTGGCCCGCGGCGCCGCTGTCGTCCAGCGCGGCCAGCAGGAACCATTCGCTGGCGATGTAGGTATCGCCACTGTCCTGCGCCAGCTTGTCGGTGACGTTGAGCAGGCGCGCCAGGTCGTTGCCGATGGACAGGTTGCCGGCCTGGCCGGTCACCTTCGGCAGCTTGTCGAGCGCTTCGCCCAGCCGCTCGCGCAGCACGGGCACGTTGACGCCGGCCTGCGACAGCAATGGCCGCGTGCTGCCGCCCTGCTGTTCCAGCAGCGCGGTGAGCACGTGCACCGGTTCGATCATGGTGTGGTCGCGGCCCACGGCCAGCGACTGCGCGTCGGCCAGCGCCTGCTGGAAACGCGAGGTCAGTTTGTCCATCCGCATCGGGAGAGCCTCAAGGGAAGTCGGGGCCGGCGAACGCCAGCCGATGCTACCCAGATGCGGTTAAGCGGCGGTGTTTCAAGAGGCCGCGAGACGGCGATTCAGCCCGAAGCCCCTCCTACAGGGCACGCGTCATGCCTTCTTCTGCAGCGACAGCAGGCCCAGCAGCACCGCCAGCGCGGCATAGGCACCGGCGAACTGCCACAGGATGGTCGCGCGCAGGCCTTCGACGTCCCACGGCAGGTAGATGCCGCCGCGCGGATCGACCGAGTGGATGATGCCGAACAGCGTCAGCACCGCGCCCACCAGCAGCGCGACGACCGCACGGCCGTTGCGCCCGTCGATCATCGCCACCAGCGCGGTGGTCCAGATCATCGCGGTGATGATGAAGCCGTTGCCCAGGGTGACGATGGTGGCGAGGTCCGGCAGGCCATGGCCGTCGACGCCTTCGTACAGGCCGGCGAAGTGGTCGGGCGCGATCCATGCCGGATTGCCGAACTTGATCGTCAGCAGGTACGCGACCGACGGCAGGAAACCCAGCGCCACCGCGATGGCGTGCTTGCGCGGCGTTTCGGTGAACGCCTGCACGGTGATGTCCAGGCCCACGTAGACGATGATCGGCGCCAGCACCGCGACCGGCAGCCACTGCACCAGTCCCGATACGTAGCCGAGCACGCCGCCCAGGCCGATGAAAAGCCCGGTCAGCAGCGTGTAACCCTTGCGCGCGCCCATGTGCTTGTACGCGGGCTGGCCGATGTACGGCGTGGTCTGCGCCACACCGCCGCAGACACCGGCGACCAGCGTGGACACCGCTTCGGCCAGCAGCACGTCACGCGTGCGGTAGTCGTCGCCGGCCGCACGTGCGCTCTCGCTGACGTTGATGCCACCGACGACCATCAGCAGGCCGAACGGCAACAGCAGCGGGAGATACGGCACGGTGTAGGCCAGGCCGTCCAGCCAGCCCAGCGTGGGCAGCGGCAGCGTCACCGCCAGCGGTACTGCGTCCGGCACCTTGAAGCCGGGCGCGCCCAGACCGGACAGGCCGAGCGCGTAATACAGCGCGGTGCCGACGATGAAGGCCACCAGTACGCCTGGCAGCTTCACCGGCAATTTGCCCTTCGCCACCAGCACGTACAGCAGCAGGCCGAAGGTGACGAAGCCGACGATGGGCTGGCGCAGTGTTTCGATCAGCGGCAGGAAGCCGAGCAGCGTCAGCGCCGCGCCCCCGATGGAGCCGAGCAGGCCCGCGCGCGGCACCGCCCGCGTGACCGCGTCGCCAAAAAACGACAGCACCAGCTTCAGCACGCCCATCACCACCAGCGCGGCCATGCCGAGTTGCCAGGTGGCGGTGGCCGCCGCCTGCTCGTCCAGGCCGGCCTGCTTGAAGCCGACGAACGCCGGGCCCAGCACCAGCAGCGCCATGCCGATGCTGGTGGGCGCATCCAGGCCCAGCGGCATCGCGGTGACGTCGTCGCGGCCGGTTTTCGCCGCCAGGCGATGCGCCATCCATGTGTAGATCAGGTTGCCGACCAGCACACCCAGCGCGGTGCCCGGGAACATCCGGGTGAACACCACCTCGGCCGGGAACTGGAAGATGCCGATCAGCGCGGCGGCGATGAAGCCGAGGATGGACAGGTTGTCCACCACCAGGCCGAAGAAGCCGTTGAGGTCGCCGGGTACGAACCAGCGGCGCACGGAAGAAGCCGATGCGGTCATGGAGTCGGGAATCAGTGGGGTGGGCGGGAAGCCGCCAGCATAAGCGCCCGCGCGACCGGCGGGCGCACCGGGTTCAGAACGATACGTCCACCGCGTGGCGCGACCACAGCACCGACTGGTGGCCGGTGGCCTGCTTCCACGCCAGGCGGATCGCCTCGATGTCGGCACGACGCTGCGGCGTGTCCTCGTGCAGCACCACCAGCACCTTGGTCTTCAGGCGGTTCGGCTCGCCCGCGTCGCGGAACAGCCATTGGCCGTAGGCGTCGAAGACGGTCAGCCCGTCGGGGAAGCGCGAGGTCACCTCCTTGTCGAGGAACGCGCGCCAGCGCTCCTCGGTGATCGTCTCGGCCTGCGGGCGGTCTGCAGGTCCCGTCTCCTTGCCGACGCCGAAATACAGTTCGCTGCGCACCCAGCCGGTGGCCTGTCCGGGACGCAGCGCATCGCCCTGCAGCGACGAGGTGGTGGCCGTCGGTGCATCGGCACTGCGCACGCTGGCGCATCCGGACACGGCCAGCAACGCGGTGGCCAGGAAAAGACTTCTCAACAGCATGGGGAACTCCAGTGGGGACGCGTACTGTCGGCGGACATCATCGCGCATCGAAATAACCGCTGGGAATGACGACATGGGATCACGCCATGGTCGGTGACGGTCATGAAGGAGAACCGGCGAGGTATGGTTCAGTCACCCCGGCGCACGCCATAGACCGGGAACGACGACCCACACGACACCTCTTGTCCCGATGCCGATCGCACGACCCGTAGCCGCCCGCGTCCCTCCTGGTCTCTCCCCCCGTGGGGCCGGCGGCTGCGGCTGTCGTTGCCGCTGAACGCATCCGTCGTCGCACCACCCTCTCCCGTACCCCACCCGCCAGGAGTTTCCATGTCCCGCCCCACCGTGGCGCCGCTCGGCGCTGCCATCGCGCTTGTCCTCGCCTTTCCCGCCGTCGCCCAGCAGGCGCCGGCCGATGGCACCACCGATCTCGACGCGGTGATCGTCACCGGCACGCGCGCCAGCGACCGCACGGCGCTGGAATCCACCTCGCCGATCGACGTATTGACCGCCGAGGACATCCGCAAGGCCGGCGTGCTCAACGGCGAACTCGGCAGCGCGCTGCAGGCGCTGCTGCCCTCATTCAACTTCCCGCGCCAGTCCAACTCCGGCGGCGCCGACCATGTGCGTGCGGCGCAGCTGCGCGGCCTGGCGCCGGACCAGGTGCTGGTGCTGGTCAACGGCAAGCGCCGCCACACCACCGCGCTGGTGACCACCGGCTCGAAGATCGGCCGCGGCACCACGCCGGTGGACTTCAACGCCATCCCGGTGAGCGCCATCAAGCGCATCGAAGTGCTGCGCGACGGCGCCGGCGCGCAGTACGGCTCGGACGCGGTGGCCGGCGTGGTCAACATCATCCTCGACGACGCGCCCGAAGGCGGTGCATGGGAAGCCAGCTTCGGCCTGCACCACACCGACGTGGAGCCGATCGGCCAGACCCTCACCGATGGCCAGACCAGCTTCCTTTCCGGCAAGGTCGGCACCGCGGTCGGCGATGGCGGCTTCTTCCGCGTGGGCTTCGAACTGAAGAACCGCGAGGCCACCAACCGCGCCGGCTTCGACCAGGTGCCGCCGTGGGACCAGACCCCGGCCAACCTCGCCGTGCAAGGCCAGCGCAACTACCACCTGGGCGATGGCGCCTCGAAGGACCTCAACGCCTGGATCAACACCGGCATTCCGCTGGGCGAGTCCGCGGAGTTCTACCTGTTCGGCACCTACAACAAGCGCGACACCGTGGGCGCCAACTACTTCCGCTATCCGGAGGGCGTGTCCAACTGGCCCGAGGTCTACCCCAACGGGTACCGCCCCGTGTCGCTGGGCGAGAACCAGGACGTGGCCGCGGTCGGCGGCGTGCGCGGGCAGTGGGGCGGCTGGAACTACGACGCCAGCCTCAACCGCGGCAGCAATACCTTCACCTACCGCCTGCGCGATTCGCTCAACGCATCGCTCGGCCCGACCAGCCCCACCCGCTTCAAGACCGGCGACTACGAGTCCACGCAGACGCTGGCGAACCTCGACCTGAGCCGCGGATTCGATCGCGGCACCGCCAGCCACGACCTCGCGTTCGGTGCGGAATTCCGCTTCGAGGAGTACGACACCGGTGCCGGCGATCCGGCCAGCTACGCGGCCGGCCCGTACACCGACCGGCCGACGGGCTCGCAGGCCGGCGGCGGCCTGACCCCACAGGACGTGGCCAACCTCGACCGCGACGTCGCCAGCCTCTACGCGGCGCTGTCCAGCCGCTTCGGCGAGAAGCTGACCACCGACGTCGCCGTGCGCTACGAGCACTACAGCGATTTCGGCGGCGAGCTGACCGGCAAGGTGGCGGCGCGCTACGAGTTCGCCCCGGCATTCGCGTTGCGCGGCGCGCTGTCGAACAACTTCCGCGCGCCGTCGCTGGCGCAGATCGGCTACGAGTCCACCTCCACCGGCTACAACGCCGCCGGCCAGCTGACCCAGGGCCGCCTGCTGTCGGTCAACAATCCGATCGCCCGCGCCCTGGGCGCACAGGACCTGGATCCGGAGAAGTCGATCAACGCCAGCCTGGGCTTCACCAGCCGGATCGGCGAGCACTTCGACCTGTCGCTGGACGTGTTCCATATCGAGATCGACGACCGCGTCGCACTGTCGGAAAGCATCACCGGCGATGCGCTGACCGACTTCATCGACGCCGAGTTCGGCGTGCCGGGCGTGCAGAGCGTCAGCTACTTCACCAACGCCGCCGACACCCGCACGCAGGGCGTCGAGCTGGTGGCGAACTGGCGGCAGGCGCTGGCCGGCGGCAACCTGCTGCTGACCGGCACTTACAGCTACGCGAAGACCGAGCTGAAGAACATCGTCGCGACCCCGGCCCAGTTGCTGGCGCTGGACCCGGACTACGTGCTGTTCGGCGTGGAAGAAAGCAACACGCTGACCGACGCCGCGCCGCGCACCCGCGCGCAGTTCACCGCGAACTGGGACAGCGACCGCTGGAACCTGCTGGGCCGCGTCAGCCGCCACGGCAGCGCCAAGCGCGTGTTCAACTTCGGCGGCGGTTTCGAGCCGGAACAGCGCTACGGCGCCGAATGGCAGCTCGACGCGGAAGTCGAATACAAGGTTTCCTCGAAGTGGAGCGTGGCGCTGGGCGGCCTGAACCTGACCGACGAGTACCCGGACCTGTCGAACGAGGACATCTACTACTTCGGCAACCTGCCCTACGACGTGCTGTCGCCCATCGGCAGCAACGGCGCGTACTACTACACCCGGGTGCGCTACACCTTCTGACACCCATGTGCATCGCCGCCTCCGCAGCGGAGGCGGCCACCAACTGATCGGACGGGCGCCGCGGCACGGGAACGGGCGGGCAACCGTCGCACGCAGCGGCTGGCTGGCCAGCTGCGCGCCGGCGCCCGGACGGTCAGACCGCGCAGCAAGAAACTCACGGCATGCAGGGAGAGGAACGCGTCGCCACGCGCCCGGGGGGGCGAACTGCGTGGACACCGCTTAAAGACGTAGAGCTTAGCGAAGACATGCTGTCGCATCGCAATGCGCACGGAGGGGGCGAACTGCGTGGACACCGCTTAAAGACGTAGAGCTTAGCGAAGACATGCTGTCGCATCGCAATGCGCACGGACGGCGAACCACGTGGACRCCGCTCTGCAGCGAAGCATGAAGAATCCGTCGCCATGCAACGGGCCATCCCACGCTACGGTCGCGACTCGCGTCGCTCCTACAGGAAGCGCGCGCGCTCGTCCTCGGTGGGCACATGGCACGCCGTCATCCCGAACCAGCCGTACCGGTTCCGCGCCACCCAGCGGTACAGCGGATCGCGCACGACGCGCGGCACCACCGCCATCACGCCCGCCAGGCGCCAGGCACCGCCCAGGCCGGTCAGCACGCGACGGATCGCATCGCTGTCCGTCCATGCTTGCACGCCGTCCACCAACAGGAACGACGCCGGATCATCGGGATCCAGCCCGTGCCCCGCCAGCAGTGCGCGGCCCGCGTCGGTCTGCATCGCCGCGAAGCGGTAGCGCCCCGCGCGGTCGTGCTTCAGCAGGAAGCGCACCCAACCGTTGCACAGCACGCAGATGCCGTCGAACACGATGACCGGGCCGTTCGCGGCGGTGCGCTCAATCGACATCGAGCGCCCCGCGGTAATGCACCAGCAATCCGGCGATAGGCAACGATGCCCATACGTCGAACCGGTAACGCCCGTCCTCGGCGGATTCGCGCGCACCGACGCCGGTGAACCAGCGCGCCGGCAACGACACACCGAACACGCGGACCCGCACGACGCGCCATTCGATGACACCGTCCACGACCGCCAAGCGGAAGCCGAACGTCGCCAGCCCGAGCCGTTCGCACAGCACGTCGCCGTCGCGCCACAGCCGCGAAGGCATGGTGCGCCCGCCGATGAAGCGGGTCCAGCGTTCCTCGTCGGGCGACGCATCGATCTCGACGCACAACGGACCGGTGCCTGCGGGCGGCAGGCGGGTGGCGGATGCGACCAGTCGCGACAGCAGGCCGATACCGCGCTCGACCTCGACGTCGCCGGCATACCGGCGCAGGCCCTGCGCGGCATGCAACGCGCGCACCGGCACCGGCAGCCCAACAAACGCCGGCCCCAGCAACGCCGTGAACAGCGGACTTACGGCTGCATCCACGCCAAGGTGGCGATACGCCCGCTGCGGCCGTCGCGGCGGTGGGAGAAGAAACGGGCGGGTTCGCTGATCGTGCAGAGATCACCGCCGTGGATGTCCTCGGCCCGCATGCCGCAGGCCACCAGGCGGCGCCGCGCCAGCGCGGGCAGGTCGGCCAGCCAGTGGCCGGGACGCGTGGGCGCGAACGCCACAGTCGCACCCGCATCCTGGGACACGAAGGCGTCGAAGACGTTTCCGCCGACTTCGTAGCGCTGCGGTCCAGCGGCTGGGCCGATCCAGGCGACCACGTCCGCGGCCGGCGCCTCCATCGCGGCGAGCGTGGCTTCCAGCATGCCCTTGGACAGGCCGGGCCAGCCCGCATGCGCGGCGGCGATCTCGCGGCCGTCCTTCGCCGCGAACACCACGGGCAGGCAGTCGGCGGTCAGGATGGCGAGCACCACGCCGGGCGCCGAAGTGACCAGCGCGTCGGCTTCAGGCTCGGCGGCATCGGGGCCCGCCGGCGCGTCCACGCGCACGACATCGACGCCGTGCACCTGCTTCAGCCAGTGCGGCGTGGAAGGCAGGCCGGCCAACTCGGCCAGCTCGGCACGGTTGCGCGCCACCGCGGCCGGATCATCGCCATCGGCCGCGTACTTGTTGCCCAGGTTGAAGTGGTCGAACGGCGCCTGCGACACGCCCGCGCCATGGCGCAGCGTGGTGAAGGCATGCACGCCCGCCGGTGCGGGCCAGTCGGCCGCGACGACGGGCGCACGATTCACTTGCGCTGCGCCTGGGTGTCCGCGCGCAGGGCCGCCAGCAACGCCACCATGTCGGCCGGCACCGGCGCGGTCACGCGCACCGGTTCGCCGCTCACCGGATGGGCGAACTCCAGGGTCTCGGCATGCAAGGCCTGCCGGCGGAAGCCGCGCAGCACCGCCACCAGGTCCTCGCTGGCGCCCTTGGGCAGGCGCAGCGGCCCGCCGTACAGCGGATCACCGACGATCGGGTACTTGATGTGGGCCATGTGCACGCGGATCTGGTGGGTGCGGCCCGTCTCCAGGCGGCATTCCAGCGCCGTATGCGCGCGGAAGCGTTCGCGCAGGCGGTAGTGGGTGGTGGCGTCGCGGCCGTCGTCGCGCACGGCCATCTTCAGCCGGTCGCGCGGGTGGCGGTCGATGGGCGCATCGGCGGTGCCGCCGGAGACCATCGCGCCGACCACCACCGCCAGGTACTGGCGATGCACGTCGCGCGAGGCCAGCTGGGCCACCAGCGAGGTGTGCGCCGGCAGCGTGCGCGCCACCACCATGACGCCGGAGGTGTCCTTGTCCAGGCGGTGCACGATGCCTGCGCGCGGCAGCGCCGACAGCGACGGGTCGCGGAACAGCAGCGCGTTCACCAGCGTGCCGGTCGGATTGCCGGCGCCGGGGTGCACCACCAGGCCGGCGGGTTTGTCCAGGACGAAGACGTCGGCGTCCTCGTACAGGATGTCCAGCGGGATGTCCTCCGGCTCGGCGTGGGTCTGGGTATCCAGCACCACGTCCAGGCTGGCGGTTTCGCCGCCGCGCACGGGATCGCGCGGGCGCACCACCTGCCCGTCCAGCAACGCGTTGCCGGACTTGATCCACTCGGTCAGGCGCGAGCGGGAGAATTCGGGGAACAGCTCCGCCAGGGCGGCGTCGAAGCGGCGGCCGGCCGCGCTGGCGGGCACGATGGCCGTGCGGGGGGTATCAGGGGAGTCGGTGTCGGTCATACGGAAAGCGTCCAGGGAAGCCTCGGCTTCGGTCCTATTGGCCGATTGTTCATGGCGAGGGCGGCGCCTAGGCTATCATCGACGGCCTGTTTCCCTGCCGCGGCCTGCCGCCAGCCCATGACCCAGCGTGCCCTTCCCCGCTCCGCCCGCCTCTCCGCACCCGCCCGCCTCGCCCTGCTCGCGCTGGTGATCGCCTTCACCGGGACCGGCTGCGGCAAGATCTTCAAGAAGAAGGAAGCGCCGGAGAACCAGCCGGTCGAGGTGATGTACCAGGAAGCCCACCAGGCCATGCAGGTGAACAACTGGGAGCGCGGCGTGGTCCGGTTCCGCCAGTTGATCGCCCAGTACCCCTACGGTCCGTATACCGAGCAGGCGCTGATGGAAACCGCCTACGCCGAATACAAGTCCGGCAAGCTCGACGATGCGGTCACCACGGTCGACCGCTTCATCCGCACCTACCCCACGCATCGCAACATCCCCTACATGTACTACCTGCGCGGGCTGGCCAATTCCAACCGCGACACGGTGTTCCTGCAGAAGGTCTGGCGCCTGGATGCCAGCCGCCGCGACCTGGCCACGCCGATGCAGGGTTACAGCGACTTCAACACCGTGGCCGAGCGCTACCCGAACAGCCGCTACGCCGCCGACGCGCGCCAGCGCATGGTGGCGCTGCGCAACCAGTTCGCCCTGCACGAACTGGACACGGCCATCTACTACCTGCGCCGCGACGCTTGGGTGTCCGCCGCGAGCCGCGCCAAGTACCTGCTGGAGACCTACCCGCAGAGCGCCTACCAGAACGACGCCGTCGCCGTGCTCGCCGAGGCTTACACCCAGCTGGGCAACGAGGCGCTCGCCGCCGACGCCAAGCGCGTGCTCGAACTCAACGACCCGCAGCACCCGTGGTTGACCGGGGACTTCCCGAAGTACACGTGGATGGTGCGCCGCCTGAACCCGTTCGCCGGCGAGAAGTCCAGCAACACCGTCGACAAGCGCAACAAGGACTGACCGCCTCGCGGTCAGCAGCGAAAAAGGGCCGCGAGGCCCTTTTTCTTTTCCTGCGGAACCGGCGTCCGGCTACAGCGCGTACTTGTTCGTGATCGGATAGCGGCGTTCGCGGCCGAATGCGCGGCGCGAGACCTTCGGTCCGGGCGCGGCCTGGTGGCGCTTCCATTCGTTGATGCGCACCAGCCGCAGCATGCGGTCCACGGTGGCGGCGTCGAAGCCGGCGGCGACGATCTCGTCGCGCGACTGCTCCAGGTCCACGTAGCGGAACAGGATCGCGTCCAGCACGTCGTACGGCGGCAGCGAGTCCTGGTCCTTCTGGTTCTCGCGCAGTTCCGCGGACGGAGGTCTGTCGATCACGGCCGGCGGGATCACCGGCGCGCCGCCCACCGTGTTGCGCCAGCGCGCCAGCGCGAACACCTCGGTCTTGTACAGGTCCTTGATCGGCGCGTAGCCGCCGCACATGTCGCCGTAGATCGTGGCGTAGCCCACCGCGTATTCGCTCTTGTTGCCAGTGGTCAGCAGCAGGCCGCCGAACTTGTTGCTCAGCGCCATCAGGATCACGCCGCGGCTGCGCGACTGCAGGTTCTCCTCGGTGGTGTCGGCGGGCTTGTCGCCGAAGATCGGGCCCAGTGCGTCCAGGAAGCCCTTGAACGGCGCTTCGATCGAGATCGCTTCCAGCCTCACGCCCATCGCCGCGCATTGTTCGGCGGCCAGGTCGTTGGACAGGCCGGCGGTGTAGCGCGAGGGCAACCGCACCGCGGTGACGTTCTCCGCGCCCAGCGCGTCCACCGCCAGCGCCAGCACGATGGCCGAATCGATGCCGCCGGACAGGCCCAGCCACACCTTCGAGAACCCGTTCTTGCCGCAGTAGTCGCGGATGCCGCGCACGATCGCGCGCCACGCCAGCGCATCGCGGCTCTCGTCGCCGTCGTCCATCCACACCACCGGACTGAACGCACGCGTGGCCACGTCGAAGTCGACGACCAGCCATTGGTCGGTGAAGGCCGCCGCGGCCGGATGCACGGTGCCGTCGCCGTTGGCGACCACGGAGGCACCGTCGAACACCACCGCATCCTGCCCGCCCACCACGTTGAGGTACGCCAGCGCCATGCCGGTCTCGCGCGTGCGCTCGGCGATCAACGCATCGCGCTGCGCATGCTTGTCGCGGTCGAACGGCGACGCATTGGGCACCAGCGTCAGCACGGCGCCCGCCTCGGCGGTGTCAGCCAGCGGCTCGGGGAACCAGAGGTCTTCGCAGATCACCAGGCCCAGCGACACGCCGTTCACCTCGAAGGTGCAGGCGCCGCCATCCGGGTCCACGTCGAAGTAGCGGCGCTCGTCGAACACCGCGTAGTTGGGCAGTTCGCGCTTGCGGTAGGTGGCCTCGACCGCGCCGTCGCGCAGCACGCTGGCCGCGTTGTACACCACGCTGCCCGCGCTCTGCGGCCAGCCCACCACGGCGACGATGCCGTGCGTGGTGGCGGCGATCTCCCGCAGCGCCGTCTCGCAGTCGGCCAGGAAGCGCGGCCGCAGCAGCAGGTCTTCCGGCGGATAGCCACTGACCGCCAATTCGGGGAACAGCACCACGTCGGCCCCGTACTCGTCGCGCGCCTCGGCGATCATGCGGCGGATGCTCTCGCTGTTCTGCGCGACCGCGCCGACCGGGAAATCGAACTGCGCCATCGCGATGCGGAGGGTCTGGGTCATGTCGGCCTTCGGTGGGAGCGAACCCGCCCATTATCCCAGACCCCGCGCACCGGGCGGGCGCGCATAAAAAAGCCCCGCGGCGTCCGGGACGCACGCGGGGCTGCGCAGGAAACAGGATGCGCGAGGCGGGGAATCAGTGGGCCAGGCGGGCGGCGATGCGCTGCTGCTCGTCCTTCAGCGCCTGCGGGGTGCGGGCGCCGAATTCCTCGAGGTAGTCGCCGATGCCGGCGAACTCCGCCTGCCAGCCGGCGCGGTCGAAGCCGAACAGCAGGTCGTGCGCTTCATCGCTCAGCGCCACGCCTTCCAGGTTCAGGTCCTCGGCGCGCGGCAGGTGGCCGATCGGGGTTTCCACCGCGTCGGCCTTGCCCTCGACGCGCTGGATCATCCACTCCAGCACGCGCAGGTTTTCGCCGAAGCCGGGCCACAGGAACTTGCCGTCGCCGCCCTTGCGGAACCAGTTCACGTGGAAAATCTTGGGCAGCTTCGCACCGGCCTGGTCGAACGACAGCCAGTGGGCGAAGTAGTCGGCGAAGTTGTAGCCGCAGAACGGCTTCATCGCCATCGGGTCGCGGCGCATCACGCCGACCGCGCCGGTCGCGGCGGCCGTGGTTTCCGAGCCCATCGCCGCGCCGACCAGCACGCCGTGCGTCCAGTCGCGCGCTTCGAACACCAGCGGCACCAGCGAGGCGCGGCGGCCGCCGAAGACGATGGCGCTGATCGGCACGCCCTGCGGATCCTCGGCCTTGGTCGAGTAGCTCGGGCACTGGCGTGCGGACACGGTGAAGCGCGAGTTGGGGTGCGCGGCCGGGCCGTTGGCCGGATCGAACTTGCGGCCCTGCCAGTCCAGCGCCGGCGTGCGCGTGTCCAGGCCTTCCCACCACGGCTCCTGCTCGTCGGTGACGGCGACGTTGGTGAAGATGGTGTGGTGGCTGATGGTGGCCAGCGCGTTCGGGTTGGAACTGTCGGAGGTGCCCGGCGCCACGCCGAAGAAACCGGCTTCCGGATTGATCGCATACAGGCGGCCATCGGCGCCGGGGCGCATCCAGCAGATGTCGTCGCCGACGGTCCATACCTTCCAGCCGGCCTGGCGATAGCCTTCCGGCGGGATCAGCATGGCCAGGTTGGTCTTGCCGCACGCCGACGGGAACGCGGCGGCGATGTAATGCGTTTCGCCCTGCGGGTTCTCGATGCCGACGATCAGCATGTGCTCGGCCAGCCAGCCTTCATGGCGCGCCTGGTGCGAGGCGATGCGCAAGGCGTGGCACTTCTTGCCCAGCAGCGCGTTGCCGCCGTAGCCGGAGCCGAAGCTCTTGATGGTCAGCTCGTCGGGGAAATGCATGATGAAGCGGCGGTCCGGGTCGAGTTCGCCGGTGGAGTGCAGGCCTTTCACGAACGCACCTTCGCGCTCGATCCGCGCCAGCGCCGGTGCGCCCATGCGGGTCATGATGCGCATGTTCGCCACCACATACGGCGAATCGGTGATCTCCACGCCGCAGCGCGAGAGCGGCGAATCGATCGGGCCCATGCAGTACGGGATCACGTACAGCGTGCGTCCGCGCATGCAGCCGGCGAACAGCGCGTCCATCTTCGCGTGCGCCTCGGCCGGGGCCATCCAGTGGTTGTTGGGGCCGGCATCGTCGGGCTGCGCGGTGCACACGAAGGTCAGGTGTTCGACGCGTGCCACGTCGCTCGGGCTGGAACGGTGCAGCCAGCTGTGCGGGTGGGTTTCGGGGTTCAACGGCAGCAGGGTGCCGTCGGCCAGCATCTGTTTCGTCAGCAGCGCGTTCTCGGCATCGCTGCCATCGCACCAGTGGATGTGATCGGGGTGGGTGAGCGCGGCGACCTCGGCAACCCAGGCATTCAACGCTTCAAGCGAACTGCCCTGAAATTCGTTGCGTTTGAAAACATCGACCGCTGCGTTCATGCGCCACCCTCGAAAAGTCAGACCAAAATGATACCAATGTCTTGTCCCGCTGACGAGGAGAACGCGGCCGAGACCGGCGGACGGTCAGCCGGTGGCCGGGATGGCGACGGTGGGCCACGGAGGGTGGAGGACGAACGCGCCGATCTCAGCGACGAAAGAGAATCACGGGAGATGGGGCTCGGAGCCCGATCTCCGCCGCGCCGACTACGCCTCGCGCGAGCGCCGGTAGGGGTTGAACAGCTGCAGCAGCCAGGGTTTCTGCGCCAGCACCAGACTGACGCCCACCCGGTCTTCGGCCGGCAGGGTGGCGTCTCGGGCCAGCAGGGCGTCGAACTCGCGCGCGACTTCCTCCAGCCGCTGGCGCAGTTGCTTCACGCCGTCGATGCTGAGGCTGCCACTGAGCAGCAGCAGCGCGTCCTGCTCGCCGTCGAAGGGATCGGCGAAGTAATCCGACAGCAAGGTGTGGCGGAAGTAGCGCTCCATCGGCCCGTCGGCGCGCCAGCGGAAGTTGCGCGCCGTCAGCGCGCGGCCGCGGTTGCCGGGCATCAGCTCGATGATGCCCAGCCGGTCCAGCTTCACCAGCAGCCCGGTCCACTGAGCCGGGGTGAAGCCGAAGTGGCCCATGACGTCATCCTCGCGCCAGCGGTTGAGGGTGAGGAACAAGGCCAGCAGCAGGGTGGGCTCGTCGACCAGCGCCTGCTCCTGCGCTTCGCTCAGCAGCGCCATCGCCTTGCGCCCGCGCGAGGCTTCGGCGCTGAGTTCGGCCAGGCCCACGTCGAGCACCTCGCAGATCTGCTCCAGCCGCTGCAGGCTCATCGCCCGGCGGGAGAACATGCGCTTGACCGCCGCCTCGCTCATCCGGATGCGGACGGCCAGCTCGCGGTAGGTCAGGTCCTGCGCGCGCAGGCAACGCTTCAGTGCATCAATCAGGTCCACCGAGACGGCCATCGGTAGCGCATTCCTATACCAAGTGTTGCGCGGGAGCTTACCTCGTCGATGCCGGTTGAACCGCGCCCCGGCCCGGGGCAAGGCTGCGGCACCCCGGAGGACCCCTCATGCCCCGCCTGATCGCCCGCTCGCTGACCCTCGCCCTGGCCACTGCCCTCTCGGGTGGCCTGGCCCTGCCCGCCCACGCCGCACCGCAGTCCGACGGCGCCAGCCGGATGTCGCAAGCCAGCCTGGAGGCCTCGATCGAGGTGCCGGTGGCGGTGATCCACGCGCTCGGCCACGGCGCCTCCGCGGTGGTCACCGGCGTGGCGGTGGTGGCCGGCAGCGTGGCGGTGACGGTCTCGGTCGCCACGGCGGGCGCGGTCGCGGGGGCCTCGTTCGTGGTCTACCTGAGCGTGGAAGCGATCCGGCGCCTGGGCATCGCGGTGGGCACGGCGATCAGCGTCACCGTGGTGGCGACCGGGTGGATCCTCAGCGCGGCCGGCGAGGCGTTGTGCTTCATCGCCAACGACGCCGCGCGCCCGCACATCCACAGCCATCGCTACGGCGGGTGATCGCGTGATGCGCGCATTCGCAATGCTTCTTTTCGCCTTCGTCCTCGCAGTGCCAGGGACGGCACGCGCGGGCGATGCCTGCAAGCAGTTGGAGATGCCACCGCACAAGGTGGCGGACGCTGCGCGCACCGCCCTGTTGGCGGCGCAGCAACTGGACGAGGTGGATGCACCGGTGGCGCTGATCGCGCGCGTCGGCACCGACCTGTCGAAGCAGGGCCTGGTCTACAGCCACGCCGGTTTCGCGGTGCGCGACCACGCCGAAGGCCGGTGGACCGTGGTGCACCTGCTCAACGAATGCGGCAGCGACCGCTCCGGCCTGTATGCGCAGGGGCTGGTGAACTTCTTCGCCGACGACCTGGTGAACCAGGACCTGCGTATCGTCTGGTTCGCCCCGGATGTCGCCGACCGGCTGGCTGCAAGGCTGCAGCAGATGCCACGCCACAGCCTGCACCATCCACGCTACAACCTGATTGCGCGGCCCGGCAGCGAGGACTACCAGAACTCCACCGCGTGGATCGTCGAAGTGATGGCCGCCGCCCTCGCCGACCGCGGCATCTACGACCGCCGCAGTGCCTACGCCTTCGCCCGCGGCGACGGCTTCGTGCCGGACACGGTGCACATCGCCTATTCCAAGCGCGTGCTGGGCGGATTGTTCTCCGCCAACACCGACTTCACCGATCACTCCGTCGGCACGCGCCTGTCCGGCGATTACCCCGTCGTCACCGTGCGCTCGATCTTCCGCTGGCTGGAGCGCAGCGGGTACATGCGCGAGCAACGGGAGTGGCGCGGCGGCGTGCGGCAGGCGGCGATGGGGCCGGCGTGAGGCACGCACCATGACGGACCTGTTCGCGCTGTATGTGCTGTTCGTGCTGCCGGCCCTGATCTTCGGATTGCTGCCCGCCTCTTTCGTCCTGGAGCGCGTGCGCTTCCGCCTCGCTGACGCGTTGCAACTGCTCGCGCCGTACGCCGTCTGGATGGGTTTGACCGCTATCCACAGCGGCGACAAGTCATTGGCGAACCTGATCGAACTGCCGATCCTCGGTGCGGCCACCGGCCTGTTTTTCGCAGGACGTGTCGTCCTGGGCATCCTGCGGCCGCAGCCTGGGTCGCACGCGCCTCTGCAGGCACTGGCCTGCAGCTGTCTTCTCGCGATCGCGTTCTGGGGATTGTTCCCAGGGCTACCCGAATGACGGAGCGCGCGGCAGGCAGGCGAGCCATCCGCATGACCTGCATGCCAGGCACAAGCGCGCACCCTGCATGGCATGCGGGAGCGGGCCGCGCGGCCTGCGCAACCACTTTATCGAGGAGACCGACATGTTCCTGACCCTGCTCGCCGTCACCCTGTTGCTGTCCGCCGCGGTCGCCTGGGGCGTCACGTGGATGTTCTCCACACCGATCGAGCGCATCCTCACCCGCATCATCGCCGACGACATCAGCAAGGCGTGGCTGCGCTACATGCAGTTCGCCACGCTGGTGGTCGGTGTGTCGTCCGGCGTGCGCATCCACGAACTGGAGCGCTACATCACGGCGCCGCAGTGGATGGACAAGGACAAGGCGCGGATCATCGCGCTGACCACCGAACGCTGGGTGCTGGAGGTCTATCGCACGGTGATCGAAACGCTGCAGGGCATCGCCTGGATGCTGCTGGCGTTCTTCGCCGTGGCGCTGCTGGCGTACGTGATCGTGAGGCTGTCGGAGCTGAAGCGGGGCAGCGTCGCAGTGACACCATCGGCCGACAATGCAGGCAGCGGCGCGACGGCGCCTTGAACATGATCGGCCGCGGCGTCCGCGCGCTCCTCATGTTCATGGCGGTGGCGTCCCTGGTCGCATGCGAGGCTCGGTATCGCGATGTGTCCCACAACCGGGCCCATCGCGCGCGGATCGGACTCGATTGCGAACTGACGACCTACACGCGTGCCCACGGCGTCACACTGCCCTCGTCGCCGCATCGGCAGACCGACTACGTATCAATCTGGAACCCCGGGTTCACGGGACCCGAGATGACATTCCTGCGGGTGCTCGAACCCGGCACCCGCATGCGGGTCGTCGCCGCCCGCGCCTGCACGAACTGCCTGGGACGCCGGATCGACTACCAGGTGGAGATCAGTCCGACGCCGGTGGAGTTCGAGGGCAAGCCTGCGTACCTGCAGGCCGAGTGGCTGGCACCGGACCAGCTCCGGTGCTCGCGCCCGCCGCCCGCTTGAACGCCCTTACGTCGGAATCAACGTCGAGATGACGTGTTCGAGGTAGGTCTCGAATTCTTCCGAGGTCATCCGCGGCTGCTGCAACTGCAGCGACAGCTGCAGGAAGCCCACGTAGGCCGCGTACGTCAGGCGCGCGCGGTGCGTGGCATCGATGCGCTGCAGGCCGGCCTGGCGGAACATCGCCACCAGGTATTCCAGGCGACGCTGCGAGATGCGATCGATGACCGGCTGCACGGAAGGATGGTCCAGCGCCTTCAGCAATTCGCTGTAGATGATGTGCGGCTTCACTTCGTGGCCGACCAGCTGGAACAGCGCGCGCAGGCGTTCGCGCGGATCGGCCACCTGCTCCAGGCTGCCGAAGATGCTTTCCTGCTCCACCGCTTCCCAGCGCTCCAGCGCGGCCTGCAGCAAGGCATCGCGCGACGGGAAGTGCCAGTAGAAGCTGCCCTTGGTGACACCGAGGCGGCGCGCCAGCGGTTCCACCGCCACGGCCGACACGCCCTGCTCCGCGATCAGGTCGAGGGCGGCCTGCGCCCAGTCGTCCGCGCTGAGGCGCGCATTGCGGATGGGCGTGGACGTGCTTTCGGGGCTGGGTGTGTTCATGTTCCGCATTTAACCATACGGCGCGGTGTGTAGCGGTATGTATGCTGCGCCGCACAACAAATAAAGCCAAATCAATCGGTTGCATCCGAAACCCGTTTCGCGAACCGATTGACTACTCTAAACGCGGGAGCCCATACTTGACCGTATGGTGAAGAGCGCCTTTCCTGCCCATGACGCCGCCACCGGCACGACCGCCGGTGTGCTGGATCGCGTGTTGAGCGGCCAGGGGGATTTCGCACTCGCGGTGCGTCGCTTCCCGTCTCCGCGCGCACTGCAGGCCCACCCCGCACTCGTCTATGCGCATGGCTTCGGCCAGACGCGTGGCGCATGGAACCGCACCGGCCAGGCGATGGCCGCGCAGGGATACGCAGGCCTGGCCTACGACGCGCGCGGCCATGGCGACTCGGATCGCAATGCGGCCGGCGTGCCGTATACCGGCGACCAGTTCGCGGACGACCTGATCGTGGTGGCCGGCGAGCAGCCGGAACCGCCGGTGCTGGTCGGCGCGTCGATGGGCGGGTTGTTCGGCCTGATCGCCGAATCGCGCTGGCCGGGCCTGTTCCGCGCGATGGTGCTGGTGGACATCACCCCGCGTTGGGAACACGCCGGCCTGCAGCGCATCCTCGCCTTCATGACCGCGTTCCCGGATGGCTTCGACTCGCTCGACCAGGCCGCCGATGCCATCGCCGCGTACCAGCCGCAGCGGCGCACGCGCAAATCGCCCGACGATCTGCGCGAGTTGCTGCGCGAAGGCGCCGATGGCCGCTGGCGCTGGCACTGGGACCCGCGCCTGGTCGATGAACTCGCGCGCGACAGCGCCCAGCACCAGGATGCGATCGCCGAGGCCGCACGCCGCGTGCAGTGCCCCGTGCTGCTGATCAGCGGCGGTCGCAGCGACCTGGTCTCGGAGAAGACCGTCGAGGAATTCAAGGCGCTGGTGCCGCACGCGCGCCACGTGCACCTGCCGCAGGCCACCCACATGGTGGCCGGCGACGACAACGACGCATTTACCGCCACCGTGCTGGAATACCTGGCAGGCCTGCCGGCCGCGCCGGGCAGTGGCGAATCCGATGTAACCGAATCCGTGTCCGGAGCAACCCCATGAGCATCGTCATCCCCTTCCTCGCGTTCCTGCTGGCGGGCGCGTTCGCCGCCTACCACCGGATCCGGCTCGCCTACTGGGCGGCGATCACCGCCAGCCTGCTGGTCGCGTGCTGGCTGCTGGGCGCCAATCCCACCGCGACGCTGGTCGCCGCGCTGGTGGTGCTCGCGATCGCGGTACCGCTGCTGATCCCGGCGATCCGCAAGCCGCTGATCACCGCGCCCGCGCTGGGCTTCCTGCGCCGCGCGCTGCCGCCGCTGTCGCAGACCGAGCGCATCGCACTGGAAACCGGTTCGGTCGGCTTCGAAGGCGACCTGTTCACCGGCGACCCGGACTGGAACAAGTTGCTCGCGTACCCGAAGCCGCAGCTCACCGCCGAAGAGCAGGCCTTCCTGGACGGCCCGGTGGAAGAGCTGTGCAAGATGACCAACGACTGGGAAATCACCCACATCCACGCCGACCTGCCGCCGGAGCTGTGGGACTACATCAAGAAGAACAAGTTCTTCGGCATGATCATCCCGAAGCAGTACGGCGGCCTCGGCTTCTCGGCGCTGGCGCACCACAAGGTGATCCAGAAGATCGCGTCGGTCAGCAGCGTGGTCAGTTCCACCGTCGGCGTGCCCAACTCGCTGGGCCCGGGTGAACTGCTCAACCACTACGGCACGCAGGAACAGAAGGACTACTACCTGCCGCGCCTGGCGATCGGCCAGGAAGTGCCCTGCTTCGGCCTGACCGGTCCGTTCGCCGGCTCCGACGCGACCTCGATCCCCGACTACGGCATCGTCTGCAAGGGCGAGTGGAACGGCGCCAACGTGCTCGGCCTGCGCCTGACGTTCGACAAGCGCTACATCACCCTGGCGCCGGTCGCGACGATCATCGGCCTCGCCTTCCGCATGTACGACCCGGACGGTCTGCTCGGCGACACCCGCGACATCGGCATCACCCTGGCGCTGCTGCCGCGCGACACCCCCGGTGTGGACGTCGGCCGTCGCCACTTCCCGCTGAACTCGCCGTTCCAGAACGGCCCCATCCACGGCAAGGACGTGTTCATCCCGCTGAGCCAGCTGATCGGCGGCGTGGAAATGGCCGGCAAGGGCTGGAACATGCTCAACGAGTGCCTGGCCGTGGGTCGTTCGATCACCCTGCCTTCCACCGCCAGCGGCGGCGCGAAGGCCGGCGCGCGCGTCACCGGTGCGTATGCCCGCATCCGCAAGCAGTTCGGCCTGTCGGTCGGCCGCTTCGAGGGCGTGGAAGAAGCGCTGGCCCGCATCGGCGGCAAGGCCTACGCGATCAGCGCGCTGTCGCAGGCCACCGCGGCCGCCGTGGACCGCGGCGACGTGCCGTCGGTGCCGTCGGCCATCGCCAAGTACCACTGCACGAACATGGGCCGCGATGTCGCCAAGGACGTGATGGACATCGTCGGCGGCAAGGGCATCATCCTCGGCCCGCGCAACTTCGCCGGTCGTGCGTGGCAGGCCTCGCCGATCGCCATCACGGTGGAAGGCGCGAACATCATGACGCGCAGTCTGCTGATCTTCGGCCAGGGTTCGATCCTGTGCCATCCGTACATCATCAAGGAAATGCGCGCGGCGCAGGACCCGGACGCCCAGGCCGGCGTCGGCATGCTCGACGGCGTGCTGTACCCGCACATCGGCAATGCGATCTCCAACGCGGTGCGCTCGTTCTGGTTCGGCATCACCGGTTCGAAGATCGGTGCGGCACCGGGCGACGCATACACGAAGAAGTTCTTCCGCAAGCTCGACCGCTACGCCGCCAACCTGGCGCTGCTGACCGATGTCTCGCTGGGCGCGCTGGGCGGCAAGCTGAAGTTCAAGGAATCGCTGTCCGGCCGCCTGGGCGACGTGTTGAGCCACCTCTACATGATGAGCGCGGTGCTGAAGCGCCATCACGACGAAGGCACGCCCGAGGCCGACAAGCCGCTGCTGGCCTGGGCCTTCCACAACAGCGCCTACGAAATCGAACTGGCGCTGTCGCAGGCGCTGCGCAACTTCCCGATCAAGCCGCTGGGCTGGCTGCTGTGGCCGGTGGTGTTCCCGTTCGGCCGCCGCGCCGTGGCCCCGGGCGATCGCCTGAGCCATCGCGTCGCCATGCTGCTGATGGCGCCCAACGAGGCGCGCGACCGCCTGGGCCAGGGCGTGTTCCTGACCCCGTGCGAGAACAACCCCGGCGGCCGCATCGACAGCTACCTGGCCGCGGCCGTGGCCGCCGAGCCGGTGGAGCGCAAGTTCCTGAAAGCGCTGAAGACCAAGGACATCGAAGCGCTGGACTACAGCGCGCAGTTGGACGAAGGCGTGCGCGAGGGCTGGATCACCATCGAGGAACGCAAGCAGCTGGAAGAGCTGCGCGCGATCACGCTGGATACGATCACCGTGGACGACTTCGACGTGCACGAGCTGCGTGCCGCCAGCTACTACGACCTGCCGCAGACCAAGCGGCAGCCGCGCGAAGCGGCCTGACGTCCACCACGAAAGACACGACGACGGCGGGCATGTCCCGCCGTCGTCGCGACAGGAGCCCACGATGAGCGCCGACGTCCTGAATATCTACCGCAGCCTGAGCCGCAAGCCCCTCGGCCATTGGCTGTTCTCGCGCCTGATCTGCTTCAAGGCGCCGTACTTCGGCAGCATCGGCCCGCGCATGGTGCGGCTGGAGCCCGGCCGCGGCGAGGCGACCATCCGCCATCGCCGATCGGTCACCAACCACCTGGGCACGGTCCACGCGATCGCGCTGTGCAACCTGGCCGAGTTCGTCGGCGGGCTGACCACCGACGTCAGCATCCCGCCCTCGATGCGCTGGATCCCGAAGGGCATGACCGTCGACTATCTGAAGAAGGCAGTGGGCACGATGCACGCGGTCGCCACGCCGGCCTTCGAGCCGCGCGAGTCCGCCGAAGGCTACGACCTGCCGATGGACGTGGTGGTCAGCGACCCGGGCGGCGAGCCCGTATTCCGCGCCAGCATCCGCATGTGGGTGTCGCCGAAGCCGGCGCGATGACGAGTCGCCGTTGTGGGAGCGACGTGAGTCGCGCCTGAAACCGACTGGCGCGGCCCGACGTCAGCGCGGATGGATGCCGCGCGATCGCGACTCACGCCGCTCCCGCATCGGCGTTGATGCGGCCCTTACAGCAACCAGATCGCCGCCAGCGCCGCGATCGCCGGCAGGCCCTGCACGTAGAAGATGCGCCGGCTGACGCTCCACGCGCCGTACAGCGCCGCCACGACCACGCACAGCAGGAAGAAGACGACGACGTTCCACTGCGAGGTCAGCAGGCCCCACAGCAGGCCGGCGGCGAGGAAGCCGTTGTAGAGCCCCTGGTTGGCGGCCAGCACGCGCGTGGTCTCGGCCTTCTCCGGGGTATTGCGGAAGGTCTTCAGGCCGGCGGGCTTGGTCCAGAGGAACATTTCCAGCACCAGGAACCAGGCGTGCAACGCCGCCACCAGCACCACCAATACCGAAGCGATCACGTCCATCCAGCCCTCCCGTCATGTGCCGGGCAGCATAGCGGCATCGCGCAGGAACGTCAGGTGGTGGTTGCGGCCGACGATGCGTCGGTCGTCGCACGTTCGGACGGCAGCCTGGATTCTTCGCGCAACAGGCGCCATGCGCTGAACGTCATCGCGCTGGCGACCAGCAGGCCGGCGCCGAACACGACGTTCGACCCGAACGCGGACAGGAACTTGTGCAGCCAGACGAAGCTGAGGTCGCCGCCGCGGTAGATGACGGTGTCGATCGCCGCACCCGCCTTGTAGCGCCACTCGCGCCCGACCCGCGTGTAGATGGTCTCGCGCGCCGGCTTGGCCAGCGAGAACTCGCTGGCGCGGGTGACCACCTGCACGATGGCGACCATCAGCGGCAGCGGCGAGGCGGTCAGGATCGAGTAACCCAGGATGATCGCGCAGCCCGGGATCAGCAGTGCCGGGCCGATGCCGAAGCTGCGCAGCAGCCAGCGCGTCAGCAGCAGCTGCACCAGCAGGGTCAGCACGTTCACCGCCATATCGATGCCCGCGTAGTACGCGGTGCTGGCGGCGGGGTCCGTGTAGTACTGGCGGACGATGGCGGCCTGCTCGTTGTAGAGCAGGGTGCCCACGCCGACCCCCATGACGACCAGCGAGGCCAGCCAGCGCAGCAGCGGCTCGCGCGCGATCAGCTTCAGGCCGGCCAGGATCTCGCCCCCCATCGGCTGTTCGCCACTGACCGCCTTGCGCTCCTGCTCGCGTGCCACCGCCCACAGGCGCAGGCGCAGCTGGCAGAACACGCACACCATCAGGAAGCCGGCCGAGACCAGCATCAGGTTGGCGATGCCGATCCGCTCCACGAACGTGCGCGTCAGCACCGGACCGAGGATGGCGCCCACCGTGCCCGCCGCGCCGATGTAGCCGTAGTACTTGCGCGCCTCGGCGTTGCTGAACACGTCGGCCATGAAGCTCCAGAACACGGCCACCGCGAACAGGTTGAACACCGCGATCCACAGGAAGAACGCCATGCCGCGCCCGGGCATCCCGCTGTCGAACAGCACGTAGAACAGCAGCAGCGTGCCGATGAAGAAGCCGTACACCGCGGGCAGGAACACGCGACGCGGGTAGCGGCTGACCAGCCAACCGTATGCCGGCTGCAACAGCAGCATGATGATGAAGGTGCAGGTGAACAGCACCTGCAGGGTGAAGTCCTTCAACGCCATCCCGCGCGCGGCGAAGAATTCGATCATCGACGGCGGGAACACCGCCTGCACGTCGTTGGATGCGCCCATCGCCTCGCGCACCGGCCGCAGCACGTAGTAACCGGACAGCAGGCAGAAGAAGTAGACGAAGGCCCACAGCAGCGGCGGCGATTCGGACATCGCCGAGCGGAACCGGCCGAACCGGGTGGTCGCGGGGGAGGACGGGTCCATGGTCTGCGGCCTGCGATCGCGTCAACGGCGCGGGCACCGCCCGCCTGTGGCGCGCAAGGTATCCGATGCACTGCAACATCGCCAGCGTTTTTGCGGACGACGCGGCGTCCGGGGCCCGGCACGGACGCGTGTTCCGTGCGATGACGGGATGGCAGAGCATTTGCTCTATCCCCCGCCGCTAGGTTCGGCCGGTCTTCGCAACTGGGCAGCATGTGTACGACTACATCATCGTGGGCGCCGGCTCGGCCGGGTGCGTGCTGGCCCACCGCCTGAGCGAAGACCCCGCCTGCCGCGTGCTGCTGCTGGAAGCCGGCCCACGCGACTGGCACCCCTTCATCCACATGCCGGCCGGCCTGGCCAAGCTGGTCGGCCAGAAGGGCGTCAACTGGAACTACGACACCGCGCCCGAGCCGCACCTGGACAATCGTCGCCTCTGGTGGCCGCGCGGCAAGGTGCTGGGCGGCTCCAGCTCCATCAACGCCATGTGCTACATCCGCGGCGTACCGCAGGACTACGACGACTGGGCGGCGGCCGGTGCCGACGGCTGGGACTGGGCCAGCGTGCTGCCCTACTTCCGTCGTTCCGAGAAGAACAGTCGCGGCAGCGACGCCCTGCATGGCGCCGACGGCCCGCTTTACGTCTCCGACCTGCGCTACACCAACCCGCTGTCGGCCGCCTTCATCGAGGCCGGCGCCCAGGCCGGGTACGCGCGCAACGCGGACTTCAACGGCCCGGCCCAGGAAGGCTTCGGTCTTTACCAGGTCACCCAGAAGGACGGCGCGCGCTGCTCCTCCGCCGTCGCCTACCTCGACCCGGCGCGCGACCGCCAGAACCTGGACATCGTCACCGGTGCGCTGGTCCGCCGCGTCCTGCTCGAGAACGGACGCGCGATCGGCGTGGCATATGCGCGCGGCGGGCAGGAAGTGACGGTCCGCTGCGAAGGCGAAGTACTGCTGAGCGGCGGCGCGATCAACTCGCCGCAACTGCTGATGCTGTCGGGCATCGGCCCCGCCGACCACCTGGCATCGCACGGCATCGCCGCGCGGCACTCCCTGCCCGGCGTCGGGCAGAACCTGCAGGACCACCTGGACATCTGCACGCTGCAGCACAGCACCCAGCGCGTCACCTACGACCGCACCAGCGAGTTGAAGACGGCCTTCGACTACTTCCTGCGCGGGCATCGTGGCCCGGGTAGCAGCAACATCGCCGAGGCAGGTGCGTTCGTGCGCTCGTCGCTGGCGCCGGACAACCGGCCCGACATGCAGATGCACTTCGTGCCCGCGATGCTGGACGACCATGGGCGCAACCGCCTGACGGGTGACGGCTACACGGCGCACGCCTGCTTCCTTCGCCCGCGCAGCCGCGGCCGCATCCTGCTGGCCAGCGCGGACCCACGCGCGGATGCGCGCATCGAAGCCAACTACCTGAGCGACCCCGAGGGCTTCGATCTGAAGATGATGATCGAGTGCGCGAAGCTCTCGCGCGAGCTGTTCGCCCAGCCGGCCTTCGACGCCTACCGCGGGGCGCCGATCCATCCCGCCCGCAGTGATCTGTCCGATGCCGAACTGGTCGCCTTCATCCGCGCCAAGGCGGAAACCGTCTACCACCCGGTCGGCAGTTGCCGGATGGGCACCGACGACGGCGCCGTGGTGGACCCCGCGCTGCGCGTCCATGGCCTGGAAGGCCTGCGCGTCATCGACGCCTCGGTGATGCCCACGCTGATCGGCGGCAACACCAATGCGCCCACCCTCATGATCGCGGAGAAAGCGGCGGACATGATCCGCCAGGCCTGACGTCCTGCGTGCGCACGCTCATTCCATCCACGGGTTGCGCATCGGGGTGATCTTCGCCGGATCCTCGCCGGCTTCGATGCGCGCGATCTGGTCCCGCAGTTGGCGTTCGACCTTGCGGTCCAGTTCCACCCGCGTCTGTTCCAGCAGGCGGCGATAGGCGCGCAACGCCTGGTCGCCCTGCCCCAGCCGCAGGTAGGCGTTGCCCAGTTCGACGCCCACGCCGACGTTCTGTGGACGCAGGACGGCGACTTCCTCCAGACGTCGCGCGACCAGGGCGTAGTCCTGCCCGTTCTCTTCGTACAGGTACTCCATCACCTTCTCGCCGATACCCGAGGCGCGCGTCTCGGGCCGTGTCAGCCGACCGTGCCAGACCCCGGCATAGCCCAGCTGCGCGACCTTGTCCATGTCCTTGAACACTGTCGCCGGGTCCCATTCGAATTGCGGCCACGGCAGTTCGTCGACCACGGTGTACACGAACCACCCCTCCCAGACGCCGGCGGAATTGGTGTCGTCGAGGTCCTCGACGAAACGGTGATACTCCAGGTGCGCGGCACGCCATTGGCGCTCCATCACCCAGTAGTCGGGATACACCGGTTCGCCGGTAGCCGCGATGACGCGACGATGGAAGTCGCGGATCTCGCCGAAGCGCTGGCCCAGGTCCACCCCCTCGTTGCGGAACGCGCGATAGCCACCGCTCGTCCCGCCCACCAGTTCGTTGTGGTACTCCCACAGGCGCGGCTCGCGGATCGTCATGGCGAAGGCGGCGACGAAGAGCGCGATGACCAGCCCCCTCAACACGCGCGAGCGCCGCCGCCAGGCTTCCGCCACCGCACCGCCGCCGAGCATGCCCGCGGCCGCCAGCAGCGGTGTCGCGTGACGCACCCCGCCCCACGCCTGCGGCGAGACGACGAGCGCGGCGAAGTGGAGCGTGCTGGCCGCGGCGAGTGCCGCGAGCATCCAGCGGGTGGCAGGCGCGAGCGGCGCGCGCAGCACCAGCACGAAGCCCAGCACCGCGAGCGCGGTCAGCGCGAGCGGGATCTTCGCGGCGAGGATGGCGGGCCAGGTGAACCAGGGCGTGCGTCCTTCGAACACCTTGCCCCAGACCAGGTGCAGGGCGCCGCCGCGACCTTCGATGCCGGTACGCACCGTGTCGGCCAGGCCCCACAGGTAGGCGCGCGGCAACAGATGGACGTCGTCCGAAAACCCGATCGCACTGCGCAGCGCCGGCTTGGTGACTTCCGCGACCTTCGCCTCCATCGCCAGGTTGAAGGCATCGCCGCCACTGCCGTCGGCATGGAAGCGGAAGCCGTATTGCGCCCATAGCAGGGCGACACCCAGCAGGATGGCCGCCGCCAGTTTCGCGCATCGCCGCGCGACTTCGGGCCAGCCGCCGTTGCGGATACCCACTGCGGCCGCCACGACCAGCACGCACCCCGTGCCCACCAGTCCCGCCAGGGCCGAATGCTTCGCGCCGAGCGCCAACCCGACGGTGATGCCGAACACGGCCGCCCATCGCCATTGCCAGGTTGCCGCCAGCACGCCTGCCGCAGCGACGACGAGCGACAGCGCCAGGGCGAGCAACCCGTCCGTCATCACGACAGGCAGGTGCGCGCCGAGGGTGGGCTCAAGCGCCAGGAAGGCGAGCGTGCCAGCTGACCATGCGAACCCGGCGACGCGCCACAGCAGCGCGCCGAGCGCGACCAGCAGCAGTGCATTCAAGCTCCACATCGCGGCACGCGCGCGTTGCTGCGTGCGTTCCGGGTCGTTCTCCTCGAACATCGTCTGTTCGACCCACTCGCGCTCCTGCGCCTTCTCGCGCAGGCCTGGCTCGGGACCGACGCGAAAGTCCGCCGGCATCCATGCGCCGACCCAGAGCTTGGCCAGTGGTGGATGTTCGGGATTGAGGTGCCGGTCGCCACCGCGCACGTACACCGTACCGGCGACGATGTGCCACGGCTCGTCGACGGTGAAGCTGTCCAGGCGCGTGCCGTACCACGAGCGCCCGACGGCCAGCGCCGCGAGCAGGACGATGAGGCTGCCGGCCAGCAGCCGCAGGACGGTCGGGGATGGGGCCGTACGACGCATGATGGGGCTCCTGGCTCCGGCAGGACCACGAAGGAACAGCACACGACGGTGAGGCGCCCCGGCTTCGCCTGCAGCCTGCCTCGCCTGCGGCCGGCCTCATTTACGGCATGTTCCCCGGGGCTCCGAATCCAACGGGAGCCCTCCGGACAATCGGCCAGTCAGCCCTTCTCGAGCATCGGCGGCAGCGGGCAGTGCAGCACCCCGCAGATCGTGCGCAGCAGTTCGACTTCCGCCACGCGGACCTGGTTGTCGTGGCTGACCGCAGCGGTCACGGCTTCGACGAGCAACTGCTTGGCCAGTGGGTCGAGCGCGTCGAGCGGTTCCCAGACCTCATCCAGGGCCAGCACACCCTGCGGCGGCGGCGCGTACGGCAGGTGGTCGCGCGGCAGTACGCGCTGCAGGCCGGTGAGATAGGCATGTTGCGCCTTCGCTGGCGTGTCGTGGCCCGCCTGCGCCACGACGGCGAGCAGGGTGGCGAACGGCACGCGCACATCGTGCGGCTTGCGCCGCCCGAAGGTCCGCACCTGCGCCGGCGACAACGCTTCCCGGACCTGCGCCTGCAGCAGCCGCGCCAGGCAGTATTCGAACAGCGAGACCTTTCCGTCGGCGTGTACCGCGGCATCGACCGTATCGATGAAGGCGTCCAGTTCCGGCCTCGGGAACCGCCGGAGCACGGGGAACGCGAGCGCCGCCAGCGGCAGGCGGTGCGCGGGATGGAGGGTGCCCACATGCGCCTCGCGCACATCGACGACGCGGGAGGCCATGGCCTCGCCCAGCCGCGCCGCGATCTCGAAGCGCTGCCGCGCCGCCACGGCGGCCGCGTTGTCGACCACCAGCGCCAGCAGCAGCGGCATGACGTGCTCGCGCTGCTTGGCCAGTTGCTGCAGCGGTTCCGGCAGTGTCGCGGCGATGACGCGCGCACGTCCGTAATCGTCGGGGGTCGGCGTGGCGACCTGCGCAGCCACCATCGGGGGCGTCAGCGGGAGCGCGCTGGTCGCCGCCGGCAACGGCGGCGGCCCACCCGGCGCCACGCGCAAGGTCTGGTCTTCCAACAAGCCGTCGGGCGGCGCGATGGCCCAGCGGCGTGCGAGCTCATCGAGCTGGTGCTGGCCGAACAGCGGATCCAGCAGACGGATGCGCTGCAGCAGGGGGGGATGGGTGGCGAACAGGCGCGAATAGGCACGCCCTTCGCCGAACAGCATGTGGCTCACTTCCTCCGCCTTGCCCTTGTCCTCGAGTGCGGAGCCGTTGCCCAATCCGGCGATCTTCTTCAGCGCACCCGCGAGCCCCGCGGTCTGGCGGGTGAACTGCACGGCGGATGCGTCCGCCAGCAGCTCGCGCTGGCGACTGACGCCAGCCTTGATCATGCGGCCGAAGAACAGGCCGACGAAGCCGGCGAGCGCCGCCGCCCCCGCGATCGCGAACACCGGCAGCGCGTCCTTGCCCCGGCTGCCGCGCCCGTAGACGAGGATCCGCTGGCCGATGATGCCCAGCATCATGATGCCGAACAGCACGCCCATCAGCCGGATGTTCAGGCGCATGTCGCCATTGAGGATGTGGCCGAACTCATGCGCGATGACGCCCTGCAACTCGTCGCGATTGAGGCGGTCCAGCGCGCCACGGGTGACGGCCACGACCGCATCGGCAGGGGCGTAGCCGGCGGCGAACGCGTTGATGCCGGCCTCATGCTCCAGCACGAAGATCCTCGGCACGGGCACGCCGGATGCGATCGCGATTTCCTCGACGACATTCCGCAACCGGCGCAGCGACGGCTCCTGGGTGTCGTGCGACACCTCGGTGCCCCCCATCTGCTGCGCGACCGCTTCGCCGCCGGCGCGCAGGCTGGCCAGGCGGTACAGCGAGCCCAGTCCGATCACGGCCAGCGTAGCCAGCGTCGACACAACCAGCACGCCGATCAGCGAGCCGCCGTCCACGCGCTCGCTCTGCATGCCCACCAGCAGCAGCACGATCAGATCGATGACCAGCACGATGCCGGCGACGGCCAGCGCGAACAACGCCACCATGCGGAACGAGCCGCGCCGCGCCGCGGCCTGGTGTTCGAAAAAGTTCATGCACGCCCCTTCAAGCCACGATCATCGCGACGCGGGCCCCCACCCGCGCCGTCCCCTGGTCCGCATGCGCGAGCACGCGGTGCCTGTTCAGAACTGCACTTTCGGCGCTTCGCGCACCTGTGCTGCTTTCTCCGCCGGCACGTCCAGCAGCGCCGCGGGGGCGAAATTGAACGCGCCAGCCACCAGGCTGGAGGGAAACATTTCACGCCGATTGTTGTACGCCATCACCGCGTCGTTGTAGGCCTGCCGCGCGAACGCCACCTTGTTCTCGGTGGACGTCAGCTCTTCGGTCAGCTGCATCATGTTCTGGTTGGCCTTCAGGTCCGGATAGGCCTCCGCCACCGCGAGCAGGCGACCCAGGCCCGCATTCAGCTGACCCTGCGCGGCCGCCAGTTGCGCCATCGCCTCGGGATCGCCGGGATCGGCCTTCGCCGCCGACAGGCCCGCCTGTGCAGCTGAACGCGCCGCCACGACGGCCTCGAGGGTCTCCCGTTCGTGGCTCATGTAGCCCTTGGCGGTCTCCACCAGATTGGGGATCAAGTCGAAACGGCGCAGAAGTTGCACGTCGATCTGGGCGAATGCATTCCTGAACGCATTGCGGGCGCTCACCAGCCCGTTGTAGATGCCCACGCCCCACAGAACTGCGACGGCCGCCACACCCACAATCAGAAGCAGGATGAACAACATGGACATGGAACTTCTCCCTGTTTGTGCAATCGAAAAAAGCGGCGTTATGATCCCCTCGACAGAGCTTACGCAGGCGTCACGCACGATGAAAGACAAGGCAAGCCGGCGGCCGCTGCGCTCCACCTTCCGGATCGGTCTGGTCGGGCTGCTGTTGCCGCTGACGCTGTCGTCGACGGCGCAGACCCCGTTGCGGTGGACCTCGCCCGCGGGCGCCGACGCGCCGGCGCCCGCCACGGTGCCGACCGCGCACTACGCCTCGCCCACGCAGCCGCGCCCCTACCTTGCTTCGCTGTCGGACCAGAAGGTCCAGCCGCTGGCATCGGGCTTCGACGTCGCCGCATTCGAGACCATGGCCGAGCACCTGACGGTGGGCCAGCGCGTGCCCGGCCTGGCGATGGCGATCGTGCACAACGGTCGCGTGCTCAGCGCGCGCGGTTACGGCGTCACCGATGTGGCGGCGCCGCAGCCGGTCGATGCGCACACCGTCTTCCGCCTGGCATCGCTGTCGAAGGCCTTCGCCAGCACGCTGACAGGCCTGATGGTGCAGGACGGCTCGCTGCGCTGGGACAGCAAGGTCAGCCAGTACGTGCCGGGATTCCAGCTCAGCGACGCGAATGCCACCTCGCATGTGACCGTGGCGGACGTACTGAGCCACAGCGTCGGCCTGCAGGCGCACAACGCGTTCGACCGCGACATCGAAGCCAACGGCGAGTACTACGATGTTTCCCGCAAGCTGGCCTACGCGCCGCTGAAGTGCGCACCCGGCGACTGCTACGCCTACCAGAACGTCGCCTTCAGCCTGATCGGCGACGTGGTGTTCGCCGCGTCGGGCACCTTCTACGACCAGGCGGTGGATCGCCGCATCTTCAAGCCACTGGGCATGAACGATGCCAGCATGGGCCTGGCCGGCATCCAGGCCAGCACGCGCTGGGCGCGCCCGCACGTGCGCAGCCGCAACGGCTGGGTATCGTCGACGCCCAAGCCGACCTATTACCGGTTGCCTCCCGCGGCCGGCGTCAACGCCAGTGCCAGCGATCTGGCGCAGTGGCTGATCGCACAGACCGGCCATCGCCCCGACGTACTGCCCGCGCCGCTGTTGGCCACGTTGCACGCGCCCGTGGTGACCACGCCGGGCGAGATGCGCGGCGGCTGGCGCCGCGAGCGGGTCCATTCGGCCAGCTACGCGCTGGGCTGGCGCGTGTTCGACTACGCGGGCCACGAAGTGGTGTTCCATGCCGGCGCGGTGCAGGGCTATCGCGGCCTGGTCGCGCTGGTGCCCGGACAGGACTTCGGCGTGGCGCTGGTCTGGAACAGCGACAGCTCGCTGCCCTCGGGATTGCTGCCGACGATCCTGGATCGCGCGATGGGCCTGCCCGGCCAGCCGTGGGTCGAAACGCCGGCCGACTACGACCTCATGCTCGCGGAGTCGCCCGGCGCATCGCCGGTCGATGCGCCGAAGGATGGCGGCACCTCATCGCAGCGCGGCACCGCGTCGCCGCACTGATCGCCTACGGTGGCCGCCGCGCGGCCACCCGCCACCTCAGGGCTGGACGCCTTCTTCCATCGCCTTGAGCTTGGCGAGGCCCTTCTCGTAGTCCGCACCGATCATCCGGTCGAACAGCAGGCCCAGCCAGCGCTTGAACGGGTTCATGCCGTGCTCGGTATCGAACGCCCACGTGACCCGCGTACCCTGCCCCTCCGGCGCCAGCAGGTAGGTCGCATTCGCCTGGCTGCCATCGAAGTCCAGGGCCACCACGATGCGCTGGTGCGGCTCGCTGGCGGTGATCTCCTGGCTGCCGCTGCCGATGGAGCGGTTGCCCACCCAGCGCATCCTGGCGCCGACGCCGCGGGCGGGCCTTTCGAACGTGTACTTCGCCTGCGGGTCGTATTCGGCCCACGGCGACCAGGCATTGAAGCGTTCGAACGAATCCAGCGTGGCGAAGACCTGCTCGGGGCTCCGCGCGATGACGGTACTGCGCTCGACGTGCGTCGTTGATGGCAGCAGCAGGCCACCCACGGTCAGCACCAGCCCGATGGCGACGATGACGGCCAGCACCCACTTGATGAACTTCATGCCTCTCTCCTGGGGATTCGCGAGGACGACAGCCTAGCCGGCCGCCCATAAAAAAACTCTCCCCCCGCTGGGCACAGGGAGAGAGTCCATGGTGTTACGGCTAATCGGGGTTGGCTTAGATCAGCGGAGCCGGGGTAGCCGGCAGCGCGACCGGGGCCGCTTTCTTCTTGGACTTCTTGGCAGCCTTCTTGGCGGGCTTCTTGGCAGCCTTCTTCGCAGCCTTCTTGGCCGGCTTCTTGGCTACTTTCTTGGCAGCCTTCTTGGCGGTCTTCTTGGCAGCCTTCTTCGCAGGCTTCTTGGCGACCTTCTTGGCAGCCTTCTTCACGGACTTCTTGGCGGCCTTCTTCGCCGGCTTCTTGGCGACCTTCTTGGCTACCTTCTTCGCGGCCTTCTTGGCGACCTTCTTCACCGCCTTCTTGGCCTTGGCGACCTTCTTGGCGACCTTCTTGGCTGCCTTCTTCACGGTCTTCTTGGCAGCCGACTTCTTGGTGGCCTTCTTGGCGGCCTTCTTGGCGGCCGGTTTCTTCTTCGCAGCTTTCTTCGTTGCCATGTGATGGCTCCTCGTCAGTGAACTATGGATTTTTACGTCTGGTTACAGCACATCTGCCCGGAGGCAGGCCCAGCTGCAAGAAACGCCGCGGGAGTCGGACCCGTCGGCAGCCGCCGCCGCGACACGCGCGGCGAAGCGGATTCCCCAGGGGACCGGGCGTGCGAAACCCGGCTCCCTACAAATACGAAAACACCCGCGTCGCTCGGCGACGCGGGTGTCTTGGATTGGGTGCGTTGCGTTTTTCCGGGGGAAGCGAGGCCGGCGTCCACCCCGATCCGGGTGACGATGGTCTGTGTTGTCTCTCGCGCTGTCGTGTTGATTCGACTCACTCGCTTCCGCAGCATGCTCTGCTTGGGGCGAAACCTAATCACGGTTTTTCAAGGTGTCAACACCTGGCCGCAACTTTTTTTCATCCCGCCCACTATGTGCGTCGGCGGCGAACGGCGCCGATGCACCCCGCCGGTTGCCGCCGATGTCGTCGCGCATCGCGCTCCGGAAAAGCACGCGTGAAAAAAACATCGGGAAAACGCGCATATTTTTTTGCGCCACTCGCGAACCTGCGCCGACGACGTGCCTGCACGGCGCTGCCGGGAAGCGCACGGATCGGCACCGGATCGGCTTGAACGCAGGCTAAAAAAACTTCCTCGGAAGGCGCCGGATTCCGTGTCGCACAAGCCCGAATGCGCCGATTTGCGCAAAAATTTTCCTGCCTGTTGGCGATGGCTTCGCCACCTCGGACGCGCGATCAACGCGTGCGCAGGCATGCACCGACATCCCGACCCGCTGTCCATGACCATCGCGATGGAGGCGTACCGCGCATTCCGTTTTGCCGTTCGTCGGTCACGGCGGGAGGACTGCGTCGGGATTCCGACGTGTCGTTCTCGGGCGTCGACTCCCCGTGCCATCGGTCACGCGTCGGGCGTGCGTCCGATCGAGGCGACGGAAACGAAACGGGGAGCCGGCGACGACGGATCCGCTCCGTCGCCACCGGCTCCCCGCAGGGAGACAGCCTGTCGGGCTGCCTCAGTGGTCTTCGTCTTCGATCAGTTCGGCGTAGTCGTCGGGCGAGAGCAGCTCGTTGAGCTGGTCCGGCTCCTCGGCCTGGATCACGAAGATCCAGCCATCGCCATACGCGTCCTCGTTGATGGTTTCGGGCTTGTCGGCGAGCGACGCGTTGACCTCGAGCACCGTGCCGGTCACGGGGCTGTAGACGTCGGACGCCGCCTTGACCGACTCGACCACGGCGCTGGCATTGCCGGCTTCGATGCGGTCGCCGACGTTGGGCAGTTCGACGTACACGAGGTCGCCCAGCAGGCCCTGCGCGTGGTCGGAAATGCCGACGGTGACACGGCCGCCGCCTTCCAGGCGGGCCCATTCGTGGGACTTGAGGAACTTCAGATCGCCAGGAATTTCACTCATGGGGTACTCCGGAAAAGTGCAGTGGGTCGGGGAAGAGACGATAGTTTAGCGGAGGAAGGCACAGGTGAAGGAAGCGGCGCGCCGTTCACTCCAGTACGCCCGGCTGTGCCTGGCCCTCGCGCACGAACGGGAACTTCACCACGCGCACCGGCACCTCGCGGCCGCGGATATCCACACGCACGTCCCCGGTGGCGCCCAGCGGAATCTCGCCGGCCGGCACGCGCGCGAAGGCGATGGCCTTGCCCAGCGTCGGCGAGAAGGTGCCGGAGAGGATCTCGCCCTCGCCGTGCTGCGTCAGCACCTTCTGCCCGTGGCGCAACACGCCCTTCTCGTCCATCACCAGGCCGATCATCTGGCGCGGTGCGCCGTCGGCCTTCTGCGCTTCGAGCGTGGCGCGGCCATTGAAGGCACGCCCCTCGTCGAGGGCCACCGTCCAGGCGAGGGCGGCTTCGTAGGGCGAGACGGTTTCATCCATGTCCTGGCCGTACAGGTTCATGCCGGCCTCCAGGCGCAGCGTGTCGCGCGCGCCGAGCCCTGCGGGTTTCACACCGGCGTCGAGCAGCGCATTCCAGAACGCCACCGCCTGCTCCTGCGGCAGGACGATCTCGTAGCCGTCCTCGCCGGTGTACCCGGTGCGCGCCACGAACAGCGGGACGCCGGCGAGGCTGGCGGCATCCGCGGCGGCGAAGCGCGTCAGCTTGCCGACCTTGGCGCGATCCTCCTCGCGGAGCAGACCGTGCACGCGCTCGCGCGCGGTCGGGCCCTGCACGGCGACCATGGCGAACTCGGGGCGCTCGGTGACGGCGACGGCGAAGGGAGCGGCCTGCGCGCCGATCCATGCCAGGTCCTTCTCGCGGGTGGCGGCGTTGACCACCAGGCGGAAGAAGTCTTCGGCCATGTAATAGATGATGAGGTCGTCGATCACACCGCCGGCCTCGTCGAGCATGGCGGTATACAGCGCCTTGCCCGGCTTCTGCAGCTTGTCGACGGAGTTGGCCACCAGGTGGCGCAGGAAGTCGCGCGTGCGGTCGCCGCGCAGGTCCACCACGGTCATGTGGCTGACGTCGAACATGCCGGCGTCGCGACGCACCTGATGGTGCTCCTCGATCTGCGAGCCGTAGTGGATCGGCATGTCCCAGCCGCCGAAATCGACCATCTTGGCGCCGAGTGCGCGATGGGTGTCGTTGAGGATGGTCTTCTGGGTCATGGCGGATCCTGGGACAGGCAAAGAGGGCCATTATCCCAGAACGCACCCGCAGAGGGCGTTGGCGTCAGAGGCCTTCGTAGGCGGTGTTGATGCAGTCCACCGAACCGGCATCCAGAGGCGTGAAGCGTCCGGCAGGCAGTTCGATGCGGCCGGCCCAGGCGACGTCGCGCAACCATTCGCCATCGTTGTCGTGCTGGCGCACCAGGGCGGCGACGCGCGCATCCGGCTGGCGGTCGATGCGGCAGTTGCCGAACTGGAGGTAGTAGTCCTGCCGCCCCTTCGGATACGGCTGCGCATCGGTGATCTGCCAACGCGCGCGATTGCCCTCGCGGCCCGCCATCCTGCCCGCCACGACGTAGCGCGGCACCGGCTCGGATTCCGCATCGCGCGGCGGCGCCGCGAGCACCGACACCGAGTAGTCGCAGACATGCGCGTAGTCGGTCGACTCCGACACGCAACTCCCGCCCATGTCTTCCAGCGCATCGGGATAGGGCGGCACGGTCAGGCCGACAAGCTGCTGGCCCGCGGTCGGTGCGACCGGCAACAGCATGCCCATCCACGCCGCCAGTGCCACCCCTTGCCCCATGCGCTCAGGCCTCCTGGACCTTCAATGTCATCCCATCCACGGCCACCACCCGCACGCGGGTGCCGACCGGCAGGTCGGGGCCTTCCACTGTCCAGAACGCATCGTCGATCTTGACCCGGCCGCGACCGCCCGCGATCGCCTGGTCGAGCACGGCGACCGTACCGACCAGCTGTTCGGCGCGCCGGTTGAGCAACGGCTTGTCGCTCTGCCGTCCCTTGCCGCGGAACCACTTGCGGTAGACCGCCACGGAGATCAGCGCGAGCACCGAGAACAGCACCGCTTGCGCCAGCCAGCCCAGCCCCGGCACCGCCAGCACCACGACCGCCATCGCCACCGCGGCGAAACCGAACCACAGCATGAAGGCACCCGGCGCCATCGCCTCCGCGGCGAACAGCACCAGCGCCCCGATCGCCCAGAACGCGAACTTGAAGCTCATGTCAGCCTCCCGGGACGCGCGGCGGACGCGGCGGCGCGGCCACCTGCTGCTTGTTCAGCGCCTCCTTGGCCAGCTCGGCGATGCCGGCGATGGAACCGATCACGCCACTGGCTTCCATCGGCATCAGCACGAACTTCTGGTTCGGCGCCGTGGCCAGTTCCCTGAAGGCTTCCACGTACTTCTGCGCGATGAAGTAATTGATCGCCTGCACGTCGCCCTGGGCGATGGCATTGGAAACCAGCTCGGTGGCCTTGGCTTCCGCCTCGGCCAGGCGCTCGCGCGCCTCGGCCTCGCGATAGGCGGCCTCGCGCTTGCCTTCGGCCTCCAGGATCGCGCTCTGCTTGTCGCCTTCGGCGCGCAGGATTTCCGACTGACGCGCGCCCTCCGCTTCCAGGATCGAGGCGCGCTTGTCGCGCTCGGCCTTCATCTGCCGCGCCATCGCATCCACCAGGTCGCGCGGCGGCTGGATGTCCTTGATCTCGATGCGGTTGACCTTCACGCCCCACGGGCTGGTCGCGTGGTCGACCACGCCGAGCAGCTTGGCGTTGATGGTCTCGCGCTGGCTGAGCGACTCGTCCAGGTCCATCGAGCCGATCACGGTGCGGATGTTGGTCTGCACCAGCGCAATCATCGCCTGGTCCAGGCTGGACACTTCATAGGCGGCCTTGGCGGCATCCAGCACCTGGAAGAACACCACGCCGTCCACCTTCACCACCGCGTTGTCCTTAGTGATGACGTCCTGCGAGGGCACTTCGAACACCTGCTCCATCATGTTGACCTTGCGGCCGATGCTCTGCATGTATGGGATCAGGAAGTGCAGGCCGGGGGTCATCGTGTGGGTGTACTTGCCGAAATGCTCCACCGTGAATTCGTAGCCCTGCGGCACCACGCGGACACCTTTGAAGAAGGTGACCACGATGAACAGCACTACCGCCGCGACCACCAATGTCGAAAGACCGAACTCCATGCTGACCCCCTTCCTGTGATGTAGATCCGATTATAGGCATGGCCGGGGCCGATGCCCGACGGAACTTTCCGGTCGTTGCGACGGTATTGCCCGCTGCGGCATCCCTACTTCCGACAGCCCCGAGAAATCCTCGACTTGAGCCGATCGCAGTTCGCCATCGACGTCCCCGACAGCCTGGTCGCCCGTGCGCGCTCGGGCTGCCGGGAGTCGTTCGAGCAGATCTACCGGCGCTTCGAGCGCCCGGTGTTCACGCTGGCGCTCCGTATCTGCGGCGACCGGGAGGAAGCGGGCGACGTGCTGCAGGACACCATGCTGAAGCTCTTCCACCACCTTCCCGACTACCGCGGCGACTGCCCCTTCTGGGGCTGGCTGCGGCAGATCGCCGTCAACGAGGCGCTGCTGCGCCTGCGGCGACAGAAGCGGCTGGTCGCCGAGATCTCGGTGGAAGAGGACGACCTGCCGCAGGACCAGGGCCTGCCCCCGGCGGCCGCGGCCGATGCGGCACTGCTGCAGCGCGCGCTGGAAGCGTTGCCCGCGGCAACCCGCAGCGTGTTGTGGCTTTACCACGCCGAGGGCTACACCCACGAGGAGATCGCCGGGCTCATGCAGCGCACGCCCAGCTTCTCCAAATCACAGGTCTCCCGCGGCACGCGCCGGCTGCGGGCGCTGTTGAACATCGAGGACACCGTCCATGCCTGATTCCCGTTCCCGCGAACCCGTGCCGCGCGACTGGGGCGATGCGTTCGGCGCCCTGCCGCTGGAATCCCCGCCTCACGGCGCATGGCAGCGCGTCGCCGCTGCGCTGCCGGCATCGCGCGTGCCGGCACGCCCTGCGCGCTGGCACCGTCCCGCCATCGCGCTGGCTGCCACGGCCTTCTTCGCCGCCGTGATCCCGTTGATGCATTGGCGGAACACGCAGACCTCGTTGCCGCCGCCGCAGCGCGCCCCCGCCATCGCTACCCCGGCACCGGCGCTCCCGGACACCCCGGCACGGCACGCCGATGTCGAGCCGGCCGTAGCCGTCCCGTCGGACATCGCCACGGCACGGCAGATCGCTGACGCTCCGTCAGTGCATCGGGCCGTTGCGCGTCCTGCGCCTGCTCGCATGGCGGCCGAGCCTGCGCGCCTGGACGCGCTCTATACCGAATCCGCGCGACTCGAGGCCGTGCTGGCGCAGTTGCCCGACACCGGCGCCGGCAACGTGGCGGCGCTCGCTGTCAGCGCCGACCTGCAGGACCAGGTCAGCCACATCGACCTGGCGCTCTCGCAACCGTCCCTGCCCGAGGCCACGCGCGCCGCACTGTGGGAAGAGCGCGTCGACACCCTGCGCCAGCTCACCGGTGTGGAAGCCACCCAACGCTGGCAGGTCGCCCTTGGCGACGATGCCGCCGACACCGCCATCTATTGATCCAGACACGCAACGAGGAGACCCACCATGCTCAAACCCCTTTCCCGGTCATTGCTGGCCCTTGCGCTGATCGCACCCTTGCCGGCGTTGGCCCAGCAGAACGACGCAGCCAAGCAGAAGGAACTCGAGGCCGCCCGCGCCGACCTGCAACGCGCCGCAAAGCGCGTGGCCGAACTCTCGCGGGACGGCACCGCCGCGCGTGCACCCATCGACATCGATCACATCATCGTGCGCCGGCCGCGACTCGGCGTGCTGCTGTCGGGCGACGACGCGACGGGCGTGCGCATCACCGGCGTGACGCCGGATAGCGGCGCGGCCAAGGCCGGACTCAAGGCAGGCGACCGGCTGGTACGCGTGGCGGGCGAAGCGGTCAGCGGCGGCACCGCCGACGCGCGAGTGGCCCATGCGCGCAAGCTGCTGGCCGACCTCAAGGCCGATACGCCCGTGCGGGTCACCTACCAGCGCGACGGCAAGGCGCACGAGGCCAGCGTCACCCCCACGCAGGTCTCCCCGCGTATCGCATTCGCCAGCCAGGGGCCGGGCGCCGTCTTCCTCCGCAGCGGCGATGGTGGCATGCCGCAGATCGAGGGCGTGCCCGTGCCGATGGGCGAGATCAGCGCCGTCATCGCGCCCGAAGTCCAGCTCGAACTCCGCAAGCTCGGCCGGCTGGGCGACTGCAAGGGCGAAGATTGCCAGTTGCCTGCGCTGGCGGAAGCCTTCCGCTGGAGCAACCTCAACCTGGCCACGGTGGATGCCTCGCTGGGACGCTACTTCGGCACCGAGGCCGGTGTGCTCGTCCTGTCCGTCGGCGAGGAACTCGAAGGGCTGCAGGCCGGCGACGTGATCCGCAAGGTGGATGGCGCAGCGGTGACCTCGCCCCGCGACGTCACCCAGGCGCTGCGCGACAAGCCGGCAGACGCGACGGTCTCGATCGAGTACCTGCGCGACCGCCAGACCCGGACCAGCACCGTTGCCGTACCGAAGGCCGCGGCGTTCCGCTTCCCCGCAACGTCGCGCGTGGTCGTGAAGCCGCGTACGGCAGCGGCCGCCGGCAAGGCGTCGGCCATCGTGGAGCGTCGGCGCGTGATGATCGTCGACCAGGACGGCAAGGTGCAGACCTTCGAAGACGACGGCGGCGACATGCCGCTGCCGCCGCCGCCGCCCGCTCCCCCCGTACCGCCTTCCGGCAAGGGCGGAACGCTGCTCTGACACCTATTACTACTAGAAGAGAAACCGATGAATCCCCTGCCCCCGCATCCGCGGGGGTCTTTTTTTCTCAAAGGCGGCACATCCGTGTGCCGGAGAGAACCTTCAGCGGACCTTCGTTGCCGCAGCCGGGGACTCCACCGGCGCCGGCTCCACCCAATCGGCGAACACCTTGGCGATGGCCGCATCCGCGACCGGCTTGCCTTCCTGCACGTCGCCCGCCTGGGTGAACAGCGGGATGATCATCGCCATGCCATCCACCTTGGTCTTCAGGCGTACGCCGGGCGCGCGGGAGAGGAAACCATCCCAATGCGCGCGCACCTTCGCCCAGTAGCCGGCCGTCGCCTGCCAGTAGTCGCGCGCGGGCTTGAAGTCGACCTCGGTGGTCTTGATGTAGTCGTTGAAGCCGAACTCGCGCGCCAGTTCCACCTGCGTGCCATCGGGCTTGCGCAAGACCTTGGTGTTGAACTGCTCGTGGGTCCAGCCGTTCGGCGTCAGCGTATGGCGGTTGACCACCGACAGCGCGTTGTAGTCGCTGCGCTTGGTGTACTCGCGGCGCGGCAACGGCCGCCAGCTCAGGTCGCTGGTCCAGGTGGCCACCCCGTTGGTGTAGTCCCAGCGGCCGGTGCCGCAATAACGCGGCGCGTCGCTGACTTCGTACACGCACTGCGTCCAGGCGCCCCGCGTGGCATCGGCGGGAATCGTGCGCACGTTCCAGGTCTGGTCCGCGCTGAACTCGAAGCGCGTGGGCGCTTCGTAGATCCAGTCCTGCCGCCAGTGCTTGGTGACATGGCCACTCTTCGCATCCACCAGGATGTGCTGCAGAACGATGCGGCCGGGTGTGTCCTCGACGACGATGACGGTCTCGTCGCCGCCACTGCGCATGGCCGCCTGGCGTTCGTAGCCCGGTTGCAGCAGCACGGTTTCGTCGAAGGCGAAATCGACGGTGTAGTCGCCCCGCATCGCCAGGATCGACTGGCGGTCGCGGGCGGGATCGGCGGCGCAGGCGTGTCCTGCGGCCAGCAACAAGGCGGTGGATACCAGGGTGGCGACCGGTGTCTTCATGGTGGCTTCTCTCATTTGAGTCTGATCAGCGGCACGACCTTGTCGCCCGCCTCCGTAGGGGTTTGTTGATCCGCGCCCGGCGTGGGCGTGGCGTGACGCATCGACGACGCACAGCAGCAGTCGTGCAAGCCGCTTTCCAGTTCCGCACCCTCCGCGTGGGCGATGCGACGCGCCGTACTCACGCCCAGCATCGACATCAGCGACAGGCTGGCCGCAAGCACGGGCAGCGATGCGGGTTGCGGCACCGCATGGAGTTGCAGGGCGCACGCGCGCCATTGCCCGCCCAGCAAGCGGCCCGCAAGCCGTTGCCACAGACGGTCGGCCAAGCCATCGGCCGCCCCATCGGCGCCCTGCGGCAGCGACGCCACCAGGCGATCCCAGGCGACGAAATCGCTGTCCGGCAACAGGCACAGGCGCCAGCAGCACCGGCCCTGCGCGTCGAAGAACAGCAGCCGCTCGTCGAGGCCGTCGCTGCCCACACCGGCATGCGCCTCCACCCTCACCGCCTGCTGCCAACCGGCGAGCTCGCTACCGTGCTGCGTGCGATACAGGCACAACACCGGTCCCAACGCCGCGAGTTGCGCGGCGCCCGGGAACGCATCCGTGGATGCGCCCGCAACGGAACCCGGGAGTGCCCGCAGCATCGGCATGGCGGTTACCAGCTCACGGCAAGGCTGGCCGACAGGGTGCGGCCGGGACGAGTGTAGCGATCCAGCACCAGGCTGTTCGCGGCGACACCGTTGACGTCGGCCCAGTCCGTGTACGTCTTGTCGGTGAGGTTGATCAGGCCCAGGTTGATCTTGGCGCCCGGCGCGAATTCCCAATGCGCATACAGATCGAGAACGCCGTAGCCGGCCGGTCGGTAGGTGCTGGCCGACGGCGGACGGTCCTTGCGGTCGGCGAAGCTGCCCACCAGTTCGGTCCCCCAACCCTTGCCGTCGTAGGCGAGCCCCAGCGTGGCGCGCAGGGGATCGACCGAATTGAGCGGCACGTCGTCGGTCTTGTCGTCGCCGCGCGAATGGGCCACGGCAGCACGCAGCGACAGGCCCTCGAGCGCGGGATTCAACGCACCGAAATCGACCCCGCCCTTGAACTCCAGACCGTAGATCCGCGCATCCGCCACGTTCTGCGACTGGAAGATCATCAGCGGCGTCTGCGGCGGCATGCTGACCAGGACGAAGGACTCGATGAAGTCCTTGTAGTCGTTGTAGTAGCCGGTCAGGCCCGCGTAGAACGCGTCGCCCGCGAAACGTACGCCCAGTTCGTAACCGTTGCTGGTCTCCGGCTTGAGGTCCGGATTGGCGATGACGGTGTAGCCGCCCTGCAGATTGGTGAAACCGACGTTGACGTCGCCGTACGGCGGCGCGCGGAAACCCCGCGCGTAGTTGGCGAACAGCGACCACTGGTCGTTCATCCGCCAGATGCCGCCCAGCTTGGGCGAAACGCTGGTCTCGTTCATGCCTTCCACGGCGACGCCGGGATTGTCTTCGGCGAAGATGTTGTCCAGCGTCGGATCCAGCTTGTAGTAATCCACGCGCAGCGCCGGCACCAGGCTGAAGCGGCCGTCGGCGAACTGCATCTCATCCTGCACGTAGGCGCCGATCTTGGTGGTCTCGCTGATCGGGAAGTCGCGCACCGGGAAGCGGTCCTGCCCGACCAGATTGCTGACGACGCCCGTCGCCAGGTTGGTCGAGGTGCCGTCGCGCTTTTCCTTGCTGTCGGTCACCGAGACGTCCAGCCCGTAGGTCAGCGCGTGACGCACACTGCCGGTCTCGAAGGCCTTGTACAGATTGCCCTGCAGACCGTACATGCGCTGGTCGAAGTTGTGCAGCATCACGCGCCGGCTCGTCGCAGGGCCATTGGTCGCCGTCGCGCGGCTTTCGATCGTGCGCTGGGTGCTTTCGCTGTCCTGCCGGTAGAGCTTCCAGGCCAGGCTGTCGGCGAAACCGGCGTCCAGCACATCGATCTCGTGTTCCAGCGACACCCGCGCGCGCGTCTGGTGATCGCGGCCGTCCATGTCCAGGAGGGTCGTGGTGCGGCCCGTATACGCCTCGATGGAACTGTAGTCCTCGTTCGCATCGACGGTCAGGCGCAGGCGCTGGTTCTCGCCCGGCGCGTAGACCAGTTTGGCGAGCAGACTGCGGCCATCGCGGCGCTGCGGATTGGCTGCGGTGCGCAGGACCGTGAACGTGCCGTTCTCCAACCGCGTGGGAGTGGTGCTGTCGTTGTCGCCCTGGGTCTCCGTTTCCTTGCCCTGGCGATGGCTGGCCGCGACGAGGCCACTCCAGCGCTCGCCACCGAATGCCGCGGTCGCACCGGCGAACAGGCCCTGCCAATCGCCCTCGTAGCCGAACTTGACGCCGAAGTAGGTGTCCTTGCCATCCTTTAGGTAATCGGAAGGATCCTTGGTGACGAACGCGACCACGCCGCCCAGCGCATCGGAGCCGTAGAGCGAACTCGCGGGACCGCGCACGATCTCCACGCGCTTGAGCGTGTCGAGATCCACGAAGTTGCGGTTGGCGTTGAGGTAGCTGCCGAAACTGAAACTGTCGGAGATCGCCACGCCATCGTTGAGGATCAGCACACGGTTGGCGTCCAGCCCGCGGATGCGGAAGCCGCCCAGCGCGCCGAAACGTCCGGTCGTGGAGGTGACCGACACGCCGGGCTCGTACCGGACCAGGTCCTTGATGTCGCGGATCAACTGGTCGTCCAGTTGCTCGCGCTCGATCACGTCGACGGTGTTGGGCACGTCCGCCACGGCCCGCTCGGTGCGGGTCGCGGTGACCTGGATGCGCTCGAACTCGCGCGTCGAGGTGTCGGCGGAAGCGGAAGCCGAGGTGTCGGCGGGCGTTTCGGCATGGGCATGGCCGGCAAGGGCCAGCCACACGGCCGCGGTGAGCAGCGTGGGACGCATCATGGCGTACAGCATTCCTGTGGGTGGTAAACAGTCCCGGAAGGCTGGCGGCCGGAGAATCCTTGGCTGGCGCCGGGTGGAGAGAGAGGGTGTCCCGCCGCGGGGGCCGCGGCGGTGCATCGTTGCGACAACGACGCGGGATTACTTGGTGAGGATCAGCTTGTCGTTGCTGGTATGGCGCAGGCGATAGACGCGGTCGCCGTGCCGGATCAGCACCTCGCGCTGGCCCTTCAGCAGGGCGGCGCTTTCGAGGATGTCCTCGGCGCGCGGTTCGCTGCTCGACAGGGAAAGGCGCTCGCGCAGCGCCAGCGAATCGGCCGTGGGCAATGCAGTGACGTTCGAGATCATCGGGAAGCTCCGGGTGGAACGGAACTTGATGATAATGATTCTTATTTGCGAGTCAACACTTTCGTGTCGCCGTCGATCGCTCAGTCCGCCGCCGCCGTCAGGCGCGCCCACACCGCCTCCCCGTAGCGGGTCGCCAGGTCCAGCGCGGTCAGGTTCTCGCGCAGTTGCTCCGGCCGGCTGGCGCCCAGGATGACGGTCGATACATGGGGGTTCTGCAGGCACCACGCGATGGCGAGCGGCGCGGGCTTCTCGCCCAGGTCGGCCGCCACGGCGGCGTAGCGGGCGGCGCGCTCCTGCCGTTTCGCCCCTGCGGCCCCGAGGATCATCCGGCGCAGGTCTTCATGCCCCGCGCGGCCCAGGCGCGTATCGCCCGTGATGTCGCCGCCGTACTTGCCCGTCAGCAGACCCGAGGCGAGCGGCGACCACGTGGTCGTGCCCAGGCCCAACTCGGCGTACAGCGGCGCGTACTCCAGTTCCACCCGCTGGCGGTGCAGCAGGTTGTATTGGGGCTGCTCCATCGTCGGCCCGTGCAAGTGATGCTTGCGTGCGATCGCGGCCGCCTCGCGGATGCGGGCGGCCGGCCACTCCGATGTGCCCCAGTACAGCACTTTGCCCTGCCGGATCAGGGCGTCCATCGCCCAGACGGTTTCTTCCACCGGCGTGTCGGGATCGGGGCGATGGCAGAAGAACAGGTCCAGGTAATCCACCTGCAGCCGGCGAAGCGCGTCGTGGCAGGCCTCCGTGACGTGCTTGCGGGAGAGGCCGCGCTGGGTGGGGCGCGGATTCTCGACCGCGCCGAAGCACACCTTGCTGGATACGCAGAAGCCGTCCCGCGGCAACGCCAGCGCACGCAGCGCCTCACCCATCACGCGCTCGGCGTCGCCATGGCCGTAGACCTCGGCGTTGTCGAAGAAATTGATCCCGTGGTCCCAGGCCAGTGCGATCAGTTCGCCCGCCTCGCGTGGACCCACCTGTTGCCCGAAGGTCAGCCAGGCGCCGAAGGACAAGGCTGAGACCTGGAGCCCCGACGTGCCGAGGCGACGGTACTGCATGGCGTTCTCCGGGGGCGGGTCGGCCCCATCCTAGCGCCCGTTTCCACCATCGGCACGGTGCCAAATGAGAATGGCTCCGCCGTCCCCACGGCACCCGCCGTAGAATGCGCGCACTTTCCTCCTCCGGGGAGTAGCCCACCCGTCCAGACGGGGTCCGCGCGTCAACACACTTGGTCGACGACCATGGTGCGCGGGACGAAGCGAAATGCTTCGCCGGGCAAGACCGAAGGCAGGCGTCGCGCTAACCCGGGCCGGGCAGTGCGTCGTTTGCCTTCGCGTCCATCCGCGAATGCCTGGCCCCGGAGTCCTTGATGTTGTCCCTGCACGCCCTGCTGGTCTCCACCGGCACCGTCACCCTGGCCGAAATCGGCGACAAGACCCAGTTGCTGGCCCTGCTGCTGGCCGCGCGCTACCGCAAGCCGTGGCCAATCGCGCTGGGCATCCTCGCCGCAACCCTGGTGAACCACGCGATCTCCGCCTGGCTGGGCGCGGAACTGACCGACTGGCTGTCGCCCGAGGTGCTGCGCTGGGTGGTGGCAGTCAGCTTCCTGGCGGTGGCCCTGTGGACGCTCAAGCCCGACACGCTGGAGGACGAAGCCGACAACCTGCCGGCCCATGGCGCCTTCCTGGCGACGACGGTGGCCTTCTTCCTGGCCGAGATCGGCGACAAGACCCAGGTCGCAACGGTGCTGCTGGCCACCAAGTACGACCCGCTGTGGCAGGTGATCGCCGGCACCACCATCGGCATGCTGCTGGCGAACCTGCCGGTGGTCTGGCTGGGCCACCGCTTCGCCGACAAGCTGCCGCTGAAGTTGGCCCGCGGGCTGGCATCGGTCGTGTTCCTCGCCCTCGCCCTGTGGGTGGCCTTCCGCGGCATTGGCTGAACGGCCTGGGCTGGGCCGCGCGGCTGCTAGACTGCCTGGTCAGAACAACACGCAAGGTCTGGGGGAATACATGCTGGAAGTCTTGGGGCGGATCGGCTTCGGCCTGTTCGGTCTGGCGGTGCTGATCGGCATCGTCTGGCTGTTTTCCAACAACCGGAAGGCCATCGACTGGAAGCTGGTCGTCACGGGCATCACCCTGCAGATCGCCTTCGCGGCATTGGTCCTGCTGGTCCCGGGCGGGCGCGAAGTGTTCGATGCGCTCGGCCACGGTTTCGTGAAGATCCTGAGCTTCGTCAACGCCGGCTCGAACTTCATCTTCGGCGGCCTGATGAACATCGAGACCTACGGGTTCATCTTCGCGTTCCAGGTGCTGCCCACCATCATCTTCTTCGCCGCCCTGATGGGCGTGCTGTACCACCTGGGCGTGATGCAGTTCATCGTGCGGATCATGGCGCTGGCGATCACCAAGGTGATGAAGGTGTCCGGCGCCGAGACCACCAGTGTCTGCGCCAGCGTGTTCATCGGCCAGACCGAGGCGCCGCTGACGGTGCGCCCGTATATCCCGAAGATGACCGAGTCCGAACTGATCACGATGATGATCGGCGGCATGGCCCACATCGCCGGCGGCGTACTGGCGGCCTATGTGGGCATGCTGGGCGGCGGCGATGCCGAGCAGCAGGCCTTCTATGCCAAGCACCTGCTGGCCGCATCGATCATGGCGGCCCCGGCCACGCTGGTGGTCGCCAAGCTGCTGATCCCGGAAACGGGCACGCCGCTGACCCGTGGCACGGTGAAGATGGAGGTCGAAAAGACCTCCAGCAACATCATCGACGCAGCCGCTGCCGGTGCCGGCGACGGCCTGCGGCTGGCGCTGAACATCGGCGCGATGCTGCTGGCCTTCATCGCCCTGATCGCGCTGCTGAACTGGCCGCTGACGTGGCTCGGCGAAGCCACCGGCCTGGCCGCCATCCTCGGCAAGCCGACCGACCTGGCCACGATCTTCGGCTACCTGCTGGCACCCATCGCCTGGGTGATCGGCGTGCCGTGGCAGGACGCGACCACGGTCGGTTCGCTGATCGGCCAGAAGGTCGTCATCAACGAGTTCGTCGCCTATCTGCAGCTCGCCGACATCGTCAACGGCAAGGTGGCCGGCGTATCGCTGTCCGGAGAAGGCAAACTGATCGCCACCTACGCGCTGTGCGGTTTCGCCAATTTCAGCTCGATCGCGATCCAGATCGGCGGCATCGGCGGCCTGGCGCCCGAGCGGCGCTCCGACCTGGCGCGGTTCGGCCTGCGCGCCGTGCTGGGCGGCACCATCGCCACGCTGATGACGGCCACCATCGCCGGCGTGCTTTCGCACTTCGGCTGATCGGGGAGGGGCGGCCCACGGCCGCCCGCCTCCTTCCTTTTACGTTTCCTTCCCGTGACCGCGGCCTTGCTGCGGTGCGGACAGCAGGTATCGCGCCATGAATACGCCCTCGCCCTCCCCTGCCCGCGTCATCATCGTGGGCTCCTTCAACGTCGACCATGTCTGGCGCTGCGATGCGTTGCCGGCAGCAGGCGCGACCATCGCAGGACGGTATGCCAGCGGTCCGGGCGGAAAGGGCTTCAACCAGGCGATCGCCGCCGTGCGCGCAGGTGCGGAAACGACCTTCGTCTGCGCGCTGGGCGACGATGCCGGCGGCCGCCTGGCGCGCGACCTGGCTGCCGCCGACGGCCTGGACCTGCGCGCCCAGGCCAGCGATGAACCTACCGGTACCGCTGGCATCTACGTGGATGCGCACGGTCGCAACACGATCGTGATCGGTGCCGGCGCCAACGCCGCGCTGTCGACGGAGCACGCAAACGCCCAGTCCGCGGTATTCGCGGAGGCGAAGGTCGTGCTTGCGCAGCTCGAGTCCCCGGCGGACACGGTGCTCGCCACGCTGCAGACCGCCCGTCAGCACGGCGCCATGACGGTGCTCAACCCGGCGCCGGCCAATGCCGCCACGACGACCGAGCTGCTGGCGCACGCCGATGTCGTCACGCCCAACGAAACCGAATTCGCCGCCCTGCTCGCCCGTCATCTGGGCGAGCGCGTCAGCGCCGACGATGTCGCCACGCTCGATGGCGTGACCCTGCACCAGCACTGCCGGCAACTGTTCCCGCATGGCACGGTGGTGGTGACGCTGGGCTCAACGGGCGTCTACGTGTCCCACCCGGATGACGCGCTGCGCGGCGACCCGCGCGCCCATTACCGCGTCGCCGCCGAAGCCGCCACGGTCGTCGACACCACCGGCGCTGGCGATGCCTTCAATGGCGCACTGGCCGCATCGTTGGCGGAAAACGCCGTGGCGGCCTTCGCCGATCACGTGCGCTTCGCCAACCGCTATGCGGCGCTGTCGACCGAGCGGCCGGGCGCGGCGCTGGCCATGCCCTTGCTGGCCGATCTCCAGACCCGTTTCGCCGACTGAGCCGGCGGTTCCCCCGCCGGAGCCGACGGCGGATAATGGCGCCATGCAGATCGGCCCCTACCGCATCGACCCACCGGTGATGCTGGCCCCCATGGCCGGCGTCACCGACAAGCCATTCCGCCTGCTGTGCAAGCGGCTGGGCGCAGGTCTTGCGGTGTCGGAAATGACCATCAGCGATCCGCGCTTCTGGAACACCGCGAAGTCCCTGCACCGCATGGACCACGACGGCGAACCCAGCCCCATCAGCGTGCAGATCGCCGGCACCGAGCCGGAGCAGTTGGCGAACGCCGCCCGCTACAACGCCGACCATGGCGCGCAGATCATCGACATCAACATGGGCTGCCCGGCCAAGAAGGTCTGCAACGCGTGGGCCGGCTCCGCGCTGATGCGCGACGAGGCGCTGGTGGGCCGCATCCTGGAGGCGGTGGTGAAGGCGGCCGACGTACCCGTCACGCTGAAGATCCGGACGGGCTGGGATTGCGACCACCGCAACGGACCGGTCATCGCCCGCATCGCGCAGGAGAGCGGCATCGCGTCGCTGGCCGTGCACGGCCGCACGCGCGACCAGCATTACACCGGCGTGGCGGAGTACGAGACCATCGCCGCGATCAAGGCCGCGCTGCGCATTCCGGTCGTCGCCAACGGCGACATCGATTCGCCGGCCAAGGCGGCGCAGGTGTTGGCGAAGACCGGCGCGGATGCGGTGATGATCGGCCGCGCCGCGCAAGGCCGTCCGTGGATCTTCCGCGAGATCGCGCACTTCCTCGCCACGGGCGAACACCTGGCCCCGCCGTCCCTGCATGAAGTGCGCGACATCCTGCTCGGCCATCTGGAAGCGCTGCACGCGTTCTACGGCGAGCCCCAGGGCGTGCGCATCGCGCGCAAGCACCTCGGCTGGTACGCCAAGGACCGGCCCGAGAACCTCGCTTTCCGCGCCGTCGTGAACCGCGCGGAGACCGCCGAGGATCAACTGCGGCTGACGCGCGACTACTTCGATGCCCTCATGGCCGGCGAGCGGTTGCCGACGGCGGCGTGATTCCCTTTCAAGCGGAGGCTCCCATGACGGAATCCGATGCCCCTTACCTGCACGGTTTTTCCTCGGTCGAACAGGCGCGCCTGGTAAAGCAGGCGAGGTTGCTGGAAAGCACGCTGTTCAACCATGTGGATTACGCCGGCGTGCGCCGCCTGCTCGAAGTCGGCAGTGGCGTCGGCGCGCAGACCGAGATCCTGTTGCGGCGGTTCCCCGAGCTGCACGTGACCTGCGTGGACCTCAACCAGGTGCAGCTGGACGCCGCGCGCGACAACCTGGCGAAGATGCCCTGGTGCCGCGACCGCTACACGTTGCAGCAGGCCGATGCGAGCCGCCTGCCGTACGGCGCGCGCGACTTCGACGGCGCCTTCCTCTGCTGGATCCTCGAACACGTACCCAATCCCGCGCGCGTGCTGAGCGAGGTGCGCCGCGTGCTGTCGCCCGGCTCGCCGATCTACGTCACCGAAGTGATGAATTCGTCGTTCCTGCTGCACCCGTATTCACCCCATACGTGGCGCTACTGGATGGCGTTCAACGACTTCCAGTACGACAACGGCGGTGATCCGTTCATCGGCGCGAAGCTGGGCAACCTGCTGCTCGCCGGCGGTTTCCGCGACGTCGTCACCGAGATCAAGACTGTGCATTTCGACAACCGCGAACCGGCCCGCCGCAAGGACCTGATCGCATTCTGGGAAGAGCTGCTGCTGTCGGCCGCCGATTCGCTGGTGCACGCGGGACGCGTCACGCAGGACGTCGTCGACGGCATGCGCCAGGAGATGCGCGACGTCCAGAACGATCCGGACGCCGTGTTCTTCTATGCCTTCGTGCAGGCACGCGCAACGGTTTACTGACGAAGGTAACCACCCGGTAAACATGACCGGAGTCACCGTGCGTTCCGGCACTGGGGCGCCTTCATGCGCAGCGCGACGATGTCCGCGCCGGTTCCCCCTGCCGGCCTGCAGCGCACCGCAGCCACACGCGGTAATCACCTCCCCCGGAGGAATTCCATGAACGCAAGAACCGCATCCCTGATGGCGGCTGTTCTGGCCATCGCTCCCCTCGCCGCATCCGCTGACGACTCGGTCGCCCAACTCGCGCGCGAGACCGGTCTTTCCGAACGCAACCTGCGGATGGTGCTGGGCGCCCGCACGCCGTACGTCGAGTACCGCACCCAGTTCGACCGGGTGACATGGGACCTGAAGCGCGCGATCGGCAACGAGAACTATCGCCGGCTGATGAACGGCGAAGATATCGTGCTGGAGCGCCGCGCCGCGCCCGACGACGACAAGCGCGCGGTGGCAGCCAAGGCACCCGCGGTCAACAAGAAAGGGACTGGCGCCGGCTCGTGATCACGGCGCGGCGGGCTGTCCTTCCGCATCGGCGGCCAGCGCATGCAGCGCCGTCGATGAAGGATCGACGATCCGCCGCCCCATCGCACCGAACAGGCTGCGCAGGCCTTCATATCCCCTCACGGGCGACTGCCACGGGTGTTGGCGGGGCGGAACCGCCTGCCAACGCCCATCCTGCATCGCGGCCACGTCGAAGCTGAAGGTGTAGTTCGGCTCGAGCCCCATGCGCAGGTCCGACAGCACCAGCCGGTCCTCGCGGACCTGTGCGCGCATGAAGCCGCGGTTGAACCAGGACAGGCGATCGACCGCAGGGATGCCGCGTGCCTGCCGCAGCGCCTGTACGTTGGACGGATACCCGCGGAAGTGCATCCTGCCTTCGTCGACCAGCACCGAGCGTTCGGCTTCGACATAACCCGATGGCGTCATCGCCACCACGCGCCACAGCAGCGTGTTGAACGGCATCGGCACCGAGAAGTACGGCGCATCGCCCAGGCCCATCGAGGCGAGCGTGCGCTCGGCTTCGCGGTCCACCATCGCCTTCGCGGCCAGCGACCAGCCCAGGTAGGCGCTGCTCAGTACCAGCCCCGCGACCAGTGCCCGCTGCGCCGCGACGCGCTCGCGCAGGAACCACGCCGCGACGCAAGCCAGCAGCAACCAGACCGTGTACAGCGGATCGATGATGAAGACGCTGGACCACATCGTCGGGGCCGGCATCAGCGGCCACCACAGCTGCGTGCCGTAGACGGTGAAGGCATCAAGCAACGGATGCGTGACCAGCGCCAGCTGGATCGCCCAGAACCAGCGCGCAGGTGCGGCCGCGACGCGACCCTGGCCGAAGCGCTTGAACAGCCACCACAGCAGCCAGCCGACCAGCGGCAGCACGAACAGCGAATGGCTGAAGCTGCGGTGCACCGTCATCAGCGTGACCGGGTTGTCCGAGAACAACGCGATGGGCAGGCTGTCGAGGTCGGGCAGTGTGCCGAGGGCCGCACCGGCGAGCAGCGCGGCGCGACGATGGGCGGCAGGGGCGATGGCGGCGGCGATGGCGCCGCCGAGGACGATCTGACTGAGGGAATCCATGCGGCGATCCTAGCAGCCGCCGATGCGATTCCTCACGCCGCGCGCGGCACGTCCTGCGGGACCAGCCGCAGTCGCGGCGCCACCTCGGCCAGGATCTGGCCGGTGTGCGACAGCAGACACAGCGTGCCGTCGGCCTCTTCGGTGAGCGCGGTCAGGCTTTCGACCCAATCACCGTCGTTGGCGTACAGCAGGCCGTCGCGCTGGAGCAGCGAGGCACGATGGATGTGTCCGCAGACGATGCCGTCCAGCCCGCGCCGACGCGCATCGTCCAGACCCGCGTGGACGAAGCGGGCGATGTAGCGCTCGGCCGCGTCGCTCTGGCGCTTCAGGTATTCCGCGAGCGACCAGTAGCGCAGGCCGAAGCGACGACGCAACTGGTTGGTCAAGCGATTGCCGGTGAGGATGCGGTAGTAGAGCCAGTCGCCGAACCTTTCCTGCAACCCGCCAAAGTGGGTGACGCCGTCGTAATCGTCGCCGTGCGTCACCAGCAGCCTGCGTCCATCGAGCGTGGTGTGGATCGCACGGCGGCGCACCTGCATGGCAGGCAGCATCAAGCCGCAGAAGCGACGGACCGGCCTGTCGTGGTTGCCGGGCACGTAGATGAGCTCCGTGCCGTTGCGCGCCAGCGCGTGCAGCGCCTCCACCACCCGGTTGTGGGCGGCGTCCCAGGACGCGCGGCGTTGCGCCATCCACCACAGATCGACGATGTCGCCCACCAGGTACAGCCGCCTGCAGTGCAATCCCGCGAGGAAGTCGGCGAACTCCGCTGCGTGGCAGTGCTTGGAGCCGAGGTGCACGTCGGAGACGAAGACCGCGCGCCGCATCGGGGGTGGCGCGGCCTGCGGACTCATGCCGCCGCCTCCGTCGGGCGCCACGCGTCGCCCAGGTAGCGTTCCCGCTTCTTCGGCCGGATGCGGTGCAGGTCCACTTCGATCAGGCCATCGATGGAATCGCTGAAATCCGGGTCCACGCCGAATGCCAGGAAACGGGCGCCGCCGGGTTCGCAGAGTTCGGTGTACTGCTTGTAGAGCATCGGCACCGTCGCCCCCAGCGTGTCGAGGTTGGTCTTGAGTACGCGGAACGCGGTATCGGCCTCGAGAGTGTCGAAGCAGGGTGGCGTGGCCGTGTAGCGGAACGGATGGCGGGAACGCGCCTCGCCGCTCGGATCGCCGTAGTAGTGCGCGTAGTACGCCACGATCTGTTCGCGCGCATGCAAAGGCAATGCCGCGCTCATCGACACCGCACCGAACAGGTAGCGCACGCGCGGATGCCGGCGCAGGTAAGCGCCGATGCCCTGCCACAGGTAGTCGATGCTCCGGCTGCCCCAGTAGTCGGGGACCACGAAGCTTCGGCCCAGTTCCATGCCCGCGGCCAGGCGCGGCAATGCGTCGTCCGCGTAGTCGAACAGCGAGGCGGTGTAGAGGCCCTTCAAGCCCTGCGCCGCCAGCACCGGCGCGCCGCGCGCCAGCCGGTACGCACCGGCGATCTTCCGCTGCGACGCGTCCCACAACACGATGTGCTCGTACCAGGTGTCGAAGGCATCCACATCCATCCGTTTGCCCGTGCCCTCGCCCACCGCGCGGAAGGTCAGCTCGCGCAGCCGGCCGATCTCGCGCAGCAGCGGCGAGCCGCCCGCCAGCCGGCCCACGCAGATCCGCTTGCCATCGGTGGTCTCGCCCAGCACGTCGAGGGCGTCGATGCAGGCGGCCAGTGCGTCCGGCGCCAGCGCGTCGACCAGCGGCTCCGGCACGTCGGCCGGCGGTCGCACGCGCGGCGTCGCGCGGCGCCCGAGTGCGTAGAGCGCCTCGCGCACCTGGCGGATGAGCCGGGCCGGGTCCATCTCCGTGTCCAGGCGCAACGGCTGGCCCACGTGCAGCTGCAGGCGGCGCTGGCTGCGACGGAACATCTCGCGCGCCAGCAACGCCGTGCCCGCCGGCTTGAACAGCGCCGAGGCACCGTAGAAAAACGCCGAATTGCGCGCTACCACGCGGACCGGCAACACCGGCGCGCCCGTGGCGCGCGCGAAGCGCAAGAAGCCGCGACGCCAGCGGGTATCGCGCACGCCGCGCGGGCCCAACCGGGAGACTTCGCCGGCGGGAAACACGATCACGCACTGTTCGGCTTCCAGCGCCTGCTCGACGGCCCTCACGCTGTCGGCGCGCGGCTTGCCGCCCAGGATGCGTACCGGCAGCAACAGCGGTGCGATCGGCGCGATGCCCGCCAGCATGTCGTTGGCGACGATGCGGACGTCGCGCCGCACCCTGCCGACCATCTGCAGCAGCGCCAGGGCGTCCAGCGCACCGGACGGATGGTTCGCCACGATCAACAGCCGACCCTGAGGGGGAATCCGCCGCGCATCCTCCTCGGCGACGGTCGGCCGCAGATTGAGGTGGTCGATGGCGGCATCGATGAAATCCAGCCCCTCCAGGTGGCCATGGTCGGCCAGGAAGGCATAGGCCTGGTCCAGCCGGGACCAGCGGCCCAGGGTGCGCAACAGGGGACCGGTCAGCCGGGCGCGGCGGCCTCGGAACCAGTGGGGGTAGCGTTCGGCGATCTGCTGTTCCAGCGGGCGCATGGGCAAAGGCTGGCGGCGGGGTCTCGCCGCGCAGCCTGCGCTTGGCCGGCGACAGCGTGGTTTCCGTTTTCTGGCAGTCCGGTGACAGTGGCGGGCCCCGCCCTTAACCCGACTGCAACCCTGAACGGGGCAGAATGCACACACCGCCCCTGGCGTGTATCATTCGCGCCCATCTTTTCATCCGAATCAAAGGATATAAGCCTGATGTCCAGCTACCTGTTCACCTCCGAATCGGTCTCCGAAGGCCATCCGGACAAGATCGCCGACCAGATTTCCGACGCCGTGCTGGACGCCATCCTGGCCCAGGACAAGCGCGCACGCGTGGCCTGCGAGACGCTGGTGAAGACGGGCGCCGCCATCGTCGCGGGCGAAGTCACCACCACCGCATGGGTGGACATCGAGTCGCTGGCGCGCAAGGTCATCAACGACATCGGCTACGACAATTCGGACGTCGGCTTCGACGGCCACACCTGCGCCATCATCAACATGCTCGGCAAGCAGTCGCCGGACATCAACCAGGGCGTCGATCGCAAGAAGCCGGAAGAACAGGGCGCGGGCGACCAGGGCCTGATGTTCGGCTACGCCTGCAACGAGGCGCCGGAATTCATGCCCGCCCCGCTGTACTACAGCCACCGCCTGGTGGAACAGCAGGCCAAGGTGCGCAAGAAGGGCAAGCTGAAGTGGCTGCGTCCCGATGCCAAGTCGCAGGTCACCCTGCGCTACGACGGCAACAGCGTCCTGGGCCTCGACGCCGTGGTGCTGTCGACCCAGCACGACCCGGACATCAAGCAGAAGGACCTGATCGAAGCCGTGCGCGCCGAGATCCTGGTGCCCGTGCTGCCGAAGAAGTGGCTGGATGCGCTGCCGAAGAACAAGGTGCACATCAACCCGACCGGCAAGTTCGTCATCGGCGGCCCGGTGGGCGACTGCGGCCTGACCGGCCGCAAGATCATCGTCGACAGCTACGGCGGCATGGCCCGCCACGGCGGTGGCGCGTTCTCGGGCAAGGATCCGTCGAAGGTGGACCGTTCGGCCGCCTACGCCGCCCGCTACGTGGCCAAGAACATCGTGGCCGCCGGCCTGGCCGACAAGTGCGAAGTGCAGGTCTCCTACGCGATCGGCGTGGCCGAGCCGACCTCGATCTCGGTCACCACGTTCGGTACCGGCAAGGTCGGCGACGACGTGATCGAGAAGCTGATCCGCAAGCACTTCGACCTGCGTCCGTACGGCATCACCAGGATGCTGGACCTGGAGCACCCGATCTACCAGGCGACCGCCAGCTACGGCCACTTCGGCCGCAAGCCGAAGGAAATCTCCTACGTCGATGCCGCCGGCAAGAAGCACACCGCGACCGCCTTCTCGTGGGAGAAGACCGACCGCGCCGAAGCGCTCCGCAAGGACGCCAAGCTGAAGTGACGACCCGGCGCGCCTGCGTAAAGCGCAGGCGCCCGTGCCGGGCCGTCATCCCCGCGAAGGCGGGGATGCAGCGCCTCCCACTCAAGGAACGGGCCGCACCAGCGGCCCGTTTTCTTTTGGGGTGCGCCACTGCGCGCGCCGCACCGGGATCGGTTAGCCTGCGCGCCTCACCCCGAGGAGGCGCGCCATGGAATCGCTGAAGAGCCACCAGCTCTCGATGACGGTGCTGATGACGCCGGACATGGCCAACTTTTCCGGCAAGGTCCATGGCGGCGCGATCCTCAAGCTGCTCGACCAGGTGGCCTACGCCTGCGGCAGCCGCTACGCCGGCAAGTACGTGGTGACGCTGTCGGTGGACCAGGTGATGTTCCGCCAGGCCATCAACGTGGGCGAACTGGTGACCTTCCTGGCCTCGGTCAACCACACCGGCACCTCCTCGATGGAAATCGGCATCAAGGTCGTGGCCGAGGACATCCGCAAACAGAGCGTGCGCCACGCCAACAGCTGCTTCTTCACGATGGTCGCGGTCGACGACGACGGCCGGACCACTCCGGTTCCGCCGTTGGAACCGTCAACGCCGGACGAAATCCGTCGCTTCGCGGCTGCGCGCCTGCGCCGCCAGTTGCGCGAGGAAATGGAACGGCGGCACGCCGAACTGGGGAGCCGGGCGGCGGAAAACCCCTGAGCCGACGCGACTGGTGACGTACCCGGTCTGCCGCCAGGATCGCCCCACACGTCAGGAAGACCGCATGCCAGACGACAGCAACCGGCGTCCCATCGCCGCCCGCGCCAGCGGATGGGCACGATCGATCAGTGCCGTGCTGGCGCGTTCGTCCGTCACGCCGAACCAGATCTCGATGCTGAGCATCGTCTTCGCCGCACTGGGTGCGGCGATGCTGTGGTACGCCACGCCGCTCGCGCTGGTCGTCGCGGCAGCGTGTGTCCAGCTGCGGTTGGTCTGCAACCTGCTGGACGGCATGGTGGCGATGGAGGGCGGCAAGAAGACCCCGACCGGCGCGCTCTACAACGAGTTCCCTGACCGTATCGCCGATTCGCTGCTCATCATCGCCCTGGGATACGCCTGCGGCGTACCGTGGCTGGGTTGGCTCGGCGCACTGGCGGCTGCGCTCACCGCGTACGTGCGCCTTGCGGGTGGGAGCCTGGGACTGGCACAGGATTTCAGGGGGCCGATGGCCAAGCAGCACCGCATGGCCGTGCTGACCCTGGCCTGCCTGCTGGGAGCCGCCGAGCTGGCGTTCGCTCAGACCGTTTGGACATTGCGCATCGCTGCGTGGGTCATCGCCATCGGCGCGCTGCTGACCTGCATCACCCGCAGCCGTGCGATCTCGGCCGCGCTGCATGCACGGGACGGCGCATGATCAGCCGCCTGCTGGCCGCCGTCAGCAAGGCCCTGATCGGAGCGTATCCGCGTTGGATCGGCAGCCAGCCCGAGGCACGCCAGCGCATCTATTTCGCCAACCATGCCAGCCATCTGGATACGGTCGCGCTGTGGTCGGCACTGCCCCCTTTCCTGCGCCGCAGAACCCGCCCGGTGGCGGCGCGCGACTACTGGGGCGGCGGCGGACTCAAGGGCCTGATCGCCGGGCCAGGCCTCAACGTGGTGCTGATCGACCGCCAGCGCGAGCAGGCCGACGCCGATCCGCTGCAGCCCCTGTACGACGCACTGGATGCAGGCGAATCGCTGATCCTGTTCCCTGAAGGCACGCGCAATCCCGAGGCCACGATGCTGCCGTTCAAGTCAGGCCTGTACCACCTGGCGCAACGCCATCCGCAGGTCGAACTGGTGCCCGTGTATCTCGACAACGCGCGTCGCAGCATGCCGAAGGGCAGCCTGCTGCCGGTGCCGTTGATCTGCACGGTGCGCTTCGGCGCCCCCCTGACGGCGCAGCCGGACGAAGACAAGGCCGGTTTCCTGCGGCGTGCACGTGATGCGGTGCAGGCACTGGCACCCTGACCCAAGGACGCCCCTCGACGCATGGAAACCCTGCCCTTCAACGGCTTCATCCGCACCGCCATCGCCCTGGCGCCAGGCAAGTTCTGGTGGATGATCGGGGGCGTGATCGCGCTGCTCCTGCTGGCCTCGGCCATCGGCTGGCTGCTGGGCAGGCGCAGGCCCTCGGCCGTGGTGGACAACCTCAACGCCCGCATCACTGCCTGGTGGGTGATGGTCGGCGTGCTGCTGGTGTGCTTCCTGATCGGCAAGATCGCCACCCTGGTGCTGTACGCGATGCTGTCGTTCTTCGCCCTGCGCGAGTTCCTGACGCTCACGCCCACGCGCCGCGGCGACCATCTGGCGCTGTGCCTGTGCTTCTACGTCGCGATCCCGCTGCAGTACTGGCTGATCGGTGTGGACTGGTACGGCCTGTTCGTCATGTGCATCCCGGTGTACGGCTTCCTGCTGCTGCCTGCGGTCACCGCGTTGCAGGGCGATACCGAGGACTTCCTGGAGCGCAACACCAAGGTGCAGTGGGGCCTGATGCTCACCGTCTACTGCCTGAGCCACGCGCCGGCGCTGATGCTGCTCGACATCCCCGGTTACGAAGGCCAGAACCTGATGCTGCTGTTCTACCTGCTGCTGGTGGTGCAGTTGAGCGATGTCCTGCAGTACGTGTTCGGCAAGCTGTTCGGCAAGCACCTGCTGGCGCCCAGGGTGAGCCCCTCCAAGACCGTCGAAGGCCTGGTCGGTGGCGGTCTGTCCGCCGCCGCCATCGGCGCCGCGCTGTGGTGGGTGACCCCGTTCACGCCGGTGCAGTCGGCACTGCTGTCGCTGCTGATCGTCCTGTGCGGCTTCCTGGGCGGGCTGGCGCTGTCGGCGACCAAGCGCAGCCTCGGCGCAAAGGACTGGGGCACGATGATCGAGGGACATGGCGGCGCCCTCGACCGGCTGGATTCGGTGGTGTTCGCTGCACCGGTGTTCTTCCACGTGGTCCGCTACGGCTTCCAGTAGCGCGCCCACGGAAGCGCGGTGACCCCGCCGCGCCGGCTACAATACGCTCATGTCCCTGATGCAATTCCAGCGGGTCGACTTCAGCGTCGGCGGGCCGCTCCTCCTCGAACACGTCGACCTGTCCATCGAACCCGGCGAGCGCGTCTGCATCGTCGGCCGCAATGGCATGGGCAAATCCACGCTGATGCGGCTGATGGCCGGTGAACTGAAGCCCGACGACGGCGAGATCCGCGTACAGAACGGCGTGGTGGTCGCGCGCATGGCCCAGGAAGTGCCGCAGGACACGCAGGGCACGGTGTTCGACGTGGTCGCCGAAGGCCTGGGCGACCTCGGCCACCTGCTCGCGCTTTACCACCACGCGCTGCACGACGGCGACATGGACGCGATGGGCGAAGCGCAGGCGCAGATCGAAGCCCGCAACGGCTGGGACCTGGATCGTCGCGTGCAGCAGGTGCTCGAGCGGCTCGAACTGCCGGAAGAGACCGACTTCGCCGCGCTGTCCGGCGGCATGAAGCGCCGCGTGCTGCTGGCGCAGGCGCTGGTGCGCGACCCCGACATCCTGCTGCTGGACGAGCCGACCAACCACCTCGACATCGAAGCGATCGCCTGGCTGGAGGGCTTCCTGAAGTCGTTCGGCGGGAGCATCGTCTTCGTCACCCACGATCGCAGCTTCCTGCGCTCGTTGGCCACGCGCATCCTCGAGATCGATCGCGGCCAGCTGACCAGCTGGCCCGGCGACTACGACAACTACCTGCGCCGTCGCGAAGAACGGTTGCATGCCGAGGCGCAGGAGAACGCGCGCTTCGACAAGCTGCTGGCCCAGGAAGAAGTCTGGATCCGCCAGGGCATCAAGGCGCGACGCACCCGCAACGAGGGCCGCGTCACCGCACTCAAGGCGCTGCGCCGCGAGCGAGCGCAGCGCCGAGACCTGTCCGGCAACGTGAAGATGGAGGCCGCCGCCGCGCAGTCCTCCGGCAAGAAGGTCATCGAGGCCAAGCACATCACCCAGGCCTACGACGGCCGGGTGCTGCTGGACGACGTCTCCGCGACGATCATGCGCGGCGACCGCGTCGGTATCGTCGGACCGAACGGCGCCGGCAAGTCGACGCTGCTGAAGATCCTGCTGGGCGAACTCGCGCCGCAGCACGGAGAGGTCAAGCTGGGCACCGGCCTGCAGATCGCCTATTTCGACCAGCACCGCAGCCAGCTGGACGATACGCGCACCACGCTGGAAAACGTGGCCGAGGGCAGCGACTTCGTCGAGATCAACGGCAGCCGCAAGCACGTCATCGGTTACCTGCAGGACTTCCTGTTCTCGCCCGAGCGTGCGCGCGCGCCGATCACCCGCCTATCCGGCGGTGAACGCAACCGCCTGCTGCTGGCCAAGCTGTTCGCCCAGCCCTCCAACCTGCTGGTGATGGACGAGCCGACCAACGACCTCGACGTCGAGACGCTGGAGCTGCTGGAAGAGCTGCTGCTGGATTACAAGGGCACGCTGTTGCTGGTCAGCCACGATCGCGACTTCCTCGACAACGTGGTCACCAGCACGCTGGTGCTGGAGGGCGAAGGCCGACTCGGCGACTACGTGGGCGGCTACACGGACTGGTTGCGGCAACGCCGCACGCCAGCGGCTGTCGGCGGCGCATCCGCACCCGCCAAGCCCGCGCTGTCGAAGCAACCCGAACCCGTCGCCGCCAAGCGCAAGCTCGGCTTCAAGGAGGCACGCGAACTCGAGCAGCTTCCGGCGCGCATCGAGACCCTGGAAACCGACATCGCCGCACGCACCGCCGCGATGAACGATGCGGCCTACTACCAGCAGTCGCCCGCCGACCTCCAGCGCGCGAACGACGAGCTCGCTGCAAAGCAGGCGGAACTGGAACATGCCTACCAGCGCTGGTCGGAGTTGGACGACTGAGGCGACAAGATGCAACTGTGGGAGCGACGTAAGTCGCGATGGAACACCTGCGACGCCTCATCGCGACTTACGTCGCTCCCACAACGCATTTCTCGCAATCACCCCGTGTTCTGCACACCCTGCGACACGCCATTGATGCTGGCGACCAGCGCATGCAGCAGCGCATCGTCCTCACGGTCGCTGGCGCGCCAGCGCTTCAGCAGGTCGGCCTGCATCACGCTGATCGGGTCGATGTAGGGATTGCGCAGGCGGATCGACAGCGCCAGCCGCTGGTCGTGCTGCAGCAGCCACTCGTTGCCGTTGAGCGCCAGCACCCAGCGCACCGCGGCGGCATGCTCCTGCTGCACCTTCGGGAAGAATTCCCCGTGCAGGTCGCCAGCCATCTTCGAGTACATCTCGGCGATGCTCAGGTCGCCCTTCGCGAGCACCATCGAGACGTCATCGAGGAAGGTCTTGAAGAACGGCCAGTCGCGCGCCATCTGGCGCAGCGCGTCTTCCCCATAGGCATCTGCCGCGGCCTGCAGGCCCGTGCCCACGCCGTACCAGCCGGGAATCACGGCGCGCGCCTGGCTCCACGCGAACACCCAGGGGATCGCGCGCAGGTTGCCCAGCGCCGCATCCTGGCCCAGCCGGCGCGAGGGACGCGAGCCCAGCGTCATCCGCTCGATCACGTCGATCGGCGTGGCGCTGCGGAAGTAGTCCATGAAGCGCGGTGACTGCACGAAGGCGCGATAGGCCTGCGAACTCTCGTGCGCGACGGACGCCATGATCTCGCGCCAGCGCGCCTCGCGCGGTTCCGGCGGACGGGGCCGCACGCTGGAGAGCAGCACGGCGCCCACCGACTGCTCGAGCGAACGCAGCGCCAGCGCGCGGATACCGAACTTGCGATGGATCACCTCGCCCTGCTCGGTCACGCGCAGGCGGCCGTCGACGCTGCCGCGCGGGGCGGCTTCCAGCGCGCGCGTGGTCTTGCCGCCGCCACGGATGATCGAACCGCCGCGGCCATGGAAGAACGTCAAGCGGATGCCCAGGTCCTGGGCCGCGTCGACCAGGTCCACCTGCGCCCGCTGCAGGCCCCAGCGCGATGCAGCGATGCCGCCATCCTTGCCGCTGTCGGAATACCCCAGCATCACCATCTGCACATTGCCGCGCGCCGCCAGATGGGCACGGTAGACCGGATCGGCCAGCAGGTCGCGCAGGACGTCGGTGCCATGGCCCAGGTCGTCGATCGTTTCGAACAGCGGCGCGATATCCAGCGGCACCTGCCCTGCGTCGTCGATCAGGCCGCCCCGGCGCGCCAGCGCGAGCACGGTCAGCACGTCGGCGCGGCTATGCGCCATGCTGATGATGTAGGTCCCCAGCGCATCCGTGCCGTGACGCGTGCGCGCATCGGCCAGGGCCTTGAACACGGCATCGAGGCGTTCGTTGCCTTCCTGGTCGGAGGCTGGCAGCACGGCATCGCCGCTGGCATACGGACCCAGCAACGCGGCACGCTCGACCGCATCGCGCTGTTCCCAGTCTCCGTCGCCGAGCGCGGCCGCCACCGCGCGCGCATGCACGCTGGATTCCTGCCGCACGTCGAGCCGGGCGAGGTGGAAACCGAACGTGCGCACCCGCCATGCCAGGCGGCGCACCGCGAACCAGCCCGCGTGGATGCCGCGGTTGGCCTCCAGGCTTTGCAGGATCAGGTCGACGTCCTGCGCGAGTTCGTCCGGCGAGGCATACCCTTCGGGGCGATCTTCCAGCGTGGCCTGCAGGCGCGCGCGCATCAGGTCGTTGAGCAGGCGGTAGGGCATGTCGCCATGGCGGGGCCGCGACTTCTTCGCGGCCTCCGGCATCAGGGCGCGGTAGTGCTCGACGCGCGCGGTGACGTCGTCCGACACCCCGATGATCGAAGCCGACTGGCTGAGCAGCGTGGTGAGCTGGCGCAGCTCCTTGAGGTAGCGGGTGAGGATGGCGCGGCGCTGCGCATCCAGCGTGGCGGTGACGGTGCGCGCATCGACGTTCGGATTGCCGTCCATGTCGCCACCGACCCAGGTGCCGAAGCGCAACACGCGCGGAAGGCGCGCGGTGATCTCGGGCGCGGCGCCGTAGACCTCCGTGATCGCGCTTTCCAGTGTTTCGTACAACACGGGGATGACCCGGTACAGCACTTCGATCAGGTAGAAGCCGACATGCTCGCGCTCATCCTCCACGCCCGGGCGCACGGGCGAGGAATCGGCCGTCTGCCAGGCCGAGGTCAGCGCCATGCGGAAGCGCGCGGTATCGGTCGCCAGTTCGCCGGGCGTGCGCGTGCCGTCCAGCCCGTTGATCAAGCTGGCCACCATCAGCTGTTCCTTCTCCAGCAGCGCACGCCGCACCGCCTCGGTCGGGTGCGCGGTGAAGACCGGCTCCACGTCGATGCGCGGCAGCCAGTCGGCCAGTTCCTCGAGGCTGACGCCCTGCGCCTTCAGCCGTGCCAGCGCATCGTGAAGGCCGTCCGGCTGCGGCCGTTCGCTGCCGGCACGCTGGTAGTCGCGCCGGCGGCGGATGCGATGGACGCGCTCGGCGATGTTCACCACCTGGAAGTAGGTACTGAACGCACGGATCAATGCTTCCGCCTGCGCCGGCGACTGGCCATCCAGCAGGCCCGCCAGCGATTGCGGCGGCTCGCCCGCCTGCCGTCGCGCGATGGCGGTGGTGCGCACGCGCTCCACATCGGCCAGGAATTCCGGGGAGACCTGTTCAGCCAACATCTCCCCGACCAGTGCGCCCAGGCGACGGACGTCCTCGCGCAGCGGAACATCGGGCGGGGCGAATTCGAGGCTGCGGGGGCTGTTCATGCGCGTTGCGTGGGTCCCGTCGTACGTTTGGCCTGGATTGGTATTGTCTTCGCGGACAATTGGTCTGCTGCAGGGCAGCATTCCGAAGCCTACCCGATCAGGCCAGTGCGTGCGTCATCGTTTCATCCGGAACAAGAGATATAATGCTGGCCGCCGAGGGGCGCTGCGACCGTGATGTCTTTTCAACAGGCAAGCACGGCCAGGCTCGGCAGGAATTGCAACGGCGCCCGGTCAAGCTGCGAGCCTCGCTCGCCACCTTTCCCGGAGCCACTACTGATGAACGCCGTACGCAAGTTTTCCACCGAGGGCGACTACAAGGTCGCCGACATTTCCCTGGCCGATTGGGGCCGCAAGGAACTCGACATCGCCGAGCACGAGATGCCCGGCCTGATGTCCATCCGTCGCAAGCATGCCGCCACCACGCCCCTGAAGGGCGTGCGCGTGACCGGCTCGCTGCACATGACGATCCAGACCGCCGTGCTGATCGAGACGCTGAAGGACATCGGCGCCGACGTGCGCTGGGCCTCGTGCAACATCTTTTCGACGCAGGACCACGCCGCCGCCGCGATCGCCGCCACCGGCACGCCGGTGTTCGCCTGGAAGGGCGAGACGCTGGAAGAGTACTGGGACTGCACGCTCGACGCGCTGTCCTTCCCCGACGGCAAAGGCGGCTTCCTCGGGCCGGAGCTCGTCGTCGATGACGGCGGCGACGTGACGCTGCTGATCCACAAGGGTTACGAGCTGGAACGGGGCGACCAGAGCTGGGTGAACTCGGCGTCGGGCAGCCACGAGGAGCAGGTCATCAAGAACCTGCTCAAGCGCGTCGCTGCGGAACGTCCGGGCTACTGGACCAAGGTCGTCGCCGACTGGAAGGGTGTCTCGGAAGAAACCACGACCGGCGTGCACCGCCTTTACCAGCTGGCCGAGCAGGGCAAGCTGCTGATCCCGGCGATCAACGTCAACGACTCGGTCACCAAGTCGAAGTTCGACAATCTCTACGGCTGCCGCGAGTCGCTGGCTGACGGCCTCAAGCGCGCGCTCGACGTGATGCTGGCCGGCAAGGTCGCGGTGGTCTGCGGCTACGGCGACGTCGGCAAGGGCTCGGCGGCGTCGCTGCGCGCTTATGGCGCCCGCGTCATCGTCACCGAGATCGATCCGATCTGCGCGCTGCAGGCGGCGATGGAAGGGTATGAAGTCACGACCGTCGAGGACACCCTCGGCCGCGCCGACATCTACGTCACCACGACGGGCAACAAGGACATCATCACCCTCGACCACATGAAGGCGATGAAGGACCAGGCGATCGTCTGCAACATCGGCCACTTCGACAACGAGATCCAGGTCGATGCGCTGTACGCCTCGGGCGCCACGCGCACCAACATCAAGCCGCAGGTCGACAAGTTCACCTTCGGCAACGGCAACGCGATCTTCCTGCTCGCCGAAGGCCGCCTGGTGAACCTCGGCTGCGCCACCGGCCACCCGAGCTTCGTGATGTCGAACTCGTTCTCGAACCAGACGCTCGCACAGATCGACCTGTGGGCGAACAAGGACGCGTACGAGTCGAAGGTCTACATCCTGCCCAAGCAGCTCGACGAAGAAGTCGCGCGCCTGCACCTGGAGAAGATCGGCGTGAAGCTGACCACGCTCAGCAAGGACCAGGCCGACTACCTCGGCGTGTCGGTCGACGGTCCGTACAAGCCGGACCACTACCGCTACTGATCGACGCAGTGCACGGGGGCGGCGCGACGCCGCCCTCTCGATCCACGGCAGGCGCGGGGATGCGCCTGCCCCTCGGGGCCTCTCCATGCCGATCCCGGTTTCGTTCGAGTTCTACCCGCCCAAGACCGATGAGCAGCGCACGCAGCTCGACCGCACCGCCGACAAGCTGAAGGCGCACGCGCCCGAGTACGTGTCGTGCACGTTCGGCGCCGGCGGCTCCACGCTCAGCTACACGTCCGAGACGGTCCGCCACCTCAACCAGCACCACGGCTTCGATGCCGCACCGCACCTCTCCTGCGTGGGCGGCAGCCGCGAGGAGATCCGCGAACTGCTCCGGCTATACCGCGCCCTGGGCTGCAAGCGCATCGTCGCGCTGCGCGGCGACCTGCCCTCCGGCATGGGCCATCCCGGCGACCTGCGTTACGCCTCGGAACTGATCGAGTTCATCCGCACCGAACACGGCGACACCTTCCATATCGAAGTGGGCGCGTATCCGGAAACGCACCCGCAGGCCGAGGACGCGCTGGCGGACCTGCGCCACTTCAAGGCCAAGGTCGACGCCGGCGCCGATGGCGCGATCACCCAGTACTTCTACAATCCGGACGCGTATTTCCACTTCGTCGACGCGGCGCGCAAGCTCGGCGTGGAGATCCCGATCATCCCGGGCATCATGCCGATCTCGAATTTCGCCCAGCTGCGGCGCTTCTCCGAAGCCTGCGGGGCCGAGATCCCGCGCTGGATCGGCAAGCGCATGCAGGCGCTCGGCGATGACGCCGACGCGATCCGCGACTTCGGTGCCGACGTGGTGACGAACCTGTGCGAACGCCTGGTCGCAGGCGGTGCGCCGTCGCTCCACTTCTACACACTGAACCTCGCCAAGCCGACCCAGACCGTCCTGTCGCGCCTGGGCTGGACCGGCTGAACCCCGGGGCGCGCCATGCGCCCCACCCGCACGTGAACGGCCGTCGCACTCCGTGCATGCGCGCCGTGACCGGATGCCATGCCCGGATTACGCTGCGGGCATGCGCCTCCCGCTTTTCCTCTTCGCCAGCCTGTGCCTGTGGGCCGCATTCGGTGCATGGCCCGCGAGCGCGCAGCAGCAGGGCGTGCAGCGCTGCACCGCGATGAGCGGCGACACCGTCTACACGGACAAGAACTGCGAAGACATCGGCGCGATGGACCGCCTGCCTTCCGCCAGCAGCAGCTCACTCCCGGCAACCGGCGCGCTGTACCGGGGCGGTTGTTCGCGCACGCTGAGCGACCTGGTGGCGCAGATGTCGATGGCGATCAGCGCGGGAGACGTCAATCGGCTGGCCGGTGTCTACCACTGGAGCGGCGTGTCCGATGCCGCCGCCTTGCGCATCCTCAACCAGCTCGATGCGGTGGTACAGCGGCCACTCGTGGACATCGCGCCCATCCGGCCTGACCCTGCACCGGTGATCGATGCCGAAGGCGCCGTCGTCGATGCCAACCAGGATGGCTACTACCCGACCACCGCGCAGCGTTCGCGACCCGTGGGCCTGCGCGTGATGCAGACGTTGAAGAACAGCGCGACGCCCTCGAACACCACGTTCGGATTGCGGCGGGCTTACAACTGTTTCTGGATCACGTTGTAAACGCAGGCTTGGCTTGATGTTCACCGAGCTCATTCGATTGAGCGCACTTCAACAGTGTCCGTCGAATGACGATCGGCTAATGTTAGTTGTCAGCCCACAGGTAATCACTTAATTTTCGGTTGCCTACGCAGGCAACCCAAATGACAGATACAAGGAAGAAAACATGATGCGAGAACTCAACTTGACTGAAGTTGGCATGACAACGGGAGCGTCCGGTACGGCCATCTACGTTAGTGGCTCCTGGCACTACGGGAATGCTTGCTACTCATCTGCGCAAGCAGCCGCAAATGCGGGTGCCACCGGATTCTCAGTAGGCAACCAGTATTTCGGAACGTCGGGAAATCCCTTCACGGATCCCAATCTCTCATGCGAGTCAGAGAACGTCATCTGCGTCACATGGCAGAAGGGCAACTAGCCTGCCATAGTTTCATCGGAGGGCTGGTCACAGCCCTCTGAGCGACTCAACAAAACGAAGAGTTCGAACCTGTAGTGAATTTCAGAACCGCCACTACTCCGCGAACCTCTCCAGGCCTTACGCCCACTTGCCAGCCGTACAGCGCGCACAGGCGGCTGACGATGGACAGGCCGATGCCGCCGCCCTGCGAGTGGCCGGCATGCGTTCCGCGGTAGCCGCGTTCGAACAGACGTGCGGCATCTTCCTTGCTCAAGCCAGGTCCTGAGTCCACGACCTCGACCGCATCCGGCAGCAGGCGGACGACGACCTCGCCCTCCTTGGTGTACTTCACCGCATTGCCGATCAGATTGCCCAGCGCAACGGACAGGGCGGCCTCGGGCGAATCCACCCGCGCGCCTTCTTCGCCTTCCACGCGCAACGTGAGCGGCTTGCCGCCCAACGTGGCACGGTGGGAGTCGAGCAGCTGATCGACCACGCGGGCCACATCGGTATTGCCATGACCGCGTTCGTTGCGCGACAGCAGCAGCAGCGCGCTGATCAGATCCGTGCACTGCTGTTCGGCACGCTGGATGCGCTGGATGCGCGTACGCGTCTTCTCATCCATGTCCGGCCGCGACAACATCAGTTCCACCGAGCCGCGGATGATGGCCAGCGGTGTGCGCAGCTCGTGGCTGACGTCGGCGTTGAACTCGCGGTCGCGCTGGACGACGTCGGTCAGCCGGCTGGAATAGTCGTCCAGGGCCTTGGCCAGTTCGCCGACTTCGTCCTGAGGAAAGTGCGGCGCGAGAGGTTTTGGATTGCTGCTGCCACGGTAGGCACGCAGCCTCGACGCCAGCTCGGACACCGGACTCATGACCTTAGACGCAGACCACCATCCTACAAACAACGACAAAGCACTGAGGATCATCACGAGGATCACCAGTGCCGTCTTCAAGCGATTCTGGCTCTCTCGCTCCTCAGCAATGTCATAGGCGAGGAAGAACCAGTACTCCGAATCCTTTCGAACTGCCAGTTTGTATACGCGCTCTTCGCCCGCCTCCTTGAGTTTGAGCTCGTGAACTCCGTTGGCCAGCTCCTTCCACTCGTCCGGAACTCGGTCGAGTTTATCGGTACTGAACATTCGCCCCTGGATCTTTTCGAAGGCAACACCAACGGCATTGGGGTCGCGATAGAACCCATCGGCGTAGATGTTGTTGTTCTTGATCAAAGTGTCGGAAATGACCCGATTCTCAACCTGGTTCTGAACATAGAACGTTGCTGCTGCGATGAACGCAGACAGCAATGTTCCCAACAGGACGAACGACAGGATGATGCGGGTGCGCAGCCGCCGCCGGAAGCGGCGGTGGCGGCGGGGTTTCGACGACTCAGCTGCTGGCATCGGGTGCGGCGATGCGGTATCCGATGCCGTGGCGGGTCTGGATGTACGGTGCGTCGAACGGCTTGTCGACCACGGCGCGCAAGCCGTGGATGTGCACGCGCAAGGAATCCGAATCGGGCAGCTCTTCGCCCCAGACGCGGGTTTCCAGTTCCTGGCGCGTCACCACGGCCGGCGAGGCTTCCATCAACGCCTGCAGGATCTTCAACGCGGTCGGATTGAGTTGCAGCAGCTTGCCCTGGCGGCGCACTTCCAGCGTATCCAGGTTGTATTCGAGCTCGCCTACCTCGAGCACGCGCGTCTGCACGCCCTTGCCGCGACGCGACAGGGCATTGAGGCGCACTTCGACTTCCTGCAGCGCGAACGGCTTGATCAGGTAGTCGTCCGCGCCGGAATCGAAACCGGCCAGCTTGTTGTCCAGCGAATCGCGCGCCGTCAGCATCAGCACCGGCGTCTGCTTGCGCGCTTCGTTGCGCAGCTTGCGGCAGACCTCCAGGCCATCCATGCCCGGCAGGTTGAGATCGAGCACGATGGCGTCGAACTCGTGGACCACCGCCAGGTGCAGCCCGGTCACACCGTCGGCCGCGAAGTCGACGGTGTGGCCACGCTCCTCCAGGTAATCGCCGAGGTTGGCGGCGATATCGCTGTTGTCTTCAATGACGAGGATGCGCATCAGGAGCCCTTAGTTGTTGCCGCGGAGCGGGATCTTCTGCTGGCGCATCAGATCCTGCCCTGCCTCGGCCATGCGACGGCGTTCGGCGACGGTCAGGCATTGGGTCGTGGGGCGGTGCGAACCCACCTTCTTTTCACGGGTGCACACCAGCCGGCTGTCTTCGCCCGCACGGGTGAGGATGCTGTTGACCAGTTCCTGGTCATTGAACACGCGGGCCTTCTCTTCATCGTTGAGCCCCTGCACGCCGGTCGGCGCCTGCAGCGCGCCCGAGATGCGGGCAAGTGCATCCTTGACGTCGCCGCGCTCCTTGGGGGAGATCTCAGCGTAGACCTTTCCTCCATCCAGGTCCTTGAGGATGGCGGTGCGCTGCTCCTCGAACGAAGAACCACCCAGGTTGAGCTTCGTCGGAGCGCTGTCGCTGCCGGAGTCGATCTTGGCGTGCGCCGTCACAGCAGCCAACGCCAGCATGGAGCCGAGTACCACCTTGTACATTCAACACCTCGTTCGTCAGGAAGGAAGGGCGTCACCGCACCGGCAGGACCGGACGGGCGCCGCGATAATCCGGATTCTGTCATAGCACGCAGCGATGGCGACGTGCAAAAAAAACAAAGGCCCAAGCGGGTGGACGCCCGCTTGGGCCAAATAAAGCCCCGATTACCGTAATCCTGTGCTTTCCAGATGTATCACCGGGAGGAACGCAGAGCTGCGGTCCGGACAAGGCTACGCGGAAATCGATTAAACACCCGTTAAAGGCGGCGTTAAATCTGCGTGAAATCCGGGATTTTCGACCGACATCCCGACGCCGGCCCTATTCAGCCGCGTGGTCGGCCAGGTGCTCGACGATCCTGCCCGCCACATCCACCCCGCAGACGGCCTCGATCCCTTCCAGACCCGGGGTCGAATTGACCTCCAGCACCAGCGGCCCCCGGGTCGCCCGGATCAGGTCCACCCCGGCCACTCCCAGACCCAGCACCCTCGCGGCCCGGACGGCGACCACGCGCTCCTCCTCCGTGGCCTCCATTCGCATGGCCGTCCCGCCGCGGTGCAGGTTGGACCGGAAGTCCCCTTCCGGCGCCTGCCGCCGCATCGATGCGACGACCTCGTCGCCGACCACGAAGCAGCGCAGGTCGGCGCCCTCGGCCTCGCCGATGAACTCCTGGACCACGAAGCTGGCGTACAGGCCACGCAGGGCCTCGACCACGCTGCGCGAGGCGGAGGGTTTCTCGGTGAGGATGACACCCGCACCCTGCGACCCCTCGTTCAACTTGATCACATGCGGAGGCGGGCCCAGCATCGACAACAGGTCGGTGGTGTCGTCCGGGTTGTCGCCGAACACGGTCACCGGCAGATCGATGCCCTGCGCCGCGAGCAACTGGTGCGCGCGCAGCTTGTCGCGCGCGCGCAGGATGGCATCGGAAGGGTTCGGGCTGTAGGTGCCCATCAACTCGAACTGCCGCAGGACCGCCGTGCCGTAACGGGTGATGGACGCGCCGATGCGCGGGATGACCGCGTCGTAGTCGGCCAGCGATCTGCCCTTGTAGTGGAGCTGGAAGCCGGAGGACGAAATGCGCATGTAGCAGCGCAGCGGATCGAGGACGCGCGCGGTGTGCCCGCGTTGCCTGGCGGCCTCCACGAGACGGCGGGTCGAATACAGCTTGCTGTTGCGCGACAGGATGGCGAGCTTCATGGGCGCGGGATCACCGGGATCGCAAACAGCATCGCACGTCCGGAAGGCCGGACGATGACGGGAGGGAAAGGGGTGGAGCGGGTGATGGGAAACAGTTCCATACCACCCTAAGTCCTTGAATTGACGGGAGACCGCCATCTCAAGGAACCAAAAAAACGATACCTCAAACGATACCCAAGCATAGCGGGGTCGTGGGTCGCCACTCAAGCACCGGAGTGGCGGCATGCGCGTTCTTTTCTTGGTCTTGGCGGCTTTCACCTCAATGCCCTGTCTTGCTCACGAAGCTTCTAGCCAAGGTTGGCAACGTGAGCACTTGGGCGACTACGTGAGCGACCCGGGCGAACCCCTGCCCGTCTTCCTGCTCCGGCTGGGGGAGACGCTCCATGTCTTTACCCGCAACAGCGGGAATGAAGCCTGTGGGGCAATTGCCCACGACGGGGAGCGCTACGGACTAAGCCTCTACACCGATGGGGTGCCGCATGGGTGCGCCATCAACACTTCCGAGGTGCCAGCAGGTTTCACCTTCGTAGGCGAGACGCTTCATAGCCACCCTTGGCAGAAGGTATTGGACATGACTTCAGCCGCGCGCGCCTGGAGCCACTTCTACCGCGACGGAAATGGCACGGCGCCCACGCTGCGCAATGACGGCAGCAGCGGCTTTTCTCGCGCAGACCTCGCCGGCGGCCCCGGCTGGTTGGTCGCCAAGGGCCAGCTGCTCCACCAGGCACGGGGCAGGACCACGCGCCATGGTGAAGTCACTGGCAAGTGAAATCACCAACTTGCCCGTAGTGCCAGAACACCGCTGACCCCGAAGCGCACCGGCTTTCTGCGTAGGTTGCGCGCTCGTCAGAGCAGCCCGAGCCCGTGTCGTAACCATTGCACACATACGTGAGTGCGGTTGCGCCTCCAGGCACTACGTAGCGGCCACCGGACCACATCACAACGCAGCCAAAGCCATAGTCCACGTCAGAGGCGTTGAAGCACTGCGCGAAACGATGACCGGGCGGCCAGCCGCTGGGCGCGCAGGTGTTCACTTCGTTGCGTCGTGCGCCCGTGTTGGCCCATGCGCTCCAACCAGTAAACGTGGCCGCGGGCACCGTGCTGGTCCCCGCTGGGCAGTTGTAGGAGCCGGCGCGTGTGCGGGCCTGCTCGGCCTCCCAGGAGTGCGTGCCGACTTGTCCGCTCGGGCACGCCGCGCTGGCGGCCACCCACTGCGTGTCCGTCTGGCCGAATGGCGCCGGACACGAGACGCAGGAACCGCTCGCGTTGCGCGTGGCACCCGTGTCACCCCAGCCGCTCCAGGAGCCCGGCGTTGCCGGTGGCAACGTGGTGGTGCCGACCGGGCAGTTGTAGAACATGCCTCGGCTGCGCGCCTGTTCGCGTTCCCACGACGTGCCGCCGTATTGTCCCACGGCGCACACGGAGCTGGTGGCCACCCACTGTGTCTCCGACTGCGTGGAAGGCGCCGGACAGTTCACGCATGTGTTGACCTGGCTGCGCGTCGCGCCGGTATTCGCCCAGGCAGACCATGCGCCGTAGGTGGGAGCGGGCAACGTCGACGTGCCCACCGGGCAGTTGTAGGACACGGCCCGGCCGCGGGACTGTTCACGCTCCCAGCTGCGCGTTCCGTATTGCGCGGCGGCGCAGCTGCTGGGCGTGAACACCCATTGCGCATCCGACTGCGTCGACGGTGACGGGCACGCCTGGCACGTGTTGCTTGTAGTGGTCCACGCGGCGAACGCGCCCTGGACGGGAACGTCCCAGGCTTCGGGGCATGACCAGGTGGCAAACCGAGACTGCGCGATGGCGCCGTAGTTGCCGGCTGAGCAATTGAGGTTCTGATTTTCCACGGTGTTGGGTGGAACTACGCATGCGGTCACCGTGGTGGGAGGCGTCGCCGGCGGTGGCGTCACGCTCGGTGGCGTGGTGGTCGTTACCGAACTGGGTGGTGCCGTGGGCGGCAACACCGAGGGCGGCGGCGACACGGGCGGCGCCGTGCCCACCGGCCCCACAGGACTGGCAGGGCCCACGGGACCCGCTGGCCCGACCGGGCCACCGAACGGCGGCGAGGTCGGCCGGCTGACCGGCGGACTGGGGGGCGGCAGCACCAGCAGCGGCGCAGCCACCGCCGTGCCGGCCACCAGGCCTGAGTGATAAACGAACTCCATCGTGGCTGTGTCGTGCGCACCACAGGCGGCGGCGGCGCTGGGGTTGAGCCGCCCGCCGTCGAAAACGCTCACCCCTTCAACGCGAATGTCGAACACGTCTCGCGACACCGCCGCGGCCAAGCGCGGGCACACGTCGGCCGGCGCGAACGGATACAACACTAAGAACCCATCAGCAGGTGCGTTCACCGCGTGCGGAACGATATCGACGGCTGTGCCCCAGGCGGTGCGCAGCGTGTTGCCGTCAACCATGCGCGTCGGTGCCAGTCCATCTTCCCGCAGTCTCGACGCGCTTATCCCCTCGAAGCTGCCGAGCAGACCAAACGAGCGGTCAACCGCGGTTGAGAGGTCGCGCAAGTTGTCTTGCTCCACCTTCGCCTGGGCGGCGGCTGAGGCCGGGGATAACACCATGTAGATGCCCAGCGAGAGTGCGGACAACGCACCTAGCGCCAGCATGGTTTCAATAAGCCCCCAGCCAGCGTGGCGCTTCATTGCTGCGCTGCCTTTCGCGCAGCCTCACGCGCCTCAAGGTGTTCAATGCCTTTCTGACGTATGTGTTCGCGGCGCGCGGGTTGTTGCGCCAGCTGCTCTCCCATCAGGAGCAACGCGCCAACGATTTCTGCGGGGTCCCACTCATCCGCGCCCGCGGCAATGGTCAGCCCACCAAGAACGATTTTTCGATGTGCGTCAGCAGAGCGGAAAAGCGCTGCCCGTTCCTTCGCTTTGGTTCGCGCCGCTTCCCGTTGTTGCTTTCGCTGCTCCGCCTTTTCTGCAACCAGTAACTTGGCAGTCTCTTTTGCCAGGCTGTTCATCATGCGGTCCAAACGCTCGCGTTGCTTCTCCGTATCCACTGCCATGCCGTTGCTCTCTGTGTGTGTGTCTACCTCATGCAACCATGCACAAACGGTTCGTCAAGACCATAAATTTGACTAAAGCGCGGAGCGCATGAGGCGAAGCCTCCAAACGAAGGCGAGCGCAGCGAGCCGAACAGAACGGGCGGCGAAGCCGGCCGTGCTTTTGCAGTTAGCTTCTTCCTGCATTTGACGTTTCGCGTGTGCATGGCAACTTGAGTAGAGGGGGACAGCGAGCGAAAGCGAGCGTCCCGGTTCTCGGCGGTGATGGAGGGGTGCGCAGCAACCCCGATGAGCACAGCAAGAGCGCGGTTATGCAAACTCTTCGAGTTTGCCCGCGGTCAGGGGCTTCGCCCCCGACACCCCGCGAGCGCCTGCGGCACTCGCTGTCCCCCTTCCGCCGGACGCCCCCGCAAGCGGGGACTGGCGGGCCGTTTCGTCTGGGGAACCTGTGGCCATCTACCGTTGCGAAATCAAAACAATCAGTCGAAGTCAGGGCGCCAGCGCCGTGGCGGGCGCAGCGTATCGCGCCGGCATTGATTTGACCGACGAGCGAACGGGCGAGCACCACAACTATTCCCACAAATCTGGCGTGCTTGCGTTCGAGGTTTTGGCGCCTGAGAGTGCTCCGGCCTGGGCGCGCGACCCCGCGCAACTCTGGAACGCAGCCGAGGCCGCGGAGACGCGTAAAAACAGCGTGGTGGCCCGCGAGTTCCTTATTTCGCTTCCGCACGAACTCAACGCCGACCAACGCATCGAGCTTGCCCGCGAGCTGACCGCCAACCTCGTGAACCGCTTTGGCTTCGCAGCGATGTTCGCTGTCCACGCGCCAGACAAGAAGGCAGACGAGCGCAACCATCACGTCCACATCTTGGCCACCACTCGGCGAATGGAGCCCACCGGGTTGGGCGCGAAAACCCGTGAACTGGACGACCGAAAAACCGGTGCGGTGGACGAGGTGCGCGCCCAGTTCGCCGCCACCATCAATCGCCACCTGGAGCACACCGGGTTGGCCGAGCGCGTGGACCATCGCAGCTTGCTGGACCGCCAAGTGGCTGCCGCCAACACCGGAGACTTCGCCCAGGTCGCTGCGCTCGACCGCTCTCCGGAACCGAAGGTGGGTCGCACGGCCACCGCTGCCGCCCGCCGGGGCAAACGTAGTCCCCGAGCCGAGCGCGTCCAGCGTGTTCGGGCGGAGAACGCTCAGCACGCTCAAGCTCAGGCCGACCGCTTCCGCGAACTAAAAGCACGTGCCGCTGCAGAAGGGCGCTTGCAACCCACCGGCGAGCAAGCCCTACACGCCCGCGCTCTTTTGGAGCGACGGCAGGAAAGTGCGCTCCGTCTTCAGGCCGCCGCCGTCACCGAACTTCAGGCCATCGACCAATCCCTGGCACGAAGAGCCGCCGTCCTGGCGCGTGCGAAGAAGCCGCACAAGGGCGTGGCATCCAAGCCCCGCCCGCCGGCTGGCGCCGGTGGTCATCCGGGAAAGGTGTCAGCAGCACTGGAGCGGGCCGCACGCAGCAAAGACCGAACTCACATGGAGGAAGTTGTAATGAAAGAGGCAGCAAAACAGCTTGAGGAGCTTATTGAAGAGTTGATCGCCCGGGCGAAACGATCGCTGCAGCAACCTGACACGCTATCGCCATGGCAGAGAAGCACTGCCCGGCAAGTGATTTCTACGCATAGCAACGCAGAGGACAAGAAAGCTGACTTCTTCCTCGCGAAATCGCATCGGGACGACGCGGTAAGGACGTGTCGGCGGGCTGAAGCCGATGCCAACCACTTCCAGCCGGGCACGGACGTGGGCAGCCGCATGGCCCGCCTCATCGGTCGGCCCACTGAGCGCGACCGGCACGCCAAAGATGCCGTCGACCGTCATCGTGAAGCCCAGAACGAATACCAGCGCAGTCGGCGTCTGCGAGACGACGCGAAGAAAGCGTGGGAGGCAGCCGTTCGCGACGCGGAGAAAGCACGGGAAGACTTCGCCCAGGCATTCAACATGCCCGCTCCCAAGTTCCCGAAAGTAGAGGACGTCCCGCAGCCGCCAGAAGTGAAACCAGCGCCGCAGGTGCCTACGCCCCCAACGCGCCCTCGCCCTCCAGGATTGCGTTAACGCTTCAGGCTGGCGGCGAACCTCTTCAGCTGCTCCAGCGCTTCTTTCTGTTTCGCGGGGGGAAGCGTTGACGCCACCAAGATGAGTTCGGCGAGCACATCCGAAGTGGCGTGGAAGTAAGCCACCGGCACGCCCAGGGATTTGGCCAGCGCCTCGGCAGTGGCCGGGTCCGGGTCGTGCTGGCCCGTCTCGTATCGCGAGATGCGCGGCGCCCCGGTGTTCTGTTCCTTCAAACCCAACACCTCCGCAAGCTGTGCCTGCGACAGGCCTGACGCAAGTCGGGCGGCGCGAAGGCGCTTGCCGAACACCGAGCCAGGCGGTTTGGTTGGGGGCATCGTGCGAAGGACAACGTCGACTGAACCCCCGAAGTTTGCCCGTTTCAATCTATCATCGCATTTGCGATATTCGCAAATGACTGCCATCGGGCAGCATTACCAGGGGACCACACATGAAACTCATCCGCGGCATTGCCATGGTCGCAACGCTTGTTGCCCTCACCGGGTGCGGCAGCAGCCGCCCCACCGACCAAGAGGCGCAGGACGCCATTGCGGCGTCCTTTGTCCAGGCCTCCAACGGCCTCATGAAGGTCACCAGCTTCCGAGACTTCTCCCTGGTGGGTTGCCATGAGGCGGAACACCAGGCAGATGACGTGGTGTGCGACGTCGGGGGTTCGGTCCTGGTCGACCTCGCCGGAACGCAGCAGGCGCGTCCGTTTGTCGAGCCCATCCGCTTTAGCAAGTCATCTGGGACTTGGACTGCGCAGAAGCCCTGACCCGCCATGGCAACGTCATACGCACACGTGGGCTGCGCCTCCGTCCTCTTGGGTGGCGCAGGGGTGGTGTTCCTAGGCGGCGGTTTTGAGGCCATCCGAAACGGCTACCCGATGGGCTGGCTGGGCGTGTTCGGTGGCCTGGGCCTGTGGCTCCTGCTTGCCTTCCTCTACTGGCTCACGTTCCGGGCTAATCGGCGCAGGGCATGGGTTGAGCGGCAGCCATATTCCCACTTCGCCGGGCAGAGCTTAAAGCGCGGGGGGTTCTGGCGCGGCTTCCTCTGGACCTGGGGCGTTGTAATTGCCGTTCACGCACTGGTGTTCTTGGTCAGCGGATTTGCGGAACTGCTTCCACATCCCGACCAGGTCCGTGGCTTGATGATGCTCATCGGCTTGGTTCTGCTGCCTGCCCACCTGGTGCTGCCCATCCTGGGGGGCACGGTTTGGTCCCTGTTGCGCTCAACGTCCCTTCGATAGCGTTCTAGAGCTCTAAGGTGGGTAAGCAATATTCAGAGCCTGTCGATGCTCGTCTGTCATTGATGCTTCCAGGTCGTCCAGCCACTCATGGAAGTCATCAAGATGATTGAGACTAAAGACCCTGACATTGAATTTCTCTGCCAAGGCGATACCAGGCTTTTCCATCAACTCCGCCATAGGTTGGTCCAACGCGATGGCATCACAGTAGGGACCGTAGAATGCAGCATGGTCGACGTCAGAGTAGAAACCGCCGAGCTTGGCACGCGCACGCTCGCGATTGATATAGGCCCCATTCCGGACCATACCCCGCAAGGTGGCAAATGCTCTAGAGCGCAAATACTGATAGGGGAGATTTGCGAAGTGCTCCGAGTCGAAGAAGTTTTCACATCTTCGAAGCATGTCATGAAATGGCATTTCCTCGGGAAGAAAGTGTCGCATTTGTTCTACGACCCGTGAATTAATTGGCGAGTCGAAAAGTGCTGAAAAATCGCCGCGACCGACCCTCGTAAAGTAGGTTAGGAAGGCATCAACGTATAGCCGTTTTGCACCGGCCAACTCCCCTGCTACCGATTGTTCGAATGGCTCGTCCGACTGGCGCCATCCATCGAATAGGTCCAATAAGCGTTCGGTGGATTGCTGCTTAAGCTGACGTTGGAGCTCCGTATCGCCCGGCTCATGATGGACGTCCACAAAAAAGTAGTCGTCCCATACGTGGACACGCTGTGTGAGTGCCCCCCTCTGCTCAACGGGATATGTTGCGTCATCGCCTGAAAGCCAGCGTCGAAACCCCCTGATGATTTGCCGCAGCTCAATGTTGTAAGCGCGCTCGAACGTGTGTCCTCTGCTGGTTCGCTTGATAAATTCCAGCAGCTCATTTCCGCGCGACCACAATCTGGTTTCCCAGTCATGGATTGATGAGCGAGGTATTGTCAGAAGCTGGACGGATGCCGCATGTTGTATCCGCTCCGCCAATTCCACATATCGCGGGTCTCCGCCTCTGAATGCGCCACTAAAAAAAGGCTGGTCGAGATAAAGCACCTTCTTGCGAAGTGGGGGCAGCCAAACTTGCTCGGAGTGCTTGCAACGTCCGCACCCTCTTAGAACGTGGTCTGCCATGACGCCCGCATTGCCAAATCGGCCATAGCCACATGCCGGACAGTCGCCTAGAACCTTCGCTATCAACATGCCAGAACTCGCGGATTGACTAGAAAGTGCCCCGGCCTTGACAAAGCGCCGGGGCGTTTTACTTTCAGTTCAAGGCCGCCGGGTTTGACCGACCCGGAGGCGAGCAAGGTAGTGACAGCTACGACATGCCCAGGCATTGGCCCCTTGAGGCCAGCGTAACAAGCCGAGGCCATCCCGCAAGTCCTCCCCTCTCGTCTCCGCTCTGCCAGCCCAGCGACTTCGGTAGCCGTATCACGGTGCCTGGATGGAACAAGCCAGGCCGCGCACATGGAAGGAGGGACTAACCATTCCTCCGAGCGCGCGGGCTTTGAAGCAGGGGGACAATGAGGCCGGTTTGGCTCTGCAACCTGCGCCGACCCAGGTGGATCATCTGTCGAGGGGTAACCGGGAGTGCTCAATCTGGCCCGGGAGCGTATCCCCTTCTCTGTCCGTCCACCAACGGGTTGTGGTCAAAGGATTGCTGCTAGGAGTTATCCCAGGAAAAAACGCGTCCTGGGGCGGGGAAGCCCACTGGAGAGACGCCAGGCGTGAGCCTGGTGACAGGACCCAGAGCCGGGGAAGTCAGACTTCCTGAACCTGTCGAAGCGGTGTCGTCTGATTATCACCGCGCCCTGAGTGCTCGGGTCCCTTCGGGGGCCACGCAGGCGGGCCAAAGTCATCCCCAGGCGCTTTTTAGCGCGGGTCCTAGGGGAGACTTTGCCCTTCGGCTCGGGGGAGCGGATGCGAACCTCGAGCTGAAGGGCAAAGCAGGGGGCCGCTTTTGCGATCCCTTTACCCCTGTGCATGCAGGGGATAGGAAGCAGGGAAAGGATCTACCGGGCTTTTCCCTACTCAAGAAAAGCCTTTGCCTGCTCTGGAAAAGCAAACGGACGAATTTTTTTCGAGCCCGCGACAGGTCGTCGCCCGCGGGCACTTGCATTGTTTTGATATTTCCAATAACGTTGAAATATGAAGAACGCAGACGCCGTGGTGCTGTTGAGCGCCCTCTCCCAAGAAACCCGCCTCACCGTCTTCCGGTTGCTCGTCCAGCGAGGGCCTGCCGGGCTGGCGGCCGGAGCCATTGCCGAACACCTGGACATCAGTCCGGCGACGCTCTCGTTTCACCTGAAGGAACTCACCGCGGCCGGACTGACCCTCTCACGTCAAGAAGGACGCTTCGTCATCTACTCGGCGAACTACAAGGCCATGGACAAGCTGTTGTCCTTCCTCACTGAAAACTGCTGTGCCGGCACGCCCTGCGAAGTGCCTTCTTCCTCGTGTGCCACTCCCGCCAAATAGCCAGGAACACACCATGAAACGTCTACACGTCCACGTCTCCGTCAACAACCTGCCCGAGAGCATCCGCTTCTATTCGGGCTTGTTCGCCACCCAGCCCAGCGTCGAGAAGCAGGACTACGCGAAATGGATGCTGGAAGATCCCCGCGTCAACTTCGCGATTTCGACGCGCGCAAACGCTGTAGGCGTCAACCACTTGGGCATCCAGGTGGAAAGCGCCGAGGAACTGGCGGAAATTGAGGGGCGCGCCCTGGCCGCAGGACTGGGCAGCGAACCCGAGCAGGGCGCCAACTGCTGCTATGCCCGTTCGGACAAGCATTGGCTGGAAGACCCGCAAGGCATCGTGTGGGAAGCCTTCCACACCATGGGCGACATTCCCGTTTACGGCGGCAGCCGCGACGGCAAGGACACACAGGCCCAGGCGCAAGCCTGCTGCGCCCCCACCACACGGCCCAGTGAGCCGCCGGCCGCCTCGTGCGGAAGCGCCTCGTCCGGCTGCTGCTGATGCCCACCGTCCGCGCCGCCACCCCTTCCGACGGCGCGGCCATCCGCGACATGCTGGCAGCAGCAGGGCTTCCCACTGCCGACCTGTCGGCAAGCGCGGTGGAGTTTTTAGTTGCTGAAACCAACGGCGCCCTTGTGGGCGTCGTTGGACTGGAACCGCATGCCCCTGCCGGCCTTCTTCGTTCGCTGGTGGTGTTGCCTCAGGCCCGCGGCCTGGGCGTGGGCGCCGGCTTGGTGAGCGCCTTGGAGCAGAACGCGTGTTCCCGTGGCATCACCCGCGTGGTCCTGCTCACCGAAACGGCCGAAGCGTTTTTCACTCGCCTTGGCTACGTCTCCGCCGAAAGGGCCTCGATGCCGCCAGACATTCTGGCGACCGCCGAGTTTCGATCGCTCTGCCCCTCCTCCGCCGTCTGCCTCTTCAGGGATATCCCGTCGTCATGACCCGCAAGCCCTACAACATCCTGTTTCTTTGCACCGGCAACAGCGCCCGAAGCATCATGGCCGAAGGCTTGGTGAACCACCTCTCTGAAGGCCGCTTCAAGGGTTACAGCGCCGGCAGCCAACCCATGGGACGCGTGAACCCGTTCGCCCTGGAAACGCTCGAGAAGCTCGGGTGTGACACGGAAGGGATGAGCAGCAAAAGCTGGGACGTGTTCGCGGCGCCAGGCGCACCGCAGATGGATTTCATCATCACGGTCTGCGACAACGCGGCGGGCGAAGCCTGCCCCTACTGGCCCGGGTCTCCGACGACCGCGCACTGGGGCTTCCCTGACCCATCGCACGTCGACGGCGACGACGACGCCAAGCGGGTCGCGTTCGCGAAAACCGCGCAGGCAATTTCCCAGCGTCTACGCCTTTTCCTGTCTTTGCCCATGGACAAGCTGGACGGCCTGTCCCTGCAGAACGAAGTGCGGGCGCTGGGTTCTCAATGACCTGGGGACGTCGCCTCGTCGCCGAGGCTCTGGGCACGGCTTTTCTGCTGGCGATTGTGGTCGGCTCGGGCATCATGGCCGAGCGCTTGTCGGGCGGGAACACGGCGCTGGCCCTGCTGGCAAACGCATTGGCCACGGGCGCCGGTCTGTTCGCACTCATCCAACTCTTCGGCGGGGTCTCCGGCGCGCACTTCAACCCCGCAGTCTCCCTGGCAATGGCGCTGGACAAGCAGTTGGCCCCCAAAGAGGCGTGCGGCTACATGGCCGCGCAATTTGTTGGGGCTCTGCTGGGCGTGGCGGCCGCGCATGCGATGTTTGACCTTGCGCCGTTCTCTCCCTCGCAACACGTGCGCGAAGGAATTTCCCAGGTGTGGAGCGAGTTCGTTGCCACTTTCGGCCTCGTTTTAGTCATCGCGGGAGTTGCGCGGCATGGCCTTACCTCAACCGCTCTGGCAGTGGCTGCTTACATCACGGCGGCGTATTGGTTCACGGCCTCGACGTCGTTCGCGAACCCAGCGGTGACCCTGGCCAGGGCATTCACGGACAGCTTTTCAGGCATCCAGCTCTCCGGCGTTCCGTGGTTCGTGGCAGCGCAAGTCCTGGCCGCCATTGCGGCCGCGATGGTGGCAAAGTGGATTTGGGGTCCGGCCGCCACTTCGTCGCGCTGACGCACGCTACTCGGCTTGCCAAACACGCCCATGGTGGTAAACCAGGGCATGGACAAAGCAGCTCAACGCGCCGCGGAGCGCGCCGCCAACTCGTTGTTGAAGGCCGCGGGATACGACGCCCACGGCAAGCGTCTGCGCAAAGGTTCTACCAAACGAAAAACGATTAAGCGTTCTGGCAAGCGTTAGCCGCCTAGCGACGGACACCGGGCTTCGGCGCGGACTTGGCCTTGGGCTTTTCTGTTTCCTGTCTTTCAGCGCGACGCTTCTTAGCGGCAGCTTCCTTCAGTTGGCCTGCAAACTGCCCAGGAATGTAAGCCGGAATTTCTACAGGTGGTGAGAACAACGCCAGCGTCGCCACTCGCTCGGAAAGCGTTTCCGGTTCTACAAAGGATGGAATGGGTAAGCCCCGCTCGTCCACGTAAGTGTTCCGAAGGGTTGTATCCGGAATTTTGTAGTGCCCCGTAATTCGACCGATGGCTTCATTCCGATCTCCCAGCTTCATCCTTTGAGCCTGCAACGTTCGGTCAAGATGCGTGACGAGGTAATGGCGCAGCGCGTGGAAACCCATACCTGGCTCGTCGATGCCCTGCGTCTTAATGAACGCAGAGAATTGCCTAGACAACTGCCGGCCATAGCTCAACCCGTTGCCGCCTGGAAGGTTCGGAAACAACCGCGTCAATCCAGCCGCTCTGACTTCTTCGACATAGCCTAAGAACCCAGCATCAATTACCGGCTGAGCCATCGGGACAAATCTCTTGCTACTGGGATTTTTAACCTTGTTGCCTTTGATCTTGTGCGTAATGACATAGCCGGGAACGTCCTCAACGAACAGAACATCAGCGACACTCAGCTGTGCCACTTCTGCCACGCGGGCACCGCTGTAGAGCCCCAACACAACGCCCCAATAGCGATGGGGCCATTTGGCTGCCCAACGGCTAAATGCTGGGCCGAACACGGCTTTCAGTTCTTCGTGACTGAAAGGCCTTCTCGATTCCGCCTCAGCATCAATGGTGTGTTCACTCGGTTGTTCGATAGCACCCATTGGATTGTGTTGGAGCAGTCCCTGCTTTGTTAGCCACGTCGTAAACACGTTGAGCCGGTCCCAATGCTTCTTCAGCGTGCGGAGCGCTGGCCTAGGCTCTTTGTTCTCCTTTGAAAGCCGCACAATCTCCTTGACGCTTAGGCCACGATAGTCAGGCACCTGCGTTGCGTTTTTCGGCCAGTGCTCTACTGCAGCCATCACTTCCCGAGCATGGTCCACGTTCAATGAAGAAGCCGGCATGTCCCCCACCACACCCAGCAGAATGCGCAGGGTGTGCCTGCTCTCCATGATGGTGTTGGGCTCGAGCCGGCGAAGGTGCTTGAGGGCTCGAAGGTGACGAGCAATGGCGCCTGAAAGCCGCTTCTTGCGAGGCACCCTCGCCAGCACTGAAATGGGATCTTCCTGGGGAGGGGCCTGCGCCTGAAGTCTTGCAGAGGACTGGCGCATCTGTTCGCGTCGACGCTCTCCCCGTTCGTGCGCCCCTTCATCCACTGCCGCCTTACGCGACGCGGGTCGCCGCAATATCTCGGCAAACATGGTGGCATCTTGCGGCGTGTCGATGCGCACCTCCTCCATCGAGGTGCCATCCGACAACTTCACCCCCTTTAGGATGAGGTCTTGTAGGTCGCCATTCGCCGCTTTCCTCAGTAGTTCAGCGATATCCGTATCGTCCATCTTTTTCCCCGCACGCAAGGCCTTGAACATGACCGAGAGTGCCACGGCCATGTGCGCCGCGACCAGTCGAGCGGCGTCACCAGAGGGCACATGCAAAGCGCGCACCAAAAAACGTGAGCCAACAACGGCACGCAAGTCGGTGGGAACGAGGAAGCGGACATAGAGCCCGCTGGGACGAGATAGAAGCAGCGGCTTCGGCACTGAAACGATACCCCAAACGATACCTAAAGAGGTCGTTTGAAATCTCGTTTTCTCGACTAAAACCCTTGCAAATTCATGCACTTAGGCGCATGATTGGGCTTGAGTGGAGCGGGTGATGGGAATCGAACCCACGCTAGCAGCTTGGGAAGCTGCAGTTCTACCATTGAACTACACCCGCGCGGACGGCCGCAGTCTATGCCGGCCCGGGCGGCAAGGCAATGCGACGCCGGAGAGCGGCGCCGCATTGCCCGGGTGCATCAGAAGTTGCCACCCAGCGTCATGAACGCCGTGGTGTTGGTGCCGCCGCCCTGGTTCACCGTGGTGGTGACGCCCAGGTTGGCGTCGAAGCCGAACAGCTTCGTGCGCGCCCCCATGAGCAGCGTGCCATAGCCGTCGTCGGTATCGAGGCCGGGCACGGCATAGGGGTTGGTGCCGGGCAGCGACAGCGCCTGCGCGAACACTTCCTCGGCCGGATCCTCGAACTCCTTGTCCACCGTCAGGCGCGCGTAGGGCTGGAGGTGATCGTTGATGGCATAGCTGACCTCGTAGCCCGCGCTGCCGATCAGCGAGTCGAAGTCCTGATCCGGGTACGCCAGCGCGCTGGAGTTGACGTTGCTCTCGCTGTAGCCGTCCATCTCGATCGTCTGCGACAGCACGCTGATGACCGGACCGTGGCGGAACGCGCCTTCGCCCCACTGGTAGCCGGCGCTCAGGCCCAGGCTCAGGTTGGTGCCGTCCGGGGAGCCGCTGTGGCGACGGGTCACGTCGCCCAGTTGCACTTCGCGGTCCACGTCGTAGGAGATCCAGCTGTAGCTGACCTGCGCGTTCGCCCACAGGCGATCGCCGTACCAGCCGGCGAAGCCGCCCAGCGTGGCATCGGATTCGTCGAAGCTGCCGCTGCGCTTGCCGAAGTCGTACTGCGCACGGCCATAGCCCGCGAAGGCACCGTAGACCAGCGAGCCGCGCGACCAGTCGACGCCGAACGTGCCCATCGGGCCGGCGCCGTCGTACAGGTCGCCATGACCGTAGCGCAGGAAATCCCCACGCAGGTCGCCCCACCAGCGCATGCCATCGGCGTCGGGCTTGCCGGCGACGTGCGATGCCACGCGGTCGGCGCGGGCACGTCCATGCACGGACGCGGTGTACGGCAGCAGCGCGATCTGGCGCGGCCCTTCCAGCATCGCCACCGCGTACTGCGACAGGATGCTGTGCGCCTTCGACGTGGGATGCACGCCGTCGGCGAACGCGTAGGTGTCCGGCGCATTCGGAGTGACGTACGAGGTCGGGTTGCAGGTCAGCGAGTTGGCGGTGATCTGCGGCTGGCACGCGGTGCCGGTGACGTTGGCGAAACCGTACTCGGCCGGGCTGGCGACGATCTCCTGCAGCAGGGTGAACGTATCCAGCGGAATCACCCGGAAGCCCGCCGTGTTGATCGCATCGAACAACGCGGTGTTGTACGTCGTGGAGAGCTGGGTGCCCGCCGCGGCTGCAGCCGTGCCTTGGGCGCGGAAACCGGGCGTCACGCCCAGGTCCGGGATCGTGGGCACCAGGATGTAGCGCGCGCCGGCGGCCTGCAATGTGCCGATGATGCCCACTTGCGCCGTCACTGCGGCGCCGATGGTCGTGGTCGGATTGGCGCCACCGCTGGTGATGGTGAACAGATCGTTCGCGCCGCCCCACACGGTATAGAGCGCGTTGGGATCCGCGCGACCGCCGGTCGAGGTCAGGTAGGTGTTGACCTGCGTGGCCAGCGAAGGAATCGGACCCAGCGCGCCGGTGGTGTTGGTACCCACGCGGGCGCCGCCGGCGGCGTAGTTGGTGCCCACCTGGCCGTTGCCGTTCGCATAGGCGCTGGTGCCGTAGTACTCGGCCAGGTACTGCGACCAGACGAAGCCGGGATTGGTGGTGAACTGGCCGGTCACGGCGCGGACGCTGGCCGGCAGCAACGGCCGGAAGTAACCGGCGTCCGTCAGGCTGTCGCCGAAGAACACGGTCTGCGTGTAGGGGCCGTTCTGGGCCAGGGCGGGGACTGCCGCCATCGCCAGCGCAACGGCCAGCAACGAACGGACGGGCGAACTGGAACGCTTCATGGACTCTCCCGGGGCATGGTGATGATGGGCTGCGCGCCGGCTCTGCCGTACGGCTGCGCATGGCGCGCATCCTTCCACCAAAGGCGGCCGGGGCACACGCTGCAATGCGGCAATGGCGCCGGCCATCGGCGACAATGCGGCCATGGACATCCAGTTGAATGGGCAACCGCACGCGTTGCCCGACCACAGCACCCTCCTCTCACTGCTCGAGCAGCAGGGCCTGGCCGAGCGCCGCGTCGCCGTCGAGGTCAACGGCGAGATCATCCCCCGTGGCCAGCACGCGCATGCGCAGCTGAAGGCCGGCGACCGCGTCGAGATCGTGCACGCCCTCGGCGGCGGCTGATCCGGGCGCGCGGGGCAGCCCCGCCATGCCACCCCGCCCCCAACATCGGCGATAATCGGGGGATGTCCAACACCGTCCCCCATGACCCGCTGGTGATCGCGGGCAAGACCTACCGTTCCCGCCTGCTGACCGGCACCGGCAAGTTCAAGGATTTCGAAGAAACCCGCCTGGCCACCGAGGCCGCGGGCGCCGAAATCGTCACCGTCGCCATCCGTCGCACCAATCTGGGCCAGTCGCCGAACGAGCCCAACCTGCTCGACGTGCTGCCGCCGGACCGCTACACCCTGCTTCCGAACACCGCCGGCTGCTACACCGCCGACGACGCCGTGCGTACCTGCCGACTGGCCCGCGAACTGCTCGACGGCCACACCCTGGTGAAGCTGGAAGTCCTGGGCGACCCGAAGACCCTTTACCCCGACGTCGTGCAGACGCTGGCCGCTGCCGAGAAGCTGGTCGCCGACGGCTTCCAGGTGATGGTCTACACCAGCGACGACCCGATCCTGGCCCGCCGCCTGGAAGAGATCGGCTGCGTCGCGGTGATGCCGCTGGCCGCGCCGATCGGGTCCGGCCTGGGCGTGCAGAACAAGTACAACCTGCTGGAAATCATCGAGAACGCCAAGGTCCCCGTGCTGGTCGATGCCGGTGTGGGCACCGCCTCCGATGCCGCCATCGCCATGGAACTGGGCTGCGACGGCGTGCTGATGAACACCGCCATCGCCGGGGCGAAGCATCCCGTGCTGATGGCCAGCGCCATGAAGAAAGCCGTGGAAGCCGGCCGCGAGGCCTTCCTCGCAGGCCGCATCCCGCGCAAGCGCAACGCCTCGGCATCGAGCCCGATCGACGGACTGATCGGCTGATGACGGATCCGTTTTCCAGCCCGGGCGCCAAGACACCGCCCAAGCCATTCACGATCAGCGAAGGCCGGCGCGAAATCCGCAGCTTCGTGCTGCGGCAGGGGCGCTTCACCGATGCCCAGCAGCGCGCTTTCGATACGCAGTGGCCGCGGTTCGGGCTGGACTACACCGGTGCGCCGCGGAACTACGACGTGGTGTTCGGGCGCACGGCACCCCGGGTGCTGGAAATCGGCTTCGGCAACGGCGAGGCCCTGCGCTTCGCCGCCGCGCACGACAAGGACCGCGACTACCTCGGCCTTGAGGTGCACGCTCCCGGTGTCGGCCGCCTGCTGAACGCGCTGGCCGAAGACGGCAGCGACCACGTGCGCGTCTACCACCACGATGCGGTGGAAGTGCTGCAGCATGAAGTGGCCGACGGCTCGCTGGATGAAGTGCGCATCTACTTCCCCGACCCGTGGCACAAGAAACGCCACAACAAGCGCCGCCTGGTGCAGCCCGAGTTCGCCGCGCTCATCGCGCGCAAGCTGCGCCCCGGTGGCCGCCTGCACTGCGCCACCGACTGGGAGGCCTATGCCGAACACATGTGGGACGTGCTGGATGCGACGCCGGGGCTGACCAACCGCGCCGGTCCGCGCGGCAGCGTGCCGCGCCCGGCGTGGCGCCCGCAGACCCATTTCGAGACCCGCGGCCAGAAGCTGGGCCACGGGGTGTGGGATCTTCTGTACGACCGCGGGTAATTCCGCAGCACGCACCAGGAAACCGACCGCGACATGGAAAACGCGCTGACGCTGACCAACGACATGAAGCTCGTCCTCGGGCTGGTCGGCTTCACGATGGCGATGTTCCTGTTCGAACGCATCCGCGCGGACCTGGTCGCGCTGGTGGTGCTGGTGGTGCTGGGCATCACCGGCCTGATCGCACCGGAGGAAATCTTCGGCGGCTTCTCCGGCAACGCGGTGATGAGCATCATCGCCACGATGATCCTCGGCGCCGGCCTGGATCGCACCGGCGCGCTGAACCGCCTGGCATCGTGGCTGTTGCGGCGCGGCCACGGCATCGAGCAGCGCCTGCTGCTGATGACCACGGCCATCGCCAGCCTCAATTCGTCCTTCATGCAGAACCCGTCGGTCATGGCGCTGTTCATGCCGGTGGCCTCGCGCCTGTCGGCGCGCACCGGCCTGTCGCTGCAGCGGCTGCTGCTGCCGATCGCGGCCGCCATCGTCATGGGTGGCGCCTTCACGATGGTCGGCAACTCGCCGCTGATCCTGCTCAACGACCTGCTGGTCTCGGCCAACAACAACCTGCCCTCCGGCATGGCCACGCTGGAGCCGCTGCGGATGTTCGCGCCATGGCCGATCGGCCTGGTGCTGGTGATCGCCTCGCTGCTGTACTTCCGCTACTACGGCGACAAGAAGCTCCGCGACGAGACCGAGACCAACGTGACGCCGGCGCGCACGGAGAGCTACTTCGCCAACACCTACGGCATCGAAGGCGATGTGTTCGAACTGGTGGTCACCGCAGAGAGTCCGCTGGTCGGCATGTCGCTGGGCGAAGCCGAAGCGCTGCACGACGCCCCGCTGATGCTGGCGTTGCAGACCGGCAACGACACCCGGCTGGCACCGCCTGCCGACATGCGCATCTGGGTCGGCAGCGTGCTGGGCGTGATGGGCAAGCGACAGGAGATCGGCGACTTCGCGCAGAACCATTTCCTGCGCCTGTCTTCGCGCCTGCGCCACTTCGGCGACCTCTTCAATCCCAGCCGCGCCGGCATCTCCGAAGCGGTGGTGCCGCCGACCTCGCGCTTCATCGGCAAGACCGCGCGCGAGCTGCGCCTGCGCAAGCAGAACGGCATCAGCCTGCTGGCGATCAACCGCGACAAGAAGGTCATCCGCGAGAACGTGCGCGAGGAAAAGCTCCGCGCCGGCGACATGCTGGTCTTCCACAGCATCTGGCAGGACCTGGGCCTGGCTGCGGAGAGCCGCGACTTCGTCGTCGTCACCGACTACCCGAAGGGCGAGCAACGCCCGCACAAGTTCAAGATCGCGATGACCATCTTCGCGATCACCATCATCATCGCGCTGACCTCCAAGCTGCCGGTCGCGCTGACGCTGATGACCGGCGTGGCCGGCATGCTGCTGACCGGCGTGCTGCGCATGGACGAGGCCTACAGCGCGATCAACTGGAAGACCGTGTTCCTGATGGCGGGGCTGATCCCGCTGGGCTGGGCGATGGACAGCAGCGGTGCGGCGGCCTGGGTGGCCGGCCATACCGTCGAGCGCCTGCCGGACGGCATCCCGGTCTGGGTGCTGGAGATCGCCATCGCGTTGCTGACGACCGCGTTCTCGCTGGTCATCAGCCATGTGGGCGCGACCATCGTGATGGTGCCGATGGCGATCAACCTGGCGCTGGCCGCGGGCGGCAATCCCACCGCGTTCGCGCTGATCGTGGCGCTGTCGGCCTCCAACAACCTGATGACGGCGTCGAACCCGGTGATCTCGATGGTCGTGGGCCCGGCCAACTACACCTCGCGCCAGCTGTGGCGCGTGGGCGGTCCACTGTCGCTGATCTACACCGTGGTGGTGGTGCTCGCGGTCAATGCGCTGTTCTGGTGGAACGGTCGCGCCGGATGACGTCCCCCTCGCTGACGCTCGCGTTGTTGCCGGCGCGCTACGCCGTCGCGCAGTTGCCGGCCGATGCCGCCCTGCCCGGCTGGTGGCCCACGGCCGGCATGCGACACGCCGGCTGGACCGACGACGAGTTGTCGCTCGTCTGCGAAGAGCAGCTCGTCCCCGACGACGTGCGCTGCCAGCGCGGCTGGCGCATGTTCAAGCTGCAGGGGCCGTTTGACTTCGCGCTGACCGGCATCCTCAAGGCGGTGCTGGATCCGCTGGCCGCCGCCGGCGTGGGCATCTTCGCGCTGTCGACCTACGACACCGACTACGTGCTGGTGCAGGCGCATCAACTGGACGATGCGATGTCGGCCCTGCGCAGCGTCGGCCATCGCATCGAAGACGGATTCGTACAGGTCTAGCGGCGCCGCAGCAGGATGCGCGCGAACACCGCGCCGAAATGCGACCAGATCGCACCGAACACGCCCAGCTGCGTGAACACGCCGCGCTGCGTCGCTTCGAACTTGCGGAAGTAGCGCCACAAGCCCCGGTGCTTGTGCCACTCCACGAACAGCGGCCGCGAGCGGCTGGACACGCCGCGGATGTGCAGCACGCGTACGTCGTTGGCGACGGCGAGCAACGCACCCGCTTCGCGCGCGCGGCGGCACAGGTCCATGTCCTCGGCGTGCAGGCGGTACGTTTCGTCGAAGCCCCCCACCCGGTCGAACAACGTGCGCGGCAACAGCATCAGCGCGCCAGACACGATATCCACCGGCTGCAGGACGCTGCCCTCATCGACCGGTACGCCCAGCCGGGACGCTGCGCCCGGGGATGTCAGCATCGCGGCGAACACGGGATCGCGCCGCCGCGCCGCCGCATCGCGCACGCCCTCCTCGTCGACCAGGTCCGCGCCGAGCAATGCTTCGCCCGCGCTGCCTGCCGCGTGCGCGCGCAGGCGCGACAGCGTGTCGCCCTCCACCATCAGGTCCGGGTTCACGAACGCGATCCACGGCGAGTGGGTGTCGCGCGCGCCCTGGTTGCAGCCCACGGCGAACCCCGGATTGTCGGGATTGGCGATGAAACGCAGGCGCGCGTCCTGCAGCGCGTGCCGCTGCACGATGTCCATGGTGCCGTCGGCGGAGGCGTTGTCGACGATGCGGATCTCGTCCACGCCATGCGCAACGCGCAGGCGCATCAGGCAGTCGTCGATGGTGCTCGCGCTGGCGTGGGTCACGACCACGACGGCGATGCCGCCCTGCTCAGCCGAAGAGGTCACGCTGGCGCTCCGGCGATCCGACGTCCGCATATAGGGCGGCCAGGCGCTCGCGGGGCTCGCGCAGCGGATCGGCCATCAGGAAGCTCGCGAGCCGCGGGGTGAAGGCCGGCCAGCGCGCGTTCAACGCATCCATGTCGCCATCGGCCGGCCCGCCTTCGCCGCCGCGCGCGACGAACGCGGTCTCGCACAGCACATTGCGCCAGCCCAGTCCCGACAAGCGCAACGACAGATCGACCAGCGCCGCATACCACGAAGCGTAGCTCGCGGCGTCCAATCCACCGACCCGCTTCCGTGCGCTGCCGCGCAAGGCGACGGCGTGGGCGACCGCTGCGGGAAGTTCCGGATGCAGCGGCGGCATCGCCGCACAGGCGTGCGCGGTACGTTCGACGTCGTCCGGCAGCGGACCCACCTCTCCCAGGCGCGGCCAGGCGGTGGTTTCGCCGGCGTTGCACCAGGGCGTGGCCGTGGCGATCGCGGCATCGCGCGCCAGGCACGCGGCCAATTGCTGCAACCACCCCGGTAGCGGCTGCGCGTCGGGCGACAGCACGACGACATCCGCATCGCCGCAGGCCGCCAGCATCTGGTCCATGTGCGCCACCTCGCCAAGCATGCGCGGGCGGCGGGTGTAATCCGCCTGCAGGCGCGTGCGCGTCAACCAGCGCTCGATGATGGCCAGGCCGCGCGGGCCGGCCTGCGCATCGTCGGCAAGCCAGACGCGTGCGCCTTCCGGCGTGCCGGCGTCCAGCGCGCCGAGGCACGCATCGAGCGCGTCATCGTCGGTGCCGATGGGCAGCAGGACGATGGGCAGGGACGATGCGGCCGACGGCGTCACTTGGAGCGCGGGGTATTCAGCGGTTCCAGCGCGCGGAAGCGCTTGCCGTACTCATCGGTCAGGTCGTTGGCTTCCTGCGGGTTGCTGACGATGGTCGGCGTCAGCAGCACGATGACTTCGCTGCGCTCGGTGCCGGTGGTCTTCTTGCCGAACAGCCCGCCGATGATCGGCAGCCGGCTCAGGCCCGGGATGCCGGAGGAACCCTGGGTCGCGGTGTCGCTGATCAGGCCCGCCAGCATCACCGTGTTGCCGGCCTGCACGGCTCCTTCCGTCTTGAAGCGGCGCGTGTTGATGCGCACGTTGCCATTGGCGTCGGGCTCGCTGCCCGGTGAACTCACTTCCTGCACGATGTCGAGGAACACCATGCCGTCCTTGGTGACGCGCGGGCGCACCTTGAGGATCACGCCGGTATCCAGGTACTGCACCTGGCTGTAGCTGTTGTCGGTGCCCAGTCCTGGATTGACGGTGACCGAGGAAATCGGAATGCGGCTACCCACGTTGAGCGTGGCTTCGGCGTTGTTGCGCACGAAGATGGACGGCGTCTGCAGCAGGCGCACGTCGGAGACTTCATCCAGCGCCGTGATGACGGCGGCGGCATCGTTCTTCACCAGCGTCCAGACCGCGCCGGCACCGCTCACGCCCCCGATGCTGCCGGCGAGCGTGCTCCAGCGGCTCGGGCCACCGGCACTCGGGTCGGCGAAGGGACCCAGTCCGTTGTCCGTCATCGCGCGTTCGAGATACCAGTTCACGCCGTAGCTCAGGTCGCCCGTCAGCGACACCTCGGCGATCTGCGCCTCGATGTGGACCTGCAGCGGCATCACGTCGAGCTTGTCGACCACTTCGCGGATCGACTGCCAGGCGCTGGCGCTGGAACGCACGAGCAACGTGTTGGTCTCTTCCACCGCCGCCACGCCCACGCGCGCGCCATCGACTTCCAGCGTCACCGCACCGTTGCCGTTGTCGCGCTGGTTGAGCGACAGCGAGCCGCCACCCAGGCCACTGCTGGAGCTGGAACCGCTACCGCCGAAATCGACGGAACTGTTGTTGCCGTTCATGCCGCCGTCGTTGATCTGCACCGCATCGGTACCCGGCATCAGCGAGACGTTGCCGGTCCCGCCGGTCGAACGGCCATCGCTGGACGCACCACTGCCGGAGGCGCCGAAGACCTCGGCCAGGCGCTGCGCGAGTTCGCGCGCCTTGATGTACTTCAGTTCGTAGGAATACAGGCGGCTACCCTCGCCCGCGCCGTCGATGCGCTCCAGCCACTGCTGGATCTGGTCGAGGTAGGCCGGCTGCGGCGTGATCACCAGCACCGCGTTCGCGCCTTCCAGCGGCATGAAGCGGAACATGCCGGCGCTGGGCGTCTTGCTGTCGTTGCCGAATACCTTCTCCAGGTCGGCGACTACGCGGGTCGCACGGCCGGACTGCAGCGGGAACACGCCCACCGACATGCCGGACAGCCAGTCCACGTCGAAGATCTCGACGGTGCGCAGGTAGTTCTCGAGTTCGCTGCGCGTGCCGGCCAGGGTGATGACGTTGCGCGTGCCATCGACGTTGACGATGGCATTGGGCCGCGCATACGGCTCCAGCACCTTCTTCATTTCGCTGGCCGAGATGAAGCGCAACGGCACCACGCGCACCTCGTAACCGCGTGCGCTGGACGCCGGACCCGTGCGTGGCGCCACGCTGCCGGACAACGCCTGGTCGGCCGGGATGATGTTGTAGCGGCCGCCGGTGTAGACCAGGCGCGCGTTGTTCCAGCCGAGCACCATCTCCAGCAGGTTCAGCGCCTCGGCCGGCGACACCGGCTTGGGCGTCCCCAGCGTCACCGTGCCCTGCACGCCCGGCGCGATCACGTAGTTCTGGCCCAGCATGTCGCCGAGGATGGCCTTCACCACGGCATGCACGGATTCGCCTTCGAAATTGAAGGTGGCCGAGCCGCTGCTCGCCCCACCCAACGAGGGCGCGGGTGCGCTGGCCGCGCTGCGATTGATCATCTGCCCGTTGCCGCGGCGGATCTGCGCTTGCGGACCGGTCGAAGGCGCTTCGGCCTCCTGCAGCGGCGCGGTCTGGGCGGTGCCGGGGGCGACCTCGCCCGCCGTGGCGGGCGAGGTACGGCGCACGTCGGGCACCGGGGCGCTCGCGCAACCGGCCAACAGGCCCAGGCAGAGGGAAAACAGGATCACGCGTGACGTCATGCCGGCACTCTACTGTGTCTGGCCGGGCGTTGCCGGCGGCGGATTGGGGTTGGCCTGCTGCTGGCGCAGTTGTGCGCGGCGCTGTTCGATGCGCTGGCGGATCGCATCCATCTGCTGCTCGGTCGTCGTTGCCGGTGCGCTCGGCGGCGGTGGCGACGGCGCGACGGCGGGAGGCGTCGTGCCCGATGCCGTCGGGGTCGACGGCGACGGGACGGTCGGCATCGCGACCGGACCTGCGTTGCCACCTGTCGGACGGGCCGAGGGAGGTGTGTTCGGGGAGGCAGGCATGGGGCCGGAGGCGGGCGGAACCGCAACGGCGGTCGGCGGCTGGCCACCGGCGCCGTCGAATACACGCAACTCCAGCTCACGGCGCCCTTCAGGCCCATCGAACACGGCACGGCGCGGGGACAGTTCGGTCAACCGCCAGCCGGGGAAGCCTTCGGGCGACTCACCGACCCGCACGCGACGGCCCTCGCCCCCCTGGGCCGGCTGGACGATCGCCATCTCGAGCGCCGGAGTGATCAGCACGCTGCTCAGGACCAGATCGAAAGCGGGTGCGGCGGCTTCCTCGCCGGACAGGAAGAACGGCTTGGGTCGACGGTCCTCGGAGAACAGCGGGCGATCGCCGACTTCCGCGTATTGAGGCAGGCCGCCCAGCCGTTCGGGTGGGGCCGGCGGCAGCTTCGGCAGCGCCTGGACCAGGGAAGGATCGGCCGGCAACGGGGTGATGCGCCCGCCCAGGCCGAACACGGCCAACAACAGGACCACCACCGACCAGCCGGCCACCGTCGCCAGGATCCACGTGCGTGCGGTCCAGGCTTCAGGGCGCATCGGGCGCCTCCTGCGGCATGGCGGGCGCGGGCTTGAGGTAGCCGTACAGATCGAAGTTCACGTCGAGCCCGCCCGAACCGCTCTCGCTGGCCTGGAAGGCATAGCGCTGGGCCAGGATGTTGAGGTTCTCGACGAACAGGCGCGGGCTGCCGGATTCGATCTGGTGCAGCACCGAGGCGAGCTCCGGCGCACCGCAACGCAGGCGTACCTGCACGACCACGCGCGGATAGACCTCGCGCCCCGGCAGCGCCAGCGGCGACTGGTTGGCGATGGCGCAGCTGCGGTTGCCGGGGCTGGCCTGCTTCACGATGCCTTCGAGCCGCTGCACCAGGCCCGCGGTCGCGAGCTCCACCGTCGCTTCCGGGAGGAACCCGGGGCGCTGGGCCTGCTGTGCCAGCGCAGCGGAAAGTTCGCGCTGCACCTGCGGGGCCTGCGCCAGTTGGGTACGGATGCGCAGTTCGCGCTCGCGCAGCTCGCCGACGCGCGTGTTCACCTCCTGCATCGGCACCGTCCACCACGGGTGGACGAGCACGAAGTAGCCCAGCAGCAACGCCGCCAGCAGCAGCGTCAGCGCCAGCGCGCGGTCGCGGTCAGTCATGGCCGGCGGCATTGGGCCCTCCGTTGGCGCCGGCCGCGGCGGGCTCCTGCTTGCCCAGCAGTTCCGCGGTCAGGGTGAAGCGGTCCATGCGCGTGCGTGGATCAGGCTGCAGCGCGCCGCTCAATGCGGGGTTGCGCCAGAGCTTCGAGCCCTGCAGGCGCGCGACCAGCCCGGAAGCTTCGGGGCTGAACCCGATCAGGGTCAGCCGGTCGCCTTCGATGGCGACCTTTTCGAGATAGGTGTTGTCGGGCAGCCGCTGGGTCACGTCGGCCATGACCTCGAGCGCGGTGGGGCGTCGTGCGCTCGTGTTGTTCAACGTGGTGATGCCGGCGACCAGATCGACGAGTTGCTGCCGCCCTGCCGCCACGCGGCGGGCCTCGTCCGCGCGGCTCTCCACTTGCACCGCGAAGGCGTCGGCGGCGGCGCGGCGGTTGTCGAGCACCAGCCAGGCGCCCAGCACCAGGGCGACCACCGCCACGCTGGCCAGCGTCAGGTGCAAGCCACGATTCGGCGCCTGGGTCGCCGCCCGGGCGGTTTCGGGCAACAGATTCACGCCAGCCGGCAGACCGTGGGCATCTTCCACATCGGCCCCGGCCAGGACCGGCGCCAGTGCGCCCAGTTGCGCGAGTGCACCGTCGAACGCGGGCTTCGGCACCACGACGAGTTCGACATCGAGCTGACCGTCCTCGCGCACGCCGACCACGCGCGCATCGAAACAGGCCTCCTGCGCGGTGAACGGCGTCTGCCGGTCTAGCTCGAACCGGACCACGTCGCGCAGGCGATCTGCGGCCGCCGCCGGCAGCGGCAGGCGCCGCCGCAGGACCATGCCCGCCGGCGCCAGCCACCAGCGCGGCAGCCCCGCCAGGCGGCTGCCCAGTACGGCAACGAGTTCATCCGGGGCCACGGTGGAAGGCAGGCGCGCCAGTTCGCGGCGCGTGGCCCCTTCCATCCAGCTCATGGCGATCTCGTCGCCGTCGCGCTGGAAGAACAGGCGCTCGCGGGTCAGGCCCAGCAGCACGCGCCAACGCGCGGGCAGGCAACTGGCCAGGGCCAGGCCCCACCAGGCCAGGAAGCTCTTCGGCCCCGGCCCCAGGCGTGCCCGGAACTGCTGCAAGGTGTCGCGTACGCCGCTCATTGTGGTGACGCTCCCTCCTCCCAGCGCAACAAGGTGTAGGCCGATCCCGGCACGGGATTGGCGCCTGCGCGCACCACCGTCCTTAGTGACGCCTCGCGGCCATCGGTCAGCCGCGCACGGCTCTCGATACTATACGTGCCACTGCCGGTGCCGACGAGTTGGGTGTCACCGGTCGCACCCATGGCATTGCGCTGCGCCAGCCACGTCGCGGCATCCATGCCCATCGCGACCAGCACCGGGCCCTGCGCATAGGTCGCGTCGGGCTGGCCGCGCCCCGAGTACAGCGTAAGGAAGGGTGCCAGCCGCGCGTACAGCGCCGGCGTCATGCCCAGCACCTGCTCGACTTCGGCCACCGTCTCGAACGGCGCGTCCTTCGCACCGTAGTCGCGGCCTTCGGAAGCGTAATCGTCATCCTCTGCGCCGCCCGAAGGCTGGCTGAGGTTGTCCGTATCGCGCCAGTCCACGAGCGCACCGGCCAGTGCATCGCTGATATCGGGGGGTTCGCCCAGCGCCTGCATCAGGCGCGACAGCAAGCCCGCATCGGCCTGGTTGAGATCGACCTTGCCGGTCTCGTCGATGATGCGGACTTCGACCGCGTTGCCATCGAAAGTCCAGGCATACGGTCTCCCGTTCGGCTGCCAGTGCGTCTGCGGGTTGCGATCGGCCACGCGGACGAGTGCGTACTCGAGCCCGGCGCGGGCGACCTCCTGCGCGACCGCACCGCGGCTTCCGACGCGTCCCTGCATGGCCTCCATCCGCGCGGTCAACGCGAATGCGCCGACCAGCGCCGTGAGCAGCGCCACCAGCCACAGCACCAGCAACAGGGCGGCACCGCGTTGGCGCTTCATGGCAGCACCGGATTCGAGCCGCCCGGCAGCAGGCCGCCACCGGCACCGCCTTCGCTGCGCGTGAGCGTGACGACGAGGTCCGGCCAGCGACCACCGCGCACCGCTTCCACTTCCACCTTCACCTGCAACGGCAGCATCTCGGAGGTTTCCCAGCGGTCCTGCCACGGACCCAGGCGGTTGTCCGCATCCAGGCCCCGGTAGTGGAAGCGCACCGCGCGCAGGCCATCGACCAGGCGCTCGGGGCGCTGCGCGGCGGCGCGCTGCTCGAGATCGTCCAGCGACGCCTCCGGCTGCGCCACCGAAAAACCGACGAGCAGGCGCCCTTCGCCGTCGGCCACCACGTCATGCAGATAGGGGCCGCCGTGGCCCAGGTAGTCCGGGAGGTCGGTCACGAACCGCATGCGCTGCGGCGTGCCGATGAAGCGCGCCTGCCGCAGCGTGCCGCGGTCGGTGGCGAACACGATGGGCTGGGCCGACGTGAGCCGCGCGCGCAGATAGCCGTGCACCGCGCGCATGCGCTCGCTTGCCTGCGCCATGTCTTCGCCGCGTGCCGCGACCGCGGTGGACGAACGCAGCATGGCGAAGGCCAGCGCGAGACCGGCCGCCATCAGTACCAGCGCGACCAGCACCTCGATCAGCGTGAACCCGCCCTGCCGGCGCGTCATGGCGGCGCCGCCTGGTTGATGTCGCGCGGTGCCAACCGCAACGTGCGCCACTGCAGCGATTGCCCGCGTTCCGACCCCCATCGCACGAGCAGGCGGACGTCGAGGAGTTGCGGCGCGCCTGGATCGAGCTGCGCACGCGATGCGAGCGGATCGGCGAACGGCGACACCTCCAGCGTCCACTGGTAACGTCCGCGATCGAAGTCGCCTTCGCGCTGTCCGGGCTGCAGCGCCTCGCCGGAACCAAGCTGCGCCAGCAGCGACTGCGCATGCAAGGTGGCGCGACTGCTGTCGGCCGACTGACGCACCTGCCGCGCCGCGCCGGACAGCGCGCCGAGCACCAGCGTCAGCGCCAGGGCCAGCAGCGCGAACGCGACGAGCACTTCGAGCAGGGTGAAACCGCGTTGGCTGGCGGACGACGGCGACTTCACTGCGCCACTCCGACCGTCTCGCGCGACACCCGCACTTCGCCGGTGAGCCAGGCGACATCGACGCTCCACGCCGCGCGTTCCGCTGTCAGCGTCACGCGGCCACCGGTGGCGCCGCCATCGGGGAAGAACAGGATCGCGCCTTCGCCGGCACGCGCCTGCGCTTGCCGTGCACCGGTGAAGCTCACCGCCAGCGCCGGATCGATGCGGCCGCGGTGGTCGCCGGCGGCTTCCCAGCGATGGCCGCGCGGATCGATGCGGAAGCGCTGCGCCTGGCCGGTGGCGATCGCGCGCGCGCGGGTGTAGCGCAGCTGCGCCGCGATCTCCTTGGATTCGGAACGCAGCTTGATGCCTTCGAGGCCGCCGGTGAATGCCATCGCCGCCAGCAAGGCCGCGGCGGCCATCAGCGCGAGCACCAGCAGCGTTTCGAGCAGCGTAAAGCCCGCCTGCGATGCGCGCCCCATGGCGGCGCACGCGAACGAACGCGGGGGCGGGACGCAGTCAGCCATGGCGGCGGGCGCGCGTGGTTACTCGTTCTTGATGTCGGCGTTCACACTGTCGCCGCCGGCCTTGCCGTCGGCACCGAGGCTGATCAGGTCGAAGCGCTGCGATTCGCCGGGGATCCGGTACTCGATGGCGTTCTTCCACGGATCCTTCAGTTCGCTCTCCTTCGCATACGGACCCAGCCAGCCGGTCGCGTTGCCGGGCTGCGCGACCAGGTCGGAGAGTTGCGCGGGATAGCTGCCGGTATCGAGCTGGTAGGTCTCGATCTTGCCGGAGAGCGTCTGCAGCTGCGACTGCGCCAGCTTCACCTTGCCGCTGTCCGCGCCGCCCATCACGCGGCTGCCGACGAGGACCAGGATGCCGCCGATCAGCACCAGCACGATGATGATCTCCAGCAGGCTGAAACCCTGCTGCGAGCGGAGGGAACGGAAGGCGGGATTGGAACGCGTGCGGGACATGGTCTCGGGCTCTCCGGTGTACTCAGTTGATGGCGCCGGTCAGATCGTACAGAGGGACCAGCACGGCGATGATGACGACACCCACCACCGCGGCCAGGATCAGGGTGATGGCGGGGACCAGGGCGGCCAGCATACGGTCCAGCACCTGAGCGGTTTCCTGCTCGAAGGTCTCGGCCGTCTTCAGCAGCATGCTGTCCAGGGCGCCCGACTCCTCGCCCACCTGGATCATCTGCAGCGCCAGGCGGGGAAAACGCTTGCCCTTGCCCAGCGAGGCGGACAGGCCATGGCCGTTCTTCACATCGTCGGCCGCGGCATCGACGTCGGCGGCCAAGGCACGGTTGCCCAGCACGTTGCGGGCGATGCCCAGCGCCGTCAGCAGCGGCACGCCGTTCTTCAACAGCGTGCCCAGCGTGCGGGCCAGGCGGGCCGTCTCCAGCCGGGCCAGCAGCGGACCCGCGAGCGGACGGCCGAGCAACCAGGCATCCAGCCGGGCGCGGAACGCAGGGTCGCGGCGGCGGCGATCGAACCACAGCAGCGCGAACGCCGGCACGGCGATCAGCACGAACCAGAAATCGCGCACGAAGCTGCCGATCCACAGCACGCCGCGCGTGAACCACGGCAGGGTGACGTCCAGGCTTTCGTACATCACCGCGAACTGCGGCACCACGTAGCCCAGCAGGAACAACAGCGCCAGGCCCACCACCACCAGCAGGATCGCCGGATAGACCAGCGCATTGATCACGCGCCCCTTCAGCGCACGGGTGCGCTCCAGGTAGTCGCCCAGGCGCTGCAGTGTTTCGTGCAGGCTGCCGCCGGCCTCGCCGGCGCGCACCATGTTGACGTAGAGCCGCGAGAAGATGCCGTGCTGCCGCTCCAGCGCGGCCGACAGGGGCGCACCGCTGCGCACGCTGTCGCGGATGTCGGCGATCACGCGGCGCGCCTTCTCGTCTTCGGGCAGGTCGAGCAGGATGCCCAGCGCGCGATCCAGCGGTTGCCCTGCGCCCAGCAGCGTCGCCAGCTGCAGGGTGAACTGCACCAGCCGGTCGCCGGCGAACGCATTCGGCCGCCACAGTTGCGCCCAACTGCGGCCGGCGCCCGCAACGGCGAGCGCGGCCTCCACCGGCAGATGTCCCTGCTCCTGAAGGCGCGACACCACTTCGGCGTCGCTGGCGGCCTCCATCTGGCCTTCCAGCATTTCGCCATGCGCATTCAAGGCCTTGTAGCGGTAGAGCGGCATGCAGGACGGGGGCCACGGAGAATGCACCAACTTACCGCATTCACCCGGCCAACGTCATGCGCGCCACGTGCCGGAGCGGATGGCCCCGGTGCACGGGGCCATCGCGCCGCATCGCCGGCCGTCAGGGTGAGGCGAAGCTCCCGCGTACGCTGACGTTGGCGAACTTCGTCTTGCCCACCAGCGATACGTAGTAGGTGCCCGCCTGCGGTGCGGCGATGTTGACCACCTCGTTGTTGCCGGGTCGCGCCGAACGCAGGTCGTAGTTCGTCGCGGTCGCGGCGCTGCCGAACTTGACGTACACATCGGCGTTGCCGGTGCCGCCGTAACTGATGAACGACAGGTTCGTCGCGCCTGCCGGTACCACCAGCGCGTACTGCACGACCGCGTCCTTGGCCCCGGTATTGCCGCCGACCGCCACGTTGTTGGTCAACGGCGTCGCCGTGGGCGGCTCGCCGCCGCCGATGACGGCCTGTACCGCCGCCGCGGCATTGACGATGCCCGCGCCGATCGGACGGTTCGCCGGCGGCGCCACCGGGAAGGGTCGTGCCGTCGACTTCAGCGTGGCCAGGACTTGCGCCGGCGTCAGGGGCGTCTCGGCGACGCTCTGCATCAGGGCGACCACGGCGGCGACGTGCGGCGCCGACATCGAGGTGCCGCCCATGCCGAAGTACGTCTCGGTCGTAGGCACCGTGGTGCCGGCGTTGCCGGTGGACCACACGTAACCCCCCGGATTGCCGTCCACGCCGCCCCCACCGCCCGGTGCGGAGATGTCGATCCGCGTACCGTAGTTGGAGTACGACGTGATACCACCGGTGATCCGCGTGGCGCCGACGGTGATCACGCCCGCGCAGTTGCCCGGCGAGTAGCCGCTGACATTGCCGGCGTCGTTGCCTGCCGCCACCACCACCGTGCTGCCATTGGCGATGGCGATGTTGAACGCGTTCTGCTCCACCGCACTGCACGCGCCGGAACCGCCCAGGCTCAGGTTGATCACTTCCGCGGGGTTGGCATTGGCGGGGACGCCGGCCACCGTGCCGCCGGACGCCCAGATCACCGCATCGGAGATATCGGAGGTGTAGCCGCCGCAGCGCCCCAGCACGCGTGCGGGCACGACTTTCGCGTTGAACGCACCGCCTGCCATGCCCTTCGCGTTGTTGGTCACCTCGGCCACCGTGCCGGCCACGTGCGTGCCGTGCCAACTGCTGTCCTGCACCGGCGAGCCCGTATAGCACTCGCCGGCCACCGGGTTCCAATCGCCCTCGTCGCGCGGGTTGGCGTCGCGGCCGTCGCCGTCGCGGGAAACGAACGTGTCGCTGATGAAGTCGTAGCCGGGAAGGATGTTCGCATCGAGGTCGCTGTGCGTCGTGATGCCCGTATCGAGCACCGCCACCACCACGCCCGCGCCGGTCGCGTTGTCCCATGCCGCCGGCAGGTTGATGCCGCCGACCGGATCCTTGAAATGCCACTGGTACTGGTTGTAGTAGGTGTCGTTCGGCACCAGGCGCGCGTAACGGCGCGCATCCACTTCGACGAACTCGACCTCGGGATCCGTCGCCAGCTGGCGCAGCAGGCTTTCCGCTTCCACGCGGTCCAGCTTGCGTGACGTCTGCACCAGCTCGGCGCCGATGCCGAGGCGGCGCAGCTTCGCCGCGCCCACGGCCTTGCCGTTCGCGGGACCGAGCGCGGCGCGCGAGACGGCGCCGAGCAGCGAACGCTGCAACGTCGCGCTGTTTGCGCGCGCGGTACTGCCATCGCGGTACTTCACGATGAAACGATCATAGGTTTCGCCATCGCGCAGTCCGGCGGTGCTGACATCGCCCGCGACTGCATGGCCGGCGAAGGCGCCCAGCGCGACGATTGCGGCGAGTGCAGCAACCAGGGGACGACGACGCGAATTGCGGAAAGAAGAATGTGGATTCACTTGACCTGCTCCATGTCTACAAGGATGAACGAACTGGGTAACCCGTTTACAACGTGCTTACTCAACGACTTGCGACTTCCCTTTCAAGCGCATCGTGCACGTACCCCTGTTTACCTGCGCCGACACTCTTCACGCGAAGAACACATCTTCTGCACGCGCCCTACACATGGCATTAACGCCTTGTTTTAAGCGGTTTCATCGCGGTTCGACGAACGTAGCAAATCTCTCGCAAATTGCACAACGCGGTTGTAGTGTTCGACCACACGGAGTGTTTTGGTGTCATCTCGGGATGAGGGGATGGGGAATGCGGGAATCTTTCGCTGTCGCGAAATCTTGTTTCACGGATCCACTTGCACGTCTTTCCCGGCGCGATGCGGCATCGTCGCGCTCTTCGCGAATCAGGTGGCGCTCGTACGCCTGCCGTTCCGACTTCAACGCATCTTTCCCTTTCGTTTCTTCCGCTCCGTGCGACACGGCCGTGCGCGTCCCCTGTCGCGTGCCGTGTTGTCCGTGCCCCTGACGTAGTCCGCCTTGACCCCCATGCCGCACCGGCATGGGTGCTGTCGTATTCCCCCGAAAACACAGATGAAGGACGTGATCCATGAACAGGATTTACAGCAAGGTGTGGAACCCCTCCCTCGGCATGCTGGTGGTGGCATCCGAGTTCGCGCGCCGCGCGCATGGCGTGATGACGTCGGGCGCCCGCGTGCGTGCGCGCCTGGGCATCACGCTACTGGTCGCGGCACTGTTCGCAGGCGCGCCATTCGGCGCCGCGCTGGCCCATGACAAGCAGAAAGGCCAGCAGCAGAACGACAAGCCGCAGATCGGGACGGGCCCCGCCTACTGTGTGGATGCGCGCGGAAATCCGATCAAGGATGGCCGTCCGGGCGAGAACGCGGTGTCGTGCGGCGACGGCGTCGATGCCTCCGGCCGCCACGCAGTCGCCGTGGGCTACAAGAGCATCGCGAACAAGAGCGGCGCCACCGCGGTCGGCGGGCTGGCGGAAGCCACCGGCGTGAATGCGACCGCGGTCGGCTACGACAGCAGTGCCAGCGCGCAGGGCGCGACCGCGCTGGGCAGCCAGAGCAACGCGGCCGGCGCCAACGCGACCGCCGTCGGCACCCTGGCCAACGCGACGGGCGCGGGCGCCAGTGCCGTGGGCACCGGGAGCAACGCTACCGGCGCCTATGCCGGCGCGTTCGGTAGCGCGTCTTCGGCGTCGGGCACGCAAGCGCTCGCCGTGGGCCATACCAGCAGTGCGACCGGCATCGCGACGGTGGCGATCGGCGGATTCGCGAACGCCTCGGGCGCCTTCGATACGGCGCTCGGTTACGCCGCCGATGCCAGCGGCGGCGACAGTACCGCGCTGGGCTCAGGTTCGATCGCGACCGGTTACAACAGCGTCGCGGTGGGTGGTTCCCTGTTCGGCTTCCTGCCGACCGAAGCGTCCGGCGATTTCTCCACCGCCGTCGGTGGCGGCGCGTGGGCACCGGGCACCAACGCGACGGCCATCGGCAACCTGGCTTCGGCGATCGCCGACAACAGCGTGGCCCTCGGTGGCGATTCGATTGCCGACCGCGAAGACACGGTGTCCGTCGTCGCCGCGGGCACGGAGGGCACCGACGCGGTGAACCTCGACCAGTTGAACGCCGTCGCCGACGCGTCGGAAGACGCCACGCGCTACTTCAAGGCCAACGGTGAAGGCGACGGCAGCGACGATGCGGTCGCCAACGGCGACTACGCCACCGCGTCCGGCTCTGCCGCACTCGCGGACGGCATCGGCGCGACCGCGACCGGCTCCGGCGCCTTCGCGCTCGCGAATAGCGCCACCGCGACCGGCTTCAATGCCACCGCCACCGGTGCGAACAGCGTGGCCAATGGTGCCGGTGCGCAAGCCGGCGGTGCGGGTGCCGTCGCCGTCGGCGGGCAACGCCAGTTGTTGGACGAGAACGGCGATCCGCTGCTCGACGAGGACGGCAATCCGGTCTATGCGAGTACCGAAGCCACGGCGGACGACGCCACCGCGGTCGGTGCGGGCGCCGTCGCCGGCGAAGTGGGTGCGACGGCGGCGGGCGCAGGCGCGAATGCATCCGGCGCCTACGCGTCCGCGCTCGGCACCGAAGCCAGCGCATCGGGTATCCAGGCGACCGCGGTCGGCTTCCGCAGCGATGCTTCCGATGATGCCGCGACCGCCGTCGGCGGCTACAGCAGCGCATCCAACTTCGGGGCCTCCGCCTTCGGCTACGGCGCGGAGGCCAGTGGCAACAGCGCTACGGCCCTGGGCTTCGGGGCGGTCGCCAGCAACTACGACAGCACGGCACTGGGCTCCAACGCTGTCGCCAGCGGCGACAACAGCGTGGCGGTCGGCGGTGCCTTCTTCGGATTCATCCCGACCGAAGCCTCGGGCGACTATTCGGTCGCGGTGGGCGGTGGCGCCTACACGCCGGGCTTCAATTCCGTCGCGCTGGGCAACCTCGCCACCGCCGAAGCCGACAACAGCGTCGCCATCGGCGGCGATTCCGTCGCTGATCGTGAGGACACCGTGTCCGTCGGCAGCGCCGGCAGCGAACGACAGATCACCAACGTCGCCGCCGGTACCGAAGGTACCGACGCGGTGAACCTCGACCAGTTGGACGCCGTCGCCGAAGCGTCAGAGAACGCCACGCGCTACTTCAAGGCCAATGGCGAGGAAGACGGCAGCGACGATGCGGTGGCCAACGGCGACTACGCGACCGCCTCCGGCTCCGCGGCGTTCGCCGACGGCGTCGGCGCGACCTCGACCGGTTCGGGTGCGTTCGCGCTGGCGGATGGTGCGACGGCCACCGGCTTCAATGCCACCGCCACCGGGAGCAACAGCGTCGCCACCGGCAGCAGCGCGGAAGCCAGCGGCGAATCCAGCATCGCCATCGGTGGCCAGGTGGAGGCGTTCGATGCCGGCGGCAACCCGATCACCGTCAACACGGTGGCCTCCGGCCTGGGTGCCACGGCCGTGGGTTCGGGCAGCCTGGCGTCGGGACTGGGCAGTGCATCGTTCGGCGTGCTCAGCGAAGCGAGCGGCGAGGCCAGCTCGGCGTTCGGCTACGGCAGCACCGCCACCGGTTCGTATGCGTCCAGCTTCGGCCACGCCAGCGGCGCCACCGGCGACTACAGCGTGGCGGTCGGCGGACCGGCGGACCTGATCCCCGGCTTCGGTCTGCTCGTGTATACGCAGGCCAGCGGCTTCAGTGCCGCCGCCTTCGGCTCTGGTGCGATCGCTGCCGGCGATTACAGCCTGGCCGCAGGCAGCCTGTCGGAAGCATCGGGGCTCGAGAGCACCGCCGTGGGCTTCTTCTCCTACGCACCCGGCGACTATGCCACTGCGCTGGGCGCGGAGTCCTGGGCCAGCGGCGACAACAGCACCGCGGTCGGTTTCTACAGCACGGCGCTGGGCGACAACAGCGTGGCGCTGGGCGCCAACTCGACGGCCGACCGCGACAACACGGTCTCGGTGGGCGATGTGGGCAGCGAGCGCCAGGTCACCAACGTCGCCGCGGGCACGGAGGGCACCGACGCGGTGAACCTCGACCAGTTGAACGCCGTCGCCGACGCGTCGGAAGACGCCACGCGCTACTTCAAGGCCAATNCGCGACGGCCATCGGCAACCTGGCTTCGGCGATCGCCGACAACAGCGTGGCCCTCGGTGGCGATTCGATTGCCGACCGCGAAGACACGGTGTCCGTCGGCAGCGCCGGCAGCGAGCGCCAGRTCACCAACGTCGCCGCGGGCACGGAGGGCACCGACGCGGTGAACCTCGACCAGTTGAACGCCGTCGCCGACGCGTCGGAAGACGCCACGCGCTACTTCAAGGCCAATGGCGAAGGCGACGGCAGCGACGATGCCGTAGCGAACGGCGACTACGCCACCGCGTCCGGTTCCGCCGCACTTGCGGAAGGCGTCGGCGCGACGGCGACCGGCTCCGGTGCGTTCGCACTGGCCGATGGCGCCACCGCGACCGGCTTCAATGCCACCGCCACCGGCGCGAACAGCGTCGCCAACGGCGCCGGTGCGCAGGCCGGCGGTGCAGGAGCCGTCGCCATCGGCGGACAGCGCCAGGTGTTCGACGACAACGGCGATCCGTTGCTCGACGAGGACGGCAATCCGGTCTATGCGAGTACCGAAGCCACGGCGGACGACGCCACCGCGATCGGTGCCGGTGCCGTCGCAGGCGAGGTCGGCGCGAGCGCCGTGGGCGCGGGCGCGAACGCAAGCGGCGCGTACTCCACGGCCCTGGGCACGGAAGCCTCCGCGGCGGACACGCAATCGACGGCGGTCGGCTTCCGTAGCAGTGCCGGCGGGCTCGCGTCGACCACGGTCGGCGGCTATAGCAGTGCGGGCGGCGATTTCGCTTCGGCCTTCGGCTATGGCGCCGATGCAGGCGGCAGCGGCGCGACCGCGGTCGGCGAAGGCGCGAGCGCGGGTGGCGACGAAAGCACGGCGGTCGGCGGCACCACGTTCTTCGGACTGATCAACACGCGCGCGAGCGGCACCGGCGGTTCGGCCTTCGGCAACGGCGCCTGGGCCACCGGCGAGTACAGCACGGCCATCGGCCACAACAGTTACGCCGATGGCGACGACAGCGTGGCCCTGGGCGTGAACTCGGTGGCCGGCGCCAGCAACAGCGTCGCGATCGGTGCGAATTCGTGGAACGATCGCGACAACACGGTCTCGGTGGGCGACATCGGCGCAGAACGCCAGATCACCAACGTCGCCGCGGGCACGGAAGGCACCGACGCGGTGAACCTCGACCAGTTGAACGCGCTGGCCGATGCGTCGGAGAACGCCACCCGCTACTTCAAGGCGAACGGCGAAGGCGATGGTAGCGACGATGCGGTCGCCACCGGCGACTACGCCACCGCGTCCGGTTCCGCCGCACTCGCGGACGGCGTCGGCGCGACGGCGACCGGCTCCGGTGCGTTCGCACTGGCCGATGGCGCCACCGCGACCGGCTTCAATGCCACCGCCACCGGCGCGAACAGCGTGGCCAACGGCGCCGGTGCGCAGGCCGGCGGTGCAGGAGCCGTCGCCATCGGCGGACAGCGCCAGGTGTTCGACGACAACGGCGATCCGCTGCTCGACGAGGACGGCAACCCGGTCTATGCGAGTACCGAAGCCACGGCGGACGATGCCACGGCCGTGGGTGCGGGCGCCATGGCCGGCGAAGTCGGCGCCACCGCCAACGGTGCGGGTGCGACTGCATCAGGCGCCTACGCGTCCGCGCTCGGCACCGAAGCCAGCGCATCGGGCGTGCAGGCCACGGCGGTCGGCTTCCGCAGCGAGGCCTCCGAGGATGCGACCGCCGCGATGGGCAGCTACAGCAGCGCTTCGGCGTTCGGCGCCTCGGCGTTCGGCTACGGTGCCGAAGCGTCGCAGGAAAGCGCAACCGCCCTGGGCTTCGGCGCCGTCGCGAGCAACTACGACGCGACCGCACTGGGCTCGAATGCGCTCGCCAGCGGCGACAACAGCGTGGCGGTCGGCGGCGCCTTCTTCGGCTTCATTCCAACCGAAGCCTCGGGCGACTACTCCGTCGCGGTCGGCGGCGGCGCGTACACCCCCGGCTTCAACGCGGTCGCGCTGGGCAACCTGGCCACCGCCGAAGCCGACAACAGCGTGGCGATCGGCGGCGATTCGGTCGCCGATCGTGAGGACACGGTGTCCGTCGGCAGCGCCGGCAGCGAGCGGCAGATCACCAATGTGGCGGCCGGCACCCAGTCGACCGATGCGGTGAACCTGTCGCAGCTGAGTTCCGTGGCCAGCTCGTTGGGCGGCGGTGCCGGCTTCTCCGGCGGCGTCTTCATCGCGCCCAGCTACACGATCCAGGGCACGTCGTACAACAACATCGGGGCAGCGTTCACGGCGGTCGATGCCAAGCTCAACCAGCTGTTCGGCATGTACGACGAATTGAGCACGGGCACCACGGCCTCCACCGGCAGCACGCCCCCCGCGCAGGCCAGCCAGGCGCGCGGGACCGGCGCCAGCGAGACGACCTCCACCGGCACCGCGTCGACGGGCGGCACGGGCAACGGGCCGGCGCGCGGCACCGCGACCACCGCTGACGAAGGCGGTAGCGGCGCCGTCGCCAGCAGTCAGCCGGCGGTGACGGCATCGGCCGATGCTGCCGATGCGCCCGCTGCCGCCGCCGCGTACGCCGATGCCGGCGATGTCGCCACGCTCGAGAGTGCGCGCAGTTATGCCGACGCGGCGTCTGCCGATACGCTGGCCAGCGCGAAGGCTTACGCGGACTTCCAGGTCAAGGCGCTGGAGGACGACTTCAACGCCTTCCGCGGCGACGTCAATCGCCGGTTCTCCGAACAGGACCGCCGTCTGGACCGGATGGGCGCGATGAGCTCGGCCATGCTCAACATGGCGATCAACGCGGCCGGCAGCCGCAGTCCGCGCGGTCGCATCGCGGTCGGTGCCGGTTGGCAGAACGGCGAGAACGCCTTGTCGCTCGGCTACTCGAAGCCGATCGGCGAACGCGCGTCGTTCAGCATCGGCGGTGCGTTCAGTGGCGATGAAAAGTCGGCTGGCGTGGGCTTCGGTATCGACCTGTAAACCGCGACGGGGTCCGGCGCTTGCCGCCGGACCCCGCGTCTTGCATTCAACGCACGGCCACGACCGGGCTGAGTGCGGACACGCCGTTCTCGTCGAAAGCCTCCACGGCCACGTGATAGTCGACGCCCTTGCTCAGCGCGCGCAACTCGAGCTGCGTGGGTTGGTCGGCGAATACCTGGTACGTGGAGTTCAGCCGGTCTGGCGCGATGCCCCAGCGCACGTTGTAGCCCACTGCCCCCTTCACCGGTCGCCAGCGCACGAAGGCATTGCGCGGATCGGCATCCCGTCGCGCCGTCACCTGCTGTGGCATCGCAGGCATGGGCCCGTCGGCGTTGCCGAATACGCGCAGGTCGCTGATGGCCAGGTGCGCAGCACCCACATGCCCGTGCACATAGCGCACGTGGCGCGTCCGCACCGGCGTGGGCAGCTCGATGTAAGCGTTGGGACGATCACGACGCGGCACCGGCGTGGTCGCCAGCGGCTGCCAATGCCGGCCGTCCAGCGAATGCTCCAGCGCGAACTCGGTGTAGATGTCGTCGGCGTCGGCGAAACGCCCGGAGTCGTAGTCCCCGAAGTTCACCTGCACCGCACGCACCGTCTTCACGGCGCCGAGGTCCACGTCCAGCGCCTGGCCGGCCTCGTTCTTTCGTGCCACCCACAGCGTGCGCGGATTCTCGTCGGTGACGTTGCCGGCGGCGAAGCCTTCCCGCGTGCTGGAAGCCGTCGCGCGCTTGCGATAGGACAGCAGCATCCAGCCGGTGAACAAGGCTTCCGGCGCGGCATTCGGTCCGTCCGGCACGTAGTGCGGAAAATCGCCGAAGCGCGTGCTGACCGACATCTGCCCGTCGGCGCTAAAGGCGGCGGGGAACATCGCGATGCGGCGTTCGAAGGTCCAGTTGAGGCCCAGCCAGGGCGTGCCGGTGTTCCACCAGTTGCCGTGCGCGTCCTGGAACGTGGAACCGTGGCCCGCGCCCTGCACGAAGCCGCCGGGCTTGTAGCCCACCGGGTTGTACGGCGCGTACTCGAACGGCCCCAGCGGACTGTCGCCCACGTACGTGCCGGTGGCGTAGGCGTTGTGCTCGGTGCCGGGTGCGCCGTACTGCAGGTAGTAGCGTCCGCCCACCTTGGTCATCCACGCGCCTTCCATGTAGTTGCCCACGGGTTCGCCGTCGGGGAAGAACGCGCCGCGATGATCCTGGCCGAAGCGCTCCCAGCCGTGCTTCCCGGGATCGAGCGCAAGCAGTGCGCGCGGCGTGCCGAGGTAGCGCATGCCCTTCGACATGTCGAGCTCGATGCCGTACAGCGGAAACGTGTCCGACGAGCCCCAGTAGAGATACCAGCGACCGTCGTCGTCCTTGAAGAACGCGGGGTCCCACGGCCCGGGCGGAATCCTGTCGGGTTGCGGATCGCCGTTATGCCAGCCCGGCAGACCGACATCGCGCCCCGGCGCCACTGCGTTCGGCAGCTCCGGCAACATGCGAGTGAGGAAATCGAAACGGCCGCTGGCCGGATCGCGCGACACCAGCACCGCGCCCGGCGAGAACAGCGAACGCATGAGGATCAGGCGGTCGCCGTCGGAGATCACCGCTGGCGCCACCATGCTGTCGAACGGCCAGCGGCTCGGCGAGATGAAGTCCCAGTCCGTCAGGTTCGTGGAACGCCAGTAACCATCGGCCAGCGTCTGGAACAGGTAGTACGCATCGCCATGGCGGACCACGACCGGATCGGCGCCGGTGCGGTACGAAATGCCGCGGCTCTCCTGTTCGAAGTTGTAGCGGTAGTCGATGTCGATGGGGTTGGCATAGGTCCGCCGTTCCGCAGCGGACGCCGGGCCGGTCGCCGCCAGCAGCATGCACGCCAGCCATGCCCCGCCGGCCAGTCGGAACATTTCCATCGCGCCCCCATGTAACCGTTTACATGGGGCCAGTGTTCCCGAGGCGGGATGCACTGGAAAGCCGCAGTGCAGCGAACGTCCCCCAGAACGCAAAAAGCCCGGCATGCGCCGGGCTTTCAGGAGGTAGCGCCTGGATCGCGGGCCGGCTCAGTCGCAGTCCATGCGCCCTTTCGGCAACACCCGCGGGTTGCCCATCGCGAACAGCGCGACCGGTCGCTCCCACATCTCGAACGAGGACACGCCCGGCGTAACGCCGCAGGTACTGGCGTATTCGAACCGCTCGCCATCGGTGGAGACATAGAGGTCGAACTTGATCGCCTCCGGCAACGTGCTGGAGACCATCAGCGTAGTCTGCGCCGCATCGCCGCTGCGGGTGCCGCGCAGATTGCCGGTGCCCTCGCCCGCCGGTGCCCACGACGCGACCTTGCCATCCGCGACCTCGACCTGCAGCGCCAGCACCGGCGCGCCGCTGCCGATCGCGAAACCCTGTGGCAGTTCGGTGCGCGCGAGTGTGCGCGGGGCCTTGTCCTTCGCCGCGACAGGCAGGGTTGCCAGCAGCGTTCCCAGTACACAGACACGCAGCAACGCATTCGTCATGGCTCAACCCTCCTCGGTGACGCGCAGCACTTCCTCGATGGTCGTCTCGCCCGCCAGCGCCTTCGCGATGCCGTCCTCATACATCGTGCGCATGCCGGCATCGCGCGCGAGTTGTTCGATCTCGCCCATACCGGCATGGCGCATCACCGCGCGACGGATCTCGTCGTTCATGACGAGGAACTCCATGATCGTCGTGCGACCCAGGTAACCCGTCGGCGCCGTGGCCGAAGCGCGCGGACGGAACAGGAAGATCTCGCCGTCCGGCTGGAAGCGACGCAGGCCGAACTTCTCGATCTCCTCCGGCGAAGCCGGATAGCGCTCGGCGTGCGACAGCTCCAGCCGGCGTACCAGGCGCTGGGCCAGGATGCCGTTGACGGTGGAAGTGAGCAGGTAGTCCTCCACGCCCATGTCGAGCAGGCGGGTGATGCCGCCCGATGCGTTGTTGGTGTGCAGGGTGGACAACACCAGGTGGCCCGTCAGCGCGGACTGGATCGCGATGCGCGCGGTTTCCAGGTCGCGCATTTCGCCGATCATGATGATGTCCGGGTCCTGGCGGACGATGCTGCGCAGCGCGCTGGCGAAATCCAGGCCGATCTGCGGCTTGGCCTGGATCTGGTTGATGCCCTCGATCTGGTACTCGACCGGATCCTCGACGGTGATGATCTTCACGTCGCTGGTGTTGAGCTTGCTCAGTGCCGTGTACAGCGTGGTCGTCTTGCCCGAGCCGGTGGGGCCGGTGACCAGCAGGATGCCGTGCGGCTGCTCGAGCACTTTCTGGAACTGCGGCAGGAACGCATCGGTGAAACCCAGCCGCTTGAAATCGAAGACCACCGTCTCGCGGTCCAGCAGGCGCATCACCACGCTCTCGCCGTGCGCGGTGGGCATGGTGGACACGCGCAGGTCGAGTTCCTTGCCCTGCACGCGCAGCATGATGCGCCCGTCCTGCGGCAGGCGGCGCTCGGCGATATTGAGCTTGGCCATGATCTTCACGCGGCTGATCACCGCCGCAGTGAGGTTGGCCGGCGGGCTTTCGCCTTCTTCCAGCACGCCGTCGATGCGATAGCGCACCTTCAGACGATTCTCGAAGGGCTCGATGTGGATGTCCGATGCGCGCAGTTCGACGGCGCGCTGGATCACCAGGTTGACCAGGCGGATGACCGGCGCCTCGGAGGCGAGGTCGCGCAGGTGCTCCACGTCGTCCAGGTCGGCGGTGGCGTCGCCGTCGGCGTTCTCGACAATGGCGCCCATCGCGCTGCGGCCCTGGCCGTAGTAGCGCTCGACCAGGTCGTCGATCTCCGAGCGCAGCGCCACGCGCGGGCGCACGGCGCGGCCGGTGGCCAGGCGCACGGCATCGAGCGCATAGGCATCCTGCGGATCGGCCATCAGCACGTCCACGTGGTGTTCGCCCTCGCCTACCGGACAGACGTGGAACTGCTTGAGGAAGCGCTGCGACAGCACCACCGATTCCGGCGGCGCATCCGGCGCGTCCTTGGCGCTGACCAGCGGCAGGTCGAGCACCTCGGCCGCCGTCTCGGCATGGTCGCGCTCCGACACCAGGCCCAGGCGCGACAGCAACGCGAGCAGACTGCCGCCGGTCTCTTCCTGCAGGCGGCGCGCGCGCGCCAGGTCGGCCTCCTTCAGCCGTCCGCGCGCGAGCAGCGCGGCGACGATGCGCTCGTCGGCGGAAAGCGAGGGGTCTGACACGGCTGCGTTCACGGGGGCCTCCTGGACGCCCCGGACTTTATCAGGTGGCGCGTCCGGCCGGCGCGGCCCGCGTGCCCGCGGGCCGCTAGTTCAGCCGACCCACACCCGCGCATTGCGGAACATGCGCAGCCACGGCGAATCCTCCGGCCAGCCGGCCGGATGCCAGCTGTGGTTGGCGCTGCGCGGTGTGCGTTCCGGGTGCGGCATCAGGATGGTCGCGCGGCCGTCGTCGCTGGTCAGGCCGGTGATGCCCTCGGGCGAGCCGTTGGGGTTCTGCGGATACAGCGTGGCCACCTGGCCGTCGCCGTCCACGTAACGCAGCGCCACGCGCACGGTGGCCTGGTCGACGGCTCCGCTGAATTCGGCGCGGCCTTCGCCATGCGCCACCGCCACCGGGATGCGCGAACCGGCCATGCCGCGGAAGAACACGGACGGCGATTCCTGCACTTCCAGCAGGGCGACGCGCGCCTCGAACTGCTCGCTCTGGTTGCGCAGGAACTTGGGCCAGTGCTGCGCGCCGGGGATGATGTCCTTCAGTTGGCTCATCATCTGGCAGCCGTTGCAGACGCCCAGCGAGAACGTATCGTCGCGGGCGAAGAACGCCGCGAAGGCATCGCGCAGGTCGTTGCGCTCCAGGATCGAGGTCGCCCAGCCACGGCCCGCGCCGAGCACGTCGCCATAGCTGAAGCCACCGCAGGCCGCGATGCCGCTGAAGTCCGCCAGCGCGACGCGACCGGCGATCAGATCGCTCATGTGCACGTCGAAGGCGTCGAAGCCGGCGCGGGTGAAGGCCGACGCCATCTCGATCTGGCCATTGACGCCCTGCTCGCGCAGGATCGCGACCTTCGGACGCTTGCCGGTGGCGATGAACGGCGCCGCGACATCCTCGGCGGCATCGAACGAGAGCTTCGGCTTCAGGCCGGTGCGGCCGAACTGGCGCGCGATCTCGCGCTCCTGGTCGGCGGCGTCGGGGTTGTCGCGCAGCTTCTGCATGGCGTGCGTCACCGACCACCAGGCATCGAACAGGTCTTCCCAGCGCCAATCGGCCAGCACCTCGCCATCCTGCTGCACGCGGATGGAAGCCGCCGTGGTCGGCCGCGCGATGCGTTGCGCGCATTCGGTCAGCGCGTGGCGCTCGACCAGGTCAGCGAAGGCGGCACGATCTTCCGCCGCCACCTGCACGACCGCGCCGAGCTCTTCGGCGAACAGGGTGCGGAACGGATCGTCGCCCCAACCATCCAGATTGATGTCCAGGCCGACATGCGAAGTGAAAGCCATCTCGCAAAGCGCGGCAAAAGCGCCGCCATCGCTGCGGTCGTGGTACGCCAGCAGGACGCCGGCTTCACGCGCATCGGCGATCAGATGGAAGAAGTCGCGCAGGCGCTCGGGGTCGTCCAGGTCGGGCACGCCCTCGCCGGCGAACGCCGGCCAAGCGGCATCGCCGCCGGATTGCGGGTAGACCTGCGCCAACACGGATCCGCCGAGGCGCTTCTTGCCGGCACCCAGGCCGATCAGCCACAGATCGCTGTCCTCTTCGCGCGCCAGAAGCGGCGTGAGCTGTTGGCGCACATCGGTGACCGGTGCGAACGCACTGATGACCAGCGACACCGGCGATACCGACTTGTGCGCCTGGCCCTGGTCGTGCCACTGCGCCTGCATCGACAGCGAGTCCTTGCCGACCGGGATGCTGATGTCCAGCTCCGGACACAGTTCCATGCCGACGGCCTTCACCGCGTCGAACAGCAGCGCGTCTTCGCCGGGATGGCCGCAGGCGGCCATCCAGTTGGCGGACAGCTTCACGCGATGCAGCGATTCGACGGGTGCGGCGCACAGGTTGGTGATCGCTTCGCCCACCGCCATGCGGGCAGCGGCGGCGGCATCGAGCAGCGCCAACGGCGTGCGCTCGCCGATCGCCATCGCTTCGCCCACGAAGCCTTCGTAGTCGCTCAGCGTGATCGCGCAATCGGCAACCGGCATCTGCCACGGGCCGACCAGCTGGTCGCGCGCGGTGAGTCCGCCGACGCTGCGGTCGCCGATGGTGATCAGGAACTGCTTGGCCGCCACGGTCGGATGCGCGAGCACGCGCAGGCCGGCTTCAAGCAGGTCCAGCGTATCGGTCTGCAGCGCGGGCCACTTCGGCGGCGCTGGGTGCGCGGCGTCGCGGTGCATCTTCGGCGGTTTGCCGAACAGCACGTCCATCGGCAGATCGATGGGCGCATCGGCAGGGATGTGGCCGGGCGTAGCGCCGTAGGCGACGACCAGGTGTTCTTCCTTCGTCGCGACCCCAACGGCCGCGAACGGACAACGCTCGCGTTCGCACAGCGCAGCGAATTCCGCCAGGCGCGCCTGCGGCACGCCGAGCACGTAACGCTCCTGCGATTCGTTGCACCACAGCTGCATCGGCGACAGCGACGGATCATCGCTGGGCACCTTGCCCAGGTCGATCACGCCACCCACGCCGGAGTCGTGCAGAAGCTCCGGAATCGCGTTGGAGAGGCCGCCCGCACCCACGTCGTGGAACCACAGGATCGGGTTGTCCTCGCCCATCGCCACGCAGCGGTCGATGACTTCCTGGCAGCGGCGTTCCATCTCGGGGTTGTCGCGCTGCACGCTGGCGAAATCCAGCTCCTCGGCGCTCTCTCCCGAGGCCACCGAACTGGCGGCGCCGCCACCCAGGCCGATCAGCATGGCCGGGCCACCCAGCACGATGACGGCATCGCCCGCCGACAACGTCTTCTTCTCCACCTGGATACGGTCGATCGCCCCCAGGCCGCCGGCCAGCATGATCGGCTTGTCGTAGGCACGCGTCAGGGCCTCGCCTTCCGGCAATTCGAAGCTGCGGAAATAGCCGAGCAGGTTCGGGCGGCCGAATTCGTTGTTGAACGCGGCGCCGCCCAGCGGACCGTCGAGCATGATGTCCAGCGCAGGCGCCATGCGTGGATTCAGCGCGCGCGACGCCTCCCACGGCTGCGGCAACGTCGGGATGCGCAGGTGCGACACGGAGAAACCGGTCAGGCCGGCCTTGGGCTTGCCGCCGCGGCCGGTGGCGCCTTCGTCGCGGATCTCGCCGCCGGCACCGGTGCTGGCGCCGGGGAACGGGGCGATCGCGGTCGGGTGGTTATGGGTCTCCACCTTGATGCAGAACGCCGAATCGACGCTGGCCTCGAGGCGGTACTGCCCCCTGCCGTCCGGGCGGAAACGCGCCGCCGGGTAGCCTTCCAGCACCGCCGCATTGTCGCTGTAGGCGCTCAGCGTGTGCTCGGGCGTCTGCGCGTGGGTGTGCTTGATCATCCGGAACAGCGAGCGGTCCTGCTCCTTGCCGTCGATCGTCCAGCTGGCGTTGAAGATCTTGTGCCGGCAATGCTCGGAATTGGCCTGCGCGAACATCATCAGTTCGACGTCGGACGGATCGCGGCCCAACTCGGCGTAGCGCACGCGCAGGTAGTCGATCTCGTCGTCGGCCAGCGCCAGGCCCAGGCGGGCGTTGGCGGCCTCCAGTTGCGCCAGCGGGATGCGTTCCAGCACGCCGCGCGTCGGTGCGGTGAACAGCGCCTGCGCCTGCTCGCGGCTGGCGAGCAGGGACTGGGTCATCGGGTCGTGCAGCGCCTTGGCCAGGGCCGGCGAGGCATCGTCCCAGCCCTCCAGATCGATGCGCAGGCCGCGCTCGACGCGCTTGACCGGCTGGCCGGCGCCGCGCAGCAGCTCCGTCGCCTTGCTGGCCCAGGGCGACAGCGTGCCCAGGCGAGGGGTCACGAAACGGGAGACGGTGCCCGCTGCCTGCGGTGCATCTGCGTCGTTCGCCTGCAGCACGCGGCGCAGCGTGGCCAGGTCTGGCGTCGCCCCCGGATCGGCTTCGACGAAATACACGTGCCAGGCGCCGCGGACGCGGACTTCGGGAACGAGGGACTGGAGCTTGGATTCGAGCCGCGCGCGGCGGAAATGCGACAAGGCCGGTTGGCCTTCGAGGACGATCATGTCCGGGAACCGTGGGGGCGTGCCGTCAGGACGGGGCCCGCTATTGTAGCGAAGCCGGCGCCAGGCCGGCTTCCGGGGTTCACGGGGCGGCGCCACCGGCGGCCGGCGGGGCCTTCCGGGCCGCCAGTTCGTCCAGCCTGGCCCGCAGGGTGGCCGGGGGCAGGTAGCCGCCCAGCTGCACGCCTTCGGCCGAATAGATCGCCGGGGTGCCGTTCACGCCGATGCGCTGGCCCACGTCGAACTCCATCGTCACCGGGTTCTTGCAATCGCGTGCGGCGACCGGCTTGCCGGCCTTGGCATCGGTCAGTGCGCGCTTGCGGTCGGGCGAGCACCACACCGAGATCATGTCCTTGTGGTCCTGGCTGCCCAGGCCCATGCGCGGGTAAGCGAGGTATTCGACCGCGATGCCCTGGCGGTTGAGTTCGCCGATTTCGCCATGCAGCTTGCGGCAATAGCCGCACTCGATGTCGGTGAAGACGGTGACGGTGTACTTGGCGTTCGGCGGCGCGAACACGATGCGCTCGGACTTCGGGATCGTCGCGATCAGCTTGCGGCGGTGGTCGGCCAGCGCGGCGCTGTTCTGCATCAGGTCTTCCTGCTGGTCCATGTCCAGCACGGCACCCTGCATCAGGTAGCGGCCATCGTCGCTGACGTACAGCAGTTGGCCGCCGGCGATGACTTCACGGAACCCCGGCAGCGGCGCGGCGCCGACGTATTCCACCTTGGCGCGCGGGTTCAGTTTGGCGATCGCGGCGCGGGCGCGGTCCTCCGCCGAGCCGCTGGCGGCAGCCGACGCCGTCGCGGGCTTGGCCGCGGCCGGTTTGGCGTCGGCGGGCGCTTGCGGCGCCTGTGCACAGGCGGTCAGGCTGAGGGCACCCAACAGGGCGGCGGTGATCAGGCGGGTCATCATGGGCATCCGGAACAACAGCCACAGCTTGGCGAAGACCGGGATTCTGGCACAGCGGGCGCGGCGGGCAGCTTAACCGTCCGCAAGTGTGATGCCGCTCAAGCCCGCGGATGGTGCCGCCCGTGCAACTGCTTGAGGTGCTCGCGCGCCACCAGCGTGTAGATCTGCGTGGTCGACAGGGAGCTGTGCCCCAGCAGCAGCTGCAGGGCGCGCAGGTCGGCGCCATGGTTCAACAGGTGCGTGGCGAAGCTGTGGCGCAGGCCGTGCGGGCTGATCCGCACCGGATCGATGCCCGCCGTGCCTGCGTACCGCTTCACGAGCGACCAGAAACGCTGCCGCGTGGGCGGTTCGCCATCCGGCTCCAGGAACAGCGCCGGCACGCTGCGCTTGCCCGCCAGGACCGGGCGCGACCGGGCGAGATAGGTTTCCAGCCAGTGCTGGGATTCCTCGCCCAGCGGCACCAGGCGCTCCTTGCTGCCCTTGCCGGTGACCCGCAACACGCCCTGGCGCAGGTTCACGGCGTTGGCCGGCAGGTTCACCAGCTCGCTGACGCGTAGGCCGGCGGCGTACATCAGCTCCAGCATGGCGCGGTCGCGCAGGCCCAGCGGGGCGTCGGTGTCGGGCGCGGCCAGCAGGGCGTCGATCTCGGTCTCCGACAATGCCTTGGGCAGCGAACGCGGCAAGCGCGGCGGATCGAGCAACGCGGTCGGGTCGTCGCGACGCTCGCCCAGGCGCAGTCGATGGGCGAAGAACGCACGCAGCGCCGACAGCAGGCGCGCGTTGCTGCGTGGCGAATAGCCTTCGCGCGTGCGCCACGCCAGGTAATCGAACAGGCCCACGCGATCGGCGGCGGACAATCCGCCCTCGCGGCCATTGCGCCAGCGCGCGAAGCCCTCCAGGTCGCGCCGGTAGCTGTCCAGCGTGGGTCGCGCCAGGCCGCTTTCGGCCCAGATCGCGTCCAGGAAGGCGGCGATCGCCGCCTCGTCGTCCGCGGGAACGGGCGGCAGCGCATGCGCCTGCTGGCGGCGTTCTGCAGGGGTACGGGAAGACATGCGGCAAGCTTAGGCCATGCCCATGCGTCCTGTGGGAACGACGCCAGTCGCGAGGGGACTGTCGGACCACGCCTTTCACGGGAGTAGAGGCATGTTGTGACCCCTCGACGCAGCGTCGCGTGCGTGGTTCGACAGGCCCACCACGAACGGGATCAGCTATCCGGAACTTCCCGACCCACCCTGGCCATCGCGACTCGCGTCGCTCCCACATGAGGCCGCCCGGCCTTAGCCGGTATTCTGTCGCGATGACGGATCCCTCCCCCACTCCCGCCCCCCCCCGCACGCTGATCCTCTGGCGCCTGCTGTCGCTGCTGTACGACGTGTGGCCCGTGCTGGCCATGTGGTTCGTCGTCGCCATTCCGTTCGTGCTGGTGGACGTCGCCGCCAGCGGCAACGTGCGCCACAACGTGGAGCCCTTCAGCCTGCTGGCCTGGCTGCAATGGGGTTGTTGTTGGCTGGTCACCGGCCTGTACGCCGTGCTCAGCTGGCGACGTGGCGGACAGACGCTGGGCATGCGTCCGTGGCGATTGAAGGTGGTGGCCGCCGATGGCGCGGCCCCCACGGCGGGCGCGCTGTGGCGCCGTTATGCGCTGGCGAGCCTGTCCACGCTCGCGGGTGGATTGGGGTTCTGGTGGGCGTGGATCGACCGCGACCGCCTGACCTTCCACGACCGCTTCAGCGGCACCCGCATGATCCGGTTGCCGAAGCGTCGCTGACCCGTCGCGCTAGCGGCTTCGCCGGCCGAACATGGCCCACGAGATCGCCAGCAATGCCAACGGCGGAACGGCATACGCGATGCGGTAGTCGAGGCGGAACGCACCGGCCAACCGCACGAACATGGTCTGCAACGCCCAGAAACCGACCGCGAACACGATGCCGAGGAACAGGCGCTTGCCCATGCCGCCGCTGCGCAGGCTGCCGAAGGCGAACGGGATCGCCGCCAGGCACAGCGCCAGCACGTTGAGCGGATAGAACCAGCGGCCCCAGTACTGGTCTTCGTAATCGCGCGCATCCAACCCATTGCGCTTGCGGTAGTCGATGTTCTGGCTGAGCTCGTGGCTGGGCATGTTGCGCGCGCGCACCAGGCTGGACGACAGCACGGCCGCATCCAGTTCCGATTCCCAGCGTTCGCCGAGCACCGTGGTCTGGGTGGCGGAGCGTTCGTTGAAGGTGGTGCGGCGCACGTTCTTGAGCAGCCAGTAGCCGTCCAGGTGTTCGGCCGTGGCGGCGTGGGCGATCGACGCCAGGCGGCCGTCCTCGGCCAGTTCGTACATGCGCACGTCGCGCAGCTGCAGCGCGACCTTGCCGCCGCCCTGGTCCTTCTCTTCGCCGCTCTGCGCATACAGGAAGGTATTGCCCTCGCGCGCCCACAGGCCGGAGTAGCGATCCATCGCCACGTTGCCCGTGCGGGCGCTCATCTTCAGCACATCCGCCTGGCGCTGGCCCCAGGGGCCCAGGGTCTCGCCGCTGAACACCATCAGGCCGGTCAGGATGGCAAGCGCGGCGGCCACGGAGATGCTCAGGCGCCGCCGCGACAGGCCCAGCGCGCGCAGTGCGGTCAGCTCGGAGCTCGCGGCCAATTGGCCCAGGCCCATCAGCGAGCCGATCACCGCCGCCGTCGGGAACATCGTGTAGGCGCGACGAGGCACGGTGTACAGCACCCAGGCCACGGCGTGGCCGAAGGTGTAGTTGCCCTGCCCCAGGTCGCTGACTTCGCCGGACAACGCCATCACCACATCCAGGCCTACCAGCACCGCCCAGGTGAGCAGCACGGTGACCAGGACCACCTGGCCGACATAGACGTCGTGCAAGCGTGGGGTGAGCCTCATGCGCGCCTCCGCGGCCGGGAGAGCTTGCCGTCACGCAGGTAGAACCAGATCGCGGCGGCGAGCAGCGGCAGCGTCAGCCACCACAGACCGGCCAAGCCCGGCAGCTTGCCGTCGGCCAGCAGCTGGGTGCCGTTGAACATCAGGCTGACGCCCACGAGGTAGGCCAGGAAGCCGAGCATCACCCGCCCATAGCGCGCCTGCCGCGGCGAACTGCGCGAGAGCGGCAAGGTCAACAGGGCGAAGGCGAGCGCCAATAGCGGCGGGGTGAGCCGCGCATGGATCTGGGCGTTGGCTTCCGGGCGCGGATCGGCCAGCAACTGCGGCGTGGGAAGCAGCTCCGGATCGTCCTTGTCCAGGGTGTCCGCCCGGTCAGGCAGCGCGACCTCATTCGACCTGTACCGGATCAACCGGTAATCCAGGCCACCGCCATCGGGGCCTTCGACGCGGAAACCGTCGTCCAGGCGCAGGTAGCGATTGCGGTCGCCCTCGAAGAACATCTGCCCGGACTTGGCCGTCACCACGTCGATCCGGCCGTCCTTCGACCGGTGCATGAAGACCTTGCTCAGCCCGGTACCGTCCGGGGACAGCGCGCTGACGTAGACCACCGCGCCGCTCGACAGCACGGTGAACTTGCCGGCATCCAGCCCGGACACGACCAGGCTGCGATTGGCGTGGTCCAGCATCTGGTGGGCCGTGCGCAGCGCCCAGGGGCCGAGCCACAGCGAGCAGGTCGCCACCAGCGCCACCACCGGCACCACCAGCATCATCAGCGGTCGCAGCAACCGGCGCGGGCCGATGCCCGCCGCCGTCAGCACGGCCATTTCCGAATCCCGATAGAGGCGCGAGAACGCCAGCAGCAGCCCCAGCATCAGCGCCAGCGGGATGATGTAGGGCATGTAGTTCAGGAATTGCAGCCCCAGTTGGGACAGCAGCAGGCGGGCGGGCACCTTGCCGTCGGCCACGTCGCCCAGCAGGTCCGCCATCACGCCGCCCACGCTGACCATCAGCAGGATGATCAGGGTGGCCAGGAAGCTCTGGGTGAATTCCCGGAAGAGGTAGCGGTCCAGCTTCGGCATCAGGAGGGCTTGATTTACAATCTCGGGCTTGTGCGCCGCGCCTGCGGCGGCGGTCTGTGCGGTCCGGGATGGCGCCTGCCATCGTTCATCCGGCCCGCGATTGTACGTAACTGAACCGGGAATCTGATCAATGACGCTGGAATTCACCCTGAACCACGAAGCCCCCGCCCTGTCCGGCGTCGACTGCGTCGTGGTCGGCGCCTACGCCGACAAGAGCCTGACGCCGGCGGCACAGGCCGTGGACGCGGCCAGCGGCGGCAAGCTCTCGGCCCTGGTCCAGCGGGGCGATGTCGGTGGCAAGACCGGCAAGACCACGCTGCTGCACGACCTGCCCGGCGTGACCGCGCCGCGCGTGCTGGTCGTGGGCCTGGGCGAAGCCGCCAAGTTCGGCGTGGCGCAATACCTGAAGGCCGTGGGCGATGCCGCCCGCACCCTGAAGACCGGCCCGGTGAAGACCGCGCTGTTCACCCTGTCCGAAGTGGACGTGAAGGACCGCGATGCCGCGTGGAAGATCCGCCAGGCCGTGATCGCCGCCGACCACGCCTGCTACCGCTACACCGCGACCCTGGGCAAGAAGAAGAACGATGACCCGGGCCTGACCCGGTTCGCCATCAGCGGCGACGACGCGCAGGCCTTGGCGCAGGGCGTGGCCATCGCCACCGGCGTGCAGACCACCCGTGAACTCGGCAACCTGCCGCCGAACATCTGCACCCCGGCCTACCTGGCCGAGCAGGCGCGGAAGTACGCAACCGAGAACGGCGCGGACGCCGAGATCCTCGACGAAACGCAGATGGAAGCGCTCGGCATGGGCTCGCTGCTGGCCGTGGCCCGCGGTTCGGCCAACCGTCCGCACCTGATCGTGCTGAAGTGGAACGGTGGCGGCGACGCCAAGCCGTACGTGCTGGTCGGCAAGGGCATCACCTTCGATACCGGCGGCGTGAACCTGAAGACCCAGGGCGGCATCGAGGAAATGAAGTACGACATGCTGGGCGCGGGCAGCGTCATCGGCACGTTCGTGGCCGCCGTGAAGATGAAGCTGCCGCTGAATCTGATCGTGGTGGTGCCGGCAGTCGAGAACGCCATCGACGGCAACGCGTACCGTCCGTCCGACGTCATCACCAGCATGTCCGGCAAGACGATCGAAGTCGGCAACACCGACGCCGAAGGCCGCCTGATCCTGTGCGACGCGCTGACCTACGCCGAGCGCTTCAAGCCCGCCGCGCTGGTCGACGTGGCCACGCTGACCGGCGCCTGCATCGTGGCGCTCGGCCGCTACGCCAGCGGCCTGATGAGCAAGCACGACGACCTCAGCAACGAGTTGCTGGGTGCCGGCGAAACCGTGTTCGACCGCGCCTGGCGCCTGCCGCTGTGGGACGAGTACCAGACCCAGTTGGAGTCCAGCTTCGCCGACGTCTACAACATCGGCGGCCGCTGGGCCGGCGCGATCACCGCCGGCTGCTTCCTCGCGCGCTTCACCGAAGGCCAGCGCTGGGCGCACCTGGACATCGCCGGCGTGGCGAACGATGAAGGCAAACGCGGCATGGCCACCGGTCGTCCGGTCGGCCTGCTGAGCCAGTGGCTGCTGGACCGCGTCGCCTGACCGGCGACGCGAACCCGACGCCATGGCCCGTGCCGACTTCTACCTGATCGCCAAGCCGCGCTTCCTTGAGGAACCCCTCAAGCTGGTCTGCGAACTGGCCCGCAAGGCCTACGACAGCAACCAGTGGACGCTGGTGCTGGCACGCGATGCCGCGCAGGCGGAGGAACTGGACGAGTTGCTGTGGGAGTTCGATCCGGACGCCTACATCCCGCACCAGATCGCCGGCGACGAAGAGGACGAACTGACGCCCGTGCTGATCGCCACGCCGGATGTCGACGTGCCCCCCCGCGCGCTGGTCATCAACCTGCGCGACGACGCCTTCGCCGGCGCCTGCGAGCGCGTGCTGGAAGTGGTGCCCGCCGACCCATCCGCGCGCGAGCCGTTGCGCGAACGCTGGAAGCAGTACAAGGCGCGCGGCTACGACGTGAACAAGCACGACATGTAACGCCCTCGGCGGCCCCGCCGCTGACCACGCGATCCGCGTTCGCGCGATCGCAGCAACCACACCGACACGATGACCGACCTCGCCTCCAGTTACGACCCGAAATCCTTCGAATCCCGCCTCTATGCGCAGTGGGAAGCCGCCGGCTACTTCAAGCCGAGCGGTACCGGCCAGCCCTACACCGTGCTGCTGCCGCCGCCGAACGTCACCGGCACGCTGCACATGGGCCACGCGTTCCAGCACACGCTGATGGACGCGCTGGTGCGCTACCACCGCATGCGCGGCTACGACACGCTGTGGCAGATGGGCACCGACCACGCCGGCATCGCGACGGAGATGGTGGTCAGCCGCAACCTGGCGCAGGAAGGCAAGGGCGAGACGCGCGACTCGCTGGGCCGCGACGGCTTCATCGCCAAGGTGTGGGAGTGGAAGGCGCAGTCCGGCGACACCATCGAGCGTCAGATGCGCCGCATGGGCGCGTCGGGCGACTGGTCGCGTAGCACGTTCACCATGGACGAAGCGGCATCGAAAGCCGTCATCGAAGCCTTCGTGCGTTGGCACGAGCAGGGCCTGATCTACCGCGGCCAGCGCCTGGTCAACTGGGATCCGGTGCTGAAGACGGCGATCTCCGACCTGGAAGTGGAGAACGTCGAGGAAGACGGCTTCCTGTGGTCGATCGAATACCCGCTCGCGGACGGCAACGGTTCGCTGGTGGTCGCGACGACGCGCCCGGAAACCATGCTCGGCGACACTGCGGTGATGGTGCACCCGGAAGACGAGCGCTACGCGCACCTGATCGGCAAGACGGTGAAGCTGCCGCTGACCGAGCGCGAGATCCCGGTCATCGCCGACGACTACGTCGACCGCGAGTTCGGTACCGGCGTGGTGAAGGTCACGCCCGCGCACGACTTCAACGACTACCAGGTGGGCCTGCGCCACGACCTGCCGCTGATCAATCTGCTGACGCCGACCGCGGCGATCAACGAGAACGCGCCGGAGAAGTACCGCGGCCTGGACCGCTACGAAGCGCGCAAGGTCGTGCTCGCGGACCTCGAGGATCTCGGCCTGCTGGTCGAAACCAAACCGCACAAGCTGCAGGTGCCGCGCGGCGACCGTACCAACCAGGTGATCGAGCCCTACCTGACCGACCAGTGGTTCGTGAAGATGGATGGCCTGGCCAAGCGCGGCCTGGAACTCGTCGGCGGTATTGATGGAAAGCCGGGCGAAGTGAAGTTCGTCCCGCCGAACTGGATCAACACTTACCGCCACTGGATGGAGAACATCCAGGACTGGTGCATCAGCCGCCAGCTCTGGTGGGGCCATCGCATTCCCGCTTGGTTCGACGCCGAGGACGAATGTTACGTTGCTCGTACCGAAGGAGCTGCACGGGAGGCTTTCGATGCCAAAGTCGCCGCACTTCTAAGAGAGCTTCTCGAACTGAAGCTCTTGGAATCCGGCGATCTGTCGCCCGCATCAACGGAAGAACTCGAACAAAGGATAGAGACGCTAAAGACCAACGGCCTTCGCCGCGACGAAGACGTGCTGGAGACCTGGTTCTCCTCGCAGCTGTGGCCGTTCAGCACGATGGGCTGGCCGGACACGAAGGCGATGGCGGAGCGCGGCTTCGACCGCTACCTGCCGTCGTCGGTGCTGGTCACCGGCTTCGACATCATCTTCTTCTGGGTGGCGCGCATGGTCATGGCCACCGACAGCTTCGTCGGCCAGGTGCCGTTCCGCGACGTGTACATGACCGGCCTGATCCGCGACAAGGACGGCCAGAAGATGTCCAAGTCGAAGGGCAACGTGCTCGACCCGCTGGACATCATCGACGGCATCTCGCTGGAAGACCTGGTCGCCAAGCGCACGACGAACCTGATGAAGCCCAGTGACGCGCCGAAGATCGAGAGGGCCACGCGCAAGGAATTCCCGGATGGCATCGTGCCGCACGGCGCCGACGCGCTGCGCTTCACCATCGCCGCGCTGGCGACCCACGGTCGCGACATCAAGTTCGACATGGGCCGCGCCGAGGGCTACAAGAACTTCTGCAACAAGCTGTGGAATGCCACCCGCTTCGTGCTGATGAACACCGACGGCTTCACCGCCAGCGGCGCGCCGCAGCCGAAGACGGATGCCGAAAAGTGGATCCTCTCGCGCCTGACCAAGGTGGTTGCGGAAGTCGAAACGCAGTTCGCCGCGTACCGCTTCGACCTGCTGTCGCAGGCGCTGTACGAGTTCGCGTGGAACGAATTCTGCGACTGGTTCGTCGAACTCGCCAAGCCCGCGCTCAATGGCGATGACGCGACTGCCGCCGACAGCACGCGCCACACGCTGCTGCACGTACTGGAAACGCTGCTGCGCCTGCTGCACCCGCTGACCCCGTTCGTCACCGAGGAGCTATGGCAGCAGGTCGCGCCGAAGCTCGGCATCGACGGCGGCACCGTCTCGCTGCGCCCCTACCCGGCCACCAGCGACTTCGCCGGCCAGGACTACGCGCAAGCCGAAGCCGACGTGGAGTGGCTGAAGACGATGGTGTCGACCTTGCGTCGCGTGCGCAGCGAGCTGAACGTGTCGCCCGCCAAGACCATCGCTCTGCGCCTGCAGGACGGCAACGACAACGACCGCGCCCGTATCACGCGCTTCACTTCGTCGCTGTCGTTCCTGCTGAAGCTGGACAACATCGCGTGGTTGGAGGCCGGCACCGATGCGCCCGCCTCCGCGGCCGCGGTGGTCGGCGAGCTGAAGCTGCTGGTGCCGCTGGAGGGTCTGGTCGATCTGGACGCCGAGCGTGCGCGCCTGGACAAGGAGATCGCGCGCGTCGCTGGCGAGAAGGACAAGAGCGAGGCCAAGCTGGCCAAGTTCACCGACAAGGTGCCGCCGGCGGTGATCGACCAGGAGCGCCAGCGCCTGGCCGACTGGAGCGGCCAGCTTGCCGCCCTGCACGGGCAGCGCGCGAAACTCTGAACCGGCTGGAGACCTGCGCCCCGCCCCCGGTCGTGATGGTGCTGTGCGGCGCCATCGCCTGGGGTGCCGTGCATCTCTGGCCTGCGGGATTCATCGCGCTGCCGTCGGCGCTGCGCTCGGCGCTGGTCGCGTCGCTCGCGGCCCTCGGCCTGCTGTTCAATCTTTGGCCGAAGCTCGCCTTCGGCCGGGCAGGCACCACGGTGAACCCGCTTCGTCCGGCGTCGTCGCGCGTGCTGGTGACCACCGGACTGCATCGCCTCTCGCGCAATCCGATGTATCTGGGGCACGCCCTGCTGCTGGTCGCCTGGGCGTGCTGGCTGCGGCATCCCGCCGCGTGCGTGGGTGCGCCGTTGTACATGGCGTTCGTCACCCGATACCAGATCCTGCCGGAGGAGCGCGCGCTTTCGGCGACGTTCGGGGCCGCATACGAGGCATACCGCGCTCGCGTCCGACGCTGGCTTTAGTGCCCGAGGGCCCGCGCCCCAGTTCCGACCGTCGCCGTCATCCCGGCCAAAGCTGGGATCCACGTTGACGTCGCGATCCGCTCCCCGGCAGCGCCGGAAGCAGGATGGATTCCCGCTTCCGCGGGAATGACGGACAAAGACCGGGCCGATTGTTTTCCGTCATCCCGGCGAAAGCCGGGATGACGTTGGAAACATTGCCGCGAGGCTCGCCCTACAACGGCGGCATCGTGGTGATGTCGTCGGCGACCAGTTCGATCGCCATCACCAGGGCGTCCTCGCGGCCGTCGCGGGCCGGGTAGTAACGCGGCCGGCGGCCGATCTCGTTGAAGCCCTCGCTGTGGTACAGCGCGATGGCGCCCGGATTGGACGGACGCACTTCCAGGAACACGCGCTGGGCGCGCAGGTCGCGCGCGATCTTGACCAGTGCACGCAGCAGGTACCGGCCCAGCCCCCGCCCCTGCCGCTCCGGGGCGATGCAGATGTTCAGCACGTGCGCTTCGTCGGCGGCGATGCTCAGCAACCCATAGCCGATCACCAGACCGTGCTCGGTCAGCACCCACGACGGATAACCCGCCTTCAGGCAGTCACGGAAGATCCCGCGCGTCCACGGAAAGGGATAACCGCGCTGCTCGATCGCCAGCACGGCGTCCAGGTCGGCCTCGCGCATCGGCCGCAGGCTGGGGGTGGACGCCGGTGAGGTCTCGACGCCCAACGCACTCATGCCGGCGTGCCCCGCCGCAGCCGGCGCAAGGTGGGCCACAACGCACGCTTGGCCGCAGGATCACCGCGCAACGCCGCGGAGCTGGGCCATTGCGCGAACAGCTCCGCCGCACCGGGCGCATTCGGATTGCAGCCCGACGCACGGATCAACGCGAAATGCAGGCGGTCCGGCAGGCGCGAGCCTGGTGCGCGCGGCGCCGACGCGGCACGCGTGGGCGCGGGCCGCTCCACCGCTTCACGCGCAGGCGGGCGAGCACGGGACGGCGCAACCGCTGGTTCGCGCTCGGCACGCACAGCGGCCGGTTCCACGACCTGCGTCGGCGCGCCGGCTTCGGTCGGCCAGTCGGCCGGCAAGTAGACGGTATGCCCGAGCGCGCCCAGCCAGCCCTGCTGCTCGGCCGACCACAAGCGGTCCGCCGCCGGCATCATGCGACGCCGTCCCGGGTACGACGGGTACGCTGCCACAGCCAGTAGGCCGGCCCGGACAGCGCGTAGACCACGCCTACCGCGAACAGCGTGCGCGGCAGGTCGATGAAGAGGATCGCCAGCACCAGCGGCACCAGCGCCAGCACCACGAAGGGAATGCGGTCGGCTTTCGCGCCGCCCTCGCCGGTGCCCTTGAAACTCCAGAAGCGGATGCGGCTGACCATCAGCAACGCCGCCACCAGCGTCACCGCCAGCGCCACATAGCGGAGCTCTTCGCCGGTCCAGCCCAGCTCGCCATCGGCGAACGCCCAGACGAACGACATCATCAGCCCTGCGGCGGCCGGACTGGCCAGGCCGATGAACCAGCGCTTGTCCACCGTCCCGACCTGCGTATTGAAACGGGCCAGCCGCAGCGCGGCGCACGCGGCATACAGGAACGCCACCACCCAACCGACGCGCCCCATCACGCCGCCGTCGAACTTCAGTGCCGACAGCGACCAGTGGTACATCACCAGCGACGGCGCCAGGCCGAAGCTGACCAGGTCGGCGAGCGAGTCGTACTGCACGCCGAAGTCGCTGCTGGTGCCGGTCAGTCGCGCCACCCGCCCGTCGATGCCGTCCATCAGGCCCGCCACGAACACGGCGATGGCCGCATTGACGAACTGTCCGTTGGCGGCGGCGATGATCGCGAAGAACCCGGCGAACAGGCCCGCGGTGGTGAACAGGTTGGGCAACAGGTAGATCCCGCGCGAACGCGGGGGCGGCTTGATTTCGTTCATGGGTCCCAGTTTAGCCCAAGCCGTCCGCGCCCCGGCTTGCCTGCACGGCCTAGGGGTGCTGCAATCGGGGCTCCTCGATCCCGGAGCCTGCCATGCGCCTCGCCCCCTGCCTCGCCGCGCTGGCGCTGTGCCTCGCCGTAGCCTCCACCGTGCAGGCCCAGCAGGTCTACCAGTGGAAGGACAAGAACGGCGTCACCCACTACTCGGATACGCCGCCGCCCAGCCAGGAGGTCCGGAACCGCCGGATCAACCAGTACGGCGCGGCCCCCGTGGAAACACAGCCTGCCGGCAAATCCGTCGAGAACGCGCAGTGCACGGGCGCGCGGGCGAACCTGCGGATCCTGGCCAGCAGCAATACCGTGGTCCGCCAGGATACCGATGGCGACGGAAAGCCCGATGCGACCCTGGATGAAACGGCACGCGCCAACCAGCGAGCCCTCGCCGAAGCGGCCGTGAAGGCCTACTGCCCCGCTGGCGCCTGAGCCGGCGGATGCGCGCCTGGTTGGCCATCGCGGCGGGCCTGCTGATCGGCGCCGGCGTCGCCTGGTGGTTTTCCCGGGATGAGGCTGGCCACGGCGATCAACGACGGGAGGCGCGGCAGAAGGCCGCCGCCGTCGACACCCGCCCATCGCTCTACCGTTGGCGCGATGATGCCGGTGTCCTCCAGGTCACCGAACAACCGCCGAAAGGGCGACATTACGAGCGCATCGACCGCGACACGCCTGCAGGCGTCCGGGTGAGCGGCGACGGCGTCGATACGCAGGAATAGCGCCCCGCGAGCGGTCAAGGCTGGCAAAATAGGCGATTCGTCCCCCTGAACGCCGATGCCGATGCGCCTGTCGCAGTTCCACCTCCGCACCACCAAGGAAACCCCGGCCGACGCCGAACTGGTCAGCCACCAGCTGATGCTGCGCGCCGGCATGATCCGCAAGCTGGCCGCCGGCCTGTACACCTGGTCGCCGCTGGGCCTGCGCGTGCTGCGCAAGGTGGAGACCGTCGTACGCGAGGAAATGGACCGCGCCGGCGCGATCGAGATGATCATGCCGACCATCCAGCCGCGCGAGCTGTGGGAGGAAACCGGGCGCTGGGAGAAGTTCGGCGGCCAGTTGCTGAAGATCACCGACCGCAAGGAACAGCACTTCTGCTACAGCCCGACGGCCGAGGAAGCGGTCACCGACTTCGCGCGCCAGGAGCTGTCCAGCTACAAGCAGCTGCCGGTCAATTTCTACCAGATCCAGACCAAGTTCCGCGATGAGATCCGCCCGCGCTTCGGCGTGATGCGCGCGCGCGAGTTCGTGATGAAGGACGCCTACTCCTTCCACATCACCGACGAAGACCTGGGGCGCGAGTACCGCAACATGCATGCGGCGTACACGCGCATCTTCACCCGCCTGGGCCTGGATTTCCGCGCGGTGCAGGCGGACAGCGGCGCCATCGGCGGCGATGCGTCGCAGGAATTCCACGTACTGGCCGAATCGGGCGAAGACTCCATCGCCTTCTCCACCGGTTCGGACTACGCGGCGAACGTCGAGAAGGCGCAGGCTGCCGCGCCCGGCCCGCGTGCGGCCGCATCGGAAACGATGAACAAGGTCGCCACGCCCACGCAGAAGACCTGCGAGGACGTCGCCGCGCTGCTCGGTATTCCGTTGCAGCGCACGGTGAAGTCGATCGCGGTGATGACCGACGGTGGCTTCGTGCTGGCGTTGGTGCGCGGTGACCACGCCGTCAACGAGATCAAGCTGGGCAAGGTCGCCGGCCTGGCCGACTACCGCATGGCCAGCGAGGCGGAGATCGCCGCGCACCTCGGCAGTGAGCCCGGCTTCCTCGGCCCGGTGAATGCGCGCCAGGCGATCCGCGTGGTCGCCGACCGCGACGTCGCCGCGATGGCGGACTTCGTCGTCGGCGCGAACGAAGCGGGCTACCACCTGGCAGGCGTCAACTGGGGCCGCGACCTGGGCGAACCGGAAACCGTGGCCGACATTCGCAATGTGGTGGAAGGCGACAAGGCCGCCGATGGCGGCGAGCTCCGCCTCGTGCGCGGCATCGAGGTCGGCCATGTGTTCCAGCTCGGCCGCAAGTACAGCGAAGCGATGAAGTTCACCGTGCTGGACGACGCCGGCAAGGCCGCCGCGCCTGCGATGGGCTGCTACGGCATCGGCGTGTCGCGCATCGTCGCCGCCGCGATCGAGCAGAACCACGACGCCAACGGCATCATCTGGCCCGTGCCGATGGCGCCCTGGGCCGTGGCCGTCTGCGTGATCAATCCGAAGAACGACGCAGCAGTGAACACGGCGGCCGAGCAGCTCTTGGCGGACCTGCAGGCGAGCGGCATCGAAGCCGTCCTCGACGACCGCGGCCTGCGCCCCGGCGCGATGTTCGCCGACATCGAGCTGATCGGCATCCCGCATCGCGTGGTGGTGTCCGAGCGCGGCCTCGCGGCGGGCACGTTCGAGTACCGCGCACGCCGTGCGACCGACGCGGAGAACATCGGACGCGAGGAGCTGCTCGCCCGCCTGCGCGGGTGAGCATCGGCGGCGACGCGGTTTGAACCACGCTTGCCCGCTCGCTTATGATCGGGCGACCGCCATGGATGGGCTTTCCCTTCCTGATTGGAGATAGTTGATGTCGATCGACCTGCGTAACCTGTCCGCCAAGGAACTTGGCGCCCTGATCGCCAAGGCCAAGGAACAACAGACCAAGCTGGCCAAGCGCACGCCCATCGCCACGGTGCGCGGCAAGATCACCAAGTTCGCGAAGGCCGAGGGCTACACGCTGGAGGAACTGTTCGGCACCCCCGGACGCGCCGCCGCGAAGACGACGGCGAAGCCTGCCGCCTCACGCGCCGGCCGCAAGCTGGGCAAGGTGGCGCCGAAGTACCGCAACCCGGCCAATCCCAAGGAAACCTGGACCGGCCGCGGCAAGCACCCGCGCTGGATGGCCGCACTGATCGCCAAGGGCAAGAAGGCCGAAGACTTCCTCATCAAGAAGAAGTAAGGCGCTTCAAGATCGAACAAGAACGGGAGGCCTGGCCTCCCGTTTTTCGTTTGCGCCAAGCGGCGTCAGAGATTCTTGCGCGAGGAGATCAGCAGGTTGCCGAACAGCAGGCCCGCGATCAGCGCCATCACCACGTTGGTGACGGCCAGCAGCGCGGATTGCCCGACGCCCACGTCCTGCTGCTGCACCAGCGTAAGCAATCCACGCAGGCTCGTGCTGCCCGGCACCAGCATCAGGATGCCCGGCACGCGGATCAGCGCGCCCGGCCGGTTGGCCCAGCGCGCGAACGCATTGCCCGCGGCCGTGAGCGTCAACGCGGACAGGAAGATGCCCACCGGGCTGCCCCAGGCCGCGCCTGCATAGCGCGAAATGCTGTAGCCGGCGATGGCGGCCGCCATCACCCAGAAGTAGTCGCGCCGGTGCGCCTTGAACAGCACCGCGAAGGCATAGGCCGCCACCACCATCGAGGCCCATTCGACCCATTCCGGCTGCGGACGCAGGGCGCGCACCTCCGGATACAGTCCCAAGAGTTGCGCCAGGGTCACCGCGATCATGCTGCCGACCGTGAGCTTCAACACGGTGGCCAGCGCACCCGCAAAACGCGCCACGCCCGAGACCAGGTGCTGGCTGGTGAGCTCGTTCACCGCATTGGTCAGCGCCATGCCGGGCAGCAGCACGATCAGCGAGGCGATGATCACCGTGTTGAGGTTCAGCGGCGCGATGAAATTGGCGATCAGGATCGCGACGAAGCCGGCCACCAGCGCGGAAATCGCATCGCTGGCCTCCTTCATCTGCGGACGGCGCGCGATCAGCTCGCCGAGCACGCCGATGATCACGCCGATGAGGCCCGCGGTCGCCATGTCGAGCCATGGCAGCCGCCACAGGCCTGCCACGGCCGCCGCCGCCAGGCCGGAGGCGAAGATCTGCATCGCCCGCCAGCGCACGCTGCGCGCGCGATCGAGCGCACGCAGCGCAGTGTGACCCTGGGCGATGCTCATCTCGCCGGCCGACACGGCGTCGGCGATGCGGTCCGCTTCGCTCAGCTTGTGCAGGTCGGTTTCGCCGGGCGCAAGCCGGATCACCCGCGTGCTGTCGCTGGCGCCGAGCGGCCGCGCCGGGTCGCTGAAACTCAGGATCAGGCCGGTGGGATTCGACCAGGGCTCGCAATCCAGCCCCAGCCGTTGGGACAGGCCGACGACGGTGCCCTCCAGGCGCTGCGCGGTCGTGCCGTAACTGTGCAGGCGCCCGGCGATCTCGCACACGAAGGCGATGCGCTGGGCGTACGTGGCGGTGGTGAGCGTGTCGTCGGCCATCGGCACAGTATCGCCGAAGCCGTGGGCCGTCGCCTTCATCGGGCACCTGCTTACACTACGCACTGACACGACAGGCAGGGGGACGGGTGGGCATCGGCGAAGCCATGGCACTGGGCAGCGCAGCGACCTGGGCGGTGGGCGTGATCCTGGCGCGACAACTCGGTGCGTACCTGCCGCCGCTCGCGCTCAACCTGCTCAAGAACGGGCTGGTGCTCGCCGTGCTGGCGCCGGTGGCGCTGGTGGTCCATGCCGGCAGCTGGCCCTCGCTGCCGGCGGCCGAACTCGCCATCGTCGTCGCCAGCGGCGTGATCGGCATCGCGCTGGCGGACACGTTGTATTTCCGTGCGCTCAACGAACTCGGCGCGGGCCGGATGGGCGTGATCGGCAACCTCTACAGCCCGCTCGTGCTGCTGCTCGGTTTCGTGTTCCTCGATGAGCGCCTGGGCGCCGGACAGTGGGTGGGCTTCGCGCTGGTGGGCCTCGGCGTCCTGCTGGTCAGCCGACCGCCGGACCAATGGAAGACGCATCCGCAGCACACCGCGCGCGGCGTCATGATCGGGTTGCTCGCGATCGCGCTGATGGCGATCGCCATCGTGATGGTCAAGCGGACGCTGGAGACGCAACCGCTGCTGTGGGTGACCCTGCTGCGGCTGGCCGGCGCGGTGGCGGGCCTGATCGCACTGGCCGCACTGCCTGCGATGCGCGCGCGCATGCGTTTCGTCGCGGCCGATGTCCCGTGGCGACGCCTGCTGCTCGCCGCCCTGGTCGGCCAGGGGCTGTCCATGGTGTTGTGGCTTGGCGGCTACAAGTTCACTTCGGCGTCGGTGGCGGCGATCCTCAACGAATCGGCATCGGTGTTCCTGGTGGTGCTCGCCGCGCTGTGGTTGCGCGAACCGCTCGGCAAGCGGGCGTTCATCGGCGTGGTCCTCACGTTCAGCGGGATAGCCTGTATGCTCCTTGGCCGAGCGACGCCATGACCCCCACCCTTGCCCGCCCGCACTGCGAAGCCGATCCCGCCGAGCCTGGCCAGGTGCGGCTGGGCGGCGACTGGACGCTCTCGAGCGCCCTGGTGGTGGCCGAGGAACTGCGCGGCCTGCCCGAGGCGGTGACGCGCATCGATGCGACCGCCATCGACCGCATCGATTCCGCCGGCGTGCTGCAGCTGCTGCGCTTCGCCAAGCGCCGCGGCATGGAACTGTCCGACATCGCCTTCCGCCAGGACCATCGCGCCCTGGTCAGCACCATCGAGGACGTCGCCGACGACCGCCCCCCGCGCAAGCGCGACTATGGCGTGCTGGCCGCGCTCTCGCGCCTCGGCTATCGCGTGCACGAGAACGGCCAGGAGATCGTCGCGCTGCTGAGCTTCACCGGCGAGAACCTGGTCAAGCTGGTGCGCATGGTGAAGGAGCCGCGCCGCTTCCGACCCACCGCCACGGTCGCGCACATGGAAGCCGTCGGCCTGGACGCCGTGCCGCTGGTGATCCTGCTCTCGTACATGGTGGGCGCGGTGATCGCGTTCCTCGGCTCCACGGTACTGCGCGACTTCGGCGCGGAAATCTACGTGGTGGAACTGGTGAGCATCGCGTTCCTGCGCGAGTTCGCCGTGCTGATGACCGCCATCGTCCTGGCCGGGCGCACCGCCTCCGCATTCACGGCGCAGATCGGCGCGATGAAGAGCCGCGAGGAGATCGATGCGATCCGCACGCTGGGCCTGGACCCGATCGACCTGCTGGTCATTCCGCGCCTGATCGCGCTGCTGGTGATGCTGCCGCTGCTGACCTTCATCTCGATGATGGCGGGCCTGGCCGGCGGCGTCACCGTCGGTGCATTCGACCTGGGCATCCCGCCGCAGATGTACATCGCCCGCATGCACGACACCATCGAGGTGAAGCACTTCCTCGTGGGCCTGTCCAAGGCGCCGGTGTTCGCGCTGGTGATCGGCCTGATCGGCTGCCTGGAAGGCCTGCGCGTGGAAGGCACCGCGCAATCGGTGGGCGAGCGCACCACATCGAGCGTGGTGCAGACGATTTCGCTGGTCATCATCATCGACGCGCTCGCCGCGTTGTGGTTCATGCACATGGACTGGTGAGGCGATGAGCGACGAAAGCCCCATCATCCGCGTGCGTGGCCTGGTCAACCGCTTCGGCGAGCAGACCGTGCACGAAGGCCTCGACCTGGACGTGCGTCGTGGCGAGATCCTCGGCGTGGTCGGCGGTTCCGGCACCGGCAAGTCGGTGCTGATGCGCTCGATCCTCGGCCTGCGCCAGCCCGATGAAGGGCAGATCACGGTGCTTGGCGAGGATGCGCGCTCGGAGGACCCCGCCGCGCGCCAGCACATCGAACGCAACACCGGCGTGCTGTTCCAGGACGGCGCACTGTTCTCCTCGCTGACCGTGGGCGAGAACGTGCAGGTGCCGTTGAAGGAACACCATCCGGAGCTGCCCGACAGTTGGCGCTACGAACTGGCGCTGCTCAAGGTCAAGCTGGCGGGCCTGCCTGCCGATGCGCTCAACAAGCTGCCTTCGCAGCTGTCCGGCGGCATGCGCAAGCGGGCCGGCCTGGCACGTGCGCTGGCCCTCGATCCGCCCCTGCTCTTCCTCGACGAACCCACCGCCGGCCTGGACCCGATCGGCGCGGCCGCGTTCGACCGGCTCATCAAGACGCTGCAGGAGGCGCTGGGGCTGACGGTGTTCCTGATCACCCATGATCTGGATACGCTGTACGCGATCTGCGACCGCGTCGCCGTGCTGGCCGACCAGCAGGTTGTCACCGTCGCACCGCTCAGCGAGGTCGAACGCTTCGATCATCCCTGGGTGCAGGAATATTTCCATGGTCCACGCGCACGCGCCGCGCGCGACGGACAGACGGCCCACGGGCCACCCCACACGCAAACGGCGGTCTGATCGATGGAAACCCGTGCCAACTACGTGCTCATCGGCGCCTTCACGCTGATCATCGCGGCCGCGCTGCTGCTGTTCGGCCTGTGGGCGGCCAAGTATTCGTCCGAACGCACCTGGCAGGAATACCAGGTGGTGTTCCGGGAGGCCGTCACCGGCCTGTCGGTCGGCAGTCCCGTGCAGTACAACGGCATCGCGGTGGGCTCGATCACCAAGCTGTCGCTGGCGCCGAACGACCCACGCCAGGTGGTCGCGCGCATCCGCGTGGAGTCCTACACGCCGGTCAAGACCGACACCCGCGCCAAACTCGCCATCACCAGCCTGACCGGGCCCACCATCATCCAGCTCAGCGGCGGCACGCCGCAGGCGCCGACACTGACCAGCGTGGACACGCGCGAAGCCCCGGTGATCCAGACCGCGCCGTCCGCGCTGCAGAACATCACCGACACCGCCAACCGGATCGTGGAGCGCCTGGACCAGGTGCTCAGCGACAAGAACGTCGCCAGCATCACCGCCACGCTCGAGAATCTGGAATCGATGAGCAATTCGCTGGCCAGCCGCGAGGACGGGCTGGAATCGCTGATCGTCAGCGCGCGCGACGCCGCCCAGAACCTCGACAAGACCCTGACCACCACCAACGGCACCATCGAGCGCCTGGACCAGAACCTGGTACGCGAGCTGCCGGACATCCTCGCCAAGCTGGAAAGCACGCTGGGCAAGCTGGACTCCGCCGCCGGCAACGCCGACGCGATCATTGGCGAGAACCGCGCCGCCATCAACAGCTTCGCCAACGACGGCCTGGGCCAGCTGGGCCCCACCCTCACCGAACTGCGCGGGCTGGTGCGCGATCTGCGCCGCGTCAGCGACCGCCTCGAAGGCAATCCCGCGCGCTACCTGTTGGGCCGCGACGCACCGAAGGAGTTCGACCCGAAATGAAAGCGCTGCGCATCTCCCTGTGTGTCTCCCTGATGGCATTCGCGCTGGCCGGATGTTCCATCCTCGGCAGCGAACAACGCGACCCGGTGACGATCTACGCACCCGACATCCGCGTGCCGGCGCGGGCGGAATGGCCCACGGTCGGTTGGTCGCTGGTGATCGCCAAGCCCACCGCCGCGCGCGTGGTCGACAGCCCGCGTATCTCGGTGCGTCCCACGCCCGGCGAACTGCAGGTCTATCGCGGCGTGTCATGGGCGCAGCCGGCGACCGAGCTGGTGCAGGACGCGGTGCAGCGCACACTGGAAGACTCCGGCCGCATTCCCGCCGTGGCCAGCGCCGACGCCGGCATCCTCGGCGACTACAAGCTGGTGATGGATGTGCGCCGCTTCGAAGCGGATTACGCCGGTGCCGCCGTGCCATCGGCCGTGGTGGAGATCAGCGCCAAGCTCGTCAGCAGCCGCGATCAGCGCGTGGTGGCCTCGCGCACCTTCCTTCAGCAGCAGCCGGCTACGTCGGTGGAGGTCGCCCAGGTGGCGCAGGCCTTCGACGGCGCGCTGTCGGCCGCCACGGCGGATCTGGTGGGTTGGTTGCTGGTGGCGGGCCGGGACGACGCGCCCCTGCGCCGCTGACCCGTCAGCGACGTCGGGCGGGATCCACGTAGCGGAAGGTCAGGTTGATCCTCGGCCCCAACAGCCGTGTCGTACGCGGCAAGGCATGGCGGTAGACGCGCTGCGTATCGCCTGACATCACCAGCAGGCTCCCGTGCGGCAATTCGATCGCCGCGCGCATCGTCGCCTCCTTCCGGTGCTTCAGCAGGAACCGGCGCGCCGCCCCCAGGCTGACCGACGCGATCACCGGCTGCGGCCCCAGTTCCGGCTCGTCGTCGCTGTGCCAGCCCATCGCATCGCGCCCGTCACGGTAGAGGTTCGCCAGCACGCTGTTGAACGGCACGCCCAGTTCGGCCTGCAACCGCAGCCGCAATGCGGACAGCGCATCCGTCCAGGCATGTGGCGTGAAGGCCGTGCCCGAGTAGCGGTACACCGCATCCGCGTCGCCGATCCACGCGCTGAGCCGGGGCGAATCCACCTCGCGCCCGAACAGGCGGATGCGGTGCACGCTCCACGGCAAGGCATCGATCAGGTCGTCGAACAGGCGATCTGCGGCATCCCCCGTCAGCCAGTCGGGCTGGAACCGCAAGGTGGCGCCGGGCAGCCCTGCGTCGACGCCATCCGCAGGCAGCGGCAAGGGTATGGTCATGCCGGCGATGCTCGCGGATTTGCCCCGTTCCGCGCAAACCCCGAAAATACCGGCAGCCTAATGCCATGCCGGAGCCGCAGTGATGTCCGATGTCGAACGCGATGTAATGGAATACGACGTCGTGACCGTCGGCGCGGGCCCCGCGGGCCTGGCCTTCGCCATCCGGCTGAAGCAGCTGAACCCTGACATCTCGGTCTGCGTGATCGAGAAGGCCAGCACCATCGGCGCGCACATCCTGTCCGGCGCGGTGATCGAGCCCGCCCCGCTGGACGCCCTGCTCCCGGGCTGGCGCGACAACCCGCCGCCGGTCTGCGTGCCGGCCGCGGACGACGAGTTCTGGTACTTCAGCAAGGACGGCGGCCGCAAGTTCCCGATGGTGCCGCCGGGCATGCGCAACCACGGCAACTTCATCGTGTCGCTGGGTGCGATGTGCGCCTGGCTGGCGCCGCAGGCCGAAGCGTTGGGCGTGGAGATCTACCCGGGCTTCGCCGCGTCCGAGACACTGCACGACGAGGACGGCAAGGTCCTCGGCGTGCGCATCGGCGACATGGGCATCGCGAAGGACGGCAGCCACAAGGCCGGTTACACGCAGGGCATCGACATCCGCGCCAGGGTCACCGTGCTGGCCGAAGGCGCGCGTGGTCACCTCACCAAACGCCTGGTGAAGCGCTTCGCCCTGGACAAGGACAGCGATCCGCAGGCGTATTCGATCGGCATCAAGGAGCTGTGGCAGGTGCCGGAAGGCCGCGTCACGCCCGGCAAGATCGTGCACACCCTCGGCTGGCCGGCCAGCAACGACATCTACGGCGGCAGCTTCCTCTATCACCTGGAGAACAACCAGATCGCGCTGGGCTACGTCAGCGGGCTGGACTACAAGGATCCGGAGTACAAGCCGTGGGAGGCCTTCCAGCAATGGAAGAACCACCCGCTGATCAAACCGGTCCTGGAGGGCGGCAGCATCCTGTCCGCCGGCGCGCGCGCCATCGTCACCGGCGGCTGGCAGTCACTGCCGAAGGTCGAGATGCCTGGCGCATTGCTGATCGGCGATACCGCCGGCCTGCTCAACGTGCCGAAGATCAAGGGCACGCACCAGGCGATCCGCAGCGGCATGCTGGCCGCCGAGCACCTGGTGGCATCGCAGCTTGAGCCCGAGGGCTACGACACGAAGTTGCGCGGCTCCGAGGCGATGGCCGAGCTGAGGTCGGTGCGCAACATCAAGCCCGGCTTCAAGAAGGGCCTGTGGTTCGGCATGGTCAACGCTGCGTGGGAAACCGTCACCGGCGGCCTGTCGCCGTGGACGCTGAAGGTGAAGGCGGACTGGTCGTCGCTCGACAAAGTCGGCGAGCACGAAGAGCCCAAGCGCGATTACGTGGACCGCACGCTCGCGCCACGCGATCGCCTGCAGGGCGTCTATTTCGCCGCCACCGAACACGATGAGGACCAGCCCGTGCACCTGCGCGTGCACGACACCTCCGTCTGCGTCAGCCGTTGCGCCGCCGAATACGACAACCCCTGCACGCGCTTCTGCCCGGCAGGCGTTTACGAGATCGTCGATGACGGCGAGGGCAAGCGCCTGCAGATCAATGCCGCCAACTGCGTGCACTGCAAGACCTGCGACATCAAGGACCCCTACCAGATCATCGACTGGGTGACGCCGGAAGGCGGCTCGGGGCCGAATTACCAGAACCTGTGATGTAGTAGGTCTGGAGTACCAAAGCAAAGGGCGGGGTTCGCACCCCGCCCTTTCTGTTAGTCCAGTTGGCAACCCATCAATTCAGCCGGTCGCCACCCGTAACCTGCCATGACGTATCTGCCACCCGATAAACCAGCGCACCTCCGGTGATGCTGGTGCCGTTCATCAGTTGGACGTAGTTCTCGCCCGTGGTGCTGTTACGCCAGAACAGGTCGCCAAGCCCGTCCCCATTGTAATCACCCGAATTCACGACCTTCCACGCAAGGTTCGCTTCGGTGTACACCCTCGTATCGCTACGGACGGTCAATCCATCCATCAGCCAGACATGGCAGACACCCGTAGTGTCGTTGCGCCAATAGATATCCGACTTGCCGTCGCCATCAAAGTCGCGGATGGCAACGATCTTCCAGGCTTGATTGGCTTCCCGACGCGTAAACCCGGTTCCGGCGAGGATGTTGGCGCCGCTCATGAACTGGATGTAGTTCTCGCCCGTGGAAGTGTTGCGCCAGATGATGTCCGCCAGCGAATCACCGTTGAAATCCCCGGTACCGATGACGTTCCACGCCAGATTCGGCTCATTGTAGACACGTTGCATCTGGACAGGATTCAAGGCGCCCATCAGCCAAAGATCGTGGGAACCATCAACGGTGTTCCGCCAGTACAGATCGGTAACGCCGTCGTTGTTGAAATCACCAAGCGCGACCACTTTCCAGTTCTGGTCGGCGACAGTGCGCGAATAACCCGAAGTCGCAAGTACGGTCTTGCCATCCATGTGCTGGATGTAGACCTGCCCGGTCGATGTATTCCGCCATAGCACGTCGGCCTTGGCATCGGAATTGAAGAATCCGGTCCCGATGACTTTCCACGCGGCACTTGGTTCGCTGTAAACGAACGAGGAAGATGCAATCGCGAGACCATTCATGGTCCAAAGATCGTTGTTGCCAGTGCTCGCGTTGCGCCAGTACACGTCGGACCTACCGTCTCCGTCGAAATCATTCGGCACCTTGCCGAACGCGACCACCGTCGCCCGGAACGTCGCAACGATGGGAAGCGTCTGATTCAGGCTGCGGGCATTGTCTTCGCTGTCCGCGACACCGCACACGAGGTTGGCTGCGGCGCCGCACGTGCTCTTCAACGGCGTCGAGAAGATACGGTGCGCGATCTGACCTTCGTCGCCGTAAGCCATCACCGTGTAGAAGTTGCCCGACGCCGCCGCGGTCTTGTAGCCGAACGAGTAGGGGTAACGACCGAACAACTGGTTGGTGCCGCCAGGCGGCAGGTTGTCATTGATCTTCGAGTTGGCGCGATCGTGCGCGGAACCCATCAGGTGCGCCGCTTCGTGGACCAGCGTTTCGTCCGCGCAGTAGTACGTCGCGCCATCGGTGCCCTGATCGTAACCATCGCTGATGACCGCATAACCCCACGAGGCATCAGCGGCAGTGATCGCGGTCTGGTTGGCGCCGTTCAGCCAGGCAATACCGCAGCCCGCGTTTTCGGGCGTGTTGAACTTGCGGACCAGCACCGCGATATCGGCGCCGTACTGGTCGCGGGCGGTACGCAACGGTGCCAGGCTGGCGGGTATCGTGACCGCGGACTGACCATTGCTGCCGGTCAATTCGGACAATGCCGCCTGGTTGGTGTTGGTATTGGTGTAGCTGACCTGCACCGCGTTGACGATACGCAGGTAGCCGTTGATGTTGCTGTTGACGAACGCCTGGTTGCCCACCTGGACCAGGTAGACCAGACGCGTCGCAGCGCCGGAGGCACCACCGTTCGCCGTTGCGAACTCCGGGGTGTAGCCAATGGCGATATCGATCGTGTTGGCGGCCGTCTGGGGCGCGCCCTGGGCGATCGCCGTCGCACCCTGGCTGACCTGGGCGGCCTGAGATACCGCAGCACCCATCGAGGAGCGGAGTGCTGCCGCCTCGGGCACCATCACGTCCACGTGCCCCTTGGTGGCGGACACGACCTTGGACGGGTCGGTCAGCACCGCGAACACGGAACCGTTGCGCGTCTGCAGGCTCAGCGCCGGCTTGCCGTTGGCCTGGGGAATCGAGCCGAAGACTGCCTTCTCACCGAAGGTGATGATGGCTTCCTGCATCTGATCGCCGCCTACGACGCGGCCGATCCAGGTCCAGTTTCCGTCGATTTCCTCGACGTGGCGCTCGTAGCGCAGCTTCACCTGGCTGCCATCGGGCGCCGGCACGGTCATTTCGCCGTCCGCGATACCCTTGAACGCGTGGGCCTCGCTGATGGAGGTCGGGTACCAGGTATAGGCGCCCTCCTGCTTGGTGGCCGTCGCCTTGTTCGGATAAGAGAGCAGTGCGCCACGGTCCGGCGCGTTGGCGATGGAAGCGCCGATCGCGCGGCTCAACGCCAGCGAGGCCGGCAGGCTGCCGGTCGCCTTGCTTGCGGCGACACCCCGCATCCCTGCCACCCCAGATTCGGGGCTTTCTCCACTGCACCCGGCCAATGCCAATACCAAGGCGCAAGCGCCAATGCGGAGTTTCATACGTACCCTCAAGAAAAACAGTTGGAGCCCCTGAACAGACACTATAGCCCAGCCCGTGGAAATGAAAACAGCCAAGTAGGTCTACTTGGCTGTTTATCGGCAGGCAGGCGTACAGCTGAAAGTCAGATGTCGCTTGCAGGCAACACGCAAGGTTTGAACTGCGTCACGCCTTGCGGATGCGCCCGGTCAAGAGCTCGTGGAGAAGGTGACACCGGTCTTGGCCCGAAGCTCGTCTTCGGCCACACCGTCGGCCGCTTCGATCAGCACCAACCCCTCGGGGGTCACGTCGAACACCGCCAAGTCGGTGATGATCCGGTCTACCACGCCCACGCCGGTCAGGGGCAGGTCGCACTGCGGCAGGATCTTGTGGCTCCCGTCCTTGGCCACGTGCTCCATCAGCACCACGATGCGCTTGACGCCAGCCACCAGGTCCATGGCGCCGCCCATGCCCTTGACCATCTTGCCCGGGACCATCCAGTTGGCCAGGTCGCCCTTGTCGGTGACCTGCATGGCGCCCAGCACGGCCAGGTCGATGTGGCCGCCGCGGATCATGGCGAAGGAGTCGTGGCTGCCGAAGTAGCTGGCGCCCGCGCGCGCGGTGACGGTCTGCTTGCCGGCATTGATGAGGTCGGCGTCGATCTCGTCCTCGGTCGGGAACGGACCGATCCCGAGCAGGCCGTTCTCGGACTGCAGCCAGACGTCCACGCCCGCGGGAATGTGATTGGCCACCAGGGTCGGCAGGCCGATGCCCAGGTTCACATAGGCACCGTCGGTCAGTTCGCGGGCGGCGCGCTGCGCCATCTCATCGCGGGTCCAGGGCATCACTTGTCTCCTTGGCGGACGGTGCGCTGCTCGATGCGCTTCTCGGGGGTCGGGTTGTGGACGATGCGGTCCACGTAGATGCCCGGCAGGTGGACATGGTCGGGGTCGATCGCGCCGACCTCCACCACTTCCTCGACCTCGGCGATGCAGACCTTGCCGGCCATGGCGCAGGCCGGGTTGAAGTTGCGCGCCGTCTTGCGGAACACCAGGTTGCCGGCCTTGTCTGCCTTCCATGCCTTGACCAGCGACACGTCGGCGGCCAGGGCGGTCTCCATGACGTACCAGTGTTCGCCGAACTGGCGCGTTTCCTTTCCTTCGGCCACGACCGTGCCGTAACCGGTGCGGGTGAAGAACGCCGGGATCCCGGCGCCGCCGGCACGCAGCCGCTCCGCCAACGTGCCCTGCGGGTTGAACTCCAACTCCAGCTCGCCCGAGAGGAACTGGCGCTCGAACTCCTTGTTCTCGCCCACGTAGGAGGAAATCATCTTCTTGATCTGCCGTGTCTCCAGCAGCAGGCCCAGGCCGAAGCCATCGACGCCCGCATTGTTGGAGATCGCCGTCAGCCCCTTCGCACCACTGTCCCGCAGCGCGCCGATCAACGCCTCGGGGATGCCGCACAGGCCGAAGCCGCCGACGGCCAGGGTCTGTCCATCCGACACGACACCTTCCAGCGCGGCTGCTGCGCTGGCATAGACCTTCTGTTTGCCTCCGGAGGCCGGGTTACCCGCCATGGCGCGATCCATTCGTGAGGAAAGTCCGCATTCTACCCAGCCACCCCTAGGCGACACAGGTACTTTCGGGCAATGGGAATCCCGTGCGGGACGTGCGCGTACACTTCCGGCATGAGAACCGTCGCCCTCGTCACCGCCGTCGCTGCCACCGGGCATGACGATGACCTCGTTCCGTTGCTCGATGCGTGTGCCGACGCTGGCCTGCACGCCCGCGCCGTGGCCTGGGACGACCCGACCGTGAGCTGGGGCTGCTTCGATGCGGCGTTGCTGCGTTCGCCGTGGGACTACACCGAGCGGCTGTCCGACTTCCTGACCTGGTGCGAGCACACGGATCGGGTGACGCGCCTGCTCAATCCGCTGAACGTCGTGCGCTGGAACACTGACAAGCACTATCTCGCGGATCTGGCCACCATCGGGATCCCGGTCGTCCCCACCCGGTTCGTGGAGCCCGATGCCGAGCCCATGGACGCGCTGGCGGGGTTCCTGGACGCATTCGACGCACAGGAGTTCGTCGTCAAACCGGCGGTGAGCGCCGGCGCTCGCGATACCCAGCGGTACGCCCGGGGCCAGCAGTTCGTGGCCGGCAACCATATCGGCCGGTTGCTGGAACAGGAGCGCAGCGTGATGCTGCAGCCTTACCTGGCCTCGGTCGACCAGCACGGTGAGACCGCGCTGCTGTACTTCGATGGCCGGTTCAGCCATGCCGCCCGCAAGAGCGCCCAACTTCCCCCCGGCGAGACGGCACGGCAGGCACCGATGGCCCTCGGCGAGATCGTGGCGACGGTCGCGACGCCCGCCGAGCAGGCGCTGGCCGAACGGGTCCTCGCCGCGACCACGCGCCTGCGACAGCTTGAGACGCCCCTTCCCTATGCGCGCATCGACCTGTTGACCGGGGCGGACGGGCAACCGTACTTGCTGGAACTGGAATTGACGGAGCCTTCGCTGTTTTTCGCCCAGGCTCCCGGCAGTGCAGCCCGTTTCGCGGCTGTCCTCGCATCACAACTGGCGGACGGCACCGTACGGGCTCGCATGGCCCCCGCCTGACGGCTAAAATCCCAAGTCTGCCCTCGGCCAGCCGCCGCGGCCGGGCCTCACCGTCGCATACAGGAATTCCCGCAGGATGAAGATTCTCGTCGCCTACAAGCGCGTGGTGGACTACAACGTCCGCATCCAGGTCAAGCCGGACGGGTCCGGCGTGGTCACCGACGGCGTCAAGCTGTCCCCCAACCCCTTCGACGAAATCGCACTGGAAGAAGCCCTGCGCCTGCGCGACAAGGGCATCGCCACGGAAGTCGTGGTCGCCACCATCGCCCCCGCCGACGCCCAGGCCCACCTGCGCAATGGCCTGGCCATGGGCGCCAACCGCGCCATCCACGTGGTCACCGACCAGGCCATCCAGCCGCTGACCGCCGCCCGCACCCTGCTGAAGCTCGTCGAGAAGGAGTCGCCGGACCTGGTGATCCTCGGCAAGCAGGCCATCGACGACGACGCCAACCAGACCGGCCAGATGCTGGCCACGCTGTGGGGCCGTCCGCAGGCGACGTTCGCCGGCAAGCTCGACATCGCCGACGGCAAGGCCACGGTGGTGCGCGAGGTCGATGCCGGCCTGGAAACGCTGGACATCGACCTGCCTGCGGTCGTCACGACCGACCTGCGCCTCAACGAACCGCGCTTCATCAAGCTGCCCGACATCATGAAGGCCAAGAGCAAGCCGCTGGAAACGCTGCAGCTGGCCGACCTCGGCGTCGAATCCGCCGACACGCACAAGACCACGCACTACGCCCCGCCTGCCAAGCGCAGCAAGGGCGTGATGGTGAAGGACGCGGCCGAACTGGTCGCCGCACTCAAGCAGAAGGGGTTGCTGTAATGAGCAAGGTTCTCGTCATCGCCGAACACCTCGACGGCAAGCTCAACGCTTCAACCGCCAAAACCGTCAGCGCTGCCGCGGCCGTGAAGGCCGACGCCATCGATGTGGTCGTGCTGGCCGCCGATCCGACGGCCGTCGCCGCCGACGCCGCGCAGATCGCCGGCGTCGCCAAGGTACTGACCGTCGCCAACGCCGCCAACACGAATGCCATCGCCCAGGTGCTGGCCCCGCAGATCGCCAAGCTCGCCGCGGGCTACACGCACGTGTTCGCGCCGTCGACCACGTTCGGCAAGGACCTGCTGCCCTGCGTCGCCGCCCTGCTCGGCGTCAACCAGGTCTCCGACCTGATGGCCGTGAAAGGCACGCACACCTTCAAGCGCCCGATCTACGCCGGCAACGCGATCATCACCGTTGAAACTCCGGCCGACCAACCTGTGGTCGCCACCGTGCGCACGGCGTCCTGGCCGGAAGCCGCCAGGGGCGGCAGCGCGGCGATCGAAGCCGCCAGCGTGGACGCTGCCCTGCCCACGCACACCCGCTACGTCGGCCTGGCCGCCGGCAAGTCCGACCGCCCCGACCTGCAGAGCGCCAAGCGCGTCGTCTCCGGTGGCCGCGGCGTGGGCTCTGCCGAGAACTTCAAGGTCATCTATGCGCTGGCCGACAAGCTGGGCGCCGCCGTCGGTGCTTCGCGCGCCGCGGTGGACGCCGGCTACGTGCCGAACGAACTGCAGGTCGGCCAGACCGGCAAGATCATCGCCCCCGAGCTGTACGTGGCGGTCGGCATCTCCGGCGCCATCCAGCACCTGACCGGCATCAAGGACGCAGGTACCATCGTGGCGATCAACAAGGACGGCGAAGCGCCGATCTTCGAGATCGCGGATATCGGATTGGTGGGGGATTTGTTCCAGTTGCTGCCGGAGCTGGAGTCCTCGCTGGCTGCGAGCTGAGTCACGTACCACTTGTCGGCAAGTCTGTCCGCGACGGCGATGATCGAGCGACCTTTGTTTCATGTTCCCAGGATTGGATGATGAACAAGTATCTATCTGCCCTGTTGTTGGCGTCTCTGTTGATCTCAACTGGTTGCAAGCAATCCGAGGCCCCCGCGATCGATAGCCCGCCGACGACACCCCCGGCGTCGAAGGAACCTGCCGATACCAGCCCCACAAGCACCCGGGCAACGGGGGTCAACCAGCTATTGACGGCCACACCGGGTGCGGCGGGTTGCGCCACCGGTAGCGTCGCCAAGTTCCACTGGGACGCCAGGTCGAATCCCGACATCGCGGCTGTCGAGCTGTCCGTGGGCGATGACATGGCTGCCAAGCTGTTTGCCGCTGGCGGACCCGTGGGCGACGCGGAGTCGGGCCCCTGGGTGTATTCGGGAACTGTTTTCGTTCTCCGGGACAAGGCGAATGGGGCCGAACTCGATCGCGTCGTGATTTCCGGCCCGGCCTGCACGCCACCGACACAGCCGGTCGCGCAGTAGACATCATCACACCGGGTTGTCGACACGGATGACCCGCTCTCCTTTCCGTTCGCCCAGGCCATACCTCCGATGACCACCTCAGTCGTTCCCGTCAACTCGCTAGCCCGACATATCGCTCCGCTCAAGGCCGCGCTCTCCGCCGACGCTGCGAGGGTCATCGATAGTGGGCACTACGTGTTGGGGCCGGGGGTCGCTGAGTTCGAGCGCACTTTCGCAGCCTATTGTGGTGCCAGTGATTGTATTGGCGTTGCAAACGGCACGGATGCGCTGGAGCTGGCATTGAAATCGGTAGGAGTGGGTGTCGGCAGCCGGGTCGTCGTCGTGGCGAATGCCGCCATGTACGGCACAACGGCCGTGCTGGCGTGCGGGGCGACGCCCATCTTTGTCGACGTCGACAGCGAGGGCGCGCTCATAGAACCCACGCTGTTGGCGGAAGCGCTGGCCACTGGCGACATCAAGGCCGTCATCGTCACTCATCTGTATGGCCGGCTCGCGCATATCGATCAAATCGTGGAGCTATGCCGATCCCGCGGCGTTGCCATTGTCGAGGATTGCGCACAGGCGCACGGCGCGCGGTCCAGCGGCCGTGCCGCCGGCAGCTTCGGCGATGTAGCGGCATTCAGTTTCTATCCGACGAAGAATCTCGGCGCACTGGGCGACGGTGGCGCGATCGTCACCTCGAGCGCCGAAATAGGCCAGCGGGCCCGCCAGCTGCGTCAGTACGGCTGGACGGCCAAGTACACCAATACGCATGTGGGGGGGCGCAACAGTCGACTCGACGAGATCCAGGCGCGGATGCTTCTTACGATGCTGCCCATGCTCGACGGATGGAACGCCCGAAGGCGCGACATCGCCAATCGCTATTCGAACGGGATCCAGAACAGCGGCATCACCGTTCCGGCGCCCGCAGATGAGCGTTATGTCGCGCATCTCTATGTTGTCCATAGTGATCGTCGCGACGCACTGCGCGCCCACCTGGAAGGTCTCGGCGTGCAGACGGACATTCACTACCCCGTACCCGACCATCGCCAACCCTGCCACCAGGGCGCCTACGACCACATCCAACTGCCCGTTACTGAGAAGCTCGCGACCACGGCACTCACTTTGCCCTGTTTCCCGGAGCTGACCGATGAGGAAGTCGAGCGAGTGATCGATGCATGCAACCAGTTCTGAATCCACGCTACTCGCTGATAATCCCGGTCTATAGGAACGCCGAGAACATCGACGAACTTGTGCCCGCTTGCCGAGCGCTGCACGAAGCGCTCGATAGTCGCCTCGAAGTCATTTTCGTCGTCGACGGAAGTCCCGACGACTCGCACGCCCGACTGAAGGCCCGCCTGCCCTCCAGCGGCCTGCGGGCACAGCTGATATCGCTATCCCGCAACTTCGGGTCTTTCGCCGCAATCCGCGAAGGGATGCTGCATGCGCGAGGAGAGTTCGCAGCCGTCATGGCGGCCGATCTCCAAGAGCCCCCCGAACTTGTCCTGGATTTCTTCTCTCGCTTGGAAAAAGGCGAGGGCGACATTGCGTTCGGGGTGCGCGAGGCGCGCAATGACCCGATGATGTCCAAGGTGTTTTCCGCGATGTTCTGGAGGATCTATCGCAGCTTCGTCCAGCGCGATGTCCCTGTTGGCGGCGTGGATGTATTTGCGGTCAACCGCGCCTTCCTGGATCGCGTGACGGGTTTTTCGGAAGCCAACAGCAGCCTGCTGGCACTGTTGTTCTGGATGGGCGGGCGGCGAATCTTCGTTCCCTACGTACGACGTGAGCGGGTTCATGGCAAGAGCGCGTGGACATTCAGGAAGAAGTTCACCTACCTGCTGGATAGTGTATTTGCCTTCACGGATGCCCCGATCCGCCTGTTGCTTGCCAGCGGCATCCTGGGAATGGTGCTCGCCATCACCTTGGGCATTGCCGTCCTCCTGGCCCGCCTGCTCGGCGAGGTTGATGTGCCGGGTTATACAGGCACGATGCTGACCGTGCTCTTCTTTGGCGGCTTGAACGCACTGGGTCTTGGTCTGGTCGGCAACTACGCTTGGCGAGCCTACGAGAATACGAAGCACAGGCCCCTCAGCATACCGATGATGCTGGACCGGTTCGGCGAGCCGTCCCCTCATCCCAAGGAGCAGAAATGACTCATGCCGTGCCGGACAATATGCTTGCCTCCTCGCGAGGCCGTGTCGCTGCCAGCGCGCACCTCGCGCCCGGCGTGGTGATCAATGGCGCATGCGATATCGGCGAGCACTGCCAGATCGATGCCGGCGTGATCTTGGATGCGGGGAAGGACGGGACGATCGTGCTGGAAGACGGTGCGCACGTTCAGGCAGGCGCCGTCGTTGCCGGAACGGTGATCATCGCGCGGCAGGCGTTGGTGCAGGCGGGCGCCGTGGTGACGCGGGACGTACCGCCTCACTCCGTGGTTGCTGGGAATCCCGCACAGATCATCGGCTACACCGTCAGCGACGACCACGCAGGACGGAACACGGTGAACCAGGCCCCATCCGCACCGGGGGTCACGAGATCGAGCGTGCGCGGGGTCACACTGCATCGCTTGCCTAAAGTCTTGGATCTGCGCGGCAACCTGACGGTAGGCGAATTCGGCCGCTCGGTGCCCTTCGACGCCAAACGCTATTTCATGGTCTTCGGCGTACCGAATGCAGAAGTCCGGGGAGAGCATGCACACCGCACATGCCACCAGTTCCTGGTCTGCGCGCATGGCAGCCTGGCGGTGGTCGCTGACGACGGCATCAACCGCGAGGAATTCCAACTGGACGACCCGTCGGTCGGCATCCACCTTCCCCCTCTGACATGGGGTGTCCAGTATAAATACTCTCCGGACGCGGTCCTGATGGTTTTCGCATCCGAGTTCTACGATGCCGAGGAGTACATCCGCGACTATGCGGACTTCATCCGGCTCGTGGAGAAGAAGGACTGATTTGACCATGACCGAGCTGAGCCAACTTCTGGACGAGTACGGCGCCGACACACTTCTCGCAAGGGCGCGCCAGAGCGGTGTCGAAGGCCCTCACGCCTTCATACGCGGCATTGACCGCGACTACGATCGCGATGTCATGCTGAAGCAATGGTTTCGCCCACTCGCGCAGCAGGACGATTTCCGCTTTGGCGCAGTCGTTGACAATGAAGAGTTCTGGGTACTGATGGAGCGGCTGCCGTGGGATTCGGACTTCTTCTCCATGCAGACCGCTCGCCTCAATGCCGTTCTCCCTGGCCGGCGCGTAGGATTGAGGGACGATAGTGCTGGCGGCGCAAGTGCCCTGCGCCGCTCACTACAGGTAGCCGCCTCCCGCGGAATCCAGTACGTGTTCGCTCCAGTCTCGCCGAATGATCTGTATTCGTTGCGACTGCTGACCGCAAACGGCTTCGAACTCATCGAGACGAGATGCCACTACCACCGTCCGCTGCTAGCCCCACCGGTGGATCGGCATTCCGTACGGCTAGCCATCGAAGCCGACATTCCTTCGTTGGCGCGCGCCGCGCGCACCATGATCAATCCCTACGACCGGTTCCACGCCGACCTTGTCATAAGCGACGCAGACGCGGATCGCATGATGGAACGCTGGGTAGAGGCATCGATACGGGACGGCTTCGCCGATGCCACCATCGTGCCCGACGTGGATGAGCCTGAAGCATTCTGCACGGCCAAGTACCATCGGGACCACTGGGATGGCTGGGGCCTCAAGCTGGCACAGCCCGTGTTGAGCGCCGTCACTCCACGCCACAAGGGATGGTACGTGCGCATCATTTCCGAACTGGACGAGCACTTGCGCAGTATGGGCGCCGAGCACAGCTTCCTGATCACCCAACTGACCAACAATGCGGTGATCCGCTGCTGGGAGAAGTTGGGCTACCAGTTCGGTAAAGGCGAGCATATTTTTCGCAAGGTGCTTTGAACATGAAGACAGAGCCCCTACCAGCCGGTGTCGATTCGAGTGCCGCAACGACACTGGAGTGGCTGGACACCTCCGGGACGGAGCGCGACTTGGTATCGGCCATACTCGCCGGGCGAGTGGACGACGTACTGGTCGTTTCGTCCTCTGCCGCCAGGATCGAACGATGCCTCAAGCTCGGTTTTCCCGTGACCTCCGCAGAGCAAATGCTGCGATTGCGCATGCGCGCGACACGCGAAGAAGGGGGTACACACGACCTGCCGGGCAGTCGCCCGGATCTGGAGCTCCATATCGCGCCGGGGCGAGCAGACGAGCTCGATGCACTGCTTCGCTCTGGCTACGGCGTCGCGGAATCCCTGTGGGTCTTGCGCCTGCTGCCTGCGCTTTCGCGGAGCGTGCTGCCGGTCTTGGAGCGGGAGTTCTCGCTGACGGATGAAGACGTCCAGGCATACGGAGAGCAGAGCGGCGATCTGAATCCATTGCATTTCGACGATGAATTCGCACGCAGCCAAGGTTTCGAGGAACGGATAACCCACGGCATGATCTTCAACGGCTGGCTGACCCGACTGCTCGGCACCGAGTATCCGGGTGCCGGCACCATCTTCCTGCGCAATGCGGCGAGCTACTTCGCTCCCGTGTACGCGAATCGCCCCTACAGAGTCCGGATTTCCACGCCACGCCACGACATAGCCAAGGGCACTCATCTCGTGGTCGCCCAACTGCTGGATCAGGACGGCCGGCATTGCACGGTGTCGTACAACGATGTGATGCTCCGACCACCCAGGGGCTAGACGCCGGATGCGCAGAATTCTCGCTGGACAAGGCGTGCGCTTCCTTATCGGTGGCGGCGCCAATACGCTGCTCTCGTACGCGCTGTATTGGATGCTGCTGCCTTGGATGCCATACGCATGGGCGTACACCGTGAGCTATGCGCTGACCATACTGTCCGGATTCGCGATCAATACCTGGTTCGTGTTTCGCACATCCTGGAGCTGGGTGAAGCTAGTTGCATTTCCCCTCATCCACGTTGTCAATTACCTCGCATCCCTGTCGATAGTCTGGGTAGCGGTAGAAATCCTCAACGTACCCAAGACGATAGCGCCCGTCGTGGCGACCTTGATCGTGCTGCCCTTGAATTTCGCCCTGACCCGCAAGCTGATTCATCGCCCGGATTGATTCGACCCCCGTCTATCGCTTGGCGATCAGGGTCCAGTTACCGAAGTAGATGCCGCCTTCCGGATCCCACGGCATGACCATCCGCGCGTCACTGAAGCCGGCATCACGGACTTCATCCAGGATGTCCCAGCCGAAATGATAGAAACACAACACTCCTCCGCTGATCGGATCGCCGTGGTACTCAGGAGGAAGCAGATGCATGACCTCGCCGGAGTCCGTCAACTTGGCTCGCACCACGGTGGATTCCGCATCCGTGAAAGGATACGTTGCGACGAGTACACCTCCTGGCCGCAAGACGCGACGGAATTCCGCGAGTGCTGCACGATAGTCCGGCACATGTTCCAGCACATCGCCAGAATAGACGGCCTGGAAGGAAGCATCTTCCCAGGTCAGCCGGGTCACATCCTGGAAATCGACTCCGCCGTGCCCCCCCAACCCGCGCAGGTGACGCGCAAGCGATTCTCGTTGCGTGGCGCTCGGCGCAAACTCAGAGCCCTGCACTCGAGGCCAGCCTCGCTGCAGTCGCACGTAGAGGGCGGTAGCCTGCTCCGTGCAATACAGCGGTAGATCCGGGGGGCATGATTGTCGAAGGAACTCCACCGAAGAACGCAGACGCGCCGACAATCCGCAGCGTTCGCAACGCATGCCTTCGCGCCAATCTTCCGACTCGAGTAGACGCTGATCGTTGTCGCAGACGCCACAACGCATTGAGACCGAATCGGGAGTTCTCCGCAGTTGCTCGGTTAGCGCATGCGAATGCAACCAGCTTTCGCGCAGCCCCGGGTGATCGGCCCTTTCTTCCAGTCTCTGAAACGAAAACTCGACCATGGTCCCATCGCCCTCCCAGACTTCGGCATGCACATCCTACGGTTCGATGCCGACGAACTCCACATGCACGTTGGATGTCACATTCGAGGCGGCAAGAGTGACATACACCAGTCCATCCTTGGCTCCGACGGGAGGGGCGAGGAACATCGCGTAGTCCTTCCCTCCCTCCCCCACATCGACCACCTGAATGGCGGCGGATAGAAACCTGTCGGATTCCGCCATCCAGTTGACCTGCAATCTTGCCTGGACCGGGCGGCCTGAAAGGCTGCTCATCCGGTAGACAAGACGACGACCTTCAAGCTGCTGGACCGGCACCCTCAGGAACCCGTCCGCATCCGCCGTCAGGTACAACTCGCCGGTGGCCTCCGTGGCCAGTCCACGCAGCGTCCATTCCTGCCACGCACCGTCCCCTCCCAACCTGTGCAACGCTGTCAACGGCGGCACATCAGCGGTCGTCGCCGAACGGAGTTCACGCTGCGTCATGAACGCATAGCTTCCCGATCCGACGGCCTTCACGCCGAAATCCGGCTCCAGGCCGAGCTGCGCTTTGGCGTCATCCACGGCACGAAATACATGGACGCCTTCCGGCAGATTGATCCGACTGAACTGGACGCCCGGTGTCGTAGACAGGCCCGGGCCAAACCCGCCACCTCCCAACATCCAGCTGACATCAGGCTCACGCTCACCGATGAGTAGCCCGACCGCTCCTGGGGCCTTCACGTGGTTAAGCGCCAGCGAGAGATCGCGTGCCTGACTTGAGGCGACGATGTTGTAGATCTTCTCGGGGCTTCCGTACTGCAGGAACGCAACGTTGGCGACCAGCATCGTGCCGAGCATGACCAGACGCACCCATGCGGTGCCGTGGGTCGCCACCATGACCGCAAAAAGCACGAATGCCGGGAAAAGCCAGCGCGCTTCCTGCCGCCCCGTGCCCGGAAGGCAGGCAATCATGAGCAGGGCCAACATCGAAACGAACAGATAAAGGCTCAGGTCTGAGCACTTTCTGCGTCGTACCGCATCAACTGACCACCCTAACAATGCTACTCCCGTTATCGCCACCAACCATGTGGACAAAGGTTCGGCTGGAAGCTTGGCGAAAAACCAGCTATGGCCTTGGCTGGTAGCGAGAAACAGGTTGCCCAGATAGATTCCCGCAGCCTTCAGCGTGTCGTGTCCCAGCGTTACAGATAGGCCGGCGGTGCCGGTGGACAAGGAGACGACGGAGATCATCTTGCTCAACGCAACAAACGCGAGCGGCCCCAGTCCTCCCAGGATGACACCCCAGGCCATGCCCTCGGGCCTACGACGCAGCAACCCCATCAGCCCGATCACGCCACCCACGGCCAAGACGGCCGCCACGTACCGCTCATGCGAAAAGATCGCGGCAGCGAACAGTGCCAGCGCAAGGAGACCTGGCTTCATCCGTGCCTGTTCCAGGAAGTGCGCCCTAGTCAGGACCACCAGGCCGAAGAGAAAGAATGCGAGTGAAGAGAACTCGATGATCGACGCCACGTAGTCGAACGGCAGCATTGCGCCAAATCTGCAGGTCACGATGACGAGCACAAGGACGATCTGCAGGAGAAAGGCTTTGCGATCGCGCCATTGCACCAGGACGCAAGCCGCCGCCAGCGTCGCCGCAAGGAACGCCGCCGAGATGAGCATGGGCGTGAAGCGGGATAGATCGGCGGTGGAAATGAGTGCCCACCAGCCATTGAAGAGCAGCCGAGGCTTGTAGGAGTTCAGCTTGGCGAAGGTTTCCAGGAAACCACCCCCAGAAGAATCGGCCATCGCGAAATTGAACAGCTCGTCCCCGAAGTAGTACGGATGGAATACGAGCAGATGGACCGTCGTCGACGTCAACATTGCGACTGCGAACAGCTTCCACCACCCAGTGCCGACCGGAAGGGGCGCATCGCTCGAACCTATCGTTTCAACTCTGTCCACTTTGCGTTCCTTTGTACGGTCGTTCCAGTCGGGGAATCCGGTCGTCGTGTCGACGCGACACCTGCATGGCGATGACGCGCGGGGCACGATCGATCGCTCAAACCCTTCGGCCCCACGAAGAGAGCCTTTCGATGACGGGCGCCAAATCGTCTGCGGTGACCAGCATCGCGGTCTCCACACCAGCCCGCCTTGCGGCTTCGATGTCGCTTTCCTTGTCGCCCACCATCGCCGATCCGGCAAGGTCGATATCCAGCCGCTGAGCCGCGGCCAACAACATTCCGGGTTGCGGCTTGCGGCAAGCGCATTCGCACCGGAGCTCGCTCACGCCTGCGCTAGGATGGTGCGGACAAAAATAGGTTGCCGCTATTGGCGATCCTCGCCTCCGGAACTCGGCATGGACCCAAGCGGTATATGCCAGGAAAGCAGTCTCATCGTAGTAACCGCGCGCGATCCCCGCCTGGTTGGTGACAATGACGGGAAGCAGGCCGATCTCCCTGGCTTGCGCCACCAGTTCGAAGATGCCCGGCATCCAGTCAGTCTGCGCAGCCGTGTGCACATAACCATGGTCAACATTGATGACGCCGTCGCGATCGAGAAACAATGCGCGTCTCGGCGCGGGCTCTGACGGCCACAGCTTCGAACCCGGATCGAGGTAGGGAGGGCGTATCGTCGTATGCATCATCAGCGCGCGAACAGGATTTGCGCCCGCTGGAAATCGTCGGGCACCCCGATGTCGATGAATCGACCCTCGAACTGCAATCCCGCCACTTCGCCATCCGATACCGCGGGCGCCAGCACGTCGGATTCGAAAGAGGATGCGCCCGACGGCAAACCCGCCAAGGCCTGCGGACCGAGGTAATAGCAACCCGCGTTGATCCAACCTTGGCCGACGCCACCTTTTTCGCTGAAGCCGACAACATGGCCGCCCCGCAATCGCGCCGCACCATAACGCCCGACATCCGCTACCCGCGCCAAGGCCACCCCAAGCGTCGCTCCAGATGAGTGCGTGTGGCGCTGCAGCGAGCCGGGCTCATAGTCCAGAAAGCTGTCGCCATTCAGCACATGGGCCGCCTCGCCCACCAAACTTTCCCTGGCCAAGGCAATGGCACCGCCGGTGCCTAGCGGCTCCGGCTCCACCGAATACGCCACGTCCATGGATCGCCACCGCCGCCCTATGACAGCCTCGACCTGCTCGGCCCGATACCCCGCCGCCAGAATCACTCGACGCATCCCATGATCGGAGAGCGCGTCCAACACCCAGGCCAGAAAGGGCCGGCCAGCCACCGGAGCGAGTGGCTTGGGAACATCGCTCACCAGCGTCCGCAGGCGCGTACCCAACCCGCCCACCAGAATGATCGCTTCCTCAGCCAGCTGCACGCGGATACATCCCGGCTTCGATAAGGGCGCACAAGAGATGCCCGATGAACTCGTGGCCTTCTTGTATGCGCGGCGTCTCGTCCGATGGAATGCAGAAGCAAAGGTCGCTCAAGGGCGCCAGCTTGCCACCGCTCTGGCCGGTGAATCCGATCACCAGGATTCCACGATCCTTCGCTGCTTGAGCGGCACGCAGGATGTTCGGTGAGTTTCCGGATGTCGAGATCACGACAAGGACGTCACCCCGGCGACCCAGGGCTTCCACCTGCCGGGCGAAGGTGTAGTCATAGCCGTAGTCGTTCCCGATCGCGGTCAGGATGCTGGTATCGGTCGTCAAGGCGATCGCAGGCAACCCTGGTCGGTCGTAGTAGAAGCGGCTGACCAACTCCCCTGCCCAATGCTGCGCATCGGCGGCGCTGCCACCGTTGCCTGCGAACAGGATCTTTCCCTCGCTCTTCAGCGAGGCGAGGCACATGTCCACTGCGCGCGCGATCTGTTCCTTCAATGCCTCGTCAGACGCCATGCGATTGAAGTTCGCGAGCGTCTTCGAGAACTCCGCATCGATGAATTGCCTCATGCCACTCTCCAGGAAATCGCGCCTTCAGCCGAGAACCGCGAATCGTAAACCCTTCCACCCGCGCCAGACAGCGCGCGGACCAGTCGCATCCGGTCTGCGGGATCGCAGACGAACATCATGAAACCACCGCCGCCAGCGCCGGACACCTTCGTCGCCAACGCGCCATGAGCGAAACCCAGCGCTTCGAGAGCATCGATATCCGGATTGGAGATGCTTCGCGCCATTCGCTTCTTCGCTTCCCATCCGGATTGCATGACGCTGGCAAATCGTCGGATGTCGCCAAGCAACAACGCCTCCTTCATCTGCGCCGCTTCTTCCTTGAGCCGGAACATCGCTTCCACCGAATCGGTGTTTCCTTCCACGACATTGCGTGCCTGTTCGTCGATGATGCGGGCGGACTCCCGGGAGACGCCGGTGAAGTAGAGGACCAGACTGGCCTCGAGCTCCGCCCAGACCCAATCCTTGATCCGCAATGGATTGACGACTACACGGTTCCCGCCGTAGAACTCCATGAAATTGAAGCCGCCGAAAGCGGCGGCGTACTGATCCTGCTTGCCGCCGGACAAGCCCAGGTCGTGCCGCTCGATCTCGTAGGCCAGTTGCGCCACGTCGTACTCGCCCAGGGCCAGCGAAAAGTACTCCGCGAATGCGGTGATCAGCGCCACGACCATGGTGGACGACGAACCCAGGCCGGAGCCCGGCGGCGCATCGGAATGCGTGCGCACACGGATCGCGGGATACCTTCCCTGCAGGAACTGCTTGCAGATCCGGGCGTACACGCCCTTCATGAGCTGCAGCCCCCCCAACTCGCCCTGAAGGGGGCCTGCGGGGATGCGCTCCACGATACCTGCATCGGTGGCGTGCAGTTCGACGTCCGGACCAGGCGACTCGTCGATGGTGACATAGGCGAACTTGTCGATGGTGACGTTCATGACCTGGCCACCATGCAGGTCACTGAACGGCGAAACGTCCGTCCCGCCCCCTGCCAGGCCAAGGCGCAATGGCGCTCGTGCGCGGACAATCATTTCTGCAGTTCCTCAAGCCCTAGAATCTCGCGCATCTGGCTGCGCATGCTGCTTTTCGAGAAGCGATCGTTGACATACGCACGCCCGCGCTCGGAACAGGCGAGCCACCGCTGGTCCTCCCGCATCAGGCGCACGATCGCGTTGGCTAGGTCCTCTGCACGGGTGGCGACCTCGCAGATTCCCTCCGACTCGAGCAACCCCTGCATGCCGGTCGGCGTGGTGACCAATGGCAACCCCTGGTGGAACGCCTCGACCACTTTGCTCTTGATGCCAGCGCCATAGCGCAACGGCACTACGGCGACCCGCGCGCTAGCGTAGTGATCGGCCAGCGCATCATCGTCTACGTAACCCGTAACGGCGACCCTGTCGCTCTGCAACGCCTTGACCTCGGTCGTCGGATTGGCCCCGACCAGGAATACCTGCACGTCCGGGATTTCCGCCCACACCAGCGGCATGATGTCGTCCATCAAATGGAAGGCGGCGTCGACGTTGGGCGGGTGTCCGAACCCCGCGACGAAGAGGATGCCGCGCCGATGCGACGGGCCTGCGGTCTCGCGTGCGGGCTCGTAAGCGTACGGTGTGATTGCCCGCGCCGTGGTGGAGGGCTCCAATATCGCCACTTCCTGCGCCTCCTCGTGGGAGGGATAGAGCACGATGTCGGAGCGCTTCCAGATCGAGCGTTCCAGTTGTTCCATCCTGGCCGCCTGCTCAGCCAAGCCCTCTTGCCGCATGACGTCGGCCTCGCGCTGCAGCCGCCGGAAATGCAGGTCGTGTCCGTAGTAGACGATCTTCGCTGCGCTGTTGGCGCGTATCGGATCGAGATACGGGCCGGATATATGCGGCCGCGACATGATGACGAAATCGATGAGCGCGCCGCACTCGGCCATGTAGCGATCGAACCCGGCGTAACGCCTCTCGCCATGGATGACCTCGACGCCCTTTCGCTCCAGCTGGGGCGCATAGACTTCGTCGTACCAGAGGTTGTCCGGCCAGAACTTCACCACCAGACCGAGCTCGCGCAGACTTTCGATGAAAGCCACCATGGTTCGCGACCCGGCGTCACGATCGGGTTGCGGTACGTAGTGATCGACGATCAGGACGACCTTCTTCTGCCATGCGCGCTCGCGGGCCTTGAAGACATCGACGCCGTTCGGATAGTGCTGGGAGAGTTCATCGAACCAGCGCGCGACGAACTTCTTCTGGTTGAGGACCTGATACGCCTTGATCCCGCCACCGGTATCGGTTCCATGCGAGATACCCTCGTGGTGGACAACCACGGAAAGGGGAGCGTAATAGGTCTGCAGTCCCAGGCTCCGCAGGCGGAAGCAGAGATCCGAGTCCTCGCAGTACGCGGGGACGAAGTACTCGTCGAACCCACCGAGCTTCCGGAAATCCTCGGTGCGCACGAGGATGCTCGCACCGGAACAGTAGTCGACGGGACGCACGTAGTTGAACTCATGGTCGGCCGGATTCTGCAGCCGCCCGTAGTTCCAGGCGGAGCCGTCACGCCAGAGGATGCCACCGGCTTCCTGCAGCCTTCCGTCAGGATAGATCAGCTTGGACCCGACCAGTCCGGCGTCGGGGAAGGTATCGAAGACGTCGAGCAGCGCCGCAAGCCAGCCGCGAGTCACCTCGGTATCGTTGTTGAGGAAGCATACGAACGTGCCGCGGGCCAAGGACGCTGCCGCATTGCACGACCTGATGAAACCAAGGTTCTGTTCATGCGCGACGTAGCGCAGCCCCGGCACCGGCGCAAGCAGCTCCATCTCGTCGTCTCCGGAGGCGTCTTCCGCGACGATGACTTCGTATGTAACGCCATGGGTGTGCTCGCTGATGGACTTCAGGCACGCCAGCGTGTAATCCAGGTTCCCGTAGGCTGGAATGATGATGCTCACCGTCGGATCCGGGTGAACTTCGAAGCTCAACCTGGACAACGTGGTGCCCCGGTCAGAGACGACCGCATCAAGCCCCATGGGTCCGCGCACCGCGACCTCGGCGGCCGCACGGGTAAGGAGCCATCGCTTGGCAGGTCCCCGCAAGGGCGCCAGCAGGGGATTTGCCGCGATGGACGATCTGCGCAAGGAGTTGGCGATGGCACGCCAATCGCCGCGCATCAGCCTTCCTACCAAACGCAATGGCTTGGTCCAGCGCCAGGAGCGGGACTGCAGGATCGTCTCCATCTCGCCCCGCAACTTGGCCATTTCCCTGCCGTGCGCCTCGAACGCCTCCGCACGCTTGCGTTGGAAGTCGTCGCTCAGAAGCGACACCGCCTCCGAGGCCTTTTTCCCTGCCTCATGGGAGGCTTCAAGCTCGATCTTCATCCTGTCCAGGTCTTTTGCATGCCCCTTCTCGGCCGCAAGCAAGGTAGCTTCGCTCGTCTCGAGTGCAAGGCCATGTTCGCGCGCGCCGGCAAGCTCACGCTGCAACGTACCGATCATCTCGCGCGCCTGATCAAGCGACCGCAGTGAATCGCTTAATTCGTTGTCCAGCGACAATGCCCAACGTGATCGCTCCTCGAACTCTTCGGTCAATCGGCCCAGGCTCGCCCGCGTCTGCTCGAGTTCGGCATTCAGGTCCTGCGCCCACTGCTTGCTCTTCGCCCCATCCTCCTGCTCTTCCCGCAACAGTTGACCAAGGCGGTCGACCTCGCCCTCCAGCGATTGCGCCCACTTGGCGATCCCCCGCTGCTCTTCGAACAGATCATCCACCTCCGAGAACAGTACGGAGGCCCGGATGGCCGGGAGCTCCCGCATGCTGGCCAGCGCAATGAAGTAGACGGGTTGCGGTAGTTGCGGGATACGTGCCGGAACGCGGTCACCTTCATCCGTCATCACGTCGATCGATCGACCCCCCATCGACGTTTCGATGGGCAGGACCGCCGAGCCGGTCGTGAGGCGCTGCCCCAGGTACGCGACGTTGTCGAACCTGGATCTCAACAGCGCATCGAGTTCCTCGAAATACAGCTCTTTGACGTGGAACTCGTTGTGATGGCCCGCCAGGTCGCTGTAGACCTTCTTGTTGGGCGAAGAGATGATCAACAATCCATCGGGCGCCAGGACCCGCTTGATGCCATCCAGCATCGCTTCCTGGGCGACCAGGTGTTCGATGGTCTCGAAGGACACGACGACATCGAATGCGGCGTCCGGCAGTTCCAGCGCAGCAGCATCGCCCAGCATGAACTCCAGGGTGGCGCGCCCGTAGTTGCGGGTCGCATGTGCGACGGCGTCAGGGGACACGTCGACACCGACGACCGAAGCAGCAACTTCGGCCAGCATCATGCTGCCATAGCCCTCGCCACACGCTACATCGAGCACCCGTTTGCCTGCCGCAAACTCACGAGCCCAGGCGTAACGATGGATGTGCTCCTGCCTGATCTCGCCGCTTTCGCTCGGAACGAAACGCTCACCCGTGAACTTCACTGTCCACCCCCTTGGCGACGCGGATGTCCAGCATCGGTATGCCGACCAAGCCGTACCTCATGGTGCGGTCAAGGGCCTTGATCTCCACCGCATCATGCACCCAGTGGTGCTGGGTATGATCGTCCTGCGTGCCGCTCGCGATCGCAACGTCCACCAAATACGATCCCATCGGCATCCGAGGCATGCGGAATCTGAATTCCGCCTCCATCACCTCGCCGGCTGGCCCAGTGATCGATGCGTCGATCGTGGACAGGTAAGTGTTGTCGCCGAACAGGCGCTGGCCCAGTCGATCCTTCACGTAGAAGCCGAATATCAGACCCTCCAGGTCGCGCTCCATGCGCGCCGAAATCCGCAGGCGAACGACCTCGCCGCCCTCGGTCAGGGACAGAGGACTTCCTGCGTCGTCATACAGGCCAACGCCGATGATCTTCGCCATCCCCGACCCGAACTCCAGGCCTGCCTCGTCAGGATCGAACTCGTAGATCGACATCCGGCCCGACTGGCCGAGCTCGCGCTGCTGCGACGCGCGGAAATCGGGAGCGAGCGCATCTGCAGGCTCACGGACACTCGAGACGCTGACTTCAACGCCCGTCGTGTCTCGCCGATCCGCCGCATGCTGCTGGGCAAGATACGCTTCAACCACTTCCTTCGCGTTCCCCTGCAACTTCATCTCGCCCGAATCAAGCCAAAGGGCCTTGTCGCACAAACTGGTCACAGCGGCCGCGTCGTGGCTGACGAAAAGCAGGGTCCCGACCTTCTTGAACTCCCGCAGGAAGCGCATGCATTTCTGTGCGAAGAAGACGTCGCCCACCGAGAGCGCCTCGTCGACGATCAGTACATCGGCATCCACATGGGCGATGACCGCGAACGCAAGCCTGACCGACATGCCGCTGGAGTAGCTCCTGACGGGCTGGTCGACGAACTCGCCGATGCCGGCGAAGGCAAGGATGCTATCCAATCGTTCGTCTATCTCACGCCGGGTCAGGCCCAGGATCGTGGCATTGAGATACACGTTCTCGCGACCGGTGAAATCCGGATTGAATCCACTCCCCAGTTCCAGCAAGGCGGCCACGCGCCCCTGGACGGCGACCTCGCCGTTCGTAGGCTGCAGGGTGCCGGCAATGATCTGCAGCAGCGTCGACTTGCCGGACCCGTTCCGCCCGATGATGCCGAACGTCTCGCCGCGCCGGACATCCAGGCGGACGTCCTTCAACGCCCAGAATTCGGACGCACTGCTCTTGCCGCCACCGAAGATGGCATGCAGCAATCGCTCGGATGGCTTGCGATACATCCGATACGACTTGCCGACGTGCGAGACCCGGATCGCGACCTCGTCGTTGGGACCTGTCGAGACGGGACCTTCAGAGGACATCGGCGAACCCCCGGCGCAACCTGTCGAAGACCCGATAGGAGACCCACGCGAAGATCAGCACGCCCACGCCATAGACCACCAGCGCACCCCAGTTGGGCGTACGGCCCCAGATCACCACTTCACGCACCTGATCGATGATCAACGTGAGTGGGTTGAGGTGAAACACCCAACGATAGCTCTCGGGCACGGAATCCACCGGAACGATCGCCGACGACAGGAAAAGCATCGCTGCGGCCAGCACGCCGACGAACTGACCCACATCGCGGAAGTACACCGCAAGCGCCGAAACCAGCCATGAAACAGCGACCGCCAGAGCGAGCATCGGCAGCATGACCAGCGGCAGCAGCGCGACAGTCCAGTAGATTTCTCCGTGCCACACCCACTTGAGCAACAACAGGACCAGCAGATTCATGGACAGATGGAAGGCAGCCGAGAGCATCATGCTCCAGGACAGCATCTGCAGAGGAAACACGACTCTCTTGACGTAGTTCACGTTCGAGAGAATCAGTTGCGGCGCACGGGTCAGGCATTCGGCGAAGAAGCCATGCACCGACAGTCCCGCGAAAAGAATGAGAGCGAAGTCCTGCGTGGATCCACTGGTCCCCGGCCACCTGCTCTTGAGAATGAACCCGAACGCGAGCGTGTACACCATCAGCATCAGAAAAGGGCTGATCAACGACCAGAGGACGCCGAAGCTCGCGCCTCGATAGCGGCCCAGAACGTCGCGCTTGGTTAGTTCCCAGACCAAGGATCGCTGGCGCGAATCCAACGGCAGCATGCTCACCCGTGTTCACCCACTGCGAACTCGAGTGCGCGAGAGAGATCGCCCTTCAAGTCGGCTACCGCCTCGACTCCCACACTCAACCGCACCAGCCCTTCACTGATTCCCAGCTTCTCCCGGCGCTCCACCGGCACCGAGGCATGGGTCATCACGGCGGGGTGGTTGACCAGGCTCTCGACGCCGCCGAGCGATTCGGCCAGGGTGAACAGCGCGGTGTTCTCGCAGAACTTGCGCGCGGCGTCGAAGCCGCCCTTGACCACGATGGAGATGATGCCGCCGTAGCCCTGCATCTGCCGGGTGGCAAGTGCGTGCTGCGGGTGGGAGGCCAGGCCGGGATAGATGACCTTCTCGATGGCGGGATGCGTTTCCAGCCATTGCGCCAGCGCGAGGGCGTTCTCGCAGTGGGCCTTCATGCGCAGGTGCAGGGTCTTCAGGCCACGCAGGGCCAGGAAGCTGTCGAACGGTCCTTGCACGGCGCCGATCGAGTTCTGCAGGAACGCCATCTGCTCGGCCAGTTCCACGTCGTCGCCCACGACCACCATGCCGCCGACCATGTCGGAATGGCCGTTGAGGTACTTGGTGGCGGAATGCATGACGATGTCGGCGCCCAGCTGCAGCGGGCGCTGCAGGATGGGCGAAGCGAAGGTGTTGTCGACGACCACGCGCAGGCCGCGCTTGTGCGCGATCTCGCAGATGGCGGCGATGTCGACGATCTTCAGCATCGGATTGGTCGGGGTTTCCACCCACACTAGTCGCGTTTCCGGCCGGATCGAGGACTCGAACGCCGCCAGGTCGGTCATGTCGACGAAACTGAAGTCCAGCGCCGCCGTGCGCCTGCGTACCCGTTCGAACAAGCGGAAGCTGCCGCCATACAGGTCGTCCATCGCGACCACATGGCTGCCGCTGTCCAGCAGTTCCAGGATCGTCGAGGTCGCCGCCATGCCCGATGCGAAGGCGAAGCCGCGGGTGCCTCCTTCGAGCGCCGCCACGCAACGCTCATAGGCGAAGCGCGTGGGATTGTGCGTGCGGGAGTATTCGAAACCCTGATGCACGCCCGGGCTGCTCTGCGCGTACGTCGAGGTCGCGTAGATCGGCGGCATGACCGCGCCGGTGGTGGGGTCCGGGGATTGTCCGCCGTGGATGGCCAGCGTGCCCAGGGCGAGATCGCCGGCGTCCCCGCCGGAAGGAGATGAATGGTGCGCCATGTTCGGGTTCCTTGGATCAGCCCGCCATTTTACCAGCGGGTCCTTAACGTATCGTCCTTGTCCGGCCGCCCTCCCCCGTGGACGGCCGGGCGTCGCCGCCTACTGTGCGCGGCGTCGCAGATAGTTCAGCAGGTCGATGCGGGTGATCAGGCCCAGGAAGGCATCGCCATCCGTGATGATGGCCACCTGCCCGCGGTCGAACACCGGCAGCAACGCCTCGATGGGCGAGCGCACGTCCAGGCGGTCAAGCTTGCTGACCATCGCGGTGGAGACGGGGTCGCGGAAACGCGCTTCGTCGCCATACACATGCAGCAGTACGTCGCTTTCGTCGACGATGCCGACCAGCCTGTCGCCTTCCATCACCGGCAGCTGCGAGACGTCGTACAGCTTCATGCGCTGGTAGGCGGTCGTGAGCAGATCGGTGGGGCTGACCACGACGGTGTCCCGCTGGCTGTACGGCCGCAGGATGAGGTCGCGCAGGTCGCCGTACTGGGGCCGGTGGATGAAGCCGTTGTCCAGCATCCAGTAATCGTTGTACATCTTGGACAGGTACTTGTTGCCGGTGTCGCAAACGAAGACCAGCACCTTCTTCGGTTCGGTCTGCTCACGGCAGTACTTCAGCGCGGCGGCCAGCAGCGTGCCCGTCGAGGAACCGCCGAGGATGCCCTCCTTCGCCAGCAGTTCGCGGGCGGTATGGAAGCTCTCGCCGTCGCTGATGGCATAGGCCTTCTTGACCCGCGTGAAGTCCGAGATCTGCGGCAGGAAATCCTCGCCGATACCCTCCACCAGCCAACTGCCCGACTTCGTGCTGAGCGTGCCTTCGTTGATGTACTGGGTGAGGATGGAGCCGACGGGGTCGGCCAACACCATCTCGGTCCGCGGTGAATGTTCGGCGAAGCAGCGCGAGAGGCCGGTCATCGTGCCGGAGCTGCCGCAGCCGAAGACGATGGCATCCAGCTGGCCGTCCATCTGGCGCAGGATCTCCGGACCGGTGCCGAACTCGTGCGCGGCCGGGTTGTCCGGGTTGCCGAACTGATTGATGAAGTAGGCACCCGGCGTTTCGCGCGCGATCCGCTCTGCCAGGTCCTGGTAGTACTCGGGGTGTCCCTTCGCCACATCGGAGCGGGTCAGGATGACCTCCGCGCCCATGGCTTTCAGGTTGAAGATCTTTTCCCGGCTCATCTTGTCCGGGACGACCAGCATCAGCTTGTAGCCTTTCTGCTGGGCGACCAGCGCCAGCCCGATGCCCGTGTTGCCGGCCGTACCCTCGACCAGGGTCGCGCCAGGCTTCAGGTCGCCGCGCTTCTCGGCGGCTTCGATCATCGACATGCCGATGCGGTCCTTGATGGACCCGCCGGGGTTGGCGCTCTCGAGCTTCAGGTAGAGGGTGCAGAGCCCGGTGTCGAGGCGCTTGGCCTGGACGATCGGCGTGTCGCCGATCAGCTCGAGTACGGAGGAGTGGATCGCCATGCGGCCGTGCATCCGGTGCGGAACGTGGCCCGGATTATCGCACTAGGGTGACGCGGACGGCGACGGCCGACGAGGAGGCCGCCGCCGCCCGCGACGAGAAAGCTCGGGGGAGGCGTCAGTGGGGTTTGGCGTCGTAGATCCGGAGCAATCGCTCCTTGGCGTGCAGCTTCTCGCGCTTCATCTGACCGAGCAGATTGTCATCGATGGGCAGGACGCCCAGTTCGGCGTCGGTGACCTTCTTGTCCAGCTCGCGATGGCGCTGGTAAAGCTGTTTGAACTCCGGATCGGCCTTGATGAGTGCATCGATTTCGGCCTGCGGTTGACCTTCGAACATGGTGTTACCTCCTTCAGCAGAAATACGAACGCCCCGGCCTTCACAGGCACGGGGCGTTGGCTTGGGAGCGGAGCTGCTGACCGGTAACGCGGGCACCTCCCACCGGAAGGCCCGCGACAGCCTGGCTGCCGGTGGCGGTTTCCTGCGGGATCGGGACGGGCGTCATCGGGGCGATTCTCCGGTGAGCCAAGCGACGGGGGTCGCTTGGGTATACGACCCTACTCCTCGCCCCGAGCCCCGGCAACCCCATGTGTAAGTGGTTGATTCACCGCGTCTTGCGTGATCGCGCGCGCTTCACACGCAGCGCCTCGCACAACCTTGGTCATCGTGCAAATAGCTGATTAAAAAAGAAAAATCAGTGCGTGATGACGACTTCCAGGGCACGCGCCTTGGTGCCGGCCCCCTTGGCGGCGCTCTGCAGACGGTTTCGCTGCACGCCACCCGCCGCCAGGGCATCCCGCAGGGCATCCGCGCGGCGCTGGCCCGGCGTCTGCTTGTCGCCGTACCCCTCGATGCGGGCGCGCGCCTTTGGATTGGCCTGCAGGTAGGCCGCGAGCGCGCTCGCCGAGGCATTGCCGCCGCCCGACAGTTTCGCCGACCCGCTCGCAAAGGCATCTGCGCCCAGGGTGAAGACTTCGCCACGGCTTTCGAACTTGGATGCCGGCAGTTTCGCCCCCGAGACCAGCTCGGCCTCTTCGCGCGCCAGCTTCAACTCGCGCTGGCGCGCGGTGCTGAGCCGGCTGGCTTGCTGCCCTGCCACGGTGTCCAGCGTGGTTTCCGCTTCCTGGCGGGCCAGCGCTTCGGCTTCTGCCGCCAACCGCAAGCGCTCGGTCTCCTCGGCCTGGATCTGGGCCTGCACGCGCAAGCGCTCGGCCTCGCGGCGCGCACGCTCCGCTTCGCGGCGGCTGGCTTCCACCAGCAATTCGCTGCGCGTGCGGTCCAGTCGATCCGCCTCGCGGCGCGCGGCCTGCGTGCGTGCGGCGATCTCGGCGATCTCCACGCGGCGCTCGGCCACGTACTGCAAGGTCTCGCGCTGGCTGCGGCGCGCCTTGTCGAACGCGATCACAGCGTGCTGAGCCTGCAGTTTCTCGTAGGCGGCGAATTCCGCCAGGGCGGGATCGGACTGCAGCCGGGCCAGGCGCTGGTTGAGCTGCACCACCACCGGGTTCTCTGCAGCGAAGGCGGTTACCGCGGTCAGGGCGGCAAGCACGAGGCCCAGGGCGAGCGGGACGATCCGGCGCATGCTCATCGACCGCCCTCCCCGAGCTGACGCTGCAGGTCGGCGATTTCCGCGCGACGCTGGCCCACCTCGGCCGTTGCCACCGCTTCCTCGCTGCGGGCGCGCGCCAGGTCGGCGTCCGCCGTGGCGCGCAGGGCGAAATCGAGCGCTTCCTTCTTGTTCCGGGTGGACTGTGCCTGGGCCAGCGACTGGCGGGCGGCGGCCAAGGGCTCCGGGGCGTACTGGTCGGCATCGGCCTGGTCGGCGCGCTGCACGGCTTTCACCGCGGCTTCCAGCTCCGGCGTGGGGACGCTCTGGGCGAAGGCGGGTGCCAGGGCGAGTGCCGCTACTGCGGCGGCCATCACATGCAGGGGCCTGCGGAAGTGTGCGAAGCTAACAGTCATTGGGGTGCCGTGACGTTGAGGGGTACGCGCGGCCATTGTCTGTAGCCTTCGGCGCCGTTGCAACGTGGTGCCGCGCATCGTGGGGAGCTTTGCATATGGACATCGGCTATTTCCTGAAGCTGATGACCGAGAAGAACGCCTCGGACATGTTCCTGACCACGGGGGCGCCGGTCTACATCAAGATCGAGGGCAAGCTGTACCCGCTGGGCAACACCGGCCTGCCGCCCGGCATGGTCAAGAAGATCGCGTACTCGCTGATGGACGAGGGCCAGGTGCCCGTGTTCGAGCGCGAGCTCGAGTTGAACATGGCGATCGCCTTGCAGGATGCCGGACGCTTCCGCGTCAACGTCTTCAAGCAGCGCGGCGAAGTCGGCATGGTCATCCGCGCCATCCGCAGCGTGATCCCCAGCATCGAGGAACTGAACCTTCCTCCGGTGCTGAAGGACATCATCATGACCCCGCGCGGGCTGGTGCTGATCGTCGGCTCCACCGGCTCGGGCAAGTCGACCTCGCTGGCGTCGATGATCGATTACCGCAACACCACCAGCACCGGCCACATCCTCACCATCGAGGATCCGATCGAATACCTGCACCGGCACAAGCAGTCGATCGTGAACCAGCGCGAGGTCGGCCTGGACACCCATGCCTTCCACAACGCGCTCAAGAACGCGATGCGCGAAGCGCCGGACGTCATCCTGATCGGCGAAATCCTGGACGCCACCACGATGGAAGCGGCCATCGCGTTCGCCGAGACCGGCCACCTCTGCCTGGCCACGCTGCACTCGAACAACGCCGACCAGACCATCGAGCGCATCCTCAACTTCTTCCCCGAGAGCGCGCACAAGAACGTGCTGATGAACCTGGCGCTGAACCTGCGCGCGGTGGTCTCCCAGCGCCTGGTGAAGGGTACCGACGGCCGCCGCCTGCCGGCCGCCGAAGTGTTGATCAACACGCCGATGATCCGCGACCTGCTGCGCCGCGGGCAGGTGCACGAGATCAAGGCCGCCATGGAGGAATCGCTGGAGGAAGGCATGGAAACCTTCGACCAGTGCCTGTTCCGGATGGTGAAGGAAGGCCAGATCGAGCAGGAAGAAGCGCTGCGCGCCGCCGATTCGCGCGATGGCCTGGCCCTGAAGTTCCGTTTGTCCGAAGGCAGCAAGGGCGAGCACGACCCGTACGCCGATTACGACAACGGCAGCAGTTCGCCGCGCATCACCCACGGCTTCGGCTGATCGCGGCGACACACTGCGGGATCCACGACCAGGGCAGGGAAACCTGCCCTTTTCATTTCAGGCGGTCGCGTCGGGCTGATTCTCGGGGCGCGCCCGGTCGAACGCAGGCAGCGCGAGGCACGCTTCCTCGATGCGCAGGATCGCCGGGAATGCCGTGATGTCCACGCCGAAGCGGCGCGCATTGAAGACCTGCGGCACCAGGCAGCAGTCGGCGAGACCGGGCGTCTGCCCATGGCAGTAAGGACCGGTAGCGGCGTCCTCCATGAGCAAGGCCTCCATCGCAGTGAAGCCTTCCACGATCCAGTGCTTGATCCAGTCGTCCCGCTCGGCCTGGGGGACATTCCACGTGTGCTCGAAATACTGCAGCACGCGCAGGTTGTTGAGCGGATGGATATCGCACGCCACCATCTGCGCCAGCGCGCGAACCCGGGCGCGGTCGCGCGCCGTCATCGGCAACAGGCGCGGCGACGGCCAGGCCTCATCGAGGTATTCGAGGATCGCCAGCGACTGCCGGATCACCCGCGCGCCATGCTGCAGCGTAGGGACCAGCTGCTGGGGATTCTTGGCGACATACTCCGCCGAGTGCTGCTGGCCCCCATCACGCACCAGGTGCACGGGCACGGTCTCGTACACCAGGCCTTTCAGGTTCAGGCCGATGCGGACGCGGTAGGCGGCGCTTGAGCGCCAGTAGGAATACAGCTTCAGTTGCTCAGCCATGCAAGCCGCTCCCCGCGGTTTGCGCCATCAAGTGCCCGGAATCCACGTCCTTGCCCGCCTCGCTCCTTCGGACAACCACACTGGGCCCGGGCGCGTCCTCAAGGCAAGGGTTGGGCCTCGATCCGCTGCTCGATCGCGCCAAAAATGGAACGGCCGTCACGGTCCTTCATTTCGATGTGGACCACATCGCCGAAACTCATGAAGGGCGTGCTGGGCTTGCCATCGCGGAGCGTCTCGACGGTGCGCTTCTCGGCGAAGCACGAGGCGCCCTTGGACGTGTCCTCGTTGGCGATGGTGCCCGAGCCGACGATGGTGCCCGCCGACAGCGGCCGCGTCTTGGCGGCGTGGGCGACGAGCTGCGAGAAGTCGAACTGCATGTCGACGCCGGCCTCCGGCGCACCAAACCATGCGCCGTTGATGTGGGTCACCAGCGGCAGGTGCACCTTGTTGCCGTCCCAGGCGCCTTCCAGCTCGTCCGGCGTCACGAATACGGGCGACAGCGCCGAACGCGGCTTGGACTGGAGGAAGCCGAAGCCCTTGGCGAGTTCGCCCGGGATCAGGTTGCGCAACGAGACGTCGTTGACCAGGCCGATCAACTGGATGTGCCCGGCGGCCTGCGCGGGCGTGACCGCCATCGGCACATCGTCGGTGATCACGACGATCTCGGCTTCCAGGTCGATGCCATGGTCTTCGCTGACCACCTTCACCGGATCACGCGGGCCCAGGAAGCCCGCGCTGGTCGCCTGGTACATCAGCGGATCGATGTAGAAGCTCGCGGGCACTTCTGCATTGCGCGCGCGGCGCACCCGCTCGACGTGCGGCAGGTACGCGCTGCCGTCGACGAATTCGTAAGCGCGCGGCAGCGGCGCAGCGAGCGCCTGCAGGTCGATATCGAAGGCATCCTCGGCATCGCCGGCATTCAGCGATTCGTACAGCGCGTTGAGGCGCGGCGCGGTATTGCTCCAGTCCTCCAGCGCGCGCTGCAGCGTCGGCGCGATACCGGTGGCACGCGCGCCGCGGGCCAGATCACGCGACACGACGATCAACGTACCGTCGCGACCACCTTCCTTCAGGGAACCCAGCTTCATCGCAACTCCAGATGCCGGCGCCCACGCGCCATGGTTTCAATTGTAACGAAATACGTGCGGCGATCAGCCTATGTCGGGACCGCCCTGGAAGCCGTCCTTGCGGAAGGTAAGGACCAGCGTATCGCGATGGCCCTGGCCGTCCAGCGGCTGGATCGGGGTGGATTCGTGGATCACACGCTCGTCGTCGAGGAACAGCAACGACCAGGGCGCCTCCAGCGTGAAGCGCTGCCCGTCCGGCCCTGCTGCGGCGAACACGCGGGTTTCGCCCCCCTTGATGCCCTGCCGGTCCAGCAGCAGCACCGCAACGAAATCCACACCATCGCGATGCGCCCCTTCCGGCGTCGGTCGGCCGATGCCGTCGGTGGTATCGATGCGGAACTGGTGCGCCTCGACATACCAGGGGCGCTGGCCCTTGAGCGCGGAACACCAGCGGCCCAGCCCCACCAGGAGTTGCCGCCAGGCCTGGGCTTCCGCGACGGATGGCTCGATCGGCTGGAACCAGCGCTGCATGCCGCCGTGCAAGGCGTTGTAGTCCAGCGATTGCCAGTGCGCACGATGCGGCGCCTGCGCGATCCCTTCCATATCCAGGACGAAGCAGGAATGCCGCCGCCGCCGATAGCGGCCACCGTCCTTGAGGTACCCGTCCACCTCCAACCGATCCCAACTCGGCAGCAACGCGTCGAGTGCTTCGAGATCGATGCCGACCGCGTCGGCCATGGCCCGAGGCTCGATCACCGCATAGCCACGCTCCTGCACGCGACGCACGGCCTCATCGGCGGGACAGAACGGAGGTTGGAACATCGCGACCATGGCAAGACCCCTCAACGCAAAAACCCGCCAGAGGCGGGCTTTTGCGGATGTCCAGTGGACTTCAAGTTGGCAGCCCCGGATGGATTCGAACCACCGAATGCCTGAGTCAGAGTCAGGTGCCTTACCGCTTGGCGACGGGGCTGTATAACCAGTGACGCGTAGTGTAGCGCGTCTGTTAGCGCTTGGAGAACTGCGTGGCGCGACGCGCCTTGTGCAGGCCGACCTTCTTACGCTCGACTTCACGGGCGTCGCGGGTCACGAAGCCTGCCTTGCGCAGTTCCGACTTCAGCGTTTCATCGTATTCCACCAGCGCGCGGGCGATGCCCAGGCGGATGGCGCCGGCCTGGCCGGTGATGCCGCCGCCGGTGGTGGTCACGGTGATGTCGAAGGTTTCGGTGTTCTTGGTCAGCTCCAGCGGCTGGCGCACGATCATGCGGCCGGTTTCGCGGCCGAAGAACTCGTCCAGCGGACGACCATTGACCGTGATGTTGCCGGAACCCTTGCGCAGGAACACGCGGGCGGTGGAGGACTTGCGACGGCCGGTGCCGTAGTTCTGAGTGATAGCCATGATTAGATGTCCAGGACCTGCGGCTGCTGAGCGGCGTGCGGATGATTCGGGCCGGCGTAAACCTTGAGCTTGCGATACATGTCGCGGCCCAGCGGGCCCTTCGGCAGCATGCCCTTCACGGCGGTCTCGATGACGCGCTCCGGATGGCGCTCCAGCGCCTGCGCCAGCGTCTCGGTCTTCAGGTTGCCGATGTAGCCGGTGAAGCGGTGGTACTTCTTGTCGGCCAGCTTGTTGCCGGTGACGTGGATCTTCTCGGCGTTGATCACGACGAGGTAGTCGCCGGTGTCAACGTGAGGGGTATAGACGGGCTTGTGCTTGCCGCGGAGGCGACGGGCCAGCTCGGTGGACAGGCGACCCAAGGTCTTGCCTGCTGCGTCGACGACGTACCAGTCACGCTGGACGGTCTCGGACTTGGCGGTAAAGGTGCTCATGTAACTCTCGTGTGTCTGGTCGGGCGGATTCCGCGGTTTCCCGGGCGGAACTTTGCCACGCGTTGTGAAGGGTGGAGCGCGAGGGGCGGTATTGTACGGATCACCCCTCCCCCTTGCAAGCAGCCCATCCCCCACCAGACGCCAGGGCCGGCACACGGCACAATGGCCCCATGAACACGCGGACCTTTTCCCCCCTGGACCGCTGGCTGGTGGAAGCCCAGCGCGGCCTGGACACCGTCTTCGGCAATCCGCCCGCCCTGCGCGCCAATCCGGCCGGCGACACCCCGGACGTGGCTCTCGACGATGCCGAGCAGCGCCATGCCGCCGGCCTGATGCGGATCAACCACGTGGGCGAGGTCTGCGCACAGGGTCTTTATTTCGGCCAGGCCGCCGTCGCCCGCGACCCGGAAACCCGGAACCACCTGCTGGACGCCGCCCAGGAAGAGACCGATCACCTGGCCTGGTGCGCCGATCGCCTGCGGGAGCTGGACAGCCGCCCCAGCCTGTTCAACCCCCTCTGGTATGCCGGCAGCTACGCCCTGGGCGCCCTGGCCGGCTTGCGCGGCGATGGCTGGAGCCTGGGCTTCGTGGTCGAAACCGAACACCAGGTGGAGGCCCACCTGGACGAGCACCTGGAAACCCTGCCGCCCGCCGACCTGCGCAGCCGCGAGATCCTGAAAGTGATGAAGGCCGACGAGGCCCGCCATGCCGAGCATGCCCAACATGCCGGCGCGCGGACGCTTCCGGCCCCGATCCCGACCCTGATGGCCGGCGCCTCGAAGTTGATGAAGGCCGTGGCCTACCGCCTCTGAGGCGCCGTCCCGGCTTACGAAGCCAGCTTCAAGCCGATGATGCCGGCCACGATCAGGCCGATGCAGACCAGCCGCGCCGCCGTGGCAGGCTCCTGGAAGAGCCACATGCCCACACAGGCGGTGCCGACGGCGCCGATGCCTACCCAGATCGCATAGCCCGTTCCCAGTGGAATGTGCTTCAGCGCCGCCGCCAGCAGCCAGAAGCTGGCCGCCGCCGCCACGGCCGTGACCACGCTGGGCACGAGGCGGGTGAAGCCTTCGGAATACTTCAGGCCGACCGCCCAGACGACTTCCAGCACGCCCGCCAACACCAGATACACCCATGCCATACGCCTTCTCCTCAGGTTTATGTCCGGGCCACAACGCGAAAGCGGCCCGGAACTCACGTTCCGGACCGCCGTCGGTCCTGGTGCGCGGCTTGCGCCGCGGGCGGGTCGTCCCGCCGGTTTGATCCCACGTTACCCCGGGCCACCCCAACGGGGTGTAACCCGCGGCCCTGTCACTCGGACAGGTTACGCCCGTGGTACAGCTCTTCGATCTCCCGCTTCAGGCGCGCCTCGATCTTCATGCGCTCCTTGAACGACAGGTTCTTGGCCTTCTCCTCGAACAGGTAGTTGTCGAGGTCGAACTCCTTCAGGTGCATCTTCGTGTGGAAGATGTTTTCCTGGTAGACGTTCACGTCGAGCATCTCGTAGCGCGACTTGATGTTCTTGGCCAGGAAGTCCTGGATCGAATTGATCTTGTGGTCGATGTAGTGCTTCTTGCCCTTCACGTCGCGGGTGAAGCCACGGACCCGGTAATCCATGATGACGATGTCGGATTCCAGGCTTTCGATCAGGTAATTCAGGGCTTTCAGCGGCGAAATCACGCCGCAGGTCGCCACGTCGATGTCCGCGCGGAACGTCGCGATGCCGTTGTCCGGATGGGTCTCCGGATACGTATGCACCGTGATGTGCGACTTGTCCATGTGGGCCACCACCGCATCGGAGATGATCTCCTTGCCCGCATCCTTCTTGTCGATCACCGGCTCCTCGGAAATGAGGATCGTCACCGACGCGCCCTGCGGATCGTAGTCCTGGCGGGCCACGTTCAGGATGTTGGCGCCGATGATCTCCGCCACGTCCGTCAGGATCTGGGTCAGGCGGTCGGCGTTGTATTCCTCGTCGATGTACTCGATGTACCGGCGGCGCTCATCCTCGGACGAGGCATAGCACACGTCGTAGATGTTGAAGCTCAACGCCTTGGTCAGGTTGTTGAAGCCTTGCAGCCGCAGGCGAGGCAGGGGTTTTACCACGGCGGTGGTCCCTCTTAGGGGGTATCGGATGGGGGGCGAATTATGCGCCATAAGGGGTGACAGCGAAATGTCCGCCGCCACCCGTCGGCCGGCCGCCGCGGGAGTGGCCCAGCCCTTGCATGGCCTGCGTTTGCCGTCGGCTACGTATTCGGACTAAGCTTCCGAAATTACAAGCCGCGACCACCATGAGCCCAGGCATCCCCCTTTCAGCCCCCGCTCGCCCCGCCGCCAGCCCCCTGACGCCGGACAACGCCACGCTTGAGCGCTTCCTCGCCCACAGCCACCGGCGCCGCTACCCTGCCCGCGCCGACGTGTTCCGCCCGGGCGACCCGGCCGGCACCTTGTATTACGTGGTCAGCGGCTCGGTCAGCATCATCACCGAGGAAGACGACGACCGCGAACTGGTCCTCGGCTACTTCGGCAACGGCGAGTTCGTCGGCGAGATGGGCCTGTTCATCGAGTCCGACCGCCGGGAAGTGATCCTGCGCACCCGCACCCAGTGCGAATTGGCAGAGATCAGCTACGAGCGCCTGCACCAGCTGTTCCTGGGCACGCTCTCGGCCGACGCCCCCAAATTGCTGTACGCCATCGGCGCCCAGCTTTCCCGGCGCCTGCTGGACACCAGCCGCAAGGCCAGCCGCCTGGCATTCCTCGACGTCACCGACCGCATCGTCCGCACCCTGCACGACCTCGCCCGCGAGCCGGAGGCGATGAGCCACCCGCAAGGCACCCAGCTGCGCGTCTCCCGCCAGGAGCTCGCCCGCCTGGTCGGCTGCTCGCGCGAGATGGCCGGTCGCGTACTGAAGAAGCTGCAGGCCGATGGCTCCCTGCATGCGAGAGGCAAGACCGTCGTCCTGTACGGCACCCGCTGATCTCCATGGGTCGGGCCGGTCCACCGCTGCGACCGGCCGCGCCTCCCGACACGCTTCCACCTCTCGACATCCGTCCCGCCATGCCGGGGGACGCAGATGACGTCGCGCACCTGCTGGCGGAGCTGGGCTACCCCTGCTCTACCCGCGAGGCCGCCGAGCGCATCCATGCCGTGGACGCCGATCGCCAACAGGTACTCTTGCTCGCGCGACGGGACGGGGCCGGATGCGGCCTTGTCGGCCTGCACTTTCTTTACTACGTCCCGCTGGGTGCGCTCATCTGCCGCATCACCGCGTTGGTCGTCGCCACTGAAGCGCGAGGCGGCGGGTTGGGCCGCCAGATGCTGGATGAAGCCTACCGTCGCGCGCGCAGCGCCGATTGCGTACGCCTCGAGCTGACCACAGCACTGCATCGCACCGAGGCGCATGCGTTTTATCGCGCCTGCGGCTTTACCGAAAGTTCGCTCCGCTTCACTCGCGCACTCGGCGGAGCGTAATCGGCTGCACAGGGTATCCTTCGGGAATGCAATGTCGGATCCCCCACCGGCAGGAACGTGTGGATGGAGTTTGGCAGCGAGTTCTTCTGGTTCATCCTCATCGGCCTCGGCGCACAGCTGATCGATGGTGCGCTGGGCATGGCCTTCGGCCTGATCTGCTCGTCGATCCTGCTCAGCATGGGTCTTCCCCCCGCGGCCGTCAGTGCCAGCGTGCACGCGGCCGAAGTCGTAACCACCGGCGTATCCGGCGCCTCGCACGCTTACTTCCGCAACATCGACAAGCGTCTGTTCTGGCGCCTCACGATCTCAGGCTCCGTCGGCGGCGCGCTGGGCGCCTACGTACTGACGCGCCTGCCCGGCGACGCCATCCGCCCTTTCGTCTACCTGTACCTGCTGGCGCTGGCGATCCTCATCCTCGTGCGTTCGTTCGGCCGCTGGATGCCGCGCGAGGAAGTGAAGCGCGTGCCCGTGCTGGGATTCTTCGCAGGCCTGCTCGATGCCACGGGCGGTGGCGGCTGGGGCCCGCTCGCCACGTCCACGCTGCTCGCCCGCGGCGGCCAGGCACGCACCACCATCGGCACGGTCAGCGCATCGGAATTCGTCATCACGCTGGTGGTTTCGTTGACGTTCCTGCTGACGATCGGCCTAGATCATCTGGAAATCGTGCTCGGCCTGCTCGTCGGCGGCGCCATTGCCGCGCCGTTCGCGGCCTGGTTCGTGCGCCACGTGTCCGAGCGGATCGTCTTGAAGGTCGTGGGCGTGCTGGTTCTTTCAATCAGCCTGTACCAGATCGGTCGCGCCTGGTTGTTCTGAATCCGCGAATCAAGCACAGCTGCCGCCCACCTTGGCTCCGCGGGCCGAACAACGCGTCGTCCAGCCCGTGAAGGCATCGCCAATCAGCGGGCAGGACCTGTCTGCTCCCGTGACACCACCTGCTGTTCGGTCGGCGCCGGCTCCTTCCTCCATTCCAGGCCAGCAGGCGTCTTGAATCTCGAAGTCGGTCGCGTACATGGCGAGGTACAACCTCAGGCTGCTTCCGATCGTCCAGTCGATGGCGCAGCTGGATGCGGTCTATGGAAAGGAGCTTTCCCGCACCATCATCACCAAGCATGCGCTGCAGATCATCTATGCGCCCCGCGGGCAGCAGGATGCCAACGATTACTCCGAGATGCTGGGCTACACGACGATCCAGCGGCGAGCCCGGACCCGGTCGCATGACCAGGGACGGAGTGTCTCCGACAGCTGAGGTGCTGGAACTGAAAGCCATGGGACCCGAGAAGGAGATCGTCCTGCACGAGGACTTGGCGCACTTCATCCTGTGCAGCAGGATCCGGTATTTCGAAGACGCGTACTTTACCCGCCGCTTGCTGCCCCAGACGGCCGTCAGGCCACTTCGGATATAGCGCACGCGGCATCCTTGGCCGGCCCTGCATTCGGGTTAGAATCCGCCAAAATCGCCTTTACCCGCGCAGGAGTTCCACTCATGCAATGCCCCAAGTGCCATAGCGTGATGGAGCTGATCGTCGAACCCGAAGCCAGTGCGCACCGGTGTACGCAGTGCAAGGGGTTGTGGTTCGAGATGATGGCGCACGAGACGCTCAAGCATCGTGCCGAAGAGATCGACACCGGGGACGCGGCGCAAGGCGAGGCGTGCAACAAGGTGGACCGGATCAAGTGCCCGGTGTGCATCGGCAATCGGGACCTGATCCGCATGGTCGATCCGCAGCAGCCGCACATCTGGTTCGAGAGCTGCAAGAACTGCTACGGCCGCTTCTACGATGCGGGCGAGTATCAGGACTTCGCGGAAATCGAGTTCGCCGACCTGTTCAAGGACTGGAACGCCCCCGAGCGCACCTGACCTGCGCAGGACGGGCCTTGGCCCGCTTCCACCCGACGTGGATTCACGGGGTGCTGCGCGGAGACGCGCCACCGTACACCGCGGACTTCCGCAGATCGCGATGGCGCACCCTACGCGGAGGCCCCGCCCCGCTCCTTGCAGCCCCAGTTGAGGATGGGCGTACCCGGCGGGAGCACGCGCTTGAACATGTCCACGCGTGCCGGCTTCGGGTTGACCACGACGGGCGCGCGCGCCGCCTTCAGCAGCGGCAGGTCGGCGCTGCTGTCGGAGTACGCCACGGCGATCTCGCCATAGCCGCGCTCGCGCAACATGCGCATCTTTTCTTCGTTGTGGCAGTGGCGCGTGGCCACCACGGCGCCCAGGCGCGGCCCCACCGCCGTGCCGATCACGGGCACGTCTTCGTGGGCGACGAAACTGAGGATCGCGCGCGCCAGCTCGGGCGGCGCACCCGTGGCGACGACGACCCGGTCGCCTGCGGCGCGATGCTCGCGAAAGACCTCCAGCGCGTGCGGCAGCAAGCGCTGCTGTACCTCTTCGCGATGGGTGGCCACGTACTGGTCGATCAACGCATCGAAGCTGCGCCGCCCGTGCAGGCCGAACGTCCCGATCCAGATGTAGCCGGAAATGCCGCGCCGCCGGGTAGGCAGGAACGCCACCATCGGCCCCAGCACGATCGATGCGGCGATCGCCACCACCGCGCGCAGTGGATTGCGGCGGATCAGCCAGGTCACCAGGTGGCCACCGGAGTCACCGTCGTACAGCGTGTGGTCGAAATCGAAGACCACGACCGGTGCGTCCGGGCGCGGCGTGGGATAAGGCGTGTCCGTCATGCCGCGAAGAATAGCTGACGCAGCGCCTCGCCGGGTTCTTCCGCCCGCATGAAGGTTTCGCCGACCAGGAACGCATTGACGCCCGCAGCGCGCATCTTCGCCACATCGTCCGGCACCACGATGCCGCTTTCGGTGACCAGCAGGCGGTCCCTGGGCACGGCGTCCTTCATCGCCAGCGTGGTGTCCAAGGTGACCTCGAACGTGCGCAGATTGCGGTTGTTGATGCCGACCAACGGCACCGGCACCTGCAACGCGCGTTCGAGTTCGTCGATGTCATGCACCTCCACCAGCACATCCATGCCCAGCTGCAGCGCCAGGCCGGACAGGTCGACCAGCTGGCCGTCGTCCAGCGCGGAGACGATCAGCAGGATGCAGTCCGCGCCCAGCACGCGCGCTTCGTACACCTGGTAGGGATCGACGGTGAAATCCTTGCGCAACACCGGCAGCGTGCACGCGTCGCGCGCCTCGCGCAGGTAATCGTCGGCGCCCTGGAAGAAATCGACGTCGGTCAGCACCGACAGACAGGCGGCTCCACCGAACTCGTAGCTGACCGCGATATCGGCTGGACGGAAATCCGGGCGGATCACGCCCTTGGATGGGCTGGCCTTCTTCACCTCGGCGATCACCGCCGGGTCGCCCTGCGCGATCATCGCGTTGAGCGCGTCGGCGAAGCCGCGCGTCGGTGGCGCATCGTCCACGCGCGCGCGCAGATCGGCCAGCGATACGCGGGCGCTGCGTTCGGCGATCTCGTCCGCCTTGCGGGCGAGGATGGTGGTCAGGATGTCGCTCATGCAGTCCTCAGGCGGGCACCCGCCTGTGCGGGACCCCTATTTTCGCACTATCCGCGGCGCTCGGCGGCCTCGCGATCCCACCCGTAGGCGCGCTCGACCCTGGCGACCCGCAATTCGAAGTGGTCGTACCAGTCCCGCCGGCCCTGCTCGCGCGCGGCCGTATGCTCCGCATGCTGGCGCCAGGCGAGGATCGCGGCCTCGCTCTCCCAGTACGCCACGGTGATGCCGAAGCCGTCCGCGCCGCGGGTCGATTCCATCCCGAGGAAACCCGGCTGCTGTTGCGCCAGTTCAACCATGCGCTCGGCCATGGCGCCGTAACCGGCGTCGTCCTGGCCATTGCGCTGCGATGAGAAGACCACCGCGTAGTACGGCGGCTTGGGCAGGCTGGCGAATCCGCTGGCGGCCATGTCAGTGCGTTTCCTGTTTTCCCAGGGCCTGGGTGGTGGCGATGAAATGCTGGAGGCGCTCCAGCGCTTTTCCGCTGGCGATGGCCTCGCGCGACGCGGCGATGCCCGCTTCGATGCTGTCCGCCACGCCCGCCACATACAGCGCCGCACCGGCGTTCAACACGACGATCTCGCGCGCGGGGCCGGGCTTGTTGTCCAGTACGCCCAGCAGCATCGCCTTCGACTCGGCGGCGTCGCCCACGCGTAGATTGCGGCTGGCGGCCATGGCGATGCCGAAATCCTCCGGGTGCAGCTCGTACTCGCGCACCTGTCCATCGCGCAGTTCGCCGACCAGCGTCCCGGCGCCGAGCGACAGCTCGTCCATGCCGTCGCGACCCCAGACCACCAGCGCGCGTTGGGCGCCCAGCTCCTGCAGCACGCGCGCCTGGATACCGACGAGGTCCGGATGGAACACGCCCATCAGGATGCTCGGTGCGCCCGCCGGATTCGTGAGCGGGCCCAGGATGTTGAAGATGGTGCGCACGCCCATCTCGCGACGGACCGGTGCGACGACCTTCATCGCCGGGTGGTGGATGGGCGCGAACATGAAGCCGATGCCGGACTGGGCGATCGATTGCGCGACCTGGTCGGGCTGCAACTCGATGTTGACGCCCAGTGCCTCCAGCACGTCGGCGCTGCCGGACTTCGACGACACGCTGCGGTTGCCGTGCTTGGCGATCTTCGCACCGGCAGCGGACGCCACGAACATCGAGCACGTGGAGATGTTGAACGTGTGCGAGCCATCACCGCCGGTGCCGACGATGTCGACCAGATGCGTGCGGTCGGGCACCTCGACGGTGCGCGAGAACTCGCGCATCACGGTGGCCGCGCCGGCGATCTCGCCGACGGTTTCCTTCTTCACGCGCAAACCGGTCAGGATCGCCGCACTCATCGTCGGCGACACGTCGCCGCGCATGATCTGCCGCATCAGGTCGACCATCTCGTCATGGAAGATTTCGCGGTGCTCGATCGTGCGTTGCAGCGCTTCTTGCGGGGTCAGTGGCATCGCTCAGCGCTCCAGGAAGTTCTTCAGCAGGGCGTGGCCATGCTCGGTCAGGATCGACTCCGGGTGGAACTGCACACCCTCCACCGGGAACTCGCGATGGCGGAGCCCCATGATCTCCTCGAAGCTGCCGTCCTCGTTCTCGGTCCAGGCGGTGACCTCCAGCGCGTCCGGCAGGCTGCTGCGCTCCACCACCAGCGAGTGGTAGCGGGTAGCCTCGTAGGCATCCGGGAGTTCCGCGAACACGCCCTTGCCCTCATGGCGGATGCGGGATGTCTTGCCGTGCATGATGCGGCCCGCGCGGATGACGTTGCCGCCATACGCCTGGCCCAGACTCTGGTGACCCAGGCAAACGCCGAGGATCGGCGTGGTGGCGCCCAGCCGCTCGATGATTTCCAGCGAGACGCCCGCTTCGTTCGGCGTGCATGGGCCAGGCGAGATCACGATGCGCTCGGGCGCGAGCTTCGCGATCTCGTCCACCGTCATCGCATCGTTGCGCACCACCTTCACTTCGGCACCCAGCGCTTGCAGGTACTGCACGAGGTTGTAGGTGAAGCTGTCGTAGTTGTCGATCATGAGGATCATATAACGCACAACCTATTGATTTAATTGGGTCGCAATCCTTTAAGTCTCGATAAATACCCGCATGGATACCCGCAATTTCTTTCGATACCCCTGCGCCGCCGACCGGAGGAAGCTGCACCAGAACTATTGATTCTCGCATGTAACGCCGAGACCCAAACCGCCGTTTCAGGCGGCACTTTCCCCTGCCCGCCTGCCAAGCGATCGCCATTGACCTGTGTGAGAATTGGCCAGACTTGGCAAGATTCCGCCATGCAGGGGACAACCAAATGGGCACTGCCGTTTCGGACGGGGAAATCCTGACGCTGGAAGAAGTCGCCGCCTTCCTGAAAGCCGGGAAGCGAACCGTGTACCGATTGGCCCAGAACGGCGATATCCCCGCCTTCAAGTTGGGCGGCACCTGGCGCTTCCGCCGCTCCGACCTGGAACGCTGGATCGACGAGAGCTCCAACCAACGCCCCCCTGCCAAGAAGGGGCGTGGCTGAATGGAGATCATCGACAACATCAGCCGCCTGCTAGGGGACGATATGAAGCGCGCCCTGAAGCCCGGCGCCAAGCTCAAGGTCGCTGCCTCCTGCTTCTCCATGTACGCCTATGAGGCGTTGAAGGCCGAACTGGAGCAGATCGAGCAGCTGGACTTCATTTTCACCTCCCCCACCTTCCTGCCGGATGAGGTCACCGACCGAATCCGCAAGGAAAGGCGCGAGTTCCATATTCCCAAGCTGGACCGGGAGCGCAGCCTCTTTGGCAGCGAGTTCGAGATCCAGCTGCGCAACAAGCTGACCCAACGCGCCGTGGCTCGCGAGTGCGCCGATTGGCTGCGGCGCAAGGCGACGTTCAAGAGCAATCGCAGCAAGGCCCCGATGCAGCAATTCGCCTGCGTGCAAGCTGACGCGGCGAATACGGCTTATATGCCGTTGCACGGATTCACCGCGGTTGACCTGGGCTATGAGTCGGGAAATGCCGTCTCCAACCTGGTCAACAAGATGGACGAGGCCAGCTTTACTGCGACGTGGCTGAGCCTGTTCGACCAGATCTGGAACGATCCGGAAAAGCTTGAAGACGTGACCTCTCAGATTTGCGAGCACATCTCCACCGTCTATCAGGAGAACTCCCCTGAGAGCATCTACTTCCTGATGCTCTACAACATCTTCAACGAGTTCTTGGACGACATTGACGAGGATGTGTTGCCCAACGACCGAACCGGCTATCGGGACACCCTGATCTGGAACAAGCTCTTCAATTATCAGAAGGACGCGGCCACCGGCATCATCAACAAGCTGGAGACGTATAGCGGCTGCATCCTGGCTGACAGCGTCGGCCTGGGGAAAACATTCACCGCGCTGGCCGTCATCAAGTACTACGAGCTTCGCAACAAGTCCGTCCTGGTGTTGTGCCCGAAGAAGCTTGCGGACAACTGGCTCAACTACAACCGCAACCTGAAGACCAATATCCTGGCCCGCGACCGGCTCAGCTATGACGTGTTGTGCCATACGGACCTCAGCCGCACGAGCGGCGAGTCTTTCGGCACCCCGCTGAACCGTATCAACTGGGGCAACTATGATCTGGTCGTCATCGACGAATCGCACAACTTCCGGAACAACGACGCCTACAAGGACAAGGAAACCCGTTACCAGAAGCTGATGAACAGGGTCATCCGCGAAGGCGTGAAGACCAAGGTACTGATGCTTTCTGCCACACCGGTCAACAACCGTTTCAACGACCTGCGCAACCAGCTGGCGTTGGCCTATGAGGGCGATTCCGAGAATCTGAGCAAGAAGCTTCGTACCAGTAAGTCCGTGGAAGAGGTTTTCCGCAATGCGCAGAAGGCCTTTAACGTCTGGTCGAAGCTGCCCCCTGAAGAGCGCACCCCCCGCGCCATCCTGGATAGTTTGGATTTCGATTTCTTCGAACTGCTAGACAGCGTAACCATCGCCCGCTCGCGAAAGCATATCCAGACGTTCTACGATACCAAGGACATCGGCCAATTCCCGGAACGGCGCAAGCCGCTGTCGTTCCAAAGCCCCCTGTCTGACCTGGACAGCTCCCCGAGCTTCAACGAGATTTTCGAGAAGCTTTCCCGGCTCAAGCTGTCGGTGTACGCCCCGGTGAGCTACATCCTTCCCAGCTGCATGGCGAAGTACGCGGAGATGTACGACACCAAGGTGGGCAGCAAAGGCACCTTGCGTCAAGCCGACCGCGAAAAGAGCCTGCAGGCTCTGATGACAGTCAACCTGCTGAAGCGCCTCGAAAGCTCCGTTGCGGCATTCCGGCTAACCCTGCAGCTATTGCGTAAGAACCACCTGCGCACCCTGGACAAGATCGTCAACTTCCGTCAGGTCGGCGGAGGCAGCGTTGACGACTTGACCGAGACGCTGGGGGAACTGGAAGCGGACGATGACGACCTGCTCGATCTGGAGCACGATACCGACATCGGTGGCAAGGTCAAAATCAACCTCGCCGACATGGACCTGCCTCGCTGGCAGTTCGACCTTGGCCAGGATCTCGAGCACATTGAGGACTTGCTGTCCTTGATGGAGCAAATCACCCAGGAACACGACGCCAAGCTCCAGCACCTCAAAACCCATGTACTGGGGAAGATCGCCAATCCAATCAACCCGGGCAACAGGAAGGTGCTGATCTTCACTGCCTTCGCCGACACGGCCGACTACCTGTACGCCAATCTGGCACCATTGCTATCGGCTACGCACAAGCTGCACACGGGCAAGGTCACTGGCAAGGGTTCCCCCAAGTCCACCCTCGCCAAGACCTACGATTTCCAGGAACTGCTGACGCTGTTCTCTCCGCGATCCAAGGACAAGGGCATCGTCCTGCCCAACGAGCCTGCGGAAATCGACATCCTGATCGGTACCGACTGTATTTCCGAAGGCCAGAACCTTCAGGACTGCGACTACCTCATCAACTACGACATCCACTGGAACCCGGTTCGCATCATCCAGCGTTTCGGCCGCGTTGACCGTATCGGCTCGCAGAACGCCTGCATCCAGTTGGTCAACTACTGGCCGGACATCTCGCTTGACGAGTACATCCGGCTCAAGGAGCGGGTGGAAAGCCGGATGATGATCGCCGACGTCACCGCCACTGGCGACGACAACGTTCTGTCGGCGCAGGCAAACGATGTCTCCTATCGCAAGGAGCAGCTGCGCCGCCTGCAGGAAGAAGTCATCGAGCTTGAAGACTTGAAGACCGGCGTTTCGATTACCGATCTGGGCCTCAACGACTTCCGCATGGACTTGTTGAACTACGTCAAGACGCATGGCGAGCTGGACAGATCACCCAATGGTCTGCACGCCGTCGTGCCCGCCAGTGCAGAGCTTGGCCTGCAACCCGGCGTGTTTTTCACTTTGCGCAACCGCAATACGGGCGTAAACCCGCCTGCCCATCTGCCGCAGCACAACCGCTTGCATCCTTATTACCTCATCTACATGAGTGAAGACGGGCAAGTCATCCACGACCACACCGAGGTCAAGCGCCTGCTCGATCTGGCCCGCACCTGCTGCAAGGGCCAGGCCGAGCCTTTCACCGATCTCTGCCACAAGTTCAGTAAGGCCACGGCCGACGGCCGCAACATGCGCCCCTATTCCGACCTGCTGGGCGGCGCTATCCGCTCGATGATCGAGGTCAAGGAAGAGAAGGACATTGACAGTCTGTTCTCGCCAGGGAAAACCAGCGCACTGACCCAGACCATTTCCGGACTGGACGACTTCGAGCTGATCTCCTTCCTCGTGGTTCAGGAGGCTGCGTGAGTCACGCCGAAGATCCAGCCCTGATTGCATGGCCCGACAAGGCGAAGGTTAACCGAGCCATTTCAAAGTCCAAGTTCTACGAACACGGGGCTATAAATGCCCGCCTGAAAGAGCTTTTCGTCAAGGAAGTAGAGCAAGTCACCTGGCTATACAAGCTGGCCTCGGAAACCATCAACCTGCCAACCAAGGATGGCGTAGCTGAAATCCAGGTTTTCGGGATCCAGCTGAAGACACCAAAGCTGAGCCACGAGGTTCTGCGCTGCATCGACGGAGCCATCGAACATCCGATTCTTTTTGAGCTCTACCACGGCGAACTCATGCAGATGGTTGCCTGCTTCAAGCGCCCGCGTGGGGGAGACGTAGGCGGCAAGCTTCTTCTATCCGAATACTTTGGAACCGACTGGCGGCCCGTCGAAAGCCCCCGTGCTGACCTACCCACCAGTCTGAACCTGCATGCCCTTTATGAGCGCTTGCTACGGCGGTTGATCCAGCTACCTGCACGCCCGCGAGAGCCTCTTCGGGCGCTGATTGACCGCCTTGGAAATATCCGCGCCTTGGAGCGCGAGCTGGACAAGGTTATCTCATCCCTTGAGAAGGAAAAGCAATTCAATCGCAAGGTTGAGCTAAACGCTACCGCACGCAGACTACAAAACCAGCTGGATCAGCTTGGCTATCGCAAGCTGGTTCCACCCACAAACAAGACAGAGCTACGCAAGATGGCCGAACAACCGGAAATCACCCTGAGCCAGGTCGTCGATTCCACTGACCTGAAGGCGCTGAATGATCTCCTGACCCAGGTGATGAGGCAGCAGCAGCAGCAAGCCTTGCTCAAGGATACGAATCTTGGGCAGATTGTCGAAGCAGTCGTCAATCTGGCCGCGAGCGTGCCGGCCGAAGAGGAACTGTTTGCCGCAGCAATTCTTGGACGAGTCGCCGCTGTTGCCCGTGGTCGGGAAGCTGAGGTGCACTCCCGGGTGGATGAGCTTTTCACCGACGAACCACCCTCCATTGAAACCTTGGCAGACGGCGACGCCAAGGAGTACGCAGCCAAGATGCTGGCTTACACCGAGAGCGCTTGGCTCCCCGGCTATTGCGCTCGCGAAGCGTTGGCGATTGACACAGCCAACAATGCCCGCAAAGAGCTGCTTCGCATCCTTTTGGAGAAGTCAGAAAGCTTGGCTGAAGGCATCCGTCAGCTCACCGAAGCACAAGAAACCATCAAGTCCGTGGAACCGGCAGACACACGCATCAAGCGCGTTCGCCGCATCTTCGAATCACTTGCCGAAGTCGCTCGAGGCTACGACGGCGACGTAGGTCAAGAGCCAGGAACAGCATTGTCTTCCTGCGTCAATGCCTTTATACGCACCGCAGTCGGCACAGACAGTGAGGCGATGAATGCCAGTCTCGACGCTGCGTTGGGCGTATTGGTGCGCACGATCGAGTTGCGGTTCTCACATGCACTGCATGCGGAAACTTACCAACTCCTTCTGGATGGCAAGAAGTTGCTTGGCGTTGGCGCTTGGACACGATTCATTGAGGCTTCGCCTCCCATCCACAAGGTGCAGATGAATCTATTGGAAACTGCACTGGTGCTGGCCCGCCAGAATCGTACCGACAAGGAAATCCTCAAGATCATGGAGGCAGGCTGGCCAAACCACGCCGACATCACTCGTGCCATCAAGCTGCATTTCAAGGGAGCTGTTGATATTGATCCAGAAGTGGCCGACTACTGGTTGAAGGTCGGCCGCGTCTCCCAAAGTGAGCGTACCGCGGAGCATAAGCTCGGAAACACGGAGGACCAGCAGATCGGCGAGCTACTGATCCAGCTCGACGCCAACCGGGACAGCATGGGCAAGTTGAATAGCGCCGTCGTACCCGTCTTGAAGACTTTCGATGCTTATCAGGCAGCCACGGTTGAGCGGGCCGCCACCGGCTACGAGAGCATCGCTCAAGTCGCAGAGCGATTGGCCCGTATGCGCAAGCTGAGCAAGACCGATCTGTTGGGCGATGTCGTCGAATACAACCCCATCGAACACGACATGGAAGGCGGCCATCGCTCCGGCATTCGCCGTGTCAGAGTCGTACGTGACGGCATCCTGAAAGAGTTCGGCGGAAAGATTAAAACACTCGTAAAGCCGCGCGTTGAGCCTGAGGACTAAGCATGGAATCCACGAAAGCGAAAATCATCCTCGCCAACCTGCGCGAGCGCATCGAAGTTGGCAGCGATGGCAAGTTCCGCCTCGAAGGCGTCATTACTCAGCGCGAATTGGAGGCATTGGACTTCTTCATTTCCAACCTGCCAGGCACTCTCGATTTGCCAACCGCTCCTGCGGTCGCCCCCTCCAGGCCCGAACCGGCGGTAGCTGGGCCGATTACCGTCTCGACCGTAGAACCGGCACCGTCTCAGCCGGAGCCGGAACCGCCAGCAGAAGAATCCGTCGCACTGGATTTTTCCACGCTGTCACTTCCTGATGCCGACGCGACCTATCGTGTTTGCCTCGACTTTGGCACCGCCATGTCCAAGGCCAGCTTCGTTCATGACAACGAAGACGAGGGCTTGGAGTACATCCAGGTACTCAAGCTGGGCATTCCAGGTGACCAAGAGGAAATCGACGAGGTCATGTTAGTTTCCTCGGTTTTCATCGATCCCGATGGGCTCCTCTGGTTTGGCCAGAATGCGGTCAAGCATGCCGTGGAAGGCAGTGGATCACGGATCGACAACATCAAGCGCGCTCTATCCGAGGGCAACTTGAACGTACCCGTGGATGCGACTTACAACCCGACTTCGCATCCACTCACCTACAAGGACATCGTTCTCGCCTACCTGACCTTCTTTACGTGGGCAATCAACTATGCTCTTGAGAACGATGTTGAATTGCCGGTTGTGGCTCGGAACTTCAAGCGGCGTTTCGCCATGCCGTGCTTTCCACGGGCCAACGCGCGCATGGTGGAAGGTGAGCTGAAAACCCTGCTGGGCGAGGCACAGATTCTCTCCGACACCTTTAGCGATGAGGTCCACCAAGGCCTGCCGTTGAGTCGCTTTCTCTTGGCTCTGAAGCAGCTGCGTGCCGAGACGCGCGACTACACCTTCATTGAAGGTAGTGTCACCGAGCCGCTCGGCGTGGCAGGCTCCCTGCTTAGCTGGCAGTCCAACCACGACTCACTGGCGCTGGTGGTGGACATCGGCGCAGGCACTAGCGACTTCAGCTTGTATCGACTGAAGGTAACCGTGAATGACGACGGCAGCATCGACAAGACCAAGACCACGGCCGGCGAAGTCGATGGCACCGCACGTGGTATCACCGAGGCAGGAAACCACCTCGACAAACTGCTCAAAGGCTTCATTCTGCAAAAGGCTGGCGTCAGCAGCTCGCACGACAAGTTCCAGAACATCAGCCACGCGCTTGAGCGCAACATTCGCGACCATAAGGAATCCCTTTTTAATTCAGGCTCCGTCCTGGTGCCCCTGTACAACGGGGAGGCGGTGGAAGTTTCATTAACCGAATTTCTCGCACTGGGTGAAGTCAAAGCCTTTGAAGAATCCCTGCGAAAGACGCTTGTCGAAATTCTGGAGTCCGCAGACAAGGAATGGATCAACTGGGTGCAAGCCAATCCGAGCCACAATCTCACTATCGTGCTGACTGGAGGCGGGGCCACCTTGCCAATGGTTCGTAAGCTGGCGGAAGGCACAGTGACGGCGCACGGCAAGACCATCCCCGTTGCGGCAGCAAGATCCTTCCCGGAATGGCTACGCACGGACTATCCCGATCTGGAAGCTCCTTATCCGCGCATAGCCGTCTCACTCGGCGGCGCTCGCCGGAACATCATTCGCTCGATGGGAGTCTTGAGGACTACCGGATTTGGCGGTGGCAGCCCCACCCTTGGCAGCTTCCAAACTAAGGGGATCTGAGGGCAGCCAATGAATGCGTTTCCTAACACGGTTTCAGAATTCGTCGCGGCCATCGCCAACTTTCCCGGAGGAAGGTTTACCGAAGGGTTTCGTGAAGATGGTCGCCGCATGTTCGCCTCCTTGTACGGCGCCCCTTTTTTTGCGCTCAATCAGTTCTCTGAAAGTTCCCTCCACAATGTCGGAGCAAGCATCGTTGTTGCCGATCCGGGCGGGATGCTTGGGGCGGATGGCGGGCGCTGGCTATCCCTTTACTCCAAAGTCGCCAGCAGCACAAAGTTCGCATGTACCGTTTGCGTGAACTCACGCCCGCAGTCCCTAAAGCCACCCAAGCCGCTGCTTTTCCAGCCGCCGCAGCAGGTGCTTATCAAAAGCTGGGTCAAGCATCTCCTCGACCTGGATAGCCCGCCGGGTGCATTCCTTCTTTATGTTCCGGATGGGTTCGACGAGATCGAAGCCGCTGTGAATGCCTTGTGCGAACACACGCAGGGCCGAATGACCTTGCTCGCTACCCACTCCCGCGCGGAAGCAGCGCTGGTTCAATGGCTGCTGCGACAACGAGGGTGCAAGACCAGCGAGATAGTTGGCTTTCAAAAGGACAAAGACGCGCCACAAGACTTCGCTGCCGGCGCTTGGTGGCTGTCCACCGTCCCGCCCGAAGCTGTGCAACAAGCTCCCTTGGTCGGGGAAGCACGGGACGCGCTGGCACGTGCCTATTCCTTCTTTCGGGGCCACATCCGATGCGCCAAAGGCAGGGAGGCGGCTGGCAAGATGGCTGCCGTGTTCGCCAAACGCACGATTGAAACAATCGCTGGTGAGGAGAACATTCGCGCTGTCCGCCTCTCTCCGTTGGGAGGCATCGCCTTGGCATCGGGTCGATTCTTTTCCAAGCCGACAGAAGATGCCGAATTGGATTGGGAAGAACATTCCATTGACTCCGACCTGCTTGCGGAGGTTCCTGAGGAAGCCGCTGAGTTCACCGCCGACGAGAACCATTGCCGGCTGATGGAATGGGTGGCCAAAAGCTGCCTTGAAGAGCACCGTCGCTCGACTGCAAAGGGACAGGATCCATCCTCGCTGGAGGATGCCGTACCCGCTCAACCGACCCAAGAAGCTTCTCAAGAAAGCGCCACGGCTACGCCAGTCTCTCCCCAGGTGGCCAAGCCGGCTCCTGACAAGGAAGTGACGGCTCCACCTGCGGAAGACGCTGCAATCCGCCCCCGTCGTTCACGCCTTTCGCGCAACGCCGGCACCGTTAACGTGCTGGCCCTGGCCGCGATGCTGGGCAAGCCTGGCCACAGTTCACCCAAGAGCTTCGACGCGGCCAGATCGCGGATTCTTACTTGGCTGGGCAGCAAGGGCTTTGCGGTCTCCAACGCTTCCGCCAACAGCCACACCGAGCTTCCGGAGGGCGAGCTGACTATCGAGACTGATGGCCACTCCATCTGGGCCATGCGCTTTGATGATCGCCGTTCGATGGAAGACGGGGCTATTTGGCGGGTGGAAGCAACACTGCTTGGCAGCGCTACCTCTCCGGCACTCAGCCTTCGCCTGATCCAGGTGCGTAGTAGTGAAGATGCTCCGCCGCCCGTGGCCAGTGGGGTTCCGGCCGTGGTCGCCAGCATTGCCAAGGACGTCGGCTTGCAGGACGCCGGGGCAGCGTTGCGCAACAACGCGGTACGCATCAATGGCCCCAAGGATGCGGCCTGGCTGTCCGACCTGCTATTGAACGCACACCGCAGCCAGCCCGTTATTCTGATTTCCGGCGATGTGGATGCTTCAGCCGACCGCCTTGCGGCACGTCTGGCGGGTGTGGCGCACGTGGTCAGTGTTGATCGAGCTGCCTCCAATCAGCTCATCCTTCAGTTCGGGCGGGATCGCGCCGTTTTCGGCAGCGCCGTCCGGCTTTACCGGCCCGGCTTCAACGCCGACTCCAACCCCTACCAGCACCCGATCTGGGCACTGAAGGGCACGCAGCTACCGAAATGGATGACCAACGACATCTTTGAGGAAGCCTGCGCGATTAGCCTGGAAGTCGGTGACCTAGACGATCGCGCGCCCTCCTTCCAGACCGTACGCAATCTACTCTCCGAACAGCGCATGGCGGATTCGGAGAAGCGCCTTCGTGCGCTGCGCGAACAGGCCGAAAGTCAGGCCAGCACGGCTGAGGAACGCATCAAGCAGCTTGAAGCGATTCGCATCGAACAGGACTCGGCACTGGAAGCCTACAAGACCGAGATCCGTCAGCTTAGCGAACAGGTAAAGCAGCTGCGAAGCGAACTACAGACCACTCGCCGCGAACGTGATGAGGCACTGGAAGAGGCCCGTCAGCTCCGTTACCAGATCAACAACCAGTGGGTCGAGGAGACCATCAACGGCTCCGATCAGGATGAACCCTACTACCCGGACAACTGGGACGAGCTTGAACTATGGGTTGATGAGTACGGCGAAGGAAAACTGGTATTGCATGAAAAGGCGCTCAAGGCCGTGAAGTCGTCGCCCTTCAAGGACATTCCTTTTGCCTACAAAGCTCTCGAGTACCTGGTCCGCTACTTCGTTCCGATGAAACAGCGTGCACCAGACGATGACGCGCTCTTCCAGGCAGAAGTTGATGCTTTGAAAGAACTTGGCCTGGAACGTGAGCCTGTTGGCGAAGCCCTGAACAACCACCGCTACAAGCAGTCGTACCGTCGACTATACGAAGGCAAGACCATTTGGCTGGACGACCATCTGAAATGGGGCGGAGGCTTCGACCCAGCCACGCTTTTCCGCCTATATTTCCACTATGACGAAGCCAGCGGAAAGGTGATAGTCGGCCATCTGACCACTCATCTTCCAAACAGCCTTACCCATACTTCCTGACCGGCCTAGTTCTGCTATCAAGCCCTGAAACATCGAGACGCACATGGACAAACTGAGAATGCACTCCCCCAATCTGACCGATGTCAACCTGGCGCGCCTGCGCGAGCTGTTTCCGGGTTGTGTGACGGAGGCGAAGGGCAAGGATGGCAGCGTGAAGCTTGCCGTGGACTTCGATCAGTTGCGGCAGGAGCTGTCGGCATCGTTGGTGGAGGGGCCGCAGGAGCGTTATCACCTGAACTGGCCGGGCAAGCGCGAGGCACTTCTGACGGCCAATGCACCGATTGCCAAGACCTTGCGGCCTGAGCGCAAGGAGAGCGTGGACTTTGATTCAACGAAGAACCTCTTCATTGAGGGCGACAACTTGGATGCCTTGAAGCTGCTTGCTAAACGCCAACCAGCTGGGCACTGAACGCCAAACAATCTGGACGCTCCCGCCAAACATTCTGGGCAGCGGCGCCAAATGATCTGGACACCGCCGCCAGCCAGTTGGACACTTGGAGGCTACTTGGTGGAAGTTGACTTGCGCTTGCGCATGGAATCGCCCTTCAATTCCAGTTTGTGACTGCTGTGGATCAAACGGTCAAGGATGGCGTCGGCCAGTGCCGGATCGTTAATGAAGGCGTGCCAGTCCTTGACTGGCATCTGGCCCAGCATGATCGTGGAGCCGGTACCCACACGATCATCCAGGATCTCAAGCAAGTCGCTGCGACCTCGGGCATTGAGCCCCGTGAGGCCGAAGTCATCCAGGATCAGGAGCTTGGTTTTGACCAGTTGCGCTCGCAGCTTGGCCAGCGAGCCATCCTTGTGCGCCACGTCCATCTCTTCCAGCAGGCGGCCGGTGCGCCTGTACAACACGCTATGCCCTTGGCGAGCGGCCTGCGTGCCCAAGGCGCACGCCAGCCAGGTCTTCCCGGTTCCGGTAGGCCCGGTGATGAGTGCGTTCTGCTGACGTTCGATCCAGCCACAGGTGAGAAGATCCGCGACCAACCCACGATCCAGCCCGCGGGAGTGTCGATAGTCGATCGCTTCTGGGGTGGCGCTGTGCTTGAGCTTGGCGCTCTTGAGTAGTCGCTGTAGCCGCTGTGTGTCGCGGTGGCTCTGCTCGGCATCAACAAGGTGAGCCAAGCGTTGCTCGAAGCCGAGGCTGCTGTAGGAAGCCTGCGACTGCTGATGCGCCAGCGCTTCGAGCATGCCGTGAAGGCGAAGTTCGCGCATGCGCTCCTGGGTGGTTTGAAGGGTCATCCTGTTTCTCCTTAAGGGTTCTGGTAGTAGTCGGCGCCACGCACGTTGTCATGGGCGATAGGGTCATCATTCGCGGCATCACCGCCCTGGATTGGGGCGGCCTCGATACCTCGTTGAAGCATGGATTTCACCGAGCTGATGCTGCGGGCATGCATGGACAAGGCGCGGGCGCAGGCCGCCTGCAGGCGTTCAGTGCCATAGTCGCGTGCCAGCGTGCGCAGGCCACGGCCGGCCTGCAGGGACTGGGCGGCATTGGCGTGGTGCTTGAGGTGTTGCTCGAAGAACGCAGCAATCGCGCCACCTTGCTGCAGCGTCCAGGCCGTCACCGTGTCGTAGCTGTCCAGGCCATGCGCGCGGTGTGCCGGGGGCATGTGCTCAGGCAGCGTACTGAGCCCCCCTGGCGTGTCATCGCGCGGGTGGATCGCCACACGTTTTCCATGCAAGAAGACCGACACGTGGTCGGCCGAGGCTCGCAGGTTGACCTTCTTGCCTACGATGCCGTGATGGACCGAGTAGTAGTGGTCATTCCAGACTACGTGGTAGTCCTGCCCGACGGTGATACCAACCTTCCACTCAGCAAACTCGTAGGGCGCATCGGGCAACGGCTTCAGCGCCGGCGCATCCAGTTCAGCGAACAGGATGTTGCGGCTCATATTGCCGACACCCCGCATCGGCTTGTTATTGAGCCGTTCCAGCAGGGGCGCCATGGCTTGATTGAGCTCGTCGAGGCTGTGGAAGACACGATTGCGTAGCACCGCCAAGATCCACCGCTGAGCCAGCTTGACCCCAATCTCCACCGCCGCCTTGTGCTTGGGCTTGCGCGGGCCGGCTGGCATCACGTCCGTGTCGTAGTGCGCGGCGAACTCAGCGTAAGTGGCATTGATCAGTGCCCCATCCTCGCGCGTGCGCCGGATGACCGCGGCCTTGAGGTTGTCAGGGACCTGATAGCGTGTCACCCCGCCGAAGAAGGCCATGGCTCGGGTGTTGCACTCGATCCAGTCCGGGATCTTCTGGCTCTCTACCGCATAAGCGAAGGTCTTGCGGCTGGCTCCCAGGACCGCCACGAAAAGCTCCACCTGCCGCCTGATCCCCGTCTTGGGGTCGGTGATCCAGGGGCGCATGCCAGAGAAGTCCAGGAACAGTTCCTGCCCGGGATAGTGGATCTGGCGCATGACCAGCCCGCGTGTGCGCGCGTAGCGCTGATAGCGCCGGCGGAATTCCGTGAGGGACATGCCGCTCTCGCCGAACTCCAGCGCATACTCCTCATGCAGCAAGGCCAAGGTCACGCCGGGGCGCTCGTACTCGGCGTGGATGTGCGACCAATCGGGTTCTGCGAAAGGCTTCTTGGCCGCATGCCGGCCCGGATTGAGCCGACGATCCAGTTCCAGCTCATCCAGCGGCTCGACAGCACCCCAGTCCAGCCTCTGTTCGGTGGCAATCTTTCGGTAGCGTCCAACGGTGCTGTAGGACACGCCCAGCGACCGGCCGATGGCACGGTCTGATTTATCTGTTCGCAGGATCCAGCGACAGATGTCTTTCAATCTCTGCATGAAGGCGCTCGCGATCGTGCCCGCCCTCCGGTGGAAGGGATTGGGGCAAACACCTCCCCTGCGGCCGAGCCAAATGGCGGGCCGGGAGGCTTGACGATGGGGAGGCGGTTACGCAGAATGCAGCGCAAGAGCTTGCTTCTCTGCATTCCAAGCCCTCGGACGTTAGCGCGTCCGGGGGCTTTTGCATTTCCGCACCACGGTGGCAGGTGGAAACGGGGCCTAGCTCATGGCGGGTCCCCCTCCGCAGATGCCTCGACGTAGCGCCCCGGCCATAGGGATTGCGGGGTACATCCGAGCTTCCGAGCGATGGCCTGCTCGATCCGACGCGAGCGGCGCTTGCCCTGCGAGGTCGCGGTGACGGTCGTGGGCTGGATGCCCAGTTCGCGGGCGATACAAGCCAACGACGAGCCCACCAATCGCAGGCGCATCTTGATGACCTCGTGTTGTTCCCTTGTGCCCGTCATCACGGTAGTCTTGGCGCATTATTGCGCCAATATAGTGCACAAATGGGATCCTCTACTAGCCCCCTCGACAAGGACATGATCGCCCGCCGTCTGGCCGCTGTGCGCGCCGAACTGGGCCTGAGCCAAGCCGCGCTAGCCGAACAGGTCGGGTTGTCGAAACGGTCCTACATCCACTACGAACGCGGCGAGCGCGAAGTGCCTACAGGGTTGGTCAAAGCGCTGTATGACCTGCACGGCATCGATCCGGTCTGGCTGATGTCGGGGACCGACGAAGCCCCGCAGAAAGCGCGCCAGGCGGGCATCGATTTTCAGTTGGTGGACAAGGTCGTGGCGGCCCTAGACCGCGAGTTGGGCAAGGTGGGACGCAAGATGCGCCCAGAGCACCGCGCCCGTGTCATGAAGGCGCTCTATCAACTGGGCGTGGAACAGGGGCGCATCAGCCCGGAGATCGTGGCCGATGTGGTGGCTGTGGCGGTGGCCCGTGGACGATAGGTCGTCACACTCGGCTGGCGCCAAAATCGTCGCGTTTCCTGCCATCGCGAAATCCGATCGCGTCGAGGCGCAATCGAGCCACATCGATGCCATGCAAGAGGTGCTGGTGGCGATTGATACCGCGATCAAGGAAGCGGAGTGGTCACCGGATCATCAGGATCAACTGGCGATATGTGATGAGCAGGCGTTTCGCAGGCGCTTTGGTTTCGCGGTCAATCGACTGCAGCGCGAGCAGATCATCGCGCTCAAGCATGAGGCCGACCTGACTGACAAGGAGATCAAGATACTGAGGAGCAGCGGCAGCTTGGTTTTCCAGAACGGCAAGCTTAGTGTCATGGCGCCCACGCTTATCGCTGTTTGGGGCTACATCCAGATTGTGATGCTCTTGCTGATGATGGTGCTTAGCATTCTGGCTGCGGTTTCAGCCCACGAAATGAGTTGGACGAGCGTAGCTGGCATCGTGATGCTGAACGTGATCCTGCTGTTTGGTATGAACGTGAGCAATGACGTCTTCATCTGGCCTCAGCGTATTCGCAAGCGCGCGCAAGAGCGCCAGCGACACGATCGGCGATGAAGGGTGCCGAGTCCCGAAACCACTGGCTTACTTGAAGCGGACTTTCACTTGTCCGTAGGGGCCGTAGGGCACCGGTATCGTGTGATAACCGGTATAAACGTCGACAGCGCCATCTAGGCTTGCAGGGTGGACATAGACAAGCACATAGCGCGCTGTGCTCAGCTCGGTCGTCAGCACCGTGACCCCGTACAAGCCGAAACCGTTGAGCGTGTCTTGGGGCGAGAGCTTGGGCTCGGGCAAGTCCTTGATCAATTGCTTGTCACCATCAAGGAACTGCTGGGAAGGATGCAACACTATCAACTCGAAGTAGGTCATCCCTCCCTTCGCGTCAGCATGCATCTCCATGGCGCGCGCTCCGTCTGGGATGCGTACGCAGAACGCTGCCGCATTCGTCCCCGTTGGCAGCTTCGCTATCGGTGTGGTCGGGTTGAACTCGATGTGCGTCCACGCGGTACCGCCGTTAGGGGTGATGCACGAGGCGCCAGGATCGGCTGAGCTGGTTTGGGCAACCGCAGTGCGGTATTGCTGTGAGAGCTCGGCGTGCTTGAGGTCGCGATCCACCTGCATGCTCGCACAGCCAGCCATCAGAAGTACGGACAGGCCGATAGCCGGTCGCAAAATATCGATCATTCAAACTTCCCCGTTAGAACTGGCTGCATCGCCCTTGGCCCTATCACAAAGGCCGTCGCGACTTGATGACTCAATGTATCGACGGCTTCAAGCCTCAACAACTAAATCTGCTGATGTACATGCATTTACCAGCGCTGGGCGATTGCGCGGGTAGCGGTTGCGGCAGATACTCGACAAGCGATCAAGACGTGATCTTGGTCGCAATCTGCAATCCCGGTGGGGGCCGGTCGCAGTAGGGCTTCAACAAGGATTGTCGTCGCCACCGTGAGTAACCGCGCGGGCGCTGGCCGCTGCGGAAACGGAGTTCCGCCATGCCCGATCAAGCTTCCTCGCGCATTTCCGTCAGTGCTGCCACGCTACTGTTGCTGGTCTCCAGTCTCGTCCTGACGCCATTGGGCTTCTTTGCGTTCGAGGTGGTTGCCCGCGTCACTGGCGGCAACCTGCCGCCACAGGTGCTGGTGAGTCCGGATCCGCTGTCCGACAGTGTTTCGGCAACGGCAGGCGAGTTTCGGGTAGACGAGTCCGGCGCTGCCACGTACAGCGTCCCCATCTACGCCGTTCCCGGTACGACGGGAGTGGCGCCCCAGCTCGCCCTCACATATTCCAGCCAGGGTGCCTACGGCGCTTTGGGCAAGGGCTGGGCCCTGTCAGGGCTGTCCTCGATCACGCGCTGCCGCGCCACCCGCGAAGCCGGTCATTTCCTCGGCGCAGCCACGCCCGATGGCAACCCGCGTCCGATCGGGTTCACGGACGCCGATCGCTTCTGCCTGGATGGCCAGCGGCTGATCGCCGCCAGCATCTCGTGCCCCGCGGCCGGCGGCATGAGCGGCGTGGCGCTGACCACCGAGTTGGAGAGCTTCACGCGCGTGTGCGCCTATACCCCTGCCGGCGGCACGACCGGCCCGGCGTTCTTCTCCGTCGAGCGCAAGGACGGCTCGATCAGCTGGTACGGCGATCGGGACAGCAACAGCGGCGGGGCCACGCGGCCGGACGGGTACGTGGAGACCACGTCCCCCCTCAATCCTGGCGCTGCGATCAGCTGGGCGCAGACCCGCTTCCAGGATTCGACCGGCAACTACATCGACTATCTCTACAACGAGAATCCGGCCGGGGCCGGCACCGGTGAACACCATGTCCGAGAGATCCGCTACACCGGCAAGGTGGCGCTGGCTGGACAGTCATCCAGCAGTGCGCCCTATGCCAAGGTGCAGTTCAATTACACCACGCTGCCTGCCGCGCAATGGAGTCGCGGGTATCTGGCCGGCGGCTTGGTCACCGCGACCCAGAGGCTGGACAGTATCACCAGCTGCGCCAGCGCTGGCGCCGGGTGCCCTGCGGACCAGCAGGCGCGCCATGTCGTGCTCACCTATGCGCCGTCACCCTCCGGCAGCGGCCAGGACACGCTGATCGGCCTGCAGGAATGTCGGGACAGTACAGCGGCCGTCTGCTCGGCGGCCACGATGTTCGGCTGGAGCACGGCCACCCATGCGTTCGCGACCTACGAGGCACCGCCCAACCTGACATTGGCCACCGATCACTTCAAGAACTTCAAGCTGGGTGATATCAACGGGGATGGCCGCCAGGACCTGGCGGTGCTGTACCTGGCCGGTGCCGGCTGCTCCGGCGGCAGTTGGGTGATCTCGATGTTGGGCACGGTCAATGCCAGTGGGCAGCCGGCATACGCCAACACCACCTGGAACTGCGTGCCGGCCAACATTACCGACCGCGGCGACGGTGCCTGGCACCTATTCGACTACAACGGCGATGGGCAGGATGACTTGTTCGTCTCCAGTGCCTCGGGTCAAGGCTGGCGTGTGCACCCCTCCAATGGCGTGCACTTCGACATGGCCACCAACCTGATCGCGAGCCTGTCCCCGATCGTGCCCTCGGCCACGGCCGAATCCTCACAGGTCCATCTGGCCGATATCAACGGCGATGGCCTGACCGACATCGTATATCCCACCAGCGGCACCCTACGGGCGCGCATGATGGAGCGCCAGGCCGGCGGCTTTGCTTGGGGTGGCGAGCGGTCGGTGATCGTGGATGAGAGCACGCTGCCTGAGCCTGCCCTGGGTTGTGATGATCCTTTCAACAATCTGGTGCGCAACTGCGATCGCACCATCTCCGGCACGCTGACCACCAAGACCGGCTTCATGCAGATGGTGGATTTCAATGGCGATGCGGCGTCAGACCTGCTGATTCGCATCACCACCCGTGCCGACGTGTTCACTGGCTTTCCTGGATGTGAGATTGGACCGCTGGAACGTCGTGTCAATGATGGCGGCACGCCCGGCTTCATTTCGCGCTTCCACAATGATGAAGAAGACGCAGGCACGGCTGTGGCCTTTTCTGTGCCGAATGATCCTTGCTGGGAACACGTCACCTCCGACTCCCTCTACGCGCTGACCGTGCAGGCGCAAACCGCCAGCGCCGTGTCACTGGCAGGCTTCGATGTCGTCTCTGTCGGAAATCCGCATGCGGTGGTGTTCGCGGATTTCAATGGAGATGGCCTGAGTGATCGCGCCGTGCGTAGCACGTCGAACTCGGAGTGGACCTACGCCCTGAACAATGGTCGGTACTTTGTCGGCGGCGGTGCACTGACGTTGACCGACTATCGCGATCAGGTCCGCTTTCTCGACGTCACAGGCGATGGCCGGGCGGACATGCTGTATCTGATCAACTATGGCACCCACAAAGGCTACGCCGTGCGTCGGGCACTGCCCGAGGGCGGTTTCTCGACTGGCTCCACTCTGCCTGGCGGCAACGCACGGCTCTGCCAAGGCAGCGGTTGCGATCAGAACAAGCACGTTCCAATCTTTGGGGACGTCGATGGCGACGGCAACATGGATTTCCAGGCGCTGAGCTTTGCTGGCAGCACCGTCGGCACAGCCTTCTCGCGCAGCGCCCAGACTTTCCAGCCGCGCGATCTGATCACCAGCATCACCAACGGCCTGGGCGCCACCACCCAACTGCAGTACGTCCCGCTGACCAACACGGCGATCTATCGCCGCAGCACGGGCTCGCGCAATAGCCTGAACTGGGGTCGGGGCTCGCCTGTGGTCGATCTGCTGGCGCCGACGTATGTGGTGGCCAAGGCCAGCAGCAGCGCGCCGCGGGCGGGCAATCCCGCCGCCATGGCCAGCCTGTACTACCGCTATGCCAACGCCAGGGTACAGGCCGGCGGTCGCGGCTTCCTGGGCTTTGGCAGCATCGAGACGATCGATCCCAACCAGACCGGCGGGTATGTGGTCACGGTGAGCACCTATGCCCAGAACTATCCCTTCACCGGTATGCCGGTGCAGACCATCAAGAAGGCCGTCAGCGGGGCGTATGTCGCCCCCACCTGCCTAAACGCGATTCCCGCCAACGCGTGCTTTAGCGGCCCGGGCGCGGCCCACCCCGACCTGGGTGGCCAGTGGTTCTCCAATAGCGTGCAGAGTTGGGAGATGGCGCCAACCTCGCTGGCGACGCAGGTGCCGATCCACGTGCGCACCCAGGGCAGCGAAGAGTCTCTGCGCGACCCGTTCACCGGCGAGGTCACGAGCAAGGTCGCCACCGCTTTCAGCTACGGCAGTCATGGCAACGTGACGCAAACGGTGGTGGATACCTATACAGGGGCGTCGAACCTGACCGCCACGCAAATCACCCAGAACACATACAGCGATGACGTTGGCGCCTGGCGGCTCGGACGCCTGACCGCGAGCACCATCACCCACCGCCGGTCGGGCTATCCAGATGCGGTGCGCACGGCCGGTTTCGGCTATGCGATGGGCGGGGCCAAGACCGGTCTGCTGACGCTGGAGCAGACACAGCCAAGCGCCGCCGCGAACCTGGCCTCGGCCAAGGCCTATGCATTGGATGAGTTCGGCAATCGCCTGCAATCGGTGACTTGTGCAGCCCCCGCCGCAGGCTGCTCGCTATCAGGCTTCGTTTTCCAACCCTCAGGCATCGATGCGATCCGCCGCTACTCGCGCGTGGAGTACGACACGCATGGCCGCTTCCCGGTCGCCACCTACGAGCCGTTCTGGAACGGGTTCACTGGCGAGGAACGTCGTACCACCTACGTGGTCTCCCGCAACATCTTCGGCGAAGCCACCGATGTGCTGGACGTCAACGGCGTGCGCTCGCTGGCCATCAAGGGCGCGCTGGGCCGTGACTACTTCACCTGGAGGCAGACCCTGCCCGGGGCGTCGCCTGGCAATGGCGGCATCACAGGCATTACCACGTACCGCTGGTGCAGTGGCACGGGCGCAGTGGCTTGTCCGGCCGGGGCGGTGTTCCGGCAGCAGGTTGCCGCCACCGCGGCCGCCCGCCAATGGACGTGGTTCGACGTGCTGGGCCGCCCGATCATGAAGGCCAGCGAGACCTTCAACGTCGGCGTCATCGATCAGGACGTCTCGGCCACGTGCACCGAGTACGACGGCGCCGGACGCGTGGTGCGGACCTCCACGCCGTTCTTCCTGTCCGGAACCGCGGGCACGACCGGGCCGAGCGACGTCGGCAGTGTGTGTAGTGCGCCCTCGCGCGCGTGGGCCGTTACCACTTACGACCTGCTGGGGCGGCCGACGCTGATCCAAGCGCCGGATGGATCGCAGCAGAGTACTCAGTACGCGGGACGGACCACCACGGCGTGGGATCAGCGCAGCAACCCGACGGTGCAGGTGGTCAACGGCAAGGGCGAAGTGCTGTCCATGCAGGACGCCAGTGGTTTCACCACGCAGTTCACCTACCAGGCCGACGGCAACGTGGCCAGCGTCACCCGCAACGCAGGCGCGGGAGCAATCACCAACATCTTCAGTTATGACGTGCTAGGCCGCAAGATCCAGCAGGTTGACCCGGACACGGGCACCTCGACGCTGTAGTACAACGCGCTGGGTGAAGTGATCGCCCAGGTCGACAATGGTGGCTATCGTACCGAGCGTGAGATTGACGCGCGCGGGCGGGCCTGGCGGATCACTGCGAAGCTGCCCGGCGGTGTTATCGAAAGTCAGACCACCACCGAGTACGACAGCTACACCGCCGCCAGCGGCCAACCGGTGATGGAGACCACCACCGGGCAGTACGAGGCTTGGGCGGGACAACCCGACAACGCGACCGATTACCTTCGGCAGTTTCTTTACGATGCGATGGGGCGCCCGGCGGGCATGGGCGTCATTGTCGAGGAGGGCATGTTCGGCACCGAGGTGCAGTACGACGTGCTGGGCCGACCGTGGAAGGCGCGTGATGCCAGCGGCGCCTGGAGCAAGACCGAGTTCGGGGCGCGTGGTGCGCGGGCCACCTGTGCCAGCGATGAGTTGGACAGTAATCCGATCTGTAGCAGGGCGATCGACACCTACAACCGCACGCTGGCCACCGATGCTTGGGGCAACGTCAGTCGGGAGATCCGCGCCGGCCAGTCCAGCATGGAAGTGCGTCGGCAGTACCACGCCCTTACCGGGCGCCTGACGGAGATCTGCGCAGGCAATACCAACTGCAACTTGGTGCAGGAAGGCTATGTGTGGGATGCCGCCGGCAATCTGGCCTCGCACCAGAAGGAAGGACGCTACCTGGAGCAGTTCACCTATGACAGCCTGAACCGGGTTATCGAGGGGCGGTTGACCATGGCTAATGGCATCACCGTCAACCAGGTGCTGCTGGCGAATGCATACGACCAGCTCGGCAACATCTGTAGCAAGGACGGACTGGGATACGGCTATCCCGGCGCCGATGGCTGCGTGGGTGCGCTGCCGATGCCTCAAGCCGGGGCCATCCCTTCGCTGGCCAGCCAGGCGCCGCAGACGCTCACTGGCCTCACCGGCGCCGCAGCACGACCCAGTTTTTCGGCGCTGAACCGCGGCCAGCTGTTTGCGCCCGAGTATCGCAACCGCCGCTACAGCGCAGGCGATGATCGTCCAAGTTGGGACGATGAAGCCGATGGCTGGTCGCTAGGCTTCGAGCAGCCGCAGGGCGGCGGTTGGCACCGCAGGACCAAACCGGCGCGACCGGCTTCGCAGGAGATCGCACTGCCCACCGCGGGCGCTCAGTTGGCGACGCTGACGCGCACAGCCACGACCTCAGCTGCGGTCACGTCCGTGGCCAACAGCCCCCACGCAGTCAACAGGACCGGTGACGGCGCCGCCGCCACGTTCTACTACTACGACGATCGCGGCAACCAGACGCTGCGCGATGCACCCGGCAGCAGCAACGATCGCACCATTCTGTACACCGCCGATGGCAAGGCCCACGAGATTCAGATGGGCAACGGGCAGACCACGCGATTCTGGTACGGCCCGGACGGGCAGCGCTACAAGCGTCAGGACGGCACCACCACCACGCTGTACATCGGCGGTGTCGAGGTCGTGATTCAGAACGGCTTGCAGACCGCCCGCCGGTATGTGGCCGGGGTAGCCCTGCAGACGGTCGTCGATGGCGTGGTCCAGGCGACGAAGTTCCTGTTCCACGATCACCTGGGCAGCTTGATCCGCATCGCCAACATCGATGGCAGCGTGGCCGAGGCGCTCGACTACGCCACCTTCGGGGCGCGTCGCGCCGTCGGAAATCCAGCCGGAAGCGGCACTTCGTCAACGAACACGCCGCGCGGCTTTACCGGACACGAGTACGTGGACGGCACGGACGTCATCCACATGAACGGCCGCATCTACGATGCGAAGCTGGGGAGGTTCCTGCAGGCCGATCCGCTGATCCAGGCGCCGACCAACGGCCAGAGTTGGAACGCCTACACCTACGTGTTCAACAACCCACTGGTGTACACCGACCCGACCGGCAATTTCAGCCTGCGGCAGGCGCTGGGGCTGATCATCGCCATCGTGGGCACGATCTTCATGCCGTACCTGGCACCGGTGTTCACCAAGCTGGGGGCGGCGATGCTGGTGGGCTTCGTCAGTGGCTATGTAAGCACGGGGACGCTACAGGGCGGTTTGTTCGGCGCGTTCTCGGCGGCGGTCTTCTACGGGATAGGCACCAAGTTCCAGCAGCTACAGGCCGCCAACGGCGCGGAATTCAAGGGTGTGTTCGGCACTGGCCTGACCGGCGAGCAGTTCGCCAACAAGGTGCTCAGCCACGGTGTTGCCGGTGGTGTCATGTCGCGCCTGCAGGGTGGGAAGTTCGGGCATGGATTCCTGAGTGCAGGCGTGGCAGAGTTGAGCGCGCCGATGATTGATGGAATCGGTGGCGGTGCTGTTAGAGCGGCTCCAGCACGCGTTGCAGCGGCAGCTCTCGTAGGCGGTACTGTTTCGGTTGCTACTGGCGGAAAGTTTGGCAACGGAGCGTCACAAGCTGCGTTTAGCCGTCTTTTCAATCAGGAAATGCATGCCTTCAATGCAGAGAACCTGCGACGCAAGAATGCAATCACCCAGCGAATCGACGACTTCATTGAGCAGTACCCAGGCAGAAAAATACCCCTTTCTGCAGCTGAACTAGGTGTACTGACCGAGTACACCTACGGAGAACTGATGTTCAATCAGTCTGTGGAAGGTAACTATGACGGGATGAGCAATCGTGAATTTGGGAACCTTATGCAGGGAAGCAGAGGTGATTCCCAAATCTTCAATGGTTACAACAGAGAAGTTTTCTCAATCTATGGAATGCCGGGTGGGTACTCGGGTACACACTTGGGTACCGACATAAACTACATGATGCAAGGCATGTCTTGGGCGGCCGGTGGATACACGCGTAGTACGATGCACAGAGCCATCGAGGCATGGAATACCGCCAGCTTTGTGCAAGATGTCGGTGGCGGAAACTTCACTGCCCGAAACCTGCTACAAATATCACATGCCAAGTACTGGGCTGATTACGGATACTCGTACTATCACTCAAGGGCTGGAAAATAAGATGCGAATGATAGCGCTTGTTGCCGTCGCAGGTGTCTTACTTGGCGGCATCGCGTACGCGGCAGTTACGATTTTTTCTGGGCATAACAGTAACGCTGCCAGTTGCCAGCGTGTTGTTGACCAGCTCAAGGAAAAGCGTCTCGACGTATCCCTTGAGGCTTGGTTCGATGAGCACAAATCCACGTGGGAGGTGTCCGAAGATAGACCTTTACCCCGAATTCCGCTTGGGAAAGGACATTTTACTGTGGCTCCACCATCCTTCATGTCGGATCTGGGTATTGGGCCCAACTCAGAAGCTCAAGTTCTTGTCAGCAAAGATGCGATTGCGACTGTCCAGCTTGTAGATTCAGACGCTAAGAGCATCATCATCTCCGCAGATCCAGATCGCTGGTACGGCTGGAACGTCCACAACCTTCGATCCGTGAGCAGTCGCGTGGCGGTCGTCTGTCCAGTACGCGATTAACTGAGATAGCTCGTTGTTGGGTACTCATCGGCGGGTTGAGTCGCTCTGAGTTGCGAACTCGTTACGTTATCCGGCGAACGAAGCAATGACTGCCCAGCTGCTTGGCGGAGGTGCCCAGTTCATTTGGTGACACTGCCCAGTTCATTTGGCGGCCGTGTCCAACTGGCTGGCTGTATGTAGCTGCTTCAGGAGACATATCTTGGCAAGGTCAAGATGATCTATATCGATCCGCCGTATAACACCGGGGGCGATTTTATTTATAGAGACAACTTTGCCGAAACGAAATCGGATTTCGATCTGGCGAGCGGAGAACGAGACAAAGATGGAAGTCGCCTAGTCTCTAACTCCACATCAAACGGACGATTTCATTCCGACTGGCTCAGCATGATGTACGCGCGGATCAAACTCTCGCGCGCCCTTCTCCAAGAAGACGGAATTCTTCTTGTTTCCATCAACGACGCCGAGCAAGCAAATCTCAAGAAGATATGCGACGAGGTGTTCGGAGAAGACGCTCTTGTCGCACAATTCGTTTGGAACAACGAAGGAAACGTTGACCAACAAAGCAAGATCAAGGGCGTGCATGAGTACATTCTTGCCTACTGTAGGGACATAGAGAAGTTCTCACGCCCGATCGTGATTGATCCCAACATTGAGGAGTCAAGCAAGCTTTTTAATGACACGATCGAAAACTCCATTACCAAGAATGGTCCCGCTAACCCGGAGTCGATTCTCGTTCTGCCGGAAGGGTTCCCCGCAAAATTTGAGGAGGGGACGCTCGAGCCGAGAGATGATCGATTCCCACGGATCCTTGACCGCATCCAAGTTAAAGATGGGAAGTTGAGCGCCCCCGCTCGAGTGGCGAGCGGCTGGAGCTCTAGGAACCTAGTGGACCTCTTCATTAAGAATGGCTGCGTCCCGATACGCGACTCAGAAGGAAAAGATACTTGGTTCGACCTAACCGAGTCCGGTGCAATTTACGGGTACAAAAGGAGATCAGAAGATCAAGGTCACGTCTTGTCGGTCATTAGGAATGTAGGCACCACGAAACAGAATAGCGGAATGCTTTCGAAGTGGGGCTTGAAGTTCTCTTACCCTAAACCTGTCTTCCTTATCCAGTACCTTGTGTCAATCTTCGCAAGCGAGCCAGAGGAGCACATCATCCTAGACTTCTTTGCAGGATCCGGCACTACAGGAGATGCCACTCTGCGCCAGAACGCGCTAGATGGGATCAATAGACGCTTTGTTTTGGTTCAAATTCCCGAATCCATTTCTAAGAACTCAGGCAATCCCGAAGGGGTAGAAAGCATTGCAGACATCGCTAAGCGGCGTTTGCGTGCTTGCGGCAAGGCGTCTTTGCTGTCGGGCACATCGGACTCTTGGCGGAAGGACATCGGCTTCCGCGTGTTGAAGATCGATACCTCCAATATGAGCGACGTTTACTACACTCCTGACCAGATCACCCAAGGTGACCTGCTCGACTCCGTGGACAACATCAAGCCAGACCGTACTCCGGAAGATCTGTTGTTCCAGGTGATGCTGTACTGGGGCGTTGACCTCGCCCTGCCTATTGAAAAGAAGGTCATCCAAGGCAAGGCCGTGTATTTCGTCGATACCGACGCGCTGGCCGCTTGCTTCGACAAAACCGGCAGCATCGATGATGCCTTCGCCAAGGAGCTTGCCACGTACAAACCGTTGCGCGCCGTATTCCGCGACGCCGGCTTCAAGGGCGACGACGTGAAGATCAACATCGAACAGATCTTCAAGCTGCTGTCGCCGGGCACCGAAGTGAAGTGCCTGTAAGGTGACACGGCTTGTAGAGAGCAAATAGAGGCCCGGCAAAGAGACGCCCGGAAAATCAATAAAATTCCGGCACTTACCCGAACCCGGGGCCCGAATTTCCAAAGAGGCTGCAAAGAGAAAGGCCCCGTACCGCATGAAGCTCAAATTCAAGACCCAGGCCTATCAGACCGCCGCCGTGCAGGCGGTGGTGGATTGCTTCAAGGGCCAGCCGCTGGCCAGCCCGGAGGCGATCAGCTACCGAATCGATCCCGGCAAGCAAACGAAGGGCCAGACCATAGGCAGCACCGTCGCCAGCGATGCCGGCTTCCGCAATGCCGATCTGTTTCTCGGCGAGAAGCAGCTTCTGGACAACATCCAGATCGTGCAGCGAAGGCAGAACCTGCCGGTGTCCGAAAAGCTGGTCAAGACCAAGGTGGCCGACATCAATCTCGATATCGAGATGGAAACAGGCACCGGCAAGACCTATTGCTACATCAAAACCATCTTCGAGTTGAACAAGCAGTACGGCTGGAGCAAGTTCATCATCGTGGTGCCGTCGATTGCCATCCGCGAAGGCGTAGCCAAATCGCTGCAAATCACGGCCGACCATCTGCTGGAGTCATACCAGAAGAAAGCAAGGTTCTTCATCTACAACTCCAAGAAGCTTCACCAGCTGGAGAGCTTTTCATCCGACGCCGGCATCAACGTGATGGTCATCAACGTGCAGGCCTTCAATGCCACCGGCAAGGACAATCGGCGCATCTACGAAGCGCTTGACGACTTCCAGTCGCGCAAGCCGATTGACGTCATCAGCGCCAATCGCCCGATCCTCATCCTGGACGAACCGCAGAAGATGGAAGGTGGAAAGACGCTGGACTCGCTGGTGAACTTCAAGCCACTGGCGGTGCTGCGCTACTCGGCCACGCACAAAACAACGCACAACAAGATCCACCGCCTGGATGCGCTGGATGCCTACAACCAGAAGCTGGTAAAGAAGATCGCCGTACGCGGCATCACCATGAAAGGGCTGGCCGGCACCAACGCCTACCTGTACCTGCAATCGATCGACATCTCGCCAAGAAAGCCGCCGGAAGCACGGGTGGAATTCGAGCAGAAGTTCAAGGGCGGCGGCATCAAGCGCATCGTGCGCAAGCTGAAGAAGGGCGACAACCTATTCGACCTGTCCGAAGGCCTCGACCAGTACCGCGAGGGCTATATCGTCTCGGACATCAACGCCGTCACCGACACCCTCAGTTTCACCAATGGCGTGGAGCTGAATACGGGTGATGCAATTGGTGACGTTAACGAAGCTGCCCTTCGTCGCATTCAGATTCGGGAAACCATCAAGGCGCACTTCGACAAGGAGCAGGCTCTGTTCCAGCAAGGCATTAAGGTGCTATCGCTGTTCTTCATCGACGAAGTGGTGAAGTACCGCGACTACAGCCAGCAGGACGAGAAGGGCGAATACGCCCACATTTTCGAGGAAGAGTACACCCTCTACCTCAATGAGGTGCTGGGGCTAGAAGAGACCTCATGGACGAAGTACCTTAAATCCATTTCCGTGGAAAAGACCCATAGCGGCTACTTCTCCATCGACAAGAAAAGCAAGCGCCTGATCAACCCGGATGAGGAAAAGCGCGGTGAGAACGCGGGCATGTCGAATGATGCCGACGCCTACGACCTGATTCTAAAGGACAAGGAGCGCCTGCTGTCTCTCAGCGAGCCGGTGCGCTTCATTTTCTCCCACTCGGCCCTGCGCGAGGGCTGGGACAATCCCAATGTATTTGTCATCTGTACCCTCAAGCACAGTGACAACACCATCTCACGCCGCCAAGAGGTAGGTCGAGGCCTACGCCTGTCCGTCAATCAGCAAGGCGAGCGCATGGATGGCGGCAACGTCCACGACGTCAACGTACTAACCGTGGTCGCCAGCGAAAGCTACAAGGACTTCGTAACTGCATTGCAGGCAGACATCAGCGCCTCACTGTCCGCCCGCCCCAGGATCGCCGACAAGGCCTATTTCACGGGCAAGGTGCTGAAGGCAGCTAGCGGCGACGTGACGGTCACTGCCGACATGGCGACCGACATTGAGTTCTACCTGATCCAGAACGGCTACGTGGACAAGAAGCGCCACATCACTGAGAAGTACCACCAGGCGAAGAAGGAAGGCGCTCTTGTCGATTTACCGGAAGAGCTTCTGCCGCATGCCGAACTAATATTCCAGCTGATCGACAGTGTGTTTACGGAAGGGCAGATCCCGGCGCCGGAGAACGGGCGCAACATGAAGCAGCTATTGCCCAACCAGAACTTCGAGAAGCAGGAGTTTAAGGCGCTCTGGCAGCGCATCAATCGCAAAGCGGCCTACAGCGTGCACTTCAACGGCGACGAGCTAGTTCGCAAAGCTGTGGACAAGATCAATCACAAGGACGAAGGCCTGCGGGTCAGGCCTTTGCAATACGTCATCCAAGCGGGCGAACAGGAAGACGAAATCACCTACGACAAGCTGGAGGATGGGAATAGCTTCCGCATCTCTGAAAGCAAAACGGAAGCCCATCGCAGCTCGATCCAATCTGCCGTTCCCTACGACCTGATCGGAAAAATTGTCGAAGGTACCCAGCTCACCCGGCATACCGTGGCGGAGATTATGAGGGGCATGAACGTGGCGGTGTTCGCCCAGTTCAGAACCAATCCAGAGAGCTTCATCGCCGAAGCCGTTCGTCTCATCAACGAGCAGAAGGCCACAGTTTTTGTCGAGCACCTCGCCTATGACCCGGTGGACGATAGCTACGACTTGGACATTTTCACTGCCGGGCAGACCAAGCAAGACTTGAGCAAGGCCGGCGACAAGCTCAAGCACCACATCTACGACTTCGTCCTGACCGAATCGAACATCGAGCGCGAGTTCGTCAAGGAGCTGGACTCCAGCACCGACGTGGTTGTCTATGCAAAGTTGCCGAAAGGATTCTTCATCCCTACGCCTGTTGGCAACTACAACCCAGACTGGGCGATCAGCTTCAAGGAGGGCCAAGTCAAGCACATCTACTTCGTCGCCGAGACCAAGGGATCCATGTCCTCGATGGAGCTGCGAGAGATCGAGAGGACAAAGATCACGTGCGCCCACAGGTTCTTCGATGAAATGAACAAGCGATTCTCTCCGGACAACGTCAAGTACGGCGTCGTGGACAGCTTCGGAAAACTGATGGAAGTGGTCAAGTGAGGTCCACTTTTGCTATGGCACCTTGTGCCCTGTTCGGCATTGGGTTGAGCTGATGACGTTCAAAGATATCCGCGATGGCGACAATCCCTTCGCATTCGCATCACTGAGGCACTGGGCCAATGAGCTAAAGATTCCAGCCCGATCTCTGCTCCACCACGCTGCATGCGGCTACCTGCAAGTTTTCGCCCTGGCTCCGCACGAGGTGGACTTCTACGCAATCCACGAAGAGTTTGCCGCCAACCCCGCAGCGGCACCAGCTGGCGCCATGCTGTTGTTGTCAGCACGGGGATCGTTAGGCTTGGTCCTCGAGGAGGACGACCTCTTCCAAATTGCTGCTGGCAAACTCGTGGAGACATCGCGCTTTTACGCACTGATCAGGAAGAATGCCGGCTGGACTGAAATCGTGCCACCAATTCCAGACCGCTCAGGCACCTCCGAACAAGAGCCTGGCTGGCGCGTCGTCGCTTTCAGGCGTTCGCCAGTTAAAGAAACCGCGCACCGAAACACCCCTATACCAGTTTCATTGAGAGTTTCGCCAGCGAGTCTCTATGCGCGAAACATGGATGTAACCACGTTCACCAAGTGCCTGCTCTCGGGCCAGTTTGTGAATGACCTGATTATCAAGGGCATAGTGACGGAGGAACTGCCGGAGTACGTCTCGGGCAAGCTCGGGGAAATGCTCGATGCCAACCGTCTGTACTGGCGCGGCTACAAGAACATCGATCCTTCTGAGAAGGAGCGACGCCGTACCGAAGCGCGCAAGTACCTGCAAGAAGACTTTTGGAAGCTCTGCGACAGGAAATCCAAACCAGCATCCCTTCTGGACTTTGCAGCCGATACCTGTGATCCGACCATCGTGCCCGAGAGCCAGAGGCTGGACACAGCGACGATCACACCTGATCTGCGAGCCATGCTGACAGTCGCCAAGCTCTTCTGGCAGCCGCATTGGATCTACAAAGCCGGCGACGCCACCCAACCCAGCCGAGAGTCTGTCGAGCACGTCCTGCGATCCATGGGCGTGCGCAAGACAAACGCAGCCAGCTCCGCCACCACGATCATCCGCCCGGAAAAAGAAGTCATCTCGACCCTGTCGGAGCGGCGACCTACCGCATTACTCAAACAACGTCAAGCGTTACCGCGCTAACGCATGACTGAAAAAGCTCCTGAAGAAAAAATCACCGCCGTTGCAGAGCACTTGCAACGGCCGATCAATCTTGGAGCAAGACATGAAATCGAAGAGCAATACCGCTACACCGATCGTACAAGCCCGATGCACACGCCGTGCATCCATTAGCCACCGTACTCTCCTCACGCCGTTGGAGAATCACGGCTCTCGCACGACCGCAGTGGACCTGTCCCATCCGGACATGGAGCAGCGCCTGAGCGCCCGCCAGGCGTGGGAGTTCGTGGGACTCTGCCGTAGCTCGTTCTACGGCCTCATGAACCCGAGCGACCCCAACTTCGACAAGCATTTTCCCCGTCCGATTCCGTCGTCGACCACCGGCCGCGGTCCGCGTCGCTGGAAGTTGGGCGCGTTGGTCGCGTGGCTTCTGCTTTGCGAATCCAACGCCGCTGGCGTTTAGGGAGATGCGGCCATGAAGACCGAAAGCACGGCAGCAAAGAACGCCGACGCGCGCGAAACGCGTACAGAACGAACCATCCGTCTGTTGATGACGATCACTGACCCCCTGCAGCAGAAGCTGCAGGAGTTCAAGGTCTTCTACCCGGCCGTTGCCATGGCCCGGCACAACAAGATGCCGAACAAGCAGATTCTCAGGCACTTGGCCGACGGCGGGCTGAAGCTTTATCCGAGCTTGTTGGAGAACCTGATTGATGCCATGGAGCAGGCTGAAGGCGCACCCGCCTGCCAACATTGCGGCCACACCTTGCGAACCGAACCCACCGCGACGAAGGCCAGCAAGTCCGACCGAGGCGAAGGTGACCACACCTCAGAGTCCCCAGCCAGGCTCGTTGAAGAAGCTCTGGCATCGAACGCCTGAATCCGAACACCCCTCGCATCCCTCGGTCTGCGGACCGAGGGTGTCTGTCTACATTCTAGAGAAACAAAAATGAGCAAACTCAAGCACCCCTTTCCGTTCAACTTGCTCCCCAAGGCTGGCCAATTCCCGCTGCCCCGGTTTCAGGCTGCGGTCCAGGAATGTCTCAACGAGCGAAAGGTTCCGCTCAAGATGCCCTACTTCACGGCAGTGGCAGCCTGCTGTGCGGCCGCCCAATCGCTCGCTGACATGATCACGCCCACCGGCGGCAAGCTCGGAACGAACATCTTCGTTCTGGTGAACGCAATCTCGGGTGAGGGCAAAACCAACGTCCGACGGGACTTTTTTCGTTCCTTCGACGAGGCCAACTCCGAACTGAAGCGCCTGTTCAATCAAGCCATAGCCCGTTATCAAGAGGACATGTACGCCTGGAAGTGCGAAGGGCAGGTACTCTCGGCCGAGCTCGCAGCCGCGCCTCAAATGGGGTTGAGCGCTGAAGCAGTCAGGCTGCGCATTGACGAGCACAGCGGTCGTAAACCCACCTGCCCCTGTGAGCTTCATCTGTCGATGAAGGAGCCGAACTATGCGTCGCTGTTGCGCGCACTGACCAACTTCCCCTGCACCACGATCATCTCTGGCGACTGTGCCAAATACCTGCGTTCGACTATCCTCCCGTTCGACACCACGTTCTGCGATACGTGGAGCTACGAAGTGATCGACGATCCGCGCGTGAGCGTGGCGAGCTATTACCGCGAAGATCCTCGGCTGTCCATGCTGCTGATGATTCAACCGAGCAAGTTGAACACCGCGCTTAACTCAGCGCTCGGAAGAGAAGGACTCGATTCAGGCCTCTTTGCCCGCATGGTCTACTGCAACGCCGAACGCGTCGGCGGTGGCCGCTTTTTGGACATCGACATCATCAGCGATCCCATCCGAACCAGCTGCCGCGACGAGTTCGCTCGCAACTTGACGGAACTCCTTCTCGAAGGTGCCAACGCCATGGCAACACCGGGATACGCCCGCCGGGAGCTGCGCTTCAACAAGGAGGCGGCCGAGCTTTGGGTTCGCTATTTCAACTTCGTGGAAGAGCAGCGCCAGCCCGGAGGGCGCTACGAAAAGGCGATGGAATGTGCTGCCAGGTTGGCCGAGAACGTAGCGCGTATGGCCGGCGGCCTCCACGTGACCGAGCGCTTCGACGGCAATGAAGTCGGTGTGGAATGTCTGTTGAGCGCCGTTGCAATCTGCGACGAATCCTCGAAAGACTATGTGGACACTTTCGTTCCGGAGGACCCGGAAGAAGAGGATGCCATGCGCCTGTATGACTGGCTGATCGAGAAGCTCCGCAACCAGCCAGCCCAGGACGGCACACGACTTCGCCGCGAACTGGATTTCACATACGTCAGTACCGTGTCCCAGTACTTTCCCTCCCGACGCTGGCGTGGCAAGAATATCCATCGCCTGCTTGCCATTCTCGCGCAGAAGAAGCTGATTGAGAAGAAGTTCGTGCCTGTCGGCCGTGGCCAGACGGCCGAAAGGATTCGTCTGATTGATCGTCCCCAGCAGTAGCTTGGCGACCAGATAGAGGGTGTTAACCGTGCTAATCGTGCAAACCCTTTGCGCATTTAGCACGGCCAAGGGGGGGATGGTTGCCACCCCCCCCTTGCCGGCGGTTACCCTCCGGTCTCCACCGCCACTCTCGCGCTTCCAAGGATAGAAAGGGGGACCGGCGCGGCTTAGCCCAATCAGGCACCAGACGCGGAACACCGCTTGGGCACCACAGATACGACCTAAGGCACTTCCTCTGACGCTCCAGCCTTCATCGCCGCTCGGCAGCATCTTGCTCGCACATTCCACGCGATTCTTATCCGAGTTTCCGACGCCCCCCCGCTTTCAGTAGCGTGGCAGTTTAGAGTCTAGGGTTCATCGTAGCGGCTTTGGCTGCCAACTGTTTGGGGTAGGCAGCCGGGGTTAGTCCGCCCAAGATCTTCTAGGGTCTCTCCTCGTAGTATTCCCGTCGCCAGGTCTCGATCTCGGTGCGTGTATGCAGCAACGTCAGGAACCAATGCTCGTTAAGGCCCTCGTCCCTTAGGCAACCATTGAAGCTCTCGACGTACGCGTTCTGGTTCGGATTTCTGGGTTGGATCAGGCGCAGCTGCACGCCGCGTGCGTGAGCCCACGCCACCATCGCTTTGCCGCAGAACTCGTTGCCATTGTCGGCTCAGATGATGCGCGGCAGTCCGCGGGTTATCATCAGCCTGTCCAGTACTCGCGTGACGCCAAGACCCGAGATCGCACGCTCCACCTCGATCGCTATCGCCTCGTGCGTTGCCTCGCGCGTCGCCTCGTGAGTCGCATCGTCGACGATGGTCAGCGCCTTGATCACCCGGCCTTCCGCCGTGCGGTCAAACACGAAATCAATCGACCAGACCTGATTGGCCACATCCGGCCGCAACAGGGGTTGGCGATCACCGAGCGGTACCTTCTCCCGCTTGCGCCGCCGTACCTGCAGCTTCGCTTCCTTATTCAGGCGTTCCACCCGCTTGTAGTTCACCGGCCATTGCTCCTGCCGGAGCTTCAAATGGATCATCCCGACGCCATAGCGCTTGTGCCGCTGCGCCAGCGCCAGGATCCGTGCACGCCGTTCGACATTGCAATCCGGGCGTGGCACGTACAAGCGTGGCTGTCACTACCCGGGTGCCTAAACCCATGTAGCTTCCACACGGAAGTGGAACCTCATGTATTTCTTTACGTACGCGAAGGTAACCCTATGTAGATAGGGACAGGCTACGGTGGTTCGCTTCATTGATCGATGATTGTCACAGGGTAGTGACGGTAGTTGATCCGGCAATCCAATAGGGGAAATGAGGAAGCGCAGTTACCGTTTTCCTCCACAGCCCATCAAATCCATGGAACACAGCTGCCGGCTAGGACTTTCCTCGCCGGCTTTTCTTTTGCAAAAAGAAGAGGAAACAAGCATGGCTAACTATCGCGTTGAGGTAAAGAGCGGCAAGAAAGGAACTTGCGCAGAGCACAGTCGCTACGACGCCCGCATCGGAGACAAGTGGGAGGACAGGGATGACCTGATCGGACTTGAGTTCGGCAACTTCCCGGAGTGGAGCCAAGACAAACCCCTCCTTTTCTGGAAGCACGCCGACAAGCATGAGCGCAAGAACGCGGCGGCTTATCGCGAATGGATCATTTCGCTGCCGAGCGAACTCGATCACGAGCAGAACATGCGCCTGGGCAGGAGGATCGCATTGCGAGTGGCCGGACCGCGGCCCTGGCAGATGGCCTTCCACGGTCCGGAAGGAAGGCTCTCGGGCAACCCGAACCCGCACATCCACGTGATGACCTCAGACAGGGCAACCGATGGCATCCCGCGACCGCCCCAGCAGTATTTCCGCCGATACAACGCTAGGCACCCCGAGCGAGGGGGTTGCAAGAAGCTCAGCGGGGGCATGACCCATCAGCAGGTGAGCCAAGAACTGCTAACGACCCGGGAAGCCATCGCCGATCTGGCGAACGAGGCACTGGCCGAAGCTGGGTTGCAGGTCCGCGTCGATCATCGAAGCCTCCGAGATCAGGGCATCGATCGAATTCCGGGAATTCATCTAGGCCCGGCGAGAGTCAAGAGGATGATGGGCGAGAAACATCAGGAGCACGCAGCGAGCAAGGACGGGGAAGACTAGGACCATGGCAGGGTCACAACCGGAACTGACAATAAAGCCCCCTTGCGGGGCTTCGGTCGTCGGCGCTTGAGCGGGGATTCTCGCCCCCGTCCCCCGTTGCCGGGTGAAGTGGCCAGGACGGCAAGCCCATGGTTCACCCGCGGTGGTCCTGCGGCCATCAGGCAGCAGCGGGACGTGCCGTCAGACTTCTTCCCATTCGGCCTCGGACTTTTCGGCCAGCCGCTACTCCACCGTCTTGCCCTCCAAAACCCGGGCCAGGTGGCTGACGCACAGCATCGTGCCGTCGGACCGAAGGTTAGCCATCGCCTGCGCGGCCGCGATGGCCGCTCCCGGCAGTAGGTGGAGCTTGGTGAGCGAGGTCTCCGTCCAGCGCATGGGCTGGCAGCACTCGGGATCCGACAAGCGCAATGAGGCCAATGACCCAAAAAAAAGAACGACGTGGCTGCTGATGCGGAGGGGAGCCTAAGCTCCCCTCGCCTATTCTCTTCCACAACCAGATCTTGCCGCTCCACCTTCATCCATTCGAGGCACGGGTAACCTTCGCCGCCAATTTGCTACCCAGGCTGACTGGCGCACGGCTCATTGGGATATCAGCGGCTGCCGCGCCCTCCTCAGGGTAGAACTCTTCCACCAATGCCGGCACGTCCTCTTCCGGCTCTTCGAACGCCCCTGCAGCAAACCCCTGCCGCGCAGCGTCATCCAACGCCACCTGGTCGAATCCGCTGGCTTGCCGGCGCTGGTCCAGCCCTCGGGTCTCTTCGATCGCCTGCTCCAGGCTCAGCCCGGACCGGACCACTAGGTCGACGTAGTAGATCGCCGTCCGGAAGCTCATGGTCGTGGACTTGCCTCGCAGCCTTAGTTCCAACGGCATGCACGCCAACCGCCCGCCGGAGACCGCACTGAAGTACTGCAACCGTGCGGCCAGCGTGCGGATGGTGTTGAACGAGGTCGTGCGCAAGACGAAGCTGCCCAGCGCGTCGTCCTGGTTATCGCCGATCACCACGTTGAAGCGAGCGTAGGCCTTGCACTGACCGTCGGCGAACCGGCACGCGTCCGGGCCGGGGCACGGCAAACCCTCCATGCCCTCGTTCCCCACGCGCCGGCAGGTTTCGCCATTGCCAACACACACGGGCCTGCCAGAATTGCGGTCGAACAGCGAGTAGTCGGCTCGCAGGTTCAGGGCCGGATCGTTGAACAGCAACCGAACCGGGATGGATCGCAGCTTGCCGCCAGCTTCCCGTTTGAGGGTTTCATCCAGCGGATGCAGGACCCACCCATCGCGGTTCTGCACTTGGCTGGTCAGGGTGAACTGGTCGTCCTTCTCCGGCAGCCGCTTGCCATTACGCTCCACCACTCGACCGATGGATATCCGCCCGATCACGGGCGGTGTGATTGCCAAACCTTTTAGCATGTCGAAACTCCTATGTTTGAAGGGATCAGTCCATGATCACGAACCGCCGCGCTCCTGGCTTGGGCAGGGTGTATGCGGCCACAAGTGCGGCGTGATCGGTGGTCAGACGCTGGGTGTCCAAGCGGGAGCCATCCTTGGCCCGCCTGTAGGTGACCTCACCGCTGGCGAACACGGCGCGTGCCGCATCGCCCATGGCCTGCTGCAAGGTCTGCTTGAGCAACTCTGCTTGGCTTTCCTTGGCCTCCAGCTCGCGCCGTAACGTCACCAGCTCGGCGAACGCTTCTGACAGGCGTCGGTCCTCGCTGAAATCCAGCGTGTCCCCGCCGCCCGGGTAGAGCTGGCGCAAGGCCTTGTCCGCCGATTCACTGCCATCGGCGGGTGGCGGCGTGTCCGATTCCACGTACTCCCAGAAGCGGGCTTCCAGCACGATCAAGCGAGCAATGACATCCTCATCCCGGTTGATGCGGTGGATTTCCAGATGCTGACCACACAGCAGCACGGCCACATCCGCAGCGGCCTTGCCGGTAACGGCTAGCTGGTGCTGGACCTGGAGCTGGACGTACTCGGGTACGCCATCGCGCCACAGCCGCGAGCCGAACTCGCCCGCCGTCTTGCATTCCAGAATCTGGACCTCGCAGTTGCCGACGATCTCCCTGTCGATGTTGGCCCGCATGAACGGAAAGGTTGGGTGTTGCAGGACCGCATTGACCTTGCGTACCCGACAATTCGTCTTCTTCTGGTAGGCCTGTGCCACGTAAGGCTCCAGCAGCGTGCCCCAGTACATCGGCGACTCCATGTCGACTCTGTCTTCGCCCTCAGTTCCCCGCCCCGTCTTCTCCATCCACAGCTCCAGTTGGCTCTTGTAGGGATTCATGCCCACTGCCGCCGCCGCATCGGAACTTCCAACGCCTCCCCGTCGTACTTCCAGCCATTTCCCACGATCCAACGTGCGGGTTTCCACCAGGCGCAAGGCCGTCTTCTTCTCCATCGCGTTCTCCAAAAAGAAAGGCCGCCCTCGTTGGGGCGGCCATACGTGACTACTGATATCAAACCGGCTTTCTGACGGAAGCTCTGACGACGCAGCACATCCGCATAGGTGACGTAGAGTCACGCGTTTCGCCTATGGCCCGTAACATTTCCGACCAGCCTCCCCCCGCCAACCCTTGCCATTGCTCGTTTCCATGAAGAAGGGCCGCACGAGGCGGCCCTTCTTTTCCTACAAAGGCAAGGTTCAGAGCCGGACTTGCAACCACTTGTCGCCGTGGATGACAAATGCTGCATCCTCCCGAATGGATGGGCAGCATCTGGGGTCATCAGGTCCGTGAGACAGCAACCTGACGTGCGCCATGCCATCTTTCAGCGTCAGTGCTTCAGCAGCCCCCGACAGGGTCTCGGTGTCAGACTCCCGTAGTTGGCTTCCTTCACGCACGAATGCAGCCAAGTAGCTAATCGACGTCATGCTGCCTCCGGCCCCCTCCAGCGTGTACAGCACTGCAACATCCAGCACGCCGTCGCCATTGAGATCACCTTCAACCAACCGACGCCCCTCTTTGTACTCACTGCCTCCGCCTTGACCGGCCTGCACAGCGATTGCCGCGCTTATCACCCTGGTATCGTCGCCCGCCTGACCGAGTGTCGCACCCTGATTCGCAGTGGCGTTGGCGGCGTAGGTCGCTTCCGCTGTGCTCGCCGCTTGCGCCGCGGCAGCAGCGGCAGCAGCGGCCATATCCAGATCACTCGACACGCCAGCGGCTGGCTCCAACAGCCCAGGTGCGGCATCCGCCGTCAGATCGACACTGCTGCATCGAATCTGCTCAGCTTCTCCTGGCGTCAATCCTGCCGGCACTTTGCATCCTGACACATTGATGTCGCCTTCCTGAGTCAGTCCTAGTGCTTCATTCCTGCAGCCCTCACCAGCCCGCGCCAACTGGGCCATAAAGTCCGGCGGCATGACACCCTGCTCCTTGATTGCCACCAGGCCCTTCTCGCCGTAGTGGTCCTGCAGCCTGTCGATAGCGCATTCGCAAATCTCCGTCGACGCATTACCGGTTTTGCAGCTGTCGATGAACTCTTCGCGCACCTTGTCAAGCTCGCTTTTGCACCCTGTCATAAGCGTCAGAAGGCAAGCCCCCATGATCAACTTCGCATTAAGCCCGTTCATTCACTTGCTCCGTGCGAACAACAAGACGCCACCAATCACCACCACCCAGATAAGGCCCGTCAAAATCCTACCGAAGGAAGGAAATGCGATGGCTGGCCAGACCACGGCTCTCCCCAGGTTGGAGAAGAATCCCCTATAGGCGTACTCCCCCCATATGTCGAAGTAGATCGCCGCGATCAACACCGTTGCTCCGTACAGCCCAATGAGATACCTCATTCATACCCCCTGTTTTCGGTGATTTTTACTTCTTCCCGCATGCACTCTCGAACGCGGGAAGTCAGACACGATCACGCGCGCCGGACATCGCGATGTCGACACCACTTCCCTTTGGAGAGCCGTGAAAGTCATTCCTTCGTCAATTCCTGTCGAGGACGTTGACCAGTGCAGCTTCGGTTTCCTCAAAGATCCTTCCCAGGAGCACAGGTGTGCCGTCTGGATCCAGCACACGCCCCATGAACCCTTGCGCGAACTCGCCCCACTTCCTCCGCTGCGGCTCGTCCAACGCATAAAAGGCGGCTGGATTGCTCATGGAGTGGCTGAATGCCTCGACCACATTGCCCGGAGAATCGCCCAGTACCACGCCATATCTACGACAGCGTCGACGGAAATCCATGAAGAACCTCGATTCCTCAAGCTCTTCAAACGGACGGGCGACGCTCCGCAGGGTGCGGCGCCTTCCCACGTCTTCCACTTCCGCGACATAGGCCATCAACACCCTCAGCATTGCCGGCCCGGTGAACGCCTGGACCTGTTCCTCGTCCATCCCGGCTTCATCGCTCAACAATCTATCGACAACAGCCATCACGAACGTCAACACCTCCCAGCGCATCGGATCACTTGCCAGGAACGACTTCTCCATCCTGGATAGCGGTATTCCCCTTTGCTGCACGAACCGATCCAGCACGCCGGACACGTGCATGAGCTGCTTTATTAGCTCAGCCACCACCCACTCCTCCGGCGAATCGGCCACGGCAGCCTCCCGCCGGACGTCTGCCTCCAAGCGACTGAAGAAGCCTTGTTTCAGCCTGGCATACAACTTATCTTCTTCAGCCCGCCCGAGACCTTCAGCGCTGCTGTGGTGATCTGGGCCTTTGCCGTCCCGGTGCGGCGACTCCACGCTACGACTCTTGATATACGAGTCAATCCTCTTGAAAAGTGCCTTCACGTCCCGCTTTTCCGGGATGTTCAACTTGGCGAACTGGAAGTCGTTGGCGTGAACCACATTCCCGTGCGCGCTGATTTCCTTGACCACATCCAGACGGAGCCTGGACACGGGTTCGAAGATGGCCTTGAAGTAGATCTCAGACTCGGTAATGAGCATGCCCTCCTTGGCCCCACCGAAAACGGTGTCGTCGACCAGCGCAACGACGTCTTGCGGGCGCACGCCTTCGCCGTAACTCTTGATGGCTCCAGCCATCTTGTTGGCCGGTATGTGGGGTGCAATAAAGATTCTCTGAAACGGCTCGGTCGCGCACGTGTAGCCATGCAGCACCTGCCTCAGCGTCATCGGTGGTGGCGGTGGCGGTGGCGGTGGCGACTCCTTCGGTGTCGCTCGACGAAACTGCTCTTGGTCAAACCTGTCGCGCTCGGCCTCGTTCGTTACCACCGCGTAGGCCTGGTTGATCTCTTTCATCTTGCCTGTCGCCCAAGCCTGCGTTTCCGCATCCGCTTGTGCATAACGGTCAGGGTGGTACTGACTGCGTCGCCCCTTGTAGGCCAGCTCAATCTCATCGCGCCCCGCATTCGGACGAATACCCAGAATCTCGTACGGATCCATGCTGCCTTGTTCCCCTGGTTACCCTGCAATGTCTGCCTCGGTGGTCGATCGTCGGCTTGACATACACCCCTAATTCCCCAGATAGAGTCTGCCACACCGATAGAGGCTTCGTCATTGTTCCGGCCGACCCCGTTTTTCCGGACGCCGGTGCCCCATCCCTCGCCACGTGCGCTGTTCGCTGCACGCCTGCTACAGGCGCTGCAGCTGCGTGGGTTGAACCAACGCGCACTGGGCGATCGCATGGGACTGGGTAAGGACAAGGGCTCTTCGCGGATCAATCGCTACGAGCACCAGGTCACCGCCATTGGATTCGACAATCTCGCTCTTCTGGCGCAACTGCTCGAAGTGCCGGCGGCCTATCTGCTCGCCGACGATGCAGCCATGGCCGACGCCATACTTGCCCTTTCGCATGCCGATGATTCCCAGCGAGAGACGCTGGCAACATTGATTCCGGCGCTGATCGAAGACCCGACGCTCCTGCCAAAGCTTGTAGAGCTTCTGCAGTTGCCCACGCGCAGCTGCTCAGCGCGCTGAAGGCACTGAGTGCAGCAGACCAAAAGAAGCGCCCGGCCCTCGGGGCCGGGCGTTATGGCACTAAACACCGAACATGCACGGCGTCAGACCCACCCTCTGGCGGCCATCGAAGTGGCTTCACGCGTCGTGACGACGAAATGATCCAGCAACCGAACTGCTACCAGCCCCAACGCGCTCTTCAGCCTGGTCGTCAATGCACGGTCAAGCGCTGACGGCTCGGAGCGACCACTCGGATGGTTGTGAGCCACCAACACGGCCGACGCATTCAGTGCCAAGGCACGCTGGGCCACGATGCGCGGGTGGACTTCCGCCCCATCCACTGTACCGGAGAACAATCGCTCCACCGCAATGAGCTGGTGCTGGGCATTGAGGAAGGCCACTTCAAAGTGCTCACGCTCCTCGCTGCCCAACCGCAGCTGGAAGAACGCTCCGCACGTCGCCACCTCGTTCAGCAATACTCCCGCTCCGACCAGTCTCTGCTCAAGGATCCGCAATGCTTGGCTGATGGTCCGGTCCTCCCGCGTCCGGACAGCTCCCTCGGGGGGAGCCGTCCGGACTACAGTTGATTCACGCACGCGTGACCGGGCTCGCATCAAGCCACCAGCTTCATTACTTCATCCCACGCCCGCTGCTTGATCTGGGCACCGGGCCCAAACCACGCCGCGTCCCGGCGATGGTCCTCGCTACGCGCCCGCCGATGGTGATCGACAAACTCGGTCACGCTGTTCAGCAAACCCCATGCCGTTCCGCGACTGGAAGCCATCAGCGCACCACGTCCACCACCTTCATACAACGACCGCACGTTGGCCATGGCCTGCTCATTGACGACCGTAGCCTTGCCATCTGGCCCGTTGTAGGTCAGCACCCTACGCAGCACCCCTTCCACCGAGTCCGGATCCACCGGACGTTCCACCAGCGCCTTCATCCGGACCACGAAGCCATCCCAGGACGAGACCGTGATGCCAAGCTGGCGTTTAACCGCGTCCGGATCGAACTGACTGCGGTGCGGCACCTTGATCGCTCCACTGGCGTTACCCAACGCAATGGACAAGGTGTTGTTGCAGACTACGCGGACCGAGGTGAACTGGGCGGTGGTCGCCAATGTTCCATCGCAGGCGGTGGCCAGCAGCAGGTAACCATCCACTCTGTCACGACCCTTCAACGTCGTGCTCTGGCCAGTCCGGGCCAACGCCCAGAACTTGCGGCCTTCCCGCAACACGCCGGCGGTCTCAAGCTCGAAGCCACTGTTGGCGGTAAGGTCCCGGTAGAACTCCAGGATCTGACCCGGCTGCACGACCTGGAATCGCTTGGAGACCACCGATAGCGGCAGGCGCGTGTCAGAACGGTAAAGCACTTTCTGTTCCGGGAAGGCATGAATGACGCCCAGGCTGTGGCCCCCAGCGACGTATCGCACTTCTGCTTCCTCGATCTTCCAATCCATCCCTGCCTGACGCTTCCAGGCCTCAATGGGCTGATGCGGCGCAAGCCGGTTGCCCAAGCCATGCCACGGCTTCTCGCCGGCATAAGCCATCGTTTCGACCAAATGCATAGTTCCTTCCTCGTTGTTTGCGGCACAAACGCACAAGGCCCGGACGAAGCCGGGCCTTGTGCGAGGTACCAAAGGGTTTTGTGGATCAGTCGAACGGATCGACCAAGTCACCACATCTGCTGCAGGCCGCGCTTGCCGTGCACTTCATGACGCCAGCCAGAACTGCCGTCGCCACGACCATCACGCAATAGATAAGCTCGACCCTGTTCTTCATCCTTCCCTACTCCAGTCAAGACGCGACCAGCGCTGCGCCATGCGCGAAGCCAGCACTCCACCAGCTTCAGAGAGGTAGTATGGGTTCGAGATTTCGTTCAATCGCACACCCGCTGCCCACACAGGCCAACAGCTGTAGGTCTGGTGAATCGCTCATGGTGTGGGGTTACCAGGATTGAGGGGACACCTGAGTGGCGAAGCCGATATGCCGTTTCGAACTCGATAGAGCTAACGCCAACGAGGTGGCTGTGCCGACGGATAGGATTGTAGAACCTTCGATGTACTCGGATACGTCAAAAGCCGCCTTTTTTGCGGTCCGCAAAGATGCGCTTCTTGATGTTCCCCTTCTTTACGTTTAAGAAAAATGACTCGGCGACTGCGTTGGCCCAGCGGTTCACCTCAGCACGCCAGGAAGAGGTTGTGGGGGACTCAGTGCTGTCACCCCCGATCCCGTGGCAAGATTGAATCTTGGGGAAAAAAGAAACGGGGTAGAGATGACGATCGCGGTCCTGGTCTGGCAGGCCATCATCTTCTTTTCAATCGCGCTGGCGGGTAAAGCCAGAGGGTGGGTGGTCGCCTTCTGGATACTCTGGACCATCCTCCAGGTGTTCGCGCTGTGGTTGAGCGTCATCCAGTTCGGCACGATCTGGCTGGCGTGGTCATTGTTCGCGGAGAGAAAAAAACCCGCATCCCCACCTCCGATCCCACCAGCCCAACGCATCCCGCCGCTTCCCAAGCCTGCCGATCCAAGACGGGAGCAAGAGCGTCTTGCGCAAGTGACGTTCGACAGCGCCTTCAAAATCTGGCGAGGGCACCTCGACGAGGTTGTCAATGGTGGACGTTGGGTTCCCAAGGGCACGGTCAAGCGATTTCTGGCCCAGCACCCGGCGCCAGAGCATCGAACCAAGACATGGAAGCAGGCGGTGGGTGACAGCTCCCCGGCGGAAACGCTTCACATCGCGTTTGACAAGCAGAACAAGCATCACCTGGCCAGTCAGCGCATGCTGCGCAAGGCGTTCTTCGACACGGTCGAGAAAAACCCCCTGACCGCAGAACAGATCCATGCCTGCATCTGCATGGACGACGCCGTCATGGTCGTGGCCGCTGCGGGCTCTGGCAAGACGTCCACGATGGTGGCCAAGACCGGCTACGCCCTTCACGAAGGACTGGCGACACCCGAACAGATCCTGCTGCTGGCCTTCAACCGTGCGACCGCGGACGAAGTCGGGTCGCGCATTGCAGAGCAGCTAAAAGACGTGCCGAACGTGGACCGCGTTCGCTCCAATACCTTCCACGCTTTCGGCATCGAGGTCATCGCCAAAGCGACAGGCAAGAAGCCGTCGCTCGCGCCTTGGGTCAGCCCCGACAGTCCAGGCACTGACATCCGGGAGGTATCGGACATCATCAAGACCCTGTCAGGCCAGGATGCGGCGTTCAAGCGCGACTGGGATCAGTTCCGAACCATCTACGCCCGAGATGTGGGCAAGTGGGGACAGAAGCAGGAGCCGGACGCTTACATCGACGGCAAGCGCGGCTATCTGACAGCGCAGGGAGAGGTGGTCAAGAGCAAGGAAGAGCGTGTCATCGCCAATTGGCTGTTCTACAACGGTGTCTCGTATGCGTACGAACGGGGCTACGAACATGAAACCGCAGACGAGCACTTCCGCCAGTACTATCCCGACTTCTACTACCCCGATGCGCTGCTATACCACGAGCACTTCGCGCTGAATGCCAAGGGGGAGGCGCCCAAGGACTTCAAGGACTATCTAGAAGGCGTGGCGTGGAAGCGGAAAATCCACGCCGAGAAGGGCACAGCCCTGTTCGAGACGACTTCGCACGGGCTGATGACCGGTGAGGCTATCTCTGCCTTGGAGCAGGCGCTGGTTGAGCGCGGCGTTAGTCCGACGTTCGATCCGACTAGGGCAAGCATGGGTCAGCCGCCCGTGGACGAGGCGGACTTGGCGCGCTCTTTCCGCGTATTCCAGCAGCACGTCAAGAACAACGGATTGACTCATGCGCAGCTGCAAAGTGCACTGAAAGAACAATCCAAGGATGGCTACGGCGCACGTCTGCGCATGTATCTGGCCCTGTATGAGCGGATTGCCCAGGAGTGGGAGCGGCGCCTACGAGCTGGGAAGTTCATCGACTTTGAAGACATGCTGATCCAAGCCGCCGAGCATGTGGAATCGGGCGCTTACAAGAGCCCGTACTTGATCATCCTGGCGGACGAGTTCCAGGACAGCTCGCGCGCACGCATTCGACTGCTGAAGGCGTTGGCAGTCAACCCAGGAACTCCCACGCACTTGTGTGTGGTCGGAGATGACTGGCAGGGCATCAATCGGTTCGCGGGCTCCGATATCTCGGTCATGACTGAGTTTGAGAAGACTTTTGACCACGCCACTCGGCTGACGTTGAACACTACGTTCCGCTGCCCGCAGCATCTGTGCGACGTTTCCAGCCAGTTTGTTCAGGCCAACCCCGCGCAGATCAAGAAGGAGGTTGCTACGACCAATCCCCTGGTCAAGGCGCCCATGCAGGCGTATGGGTTTCGGGACGAAAGCGCCATCCTTGGATACATCGAGCAGCAGCTGTCGATCATGCACCTCTATGTCGGCGAGGGAAAAATCAGGCCGACCAAGGGCTCGCAGGTCACGATCCTGTTTTTGGGTCGCTATCGGCGAGACCGGCCTCACACGCTTGAGGACTGGCAGAAGCAGTTCGGTGATCGGTTGCTGATCGACTTCAAGACCGCTCATGGCTCCAAGGGGTTGGAAGCCGAGTACGTGTTTGTCCTCAACGTCTTGCAGGGCACGCACGGCTTCCCCAGTCAGATCCAGGACGACCCGGCGCTCCAGTTGGCCATGCCGGCTCCCGATCCGTTCCCCTTTGCCGAGGAGCGGCGCCTGTTCTATGTCGCGATGACGCGAGCCAGGAAGCAGCTGCGGTTCTACACCACGCTGGCCAAGCCCTCGCAGTTCCTGGTGGAACTGGTCAAGAACGACCATCTCAGGATTGAGCCGGTGGATGGAGAGGGCGTTGAGCCATGCTCCCGCCCGGATTGTGGTGGCGTCATGGTCCCGCGATCGGGTGGAGCATTCCTAGGTTGCTCTCGCTTTCCGGCGTGCGACTGTACGCGCTCACTGAGCCCTGATGAGGTCACGACCAGACGGGCTCAACGTCTGGACAGGGGGGTTGTGTCGGGACAGGTCTGCCCCGTGTGCGAAGAGGGTGTCATCCAAGAGAAGAACGGGCGCAACGGGCCGTTCTTGGGGTGCTCGCGATATCGGGATGGGTGTCGGGCTACTGGTAACGTGCCAAGCCGCAATTGACCAGGGCCAGATCCAATGCGGACAGATGAACTTATCGAGCAGTTGCGCTAGAAAGGGGAAGGATCTGATCTGGACTGCAAGTCAGAGCGCACAGCCTTCATTAAGGCGCGTGACGAAGACAGGTCCGAGTTGCTCAAAGATGTTCTTACCTTCGCGAATGCTCATCGGGATGGCACTGCCTATATCCTGTTCGGCTTCAAGGAGAATGTGCCATACCCGGCAGGCGTGGTGGAAATGCCCGCGACGCGCGCCATGGCCACCTCGGATGTGTTCGACTACATCGAGATGTTCTACAACCCCATCCGCCGGCATGGTTCCGCCGGTGGCGTATCACCGGTAGAGTTTGAAAGGCGCTACGCGCAGAGCGGCGACTGAGTGTCTACGGAAATCTGGCCGGTCCAGCAGGTTCATTTACTCGATGTGGTACATGAACCTGACCCGTTGTTGTGATCCATCGAACGCTGACGCGCGCCAACACTCCTCTCGGCTCAGCGCGCCTCTTCGGCGACAGTGTCGCCGGCTGCCGGCTCCAATCGCAATCTCAATGAATCGACCAGCGACTCTGGGACCATGGGCTGCTCGGCCAGCTTTTCCAGTTCCCAAGCCGAAGCGCCCAGCACCCGGTTCATGGACTCCTCCGCGCCCATCACAACCCCAAACCAGCGCTCGCGGTCCATGACGACCCGGAAAAGCTTCTCGTCCTGACAGCCCTCCACGTACGGCAGGTAGACGCGAATCGGGCGTCCCGCCGATTCCGCCTTGGATCCCAGCCGGTCGATGCGCCCGGTCCGTTGCTCAAGCGAACTTGGATTCCAATCCAGATCGTGATGGATCACGTGCCTACAGTTGAGATGGAGATCCACGCCCTCTCCCAGCACGCTGCTGGCAATCAGGATTTCCGGATAGAACGGGGTGTTGAACGTCAGCATGATACGGCGCCGTGTCTCGTCCTTGGTGTCCCCGTAGACGCGGCGCACATTGGCCACCAAGCGGATTCGCTCGCCGTCTGCGGGGGTGTCGTCCTCAAAGGCACTGTCGGCGTCCGTGCCAACGTGGGCACCTGTTTGCACTTTATGCAGCGCCTCCAGGTAGGCAGCCCTCTCTGTCTCGTTGCACCGAACACCCAAGAACCGCACGAACTGGGTCAAGACAGCGCGTAGCGTCAGGCTGGAGCCATCCGCGCGGTCCAGCATCGAACGCATCCATTCGGGCGTGAGCTTTTCCTCATAAAGGTCCGCGTAGCGAACCAGGAATGTTGGCGTTCGCATGAATCGAAGCACGACATCGTGAATCTTCTCCCGCCACGTCGGGTCGGCCAGCGCCGGGTACGGTGCAAGCAATTGATCGATCTCGTTGCGGATATCCCCGACACGGTCCTTGTCCAGCCGATCCACGAATTTCTTGAGCCTGTCGTCGACCTCTTCGGGCGAACAACTGAGCTTCTCGGCGGCGCGACGCTGGATGGCGTCGAGCATGGCGTCGGACAGGTACGCCTGAAGCGCTTGCCCGGTCCTTCGGTAGTGGCAAAAGATCAACACTTTCTCGCCCCGCTGCCACAGATCCATGGCCAACTGAACGGTCGCACGGATCTTGGGATGCATGCGCCGGGTGGCGGGCTCCAAGCCGCCAACCGCCGCCAGCAAACGATCCTCGTGGAAGCGAGCCTCAAGGGTGCGCTGATCCTCTACAGGCCGATCTGCGGACCTGGCGTCCTTTTCCAGCTCCGCATTCAAGAATGCTTGGTAACTGGACGCCAAACCTTCGCCCAGCACGCGACGAGACCCAGACACGGAGGCCAACCGGGCCGCCAACAAGAACGGGAGTGCATTGTCCGGCGTTACGCGCAGACCACCGGGGGCGGCTCGGCCCTCTAGCTCGGCCAGTACACCGGCACCCTCAAGGCGTTCACGCCGGGCGATGCCCGGGTGACCTGGGAGCTGCACGGTCCTGGCGCTGCGAATGACCCATGGCCGAAGGTCCGCCTCTGCACTACGAATGGCGTCCCGCGCTTCTGAGTAAGTGCTCCTGACCCGGCTCAGACGCTCGTTCTCGATTCCCCGAACGCAGGCGGCGACATCCCACCACCGCTCACCATGGGCAGCGACTTCTTCAAGATCCATCGGGTTCAGTCGCTTCCAGGCCCGTTCCAAGCGGTCCGATGCCAACTGCATGGCATCGAGCTTCTGTTTGAGCGCTTCGATCGACCGGACGAACTCGGGCCGGGTCATGGTCGGCGCATCCCGCCCTCCCCACGCGATGGACTCGAACCGCGAGAGCACATTGCACAGCTCGTGGTGTCCGAGTTGGAATGGCGTCGCGGTCAAGAAGAGCATGCGGTCAAACCGGTGGGCCAATGGCCCTGCGGCCTCTTCCATGCCTTCTTCTTGCTGCTTGAGCAGCTGCGCGAGCCGCACCGCTCCATTGCGCACGTGATGCGCCTCATCCAGTACCAGCAACGGCAGCCGGAGCCGCATTCTGGCCAGCACCTGCCGCCAGATGGCGGGCAACACGCCGGTGCTGGCATTGTTCAACGCCTCACGTGCATGCTGGAGGCGTCTGTGCATGCTGTCCTTTTGCCCCGATTTACGGGTTGGAAGGACCTCCAGCACGCGCTGATAGACGACATCCAGGTCAAGGGCAGGTAGCGTCTTGGCGACCAGCGTCGGCACCGGATCGTCGTCCGCGTCCGTCAACAAGCCATTGGCAACAAGGACAGCCTTCCATTCGCTCGTTGAGCTCTCCAACAGTGTCCGCATGAGGTCGGCGCTGGTTTTGCTTCTGGTTTGCAGGATAGCCGGACCGAACTTCGCCAGTCTTCTGCGAACGTCGTCGGCCCCGCGGCGCCCCCTGATCGCCGCCTGCAACACCGCAAGCTTGTTCCAGCTATCCGCCAGGCCCCGGTTCAGAGCGCCATGGGCCAGAATGATCAAGGTAGCCCTGACCTTGATCGGATCGTCCAGCAACTTGAGAAACTCAAGCGCGGTTTCGGCCTTGGCGACGCGAAACCGCTTGCGATCCTCCTCCGCTAGCAGGCAGGACTCCATGAAGGTCCTCGCATCGCGCACCCATTTGTCGACGACACCCTTGGGCGCCATGACGATGACAGGGCGACTCGGATTCTCCAGGATGTAGGTCGACGCCACCGCCAGGGCGACAAATGTCTTGCCCATGCCGACCTCGTCTCCCAGGACCACGCCCGGTTGCGCCGAAAGCCGATCCAAGATTGCATTTGCCGATCGGGTTTGCCGCGCGGCGTCCTCCGGTGATATCCCCTTGGTCTCGACGTGGAGTCTCAGTGTCTCAGGCAGTTGCATGCACGGGTTCCTCGATGATCGATCGTGCCAACTGCTGCACCTGCGGCGAAGCGCCACTGGCGACGGTTACAAGCTCCTCGCTCAGCTCGTCAACGAAATCCCTTAGGCGGGCTTGAAGCGCCGCAGGGGCCCTAGCCCCCCCAGGAACCGTCAACACGACCGACCGCAGTTCGCGCAGCATCTCCGACAGAAGAAAGGTCCACTCATCGGGCAGGTCCTCGCGGCACTCTCGCCGAATAGCGGCCATCACCGCCCGTGCGCCGACGGGCCCCTCCAAGCGCCAAGCGAGCGCTGCTTCGGAGAGCAATGGATCCTCCAGACGCTTACGCAGGTAACTGATGGCGGCACACGCGCGCTGGACACGCTTTACCAAAAAGCCACTGGTATCCACCTTCTGATGGGGATCGACGATATCCGCAGCACTAAAACCGTCAGGGTCATCGTCATTGACCTGGCGCCGTTGCCATCCGCGAATAATCTCGTACAGCGGCCGCGCGGAGCTCAGGAGATCCAGCAGCGCGGCAAGGCTCAGGTCACGGAGCTCGGCAGGGGCCGGCAGCACCGCCGATACGTCCACATTGACTGGCCAGTCAGCTGTATGTGTCTTATCGCACGACTGCCAGTCCACAACCAACGAAGACGGCGGTGGCCCGTGACGTTCAAGGGTTATCTGCCAGGACGACGGCTGCTCGGTGCGTGTCCATTCGACGCTATCGAATACGCATGTCGTGCCGGATCGCACCTGCCAGACTGTCGGAAGGGCCTTGGGCGACGGTGTTACGTGCAGTTCCACGACGTAACCCTGCTCGTCGCCGCCCATCAAAGTCGCCCCTTTAAAGAACGCGGGTAATGGAGGCGGAAGCTCGCCCTCACCATCCTCTTCTCCGGTTTCCGGACTCAGTTCGGCGTCGGTCTTCCAGTTGATATGGTCAGTTCCGCGGTGTCCCCCGGATGCAATCTTTCCATGGAGCGGATTGGCCGCATCACCGATGAAGTAGTAAAGGACGTTGGCCTCATAGTTGACGACGTGCGGACCCTTTTTGTTTTTGATGCCTAGGCCTGCAGATGTGAAATTGCTCGAGCCAACCATCCAGGCGACCCACGCCGGGTGCGACAGGGTCAGGCTCTTGGCGTGAAGGGGCCGGTTCTCTGCCCCTGCCTCGGTTTGCACTTGGGTCACCGCGATGGGGTGCACGTGCCACGATCGAGTAGGACTTTCAGGGACAGCAGATTCCAACAGATGGCCCGGCACCTGCAATCGCCACTTTCCGATCTCGCTGGCAAAGGTTCCGCCAACGTGCAGATGCAGCCGTGCTCCTCCGCGTTGTCGCAGCATCTCCCATAAGCGACCTACTGGGCCGAAATCGCGCGCAGTTTGGTCAAAGAAGGGTGAGACGACGTGCGCCTCTGTGGGACGTGTCGGGGGCAGGTACACGTCCATCTGATCGAACGCATTCGGCTTCCCGGGCCCAATGGGAATAAAACGGCGCCGTAGCCCGCGCTTTGGGCTCGGGAGTCGCGTGGCCTTCTCCGAAACCCAGTCCAACAATTTCAGAGCTCGGTCCAGCCCAACGCCTGAGGTGGTATCCAGAATTTCGCGCAGGAACGCCAGGATCGGGGCGAGCAACTCCTCCTCTGCCGAGAGCCCCTCAAAGTCCAGCAACGCGGCGCATTCCTGATTGCGTCGGTAGCCGGCACCGGTCAGGTTTGCGGACCCAATCAGGACGCGCAGGTGCTTTTCCCAGGCCAGCAAGCTGATCTTGGCGTGCATAACCCCAGAGGCGGGCCTGGACGGAATCAGGTCCCAACGCAAGCTGCGCTGGCCACTGCAGTGATGAATGTCGGTCACGACCGCCGCACAGATCAGCGAGGAGAGTTTCTCCTCGCGCTCGATGCGGTAGATCGCACCATCGCGATAGGGGTCACTTTGGACGCCCACGAATCGGGCCAGGCATTCCTCTTCGAATACCCCGGTATCGAGGGTGAACGTGGTAGCCAACACACCGACCGGCTTCCCGGCATCTGCCGGCGGCTCCCAAAGCGAGAGCAAGCGACGCGCATGATCCTGGGCTTTGTCCTTGGCCATTAGGGATTCCTCGCCTTGGGCACGCGACCGAGATCGGTTGCGAACTGCCAGATCGGCACCGTCCGGTAGGTATGCACATACTGGTCGGTGCGTGAAGAAAAGTCCTCCACCTGGAACTGTGGGCGCACGGCCATCCGGCCGTTGCCCATCAAGTCGATCCAGGGACGCTTGCCGCCAGGCGGCTTGTTGCGCTGAATGCGTTCATGGTGACGAACTAGCCTGGCAGCACACTCACTGGCAGAAGTCGGCTCTGCCAGCCAACCAAATTGTCGCTCAAGCCGGTCGCGCGCTCCCTGCTCATCCTCCAGTGCCCGAAATGCGTCCTTGAACAATGCGCCCCCATCCTTGGCCAACGCCCGCATGCATTCCCCGCGCGCGAGCCAGGCTGAATCAACCGCACCGGCTTCGCTCGTCATACGCGCCCGTGCCTCGTCGAAGGCGTCTACCAAGGTCCGCGCGAGGGACTCGAAGCGCTGTATGCCGTTTAAAAGGTTTCGCATCTCAGAGTAGGCTCGGTCCGACAGACTGGCGTGGTACCTGGCCTCCGAGCCGCCTGCGGCCAGCCACTCGTGTTGACCTTCATCCGACACCAGCATTGTGGCGTACTGGCCACGCAGCTGATCTGTCTCTACCAGCACGTTCCACAGCGCGTCCTTCTCTCGCCGGCCCGGGCGGTACGGGTTGAGGTGCGTGCCGATCCACTCTTTGACGGCCTTGGGGGGAGCGCCGACGGCCTTCTGCCGTTGACCCTGCTCCACCAGCCCCCGGACTTTCGCAACGTAGCCTGTCTCATCGCCCCCGAGGTGCTGGTCTCGTCGCCATGCCTGGAGCACATCGCGCCCAGCGCTGAGGATTCGGCCGCTGTCATCAAAGAGTCCGGCTTTAACCCCAAGGACCCGATAAACGCCATGGAACCCGAAGACGGAAGGCGTATTGAGGTAGTTGGTGGTGCAGACTCGACTGTCACGGCGCAAGGCTTCCTTCACCTTTTCGCGTCCAGGAGTCCCCTTGATGTCGTCGCTTCCTTCCAGCTGGTGCACGAGTGACGCGACCACCAACCACTCAAACACAAGCCAAGCCGGAGGCACGTCGGGGTTCTGGTCCTCGTCCATACCCTGACAGATCCAGTGACCGACCAACGCAAGTGTCAGGAACCGGGGGGTTCTCTGCCGCTCTCGCACGCCTGGCGCCAACCTGACACCCAGCGCATCGGCAACCGAATACAGCCCCAAGGGGTCCAAACTTCCCTCCGCCAGCTGGGGCGGGTCAAACGCCGTTTGGAACGGCAGCAACGTAGCGTCGTTCAACTTCCAGCCCCCTGGTCCCACTCCAATCTCGATTCCACGATCCAAGAATTGTCACTGGATGTCATGGCCTTTCGCAACAGCGGCTCACCGCTGAACGGCAATCGGCGACCGGCGTACCTTCGACACAGCATCCCCAAAGCCCCTTAGCCACCACTCCAACATGTCGGTTTCCACGACTGTCGCACTGATCTCGTAGTCTCCGCCAACTTCCTTGACCGACTGGTCGGCGGAAAGCGGGGACTCCAGTAGGAACAGCCCGATATCCTTCGTGATCCGGAAGGTCAGACGAATCTGCTTCCCGTCGCCGAACCCAAATCGCCCGTCATCGTCGAAGCGCTTCAGATCGAACTCCTTGGGGCGCTTGAAGGTCAGCGTCGAGGCCCCTGCCTTCTGGATACGGTGTATCGCCAGCGAACGTTCGTTTTCGTAGCCCTCATAGCGACAGACCAGGTAGATCCGCGGTCCCTGTTGCGCTAGGCCCAACGGCATGACCTTGATCGTCGACAGGTTTCCAGCGGCGTTCTTGTAGTCCAGGCGCAACCATAAGTTCCTGTAAAGCGCGTCGCAGACCACTTCAAAGACAGCAGGATCGATCTTGGGGGCCATCAGGGGCTGCGACGTCGCGACCACGCGTACCTTTCCCGGCCACTCCCGCTCAAGTGACTCTGGACCCCAGGGGCCGAGATTCTGCCGCGCCTGCGAAAAGAACCCTTCCATGGACTTCATCAGATGGACGGGCAGGAGGTTGCGCAGGTGCTCCTCTGCCAGCCGCAGCAGCAGGGACTCTTGCAGATTGAGGTTGGGAATCGACAAGCCGGCGGCCTGCTTGGGCCACTGGTAGCCGTACGGCTTGCTCCGATCATCGCGGATCAGGTGGAAGTGCTCGCTGAGCATGTCCAACTGGCGTTGGATCGTGCGCAGGTCGCGCTTGATCCCCGCCTCTTGGAGCTGCCGATGCAACTCCGATGCCGTCACCTTGTGGTTGCGCGGCACGCGGCGCAGCAATTCGATTGCCAGCAAGGCCGTTTCAAGCGTATCGGGTCGTTTCGCCATCGCTCATTCAATCATCAGGTTGGAGCCGCTAAAGGTCGACCAAAGGCGCACCAAGGCCAACGTGTCCAGCGCGCAGTACGCGATCAACTGCCGTTCGATCTCCGCCCTTCGCTCCCGCGTGGTGGTGGGCGCAATGGCCTCGGCATACGCTTGCATGGCCATGCCACCGTCCTGGACGCCTTCCAGCCGTGCATAATCCAGATCCGGACATAGGGAGGGCAGCACCGCCTTGATGCTCCAGCTCCCTTCCTGATCGGGGTGGTAGTAATGCTCTCGTGCCACCGGGAGCAGATCCACGACACGCTCGGCCAGGGCCTTCAATGCCGTGGCCATGCGTGGGAAGCGCGTCGCGAGCTCGAGGATCCGCGACTTCTCGAAGCCGGCGTTGTAGGCAAAAATCGGCCCCTTGTCGCCACATGCCGCAACCAGCGTTTTGGCAAAACCCAACGAGGGATCCTCGCCCGACAGGTCCAGGAAGGACTGGTGCTCCAGCTTCCCTGTCCTGGACAGGCGATGCACACTGAACTGGAACGGGATCTGCTGGTAGGGACGCGTGCCTTTCCAGACCGGGACCGCGAACTGGATGGTCTCGAAGTCCATGAAGTAGGCGGGCAACTTGTGTGGCTGCAGCGCCAGGGCTGCCGACTTCCTGTCGAAGAACGCCTTGCCTGACAACGCCGCCTCCTTCACGCGCAACTGCTTGGCGTTCAGAAGTGCGTCGGGTACATCCCGCAGGTCCGTCAGATCCTCCGCATCGATCAGTTCCTGGAGCGCGTTTCCCAGCCTTCCGGGCAGCTGGCTGATCGGATGCTCGGTCGCTGGCACAAGCCCTTGGCAATAGGCGCTGAATCCACAGTCGAAGGGCGCGCTACATTGCTTGCCCATCTTGACGACCGGTTCCGCCCGACTCGCCACGACACGCTGGGCATCGGCAATCCAAGTGCGAACCTCGGCTTCCCGGTCGAGCGCCTGACCGATGACGTCGGTCTCCTGCAGCAGGCCTGCGTAGTCGCCGCCTCCGGGATAAACCCAGGCGCTGTCGATACACGCCACCGAGGCGCCGGCCAACGCCACGCCGGTCTCACGCGCAATGAATACCTGGATGGCCGCATCATCAAGGTGGTAGTCCTTGACCGAGGTCGACGACTTCACCTCCACCATCTTCCATGCCAGCTTGCCGCCCTTCCTGACAGGCAGCATCACGTCGGCAAGGGCCAGCGCTTCATCCGTTCGGAAGCCGGCTTCGAAAATCGGCTGCGGCGAACCCAGCAGTTCCTGGGTTCTCGCAAAAACGCTTTCGAAGCCCGCCTGTTGTGGATCGAGCAGGACACCCTTGCCCTTAGGGTCGTACAGCTGTTGCGCGATGTCCCCGACCTGGTAACCGCTTTCGAAGCGTGCCTGGGCCTGCGCGGAGTCTTCCCGCAGTTCGGGGCGATGGACTTCCAGCCAGACGCGTTTCGGACATTGCCGGTACGCAATCAACTTCGACTTCGACAGCACTCGCCCCACGACGCCCCCATCGTTTCGACTCCCACAAGCCCCACTCAGTGTACGAAGCCCATCGGCCGCCTGCTTCCACCCTTGAGCGCGATTTCCGCTCCCAGCATAGCCAGCAGTTGGCCGACACTTCCGATGGGACGGAATCGATTCTGCCGCATCATCGCGGCGAAATCCCCGGGGGCAAGGTGCCCAAGCCGGGCGACCGCCGCCTCGTCGGACGGATCCGGCACCCCCAAGCCCAGCGCCTGACAATGGGTTCGAAACAGGCCCACGGCCTGATCCGGCTGCAAAAAATCCAATCGGACCTTGGCATCGAAGCGCCGCAGGGCCGCGGGGTCCAACCCCTCGATCAGGTTGGTCGAGGCAATGAAGACGCCGGGAAAGGCCTCCATCTGGGTCAGCATCTCGTTGACTTGCGTGACCTCCCACGGGCGCTGCGCCTCCTTGCGGTCGCGAAGGAAGCTGTCGATCTCGTCGATCATCAGCAGCGCGCCGTCCAGCTCCGCTTCCCGGAACGCCCGGGCAAGGTTCTTCTCGGTCATGCCGATGTAGGGGGACAGCAGGTCCGAGGCACGCCGCACCTGCAACGGCACGTCGAGCTGCTGGGCCAGCCAGCGCCCGAATGCGGTCTTGCCCGTGCCTGGCGGTCCATACAGGCACAGGCGTCCCGCGCGAACCGCCTTGAGTCCATCGGCAATGGCCTGGAGGTCGGCATCGGGATTGAGGAACGCGAGGTCGTAGGTACTGGGCAGACGGTTGGGATCGTGGCGGATCAAGCGAGCATGTCCCTGCGCCTCCAGCGTGTTGCCGATCAGATGCTCCAGGGCGCGTTCCGCACCTGCACGATCCAGGGCCTTGTCCATGGCGCGCACGACGGATGTGGCACGTGCCACCACCGCAGGGGACAGGCGGTCCGATTCAGCAATCCGTGCCACGCAGTCGACCCCGACCAGGTCCGCGCAGGCGCGCTCGATGATGCGCTGCCGTTGGGTCCGCGGCGGAATCGGCAGCTCGACGACCATGTCGAACCGGCGGATAAAGGCCGGATCGACACTGGTGATCGAGTTGGACAGCCAGAATGTCGGCACGGGCGCATCCTCGAGCATCCGGTTCATCCACGCCTTCCGTGTCTGGGCGGTACTCTTGCGCCCGAAGAACTCGCTGCCGTCATTGAAGACGTCTTCCACTTCATCGAACAGGATCAAAGAGCGACGCTTGGACAACAACGCCTGGGCCGCCCGGTAGGCCCGGAGCCGCCGCTCGCCTTCGACCGGGTCGCCATCCTCATTCTCGCTCGAAACCTCGAACAGGTCGCAGTTCATCTCGCTGGCCAGACGCCGTGCCAACTGCGTCTTGCCGGTGCCGGGCGGGCCGTGCAGGAAGATGTTCACGCCACGCCGGCTCTTTGACAGCGCAAGGCGCATGTACGGCTGCAGGATGGCGAGCGATTCCTGGATATGACCAAAGTCCGACAGGGCCAACTCCGGAGCTGCGGCCAGTGCGACGGTCCCTCGGAGCAGATCAATGGGATCCGCATCGGCGCTGGTCATCCGATCCGCGAAGGTTGGCGACAGCAGATCGAGCTTGCCCCGAACGCTGCTACTACCCTGCCGGTTGATCGAGAGAATCCCGGAACGCGAAAGTAGCCCCTGGGGACTCAGGGACTGCGCCACCCGGTGTTCGGACAGCTCCAGCAGGCGCGAAAGCGCACGCACCACTTGCGTCGTCGAAAGCGAATGTCCCAGCCAATCACAGGCATTGTCCAGCATCTCCTCCTGGTTGACCAGCACCGCAAACTCCAGGATGCGGCAGTCGGTTGGGGTGAGCTCGAGCATCGTGCCCAACCGCGTGACGTTCCGGGCCAGGACGGCGGGGGCTCGGGTTCGATCCCGCCGCGCCTCCGCGGCCTGATGCTTGGCGTTCAGCTCATCCATGACGCCCGTTCGGTCGAAGCGATCCGAAACCAGGGATACGTGCTTCCTAAGTCCCAGCGCCACCGCAATGTCGTCATCGGCAAGGCCGCGAAAACGCACGAACTTGCGATGCCCCCTCATACGCATCAGAAGGCGCAAAATCCAGAGGCGCAACAACGGATAGAGCTTCTGACTCACCTCGGGCAGTCCGCCGTCCTCGGTCAGTTCATCGATGTCGTCGTCGTACATGCAGCCCTCCATCTCAGGGAGACCAGTGTCCATGTGGCTGCGACATAACGTGTCGCTGGACAACGCAGCTTTCGTCGCACGATCGACCGAGCATGCCACCATGGGGACACTAGGCCACCGCCGCGAAGTTCCCATGTCCTACATAGCCCGCACTGCCCTGAAACGGAACGACGAGCGCCTGTACGTGTCCCACACCATCCTCGCGGCGCTGGCTGCCGACGGCGCGTTGCGGGGAGCATTTGTGCTCGACCAGATCGACCAGGCGGAGGGCTTTGCCGGCGGGGACTATTACATCGAAGATCTGCCAATCGACTTGGCGTGCGATCGGCGTCAGATCCGGTCCCGCCTTAGAACGGCGATGCTTCACGGTAGGCCCGTCTGCATGGGGCGGGCAGCGAGCTTCACTGACTACGGGGAATTTGCCACATGCTTCACCCACTACTTCCAGATCGATTACTACCACCTGCTGCTGAAGGTCGAGTCCAAGGTCAACAACCTGGACTGGGAAAATCGTGCCCCAACGCCCATCTTCGGGCACCTCCACTTCTACGGTGACGCGCATGCATCGCAGCGCGATTTCGACCGCATCCGGCAATCCGAATACAAGCAGGCGGAACGCTTTGCGGTGCAGCACGTAGTCCGGGCTTTGGCCCAACTGGATGGCGCCGCGCGCGATGCGGCGGCCCGGAAGCTCCTAGCCAGGCTGGGAAGAGTTCTCGGTTAGCGCGAGAAAAGAGGGGGCCTGGCGGGGCGTGGCATACTCGCCGTGTAGCTGGGGGAGCTTAATTCGTGGCGATGACTGCGCAGGCCTTGAAGGAACGCCATCGGGAGATTCGCGATGGGCAGCCGGAGGCGCTGCGCCTTCGCATCCACCGCGCCCTGAGTTGGCTGATCCGCTCCGAGCAGGAGTCGGAGGATCTGGACACGCGCTTCATCCTTCAATGGATCGCGTTGAACGCAGCCTACGCGCGTGAGTTCGGGCGCGAGGAAACGGAGCGGGATCGGGTTCGTGGCTTCTTTGAGACCTTGGTGAAACGGGACAGCGAACGGCGCCTGCACCAGGCGTTGTTCCAGCAGTTCAGCGGCCCGGTCCGGACCCTGATCGACAACAAGTTCACCTTCGAGCCATTCTGGACCGCCATGCGCACGCACGACTCCAGCGGCCGCTGGGAGGATAGCTTTGCCAATGGCAAGAAGGCGGCCTTTGCTGCCGTGATGCTGGGTGACACCGCCAAGGTGCTCGGGATCGTCTTTGATCGCCTGTATGTGTTGCGCAACCAGCTGGTCCACGGCGGTGCGACTTGGGACAGCCAGCTCAACCGGTCCCAGATCGCCGATGGCGCGGCCATCCTGGGCACGTTGGTACCGCTGGTGCTGTCGATCATGATCGAGCAGTCCGACCAAGACTACGGCGAGGTGCTTTACCCCGTCGTCGGTTGAACGTTGTGACACCGCCGGTCGGGCGGCCTGCGTTACCAGAAATCGCCGCCTTGGATCACCGATGCTATCGGCGACTGCTACGGATGGCCGCTGCCATCGTGTTGACGTGGATATCCACCACCTTGTCGATGGGTTGTTGGTAGCCGCCTGCGAGCACCCAGGCCACCGCAACACCCAGTGTGCGGAGACCGTCGAACACGCACTCGTCCCGATACGCGAGTTGGTCCGTGGTAAGGAAGCCGCCCAGCGGATCGTCCAGATGTGGGTCGGCGCCGGCTTGGTACAGCACGATGTCGCAAGCGGAAAGGCGCTTGAGATCTTCGTCGATGTTGGCCAGGAAGTCCTGTGCCTGCGCTTCCAGGTGCCACTGCTCGCCGGCGGTTAGGTGGACGACATCTGCACATTTGAGCTGCTCCAAAATATCCACCGTGCCGTTTCCGTAGTGGTAGTCGTAATCCAAGATGCCGACCCGCATGCCGGGATGCTTCGCCTGCAGCGCCAAGGCGGTCACCATCAATCCGTTGAAGGTGCAAAAGTCTGCCGCCTCATCCCAGCTCGCGTGATGGAACCCGGAGACGGGGGCCGCCACCGCAGCCTTGGCAATAAGGGCCCACGTCGCCGCCGTCAGCAACGCTCCACTGGTGTAGATCAGGCTGTCGACGACGTCCCGGTTCTTTGTGCCGAAACCATTGGCAATGCGTAGGTCGAGGATACCGTCCACGAAGTCTGCATCATGCGCTCGGATCAGATCCGACCGGTTCACGGGAACCGGGGGGCGCACGATGAGCTCTGGCCAGCGCGATTGCCATGCCGCCATCACCAGCGCCGGCTTGGCCGCACTGGGGGAATAGCCTTGTACAGGCGCATTGACTCGGTCGCTGTAGACAACGCGCATGTTAGCTACCGAGTCTGAGGTGCGGATGGGACATCGCAATCACTCTGGCAAGCTCGGTGATCAGTGCGTTGCTGTTGAGTCCGTGGGGTCCGCCCAGGAACGGCGTGACGTACAGCGCCGCCCTCTCTTCCTGATAGCGAAAACACCTTCTGGCAACTGGGTCACTGGTACTCAGAACGAACTCATCAGGCTGTCCATCGAAGCCGAACGCGCTTGCAAAATCGTTCTTGAATGTGACCCCGGTGCCAATGATCACCTTCGGAGCGTGCTGTGCGCGAATCTGGCGAAAGAATGGGAATCGCTTCTCCCGGCAGCGCTGGTAGTACGTCGACTTGTCCTCAAGGTAAGGGTGCGATCGATAGGCTTGCGCCCACGCATCGGACCGGACATACGGCGACGCCAAGGGGAACAGGTTGAGCTTGAAGTTCCGCCCACCCTCTACGTACAGCTTCTCCGCCATGTACGGACGGTACGCGTGAGGGGAGAGATCAGGGTTAGCGTCATCACCGGACAAGAGCGCCTCCAGCGCTATCAAAAGTTTGGCCACCTTCTGGTGGTACTGCCAGCGATAGAAGTCCGGATGGTCCGCCCTGAACTCCGGCGTCCAAGCCCCTGGGTGCGGTTCGGGCTGGAGTTTGGTCCCTAGATCTTCCAACGCGCCGCCATGCTCGATGCCGCATATCCACAGATCGGCGTCGGGGTTGCCGCCATCGACCCCCGCGAAGGAACCGATGAAACGGTCGAAGTCCTGATCACCGTCGCCCATGCGTCCCTCCCCTCCTGGACCATCGCTGGATTCTGACGATCCCAGAATAGTAGACAACGCGACATAACGTGTCGCAACGCGCTGGACGATAGTGGCCATGCCGCTGCCTCCACACCCGTCCAATCCGGGATATCCAGTCTGGGTACGAACCGCCCTGCTTGAACTGGAAGTTAAGTACGCGTCGGCGTGCCGCGGCCCCAAGGGACAACAGCTTCAGACGCGGGTGATGGCCCTGGGCGGAGACACCGGCGGCCATCTGTCGACTTACCAGCGGCACACACTGGCCCGGGCATGGATGTCCGCAGGCCGCGGCATTCCAGCACCCCCGACGCAACGCTTGCCCGCCGTGCTGCATTTCCTGACCCGAATGGCATTACAGGATTCGCTGCTCGAGTCTTGGGTGCTGGCACTGTGCGGGGAGCAACTCGCACGGCAGGGCTGGGAGCCCCCGGGAAGTGCGCTTTGTCGCATCGTTAAGACGCAGACGCGCCGCACCCTGTGCCGGTACTGGGAGTGGTTGCTGGTGGCCATTGCCTCGCGAGCCGGGCAATCCATCGCCTTGCCCCTGGCACTGGACGATCGCATCACGGCAGCCCGCGTAGCTGTACTGCTCTATGGCCCACGCGGCCTGACGACCCTACTCCGTCGTTTGCGCGCGTGGGAGGCCATGCTGACGCGCGGCAACCCGGCCGAGTTTGCGTCCTTTGCGACCGCACACCTGCACCTGTTCGCTCCCAACCTCAAGAAGCACCGGATTGAGCCCACGCTGCTTCGGCTTTGGGGCTCGGCACGTGATCAGTGGCAGTCGGCCCCGAGCATCCCACACTGGACTGCTTCAACTCCCTCTGCATTTTTGCCACCGTCTTGAGGATCCGGTCATCCAGCGGACCGCTTCCGGGAAAGCAGGTCAGAAGCACGCGCTGAATGGCCTCGGGCATCCGCTGCACCGGGGCGTCATGGCCGATCGTCAGCATCGTCAACCGAGAGGAAGCGCGGGCAGCCTCGGCAAAGCTCTGCAAAGCTTCAACATTCAGTTCCGACCGTTGTTGCACGAGCCAGTCGCACAACCACTCCGCCGTCCTGTGCAAGGGGCTGGTGGTTGGCAGCTTCAGGTTCTTGGGTCCCCCGACCTCTTTCACGATCCAGTGTCCCGCATTGGACAGTGTCAGCGACGCCGTGGCGCCCTGTACGCCATCATCCCCGCCGTGCAGGGACACCACCAACGTCGCGTAGCTGGCGACCGCCATCCAGTAGGAACGCACACAGTGTTGCATCTGCTCTGACTCCTGCCGAAGACGCTCAGCGGAATGGAGCACTTCGATATCGACCCGAGTGTCGATGCAACCCAGGGGCGCAAACAGCGGCGTGACGTCCTGATCCGCCAAAGGTGGCGCCAGGTGGGCGTTCCATAGCTCAGGCTCGCGGTTCCACTTCAGATCCAGCCAACGCGACGCAGCGTGGACCAGCTGCGTACTGGTCTGCCCGGCGAGCCACGCCGAGGCCACCGCCTCCGCGTCGAGCCCACAACGCTGCGCCGGAGCCAACGCCCGCAGCGTTTCCGCCACCGTTCGCTCCGCCAGATCCCAGTAGTCATCAACGCAATACCGGAACTCGTCATCGAGCAGGCGCTCCGCCTCCTCGAGAGCCACCACCCAGTCTGAGACCGTGGCCGTTCGCCCGACACTGCGTAGAAAGCGACGCCCCCGTACCGAAATGAACTGATTTGCGCTATCCGACGGGAACTGGTATCGGCTGAGCACATGCAGCCGGGCCAGCTGCGTTCCGCCCGGTGTCGGGGTGTGTGGGCCCAGCGCACCGAGGATCTCTGCAGTCTCGGAAGTCGAGAGCCGTTTTGGCGATCCCAGGTCGCCATACGCGGCCGCCCGTCTGGCCACCCACACTGGAATGTCCAATTCCCGCGCGAGAACCCGCCAAAGCGGTTGGCCGGCATCGATCGCGTCGGCAGTCTGCGGCAACCGTCCTTCACTCAGCTCCGTGAGGAGGCCAGGCGCCGCCTCCAACGCCTGCATCCGCCGGCGCTGGACGACCTCACACGCCGGTCCTGCCATGTAAATGACCGCCGCCGGCGGGCGCAGCCTTCCGTCAAAGGGAAACAGGCTGCGCGTTAGGGAGACTTCCAGGTCCGAAAGCCTTTCTTCCAGAACGGGCATGAGCCTTGATGCCCAGGACTGGGCCAACTGGCGAGCCGCGGGCGTGCGGTGCGGGCAATACTCCTCCGGCAGGCCCACCGCGTCCTCCAGCAGTCGTTGCAGCCCCGAACAGACAGCGGAAACACCCTTGTTGAGCGGATATCGCTCGGCCGCTGGATACGCGGGATCGAAGTTCGCGTCGTGCAGTTGCTGGTGCCGTGCCCAGCCCAAGCGGAACCGATCAACGGGAAGATCCCGCACGTGAGGCACACCCCTGGCATCCACACGGACGACGCGGACAGTCCCAATCACCGGCCAAGTACCGAGGCTCGAATCAACCAGCAAGGAGCAGATGCGCTCGCCTCGCGGCATGAGCAGCCCCGGCACTTCGTCGAATAGCGGAACCCGGCACCTGCCGGCCAGTCGCTCGCTCTGTTCCTGGGCCACGTCCCAGAACTCTTCCTGGCAACCGAGGCTCCGCAACACTCCGTCGAGTGACATGTCGGGCGACGCCGCCTGAAGATCCCATCCTGCGGAAATCCGTGCTTCACCCCCATCGTTAAACCATGGAGTCGGATCCAACAAAGTCCTCAAACCCAGGTTCCATGGCGGTTCGACCACCTGCGTTCGGTTGCATGCCGACATCTGGGCAAAGCTGACCACGCCCAGCGCTCGAAGCCAGTCCAGCCAGTGCTCCAGACGGCGCCGGAGTGCGCCAGCCAGGTTCAACGACATCCCACCAAGCCTCCCGTAGAACCGAATCGTCCTATGGAAGGGGCTGACTACGACAACCAGTTGGCCGCCAGGTACATCAACTTCTGCCGCCCTCGCGTGGGCGGCTCCCTCGGTTAGCCCGGAAATGAGCGGGCATAAAGCCCACGAGCCGGTGCCCGTGGGTCGAAGCTCGACAAGTGCCCAGGAATGCATTCTCGGGTTACAGGGTTTCATGGCGGCTGTAGCTTGCCCAAGCCCTGCGACATCAATTGTCGCAGGCACTCGATCGCGTTGGCCCTAGGCGAGTTGCCTGCGCCCCGGTTGCAACCACACGTCAACCTTCAACACCCGTGGCACGCCGCAGATTCACAAACGACAGCGCAGAGACGGCGTCTCCAATCACTCGCCTTGAATCGTCACCAATCGCACGAGTACGTCGCTCCTAGCCTCCTGCTGGGCCGAAAGTACAACCAGGGTCTGGTCGCTTACAACCACCGGGTGGCTTGACTCGAGGGTCGCCACAACCTGGTCAACGTGATCGATGCCTGCCGCTAAAGGCATCCTGATATGGACGCAGCAGGCCGCAAGCGCAGGGGCTGAATGTAATGGCCGCCGCGCGTGGAGCATGGCGATGACTGCCCTTGCAGCAACGTCCGGGGTCAACCCGGTGGCATAGACAACTTGCAGCTCACCACCAAACGCCAGGGCCATGTCGATGTCGGCCTGGTCAACTGAAATAATCCCGGAACCCTCAATCGAGCCTATGAGGGTATCGTTAAGTGCGCGAATGTCGTCCAAGGGATCTTCCCCGAGTGAAATCCGCAGGCCGGGACTGCGGACAGTCCCACCCTCAATCAGGTTCCGACTGGGAACGTTCATGGCAACTTCCCACTATTCCAAATTACCCGCGCTCGCGCTTTGCGCTACGCACGCCCAGACAACTATCCGCCAACGGCGACCACGGGCGGCACACCATAATCCATTCCCGCAACAGCGAAGGCGGATAGCAGGGTGTGGTTCGGCGCTGCCAGCTCCCCGTGGAGCCGCGCGGTGCACGCGTCATCAGACGAACCCTTCCGCAATCAGAGAGCACCCAGCAGCGTTGATATGGTGGCGCTCGTCGGCGTTGAGTCCACGCCGACGGGCCAAACAGGTACAGAGGGTTATTGGTCACCGGCCGGCAAGCGTGGCACTGTCCAATGGTGGCCCCATTGATGCTGAGTCCCGACATGAAGCACCCCCGTGTCATGAAGCCCGACTTGTTGACCGAAATTCGTCGTCAGTTCCGCCTAGACTGGGCTGGGCACCACGGCTTCCCGCATTGGGCGAGGGTGTACCGTCATGGCCTGTACGTCGGCCGAGCTGTTGGCGCGGACCTGCGGGTGGTCGAACTGTTCGCATTTCTACACGACTCGCAGCGGCAGAATGAATACACCGACCCTGAGCACGGCCACCGCGCCGCAGACTACGCCTGTTGGCTGCACGCAAGGCATCGATTCGAGCTCGATCGATCTGCGCTGGCACTGCTGGTCGCGGCGTGCTAAGGGCATAGTGACGGGCATCTGGAAGCCGACCCCACGGTGATGACCTGCTGGGATGCCGACCGGCTGGATCTTGGGCGCGTGGGGATCAAGCCGGACCCGCGCCGTTTATGCACCGAACCTGCGCGCGACGGCGATTACATCGAACGTGCCTGGCGCCGGGTGGGAGGCGCGGCGGCGAAGGACCAAAGTCCTCGTGCCCACGATGGGCAAAGCAAGCCCTCGCGCGGTTGGTGGGTAGACGAAGAAGGCATCGTGCATTTGGAGGACTTCTAGCCCACCGCTAGGTCCGGTCCGAGGTTGTTCGCGAAAACGGGGGTGAACCCAAATGTTCATCCCGCACCAACGCGTCAAGGTAGTCCGCCCAAGCCTGCATCATTGCCTTACGTTCAGCCATATACTCCGCATGGTTGTAGCTGGCGCGCACCTTGTCGCGCTCAGCATGTGCCAATTGCCGCTCGATGACATCGGAACGATAGCCCATCTCATTTAACAAGGTAGATGCGGTGGCTCTGAACCCGTGCGCTGAAAATCCAATGCTGTCTTTGCCATTGAAGCCCATTCGCTCAAGCGCTCGGTTCAAGGTGGTCGCGGTCATGCAGTCCTTCGGGCGACGGTAGTTCGGGAAGAGCATCCCCCTCCCTCCCGTATGCGTGTGTAACTCCCGCAACAGTTCAACCGCCTGCTTTGACAACGGCACGATGTGCGGCTCACGCATCTTCATGCGCTCGGCGGGTATGCGCCATTCCGCGTTGTCCAAGTCAAACTCTGACCAGAGTGCTTTCCGGAGTTCGACCGTACGGACGAATGTCAGCAGGAGCAGATGCAGCGCGATCACCGTGGTCCGGTATCCACCGTACTTGTCCAGCGCCCCAATGAAGTCCTTGATCTGACCTTTGGTCAGGGGCTTGCGGTGTTCAACCTTCGGGCGGTGGATGGCACCCCGCAGCGCCGCCGCAGGGTCACTGTCAGCACGCAAGGTAGCAACTGCATAACGAAAGATTGCCGAGGACCACTGACGCACTAACAACGCGACGGTTGCAGCTCCTCGCTCTTCGATTCGTCGGATGATTTCCAGAAGGTGTGCTGCCGTAACGCTGCGAATCGGCAGCTTGCCGATGTAGGGGTAGACATCCGCCCCCAGGAAGCTCTCCACCTGACGCTGGTAGTAGGGCGTCCAACGACTAGCCTTCTTCGAGATCCACTCGTTTGCGACCGCCTCGAACGTATTGGCGTTGGCCAACTGGGTGGACAACCGTTCAACCTGCCTGTTGTGGGACGGATGAATCCCTTGCTTGACCAGGCTGCGGGCTTTGTCGTGCTCGACCCGGGCCGCTGCCAACGACACCTCTGGGTACTCGCCGATCGCGAAGAGATTCTCCTTGTCGGCGATGCGGTACCGGTACCGCCAAAGCTTCTTGCCACTGGGACGGACCTCCAGAAAGAGGCCCCCACCGTCTGCGAGCTTGAGGGGCTTGCCCCCTGGCTTGGTTGTTCGAATTCGCGCGTCGGTAAGGGGCATGTGTGCGGGTATCGGGCTCTCGATACCCGCAACGATACCCGCATTTCTTCTGGCTTGCCATGGACAACTACGGACAAACTTGTACGCTAAATTGCTGTTTTTGAAATATTTATAGCCTGTCGCTGGACTATTCTGGACGCCCTTGGATGGCGATGCTAGTTGTCGATCATCAACAGCATCGCTCAGGCTCCTTGTGCCTGCGAGGCGGCCGTCGCGGCCGGGCCCTCGGGATAAAGCGCGGAAAAGGTCGCGGCGAACGCCTCGATGTCGGATTCCGGCGTCGCCCACGACGTCATCAGCCGGATCACCGTGGTGCCGTCGCCGCGACGTTCCCAGGTTTCGAACTCCACGTACTGTTGGAGGCGCTCGACCAGCGCGCCCGGCAGCACCGGGAACAGCTGATTGCTGGGCGAGTCGACGGCCAGCGGCACACCGGCCTGCTGCAGGATGTCCCGCAAGCGCGCCGCCATGGCATTCGCATGCGTCGCCAGCACGAAATACAGGCCGTCTTCGAACAAGGCTTCGAACTGCGCGCCGACCACCATGCCCTTGGCCAGCATCGCGCCGCGCTGCTTGATGACGTGACGGAAGTCGGTGCGCAGCGCGGGATTCACGATGACCAGCGCCTCGCCGAGCAGGGCACCGTTCTTGGTGCCGCCGATGTAGAAGGCATCGGCCTCCGTCGACAGCAGCGCCAGGTCGACATCGTTGCCGGGCGTCGTGAGTGCGGAGGCGAGGCGCGCACCGTCGATGTAGAGCAGGAGGTCGCGATCGCGGCAGAACACGCCGAGTGCCTGCAGTTCGGCCGCACTGTAGAGCGTGCCCCACTCGGTGGTGTTGGAGATGTAGACCAGCCGCGGCTTCACCATGTGTTCGCTGCCGTGACCGTCCAGGCAGGGCTGGATCAGTCCGGGACTCAGTTTGCCGTCCAGTGTGGCGACCGTCAGCACCTTGTGGCCACCGGCCTCGATCGCACCGGTTTCGTGCGTGGCGATATGGCCGCTGGCCGGCGCGATCACTGCTTCGTGCGGGCGCAGGAAGGCCGCCAGCGCAACGAGATTCGTCTGGGTGCCACCGGCGAGGAAGTGGATGTCGGCGTCGCGGCCGAGGCGCTCACGGATCAGCGCGGCAGCACGGGCACTGTGAACATCCAGCCCGTAACCGCGATTGATCTCCGCGCTCGCCACCGCCAGCGCCTGCAGCAGGCGCGGGTGCGCGCCCTCGCTGTAGTCGTTGCGCAGGCTGATCCTGGCGTTGTCGGTCGCGATCTCCATCACAACCCTTTCGCCGCTTCCGCGACGGCGCGGAACAGCGCGCGGCCCTTGTTCATCGTCTCGTCCCATTCCTTCTCGGGGTCGGAGTCGTAGACGATGCCCGCGCCCGCCTGCACGTGCAGGCGGCCGTCCTTGATGACGGCGGTGCGGATGGCGATGGCGGTATCGGCATCGCCATGCCAACCGATGTAGCCGATGCTGCCGGCGTAGACGTTGCGCTTGATCGGTTCCAGTTCGCGGATCACTTCCAGCGCGCGGATCTTCGGCGCACCGCTGACCGTGCCGGCGGGGAACGTCGCGCGCAGGACGTCGGCGTAGCTCAGGCCGGGCAGCAGCTTGCCGGTGACTTCGCTGACGATGTGCATCACGTGGCTGTAGCGCTCGATGACGAACTGCTCACCCACCTGCACCGTACCGGCTTCCGACACGCGGCCGGTGTCGTTGCGGCCCAGGTCGATCAGCATCAGGTGCTCGGCGCGCTCCTTCGGGTCGGCGAGCAGCTCGGCTTCCAGCGCGATGTCTTCGTCGTGGGTCTTCCCGCGCGGGCGTGTGCCGGCGATCGGGCGGACGGTGACTTCGCCCTGCTCCAGGCGCACCAGGATTTCGGGCGACGAACCCACCACCTGCACATCGCCGACATCGAGGAAGTACATGTACGGCGAGGGATTCAGCGCACGCAGCGCGCGGTAGACATCCACCGGACGCGCATTGAACGGCACGCTCAAGCGCTGGCTCAGCACCACCTGGAAGATGTCGCCGGCACGGATGTATTCCTTCGACTGTTCCACCGCAGCGATGAAGCCGTCATGGGTGAAGCCGGACACGAAGTGGCTCTCGTCCAGCACGTCGCGGGTGATCGGCGTGGGATACGAACCCGGCTGGCGCAGCTTGGTGGTCAGCGCATCCAGCCGCGACTGAGCCGCTTCCCATGCGCCGGCTTCGCGCGGATCGGCATGCACGATCAGGTAGAGCCGGCCCTTGAGGTTGTCGAAGACCGCGACTTCCTCCGACAGCATCAACAGGATGTCGGGCGTACCGAGTTCGTCCGGCTTGTCGCCGGTAGCCAAGCGCGGCTCGATGTAGCCGATGCACTCGAAGCCGAACCAGCCGACCAGACCCCCGGTGAACCCGGGCAGGCCCGGCAGGCGCGGCACCGAGTACGCCGTGCGCAGCGCTTCGACTTCGGCGAAGGGGTCGTCCACATCGCGCGACTCCACCAGCTGGCCGTGGTCACGGATCTGCAGGCGATGGCCATGGAAAGTGACCACGCGGCGCACCGGCAGGCCGATGATGGAATAGCGGCCGAAACGCTCGCCGCCTTCCACCGATTCGAACAGGTAGGTATGCGGCGCGTCGGCGAGTTTCAGGTAGACCGAAAGCGGCGTGTCCAGGTCGGACAGCACTTCACGGACGACAGGAACACGATTGTAGGAGCCGAGGGTATGGCCTTCAGCAGCGAACTGCTGGAACTGGTCGTGCGAGATCAAGCGGGCTTTCCTTCCGGGACGCGGTGGCAGGGCGGGCGACGGCTACGGGCCACCATCGCCAGCTGCGGCGTGCGGAAAGTTTGGAAAGCGGGCGCGTGGGGTGGGACACGGCCCTACTCTACCCGATGCCCGACCCCACCGGCCAGCCGGTGCCGGCTCACCCCCGCAAGGGGCAGTCGGCCGGCAGGTGCATGCGGACCCGGCCAGGCACGCAGGCCACATGGAACCGCCGCGACTGCACCGGCTCGCCATCCAGGTTGAGGGTCATCGGCGCGTCGGCGCTCAGTTCCACCGACGCCAGCCGCGCACGCACGGCGACCCGGTCCAGGGCCGCGTGCTTGCCGTCCTTGATCAGCGTACCGACAGTCGCCGCGACGTCGCCCGAGAGTTCCGGGACGATGGTCAGGTCGAGCTGGCCATCATCGATCCGCGCATCCGGGCACAAGGCCTGTCCACCGCCCGCCTGCCGCCCGTTGCCGAGACCGAGCGCGATGAAGTCGCCCTGCCAGTCGAAATCCGGGCCTTTGATGCGCGCCGCCATCGGTTCTATGCGGCCCAGCTTGGCGATGCCGGTGATCAGGTAGGCCAGCCCGCCGAGCATCTTCTTGAGCCCTTCGTCCGTCTCCACGGTGACCTCGGTGCCGAAGCCGCCGCTGGCCAGGTTCGCGCACCAGTGCGGGCCGTCGTCGGCGTCGATGCGGAGGAGATCCACGGGAGCCGGCATGGCATCGCGGACCAGGTGCAGGGCGGCCAGGGGTGCGTCCGGAATGCCCGCCGCCGTGGCGAAATCATTCGCCGTGCCCATCGGCACCAGGCCCAGCGAGGGCAGCACGTCGGCCGGCTCGTCCCGATGGGCGAGCGTGGTCGCCACTTCGCTGAGTGTGCCGTCGCCGCCTGCGGCGATCACCGTGTCCACGCCGTCGGCGATGGCCTCGGCGACATAGCGCTCGGCATCGCCGTCTTCCCAGGTGACGCGCACGTCGAGCGTGATGCCGGCCCCGCGCAGCTCGCTCACCGCTTCACGCAGGGCCTCGTCGCCGGCGGATTTTCCATTGAGGATCAGACGCCAGCGGGGTGGGGGCATGGGGGTTCCTTCGTGGACAACGCGAGCTTAGCGCCTCTCCTGTAGGAGCGACGTGAGTCGCGACCGCACGCCCTCAGGGCGAATGAATCGCGTGATCCAAGGACATGGACGCTCAGCCTCCGCGGTCGCGACTCACGTCGCTCCTACAACGGCATAAGCGCTGTCACGCCCCCGTCACAGACGGTGCGTAGTGTGGAAGGCCATAGCAGGGACGACGGGCGGAGGCAGGATCAGCCTCCAATTCTTCCAGGGCGGTGGCGCAGGCCATCGCCCTTCTGCTTTTCAGGCGCCGCGCGCTTCGGCCACCGCGGTGCGCATGCGATCGATCACGTCCTTGTAGTCCGGCGCGTTGAAGATCGCCGAGCCCGCGACGAAGGCGTCCGCACCCGCCGCCGCGATCTGGCCGATGTTGTCCGCCTTCACGCCGCCGTCGATCTCCAGGCGGATGTCCTTGCCGGTCTTGTCGATCATCGCGCGCACGGCACGCAGCTTGTCCAGCGCCGACGGAATGAAGGCCTGCCCGCCGAAGCCCGGGTTCACCGACATCAGCAGCACCAGGTCCAGTTCCGGCAGCACCCAGTCGAGCACGTCGACCGGCGTACCCGGATTGAGTACCAGGCCGGCCTTGCAGCCCAGCGACTTGATCAGCTGGATCGTGCGGTGCACGTGCTTCGAGGCTTCCGGGTGGAAGCTGATGATGCTGGCGCCGGCCTCGGCGAAGTCCGGGATGATGCGGTCCACCGGCTCCACCATCAGATGCACGTCGATCGGCGCGGTGACGCCATGCTTGCGCAGCGCACTGCACACCAGCGGACCGATGGTCAGGTTGGGCACGTAATGGTTGTCCATCACGTCGAAATGCACCCAGTCGGCGCCGGCCTTCAGCACGTTGTCGACTTCCTCGCCCAGGCGGGCGAAGTTCGCGGACAGGATGGACGGGGCGATGATGCAGTTCGACATGGCGGGGCTCACTTGCGCTTGCGCAGGGTCTTGATGCGGTCGTAGGCGGCGTTGATCTCGCCGGCCTTCTGTTCGGCCTGGCGGCGCAGGTCTTCCGCGGCGCCGGCCATCTTGTCGGGGTGGTACTGGGAAATCAGCCGGCGATAGGCCTGGTCGACCTCCGCATCGCTGGCGTCGCTGGTCAGGTCGAACACGCGGTACGGGTTGTCGCGGCTGAGCTTGAACCAGTCCTCATCGAAGGCATGGCCGATGATCAGGCCCACCAGCCCGCCCAACGGGTGGCGCATCAGCAGCCAACCGGCCACGAATCCCAGCAGTTTTCCGTACCAGCGCTTCATTCGGCCCGCCTTCTCCGGCAATCGCGCCATTTTACGGCACACACGGGCTCCAAGCGCCGTACACTACGCGGCCCGGTCCGGTACCCGGCCCCGCCACCCGCGGGTAGACGGCCGCCCCGGGGCACGGGCGCACGGCCTGCCGCACGCCCCCACGACGCTGTATGCCTCGCTGGTTTCCGGACTCCCCAAGGAGTGTTTGTGCCCACGACGTTGCTTCAATCCGATCTGCCCGGCCTCACCCTGCGCCATCGCGGCAAGGTCCGCGACGTGTTCGACCTGCCCCGCGACCGCCTGCCTGCCGACGCCCCCGCCGGCGACTGCCTGTTGATGGTCGCCACCGATCGCCTGAGCGCGTTCGACGTGGTGCTGCCCGACCCCATTCCCGGCAAGGGCGAGATGCTCTGCCAGATCTCCAACTTCTGGTTCGCCAAGACCGCGCACCTGATGCCGAACCACCTGACCGGCATCGATGTCGCCAGCGTGCTGCCGGCCGGCGTGGACGCCTCGCTGTACGCCAAGCGCGCGGTGGTGACGAAGAAGCTCAAGCCCGTGCCGGTGGAAGCCATCGCGCGCGGCTACCTGATCGGCAGCGGCTGGAAGGACTACCAGCGCACCGGCAAGGTCAGCGGCATCGAACTGCCCGACGGCCTGCGCCAGGCCGAGAAGCTGGCCGAGCCGATCTTCACCCCCTCGACCAAGGCCGCCGTCGGCGACCATGACGAGAACATCGACTTCGACGCCATGGTGAAGACCGTCGGCGCCGAACTGGCCGAGCGCGTGCGCGACGCCACCCTGCGCATCTACCGCTTCGCCGCCGATTTCGCGGCCGAGCGCGGCATCCTGCTGGCGGATACCAAGTTCGAATTCGGCACCGACGAAGACGGCCGCCTGTACATCATGGACGAGATGCTGACGCCGGATTCCTCGCGCTACTGGCCTGCGGACCAGTACGAGGTCGGCACCAGCCCACCCAGCTACGACAAGCAGTTCGTGCGCGACTACCTGGAAACGCTGGACTGGAACAAGACCGCGCCCGGCCCGTCGCTGCCGGCCGAGGTCATCGAGCGCACCCGCGCCAAGTACGCGGAAGCGCTGCAGAAGCTCGCCGGCATCATCGTCGAGTGACCGACCGTTGCAGGAGCGGCTTCAGCCGCGACCGCGAACCGGAAAAGCCTTGAAACGGCGGTTTGACACGGATCCACGCGGACAAAGCGGGTCAAAGCCCAAGAGCTTTATCCGTGTTCATCCGCGTGGACCCGTGTTCCCCCGTTTTCTTCTGTCGTGCGGTCGCGGCTGAAGCCGCTCCTACAGGGCGCGCGGCGGCCGACGGGCGTCCCGGCATACCCCGTCGGGCTGGGGTATGCTCCATACCCTGCCGCATTGCCATCCTCGGGAGGGATGAATGAACGCGACTGCGCAACGCCCGGTGGACCGATGGTTCGCCAGTTATTCCGGCGACCACCAGAACGACACCAACCAGCTGATCCACGTCTTTGCCGTGCCGATGATCCTGTGGACGGTGGTCGCACTGCTGTGGTGCATCCCGGTGTTCGGCACCTGGGTGAAGTCCGGCATGTGGGCGGCGTTGGCGATGTTCGGCGCGTGGATGTACTACTACAAACTCTCGCGTCCGCTGGGCTTCGGCATGCTGGCGATCTTCATCGCGATGGCTTGGCTGACCCGCTGGCTGGAAAGCCTGCTCGGGCTGCAGAAGCTGTTCTTCCTCGCGGTGACGGTGTTCGTGGTGGCGTGGATCGCCCAGTTCATCGGCCACAAGATCGAGGGCAAGAAACCCAGCTTCCTGACCGACCTCACCTACCTGCTGATCGGGCCGGTGTGGGTGCTCAGCAAGTTCTACCGGAAGATGGGCTGGAAGTACTGAGCGGCTAGCGGCCGCCCTCGCCCAGCGCGCGCGCGTCGGCCACGAAGGCGCGCGGCGCATAACCGAAATCACGGCGCGCTGGCGTCGCATCGAACACCAGATCCTCGCGCATGCGGGCCACGGCATCATCCGTGAGTCCACGCATCACGCCCGCCATCCGCGCGATGCCCAGCACGGCGCGGAACACCGGCATCGGGATGTCCCACAGCCGCACCGGTGGCGACAGCGCCGCCAGTGTGCGCGCCACCATCTCGCGATACGCGAGCGTTTCGCCGCCCGGCAGCGCATACGCCTGGCCGTGCGTGGCGGATGCGTCCACCACCGCGAGCGCGGCATGCGCCAGATCGTCCACGTGCACCGGCTGACGCTTTCCATTCGCACCGCGCGGCAGTACGAAGAAGCCCATGCGCCTTGCCATCGCGGCGATGCGCGCCAGCGTCTGGTCCCGTCCCGCACCGTAGACCAGCGTGGGCCGCAGCAGCGTCGCCGCCGCACCACGCGCGGAGGCGGTCTCGAATACCGTCCGCTCCGCCGCCTGCAGGCGCGCGACGATGTCACGCTCGTAAGCGTCGCCGGAGGTCTGTTTCGTATCGAGGCTGGTGGAACCGAACGCGACCACGCGCGATGCCACGACATCGCCACGCGCGTACCACTGCGCGAAGCCATCCAGCGGCCCGGTGCTGAAAATGACGTCTACCGTCGCAGGCAATCCTTCGATACCGTCGAAGTCGCCCTTCAACCAGACGATCCCGGTAGACGACGGGCGCGGGCTGCGCGACACCGCGAACACCTGCCACCCCCCGCCCGCAAGACACGCCAGCAGCGCCTCGCCGATCTGGCCGCTGGCGCCGAACACCAGCGCTGTGCGCGAAGGTGTATCAGGCATCCGGGCGGGCGCCATCGTCGACCGCATCGATGGGGCGCGGCGGTTCGCCGCCCGGCATCGGCGGCCGTTCCGCCATGTGCAGCGACAACGCGGCCTTCGCCATCAGGTGCGCGCTGATCGGTGCGGTGATGAAGAGGAACGCGGTGATCAGCAACTCGCGCGGCTGAGGGTCGGTGCCCGACAGCGCGTGGTAGCCGATCGATGCGATCAGCACGCAACCCACGCCCAGCGTGCTCGCCTTGGTCGGTCCGTGCAATCGCTTGAAGAACTCCGACAACTTCACCAGGCTGAAGGAGCCCACGAGGATGAAGAAGCTCCCCACGGCCAGCAGCAACACCAGCAGGATGGCGAAGACCCAGCTCATTCGACGATGTCCCGGCGCAGCACGTACTTGCTCAGCACCACCGTGCCGACGAAGCCGAGCATCGCGATGATCAGGGCCGCTTCGAAATAGACCGCCGTGCCCAGGTACATGCCGAACAGCATCAGCTCCGCGATCGTCGCGACGAACAGGGTATCCAGCGCGAGGATACGGTCGGGCACGCTCGGGCCGCGCACCAGCCGGAACAGCGCCAGCAACATGGCGACCCCGACGACATGCATCGCGCCGACGATCGCGTACATCACCAGGGCTTGCGGGGTCATGGGAATATCTCCATCAGCGGCGCTTCGTAGCGCGTCTTGATCTGCCGGATCACTTCATCGGCATCGTCCAGGTTGAGCACGTGCACCAGCAGGTGGCGCCGATCCTCCGACAGGGCCGACGACACCGTGCCCGGCGTCAGCGTGATGATGCTGGTGAGCGCGGCGATGCCGTGGATGTTGGCGATATCCAACGGCACCCAGATGAACCCGGGATGGATCTTCCGCTCGGGCCCCAGCACCTGCAGCGCAACGGTGATGTTGGCCTGCACGATGTCCAGCGCCAGCACGCCCAGCATGCGCGGCACGCTGCGCAACCGGCCGATGCGCGCGAACTCGCGATCGAGGCGTGCCGCGAACGGCGGGATGACCAGCGCAAGCACCGTCGCCATCACCACCTGGCCGGCGCTGATCTCGTCGTTCATCAGCAACCAGAAACAGAATACCGTCGCGCTCAGCGGCAGCGACGGCAACCAGCGCTTGCGCCAGCTCGCGACCATGCTCAGGGCTCCCTCAACGTGGGCATCGCGGCACGCACCTGTTGCACGTAATCGCCGGGCGACTGCAGCTGGGACGCGGCGGCCTGTGTGTAGTCGAGCAGTGGCGACGCCGCCAGTACCATCGCCACGCCGTAGCCGAGCAGCAGCACGATGGCGGCGGTTTCAAGCGGGCGTGATGGCGCATGCGCCAGGTCGCCGGCGGGCGTGAACGCCGCGCGCGTTTCCGCACTGGCATCCGGCCAGGGTTCGGTGCGCCAGAACAGGCGCGTGCCGGCACGCGCCAGGCCCACCAGCATCAGGAAGCTGGTGCCGAGCACCAGCAACCAGACCCAGAAGGTGCGTGGACCCTCCGGCACGGCCCCCAGCAACAGCAGCTTGCCGATGAAGCCCGACAACGGCGGCAAGCCTGCCAGCGAGACCGCGGCGACCAGGAACAGCAGGCCCGGCACAGTCTTGCCCGGCAGCGCGGCGATGACATCCTTGCGGTCGCTGGCACCTCCGCGACGACGGCGGATCAGGTCCGCCAGCAGGAACAGCGCCGCGCCGGCGAAACTGCTGTGCACGAGGTAGTACAGACCAGCACTCACGGTGCCCGCGGTGTGCAGGGAGAACGCGACGAACAGCGTCGCCGCCGAACCCAGCACGAGATACGCCGCCAACGCGCGCAGCCGGTTGGCCGCCAGCACGCCGAGCGAGGCGAGCACCAGCGTGGCGGCGCCGAGCGCGAGCAGTGCTGGCCAGGCGAAACCTGCGAGCGGCCCCGCCGCGCCGAACGTGAGGGTGCCCAGCCGCAGCACGGCGTACAGGCCGACCTTGGTCATGATCGCGAACAGCCCCGCGACCGCGGCCGGCGCATGCGTGTAGGTTTCCGGCAACCAGAAGTACATCGGCAGCAGCGCGGCCTTCGCGCAGAAGACGACGAACAACAGGCCGGCCGCCGCCTGCACCAGCGCGACATCGCCCGCCGGCAGCTGCGCCACCCGCACCGACAGCTCGGCCATGTTCAACGACCCCAGCAACCCGTACAGCAGGCCCAGGGCGATCAGGAACAGGGTCGAGGCCGCGATGTTGACGGTCACGTAATGCAGGCCCGCGCGCATGCGCTCGCCACGGCCGCCGCTGAGCATCAACCCGTACGACGAGATCAGCAGCACTTCGAAGAACACGAACAGGTTGAAGATGTCGCCCGTCAGAAAGGCGCCGTTCAAACCCATCAGCTGGAACTGGAAGAACGCATGGAAATGCGGCGCACGCCGGTCCCAGCCTGCGCTGGCGTGCAGCAGGCAGGCTGCGCCGAGCAGCAGCCCCACCAGCACCATCAGCGCGGACAGGCGGTCGACCATCAACACGATGCCCAGCCGCGCCGGCCAGTCGCCCAGCAGGTAGACCTGCACCTCGCCGGTGGCCGCCTGCGCGACCAGCACGCCAGCCACGCCCAGCATCGCCACCACCGACAACCAGGCCACGATCCGCTGCGGCACCATGCCGAAGCGCCGGTGTTCGAAGAACAGCGCGATCGACGCGGCGAACAGCGGGATCAGGATCGGCAGGATGGGCAGGTGGCTCATGCGTCCTCCTCCGCGCCGTCGGCCTTCGCGATGTCGCGCGCTTCGTCATGGCGCCGCTGTTCGGCGGCCTGGAAGTCGCGCTCGGCCTTGCGGCCGTCCACGTGGTCGCTGTCGTTGTCGCCGCGGCTGCGGATGGCCAGCACCACGGTGACCGCCGTCATCGCGAAGGCGATCACGATGGCGGTCAGCACCAGCGCCTGCGGCAGCGGATCGGTGTAATGGGCCAGGTCGGCCGGTACGCCGCTGCGCAGCACCGGCGGCTTGCCCGGGACCAGCCGGCCGCCGGAAAAGATCAGCAGGTTGGTCGCATACGACAGCAGCGTCAGCCCGAGGATGACGTCGAAGCTGCGCGCGCGCAGCAGCAGGTACACGCCCGCCGCGGTCAGGATGCCGATCGCGCTCGCCATCGCAAGCTCCATTATCGTGCACTCCCCATCAACGCAGCTCCCCGGTGCGGGTGGATCGCTCGCCCGGCTCCATCACGCCCAGGTGCGAGACGCGCGTGCGGGAAGGCTTGATCGTGCCGAGCATCGACAGGATCAGCATCGCGCCGCCGAACACCACCAGATAGACGCCGGTGTCGAAGCCGATCGCGCTGGCCAGCGGAACGGTGCCGATCAGCGGCAGGTCGAGATCGAGGTGGCCGCTGGTCAGGAACGGCACGCCGAATCCCATCGACGCCACGCCGCTCAGGCCCGCGACGATCAGGCCCACGCCGATGCACTTGACGTAGTCGAAGCCGAAGCGCGATTCGACCGATGCCGCGCCCTGGATGACGTACTGCACCAGCAGCGGCACGGCCAGCACCAGCCCGGCGATGAAGCCGCCGCCGGGCGCGTTGTGGCCGCGCAGGAACAGGAACACGGAGACCGTCAGCGTCAACGGGAACATGATCTGGGCCAGGTCGGCCGGCACGGGCAATGGGATGGGCGGGCCCGACATCACCTTCTCCGGCGCCATGCGTGCACGCCGCAGCAGCGCATGCACGATCAATGCCGCGATGCCGAACACGGTGATCTCGCCGAAGGTGTCGAAACCACGGAAATCCACCAGGATCACGTTCACCACATTGCTGCCGTAAGCCTCGGGCAGCGACCGCGCCAGCATCTCGCCGCTGATCGTGTCGCCGGAACGCGTCATCACGGCATAGGACAGCAGGCCGATGCCCAACCCGGCAGCCAGGGACACCACGATGTCGCGCAGGCGCCGCCGCGGCGTACGCTCGGGAGGAGAGCGCGGCGGCAGGTAGTGCAGGCCCAGCAGCAGCAGGACCAGGCTGACCATTTCCACCATCAACTGGGTCAACGCCAGATCGGGGGCCGACAGGAACACGAACGTGAGGCTCACCACCAGTCCGGCACCGCCCAGCACGATGACCGCGAGCAGGCGCTGGCGGTACAGGCGGATGGTGTAGACCGCGCAGACCACCAGCACCAGCCACAGCAGCCAGCCCAGCAACGGCATCGGTTGCGGCGCGCGCCACGCCAGCGGGGGCGAAACACCCGCGATGAAGGGTGCGGCGCCCGCGACGAGCGCCGCGAGCACGAGGAACAGCAGGCTGCGCTGCAGGCTGCCATTGGCCACACGATCAGTGAAGCGCCCCGCCAGCGCGTAGAGCGCCTCCATGTTCCAGCGGAACAGATTCCGCCCGAGCGAGCGCCGCACGATCGCGTGCAGGTCGAACAAACGCCGCAGGCCGGAATACAGCAGCACGCCACCGGCGATGCCGGCCAGGCTCATCAGCAAGGGCGTGTTGATGCCATGCCAGACAGCGAGACTGTACTCGGGCATCGCAGGGCCGAGGATCGCGCCGGCACCCGCCTTCAGCACCGGCGCGACGGTGAAGGCGGGGAACATGCCCACCGCCACGCACAGCACCACCAGCACTTCCACCGGAATCTTCATCCAGCGCGGCGGCTCGTGCGGCGTGGTGTCCAGCGCGCGCGGGCCTTTTCCGAAGAACGTCTCATGGACGAAGCGCAGGCTGTACGCCACGCCGAAGACGCCGTACAGCAGTGCCGCCACCGCGATCGCATCGCGCATCGCGCGGTGCCCGCCGATGTCGATGGCCTCGGCGAAGAACATTTCCTTCGACAGGAAGCCGTTGAGCAGTGGGATGCCGGCCATCGCAAGCGACGCGACGATGGCCAGGGCGCTGGTCCATGGCATGGACCGCCGCAGGTTGCCCAACCGCCGCATGTCGCGGGTGCCGGTTTCGTGGTCGATGATGCCGGCGGCCATGAACAACGAGGCCTTGAACGTGGCGTGGTTGAGGATGTGGAACACGCCGGCCACCACCGCCATCGGCGTGGAAATGCCGAACAGCAGCGTGATCAGGCCCAGGTGCGAGATGGTGGAATACGCCAGCAGGCCCTTGAGGTCGTGCTGGAAGATCGCGAACCACGCGCCGATCAGCAACGTCAGCGCACCGACCGTGGTCACCACATAGAAGAACAGGTCGGTGCCCGCGAGCGCCGGATGCAGTCGCGCGAGCAGGAACACGCCCGCCTTCACCATCGTGGCCGAATGCAGGTAGGCCGACACCGGCGTCGGTGCCGCCATCGCATGCGGTAGCCAGAAATGCAGCGGGAACTGCGCGCTCTTGGTGAACACGCCCGCCAGCACCAGGGCCAGTGCCCAGGGGTACAACGCGCTGGCGCGGATCAGGTCGCCCGAGGCCAGCACCACGTCGAGGTCGTAGCTGCCGACGATGCGCCCGATCAACAGCACGCCACCGAGCAGCGCGAGACCGCCGGCGCCGGTGATGGCCAGCGCCATGCGCGCGCCCTCGCGCGCATCCTGGCGATGCGACCAGAAGCCGATCAGCAGGAAGGAGCTGATGCTCGTCAGCTCCCAGAACACCACCAGCAACAGCAGGTTGCCGGCCAGCACCACGCCGAGCATCGACCCCATGAAGAGCAGCAGGCTCGCGAAGAAGCGCGGCGCGCTGTCCTTTTCGCTAAGGTAGTAGCGCGCATAGATCACCACCAGCGCGCCGATCGCCAGCACCAGGCCGGCGAACATCCAGGCCAATCCGTCGAGGCGCAGGGTGAAATCCAGCCCGATCTGCGGCAGCCAGGCATGCTCGGCGCGCAGGTTCCAGCCCTGCAGCACGCTCGGCGTCATCCACGCCAGCAGCACGAGGCCCAGCAACGGTGCGAGCCCGGCCAGCCATGCGGTCGCGCCGCGCGGAAGGCCGCGCGCCAGCGCCACCACCAGCGCGAGCACGAAGGGCAGCGCCAGCAGGATTTCAAGAAAAGGGATCATCAACCGCCTTGCGTTGCAGGGAATGCGTCATTCACGAGCAATCCGCCCGAGTTTAACAAACCCGTCACGCCCTGCCTGACCCGCGGTTCAGGCCAGCAGTGCGATCTCCAGCACCAGCCAGCCGAAAAAGGCGACGAGCAGGAAGGCGCCTTCCCGCCGGCTGATGCGCAGGTCGCCGCGCAACATCGGGTAAAGCACGAGCACGAAAGCGATCGCGGCGGGCAGTTCGAGCCGCACGAACGACTCCGGCAAGGGCAACGGCCGGAATGCCGCCATGCCGCCCACCACCACCAGCAGGTTGAACAGGCTGGAGCCGATCACGTGGCCCGCCACCATGTCGCCCTGGCCACGTCGTGCGGCCATGACGGCGGCGGCGATTTCCGGCAACGCGGTGCCGATGGCGACCGGCAGCAGGCCGGTCAGCAAGGGCGAAAGCCCCCAATGCACACCGATCACCGGCGCGCCCTGCACCACGAAGCGCGCGCCGTAGTACAACAACGCGGCCGCCACGACGAAGCGCAACAGGTTCATCCACAGATCGGTTCGCGTGCTCGCGTAAGCCTCGATCTCGGCGCGCACCGCGGCGTCCTCGCTGCGCGCGCGTGCCAGCAGGAACGCCACCATCGCGACGAAGGCGAGCAGCAGCACCATGCCTTCGATGCGGCTGACCATGCCGTCGAGGCCGAACACGATCAGTGCCAGCGTGGCGAGCGCCAGCAACACGAGGACCGGCGACAGCAGGCGCATACGGACGACCACCGGCGCGACCACCGCCGCCAGGCCGAGGGTCAGGCCGAGATTGACGATGTTGCTGCCCACGGCATTGCCCAGCGCGAGTTCCTGGGAACCCACCCACATCGCGCGCGCATTGACCGCCAGTTCCGGGAGCGAGGTGCCGAAGGCGATCAGCAGCAGGCCGGCGACGAATGGCGAAGCGCCGATCCGCTGCGCCAGCCCCGAGGCGCCCTTGACGATGGAATCACCGCCCAGCGCCAGCAGCACCAGGCCCAATGCGAAGTAACCCCAAGCTTCCGTCATCGCCCCGCACTCCCCTCGTGGATTGCGGGGATTCTATGCCGCTCCGCTTCCTCAGGAACAGCCTTCCACGTACTCCACCTGCGGCGACAGGCCCACGCGCCACGAGGTCACCTTGCCGGCAGCGTCCGCCTCGAAGATCAGCTTGGTCGGCGCGACATCGCCGGCGTCGATGGACAGGTACTGGCCGCCCTGCACGTACTTGTGCGGCGTGCCCTTCAGCGCGCCACCGTAGAGTTTCTGCAGCTCCTCCACGCTCATGCCCACCTTGCCGCCGCCCGGCGCGGTCTCCTTGTCGGTACCCACGTCGTAGCGGACGAACTTGCCTTCTTCCATCATGAAGGCGAAATCGGCGGGACGGCTGATCCACTTCGGCCACAGGTAGTGGCAGGTGGTGCCCTCCATCGGTGCGCCGTTCAATTCGCCGCCCCAGGCCGCTCGCGCCTCTTCCACGGTGCTGCCCAGCTTCATGTCGCCATAGCCCAGGAAACTGGCCTGGCTGACCGGTCCGGCCGGAGCCGCCGTGTCGTCGACCGCGGGCACCGGGGCCAGCGTTTCCGCCACCGGTGTGCTCGCCGCCGTGGTCAGCGGGTCCGCATCGGCCGCGGCCGGCGCCTCCTCGCGCTGGCAGGCGGACAACAGGGCAGCGACCATCACGATCGGCAGCATCGACTTCATCGGCTCTCTCCTATGCACAAACCTGAAGACTAACGTTCATGCGTTAAGTCACCGCGAACGCCCGACTGTCATCGGTACTTCATGGCAACGCACTAGCCTGCGCGCCGGCTCCTCCGGTACCGCCATGCGCCCGTCCAAGACCGACCTCGCCCGCACCACGCTCCAGGCCCATGGCGGCACGCTGGGCATGCGCGAGCGTCGGGCGCTGATCCTGTGCGACGGCCAGCGCGGGCTGGACGAACTGGTGCAACTGCTGGGACAGGACGCACCGCTGCTGATCCAGCGCCTGGTGCGGGACGGCTACCTCGCGGCATCGTCATCGGCGACTGCAACTGCACCCTCGCCCTCGCCCGCGACATCGACCGCACCCACCGGACCGCGGCGCTCACGGGTGGCCGCCCGGATCTATCTGTCGGGCATGCTGGAACTGCATCGCGATACGGAGGCACGACATCATCGCAACCGCCTGCAATCGCGGCTCGACGATGACGCGATGCTCCAGGCGCTGGCCGACGCGTTGCGATTCCTCGAGGGCCGGGTCGCGGCGACGCTGGCGCAGCGCATCCGCGAACGCCTGGTCGAAGCGCTGCCGCTGGAGGATGTGCCGTCGCTGCATGCGCGGATGGCGTCGCAGGACGACGCCGTCGCGCTTACCTGACCCGCTCAGCCCTGCGGGGGCGCGAAATGCTTGCGCAAGCCGGCCCAGCAGGCCTGGTAGTCGCGCTGGCGGTGCGGCGCTTCGGTCGCCTGGCGCGTGGGACGGATCACCGCGCGCGTCTCGAACATGAAGGCCATCGTGCCGGTGATGACATCGGGCTTGGTCAGATCGGCGTTCGATGCCTTCTCGAACGTGGCCGCATCCGGCCCGTGTCCGGTCATGCAGTTGTGCAGCGAAGCCCCACCCGGCGCGAACCCCTCGGCCTTGGCGTCGTAGACGCCATGGATCAGGCCCATGAACTCGCTGGCGATGTTGCGATGGAACCACGGCGGACGGAACGTGTCCTGCGCCACCAGCCAGCGCGGTGGGAAGATCACGAAATCCATGTTGCCCACGCCCGGGGTGTCGCTCGGCGAGGTGAGCACCAGGAAGATCGAGGGATCCGGATGGTCGTAGCTGATCGAGCCGATCGTGTTGAAGCGGCGCAGGTCGTAGCGGTACGGCGCGTAGTTGCCGTGCCACCCCACCACATCGAGCGGCGAATGGCCGATGTCCGCGCGCCACAGGTGGCCCTGGAACTTGGCGATGAGCTCGAACTCGCCCTCGACGTCCTCGTAGGCCGCGACAGGCGTTTCGAAATCGCGCGGATTGGCCAAACCGTTCGAGCCGATCGGGCCCAGATCGGGCAGGCGGAGCTGCGCGCCGAAATTCTCGCAGACGTAGCCGCGCGCCTCGCCGTCGAGCAGCTCGACCAGGAAGCGCACGCCGCGCGGGATCACGGCGATCTGCTGCGGCTCGACGTCGATCACGCCGAACTCGGTGGCGATGCGCAGGCTGCCCTGCTGCGGGACGATCAGCAGCTCGCCATCGGCATCGTAGAAGTAACGCCCCTGCATCGAACGATTCGCCGCATACAGGTGGATGCCGACACCATGCTGTCCCTCCGGCGCGCCGTTGCCGGCCATGGTGTACAGGCCGTCGACGAAATCCGTGGGCGTTTCCGGCATCGGCAGCGGCGACCAGCGCATCTGGTCCGGCGACACCGGACCGGCGCTGAAATCGCTGTGCAGGTGGTGCTGCGCATACGGCGCGAACGGCCCGTGCATCGCCGCCGGGCGGATACGGTACAGCCAGCTGCGACGGTTCTCCGCCCGCGGCGCGGTGAAGGCCGTGCCGCTGAGCTGTTCGGCGTAAAGCCCGTGCGCCACCCGCTGCGGTGAATTGCGGCCCTCGGGCAGCGTGCCCGCGACCGCTTCCGTGGCGAAGTGGTTGGCGAAGCCGGTCTGGTAGTTGTCGCTACTCATCATCACGCTCGCTTCTCGCTTGAGCCCCTCTCCCACCGGGAGAGGGGTTGGGGTGAGGGTCCGGCCCGCACGCGGCCTTCCAGATTCCCTCGACTACGGCCTCTATCGCCCTCAACACATCATGGTCCCAGAAGCGCAGGATGGTCCAACCTTGTGAACGCAGGATCCGCGTCCTGACCGCGTCGGACCGTGCCGTGTGCTGCGACCCATCCAGTTCGATGATCAGTTTTCTGTCGATACAGCAGAAATCGGCGATGTAGGGCGGAATCGGGTGCTGGCGACGGAACTTGAGCCCTTCGAGTCCCCGCCCGCGCAAGACCTTCCAGAGCTTGAGTTCCGCATCGGTCATTTTCCTGCGCAAACGACGCAAATACTGGAGCGTGGTACTGGGTAATGGCGGCTTGATGTACATGACGCCACCGTACCCTCACCCCAACCCCTCTCCCGTCGGGAGAGGGGCTCTCGCCACGTCAGAGAACCCCGCGCTTCATCTGGTCGCGCTCGATGCTCTCGAACAACGCCTGGAAGTTGCCTTCGCCGAACCCTTCGTTGCCCTTGCGCTGGATGATCTCGAAGAAGATCGGGCCCAGCGCGTTCTGGGTGAAGATCTGCAGCAGCTTGCGCTCCTTGGTCTCCACGTCGGCATCGATCAGGATCTTGTTGCGGGCCAGGCGCGCGACGTCTTCGCCATGGTTCGGGATGCGCTGGTCGATCACGTCGAAATAGGTGTCCGGCGTATCGAGGAAGTCCACGCCCGACTCGCGCATCTTCTCCACCGTGGTGTAGATGTCGTCGGTGAAACAGGCGATGTGCTGGATGCCTTCGCCCTTGTAGGCGTCGAGGTATTCGTTGATCTGGCTCTTCGGATCGCTCGACTCGTTGAGCGGGATGCGCACCATGCCGTCGGGCGCGGTCATCGCCTTGGACAGCAGCCCGGTCTTGGCGCCCTTGATGTCGAAGTAGCGGATCTCGCGGAAATTGAACAGCCGCTCGTAGTAGTCCGCCCACTTGGCCATGTTGCCGTGGTAGAGGTTGTGGGTCAGGTGATCGATGAAGGTCAGCCCGAAGCCCTTCGGCATCAGCTCCACGCCCGGCAGGTATTCGTAGTCCGGGTCGTGGATGGTGCCTTCGGTGTCGTAGCGGTCGACGATGTAGAGCATGCAGTCGCCGATGCCCTTGATCACCGGCGCGGCGACAGCCTTGGTCAGTTCGTCGGCGGCGTCGAAAGATTCCGCGCCGTTCTTCAGCGCCTGCATGCGCGCCCATTCGGCGAGCTTGTTCACGCGGATCGCGAAGCCGCAGGCGCTGGGGCCGTGCTGGGCGGCGAAACGGGCGGCGAAGGAATCCGGATCCTCGTTGATCAGGAAGGTGCAGTCGCCCTGGCGGTAGGTGCTGATCGGCCGCGTCTTGTGGCGCGCGACCTGCGCGAAGCCCAGTTTGCGAAAGTAGTCGTGCAGCAGGTGCGCCTGGCCCTGCGGCGCGGCGAACTCGACGAATTCGAACCCGTCGATACCCATCGGGTTGTCGAAGGTGGTCGGCTTCATGCCGGAATTGGGTTGTGCGTTCATGGGGCACCTCGCTAGGCTTGCCGGAATACGCTCCAATATAGTTTCAGCTGAAACCACCCACAAGTAGCAGCGCAACATGAGCCAGCCAGCCAGCCCCGCCATCCACGCCGATTTCGACCTCGACCGCCTGTTCTCCTACCGGTTGAGTGTGCTCTCCAACCGCATCAGCAGCGCGATTTCCCGCGAATACCACCGCCGTTTCGGCCTGGCCATCACCGAATGGCGGGTCATGGCGGTACTGGGGCGCTTCCCGGGCCTGTCGGCCGGCGAGGTCGCCAACCGGACGGCCATGGACAAGGTGGCGGTCAGCCGGGCGGTCGCCCGCCTGCTGGAACGGGCGCTGATCCAGCGCGAGATCCACGGCGACGACCGTCGCCGCTCGGTGCTGGCGCTGACCGACGAGGGCTTCCGGGTCTACGACGAGGTCGCCCCGATGGTGATCGAGTACCACCAGCGGATGCTGGAGCCCTTGAGCGACGAAGAGCGCGCGATGCTCGACCAGCTGATCGACAAGCTGGCCGGCGAAGGTGTCAGGCGCATCGAAGGCTGAGGCCAGCCTTTCCCTGGAACGAAAAACGGCGGCCGATGGCCGCCGTTCTTCTTTTGATCCCCGCCTCCGCGGGGATGACGTGTTGGCAAAGGTGCGCCCACGTCGTGGGCGCACGCCAACCCGTCACTTCACGCCGTGCATCAGCTTCTGGATCAACGGTGCGATCAGGAACAGCAGGACGCCCGAACCGACCAGCGCCCAGAAACCGAACGTGTAGCCCGCGTGCGCGGACTGTACGGTCATGCCGCCTTCGCCACTGACCTTGCCCGCGAAGATGCCGGCCATGTTGTTGCCGATGGCGATCGACAGGAACCAGCAGCCCATCGCCATGCCGGCCAGGCGCGACGGCGCCAGCTTGGTCGTCATCGACAGACCGATGGGCGACAGGCACAGCTCGCCGACCGACTGGATGACGTAGACCATGAACAACGTCCAGAACGGGATCTTGCCGTTCGCGTCCACCATGCCGGACAGCGCCATCATCAACAGCAGGAACGCCAGGCCATTGAAGATCAGGCCCAGGCCGAACTTGCGCGGGATGATGGGATTGTTCTTGCCCATCTTCACCCACAGCCACGCCAGTACCGGCGCCAACGCGATGATCGCCACCGAGTTGACGGACTGGAACCACGACACCGGGAAGTCGCTCGTGCCGGCGAACATCTGGAAGAAGCTTTCCATGCCGATGTCGCGGTTGACGATGCGGTCGGCCAGGAAGTTGAACGAGCTTCCCGCCTGCTCGAAGAACATCCAGAACAGCACGTTGAACACGAAGATCACCAGCATCGCGACGACCTTGTCGCGCGCGACCTTGCCCTCGCGAAGACCCTCGACCACCAGCATCACCGCCGGAATGACGAACAGCGCCATCAGGATCGCCTGGAGCAGGTTGGCGTCGATGGTCAGCAGGGCATAGAACATCGGGATGCCGATCACGGCACCGAACAGCACCACGAGGCTGACATTGCGCATGCCCGTCTGGTGCGTAGCGGGCAGACCGATGCCTTCCAGCTGCCTGCGACCGAACCAGAACCACACCAGGCTCAACAGCATGCCGACGCCGGCCGCGATGAACACCACTTTGTAGGCCGGCATGTCTTCAATGCCGAACACCTTCTTCGCCAGGTACTGGGTGATGATCGGTGCCAGCAGCGCGCCGATGTTGATACCCATGTAGAAGATGGTGAAACCGGAATCGCGGCGGGCGTCGCCCTGCGCGTACAGCTTGCCGACCATCGTGGAAATGATCGGCTTGAACAGACCGTTGCCCACGATGATCGTGGCCAGGCCCAGCTTGAACATGGCCTCGCTGGGCAGTGCCAGCAGGAACAGACCCACCGACATGAAGACCGCGCCCAGCAGGATGGAGCGCTGGAAGCCGATCAGTTTGTCCGCGACGTAACCGCCGAAGATCGCACCCGCGTACACCAGCGCCAGGTAGGCGCCGTAGAGCTCGCTCGCGGGCTTCTCGCCCGTGGCATCTCCCCCGTGGAACTGCGCGACGATGTACAGCACCATCGCCCAGCGGATGCCGTAGAACGCGAAGCGCTCCCAGAATTCGGACATGAACAGCATCCACAGCGGACGCGGATGTCCCAGGACTTGCTTGAATTCCGGTATCCGTTCCGGCGTTGATGTGTCGACGGCTCCGCTCATGCGGGCTCCCCCTAGAAAAGTGGTTCAGGATTTCGGTTTCCCATGCAACAAGCACGGGACGCGCGAGGATCACCGACCCGGCCGGCCCCCGTCAAATCGCTGAAACACTCACGGTGTAACGGTCGCTTGGCCTGTTCAGCGAGTCAATTCGCTGATTTCCAAGGGATTTCGAACCAAATGGCCCTGCTTCGCCGGTCAGCGACCAGGGCCGATCGAGGTGCGCACGTCGAACAGTTCCGGGAAGAAGGTCAGCTCCAGCGCCTGGCGCAGGAAGCCCACGCCGCTCGAGCCGCCGGTGCCACGCTTGAAGCCGATGATGCGCATCACCGTGCGCATGTGGCGGAAGCGCCACAACTGGAACTGGCTCTCCAGGTCCACCAGGTCCTCGCACAGCGAGTACTCGCGCCAATAGCGGTCGGTGTCCTCGTAGATCGCTTCGAACACCGGCAGCAGCGCGGCGTCGGCGGCATGCGACTGGCGCCAGTCGCGCTGCAGGTGCTGCGCGGGGATGGCATGGTGCCAGCGCGCGAGATACATCAGGAACTCGTCGTACAGGCTCGGCGCGTCGAGCACGGCCTCCAGGCCGGCATGGCCTTCCGGGTCGTGGGCGAACACCTTCAGCATGGCTGCGTTCTTGTTGCCCAGCAGGAACTCGATGGTGCGGTATTGCAGCGACTGGAAGCCCGACGACGGGCCCAGCAGGTCGCGGAAGCCCATGTATTCGGACGGCGTCAGCGTCTCCAGCACCGACCATTGCTCGGTCAGCTGGCGCAGCACCTGCTTGGCGCGCGCCATCACCTTGCGGCACTGCCAGACCTGGTCGCGCTGGAGGAAGCCGATCGCCGCGCGCAGCTCGTGGATCATCAGCTTCATCCACAGCTCCGACACCTGGTGCTGGACGATGAAGAGCATCTCGTCGTGGTGCTGCGGGTCGGACACCGGGTGCTGCGCGGACAGCAGGCGGTCCAGCTGCAGGTAGCCGCCATAGCTCATGCGGCCAGAGAGGTCGGTGTGGATGCCTGCTTCCAGCGGGCGCTCGTTCTTTTCTACGGCCATCCGTCGATCAACCGGGGCGCCACGGGGGGCAGCGGGGGCGCCAGCGTAACCGATGGGGGCCGGCCGCCCCGGCAAGGCGAACAAAATCGGGCACTTATGTCATGCCCATGCAATGCGTGTACCACAGGCTTCCGCTACATTGCGTCGGCCGGGGGTGGCATCGCCCCCGACGGGGGGCGGCGTCCAATCCACTGAGGGAGATTCCGTAACATGGAAATGCCACGGGGCCGCCTTGCGGCCGTGTTCGCGTCTTTCGCCTTGCTGTTTGCCGCCTCGTCGGCACAGGCACAGGTGGTCATCAGCCAGGTCTACGGCGGCGGCGGCAACAGCGGCGCCACGCTGAAGAACGACTTCATCGAACTGCGCAACAACGGCCCCACCGCGGTCGACCTGACCGGCTGGAGCGTGCAGTACACCTCCTCCGCGGGCACCACCTGGAGCGGGCGCACCAACCTCACGGGTACGATCCCGGCCGGCGGCTTCTACCTGGTCCAGCAGGCGCAGGGCGCCGGCGGCACGGTGGACCTGCCCACGCCCGACGCGACCGGCAACATCGCGATGAGCGGCACCGCCGGCAAGGTCGCGCTGAGCCGCAGCGCCACGGCGCTGACCGGCGCCTGCCCGACTGCCGATGCGAACGTGGTCGACTTCGTCGGCTTCGGCAGCGCGGCCAACTGCTTCGAAGGCAGCGCACCGACCGGCACCCTCAGCAACACCACCGCCGCGCTGCGTGGCGGCGACGGCAGCATCGACACCAACAACAACGGCGCCGACTTCGCGGTCGGTACACCGAATCCGCGCAACAGCGGCGCCGAGCCGCCGGAGCCGCCCGATCCGCCGCTGGCGCTGACCATCGCGCAGATCCAGGGCAACGGCCTGCTGTCGCCGCACAACGGCAAGCGCGTGGTGACCGAAGGCATCATCACCGCGATCAAGTTCAACAACGGCTTCTTCCTGCAGGCCGCCAACGACGATGGCGACCCGGCCACGTCCGATGCCGTGTTCGTGTTCACCAGCAGCGCACCGCCCGCCACTGCGGCGGTCGGCAACCGCGTGCGCGTGACCGGCACGGTCGAGGAATACACCCCGTCGTCCAATCCGCACCAGTTGGCGATCACCGAGATCGTCACCCCGACGCTCGAGGTACTCGAGACCGGCGTCGCCCTGCCCGCCGCGATCGAACTGACCGCCGCCGAGCTGGGCCCCGACGCCCTGCCCGGCACGCTGGAACGCCTGGAAGGCATGCGCGTCAGCGTGGCGCAGTCGGTGGTGATCGCCCCGTCGGGCGGCAGCATCGACGAGAACGATGCGCTGTCCTTCAGCGACGGCGTCTTCCACGTCGCCCTGCCCGGCGTGGCGCGTCCGTTCCGCGAGCCCGGCATCGCCGTGATGGATGCCATCACCCTGCCGGCCGGCAAGAACCCGCCGCGCTTCGACACCAATCAGGAACGCCTGATGGTGCGCAGCCGCGGACAGGTCGGTGCGTCGCCGCTCTCGGCCGACACCGGTGCCGACGTCGCCGGCCTGCTCGGCGTGCTCGACTACTTCGCCGGCACCTGGGCGCTGCTGCCCGATGTGGCCACGCCGCCGACGGTCACCGGCGGCATGTCGCCGGAAGCCGTCAACGATGCCACCTACGACGAAGTCACCGTCGGCAGCTTCAACCTGCTGCGCCTGTTCGACGAGGTCAACGACAGCAACGGCGCAGTGACGCTGACGCCGGAAGCGCTGGACAAGCGCCTGGCCAAGGCGGCGCTGGCGATCTGCGACTACCTGAAGACCCCGGACATCCTGGGCGCGGTGGAAGTGGAGAACCTGCGCGTGCTGCAGATGCTGTCCGAGCGCATCGATGCGACCTGCGCCACGCGCCCGGGTTACGTGCCGTACCTGCAGCCGGGCAACGACGTGGGCGGCATCAACGTCGGCTTCCTGGTCAGTTCGCGCCTGACCGCGGACGGCATCGCCCGCGTCGAGGTGTTGGACGTCGCGCAGTTCGGCAAGGAGACCACCATCGCCAACCCGAACGGCACCACCAGCCTGCTCAACGACCGTCCGCCGCTGCGCCTGCGCGCCCGCGTGCACCAGGACGCCGCGTCGAGCTACCCGCTGACGGTCATCGTCAACCACCTGCGCTCGCTCAACGACATCAACGACACCCTGCCCGGCAGCAGCGGCTGGGCCACCGGCGGCGAACGCGTGCGGGTCAAGCGCGGTGCCCAGGCGGTCTACCTGGCCCAGTTGGTGCAGGAGATGCAGCAGGCGAATCCGGACGAGAAGATCGTGCTGGTCGGCGACTTCAATACGTTCGAGTTCAACGACGGCTATGTCGACGTGATGGGCATCATCAAGGGCGAGGCCGCGACGGAAGACCAGGTGCTGACCTGGATGGCCAGCCCGATCACCACGCCGCTGGTCGACGGCTCGCAGCTGATCGCCGATCCTGCGCAGCGCTACTCGTATTCGTTCGAGGGCAATGCGCAGACGCTGGACCACGTACTGGTCAACGAAGCCCTGGTGATGGAAGCGGGGCTGCGCGTGGACCATGCGCGCATCAACGCGGACTTCGGCGTGGACAACTTCGGCGACGCCACGCTGGCCCTGCGTTCGTCCGACCACGATCCGGTGCGCTTGAGCATCCGCGTGCCGTCCTTCGCCCGCGCCGACCTGTCGGCCACCGTCAGCGCAGACCGCACCACCGCCAACGTCGGCCAGACCGTCCGCTACACCGCTACCGTCCGCAACGCCGGTCCCGGCGCGGCATCGCCGGCGGCCTTCGCCTTCGTGTTCTCGGCCGAACTGTCGCCGACGCTGGCCACCCTGCCCGCCGGCTGGAGCTGCGGCGCGGCGGAAGTGACCGCGGGCACCACCCGTGTGGCCTGCACCACGCCGGCGCTGGCCGTGGGCAGCGACGCCACGTTCGCGATCGACACCATCGTCCCCGCCAGCGCCGCGGGCGCCACGCTGGGCCTGGGCGTGTCGGCGAACTCGACCGTGCTCGATCCGGCCAATGGCGACAACACGGCGTCGGTTTCGGTGGCCGTCGCCGCGCTGCCGACCCTCAAGGCCGACCTGTCGGTGAAACTGGCCGGCGGTACGCTACCGCTGCTGCGCAACACCATCGCCACCCTGCTGGTGCCGGTCCGCAACGCCGGTCCGGACACCGCCGAGCAGGTCAAGGTGGTGCTGACCACGAACGTCGATGCGCGCTACGCCGCAGTCGCCGCGCCGAGCGGCTGGTCGTGCACGCGCGTGCAGGACACCGCCGACGGCTCGAAAGCCGAGTGCTCGCGCCGTGGCGCCATGGCCAAGGGCGTGCAGACCCTGGCCTTCGCGATGGTCGTGCCCGGCAAGCCCAAGCGCGGTACCTCGTTCGAGTTCGAGGCCACCGTGAGCAGCGACACGCCGGACCCCGATACCGGCAACAACCACGATAAGCTGGTCCAGCGCATCCGCTGAACTTTCCCGCCATCGTGGGGTCGACAGGGGCGCGGGCAACCGCGCCCCTTGTCGTTTGCGCAGCCCGCGACGTGCATCACGTCCAGCCCACGCCGACCGCAGGCAGGCTGACACCGAACGACAGCGGGGCAAGCGCCTGTTTCCGCACCGGTTTCTCCGCACGGCCGCCTGCCGTGCACCCCCGTCTTGCTGCATTGCACGACAGCCGTCAGGCGCATCGCTCCTAAAATTACATTTGAAACCAATTCCGCCGGCCGACGAGAACACCGTCCAGATGAGTACCGCCGCAAGCTTCGAAATCGAATACCTCCAGTACCTGGGCCCCGACGGCAGCCTGGTGCGCGACGACCTGCCCGAGGCCGGGCGCGATATCGCCCGCCTGCGCGAGTTGTTCAAGCAGATGCTGTTCGTCCGCACGTTCGACACCAAGGCGATCGCCCTGCAGCGCACCGGCAAGCTGGGCACCTATGCGAGCTGCCTGGGCCATGAGGCCACCCATGTGGGCATCGGCGCGTCGATGCGCACCGGCGACGTCTACGCGCCCAGCTACCGCGAGTACGGCGCCATGTTCATGCGCGGGGTGAAGCCCCGCGACGTGCTGATGTATTGGGGCGGCGACGAGCGCGGCAGCGATTTCGACCGCGACAGCGATGCCCGCATCGATTTCCCGTTCTGCGTGCCGATCTCCACCCAGTGCCTGCACGCCGCCGGCGCGGCGCTGTCGTTCAAGCTGCGCAAGCAACCGCACATCGCGGTGGCGACGTGCGGCGATGGCGGTTCGTCGAAGACCGATTTCTATGCCGCGCTGAATTCCGCTGGCGCCTACGAACTGCCGCTGGTGCTCGGCGTGATCAACAACGGCTGGGCGATCTCGGTGCCGCGCAGCGCGCAGACCGGCGCGCAGACGCTGGCGCAGAAGGGCCTGGCCGGTGGCCTGCACTGCCTGCAGGTGGACGGCAACGACCTGATCGCCGTGCTCGAAGGCATGCGCCGCGCCAGCGAGCGCGCCCGCAAGGGCCAGGGCGGCACGGTGATCGAGTTCGTCACCTACCGCCTGTCCGACCACACCACCGCCGACGATGCACGCCGCTACCGCGACGATGCCGAAGTGAAGGCCGGCTGGGAACGCGAGCCGATGACGCGCCTGCGCACCTGGCTGACCGCACAGGGCGCGTGGAGCGAGGCCGACGAGGCCGCATGGAAAGAGGCGTGCGGCGTGCGTGTGGACGAAGAGGTCAACACCTACCTCAACACGCCGGTGCAGCCGGTCGAGGCGATGTTCGACTACCTGTATGCCGATCCGCCACCGGAGCTGTTGCAGCAACGCGCCGCCGCGATCGCCGCGGAGGGCCGGCCGTGAGCACCGTGATGAAACCTGAAGACAAGACTGCGGGAGCGACGTCAGTCGCGAAACCGGAGGCCGTGGCGACCCCGACCGCGATCACCCTGATCGAAGCCATCACCCAGGCGCTGGCGTGGGAGATCGCGCACGACGAATCCGTGCTGGTGCTGGGCGAGGACGTGGGCGTGAACGGCGGCGTTTTCCGCGCCACCGCAGGCCTGCAGCAGAAATTCGGCCCGGAGCGCGTGCTCGACACGCCGCTGGACGAGACCACCATCGCCGGCCTGACCGTCGGCCTGGCGGCGCAAGGCATGAAGCCCGTGGCCGAAGCGCAGTTCGACGGCTTCGTCTACCCGATGGTCGACCACATCATCTGCCACGCCGCCCGCCTGCGCACCCGCACGCGCGGCCGGCTGCACTGCCCGATGGTGCTGCGCGTGCCGTGGGGCGGCGGCATCCGCGCGCCGGAGCACCACAGCGAGGCCAACGAAGCGATCTTCACCAACGTGCCGGGCTTGCGCGTGGTGATGCCGTCCTCGCCGCAGCGCGCCTACGGCCTGCTGCTGGCCGCGATCCGCGATCCGGACCCGGTCATCTACATGGAACCCAAGCGCATCTATCGCCAGTACAAGGAAGTCGTCGCCAACGACGGCGAAGCGCTGCCGCTGGACGTGTGCTACGTGCTGCGCGATGGCACCGACGTGACCCTGGTGACCTGGGGCGCGCAGGTGAAGGAAGCGCTGGAAGCCGCCGACAAGCTGGCCGGCGAAGGCATCAGCGCCGAAGTCATCGACGTGGCCACGCTGCGTCCGCTCGACTTCGACACCATCGCCGAATCCGTGGCCCGTACCGGCCGCTGCGTGATCGTGCACGAGGCGCCACGCACCGCGGGCTTCGGCGCCGAGATCGCCGCGCGCCTGGCCGAGCACTCGATGTACGACCTGCTGGCCCCGGTCGAGCGCGTCACCGGCTACGACACCCACATCCCGCTGTTCCGCCTGGAAATGAAGTACCTGCCCAGCGTCGACAAGATCGTCGCCGCGGCGAAGCGGGCGATGGCGAACGGCTGATGCACGCCCGCGCCGTCCGCGACTACCGCACGCAGTACGCGAACCCGATCCGGTTCGCGCGCGGCGATGTGGTCACGCTCGGCGCACGCGACACCGAATGGCCGGCCTTCGCCTGGACCACCACCGCCGACGGCAACGCCGGCTGGGCGCCGGTGGACTGGCTGCAACCCCGGGACGACGGCCACGCCGTCGCCCTGCGCGACTATTCCGCGCGGGAACTGGATGTGCAGGCCGGCGACATCGTCGCGCTACAGCACGAACTGGGCGACTGGTGGTGGTGCATGCACGCGGACGGCCGCAGCGGCTGGCTGCCGGCGCGCGACCTGGACCCGATCAACGAAACGACTTCCGAAGAGACATCCGAATGAGCGAGAGCAAGACCTTCCACCTTCCCGACCTGGGCGAAGGCCTCCCGGACGCCACCATCGTCGAATGGTTCGTCAAGGAAGGCGACGTGATCCGGCTGGACGAACCGCTGGTGTCGATGGAAACCGCGAAGGCCGTGGTCGAAGTCCCCTCCCCCGTGTCCGGCAAGGTGGTGAAGCTGGCGGGCGCGGCGGGCGATGTGGTCATCACCGGCAGCATGCTGGCCGTGTTCGAGCCCGATGCCAGCCTGCCGCAACGCGCCGAGGGCCAGGACACCGGCCATCACCACGGTCCCCCGAAGACCCCCGCGGCGGGAGCGACGTCAGTCGCGAACCCGACACCCGATGCAGCCTCGATCGCGATTGACATCGCTCCCACGGAGACCGAGGCTGACGCCGGCACAGTCGTCGGCGCCATGCAATCGTCCAACGCCGTGCATACCGAGCAGGCGATCGCCGTGGGCGGCGTCAAGGCCATGCCGGCCGTGCGCGCGATGGCGAAGAAGCTCGGCGTGGACCTTTCGCGCGTGCGCGCCACCGGCGCCGACGGTGCGGTGACGATGCAGGACGTGAAGCAGGCCGCCGCCGATGGCAGCGCTCCTGTAGGAGGGGCTTCAGCCCCGACCGCTTCGCCGCACATCCAGATCGGGGCTAAAGCCCCTCCTACAACAACGTCCCCACCCCAGCGCACCGCGCTGTCCGCCAGCGGCAAGCCGATGCGCACGCAGCCGCCGGGCGTGTCGGTCAGCGGCCAGCCGGAACAACTCAAGGGCGTGCGCCGGAACATGGCGCGCGTGATGGCCGATGCGCATGCCAAGGTCGTGCCGACCACGCTCAGCGACGACGCCGACGTGAATGCCTGGACACCGGGCAACGACATGACCGGCCGCCTCGTCCGCGCCATCGTCCGCGCCTGCAAGGCGGTGCCGGCGATGAATGCCTGGTTCGATGGCGAGAAGCTCACCCGTACGCTGCATCCGCATGTCGACATCGGCATCGCCGTGGATACCGATGACGGACTGTTCGTCCCCGCGCTGCGCAATGCGGACCTGCTGGAAGCCGGCGGCGTGCGCGAGAGCATCAACCGCCTCCGTGCGCAGGTGGAAGACCGCAGCATCCCGCCGTCGGAACTGAGCGGCTATACGATCTCGCTGAGCAACTTCGGCATGTTCGCCGGCCGCTACGCCACCCCGGTGGTGGTGCCGCCTTGCGTCGCCATCGTCGCCGCCGGGCGCGCGCGCCACCAGGTCACGCCGGTGATGGGCGGCTTCGAATCGCACAAAGTCATCCCGCTGTCGGTGACCTTCGACCACCGCGCCTGCACGGGCGGCGAAGCGGCGCGCTTCCTCAAGGCGTTGATCGACGACCTGGCCCTGCCGGCGTGACCTTCCGCCGGCTCACGCCGATGCTGCGCACGCCGGACCTGCCCGGCACGCTCGCGTTCTACCGCGACGTGCTGGGCTTCGAACCGGTTTCTGGCGCGCTGGAGCACGGCTGGCTGGCCATGCGCCGCGACGGCGCGGAGGTGATGCTGTCGGGCCTCAACGACCACGAAGGCGACGTGGCGCCGGCATTCACCGGTTCGCTCTATGTCGACGTGGCCGACGTGGACGCGCTGTGGGACGCGGTGCGCGACCACGCGCGCATCTGCTACACGCCGGAGACCTTCGCCTACGGCATGCGCGAGTTCGCCGTCTACGACAACAACGGCTATCTGCTGCAGTTCGGAACGCCGAGCGTCGGATAGCGGCCGGGCGGAATCCGAACGCTCCGCTCCGATCGCCGGGCCAACACGCCCACTTTTCGCTACGCTGTCGGAGCGATCTTATGAGGGTTGATGGCATGCTCGGATGGTCACGCGCTGGAAGCGTCTGCTTGGGAGCGGCGCTGTCCCTTGTTCTCGCCCTGTCGGGATGCGCTTCGAATTACTTCAAGGACAGCACAGACTGGGAAGGCCTCCACGCGCGGGGTAGCAAGTCTGCCGCTTTGTCGTCGATACGCTCGGCCGGCTTTGATAGCTGCCCCAACTTGATGGAAGACGCGATCCTGCATGCCACGGAAGGCTACGATGGTTATGCCATTGCCGGATGGTCGCCCACCGAAACTGATCGTCGCACCGCGACTGCGATCATTTTCTTCATCCGGGATGGCGACCATGTTCAAGCAGAGGTCACTGCCGGCGTGGACGGGTCTGGCAAGTGCTTCGCGCGTTGGACGTCGAGTCGCGTATGGCGCACCACGTGCGATCGGCTCCTTCGCAAAGCCGAATGGTTGAGGGACTACGAGTTATTTGCGCAGGCCACGAGCGCGAGCGCCGTCTACAAGAAAGACGGCGGCAATATCGCTGTTTCGCTGACCCAGGTCGGGTCCGGAAAGTGCCTGATGGTCGCGGGTGAAGCGGCTTATTGGCTCGGACCCTCTCGCGACGCACCGCAGGTCGAACATTCCCCCTACAAGCAAGCAGACGAGGAGTGACCCTCATGACCCACAGCAGCCGTCTCGCCGGTTTCATCATCGACAGTCAGGTCGACGACCTGCCTGCCGCCTCCGCCTTCTGGAGCGCCGCGCTCGGGCTGAAGGTCACGCATCCGGACGACGGGGACCTGGGCATCTACGACAAGTTCGAACCCGGCCCGGGCGGCCTGCACATCGAAGTGCAGAAGGTGAAGCACGAAGCGCGCGTGCATCTGGACATCGAGACCGACGACATCGAGGCGGAAGTCGCGCGCCTGGAGGCCCTCGGCGCCCGGCGCGTCCAGCACGTACGCAATCGCTGGTGGGTGATGGAAGCGCCTACCGGCCACCGCTTCTGCGTGGTGCCGATGGACGCGGACAGCACGCGCGAAGCACCCAACCGCTGGCCCTGACGCGTCAGCGCGAGAGGATCGCCTGCTCGTTCCAGAACGCGAGCAGACGCATCAGCCCGGGTGACGAGGCGGCATCGTCCTCCAGCCACGGCGCGTCACGCTGCCACTGCGCCTGGCTCAACTGCTGCACGACGCTTTGCGGTGCATCCGAGAACCCCATGTGCCAGCGCTGGAACCGACGCGCCTCCAGGCGGCCCTGCTCCAGGATCTCCAACCGCTGGTGCTGGCTGGCGCGCGTGATCCGCGCGTAGATCTGCTCCACGTCCGCGCGCGTCCCCTCGAGGTACTGCACGAACTGGTGGTCGCCGTAGAGCAGCACGCCGGTGACGTTCGCGAGCTCGTTGTTGATGCGCGCATCCAGCAGCAGGATGTCCAGGTCCGACGCATCCAGCGGGCGCGAGGCCTGGCTCTGGTAGACCAGCACGTGGAGGGGCGCCATGGAGCTCGCCGGAAAATGACGGGAGGACACGCAGCATAGCGCGTGCCGCCCCCCGAACGGCGCGCGCCGGCGCCGCTATTCGCGTTCGGTGCCGCTGCGCTCGCGCGCGGCCCTGAACTCCGAGCCATCCAGCCAATGCGGCCATGCGTTGCCATCCGCGATCTCGCGACCCAGCGCATAGAGGATCTCCACGTCCTGCGCCTGCCCGTGCGCATTCCACGTCGACGTCCAGGCGTCGCAGGGCTGGTGGTAGCACTTGGCGAAGTACGCATCCCGCAACGCCTTGCCGCTCGCGACGCCACCGTCCACGCGATCCAGGCCCGCACCCACGGTGATCGCCGGCACGCCGGCCCGCGCGAACGCGAAATGGTCGGCGCGATAGAAGAAGCCCGCTTCCAGGTTGGGGTCCGGCGAATACGTCCGGCCCTGTGCCTCGGCCACGCGCTTCAGATCGCCCTCCAGCGACACGCGGCCGTTGCCCCACGAGGCGATGTCGCGCGCGGGGCCATCCGGACTGAGCATTTCGATGTTCAGTACCGCAGCGGTCTTCGCCAGTGGCGCGAGCGGATTCGCCGCGTAGTACGTGGCGCCCTGCAAGCCCTTCTCTTCCGCCGTGAGCGCCATGAACAGCAGCGTGCGCTGCGGCCGCGGGCCGGCGGCGAACACGCGAGCCAGCTCGATCACCGCTGCCACGCCGGTCGCGTTGTCGACCGCACCGTGTCGGATCGCATCGCCCGCCGCATCGGGCTCGCCGACGCCGAACGCATCCCAGTGCGCGGAATAGATGACGGTCTCGTCCGGCCGCCCTGCGCCCTCGAGGCGACCGATGACGTTGCGGGTGACCACCTGGTCGCGCTTCACGGCGAACGCGGCGGACAGCGCCGCATCGCCCAACGCCACCGGCGCAAACGCCTTCGTCTGCGCGCGCCGCTTCTCCGCCTCGAAATCCAGCCCGGCGCGCTTGAACAGCGACACCGCGAGATCGCGCTGCATCCAGCCACGCAGCAAGGTGTGGTACTTCGCCGCGTCCGGACGCGGGATGTCGAACACCGCCGACAGACCGGAGGCACGCACCGTCGCCCAGCCGTAGGCCGCCGGTGCGGTTTCGTGGACGATCAGCACGCCTGCGGCGCCCTGGCGCGCGAGTTCTTCGTACTTGTAGGTCCAGCGGCCGTAGTAGGTCACCGCGCGGCCGTCGAAGGCGCCCGGCGCGTCCGTTTCGAAATCCGGGTCGTTGACCAGGACGACCGCGACCTTGCCGGCGAGGTCCACCCCCTTGAAGTCGTCCCAGCCGCGCTCCGGCGCATCGATCCCGTAGCCCACGAAGACCAGCGGCGCGTCGGCGAGCACGACGCGATCGACCGGGCTTAGGCTCTGCAGCACCACGTCCTCGCCGTTGGCGAGCACCTGCGTTTCGCCGCCGATGCGCAGGGACGCCGTCACTGCGCCGTCCACCTGCGCGCGCACCAGCGGCACCGCCTGCGTCCAGCCACCCTTCTCGCCTCCCGGCTGCAGGCCGGCCTGCTCCAGCGCATCGACGACATAGGCGATCGTCTTGTCTTCACCCGGCGTCGCCGGCGCGCGACCTTCGAATGCATCCGACGCCAGCATGCGTACGTGGCGCGAGAGGTTGTCGGCGCTGATGCCGCCGCCAGGGATATCCGCGGCGAGCGCGGGTACCGCGCACAAGGACAGCAGCAGCGGGAACGAAGATTTCATGGAGACCGCCAGACGAGGAGACAGAAGGATTCTAAGTGATCGCTGTGGGCGCGACGTCGGTCGCGAAACCGGCATCCGGCGGGCGTCATCGCGACGGACGCTGCTCCCACACCGGTACGAACACGCACACGCTACGGCCGCCCGCGATCCAGCCACACGCCCAGACCCTGCGCGTTCAACTCGATGTCCATGACCAGGATGCGCTCGACATCCTCATCCGCCAGCGGCACCTGCAACGCGTGTGCGCGCTCCAGGTAGAGCGCCGTGAGACCCGCGGTGAGGCAACGGTGCCGGTCCGCGCGGCCGTCGCAACTGTCGGCGATGGCCACCATCGCATCGATCTGCTCGTACAAGGCCTGCGCCAGCCGCGGCACGTCGGACACGGGCCCGTAATGGGTGAGGTACATGGCCTCGGGCGCGCGTTCGACCATGCGCACGATGCTGGCCTTCAGCGCCTGGGGTTCGAACTGCACCGGCGTGGTCGTCGGCAGGATGAAGGCGCCCTGCGGCCCGTCCAGTTCGCGGTACGACAGGCCGAACGTATCGCCGGTGAACCAGCTGCGGCTGCGTGCGTCCCAGATGCAATGGTGGTGCCGCGCGTGGCCCGGCGTGTCGATGCACTCCAGCGCGCGACCGGCCAGCAGCACTGTCTCGCCATCATCGACGATGCGCACGCGCGCCTCCGGCACGGGCTGGATGGCACCATAACTGCGCTGCATTTCCTCTTCGCCATACACCGCGGTGGCCCCGGCGATGAGCTTTTCCGGATCGATGAGGTGCGGCGCTGCACGCGGATGTGCGACCAGCGTGGCGTTCGGCAAGTGCTGCATCAGCAGGCCGGCGCCGCCGGCATGGTCGAGGTGCACGTGGGTGACGATCAGCAGATCGATGTCCGTGGGCGCGAGGCCGGCGCGCTGCGCCGCCGCCAGCAACAGCGGCACGGAATGGTTGGTGCCGCAGTCAACGAAGGCGCCACGACCTTCCTCGACGATCAGATAGGCGGCGTCGAAGTGATCGCGCTGGAACGCGGTGTCGATGGTGTGGATGCCGTGGGGGCTCATCCGCGGGCCTGTGTGGGAACGGATGACCCGATTCTAGTCCGCGATCCGCGGCCGCACGACCCACCTTTGGTGGAACACGCCGTCCGCGCGCGGCTCAGCCGCGCGACAACCACCAACCGCGCAGCGGCACCGCCAGCGTCAGCACGAACAGGAAGGCGCCGTACGCCACCAGCGTGGCAAGCACCTGTTTCCAGATCGCGCCGGTGCCCACGTCGGATGCACCCAGCGCATAGCCCCACTGCATGCCGATGAAGCTGAGCACGAAGGCCACCGCCAGCGCCGCGAGATCGAAGCCCGTACGGCGCGCATTGCGTGGTTGGCGCGGGAACAGCCAGTACAGCGACCCCAGCAACAGGAACCAGGGCAGGAACAGGATGACCGCCAGATACGGCATGGCTCAGGCCTCCGCGGCGCGCAGGGCGGCCAATGCCGCGAGCACGTCAGCGACGGGCACCTGCAGCACGATCTCCGGCGTCTCCATCGCGTCCGCCTGCTCGGCCTGCTTGAGCACGCCGATCAGCCTGCCGGCGTCCTTCGGCGAATCGAAGCCGTTGCTCTGCACCAGCACGTTGCCCTCGGCGTCGACGAGCTTGAAGTAGAAGCGACTGTCGCTGTCCCGGTATTGCTTGAATACCGGCAACGCGGCTTTCGATGCGCCAGCCCTGGCCTCGACCACCGGCTGCTGCGACAGGTCGCGCAAACCCACGGCGTGGCGCAACTCGGCCAGCAGCGGCGTGGCGTAGCGTTCGCGCAGGCGGCGGGCACCATCGCGCAGGGTCGCTTCGATGTCGCCGGGCCGGGCCATCAGCGCCTCGTACTTCTCGCGCAGCGGCGCGATTTCCGCGTCGATGCGTTCGAACAGCTGCTGCTTGGCATCGCCCCAGCTGATGCCGTCGGCGAACTTCTGCGCGAATGCACGCGTTTCCTCGGCGCTGCCGAATGCCTGGTACAGCTGGAACAGCGCCGACCCCTCGGTGTCCTTCGGCTCGCCGGGTCCGCGCGAGTCGGTCAGGATGGAGAACACCAGCTTCTTCAACTCCTCGCGCGGCGCGAACAGCGGGATGGTGTTGTTGTAGCTCTTGCTCATCTTGCGCCCGTCGAGACCGGGCAGCGTGGCCACGTTGTCGTCGATCAGCGCTTCCGGCAGGGTGAAGTACTCCTTGCCGTAGACGTGGTTGAAGCGCTGGCCGAAGTCGCGCGCCATCTCGATGTGCTGGATCTGGTCGCGGCCCACCGGCACCTGGTGCGCGTTGAAGATCAGGATGTCGGCCGCCATCAGCACCGGGTACATGAAGAGGCCCGCGCTGACGCCCGCATCCGGGTCTTCACCGTCCGCATTGTTCTTGTCCACCGCCGCCTTGTAGGCATGCGCGCGGTTGAGGATGCCCTTGCCCGCCACGCAGGTCAGGAACCAGGTGAGCTCGGTGATCTCCGGCACGTCGCTCTGACGGTAGAACCACACCTTGTCCGGCTCCAGGCCGCAGGCCAGCCAGGTCGCCGCGATCTCCAGCGTGGAGCGCTGGGTGCGCGCCGGGTCCTGGGCCTTGATGAGGCTGTGCAGGTCCGCCAGGAAGTAGAAGCTCTCCGTGTCCGCGGCACGGCTGGCGGCCACGGCGGGGCGCACGGCACCGACGTAGTTGCCCAGGTGCGGCGTGCCCGAGGTGGTGATGCCGGTAAGGACGCGGGTGGTCATGTGCGAAGCGGGGCGAAGGCGGGAAAGCGGCCAGTTTACCGGCTGGGGCCTGGCGATGCCGGTGGCCGGCCTGCGACACGGCGTCGCAGGCGCGACCGACTGGGGGCTTAACCGGTTCCCGCATCGTCGCCTCAGCCAACCCCACTACCGCCGACGGTCCGTTCCCAGCATCGTCCCCACCTGGAGAACGGACATGCTGCATCGCTTCCTCGCTTCCCTGGCCACGCTGGCGCTGCTGGCCGCGTGTGCTCCCGCCCAGGCACGGCCGCTGGTCGATGTCAGCGTGGTCGACCGCGATACCGGTGAGTGGCTGTCCCAGCATCCCCACCGGGGCGATGTCTGGGTGGCCGGCTCGCCCGGCCACCGCTACAGCGTCCGCCTGACCAACACCACCGGGGAACGCGTGCTCGTGGTGCTGTCGGTCGATGGCGTCAACGCGATCACGGGCCAGACCGCGCATCCCTCGCAGGCCGGCTACGTGCTGGAACCGTGGCAGACCACCGAGATCAACGGCTGGCGCAAGTCGATGCACGATGTGGCGCAGTTCGTCTTCACCGATCTGGGCGACAGTTACGCCGCACGCACCGGCCGGCCGCGCAACGTCGGCGTGATCGGCGTGGCAGCGTTCCGCGAAGCCCGCACCTACTATCCGCAGTACACGCCCCCGCCGATCGCGCGTGGACGGATGGAAAAGCGTGGCGAAGCCAATGACGCGGCCGCGGCTCCCGCGGGCACGTCGCGCGGCCTTGCCGCCGAAGAATCCGCGCGCCAGCAGAGCATCGGCACCGGCCACGGGGATCGCGAATGGGCACCGACGTCGCGCACCGGTTTCGATCGCGCGACGCGCCAGCCGGAACAGGTGAGCGAGGTGCGTTACGACGAGTACCGCCGCCTGGTCGCGCTTGGCGTGGTGCCGCGTCGCCATGGCCCGATCTGGCGGGAGGACGCACCTGCGGCCTTTCCCGGCGGCTTCGTCGCCGATCCGCCGCGCTATCGCTGAGCATTGGAAACGCAGACGGGCCGCACGAGGCGGCCCGTCCTGCTCGGCGCGGCGTCAGCCGGTCAGTGGTGCATGGATTTGTCCGAACGCAGGCTGCGCTGGAAGTCCTCGACTTCGGTATGCGCGCGGTCGCGGTCATAGCCGTAACGCTCCTGCAGCCTGCCTTCCAGGTACTCCGCGTTGCCCTGCGCGACCTTGAAGTCGTCGTCGGTCAGGTCGCCCCACTTCGCCTGGATCTTGCCTTTCAGCTGCTTCCAGTTACCGGCGATGATGTCCTGATTCATGGTGGTGCCTCGCTAGATTTCGCGGCAGGGGGTTGCCGCGGGAACAGCATCGCAAACGACGCGTTCCCATCCGATCAAGCGACCGTCAACACGTCATTATGATTCGCTGAACGATTCAGTCGCATGACGCTGCGTTCGCAGCGATGAATGCGCGACGCGCATGCACGCACCGCGAAAAAGAAACGGGCCGCGATGCGGCCCGTTTCGTATCGGAAACCCCGGCGGCTCACTTGCCGGACGAATCCTCGACCTTCTCGCCCACCTTCTGCACGTCCTTGCCGAACCCCTTGACGGTGTTGCAGCCGGACAGCACGGCGACGGAGAACAGGGACAACAGCATCAACGCGACGAAACGCTTCATAAGCGACTCCTGTGGACGGTATTCACGATCGGGGGCTCGGGCGGCCGGACTCTGCCGGCGGTGCTGCCCACCCGCGCAGTCTGATTCAACCACACTGGCTGCTGGCTGACCAAACGCGCGCGCCCCAGAACGCGGAAGGGCCGGGAGCGACCCGGCCCTTCCTGCAGGGACCCCTCCGGGCCCCCGAATCACACATGGATCAGCACTTGCCGTCCTTGCAGTCCTGCGCCTTGTCTTCGACCTTCTCGCCGACCTTCTGTACGTCCTTGCCGGCACCGGCCATGGTGTTGCAACCGGACAGCACTGCCGTCGAGAACAGGGCCAGCATCAGCAGGGTCATCGCACGCTTCATGTGTCTTCTCCTGGTGGAAAGGGTGCCGCTGCGCGTGCGTCCGACGTCGCGGCGGCGTGTGGGTCCACCTTCGACGCCGCGCCGTATAGGCCGCGTGAAGCCTCTCCCATGCCGTTCAGTCGCAGTTTTCCTCCGGCGCCAGCCTCAATCGCGCATCAGCGTGGACTTGCCGAACAGGCTTTCCACCAGATCCACCGTGAGCTTGGCGGTGCGGTTGCGCCGGTCCAGCACGGGGTTGAGTTCGACGATGTCCAGCGAGCCCATCAAGCCGGTGTCGGCGATCATCTCCATCACCAGCTGCGCTTCGCGGTAATTGGGACCGCCCGGCACCGTGGTACCCACGCCCGGCGCGATGCTCGGGTCGAGGAAGTCCACATCGAAACTGACGTGCAGGTGGGTGTCGGCATCGATACCTTCCAACGCGGCTTCGACGGTGCGCTTCATGCCGACCTCGTCGATGTAGCGCATGTCGTACACATCGACCTTGTGGACCTTGATCAGCTTTTTCTCCTCGGGATCGACCGAGCGGATGCCGATCTGCCGGACCATCGATGGCGTGATCGCCGGCGAATCGCCGCCGAGTTTCGTCAATGCATCGGGACCGATGCCGCACAGGCACGCCACGGGCATGCCATGGATGTTGCCCGACGGCGTCACGTCGCTGGTGTTGAAGTCCGAATGCGCGTCCAGCCACAGCACGCGCAATTTCTTGCCGGTCTGGCGGCAGTGCCGCGCGACGGCGGTGATCGAACCCATCGCCAGACAATGGTCGCCCCCCATCATGATCGGCAGCCGACCACCCGCCAGTTCGGCGGCGGTGGCGTCCATCACGGCCCGGTTCCAGGCCACCACTTCATCGAGGTGGCGATAGCCGGCGACGGGCCCGGTCCACGGATTGGCGGGCCCCTGCACGTTGCCGGTGTCGATCACGTCCACGCCGCGCGCGAGCAAGGCTTCACCCAGGCCGGCGATGCGGAGCGCATCGGGCCCCATGCGGGCGCCGCGATGGCCGGCGCCGACGTCGGTAGGCACGCCGATCAGGGACACGGAGGGAAAGACTCGACTCATGGGCACACCTTGCGGAAACAGGCGCACAGTCTATGCCGATGGCGATGACGGCCCTGTGGCATCGCAGCACGCAGGGTGCGGCACGGGGCGCGGAAGTGGTGCGCTTATCTGACCCAAATAGTAATCTTAATTGATTGATTTATATGTGAAATAAATTCCCATAAGCTTCATTACACCCCCGTCTGTACCCCCTCTAGGCCCGGATGTGTTCGGACGGAACGGGACATACTGCTTTCTTCCATCTCGCCAACAAATTGCCGTAGAACGGATCAGCTCCATCGCTGCAATGCTCCACAATGGAGTAACAGTCAGCAAGGTCATCCCTCCTGACGCACATCCAGCCTCCTCGACAATGTCCTAGATCCGTTTTGTATCGCGATCCAACCATTGACCTGCGACCGGACGGGATGTCGCAACCGCGGCAGCCAGCGGCCAGTAGCTGACAACGGCCGTGAGCATCTCCCACTCGGGCGAGGCATCCGGTCATACGCAGATTCATGCGGGAGCAGGCAACGCCACCTTGAGCGTCGTGCCAGCGCCCAACTGGCTGGTTGCGCTTATGGTGCCGCCCGCCCGCGTCACCAGGTCACGGATGACGGGCAGGCCAAGACCGGTGCCTTCGCCCGCCGGTTTCGTGGTGAAGAAGGGATCGAAAATGCGTGCAAGCACCTCCTCCCCCATACCGGTGCCGGAATCGGCGAACTCCAGTACGCTGCCCCCGTCGTCAGCCTGCGCGACGCCAATGGAGAAGACGCCGCCGTGGGGCATCGCATGATCGGCGTTGGCTGCGATGTTGAGCACCATCAGCTCGAACCGATCCCGGTCCATCCGGATCGTTGACGGAACATCGCCCAGGGCGAAACGCAGCTCCACCTCGGGCTTGAGCAACTGGCGCAGCATGGTTTGGATATCCACCAGGGCGCCGGCGGCATCGAACGTCTCTTCCGCGTAGTCGTCCTGGCGCGCGAACGTCATCAGCTTGTGCGTCAGCAGCGTCGCCCGGCGCGCGGCCGCCTCGATGCCTTCGAACGATCTCCTGCCGTCTTCGACCTCGCCCGCCCTGAGGCCCTTGCGCGCGTAACCGCTGATCACGGCCATGATGTTGCCGAAATCGTGCGCCACGCCCCCCGCCAGTCGACCCACCGCCTCGACCTTGCGGGCGTGGATGAGTTGCTCCTGCGCGAGCTCGCGCTCATTGATCTCCTGCTGCAGCCGCTGGTTCGCCGCCGCGAGCTGGTTGCCACGCGCCGTGGCGTCGTTCAGGCTCTGGCGCAACGTGGCCGAACTGCGGTCGAGCACGATGGCGATCATCAGGAACATGGCGGCACTGAAACCGGCGTCGCCGTACAGCGCGGCGGCATCGCCCTTGCGGGATACATCCACGGAGATGCCCAGGAAGAACGCCGCCACGATGCAGGCAAACATCAGCCACAGCGCCCCCCTGCCCACCACCAGCGCCGCGATCGCCATCCAGATGACCAGCACGGGCTGTTCGAAGCGTTGCGCACCGAACCCGGTGGTCAGGTAGGCGGGCACCACCGAGGCGGCGAACACGACCAGCAGCAACCGCGAGGCCCACGCGAAGCGGCCATGCCGGATCAGCGCGAAGCTGAGAGCAGCGCTGGCGCACACCGACAGGCTCAGCGCCATGCTGGTCAGCTCGCCCGGCCGCCACGGGATATCGACCGCAAAGGCGCGATAGGCCCACGCGAGCGCAGGCAGCACCGCCAGCAGCAACGAGATCAGCTGCAGCATCGGCGCATTGCGCCTGTCGACCGGATCGGCGATGGGGGCATCGCGCCACCAGGCCATTGGCACGCGCCACAGGCGGGCCAGACTCGCTGCCGGTCCGCCCTGCCTCTCGCGGGTGACGAGGATTTCGCCCTCACTCATAAGTCCGCTCTCCGGACGACCGAATGACGCGCAGGTTCCCCATCACTCCACTCCCTCCATCCACGAAGACGAATGAAGTATAGGCGCTACTGTGAGTCGACCCGGTCGGACTGGACGAGCAACCGCACTTCGACGCGGCGATTGGGGATCAGGCATTCGCGCAGGGCCGCCTGGGGCTTCACACCGTCGCACTGCTGGACCTGCTCCACGTCACCCTTGAAGGTGTACGCGATCATGGCCGGATCGATGCCGCGCTCCATGAGCAATGCCTGCACGGTCTGGGCACGCCGTTCGGAGAGCTCCTGGTTGTAGTCGAATCCACGCCCCTGCAGACGGTCCGCGTGGCCCACCAGTTCCACGCCTGTCAGCGTCAGTCCTTCCTTGGGCAGGCGGGCCAGCTCGCGGTCCAGACTCCACAGCGAGTAGACCCGGATGTCGTCGCGACCGGAGCGGTCGAATTCGAACAGCACGTTGACGGTCAGCGCGGTCCCCGCGGGCACCACGGCAGGTGCGTCGGGCGCGGCGCCGCATTGACGCGCCAAGGCTTCGGCGTCGCCGACCCAGTCCTCGGCGATCTGGATGTAAGGCTTGGCGTGGCGCCACTGCTGCTGGTTGAACTCGTTGCCGGCGTGCACCAGCTCCACCTCGCCGCAGGCCACGGCCTTCTGTGCGCAGGCGAAACCCGGCGTACCGTGGATCACGCGAAGGCGCTTCCACAGGTCCTCGCGCACGCGTGCGGCGCCGTTCACCAGCGGGGTGTCGGTCGGCAACGGCGTGACGCCCTGCTCCATGCCCACGATCAGCTTCTCGGACTCGGTCAGCGCTTCCTGCGGGAAGGCGCTGCGGTCGTTGCGCGAGTACTCATGGAAGGACACGTCCAGCCAGCACTGCGCCTTGGACAGGTGGTAGTCGCGCACGGGGCGGCCGGCATCGTTAAGCGCCTTGATGCGGCCCTGGGTGTGCTCGTAGCCGGACAGGTCGGCGTGGTTCGCCTCGTCGGTGATGCGATCACGCGACGGCGTCAGCTGGGTCTGCTGCGCACCGGCGGCGGAGGCGAGGCCGGCCAGCACGGCGGCGAACAGGAGGGAGGTCTTGGTGTGGGTCATGTCGGTAATCCTCAGCGCACCGGATCGCGGTAGCGGGCGTCTTCCCTGCGGAAGAGGTCTTCGTCGAACTTGAAGCGCAGGCGGACGAATGCGCCCTGCTGCGTGTACTCGTAACCGGTCAGGTCGTCGTCGCCGCGGAAGCCGGTACCGTTGTAGCCCACCGACAGCCACAGGTTCTGCCGCAGCAGGCGGCCGACTTCCACGCCGAACGCGTACTGGTTGGCGCCGTCCTGGCCACGGAAGGTCGAACCCAGCACGCCGATGTCCCAGTTCTCGGTGATGTCGTAGACGATGCGGCCGGACAGCAGCACGGCATTGAAATCGTCGTCGACGCGACCGGTGTCGGCGTAGAAGAAGCTGTCCTGCTGCCACTTCGCCGCCACGCGGCCGGTCAGCCACCACGGCCGCGACGGGTGCCAGTCGGCATGCGCCGAAACGATGTGCGCGCTGCTGCGGATGTCCTGGCCGGTATCCGAGCCGAAGCCGGTGCCGTCCATGCCGCTTTCGTCCTTCTCCAGCTTGTACTCGTAGCGGGCCAGCGCGTTGACACGGTTGGTGTCGGTGTCGCGGTAGGCCGCACCGATCTGGAAACGGTCCTGCAGCACGTCGCCGCGCGCGTCGTACTCCGTACGCAACAGGTAGTTGCGTGCCAGCAGCGTCCAGTCGCGGCTCAGCTTGCGCGCGGCCAGGAACTGCAGCAGCGTGGTGTTGTAGGCCTCGTTGGTCGGCGTGCCGGCGACGTCGTCGGAGATGCGGTGTTCCAGCCGTACGTTGCCGCGCCACAGCGGATTGGCGCTGTAGTCCAGCGCGAAGCCGATGCCGGTGGAATCACCGATGCTGCCGGAGATGACGTTGGTGTGCTCCAGCGTGGTGTCCAGGCGCAGGCCTTCGCGCAGGTCCCAGCGGTTGCGCATGCCCGAAGCGGCCTGGATATCGCGGCCGGCGATGGCGTCGCGCAGGCGGTACTCCGAGAACAGCTGCGTGTCCTTGATGAAGCTGGTATCCACGCCCAGCGCCACGGTGTCGGCCTCGCGTCCATCCTGGGTCAGGCCGTTCACGCCGCTGATGCCGGTCTGCTTCTCGTAGCGGCCATACAGGCGGCTGCGTTCGCGCAATTGGTAGTCCACGCCGAGCGCCAGTCGATTTCGGTCTTCGCCGTGGATGTCCTGCTCGACTTCACCGCCGATGCTGAAGCGGTCGCTGGCGCGATAACCGGCACCGATGCGCAGCATGTCCGACGACAGTTCGGTGCCCACCGGCAGGCCGCTGCTCACGTCGTTGGGATTGCCGCTGCTGATGATCGGCAGGCCGGTCAGCGGATCCAGTGGCTGCTGGCCATATCCGAGCGCACCGCCGCCGGAGCCGGTGGCGTAGCCACCCGACAGCCCGCCGATGTTGCCGTAGCCGCTGCTGGTCGCCCAGGTGTAGTACGCGCCGACGGTCTCGCGAATGGCCCGGTAACCGAAGTCCAGCGTCAGCTTGTCGGTGACCTTCACCCGAGTGCCCGCGCTGGCGGCGTCGCGCTCGCCACCATCGGGATTGCGGTCCTCGCTGCGCAGGCCTTCCGCGTACAGTTCGAAACGATCGGTCAGGCGCCAGTGCGTGGTCACACTGTACTCGCCACGACCGCCGTACAGCGGCGACGCCGGGTTGTTGAACGCGGGATCGGACTGGCCGGCGAACAGCTTCAGGTCCACGTCCTTGCTGGCGTGTCCAAGTTCCACCCGCCACGCGTTGCCTTCCACCAGTCCGCTGAGGCCCTGCAGCGCGGGGGTGCCGTACTGGTTGACCGAGTTGGTGTTCACTTCGCTGCGCGTGCGCGCGGCTTCGGCCACCAGCCACGTGTTGACGCCCAACGTGTAGCCGACGTTGGCACTTCCCATCTCGAAGGCGGCGAAGGGATTGCGGTCGTCCACATAGGAACCGCCGATCTCGCCCTTCTCGCCGACGCGAAGTTGCGCATCGGCGCCCACCACCAGGAACTTCTCGGTGCCCTGGTCCAGTTCGTAGGTGATGCGCAACGACACCGGGTTGAGATCGCTGTCGAACGAGGGCAGGAAGCTGTTGAGCAGGATGCGGCCGGAGAACGGCTCGAAGCTGTAGTCGACCAGACGGCCGAGCGGACGCACCGAGACGATGCGCGAGGGCTGGTTGCGGTCACGCACGACCACTTCCACGCGCTCGCTGCCTTCCAGCACCGCGTTGTTGCGCAGGCCGTAAGGGCCGCTACCGGCGGCCGGCAGTTCCTCGATCACTTGGCGCAGCGAATCCTCGATGGCGAATACGTTGCCGCGCACGCGCGCATTCTCGAAGTGCCAGCCCAGGCCGGTCGCGGTGCGGTTGTAGGTGCCCAGCACGCGCTGGCCCGCCTGCGTACCGAAATCCACGCCGGTCTGCGTGGCGATGTTGTCGCCGGTCTGGAAATCGCCGTACAGCAGGTAGCTGCGGTCCTTGTCCACGCGCACGTACAGGCGCTCGGCCGAGCGCGCATCGAAGCCGCGCAACGACGCATCGCCGTACACCGGGTAGAACTCCTCCGGTNCTGCGGTCCTTGTCCACGCGCACGTACAGGCGCTCGGCCGAGCGCGCATCGAAGCCGCGCAACGACGCATCGCCGTACACCGGGTAGAACTCCTCCGGCTGGATGTCGCGCAGCAGGCGCGCGCGCACTTCCTTGTCCGAGTCGTAGGCGGCAGTCAGCAGGTACTCGCCCTTGATCGTGCCCTTGACGAAGAACGCCGCGCGCGCCGCGCCGTTGGCCTTGCCGTTGTTGAACTGCTTCTCCCAGCGGCGGATCTCGCGCTCGAACCCGTCGCCTTGCTGCGTGCCGTTGATCAGACTGTCGCCCTTGCGACGGAAGTTGATGACGCCTTCGATCAGACCGGTCGCGATCAGCTCGCGCATTTCCGGCACGAAACCGATGACGCCTTCCGCGCTGTGGCTCCCCGAGGTCACGCGCAACAGCACATCCTGCGGATCGTGCGGTGCCAGCAACTCGAACTCGGCGCGCCCGTCGCGCACCGGCAACTGGATACCGGGCGTGACTTCATCGGCGTCCAGCCGGCCCGGACCGAACTCGTCCGTGCGACCGTCGGCCAGCTTGATGCGGCCGCCGCTGTGCTCGATGGTGGCGAACGACTCGCCTGCCATCGGCTTGCCGTCGGCACCGAACAACTGAACGACCACCTTGACCGGCGACTGGCCATCGGCCGGCACGCCGTCGCGGTCGACCTCGACGACGACGCGGTCCACGCCGACGTTGACGCTGTAGTCGACGTTGCCGGGCTGCGCGTACAACGGTTGCGGCGCGGTGCGCTGCGATTCCGGAGATTGCGGGTACAGCGGCGTGGCCTGGCCAAGTGCCGGCGTGAAGCGACGGTCACCGGACACGGCCTGCGCGTGCACCAACGCCGGTGTCACTGCCAGGGCCAGCGCCAGCGCGAGGGGATGCAACGAAGGACGCGAAACACGCATGGCACGGGATTCTAGGGAAGTCGACGGACGCGGGGCGAAGCGGCTCATGGCTGCACCTCCCCGTTGCGTGCGCCGTCCGTGGTCGTCGGCCCGCTCGTCGTGGGTCTGGGATCGACGATCGGCCGCTGGTTGGCCGAATCGGTGCCCTGCTGCGGCGCACGCGCCGGCTTGCTCTCGAAGCGCAGCGGCTGCTGGTTGCGCTCGGTCTCGGGCGCGCGGATCTCGCCCTGCGTGCGGCGCGCCTTCACCTGTTCGATCACCGGGTTGGAGCAGCTGCCTTCGATGAAGTCGGCGCGATGCAGCTCGCCGTTCTTGAGATCGATGAACAGGCTGTCCGCATCACCCAGGTTGCGGTTGCTGCTTGTGGTCAGGCGCGAACCCACGGGCAGGGTCGACGGATCGACCTTCAGCGTGTGGCTCTTCGGCGGCAGGCCGCAGTAGCTGTACTTGCCTTCCACGTCGCTGACCATCCAGGTGCCGTCCTCGAAGTACATGCGCACGCCGGGGATGCCCAGTTCTTCCTTGTCCTGCACGTGGTTGACGTTGCAGTCCACGAAGATCTTGCCCAGCACGCAGCCTTCATCGGCGAACACGCCACCACTGATGATCACGCGGTACTCGGCCGGATTGGACGGCACCACGCCGCCGTTCGGATACGGCGTCAGCGTGGTCGGATCGACACAGCCGCCGTCGATCGAGCAGCCCCAGGCGCGCGCGCGGTTGATGCCGTCGCCCTGCTGGCTGCCGACGCCCACGCGCACGCGGTACGTCAGCACCTTCTGCTGGCCGACCGCGAGTGGTCCGACGTCGAACACCAGCGTCGGGCCCGGCTTGCCGAGCGGATTGGCGATGCCGGCGTTGTCGACGCGCGCTGTGCCATCGATGAAGGTGAAGCCGTGCGGCAGGCGGTCGATCACGTTGACCGTGCCCATCGATGCACCCGCGGTCTGGCGGATGGTGATGGTGTAGACCAGGCTGTCGCCGACTTCCACCGTCTTGCGGTCGCCGGTCTTGGTGATGACCAGGCCCGGCGCGATCTGCGGATCCAGCGGGATGTGGTTGTGCACCGGCACGGCGACGCCCGAACCCAGCGTCAGTTCCAGGTAATACGTCGTCGACGTCCCGACCGGACCGGTCGGCGCGGTCGCGTTCGTCTGCACCGGATAGCCTTCGCCCGGCGTGGACGGCGGCGTCAGCGGCGAGGTCTCGGCCGGAATCATGCCGGACTCGAACGTGTAGCCGGCCGGCGGCGTCACCGCCAGCTGGAAGCGGCACGATGCGGGCGCGTCCGGCCCCAGCAGGAACTGGTAGAAGCCTTCCGCACCGACCGTCATGGATACCGACGTGCCCTGCACGGTGTAGCCGCCCAGCGCGGCGTTCAGCACGTGCTGTTCGGGCGAGTAACCCGCACAGGTGCCGATCGGCGTCAGGGTGACGCGCGAGCCGGGAACCGGCGTACGCGTGGTCGCGTCGTAGACCACACCGCCCGGATTCAGCGGCAGGCTCTGCTGCGGTAGGTTCGCACCCGGCGCCAGCACCACCGACAGGTGCGTGCTTCCGCCATCGCTACTGCGGCAGGAGCTGGCGGTGCCATTGGCGATCGCGCTGGCGGCATCGCACGGCACCGGCGGGCCGGCGACCGTTTCGCCGCTCACCGGCAGGCCCCACACCACGCCCGTCGCCGGATCGCGGAAGCGGATGCTCAGCGGAATGCCCGGCACCTGGTCGGCGATCGAGTACGAGCCGTCGGCGCCGGTGGTCGTCGTACCGACGACCTGCCCATTGCCGTTGACGACTTCGACGACCCAGCCGGACAGGCGGCGGTCGCCGCCGTCGATGCGGCCGAAGTCGCTGCCCTGGTCGAACCACACCGTGCCCGAGACCGAGGCAGACAACTGCACCGGCGTCGGCAAGCGGCACGCGTTCTGCGTGATCGCCGGATCGCACACCGGCAGGTCGCCCGGGTTGCCTTCGAAGTCGGCGCGTTCGTCCGGCGTCGGCGTGCGGAACTCGTTCTCGCCACCGCCCTCGACGATCACCGCGTTGTTCACCGGCGAACCGGTGGCGGCCGTCGCCGCGACGCGCACCGACGCCACGATGGTGTCGGCCGAGGTTACGCCAGCGCCGATCACCGTGCTGCTCGCACAGCGGAAGCGGTCGTCGCCGAGCGCGCCCGTGCAGGTCCAGCCCGCGCCCACCGGCGTCGCCGCCAGCGTCAGGCCGGCCGGCAGGCGGTCTTCCACCACGTACTCGCCCGCGCTGGGCTGCTGCCCGATGTTGCGCACGCGCAGCGTGTAGGTGGCGGTGTTGTTGACGGTGAAGATCGCCGGCGTGGCGGTCTTGCTGACCACCAGGTCGGGGGAATCGCCGATCTCGCCGAAGTTGTTGTCGATCGACTCTCCACCCGGCGGCAGCACGATGCCGCTGATCGCCGACGGCGTGGTCGTCACCGGCGTGGCGGTGCCGACGGCCGTGCCGTCGATGGTGCCGGTGCTGGTGATGCCGTTGAGCGTTTCCGGCGGCTGCGTCGGTTCGGTTACGGTGTACGTGCCCGGGCGCAGGTCGTCGAAGCGGTAACGGCCATCGGCGTCGGTGGTGACGGTGACGTTGACCGCCTGGCCGAGGTCGTCGGTGCCGGTGAGCACCACCTGCACGTTCGCGTAGCCGCCCTCGCCCGTGTCGATGGCGCCATTGTTGTTGCCGTCGTTGTAGACGCGGCCGCTGATCGCGCCGGCCGGCACTTCGCCGAAGTCGTTGCCGGTGACGTCCTCGCCCACGCCCAGGGTGATGCCGCTGATGACGGACGGGGTGGAGGTCGGCGGCGTCGCAGTGCCGCCACCGGTACCGGCGTTGGTGATGCCGTTCAACGTGCCGGCAGGCTGCTCGGGCTCGGTGATGGTGTACGTGCCGGGCGGCAGCTCGGTGAAGGCATAGCTGCCGTCCGGTTGCGTGGTCACTTCGCGCGTGATCGTGTTGCCGGCCAGGTCGGTGCCGGTCAGGCGCACGACGACATTGCCGATGCCCTCTTCCGACGGATCGACGACGCCATCATTGTCGCCGTCGCGCCACACGCGGCCGCCGATCGAACTGTTCAGCGGGATCTCGCCGAAGTTGTTGCCGATCGAACTCGCGCCCGGCGTGGTCAGGTTGATCGCGCTGATCGCGCTGGGCACGGTGGTGATCGGCGTGGCGGTGCCCGACGGCGTACCACCGATGGTGCCGACGACGGTCTGGCCGTTGCTGGTACCGGTCGGCTGCGTCGGTTCGGTCACCGTGTAGGTGCCCGGACGCAGGCCTTCGAACGCATAGTCGCCGTTGGCATCGGTGGTGGTGGTGAGCGAGACGCTCGCACCGGTGTCGTCGGTGCCGGTCAGCGTGATGGTCACGCCATCGATGCCGGTCTCGGCCGCACCCGACTGCAGGCCATCGTTGTTCGCATCGAAGAAGACGCGACCCGACAACGCCACGCCGAGCGTTTCGCCGAAGTTGTTGCTGATCGACGCGCCACCTGCGGGCAGCACGATGCCGGTCACCGCACTGGGCACGGTCGCCACCGGCGTGGCGGTGCCGCTGGCACTGCCGCCGATGGTGCCGGCCACGGTGGTGCCGTTGGTCGTGGTCACGCCGCCGACCACCGGCTGCGCGGCCTGTTCGCTGACGGTGTAGGTGCCGGCCAGCAGGTCATCGAAGCGGTAGTTGCCGTTGGCGTCGGTCACGACCGCGACGACCGCATTGCCCAGCGCATCCACGGTGCCCGCGGGCAGCGAGACGCTGACGCCGGCGATGCCGTTCTCGCCCGCATCGCGCACGCCGTTGTTGTTCGCATCCAGCCACACGTTGCCCGACAGCGATGCGGCGCGTTCGCCGAAGTCGTTGCCGCTGGAACCGCTCGCCGGCAGGTTGGTGACGGTGATGGTGTTGGTCGGGTTTTCCTGGCCGTTCGCCAGGCCGGTCGGCTGCGTCTCGACGATGCGGTAGTTCTGGCCGGTGATCGCACCGCCATAGCTGTAGCCGCCGCTCGCGTCGGTTGTCAGCGTGACCGGCGGCAGGTCGTCCGGCGTGCCGAACAACCCATCCGGGCCCGCACCCTCGATCACCACGGTCACGTCCGGAAGGCCGGGCTCGCCCGCATCCTGGCCGCCGTCATCGTCGCGGTCCAGGTAGACCGTGCCGCTGATGATGGCGTTGGCGAGTTCGCCGAACAGGTACCCGATGGCCGCCTGGCCATCGCTGATGGCGATGCCGTCGATGACGTTCGACGTGGTCGCATTGCCCGGCGTCGCGGCATTGCCCGGCGTATGCCGGCCGTCGATGTAGCCGGTCGGCTGCGTCTCGGTGATGGTGTAGGTGGTGCCGGCCTGCGGCGGCAGCAGGTCGCGGAACACGTACGCGCCAGTCGCATCGGTTTGCACGGTGACGTTGACCGGATTGCCGAGTACGTCGGTGCCGGTCAGCGTGACCGTGGCGTTGGCGATCGGATTCTCGCCACCATCGAAGCTGCCGTTGTTGTTGTTGGCCGGTGTGGTCGAGAAGTCCTCGAACACCGCGCCCGCCAGTGAGCCCAGCGTCTCGCCGAAGTCGCGGCCGGAAACGCCAGCGGAGGGCAACCCGGTGACATCGATGACGTTGGTGGGGTGCTCGGTGCCGTTGCCGTAGCCCGCGGGCTGGGTCTCGGTGACGCGGTAGTTCTGGCCGACCACCAGGCCGGTGAATTGATACGCACCGGTGGCGTCGGTCTGCAGCACTACCGGCGCAGGATCGTCGCCGTTGCCGAAGATGCCGTCGGCGCCCGCGCCGGTCAGCGTGATGGTGACGCCCTGCAGGCCGCCGTTCGGTCGCGAGTTCGTCGTGCCGGCATCGCCCGCATCGAAGTCGCCGTTGCCGTTGCGGTCGACGTAGACGCTGCCGCTGATGCCGGCCACGGCGTCTTCGCCGAAGTTGAACACGGTGCCGTCGGCACCCGCTCCCAGGTCGATGCCGCTGATGCGGTCGGTGGTGGCGGCATCACCCGCCACACCGGTGCCCGGCGTACAGCCCGTGGCGCACGGCGCGCCGCCGACCTGGCCGGGATTCACCGCCGTCGGACGATTCTGGTAGCTGCCGGTCGGCAGCACTTCGCGCAGCGTGTAGACGATCAGCGGATCCAGGTTGCCGAAGCTGTAGGCACCGCTGCCGTCGGTCGTGGTCGTTGCGACGACGGCACCACTGCCGGCGTCCAGCAACTCGACCGCGGCACCGCTGATGGGCGCATCGCCCCCGTCGCGGACATCGTTGAAGTTGCCGTCGATGTAGACGAAGCCCGACAGTGCCGGCCGGCGCACCTCGGGGAAGTCGTAACGCACGCCGGCCTGGTCGGCGCCGACCGGGATGGCGGCGATGACCGAGTTGGGCGAACCGGCGCTGTAGGTGCCGCCCAGCGAAGGTTCCGCACCCCCGCTGGTGGGCAGGGCCACGGGGCTGTTGACGAAACCGGCAGGCTGCGTCTGCGTCAGCGTGTAGCCGGCGGCATCGGCCGGCGACAGATCGGTGAAGCTATAACTGCCGTCGGCCGCCGTGACCTCGTTGCGATTGACGGCGTTACCGTACGCATCGACGCCGGTCAGGGTAATGGTCACGCCCGCGATGACCGGCTCGGTGGCGGCGCCCTGATGGCTGCCGCCGTTGGCGCCGGCGCGGTCACGATCTTCGAACGCCACGCCCGCCAGGCTGGAGCGAGTGACGCCCAGCGGCACAGTGGTCGTGTTGTTGCCCGGGACCGGATCAACCTGCTCGGTCGCGATGGTCGCGGTGTTGTTGCTGGTACCGCCGGGGGGATACGCATCCCAGCGCGCGGGCACGATGATGCGCACGCGACCGGTCACGGTCATGTCGCCCAGGGTGCAAGTGACGGTGTTGCCCGCCTGGCTGCAGGTGCCCGTCCCCACGGGTTGCTCGTCGCCACCCGGATCGGGGCCGTCTTTCTGCCAGGTGATCGGGCCGGTGACGATGAGGTTCGCCGGCAGCGTGTCGGTCACCACCGTGCCGGTGCCATTGAGCGGACTGGTACCGGTGCGATCACGCGAGAGACTCGCGCCCGGACCGTTGTTGACGCCGCCGATCACGTAGTAGAACGGCTGTCGCAGCGACACTGAAGCGATGCTCGGCGGCAGCGCCACGGCGGGATCGGGATCCGGTGCCAGCGCGACCATGGTCTTGGTGACGGCCAGGTCGGCGCGCGAACGGATCGTCGTGTCCTGGTCCGCGGTGTTGTTAGCGAGGTTGGTGTCAGTCTCCGCCGAGCTGGCCGTGGCCGAGTTCTGCAGCGTATCGCCGGAGGCGCCGGGCGGCGTCTCGTAGGCGTAGCGCAGGTACAGCGTGCTGGTCTGGCCGGACGCCACCACACCCGGCAGGTTGGTGGGAAAGCCGATGCCGGGCATCACGCAATCCAGCACCAGCGGCGCGCCCACCGTGGGGTTGCTGCCCGCGGTCACGCTGCAGTCAGTATCGACGAATGGTCCCGTCGTGGACGAGGACACGCCCAGGAAACGCACGGTACGGCCGGCGAGCGGCGTCAGCGTATCGCTGATGCGTACGTTCGTCGCCACCGACGGTCCGTTGTTGCGCACGGTCACGCGGTACGTGATGGCGTTGTTGGCCGGTGTCAGGGCGTCGTAGCCCAACGGATCCACGCCGCCGATGAAGCCGGTATCCACCTTGTTGGTGATCAGGTCCACGCTGCCGCTGTTGAACGGCAGGCTGGCGCTGCGCTGGTCGTCGCCGGCGCTGGCGTCGGTATTGAAATCGAAGCTGCCGTTGGCATCCGAACCGCTCGCCGGGTCGGGCGTGCCGTCGTTGTTGCGGTCGAAGAAGAAGTCCGCCACGTTGGTGAACACGCGTCCGGTGTTGCCGACGTTGACGTTCGGACGGATCACCACGGTCAGGCTTTCGGTCTGGCCATTGGCCAAGGACAGCGGCACGCAGGTCAGCGTGACCTGTGCGGTGCCCGCCGCCGGATTGGCATACGACACGCCACCTGCGGCAGGCGCCGTGGCGATGCCGGGACCGGGCGTGGCCGTGCAGGCGGCGGTGCCACCCCCGGTGCGCGTGGCCGACATCAGTACGAAGCCGGCATCGTCGGCGGGCAGCGTGAACACGTCGCGGAACACCACGCCCGGCACCGTCGACGGCCCCTGGTTGCGGAACGACATCACGTAGGTCGTGTTGACGCCGGCCTGGCCGGTCGCGCCCGATGTGATGCTCTTCGCCGTGGTCTGCACGTTGGCGACGCGATCGATCTGCAGCCAGTCCGACGCGTTGTTGTTGGTCGCATCGATCTCGCCGACCGACCCCGCCACGGCGGCATCGATGCCGACCCCGGCGGTATTGCAGAACGCATTGGTCGTGGGCACGCCTCCACAGGTGCCCGCACCCAGCCCGGCACTGTCGAACAGCGCGCGCTGCACCGTCAGCACGATGACGGCGCTGGCGCCATTGGCCAGGGCCGTGGTGCCGGAACGGCACACGACCGACCCCCCGGTGGTGCAGGTCCAGCCCACAGGCGCATTCGCGCTGACGGTGGTGCGGCCGGCGACGAAACCCGGGATCGCATCGTTCACCACGATGCCGGTGGTGCTGTCCGGGCCGTCGTTGGTGACGGTGAGCGTATAGGTCACCGTGTCCTGCGCGGCGGTCAGCACGTTGTCCGCATCGCCCGGGCCATTGGTCTGCTTGGCGATGCGCAGGTCGGCGCGTTCGTCGGTGGTGCGTGTGCCGGCGCCGCTGCAGTCGTTGCCGGTTTCAGGATCCTGGTCGATGCCGCCGGCCGTCAGCGGTTCGAGCGAACCGTTGGTGCCGCCGGTGCACGCGGTATTGGTCAGCGCGCCCGCGGCACGCGCACGGCTGATGATCTGCAGCTGCGGCGAGTTGCTGTTCACCGCCAGCGGAAGCGAACCGGCATTCAGGTCGCAGGTCACGCGCTGCCGCGCGGGCGGCACGGCGTACGGATTGTCGACCGCGCAGGTCCACGGACCCGACGCGGACACGAACTCTTCGCCCGCCGCGAGTTCGTCGACCACCTGCACCTGTCCGCTGGCGGCGCGCGGCCCCAGGTTGCGCACGCGGATCAGCGAGGTCATGCGGCTGTCGGTGTCGGGGCTGATGCCATCCCATACCGCGACCAGCGCCGGCGATTTGCTCTTGGTCATCGACAGGTCGGCACCATCGGCCAGCACGGTGAAGGTGACGCTGCCATTGTTGTTGTTCACGCCCAGGACGGGACCGTTCGGATCCGGCGTGCTGGAGGTGATCGTCGCCGTGTTGGTGACATCGCCGCTACTGTTGGCGCCCGTGGAGGGCACGGTGGCGACGATGGTCAGTGTTTCCACCGCGCCGACCGGCATGTCCGCCGCACGCGTGCACGTCCGCGTGCCGTTGGCGTCGTCGTTGCTGCAGTTCCAGCTACCCGGCTGGGTGCCGCCGGTGATCACGAAGCCTGCCGGCAGCGCGTCGGTGAGACTGACGTTCTGCGCCACGCTCGGGCCGAGGTTGCGCGCGGTCAGGGTGAAGGTGACGGACTGGCCCGCGATCGCGGGCGCGGGTGCTGCGGACTTGCTCAGTGCCATGTCGGCGCCCGGCGTGATGCTGGTGGTGACGACGGCATCGTTGTTGCTCGGGTCCGCATCCGGGGTGCCAATGGCGTCCACGGTCGCCGCGTTGATGATGTTGCCGCTGCCGGCGTTCACGCGCGCCCGGAAGGTGAAGCTGCTGCTCGAGCCCACGGCCAGCGTGCCGGCGTGGGTCGCGGTCATGGTGCCGCTGTTGAAGGTCCAGCCGGAGCCATTGAAGCTGCTGGCCACGTACGTCGTCGCCGCCGGCAGCGTGTCCACCACGCGGAAGTTGGTGGATGCACTGGGGCCGTCGTTGAAGACGGTCAGCGTGTAGGTGACTTCGCTACCGCCCACCACGGGATCCGGGGTGGCGCTCTTGATCAGGCGCAGGTCGCCGGCGGTCGTCAGGGTGGTGGCTTCGTTGCGCTGGTTGTTGGCGGTGTTGGTGTCGCTGGCGAAGAACGCATCGCCCGGCGTGAGCGCCGTGATCGGCGTGCCGGCCGGCGGTACCGCGGAACCGAATCCGATGGCGCCCCGGATCGTCACCGTGCCCGGCGCCTGGCCGCCCGTATCGACGCCCAGTTGGAAGCTGACCGGCACGCCCTGCGCGGTCTGCGTACCCACCAGTTCGCCCACGGCGCACACCACGCGTGCAGGCACGCCGGCATCGGCGCTGCAGAATGCCGGCAGCGTGCCGGCCACGGTACCCGCGGGCAGGTCGAAGATGACCACGGCGCTGGGTACCGTATCGGCGGCGCCGTTCTCGACCGTGACGTTGTAGACCACCTCGCCACCGGCGGGTGTCGGATCGTAGCCCGTGTCGGACAGGTCCGTGATCTGCAGATCGGCCGCCAGTGCCGCAGGTGCCAGCAGCCATGTCGCCAGGGTCATCCAGCGCCACGTCCGGTTGCGGTTCCGCAGCGCCCCCCCTGCCGAACCCGCGCGCGCGCGCTCGCATCCGCCGATCAACGTCGGCTCATCCTGCTCGTTCACTGACTTTCCCCTGTTCCGCCTGGCCGGATCGAATCCGGCAAGCCATCAGGACGGCGTCGCCCGCGCCGCGGCGGAAACCGTGGCGGGGGGGCGACCCTCGGGATGGCGAGAAGACATCACCGCTCGTGCGGTGCGGCTCCGGTACCGATGCCGGTATCGGAAGTGCGCGAAGTCTCTATTGCGTTGGGACGGGCATCAATGACGGCGGCTCACCGAATCTCACCGTTCCTCACGGAAGGGAGGCGTCAGGGTGCGAATACGTAGCCGACGCCACGCACGGCGCGCAGCGGCAGCGGCCGCGAGAAGCTGCTGTTGACCTTGCCGCGGAGGCGATGGACCAGAACGTCCAGCCGATGGGGATCGAAATCCCAGGGTTGATCGGTCAGCATCTGGATCAGGTCGGCTCTCGACACGGGTACGCCAGGTTGCTCAAGGAGCCGTGCGAGGATCGTGCGTTCCGCCTCGCTAAGCGCCAGCGTCATGGCATCGGGTCCATGCAACGTCCAGCCGGCGTCGGACAACGACCAACCCTCCGCGACGTGCTCATCCAGCGGCGCATCGTTCATCGAAGGCGCCAGCCGCCGATAGAGATTGGCGACCGCCACCGCCAGCACGTCGTAGTCGATGGGCTTGGTGAGGAAAAGATCGGCGCCCATCTCAAGGCTCTTCGCCATGAGTTTCCTGCCGCCGCGGCCGGTCAGCAGGATGATGCCTACTGAATCGAGCTGCCGCAGGTGCGACGCCGCCTCCAGCCCGCTTTCTCCGGGAAGGCCGATGTCCAGGACAACGATATCGAGCGCTTGGACACTCATGTGGCGGTACAGGGCTTCCGCACTCGCCAGGCCCACGGCGTCGTAGCCCCGCTCACTCAGTTCCCCGACGATCAGGGTCCGCAGTTCGTCCTCATCTTCGACAACGGCGATGCGGGGAGACAGCGAATCGGGTTGGCTCATGAAGGGGGAGTCGGCGGCTCTAACGTAGCGTAACGTATATTTCGTTACTCGTGTGCGTCCACCGCGGTTTCCCGGCCCATGGCAGACCCACCACGTCCGCTCCGGGTCGGAAGCGGCCTTGGGGTCCGAGCCCGAAGGCCGCTTGGGGCTCGTTTGCTGGCTAGGCCTCCGTTTGCTCGGCCATCTCCAGAGCATCCTCAACCTCGATCCCCAGGTACCGTACCGTGCTCTCGAGCTTGGTATGGCCCAGAAGGATCTGGACGGCTCGCAGATTTTTCGTGCGCCGGTATATCAGAGACGCCTTCGTCCTGCGCATGCTGTGCGTGCCGTAGCTGTGTCGATCGAGACCAATGGCAGTGACCCATGATGAGACGATGCGAGCGTACTGTCTGGTCGATAGATGTCCGACGTACTTGGCTCGACCTGGAAACAAGTAGGCTCCCGGCACAATCTGAGCCTGACGAGCCCACTCGGCAACCGAAGTTCGGGTCAAGTCCGTTAGCTCAAACTGCACCGGTCGATCAGTTTTCCGCTGCAGCACGATTGCCCGCTTCGCAATCGCCGAGCCATGGGATACATCGCGCAGTCGCAAGCTGACGAGGTCACAGCCTCGGAGCTTTGAATCAATGGCCAAATTGAACAGAGCTAGATCTCGGGCGTTCTTGCCAAGCTGTAGCCGGACCCGAATGGACCAAATGTCGCAAAGCCGGAGCGGCGTCTTCTGGCCGACCAGCTTCCCCTTGTTCCACGGCGTGCGTCGAGAGGGCATGGGAGTCTCCTGTTAGGAGGCTCCAGTGTCGGTGTGGGGCCGGCAAGAGTAGTCAGCTTACGACCCAAAGCTGACATCTCGCTGCAATGATGGGTTGCAATACTTCTAATATTCCGGAAATATAGAAGTATGGATACGCCCCAGACCGTTCAAGCGCTTCGTGCGCTCGCGCACGGCCACCGGCTTGCCGCCTATCGCGCACTTGTACAAGCCGGCCCAGGCGGTATGGCCGTTGGCGAGCTACGCGATCAGCTCGATTTGCCGCCTGCCACGCTTACGGCACATCTGAACCAGTTGCGCGCCGCAGGGCTTGTTACTGACGAGCGGGAAGGACGTGTCATCCGGATACGTGCCGACTACGACCGTATGAACGGTCTGATTGGCTTCCTAACGGAGAACTGCTGCGGCGGGAAGTCCTGCATGCCGGCAGTCAAGAAGAAGCTCCGTTGATCCGCATTCCAGAGATACGACATGACCGAGAAGACCTACAACGTACTGTTTCTGTGCACCGGCAACTCTGCGCGCAGCATCATGGCCGAGGCAATCCTGAACGTGCTGGGCCACGGCCGGTTCAAGGCCTATAGCGCCGGCAGTCATCCCAGCGGTCAAGTTCAGCCGATGGCGCGGGAGCTGGCCGAGGCCATCGGCTATGACGCCAGCCAAGTGCGCAGCAAGAACTGGGATGAGTTCGCCGGGGAAGGCGCACCCGAGATGGATATCGTCATCACCGTTTGCGACAACGCGGCTGGAGAGGCCTGCCCCGTATGGCTGGGTCATCCTGCACTCGCGCACTGGGGTGTGCCCGATCCGGTAGCCGCCACAGGCAATGAAGAAGATCGTCGTCGAGCTTATACCGCGGCATTCGCCACATTGCGCCGTCGTATCGAGCTGCTGCTATCACTTCCGCTGCAAAGCCTCGACCGCTTGGCTGCACAAGCAAAGCTGGGCGAGATCGGGCGCGTCGGCGCTGAATGATCCGCCAGCGCCTCTTCGCCGAGTTCTTGGCCTCGGGCCTGCTGCTGGTGACGGTGGTGGGCTCTGGGATCATGGCCGAGCGCCTCGCGGACGGAAACGATGCCGTTGCCTTGCTGGCCAACACGCTGGCAACGGTCGGCGGTCTCTACGTCCTCATTGAGGTGTTCGGTTCGATCAGTGGTGCGCACATGAACCCGGCGGTCAGCGCCGTCATGGCTGCGCGTGGCGAACTGCCCCGGAATCTGTTGCTGCCATACATCGTAGTCCAACTCGCGGGTGCGGTATGCGGTGCTTTGTTGGCGAACGCCATGTTCGATCTTCCGATTCTGGAGTTCTCCACGAAGGCGCGGACCGGCGCGGGCCAATGGCTGGGCGAGATCGTTGCAACAGCGGGCTTGCTGCTGGTGGTGCTCCGTGCACCAGCACCCCGACTGGCCGCGATGGTGGCCGCATACATCGGTGCGGCCTATTGGTTCACTTCGTCGACCTCGTTCGCAAATCCTGCAGCAGCCTTCGGCCGCATGTTCAGTGACAGCTTCGCCGGCATTTCGCCTGGTGACGTGCCTGCCTTCGTTGTGGCGCAGGCCATTGGTGCAGCCCTGGGCGTAATGATCCACAAGCTACTTGGAAAGCCTCATGTCTAATCCTAGCGATCTGCCCAACGTCTCGGCCGAGCTGTTCCATGTGCCGGAGGCTGACCGCCTATCCCCGGCCGCACTCGCTACGCATGCCCCGCGGATACTTCTGCTTTACGGATCGCTGAGGAAGAGGTCATACAGCAAGCTGCTCGCGCTGGAGGCGGCCCGACTACTTCAGGCGATGGGGGCCGAGACCCGGCTTTTCGATCCGACAGGCCTTCCTCTTCCGGATGCAGAGCCCGACACGCACCCGAAGGTGCAGGAATTGCGGCAACTGGTGCAGTGGTCGGAGGGCATGGTCTGGAGCTCACCCGAGCGACACGGTTCCATGAGCGGCATCATGAAAGCGCAGATCGATTGGATTCCACTGTCTCAAGGCTCCGTGCGCCCAACCCAGGGCAAGACGCTAGCCGTCATGCAAGTCTCTGGCGGTTCGCAGTCCTTCAATGCAGTGAACCAGCTCCGTGTGCTTGGACGTTGGATGCGCATGATCACGATCCCCAACCAATCCTCTGTCGCAAAAGCGTTCAACGAGTTCGAGGAAGAATTCTATGACCGCGTCGTGGACGTCATGGAAGAGCTAGTGAAATTCACGCTACTGACGCGGGATGTCTCGCCCTACCTGGTCGATCGCTATAGCGAACGAAAGGAAAGCGCAGAAGAGCTTGCCAAGCGGGTCAGCCTCCGCGCCATCTAGGTATGGAAGCAGCCCGCTGATCTTCCTGGTTGGCGCCCATGTCCGCTTCTGGCTGGAAGCGAACATCATTCACTCGTGATCAACGAACCGAGCGCACCGGGAAGTCGATCATTTCGAGTTTGCCGCCGGCCAGCGCCGGCGCGGTCTCCGCGACTACATCGTGCGGGAACCCCAGCTTGAATGCACTGGCCTGATCCAAGCGCAGCAGTTGCTCGGACGAAAGTGCGAACTCCAACGCCTTCAGGTTGTCCGTCAGCTGGTCGTGCGTGCGGGGTCCGATGATGGGCAGCACGCCCTTGGCCAAGACCCACGCAATGGCGACATGGCTGGGTGCAACGCCGGCTTCTTCGGCGATGGCCAGCACCGCGTCCACCACGGCCGTCTTGCGCGCGTCGTCTTCACCGTGAATGACCACACCCAGGCCTTGAGCTCGGCCGGTCTCACCGCGACGGTACTTGCCCGTCAGCAGACCGCCGCCCAGCGGCGACCACGCCACCGTGCCGAGGTTGAAGCCCTTGGCCATCGGCAGCAACTCGCGCTCGGCCGAGCGTTCGACCAGGCTGTACTCCAACTGCACTGCAGACACCGGCGCCCAGCCCTTGGCGTCGGCCAAGGTCGCCGCGGTGGCGATGCGCCATGCCGGGAAGTCCGACAGGCCGGCATGCAGGATCTTGCCGCTACGAATCAGGTCATCCAGGCTGCGCGCCAGCTCATCGATCGGCGTGATGCCATCGGGCATGTGTACCCACAGCAGATCGAGATAGTCCGTCTTCAGTCGCTTGAGGCTCGCCTCGACGGAAGTCCGCATCGCCTTCCGGCTGTTGCCGCTGCGCTGCAGGCCTGCGTCCGGTGAGTCACCGAGCGAGAACTTGGACGCCAACACGATCTCGTCGCGATGGCCGGCCATGAACTGGCCCAGCATCGTCTCGGACTGGCCGAACTGGTACTGGTCGGCGGTGTCGATGAAGTTGCCACCGGCGTCGCGGTAGGTGGCGTAGATGCGCTGGGCTTCGTCCTGCTCGGCGCCATACCCCCAGCCTTTGCCGAAGTTGCCGGCGCCCAACGCCAGCGTCGAGACACGAAGACCGGTGTGGCCAAAAATGCGGTAACGCATGACAGCTCTCCTGAGGCGGCGCTTTTGGGCGCCGCCGGGTGATTTACTTCGAGGTGCGGGCGATGAAGTCGGTGATGTACTCGGCCGACAGTTCCGGATACTGGTGCTGCGGACCGTGGCCGGATTCGGGGTAGAACACGAACTGCGCGTTCTTCATCTGGCCGACCAGCGGGAACCAGTTCTGACCCGCCGTGCTCGTGTCGTTATCGCCACTGATTACCAGGATCGGCGTGCGGGTCTGGGTCAGCGCCTGGCGGCGGCCCAGCTTGTCTTCGCCGAAGGCCTGCGCGGCGGTCAGGTAGACCTGGATCTGTTCGACACGGCTGGGGATCTTCGAGACCACGTCCGGACGCGCATAGATGCGATCGCGTGAGGCTTTGGCGGCGGCGCGGCTGAACGCGGACTTGGGCTCGAAGAACAGCACGTACTCGTCATCCAGATCGTTGACCGGCTTCAGGGCGCGCTCGATGAAGACCTGCTGGATCGGGATCTGGCCCGCGCCCGGGGGGTTGGTGCCGATCAGTACGGCATGGGTCACGCGCTCGGGCTGGTCGAGCAACAGTGTCTGGGTGGTGAACCCACCCCAGGACCAGCCGGCCATGGCGAACTTGCCCAGCTTGATCGACGTGGCAAAGCGGTCGACGAACTGGGCGACCTTGCCCAGGTCATCCGGCAACGTGCCGGTGGAGTAGCCCACGCCGGGGTAGTCGAAGGTGATGACGGTGTGGTGCTTGGCCAGGGTGTCCAGGAAGGCCGGGTCCCAGGTGTCCAGCGTGCCGCGCATGCGGTTGGCCAGCACGATGGGGCTGCCGGTACCGATGGAGCGGTAGGCAACGCGGTTGCCGTCGACTTCGACGTACTGGGTCTTGACGGTGGCGGCGGTGTCCTTGGCCAAGGCCGGGGCCGAAGCGGCGGCAGCGGTCAGGACGGAAGCAAGAAGAATGGCTTTCATGATTGCGGTTCCTGTGGTGGGTAGTGGCGGGGGTAGACCGGGGTGGTCTGCCTGCTCCGTGGCGCACTTTTTACGCCTGCCTGGGCGTTGCGAAAATAGCTATTCGGGCAAACAATGAATGCAGAAATGCAACGTCTACCGACAGGCCCGCGGAGGGGACCGGATGGACTTCGACTGGAACGACATTCCACTGCTTCGGGCGCTGGCCCAGACCGGATCGATGGCGCAGACCGCGCGCAATCTGGGTCTGGTGACGTCCACCGTCAGCCGCCGGTTGGCGGCAGCGGAAGACGCGCTTGGCGTGCGCCTGTTCATCCGTGACCCGACGGGCTACAAGGCGACCGAGAGTGGTCGGGTTTTTCTGGCGCATGCTGATCGCATCGTGGACCGGGTGGAGACGATGTTCTTGGAGGCGCGTGCTGAGCAGGAGGACATCGCCGGGCCGGTCAACATCACAGGCATCGATGTTGTCCTCAGCCACTGGCTAGCTGAGCACGTTCCATCGCTGATGGAGCGTCATCCGCGACTGGAGATCAATCTGTTGGGTGACATGCGGGAATACTCATTCACCCGCAGGGAAACAGACTTGGCGTTACGACTGAATCGGCCGAGTGCCGATGCAGCGCTTCGCATGCGCAAAGTGGGTGAGTTGGGATTCGCGGTATACGGCGCCGCCGCCTTTGCGGGCGCCACGCGGAAAGAATGGGCGTCGCTCACTTGGCTGTCTTTCCCAGCCGAGATGTCCTGGTTACCGGAGATGCAGTGGCTGGCGAAGATCGGCCCACAACGCTTCTTGAGATTCAGCAGCATTGCCATGCTCGCTCGAGCCTGCGAGCGCGGCCTGGGGATCGCGCTGCTGCCGTGCGTCGTTGGCCGCCGTCTTGGCCTGACGAGATTGCAGGACGGCATCGAGTCCAAGCGCGAACTCTGGCTTCTCAGCCATAAGGATGCCGCGCAAGTTGCAAGGTTTAGGGCCGTTGCGGACTGGCTGAAGGCGGCAGCCGATCAAGATGCAGAGCTACTCGCTGGTCCCTAGTATCAGACCGGGTGATGTCCATGCTCAGTCGCGGCTTCAGAGAATCGAGCTGGAGGCTGTAGGCCTACTCGTTTCCAAACGCACGACGAAAAGCGGCCGGCCCGATGCCTTCCGAGGCAGCAAACACGCGAGTGAGGTGGCTCTGATCAGCAAAACCGCAGAAGAGCGCAATCTCTGAGATGCTGAGCTCTCTGTTGACTAGTAACGACTTAGCTTGCTCAACACGTCGCTTGAGTAAGTAGCGATGCGGTGGCATGCCCGTAGATTGCTTGAATGCCCGACTGAAGTGACGAACCGATAGTCCACATTCTTGTGCCAGATCTGTAATAGAGACGGATCCCGTAAGGTTGGCGTCCAGCATCTCCTTAGCTCTCCTCTCTTGACCTGCCGAAAGCAGCCCTGTTGGCCTAGCTGTGCTGGATGCGACGAGGGCATAGTGGCTCGCTACATGCGCCGAGAGCGCGAGCATGACGTGCTCCGCGAATACGTTATTGATCTCATCCGGATTCTCTAGGGCCGGATAGATCGAGAGCATCATATGCTCGACTATGGGATCGACGGCGCCAGCCGTACGAGGTTGAGCGGTCAGATCCTCGATCCTTCCAATTCCAAGCTCGTTAGATAGGTCGTCAAGCGTCGCTCGGGGAAGGTAGAAATAGAGAAGGTGGAATGGGTCTGCGATATCCGCCATGGGCGATCTTCGAAGATCGTGGATTCGCACTGATCTCTCGCCATGTTCCATATCGTCTACGTGCGCACCGTCAACGAAAAACTCTGACCTTGGGCAGGCCATGAGGCGCATCTGGACAATGAACGCGTCGTCGTACGCGACCGGACTCGTCACCCCGTAGTTGGCTTCGCCAACCGTCTCGGTGACAACTAGCGGTCCTTTTGTCAGTCGTCGCGTAGCCACTTTTTCCATTCCGGAACGGAACGGGCTCAGCAGCCGGCGATAAGCGGGAAGCAAGCTCATAGGGCGCGAATGGTAGTGCCCGGCTAGCCAGAGTCAACGCATCTCGCCGCGATCTTCTTCCCTCGTTCCAGATCTAGCATGACATGGCCGTCACGTTCAAAAAATGGCCGTGGCATTCAAGACGTAGGCCGTCTCGAAGGAAAGAATGACTTCGACGGCATATCGCTAACTGTTCTAACGAGGGTTTCATGGCCGGGACGCCGAAGGACGCTTCCGTGAGTAGCGAGGCTCCATGCCATTTCGCCCTCCCTAATGACGAGCCGGGAAAGGAGATCAATGCGCTCATCGCGGACCTCTATACGCTCCACCTCGTCCTACTTACGTGCATCTCCAATGTGGCGCAATCCGGTGATGTGAGGACACAGCGCATCCTTGATGAGCAACTGGCTGCGGTCGGGAGGCAGATCGCGGCACTCGTTGATCGAGCGCAAGTAGCGAGCTACCTCGAGCTATGTAGCTCCTCAGATCTCGCCTGCTTTGAACGGTTAGGAAGCTCCAATTTGGCCAATCCAAATCGCGGCCCGGACCTGAAAGGGCTAATCGAGGACAGTCGGCAATGGATCGAGTACTTGCATGAGGCGCACGCCAAGCTTGATGCACACGGTGATGTCGTTACTGCCCGACTGCTGACCGAGCTTCTGGAACACGCGGAGAGGCGGTCCTTCCAGCTCTCGCATCTGCCCGTCAGTGAATAGGTTTCGCCTGTTGCGAGCTCTCACCACCAGTCTAGAAGGAGCATCCGCTTCATAAAGTAGTTCTCAATTCTAGTTTCGCCTTCCGCACCACCTGATCCATACCACGCAATACGAGGAACTCCCGCTATGAACGCTTTGTTGTCGCTTACCGCTGCTGTTGCCCTGACCGCAGGTGCAGTCTCATCTGCCCATGCCGCCGATCCCGCCGGCGTGAAGAACGTGGTGCTTGTTCACGGCGGCTTTGTGGATGGTTCGGGCTGGTCGCACGTCTACCGGACCTTGCGCAAGGATGGCTACAACGTAACGATCGTCCAGAACCCCACGACCTCGCTCGCCGATGATGTTGCCGCCACCAAGCTGGTCATCGCGCAGCAGGATGGCCCGGTCATCCTGGTAGGCCACTCCTACGGGGGCGTGGTGATCTCGGAATCGGGTACGGATCCGAAAGTAAAGGGGTTGGTCTACATCGCGGCCTTCGCGCCCGACAAGGGCGAGTCGGTGCAGAGCCTGATCGCCAACCCGCCTCCGGGTGCTCCGGTGCCACCGATCCTTCCGCCGCAGAACGGCTTCCTGTTCCTGGATCGGGCCAAGTTTGCAGAATCCTTCGCCGGAGACGTCGCGCCGGAGGAAGCCTCGTTCATGGCCGACTCGCAGGTCCCGTGGGGCGTCAACGCGCTCGCCGGGGCGGTCACCGTACCGGCGTGGAGGAGCAAGCCAAGCTGGTACCTGGTGGCCACGGATGACAAGATGATCCCGCCGCCAGCGCAGCGTCAGATGGCAGGGCGCGCAGGCGCCAAGGTGTCGGAGACGCCCGGCAGCCACGCTGTCTACGTATCGCAGCCGCAGGCCGTCGTGGAGATCATCAGGCAGGCCGCCAAGGGATCGAAGTAACCGCAGCCGCGGTGGATGGAGCGAAGGGGCACTCCGGGTGCTCCTTCGCCCGTTTTGGGATTAGGGTCCGAGCGTGCCCTGAGGCGGAGACGCCGGACACGCAGAGGCGCATACTGCCTGGGCCGATCTAGCCAGTGTGACCGCCAGTCGAGGCGCCTTGTCATGTCGTGCAATGCCAATCCGGTCGGATCTGAGAGCAACCAGGCTTCAGGACTGAGTATCGTCCCGAACTCTCTTCACCTTCGCGGTGCTCAGACCATTCCCACTGGTGCCAGATGCAAATCAGGCATGGGCTTCGTCGAGCTCATTGGTGATCGCAATAGCGTCGGCATCAGCGAGCCAGTTCGCGACGACGCCTACATGATCGCCGTCCAGCTTAAGAAGTGCCCCGACTTCGACCTTTATGCCGAGAGCCGCGCGTACAGGCATGAAGGATTCGTGGCCGGTGCTGTCGCGATCTACGATCTTCGCATGGACCTGGTCTATGACTTGCGCCCAAGCAAGTCGGACAATCCCGACGAGTCCTTCCACGCGATCGACTTCTATCTGCCTCATACGGCGCTTAATGCGCTTGCCGAGGACGCACGGTCACCGATAATCGACGAGCTTCGACACGCACCGGCGGGCGTCGTCCATGACCCTGTGGCGGCCAATCTGCTCCAAGCGATGGCACCTACACTTGCGGCGAAGCCGGAGGAGAGGAGCGCCTTGTTCGTGGATCATCTGGCCATGGCCTTGGCGTACCATGTGGCGCGTTCGTACGGAGGCATGAATGACTTCGCCCTCTTCGGCACGGGCCGCTTGGCGCCCTGGCAAGAGCGCTTGGCAAAAGATATGCTCGATCAGCGACTTGACGGGAGCATTTCCCTTGGCGAGCTTGCCGCAGCATGCGAGCTATCTGTCCGTCATTTCACACGCGCGTTCCGCGAGTCGGTTGGGGCTTCACCGATCGCCTGGCAACGACAGCGACGCATCGAGAAGGCGAAAGGACTGCTTGCAAATAGCGGGCTTGGTGTTGCTGACATCGCGTCGACGTGCGGCTTCGCCGATCAGAGCCACCTCACGCGCGTGTTTCAGAGCCTGGTGGGGATCGGTCCTAGCGCATGGCGTCGGGTCTACAAGCAGTAGTTTTATGTCGCTCGGCATCAAGTTGGATGTTATGTCCGCTTCTGGCCGGAAGCGGACGTCACCCTCAGGGGATGGCGGCTATCAGCCAGAAAGCGGACTTCGAAGAGCTTCTGAATTGAGCCACGCCACGAAGTGGCGTCGGCTTGCATGAATAGCTGCCTTAGCCTACAGAGTTGACCGCTCCTCCGTGACTTCCTCTAAGCCTCTCGATGAAGACACAGCTCATCCTAGTCCGAAGCCGACGTTCACGCTGGTACTCCATATGCCTCAGCTACGGATTGATCGCTCGTGCAGCCTCTCGAGAAGGTTCGCTATGTAGGTACGACTGACTCGCAAGGGAGTGCCATCCCGCAGGCGAATCAGTGCATCCCTATTCGGCAGGGCCTGCATTTCTGCCACGCAATCCAGGCGGACGATCGTAGAGCGATGCGCTCTGATGAACATGGCGGGATCGAGCCGCTTGGCAAGGTCTGCCAGCGATTCGCGCAGCAAATGCTCTTTCCTGTGGCAGTGCAGGATCGCGTAGTCGCCGCTGGCTTCGATCCATTCCACATCAGCTGAATCGATGAAGGTCACGCGTCGCCCGGTTCGGATAGAGAACCTTCGCCTGTGTCGGCCTTCGCTTAGATCCAACGTCGTCGCTCCGCCGTGATGGCGGGAAGCGATGGCTTCGCGTGCCCGATCCAGCGATTCTGAAAACCTGTCGTCGTCAATCGGCTTCAGGATGTAATCAAGCGCCTTCAGATCGAATGCACGAACTGCGAAGTTGTCATGCGCTGTCAGGAAGATGACCAACGGCCGCCGCTCCTGCGGGATCTCGTCGAGCAGCCCGAATCCGTCCAGATTCGGCATCTGGATATCGAGTAAGACCAAGTCGGACGGAGTATTGAGGATGCCATCGAGAGCCGCCTTGCCATCGGCGTACTCGCCTACGAGATGCATGTCCGGATGTCGTGTCAGGCGTGCAAGTACACCGCTCCGGGCGAGCGGTTCGTCATCCACGACGGCAACTCGGATCATCGATGAAAGTCCCAGTAGGCGTCAGGCGTTGTGGTGTCGCGCAAGGGAATATCGATCGACACGTTGAACCCGGCGTCCGTTCTTGGCTCAGCTTGCAATTTGTGCGCGTCTCCATACAAGCGGATCAGGCGCTCGGAGATGTTGCGCATCCCACCGGCTAGAGAAGATCCGTTATGCGGCGCCCCCATGCTGCCGACTTGCCCGTCGTTACCGACAAAAACCCGCAGCATCTTCTTTTCCTGCAGTAGCCCTATCTCCAGGGTGCCGGGCTCGCTGCGCAGCGCGATGCCGTGCCGGATCGCATTCTCGACCAATGGCTGCAGCAGCAGGTGCGGTACACGCTTATCGAGAATGTCTGCGCCGATGTTCCAGTGCACGATCAGACGGTCCCCGAGGCGCGCCTTCTCGATCGCCAGATACGTCTCTGTGAGAGCGATCTCCTCTGCGAGGGAGACCTCATGCGATATCCGCTCGTCGAGCGTTGCCCGCAGGAAGTCCGCGAGCCTCGAGATGACCTGCTGGGTACGCTCCACCTGGCCGGAAACCACCAGCGAAGAGATCGCATTGAGCGTATTGAACAGAAAATGTGGCTGAAGCTGGTATCTGAGCGCCCGAAGCTCCGCCTCATGCATAAGCGCCTTGGCTTCGGCGCTCCGGGCCTTCTCGTGGCCGAGCTCGATGTAGTAGCAGACCACGGCGTGGAGTGCACAAAATGCCACCAACGCAAGCCAGAACGCATCGATGCCTTTGACCAGTCGTGCCAGTTCCACGGTTTGGTACGGTATCCAGCCCGCCGACCGCGCAACCAGCAAGTCCGCGATGTTGCTGCCAACGGACAGTACATAGCTGGCGACCAGAAGGGCGGGCACCAGCAGCCACCAGGGCACTCGCTTGCGCCAGAGCGCGCGCTGTAGAAACAACAATGGTATACATAGTAGTAGATAGAGCGCCAGGCAAAGCATACGTCGCCATTCCGCGACTTCGTCGCCGATCGATGGCAGGGTCAACACCACCATGCACAAGCCGACAGGAATGCTCGCCGCGAGCGGCAGCCAGACGGGAGGAAGGAGGGCCTCGGATCTGGCATGGCGGATAGGCATCGCAAAGAGCCTCGTAACGAACGACCAAATATACGTGAGCCGAGAGGGGCCATGGCGAGGCGTCACGGCGGAGGGGGCGGCTCTTACTTGGCCAGCACCGGGCCTAGGACCTGCCTGCGCACATCACGCAAAGGGAGCCCGGGATGGGTGTCAGCATTGCACAGGCAGGCGTATGCCAGGCCGCTGGATGGATGGCACGCGAGGTAGGCGGCGAATCCGTTGATGCCACCATGGTGGCCGGCAACGGGCTTCCCGTCGATCGTGTGCGCGTCCAACATGAAGCCCAGTCCATACTGGGTATCGCCCATGCCTTGCGCTTGGGGATCGTGCCGTTTCGTCCCGGCCAGCGCGCCGTCACGAAGACGTGCTGGCACCAGCATGGATTGCACGCTTGACGCAGGCAAGTAAGCTCCGCCGAACAACGCTGCTAGCCACCGGCACAGGTCGTGTGCTGTTGAACGCATCGCGCCTGCGGCTCCGGCCAGCGCTACATCGAGGTACTCAGCATTGTTGAATGGTTGAGTCTCTGTGCCGGTCGGTGTGTAACCCGAAGCGCGTGCCATGACAACGTCGGAAGACTGGTCGAACGCGGTGTGGGTCAGGCCGAGTGGCTCGAACAGCAGCTTGGAGGCAGCGGTCGCCAAGGGGAGTGCCGTTACCTTTTCGACGATGGCGCCCAGCAGGATATAGCCAGCATTGCTGTAACGCCAAGCGGTGCCGGGATCAAAATCGAAGAGTGGCGTCATACGCGCGATTCGCTCGGCCTGGGTGAGTTGCGACGATACGCCTTCGGTGTCGTACTCGCCGTCGCTTATACCCGCCGTGTGCTGCAAAAGCTCGCGTATCGAGAACGGGGCATGCTGGGGGAGGAAGGTCAGGTAGCGCTGTGCGGGCTCGCCCAGCGAAAGTTTGCCTTGAGACTCAAGTTTCAGAAGCAAGGCGGCGACGAACTGCTTGGTGAGCGACCCAATGCGAAAGACACTTCCGGCGGTTACATGGGTTGCCGTCTCCAGGTTGGCCTGCCCGGCATAGTACGAATTGACCTCTTTGCCACCCTGCCAGACCGACAAGGCGACGCCTGGCACCTGCCGGGACGCCACCGCCGCATCGACAATGGTCCTCAAGGTCGAATCTGACGCGGCAGGCGCAAGTGCGCGCGCGAGAGGTGCCATGGGGCCTGAGGCAAGCAACATTCCCCCGGTGAGTCCTGTACCTGCTTCGATCAAGCGGCGTCTTGTGATCTTCATGTCCTATCCTCTCGCGTTAAAGGTCTGGTCGTGCCGATGGTCCTAACGATGCCAGATGTCGGCGTCGCGACCTTCAGAAAACCCGGCCTTGGCGCTGACCCGTGCATTACGTGCGCCAGGACGCCGTCGCCCCGCGACGACTTACGCGACCATATTTCCAGCCCGGGCGCGTGGCGAAACGTTCTCAAGCGAGCCAACGGCATGTCGCCTCGCCTCCGCTTGCGGAGGGTCCCGCAGGCAACCCACGGGTCATCCAGAGATAGGGGGAGAACAGATGACAGGAAGGACACGCATCCAGGGCGCGGCACTGCTGTTGACGGCACTTCAAGGATACCCGGCTTTGGGAGCCTCCTTCGCAGTCGGTGGCGAATCGTCCATCCCGAGGACGGCAACGGCCATCGGGTTGCCGAGCAGTGACTTCAAGTGCAGTCAGCCGCGAAGCCAAGTGCTGCAGAAGCATGTCATGGCTCACTGCGCGGCATCTATGTCCAACACGGCTCCGAGGCTTGTCAGACCTATGAAATCCATCGTTATCTCGCTCCTCCTGTTTCTACTTGCCGTGGCGCCGGCCAATGCCGGCATGTGGATGATGGTCTACGCCGAGGGGCAGAAACCCGACAGGACCGTTTACTACGCGGCCTTCGACGACGTCCAGAGCCGGACCTCGCCAGAGGCGTTCCTCGAGGCTTTGCAGCGTACGGGCGACCCCCTCAAGGCCGAAGCCGCCACGAAGGTCAATCAGATCCGCGTCAATCAGATCCACGAGGCCGCAGGAGGACCTTGGTTGACGATGTTCACGCTTGAGTTCCAATGCGGCAGCCAGCAGATGCGTATCACTCAGCAAGAGCAGCACTACCGGCAGAACGGCAGGTCGCAGCAAGTGCCTGGACTGGACTGGAGTGCCATCACTGCACCTTGGCAAGCCCAGGCCAGGTTGCTGGCCTGCGATGAAGCCCGCTGGAAAAAGGCGCTCGAAGCCGATAGGCGACGAGGCCAGGGTCAGGACGAACTGAACAAGCTGGGTTTGGTGGTGGTCGGTGACCATGTCCTCCCGATGGGGCTCAACGACCTCTCGTTCGCCACGCTCTGGCGCGATGGAACAGAGCCCGCATTCACCACGAGCAAGTCACCCGCCGAACTCGACCGCCTGAGGCGCGAGACCATCGCGCGTGGAGACGCCCTGTCGGCGGAAATGCGTGGAAAGGAACAGAATCTACGCAAGGACATCGAGTCATCTCAAGCTGAAGACGCATTCATGGCCCAAGTCGACCGGAACTTCGCAGCCAAGAAGTACCCGAAACAGTTCAGAGATCTCGTCCACAGCATGAAGGGGTTGACTGAACCGGAGATCATCGAGGTCATGGGGTACCCCGATGGCGAGCGCCGTGTGGGCGGAGACCGTCTCTGGGTTTACTACAGCGAGAAGGACGAGCGAGTGGCTAACGTCGTGTCCAAGTATGGGCATGTCGCCGTCACAGGAGAGCTGCGCGAATGTGAGCTCACGTTCATTCTGCGCGAAGGTGGCAAGAAAAATGGAGGTCGCCTGTTCGACTACCAGATGGCCGGAGGCAACTGCAATCTTTCCACCATGAAGAGGAGCTCGCGATGAGCGAAAAAGGATATTTAGTCGCTTCGTTCTCGTCCGCGGAATCAATCGAGGCAGACGTGATCATCAGCCATGCAGCCAAGGTTTCGCGGCGGACGCGTACTCGAGATATCCTGCTGACCTTGCTTTCCTACTTGCTCGCAGTCGGCATGATTGCGACGGCTAGGGCCGAGTATCCTATCACCGACAATACACGCGCACTGGATGCCGCAAAGTTGATGCTTGCTGCCGAAGCAAGAGGCGATCGGAGGATTCTGGAGGAACTTCTTGCTCCGGATTATCTACGAATCTCACATGCAGGCGAGGTTGAAACTCGCAGCGACATTCTAGGCCCCTTGCTTGGTGTCGGAGCTTCTGAGGCGACGAGACTCGCTGATCACGCGGATGTCGCCCTGTCTGAGGTCGCCTTCGAAGAGACTAAGGACGGTGTCATCATCATTGCCCTGCAGCACAGCGCCCGGACGCGCTACGGTAACGAGCGGGATGCGTCACTAAGGGTGACTTTCATGCTGGAAAAGAGGCAAGGGAGGTGGGTAGTCCTGCTCACCCATTACACGCCCTTGGCCCAAGCCGGATCATGATGCGCACCTCAATAGGCGTTGCCCTGGTCCTTATGTCTTCGGTCGCGGTAGCAAAGCATGTCTATCCAAAGAACCTAAAGGTCGTGGATGCGGGTCAAACGTACACGCTTCTGGAAGACTACGTTTTCCAGGAGAAGGCTGCAACGTTCACCCTCTTTGCAGGGCGCTATGTCCAAAGGTATGAAGACGCCAAAGCGGTCTATCTGATGGGTCAAGCAGGCTGCTTCCAGATGAGTGTGGCGCCCCCCAGGAATACGGACGCGCGTTGGTCCGATCGCTGGGATTGTGGCGTGTATCTCCCCAAGGATGCGAACAAGGGAGCCGCGATCTTCGTGGTCCGACGCACGCCCGAGACGCCGCATGAAGGCAATGGCGCAGTCATCGATGGCATCATCCGTGCGGGCTACGGGAGCTTCGACTTCCCGACCTCGGAGAAGAATGATCTGCTCCTGCGCAGTAAGCTCGTGCCCTAACAGCAGGGCATGGATCTTCCATAGTGTCCCGAGTGCGGCGTTTCAAATGAGGGTGAAGATATGAAAAGGCTTGTTCTCGCCCTTACGATCATCTTGATCGCGTGTGGCATGACCAAGAGTCCGAAATCGTTCGATCCCGTGCCAAGCGCGAGTCACTTCGTGCTTGAGGCGGACGTCATGATGGCCAACAAAGTATCTTCCGGCTTGGCAAAGGGGAGCTACCAGGCTGTTTTTCAGAGCAAGGACCACATCTACTACCTAGGCGAGCCCGGCGCTCTGCTCATGCCCAATGGCACGAGGGTCAATGGCGGCATCGCGCTTCCGAAGCACGCGTTGGCGCCCCCTTGTCATCTCTTCATTCAGATCGGAGACGATTCAGAACGGGCGAGGGACATGCGACTTGGGGCTCTTGTGGTGGCCCTTGCGAGGCTGGAGAAAGGGCGGATCAGAGAGTTCAAGGAGGATCCGGCGTGCATCGGATTCATGACAAGAATTGCCGTCGTCAATGACTGAGGCAGCTTACACGTACAAGGTCGTTTGGAGTTCTACAGCATTTGCCTTACGTAATCTAGGCGCTGCCTTGGACTTCTATCGTGGCAAAGCTTGGCTCATCAGTCGCTTCGAATCCCGGGCGCTGTAGAGCAGCAAATCATCACGTAGTACTTCACGAGGCCAAGCTACATGCGAGTGCGAAAGGCTAGAGAGAAAGATCTCGATGGAATTACTCGGTTATATGCCTGCCTGCACTTGCATCATGTGACCGAGCCGAATTCGGAGACCGAATTCTCATGGCGAAAGATTATTCACAGCAGGACATCAACGATTTTTGTTGCTGAAGTGGATGGCCTGCTAGTGTCGACATGCATGGTTGCAGTTATTCCAAGCTTTGCAAAAGCCGGACGCCCTATCGGCGTAATAGAACATGTGGTAACGCTAGATGAGTTCCGCGGGCGGGGGTTTGCCCGAGCTACCATGTCTGCTGCAATCTCTTACGCGTGGCAGAGGTCTTGCGGCAAGTTGCTATTGCTGTCAGGCGCGAACCGTCTAGAAGCTCACGGGATGTACGAGTCACTTGGATTTGATGGCAATGTAGAGCGTGGTTTTGTGATGAAGTCGCCGTGCACATTGCTCCCTGCTCATGTCCAGTAGTAGTCGCAAGGAGATCCGTGGCCGCCGAATCTCTCACTTCCAGAGAGAGTACTCTAGCGATCCAGTCTCTGACGCTGAGGATCGATTAGTCTGTGATTCAACTAATTGCTGAAGCGGAAGTGATTGGGGATGCGTGAGTGCCGCACTGGGATGCCATTGGGCGAAGTCTTGAGAATCGAAGGCTGAGTTCCGCTTGGATGCCAGACCTGTTCGCTCTATTTACTGACATCAGTGCGCTTGCGGCAGTTCTTTAAACATGGTCGCTCTGCGCCTTCGCCCATCGAACTAGTGATCTGGTTAGTAGGGAGCTTTGCTTCACGGATGGCTGATGTCCGCTTCCGGCCAGAAGCGGACAGCGTCAACCAACTACACGCTAGTTGGACATATAAGGCCCGTGCACGGCCTTTATCCGCATTGCTTCGTCGGCATCATCCAATACAAGAACGCGATACTGGGCACCGCCCCGCTCGACCCTGATAACTACGTGCCCCTGAACGCTAGCTGCCTTGTCCACGCCATAGGTCGTCCTGGCCGTAGCATCCGAGACATTGGTGATGAAGATGTCCCGCTCACCCGTCCACACCTCCTGCGACGTCATGCGTTTGTACGTACTGACCGCCGGATGACCGTCCGCGCGCGAGGGAACAACGATCACCCGTGGTCGTAGCGCGGCCAGGAACGGGATGCTGTTGGCGTCCCAGCTTCCGCGATGGTTGGCCTTCATCACGTCGACCGGTCCGCAAGCGTTCGCCACGACCGGTTCAACGTTCTTCCAGGCTACCGGCTCGATCACGGTCTCCTCATCCACGGCGGACAGATCCCCGCCCGTGTAGTAGTCGAACGCACCGTATCGAACGCGCAGCGCGATGCTCTGCTTGTTCTCGCCCGGATGGTCGTTCTGCGCGATATCGTCCAGCGCAGGAAACAGAGAACGTGTCGACACGCCTTCGCCCGTCCAAACCCGTCCGCTGGCGTACAGGTTGCGGATCTCGAACTTTGGATACGCGTTCCGCGTGTGCATCAGCGCGATCTGGTCGTTGCGGCCCGGCTGAAACGCTTCCACCACCAGCCCCGTGTTCCTGATCTGCCAATCTAGGAAACGGCAGTAGTTGTCCATCGTGGGGTTGCTGAGCTGCACCGGATAGTCGTAGCGGGGCCAACCGCGGTCGATGACCTTGGCCACCGGGAGCGATTCGGCGACTTCGGTGATGCCGCTGAGCTGGTAGCCGTTCGCCGACCAGGGCGAGTCCGGTGTGATCGACCCCATGTGGTCGCCATGGAAGTGGCTGATGAGCGCGTAGTCGAGCTTGTCCCTGCCTGCGGGCAGCACGCGGCGCACATGCCGTGCGACCCATTCACCCGGAGGACGTGAAGCATCCGGCCGGCTGGGAAGCAGGAACGGTGCCTGCTCGCTGGTCTTTCCGCTCATGTCGATCAGCAGGCCGGTGCCATCCGGCAGGATCAGCACTTGGGATTCGCCCCGTCCGGTGTTGATGTGGTGGATGTCCAGCTCTCCCTCGCGCCACGGAGGCAGGGGCTCTCCTACCCTCGCCGTTGCCGCGGCAACGCTCGTCGCACTGATCCACGACGACAGCGTGATCGCGGACAGCCGCAGCATGCTTGCTCGCATGCGGCGTTCTCCCCGCATCTTCTCGTCGTGCCCGGGACCCCGCGTCCGTGACGCGCCAGGCTGTCGGTTCGTTGTCATGAAGCTTATGCTCTTTCGATACCCGGCTTGCCGCGTTCGGTGGCCAGACGGGCGATGACGGACTTCCTGCCGCCCGGCGTGCTCACCTTGTCGACGGCAACCACATCGGCCCGCCACACGTCCCGACCGATGTTGAACAGCTGGTAGCCGCGACGATCGTTGAGCAGATGGTTGTGCGGATTGTCGGCCAGCACGCGCTCCCACGTCGGCGGAACGTCGCTTCCGTCACCGCCGGAGGCGATCGAAGTGGTCACGAACTCCGTGGCCACAGGCCGACTGAGGAGATCTTCATCCCGCGAGGGCACCACGCCGGCATGGTGTTTGTGCACGTCACCGGTGGCGACCGCGACGTTGCCCAGTTTCCGTTCCTTGAGCATTTCGATCACTCGTGCGCGAGATGCGGGATAGCCGCTCCAGGAATCCGCATTGACGGGACCCAACTTGCGGCTGACCGGATACCGGTAAGGCATCATCATCACCTGCTGCGCCAACAGGTGCCAACGCGGATTAGCGTTCAAGCCTTCGCCCAGCCACCGTTCCTGGGCCGTACCGAGCATCTGCTCAGGCCCGCTTTCGTCACTGCTTCGGCAGGGCCGGATCGTGCCGATTTCGCAACGCTGCTTGCTGCGGTACTGGCGCGTGTCCAGAAGATGCACGCGCAGCATCTGGCCGTAGTCCAGGCGACGATACAGCGTGATGCCATGCTGCGGCGATGGGAACAACGCACGACGCACCGGCATGTTCTCGTACCAGGCCTGCATGGCGGAAAACCGGCGGAGCGCGAAGATTTCCGGTGGAGTACCGTCCTGGTCCTGCGCCGCCGCCCAGTTGTTGTCGAACTCGTGGTCATCCCACGTGGACAGGAAGGCGGCAGCGGCATGCGCCGCCTGCAGGTCCGGATCGCTCTTGTATTGCGCGTAACGACGGCGATAGTCGTCCAGCGAGTAGATCTCGCCGCCGGCATGCTTACGGTCGATGGGCTTCCCGTTCGCATCCCGCACGGGAACCGCCACGTCCTTGCCCGGCCCTTCGTAGATGTAGTCGCCGTAGTGGAACACCGCATCCAGCTCCGGCTCCTGGCTCAGGTGGTGGTAGGCGGTGTAGAGACCCGCTTCGTGATGCTGGCAGCCGGCCACGCCGATGCGCACGCGTTCCGGCATATCGCCTGCGCCGGGCGCGGTGCGGACCCTGCCCACGGGGCTGGGCGGCTGGCCATCGACATGGAAGCGATACCAGTACGGGCGACGCGCCCGCAGTCCCTCCACTTCAACGTGCACGCTGTGCCCAAGTTCCGGCCGCGCGAGCGCCTCGCCTTTTCGCACGATGATCGAGAACCTCTCATCTTCGGCAACTTCCCAGCGGACCGGCACGGCCAGCATCGGCATGCCGGCGTGCTCTTCCAGCGGCTTCGGCGCCAGTCGTGTCCAGATGACGAATCCATCCGGCATCGGATCGCCGGAGGCGACGCCCAACTGGAACGGATACGCGGCGAAGCTCGGCGAGGCCCATACGCGCCCCGCGCGTCCAAGCCCCGCGAACAGGGCCAGCCCGCCGGCAGCCAACATGAACTTGCGACGATCAAGACGATGATGCATGACGATATCCGTTTGTTGCTCTCTGTTGGCCGGTTGGCGGCGTTTGCGACGCGGAGCGATCAGAAGCGCGCGCGGATGCCGAGCGAGGCGCGGCGGCCGCTGGTGATGTAGATCTGGCTGTGGTGACCACTCGTACCCAGACCCACCGGCGCGTTCGAGTACACGGTGTGGCGGTTCTGGTCGAAGATGTTGTTGGCGCTGAAGTACACCTCCAGCCCCAGCCAGTTGTTCCTGGTCTTGGGAATGAGGGTGTAGCTGCCGGACAGGTTCACTTCCAGGTAGTCGTCGAACGGCTGCTCCTGGACCACCGAGTACGCGCCATTGCCATTGTTGACACTGACCGGATTGGTGGGTCCGCGATCCTTCTCATCGCTCCAGACGGTGTTGAGGTTCAACCGCACGGGTCCGTACTTCCAGCCAAGTCCGAGACCAGCCACCTGCTGCGCCACGCGCGACAGCCGTTCCGACGGATTGGTATTGGTGAAGTGTCCGCGGATGGTCAGGCCGCTCAGCGCACCCGGCAGGTAGTCCATGGCGTGGTTGAACTCGAACTCGTAGCCATTGACGGTGATGTCGTTGCGGCTATTGGTGGCCGTGCTGACGAAGTCGATCGGCTCGTCACCCGAGTAACCGAACTCCTCGGCCGTCATGGTGCTGACGGAGATCAGGTCCCTGATCCTGTTGTGGAACAACCCGAAGGCAACCAGGCCGACCGGTTCGAAGTACTGGGTCGCTCGGAGGGAGAAATTGTCTGAGTACTCCGGCTTGAGGCTTGCGTTCGGCGCGGTGAGCACGTTGCCGTCCTCGGTGCCGTAGGCGACGGACCAGACGCCCGAGAGATCGCTCACCTCCGGCCGCATGATGGTCTTGCTGTAGCCGGCATGGATGTCCAGGCTGTCCGTGACGCTGTACTTGAGTGACGCGCTGGGAAAGAAGTCGTTGTAGCTGCCTTCCGTCTCCTTGCGCGGGTTAGTCAGGTACTGGTACTTCAGGCCTTCCACTGTCGTGGCGCGGCCCGTGGCTGCCGATACGGCGTAACCGGCGGCGCGGACGGTATCGGGACTCAGCGGATCGAAGTCGTGGCCGGTCTCGCTTGTCCTCTCCCAGCGCAGGCCAGCCTGCAGCTTGAGCTTGTCGGTGAGATCGGCGGTCCCCATGAAGTACAGCGACTTGATGCGCTCGTCGAGCTTGTTTACGTTGGCGATGTTGGCGGCGTACCACTGCGCGGCCGTCTCGCTGCGAACCCACTGCTCAGGGTTGGCCTGCATCATCTGGTACATCCTGGTCAGACTGTAGACGTAGAGTTCTCCTCCACTCAGCGTCCGGATATTCATGCCGCTCTCGCCGCCGTGCCACATGGTCTGGCTCTGTACCGCACGCAGGAACTCCGCGTTGGTGAGCGGACCGTTGTAGGTCCAGATGTTGGCGTCGGACGTGTTGCCGAATTCATAACCGGCATCGGTGACCTTCAGGCCAATCTTCCATGTGACCGGCACGTTGCCGACGTCCTGATAGAACTCGAAGTTCAGGCTCCCTCCGCGATAGTCCAACTCGGCGGAGCTTCCGCTGGTGGTGCGGATCGACGGACGAGTCGACGCGCCTAGCGCACCGGCATAGGAGCCCAGCGTGAACGCGTCCGGGCTGGCCCAGTCGATGCCGTCGATCTGCTGGATCTGCCAGTCCTGCGTCATCCAGTTGCTCCGCGACGCGCTGTAGTTGCCCCGCGCAGTCACGGTGTTGAGCAGGCCGGACACCTGCCCCTTCCGGCCGGAGTCGTACTTGCTGGTCGAGTCGGCCGAGAACAGGTTGCCGTCCAGCTTGAACCTCTCGTTCTGCCACACGAAGCTCGGCACGAAGTTGCGCGAGTAACCCACCTTGTAGGTATAGACGTGGCTCAGCGCGAGGGTGTTGGTGGTGGCCGGGAAATGGGTCGTCCAGTCCAGCGAGGGATCGCCCTCATGCGGATTGGCGGCGGTGGCGCGCCCGTTGGTGAAGGTCGGCGCGATGTTGTTCGGATCGATGTCGCCCCGGCTCAGGTTCGCCGCGAATGACAGGATCAGTTCGTCCGTGGCCTTGAAGTCCGCATTGAAGGAGGCGACGCGGCGGTTGTACTCGCGCGAGTAGCCACCCGCCGCGATGGAGGTGACCGCGTAGGGGTACGGGCTGGTGGCGGTGGCCACGTAGTTGCGGTTGGCGGTGATCTGGGACTGTTCGACGAGGTTGTTCGTACTGCTGATACCCGCTGCAATGCCCAGCCGGCGATCCAGGAAGACATCCGAGTAGGTGATCGAGCTGCTGGGCAACCACTTGCTGTCGTAGCCACCTTCCATCCAGCCGGTGTTCCGGCTGTCCCACAGGCCGGCATGGGTCGTGCCGCCGAGCGACACCACCACACGCCGACCCTTTGCGTCGAACGCGCGCTTGGTCCGGATGTCGATGGTGCCGGCCGGCGCGTTCGCGTCCATGTCGGCGGATGTCGTCTTGTTGATACTGATCGAGTCCACGCCCGCGAGCGCGCTCTGTTCGAAACTGAAGGTACGCGAGCTGGACGAGTTGGCATCGATGCCCGGCAACGCCACGCCATTGAGGGTCACGCCGGTGTACTTCGCCGGCAGTCCCCGCAAGCTGATGTTGCGAGGGGCGTCGTCGGCGACGACGTCGAAGTCGACGCCCGGCATGTACTTCAGAAACTCGCCAGGATTCCCGTCACCTATCTCACCGAAGCTGTCCGCCGACAAGGTGTTGGTGATGTTCATGGATGCACGCTGCTCCATGATTGCGCGCGCATCGCCTTCACGAACCCCGATCACTTTCAACGAATCCAGCGTCTGCGTGTCGCCGGATTCCGTCGAAGTGCTCCGCAACTGGAATTCAACGCGTTCGCGCTCGCCGTTCTCCAGTTCGATGGTCTTCCGCTGCTCGCCGAAGCCGGTGTAGGTGACCGTCACCACGACGGAACCGGACGGCACCCCCGCCAGCTTGAATTCGCCACGCTCGCCCGAATGCACGACGCGCGTCCAGCTCCCCCGGGTGATACGCACGAAGGCATCGCGGAGGTAGCCGCCGGTGGCCGGATCCAGCACGCTGCCCGTCACCGTACCGGTGCCTGCGCCCTGCGAATCGCCCTGCGTCGCCTGCAGCAGGATCACGCTGCCATCATCGGACTGGATCCCTAGCGGCGTACCACGCAACAGCATGCGCAGTGCATCGCGGACATCTTCTTCGCCGACCACGGCGGGCGTTTCGACGCCCTCGAGGAATTCCGCGGGCGCGATGATCTGTACCTGCGCCTGACGCGCAAACTCGGGAATGGCACTCACCGCCGGCTGGGCCGGCACGTTGAACTGGCGCTGTTGCGCCATCGCTTTCGGATTGGATGCCAACGCGATCGTCACGGCACTGGCGAGCAGGAGCTTCTTGAAGCGGATCATCGGGCTTGCACTCGGGGGATGGCCGCAGGAATTGCAGGCCTCGAATGCAAGAGACGTCATGCGTATGCTTCCTCCATGCGTCATGAAAATTTAATCTTCGATGACGATCTTTCCCCTCGCTTCGTGGCGAACGCGCGCGCCGAACACGCCGGCAACGGCGCGACTGAAGCCGGCAGGATTGTTGGCCGCGAACAGGCCCGTGATCGGGGCCTTGGCCAGTTGCGGGTCCGCGATTTCGATCGATGCGTCGTTGTAGCGTGCGAACTCCGCGGCAGCATCGGCCAGCGTCTCGCCACGGAACGCGAGCTTTCCCTCGCGCCACGCCAGCTCCCGCTGCATCTGCTCGGCGGACAAGGTGGCAACGTCGACATCAGCCACCGCACGCCCCAGCGATGCGCGCGTGTTCGCGAGCAGTGGACCTTGCCCCACACTCCGGGCCGGCAGGTTGACGGTGCCGTTCTGCACGACGACCTGCGTCCGCGTCCCTTGCAGCTTCCGCACGACGAAAGTCGCGGCACCGGCCTCCAGATGACGTCCGTCGATCTCCACCGTCAGCGGTCGCTCGCCTCCGACAGCCTCGACAAGTACCTCGCCGCGACGAACCTTGACGCGCACATGGTCGGTCTCTTCGTAGACATCGACCCGGCTGTCAGTGTTCAACGTGAGCGTAGACCCACCCGTCAACGGTATCCGCCGCATTTCGCCCTTTGCCGTTGCATACGCCGTCGGCACGGGAACCGTGACAAGGACGAACACGACCAGCAGCAGCGATGCGGCGAGTGCGCCCAGCCACTGCCTGAGGCGAGCGCTCCGCGTACGCGGGCGTGTTCGCGCAGCACGACGGGAGCCCGCGGGCACAGGCGACGGTTGCGCCCGGTGTTGGGTGGGCCGGGCATCCGCCGCCGCGATGAGATCGGGGCGCAGCCATAGCGCGCGCGCGCGCATGAACGCTCCTCGCCGGCGAGGATCTCCGCGCAGCCAGTCATGGAGCTGCCTGTCCTCGGCCGTCGTCAGCGGCGCACGATCAAGCCGCGCCACCCACTGCGCTGCCGCTTCCTCGATCGCCCGACTTGTTTCGCGACCTTCCTCAGACACGCCTGGCATCCCGTCCATCTTCCTTGGAGAATCGGGATGGTCCGTTTCCTCCATCCGCCAGCCTCTCTCCAAGCCATCGGATGCCCCGCGCGATGTGTTTCTCGACGGTGCTCTCGGAAATTCCCATCCGGTGGGCGATCTCGCGCTGGGAGAGGGTATGGATCCGGCGGAAGACGAACGCCTGGCGCGCCTGTTCGGGCATGTCAGCGATGATCTCGGAAAGGTGGCGGAGATCGTCCAACCCGATCGCCTTCTGCTCGGGCGTGGCTGCCTTGTCGGCGATCTCGATCGTTCCCAGCTCCTCGATGGCCAGGATGGGTACGATGCGGGCCCGCCGGATGTTGCGCATCATCAGTGAATGCGCCACCTGGAAGAGATAGGCGCGGGGATTGAGGATGTCATCCAGCCGCTCACGCTCCAGCAGCAGCGCGTAGCTCTCCTGGACGATGTCCAGCGCGTCCGAGTCTTGGACGCGCAGGCGGCCCAGCCAACGTCTCAAAGACGCTTCGTGGGGCAGGATATTGACAGCGAACCAGTGCTCGCGACCGATGCCATCGGCCACGACTTCTTCGAAAGAATGTTGAAGCGACAAGAAAAATCCCCATGCCCGCCCCGCATGGAAGGCGGCACCATCGGGAGATTCTGGTAAGCCGAGATGACGTTGATGTGACACTTACTATCGACCGGCATCCACACCTTGCAAGTCTGAATAAGACATGGGTCAGACAGATACTTGCCGGAGGGAGCATAAGGAGCGCGGAGGAGCCTCGGTGGTATGGAAGATGTCCGCTTTGCGTCCTGAGCTGACGTCATCACCTAACAGAGTTGCACCACTTCAGATGATGAAGAGGATCTGAGATAGTCCGCCAGGCTATGCATTCGCAATGGGGTCCCGCCCAATTGGCTGGGAGATACCGCAGCAAAATGAGGCGGTGCGGTGCACATACGGCGCTCGTGCCCAGAGTGATTCGGGCGATGCCCAGATCACTGGAGATGAACACCCGGCCGGAGAGCGTTTAGAAAATTCGCTTTTAAGGGATAACAGCCCGTCCGCCCAATATGTACGATTATGGGCCGATAGACAGACTCTTGTCTGCAACTCCTCGGTGCCAATAAGCTCAAAGTTGGGCACGGAATGTCGAGCTAACAAGGACGCAGGAAGATGCAGATCATAGAGTGGTTACGTGAGCAGCCTGTTTCCAAAGAAGAGTTGGACGCCATCTCTTCGTGCCAGGCCTTTATTGCCCCCTGAGAAGCACCTGTACACCCAAGGCGGCGAGCTGTTGACCCCCGCCAAGCCCCAAGGCATCGATCTTGGCTGGGGCCTTCATTCGGGTTTGGGTTGTATTTACGGTATCTCGCGATCTAGCAAAGCGTCAGTGATCAATCATTTCGCGATCGAGAAATCACTTACCGGCCAAGGGTTAGGCAAACAAGTACTGGTCGCATCAGACTCCAGCTTCGCCCTGGTGAGCGAAACCGCCGATATCGCAGCTCTACAGCTTGCTCAACCACTGAATAAAGGATGAGGTCGCAGCAGCTTAGTGGTTCACGGAATAGGACGTCATGGGTCATCCGGTTGGCGCTTCCAAGCCCCTATCGAATGCTGACCACCGAATCTCGCCCAGTCGCCTAAAGAGCCAAACTTCACCGCTGGAGGACTTCCCCCCCACAAGTCCAGACAACCCTTCACCGGACCTTTAAACCTGTGAGTCCAGGTGCCCGGCCCTGCTACACGGCATGGCCTGCGGCCTGCTTGAATTCCTCGTATGCAGCTAACGCATTGGCTGCGTACATCAAGGAGGGGCCGCCACCCATGTATACCGCTACACCCAGCATTTCTTGGAACTCTTCTGGAGTTACATGTAGTCGTACCAGCGCCTTCGCATGGAAGCCCAAGCACGCGTCGCAACGTGCGGCCACGCCGATCGCCATCGCGATCAACTCTTTGGTCTTTTCATCAAGTGCGCCCGGCGCTAACGCCGCCTTGCTCAATGCACCAAAGCCCGCCATGACATCGGCATTCCGCGAACGCAACGGCGTCAAGTTCTTCGACACCGCGCGCGTCAGTTCGGCATATGAATCAATGGCTGACACAAGTTTCTCCTTGTGATTGAAGGTTGCAAGGTACGTCAGGAGTCCTTTTGCGCAACGAGGTCGATCAATGCGGACATGCCTTGATGGCCCTCGCCCTCGCAAAGGACGTCATCGTGCGCGGACAGGTGAAGGATGCACATGCCAGCGAAGGCATCGCGCAACAATTCCGCGTCATACAGGTTTTCGATCTGCTTTGGCCCACCAGTCCCGTAAGTCAGCTGTTCAGGGCGATAGCCTTGCAAGATCAACAGTCCGCCTGGCTTCAGCGCGCGCTGCATTCCCGCAAACATTTCCTTGCGCAATGCTGGGCCCGCAAACTGGATAAAGATCGCGACCACCACATCAAAGCGTGCGTGACCCCATTCCCATGCCGCCAGATCGGCCAACTCTGTCGTGATGTGAACGCCGCATCCAGCAGCCAGGCGCTGCGCCTTGGCCAATCCAACCTCCGACGCATCCACCGATAGAACGTTGAGCCCCTGTCCTGCCAGCCAGACGCCATTACGACCCTCACCATCGGCAACGGCCAATGCCTTCATTCCCGGCACCAGGCGCGGTGCCTGCGCGGCAAGAAAGGCATTGGGTTCGGTCCCGAACACATGCTCCGGCCGGTCGTAACGCGCGTTCCAGCCTTTCGCGTCTGAGGTACTGAATGCATGCCCTGTCATTGGCACTCCTTCACTTCACGGGTGACGGGCAACCCATCATTCGCCCATGCAACCATGCCACCTCTCACGTTGACATACCGACGGGTGCGATCCTGCGACAGAATGCTCATGGCAATACGGGAGCGCATGCCGCTCTGACAGAGCAACAGCACCTCGCTGCCCGCCGGTACCGAGTCCGGATCCATGGCGCGCACTCCTTGTGCACGAATTTCTCCCAGGGGCACGTGCAAGGCACCCTCGACATGACCGTCCTTGAACTCTTGAAGCTCACGGACATCGACCAGTATGGAGCCACGGTTCAGTCGGGCCACTGCATTTCTATGATCAACCGCCTCACCGCCAAGGCCGAACATAACCTTCAGAAACCTGATCATTGCTGGCTTCGCCTGACTTTCACCGGATTGGGACCACAGAAAATTCCATGCAAGGCCTCCATTACCGTTGCAGCCGGACCCGGCACAATCGAGTAGTAGATGGTCTGTGCCTCACGCCGTGTGCACACGAGCTCTTCTTCCCGCAGCACCGCCAAGTGCTGCGAGAGCGCGGACTGACTGAGATTCAACATCTCATTGATCTCGCCTACCGACCGCTCACCGGTGGCCAGAAGACACAGAATCTGTAGCCTGCGCTCATTCGCCATTGCTTTCAGCAACTGCGCTGCATCCCCTGCATTGGCCTGCATGGCCTCCAGATCGAATGTGGTCGTGGCCCTCTGTTGTCTTGGCATCTTTACTCCTCCACTACGGGCAAACCCGCATTGCACCATGCATTGAATCCAGCAGCCAATGAGCGGACCGAGTCAAAACCGAGCTTTTGCAGGCTAGCTGCCGCCAGCGCAGACCGCCCTCCGCTCAAGCAGTAGAGCACCAAAGGTGCGGTGGACCCAGTCAGCGCTGTGCCAGTAGTGCACACAGCGGCCATATGCGCATGAATCCGGAACTCAAGCACGCCGCGCGGAAGGTTGACTGCGCCAGGCAGATGGCCGTGCGCGAACTCATCCGGCTCGCGAACATCGACCACGTTCAACGCGGGCACCCTTACTCGCCAAGCAATCAATGTCTCAAGACTGATTTCGCTGATCCGCGATCGAGCAGACGCCACCAGATGTTCGACCGTCACAGCCATCACCACTCCAATAATCAGTTGACTCTAATATAATCTTATTCTAATTTAGAGTCAAGCGATGGGCATTACGCCTGTTCACGCCATCGAACCTGGAGGGGAACACATGGCACGTATCGTCGTACTGGGCGCTGGGATAGGAGGCATGAGCGCTGCCTATGAACTCCGTGGCACGCTGGGCCCCGGGCCGGCGATCACGGTGATCGGTGAAGGGGACCGCTTCTCTTTCACCCCCTCCAATCCCTGGGTCGCCGTGGGCTGGCGCAAACCATCCGATGTCGAGATGCCGGTCGCCCGCTACCTGGCGAAGAAGGGCATCGTGTTCGAAGGCGCGGGTGCCGAGCGGGTCGAGCCCGACAGCAATCGCGTCCGGCTACGCGACGGCCGCCACATCGATTACGACTTCCTGGTGATCGCCACCGGCCCACGACTGGCATTCGACGAAGTGCCCGGACTCGGTCCCGAAGACGGTCATACGCAATCGATCTGCACGACGACGCATGCGACCTCCGCATGGGAGGCGTATCAGACCTTCCTCGACAATCCGGGGCCGGTGATCGTCGGTGCTGCGCCTATGGCCAGTTGCTTCGGACCGGCCTACGAGTTCGCGATGATCCTCGACAGGGACCTGCGCAAGCGCAGGCTGCGCGACAAAGTGCCGATTACCTACGTGACCCCGGAGCCGTACATCGGCCACATGGGGCTGGGGGGCGTCGGTGACTCCAAGGGACTGATGGAATCGGAGTTCCGCCAGCGCCACATTCAGTGGATCACCAACGCGAAGATCACCGCAGTCCGCAGCGGCGAGATGGATGTGTCCGAAATGGACGACGCTGGCCAGGCGAAGAAAGCGCACGTGTTGCCGTTCAAGTACTCGATGGTGCTGCCGGCGTTCACCGGCGTGCCAGCCGTGCGCCAGGGCGAAGGGCTCTGCAATCCGCGCGGTTTCATCCTGATCGACAAGCATCAGCGCAACCCGGCCTATCCCAACATCTTCTCGCTAGGCGTGTGCGTGGCGATCCCGCCGGTCGAGGCCACGCCGGTGCCGACAGGCGCACCGAAGACCGGTTTCATGATCGAGTCCATGGTCACTGCCGTGGCGCACAACATCCAGGCCGAGCTGGCCGGCACGCCTGCCATGGCGGAAGCCACCTGGAACGCGATCTGCCTGGCGGACATGGGCGACACCGGCGCGGCCTTCGTGGCACTGCCGCAGATCCCGCCCCGCAACGTCACCTGGGCCAAGGTCGGCAAATGGGTGCACGTGGCCAAGATCGCATTCGAAAAGTACTTCCTGATGAAGATGAAGTCCGGCAACACCGAGCCGGTCTACGAGAAATACGTGCTCAAGCTGCTCGGCATCATGCGCACCCGCTGAATTTCCCACCCCCTGTCCGGAGAACCCCCCATGAACCTCGACCGTGCCGTCCTCGCCTTCGCCGGCGTGATGATCCTCGCCAGCCTGGCGCTGGCCCACTTCGTCTCGCCGCTGTGGCTGTGGCTCACCGTCTTCATCGGCGTGAACCTCCTGCAGGCCAGCGTCACCGGCTTCTGTCCCGCCGCCATCGTCTTCCGCAAGCTGGGCGTGCGCGCCGGCTGCGCATTCAAGTGAGCGCGAGGCCTGCCGTGATCCGCATCATGATGTCGTCGCGTCCGCTGTCGCCGCTCTTGCTGGTGGTGGCCCTTGCCGCGTGCGGGCGTGAAGGGCCCACCGCCCCGCCGGCGCGCATCGAGGGGCTGCAGACGTTCCAGGTGCAGTCCGCCGATGCGGCGGGCGGCCGTGCCTGGGAGGGCGTGGTGGAGGCCGTGCAACAGGCCACGCTGTCGGCGCAGACGAACGGGCGCGTGGTCGCCGTGTCGCGCGATATCAACGATCGCGTGGTCGCGGGCGATGTCCTGGTGCGGCTCAGTGCGGTCGAGCAGCAATCCGGCGTCGAAGCCGCCCGCGCCCAGCTGCGCGCGGCGGAAGCGTCCGCAACCGAAGCGGAAGCCAACTACCGGCGTTTTGCCAACTTGGCCAAGGGTCAGTTCGTGTCTCAGGCGCAGTTGGACCAGGCCCGCATGGCGCGCGATTCCGCGGCTGCCGCGCGCGATGCCGCCCGCGCCCAAGTCGCGAACGCCGGCCAGCAGACCGACTACACCACGGTCCGCGCGCCGTACGCGGGCATCGTCGCCACCCGCGATGTCGAACCCGGCGAGAGCGTCGGCATCGGCCAGACGCTGATGACCGTGTTCGCACCGGGCGCCCTGCGCATCGAAGTGGCGGTGCCGCAGTCGGAAGCGGAAGCGGTCCGGGCCAACCCCGCGGCCGTGGTCACCTTCGACGATGGGCGCCGGATCGATGCCGCCGACGTCACCGTCTTTCCGGCCGCGGATGCGTCCACCCACGCAGTGCGGATCCGCGTGCAGCTGCCGGCGCTCGATGTGCCGCCGCAACCCGGGCTGACCGCGAAAGTGGCGTTCCCGGCCGTGAAGGGCGCGGCATTCCCGCGCGTTCCCACCAGCGCGCTGGTGCGCCGCGGCGAGGTGACGGCGATGTATGTGCTCAGCGACGGGCGGCTGTCGTTGCGTCAGGTCAGGCTGGGTGATGCGGCCGGCGACCAGGTGGACGTGATCTCAGGGTTGAAGCCCGGCGAGAGGATCGCCACCGATCCGGTCGCCGCGCAGCAGGCGCTGGTGGCGGCGCGCAAGGACGACTGACATGGCATCGCTCCCGAACCCACCGCGACTGGGTATCTCCGGTCGCCTGGCGCGCACGTTCCAGGCCAACCCCCTGACGCCGATCCTCGCGCTGCTCGGCCTGCTGCTGGGGCTGGTGGCGGTGATGATCACGCCGCGCGAAGAAGAGCCGCAGATCGACGTCACCATGGCCAACGTCATCGTGCCGTTCCCGGGCGCGGATGCGCACCAGGTCGAGCAGATGGTGACCTATCCGCTGGAACAGAAACTGTCCGAGATCGAGGAGATCAAGCACACCTATTCGATCAGCCGGCCCGGCATGGCGGTGCTGACGGTGGAGTTCGACGTGGGCGTGAAGCGCCAGCCCGCGCTGGTGCGCCTGTACGACAAGGTGTTCTCGAACCAGGACTCGATGCCGGCGAACCTTGGCGTGGGCCAGCCCATCATCAAGCCCAAGGGCATCGACGACGTGCCGGTGATGGCGCTGACCCTGTGGACGGACGATCCGCAGCGCGGCGCACGCGACCTGGCCGAAGTGGCCCACACGCTGGAAACCGAACTCAAGCGCATCCCCGGCACGCGCGATGTGTTCACCCTCGGTGCGCCGGAGCGTGCCGTCATGGTCCAGCTCGATGCGGCGCGACTGGCCAGCCATGGCCTGGCGGTGAACGATCTGTCCGCGGCCCTGCAGGCCGCCAACCTGGCGCGCCAGGCGGGTGAGCGCGTCGGTGCGGATGGGGTGGTGCAGGTGACGTCCGGCCAGTTCCTGGCCGATCGCGCGGATGTGGCCGGCCTGGTGCTGGGCGTGGCGGGTGGCCAGCCGGTGCGCCTGCAGGACGTGGCGACGGTCAGCGATGCGGCCGACGCCCCATCGAGCTACGTCTGGCACGGCGCGCCCGCCACGCGCGCGGGACCCGCCAGCGGCGTCGCACCCGCGGTGACGCTGGTCATCGCCAAGAAGCCGGGCAGCAATGCGGCCGACATCACCTCCGCCGTCCTGGCACGGGTGAAGGCCCTGCGTGGCACGGTCATTCCCGACGGAATCCAGGTGGAGACCACTCGGGACTACGGCCTGACGGCGAGCGACAAGGCGCAGACGCTGATCAAGAAGCTGGTCTTCGCCACCGGATCGGTGGTGCTGCTGGTGCTGTTCGCGCTGGGTCGTCGCGAGGCCATCGTGATCGGCAGCGCGGTGGTGCTGACGCTGGCCGTCACGTTGTTCGCCTCGTGGGCGATGGGCTTCACCCTCAATCGCGTCTCGTTGTTCGCGCTGATCTTCTCCATCGGCATCCTGGTGGACGATGCCATCGTGGTGGTCGAGAACATCCATCGGCACATGGCGCAGGGCGGCATGTCGCTGGCCGAGGCCATTCCGCCCGCGGTGGACGAAGTGGGCGGTCCGACCATCCTGGCCACCTTCACCGTGATCGCGGCATTGATGCCAATGGCCTTCGTCAGCGGCCTGATGGGACCGTACATGCGGCCCATTCCGATCAACGCCTCAGTCGGCATGCTGCTGTCGCTGATGATCGCGCTGGTGGTGACGCCGTGGCTCTCGCTGAAGCTGCTCAAACGGCATGCGTTCGCGCATACGGGTGAGGGCGCCGCCCACGGGCATGCGGACGGCACCATGGCCGCGCGACTGCATCGCCTGTTCGAACGCGGGATGAAGCCCTTCCTGGATGCCCGCGCGGGTGCGCGCCGCCGACGCCTGCTGTTCTTAGCCATGGCCGCGCTGGTGGCGCTGGCGGCCAGCCTGGCGGTGTTCAAGCTGGTGGTGCTGAAAATGCTGCCATTCGACAACAAGTCCGAATTGCAGATCGTGGTCGACCTGCCCGAAGGGCGAACGCTGGAGGACACCAATGCCATGTTGTCCGAACTGGCCGGCGTATTGGACCGCACACCGGAAGTCCTGGACTACCAGGGCTACGCCGGTACAGCCGCACCGATCAACTTCAACGGGCTGGTACGGCAGTACTACCTGCGCGAGGGTGCGAACGTGGGCGACCTGCAGGTGAACCTGGTGGACCGCCACGACCGCGACCGCAAGAGCCACGAGATCGCCGTCGCGTTGCGTCCGCAGGTGGATGCGATCGGCCGCCGCCATGGCGCGTCGGTGAAAGTGGTCGAAGTGCCGCCCGGGCCGCCCGTGCTGTCGCCGATCGTGGCCGAGGTGTACGGTCCGGACTACCTCCGCCAGAGGCAGGTCGCGCGGGCGCTCGAGCAACGCTTCCTGGACACCGACGGCATCGTCGATGTGGACTCCAGCGTGGAGGCGGATGCGCGCCGTGACATCCTGGCGATCGACCGCGTGCGCGCTGCACGCCTGGGTGTGCCGCAGTCGGCGATCACCGAGACGATCGCCGCCGGCCTTTCGGGGCTGGACGCGACCCATATGATCGATGGCGGTTCGAAGTATCCGCGACCGATCCGCTTGCGCCTGCCGGTGGCCGACCAGGCATCGTTGGATGGCATGCTCGCGCTGCGGGTACGCGGTGGCAACGGCCAGCTGGTGCCGCTGTCGGAGTTGGTGCAGGTGCGATCCACCTGGTGGGACGGTGCCATTCACCACAAGGACCTGCTGCCGGTGGTGTACGTGATGGGCGACGAGAGCGGCACAGTCGACAGCCCGCTGTATGGCATGTTCGATCTGGTCGGGCAGCTGTCCGACGAGGCCATCGACGGGCAGGAAATCGAGCAGTTCTACATCCGGCAACCGGCGGAAACGTCGGGTTTCGCCATCAAGTGGGATGGCGAGTGGCAGATCACCTACGAGACCTTCCGCGACATGGGCATCGCCTATGCCGCCGGCATGGTGTTGATCTACCTGCTGGTGGTGGCCTACTTCCGTCATTACGTGGTGCCGCTGGTGATCATGGCGCCCATCCCGTTGACCGTGATCGGCGTGATGCCGGGGCATGCCCTGTTGGGTGCGCAGTTCACCGCCACCAGCATGATCGGCATGATCGCGTTGGCGGGCATCATCGTGCGCAACTCGATCCTGCTGGTGGACTTCATCAACCATCTGGTCGAGCGAGGGCAGACGCTCGAATCGGCGGTCGTCGACGCCTGTGCGGTGCGAGCGCAACCGATCGCGTTGACCGCACTGGCGGCGATGGCGGGTGCGTTCTTCATCCTGGACGACCCCATCTTCAACGGCCTGGCGATCTCGCTGATCTTCGGCATCCTGGTCTCGACGGTGTTGACCTTGGTCGTTATCCCGTTGCTCTACTACACGCTGCTGCTGCAACGCAGCCCCAAGGAAGCTTCAGCATGACCGTCCGTGGTTTCGGTTTCGCCGCGCTAGCCGTCGGCATCACACTGGCGGCGACCGCCTGCACGTCCGCCACGCAGGGCGGCGCGAATCCCGCAAGACCGTTGCAGGCGCAGGGCGCACCGCTTCCCCCACCCTCGTCTGCATCAACCACCCCATCCCCTGATCCGGCACTGGAACGCGCGAAGACTGCCGCCGTGGAATTCAGCGGACGGCTACGCGGCAAGCTGCAGGCCGCGATGCAGCAGGGCGGCCCGACCGCAGCGGTCGAGGTCTGCCATGCGCAAGCGCCGGCCATTGCCGAGACGGTGATGGCCAAGCACGGTGTACGCATGGGCCGCGTCGCGCTACCCGGCCGCCATCGCAACCCGGCGCAGGAAGCTGGCGACTGGCAGTTGGCGACGCTGGAGGCGTTCCAGCAGGCTGTCGATGGAGGGGCGCTAGCGTCCGAGCAGGTGTCCATGGTCCGTGACGGCCTGCCCGATGGCGTGGCACTGCGGATGATGCGCGGCATCGCCACCGAACCGGGCTGCCTGGCCTGCCACGGCAAGGACGTGGCCACGCCGATCCGCAACGCCATCCTCGCCCGCTATCCCGACGACCAGGCCACCGGCTTCGACGTGGGCGACCTACGCGGCGCACTCTGGGTGGAAGTACCCGAAGACCCCACGGGAGGGATGCAATGAGCGACAACACTCCGATCCGCATCACCCTGGAACAGGACAGCGACTACGCCTTCCGCGTGATCTTCGACGACACCGCGCTGGAGCCACTGCTGACCGACGAACCAACGCCGCTGGGCCACGACCGCGGACCCAATCCGGCACGCCTGTTGCTGGCATCCGTGGCCAACTGCCTCGCGGCCAGCCTGCTGTTCGCGCTGCGCAAGCACCGCAACGCACCAGGGCCGCTGCGCGCCGAAATCTGTGCACTGCCGACGCGCAATGAGCACGGCCGCTGGCGCATCGCTTCGGCCAAGGCCACCCTGCACCTGCCCGGCCACAATGCCGACTACCACGACCTCGAGCGCGTGCTCGAGCAGTTCGAGGACTTCTGCGTGGTCACCCAGAGCGTGCGCCAGGGTATCGACGTCGAGGTCGAGGTCCTTGATGGCGAAGGCCGGGTACTGCTGGGCGACAAGACCTTCGAGGCCGGCGCATGAGCACGACAGACGCGCTCCAGGTCGCCTGCCCTCGCTGCAACGCCATCAATCGCCTGGCGGCCATGCGCCTCGACGACACCCCAGCCTGTGGCCGTTGCCACACCCGGCTATTCGATGGCCACCCGACCGTGATCGAGGGAGTCGATGCGTTCGAGGCGCACGCGTCGAGAAGCGATCTGCCCATGCTCGTCGATTTCTGGGCGCCCTGGTGTGCCCCGTGCCGCGTGATGGCCGCGCACTTCGAGGCCGCGGCTGCCGAACTGGAGCCGGCCATGCGACTGGCGAAAGTCGATACGCAGTCGCAGCCAGAGTTGGCTCGGCGCTTCGCCATCCGCAGCATTCCCACGCTCGCTCTGTTCAACCTCGGCCGCGAACTGGCGCGCATGTCCGGTGCCATTCCCACGGGCGAGATCGTGCGCTGGGCGCGCGCGCAACTCGCACGGGAAGGATGACGTCGTGGAGACCTCGCGCCGCCGTGCGCTGCTTTGGCTGGCCACCGGCGCAGGCCTACTTGGGCTGGCCGCTGCGCGCTTCCGGGGCCCGCCACCCCCACCCGTCTCCCCAACCACCGCCAACTCGCCAGGACTGGGCAACACCATGACCCACATCGTCATCCTGGGCAGCGGCTTCGCCGCGCTCACCGCCATCCGCCGGCTGCGCGAACAACGTCTGGACGCAGACATCACCGTGGTATCACCTCGCAATGAACTCGTCTACCTGCCCAGCCTGATCTGGCTACCGTCGGGCGAGAAGACGAGCGACGACCTGCGCATTCCGTTGGCGGACTTCTTCCGTCGCGAACGGGTGGCCTGGCACGTCGGCAGCGCGCTCCAAGTGCTCGACGGCGGCCGGCGCGTGGTCACCGACCATGGCGAGTTGCGCAACGACTACCTGATCGTCGCTACCGGCGGGCAGTACCTGCGCAAGTTGCCGGGCATCGAACACGCGCTTATTCCCTGCGAAGGCATCGCCAGCGCCGAGGCCATCCGCGACCGGCTGGCGGCAATGGAGGGCGGCACGATCGCCATCGGCTTCGCCTCCAACCCCAAGGAGCCCGGCGCGGTGCGTGGTGGGCCGATGTTCGAATTCCTGTTTGGCATAGACACCCTGCTGCGGCGGCAAGGCCGGCGCGCGAAGTTCAAGCTGGTGTTCTTCAATCCGTCGAAGGAGCCGGGACAGCGGCTCGGCCCGACGGCGGTGCAGAAGATGCTCGCGCGGATGCAAAAACTCGGCATCGAAACCCATCTGGGCCACAAGCCGGTGCGCTTCGAGGCCGGCAAGGTGGTGACCGAAGGCGGCGAATTCGGCGCCGACCTGATCCTGTTCATGCCAGGTCTCACCGGCCCGGCCTGGCTGGACGACAGTGACCTGCCACGCTCTGAAGGCGGCTTCGTCGCCGCTGACAAACATTGTCTCGCGCGCGGCATGGACAAGGTGTATGTAGCCGGCGACATCGGCAGCTATCCCGGCCCGGACTGGATGGCAAAACAGGCACACCAGGCCGATCTCCAGGCCGAGGCGGTGGCGAAGAACATTGCCGCCGACCTGCGCGGCGAACCGGCCAACCACGGCTTCAATACCGAACTAGTTTGCATCGTCGACAGCCTCGACAGTGGTCTGCTGATCTACCGCAGCGAATCGCGAACCTTCACCTCGCCTCATTCGCGCATGCTCCATTGGCTCAAGCGCAAGTTCGAGGACCGCTACCTGAAAGCGTATCGATAAGTCCTGTCGACAGAGATCTGCTGACGATGACGCGAAATCGCATCTTGCGGCATCCCCGGTCGCGTCAAAACAATCCCCCCCGCACAGGAGTACCCACATGCATGATTTTTCCGGAAAAGTCGTCTTGATCACCGGCGCCGGCTCGGGCATCGGCGAAGCCACCGCGAAGCGACTGGCTGCCAGCGGCGCGCAGGTCGTAGTCAGCGACATCAATGGCGAGGCCGCCGAGAAGGTCGCCGCCACTATCCGCGAGGCCGGTGGTCAAGCCGCTGCCAACGTCGCCAATACCGCCAGACATGAGGATGTAAAGGCCGCAGTCGAATTCTCAGTGAAGCACTTCGGCGGCCTGCATCTGGCCTTCAACAACGCCGGCATCGGTGGCTCCACCGCGCCGCTAGCCGAGTTGGAGATCGCCGACTGGCAACGCGTGATCGACATCAATCTCAGTGGTGTTTTCTACGGGATGAAGTACGAGATCCCGGCCATCCTCGCCAGCGGCGGCGGTGCCATCGTCAACACCGCCTCGATCCTCGGCCTGGTCGGCACCGCAGGCCTGAGCGCCTATGTCGCCGCCAAGCACGGCGTGTCGGGGCTGACCAAGACGGCTGCCATCGAGTATTCGGCCAAGGGGGTGCGGATCAACTCCGTGCACCCGGGATACATCGACACGCCGCTGCTCGACTTCCTCGACCGCGATACCCACGACGGACTGAAGGCCCTGCATCCCATCGGGCGCCTTGGCACGGCGGAGGAAGTGGCGGACGTGGTCGCGTTCCTGCTTTCCAGCGATGCAGCCTTCGTGACCGGTAGCCAATACGTAGTCGATGGCGCCTACACCTCGGCCTGACTGGCTGCGGCCGACCGCTCCGGCGTGTTCGGCAGTACCTGGGCGGAGTGCTCGATGACCTCGATCGGTCCGTTCCCGATGCACGCGGTGCTGGTCATCGTGGTCGCGCTGCTAGCGCGGTGGTTGGTGCTCGCACTGGCCCGGCGCATGGGGGGCGCCGTCTACTCGGCGGCGCCCAAGCGGGCCGGCGCATTGTTCACCGATGCGTTCTTCGTCGGCCTGCTGGTGGCGCGGCTGGGTTATGTGCTGCGCTGGTGGTCGGAGTACGCGGCAGCGCCGTGGTCGATCGTGGCCATCGGCGACGGCGGTTTCCTGTGGTGGACTGGCCTGCCTGCGGCACTCGCGTTCGTAGGATGGTGCACCAGGAAACACCCGTCGTTGCGCAAGCCGCTGGTTATCGGGATCGGCACTGGTCTGCTGGCTTGGTTCGCACTGGCCAGCGCGCTGGCCCTGCTGCAGCGCTCCGCGCCACCGATTCCCGCTATCACTGGGGCCAAGCTCGATGGCGCGTCGGTGAAGCTCGCGCCCTCTGCTGGCAAGCCCGTCTTGCTCAATCTCTGGGCGACCTGGTGCCCGCCGTGCCGGCGCGAGATGCCGGTGTTCGTCGATGCCCTGCAGCGCTATCCGGACGTCGATATCGTGTTGCTCAACCAGGGCGAAGACGCGGACACCATTCGCGCCTTCCTCGAACAGCAACAACTGCGACTGCACGACCACGTGCTGCTCGACCCGCAGTCGCAGGCGATGCCCACCAGCCACACCCGTGGCCTGCCGACCACTCTGTTCTTTGACGCCGATGGCCGCCTGGTTACCAGCTACATGGGCGAACTGACCCGCGCTAGTCTGGCCGACACCCTGCACAAACACTTCGACGCGCGTTCTGCCACCCCATCCCCCCCCAGGAATGAACATAATCTTGCCGAACCGCTTCTTTCTCGTCCTACTCGCCGCGCTAGTGCCGTCGGAGAGCGCGTGCCACGCCGTCGACGGTTACTAGGCTGACGCCCCGGGACTGCACGAACGGGCGCTTCAAGTCTTAGGGCGAGCGGATCTGGCGCAGTTGGAAGCTGCGACCTAGGTCCGTGACGGCAGCACCTCTATTCCTTTGGTGCCTTCAACTGTCCCTAACGTAAGTAAGTTTGATGGTCTAACCGGGATTCCAAGCACGCCCGCGCTGGTCTACCGCGACAGAGACAACATCGTGCAAGGCTGGGTGGCGTGCATAAAGACGACAGCGCCATGCCCCGGTATTCGGCCCCGCCCATGACGCACCGGCACCTCAATGTGGCAATGCGCTTCCGCTGCGGTAGAGGATGTAGGCCGCGACAACGAACACGAATCCAGCGAACACCCGCGTCAGCAGCACCCGCCGCTGCGCCCAACGCAACGATAGCCGGGTGCCGATCAGACCGCCGAGCACGCCGCCGAGGATGAACAACCCCGCCATATCCCAGTCGACTAGTCCTGACAAGGCATAGTTGATCGCGGTCGCCAAGCCGAAGGTGCCCACTGCCAGCAGTGACGAACCGATCGCGTTACCCATAGACATGCCGGTCGCAAGCATGAGCGCCGGCACGATTAGGAAGCCGCCGCCGATGCCAAAGAAGCCCGAAGCGGCGCCCGCCAGCAGCGCAAGTGCACCGGCGCGCAGACAGGTGCGTTTGCTGGTGATCTCGTGCCCGGCAGGGCGCTCGCGACGCGGGCGCAGCATGGTCGCACCGACCACCATCATCACCAGGCCGAACAGCAGCAACAGTTGCTGGCCGTCTATCAGCTTGCCTAGGCTGGAACCGCCTAGCGCACCGAGCGTGCCGACCAGAGCGAACACGAGCGCGCAGCGCCAGTAGACATTGCCGCGGCGCGCGTGGGTGTAGAAATTGACATAGGCATTGGCCGATACGGCGAGCGCGCCGGTGCCGATCGCGATGTGCGGCTGTGCCACGCCGACGACGTACAGTAGCAGCGGTGTGGCCAGGATCGAGCCGCCGCCGCCGATCAGTCCCAGCACGAAACCCACCACGCCGCCGGAGAATAGCGACGCCACCGTCTGCCAGGCATCCATCGCGCTCAAGCCTCCACGGCCATGCGCCAGGCCAGCGTGCAGCGATTGCCCGACGCACAGTACGACAGCACCAGGCCCTCGGCCTGTTCCAGCACCTCGCGCAGGCGTTCCACCTGTTCCGGCATCACTGCGCCCGAGCGTGTCGGGATGAAGTGGAACGTCAGGCCGTGCCGGTGCGCCTGCGCTTCCACCTGCTTCCAACGCGGCTGTCCCGACGCCTCGTCATCGGGCCGCATGCACACCAGCACGGCATAGCCCAGCGCAGCGATGTCGGCGACATCACTTGGATCAAGTTGCGGACAGACATGGTAACGGTCCGAAAGGGCGGTGATGGCGGGCATGGACATGTCTTCCGGCTTTTTCCTGTCGGGAAGATAGGGGACGGAACGGAACGACGGCACCGGCACAAGGCCGGTGCCGTCGCCGGCGGGGGGATTAGATCGCGGGCTTCATCGAGAAGTACCAGTCGGTCGTCTCCAGATCCTGCCCACTGCGGGCTTCCAGTTCCTTGACCGTCTTGGGTGCGCCCAGCAGCACCTTCTCACCGGGCTGCCAGCCTTCGGGCGTAGCGACGCCATTGGCGAAGCTGTATTGCAGGCCCTTCACCAGGCGCAGGATCTCGGCCACCGAGCGGCCGTTGGTCATCGGGTAGTAGACCATCGCACGCAGGATGCCCTGGTCGTCGATGATGAAGGTCGCGCGTACCGCCGAGGTATCCGCGGCGCCGGGATGGATCATGCCGTAGGCGCGGGCCACATTCATCGACAAGTCCTCGATGATCGGGAACGGGATCTCGATGCCGAACTTCTCCTTGATGTTCTGCACCCAAGCCAGATGCGAGAACACCGAGTCAATCGATAGGCCGAGCAGTTCGGTGTTGAGTGTGGCGAACTCGCCGGCGGCACGGGCGAAGGCCGTGAACTCGGTGGTGCAGACCGGAGTGAAGTCGGCAGGGTGCGAGAACAGCACCAGCCATTTGCCCTTGTAGTCCTCGTTCGAGCGCGGGCCATGCGTGGTCTGCGCATTGAACGCCGGCGCGGGTTCGTTGATCCGCGGCATTACGACAGGGACTGGGACGGGGACGGGGACGACCGGGGCGACCGCGGGTGCAAGGGGGGCCAGGGTGGTGGCCGCTGTCGCGGCGGCGACGACCTTTGGATCGGAATCGGTGCAGCTCATGAAAATGCTCCTGTGTTGTGGTTTGGGGCGGGGAAGGTGCCGACGAGGCCAGGCAGAGAGATGACGGCCCCGCTGGCGCGGGAACGTGGGACTACAGCGCGTCGATCGGCACTTTCAGGAAGCGCCGGCCCTCGTCGTCGGCCGGCGGCAGGTGGCCGGCGCGCATGTTCACTTGCAGCGAGGGCAGGATCAGCCGCGGCATCGACAGCGAAGCATCGCGTTCGGTACGCATCCGCACGAACGCGCCCTCGCCAGCGCCGTCGCGAACGTGAATGTTGCTCGCGCGCTGCTCGGCGACGGTGGTCTCCCAGCGAATCTCGCGCCCCCCTGGGCCGTAGTCGTGACACATGAACAAGCGCGTGTGGTCGGGCAGTTCGAGAATGCGCCTGGTCGAGCGGTAGAGCGTGCGGGCGTCGCCACCCGGGAAGTCAGCGCGCGCCGTGCCGCCGTCGGGCATGAACAGCGTGTCGCCGACGAAGGCGGCATCGCCCATCACGTGTGTCATACAGGCCGGCGTATGGCCGGGTGTATGCATCGCGAACGCCTCCATCGAGCCGATGCGGTAGCGGTCGCCGTCGGCGAACAGGCGATCGAACTGGCTCCCATCGCGGCGAAACTCGGTGCCTTCGTTGAACACCTTGCCGAACGTGTCCTGCACCTGGACGATGCGCTCGCCGATGCCGATTTTTCCGCCCAGCTTCTGCTGCAGGTATGGCGCAGCGGATAGGTGATCGGCGTGGACGTGGGTCTCGATATGCCACTCCGTCTCGAGGCCGTGCTCACGGACGTAGTCGATGATGCGGTCAGCATGCTCGAACGAGATCCGGCCGGCGGCGTAGTCGATGTCCATCACCGAATCGACGATGGCGCAGGCCCGGCTGGAGGGCGCCCGGACGACATAACTGATGGTGTTGGTCGTCGCATCGAAGAACGCAGTGACCTCGGGACGACTGTCCGAAAGCAGGGGAAGGTTCGTAGAGATCATTCATCGACTCCTCCGGCAGGCGTTTCCTGCGCGTGGAGCCACCTTATTGCCAAGGAAAAGTCGAGGGAAACGAATTAAAATAGTTTCTGCAATCGCCTATATCGATAAGTCGCCCGTTTGACGGGCCCTCTGGACACTCCGATGAATCCGCTGCCAAACCTGCGCCATCTGCGCTACCTGGTCGCCCTGCATGACCAAGGGAATTTCAGTCGCGCCGCCGAGTCTTGCTTCGTCACCCAGTCCACCCTGAGCGCGGGTATCCGTGAATTGGAAGAAGCGCTGGGCGTGCAGGTGGCAGAGCGGACCAAACGGTCGGTGGTCATCACCGCGTCTGGCCGGCGACTTGTCGCGCGGGCGCGCCTACTGCTGCGCGATGCCGAAGCCCTCGTTGCGATCTCGAAGGACGACGGCGGCCCAATGTCGGGTGTGCTGGAAATGGGAGTGCTTCCCACCATCGGGCCGTTCCTGTTGCCTCAACTGATTCGCCGCCTAGGTGCACGGTTTCCGCGCCTGCGCTTGGCGCTGCGCGAGGACAAGACGCGACACCTGCTGGGCCAACTGGCGGAGGGACGTCTGGATCTCGTGCTGATGGCCTTTCCCTACGAGACCCCCGGCATGGAAACCTTCATGCTGTTCGACGACGCCTATCGCTACGTCAATGCATCGACGTCCGCGGCACCGGGCGACGCGTCATGCACCGTCGCCGTACAAGCCGATTTCGACACTCAGAACCTTCTTCTGCTTGAGCACGACCATTGCCTGCACAGCCATGCGCTTCCCGCCCTGCAGCGCGCAGCCGAGATCGAGCGAGCCAATTTCTCCTCGACCAGCCTGCACACACTGGTCGCCATGGTCGCCGAGGGCATGGGAGCGACCTTCCTGCCCGATCTGGCCATCATGGGCGGCATCCTGCAGAAGACCAACCTGGTGGTGCGGCCACTGGCCGATGAGGCCAACGCCCGCACGATAGGACTGTGTTGGCGTCGGAACTCCTCACGCACCGACACGTTCCTGCAACTGGGCGAACTGATCCGCGCGTGGGCATCCGACCACATCAGGCCGTGGACTCCACCCCTAAACGCTGACGCCAGACGAAAGCCTGGGCGGCGCGGGCACTAATTGCTGCTCCGCAGTCGCCTGTACAGCGTGCGCTCGCTGATTCCCAGCCGCTCCGCCAAAGCCTTGCGAGACCCCGTATGCGCGCGCGCTGCCGACTTCACCAAGTCGGCCTGCATGGCCTTTAGTGTCTTCTTTGGCGCTTCCACGCCTGCCGGCTTCACGCTGGGAACCACCACGTCGCCGGTCAGCGCGAGGGCGTTCTGGATATGACGCTCGGAGATCTTGGTCCCATCGCAGAAGATCGCTGCGCGCTCGAGCAGGTTGCGTAGCTCCCGGACATTGCCAGGAAAGTCGTGCCGGCGAAGTACGTCGAGGGCAGATGGCGCCAGCGTCAGCTGACGCCCCATCTCCATCGTCTGAAGCAGGTTGCGGACCAGCCCCTCAAGGTCGTCCAAGCGCTCGCGTAGTGGCGGAACGCGAATGGGAAAGGTGCTGACTCGGTAGTACAAATCTTGGCGGAAGCTGCCGGCCTCGACCATGGCGCGCAGGTCGCGATGGGTCGCCGAGACGATGCGCACGTCCGCCAACCGTAATTCGGTACTGCCCACCCGGCGGTAGCATCCCGTTTCGATCAGCCGCAGCAGCTTGACCTGCATCGCAAGTGGGATATCACCAAGTTCGTCCAGGAACAGCGTGCCTCCGTGCGCGATCTCGACAAGTCCCTTCTTAGTACTTAGCGCACCCGTAAAGGCGCCGCGCTCATGTCCGAACAGCTCGCTCTCGAACAATGTTTCGGACAGGCTCGCGCATTCCAGTACCACGAACGGATGGGCGCGTCTGGGACTGGCATCATGCAGCGCCTGCGCGACGACCTCCTTTCCACTGCCTGATTCACCCTGGATCAAAACGTTTACCTCTGCGTCGCAGGCACGCGTGATCAGTTCCAGCATGGCGCGGAACGGCGCGGAACGCCCGACGAGGTGGCGCTCCGCCCCCCGTCGCCCGGAAATCCGCAGTGGCTCCATCTTCTCCAGGAAATAGGCGTTGCGCGAACCCTCCCCTCGCAGCGGGGTCAATTCAACGTTGAAGTACTCCTCCCCGCCAGGCACGTGGTGCAGGTGTACGGCACGCTCGCGCTGCCCACTGGCAAGGGCAGCCGCCAGTGGGCAACTCTCGCCCGCCTTGTCACAGGGTATCGGCGAGCCGTGGGAAACCTGATGGCAGGTACGGCCCACTACCGGCGCTTCACCCGCATACAGGGCGGCATAGGCAGCGTTGGCAGCCACGATCTGGTACTGCCGATCAAACAGGACGTGCGGTTCGGGAAGGCTTTCCAGATAGGAAAGCAGCAGCGGGGGCAACTTCATCTCGGACCTCTCTTCGCGCGGCGCGACTGTCATTTCTGACACATCGATGCTGCCACAAATGGCGGCAACCGCGCCACAGACGGCGCCCGATGGATTACAACCCATTGATAAGCAAGGAGTGCCCCTGCCATCTTCGATTGGCACGGGTCATGCGTTTAGAAAGCCGCTGGGCGGACTTGCAACGCCCCGCGGGAGCGGATGCGCCGCCAATCGGCGCATCCGCTCCACCCTTCTATTACGCACCGGAGGACTCTTCGTGATATCGGAACACCTGGTCGAACTTTCGCGGCTGCAGTTCGCCGTCACGGCCATGTACCACTTCCTGTTTGTGCCTCTCACGCTGGGCCTGACCTGGATGCTGGTGATCATGGAAAGTGTGTACGTGATGACCGGCAACGTCATCTGGAAGGACATGACCCGCTTCTGGGGCAAGCTGTTCGGCATCAATTTCGCGCTGGGTGTCACCACCGGCATCACCATGGAGTTTCAGTTCGGCACCAACTGGGCCTACTACTCCCACTACGTCGGCGATATCTTCGGCGCTCCGCTGGCGATCGAAGGATTGATGGCGTTCTTCCTGGAATCGACGTTCATCGGCCTGTTCTTCTTTGGCTGGGAACGCCTGAGCAAGGGCAAGCACCTGCTGGTCACTCTACTTATGGCTGTAGGCACCAACCTCTCGGCCCTATGGATTCTGGTGGCGAACGGCTGGATGCAGTATCCCATCGGTGCCGAGTTCAGCTACCAAACCATGCGCATGGAGATGGTCAGCTTCTGGGATGTGGTCTTCAATCCGGATGCTCAGGCCAAGTTCGTTCATACTGCATCTGCTGGCTATGTGACCGGCGCGATGTTTGTGCTATCGATCTCTGCCTGGTACCTGCTGCGTGGTCGCAATATTGAGTTTGCCAAGCGCAGCTTCCGCGTTGCTGCCGCGTTCGGCCTAGCCGCCACGGCTTCGGTAATCGTGCTGGGTGACGAGTCCGGCTATACGGTCGGCGAAGCGCAGCAGACCAAGCTAGCGGCCATGGAAGCCATGTGGGAGACCCAGCCTGCACCCGCCGGTCTCGCCCTGGTGGCGGACATCAACGAACAGCAGCAGCGCAATGATTGGGAGATCAAGATTCCGTGGGTTCTGGGCCTTATCGGCACGCGAAGCTCGGACCAGACGATCCCCGGCATCAAGGAGATCAAGGCCCGCAACCGCGAGCGCATCATCAACGGCATGCAAGCTGTCGATGCACTGGAACGCCTGCGGGCGAACCGCGATGACGCAACAGCCAAATCACAGTTCGAGTCGCACAAGGCGGACCTCGGGTTTGGCCTTCTGGTCAGGCAATATGTGCAGGACCTGGAGCAGGTCACGCCTCAACTAATCGAGCGCGTGGTGGATGACACCATCCCTCGCGTTGCGCCGATGTTCTGGTCGTTCCGCCTCATGGTGGCGCTGGGCTTCTTGATGCTCGTGCTATTCGCGCTGGCCTTCTGGCAGACGGTCAAGGGGCGTTTCACCGAGCGCCGCTGGTTGCTGCATTGGGCTCTATGGATGCTGCCCGCACCGTGGATCGCCTGCGAACTTGGCTGGTTCGTCGCCGAGTACGGACGCCAGCCCTGGACCATCTATGGCGTGCTTCCCACGCACATGTCGGTATCCAACCTGACCGTGGCTAGCCTCTACGGCTCGCTGGCCGGCTTCGTCGGGTTCTATACCGTTCTGCTGGCAGTGGAAATGTACTTGATGGTCAAGTTTGCGCGGCAAGGGCCCGGCAGCCTTGGGACAGGTCGCTACGACCGCGACGTAACCGATGCTTTGGCACATCACTGAGGACCAATCGATGATCTTCGACTACCCAACCCTGAAAATCATCTGGTGGATCTTGGTCGGCGTGCTGCTGATCGGCTTCGCCATCATGGACGGCCACGACATGGGCGTCGGCACGCTACTTCCTTTCGTCGGCAAGAACGACGAAGAGCGACGGGTAGTGATCAATACTGTGGGTCCACACTGGGACGGCAACCAAGTGTGGTTCATTACCGGCGGCGGCGCCATCTTCGCCGCATGGCCATTGGTCTACGCGACGGCTTTCTCAGGCTTCTACTGGGCCATGCTGGCGGTACTGTGGGCACTGTTCTTCCGGCCGGTCGGCTTCGATTACCGCAGCAAGATCGCCCATCCCGTGTGGCGCAAGACGTGGGACTGGGGCCTATTCGTCGGGGGCGCGGTGCCCCCCCTGATCTTCGGCGTTGCTTTCGGCAACCTGTTCCAAGGCGTCCCGTTCCATTTCAACGACGTGCTGATGCCGACCTATACCGGTAGCTTCTGGGCACTACTCAATCCTTTCGCACTGCTGGTCGGCGTCGTTTCCAGCGCGATGATCACCATGCATGGCGGCATGTATTTGACGCATCGTACCGTCGGCGATGTCCAGCGACGCGCCACTACTGGCGCCATCGGAGCAGCATTGGTGATGGTGTCGGCCTTTGTCGCCGCCGGCCTGTGGCTCCGCTTCGGCGGCATCGAAGGCTACAGCATCCAGAGCTCGCTCGCGCCGGACGCCTTGCCTGATCCGCTCGCCAAAATTGTCGTTCGTGATGCCAATGCCTGGTGGGAGAACTACGAAGTGCAGCCATTGATCTGGCTACTACCTGCACTGGGCATACTGGGAGCACTGGCCGCAGCTGCACTAGTGCGCAGTGGCCGCACGCTGGCCGCCTTCACGGCATCATCCATCTCCATCGTCGGCGTGATCGGCACCGCTGGCGCGGCATTGTTTCCGTTCGTGATGCCCTCCTCGTCCGATCCCCGCTCCAGTCTGACGATATGGGACAGCACTTCGAGCCATCTGACCCTGGCCTTGATGTTCTGGGCCACGCTGGTCTTTATGCCAATCATCATCTTCTACACAAGTTGGGCCTATCGTGTAATGCGCGGCAAGGTAACTGTGGCTGACATCCGCGCAAACGAACATTCGGCGTACTGACACTAACGCCATGGTTATGATCGCACTTACCACTCAGAACCGGCGCCATATCACGCCGCATGCCGGACGTTGCCGCTACTTCATGGTGAAACAAGTCGGACTCCACATTGAAAGTGAATGGGAGCTACGTTCCGTAGCCAAGGAGCAAACACTTTTCTCGTGTGGAGAGGACCTCCCTGAAGCATTGCGCGATGTGGGCGTGCTTGTCACCGCTGGCGCTGGCCGGAAACTTCAGGCACGCCTAATGCAACTTGGCGTGCAGGTAGTTATTGCCGACATTCTACTTCCAGAACAGGCTTTGGCGGCATGGCGCGAAGGAAAACTGACCGCATTGTCAGCATCCCCGCTGACACAACCCAATAGCGGCTGCGGAGGCGCCTGCAAGTGCGTCGGACATTCTGGAAAAGCAACGTAGCCCGGTCACCGAGCTTCGCACCCTGGCGACCTGAAACGTTCCAACTGAAGAAGGAGAAGCAATCATGTGGTACTTCGCATGGACCCTAGGTGTTGGCTTTGGGGTACTGCTAGGCATCCTCAATGCAATGTGGGGAGAGCTTGAGGAAGCACGTCTGAATGCCCCTATGGAGGATTGAGGATTTCTGCATGGAGCAGCCAGAGCTTCGTTGACATTCAGTCGTCGCTCTGCGGGTAGCGCCTTTCAAACTCTACCAATGACATGCCGTCGGCAGGCCCATAACAGCGAATCGTGTGTGGAACATCTCGATGTGGTCGAACACGTCCGATGCCGCCGTGGCCCGTGCCTGTCGGATCCTCCGCCTGATCCGCTCCTTCTTCAGAACGCTAAAGAATATTTCGACCACGGCGTTGTCGTGGCATCTACCACGACGACTCATGCTCAGCACCATCCGATGGACCCTCGTGAACGACTGGAAGTCGCAGCTAGTGGACTGACAGACCCGTTCGCAGTGGCGCAAGCACGCCCGGATCGCGCTTGCGCCGCAAAGGGGCCGCGCCACCGGCGCCTGCTTGCCGGCACCGGGGCTCTGATCATCGTCCGTCGGGGCCATGCCTCAATCGACGAGCTGTCGTGAGTGCAGGCCCATTGCACCCGCCAACAGCAGCCTACCCTCAGATGCGACTCAAGGCACGGACGTGGGGAGGGCTTTCGATCACTGGCATCCAACTCAAGGATCGCCGGATGGGACGAGGACTCACTGTGCCCTTCCTCCACTTCTCCCGCTTATACAGCCCAGCCATAGCGCCAGACCTGCCCACACAGGTGCAAGTGGCACCACTACGCTGACCAGGCTACCCATCGCCATGCCGAGACGGCCGAGCACGCCTTCGGCCTGTGCACCAGCGACATCGCCGGCGCGGTACATGAAAGTATCGATGAAGGCTTTTGCCTTGTACTTGTCCTCTCGCAGCACGACGGTGAACAGCACTTCGCGTACGGGCCGGGTGATGCCACGCTGCACCGCACGATTGGCCACCTCCAGCAGCACCAGCACGACGAACGAGCCATATACCGCCAGTCCTCACGATCAGGTGTTTACACGGTTGTGTGTGCCCCACCGCCATGCACGCTCTCTACGCATTCACTACACGAGACAGCGTAGTTCAGCACATGCGCAAAAAGTGATCCTGAGCAGATACGGGAGCATCAGAATGTTAAGGGTGACGTCGAGTGATGCTCACAGCGCGAGGATCCAAGTCGGCGTTAGGGCCCTGCCCACTTCCCCCGGATGACCTCGCCGCACACCGGCTCTTCCAGCGGGCCGCCCTGACAGGAGATCGCGGCGAATTCGTACGCTCGATCAATTTATCAGGACGTTTCGTGACCGATGGTTCTGGATACGCCCGCAAAGTACCCCTGCCGGCCAACGCCGCACTCCGAACGCCACCCACCACTTCCCGAGGACACGACCATGTTCAAGCTCATCCCCGCCCTGCTCGCCGCCGCCCTGGCTACCACGCTCTCTCCCGCCGCCCACGCCGCCGAGGCCGCCCGCGACAGCGGTGCAGTGAAGAACGTCGTGCTGGTGCATGGCGCCTTCGCCGATGGCGCCGGTTGGCGCCCGGTGTACGACGACCTCACCGCGCGCGGCTATCGCGTGTCCATCGTGCAGAACCCGCTGACCTCGCTCGCCGACGATGTCGCCGCGACGAAGCGCGTGCTCGACCGTCAGGACGGTCCGGCCATCCTGGTGGGCCACTCCTGGGGCGGCACGGTGATCACCGAAGCCGGCGTGCACGACAAGGTCGCCGGGCTGGTCTATGTGTCGGCACTGGCGCCGGACGCGGGTGAAACCACGGCGCAGCAATACAAGGGTTTCGCGCCAACGCCGGCGTTCGTCATCGAGACCAGCGCCGACGGCTTCGGCGTCATCAGCCCGGCCAAATTCAAGGCCGGCTTCGCGCACGACACGAGCGATGCCGACGCGGCGTTTCTGCGTGACTCGCAGGTGCCGATCAACATGTCCGCGTTCGGCACCACGCTGACGAACGCGGCGTGGCGCAGCAAGCCCAGTTGGGCAGTGATCGCCACCGAAGACAAGGCCTTCGACCAGGCCATGCTCATCCACATGGCCGAGCGCATCAACGCGCGCATCACCAAGGTCTCCGCCAGCCACGCGGTCTTCATGACCCAGCCCAAGGTGGTGGGCGACACCATCGACCGCGCGGCGAAAGACGCGACGCCGTCGAAGTAAGCACCTCTGGGACGCGACGGCATATGCCGCCGTCGCGTCCGGCACCTCTCCCCTGCGCCACGTTCCCCACGTCGCCCAGAGTTTCTTGCCGCCATCCCCATTTCTTCCCCCACCGTCCCCACCTACGCCACCGACCTGCAACATCCAGGGCGCCACGACTTCATCGTCTGCGGCGCAGGGCTCGCCTGCTGTGCCTTCGCCGGCAGGCTCGCGAAAAGTCCTGCCGTGCGCGCGCTACTGATCGAGCCGGGCGGCGGCACCGAACTGAAGGAGAGCCTCGAGCCGACGCAGTGGCCGTCGAACCTCGGATCTGATCGCAACTGGGCCTTCGTCGCCAAGCCCAATCCGCATCTCCATCGGCGCGCCATCCCGCTGAACATGGGCAAGGTGGTGGGCGGCGGCTCCAGCATCAAAGTGATGGTGTGGGCGCGCGGTCATCAGAGCGACTGGGATCACTTCGCCGAGGAGGCCGGCGACGAGGCTTGGCGCTATCGTGCGTTGCTCGACATCTACCGGCGCATCGAAGACTAGCACGGCATGCCCGATCCAACCCGGCGTGGCGCCGGCGGGCCCGTGCATGTGGAAACACAACCGCACCCGCAGCCCGTGGCCATGCACTCAACGACCCGATCGTGAAGTCCGATGGGCGCTCGCCGATCTTCCACTCCAAGTTCGTCACCGCTTCACGTAGCCCACCGCACCATCGGCGTAAAGCACGATCTGGTCCCAGACATGTCCGCCATGCTCAACAACACCGCTACGCCGGTAGCGCTCTCCGGGCTTCAGCGTTTCCAGCACATGGGCGTCGGCATCAGGGAATTCCCTCACCTGCACCATCGCTTGAGCCTGCCACTGTCCACCCTGCGGCTTGACCCGATAATCCAGCAGGGCCATGCGCGCCATCAGCGGGTCATGCACGTAGGCCTTGCGCTTGTCCAGGCCCCAAGGCGCCACCTCGATCCAACCCGTCGAGCCCACGATGCCGCTTACCGGGACCAGAAAATCCTTGGCCAGATCGTCAATGGCAGGCGCCAGCGGGGAGGGCGCCGCCCGGAAGATCATCGGCGTGTCATTGAGGTGCGCCCATTTAGACAGGTTGCGACTGCGAAGCAGCGTGGGTGCCTGTGCAGAAAGCGCGATGCCTGCAGGCACTAGGGATGCCGCGCGCGGCTCACTCGCTACCTCGGTTGCCAGGGTGGCGAGGTTGCGTGGATTGCCGGCGACGACCTTGACGCTCTTGCCGCTGCGGTACACCAGCGTCGGGAATGCGAATGTCTTCGACCGATCGTAGGGCCGCAGTTGGTACGTGATGCTGTCCATCACACCCTGGTTGTAGACCACGCCACGCTGCGCAGCAGCATCGGCGGCGCGCGCGGCTCTCCCGTCGAAGGCATTGCCGACGCTCGCACTGTCGCGCCCCGCCACCACGGACGCGGCCGTGTTTCCCGCCACGGGGATCCAGCGCAGCTGCGCGTTGCCTACCAGCGCGCGTGTTTCGTCAAACAGGCGCTTGCTCCAGGCGCATTCGGTGCTGTAGACCACATAGATGGCTTTGGAAGCAGGCTTGCCGTCTGCCGCCCAGACCGCATTCTCCACCGCATCCATCAACCGGGCGGCATCGTCGGGCTTGGTTACCACCACTTGCCTGCCGCGATCCACCGCCAGGCCTTGCAGCGGCAACAGCATCAGCAGCGCCAGTGCGTAGAGGCGGTGTGCATGCCGCACCGTCCGTTTCGTCTTCATGTCCTGGGTCGGCCGCGATGATCCGCTGACCCGGTGCAGGGTGCTTGTTTCCATGGTGCTGTCCCCTTGGGTGAAAAAGCGGCAGCGGACCTTCGACCGCTGCCGGATCGTCGGGCGGGTGCTACTTGCGGCGGATGTCCTGCAACGCTTCGTTGATCTTGAACAGCACGATCATGATTTCGCAGTAGATGCGCGCCAGCAGGGCGGAAAGTACGGCCAGGATCGGGGCGGCCACGATCATGCCGAAGCCCGCAAACCCGGAGTACCGCATCAGGCCGAAGCCCTTGACCATCAGCACCAGTCCGGACACCACGGCGCCGGCCAACAGGATCCAGTAGATGAAGGTGATGATCTTGGGCGTCACCATCGTGTCGAAGTAGAGCCAGTCCCGCATTTTCAGTTCTCCTCTTTGAAGTCCATAGTTGTTCGCATAGCTCGCAGCGATGAGATTCGAACACTGTCTCAGTCGCTGACGTGCCGGAAGGTCACACCCATTGGTCCGGAAAGCGTCTTGTCATCGACACGAGTGAGTACCAAGGCCGCACCTTCCACATCGGGATGTCGAATGCGTATCCGGTCGCCGTCGACCTCGTATCGCATCTGCCGCTCAACCCCGCCCAGATCCGATGACTGCACCACCACCCCGCCGCGCTCAAAGCGCAGCTGGGTCAGGCCCATCGAGTCTTCATAGGTACCTGCCAATCCGTTGCCACACCCGGGCAGCAGCAGTGCGACACCGACCAATAACCCCTTGGCTCGCCATGTCATCTCAGCGCTCCCCTTGACTATCAAAGTTGACCTCGCCAAACGTCGCCGGGCGGTTGTAGTGATCGCTGCCGATCGCGTACCCCAGTAGCCGTGCCTTGATGACCAGACCCTCGCTACGGCGACTTACTCCGGTGATCAGAAACCGGCTATCCAGGACCACGCTGCGCAGACCACTGTTGCGCGTCAGTACATCCTGCGCCCGCGCGGCATCCAGTGGCCAAAAGTTGAGTTCCCCCGGATTGTCGACCTGGAGACTGATCCGCTGCCTTTGGATCTCTGGCGATGGCTGCGCGTCAAAACTGAAAGCGCTGCCCGGCATGAACGCATCCAGGTAATACCCTCCCCGGCCGGCATCGTACTCGCCGAACTGTGCATTGACGTTGAGTCGCAGGCGGCCAACCTCGGCGGTGCCGTCATAGATGCCTTGCAGGCGTTCCTGCTCCTCCTTCAGCAGGCTCGGTCGTTTGAACTCGTCCGCATACTTCACCCGATACTGCGCTGACGCCCATTCGTCGATCGGAGGTGTACGACCCTCCAGCCTGTAGGCAAGCATGAGGATCTGCAGATCATCCGGATGATCCAGCTGGCCATCGCCAAATCGAGCTGCCGATGGCGTAGCGTCGGCGGCACTAACAGCAGGCGATGCGGGCTGAGTGGGTCCCGCAAGCGGCGATGAATCGGCAGCCTCTTGCTGCGGCGTCGCCTCTCCCACATCGCGCGCTGGCGGCTCGCCCTCGCAAGCGGCAAGCGTGAACGCACACAGCAGTGCCAGACACACGATGCGATAGCAGCACGGCTTAGAGGCGTACATCGCTGGCATCGCCGGCCTCCTTCACTTCCGCCTCGCGCCTTGCATTTCCGATGCGCTGCAGCTCAGCCTGCATGCCTTCGATGTATGCATAGGTACTGCTCTGCTGGATCATCGCCGTATGCAGCTCCATCACCAGCCCGGGGTTGTTCCCGCTCAGTACGACCCTTGCACTGATGTTGAGTCCGCATCCGTCGGTCCAGCTGGCCCCTGTGTTCTCCCCCCCGGCATAGACGCCATTGCGGCAGCGCCCGAACAAGGGATTGGCTTCGGACAATGGATTGCCTGAGCGGTCGTAGACCCACTGCAGGTCGCGCGTACCCGCCGAGTAGCCGCGTGGCGAATCACTGTTCTCGCGGACCTGCGGCTGTCCGTACTTGGAGGTCAGGGCTTGAAGCGTGGCGTCCGCCGAGGGCATCTGGCCGTCGCGGAATTTCTGGGTGCGCCAGACAACCATCGCAGTCTCCTTGCCCGGCACGCCCGGCGTGGCGACCCGTACGATTTCGTCGGTGTGCTCCCACTTGAACTTGCCCCGGCACTCCTGCCATTCGCTGGCAAAATTGCAGGGCCGGTAGCTGCCCTTCTCGACCGTGAAGAATTGCGTGCCCAACGCGACGCCGTTCGTGTCAAGGCGATCGAGCCACCGATTCTCTTCCGTGACGACGGCCTCCTCACCCAGGCTACAACGTGTCGTCGCCATCGCTTCCGGCAGTGTCATGCCCAGACGCAGCCCGATGATGTCCGGGCCGCCGAGCTCCTTGCGCACCTTGGCGGGACACCGCAGCGGCGCAGGCCCTTCAGGCCCCGCCATCGCAGCCTCCTCCAGCTCGTCCAGGGGCACGCCGCCCTCCTCCTGACCCTCCGCAAGCTCGTTGCCACCGCAGGCCGACAGCATCATGGCTGACAATGCCAGCAGGGCTAGATGGACCTTCATTCGCATCATTACTCTCTCCAGATTGGGCATGTGTCACTTACTTCTTTGGCACGCATCGAGGCCGTTCAATCCAGGAGCCTGATATGCACGCGACGGTTGCCACCTGTCCGCGGTGCATCCGGACGCTTCGGTCTTCCTGAAGCAGCTGTCGGTATCCGGGGGTCGCGGATCGGCATAAAGGTGGACCCGCGCCTTGGCCTGGGCGGCGCGGCCCCAGTGCAGCTCTTCTCCAAGCCAGTGAGTCCCGGTACCCGCGGCAGCCGGCCAGATGGCCAGATGGCCAGCAAGAGCGTGCCGTACCCCGGCCGTCCCCTCGCGAAGCCCCTTGTCCCCTGCTCCTCATGCGCTTCCCCGTTCCAGTGGTGTCAGCGGCTGTCGTGGCACCGCACCTGCATATAGAGAGCCTCAGGCCACGGGCTGCCGCGCGTCCTCACGGAGCTTTCAAGAAACCTTCAAGGACGCCACGCCTGCACCTTGGACGGCATAAAAGGCGCTGTAACCGGCGTTATCATCGGCCCCATGTCAGCCTCCCCTCCGTCCGATGCCCGGCTCTACCGGTGGCGTTTTGGCAGCGTCGAGTTCGACGAGGCACGCCATGAACTGCATGTGGCGGGCCTAGCCGTCGACATCGAGCACAAGCCGCTGCAGGTGCTCTCTGTGCTGCTGCGCCACGTGGGCGAGGTGGTAACCAAGGAGGAGCTTTTCGACCAGGTCTGGACCGGTCGGATCACCGTGGACCACGTGCTGGCCACGGCCGTGGGCAAGTTGCGCAAGGCACTGGATGCCGCCGGCGAGGACCGCATCGCCACCGTGCCGCGCGTGGGTTACCGGTTGGAGGGTCCGGTCGAGCGCGTGGCCCAGGGCCAACGGATGGAGGCCGCACTGACCTTTACCCCCGGGCAACCGGTACCCGGCCGGGAACACTTCCTACTGGAGCGGCCCTTGGGTCGCACGCTGGGCAGCGAAGTCTGGCTGGCACGCCAGCCACGCACGCGTGACAGCCGCGTCTTCAAGTTCAGCATCGGCGGCGAGCGGCTGGGGGCCATCAAACGCGAAGCCACGCTGATGCGCGTGCTGCGAGACACCCTGGGTGAGCGGGACGACGTCGTCCGCGTGCTTGATTGGAACTTCGAGAGCGAGCCGTTCTTCCTGGAGTGCGAGTACGGCGGGCAGGCCTTGCCGGAATGGGCCGAGGAGCACGGAGCACTGCAGGCCTGGAATCGGGAGCGCAAGCTGGCATTCTTCTTGCGCATAGCGGCGGCGGTCGACGCCGCACACGGCGTAGGCGTGCTGCACAAGGACATCAAGCCGGCGAACGTACTGGTTCGCTCGCGGGGTGAGGATGCCTTCCAGCCTTGCCTGACGGACTTCGGCAACAGCCGCCTGCTTCAGCCCGAGCGTCTGGCCGAGCTGGGCATCACCGGCATGGGCATGACGGTCACGACAGCCCATAGCGGCGACAGTTCCGGTACACCCCTTTACCTGGCGCCGGAACTCATTGCCGGACAATCTGCAACCGTGCGCAGCGACGTGTATGCACTGGGCGTGCTGTTGTATCAATGGCTGGCCGGCGATCTGCGACGTCCGATGGCCCCAGGCTGGGAACGCGATATCGAGGATCCGCTCCTTGTGGAGGACATCCGCCGCGCTACCGATGGCGACCCTGCGCAGCGCATGGGCAGCGTGGCGGAGTTGATCGAGCGGCTGTCGTCGTTGGAGCAACGCAAAACGCAGGAAGAGCAACATGCCGCAGCGGCCGCCGCCGCGCAGCAGGTGCAGCGCGCGCTGGAGCATACGCGAGCGCGTAGGCCCTGNCCCGATGGCCCCAGGCTGGGAACGCGATATCGAGGATCCGCTCCTTGTGGAGGACATCCGCCGCGCTACCGATGGCGACCCTGCGCAGCGCATGGGCAGCGTGGCGGAGCTGATCGAGCGGCTGTCTTCGTTGGAGCGACGCAAAGCGCAGGCAGAGCACCATGCCGCCGCCACCGCCGCCGCGCAGCAGGTGCAGCGTGCGCTGGAGCATACGCGAGCGCGTAAGCCCTGGGTGATCGCCACGATCGCCATGTTGAGCGTAGGCCTGCTGGCCAGCTCGGCACTCTGGTGGCGAAGCGAGCAGCAACGCCGCAACGCCGAGATGCAAGCCGCGCGCGCTGAAGCCGTGACGCGCTTTCTGAGCGATGACCTGATCGGCGCCCTGAGCCCGGGCGGATCCGGGTTCGAGCGCGATCCGACGGTACGGCAAATGCTTGAACAGGCGGGCAAGCCCCTGGCACAGCGATTCGACCAGGATCCTGCGGTGCGAGGCGGCATTCATGCCGCGCTGGGCGATGCGTGGCGAACGCTGGGAGATCGCGAGCGCGCTGCCGGCCACCTGCGTCAGGCCGTGCAGGACTATGGCCGCGCCTTTGGTGTGGACGATACGCAGACGCTGATCACGCGTTACGGACTGATTCGCACTCTGGCCTATGCTGGGACGCCCGAATCATTCGCAGAGGCTGCGCGTCAGCTGGAGGAAGCGGACAGGCTGGCGGGTAAGCGAAGGCTGGACGGAGAGAACGAGGTAGCCCTCTATGCGGCCATTGCGCGTGGACAGCTTCACTTCCAGCAACTGCAGATAGAGCCCTCACTGGTGGCGCACCGGCGGGCCGATGTTCTGCAGCGGGCGCTGCGCCCGGACGACGCCTCGATGGCGGCGTTGATCCGCTCCAATATCGCCGACGGCTTGCTCAGATCCGACAAGGCCAACGAGGCCATTCCGCTTCTACAGAAATTGCTGGCCGATCCCCTGCTTCGCCCAGAGCGCATTGGCGAGTCCACGGTTGCGGGCTATCGCGTGATGCTGGCACGCGCGCTGCGCAATCTGGGGCGTTACGCCGAGGCCCTGCCTATCGCCGAGGCGGCTGCGACAACGACCGAGCGCATCCTCGGCCCCGACGACTACACCACCTTGGTTCAGATGTCGCTGGTGGCGAGCATCCATGACTATGCCGGCGATTGCACCAAGGCGCTGCCGATCGCGCGCACGGTTCGCGAGCGCATGGCCAAGCGGTATGGCGAGGAGCGCCAGGCCACGCTGATCGAAACGGGCAATCTCGGATTCAAGGAGTACGACTGCGGTGATCGTGACGCAGGCTTGAACTACCTGCATCTCGCCGAAAGCGGGCTTCGCAAGCACTTCGGCCAAGACAACGTCGCTGCCCACAGCTTCCGATATGCCTTGGCAGGAAACTTGGCCGAACAGGGGCGATATGGCGAGGCGCTGGAGATGGTCGAAGGATTGAGCGTGCCGGCACTGACGGCCGGGGACTCCACGCCAGGTTGGGAGCATCGCCTGCAAGCACTGCGTGGCCAGATCCTCATGCAGTCCGGACGCGAGGTAGAGGGTCGCCCCCTTCTAACTTCCGCGGTCACTTCATTGGCACAGCTAGAAGTCGCCGATGAGGAACAGCTCAAGACATGGCAGACGTTGCTTGGATCCCCATAGATACCCAGGAACGTCCTATTCAAGAAGTGCACCGCCGCTAGCAGCTATTAGCAGGCATGGAAGTCTACGCAGGGAACTCAGGGCGGTTTCAGACCTGGATGGTGTGTGGGCGACTAGCTTGGCTAGCTCCTCAGCGCTCGTCCCTGTGCCTTACACTCATCTGACCGTGCGCCATGCCGCGATTCCGGACGCTAAGCACTTGCTTAGCTCCTTTGATATCTCGCGATTTTGTGGCGTGATGCAACGGTAGACAGCATGAGTTTTCCTACTATGGAGCAAAACTTTGAGCGAACGTGGCAAACGGACCGCCGCAAGGCCCTTCTACCTTCCCCTAAAATCCTCGTCCCAGAAGCTGGTGTCGACAACGTACGCGCCCACGCGCTCCCGCG
>NZ_LMGY01000012.1:60000-361302 GCF_001427585.1 Pseudoxanthomonas sp. Root630 | reverse complement strand
CGACACAAGGAAATTCAGCCCTAAGTTCGATCATTTCTGGAGCAATGTCTGTGACAATCTCAAGGAGAAGAGAAATGCATCTGCCTACGCGAAATGGCGCCAAGACGCGTCTATTCGAAGGAAAAGGAGATACAAAATAGCTCAGGAGGAGCTAGCAAAAGCATGGGAGAAGATGATCCGCACAGAACACGAAATGCACATTGGGATCACCGATACCGAGCGCCGAGTTACGGCCCACGATGCAGTAACTCAAGCGCAAGTTGAGCGCGACAAAACGGTCACTGCAGCGAGCTTACCTCTCAGTATCGCACTTGAAATAGCGATCGCTTACTGGATTGAAGGTCAAAATGCTTACCTGAGCAACGACACGTTGCGCGCCCTGCATTGCCTAATTGAAGCTCATTTCTTTCTTGGGATCGTACATTCACCAAGAACCGAGTCCGAAGCAAAAAGTAAGGCAGGCAGGCAATCTGGGAAGGCGATACGGGACGCGATCGCCGCGGCAGCTTTGGAAGTCATGCGAGAAATTAAAGTCGACAGGTCTTTGCAAGGCCCCGACTTCCTGCTAGGCAAAACTGCGCATCTGATCTCGACAAATCCGGCGTACTCCGGACTACTAGAAGCGCTCAGTAACCTGAATCCCAATGACACGTCCGCACAATGGGACGCGTCTGATCAATTGGCGCAAAAATTACGTTCTTGGGTTCGAAAAAAAACGCCTCCGTACGAAGAGCTAGCGGACGTGTACAACGGCATATGCCGGAAGATGGAAGAGATGTCCGCTAGCAGAAAACGGCGCTAAAGTAAATCCAGCAGCTAGCCGCAATTTTGGCAATAGCCTGGACTTGGCAAGACTCCTCCACACCGCGGCGCACTAGCCGCATCAACCGGAGGAATCCATGTCTCGCCAAGCTCCATCCAGCACGCAACTCCCCCTTCCCTCGCCTCATCGCAACCGGCTGTCTCTTGCGATAGACAGTTCCCGCCTCGATCCTAGCGCGGGTGATCGCCCCCATCCGGCCATGCTGGAGCGCCTGGAGGCGATCTATCGCGCCATCCAGCAAGTCCCTAGCCTTGATCACGCTATTCGCCTGCCTGAGCTGCTGGCCATCGTTGGCGTCAGCAAGAGTACGTGGTACGCCCGACTCAACGTCAATTCGCCCTCTTATGACCCCCGAGCCCCCAAGCCGTTCAAGCTCGGCACCTCCGAACGCTCGCCGTCGGTGTGGTGGCGGTCGGCCGTGATGGCCTATGTCACTGCATGCGCTGACGCGCAGGTCAAGCGCTGAGGAGGGCCATATGAAGAACAATGACACTGTCACGCGCGAAGCCAACGAGGACATCGAGGCGCGGGCCCGCCGATACACCGATGCTCTGCTCACCCTCCAGCCTAAGGCGCAGCACCAGAAGACTCAGCTCTTTACCCTGTTGTACCCCACCATCGTCGAACTGCTGAGCAAGCACGTCAGCCAGAAGGCCATCCTGGACATGCTTCAGGCCCAAGGCCTGAAGCTGCATCCCAGCCGTTTCAAGGCACTGATGGCTGCTCACGCCACAGGCGCAGATAACGAGTCGGGTGATCCGGCTGAGAGGAGCAAGGCATGAACACGATGACTTCCCCTCCCCCTTATCCTGTTGACGCCATGTACACCCTCGTACGCGACGCCGCCTGGGAGGTTATCAACCACACTCAAGCGCCCCCCGCTCTTGTAGGCAGCTCCATGCTGGCTTCGATGGCAGTAGCCAGCCAAGCTAATGTAGACGTTCTGTTGCCCACCGGGCTCATCCGCCCAACATGCCTGTACATGCTGGTGCTGGGAGACTCTAGCATCGGCAAAACTACGGTGGATGCGAGGGTCGGAGCTCCGCTCCGCGCGCACGACCAGAAGCGCGCAGAAGATTGCAGGCAAGCACTGGCTCGCTACGAGGCCGACATGCGCATATGGCGAACGGCCGACAGATCCTTGGATGCAAAGCTTCAAGACGCGCTGAACAGCCATGCGAACCCGCAGCAGTATCATGGCGAGTTGATGTCAGTCGCGCTAAGCGAGCCTCGCAAGCCAGTACCACAATACTTGCTACACCAGAGCATTACCGAGAGCGCCCTATTCGAAGCCTTGGACGGCGATGGAAAGTCGATTGCAATCATGAGTGACGAGGGTGAGCTCGTTCTCAGGGGTGGCGCAATGGACAAGATGGGAATTCTAAACAAGGCATGGGATGGTGAAAGCACCATGCCCAGAGCGCGTAAGGACCTTCATCTGCGTCCGACGAACCCCCGGATTACCGTTAGCATCATGGTCCAAGAGGAAGTCTTTGATCAATTCTGGAAGAAGCGCGGCGACGTCGCCGATGGCTCAGGTCATCTTGCCCGCTATCTGGTTGCCTGGCCTACATCCAACGTGGGGTTCAGGCGCATGATGACGGAGGACCATGTATGGGCGCATCTTCCAGCGTTCCATCAACGCATAAGCGAGCTTCTCGATGAGGCCGATACGCGCCAAGCCAATAGTCGACCTCGCATCCTCCTCGAGTTCAGCGCCGAGGCCAAAGAACTTTGGCTGAACGTACACAACAAGCTGGAACCACAACTTCGCCCTGGCGGTGAATTCTTCAGCATCCGGAAGTCTGCAGCCAAGATGCTGGAGATTACCGGCCGCGTCGCTGCGATCTTCCACCACTTCAACCACCTTGAGGGAAAGATAAGCCAGGAAACTCTTCAACGCGCGCTGGACGTGATCCAATGGCATTTGTGTGAGTTCCGACGCGTGTTCGGTGAACGGCACGAGGTTCCGCTGCTGGAGCAGGACAAGCAAAGGGTGGGCGAATTCCTGCATCGTCGGTACTGGTGTCAGGGTCGTGCCACAGCCCCCTGGAACGAGGTCCGGAAGTACAATCCGGTCCGAGATCAGGCCCGCTTTGAGAGGGCTGTATGGGAGCTCCAGAACGAAGGGGCGATCCGGATCGAGTACCACGCTAGAGGCAAGCGGCTCCTGCATCTCAACCCCGCAGCCTTTGCTCATGACCACATCGTGTGACCCCCGGCCGCCCTTTGGGCGGCCTTTTTCGTTGTCAGGATCACGTGCACGCCTGCACGTTGCTACAAATGAAGCACTGAGCACGCCATTTTCATCATGCTTGCTCATGCTCCCCGGGGTCGGCCATCAATTCATGAGGACGACGAGAATGCGCCTTGCTGGGCGAGTCTACCCGCGGCTTAGGCCCGCCCGAACCACGGGTAGCGGTGTATTCTGCTCTTTCTGTGCCTGACATCCTGCGGACCCGACCTGGCCCCAAGTGACGCTCAGGTGCACGGAGCGTGCCTTGCTCCCGCAGACTCCTGTGATCGACGCGTACGACATAGCCTTGCCGTGCAAGATGTGCATTCTGGATGTCTGCCGCCAGCTTGCGCATGGCGATCAAGTCGTTACGCACCTGCATCCGCGTGCGACCTACGCTCATCTTCCTGCAACCACCTTGCCATGGGTAGACCGCGTTGAAGCGCGCGAATGTCTGCTCAGGCGGGCGCTCGTATCCATCCGACGTGCGGTCGGAGTACATGAGGTGCATGTGCAGGTTCTGCTCGCCCTGCAGGGATGACCGCGGCGAATGCACCGCGTATTGATAGGGTCGTGGTCCGACAAGCTGGTGGACCAAGTCCGATACCAGTGGAAGCAATGGCGGTCCTGCCAACTCGTTCGGGAGCGCGATGACGAGCTCACGGTACGTCGCGCCATTGACGCGCTCATGCTCGTCGGCCGCCCGCCAGAACACTTCAGGGTTCCCGCCCGTCCACGCTGGAAAGTTGCCGTGTCCTGAGAGGACTAGATCCCCTCTGGCACCATGATACCCCTGCCGCGCCACATACCTGGAGTGGCTCAACGCGCACCCCTTGCCGCCACTTTTTATCTGAAAGCTAAAGCTCGCCATCTGTGCACTACCCTTTCCGGTCAAGACGAAAGAATGCCGACGAGACTTCTCTCATCGGCGTGCTAGGACTGGGCTGTAAAGCGGCAATCGCTACTGATGCGAAGAAACGGTAAGTGCGCGTGGGGCTTTGCCCCCCCTACTAACGCCCACTACCACCTTTCACTTCCATCAGCGGCTCTACCAACACTCAACATGCCTGTCTCATATAGGTAGGCATACTGGCGTAAAGATTTACTTGACCTGCCTCGGATCAATCCACCACGAGGCTGCGATAATGACAATGGCGCCAGGACTGTGCATGCGCTCGGAGCCGGCGCGGGATGACGCCGATATGCTCTGGCAAAAAAAAGGAAATGGGATCGCACATGAAGAAGGGGGAGCCAGCGGCTCCCCCTTCCTTACCTAACGACTCAACGGCAACGGGCAATGCCGTATTGTTCCCAACGACAGTTGGCTTCCCGCCAGGCCTGCATGGCTTGTGACACGTGTCCGAGCACATTGCCGTGATCGTCCACACACACGATGCCGCAGGTCATGCTTCCATGCAGAACGTGAAGGTTGCGGATAACCGTGGTATGGGCCTGCAGGTAGGCCTCGTCTACCGCCTCTCCGTTCGCCAGCACGCACTCTGCGTGACCAGAATAGAACGTGCAGGTCGCCGGGTAGATCGGGTACCCATTGGCACTTACCTGCGTTGGAACACCCACGAGACGGCCTGGATTGCTGGTGCGCGATGCGGCCTGAACCTCCAACAGGTCGGCTTGGTACTCAGGCCCGTCTGGCGGGAGGTCCGTAGACGCCACGACTACGGGTTCGTCCGCCGCCTCCGGAGGCGCTTCCGCCACGTCAGCGGCTCCTTCCGATCCCTCGTCCTGGGCGACGGATACGTCATTGACTGATACCGGCTCGCCGATGATGGTCGTTTGGTTTGCAGGTGGACTCTCCCGCTGGCGTTCGACCGGCATCCCCAGACTGGCGCCTAGCTGCTCACATCCTGTGAGCAAGGCCACGAGTGCTGCGGTGACGCAGAGCGCATGCAGCCGGCCAAGCTTGAACGCCGTCATCAGCTCTGATCCCCACCCGGTAGGCTGGGAACCACCTTCTCCTGGGCAACGGTGACCTGACGGGCCTTGATCTGACCCGATAGCAACGGGCTGATCACCATGTACATCAGGATCGCCAATGCCGACATCCACGCCTCAATAGCGATTGTCCAGAAGACGAGGAAGACGTGCAGCCCCCAGAACAGGATCGGCGAGACGATTCCAATGGCCTTGCGTAGCTTGATGCGGTTGACGACAACATTGTTCTGAAAGTACGGCAGCGGAAAGCGTCCGTTCTTCAGACTCAGGTAGGCCCTGAGACTGACGGGAATGATGAAAAAGATCAGTGCCAGGGTATAGATGAAGACGCCCATGCTGTTGTTGCTCCTTTGAAGTTTGGAAGGTGAAGGGAACGTGTCAGAAGCCCATCGCATAGCCGAGGATCGGGTTGAGCATCTTGGTCTGGTACTCAACCAGGACTTCGCCGTCGGACTGATCGGTGTCGACCCGATAAGTGAAGTCCACGGATCGCTCGCGATCGTGGTAGGTGTAGGTGACCCGGGCGTCGCATTGATAGCTGTCGACGTCTTCGTCGTAGGCCTGCGTGCGGATGTTGGAGATCTCGTAGGTGTCCAGGATCCCTATGAACTCCTCAGGTGTTCCCCGCCGGGTTTGAGGGGCGTACTTCTCCACCTCTGCCTCGATGGCTTGATCGAGGATGGAAAGCGTGTCCGTGTCGCCACAGTCGGGCGTGCCCACGGCGCACCCGGCCAAGAGGATGGATGTCAGCGATACACAAACGAGCGTTGCTTTTTTCATGTCATTCCCCTGATTCGTTGACTCTCAAAGATTACCAATATATTGTGAAGACCAGCTAGCGCCAGCCACCTACGGTTGTCTCCCCCTTTTGGGAGAGCCGGGTTGGAGCCAGAGGTCGCACTGGGCAAAGTCTTGCGAGCGCTTCGCAAGCAGGTAGGGCTGTCTCAGGAGCAGTTGGCATTGGAAGCTGACCTCCAGCGCAACTACATCTCGCTCCTTGAGCGCGGCCTCAACTCAGCAAGCATAAAGACGCTTTTCAAGCTCGCCGCTGTCTTGGGAACAAGTCCATCTCAAATGCTGGCCCAAGCGGAAGAGCTTCTCTGAAAATGAGCCCGGCCCTAAAGCCGGGCTCTATGCTTTTCACCGAGCGGATCTCAACCTAGATCCATCCCCGGGCTGCCATCGAGACCGCTTGGGTGGCAGTGACCACAAAGTGATCCAACAGTCGGACCTCTACTAGTTGCAAGGCACTCTTAAGACGAGCCGTCACGGCCCGATCAGCCGCAGAAGGTTCGCTATATCCACTGGGATGGTTGTGCGCCATCAGTACGGACACCGCATTCAAGGCCAGCGCGCGCTGGACCACGACTCGGGGATGCACTTCCGCCCCACTCGCTGAGCCTGAGAACAGCCGCTCCACCGCAATGAGCCGATGCTGGCCGTCCATGAAGGCCACCTCAAAGTGCTCTCGAGTCTCCCCGCCCAGCCTCAGCCGGAAGAATGCCTCACAGGTGGACACATCCCCTAGCGATTGGCCAGGGATACTGGCCCGCCTCTCAAGAACCCTAAGGGCACGGGTGATGACCCGATCATCCCTCACCCGAATGGCATCGTCCGAGAGAACCCTCGGTGCATTGGCCAGAGCAAGACTATGCGATCGAGCCACCATCACGCCGCCAGCTCCGTCACCACCTCCCACGCGCGCTGCTTGATCCGGGCACCCTCCCCGAACCAGGCCGCATCCCGGCGATGGTCATCGCTGCGGGCACGCCGATGATGGTCGACGTACTCGGTGATGCCATTGAGCAAGCCCCAAGCCGTTCCGCGGCTGGAGGCCAGTTGGGATCCCTTGCCACCCCCCTCCACCAGCGCGCGCACATTGGCCACCGCATGCTCGTTGACTACCGGGGCGGCATTGGGGACGGCGTAGGTCAGGATGCGGCGGAGCAGAGCGTCGGCCGAGTCCGGATCCACGGGCCGTTCGCACAGCGCCTTCATCCGGTCCACGAAGCCACCCCAAGCCGAGACCGTAATCCCTAACTGCCGCTTGACTTGCTCCGGATTGAACTGGCTTCGGTGTGGCACCTTGATGGCCCCCTCGCCACGGTTCACAGCTACCGCCAGCGTGTTGTTGCAGACCACCCGGACCGAGGTGAACTGAGCGGTGGTGGCCAGCGTCCCGTCACAGGCCGTGGCCAGCAGCAGGTAACCCTCCACCCGATCACGGCCGCGAAGGACCGTATTCTGCCCCGTCCGAGCCAAGGCCCAGAACTTGCGGCCTTCCCGCAGCACCCCGGCCGTTTCCAGCTCGAAGCCGTTGTCGGCCGTCAGTTCGCGATAGAACTCCAGGATCTCGCCGGGCTGGACGACCTGGAAGCGCTTGGACACCACGGCGAGTGGCTTCTTGTTGTCGGAACGGTACAGAACCTTGTTCTCGGGGAAGGCATTGATCGTTCCGATGTTGTGGCTGCCGGTAACGTATCGGACCTCGGACTCTTCGATCTGCCAATCCATGCCGGCTTGCTTCTTCCAGACCTCGATCGACTGCTGTCGGGCGAGTTTGTTGCCCAAGCCATGCCAAGGCCTCTGGCCTGCGTAGGCCATGCTTTCAACCATATGCATTGTCGTTTCCTTGTAAGTGAACGGCATAAACGCACAAGGCCCGGACGAGCCGGGCCTTGTGGGAGATGCCAGTAGCAGGAGGTAGTCAGGGATCGAGGAAATCGCCACAGCTGCCGCAGGTAGCAGCCGCCGTACATTTGACGATGCCGGCCATCACGGCCGTGGCCACCACCATGATGCAGTAGATCAACTCGACCTTGCTTTTCAACATTGCGAACGTTCCTGATAGGCACATCACCGCGGAGTGCCATACGCGAAGCTAGATAGCTCCAACTTCAAACAAGTAGTATGTGTTTGAAAAAATGTTGCTTGGCCTTCGCTCCCTCTTGAGCTTGGCTAGCCAGCTGCCGGACCAACTCCGAGGACGCCGCATGAGCATCGCCGCCAGAAGGTCCCATCGTGGAGACGAATACCAACTCGCCGTCGCCGTGCATTGGCTGATTCGATTACTTTCCGACTCTGGAATCGTGTCCGTCCAGGTGGACGCCGTCTCGCTTCCGGCATCACCGGAAACCGTCGATGTGGATGACATCGTCATCACCTACGACAACGACATCACCCGACATGTACAGGCCAAGAAAAACCAACCGAACCACAGTCGCTGGAAGTTGTCGGATTCGGATCTGAAGGACGAGCTGGTCAAGGCGCATAGACAACTGCAGAAGACCTCCAACGCGATCATCGAGTTCTGTTCACTCACTCCATTCGGAGATCTGGCGGCGCTTGCCGAGTGCACTCGCGATTATGTTGATCACGAAGCATTCCAAGCACAGGCAAGCTCCAAACTCAGAACAGCACTTACCAAGCTGGAACGCATCCTGAGCTGCTCCAGCGATAGCGCTTTCGACCTGGTTAGGCACATCGAGATCGGCAGCGCCCACAGTTTCGACGGTTGGGAGGCCGTCAATCTCTCGGCACTGCAGTCCCAGGTCGACGATCCCGAAACCGCCGTCGACGTGCTTACCAAGATGGCGCGCGGCAACCAGAGCGGGCTGCGATTGCCGCCCGGCCCGCTGCAACGCGACCAGATCGTACAGGCACTAAACGAGCGTGGCATCGGACTCATCCGCGACGCCGTCCCCCTGGATCCGGCCGAGCTGGCTAGCAGCTTTGCAGCGGCGTCGGCCGACCTAGCCGCCTGGAAAACGACGCTACCCAATAGCGACTGGCTGGAACGCCCCGAATTGAACGTGCTTTGCGAGCGAATCGGCAACGAGCCAGCCTCGCTGACGCTCATGCTTGGCGAGCCTGGCTGCGGCAAATCCGCGCTGCTGGCCAGGCTGGTACGGGAGCAAGTTGCGCTCGGCATTCCAGTTCTCGCGATCAAGGCGGACTACCTGTCCGAGACCGTCGTTGATACCGCCTCGTTGGGCGATTACCTGAACCTGCCCGCTGACCCGATCGATTGCGTGGTCGCGCTGGCCAAGTCCACGAAGGTGCTGGTTCTTGTCGATCAGCTGGACGCGCTCGCCGACCTTGTCGTCCAGCATTCCACCCGACTGCGCGCGCCCATAGACCTGATTCGAGGGCTCTCGGGCGTCCAGAACGTCCACATCGTGGCCTCATGCCGGGTGTTCGAGCACCGGCACGACACCCGGCTGCGGAATCTCGATGCCGAGACGATGACCCTCGATCTGCCAGCTTGGGACAACGTCGAGGCGACACTCCTGAAATCCGGCATCCAGGCCGGGAGATGGAATGCCTCGATCCGTGAAGACCTGCGATCACCCCAAACCCTGAACCTGTTCCTACAGTTGATCAGAACGACCGACGAGGCAGATCTTCTCCTCGGGTACCAGCATATGCTCGGAGAGTTGTGGAGGCAGCAGGTCCTGTCGGATACAAGCGAGCGCTCCCGCGAGGCCCTGTATGCCATCACGACGCGCATGGCAGAGCGGGAAGTACTCTGGCTGCCGGAGGCAATGTTCGATACCTTTCATTCTCAACTGCAACGACTCGCGCGGTCGGGCATCCTGCTCCGTGAGGGCGGTCGCGTCGGCTTCCGCCACCAGACGCTCTACGAGTACATCCGCGCACGCAACTTCCTCGACGCACCCGGGCACCTGACCGACACCGTGCTCGCGCGCCAGCACAGCCTGCGGGTCAGGCCGCTGTTATGGCACTCGCTTGCCTACATGCGGGCGGTCGACCGCCCGACCTACGCGCAGGAGATTGAACGGCTCTGGCACGCCGATCTTCGCTCGCACCTGAAGATGCTGCTCATCGAGTTTCTCGGCCAGTTGCAGGATCCCGACCACAACGAGACGGCGCTAGTCGCGGAGAAGTGGGACGACATCTGGTACCGGCGCCGCATCCTCGCCACGAGTCCCGGAAGTCCCGGCTGGTTCGACTGGCTGGCGAACGATCCCCTAGTGGAGATCATGCGATTGCCGGTAGAGGAAGCCCGGATCGCATTGCCTGTGCTGTCGCGTGCACTGCTGACCCGTCGGTCTCGTGTGGTGGACCTGATCAAGAATCACTGGCAACCCTTCGCAGAGAAGGACCCACTGACCTGGTTTGTGCTGGAACAGTTGTCGTCTTGGGACGCCGACTGCATCGCCCTGGGCCGGCAAATTCTCGCCAGAACGGGGATATCCGGCTGGCAGGCCAACCACATGATCAGCATCGTCAGCGAAGCGGATCCGAGCCAAGCACCGTCGTTACTCGATGCCTGGCTGCAGCAGAGAACCGCCGACGTGCAGCAACCGGAGGAGGAGGCGGCACGCATTGCCGAGGTTCTGAACGGGCAGGAACTGCATGATCTACCGGCGATCGCCGAAGCCGCACCCCGAGAGTTCATGACGGTGATCTGGCCCTGGGCGCTGAAGGCAATTCAGCTTCTGGCTCTGGACGCGCATGATTTCGTCGTTGGCTACCGAAGCGTCGATATGAGATTTCCCGATCTCGAAGAGGAAGATCGTCACCGCGAGAAGCCCTTCATCTCGGCGATCATCGTCGGGGTCCGATCGCTGGCAGAACAATGCCCTGAGGACTTCATTGCTTTTCTACAATCCAATCGGCAGGTTGATTGGATGCCTGTACAGCAACTGCTTGCACTGGGTCTCCAGCAGGTCGCTCCGCTATACCAAATCGATGCGCTCGAGTTCCTGCTTGAAGATCCCCGACGCTTGGTGATCGGCAGCTATCGCGATGTGCATGCCGACTCGAATCGCCTCATCCGTGCCGTCTCACCACATCTTGGCGAAGAACAAATCCAGCGGTTGGAACGGGCCATCCGCGAATGGAACCGGTACATCTACCTGCCCGACGATGATGCAAAGACTCGCCTTCATCGCCTCCAGTGGACGCGCCAGCATCGTTTGCGCCTTCTGCGGGCTATTCCGCGGGATCTCTTGAGCGCAGCCTGTCGCCGTCATGTTGCAGAGGAAGAGCGGGCATTCCCGGGTCTGGACGATGCCGATGTCCGCTTCTCGGGTGTCAGGGTAATCGGCAGCCCCATGGATGTTACGAGCATGCAACGCGCGCCGGACGAGGACATCCTCAGCCTGTTCGCCGAACTCACTGACCAGACGGAATGGGATCACCCAAGACATCGGATGCGTGGCGGCGTGATCCAGGCAAGTCGCGAACTGGCCGAACTCGCCAAGACTACGCCGGACAAGGCCATCCGCCTGATCCGTCAAATGGCTCCGGATAGCAACGAGATCGCAGTCGGCGCTGTGTTGCGAGTCCTTGGGGAGGGCAAGTACGAGGCCGCCACACTGCATTCGCTCGTGCTGGAACTGGATCAGATCGGGTTCAGCAGCCCAGGGTTTCGAAGCGACGCGGCCGATGCCGCTGCCGCAGTTGTGGATGCCGGTTCGCCTTTGCCACAAGATATCTTCGACCTGCTGGCGACGTGGTTGCAAGATGATCCCGACGACACTGCGCCTAACGAAGACGACGCCAACATTAAAAATCTGTCGGGCAGTGTCTTGTGGAGCCATAGTGGCTTCGCCATTGTGCCCCGCGGCAACTATCCGGTTCTCTCGGCCCTGACCCGTGCCTGCCTTTCCCAGGAGCCCCCGCTGACCGAACAGTGGCTATCCATACTGGAGGCGCATCTTCGCCGGAAGGAACACCTGAAGGTCTGGGAAATCCTGGCCTACCAGCTAAGGTGGCTGGTCTGCGCCGATCATGATCGCGCGCAACGCTTCCTTCTGAATTTGTTCCAGGTCTACCCCGGACTCAACAATCTCAAGGCCGGCGTAATACTTCTCGCACACAGCCAGTACTGGATCTCGGTGTCAGCAGCCAACACGCTGCTGGAGCGGCTGTTCGCCATGGCGACAGGCTTCTCTAACCAAGCCGCCGGCGAAATCCTCATGCTGAGGTTTAGTCTGAAGCCAGAGGAAGAATCAAACCTGCAAGAACTGCTGGAGCAGCATCTAGCAGATCAGGACGGCTTATCCGTCAATTGTCGCATTGGGCTCGCCTATGCTGCTGCCGAACTGTGGCCGGAAATGGATGCCCGTACCCGCATCCACCCGTATTTGCTGCGCCTTCTGGACCTCGGTGACGAAGAGGTGGCTAAAGCGGCGGCCAGGGTATTCGGCAGGCGACATCTGAGACCTGACGCCGCCAGTCGCGAGCTACTCGAGCACCTGCAGGCGCGCCCCAATCTGCTTCAGCAGATCGCCGACAACGATCTGGGCGAGTGTCTGGTTTCGATGTTGGAAGCTGCACCGCTGGTCGTCGCCAATGTTGTACGTTCGCTGCTGGACGGATCCGGTGATGACTTCTTCAACGACGCGTCATCGCGCTACTTCCTAGCAGAACATCTTCTGACCGTCTCTCTGCGTCTGCAGGAAATAGGGGGGTCGCATCAGGAGAACGGCGCACACATTTTTGAACGCCTGCTTGAGTTCAATATGTCCGAGGCACGCAACGTCACCTTGGACATCGACAAACGAACCACTAATGCACCTGGCGCGCCTTCACCAATGAGGCGTAGAAGGCGCGCCGCTTCTAGACGACAGTAAGGGAAGGTCGGAGAAACTTCCTCCCGCCCCTCCCTCGTCAACTTCAGCTCAAACTTTTGGCATCACCCATAGCAGACGACGCCCACTCGCTGGCCCAACTGAACCAGCGAGCGGAGAGCCGGGATCGAGCAGGCTACTGACGTACAAGCTTCAGATGATTTCCGCGCTGTTTCATCCTCAGCTTATCTAAATAGTCAGCCCACGACTGCATCATTTTCCTCCGTTCCGGAAGATGCTCAGCCCGGTTGTAAGCCGCCTTGATCGGATTGCGCTCTGCGTGTGCAAGCTGTCTTTCGATCGCATCAGAAGTCCAGCCCATTTCATGCAGCAGGGTCGACGCCATGCTTCGAAAGCCGTGCCCCGTCATGTCGTCGGTTCCGTATCCCAAGCGACGAAGCGCAGCATTGACCGTGTTTTCGCTCATCGGATCCCTCGCGCTCCGAATCGACGGAAAGACATAGCGCCCTTTGCCGGTCAATGGCTTGAGGTCTGTGAGCACTGCGATCGCCTGCCTCGATAGTGGCACGACATGAGCAACCCCCATCTTCATTTTCTCTGCAGGAATGTTCCACTGCCCCCTATCCAGATCGAACTCACTCCATTCAGCTTTACGCAACTCCCCCGGGCGGGTGAACACAAGTGGCGCCAACTTCAGAGCGCATAGCGTCGTGAATTGTCCGGTGTACCCTTCGATAGCACGCATCAGTTCACCAACTCTGGCAGGATCGGTGATTGCCGCATAGTGGCGATTCTTTGCCGTCTTCAATGCTCCGCGCAATGCACCCGTTGGATCTCGATCCAATCGTCCAGTTGCTACTGCATAGCGAAACACTTGTCCGCAGATTTGGCGAAGGCGTTGCGTAGACTCGATCTTGTCTTGCGACTCTAGCCTACGCAGGACCGCCAACACCTCAACTGTGGTGATCTCCGCAATCTGTCGCTTTCCGAGCCAGGGAAAAGCGTACGTTTCCAACATCCATTTGGCTTTCTCCCTGGTCGTAGGCGCCAGATCCTGGCGGCTATCCCACCACTCAAGCGCGATCGCCTCGAACCTCGTGTCCGCGGACAACTTGGACTTGAGCTTGGCAAGCTGCCTCTCTTCAGAGGGGTCCTTGTTGGATCTCAGCGCTAGTCGGGCAGCATCTCGCTTCTCCATGGCCTCCCGCATTGAGACCTCGGGATAAACGCCAATAGACAGCAGCTTCTCCTTGCCATCAATTCGATACTTCATGCGCCAGTAGCGCGCACCATTTGGCATCACTTGCAGATAAAGCCCAGCCCCTGCCGCCAGTTTGTAAGGTCTTTCTTTGCCCTTCGCATTCCGGACTGCCATATCAGTCAACTGCTTAGCACCCATGGGGGTACATCCTCCTTCTAGTTAGTCATCCCTTGGAAAGCACCCCCATTTGTACCCCCAACACGACCGGAAGTATCTGGACGCCCTCGGACCAAGACGCACAAAAAAGCCCGCGTTTCCGCGGGCTTATTGTGAATCCTGGACTCGGCTGGACGCCATAGAACAATGAGATGGTGCCGCTTATCCGAATCGAACGGATGACCTACCGCTTACAAGGCGGTTGCTCTACCAGCTGAGCTAAAGCGGCGTGGGCGGCAATTCTAGCGCAGCGCCGTGCATTCGAGCGGCTGCGGTGCCGCGCTGGACGCGCGCCGCGCCAACGCCGCGGGGTCCGCGCCCTCGGCCGCACCTGCATCCAGCCACCACAGGCTGGGTCCTGCCCGGCCCACGGGCTGCAATTGCGCGGTGAAGCCACCGGCCTGCAGTTCGGCGAGACGTCGCTCGGCGGCATCGCGACTGCGATAGCGGCCCAGCGCGATGCCGTTGGCCTGTTCGCCCTGGCGCACGACCAGGAAGTCGTCGAAACCCGCGGCACCGATGCGCGTCGCCGTGGCCTGCGCCTCCTCCAGCGAGGCCGCCGGCGGCATCACCACCTGGTAGCCGCTCGCGCTGGCACCCGGAGCCTCCCGCAACTGCACCCGCAGCAGGTCGGCGCCGAGCGTATCCCGGGCCTGGGTGGCCGCGGCCTCGCTGGTGAACGGTCCCAGGCTGAAACACGCGGCAAGCGCGGGCGGCACGATGGCGGGCGTGGGCGACGGGCGCGGCGGCGCGGCGGGGGCGTCCTCACCCACCAGTTGCAGGCGTGCCACGCCTGCCGGCAGTGCCGGCGGCGGTTCGGGTTCGGGCGCGGGTCGGGTGAGCCACCAGGCGGCGGCGCCCAGGTTCAGCACCACCAGCAGGACGATCAGGGCGCGGATCAGCATGGGTCGATTCTAGCTACCCGGGCTCAGTCGTCGATACCGGCACGCGCCCAGCATGCGAGGCCTTCCAGCACCAGCGCGGAGGCATGCACGGCATCCGGGAGCCTGGGCCGCAATGCATCGGCGCCACCGCCATGCAGCAACAGGGTCGGCGGCGCGCCCAACAGGACCGTCGCCTGTGCAAGGCTGCGCTCGATCAAACCCAGCGCCGCGCCCTCGCAGCCGGAGGCGAGCGCGTCGGGCGTGTCGGTAGCGAACTCGGTGTAGCCGCCGCCCTGCGCGGGCAACTGCGCGGCGGCCTGCTGGAGCGCCGCACGCATCAGCGTCGGCGACGGCGCGATGCGCCCGCCATGGTGCAGGCCCCGCGCATCCAGCAGGTCGACGGTCACCGCCGTACCCACGCCCACCACCAGCCATGCCTGCGCACCGCGGGCATGTGCTGCGAGCAGGGCCAGGAAACGATCCACGCCCAGCCGCGCCGGGTCGGCGTAGGCGATGCGCACACCGGCCAACGCCGGCTGCGTCCGGGCGATCGAGACGGTGCCGAACCGGGTGGTCAACCAATCCACCACCGCCGCCGTGCGTGCCGGCGAGGCGACGCTCGCCAGCGCGGCGCAAGCAGAACGCATCGGCGCCAGCGGCAGGGCCGCATCCAGGGCGGCGGCGATGTCGTCTTCATCGTGGGCGACCGCGACGACATCGCCTGGACGGCCATCGGCACGCAGCGGCGCCGCCTTCAGGCGGCTGTTGCCCACATCGAACACCCATTGCGTCATATCGCCCTCACGCTGACGTCCCCGGCATGCACCTGCCGGCGTTCCGCACCGATCATCACCTGCAACGCACCATCGCCGCCGATGCCGTCCGCGACGCCCTGCTCGTCGCCCTGCGGCCCGTGCACGGTGACCGCACGACCTGCGAGCACATCGAGCGCGGCATAGCGCGCCAGGAACGGCGACAGCCCGTCGGCATCGAAGCGGTCCAGCGCGGGCAGCAGCGTATCCAGCACGCTGGCGGCGATCGCATTGCGCGACGGGGTGTCGGCGCCGCCCAGCGCGACGAGATCGGTCCACGCCTGCTCGATGCGCCCGGCGGCGACATCGGGCATGCGCACGTTGAGGCCGATGCCGATTACCGCGCGCACCGGCCCGCCATGTTCGCCGCCGCCTTCGACGAGGATGCCGCCCAGCTTGCGGTCGCCGGCCAGCAGATCGTTGGGCCACTTCACGCCGACGCTCGCGTAGCCCAACCGCCGCAGTGCCTCGGCAACCGCCACGCCGACCACCAGGCTGAGACCGCCCAGGCGCGCCAATCCGCCTGAGAACTGCCGCGATACCGAGAGATACAGGTTCGCCGCGATCGGCGATGCCCAGTGCCGTCCGCGCCGGCCACGGCCACCCGTCTGCTGTTCGGCGAGCAAGACGTCGGTGCCGTGCGCGGGCGCGTTGCGGCGCAGCAGTTCGCTGTTGGTCGAATCCAGCGACCACGCGACCTCGAGCGCCGATACCGAGCCGGCGTACCGCATCTGCTCGCGGATCCGCTCGGCCTCCAGCAGTTCGACCGGCACCGCCAGCGCATAACCGCGACCCGGCTGCGCATCGATGCGCACGCCGCCTTCGCGCAGGGCTTCGATGCGCTTCCACACGGCCGCGCGCGTCTGGCCGACGGCGCGTGCGAGTGCGTCGCCGGACACCGGACCTTGCGCGAGGCGCAGCAGCAGGTCGCGTTCGCCGGTCACGTGCGACGGCGCCAGAAACGTACGCGCTCGAAACGCGACTCCGTGCCCGCGCGCAGGCGCTGCACGTTGGCGCGATGGGTGAACAGCACCAGCAGCGCCGCAGCCGCCGCGAAGAGCTGCGTCGCGCCATCCGCACGCAGCCAGAGGGCCAGCGGCAGCAGGCAGGCCGTCGCGATGATCGAGGCCAGCCCCACATAACCGGTGGCGACGAGCACGCACACCCAGACCAGGAACAACGGCAACAACGCGACCGGCCAAAGAATGGCGACGCCGCCCAGCAGCGTGCCGACGCCCTTGCCGCCACGGAACCCATGCCACAGCGGCCACACGTGGCCCAGCGCGGCCGCGAACACGGCCAGCCATGCGACTGCGCGCACGGGCAACGCGCCATCCACCGGCGCGAACCGCAACGCAAGCCACGCCGCCAGCGCACCTTTGCCGATATCGATCAGCACCACGCCCAGCGCGAACTTCGCACCCTGGGTGCGGAAGGCATTGGTGCCGCCGGCGTTGCCGCTGCCCTGGGTGCGGATGTCCACGCCGCGCAGCCGACCGAGGGTCAGGCTGCCGGACACCGAGCCGAGCAGGTAGGCGGAGACCAGCAAAAGAAGGGAGACGAGCATGGGCCCATTATGGGCCACGGCCGAGCCGGCTCAGTCGGCAGGCGCCGGTTGCACCGCGACGATCAGGGCGCCCTGCCCGGCGTGCGCGCCGATGGCCGCGCCGGTGTCCACCAGGCGGTCCTCGGAGATATCCAGGCGCGTGCGCAGCGCCGCCAGCAGGCGGTCGGCCTCCGGCCGCGCATCGCAGTGGCCCACGATCAGGCGCCAGCGCTGATCGCGTGGAAGCGCGCGCGCGACGCGACGTGCGAACGCTTCGGGTGCCTGCGCGCGCGTGAGCAACAGCCCCGCCACGGCCATGCGGCCATCCACGCTCATCTTCGCCATCGGCGTCAATGCGGAAAGGCGGGCGATCGGTGCGGCCCAGCGTGGAATGCGTCCGCCACGCACCGCGTGCGAGATATCCGGCGCGATCGCCCACATCCGCGTGAGCGGGCGGAGGCGCTCCAGCTCCGCCAGCACGTCGTTCTCGCCCTGCCCCTGCGCGGCGAGCTCCGCTGCGCGCCAGACCAGCAACGCCTGCCCGCACGCGGCGTTGATGGTGTCGAACACGCGCACGCGCGCCCCGGGGTCGCGCGCCGCGGCATGCTCACCCGATTGCAGCGTGCCGGACAGCGCACGCGACAGGCCGACGTAAAGCACGCGGGCGTGGTGCGCCAGCGAGAGTTCGAACTGCCGGCGGAAATCGCCCGGCGGCGGCTGGCTGGTACGCGGCAATTGCTGCGAAGCCGCCATGCGCCGATAGAACTCGGCCGTGGACAGCCCCACCTTGTCCAGGTAATCGCGCCCATCCAGGTCCACGCGCGCCGGCACCACGCCGATGGCGTAACGCTCGCCGATGTCCTCCGGCAGGTCGGCCGCGCTGTCGGTGACGATCACCAGCGATTGCGTCAATGCCGCCACCGCTTGCTGGCGGACCATGTCGTCCGCCTTCATGCCTTCGACCTGGCCCTGCGCCGCGCAGGCGTCGAACAGCGCCTGCGGCGACCCGGTATGCGCATGCACGCGCAGCCGCGACGCGCCGCCGGCGATCACGATGGAATCCGCGCCCGCCGCTTCCAGCGCGGTGCGCAGGCGCTCCCGGTCCAGTCCTTCGCCCAGCAGCAGGCATTCGGTGCACCAGCGGCGCGCCGGATCGATGTCGTGGTCGTGGCCGAGTGGATCGGCGGCATCGTTCGCCGCCGCCGGCGCGTTGCCGCGCATGCGCACCGCGCGCGGTCCACCCTCGACGAACTCGGCGATGCCTTCCAGCAGGTCGACGAAGCCCTGCGCGCCGGCATCCACCACACCGGCGCGTTGCAACAGCGCCATCTGCCGCGGCGTGTCGGCCAACGCACGACGCGCGCGGTCCAGTGCACGGGCGAAGCCGCTGCGCGTGTCGGCCGGCGTCTCGCCATCGCCCGCCGCGGCATCCAGTTCGTCGGCAAACGCGGTGATGACGCTGAGGATGGTGCCTTCCACCGGCTGCGCCAGCGCCTGGCGCGCGCTCTGCGCACCTTGGCGTACGGCGGCAGCGAGGGACCGGGCGTCCAGTTCCGGCAGGTTCCGCACGCGCTCGGCGACGCCGTACAGGAACTGCGCCAGGATCGCGCCCGAGTTGCCGCGCGCACCGTCGATGGCGTCGTTGCCCACCCGGCTCAGCAGGTCGCCGGCATGCTGGCTGGGCCGGGACAGCGCCCCGTGCAGCACGCTGCCCAGGGTGGATGCGAGATTGTTGCCGGTATCGCCGTCGGCCACCGGGAACACGTTGATCCGGTTCAGCCCGTCGCGAGCGGCGATGACGCGCCGGGCCCCGGCGATCAGCGCCAGGCGCAGGGCGGGAGCGGTCAGCGGGCGGTCCGGCGGGGTGGGCATGGAGCGCCAGTCTGCCGCAACCGGCGTCGGCGACCTGCTGCGGCGCAGCAGCCGGTCGACAGGTTCCCTCGTTCCGTCGCCGTGTATCGGCGTTTCGTCGCACGGCACCCCGCATCCGTGCCGGGGAGGGGCCTTTCCGGCTATAGTCGGCGACGTCATCTGGCCGCCGTAACCGACCGACAGGAGTCTACCGATGCTTCGCGCCAGCCTTGCCCTGCTGCTCCTTGGCGCCTCGGCGGCCGTGTTCGCCCAGAACGGGCGCGCGATCGCCAATGGCAACGCCACGGCCTGCCAGGATGTCGCCGACCGCGCGGTCGCCGATCGTCCCGGCGATGCCGTGCCGACGGCAACGGATGCTCGCCGCGCGCGCGCCACCGCCGTGCGCAGCAAGTACGCCGCACCTGCGGCAGTGACCCCGCCCGCCTCGCGCGGCGGTGGCGACGACGACGATACCCCCTTGCCGCGCAGCCGCGGCTCCAAGTGGCACAGCTTCCTGCCGGGCATGTTCCGCTGACGCACCCGTGATTGGACTGCTGCGCCGCTTGCGGCGCCCCGCCCCCTTCATCGAAGACGCCCTATGGCACGCCGTCCGCGCGGATACCGCCTGGACCGCTGCGCTGGATGACGCGCGCGCGGATCGCCTGCGCACCCTGGCGGCGCGCTTCCTGCACGAAAAGACCATCACCCCGCTGGCCGGCCTGACGCTGGACGACCCGCAGCGCGTGCAACTCGCCGCGCTGTGCAGCCTGCCGCTGCTGGAGTTCGGCGAAACCGGCCTGCGTGGCTGGTCGCAATTGATCGTCTATCCGGATGCCTTCCGCGTGCAGCGCACGCACACCGATGCCGCCGGCGTACTGCACGAATGGGAAGACGACCTGTCCGGCGAAGCCTGGGACCAGGGGCCGCTGATCCTTTCCTGGGCCGATGTGCAGGCCGACCTGGCCGAACCGGATGCGGGCTTCTGCGTGGCCGTGCACGAGATGGCGCACAAGCTGGACGTGCTGGACGGCGAACTGGACGGGACGCCGCCCCTGCCCCGCGACTGGCATGCGCGCTGGGCACGCGACTTCCAGCGCGCGTACGACGACTTCTGCATGCAGGTGGACCTGGGGCGCGAGACCGCGCTGGATCCCTATGCGGCGGAAGCGCCGGAAGAGTTCTTCGCCGTCACGACCGAATACCACTTCTCGGCACCGGACGTGCTGGCGGGGTCGCTGCCAACGGTGGCCGAGCACCTCCGCCGTTTCTACGGTCCGTCGCCGTTCGCGGAACGGTAGCGCTACAGGCCCGGCGGCAACCGCACTTCGAAGCGCGCGCCACCCAGTTCTTCCGAGCGCGACACCTGCAGTTCGCCGCGATAGTCGCGGATCAGGTCCTGCACGATCGACAGACCGATGCCGTGGCCCTGTACGCGCTCGTCGCCGCGCACGCCACGCTGCAGCACCTTGGCGACATCGTCCTCGGCGATGCCGGGACCGTCGTCGTCGACGGCGAGGAAAAGCCCCGGCCGGCGCTGCGGCGCCGTGGCACCCACCTTCACCGTGAGCAGGACGCGCGAGCGCGCCCACTTGAAGGCGTTCTCCAGCAGGTTGCCCATCAGCTCCTGCAGGTCGCCCGTCTCGCCGTGGAAGCGCGCGCGCGGGTCGATCTCGAACTCGCAGATCACGCCCTTGCCGGCATAGACCTTCTCCAGCCCGCGCACGATCTCTTCGGCGTGCGGCTCGAGCGGCACCGGCGCCGAGAACAGCTTGTGGCCGCTCGATGCCGCGCGCGCCAGCTGGTACGACACCAGGTTGTTCATGCGCTTGAGCTGCACGTCCAACTCGTCGCGCAGCGCGGCGGGGTCGGCGTTGTTGTCCATCTGCGTGCGCAGCACGGCGATCGGCGTCTTCAGGCTGTGCGCCAGGTCGGCCAGCGTATTGCGCTGGCGCTCCAGGTTCTCGCGCTCGCTTTCGATGAAGGCGTTGATGCTGTCGGTGAGCGGTTCCAGTTCGCGCGGATGGCTCTCGGTCATGCCGGAAGCCTCGCCGCGCTGCACGCGGCTGAGTTCGAAGATCACGCGCCGCAACGGGCGCAGGCTCCAGCGCAATACCAGCATCTGCAGCAGCAGCAGGATCACGCCCGCGCCACCCAGGTAGACCCACAGCGACCCGCGGAACACGCGGATCTGCGCACTCAGCGCCTGCGCGTCCTCGAGGATGTAGATGCTGTAGGGGATTTCGCCGTGCTGGTGGGTGGCCGGCCACGCGTAGCCCACGCCGTAACGGTAGGCCTCGCTTTCGGTACCGTCGGCACGGCGGATCGGCAACGGTCCTTCGAACGACTCGTCCAGCGCGCCGAGCAATTGGGGGGTTGGAAGCTCGGGGCCCAGCGTGGAGTTGGAACCCCACGGCGGCGTGCCCTGCAATACCACCTGCGCGTACATGCCGCTGTCGGGCATGTCGAAGCGCGGGTCGGGCGTGTTGTAGGGCGGGATCAGCGTGCCGTTGCGGCCGAACTCCACCTTGTCGGTGTAGTACAGCGCGTAACTCTTCAAACGCTGGCGCAGGTTGTCCTGGGCCGTATCGACGAACGCACGGTCCAGCGCCCAACCGGCCAGCGCGAGGAACGCGACCAGCGCGAGACTGGCCGCCAGCAGCTGGCGCGCGCGCAGCGAGCGCGGGCGCCAGCCGTCGAACCGGTCACGGCCGACGGGCGCGGGCGGCGTACCGCCGGAAGGTGGCGCGGGCATTCAAGTACAGACGATGCCGGCGCGGCGCATCAGGCCTCGCCGGTGCGCGGGATGGCGAAGCGGTAGCCGCGACCGCGCACGGTCTCGATCGGCTTCAGTTCGCCTTCCGGGTCCAGCTTCTTGCGCAGGCGGCCGATGAAGACTTCGAGCACGTTGGAGTCGCGGTCGAAATCCTGCTGGTAGATGTGCTCGGTCAGGTCGGCCTTCGAGACCAGCTCGCCCGCATGCATCATCAGGTACTCGAGCACCTTGTACTCGTAGCTGGTCAGGTCGACGTTGCTGCCGTTGACGCTCACCGTCTGCGCGGCCAGGTCCAGCGCGACCGGACCGCATTCCAGGGTCGGCTTGCTCCAGCCGGCGGCGCGGCGCAGCAGCGCGTTGACGCGCGCCAGCAGTTCCTCGACATGGAACGGCTTCACCAGGTAGTCGTCGGCGCCCTGCTTCAGGCCCTCGACCTTGTCCTGCCAGCTGCTGCGCGCGGTCAGGATCAGCACGGGGAATTTCTTGCCCTCGTCGCGCAGCGCCTTGATCAGCTCCATGCCCGACATCTTCGGCAGGCCCAGGTCGATGATGCCCACGTCGAACGGCACTTCGCGCCCCATGTACAGGCCTTCCTCGCCGTCCTGGGCCGCGTCCACCGCGAAGCCTTCGCGCTTCAGGCGCGCGGCCAGGGTTTCACGCAGGGGGGCTTCGTCTTCGACCAGCAGGATACGCATGGACTCTCCTTGGGAATGCGGCGCGGCATGCAACCGCGCGGGACGTGCTCGTGTTGAGCCGTGATTCTACGTAAGACTACGGGCGCGGGGGGTTATCGCCGCGTGCAGGCTGGCCACTCTCGCGCGGCCGCGGCGGCGCATCGGCACCGCGACGCGAGGGAGCCGCGTCATCCATCGTGCGCACGCGGCCACGGTCGTCGACGTACTTCACCCGGTTGATCTCCCGACCGTCGTACTGCATGCGCTCCACGCTCAGCACCTGCCCACCGGTCTCGTTGCGCACACGGCGCACGGAGTCGGACATCGAGCTGCGATGGCCGCGATCCTCGGCCCGCTGGGCGCCGCGCTCACGCGACGGCGGCGCGTTGCCACGACCCTGATCGTCCTGCGCCAGCACCACGGAGGTGCCCGCCAGGGCGATGAGCCCGGCCATGGCAAAGGCGGCAAGAGTGGATGAACGAAATCGCATAACGGAATCGTAACGGATACGGGGCCGCGAAACTGAACAGAACCCGAAACCGCCTCTATGGAATGGAGGCAAAGTCTTGGCCCGCGGCAGTGAATCCGTTCTGAATTTATCCACAGCGCTAGGGGCCCCATTCAGCCAGCTGAATGATCAGAAAATCTCGGCCACACAACACCTTAGCGATCCGCCCCCGGCCTCGATGGCGTCCAGCGGCACGCTGCGGATGGCAAAGCCCGCCACCTCTTCCAGCTGACGGCGAGAGGCGGGCGCCAGACCTTCATATGCCCGCCGACTCATCCAGACCGACCTGTCGGTCAGCGCGATCGCATTGCCGGCGAAGGCCGCCTGCTCGGCCGGCGACAGCGCCACCACTTGCGGGCCATACAGCGCGTGCAGGGCGGCGGAGAGGTCGCCCTGCAGCGCATGCGGGCAGACCAGGGCCGCCCGCCCGGCCAGCACCGCGAGCAGCACATTGGTGTGGTACTCGCCTGCCGCCAGGTCGAACATCAGGGTGGCGCGCAACCCGAAGGCCGCATGCATCTGTGCCGCACCCGCTTCGTCGCAGCGCTCGGACAGCCCGCAGAAGCCGATGCCCCGCGCGCGATCGATGACCAGCGCGCCCGTCAGCTCGCCGGGACTGGGCTGGGCAGACAGGTCGGTCTCGGCATAGCCCATCGCCCGGAAGTAGCCACGGATATCCGTCCGCTCCGCTTCCCGTTGGCGCACGGGATGCCGCATGCGCCCCACGATCAGCCGCGGCTGACCATCGACCCGTGCGGTGGCGAACACGTTGTTCGGGAACACAGCGTCGGGCGTCGCCTCATCGCCCGGGAAGCAGACCACCGGCACTTCCTGCGACAGCGCGCGATGCAGCGCATGGTGCTCGCGCAGGGCCGCCTCGGCATCGAACGCGCCGGCATCGGCCATGTAGCGGTTGTCCTGCGCGGACTGGTCCGCGCGCACGAAACCATCCGGGGATACCAGGAACGCCGCGCGCGCCGTCGCCGGCCCGGCGTCCGGCTTCAACGTGCGGGCAAAGGCGATAAAGGCGCCGATGTCGCGCGTGATCATCGCTCAGGCCGCCGGCCGCAGTTCGCGCACGGTTGCCGCCAGCGCCTGCTCCACCAGCGACCAGTCCGCGCCGGGCTTGTGCACACCTTCGCTGAGGATCTGCCGGAACGCGCGCCCACCCTGCTGCGCATGGAACAGGCCCAGCACATGGCGGGTCAGGTGCTTCAGCGCCACGCCCTTCGCCAGCTGCGTTTCGACGTACGGACGCCACGCGCGCAGCAGGTCCGCGCGCGGCGCGATGTCGCCACCGAACAACGCCGCCTGCATTTCATGCAGCACATAGGGCTCGTGGTACGCGGCGCGACCGATCATCACGCCATCGCTGTGCTGCAGGTGCTCGTGCACCTGCGCCGTCGTGGTGATGCCGCCGTTGATCGCCACCGTCAGCGCCGGCCGCTCGCGCTTGAGCCGGTACGCCCAGTCGTAACGCAGCGGCGGGATCTCGCGGTTCTCCTTCGGCGAAAGGCCCTGCAGCCAGGCCTTGCGCGCGTGCACGAAGAACGTGTCGCAACCGGTCTCCGCCACCGTATCGATGAAGGCGAGGAAGAGGTCGTAGTCCTCCTGCTCGTCCACGCCGAGACGGCACTTCACCGTCACCGGAATGCGCACGGCCTCGATCATCGCCGCCACGCACTCGGACACCAGCGCGGGCTCCTTCATCAGGCAGGCACCGAAGCGCCCCGCCTGCACGCGGTCGGACGGGCAGCCGACGTTGAGGTTCACCTCGTCGTAGCCCCATTCCTGCGCGATCCGCGCGGCCTGCGCCAGATGCGCCGGCTCGCTGCCGCCCAGCTGCACCGCCACGGGATGCTCACCGGCATCGAATCCCAGCAGACGGTCGCGGTCGCCATGGATCACCGCCTGCGCGTGCACCATCTCGGTGTACAGACGCGCGTTCGGCGCCAGCAGCCGGTGGAACACGCGGCAATGCGTGTCCGTCCAGTCCATCATCGGGGCGACCGACAGGCGCAGGGCTTCATGGGGAATGGGGGGGGACGTCATGCCGTCATTGTACCTTGGGGCCCTGCGAGACTCGCCCGTGCGCACAAGGCTCGCATCCTCTCAGGCCGGGCAACGCGCTTTCAGTCCCATATGCGCCACCACTGTCGCTTTGCAGCCTTGTTTTCGACATTCGGTCGAAGGGAATGCACGGGATCACCTATCGAGCTGTTTGTCGCAGCCACGATCGCTCGGTTGATCACGATGTATAGCTCTTCGGACAAACGCTCATAGGTCTCTTGGTCATGTCCATCGAAGCCGAGATCGTTCCACGAACCCATTCCGCCGAATACCCATGACGACTGCGCAGCCGACAGCAGTTGGATGGCTGTGACTGGCAAGAGCGATGCGTTCAACAGCTCCTTGTGGAAACCGTTCGCCGGCGACTCGCTTTCCAGGTCATCCAATCCCTTAGTGAAGCAGTTCGCGAATCCCGACAGATCCTGCTTCACCGCAAACGCTCTGATTTCAACAAGAACGCTGCGGAAACGCTCCCGGATGACGCGAAGATCGACCTGCTCAGCAGCTTCTATCGGACGGCTCCTGGCGATTCTGCCGTAGGTTACCCGCCAGATCCTGCGATCTGTGCGTTGCTGATCGCCCACCATCCAGCGCGCTTCCCAATAATCCGAAGTGCCGGGCTTATTGGCCCGGATCAACCAACGTCCTCCACCGCCGACGAAGCCGACAAGCATCCTGTCGGTCACCCCATTTCCGCCGACGTTCGGATCGTTGGAGGGACCATACGTCAATCGCAGAGAGGCAAAGCCCCGGTCTTTCAGGTACTGAAACCATGTGGACGGCTCATCCGCAACCGGTCTTTCTGACCAGCCCGTCGGCGTTTTTGTCAGATCCACGAAACGCACGAACTCGCAGAACGACATCGTGCTATGGGTTTGCTCCAACCCGCCGGAGGCGATCCCTCGAAGTGCGGCATTCCCTTCAAGAGTAAGAGCAATGATCTGGGCAATAGTCCCTTGCATTCATATCCAGTCGTTGGAGTTTTTAGTGTCCTAGCTTACGGCGATGAACCGCAACCCCACCCCCGGCTCCGTCGCGATATACCTTGGCGCCGTCGCGTCATCACCCAGCTTTTGTCGCAATTTGCCGACGAGAATGCGCAGGTAATGCGTGTCGTCCTGGTGGGTGGGGCCCCAGAGTTCGCGCAGCAGTTGGGGCTGCGTGACCACGCGGCCGGCGTACTGGAGCAGCAGCGCGAGCAGGGCGAATTCCTTGCGGCTCAGCACCACCGGTTCGCCGTCCAGCGTCACTTCGCGGCGGCCGAGGTCCACGTGCAGGTGGCCATCGTCGAACACCGGCATCGCCGCGTCGGCCGGGGCGATGCGGGCGCGCAGCAGGCCGCGGATGCGCGCCATCAGTTCCTGTATGCCGAACGGCTTGGTGACGTAGTCGTTGGCGCCGCCATCCAGTGCGGCGACCTTCTCTGCCTCACCGTCGCGCACGGTCAGCATGATGACCGGCACCTGCGACCACTGGCGCAGCTCGCGCAGCACGCCGTGGCCGTCGAGATCGGGCAGGCCGATGTCCAGCACGACGAGGTCGGCGCCATGCGCGGCCAGTTCGGCCAGCCCGGCACGGCCGCTGTCGGCCAGCGCCACCACATAGCCTTGCGCGCGCAGGCTGATGTCGAGGAAGCGGCGGATCTGCGGCTCGTCATCGATCACCAGGATGCGGGCCGGTGGTGCGGACGCGGGCGGTGGCGCGGTGTAGGTCAAGCCGGTTCCTGGGGCGTGGGCGACAGCAGCGGCAGGGTAATCCGGATCACCGTGCCGCGGCCATCGGGCCCCGGCAGCGCCTGCACGCTGCCGCCGTGCGCGCCCACCATGCCCTGGCAGATCGCCAGACCCAGGCCGGTGCCATGGCGGCCGCGGTCGCCGCGCTCCACGCTGTAGAACATGTCGAAGATGCGCGCGCGCTCGTCTTCCGGAATGCCCGGCCCGCGATCGCGCACGTCGATGCGCAACCCACCGTCGACCAGCTTCGCGTCGATCTGCACGGGTTCGTCCGGCGGCGAGAACTTCGCGGCGTTCTCCAGCACGTTGAACACCGCCTGCTCGATCAGCGCCGGGTGCACCCATACCGGCGGCACGTCCGTGGCGACCGCGGTCTGCACGCGCACGCCGGGCTGGTAGCGCTGCAAGCGCGTGACCGCCGAGCCCAGCAGTTCGTCCACGCCGATCCAGTCGCGATTGAGGGTCAGTCCGCGATGGCCGAGGCGGGTCATGTCGAGCAGGTTCTGGATGTAGCGGTCCAGTCGCTCGCCTTCCTGCTGGATGGTGTCGAGCAGGCTGCGCCGGTCCTCTTCACCCATCTGCTGTCCGTAGCTCGCCAGACTGCTGGCCGAACCGATCATCGAGGCCAGCGGCGAACGCAGGTCGTGCGACACCGACGACAGCAGCGCCGAGCGCAGGCGCTCGGTCTCGCCACTGACGCGCGCGTCTTCCAGTTCGGCGACCAGTCGCGTGCGCACTACCGCCTGCGCGATGTCTTCGGCCATCGCCTCGGCCAGACGACGCTGCTCCGGCAACAGGCGCGCCGCATCGTCGAAGCGCAGGCCGAGCACCCCCAGGGTGTCGCGGTCGCCGCGCAACGGCAGGAACCAGTGCGCCGCACCCGCCAGCGTGTCGGTGTGGCGACCCGTGGGCTGCCCGTGCTGCTGCGCCCAGTCCGCCGCCGCGCGGTCGATCTCGGACAGCACCGCGTGCGCCGGCGCTTCCTGTCCTTGCACGCGCAGCCATGCCTCGGCCGACAACGCGCGCGACAGCGCCTTGCGGCCCGCGGCCAGCACCTGCCCCAGGTCGGCGGCCCCCGCCAGGTCGCGGCCCAGCGCCTGCAGCGCGGTCGCCTGTGCATTGGCCGCGCGCAGCGCCACCACCTGCATCCGCAGGCGCGACGCGAGCCGGCCGGCGACCAGCGCCGCCACCAGGAACAACACCACCGTCATCACGCCCTGGCGCGCGCCGATGTTGAGGGTGAAGCGCGGTTCGATGAAGAAGAAGTTGTAGGCCAGGAAGCTCAGCAGTGCGGCGACGACCGCGGCCGTCATGCGCGTGCGCGCCGCCACCAGCACCACCGCGACGATGAACACCATCGACAGGTCGTCCAACCCCACCCAGCGCTCGGCCAGCGCGGCGACACCGACCGCCAGGACGGAGGCGACGGCAGCGAAGACCAGGTCGTGCCGGCCCAGCAGGTCCGACAGGCGCGTGCCGCCGCGGCGCGCGCGGGCACGGGCTTCCGGCGTGCTGATGATGACCAGTTCGTAATGCGCGCCGCGCTGCAGGAGCTGCTGGGTCAGCGTGCGGTTGAACATGCGCGCCACCGGCCGCTCGCGCGTGCGCCCCAGCACCAGCGTGGACGCGCCGCTCTGGGTGGCGTGGTCGAGCAGCGCGTCGGCGATGCGCGCACCGCGCAGCACGTCGGTCTCCGCGCCGAGGCGGCGCGCCAGCGCGAATGCCTGGTCGATCTCGCGCTGGCGCGCGTCGTCCACCGCGTCGGCAACCTGCACCGTCACCACGCTCCATGGCGCGTCGCGGCGCTCGGCGATGCGGCGCGCGGCGCGCACCAGGTACTCGGACTGGCCCAGCCCATCGATCGCGACCAGCACCCGCCGACGCAGCGGCAGGCCCGGCAGCCCACGCGCGGCCTGGTCTTCGCGCAGGTCGGCGTCCACGCGGTCGGCGGCGGTCTGCATGGCCAGCTCGCGCAGCGCGATCAGGTTCGACGGCGAGAAGAACGCCTGCAGCGCCTGCGCCGCCTGCTCGGGCAGGTAGACCTTGCCCTGGTGCAGTCGCTCGATCAGCTCGCGCGGTGGCAGGTCGACCAGCACGATGTCGCGCAGCCGGTCGAACACAGCATCCGGCACGGTCTCGCTGACACGCACGCCGGTGATCCGGTGGACCACGTCGTTGAGGCTTTCCAGGTGCTGGATGTTGACGGTGGTGTGCACGTCGATGCCGGCATCGAGCAGTTCGATCACGTCCTGCCAGCGTCGTTCGTGGCGGCTGCCGGGTGCGTTGCGGTGGGCCAGTTCGTCCACCAGCGCGATCTGCGGACGGCGCGCCAGCAGCGCATCCAGGTCCATCTCCTCCAGCCAGCGACCCTGGTAGGCCACGCGCCTGCGCGGCAGGATCTCCAGCCCCTCGGTGAGCGCGGCGGTCTCGGCGCGTCCGTGCGTCTCGACGATCCCCACCACCACGTCCTGGCCCTGCCGGCGCAGCTCACGCGCCCGCGACAGCAGCGTGTACGTCTTGCCCACGCCCGGCGCCGCGCCGAGGAACACGGTCAACCGCCCACCCCGCTCACGCTGCAAGTGGTCGATCAGGGCGTCGGCCTGGCGGTGGCGGGGATCGGTCATGAGCCTATTGTGCGCGTGGAACGGCTCAACGCGCCTGCGCATCGAGCGCCAGATTCAGTTCCAGCACGTTGATCCTCGGTGCACCCAGGACGCCGAACTGCGGGGCCTCGGTATGCGAAGCGACAAGGCGCTCGATCGTGGCCGCATCGACACCGCGCGCGCGGGCGACGCGGGCGATCTGGATGCGCACGGCGGCCGGCGACAGATGCGGATCGATGCCGCCGCCGGACTGGGTGACCAGGTCGCCGGGGACGTCGGACGGCGCCACGCGCTCGCGTGCGGCGACGGTGGCGCGCGCCTCGTCGATGCGGGCGCGCAGGTCGGGGTTCGTGCGCGCCTGATTGCTGCCGGCGAGCGCCATCGTGTCGTAGTTCGCGGCCGATGGGCGCGACTGGAAGTAGCGATCGCCGGTGAATGGCTGCGCAACCAGCGAGGAACCGATCACGCGGCCCTCGCGTTCGATCAGGCTGCCGGTGGCCTGGTCTGGGAACAGCGTGCGGCCCAGGCCGGTGCCGGTGAGCGAGTACAGCAGGCCGAAGCCGAGCAGCGAGACGGCGGCCAGCATCAGCGATGGACGGAGCGCGCCCGGTGTGGCGGCGGAAGCGGAAGCGGTAATCATGGCAATTCCTCAGGCGCCGGTGATGGCGGCCAGCAACAGATCGATGAGCTTGATGGCCGCGAACGGCAACAGCACGCCGCCCACGCCGTAGACCAGCATGTTCCGGCGCAGCAGCGCGGTGGCGCCGGCCGGCCGGAAGCGCACGCCGCGTAATGCCAGCGGGATCAGCAACGGGATGATGATGGCGTTGAAGATCAACGCCGCCAGCACCGCATTCGTGGGACTGGACAGCCGCATCACGTCGAGCGCACCCATCGAGGGGATCGCGGCCGCGAACAGCGCCGGCAGGATCGCGAAGTACTTCGACACGTCGTTGGCCAGCGAGAACGTGGTCAGCGCGCCGCGCGTGATCAGCTGCTGCTTGCCGACCTCGACGACCTCCAGCAGCTTGGCCGGGTCGGAATCCAGATCGACCATGTTGCCCGCCTCCTTCGCCGCCTGCGTGCCGGAGTTCATCGCCAGGCCCACGTCGGCCTGTGCCAGCGCCGGTGCGTCGTTGGTGCCGTCGCCGACCATCGCGACCAGGCGGCCACCGGCCTGTTCCTGGCGGATGCGCGCCAGCTTGTCCTCGGGGCGCGCCTCGGCGATGTAATCGTCCACGCCGGCTTCGGCCGCGATGGCGGCGGCGGTCAGCGGGTTGTCGCCGGTGATCATCACGGTGCGGATGCCCATCGCCCGCATGTGGGCGAACTTTTCCTTGATGCCGTGCTTGACCACGTCGGAGAGTTCGACCACGCCGAGCACGTGGTTGCCGTCGCTGACGACCAGCGGCGTGGCGCCGTTGCGGGCGACCTGTTCCACGCGTGCATTGAGTTCGGCGGGCGCGGTGCCGTCGTGCGCCTGCACATGCTTGAGGATCGCGTCGGCCGCGCCTTTGCGGATGACGCGCGCATGGCCGCGGCCGTCGTCCGGCAGGTCCACGCCGGACATGCGGGTCTGCGCGGTGAAGGCGATGAACTGCGCCTTCGCCGGTTCGTCGAGGGTGGCGCCCTGCTCGCGCGCCAGGCGCACGATGGACTTGCCTTCCGGCGTGGGGTCGGCGAGCGAGGCGAGCATCGCCGCGTCGCGCAGCTGTTCGCGGTCGATGCCGGCCAGCGGATGGAACAGCGTGGCCTGGCGGTCGCCGTGGGTGATGGTGCCGGTCTTGTCCAGCAGCAGCACATCGATGTCGCCCGCCACTTCCACCGCCTTGCCGGACTTGGCCAGCACGTTGGCGGCCAGCGCACGGTTCATGCCGGCGATGCCGATGGCCGGCAGCAGGCCGCCGATGGTGGTGGGGATCAGGCAGACCAGCAGCGCGACCAGCAGCAGCGGATCGAGCCTGGCGCCGACGAAGCCGGCGATGAAGGGCAGCGTGACCACGACGATCAGGAAGGTCAGCGTCATCGTCACCAGCAGCAGGCCGAGTGCGATCTCGTTCGGCGTCTTCTGCCGGTTGGCGCCTTCCACCAGCGCGATCATGCGGTCGAGGAAGCTGTGGCCGGGCTCGGCGGTGATCTTCACCACGATCTCGTCGGACAGCACCTTGGTGCCGCCGATCACGCCGCTGCGGTCGGTGCCGGCTTCGCGCAGCACCGGCGCGGATTCGCCGGTGACGGCGGATTCGTTGATCGTGGCCAGGCCCTTGACGATCTCGCCGTCGGCCGGGATCTGTTCGCCGGCGGACACGATGACGTAATCGCCGGGTCTCAGGTCCGCCGCAGGCAGGCGGCGTTCCGTGCCGCCGAGCGGCGTATCCACGCGGCGGGCGACGAGATCCTTGCGGGCGCGCCGCAGCGAGGCGGCCTGGCCGCGGCCGCGCGCTTCGGCGACGGCTTCGGCGAAGTTGGCGAACAGCACGGTGACGAACAGCAGCGCGGTCACCGCCCAGCCGATGCCGGGCGCGGTGGTGCCGGCGAGCGTCAGCCCGGCCGTCAGCAGCGTGCCCAGCCAGACCACGGCCATGACGGGATTCTTGAAGGCGTGCTGCGGGGCAAGCTTGGCGAACGACGCGATCACCGCGGTGCGGACACCGGCGCCGTCGAGCAGGACCGGCGCGCGGCCGGAAGAGCGTGAGGAGGAAGGAGTCATGTCGGTGTTCTCAGAGCGCGCTCAAGGCCAGGTGGTCGGCGATCGGGCCGAGGACCAGTACGGGCATGAACTGCAGCAGGGTCAGGATGACGACCACGGCGATCAGGGTGAGCGCGAAGGTCGGGGTTTCCACCTGGAGGGTGCCGGGGCCGTCGGGCGCGGCGCGCTTGCGGGCGAGCGAGGCGGCGATGGCCAGCGGAATGATCAGCGCGGGATAGCGGCCGAGCAGCAGCATCAGCGTGGTGCTGAGGTTCCACCAATAGGTCGCATCGCCCAGGCCCTCGAAGCCGGAGCCGTTGTTGGCGAAGGCCGAGGTGTACTCGTAGAACACCTGGCTGATGCCGTGGAAAGACGGGTTGGAATTGCCGGTGATCGACGGCACCGCCAGCGTGACGGCGGTGAAGGCCAGCAACGCCAGCGGCTGCAGCAGCACCAGTACGGCGAGCAGCTTCACCTCGTGCGCCTCGATCTTGCGGCCGAACAGTTCCGGCGTGCGCCCCGTCATCAGGCCGGCGAGGAACACGCTGAGCAGCAGGTAGACGAGGAACTGCTGCAGGCCGCAGCCGATGCCGCCCCAGATCGCATTCACCAGCATGTTGCCGAGCGTCACCAGCCCGGTCAGCGGCGCCAGCGAGTCGTGCATCGCGTTGACCGAGCCGTTCGAGGTCTGCGTGGTGACGGCGGCCCACAGCGCGGACGGCGCATCGCCGAAGCGGACTTCCTTGCCTTCCATCAGCGCGATGTCGGTGGAGGTGCCGGACAGGCTTTCGGACCATAGTGCAGCGCCCGTCGACACCAGCGACATCGTCAGCATGGTGCCGAACACCAGCGCGGTGAACTTCCGCCGGCCGGTGAAGCTGCCCACCATGAAGGCGATGGCGACCGGAATCAGCACGATGCCCAGCGTTTCCAGCAGGTTGGAGAACGGCGTGGGGTTCTCCAGCGGTACGGCGCTGTTGGGGCCGTACCAGCCGCCGCCGTTCGTGCCCAGTTGCTTGGCCGCGACCATCGGCGCGACCGGGCCGACCGGAATCTTCTGCTCGGCCATCTGCGCCGACGCATCGACCGGCGTCGCCACCGGCCCGCCCTGCAGCGTGGACGGCACGCCCTGCCAGGTCAGCAGCAGCGACCATGCCAGGCACAGCGGCAGCATCAGGCGCACGGTCGGGCGGAGGACGTCGGCCCAGTAGTTGCCGACGTCGGCTTCGCCGTGATGCTGCTTCGACACGTCGTGCGATGGCCGTCCATGGCGAGACATCGCGTGCTCCGGAACGTCCTGCCCGGCCATCCGTGGCCGGGCGCTCACGGTCGCATCCGATGCCGATAGGGCATCGGACGAGCTTGCGCCCGATCGCCCACCGAACATACCGCGCAACGTCGCCACCACCAGCGCCAGACCCATCATCGGCGTGACCACCTGCAGGCCGACGATGCCGGTCATCTGCGCGAGGTGCGACAACTGCGCCTGGCCTGAATAGTGCTGCTGGTTGGTGTTGGTGAGGAACGACACCATCGTGTGCAGCGCCAGGTCCCAGCGCATGTTCGGCGCGTCGTTGGGGTTGAGCGGCAACCACGCCTGGGTCATGAAGACGCACCACGTCAGCACGCCGAGCACCAGGTTGCTCAGCAGGAAGGCTTTCGCGTACGCCTTCCAGCCCATGCCCTGCGCCGGATCGACGCCGAGTAGGCGGTACAGCGGTCGTTCGATCCATCCGAACAGCGCATCGCCGCGCATCGGCGCACCACGCATCACCGCGGCGAGATAGCGGCCCAGCGGCCAGCCCAGCGCGATGGCCAGCGCGAATACAAGGAAGAATTCAGTCATGGAGGTCGTCCATCGGGGCGCGTGCGCGCCGCGTGATCAGCAGGAACAGGAGACCGGCACCGGCGAGCACGCCCGCCAGGGCCAGCAGCAGATGAAGGAAGTCGGTGACCATGGCGATGCTCAGAACGCGGCCTGGAGCGCCGCTTCCACGCGCGAACCGGCCAGGCCGGGGAACAGCGTCTTCGCGCTGCTGTCGGTGGCATGCGCCGTCACCCGCAACTCGAACGGTGCCTTGAACGCCCACACCGCGCCCAGCTGCGCATGCGCGTAGCTGTCGTCGTAGACGTCGTCCAGCCAGTAATAGCCAGCGGCGGCTTCAAGGCGGAGCTGGTCGTTCAGCGGGAACTTCGCGCCGAGTTGGGCGTAGGCGCCGGCTTCATCGGTGGCCAGCGCCTCGGTGGAGTAACCCAGCTGCGCCCAGTAGTTCTGCTTCCACGTCAGCGTGCCGATGGCCTCGGTCCAGTCGAGGTCGACCGTGGTGGACGGATAGCGGTAGTGGGTCAGGTTGAGGTCGAGGGCCCAGTCGTCCGACAGCGCTCCACCCCAGCCCACGGTGACGTCGATTTCACTGCTGGCGTGGGTGTCCGGTGCGAACTCCACGTTCGAGCCCCACACCGCACCATACAGGCCGTTGTCGGCCGCAGCCTTGAAGCCGGCCTGCACCGCCGGGTCGCCCTGGGTCTGGGTGGTACCGCGCCAGACGTAATCGGTGGTGAGCGCGCCGGAGCCATTGAAAGTGGCGGCCTGCGCGACGGATGCCATCGCCAGCAACAAGCCGGCGGCGACGGAAGAAACGACGAGGCGCGCAGGCATCGGCCTGCGCGGGAGGAACGAGGAGGAAGACATCGGTGCGATCCAGGCGGAAGACGTTCCGCCGACCGCGAAAGTCTGGTCCTGCCCGGCGTAAAGCCGCCATGCGCTTCCCGCGCACCGCCGTAAATTCGGCGTAAAGCCGCGCGCCCTGCCTCAGCCGGCGGTGCGCGCCTTCGGTGACGGCGTGCCGAGCACGTGCTCCGCGTCCTGGTCGAACACCGGCGCGGCGAACGGCTCGGGACCGGGCGTGCGCCCGAACGCGATCGGCCGGGTGACGCCGCGGTAGCTGCCGACGACGGGATGCGCGATCTCGGCCACCATGTCTTCGGCCAGCACCTGCGGATGTTCGAACATGTCTTCGACGCGCCGCGCCGCCGCACACGGAACCTCGTCGCCGAACTGCGCTTCCCACTCCATCGCGGTGCGCGCCTGCAGCGCGTCGTGCAGTTGCGGCACGATCTCCGCGGCATGCGCGGCGCGCTTGCGCACGCTGTCGTAGCGTGGATCGTCGGCCAGCGCGTCCAGGCCGGTCAGCCGGCACAGCGCCTTCCAGAACCGCGGCGTGTTGGCGGAGAGATAGAGATAACCTTCGCGCGCCGGGTGGATACCCGTGACGCCGCCGGAGCGCATGTCGCGGCCGATGTCGAGCGCTTCGCCCTCGGCCCAGATCATCCGCGCCGACTGCATGGTCAGCGCGCTGCGCAACAGCGACACGCCGACGAACTGCCCGCGCCCGCTGCGTTCGCGTTCGTACAGCGCCGACGACACGCCGGCGGCGAGCAGCGCGGCGGCGTAATAGTCCACCACCGAGCCGTAGATGATTTCCGGTGCGCCACCGCGCTTGCCCTGCAGCGTGCACATGCCGGTCATGGTCTGCAGCACCTGGTCGTAGCCGGCCTTGTCCTTCATCGGCCCGGTTTCGCCGTAGCCGGTCACCGCGCAGTAGATCAGCCGCGGGTTGATCACCGTCAGGCTGTCGAAATCGATGCCCAGCCGCTTCGGCACGCTGGGACGGAAGTTGTGCACCAGCACGTCGGCCTCGCGCACCAGGCGCAGCAATGCCGCGTGATCGGCGGGCTGCTTGAGGTCGAGCGCGATCCCCTGCTTGCTGCGGTTCACGCCGAGGAAGGCACGGCTCTCGCGCTCCAGCGTGGACGGGTACTGGCGCAGGTTGTCGCCATCGGGCGGCTCGACCTTGATGACGTCGGCGCCCTGGTCGGCCAGCAGCGTGCAGCCGTACGGTCCGGCGATGTAGGCGCTGAGGTCCAGCACCTTGACCCCGCTCAGCGGACCGGCGGGACCCGTGCGCAGCCGCGAACGGAAGGGAGACGGATTGTCCATGGAAAAGGGCTCCTTCAGCCGCCGCCGCAACGGCGATGGCCAGTCTGTGCCACGGGGCGGGCGCGATACAGCCAGCGGCCGTAGCTTCTGCTGCCACAAATTCTTGCGAGCGCGCGGACGGTCATGGCGGCGGCAGCGACAGCCAGGTCAGGCGCCAGGCGCCGTCGTGCCGCCCACCCGCACGGTAGTACGGCCAGAACAGCAGCGGCGGCCGGCTCGCGGGCTGCAGCGAAATGGCCGCGCCCTCCTCGCCGTCGGTCACCGGCAGCACCTGCAGCCAGTCGTCCTGCGGGCCGTCGGGCAGACGGACGGTCTCTTCCGTCTTGAAGCCGTCGATCAGGCCCGTGGCGTAGGCCAACGGACCGCGCGTGAGCCCGACGTAATGCAGGTCCAGCACCTGCTGGCGCACCTCGGAACCGTCCGGCGCGCGCGATTCCTGCACGTTGCGCAGCACCTTCCGGTGCAGCGTCGGTCGCAGCGGAAAGGCCAGCTGCACATGGTCGTCGGAACGCCACAGGCGGCGCAGGATGAGGAAGCTGCCGGGCACGACCGCCGCCTCCACGGGCTCGCCATTGACCGACACGGTGGCGCCCTCGGCCCAGGACGGAATGCGCAGCTGCAGGTCGAACGTCGCGTCGCGCTGGGGATGGACGTCCAGCGACACGTCGCCATCGAACGGATATCCGGTGTGCTGGCGCAGCACCACCGTCCCGGCTTGTGGGTGCGCCAGGCGCGCTTCGCCGGGCCCGTAGAGCTGCACGCGGACGGTGTCGCCCTCGACGGCATACGCCAGCGACGGCAGTTCCTCCACCGCCATCGCGCCGCTGGACTTGCAGCAGCGCCAGTAGGTGGTGTGCACGCGTCGCCCGTTCGGGAACGAGTAGTAGCACCAGTCCTCGCCATCCGGCGCCTGCGCGCCGAGCAGGTCGTTGTACGCGGTGCGCTCGATCTCTTCGGCGAAGCGCGCCTCGCCGGTGAGCTGCAGCAGCTCGCGGTTGAACTGGATCCACGACAGCAGCGAGCAGGTTTCCACGTAGGCATTCGGGCTGAAGCTGCCGCGCGCGTTGAAGACCTCGCGCGAGCGATGGGCGACACCGCCCCACGGCCCGCCGCCCAGGGTCAGGTGGTGCTCGCGGATGTTCTGCCAGATGCGCTCCAGCGTGTCGCGCAGGGCGGCATCGCCGGTGGCGCGACACAGCTTCACCAGCGCGACCAGGTTCCAGAGCAGCTGGTAGGCCTTGCCGGTGGCGATCTCGGAGGCATCGGCGCCGGCGTCGAGCGCGGGCAGCAGGCGCAGCGCGGGGTGCGCGTTCGCCTGCTCCAGTACGCGCCGGGCGAGCGCGAGGAAACGCGGCTCCGCGGTTTCCGCATGCAACTCCAGCGCGGCGTCCATCAGCACCGTGGCCGACATGCCGTGGTGGTTGCCGAGCGTGGTGATGTCGATGCCGGAAGACAGCGCCTGCGCGCACAGGTCGGCGATACGCGCGGCGGCCTGCGTGTAGCGCGGATCCTGCAGGGCGCGCGCGGTTTCGACCAGGCCGAGGATCAGGTAGGCATGCACCCAGATGTCCCAGGTGCGCAGCGCCGGCGCACCGTCCCAGCTGGGCGGCTTCGGCGGCTGCGGATGGATGAAGCGGCGCTCTTCCGCGTAGGTGCCCAGGTAGCCGTCGGCTTCCTGCACGGACAGCAGGTAGTCGGCCACCGCACGCAGGTGCGCCCCCAGCGTCGCATCGCCGCTGCGGCCATAGGCGCGGGCGGCGGCCGACAGCCATTTGCCGGCATGTTCGCCGTACCAGTCGCCTTCGGTGTTGCGTGCGCGGAGCTCGGGCGAGAACAGCACGATGGCCGGACTGTCCGGCGCGGTGATGAAGTGCGAAAGGCGGCCGCGCAGGTTGGCTTCGAGAGCCGCGCCGAGGACACCGCCAAGTACGACAGACGACGCAGCCGTGGTGCTTTTCGTCATCACGCCGCATCCACCACGCAACGGAAACCGATGCGGCCGGAACGGTCCTTGCCCGGGCCCATCAGCAGCAGCTTGCCGTGCTGGTCCAACCGTTTGGCCTGGGGGAAATACCAGTGCGAGGTGCGCGGCTCGTAGTCGCTACCGCCGCGCACGATGGCCGCGCGCGTGTGCTCGTCGTGGAATTCGTCGGTCCATTGCCACACGTGCCCCACCAGATCCATCACGCCGAACGGACTGGCACCCGCCGGGAATGCACCGACATCGGCGGGCGGCGGCAAGGTTCGACCGCGGAACACGGGCGGCGCCGCATCGTCGCGCCAGGCATCGCCCCACGGATACAGGCGGCCATCCGGGCCCTGTGCGGCGTACTGCCATTCCCAGCCGTGCGGCAGGCGCTTGCCCGCCCACGCGGCGTAGGCGCGCGCATCGTCCAGCGACACCCAGGTGACGGGTTTGTTTTCCCAGCCGGGCTGCGGGGCGCCGTCATGCCAGTCGCGGAGGAAGTTCAACGCATCGCGCGGCGCATAGCCGGTGGCGTCGATGAAGGCCTTGAACTGCGCATTCGTCACCAGGTGGCGATCGATGTGGAACGCCGCGACCTGCATCCGCTGGCGATGGTGGCGCCGCGCGGTCGGCTCCCACGGGAACTGCACGTCCACCCCTTCCCACACCTGTCCTTCGATCTCGATGCCCTGTACCGCGAACAGGAACTCGCCGGCGGGGATCGCCACCATGCCGTCCGGTGCGGTGGCCTGTGCCGCGGTCGCGGCAATCGGCTGCAACGTCTGCGGCAGTGCGGTCCATCGCGCGGACAGCGACGCCAGCGGCGTGGTGGCGTGCGCGGCCATCTGCGCAAGGAATACCTCCAGGCCTTCTTCCGCCACGCCTGCGCGCAACGCCAGCAGCGCGCCGAAGCCGCGGCCTTCCAGGGTCGTCTCCAGGATCGCCTGGCCATCGATGATGCGCGGCTGGAGCGCTGTGCCGTTCCACAGATCGAAATAGCGCGTGCCGTCGACATGCGGCACGGCGAGCTGTTCGCCAGCGATGGCGTACTCGTGGCGGTTGACCAGCGTCCACAGCGTGCGGCCCTCGCCCGGGAAGCGGCTGGCGAAGATGCCGGCCTGCAGCGTGCGCTCGTACGGGCGCCAGTCCAGGCTGACCAGCAACGGGGCGAAGCGGCGGTAGATCGTGGCGATCCGGCGCAGCGATTCGGCATCGCGCGGGGTCAGCTGGTTCCACAGGCCCCACACGTTCTCCCACGCGTTGTAGCCCACGCCGTTGAAGAAGATGTACTGCAGGTCGTGGTTGCGGTCGCGGCCCCAGCGGTTCTCGTAATTGATCATGTGGCGCGGTTCCAGCCACTTGAACTTCGCCACCGGCGGGACGACTTCGTTCGGCGCCTTCTTGCCCCAGCTCTGCACGTTCCAGATCAGGTGCTCCTCGGCGCTGATCGTGGATTCCGGCTGCACGACCACGGGATGCCCCAGCGCATCGCAGGCGTCGAAGAACGCACGCGGCACGCCGTTGTACGTATCGCCATTGATGCCGTCCGCGCCGACCGCCTTGACGATCTTCGCGATGGCCTGCCAGTCCGGCTCGCCCTGGTCGCGCGTACCGTTGTCCCACGGCATGGTGGTGAGGAACACCCGTACGCCGCGGCGGTGGAAATCGGCCACGGCGCCGCGCAGCGCCTCCAGCCCGCCCGGCAGGCTGTGCGCGAGGTCGAACTGGTTGCGGTCGTCCACGCCGATGTTGGGATACACGCACCACAGCAGCACGCTGTCCAGGCCGCCGAAACGCGTTTCCAGATCGTCCAGGTAGCGATCGACCGTGTAGCGGCCCGCGACGGGATCGTAGAGGTACCGGTCCTCGACCATCACCTGCGCATGCACGAAGTTGCGCTGCGCCCACTGCAGTTCCGGCCGACGGTAGTTGGCATCGTCGTAACCGATGCGCGTGAGGTGCTCGCGCCGCCAGTCCTTCAGTTCGGCGACCCAATCGTCGGCCGACGCATTCGCATCGATCTTCCATTGGCCGATGTCGGCGAACGGCCAGCCCGGCGCCTTGCCCGGCGTGGGCAGGTAGCGCTGGGTGGTGACGTGGGAAAACTTGTATTCGGTCTTCACCACGTGCGTGTCGTCGTGACCCGCGGGATCGCGGGGATGGTTGGGATCGGAGGAAGTGGGAGTGCTCATGGGGGGATCTTGGATCGGGACGATGGATCGGGACGATGGATCAGGAACTGGGAAGACCGCAGTAAGTCGCCAGGGCAGCCTGCTGCGAAGGGGCGTCGGCATGCCCGGCGAGCCAGGCTTCGACCTCCGGGCGCGCCGGGATGCTGGTCTGCGCGCCCAGCCGGGTGCAGGCGAGCGCAGAGGCCGCGCTGGCGAAGCGTAGCGCGTCCGCCAGCCCGGCATGCTCGGCCAGGCAGGCCGCCAGCGCGCCGCAGAACGTGTCGCCGGCCGCGGTCGTATCCACGGCGTCGATCGGGAACGCGGGCTGCAGGAAGATTTCACCGCCCCGCCGCGCGAAGCAGCCGCGTGCACCGAGGGTGACGACCACGCACGGCACATGCAGGCGCGCCACTTGGGCCGCCACGGAACCTTCGCCGGCCAGCGTGGCCAGTTCGCCTTCGTTGACGACCAGCACATCGACGCTGTCCAGCAGGCCCGCCGGCAACGGGGTGGCGGGTGCGGCATTCAACATCACCCGCACGCCGGCCTCGCGGGCGAGGCGGGCGTAGTTCGCCACGCTGGCCAGCGGTGTTTCCAGTTGCAGCAGCAGATGGCTGATGCCGCGCAACGACGGCAGGTGGTGCGGCAGCAATCCGGCGTTGGCGCCGGGCGCGACGGTGATCGCGTTTTCCGCGTCATCGGACAGGCAGATGAAGGCGGTGCCACTGGCGGTATCCGGCACGCGCACGATGTGCATGGCCACGTCCGCGTCGGCGAGGGCGGCTTCGAGCACCACCGCGTACGGATCGTCACCGAGCGCGAGCAGCATGCGGGTCGGCACGCCGCCGGCACGCGCACTGGCGACCGCCTGGTTGGCGCCCTTGCCGCCGGGGAACGTTGCGAACTCGCGGCCGAGCACGGTCTCTCCCGGCGCCGGGACATGCGCTGCGCGGACGACGAAGTCGAGGTTCGCCGAGCCCGCCACCAGCACGCCGCCCTGGCCACGGCTCATGGCGTGACCGCCGAATAGACCGCGCGGTAGAACGGCGTGGCCAGCTTGGGCAGCGCCGGGGCCTCGTCGGAAGGCAGGTGCTGCGACAGCAGCAAGATCACCAGGCCGCGCTCACGGTCGATGGTGAAATAAGTGGATGCAGCCCCGGACCAGCCGAACTGCCCGCGCGATCCGGGACGCGTGCTGATCGCCGGATCGATGACAACATAACCGCCGAGGCCGAAGCCTTCGCCGGGCTCCGGCGCGGGCACCGGCGGATCGAAGCCCGCAAGCTGGTCGGACATCATCATCGCCACCGTGTCTTCACGCAGCAGGCGCACGCCATCGAGCGTGCCGCCTTCGGCCAGCATCCGTGCGAAGCGCAGGTAATCGGCCGCGGTGGAATACAGCCCGCCCGCGCCGCTCGTGTAAGGGCGGAGCCGGGCGCCGGGTTCGCGCGCGGACGGTGTATCGGCAAGGACGCGTTGCCCTGCGGCATCGCGCGTGGTCAGCGCCATGATGCGGGCACGTTGCGCTGCAGGCACTTCGAAGCCGGTGTCGTGCAGGGCGAGCGGCGTGAAGATGCGTGTGCGCAGGAAGGTGTCGAACGATTGCCCGCTGGCGACTTCGATCACCCGCGCCAGCACCTCGGTGTTGACGCCGTCGTAGCGGAAACGCGTGCCAGGCTCGGTCGCCAATGGTGCGCGTGCGACGCGGTCGGCGTAGCCGGCGAGATCCGTGGCTTCTTCGGGCGCCTGCGCCTGCAGCAGGGCGGATGCGACGCGGATGTCGTCCCCGCCGGTGGCGAAGCCGGCGGTGTGCGTCAGCAGATGCCGCACCGTGAGCGGACGCTGCACCGGTACCCGCGTGGGTGCTTCCACGCTGCCACCGGTGACGCGCTGCAGGCCGGCGAATGCGGGCAGGTAGGTGGCGACCGGGGCATCGAGCTGCAACCTGCCCTCTTCCACCAGCATCAGTGCCGCCACCGAGATGACGGGCTTGGTCATCGAATAGATGCGGAAGATGGCGTCTTCGCGCAGCGGTTGCTTGCCCTGCAGATCGGCATGACCGAACGCACCGCGGTAGACCACGGCGCCATGGTCGGCGACCAGGGCGACGGCACCCAGGTATCCGTCCTTGCCGACCGCCTGCGTCAGCACGGCATCCATCGGCGCACGCGGCAGGGTGGACGGCGGCGTGGCGGTCGCGCAGGCCGCAAGCGAGAGCATCAGGACCATCCAGAGCCCGCGCCGCCCTGGAGAGGAGGCGGCGCGGGTGGATGCAGCGTGGAGAAGTGCCGGCATCCGCGGATCGTGGATCAGAACGTGTACTCGTAGGTGAAGGAGTACATGCGGCCGCGGCCCGCCCAGTAGTTGCGGAAGCCCGGGACCTGCGACCAGGTCAGGATGTACTGCTTGTTCGCCAGGTTCTCGACGCCCAGCGAGAAGCGGCCCCACTTCTCCACCCGGTAGTTCATGCCCAGGTCGAACAGCGTGTAACCGGAGGTGTGCTCCTCGTAGCGGTACGTCGCCCCGTCGAACTCGCGCACGTCGCTGCCGTAGAGGTCGCGCGACAACAACGTGGTCGACCCGAGGGTGACGTCGCCGGCCTCGTTGAACTTCCAGCGCACGCTCAGCGCGATCTTGTCGGGGTTGACGTCCAGCGCGCCCATCGGCTTGTTCAACCCGCCGGCCGGATAGCGACCGGTGGTGTCGGCGTTCCAGAACGCCGTCTTGCCGTGGATGCGCGAATAGATGCCGCTGAGCTTCCAGTCTTCGTTGATGTTCCAGTCGCCCGAGAACTCGAAGCCCTTGATGCGGGTCGGCGCACGGTTCAGCACGAAGTCGTTGGTGGCCGGATCGATCGCCAGCGACGTGCCGAAATCGGCTTCCGAGTCGTAGTACGACGCGCTGAACGAGGTCGCGTCGCCACGCCAGTTGACACCCACCTCGCGGTTGTCGACCACGATCGGCTGCAGGTCGATGATGCCGTCGACGCTCTGGCCGGGATAGTTGATGTTGCGCAGGGGGATGCCGACATTCGGCAGGCCGAAGCCCTCACCGTAGGCCGCGAACACGGACCACCGGTCGTTGATGCGCCAGATGGCACCCAGGTTGTACAGCGTCTCGGTGTAGGACAGCGTGCCGCCCTGCACGAACACGCGATTGCGGTACCAGGTGGTGGTGTAGTCGTCGACGCTCAGCTCGCCGTCCTCGTGGCGGATGCCGCCGCTGAAGGTCAGCGGGCCGACGTCCCAGCTCAGCTGCGCATACGGCGCCACGCTCTCGTACTTCATCGGCGGCACCCACAGGCGGTCCGTCAGCGCCAGGCGCTGGTCGGCCTTGTCGCGCACCCAGTCCACACCGGTGCGCAGTTCCAGCCCATCCACGCCGAACAGCTGGCCGCGCACCCACGACGGGCGGAAGCCGACCTTGTCCGAATTGATCTCCGACTGGTCCCAGATCAGGCCATCGGGGCCGTTCGGCGGGATGTCCGGATCCTGGCGGTCGCTGCCGTTCTCCGGCGGGTAGCGCATGGCCTGGTCGGCCCAGTACGCGTTCAGCGTCAGCGTGCCGCCGAAGAAGTCGGCGTCGGTGTACTGCGCGTTGACCTGCCGGAAATCGTTGAACTCGGCCTTGCTGCCGAAGATGTGGCCGCGCTCGGAGGTGTTCGGATGCGGATCTTCGCACCAGCCCGGCTCGTAGCGGCAACCGTCGACCTGGATGTAGTCGCCGTTGCCTTCGATCTTGAAATCGCTGTAGCTGATCTGCAGGCGCTTCTCGAGGTCTTCACCGAAGTTGATGCCGCCCTTGACGAACACGTTGCGGGTCACCGAATCGTGCAGCGAACCGCTGGTGTTCATGCCCAGGCGCACGCCGTCGGCGTCGTAACCCATGCCGCGGTCGATGCGCGAGACGCCGGCGACCAGGTCGTAGTTGTCCTGCTTGTAAGCGTAGTTCAGGCCCAGTTTCCAGCCCGCGCTGTCGTCCTTGAACTGGGTGGAGTAGCGCGACAGGAAGCGGAACTCGCTGCCTTCCTTGGTCGGCACGGTGGAGAGGTAGTTGATGATGCCGCCGGCCGCGCCGACGCCTTCCGACGCGGAAGGACCGTTGATGACTTCCACGCGGCCGACGATGCCCATGTCGGTGAAGGTGGCGTTGCGGCTGCCGTCGCGCAGCGGCGAACCCTGCGGCACGCCGTCGAACAGGCGCAACGCCACGCGTCCGCGCAGCGTCTCGCCGCTGTTGCTCATGGCCTGCGAGGCCTCGGCGTAGCCGGGCACGGTGCGCGCCAGTACGGCGGTCGCGTCTTCGGTGACCAGCAGCGTGTGGGCGATTTCCTCCTTGCTGACCAGCGTCACTGCGCCGGGGATCTTGTCCACGGCCTTGGGCGCGCGCACGCCGGTGACGATCACCTGATCCAGGTCGACGGCGTCCTTGGCCTTGGCTTCTTCGGTCGCCGCGTCCTGCGGCGGCAGCGGCGTGTTCTGTTGGGCCTTGACGCTGGCGCTGACGGCGGCGGCCAGTAGGAAAACGCCGAACGCGGCGGGTACCTGTTTCATGGTCTGTTCTCGAAATGCGGAGTGGGCGGCGGCGCGCGGTGCGCCTGCCGCATGGCAAGGGTGAGTGCGAGAAAGGCCGCTCCCGGCGGCCGGCGTGCCCAGCGTTCCTCCCAGACGCTCGAACCCGACGATGTTCGAAGCGTAGGCGGACGTCCGTCACGGAAGAATCGCCCGCGGATATGTTCACAGGCTAGTTTTTGTAGCGTGCACTGCAACATGACGCCGCGTGGCGCGGATCAAGCCTGCCCGGCGGTGGCGCGGCTCTCCTGCAGCAGCACGGTCACCAGGCGGATGCGTACCGTCGAGCGCGACCACACCATGCCGATGCGGCGGGGCTCGCTGGGCATCGGCAGCGGCAGGCGGACCAGGTCCAGGCCCTCCGGCCACGGCTTGGCCCAGTCCGGCACCAGCGACACGCCCAGGCCACGGTCCACCATCACGGCGATGGCGTTGAGCCCGTTCAGTTCGAAGCGCTCGTGCGGCACGATGCCGGCGCGGCGCAGATAGTCGTCCGCCACGCGCCCGCCCCACTGGTTGCGGTCGTAGCGGATCAGCGGCTCGCTGCGCAGCAGTTCGTGCGGGTCGCGACCGGCCATGCGCGCGGGAGCGATCACCACCAGCGGCTCCTCGCGCAGCAGCTGCCAGTCGCAGGTCTTGGGCAGGTTGTACGGCGCCTGCAGCACCAGTGCGGCGTCCAGCTCGCCATTCTCCACGGCGCGGTACAGCTCGGCCGAATAGCCGGGGCGGATGTAGACGTTGATCTGCGGGAAGGCATCGACCATCCGCGCGAGGATGTCCGGCAGCATGCCCGCCAGTGCGGTGGGGCACGCGCCCAGCCGCAGCTCGCCGGAGACTTCGCTGTCGTTGGCGACGCTGCGCATGTCGGCGACGTCGCGCAGCAGGTCGCGGGCGCGCTGCAGGATGCGCGAACCTTCCTCGGTCAGGCTGACGGTACGGCCGGCGCGCGCGATCAGCGGCGCGCCGAGTTCGCGCTCCAGCGTGCGGATCTGCTGGGCGACCGCGGCCGGCGTGATGTTGAGCACGCGTGCCGCCGCAGCCATCGAGCCCCGGTCGGCCACCACCACGAAGGTATTCAGGAACTGGGTGTCCACGCGCCTCCCCTGCTGCCTTCAGGCTACACGAGGCGCGTGACGCCGACGATGGGACCTATGGCCCATGCGCTCAATCGGCCGCGTCCGCGGCGTCCTGCCGGTGGATGGTCAGGCCCTCGAGCGAACGCGCCGGCGCAGGGAAGAACAGGCTGGCCAGGTAACCCACGACCACGCAGACCAGGATGGAGATGGCGAGGTAGAAATAGGGGTGCACCAGGTCGAACCACCAGGCGACGAACGTCAGCACGATCGCGGTGACGATGCCGATCGCCACGCCCTGCGAGTTCGCCCGGCGGGTGAACATGCCCAGCGTATAGGCGCCGGCGAAGCCGCCGCCCAACAGGCCGGCGAGTTCGATCGACACATCGAACAGCGAACCGATGTCGAAGCGCGACAGCACCAGCGCCGCGCCGATGCCGACCAGACCGACCACGACCGTCATGATCTCGGCGAAGAACACGCCCTTCTTCTGCGACTTGTCCTTGGCGAAACGCTCGTAGAAGTCCACGGTGATCAGCGTCGCCACCGAGTTCATGATGCCGGACAGCGTCGCCATCGCGGCGGCGAAGATGCCGGCGATGATCAGGCCGGTCACGCCCATCGGCAGCTCCGCGGCGATGAACAGCGGGAAGGTGGCATCGACCGGCAGCAGCGGATTCATCCGCTCCGGGTTGTTCTTGTAGTAGACGAACAGCGCCGTGCCGATGCCGTAGAACACGAACCCGCCGGGAATCATGATGGCGGCGAAGGCCCACACGGAGCGTCCGGCCTCCTTGTCCGACTTGGTGGACAGCACGCGCTGCATCAGCACCTGGTCCTTCGGGAAGGTCAGCACCACCTCGAACAGCACCAGGAAGATGAAACCCCAGACCGTCGCCTTGGTGAGGTCGAAGCTGAAGTCGAACAGCTTGGTCTTGTCCTCGGCCATCGCGATCTGGGTGAACTCGCCGAAGCCGCCCTTCAACGTCCAGATGATGAAGAGGATGGCGAAGATCGCACCGCCCATCTTCACGATCACCTGCACCACGTCGGTCCAGATGACGGCCTTCATGCCGCCCATGGCGGTGTAGATGATGGTGAAACCGCCCATCAACCACACGCTCCAGACCACGTCGATGCCGGTGATGGTGGAGATGGCAAGCGCCGGCAGGAACAGGATGACGCTCATGCGGCTGCCGATCTGCATGAGGATCGCCAGGGCGCTGGCGAGCATGCGGATGGTCGGATGGAAGCGCGTCTCCAGGTAGGAGAAGGTCGACATCAGGTTCAGCCGGCGCAGCAGCGGCACGATCCAGACCGCCACGAACATCAGGCCGAGCACGGCGATCAGGTTGTTGGTCAGGTACTGCCAGTTGGTTTCGAACGCCTTCGCCGGGATCGCGATGAAGCTGATGGAACTGGTGTTGACCGCGTACAGGCTCAGGCCCGCCGCCCAGAACGGGATGGTGCGGCTGCCGACGAAGAAGTTCTCCGTCGAATTGCGTTTTTCGCGCAGGTAGAAGTACAGGCCGATGCCGATCATCGCGGCCAGGTAGACCACGATCACCAGCCAGTCCAGCCAGGTGAGCAGGTGTTTGCCGGACTGCAGCTGCAACGTGTTCAGCGTGCCGTCCGCGCCCGTCCATGCGAGGCCGTCGCCCCACGCGGTCACGCCCGTGATGTCCGCCGGCACGGTCGCCGGCAGCGTGGCCCATGCCTTGGTGATGGTGTGGAACGTCACCAGGCGTGGCGTGCCCGCACCGCCTTCGGCGACGAGATACAGGAGATGCGCCTGTCCGAGGGCCCGGGCGGCATGCGGCACCAACGGCGCGGGTAGCGCGGGCATCTGCGTCCAGCCCGTTTCCCGATGCCAGCGCCAGAGCGCATCGGCGCCCATGCCCGGCACGGTGGCGAACAGGTCGCCGCGCTGCGCGAGCAGGCTGCTGGCGCCGCCCGCGGGCCAGGTCGCAAGCGCAGCCCAACCTGCCGAGGTGGTGGCGAGCGTCAGCTGGTAGAGACGCGGCGTGCCATCGGCATCGAGGCCACTGGCATAGAGCCGGCCGTCCGCTTCCGCCAGGGTCACGCCCTGCAAGGGTGCGGGCCACGCGGGCAACGCACGCAGCACCAGGCGCCCCTGCTGCAGCGCCACGCCGGAAACACCGGTGGATGCTTGTCCGACGCCATCGCCATGCAGCAGGTAAAGCGTGCCCTTGGCCGCACTGATCCAGGTGGCAGGCACGGGAATGTCGGCGGCGATCGACAGCGATTGCCATGCCTTGGCTCCCGCTGGCAGTTGCTGGGCCGAATCGCCATGGAAAGCGACCAGTGACGTGCCCAAGGCGTGGACATCACCCCTCGTGCCGATGGACGGCGCCGGCAGCAGCTCCTGCCGCACCGTCGTCAGGCTTTCCGCATGCGCCGGCAGTGCCGCAACCGCGATCGCCCATGCCAACAACACCAACGCGCGACCGACCACGCGCTGGATGCGGGCGGTCGCGGACCGCACTGCCGGATGTTTCATGCTGTCCCCTTGTTCCGATCCACGAGCGCCAGCACGGCGCGCGCGCGCGCCAGGAAGGGCGCGTCCACCATGCGGCCATCCACGGCGAATGCGCCCTCGCCCGCTTCGTCCGCCTTCTGCACGGTACGGCGTGCGTCGTCTATTTCCTTCACCGAGGGCGCGAAGATGTCGTTCGCCCACGCCACCTGGCGCGGATGCACGCAACTCTTGCCCGCAAAGCCCAGGGCGCGCGCCGCGTCGGCTTCCGCCCGGAAACCGGCTTCATCGTCCAGCCCGGGGAACGCCGCATCGTAGGCGAAGGCCCCGGCTTCCGCCGCGGCCATGCGCAGCGCGTACTGCGCGGCATGCACGTTGCGCAGGTCCGCGCGCCGGATGCCATAGGGTTCGAAGAGATCGCCCAGGCCCAGTTGCAGTCCGCGGACGCGGGGATGCGCCTGCGCGATCTTAGCCGCGTGCCGCAACGCGCGCGGCGTTTCGATGTTCACCAGCAGGCCGACGGCGCGGCGCACGCCGAGGCGCGCCTCGATCGCATCGATCTCGCTCATCGCCTGGCGCAGTTGTTCCACCGACTCGATCTTGGGCAGGTTGAGCAAGTCGATGTCGAGCGGCAGGATCGCGCGCAGGTCGTCCTCCCATGCGGAGGTATTCCACGCATTGACCCGGACCACGACTTGCTTGCCCGCGGCGCGATGGGGCGCGGACTGCAGGAACGCGGCGACCTGCACGCGCGCCGCCGCCTTTTCCTCACCGGCGACGGCGTCTTCCAGGTCGAAGGACAGCAGGTCGGCGTCGCCGGCCATGGCCTTGGCGAACAGCGCGGGGCGACTGCCGGGCACGAACAGTTTGCTACGCATGGACGGCGCTCATCATGGCGCGCAGTCTGCGGGAATCGCGGCACGGGCAAAGCCCGCGCCGGCATCTTCAAACGATAGTTTTTCCTGCGTCCGGGAATGTCGCAACGCAACATTCCCTGTTGGCCGCGACAGACATCAGCGCTTCACGTCCAGGCTGTTCTCGCCCAGGAACGCCTGTACATCGGCGGCGCCGACCAGGTTGAAGTCGCCGGGCAGCGAGTGCTTCAGACACGCCGCCGCCGCACCGAAGTGCAGCGCGTCGGCCGATGACATACCCGCCAGCCCCCCGTGCAGGACGCCCGCCGCGAAGGCATCGCCGGTGCCGATGCGATCGACGATCGGCGAAACCTCGTGCGAGGACGTGGTGTGCAGCGCGCCGTCGCGCAGGGCCGTGATGCCCGACAGCGCATGGTGGTCGACGCTGCGCTGGACGCGCACGGTCGCGGCCATCTGCTGCAGGTGGGGGAATGCGACGAACGCGGCGGCCGCGCCGGCGGCGAACCGCTCCTGCGGCGTCGCCTGCGGAAAGTCCAGGCCCAGCACCACCTGCAGGTCGCGATGACTGGCGAACAGGATGTCCGCTTCGGCCATCAGTCCGCGCAGGATCGTCGGCGCATCTCCCCCCCAGGCCTCCCAGAGCTTCGGGCGGAAGTTGCCATCGAACGACACCTTCACCCCCGCGGCACGCGCTGCCTTCACCGCCGCAAGCACGCCATCCGCGGCGCGTTGCCCCAGTGCCGGCGTGACGCCGGAGACATGCAGCCACTGCGCGCCGGCGAGCAGCGCGGGCCAGTCGTGGTCTCCGCCACCGGCGCGGGCGAAAGCGGAGTCGGCCCGGTCGTACAGCACTTCGCTGGGGCGCTGGATCGCGCCGGGGGTCAGGAAGTAGAGCCCCATGCGTCCTGGATGCTGCTGCACCGCCGACGTATCGACACGATGGCGACGCAACTCACCCAGCGCGGCTTCGCCCAATGCGTTGTCGGCGACGAGGCCAACCATCCGCGCATCGTGTCCGAACCGCGCGAGCGATACCGCGACATTCGCTTCCGCGCCGCCGACGTGCACGTCGAGCACCGGCGACTGCAGCAGTACCTGCCTGCCGGGCGCCCCCAGGCGCAGCAGCAATTCTCCGAAACACACGATCTTGGCCATGCCAGCACTCCTCCCGTTGCGGTGTTGCATCGATGCCTACGCGCCGTTCTGGGTTGTCCCGAGGACAAGATAATCCGGGCCCGACGACAGTTGTTGTTGCAGCGCACACTCTGTTAGCGTTGTTTTTGACCAGCGGTGTCATTTTATCAGCTGGCAGGATCTGGAAGGGAATACACAGCGGTTTTTTGCTACCAAAACAGTCGCACACGCGGCCATGGTCCCTTGAGGAGGGGAGAACATGCCAGTCAGTCAACACCGCCGGAAGACACCGGTTACCTTGCTTGCCGTTTCGATCGGCCTGGCGCTGCAGATGAGTGCAGCCGCGCAGGCCCAGGACGCGGCGCAGACGACCGAGTCCGGTCAGGCCACCCCGGCCCAGCAAAGCGTCGATACGCTCGATACAGTGAGCGTCACGGGCTACCGCGCCAGCGTGGAGAAAGCCCTCGACATCAAGCGCGGCGAAGCCGGCGTGGTCGATGCGATCGTCGCCGAGGACATCGGCAAGTTCCCCGACCTCAACCTCGCGGAGTCGCTGCAGCGCATCCCGGGCGTCGTGATCACCCGTGAAGGCGGCGAAGGCCGGCAGATCTCGGTCCGCGGCCTCCCGCCCGACCTGACCCGCGTCCGCATCAATGGCATGGAGGCCCTCACCACGGTGGGCGCCACCGACCAGAACGGCGGCACCAACCGTGGGCGCGGCTTCGACTTCAACGTGTTCGCGTCCGACCTGTTCTCGCAGCTGATCGTGCGCAAGACGCCCTCGGCCGACGTGGAAGAAGGTTCGCTGGGCGCGACCGTCGACCTGCGCACCGCGCGACCGCTCGACTACGACGGCTTCACGTTCACCGCCAGCGGCCAGGCCAGCTACAACGACCTGGCCGACAAGACCGATCCCCGGATCGGCGCGCTGATCGCCAATACCTGGGCCGACGGCAAGTTCGGCGCCCTGCTGTCGGTCGCCTACTCCGAGCGCCAGGCACTGGAAGAAGGCTCCGGCAGCGGTCGCTGGGCCCAGGGCACCAGCAACGGCAACTTCAGCGCGACGTCGCCGTTCGCCGCCGCCCGCAGCGCGGACGTCTACCACCCGCGCTTCCCGCGCTACACGCTGATGGAACACGACCAGAAGCGCACCGGCGTGGCGGCGGCGCTGCAGTTCAAGCCGACCGACCGCACCCAGTTCGCACTCGATGCGCTGTATTCCAAGATCGATGCGGTACGCGACGAGAAGTACATCGAAGCGATCTCGTTCAGCCGCAGCGGCACCGGCAAGCCCCAGACCATCGTCCGCGATGGCGTGATCGAGAACGGCGCGCTGGTCTATGGCCTGTTCGATGACGTGGACATCCGCTCGGAAAGCCGCCACGACGAATGGAACACCGTCTTCACCCAGCTCAACCTGGAAGGCGAGCACGAGTTCACCGACAACTTCAAGATCAGCGGGAAGATCGGTACGTCCAAGTCGGAGCACGAGAACCCGATCCAGACGACGATCATCATGGACAAGCTGAACGTCGATAACTACAGCTACGACTACCGCAGCGATCCTTACAAGCCGATCCTCAACTACGGTATCGATCCGACGAACCCGAATGGGTGGACGCTGGCGGAAATCCGCATCCGTCCGCAGTACGTCACCAACGATTTCGACACCGCGCAGCTGGATTTCAACTGGAACATCAGCCCGGGATTCCGCCTGAAGGGCGGCGTGCAGGCGAAGGACTACTCCTTCTCCACGCGTGAGCTGCGGCGCGCGTCCGAGCTGGTGGTGCCGACATTCACCGGCGGCACCACCACCGTGCCGGCGGACCTCACGGAGCTGGCCAGCCTGAGCGGCGTCAACGGTTCGCCGGGTACCTGGGTCATCCCGGACTACGAGGCCATCGCCGATCTGTTCGACATCTACAGCAACACCGGCATCTATGCCGTCACCGAGCGCGCGGTCAACACCCGCAGCGTGAAGGAAGAGGACCGTGGCGTTTACCTGATGGGCGAGTTCTCCGCCGATCTGGGCCCCGTTCCGGTGTCCGGCAACGTCGGCGTGCGTTATGTCCGTACCAAGCAGAGCTCCACCGGCATTGCGACCGCCAGCGGCACGCCCGTCGCCACGACCGTGACACGCGAGTACAGCGACACCCTGCCGTCGATGAACCTGGTGGCCGAGATCACGCCGGACTTCCTGATCCGGCTCGGCGCCGCGAAGGTCATGTCGCGTCCCGGACTGGGCTCCCTGACGCCCGGCGTAACGGTCAATGTCAGCGGCGGCGCGCGCACGGTCAGCGGTGGCAATCCCAACCTCGATCCCGTCCGCGCAGAGACCGTGGACCTGGGCTTCGAGTGGTACTTCAACGAAGGTGCGATGCTGGGCCTGGGCCTGTTCTACAAGGACATCGACGGCTTCGTGCAGACGACCCGCGAAGTGCGCAGCTATGCGTCCAGCGGCCTGCCGGCCAGCCTGCTCGATGGCACCGGCGCGACGGTCAACGACGACTTCGTCTTCAGCGTGCCGGTCAATACGCCAGGCGGAAAGGTGAAGGGTTTCGAAGCCACCTTCATCCAGCCGTTCACCTTCCTGCCGGGCAAGTGGTCCAACTTCGGCACGCAGCTGAACTACACCTACGTGGACACGGAGATCCAGTACGTCAACAGCGCGGGCGTCAACGTGCTGAAGGCGCCGTGGACCGGCATGTCGAAGCACTCCTGGAACGCCACCCTGTACTACGAAGGCGAGCGCTTCTCCGGTCGTGTCTCGGCGACCAACCGCGACGACTATCTGTTGCAGGCGCCCGGCACCGAAGCGGGCTACAACATCGATGGCGTGCACGGGCAGACCGGCACGACCACCATCGACATGGCGCTGCGCTACAAGATCAACGACCACCTGGAGCTGAGCCTGGAAGGTATCAACCTGACGGACGAAGCGCAGGAGTCGTGGGTCCAGAACGCGAACGGCCAGCTGCCGCTGGACTACAGCGAAACCGGCCGCCAGTACCTGCTGGGCGTTCGCTACAAGTTCTGATCGATACACGCGAACCCCGGTTCGCCCTGGAAGCCCGGTCGGATTCGACCGGGCTTTTTTGTTGTCCGCCGTATGGAAAACGGTTACCCCCGCCCGATTGTCCATGGAGACATTTTTCCATTCGAATCAATCACTTGTTGTTGCAGTGCACACTCTGATAGCGTCACTGACCATCGGTGTCATTTTCATGCGCCGAGGATGGAATCTGGGGAGTTTCCACACCGTCGCCGGCGTCGCCCGGCACGCTCACATGATTGGCAACCCTTGGGAGGGGACATCATGACGCATCAGCCACATCGCCGGAAGACACCGGTGTCCGCACTCGCGTTCTCGATCGCCATCGCACTCCACGCACCTGCCTTCGCGCAGTCGCAGGACGCGCAGACCTCGCCGCCCGCCGCAACCGATCTTGATCGCATCGAAGTCGTCGGCACCTTCCGCGCCAGCCTGGAGAAGGCGTTGGAAGAAAAACGCTACAGCGCCGAGCAGATCGATGCGGTCGTGGCCGAGGACATCGGCAAGTTCCCGGATCTCAACCTGGCCGAAGCGCTGCAGCGCATTCCCGGCGTCGCGATCGACCGCGATGCAGGCGAGGGGCGCTCGATCACCGTGCGCGGCCTCGGCCAGGACTTTACCCGGGTGCGCATCAACGGCCTGGAAGCGCTGGCCACCACCGGCGGTACCGACAGCTCCGGCGGCGCCAACCGCGGCCGTGGCTTCGACTTCAACGTGTTCGCTTCCGAACTCTTCAGCAAGCTGACGGTGCGCAAGACGCAATCGGCGCAGGTGGACGAAGGCTCGCTCGGCGCGACCGTCGATCTGCGCGGTGCGCGTCCGTTCGACTATGACGGCTTCACCGCCACCGCGACCAGCCAGATGGGCTACAACGATCTGTCGAAGGACTGGGACCCGCGCTTCTCCGCGCTGATCAGCAATACCTGGGCCGACGGCCGGTTCGGTGCCCTGCTCTCCGCCGCGTACAGCGAGCGCCACCTGCTCGAGGAAGGCTACAGCGCGGTGCGCTGGGACAATGGCGCCTCGTCGAACGGATTCTGCAGCCCGGTCGGCTACACGCCGCAGAACAACGCCAACAACAGCGGCCGCGGCACCACCGCGCTTAACTGCTCCACCGGCAATCCGCGCCCGGCCAATACCCAGGCGAACAACGACGCCTACCGCCTGGCCTCCGCGGCCACCACGTTCCACCCGCGCCTGCCGCGCTACGGTCGCCTTACGCACGACCAGGAGCGCCTGGGCGTCACCGCCGCGCTGCAGTTCAAACCCAGCGACCGCACGCTGCTGAGCTTCGACGCGATGTACTCCAAGCTCGATGCGACCCGCCAGGAGGACTTCCTGGAGACCATCTCGTTCAGCCGCTCCAACAGCCAGGGCGGCAAGTACGAGACGCACGTGCTGCAGGCGGAAGTCGATGCGCGCGGCAATCTTGTCTATGGCGTGTTCGACAACGTGGACGTGCGCTCCGAATCGCGCTTCGACAAGCTGTCCACCGAGTTCAGCCAGTACAGCCTGACGCTGGAACAGGACATCACCGACCGGTTGAAACTCACGGCGCTGGCCGGCACCTCACGTTCGGAGTTCAACAACCCCGTGCAGACCACGGTCACCCTGGACATCCAGAACCTGGATGGCTACAGCTGGGACTATCGCGGTAACAGCCGCCTGCCGGTGATCACGTACGGCAACCTCGATGTGACCGATCCTGCTTCCTGGCGCTGGATCAGCAGCCCGGCCGCCAACACGACGGGCTCGGAGATCCGCATCCGTCCGCAAGGCGTGGACAACACGTTCGATACGGGCAAGCTCGACCTCGACTTTGCGATCAACGAGACATTCACCCTGCGTGGCGGCATGTCGTACAAGCGCTTCGACATGGATACCTGGGAATTCCGCCGCAGCAGCGAGACCTCGGTGCCGGCGCTGCCGACGGGCACCACGGTGGCGGATATCTCGACGCTCGTCACCGGTTTCGGGCGCGGACTGGACGGGCGCGGCCCGAGCGCGTGGCTGATCCCGGACCTCAACGCGATCGCCAGCCTGTTCAACATCTACTGCAACTGCAACACCGGCGTGCCCGGCGGTGATTTCACCCTCAGCAGCATCACCAACGGCAATGCGCGCGGCAACAATCGCAGCATCAGCGAAGAAGACTGGGGCGGCTACCTGCAGTTGGACTTCAACACCGACCTGATCGGCCGGCCACTGCGCGGCAACCTGGGCGTGCGCTATGCCACGACCGACGTGGAAGCCAGCGGCTACACCTCCGTGGGGGGCGGCAGCGCGGTGACGGTGACCAACGACTACAAGGACTGGCTGCCCTCGTTGAACCTGGCCTGGGATCTCACCGACGACGTCGTGCTGCGCTTCGGCGCGGCCAAGGTCATGGCGCGTCCGCAGCTGGGCAATCTGTCGCCCGGCGCCGGCATCACCACGACCGGCTCGCCGAACATCCGCGTGGGCAATCCCTACCTGCAGCCGTTCCGTGCCAAGACGTACGACTTCAGCGCGGAGTGGTACTTCGCCGAAGATTCCGTGCTCTCGCTGGCGCTGTTCTACAAGGACATCGAAACCTACATCCAGGAGCTGCGCGAGAACATCGCCTACCGCGACACCGGCCTGCCGCTGGAATGGGTGCCCTCGACGTTCTGGGACGTGGAGTTCGACGTGCGCACGCCGATCAACACGCCCGGCGGCCCGCTCAAGGGCTTCGAGTTGAACTACCAGCAGCCCTTCACCTTCCTGCCCGGCGGATTCCGTCATTTCGGCGTGCTGCTGAACTACACGCACGTGGAATCGGACATCGATTACGCGGTGCCGGGCAGCTTCCCGGTCACCTACATCGCCAACGACCTGGTCAACCTGTCGCCCGATTCGTACAACGCCACGCTCTACTACGACAACGATCGCTTCAGCGCGCGCGTCTCCACCTCGTTCCGTGACGACTATCTGCAACGCGTCCCCGGGCAGAACAACAACGACGTGGAAGGCAAGCGCAGTGCCCGCAGCGTGGATGTTTCCATGTCGTACAAGTGGAACGAGCGCCTCACGCTGACGTTCGAAGGGCTGAACCTGACCGACGAGTTCAACGACCAGTACGTGGACTCGACGGGTGATCGCGCATCTGTCTATCACCACACCGGCCGGCAGTACTACGTCGGCGCGCGGTTCAACTTCTGAGCCCTGCGCACGAATCGCGCGGGAGGCGACGTGATCGAAGGAGGCAATAAAGAAAAGGTCCGCCTTGCGGCGGACCCTTTCGACGCACTCGGCGATGCGTATCGGCGCTCAGCGCAGCGGCTCGCCCCGCGGATAGCCCGCCAGCGGTTCCATCACGTCCAGGTTCCATTCGCCTTCGACGAACGGTTTGCGGGCTTCCTTGTACTGCGGGTAGCCCCCGACCTGCTCCTGGCTGTCGATGATCTCACCGCGGCCTTCGATGACGTCGGCGACGATGCGACGGTCGATCAGGTCGCGGTTCCAGGGCGTCGCACCCACGTTCTCGATGACGGCGTCCTGGACCTTTTCGGATGCCAGCAGCGTCACGCCGAACGGCAAGGCGGGTGCGTTCTTAACCCGATTGAGCTTCAGTGGCGCGGTCGTGTAGCTGCCGGTGTCCTGGATGCTCTTGTTGCCCACGCGATCCACGACCAGGTTGTCGTGCAGGTAGAGATCCAGGTCGCCGGACCCACCGATCATGAAGAAGGCCAGCGGCTCGGTGGACCGTCCCGCGCGCATGACGTTGCCGCGCACCACCATCTCCCCGCGCGAATAGGGATGGCCCTGCCATTCCTCGGCGATCAGGTTGTAGTGGATGGCGCGCTGCCCGGGGTTGTAGATCAGGTTGTTGACGACCTGCCCGCGCGCGCCGCCCTTGAACAACGGGCTGCGCTCGTAGTTGTGCGCGTACAGGTTGCCGACGATCAGCACTTCGTTGACGTGGTCGTGGATCAGCGAACCCTTGGAGTGCTCGCCCTTGGGGTGGGTGGCATTCGCCAGGCCCTCGCCGACGATGTTGTTGCTGTAAGTGATCCTGCGCGAGGCGTTGGCCATCCAATCGGCCTCGGTTTCACCATGGAAGCGCGTACTGGACGCCGACAGGTTCTCGTCCGTCGCCCAGGTGAGCGAACAATGGTCGACGATCACGTCGTGCGCACCGCGCACGGTGGTGATCGCATCGATGTCGCCGGAACGCTTGGCCATGCCGCCATCGCCCGGCCGGACGCGGATGTGGCGGATCACCACGTCGTGGGTGGCGATGGTCAGGCCGCCCTTGATGATCGTCACGCCGGGATGCGGCGCGGTCTGGCCCGCGACGGTCAGGAAAGGCTCGGTGATGCGGAGTTCCTTCATGCCGAGATCGATCACGCCGCCGACCTCGAACACCACGGTGCGCGGTCCCTTCGCCGTGAGCGCGGCCTTGAGCGATCCAGGACCGTCGGCCGCCAGCGTCGTCACGCGCAGCAGCGTGCCGCCGCGGCCGCCCGGCGTATGCGCGGCACTGCCTTGTGCACCCGGAAAGGCCAGGGGTCGCGTGTCGGCCGCCCAGGCGACTGCCGTCGCGGCTACGAGCAGCGTGAAGGCCAGCAGGCGGGCGCCCGCCCGCCGGGGGATTCGGATATCAAGCATTGGCTCCCTCCCAGGAGTGGATCGATGCATCGTGGCATCGGGTGGGTTTTTGCGGCAGTGCACATTGTCAATGACACCGGTTTACCATATACAGGCCACAGCGGCGCTGTCACTCGGCAGTGCAACAAACGGAGCGGGGAGAACCCTCTTGAGCAATGACAGCAGCGCCCTGGCGGGCCAGCGCGCCCAGGCCCCGGAACTGGCGACCATCGCGGACAGCTTCGTTGCCGCGCGCCGCCAAGGCCGCGCACTCCCGGGCTTTCCTGGCGAAATTCCCGCCGACCTGGTGACCGCTTACCGCGTGCAGGATTTCGCGATCGGCCAATGGCCGGACCGCGTGGTCGGCTGGAAGGTGGGCTACATCGCGCCGGAGCGCCGGGATGTCTCCGGCGACGAGCGCCTGCTGGGGCCCATCTTCGCGCGCGCCTTCCAAATGACCACCGGTGGTCAGAACGAGTTCCACATCTTTGCCGGCGGGTTCGGCGCGGTGGAGGCCGAGTACGTGCTCCGCCTGGACGCTGACGCTCCCGAGGGCAAGACCGAGTGGACGCCCGATGAAGCCGCGGCGGTCCCGTCCACGCTCTTCATCGGCATGGAAGTCGCCAGCAGCCCGCTCGCAACGATCAACCAGTTGGGGCCGCGCGTGGTGGTGTCCGACTTCGGCAACAACAACGGGTTGGTGATGGGCGCGGAAATCCCTGACTGGGCGGCGCGCAGCGACGCGTCGCTCACCTGCAGCACCTGGATCGACGGCGTCCGCGTCGGACAGGGCGGCGCGACCACCCTGCCCGGCGGTCTGCGCGCCGCGTTCGCCTTCGCCCTGGCGCGCTCCGCACGGCGCGGCCGGCCGCTGAAGGCCGGCGACCTGATCGCGACCGGCAATGCGACCGGCATCCACGACATCCTGCCGGGCCAGGTCGCGCGCATCGAGTTCGACAGCCATGGCAGCCTCGAGTGCCAGGCCGTGGCCGCCAAGGCGCTGGACGAGGGAGACTGGCGCGCATGATGAACCGTCGTCGTTTCCTCGGTGCCGGCCTGGGCGCCACCGTGGTCGCCCCGCTGGCCGGCACCTACGCGCTTGCCGACGAAGGCCGTCGCGTGCTGACGGCCTCCGACGTGCACGTGAAGGACTATCCCACCGTCGAGGCGGTCCGCTGGATCGGCGACGCGATGGCGCGCGAGACGGGCGGCCGCCTGGCCCTGCGGCAGTACCACTCCGGGCAGCTGGGCCGTGAAGCAGAAGCCATCGACATGGCGCGCTTCGGGGTAATCGACATCACCCGTGTGTTCTCGGGCGCGCTGAACAACGCGCTGCCGTTGACCCAGGCCCTGTGCCTTCCCTACGTGTTCGACTCGGTCGCGCACCAGCGGCGCGTCATCGACGGCGAAGTCGGCCAGGCCGTGCTGGACAGTTTCGAGGCGCGCGGTCTCGTTGGCCTGGCGATCTACGATTCCGGTGCGCGCTGTTTCTACAACAACAAGCACCCGATCACGAAGCCCGCGGACCTGCATGGCATGAAGATGCGCGTGGCGGCCTCGGACATCTTCATCCGACTGATCCGGCTGCTCGGCGCGAACCCCACGCCGATGTCGCTCGGCGAGACGTTCTCCGCGATGGAGACGCACATGATCGACGGCGCCGAGAACAACATGCGCAGTTTCCACTCCAGCCGTCATTTCGAAGCCGCGAAGTACTGGTCGGAGACGCGCCACTCCTACGCACCCGACGTGCTGGTGATGTCGCGCGCGAGCTTCCAGTCGCTGCAGCCGGCGGATCGCGAGCGACTGGTGCGGCTGGCGCGCGAGTCCGTACCGATCATGCGCGCCAAGTGGGATGCGTCCGAGAGCGAAGCGCGCAAGGCCGTCCTGGAACATGGCATCCAGGCGAACGAGGTGGACATCCCCGCGTTCCGCAAGGCGGCGCAGCCGCTGTTGGATGCCTACCACCAGCAGCCGCAGATCGAAGCCCTTTACCGTCGCATCCGCGACCTGGCCTGACGAGACATCCTCATGACCGAGACCGCCGCTTCCGTTCCGGCCGGCCCCGTGCAGCGTGCGCTGGACCGCCTCGCCGACGCCGCCATCGCCATCGCCGCCACGGCGCTGGTAGGGCTGGTGATCGTGCAGGGCTGGCAGGTGTTCACCCGCTACGTGCTCAACGATTCGCCCAGCTGGACCGAGCCGGTCACGCTGCTGCTGCTGAGCACCGCGATGAGCCTGGGCGCCGCCGCCGGCGTGCACACCAACCGGCATTTCAGTTTCCATCTGCTGGCCGAGAGCCTGCCGTCGGTCGCGCGTCGCCTGCTCGCTGTAGCGCGTCCGCTGCTGATCGCCGCGGTAGGCGCGATGATCGCCGGCTGGGCCGCGGTGCTGCTGCTCGACGGCCTGGACATCAAGATCGCCGGCGCGTCGATGCCGCAGAGCATCAACTACCTGCCCCTTTCGATCAGCGGCGCGCTGATCTGCCTGTTCGCACTGAACATCGCGTGGAAGGCCTTGCGGCCCGCGCGCGAAGAAGGAGTCTGATCCGTGGCCATCGCCATCCTGCTGGGCGCCTTCGTCCTGTTGCTGTTGCTGGGTGTTCCCGTCGCATTCGCGCTCGCGGTCGCCGCCCTTGCCACCCTGCTCTACCTCGACGTCCCCTCGATCGTGCTCGTGCAGCAGATCTCCGCCGGGTCCGGTTCGGTCTCGCTGATTGCGATCCCGCTTTTCATCTTCGCGGGCGAGCTGATGCTGAGGGGCGGCATTTCCGAGCGACTGATCGCGCTGGCGTCCTCGCTGGTCGGCCGCATGCGCGGCGGCCTGGGCCAGGTCAGCGTGCTGTCGTCGCTGTTCTTCGGCGGCGTGTCCGGTTCGGCGCTGGCCGACGTCTCCGCGGTCGGCGGCACGATGATCCCGCAGATGGTCAAGCGCGGTTACGACGTGGACTACGCCGTGAACGTGTGCATGACGGCCGCGCTGGTCGCGCTGCTGGTGCCGCCGTCGCACAACCTGATCCTGTTCTCGGCGGCGGCCGGCGGCGGCCTGTCGATCGCGGACCTGTTCGCGGCCGGCATCGTCCCGGCGCTGCTGATGACGGTGGCGATGATGATCACCGGCTATGTGGTCGCCCGCCACCGCGGTTATGGCACCGAGCCGGTCCCGGGCTGGCGCGCCGTCGCCCTGCGCCTGGTCGGTGCCCTGCCCGGCCTGGGCCTGGTCACGTTGATCTTCGTCGGCATCCGCGCGGGCATCTTCACCGCGGTGGAATCGGCGGCGATCGCGGTGGTCTACGCCCTGCTGGTCACCTCGCTGCTGTACCGCCAGCTGCGCTGGGCCGAGTTCCGCGGCGCCGTGGTGCACGCCGCGCGCACGACCGGCGTGATCCTGTTCGTGATCGCCACGGCCGCCGTGTTCGGCTGGCTGCTGGCCTACCTGCAGGTACCTGCGGCGGCGGTGGAGTTCCTGCAGTCGATCGCCGACAGCCAGCGCACGGTGCTGCTGATGATCGTGGTGATCCTGCTGGTGCTGGGCATGTTCATGGACCTCGCACCGAAGATCCTGATCTGCACCCCGATCTTCCTGCCGGTCGTGAAGGCCTATGGCATCGACCCGATCCACTTCGGCCTGGTGATGGTCCTCGCCGGTGGCATCGGCCTGGTCACGCCGCCGGTGGGCTCGGTGCTGTTCATCGGCACGTCGATCGGCAAGATCACGGTGGCGCAGAGCATGCGCACGATCTGGCCGTTCTGGCTCTCGGCATTGGTCGTCCTGCTGATCGTGGCGTTCTTCCCCGAGCTGTCGTTGTGGCTGCCGCGGGCGCTGAAGGGATGAAGCAGCGCGTGCGCGCCCTCGCCGCGGGCCTGGCGCTGCTCGCGGCATCGCCAGCCTGGGCGGCGACGCCGGCACCGCCGTCGCTGGCCGGCTTCGAGGACGCCATCCATCATTGGCGCAACGTGCATGGCGATGCCTATCCGCGCTACGCACCGGACCAGGTCGCACTGATCGCCGACAACATCCTGCGCTACCAGCGGACCGATGGCGGATGGATCGAGAACCAAGACCCCGCGCGGATCCTGGACGACGCAGAGAAAGCGCGCTTCGACGCCGAGGCGCGCAAGTCCGGCGGCAGCTTCGATAACCGCAACATCTACACGCAGCTCGACTACCTGGCCACGGCGTACGCGATCACCGGTGATGTGCGGTATCGCGACGGCAGCCTGAAGGGCCTGGCGTTCACCCTGGCGCAGCAGATCCCGTCGTGCGGGGGCTGGCCGCACACGGTGCCGGCCACGCAGCCCTATCACCCGCATATCACCATCGCCGACGACGTGACCGCGGGTGTGCTCGGTACGTTGCGCAAGGTACTTGCCGACACCCGCCGCTACGCCTTCATCGATGCAACGTTGCGCGCACGCGTGCAGGCGGCCGTCGATGCCGGCGATGCCTGCCTGCTGCGTCTGCAGGTCCGCCAGGGCGATGCGCTCGCGGGGTGGGCGGGCCAGTACGACGCGCAGACGCTGCTTCCTGCGCAAGGACGCAAGTTCGAACTCCCCTCGATCACCGGCCAGGAGACCGTCGGCGTCGTGCGCTACCTGATGTCGATCCCGGATCCGTCACCCGGGGTGGTGAAAGCCGTCGATGGCGCGGCCGCCTGGTTGCGGCGTGTGGAAATCACCGGCTGGCGCATCGAGACGTTCGAAGCGCCGGCGGAGCAGTTCCAGTACCACAGCAGCACGAAGGATCGACGGCTGGTTGCCGATCCCGCCGCCACGGGCCTGTGGGCGCGCTTCTACGACGTGGCGGACAACAGCGTCGTGCTCGCCACCCGCGACAGCCAGCGCGTCGCGCGCTACCAGGACATCCCGCGCGAGCGGCGCACCGGCTACGAGTGGTACGGCGGTTGGCCCAAGCGGCTGCTGTCGAAGGAATACCCGCAATGGAAGGCGTCGCACCCGGCCACGCCTTGAGGAAATCCCGCATGCCGTTGATCAGGTTCATCATCGCCGCCCTGTCTCTCTGTGTCGCCTTCGATGCGATCGCGGCGGATGCACTGCCCCCCGCCTGGAAGCGTGGCGTCGAGCATCAGCGCCAGGCCGACCTCGGCGACGGCACGTTCCTCAATCCGGTGCTGGCCGGCGATCGTCCCGACCCGTCGGTGCTCAAGGACGGCGACGACTACTACCTCACGCTGTCGTCGTTTACGGCCTATCCCGGCCTGCCGGTGTGGCACTCGCGCGACCTGGTCAACTGGCAGCCAATCGGCCATGCGATCACCAAGAATGTCGGCTCGATCTGGGCACCGGACCTGGTCAAGCACCAGGGCCGCTACTACATCTACTTTCCGGCGCGCGTGGGTGGCACCGAGTCGCCCCGGCGCAGCAATTTCGTGGTGTGGGCCGACGATATCCGCGGGCCGTGGAGCGAGCCGATCGACATCGGCCTGCCGGGCCATATCGACCCCGGCCATGCGGTCGGAGAAGACGGCAAGCGCTACCTGTTCCTCAGCGGCGGCGACTATGTGGCTTTGGCCGACGATGGCCTGAGCACCGTCGGCGAGGTGAAGCATGTCTACGACGGCTGGCGCTATCCCGAATCCTGGGACGTCGAAGGGTATGCGCAGGAAGGCCCGAAGATCACCTTCCGCAAGGGCTGGTACTACATGGTCACCGCGGTGGGCGGGACGGCGGGCCCGCCGACCGGCCACATGGTGATCGTCGCGCGTTCCCGCTCGATCCACGGTCCGTGGGTGAACGCGCCGAACAACCCCGTGGTGCGCACGACCTCGCGCGACCAGTACTGGTGGTCGCGCGGCCATGCCACCCTGGTGGAGGATGCCGCGGGCCAGTGGTGGATGATCTACCACGGCTACGAGCACGATTTCTGGACGCTCGGCCGGCAAGCGTTGCTCGACCCCATCGAGTGGACGGACGACGGCTGGTTCGTCGCCAAGGGGGGCGACCTGAGCCGCCCCCTGCGCAAGCCCGCGGGCAAGACGCTGTCGCCGCACGGGATGGCGCTGTCGGATGATTTCCGCGCCGGCACGTTGGGGGCGCAGTGGGCCTTCTACGATCCGGCGCCGGACGAGTCCCGTCGACTCACCTTCGGCGATGGCGTGATGACGCTGCAGGGCAAGGGCACCGCACCCCGTGACAGCTCGCCGCTGGGCGTCATCGCGGGCGACCTGGCCTACCAGTTCGAAGTCGAGATGGACGTCGAACCCGGCGCACAGGGCGGCGCGGTGCTGTTCTACAACGACCGGCTGTACGCGGGTGTGGGCAGCAACGGGGAGCAGTTCGTGATGCACCGCTACGGACAGGAGCGCCCCGGCAAACTGGCCCCGAGCGCCAAGGGCGGCAAGCTCTGGCTGCGGGTCACCCATGACCGCCATGTCCTCACGATCCATACCAGCACGGACGGCAAGACCTGGACCAAGTACCCCGTGCAGATGGAAGTCTCCGGCTACCACCACAACGTGGCCGGGGGCTTCCTGGCCCTGAAGCCGTCCCTGTACGCCGCCGGCCAGGGCAAGGTGCACTTCCGTAATTTCCGCTATCGCGCGCTGGACTGACCCCCAGCCGCTAGAATCCCCTCGACCGACGAACGGACCCGCACTGCCCCATGCCCGCGCGCAAGAAGCCCGAAAGCCCTGCCAGCCTGCCCATCGGTGGCAAGGCCGCGACCATCAACGACATCGCGCGGCTTTCCGGTGTCTCGAAGAAAACCGTGTCGCGGATCATCAATCACTCGCCGCTGGTGCGTAAGGACACGCGCGAGAAAGTCGAGACGCTGATGCGCGAGGTGGGCTATGTACCCGACCCGATGGCGCGCGGCCTCGCGTTCCGGCGTTCGTTCCTGATCGGCATGGTCTACGACAATCCCACCGCGCAGTACATCGTCAACATGCAGTACGGCGCGCTGGACGCGTTGCGCGATTCGGGCTTCGAACTGGTGGTGCATCCCTGCGACAGCCGCAGCCCGGGCTACATCGACGGCGTGCGCCGCTTCGTGCAGCAGCAGAAGCTGCATGGCGTGATGCTGGTGCCGCGCGCATCCGAGGACCAGGCGCTGGCCGACATGCTGGCGGAGATCGGGTGCCGCTATTCGCGCATCGCATCGGTCTCGATGGACGAACCGTCGCGCATGGTGGTCACGCACGACCGCGACGGCGCGGCCGAGGCCGCCGAATACCTGCAATCGCTCGGCCATACCGATATCGCGCTCATCACCGGGCCCGCGGCGTACCGGTCTTCGATCGAACGGACGGATGGCTTCCTGCAGGCGCTGGCCAAGCGGGGACTGGAGTTGCCGAAGTCGCGCATCATCGAAGCCGGCTACACCTTCGAATCCGGCGTGGTGGCGGCCGAGAAGCTGCTGTCCGGCAAGAATCGCCCCACCGCCATCTTCACCGGCAACGACGAAATGGCGGCCGGCGTCTACAAGGTGGCGATGCGCGCCGGGATCAGCATCCCGCGCCAGTTGTCGGTGGTCGGCTTCGACGACAGCCCGCTGGCCTCGCGCCTGTGGCCGTCGCTGACCTCGGTCCGCCGCAATACCCGCGACACCGGCCGGACCGCGGCCGCCATGCTGATCCAGCCGGAAGGCACGCCGGTGCTGGCTGCCGCCAGCATCCGCCCGCACCTGATCATCCGCGACTCCTCCCAGCCGCCGGAGTGAGGGGAACGGGGAACGGGGAACGGGGAACGGGGAATGATCATTCCCTGACGGCCTGATCCCCCCGCGGTCCCCGGCAATTCCCCGCGCATAAAAGCCCCAGGCACCCGCCAACCCTCATTCCCTGTTCCCTGTTCCCGCTTCACCCCCTGCCGCACCGCAAAATGACACCGGTTACCAAAGGCCGTAGAATCCACCCCACACCTCTTACCGACGCCGCCGCCAGGCGCGTCCGCACCGACGGAGCCCCGCCCATGTTCTGCAAGACCTACCACGCCACCCACCCGGACATGATGGACGGCGCCACCAACGACCAGCTGCGCGATCGTTACCTGATCGGCAACCTGTTCGCCGACGACACGGTGCAGTTGAACTACTCGCACAACGAGCGCTTCGTGATCGGCGGCGCCGCGCCGGTGTCGAAGAAGGTCAACCTGCCGCGCCAGACCGAGCCCGCCTCCGCCGCCGGCAAACCGTTCCTGGAGCGCCGCGAGCTGGGCGTGATCAACGTCGGTGGCGGCGCCGGCAAGGTCACCGTCGATGGCACGACCTATGCGTTGGGCCCGAAGGACGGCCTGTACGTGGCGATGGGCAGCGCGGACGTGGCGTTCGAATCCGACGATGCGTCGAATCCCGCCAAGTTCTACCTGACCTCCACCCCGGCGCATGCGCGCTTCGAGACCAAGCAACTCTCGATCAAGGACGCCGTCGCGCTCGAGCGCGGCGCGCTGGAAACCAGCAACGAGCGCACGATCTACCAGTTCATCGTGCCGGCGACCTGCCAGTCCTCGCAGTTGCTGCTCGGCCTGACCGTGCTGAAGACCGGCAGCGTGTGGAACACCATGCCGCCGCACCTGCACGACCGCCGCAGCGAGGTCTATTTCTACTTCGATCTGGCCGACAACGACCGCGTCTACCACTTCATGGGCGAGCCGGAAGCGCAACGCCACATCGTCGTGCAGAACGACGAGGCCGTGGTGTCGCCGCCGTGGTCGATCCACATGGGTTCGGGCACCAGCAACTACGCCTTCATCTGGGCGATGGGCGGCGAGAACCTGGACTACACCGACATGCACGTGCTGGACATCTGCCAGCTCAAGTAACCGCGCCACCCAACATCCGAGGGGAATACACGATGGCACGCAATCCTTTCAGTCTCGAAGGCAAGGTCGCACTGGTGACCGGCGCCAACACCGGCCTGGGCCAGGGCATCGCACTCGCGTTGGCGGAAGCCGGCGCCGATATCGCCGCCGCCGGCATCGTCGAAGCCGCGGAAACCGGCGAGAAGGTGCGCGCGCTGGGCCGTCGCTTCCTCAACCTGGAGGCGAACCTGATCAGCATCGATCCGGTCGAGCGCCTGGTGAAGGAAACCGTCGACGGCCTGGGCGGGCTGGACATCCTGGTCAACAACGCCGGCCTGATCCGCCGTGCCGACGCCGTGGACTTCAGCGAGAAGGACTGGGACGACGTGATGAACGTCAACATCAAGTCCGCGTTCTTCATGTCGCAGGCGGCGGGCCGCCATTTCATAGCGCAGGGCAGCGGCAAGATCATCAACATCGCCTCGATGCTGTCGTTCCAGGGCGGCATCCGCGTGCCGTCGTACACGGCCAGCAAGTCGGGCATCGCCGGCATCACCCGCCTGCTCGCCAACGAGTGGGGTGCCAAGGGCGTGAACATCAACGCCATCGCGCCCGGCTACATGGCCACCGACAACACCGCGCAGCTGCGCGCCGACGAAGACCGCAACAAGGCCATCCTGGATCGCATCCCGGCCGCCCGCTGGGGCGAGCCCGCCGACCTGGGCGGCACGGCGGTGTTCCTGGCCTCGCGCGCGTCGGACTACGTCAACGGCGCCGTCATCCCGGTCGATGGTGGCTGGCTGGCGCGCTGACGCGCGTCGGCCGGCGGTAGATGGGTCCTGTGGGAGCGACGTCAGTCGCGATGGACGTATACCGATGATTCATCGCGACTGACCCCGCTCCCACAGGCGACATGAAGGACATGGCGGATGCTTCGTTCACTCACCCTCGTCGCGCTTCTCGCCTGCTGCGCATCTGCAGCCGCCGCACCCCCGCGGCAGGTCTTCATTGCCGGCGATTCCACGGCCAGCGCCTACGGCCCGGAACGCGCGCCGCGCGAGGGCTGGGGACAGCAGTTGCAGGGCTTCCTCGACCCGAAAGCGTTCATCGTGCGCAACCATGCGCAAAGCGGGCGCAGCGCGCGCAGCTTCGTCGCCGAAGGCTGGTTCGACGGCATGGCGAAGGACGTGCGCAAGGGCGACGTGCTGCTGATCCAGTTCGGCCACAACGACGAGAAGATCGAAGACCCCACCCGCTACAACGAACCGCAGCGCGCGTTCCCCGAGTGGCTGATGCGCTACGTCGACCTCGCACGCACGAAGGGCGCCACGCCCCTCCTGGTGACGCCGGTGGCGCGCCGGAAATTCGATCGCGGCCAGTTGCTCGATACGCATGGCCTGTACGCACAGGCCGTACGCGACCTGGCGCAGCGCGAGCGCATCGGCCTGATCGACCTCACGACCCTGAGCATGGACTGGCTGCGCGCGACCGGCGACGAGGCCAGCAAGGCCTACTTCATGCATGTGCCGGCACAGGACCAGCAGGACGACACCCACTTCCAGCAGCGCGGTGCAGTGATGGTGGCGTGCCTGGTGGTGGCAGGCTGGAAGCAGGTCGATCCGGCGCTTGCGGCGCACGTGACCCGCGATACGGATTGCGGCGCGCCCGCCACCGCGCTGGCAGACCGCAAGGCGCAGCCCAACCCCTCGCTGGTCGTGCATGAGCGCGACATCGCCGTGGAGCAACCGGGTCCGCACGGCGGTGCGGGCGCCACCACGGCGCATCCCTTCTTCCGCGACGCGCCCGCGCTCGGCTTCGAGTTCCGCAAGCGCGTGCTGCACAAGGGCGCGGGCATCGGCCTGCACCAGCACCACAAGGACGAGATCTACTACGTGCTCAGCGGGCGCGGTGTGTACGAACTGGATGGCACGGCGCAGGCCGTGCAGGCCGGCGACGCGATGCTGACCCGGCCTGGCAGCACTCACGCGATCCGCCAGGACGGCGACGACGATCTGGTGCTGTTGATCATGTACGGGAAGAAGGCGCCATAGTCCCGTCTCCGGGCGATAGCGCACGCAGTGCCGCGGCTACGGTTGCGGCCGGTCCCAACGACGGTAGGTCGCTTGCAGTGCACTGCGCAGTCGGCGGTACTGCACGCTGCCGGGCTCGGCCTGCAGGCGTCCGGCGACGGCTTTCCAGCCGCCCTCATGATCGCGCGACCATTCGCGCACGACCGCACGGCAGGGCTGCCCCACGATCTGCGCCAGCGCGCATGCCATGAAGATGTCGCCGGCGGTCCAGTCCGGTTGTTGCTGCATCGCTTCGACGTACGCGCGCGGTACGGCGTAGTAGCGCGACATCTCGTCGGCGAAGGCGGTGGGATAACGCGCGGCATAGTCGTTGATGTCGGCGAGATGCCGGTCCACCGTGGCATCGCCGGTGGCGGGTGCGTAGGCGACGGTATCCTGCGCGCCGGCCGGTGCGCCGACGGCCAGGCAGGCCCACAGGATCAGGACGGGCAGCGCGCGCTTCATGCCGCCATTGTGCCGCAGGGCCGATGCGGGCGCCGCGCCAACATCAGGCGCCCGGCGTGGCTTCGATCGCGGCGAGCGCGGCGGTCAACTGGCCGGCGTTCTCCACCACCCGCAGGCGCGGCGCGTCATGGGCGACGCCATGCTCCGCCTCCAGCGCCCAGGTCACGTGGTAAGGCATGTGGATGCCCCAGCCGCCCAACCCGAGCACGGGCTCGATGTCCGATCGCAACGAGTTGCCGACCATCGCAAACGCGTCGGGCGCCACCTCGAGCTCGCGCAGCACGCGGGCGTAGGTGGTTTCGTCCTTCTCCGACACCACCTCGATGCGGTGGAACAGGTCGGCCAGGCCGGACTGCGCGATCTTGGCTTCCTGGTGGAACAGATCGCCCTTGGTGATCAGCACGATCTCATGGTCGGCGGCGATCTGCGCGACCGCGTCGCGGATGCCCGGCAGCAGGTCGACGGGATGCTGCAGCGTGGCGCGCCCGATCTCGATGACGCGATGCAGGTCGCGGGCGCTGATGCGTTCGTCGGTCAGCTGGATCGCGGTTTCCAGCATCGACAGGGTCATGCCCTTCACGCCGTAGCCGAAGATCTTCAGGTTGCGGCGCTCGACCTCCAGCAGGTGGCCGTGCGTGCGCGGATCGGCCAGATCGATGTACGCGCCGAGGATCGCTTCGAAGTCCGCTTCGGCCTGGCGGTAGTAGTCCTCGCTCTTCCAGAGCGTGTCGTCGCCGTCGAAGCCGACCCATCGGATGCGCGCCATGCGGAAGCCTGTCTTCGTCGCGGGAGGGGCGCGCAGGATAGCAGCCCCGACTTTCCGCGCTCGTCACGAAGATGGCCGCCGCAAGGCGGCCATCCTGGTCAGCGGTTGCTCACGGCATGCGCGCGAACTTATCCACCGCTGGCGGGCTGCGTGGTGCTGCCGTCGGCCGGCGGCGGTGTGGTCTCCGGCGCATTCGGGTTCGCCGGCGGCGGCAGGTTCGGATCGGTCGGCGGTGCATTCGGATCGGTCGGCATCGTCGGATCGGTGGGCGCCGGGGCCGGCGGTGCGACGTCGGCCGGCGGCGTGGTGTCGACCGGTTCCGGCGCCGTCGTGGCCGCAGGCGTGTCTTCCGGCTTCGGACCACAGGCGGTCAACAGGCCGGCGCCCAGCACGGCCGTGCCCAGGAGCAGCAGGGGCTTGTCGAGCATTCGGTGGATGCGCGTGTTCATGGTGTTCTCCAGATGGGGGAAGGGAATCAGGACTGGCCCTGCGCGTAGACCCCGTACTCCTCGGGCGTCAGGCGGCCGTCGGCATCGGTATCGAGCGTGCCGAAGGCCTGCGCGAGGGGCGGATCGACCGCGGCCTCGTCCTTGCTGATGGCGCCGTCGGCGTTCGCATCAAGCTCCTCGAAGGGCTTGGGCGACGAAGGGGCTGGCGCGCTGTGCGGCGGCCGTGTCTGTGCGTCGCCCGCACCGCGCGCGGCATCCTGCGCGTACGCGAAGGGCGTGTTGGCGAAAGCCGCGATCGCGAATGCGATCGCCGGACCGGTGAGGCGGGGTGCCGTATGCGTCATGGGTACCTCCTGTACTGCCCCCGCTCCTTCATCCGCAGCGCGGGGGCCTATGAAAAGGAAAAGGCGGCACGCCGGCCGCCTCTCCCGGTGCAGCGTGCATCGCGCGCGCGACGTCACGCCGTGATACGAAGGGGCTTACTTCTGTTCGCCGTAGTTCTTGCTCACGAACGCCTTGTACTCGTCGGCGGTCAACGCACCATCGGCATTGGCATCGGCCTGGTCGAAGACCTGGCTCAGGCCCGGGTTGGCCGCGGCTTCTTCCTTGCTGATGTTGCCATCGCCATTGGTATCGACATCCGCCCAGCCCTGCTTGCCACCGGCCGCGGACTGCGTGCTCTGGGTCGGGCTCTGCGTGGCCGAGCCGGTCGCCTGGTCGGCGGTGGGTTCGGTCTGCTGGGCCTGCTGGGTGGCGGCGTCTTCGGTCTTCTCCTGCGCAAATGCCAGCGGCATGGCCAGCGCAGCGCTCAGGGCAACCAGGGCGATCAGCGGGGTGCGGGTGTTCTTCGTCATGTCAGTGCTCCGTCTGTCTGTCTTCGTAGGAAGTGCGTCCGATTGCGCACGGCCCCACCTTGCAGCGGCGCGTCTGAACGAAAAATGCGCGCCGACATGAACGTGCACGCACGCTTAACCACGCCCGTCATCGCATCGGCTAGCAAGGTGTTACGGCGTGGTGATCACGCGGTTGTCACTTCGTGGAATGCGTGACGTCGCGCAGGATCGAAGTTACGCGTCCGTTTTTTCGCCGGTGTTCGCGGATGTTCCGTCCGGCGTTTTTTTGCTGAACCATTGCCAACCGAGGGCCACGCCGCTCAACGCGCCCGCGATCTCGAGGATCACGCGCGAGCCAAGGGATTCCGCGTCATGGATGCCCTGCAGGGCGAGGCGCGCGTAAAGCGGCGACTCCAATCGGCTGATGCCGAGATAGAACAGGTTCCACGTATCGATGCCCGCACCGATCAGCACGGCGGTCAGGCACGCCCATCCCACGGCATGACCGATCGACCACCCCTGGCGGCCACACAGCCAATGCCAGAACACGAAGCACAGCAGCCCGATGATGAAGGCGATCACCCCCGCTTCGAGCGCACCCAGCACGCCATAGTGGAGCGGGAGATTCATCGACCACACTCCCGGATCCGATCGACGGGCGCGACACGTGCGAAGGCAACAGGCATGGGGTGGCGCTCCTCGCGCCGGGGGCGTGACCGACGCGGAAGCGTAACCGAAGCGTCTCCTGCCGGCGCGTCCGGCTGGCATCATGCGGGCTCCGCACAGGGAGAAGCCCCGCATGAGCCGTCTTCTACTGGCAGGCGCGACCGGCCTGGTGGGCCAGGCGACCTTGGCGCTCGCGCTGGCGTCGCCCCGGGTCGTCGCCGTCGTAGCGCCTACCCGCCGGGCGCTGCCCGCCCATCCGAAGCTGCTCAATCCCGTGGTGGATTTCGATGCGCTCCCCGGCGATGCCGACTGGTGGCGGGTGGATGCCGTCGCGTGTGCGTTGGGCACGACGATCCGCGATGCCGGTTCGCAGGCGGCCTTCCATCGCGTGGACCACGACTATCCCCTGGCCGTCGCGCGCCTCGCCCACGCACACGGTGCACGTTCTTTCGCGCTGGTATCGGCATTGGGCGCCGACCCGGCCTCGCGGGTCTTCTATTCGCGCACGAAGGGCGACGTGGAGCAGGCGCTGGCCGACATCGGATTCGATTCGCTCACGCTGCTGCGGCCGGGCTTGCTGGGCGGCGATCGCACCCAGCACCGCGCGGGTGAACGCTGGGCGCAGCGGATCCTGGGGGCGCTCGGTCCCGTGGTACCGCGCCGCTACCGCGTGGTACCGCCAGAGCGCGTCGCCGCCGCGCTGCTCGACGCCGCACTGGATGCACGCCCCGGGCGCCACGTCGTGCTGTCGGAAGCCCTCGTCGACTGAACGCCCTCAGGCGCCGGGATCGTCCGCCTGCACCTGCACGCCATCGGCAACGATGCGGTATTCCACGGCCGGCACCGGGGTTCCGGCCGACACTTCCTTCGCCGTGTGTTCGCGCGCTGCCGGCGACAGCGTCACCCGCGACAGCACGCCATGCACCTGCGCCGGACCGCGCACGTCTTTCGGTACATAGAAATCGTGATCGCCGAGCAGCACGCGCGCGCCCTGCCCCGCGTCCTCCAGCATCACCCAACAGCCCTTCTTCTGGCACACATCGACGACGCGACCAGTGAAGACGCGCGATTGCCCCTCATGCGCCGCAGGGTCCGCCAATGCCTGGGCAAGCGGCACCACGGGGCCGGCCGGCATGTCGGCACCGAACTTCTCCCATTCGCCGTCCGCCGCACCCGCGGCAAACGCAGACACCATCAGGCCCACCATCGCCAGCACACGACGCATCGGACGCACTCCTTCCAGGGAAGGCCGCATCTTACCCGTGCACGGGCGGAGCGGGTTCAGTGCAGCAAGCCGTGATGGACCAACTGGAGGCGCTGGGTGCCGGTGGCGGTGATGGCGTCGCTCGCCCGTTCCAGCAGGCGCTCATCCTCGTCATCGATCACCACCAGCACCTTCCCCGCCTCGATCTCGTTGCGGTAGTCGCGGCGGACCTCGCTGGGCACGGACGAGCCGGCCAACGCCGCGGCCCAACCGCCGACCAGCGCACCCACCAGCGTGCAGAGCAGCACGGCCACCAGCGGGATGCCCGCCGCCGGGATCGCCATGGCCAGCAGGCCGATCACCAGGCCGACCACGCCGCCGCCCACCAGCCCGCGCATCGCGGCCGGCATGAAATCCGTCGGCGAGCCCTCCTTCTCGGCATCGGGCATCTGGGTCATCTCGATCTCCGGACGGCCGACAAGGGCGGCGTGGTCCGGCTGGATGCCCATGTGCAGGGCCACATGCAGCGCCGCTTCGGCGGTATCGATATCCGGGGCGCTGAATACGCGTCGCGTCTTCATGGCGGTCTCCTGGCCGGCGCGTGGGTCCGGCCGTGCAGACACCGTAGGCCCGCCCAGGGGAGGGCCGGGTGAAGAACGTGGACCCGGGCTAGAGTGCGGGCCGCTCAGGCGCCTGCTTGCGCCCCATCGCGCGCAGGTAGAGCTCGTACAGGGCCGTGACCTTGGAGACGTACTCCTGTGTTTCCGCGTAAGGCGGCACCCCGCCATAGCGCGACACCGTGCCGATCCCCGCGTTGTAGGCCGCCGCCACCAGGGTCAGGTCGCCCTTGTAGCGCTTCATCAGCCCGCGCAGGTGGCGCGCGCCGGCGTTGATCGATTCGGTGGAGGAGAAAGGATCGGCGACGCCATACTCCTTGGCCACATCCGGCATCAGCTGCATCACACCCATGGCGCCTTTCGGCGAGACGGCCTTGGCGTCGAAATCGCTTTCGGCATGCGCCACGGCGCGCAACCAGGCGTCGTCCACGCCGGTCTGCCGCGCAGCGGCCTTGAACTCCGTGGGATACCGGTCCAGTCGCGGCTTGCCGACCCGGCCCAGGCCGGTGTGCGCGGGTTCGCCTGGCGGCGTCTGCACCGTGAACTTCAGGTAGGGCGTGGAGCCCGGCAGGTTGCGGGTGGAGTACACCTTCTGGCCGTCCTGATCACGCTCGTACAGGGTGCCGCTGAACACCCCCATCGAGCCCCACAGGTTCGGCGTGCTCACGGCGTTGTCGTCGATCTCCTTGGCCGTGCACTTGGAGCCGGGCTCCGGTGCGGTGGCCAGGCTGACCGTGCCGCCCTGCACACAGCGGTAAACCGTACGCGCGCCCGCGTCGGCGCTGGCCAGGGCCAGCACCGTCAGCAGGAGGCCGGCGGCGGTTCGAAGGGAATGCATGGGCGGCGGATTCTAGGGCCCGGCAGCTGTAAGACAGCCTGAATCACGTGCCGGGCGCCGACGGCCGGCCAGCCCGGGGGCGGCTCCTGCTGCGCCGCAGCAGCCAAGCGCGTAAAATACCGACCCTCTTTCACACCGTACCCCCTCGGAGCACGCAATGGGCCTGGATCTGGTCAGCGCCGGCAAGAACCCGCCGGACGAAATCAACGTCATCATCGAGATCCCCAAGGACGCCGAGCCGGTGAAGTACGAGGTGGACAAGGCCAGCGGCGCGATCTTCGTCGACCGCATCCTCTCCACGCCCATGCGCTACCCCTGCAACTACGGCTATGTGCCGCACACCCTCTGCGGCGACGGCGACCCGGCCGACGTGCTGGTCGTGCTGCCGCTGCCGCTGATCCCGGGCTCGGTGATCCGCTGCCGTCCCGTCGGCGTGCTGCGCATGAGCGACGAAGCCGGCAGCGACGAGAAGCTGCTGGCCGTGCCGGTGGACAAGGTGTTCGCCGGCTACAGCCACATCAGCGACATCGACCAGGTCAGCCCGCACTGGCTGGAGCGCATCGGCCACTTCTTCGAGCACTACAAGGACCTGGAGAAGGGCAAGTGGGTGAAGTTGGACGGCTGGGGCAACGCCGCCGAAGCCAAGGCCGTGCTGGTCGATGCCATCGCCCGCCAGGCTGCGCAGCCGGAAGACGAGAAGCACAAGTTCTGATCGCGCCTCCGCGTCGCGAAAAAGGCCGCCCAAGGGCGGCCTTTTTCGTTGCCGGCGCTCACGCTGGGCTCAGCGGGCCCACTTCTCCAGCGCCGCCTTCGCGCGCTGGATGGTCGGGTCGAGCCCGGGCAGCAGCGGCTCGATCAGGTCCGCGTGCTTGCGCCACTTGTCGGGGGCCGGTCGGGTCAGCGTGTAACGGGACAGCGGCAACGCAGCGCCCAGCTCCCGGTCCCAGGGCAGGTCGAGCGCGGCGCAGATGCGCTTCACCTCCACGCCAGGCTGCTGCAGGAAGGCGTCGTAGTCGAGCGTGGTGCGATGCGTCGCAGGGACCTCGGACACGTCGTCGAGGATGGTGGTGAGCGTGCGCTCCCATTGCGCGCGCACGACCTCGTGAAGAGGCTTGCCCACCAGCTCTCGCCATCCCGGTACCAGCAGCAGCGACCACGCGAACTCGCCAGGCCAGCCTGGAAGTCCCGGGTACGTGCGGAAGCGCCCCGACTGCCAGGCATCGATCATGCTCGACAGGGTCTGCCTGGCGTCGCGATACAGGAAGACGAATCGCGCCTCCGGAAACACCCGCCGCAGGAAGCGGATGCGAAGCGCATTCTTCGGTGTCTTCTCCAGCATGCGAACGCGTCCGGCACCCGGTCGCTGGCCGGCCCGGTCGCGCAGCGCGGCATGGAAATGACGACGCAGTGCGGCCACGCGCTCTTCCGAGGCGTCGGCGTCGGTCAGCACGTTGGAATCGAAGTTCCGGTCGCGTGGTGCCAGGCCCGGCACCTGCTCGATCATCTGATGGCTTTCGCCGCCGATGGTGTAGAGCGCGGGCGCCTGCGACATCGTTTCGAACAGCAGGGTCGAGCCCGAACGCGGCGTCGACAGGATGAACACGGGCCGGTCGAACAGGGCATCCTCGCCAACATGCACACCCGATGGATCCGCCATCACGCCATGGCTCCGATCGCCATGCGCGGCCTGCCGGGCCCGTGTGCACCAGGCGCTTCCTGCACCGCGGGGCGCACGGCCATCAGCATGATGGCCGGCATCAGGGGAAGCTCGTTGCGCAGGGCCGCCGTACCCACCGCGGGCCGCGCCTCCTGCACGAACTGCTGGATCCGGCGGCGATAGTCGGGCAACGCGATCGCTTCCGCGCCGCGCGCCGCCCAGAGCGCACGCCAGTCGCGGCAGAGGCGATCCACCATCTGCCGGACAGCGTCCAGATGCGGAAACGGGGCGGACTCGTCGAGCAGGAACTCGAGGTGGCGACGCAATTCCCACGGCGACATGACCACCGGGACGTTGTAGTGCTCGAAGGTGATCGCCGGTGTCGCACCGGGCTGATAGTCGACGGGCGCGGGCGCCCAACCCGCGGCAGGCTCCATCGCATCCGCCTGCACGCGCCTGCCCGCACGCACGTGACCCCAGAAGCGCTCGCCACCCACCGTGTCGCACACCAGGTGGATGCGCTGCCGCTCGTCCTGGTTCAGCACGCGATGCTGCCGCCAGGTATCGAAGATCCAGCACTCCCCGGCCGCCATGTTCACCGCCGAGGTATCGCACTCGAAGCGCACGGTGGGCTGGGTGATGATCGGCACGTGCACGCGGACGCGTTCGGCCCAGTAGTAGCCCTGGTCCGCATGCCGCTTGACCTCCGCACCCCCGGACAGGCGCATCAGCCGTGTCCGGCCGACCGTGGTGCCGATGCTGGCCAGCACCTGCTGCAGATAGGGACAGCGCTCCAGCTCGGAGGTGGGGCGCATCTCGCCGGCGAACTCCTCGTTGGCCGGATCACCGTCCACGGCCACCAGCGGGAGCATGGAATTGCCCGCGAACTTCTGTGGATGCTCACGCCAGGCGCCTTCCCCGATGGCGAGGACCTCCTGGGCCAGCCGGTCCGCGTCGTAGCGCATCGGCAACTGGATGAAGGGGGCTTCTAGCTTCATGTCCGGTACCACACAGGCCTTCAGGCCGCGGATGGTACCGGAATAGGCGTTACGGCTCCTGTGCCTTCAGTCCGGCTTCCGGGGCGGGCGCAGCATCGTCAACCCGATCAGGCGCGACACGACGACGGCGATGTACATCACCCCGGCGAACTGCTCGAGCATCACCAGCGCGCGCGCCTGGGGCAGGATCGGGACCACGTCGCTCAGGCCCACGCCGGACAGCAGGCTGAAGCTCAGGAACAGCAGCTCCATCCAGCTCCGCGCCGAGGTGGGGTCCACGGCGGCCGTGAAACTCCCCGGATACCACTGCTGGCAGACCGAGAACGCGAACGCGAAGGCCCAGGCCAGCAAGGTGAACGTGGCCCCGGCGGCGAAAAGCTCGTCGCTGGTGACCGAGTGGTCCTGCAGCATGTAGGCGATCAGGCTGCCCGCCGTGTAGAAGTACAGGCCGCTTTCCAGCAGGTGGGCGTAGATGCCCAGGGAGGGCAGGTCGAAGACCGCCGCCGACACCGACAGCAGCACCGAAGGAACCGCCAGCGACCACGCGATCCAGTTCACCGCCGCGCTGCGGTTGACCACCCACAGCGCCAGCGCGAGCACCAGGATGCCGAACGCGCCGAACAGCGCTCGGCCCGCCTGGGTGTCCTCCATCACGGGGTACAGCAGGATGCCCGCCAACTGCACGATCAGCAGGAAGGCGCAGGGATGCCGGCGCGCCGTCACCAGCCAGCGCAGCCACGCCAGGGGCATGGTCATGCGGCGGCCTTCATCTGAAGTGGTAGACCAGCGCGTAATACACCACGTAGACCCACGAAAGCACGCCGTGGATCACCGCCCACAGCAGCGACTTGTTGGCGCCCCACGAAATGGTGATCGCCAGCGCCGTGCCGAAGCCGATGCCCGCCTTCGCGATGCCGCTGCCACTGCCCTTCACGGCGCCACCGCCGTGGCACCGCTGCCGGCGCGATAGGGGTAGCGCAGGAAGATCTCCGACACGGCCGCATCGATCTTCGCGCCCCGCTCTTCCGGCTTGGTGCGGCCGACGCGGCCGACCGCGACGCCCGTCCAGACCAGGCGGTTCTGCTTCGCGTCCACCAGGTCCACGTTGAGCGTGCCTTCGGTGTACTTGTAGACGTCGGTGCGATCGCGCCAGTACGGCACGGCGAAGTAACGCCGCGCGCGATAGCTGTAGTAGTAGTCGTAGTCGACTTCCGGCGTGCTGACGACGTCGGTCTTCTCCTGCATGTAGGCGTTGAGGTTCAACCACAGGTCGGGCGACTTCTCGTCATACACGTAGCCCCGCGCCTCCATCTGCGCGCGTGCCGCGTCCTTGGTCCGCCCGCTGGTGAGGGTGGCGTAGCCCTGGCTCTCGATCGCCAGCGGCGCATAGAACGCAAAAGTGCGGTACTGCGCGAAGTTGGCGGACGGGTCGACGTCGCTGGTGACACGCGGACCGGTGGCGCAGGCCGCCAACAGCAGCGTGGCGGCCATCAACAGGCTGCGGCGGGACAGACGGGCGATCAGGGTCATGGCAGGTCTCCGGATGTTCGACACGGGCCGCCGTCGGCGGCCCCTCTCCACCTTCTACGCAGTTCCGGGGCGATCCGTCGCAAGGACGGGTTCGCCCGGTTCAGCCTTGACGATACACCTGCGCGCCCTGCGCCAGGAACTCCGCCGACTTCTCCTTCATGCCATCGGCCAGCGCCTGCTGCTCGTCGACACCGTGCTCGGCCGCGTAGTCCCGCACGTCCTGGGTGATCTTCATGCTGCAGAAGTGCGGGCCGCACATGCTGCAGAAGTGGGCCAGCTTGTGCGCGTCCTTGGGCAGGGTCTCGTCGTGGAATTCCTTCGCCTTCTCCGGATCCAGGCCGAGGTGGAACTGGTCCTCCCAGCGGAATTCGAAGCGCGCCTTGCTCAACGCGTTGTCGCGCACCTGCGCGCCCGGATGCCCCTTGGCCAGGTCGGCGGCATGCGCGGCGATCTTGTAGGCCATGATGCCGTCGCGCACGTCCTGGCGGTTGGGCAGGCCCAGGTGCTCCTTCGGCGTCACGTAGCAGAGCATCGCCGTGCCGAACCAACCGATCATCGCCGCGCCGATCGCGCTGGTGATGTGGTCGTAGCCCGGCGCGATGTCGGTGGTCAGCGGCCCCAGCGTGTAGAACGGCGCCTCGCCGCACTCGCGCAGCTGCTTGTCCATGTTCTCCTTGATCAGCTGCATCGGCACGTGGCCGGGGCCTTCGATCATGCACTGCACGTCGTGCTTCCACGCGATCTTGGTCAGCTCGCCCAGCGCTTCCAGTTCGCCGAACTGCGCGGCGTCGTTGGCATCGGCGATGCAGCCGGGGCGCAGGCCATCGCCCAGCGAGAAGGCCACGTCGTAGGCCTTCATGATCTCGCAGATGTCTTCGAAGTGCGTGTAGAGGAAGTTCTCCTTGTGGTGCGCCAGGCACCACTTGGCCATGATCGATCCGCCGCGCGAGACGATGCCGGTCACGCGCTTGGCGGTCAGCGGCACATGGCGCAGCAGCACGCCGGCATGGATGGTGAAGTAGTCCACGCCCTGCTCTGCCTGCTCGATCAGCGTGTCGCGGAAGATTTCCCAGGTCAGCGCCTCGGCGCGGCCATCGACCTTTTCCAGCGCCTGGTAGATCGGCACCGTCCCGATCGGCACCGGCGAGTTGCGGATGATCCACTCGCGCGTCTCGTGGATGTGCTTGCCGGTGGACAGGTCCATCACCGTGTCGCCGCCCCAGCGGATCGACCACACCAGCTTCTCCACTTCCTCCGCGATACCGGAGGACACTGCGGAATTGCCGATGTTGGCGTTGATCTTGGTCAGGAAGTTGCGGCCGATGATCATCGGCTCGCTTTCCGGATGGTTGATGTTGTTCGGCAGGATGGCGCGTCCGCGTGCGATCTCGTCGCGGACGAATTCCGGCGTGATGAGCTTCTGGATGTTCGCGCCGAAACTCTCGCCCGGATGCTGCGCCAGCAGGTGCGCCTCGCGCACGGCCTCCAGCCGCTGGTTCTCGCGGATCGCGACGTACTCCATCTCCGGCGTGACGATGCCGCGCCTGGCGTAGTGCATCTGGCTGACGTTCGCACCCGCCTTGGCCCGGCGCGGCAGCACGCGGTTGGGGAAGCGCACGGCGTCGAGCTTCGCATCATGCTCGCGCGCACGGCCGAAATCCGAACTCAGCGCGGACAACTGCTCGGTGTCGCCACGCTCCTCGATCCACCTTGCGCGCAACGCGGCCAGGCCGACGGCCAGGTCGATGCGGGCGTCGGGATCGGTGTAGGGACCGGACGTGTCGTACACCGTGACCGGCGCATTCGCCTCGCCGCCGAAGATGGTCGGCGTCTGCGTCAGCGCGATCTCGCGCATCGGCACCTGCAGGTCCGCGCGCGAGCCCTCGACGAAGATCTTGCGCGAACCGGGGATGGGACGCGTCACGGACTCGGACAGTTGTCCGGTCTGCTGCAGCAGGTCGGTGGCGGGCTTGGGAATGGCATTCATCGGCATCGTCCTTTTTGAATCCCCGCACCTGGATGTGCGGGCTCTTGCGAGGGATTCGCATAATGGGACGCGAGGGTTCGCATCACGGACGAAGCGGCGGCGCGGAGGCGGACGGATTGCGGGCCCTTGGGGGGGCGAAAGGCAATGCGGCGCGTCCTGCGAAGCTTCCCTACGCCGGTCTCAACCGGATCAGGTTCGAAGGGTCTGTCTCAATCACCGGCCAGGCCGGCGATACCCCCGCTTCGGCGCGAATTAGACCACAACCCGGCCCCCTGCGCCCCACCCCACGCTCCCCGCCGGCGACCGGGATATCCTTGGGATCACGGCCGCCGGGCGGGAAAAGGACGAGGGGATGACGGGATTCAGGACATGGGCTGTCGCCGCGACCTTGCTGGCCCTGCACATCGCGCCGGCGGGCGCCGAGGCCCCCGTACCCGTCGAGGCCTTCGCCGCCGCCAACCGGCTGCATTCGCCGCGACTGTCGCCGGACGGCGCGCACCTGGCGATCACGGCCGATCTTGGCGACGGCCACCATGCGCTGGTCGTCCATCGCACCGACGACATGCAGCGCACCGCCTTGCTGCGGTTGCCGCGTTATGAACTTCCCACCCAGGTGGCGTGGGTCAGCGATACCCGGCTGGTGCTGGCGAAGGGCCGGCAGCTGGGTTCGCGCGAAGCGCCCATCCCGATGGGCGACATCATCGCCACCGATGCCGACGGCAAGAACCAGAAGTACCTCTTCGGCTACCAGCAATCGCTGCGTACAGCCGGCATCGAAGCCGGCTTCGGCTACATCGAGGGCCTGCCCGCCACGCCCAACGGCCGCTTCTACATGCGCCGGCTATCGCGCGGCACCCAGCGCTCCCAGCTGTACGACGTGGACGCCAGCGCTGCCACGGCAAGGTTGGTCGCCGACATCGACGTCAGGGATCTGCGCTTCACGCTGGATCGGCAGGGCGTGCCCAGGTTCGCCACAGGCGTCGACGACAACGACCGGCCATTGGTGTTCATTGCCGATGCGCAGGGAAAGAGCTGGACATCCATCGCATCCGGCGCGGCGGGCACCGTGTGGACGCCTTACGCATTCAGCGTCGACGGCACGCAGGTCTACGGATGGCAGTCCGTGGACGGTGGTCCTTCGCGGTTGGTCGCTTCTTCGCCGGATGGCCGCGAGCACCGCGTACTGGCCCAGCACCCGCTGCGCAGCGTCTCCGACATCGAATGGGGCGCAGGCCCCCTGCAACCCTTCGCCGCCGTCATCGACGACGGAAGACCACGCGCGGTCTACTTCGACGCCCAGTCCGCGGATGCCCAGCTGCACGACGCGCTGTCCAACAGCTTCCCCGATCACTACGTCGCCTACGTGGACCACAGCCGCGACGGCAACAGGTCGCTCCTGTACGCCTTCAGCGATCGCGACCCGGGCAGCTGGTACCTGTTCGACCGCGCGCAGGGCAAGGCGTCGCTGCTGCTCTCGAGCCGGGAGGGGCTGGATGCCGCCCGCATGGGCGAGCGGCGCGCATTCCGTTTCCGCGCAAGCGATGGCATGGAGCTGGAAGGCTTCATGACCTTGCCGCAAGGCGTCACGACGCCTGCAGGTTTGCCCACCGTGGTGTTGCCGCACGGAGGTCCCCATGCGGTCCGTGACGACTGGGCGTTCGACCAGGACGCGCAGTTCCTCGCCAGTCGCGGATACCTGGTCCTGCAGGTGAACTACCGCGGCTCTGGCGGACGTGGCCGCGCGTTCGAGGAGGCCGGCTACCTGAAGTGGGGCACGCGGGTGCAGGACGATCTGCTCGACGGCCTGCGCTGGACGATCGCGCAGGGATACGCGGACGGGAACCGCGTGTGCGCGTATGGCGCCAGCTTCGGCGCCTATGCGTCCCTGATGCTCGCGGCGCGGGCACCGGAGCTCATCAAGTGCACGGCCGGCCTCGCGGGCGTATACGACCTGAAGATGATGTACGCCAAGGGCGACATCCGCAGCACGCAGTACGGCAGCAACTACCTCACGCGCGCCATCGGTCGCGACGAAGCCGCACTGGTTGCGGCTTCACCCACGACGCTGGCCGCGCAGATCACCGCGCCCGTGCTGTTGGTGCATGGCGAACTGGACGAGCGCGCGCCCATCGCCCAGGCCCGCGCGATGCAGGCGGCACTCGAACGCGCCGGCCGCGCGCCGGAATGGATGGCGGTGGCCGGCGAGGGCCACGGATTCCACGCCGATGCCAACAACATCGCGTTCTATCGCCGGCTGGAAGCGTTCCTGGCCCGACATCTCGGCACGCCCGCGCGATGACGCACGGCCGATCGTGCTTCAGGGCTCGAGTTGCATCCCCGCTGCATCCACGAGCCCCTGCGCCGGCACGGTGAAGCGCTGCGCGTCACCGAACTCCGGCCACCCCGCGCGCAATGCCGCCATCACGGCCGGCGCTTCGTCATGGGCTTCCAGCAGCCAGGCCGCGAACTGCTGGCACGGCACGTCGGCCGCGGGACGGCACAGGAGCGGACCCGGCGGGATGGGCTCCGAGCGCCACAGTTCCACCACCCCGGCCGGATGGCCCGCATCGTAGACATCAGCCGCGAGCGCGGCCACGTCCGCCTGGCCGGACGCCACCGCCTCCAGCGCGGCCGCGTGGGAGCCGGCATAGGCGAGATGGGCGAAGGCTTTCGCCGGCTCCAGGCCGCGCCGGCGCAGCTCGCGCACCGGCACGAATCCACCGGAGGCCGAATCCCTGCCGACAAGCACCAGGCGCAGCGTCCTCGCCTGTCGTTCCAGTTCGCCCGCCGCCTCCAGGCCCGTGCGTGCGACCAGCACCGCACGATAGCGATCCGCCTGCAGCGCAGGCACCTGCGGCACGGGCAGCGTCGTCAGCGGTTCGTTGGCGCGGCGTGCCTGCAGGTAGCCGTGCAGGTTGGGGACTGCGACGTCGGCCTCGCCACGACGCAACGCGTCGACCAACGCGGTCGGCGAGTCGAACAAGCGGACCTGCACCGGATGCCGCGCGCGCAGGCCGAGGTAGTCGGCAAGCGGCTGGATGGCCACGGCACGGTCGCGTTGCGGATAAGCGTAGGTGGCGATCACCCAGGGGCGCGGCTGTACCTTCTGTGCCCACGCGGGCACGACGGACAACAACGACAGGACGACGACAAGGAAGGTGCGGGTCATCCCGCTATCAGACACCATCCAGCAACTGCTTGTCGCGTACCGCACCCTTGTCGGCGCTGGTCGCCAGCAGCGCGTACGCCTTCAACGCGGTGCTGACCTTGCGCGTACGCGGTTGCGCCGGCTTCCAGCCCTTCGCGTCCTGCTCGGCGCGGCGCGCCGTCAGTTCGTCGTCGGAGACCAGCAGCGCGATCGCACGCTGGGGAATATCGATACGGATGCGGTCGCCATCGCGTACCAGGCCGATCGCGCCACCCGCGGCGGCTTCCGGCGACGCGTGGCCGATCGACAGGCCGGAGGTACCGCCGGAGAAGCGACCATCCGTCAGCAGCGCGCATTGCTTCCCGAGTCCTTTCGATTTCAGGTAACTGGTCGGGTACAGCATCTCCTGCATGCCGGGCCCACCCTTGGGGCCTTCGTAGCGGATGACGACCACGTCGCCCGCCTTCACTTCATCGCCGAGGATGCCGGCGACCGCTGCATCCTGGCTTTCGAACACGCGCGCGGTGCCTTCGAACACATGGATCGACTCATCCACGCCCGCCGTCTTCACCACGCAGCCATCGCGGGCGATGTTGCCGTAGAGCACGGCCAACCCGCCTTCCTGCGAGAACGCATGCTCGACACTGCGGATGCAGCCCTCGGCACGGTCGGTGTCCAGCGACGGCCAGCGCGTCGCCTGGCTGAAGGCGACCTGGGTGGGGATCCCGGCCGGACCGGCCTTGTAGAACGTCGCGACGGCTTCGTCGTCATTGGTCGCGACGTCCCATTTCGCGATCGCTTCGCCCAGCGATTTCGCATGCACGGTGGCGGCACCGGTATGCAGCAGGCCGCCGCGCGCCAGTTCGCCGAGGATCGCCATGATGCCGCCGGCGCGGTGCACGTCCTCGATGTGGTACTTCTGCGTGTTCGGCGCCACCTTGCACAACTGCGGCACGCGCCGCGACAGGCGATCGATGTCGCGCATGTCGAACGGCACCTCGCCCTCCTGTGCCGCAGCCAGCAAGTGCAGGATCGTGTTGGTGGAACCGCCCATCGCGATGTCCAGCGTCATCGCGTTCTCGAATGCCTCGAAGGTGGCGATGCCGCGCGGCAACGCGGTCGCGTCTTCACCCCCGTACCAGCGGTGGCACAGTTCGACGGCCAGCACGCCAGCGCGCTTGAACAGCTTTTCGCGATCGGCATGGGTCGCGACCACGGTGCCGTTGCCCGGCAGCGACAGGCCGAGCGCTTCGGTCAGGCAGTTCATCGAATTCGCGGTGAACATGCCGCTGCACGAACCGCAGGTCGGGCACGCGCTGCGCTCGACCGCGGCGACCTGTTCGTCGCTGGCGTTCGGGTCGGCCGCCATCACCATCGCATCGATCAGGTCGAGCTTGTGGTCGGCCAGTCGCGTCTTGCCGGCTTCCATCGGCCCGCCCGACACGAACACGGTCGGGATGTTGAGCCGCAGCGCGGCCATCAGCATGCCGGGGGTGATCTTGTCGCAGTTGGAGATGCACACCAGCGCGTCGGCGCAGTGCGCGTTGACCATGTACTCCACCGAGTCCGCGATCACTTCGCGCGACGGCAACGAATAGAGCATGCCGTCGTGGCCCATCGCGATGCCGTCGTCGACGGCGATGGTGTCGAACTCCTTGGCGACGCCGCCGACCCGTTCGATCTCGCGTGCGACCAGTTGCCCCAGGTCCTTGAGGTGCACATGCCCCGGGACGAACTGGGTGAAGGAGTTGGCCACCGCGACGATGGGCTTGTGGAAGTCCTCGTCCTTCATGCCGGTCGCGCGCCACAGCGCCCGGGCACCGGCCATGTTGCGGCCATGGGTGGAGGTCTTGGAGCGGTATTCGGGCATGAAAACAGCCGGCGGTGCGACAGCGTGGGGAGCCCGATTCTGCGGCGTTTTCTCGGTTTCAGTTGCAACCATCTCGACTGAAATCATCCGATCGTCGCAAACGACGGAAAAGCGCTTGACATGGTTTGGAGCGGCATGTTTCCCTTGCCGCATGTTGCAGCGCCACACGCCCACGACGAACGACCCCACCGCATCCGCTGCGGCGTCCTTCCTCGTACTCGTCCTTATTACCTCGCCCACAAGTGCGGGACGGACCGGCGTGTAAGCAGCAGAAACGCCAGATTCGCAAAACCCCGCACTGAGAAGTGCGGGGTTTTTTGTTTAAGCCCCTTCGATTCCCCATCAACCCTCAGGAAACCCGCGCCATGACCACCGCCAACGCTCTCCCGCACCCCAAGATCGCCGTCGTCGGCTACGGCAGCCAGGGCCGCGCGCATGCGCTGAACCTGCGTGACTCCGGCTTCGACGTCACGGTGGGCCTGCGCCCGGGCGGCCCGACCGAAGCCAAGGCACAGGCCGACGGCTTCGTGGTGAAGGCGCCCGCCGATGCGGTGAAGGACGCCGACCTGGTCGCCGTGCTCACGCCGGACATGGTGCAGAAGAAGCTCTACGCCGACGTGCTGGCGCCGAACATGAAGCAGGGCGCCGTGCTGCTGTTCGCGCACGGCCTCAACGTCCACTTCGGCATGATCGAACCTCGCGCCGACCTGGACGTGGTGCTGGTCGCGCCGAAGGGTCCGGGCGCGCTGGTGCGCCGCGAATACGAGATCGGCCGAGGCGTGCCCTGCATCTACGCCGTCCACCAGGACAAGAGCGGCCAGGCCGAGCAGTTCGCCCTGGCCTACGCCGGCGGCCTGGGCGGTGCGCGCGCCAACATCATCAAGACCACCTTCAAGGAAGAAACCGAGACCGACCTGTTCGGCGAACAGGCCGTGCTGTGCGGCGGCGCCTCGTCGCTGGTGCAGGCCGGCTTCGAGACGCTGGTGGAAGCCGGCTACCAGCCGGAAATCGCCTACTACGAAGTCCTGCACGAGCTGAAGCTGATCGTCGACCTGTTCTACGAAGGCGGCATCACCCGCATGCTGGAGTTCATCTCCGAGACCGCGCAGTACGGCGACTTCGTCAGCGGCCCGCGCGTCATCGACGCCTCGGTGAAGGCGCGCATGAAGGACGTGCTGACCGACATCCAGAACGGCACCTTCACCCGCAACTGGCAGGCCGAATACGACGCGGGCCTGCCGAACTACAAGAAGTTCCAGCAGGCGGACAAGGACCACCCGATCGAGAAGGTCGGCAAGGAACTGCGCGCGAAGATGGTGTGGCTGCAGGCCAACGCCGCGCAACCCGATACAGACGAGCAGGCCGCCGCATGAACGCCGCTGCGGCCACTGCCCCACGCAATGGCGCCCGCTGGCTGGCCCACGCCCTGGAAGCCGAGGGCGTGGACACGCTGTTCGGCTATCCGGGCGGCACCATCATGCCGTTCTACGACGCGCTGGTGGACTCCAACCTCAAGCACATCCTGGTGCGCCACGAGCAGGGCGCGGCGCTGGCCGCGAACGGATACGCCCGCGCCAGCGGCAAGGTGGGCGTGTGCGTGGCCACGTCCGGCCCCGGCGCGTCGAACCTGGTGACCGGCATCGCCGATGCGATGCTGGACTCGGTGCCGATGGTCTGCCTGACCGGCCAGGTCGCCACCACGTTGATGGGCACCGACGCGTTCCAGGAGCTGGACGTGTTCGGCCTGACGTTGCCGATCGTGAAGCACAGCTTCGTCGCCCGGCGCGTCGACGACCTGCCGGAGATGGTGCGCGAAGCCTTCCGCATCGCGCGCGAAGGCCGTCCAGGCCCGGTGCTGATCGACCTGCCGAAAGACGTGCAGATGAGCGATGCCTCGCATCTGCCCGATCACGTCCCGGCCAGCGTCGATCCGATCCCGGCACCGGAAGGCGCGAAGCTGGCCGACGCACTGGCCGCGATCGCCGGTGCGGAGAAGCCGGTGATCTACGGTGGCGGCGGCATCGGCATCGCCGATGCGGTGGACGCGTTCCGCCAGTTCGTCGACGCCACGAAGATCCCCACCGTGCTGACGCTGCGCGGCCTGGGTGCACTGCCCGCCAACCATCCGCATTACCTGGGCATGCTGGGCATGCACGGCACCCGCGCCGCCAACATGGCGGTGCAGGAATGCGACCTGCTGATCGTGGTCGGTGCGCGCTTCGACGACCGCGCCACCGGCAAGCTGGCCGAGTTCGCGCCGTTCGCCCGCGTGCTGCATGTGGACGCCGACGCCTACGAGATCGGCAAGCTGCGCACGGCCGACATCGCCGTTCCCGGCGATGTGGCCATCAGCCTGAAGACGCTGCGCACCGCGCGCAGCACCTGCGACGAATGGCGCAAGCGCTGCGTGGGCAACCGCGAGCGTTTCGGCTTCCGCTACGACGCGCCCGGCAGCGACATCTATGCGCCTGGCCTGCTGAAGCGGTTGAGCGAAGTGGCCCCCGCGGACGCGATCATCGCGTGCGACGTGGGCCAGCACCAGATGTGGGTGGCGCAGCACTGCAAGTTCACCCATCCGCGCAATCACCTGACCAGCGGCGCGTTGGGCACGATGGGCTTCGGCCTGCCGGCGGCGATGGGCGCGCAGTTCGCCTGTCCCGACCGCACCGTTATCCTGGTCAACGGCGATGGCGGCTTCATGATGAACGTGCAGGAGCTGGCCACCATCGCCCGCTGCAAGCTGCCGGTGAAGATCGTACTGATCGACAACAGCGCGCTGGGCATGGTGCGGCAGTGGCAGGAACTGTTCTTCGCCGAGCGCTACAGCGAGATCGACCTGTCCGACAACCCGGATTTCGCCGCGCTGGCGCGCGTGTTCGGCATTCCGGCTCGCCACATCGACCTGCGCGACGACGTCGAGGACGCCTTGGCCGACCTGCTGGCCCAGCCCGGACCCGCCCTGCTGCACGTCACCATCGACATCAAGGCCAACGTCTGGCCGCTGGTGCCGCCGAACCACGCCAACAGCTCGATGCTGGATGCCAATCCCGCAACACAATCCGCCGAGCCTGCCGACACGGCCGACGGCCCGGAGAAAAAGAATGCGTTACCGGCTTGAACTCAAGCTCAAACCTGCCGAGGGCGCCTTGCTGCGCGTGCTGGGCATGATCGAGCGCCGTGGTTTTCCGCCCCATGCGGTGCATGCCACCCACGACGGCGAAGGCTATTGGGCACTGGCGCTGGTGATCGACAGTACCCGCGCGCCGGAGACCCTGCGCCAGCAGCTTCTGAAAATCTACGATGTCGAGGAATTGTCCTTCAGCGCCGTGCAGGAACTGAGCCGGGATCGCCGCCACCAGGACCGCGCCGCATGAACGCCGCACCCGCCAACGCGGAAGTCGCGGTCCGGAGGCGTCTTCTTCGACATCAGCCGTTCGCGTGCCGCGATGCCTGATGCCGGCCGCGCCCCCGCCAGCAACGAACCGGACGTAGGCGACGTCGTCGTCACCGTGGCCGACGTACTGGCGGCGCAGGCGCGGCTGCGGCGTTACCTGCCGCCCACGCCGCTGCACCATGCCGAACGCTTCGGCGTGATGCTGAAGCTGGAGAACCTGCAGCGCACCGGCTCCTACAAGGTCCGCGGCGCGTTGAACGCGTTGCTGGCCGCCCGCGAGCGCGGCGACCGCCGCCCGGTGATCGCGGCGTCGGCCGGCAACCATGCGCAGGGCCTGGCCTGGGCCGCGTATCGGCTGGGCGTGCAGGCCATCACGGTGATGCCGCATGGCGCACCGGAAACCAAGATCGCCGGGGTCGCCCACTGGGGCGCCACCGTGCGCCAGCATGGCGACAGCTACGACGAGGCGTTCGCCTTCGCGAAGGAGCTGGCCGAGCAGAACGGCTACCGCTTCCTGTCCGCCTTCGACGATCCCGACGTGATCGCCGGCCAGGGCACGGTCGGCATCGAGATCGCGCCGTACACCCCGGACGTCGTCATCGTGCCGATCGGCGGTGGCGGGCTGGCCTCGGGCGTGGCGCTGGCGCTGAAGTCGCAGGGCGTGCGCGTGGTCGGCGCCCAGGTCGAGGGCGTGGATTCGATGATCCGTGCGATGAAGGGCGACACCGCCCCGAAGGATCCGGTCGCCTCGCTGGCCGATGGCGTCCGGGTGAAGGTGCCCGGCTTCATCACCCGCCGCCTGTGCTCGCAGCTGCTGGACGACGTGGTGACCGTGCGCGAGGCCGAGCTGCGCGAAACCCTGGTGCGGCTGGCGCTGGAAGAGAACCTGATCGCCGAAGGCGCGGGCGCGCTGGCGCTGGCCGCCGGTCGCCGCGTCGCCGGCAAGCGCAAGTGCGCCGTCGTCTCCGGCGGTAACATCGACGCCACGGTGCTGGCGCAGCTGTTGTCCGATGTGCGCCCGCGTCCGCCACGCAAGCCGCGTCGCCGCAACCCCGAGGGCGAACCCTCGCCTGCCAAGGGCCGCGCGTCGCGCGCGGCCACGACCCCTTCCCCTGCAAAGACCGGTGCGCGCCGCTTGGATGCGCCCGCCATGGAAAGAGAAGTACACGAGGAACCCATCTGGTGAACACGCCAACCCATCCCTCCCCGACGCAGATCCGCATCTTCGACACGACGTTGCGCGATGGCGAGCAATCCCCCGGCTGCAGCATGACGCCGCAGCAGAAGCTGGTCATGGCGCGCGGCCTGGCCGAACTGGGCGTGGACGCGATCGAGACCGGCTTCCCCGCCAGCTCGCAGTCCGACCGCGAAGCGCATGCGCTGATCGCCCGCGAGTTGCGCGAGACCACGCTCGTCGTGCTGTCGCGCTGCCTGGCCACGGACATCGAGACCTCGCTGCGCACCGTGACCGCCGCCGCGAAGCCACGCCTGCACCTGTTCCTGTCCACCAGTCCGCTGCATCGCGAGCACAAGCTGCGCATGAGCCGCGAACAGGTGCTGGAATCGATCGACAAGCACGTGCGCATGGCGCGGAGCCATATCGACGAGATCGAGTTCTCGGCCGAGGACGCCACACGCACCGAAGAGGACTTCCTGCACGAGGCGATCGCCGCGGCCATCTCCGCCGGCGCGACCACGATCAACCTGCCGGACACGGTAGGCTTCACCACGCCGGAAGAGATCCGCGGCATGTTCGAACGCGCGATCGCCCGCGTACCGGGCGCCGACAAGGTGGTCTTCAGCGCCCACTGCCACAACGACCTGGGCCTGGCGGTCGCGAACTCGCTGGCGGCCATCGAGGGTGGCGCACGCCAGGTGGAAGGCTCGATCAACGGCATCGGCGAGCGCGCGGGCAACTGCGCCATCGAGGAGCTGGTGATGGCACTGAAGGTACGCAACGCCTTCTACAACCTGGACACGCGCGTCGATACGCGTCGCATCGTCCCGACCTCCCAGCTGTTGTCGCGCCTGGTCGGCATGCCGGTCCAGCGGAACAAGGCCATCGTCGGCGCCAATGCGTTCGCCCACGAATCCGGCATCCACCAGCACGGCATGCTGCGCCATCGCGGCACCTACGAGATCATGCAACCGCAGGACGTGGGTTGGCCGTCGTCGCAGATGGTGCTGGGCCGCCACAGCGGCCGCGCCGCGGTCGAACAGCGCCTGCGTGCACTGGGCTACTGGCTGGAAGAGGACGAACTGAAGCTGGTGTTCGAGCAGTTCAAGACACTATGCGAGAAGCAGCGCGTGGTCGGCGATGCCGACCTGCAGGCACTGATGCAGGATGCCGCGGTCAGCGACGGTTACCGTCTGGCCTCGATGACGATCAGCGACGTCGGCAGCCGTGCCAACGCACTGGTCGAACTGTCCGATCCGGACGGCAACCGCGTCTCCGAGACCGCGCAGGGCAACGGACCGGTCGATGCGCTGTTCAGTGCGCTGGCGGCCGCCACCGGCGTGCAGCTGCAGCTGGAGAGCTACCAGGTGCACAGCGTCGGCATCGGCGCCGACGCGCGTGGCGAGGCCAGCCTGTCGGTGCGTTGCGAGGGCGAGGAGTACGAGGGCACCGGCACCAGCAAGGACATCATCGAGGCCAGCGCGCTGGCCTGGCTGGACGTCGCCAACCGGCTGCTGCGGCAACGCCGCATCGAACAGCAGGAGGCGGCGGCGGCCTGACGTCGCGATCCGTCATTCCGGCGAAAGCCGGAATCCATTGCGCTTCTGCTTTGTCTGTTCGTCGAGTTCGAGAAGAGCAATAGCAACATGGATCCCGGCTTTCGCCGGGATGACGACGAGAGACGAGATGGACCGCTCTGACCGACACACCATGAAACGCATCGCTGGAAACCCCGCATGACCGCGCCACGCACCCTGTTCGACAAACTCTGGGAAGCCCACGTCGTCGTCCCCGAGACCGACGCGGCCCCCGCCGTGCTCTACATCGACCTGCACCTGATCCACGAGGTCACCTCGCCGCAGGCCTTCACCGAGCTCAAGGCGCGCGGCCTGTCGCCGCGCCGCCCGGATCGCACCAAGGCGACGATGGACCATTCCACCCCTACCCTGCCCGCCGGTGCCGACGGCAAGCTGCCGTACTACACGAAAGCGGCCGAAACCCAGGTGGAAACGCTGGCGCGCAATTGCATCGAGCACGGCATCGAGCTGTTCGACATGGCCTCGCCGAACCGCGGCATCGTCCACGTCATCGCGCCCGAGCAGGGCTTCACCCTGCCCGGCATGACCATCGTCTGCGGCGACAGCCACACCAGCACGCATGGCGCGTTCGGTTCGCTGGCCTTCGGCATCGGCACCAGCGAAGTCGGCCATGTGCTGGCCACGCAATGCCTGCTGCAGCGCCGGCCGAAGACGATGGCCATCACCGTCGACGGCGCGCTCGCGCCCGGCGTCGGCGCGAAGGACATCGTGCTGCACGTGATCGGCGTGATCGGCGTCAACGGCGGCACCGGCCACGTACTCGAGTTCCGCGGCAGCGCGATCGAGGCGCTGGACATGGAGCAGCGCATGACCCTGTGCAACATGTCCATCGAAGCCGGCGCGCGTGCCGGCATGGTCGCGCCCGACCAGACCACGTTCGACTGGGTGGCGAAGACGCCGCGCGGACCGAAGGGCGACGCCTTCGATAGCGCCGTCGCCTACTGGAAGACGCTGCGCAGCGACGAAGGCGCGGTGTTCGACGCCGACGTGCGGGTCGATGCCGCCGACATCCGACCCACCCTGACCTGGGGCACCCATCCCGGCACCGCGATCGCGGTGGATGCGCCCATTCCGGCGCCCGCCGATGCGGCGGACCAGAAGGGCCTGGACTACATGCGCCTGAGCGCCGGGCAGGCGGTGGCGGGCACGCCGGTGGACGTCGTATTCGTCGGTTCGTGCACCAACGGCCGCCTGCGCGACATGCGGGAAGTCGCCCAGGTGCTGCGTGGCCGCAAGGTCGCGGCAGGCGTGCGCATGCTGGTCGTGCCCGGCTCGGAGATCGTCAAGCGCGAGGCCGAAGCCGAGGGCATCGACCGCATCGTGCGTGAAGCGGGCGCCGAGTGGCGCGAGCCGGGTTGCTCGATGTGCATCGCGATGAACGGCGACCTGGTCGCGCCCGGCCAGCTGGCCGTGAGCACCAGCAACCGCAATTTCGAAGGTCGCCAGGGGCCCGGCGCACGCACGCTGCTGGCGTCGCCGCTGACGGCCGCCTGGGCCGCGGTGAACGGACGTGTCAGCGACCCGCGTGAACTGTTCGACGCACACAAGGAGGTGGCGTGATGGCCGCACTCCGTGAGGTGCGCTCGAAGAGCGTGGTGTTGGCGCAGACCAACATCGATACCGACCAGATCATTCCCGCGCGCTTCCTCTCCACGACCGAGCGCGCCGGCCTGGGCAAGAACGCCTTCAACGACTGGCGCTGGCAGGCCGATGGGTCGCCGAACCCGGCGTTCCCGTTCAACCAGCCCGAGAACACCGGTCGCAGCATCCTGCTCGCCGGCCGCAACTTCGGCTGCGGCTCCTCGCGCGAGCACGCCCCCTGGGCGCTCACCGACCTGGGCCTGCGTGCCATCGTCAGCAGCGAGATCGCCGACATCTTCCGCAACAACAGCCTGAAGAATGGCCTGCTGCCCATCGTACTGCCCGAGGAAATCGTGCAGTCGCTGATGGAACGGCCGGACGACGAACTGACCATCGATGTCGCCGCACGCGAACTCCGCGCGCCCGACGGCTCGGTCTTCGGCTTCCCGCTGGACGCCTTCGCGCAGACCTGCCTGCTGGAAGGCGTGGACGAAATGGGCTACCTGCTGGCCCGCCACACCGACATCGAACGCTACGAGGCCACCCGCCATGCACGCTGACATCGCCGTACTGCCCGGGGACGGCATCGGCCCCGAAGTCACCGCCGCCGCCGTCACCGTGCTGCGCACGCTGGCGCGCCGCCACGGCCACACCTTCGATTTCCACGAGTACGACATCGGCGGCATCGCCATCGACCGCCACGGCGAACCGCTGCCGCAGGCGACGCTGCAGGGCTGCCAGCAGGCGAACGCCGTGCTGCTGGGCGCGGTCGGCGGACCGAAGTGGTCGGATCCGAACGCGAAGGTGCGCCCCGAGCAGGGCCTGCTGGCGCTGCGCAAAGGCCTGGGCCTGTTCGCCAACCTGCGCCCGGTGCGCCCGCATCCGGCCGCACTGAACGCATCGCCGATCAAGCCGCACCTGCTCACCGGCGTGGACATCGTGGTCGTGCGCGAACTCACCGGCGGCATCTACTTCGGCGAGAAGACCCGCGATGCGCGCGGCGCCAGCGACCTGTGCAGCTATTCGGTCACCGAGATCGAACGCGTCGTGCGCAGCGCGTTCAAACTGGCGCGCCAGCGCCGCAGCTACCTGGTGTCGGTGGACAAGGCCAACGTGCTGGAAACCTCGCGCCTGTGGCGCGACGTCGCCTCGCGGATCGGGCGCGACGAATTCCCCGACGTGAAGCTGGAGCACCAGCTGGTCGACTCGATGGCGATGCACCTGCTGGCCAAACCACGCGAGTACGACGTGATCGTCACCGAGAACATGTTCGGCGACATCCTGACCGACGAAGCCTCGATGCTGGCCGGCTCGCTGGGCCTGCTACCGTCCGCCTCGCTGGGCGACGGCAAGGTCGGGCTGTACGAGCCCATCCACGGCTCCGCGCCGGACATCGCCGGCAAGGGCATCGCCAATCCCTATGCGACCATCCTCAGCTGCGCCCTGCTGCTGCGCCATTCACTGGGATTGCATGAGGAGGCCGACTGCATCGACCGCGCGGTGGATGCGGCGCTGAACGCCCAGGTCTTCACCAACGACCTCGCCACCGGCGGCCGCGGCGTCTCCACGCAGGCGGCGGCACAAGCGGTGATCGAACAGATGCAGGCGCACTGCTACGTGGCGGATCTGCGCGACTGAGCGCATCTCTCTCCATGGGAGAGAGATAGACCGGGTGCGCGTCGTTCACGTGCACCCGGTCTGGCATCTGCGGGCCGCGCCAGGCCCGATGACGCACGGTCGTTCGCCTAGCCCGCTCGCTGCGGCTCGTTCGACGTTGCGGACGCCGGCGCGTCATCGTGGCGCGGCTTCACCTTGAACCACGCCGCGTACAGCGCGGGCAAGAAGAACAGCGTCAGCACGGTCGCCACGGTCAGGCCGCCCATGATCGCCACCGCCATCGGGCCGAAGAACGCACTGCGCGAAAGCGGGATCATCGCCAGCACGGCCGCCAAGGCCGTCAGCACGATGGGGCGGAAGCGGCGCACGGTCGCGTCGATGATCGCGTGCCAGCGGTCATGCCCGGCCCGGATGTCCTGGTCGATCTGGTCCACCAGGATCACCGAGTTGCGCATGATCATGCCGGCCAGCGCGATCGTGCCCAGCATCGCCACGAAGCCGAACGGCACGCGGAACACCAGCAGCGCGAGGGTCACGCCGATCAGGCCGAGCGGTGCCGTCAGCAGCACCAGCGACACCCGCGAGAAGCTGCGCAGCTGCAGCATCAGCAGCGTGGTGACCACGAGCAGGAACAGCGGCATGCCGGCAGCGATGGACTTCTGCCCGCGCCCGGAGTCTTCGACGGTGCCGCCGGTTTCCAGCAGGTAACCCTGCGGCAGCTGCGTACGCACCTCGTCCAGGGTCGGCAGGATCTGCTGGACCACGGTCGGCGGCGTCACGTCGTCGCTGTTGAGGTCCGCACGCACGGTGACGGTGGGCAGGCGGTCGCGGTGCCAGATGATGCCGTCTTCGAACGCGTACTCCAGGTTCGCGACCTGCGACAGCGGCACGCTGCCGCCGTTGCTCGTCGGCACGGCCAGGCTGCCGAGCAGGTCGAGCCGCGCGCGTTCGTCGTCCGGACCCCGCAGCAGGATCTCGACGAGCTCATTGCCTTCGCGGTAGGTGCTGACGCTCAGGCCGGACAGCGAGCCCGAGAGGAAGTGCGACACCTGCGACGTGCTGACGCCCAGCGCGCGTGCGCGGTCCTGGTCGATTTCCAGGCGGACGATCTTGCTCGGCTCGCTCCAGTCCAGGTTGACGTTGGTGACGTGCGGATTCGCGCGCACCTTCTCCGCCACCTGGCGCGCCAGCGCCTGCACGCGGTCGATGTGTTCACCGGACACGCGGAACTGCACCGGATAACCGACGGGCGGGCCGTTCTCCAGCCGCGTGACGCGGAACTGCAGTTCGGGGAACTGCGGCGCGACTTCGTCGATCAGCCAGTGGCGGGTGGCTTCACGGGATTCGATGTCTTCGGTCAACACCACGAACTGGGAGAAGTTCGCCTGCGGCAGCTGCTGGTCGAGCGGCAGGTAGAAGCGCGGCGACCCCGTGCCGATGTACGACACGTAGTTCTGCACGCCTTCGCGGGCGGCCAGCAGCTTCTCCAGCTTGCGCGCCTGCGCGTCGGTCGACTTCAGCGAGCTGCCTTCGGCCAGCTCCAGGTCCACCATCAGCTCGGGGCGCACCGAATCCGGGAAGAACTGCTGCGGTACGAAACGGAACAGCGCCAGCGAGGCCACGAACGCCGCCACCGTCACGCCGATCACCAGCCAGCGATGGCGCAGGCAGAATTCCAGCCACCCGCGGAAACGCTGGTAGAACGGCGTGTGGTACGGGTTGTGGTCGTGCGCATCGTGCGCCTTCGGCGCGAGCACCATCGCGTACTGCGGCCAGCGATCGGCCAGGCGCGCGCGGAAGCCGTGCCAGCGGGCCGCGAGCGAACCGGGCTTCGGCGGCTGCGGATTGCCCAGGTCGGGCAGCATCTTGTCGCCCAGGTAGGGGATGAACAGCACGGCGGCGATCCACGAGACCACGAGCGCGATCGTCACCACCTGGAACAACGAACGCGTGTACTCGCCCGTGCTCGACGCCGCCGTGGCGATCGGCAGGAAGCCGGCGGCCGTCACCAGCGTGCCGGTCAGCATCGGGAATGCGGTCGATTCGTAGGCGAAGCTGGCCGCTTTCAATCGGTCGAAGCCCTGCTCCATCTTGATGGCCATCATCTCGACCGCGATGATCGCGTCGTCGACCAGCAGGCCCAGTGCCAGCACCAGCGCGCCCAGCGAGATCTTGTGCAGGCCGATGCCGAAGTAGTGCATCACCGCGAACGTCATCGCCAGCACCAGCGGGATCGACACCGCTACCACCAGGCCGGTGCGCAGGCCCAGCGAGAAGAAGCTGACCAGCAGCACGATGATGACGGCTTCGGCGAGCACGCGGACGAACTCGCCGACGGAATCCTCGACGGCCGCCGGCTGGTCGGACACCTTGCGCAGTTCCATGCCCAGCGGCAGGGTCTTCTGCAGGCGCTGGAATTCGGCTTCGAGGGTCGCACCGAGCTTGAGGATGTCGCCGCCGTCCTTCATCGCCACCGCGATGCCGATGCCGGGCTGGCCCATGAAACGCATGCGCGGCGCGGCGGGATCGGCGAAGCCGCGCTTGATCTCGGCGATGTCGCCCAGCTTGACCGTGCGGCCGCCCGCGCGGATCGGGAACTCGCGGATCTCGTCCACCGAGTCGAATTCGCCGCTGACGCGCAGTTGCACGCGGTCGCTGGCGGTTTCGAAGAACCCCGCCGGCGTCATCGCGTTCTGTTCTTCCAGCGCCTGCTGCACCGCGCTCAGCGGAATGCCCAGCGTGGCCAGCTTGGTGTTGGACAGCTCGATCCAGACCTTCTCGTCCTGCAGGCCGACCAGTTCGACCTTGCCGACATCGTCCACGCGCTGGAGTTCGAGCTGGATGCGGTCGGCGTAGTCTTTCATCACCGCGTAGTCGAAGCCTTCGCCGGTCAACGCATAGATGTTGCCGAAGGTGTCGCCGAATTCGTCGTTGAAGAACGGGCCAACCACGCCGCTGGGCAGCGTGGCGCGGACGTCGCCGACCTTCTTGCGTACCTGGTACCAGAGGTCGGGGATCTCCTTGGACTTCATGGAGTCGCGGGCCATGAAGATCACCTGCGACTCGCCCGGACGCGAGTACGAACGGATGAACTCGTAGTTGCCGGTGGTCATCAACGCCTTCTCGACGCGCTCGGTGACCTGCTGCGAGACTTCCTCGGCGGTCGCACCCGGCCACACCGTGCGCACGACCATCGCCTTGAAGGTGAAGGGCGGATCCTCGGACTGGCCCAGGTGCTTGTACGACCACGCGCCGATGATGCCCAGCAGGATCATGCCGAACAGCACGAGGCTGCGGTTGGTCAGCGCCCACTCGGAGAGATTGAAGCGGCGCATGCCGTTACTCCGAGCGCGAGGCGATGTTGGCGGTGCCGCCACCGGCCGTGAGCTTCAGCGGCCGATTGTTGCGGTCCACCGGCGCGACGACCTGGCCCTCGCGCAGCAGGTGGCCACCCGCGGCCACGACCCAGTCGGACGCCTTGAGGCCACCGAGCACCGGCACCGAAGACTCGCCGTAGCGCCCCAGTTGCACGACCTGCGCGCGGACCTTGCCGCTCGCCGGATCGACGATCCACACGGATGTCTTGCCGTCTTCGCCGCGCTGCACGGCCGAAAGCGGCAGCTTCAGTGCGGCCTTGGTGCCGTTCTCCTGCACGTAGACGCGTGCGCTCTGGCCCAGTTCGACCTGCTGGACGGCATCGCCGACCAGGCTCACGCGGGCGGCGTAGGTACGCGTCTGCGCGTCGGCCGCCGGCGCGATCTCGCGGATGGCGCCCGGCAGGCGCTGGCCGGGCGCATTCCACAGCTCGATGACGACCGGCTGGCCCACGCTGAATTCGCGGATGCGGTTTTCGGGAAGGCCGATCGCGACTTCGCGTCCTCCATCGGCGGCCAGCGTGAACACGGTCTGGCCCGCTGCCACCACCTGGCCCGCTTCGGCCTGTCGGCTGGCGATCACGCCATCGCGCGGCGCGCGCAGCTGCGAATAGCCTTCCTGGTTGCGCATCACGTCCATCTGCGCGCGCGCCGCCCGCGCCTGGCCTTCGGCGGCCTTGTACGACGCGACCTGCGCGTCATAGGCGGACTGGCTGATCAGTTTGTCGCCCACCAGCTTCGCGTAGCGATCGCGATCACCGCGTGCGCGAACCAGGTCGGCCTCGGCGGCGGCCAGTTGCGCCTGCGCAGCCTGCGCCTGCAGTGCGAAATCGCCCGGATCGAGCAGGGCCAGCACTTCGCCCTTCTGCACGCGCGCGCCGGCATCGACATTGCGTCGGACCAGGTTGCCGCCTACGCGGAACGACAGCGGGCTTTCCTCGCGGGCGCGCACTTCGCCGGCGTACGCCGACAAGGCGGCTTCCGCACCGCCACCCGGTTGTACGACCAGGGCAGGACGCGCCGTTTCCGCCGGCTTCTCCGCGCTGCAGGCGGCAAGGCCCAACAGCAGCATCCCGAACACTCCGTTCCAGCGCATCTGGCGCATAAACCGCTCCGTGGGCATTTCAATTAGTGGACTTGCCGGTATAGTATAAATATCGAACCGAGTAGTCTAGTATTACATCATGGTCAGCCCGCCCCCCTCCGCCAACCGCCGCAAACCCACCGCCAAGCCTGCCGCCAGCGGGCCCGGCCGTCCGAAGGACCTGGGCAAGCGCGCCGCCATCCTGGAAGCCGCCAAGCAGCTGTTCGCGCGGGAAGGCTTCAATGGCGTGAGCATGGACGAGATCGCCGCCGAGGCCGGGGTCTCCAAGCTGACGGTTTACAGCCACTTCGGTGACAAGGACGCGCTGTTCGCCGCGGCCGTGCAGGCCAAATGCGAAGAGATGCTGCCGGACGCGCTGTTCGAGATCGAGCTCAAGGGCACCCTGCGCGACCAGCTCAAGGCGATCGCCCAGGCGTTCTTCGCACTGATCACCAGCGAGGAGGCCATCAGCACGCACCGCATGATGATGGTCCCCGGCAACATCGACGACAAGCTCAAGCAGACCTTCTGGGAAGCCGGTCCGCAGCGCACCCACGATGCCTTCGCGGCCCTGCTGCAGGGCCAGGTGGCCAAGGGCGAGCTGGACATCCCCGACGTGGCGACGGCTTCCGTGCAGTTCTTCACCCTGATCAAGGGCGAAGTGCATGCCCGGATGACCTGCGGCCTGTGCAGCCAGCCCCGCCCGGTCGATGTCGGTCGCCATATCGACGCCACCGTGGACATGTTCCTGAGGGCCTATGGCCGCCGCTGAAGCTGAAGCCCAGCCCCGCACGCAGGAGGTCGCGGTGACTTCCGGCACTGCGCCGGCCGCGACGGCTGCCCCGATCCTTGCCCAGCGCGGAGGCAGCCGGCCCGGTAAAATGCCCGGCCCAGCCTCCCGCGTCGGATGACCACCCCCATGACGATCAACTACACCCAGGCCCGCGAAAACATGGTCGAGCAGCAGGTACGTCCCTGGGACGTGCTGGATGCGCGCGTGCTGGAGACGCTGGCGACGCTGCCGCGCGAGGCCTTCGTGGCCGAGTCGCACCGCGCGCTGGCGTACGCGGACCTGGAACTGCCGCTGGGCCACGGCCAGTCGATGATGAAGCCCGTCGTCGAAGGCCGCACCCTGCAGGCGCTGAAGCCGCAGGCGGCCGAAGACGTGCTCGAGATCGGTACCGGCAGCGGCTATCTCACCGCCTGCCTGGGCAACCTGGCGCGCGAAGTGGTCAGCCTGGAAATCCAGCCGGAACTGGCCGCCGCCGCGCGTGCGCGCCTGGACGCGACCGGCCTGGGCACCAACGTCCGGATCGAGACCGTGGATGCGCTCGCCTGGGACACCGACCGCCGCTTCGACGTGATCTGCGTGACCGCGGCCGTCGCTGCCGTGCCGGCGCGCTTCCTGCAATGGCTGCGTCCCGGTGGCCGGCTGTTCGTGGTGCGCGGCGCGTCGCCGGTGATGGAAGCCGTTCTGCACGTCAACGATGTCAACGGTCCGCGCATCGAATCGTTGTTCGAGACCGACCTCTCCTATCTTGTCGGCGCCGCGCCGGCGCCCCAGTTCGTCTTCTGAAGCATTACAAAAAGGAACCCGCATGAGCCGTCGCCCCCTCGCACTAGCGCTCGCCCTGGCCCTGCCGTCCGCGGCCAATGCCACCGACCTGATGCAGACCTATGAGCTGGCGCGCGCCGGCGACACCACGCTGTCCATCGCCGAATCCACCCGGCTGATCGACAAGGAAGGCGCTGTGCAGGCGCGCGCCGCCCTGCTGCCGCAGATCAGCGGCAGCGCCGGTTACGACCTCACGCACAACAGCCGCCCGGGCAGCCCGACCGGCGACGGCAAGAGCCGCAGCTACGGCGCTTCGCTGAGCCAGACGATCTTTGACTGGAGCCGCATCGCCGACCTGCGCGGCCAGAAGGCCATCAGCCAGGCCGCCGACTACGACCTGGCCTCGGCGAACAACGATCTGATCACCCGTACCTCGGCCGCCTACTTCAACGTGCTGATCGGCATCGAGTCGCTGGCCGCCGCGGAAACCAACGAAGCCGCCTCGAAGAAGCAGTTCGACTACGCGCAGAAGCGCCTCGACGTGGGTCTGGCGCCCATCACCGACGTGCACGAAGCCCGCGCGCAGTACGACAGCGCCCGCGCCAACACGATCCTGGCCCGCAACGCCCTGGACGACAGCTACCGCGCGCTCGCCGAGATCACCGGCCAGCCGATCAGCGGCCTGAAGGGCTTGCCGGACGACTTCCGCCCGGAACTGCCGGCCGAGCAGAACGCGCAGGCGTGGGTCGATCGCGCGATCGAACAGAACCCGGACCTGAAGTCGGCGCAGTACCAGCTGGAATCCGCGCAACACGGCGTGTCCAGCGCGCGCGCCGGCCACTACCCCACGCTGAACTTCCGCGGCGCCTACTCGAACGGCACCGACTGGGACAGCGTGCCGGGCACCCTGTCGCAGGATGGCGAAGGCTACAACTGGGGCGTGACCCTGACCGTGCCGATCTTCTCCGGTGGCGCCACCCAGTCCGGCGTCCGCCAGGCGTTGGCCCAGCGTGACCGTGCCTCCGATGGCCTGGAGCAGACCCGTCGCGCGCTGATCCGCAACACCAGCAATGCCTACCAGGCGCTGGTCGCCGGTGTCAGCGAAGTGGAAGCCCGCCGCCTGGCCGTGGTCTCCGCGCAGAGCGCGCTGGATGCCTCGCAGGTCGGCCTGGAAGTCGGTACCCGCACCGTGCTGGACGTGCTGCAGAACCAGCGCACGCTGTTCCAGGCGCAGGTCGAATACGCACAGGCCCGCTACAACTTCCTGCAGAACCGCCTGCTGCTTGAACAGGCCGCCGGCACGCTCGACGGCGCCGACGTGCAGGACGTCAACCGCCTGCTGACCGCCGACGCCGAAGCGCGCCTGTCGTCGCAGCCGGTTTCGCAGTAAAGCCTCGCGCGCTTCGCGCGAACGCGACGGCGGGCTTCGGCCCGCCGTTGTCGTTTCCGGCCTTGTATTTCGTTTCTTGTAGGAGCGACGTCAGTCGCGACCGCACGCTTACCGTGCGAGAGATGCGTTCCGTGCGGGGAAGATTCCGGGTCGCGACTGACGTCGCTCCTACAGGAAGGCTTTCAGATCGCGCCACGCTCACGCAGTACGGCGATCTCGTCATCGTCGAACCCCGCCTCGCGCAGGACATCGACCGTGTGCTCCCCCAACAAGGGCGGCGCGCGCGGGGGCTCGACCGGTGTCGCGGACAGCTTCATCGGACTGCCCACCAGCGGCACCTCGCCGGCCAGGGGATGCGGGGTCTCGACGATCATGCCGCGCGCCTGCACCTGCGGGTCGGCGAATGCGTCGGCGAGATCGTTCACCGGTCCGCACGGGATGCCGGCCGCTTCCAGCGATGCCAGCCACGCATGCCGTCCGCGTGTGCGGAATGCCTCCTGCAACACCGGCACCAGCGCATCGCGATGGCGCACGCGCGCGGCGTTGGTCGCGTAGCGCGCGTCCTGCGCCAGCGCCGCGAGGCCGAGCAGGTCGCACAGGCGGGCGAACTGGCGGTCGTTGCCCACTGCGACGATGAGATGGCCGTCGGCCACGGCGAAGACCTGGTACGGCACGATGTTGGCGTGCGCGTTGCCTTGCCGCGGCGGCACTGCGCCGCCGACCAGGGTGTGGCTGCCCAGGTTGGCGAGCATCGCGATCTGCGCATCCAGCAAGGCCATGTCGATCACCTGCCCTTCGCCGGTCGCGTCGCGATGGCGCAGCGCCGCGAGGATGGCGACCGTGGCGTACATGCCGGTGAACAGGTCGGCGACCGCTACGCCCACCTTCTGCGGTTCGCCATCGGCTTCCCCCGTAAGACTCATCAGCCCGCCCAGTCCCTGCACGGCGAAGTCGTAGCCCGCGCGCTGCGCATACGGCCCATCCTGGCCGAAGCCCGTGATCGAGCAATAGACCAGGCGCGGGTTCAGCGCGCGCAACGAGGCGGCGTCCACGCCATGGCGCGCCATGTCGCCGACCTTGAAGTTCTCCACCAGCACGTCGCACTGCGTCGCGAGGCGGCGGATGACGTCCTGGCCCCCTGGCGTCGACAGGTCCACCGTCAGCGAACGCTTGTTGCGGTTGGCGCACAGGTAATAAGCGGATTCGTCCGTTTCGTTTCCGGACGCGTCGCGCAGGAACGGCGGACCCCACCCCCGCGTGTCGTCGCCGGTGCCGGGGCGTTCGATCTTGATGACGTCCGCGCCCAGGTCGGCGAGCACCTGCGTGCACCATGGGCCCGCCAGCACGCGCGTGAGGTCGAGGACGCGCACGCCGGCCAGCGCTCGCGGCGTGATGGCGCTCATGCCACCGGTGCGGGCAGGTGCGGCGCGATCATCACCAGCGTCCGCGCGAGCGCACCGCGCCCGTGTTCGACCAGCGCCCTTCCGTTCGCTGCGATCGCTTCACGGCGCGCATCGTCGCCGAGCAGATCTTCCAGCGCACGCGCCACGCCATCGGTGTCCGGCGCGATGACGAGCGCATCGGCTTCCTTGAGCCGACGGGAGATCTCGGTGAAATTGTGCAGATGCGGACCGGTGACGGCAGGCGTGCCGACCGCGGCGGGTTCGAGCAGGTTGTGCCCGCCGATCGCCTGCAGGCTGCCGCCGACGAAGGCCACGTCGGCGCAGGCGTAGAACGCCATCAGTTCGCCCAGCGTATCGAGCACGAACACATCGTCGTCGCCGGCAGGCCATTGGTCGGCACGGCGCGCACCCACCTTCCAGCCCGCCTCGCGCGCGCCATCGACCACGCGTGGAAAGCGTTCCGGATGCCGTGGCGCCCACAGCAACAACAGGTTCGGCCAACGCTGGCGCAGGCGGGCGTGGATCTCGCGGACCGGCGCTTCCTCATCTTCGTGCGTGCTGGCGGCGATCCATACCGGGCGTCCCTGCGCCAGGTGCCCGCGGAAACCGGCGACGATGTCCTGCAGGTTGGCCGGCACCGGAATGTCGAACTTGAGGTTGCCGACGTCGCGCACCTGCTCCGGCGCGGCGCCGAGCTGGACGAAGCGCGCGGCATCGCCTTCGGACTGCGCCGCCACGCGGCGCACGGTGCGCAGCGTGCGCGCGATCAGCGGGCGCAGCACGCTGTAGCCGCGCAGCGAGCGCGCCGACAACCGCGCATTGAGGATGTAGACCGGCACCTTGCGGTCGTGGCAGCCGAACAGCAGGCTGGGCCACAGTTCGGTCTCCATGATCAATGCGAGCCGCGGCGGGAAGTGGTCGAGGAAGCGCGCGACGGCACCGGGCAGGTCGTAAGGCGAATAGACATGCAGCACGCGATCGCCCCACAGCGCGCGCACGCGCTCGGAGCCGGTCGGCGTGATGGTGGTGATCAGCAGCCGCAGGCCACGATGGCGCTTCAGCAGCGCGTCCACCACAGGGGCCGCGGCATTGACCTCGCCGACCGACACCGCGTGCAGCCACACGTCCACCGGTCGCGGCGAGGCGTCGTAGCTGCCGTAGCGCTCGTTCCAGCGCTGGAAGTAATCGGGATAGCGGAAGCCGCGCCAGATCAGGTGGTAGACGGTGACCGGCGTCAGCACGTACAGCACCGCCGAATACAGGGCGCGCAGCAGGCGTTCGGCGGTTCGGTTCGGCATCGCCGCCAAGGATACCCGGCGCCGCCGCTACAATGGGTCATGGCCGAACCCGAGAAACGATCCCCCGACGCGAACGAGCGCCCGCCGCTGGGGCTGCGCCAGTGGCCGTCCTGGGCCGGCGTCGGCCTGGCGTGGCTGGCCGCGCGCCTGCCGTGGGCCCTGCAGCGCCCGCTGGGGCGTGGCATCGGCGCCGTGCTGTTCGCGCTGATGCGCGAGCGCCGGCATGTGGCACGGCGCAACATCGCCCTGTGCTTTCCCGAGCTGGATGCCGCCCAACAGGACGCGCTGGCGCGCGCGGGCTTCGGCGAACTCGGCATCGGCCTGTTCGAGTTCGCGCGCGCCTGGTGGGGCAGCGTGGCGCCGATGCGCGGCAACGTGCGCGTCGAGGGCCTGGAACACCTGGCCGCGGCGCAGGCCGGCGGGCGCGGCGTCATCGTGGTCTCCGGGCACTTCACCACGCTGGAGATTTCCGCGCGCCTGATGTGCGACTACGCACCGCTGGCCGGCATGTACCGCCCGCACGACCAGGGCGCGATGGAGTGGGCGGTGAAGCGTGGCCGCCTGCGCTATGCCACCGCCATGTTCACCCGCGACGAGCTGCGCCCGGCGTTGAAGCACCTCAAGCAGGGCGGGCTGTTGTGGTTCGCGCCCGACCAGGACACGCGCCGCGGCGAGAGCGTGTTCGTGCCGTTCTTCGGCCATCCCGCCTACAGCCTGACATCGACCCACCAGCTCGCGCGGCTGTCGGGTGCCGCGGTCATCGCCTTCTCGCATGCCCGGCGCGAAGACGGCGGCTACACACTGAGGCTGTCGCCCGCCCTCGAGGACTTCCCGTCTTCCGACGCCACCGCCGACACCGCGCGCGTGATCGCGGCGATCGAAGCGATGGTGCGCGAGGCGCCGACCCAGTACCTGTGGATCCACCGGCGCTTCAAGCGCCAGCCCGACGGTCGCGGCGAGCTTTACCGGTAGAGACCCGGCTCGCCGGGCGGCCGTGTCTTGAATCGCCGGTGCACCCAGAGGTATTGCTCGGGATGCTGGCGCACGACGGTTTCGAGTTCGGCCATGTAGCGCGCCGCATCCCGGGCCGGGTCGCCGCTCGGCCAGTCGCTCCAGGTGGGTTCGATGCGCAGCTTGTAACGGCCGGCGCCGTCGCGATGGAACCAGAACGGCAGCACGACGGCGTTGCCTCGCCGCGCCAGATCGGGCGTCGCCGTCAGTGTCGCGGCGGGAATACCGAAGAACGGCACGAACGCGTTCTGGTAGTTGAAATCCTGGTCGGCGGAGTACGCCACGATCCCGCCGCGCGTGAGCGTGCGCAGCAGGCCGCGCACGTCCTTCTTGCCGATGACGTCGGCGAAGGCGCGGCGACGCGCGCCGTCGAGCCAGCGCTCGATGCAGGCATCGTTGTTGCGGCGGGCGACGATGTTCACGCGCTCGCCGAGCGCTTCGCCCAACAGCCTTGCGCACAGCTCGGAATGCGGGAAGTGTCCGCCGAACAGCAACACGCCCTGCCCGCGTTCGCGCGCGGCGCGCACGTGTTCCAGGCCTTCCACGTCGGCGAGGCCGCGAAGCCGGCCCGGGGAAGCGAACCAGCCGCGCACCAGCTCCAGCACGCCCGTCACGGTCGCACGCAGGTTGGCGCGCAGCAGGCGGGCCCGTGCCGCGGCATCCAGCTCGGGAAAGCACAGGGCGATGTTGGTGGCCGCATAGCGGCGACGCTTGCCCAGTGCCGGCCACAGTACCCACGTCACCCACGTACCCAGTGCGAGCAGCGCGCGCTGCGGCAGTGCCGCGATCGCCGTGGCGATCAGGTTCGCAGGTGCGACGAAGGCGCAGCGTCGCGCACGTCCGGCCTCATTCGTCATCGCGCGCCAGCAGGCTGCCGGCGTACAGCGCCGCCAGCATCAGCGTCAGTCCGCCCCAGAAGGTGGAATAGAACGCGAGGTGCGTGTTGAACGGGAACACCGTCACCGCCAGCGCCAGCATCGCGGGACGCGCGCGTTCCTTCGCCTCCGGGGTGGCGTAGCGCCAGGCACGCCACGCCAGCGCGACGCCGGCCAACCACAGCAACAGGCCGATGATGCCGGTCTCGCTGAGTACTTCCAGCACCAGCTGGTGCGCGTGCAGGGCGGGGCCCTCGCCCCAGGCCGGGCGTGTCTCCGGGCTGGCATCGCAGCCGGGATACGCTTCGCGGAACCCGCGCGCGCCGACCCCGTTGACGGGGTGTTCCACGATCATGCAGCCCGCAGCGGACCAGATCTGCGCACGACCCGACAGCGCGGTGTCGACGCCGGATTCGTTGGCGGTGAGTGCGTGCGTGGTCCGCAGGATCCTGTCGCGGAACTGCGCCGACGAGACCGAAAGCAACGTCAGCACCAGCACGCCTGCCGCCAGCACGCCCAGCATTCGGCGGAAACCCAGCAGCCGCCAGCCGGACCACACCAGCACCAGCGCGTAGGTGATCCATGCGGCGCGCGCGCCGGCAAGCAGGATCACCAGGCCGATCGCACCCGCTGCCAACAACCAGCCCAACGTATCGAGGCGTTTCGCCGCCGCGAACAGCAGGAAGGGCGACAGGCTGGCCATGACGACGCCGAGCTTGAGATTGCAGGGGCCCAGGAAACCGCTGAGGCGATCGACCGCCGCCACCTCGACCAGCGTGCACATCGGCCGCCCGCTGATCAGCTGCTTGAGCTGGTCCAGGCCCCAGAACAGCGGACTGGTGCCGAACACGACCTGCGCCAGCGCATCCAGCGTCCAGATCCCCACGATCACCGCCAACCCGTTGAAGGTCGTGCGGCGCGCCCGCGCATTGGCGACCGCCGATGCGACCAGCCACAGGAACGGCAGGTAGCGCAGGTCCACCGCAGCCTCGCGCAGCGCGCGCCCGACATCGACGGCATCGATGGCCGAAATCGCTTCCGGCAGCCAGTACGCGGCGAACAACGCACTGGTCAGTGCCCAGGCCGGACCGCTGAGCAGGCGCGTGCCGCCACGGAATCGGCCTAGCAGCAGCCGGATGATGGCCGCGAGGGCACCCAGCACCATCACCGCTTCGGCGTAACCCGGCGCCGGCCACAGGGCGACGAAGGTCAGCACCCACGCGGGCGCCCATCGCCAGCCGTGCGCGCGGCGTACGGGCGTGTCAGGAGTCGAGGGCAGGTCGGCGGTCATCGGCAAGATCGTGGTAGAGGGCCAGCGTCGCTTCCTGCATCGCGCGCAGGGAGTAGGCCTCCATCGTAGCCAATGGCGGCGGCGGATGGGCGAGCATCGATCGCGTCGCCTCGAACAGGCGGTCCTCGTCGAATGCAGGCACCGCGCCTTGCGGCTGCAGCCCGGCCAGCAGTTCGCCTACGCCGCCGTGCGCCCAGCCCACGACGGGACGGCCTACCGACAGGCTTTCGATGACGGTGCGACCGAAGGCTTCCGGCTTGCGCGAGAGTTGCAGCACCAGGTCGCTGGCGGCGTAGGCGCGCGCGATCTCCGCAGTGGGCGCGGTGATGGCCCATGCATCGGCAATGCCATCACGCTGCGCTGCGGCTTCCAGCTCGGCGACGTAGGACTCCCGCCCCGGCTCGCGCGTGCCTGGCATCCACAGGCGCGCATCGACGCCCGCTTCGCGCAGGCGACACAGCAACCTGAGCGCATCCGCGTGCCCCTTCAGCCGTGTGCCGCGACCGGGCAACAGCAGCAGCGGCCCATCGCCCGCCAGCGCGGGATGCTGCGCGGCCGCCCACGCGCGCGCGGCGGGATCGGGCGAGGCGGCACGCGGGAACTGCGCGGGATCGATACCACGCGGGATGACGACGAGCTTCGCGGGGTCGGTCCGTGGATAGTGCTGCAGCAGGTAGCGGCGCACCGTGTCCGACACGCAGATCACGCGCTCGCCGTGCGTCATCACCGCGCTGTAGCGACCCGGCGAATTGAGCCCGTGCATGGTGGTGACGAAGCGCGGGCGCGATCCCGCAGGCATGCCGCGCAACGCCCATCTCCCGACCCACGCCGGCAGCCGGGAACGCGCATGCACGATGTCGGCGTTCACCTCGGCGAACAGTCGGCGCAACGCACCGGCATGGCGCAACGTCAGCAGCGACTTGCGACCGATGTCGAGGGTGATGTGTTCGGCACCGGACGCCAGCAGCGTCGGCACGAGGCGACCGCCCGCAGACACCACGATGGCGCGATGGCCGGCGCGCACCAGCGCATCGGCGATCTCAAGGGTGGAGCGTTCGACGCCGCCGGATTCCAGGGCCGGCAGCAGCTGGACGACGGTCAGTCGGCGCATGGTCGGCGGGCCATGCGAGGGGCCGGCATCGGCCGGTCAGTCGGCCAGGACGAAGTGCGAACCGCAGTACGGGCACTGCACGTCGCCGCCCGGCGCGTCCTCGATGGGCAGGTACACGCGCGGGTGCGAATTCCACAGCGCCATCGACGGCAGCGGGCAGCTCAGCGGCAGGTCCGCGCGGCTCACGGTGTAGCGCTTCTCGGCGTTGGCGGGCGCGGTGGCGGTCTGGCTCATGGCGGTGGACACAGTGGCGAAACAGGGGCGGCCAGTCTACCAGCCGCTCCCGGACGCCCCAAGGCGCGGGGCCCGGAACGAAGAACGCCGCCCGGGACGGGGCGGCGTTCTGGAAGCCTCGGCCGGGAGGACGGCCGAAGGACGCGACTTACTTCTTGGCGTCGGCCGTCGCTTCCGTGGTGATCTTCAGCGTCACGTCGTCGCTGACCATCGGGGCGTACGCGCCCACGCCGAAATCGCTGCGCTTCACGGTGGCGGTGGCGTCGAAGCCGATCGCCGGCACCTTCTTCATCGGGTGCTCACCGGCCTTGTTCAGGGTCACGTCCAGCACGACCGGCTTGGTGATGCCCTTGATGGTCAGGTCGCCGGTGACCTTCAGCTTGCCCTCGCCCGCGGCTTCGACCTTGGTGCTCTTGAAGGTGGCGGTGGGGTACTTGGCGGCATCGAACCACTTGTCGCTGGTCAGGTGGTCGTAGAACTGGTCGGCCAACGCGCTCAGGCCGGTCAGCGGCAGGGTGACCTGCACGCTCGAGGCGGACACCTTGTCGGCGTCGTACACCAGGGTGCCGTCGGCCTGGCCGAAGTTGGCGCTCGGGTTCGAGAAGCCGAAGTGGTTCCAGCTGGCCAACACATTGGTGTGGCCGGGGTCGAGCTTGTAGGTCACCGGCGCGGCGAAGGCGGAGCCGGCGAAGGCGAACAGGGCGGCAACGAGCAGGGTCTTGCGCATGGGGAATCTCCAGGGGGTGGGTCAGAGGATGCGTGCGGCTTCGTCGAAGCCCAGGCGCGGGGAACGGGGGAACAGGCTGGCGGGGTCGCCATGGCCCAGGTTGACCAGGATGTCGGACTTGATCGCGGTGCCGGCGAAGAAGGCTTCGTCCACCTTCGCGGCGTTGAAGCCGGTCATCGGGCCGGCGTCCAGGCCCAGCGCGCGCGCGGCGACGATCAGGTAACCCGCCTGCAGGCTGGCGTTGCGCAGCGCAGGCTTGGTGCGGTTTTCGCGCGGGCCATCGAACCAGACCTTGGCGTCGGTATGCGGGAACAGGAACGGGAGCTTCTCGTGGAAGTCCTCGTCGCGACCGATGATCACGGTGACCGGCGCCGCCATCGTCTTGGCGTAGTTGCCTTCGTCGAGCGCCGGGCCCAGCTTGGCCTTGGCCTCGGCCGACTTCACGAACACGAAGCGCGCCGGCGTGGTGTTGGCCTGGGTGGGACCGAACTTCAGCAGGTCGTACAGCTGCCGCAGCGTCTCGTCGCTGACCTCGCCACCGAAGGCGTTGTAGGTGCGGGCGGTGCGGAACAACTGGTCCAGCGAAGCGGCGTCGAGAGCTTGGGGCATGGGAAACCTGCGGCAGGAAGAAGACGGAACCCGGTGTCCCGGGCCAGCGAATGCGGGGGCAGTGTAGAGTGTCCTGACTATGACAACATCCAGCCGTCCCGGAACGGATTGTTTTAACCAGTGGAACGAAAACGCCCCGTGACGGCCGATTCGCCCCGCACCTGCACCTTCACCGACGGCCATGCCGGCAACGTGCGCCAGGTGCAGGCGCTGGCACGCGCACTGGCGCGGATGGCGGACGAGATCGTGCTGCTGCCCCGTGCGCCCTGGCGCTGGATGGCGCCCCGCAGGCTGCCCGGCGCATCGCAGGCGTTCGGGCCCGCGTTCCATGCCGCATGGAGCGCGCCACCCGCGCTGGCCATCGGCTGCGGGCGCCAAGCCGCACTCGCGACGCGGCTGCTGCGCGAGCGCGGCAGCCGCGCCATCCAGATCCTCGACCCGCGCATCGACCCGTCGCACTGGGACCTGGTCATCGCACCGGCGCATGACGGACTGGCCGGGCCCAACGTGCTCACCCTGCTCGGCAGCCTCAACCCGATCGACGATGCCTGGCTGGACGATGCGCGCACCGCGTTTCCGTCGTTCGCCGCCCTGCCCTCGCCGCGGACCGCGCTGCTGATCGGTGGCGGCAGTGCGCACTACACCTTCGATGCCGCGGCGTTCGCGCGACTCGCCGACGCCATCGACGAAGCGATCGGCACGGGCAGCCTGATGATCACGACATCGCGCCGCACCCCTGCCGACGTCGTGCAGGCCCTTCGCCAGCGCTACGCATCGCGCGCGGATACCGTGCTGTGGTGCGCTCCCGCCGACGGCCCGAATCCCTACGCCGGCCTGTTGGCCTGGGCCGACCGGATCGTCTGCACGCCGGAGTCGGTCAACATGCTGTCGGAAGCATGCGGCACGCGCGCGCCGGTGCAGGTGTTTGAACCAGAGCGCGTTACCGGGCGTCCCCGCCGCTTCCTCGATGCAATGCGCCAGCGAGGGCGCATCCATGATCTTGCCGACGGGCCGACGCCATTCAGGGGCGAACCCTTGCGCGAAACCGGGCGCATTGCTGCCGAAGTACGGCGGCGCTTGGGTTTCCCGGCTTGAACGTCGCGGTGGAACCCACGCTTTACCCGGTTTGTCTCCGCTGGCGCGGCAGGGAGTACCTGGTGTTGTGGGTCCCCGGCGTCGAAGGCGCCATTGGCCAGGGCGCCCTCGATCACCTGCTATGCGATGGACCCCGGCAGATCGCGGTCTTCGACCCGAAGACCGTGCGGCAAAGCACCGTCGCTCACCGCATCGCCTGGGACGAGTCGCACCACGTGGATCTGGATGAGGTCGATACGCGACTGACCCACCTGGATGGACGCGAGGTGCTGCGCCAGGACTGCCGCATGTTCCTGCATGCATGGAACATGCTCGATGACATCGCCGCCACCGTGCGTGGAAGTACCCTCGACATCTCCGACGCGATGAAGCGCGACGCAGCCCTTCAAGACATCTACGACATGGTGTTCCACGCCAGTCTCGGCATGGGCGACGATGACCCCGACCTCGTCAAACCCGGGCTCTGCTGGGATCAGGATGATGAAACCGCGCTCGCACGCGGTCTGCGCAAGCTGATCGAAGCCGGCATGACCGCCGCACACTTCTCTCATCAAGTTCCCTGAGCCACACGTCCCGCCCGCGGACGCCGGACAACCGATCGCACCGTGGGCCGCATGAAGTCAGGCGAAATCCAGCCCATGCGCGGACGTCGTCCGCATCACCAGCGCGCGCGCAGCGGCCAGCGCCGCGTTCTCCACCACCAGGCGCGGACGCCGGTCCAGCGTGCAGGCGAGGCCCTCCGCCACGAAGGTGGCGTGCACCGCGTCCAATGCAGCCGCCTGCTCCGGCGACAGCACGCCCGCTTCCGCCAGTGCGACCAGCAGGCCCGGCGTGTCGCGCGGCCGCTGCAGGCCCGGTCGCAGACCGGCATCGCGCAGCACCAGGTACTGCAGCAGGAACTCGAGGTCGACCAGGCCACCCGCGCCCTGCTTGAGATCGAAGCGCGCGGCATCGCTGCGGTCGAGTTCGGCGCGCATGCGCGCACGCATCTTCACCACCTCGCCGCGCAGGGTGTCGGCATCCCGCGGATGGGCCAGCGTGAGGCTGCGGACCTCCTCGAAGGCGTCTCGCAAGGACAAGTCGCCGGCCATCGCACGGGCGCGCACCAGGGCCTGGTGTTCCCAGGTCCACGCACGGTCGCGCTGGTACTCGGTGAAACTCGCCAGCGACGACACCAGCAACCCTTTCGCGCCATCGGGGCGCAGGCGCACGTCGACGTCGTACAGCCGGCCCGCCGCCGTCACCGCGCCGAGCAGGGCGACGATCTTCTGCGCGAGACGCGCGTACCAGCGCCCCGCTTCCAGCGCGCGCGCGCCATCTGATTCCGCGCCTGCCGGCGCGTCGAACAGGAACACCAGGTCGAGGTCCGAACCGAAGCCCAGTTCCTCGCCGCCCAGGCTGCCGTAGCCGACCACCGCGAAGCGTCCATCGGGCACGCGGCCATGCGCGGCCAGCACGTCGCGCGTCGCCACCTGCAGCACCACGCGGACCACCTCGTCGGCCAGCCAGGCCAACTGGCGCACGCTGTCGCGCGCCGCCTGGCGACCGTCCAGCGCGGCCAGCGCCACGCGGAAGCTCAACGCGAGCCGCCGCTCGTTCAAGACCCGCAGGCAGGCTTCCGGATCGTCTTCGAGCAGTGCCGCCTCGCATTCGGCACGCAGCTCGCCACGGTCGGGCATCGGCCCGGCCACGCGCGTGTCCAGCAGTTCGTCCAGCAACAACGGGTACTGCGCGAGCCGTTCGGCCAGCAGTGCGCTGCGCGCCAACACGTCGACCAGGCGCGCCAGCGCACTCGGCTGTTCGTCGAGCAGGGCGAGGTAACTGGCACGACGCAGGATCGCCTGCAGCAGCGGCAACACGCGGCGCAGCGCGGCATCGGGCTGGCGCGAGCGCACGCAGGCGTCCAGCAGCGACGGGACGACACGATCAAGCCGCGCGCGCGCACCGTCGGACAGCGCGCGCACGCCGCTGGATTGCGCGAACTCACGCAGCGCGTTGTCCGCACTGCCCGGATCGGTGAACCCCGATGACGCGAGCGGCGACGCATCGCCTCCTTCCGGCAACGCGCGCCAGTACAGCGCCAGCGCGCCCGGCTCGGCATCGCGCTGGCGCGGCGCGAGCAGCTCCGCGAACTCCGCGGAGACGCGTTCGCGCTGCACGTCCAGCGCGGCGCGCAGTGCGTCCCAGTCCGGATAGTCCAGCCCGCGCGCGATGCGATGGCGGTCCAGTGCCGCCTCCGGCAACGCATGGGTCTGCGCGTCGCGCAGCATCTGCAGGCGGTTCTCCAGGCGGCGCAGGAAGCGATAGGCTCCCGCGAGCATCTCGCCTTCCTCCGGCGAGACCTGCCGGGTCGCCACCAGCGCCGGCAACGCCACGCGCAGGCGCCGTTCGCGCAGCGCTGCTTCGCGCCCGCCACGGATGAGCTGCAACGCCTGCACGAGGAATTCGATCTCGCGGATGCCGCCCGGGCCGCGCTTGATGTCGTCGGCCAGTTCGCGGCGCGCGACTTCGGCGGCGATGGCGGCCTTCATTTCGCGCAGGCCATCGAGCGCGGTGTAGTCCAGGTAGCGCCGGTAGACGAAGGGCCGCAGCGACTCCAGCCATTGCTCGCCCGCCTCGATGTCGCCGGCCACGGCCCGCGCCTTCAACCAGGCGTAGCGCTCCCAGTCGCGTCCCTCGCGCTGGAAGTACTGGTCCATGCCGGCGAACGACAGCGCCACGCGCCCGGCGTTGCCGAACGGCCGAAGGCGCAGGTCGACGCGGTGGCAGAAGCCCTCCGCCGTGGGTTCGTCCAGCAGCTTCGCCAGGCGCTGGCCCAGCCGCATGAAGTAGTCCTCGGCCGCGAGCGAACGCGCGCCCCCCGCCTGCGCGGGGGCAGGCGTGGAATCGCCGCCTTGCGGATAGGCGTAGACCAGGTCGATGTCGGAGGAAAAATTCAGCTCGCCGCCGCCCAGCTTGCCCAGGCCGAACACCACCAGTCGCTGCGCACTGCCATCGGCTGCACGCACCACGCCGTGGCGTTGCGCGAATTCGACTTCCAGCGCATCGAGTGCGGTCTGCAGGCAGACCTCGGCCAGGCGCGTGGTGCCGGCCAGCGTGTCGTCCACGGTGTCCAGGCCATGCACGTCGCGCCATACCAGGCGCGTGGATTCGGCCGTGCGGTAACGACGCAACAGTACGGGCCATTGCGCGGTGTTGTCCGCGACCAGCACGGGCACCGGCCACGGCGCAGCGCCGTCGTCGCGAAGCAGGGCCGCGAGCAGGTCGGGCTGCCGGCGCAGGGTTTCCAGCGCGAAATCGCTGGCGGCGATCACGCGCGAAACGCGGCCGACGTTGCCTGCGTCGGCCAGCAGTGCGTCCGAGTCCGCCGACGCGGCGCGCAGTCGCGCCAGGCCGCGGTCAGTCAGCGCATCGCGTTCGGCATCGAGGGACAGGTTCGCGTCGTTCATGGCGACGGATTGTGGCATGCGATCCGGACTGTTGTAGGAGCGACGTAAGTCGCGACCGCGGACCACGACACGGCATCGGACTACGGTCAGGGCGCCTCTAGTCAGCGCACATGCGCTTGCCTTCCCTTCACTTCCGCTGGCTGCCCAGTCGTGCGGTCGCGACTTACGTCGCTCCTACAACGAGCCGGGATCATGCCGCCTGCGACAGGTCCGGCAGGTCGGCTTCGTGCTGCAGGGACAGGCCGAACTGGTCCGCCATGTGGCTCAGCAGCACCGGCTTCACCTGGTCCATGCCGGCCGGGCCGCCGAGATCGGCCAGCGAAACCACCTGCAGCCCCTGGTAACCGCAGGGATTGATGCGATGGAACGGCTCCAGGTCCATCGCGATGTTGAACGCCAGGCCGTGGAAGGTGCAGCCGCGGCGCACGCGGATGCCGAGTGCGCCGATCTTCGCGCCGGCGACATAGACGCCGGGGGCGCCGTCCTTGCGTTCGGCGTGGATGTTCCATTCGGCCAGCGTGTCGATCATCGCCTGTTCGATCTTGCAGACGTAATCGCGCACGCCGACCTTCAGGCGCTTCAGGTCGAACAGCGGATACGCCACGATCTGGCCGGGGCCGTGGTAGGTCACCTGGCCGCCGCGATCGACATGCACCACCGGGATGTCGCCCGGCGCGAGCACGTGCTCGTCCTTGCCGGCCTGGCCGAGGGTGAAGACGGGGTCGTGCTCGACCAGCCACAGTTCGTCGACGGTGGCATCGGTGCGCGCATCGGTGAAGCGCTGCATGGCGCGCCACACCGGTTCGTACGGCTGGCGACCGAGTTCGCGGACGATGCAGGGCGCGCTCACAGCGTCCACTTCACTTCCGGATGGTCGCGCAGCGCGTTGTGCGCAGCGTCGTACTGGGCGCGGTCCTCGGCACGGAAGCGGATGCGCACCGACACGTACTTGCCGTTGCTCGAGTGCTTCCAGCTGATGTCTTCGTGCAGGACCTCCACGCCAGCCGATTCCAGCAGGCGCGGCAGTTCGGTCTCCAGGCCGGTGCCCGCGGTGCCCATCGCGCTGAGCTCGAAGGTGCCGGGGAACTGGAAGCCGTGTTCGGGGTTGTCGGATTTGATTTCCATGCGGGAATTATTGGGACGCGGGGCGTGAAAGCCAAGCCGCGGGCCCGGAAACGCGAAGGGCCGCCCTCGGGCGGCCCTCCGGCAGGCAGCGGTCGCGGTTCAGCGCGCCAGCTGCACCAGGCTGGACGAAACCCAGCCCTTGTTGCCCAGTTCGTCCTCGACTTCCCACATGACGCCCTCCTTGTTGCCGGTGGGGTACAGCATCATGCCCGGATCGAGGTCGCGCACCGCCTTGCCGGTGCCCTTGGGGTTGGCGAACAACCGACCCGGCTTGGTCATTTCCACCGCCTGCTGGGCGTTGGAGGCCGAGGCGTTGCCGGACACGCCGCCCAGCTGGGCGACCAGGTCGGTGTAGGCCTGCAGGTAGGCCAGCGTGATGACCTGGCCGATCTCGGTGTTGGCGTAGCCGCTGGCGCCGCCGCCGCCCCAATGGCTGCCGGTGAACAGGCTGCCGCCCGCGCCCCAGCCGATGTCGGTCTTCTTCGCGCTGCCCTCGGCCATGGCCACCTGCTCGGACGAACGCACGTCGGTGACGGTCAGGACGACATCGGCGGTCTTCTTCTTGAAGTCCAGCCCGCCGACCACGCGGCCGACGTTGCCGCCCACCAGGCCGCCCAGCAGGCCGCTGATCGCGTTGCCGCCGGCGTTGCTGTTCTGTGAGATCAGGTCCGGCACCAGCACGTAGTCCGCCGCGCGGATCTGGCCTTTGCCGATGTTGGAGCGGTTGCGCAGCTCACCGCTGGAGGCCAGCGCGCGCTCGCCCATCGCCGCGTCCAGGCCCGCGCCGCGATCGACGAGGGTGAAGCAGCGCGACTTGTTGACGAACACCTTGATCAACTTCGACGGTGCCGGCAGCTGTTGGCCGCTCCACCAGTTCACGCCGTCCTCGGGCTCGATCACCGAAATCGTGCCCAGCGGCTTGGAGCAGGTCGGGATTTCCGCCATCTGCTGCTTGCGCTGGTCCTGCGCACTGGCGCGTTGTGCGAACGCGGGCGTCGCGGCAGCCGCCATCAGCAGGCAGGCCGTCGCCAGTACCGTGTGTCGTGTTCCCCTGTTCACTCGTGCATCTCCTTGAAAAGTGGTGATCCGCATGGTGCGGGTTGTTCCGTGGGCCGGGCGAACGACGCGACGCGCGTCGCATCTCCCGGACCCGATGATAGGCGATGGTGGCCGTCCTTCCCGATAGGCACGCGAAGAGTGAGGTGCGACGGCCATGCGCGACGGCGCCGCACGGGCCTGCGTTCAGGCGCGATAATCCCGCGCCCCTTCTCCGAGTCGCGCCATGGTCTACCTGCTCATCAGCGTCGCCTGCAGCGTCCTGGTCTCCGTGCTGCTCAAGCTGATGCAGCGGCGCGGGATCGATACCGCGCAGGGCATCACCTGGAATTACCTGGCGGCCTCGCTGTTGTGCTTCGGCCTGCTGGACCCGCCGCTGGCGGCCCTCGGCCACGCGGGCACGCCATGGACCGAACTCGCGCTGCTGGCGCTGCTGCTGCCCGGCATCTTCCTGGCACTGTCGGCCTCCGTGCGCGCCGCGGGCATCGTGCGCACCGACATCGCGCAGCGCATGTCGCTGGTGCTGTCGCTGCTGGCGGCGTTCCTGTGGTTCGGCGAACAGGCCAATGCGCTGCGGATCGCCGGCCTCGTGCTGGGCGTGGTGGCGATCGCCTGCCTGGTGGCGCGGCCGGAACGCGGCACGCGCAGCGATGGATGGCAGGCCTGGGCGCTGCCGCTGCTGGTGCTGGTCGGCTACGCCAGCGTGGACGTGCTGCTCAAGCGCCTGGCCGCAGCCGGTACGCCGTTCGCGGCATCGCTGCAGGTGGCCTTCATCGCCGCATTCGCGGTGATGCTGCTCGTGCAGGGGTTGCGCCTCTGGCGGTCGCGGATCGCGCCGACCCGTTCCGCATTGGGCGCGGGCCTGCTGCTGGGCACATTGAACTTCGCCAACATCCTGTTCTACGTGAAGGCCCACCGCGCACTGCCGGATCACCCGGCGGTGGTGTTCTCGATGATGAACATCGGCGTCGTGGTGCTGGGCACGCTGGTGGGCATGTTCGGGTTCGGCGAACGACTGGGCCGCCTGAACCTGCTGGCCATTCCACTGGCGATCATCGCCATCGGCCTGATCGCCGCCGGCATCCACTGATGGCGGAAACGAAGAAGCCGGCATGCGCCGGCTTCTTGATCGTCATGGACGGGTGCGGATCACTCCGACTCCCACCACATCCAGAACGCATCCCACAGGCGCTTGAAGAAGCCGGCTTCTTCGATCGGCGTGATCGCCACCAGCGGCGACTGCGCGACCACCTTGCCGTCCAGCGTGACCTTCACCGTGCCGATGGCCTGGCCCTGCGTGATCGGTGCGACCAGCGTCTTGGGCACGTCCATCGTCGGCTTCAGGTCGCCGTAGCGGCCACGCGGCACGCTGACCAGCATCGGCTGCGCGACGCCCAGCTGCACCTCCTTGGTCGTGCCCTTCCACACGCGCTGCGTGGCGATGACCTTGCCGGGCTCGTACAGGCGGTGCGTCTCGTAGAAGCGGAAACCCCAGTTGAGCAACGCCAGGCTATCGTCGGCGCGCTGCTTCTCGGAGGTGGAACCCATCACCACCGCGACCAGGCGCTGGTCGCCACGCTTGGCCGAGCTCATCAGGCAATAGCCGGCGGCGGAGTGGTGGCCGGTCTTGATGCCGTCGACGCTGGCATCGCGCCACAGCAGCAGGTTGCGGTTCGGCTGGGTGATCGTGCCGACCGTGAATTCCTTGATCTTGTTGAAGGCGTACTGTTCGGGATAGTCGCGGATGAAGGCGCGGCCCAGCAGCGCCAGGTCGTACGCGGTCGAGTAGTGCTCCGGCGCGGACAGGCCGTGCGCGTTGACGAAGTGCGAGCCCTTCATGCCGATCTGCGCGGCGTAGTTGTTCATCAGCGACGCGAACGCTTCCTGGCTGCCGGCGGCGTGCTCGGCCAGGGCGATGGCGGCGTCGTTGCCCGACTGCACGGCCATGCCCTTTTCCATGTCCAGCAACGGCGCGGTCTTGTTGACGGCGAAACCGCTGTAGCTGCCGTCCGTACCGGCGCCGCCCTCGCGCCAGGCGCGCTCGCTCATCATCACCTGGTCGTCAGGCTTGATCTTGCCGTTCTTCTGCTCGGCCGCCAGCACGTACGAGGTCATGACCTTGGTGATGCTGGCCGGCTCGACGCGCTCGTTGTAGTTCTCGCCCGCCAGCACCTGGCCGGTGATGTAGTCGACCAGCACCCATGCGGTGGCGGTGGGCTTGGGCGGCGGCGGGATCTCGACGGGCGCAGCGGGCGCGGCAGCGGTGGGCGCCGGGGTCGGCGCGGGCGTCTGGGCAATGGCCAGGCCCATGGCGGTGGTCGCGAGCGCGGCAAGGGCGAAACGGAACTTCATCGGCGGAAAACTCCTGGCAAGGCCCGCGGGCCTGACGATTCAAGGCGGATATTGTAGGGAGGCCGGCCCGTTCGTGGGTTGGAAGAACGTAAAAAAACCGGCGGTTTCCCGCGATTATTCGCGCACCAGCTGCGGACGGCCGAAGCCGAGGCCCGCGATGCGGCCGGCCAGGGCCTCCGCAGTCGCGGCATCCGGCGCACCGACGCGCAACCGCCATAGCGTGCCGCCGTTACCGGGCACGTCGGTCAACCGCGCGTCGGCGATGCCGGCAGCCGCCAGACGTGCAAGCGCGCGGTCGGCATTGTCGCGACTGGAGAAGCTGGCTACCTGCAATTGCAGCGGCGACGTCGCAGCGGGCGCCGGGGCCGATGGCACGGACGCTGATACGGTCGTCGCCACCACCGGCGTCGCCGCGCCGCCGGGCTTGCCGGTCGCCACGCGCACGCCGTTGGCCTGCATCCACTGTTCGAAGCCCTGTGCGGTCGCGGTGGTGCCCTGGGGCAAGCGGTCGACCAGGGCGTCCATCTGCGACGGCGTCGCCACGGGCGTTGGGGTCGCGGCGGGCGCCTCGGCCAGCGCGCGTCCGTCCGGGGCCAGGCCACGCACTTCCACACGGCCTGTACCGCGCTGGGTAATGCCCAGCTTCACCGCGGCGGCGTAGCTCAGGTCGATCACGCGTCCTTCGTGGAACGGGCCACGATCGTTCACCCGGACGACGACCGACTTGCCGTTGTCCAGGTTGGTGACGCGCGCGAAGCTCGGCAGCGGCAGCGATTTGTGCGCCGCGCTGTAGGCGTACATGTCGTACACCTCCTGGTTGGAGGTGCGCCGGCCATGGAACTTGTTGCCGTAGTACGACGCAGTGCCCTGCTCCACGTAGTCGTCCACGCGATCGAGCACGCGGTACTGCTTGCCCAGCACGGTGTACGGCGATTTGTTGCCCACGCGTGAGCGCGCCTCGGCGGTGACGACGGGTTCGCGGATGCACTCCAGGTCGGGCACGTGGTCGGGGGTGGTATCGGCCACGCCGGGCTTGTACAGGCCGCCCGCCTTGTAATCACCCCGCGTGGACAGGTCTTCCTGCGCGGGCGCGTAGCGCGAGCAGTCCTTGCCCGCCGTGGGGCGCGAGGAGGAGGACGGCGATGTCGTGGTGCCGCCGGACAACGGCGGCGGCGGGGACTTCTTCGGTGCCGTGCTGCACGCGGCCAGGGCGACGACCAGCATCGGCAGCGCGAGCCACCTCATGCCGGCGGAATCTCGCGGCCGGCGATGGCCTGCGACAGCTGGTACACCGCCATCGCGTACATCTTGGAGTTGTTGTAGCGGGTGATCGCGTAGTAGTTCCGGAAGCCCAGCCAGTACTGCTTGCCGTCGGCGCCATCCAGCTGCACCAGCGTGGCGGTGGCGTCGGGCGCCACCGGATCGAGCGGGCGGTAGCCCTTCTCGGCCAGCTGCACCAGCGTGTAGTCGGGCGTCCAGGTTTCCGGGTTGAACTCCGGATAGCCGTCCTGCAATTGCGCACGCGCTACCACCGCGCCGCCCGGCACCCAGCCGCCGCGCTCGCCGCCTTTCTTGCGGAAGTAGTTGGCGATGGACGCGAAGATGTCCGGATACGTGGTGAACAGGTCCCGACGACCGTCGCCGTTGCCGTCCACCGCGAACTCGCGGTAGCTCGACGGCATGAACTGGCCCAGGCCCATCGCGCCGGCGTAGCTGCCGGTCAGGGTGGCGATGTCGAGGTTCTCCTCGCGGCCCAGCGCGAACAGCTGCGCCAGTTCGTCGCGGAAGAACTGCTCGCGGCGGTATTCGTAGGCGACGCGCTCGGGATTGCCGCTGCGCGGGTAGCGGAAGGCCAGCGTGTACAGCGCATCCAGCACCTTGTGCCGGCCGGTGAAGCCGCCGTAGTTGGTCTCCACGCCGATGATCGAGACGATCACCTCCGGCGGCACGCCGTACTGCTGCTCGACGCGGGCGAGCTCGTCGCGATGTTGCGCCAGGAAGGCACGGCCGCCATCGATGCGCGTCTGCGTGAGGAAGCCCACGCGATACTCGCTCCAGGGCTTCACCCGCTCGGCGGGGCGCGACATCGCCGCGACCACGCTGTCGAGGAACTGCGCCTTGGCCAGCGTGGCCTCGATGTCGGCGGGGGCGATGCCGTACTTCGCCGCGGTATCGCGCACGAACTGCGCGCGCGCGGTGGGGAAATCGACCGGCGCGAGCGCCTCGGGCGGCACGTCGGCCACGCGCTCCACCGACGTCTCGGCGGGCGTCGCGGTCGCAGCGTCGGAAGGAGTCGCCGAGGATCCCGGCGGCGGCGGTTGCGGTGTGGCGCAGGACGCAAGGGCCAGCACCAGAAGACAGGGAAGTACGCGTCGCATCATCGTCGCGAGGGTAGCACGCGACTTTCCGTGCAGGGTGAACAGAGTGCCGCGCGGCGTGGCTTCAATAGCCGTGCACGGGCCGATGCGCACGCACCGCCATCACCAGGCCCAGGCCGGCGAGCAACGACACCGCCGAGGTGCCGCCGTAGCTCAGCAGCGGCATCGGCACGCCCACCACCGGCAGCAGGCCGGACACCATGCCGCCGTTGACGATCACGTAGACGAACAGGGCCATGCCGAGCGTGCCGGCGATGAGGCGCGAGTAGGTGTCGCGCGCGTCCATCGCGATCCACAGGCAGCGACCGACGACGAACAGGTACAGCAGCAGCACCACGGCCACGCCCACCCAGCCGAATTCCTCCGACAGCACGGAGAAGATGAAATCGGTGGTGTGCTCGGGCAGGTAGTCCAGGTGCGACTGCGAGCCCTGCCCCCAGCCCTTGCCGGTCCAGCCGCCGCCGCCGATGGCGATCTTGGATTGCAGGATGTTCCAGCCCGCGCCCAGCGGATCGTTCTCCGGATCGCGGAAGGTGAGGATCCGGTTCTGCTGGTACTCGCGCAGGAACGAGAACCACGAGATCGGCGCGAACATCACCAGGCCCACGGCGGTGCCGCCGAGCACGCCGGCGGTGATGAACCACCACCACGACAGGCCGGCCAGGTAGAGGCCGAACACGCCGCTCGCCGCCACCAGCATGGCGGTACCGAAATCCGGCTGCAGCAGGATCAGGCCGGTCGGCAGGCCGATCAGCAGCGCCGACACGATCGTGGTGCGCCAGCCCGGCGGCAGCGGCTCACGGTGCAGGTACCAGGCGAGCATCATCGGCAGTGCGATCTTCAGCAGCTCCGACGGTTGCAGGTAGAAGAACTTCAGGTCGATCCAGTGCGCACCGTGCTTGCCGGTGCCGATGAACAGCACCAGCACCAGCGGCACCAGCGCGACCGCGAACACGCCCGGCGTCCAGGCGCGCAGGCGCACCGGCGTGACCCGCGACAGCGCCCACATCGCCGCCAGGCCCACGCCGAAGCGCACGCCCTGCGCCAGCACGAGGCGCGAACCCAGCGCTTCGCCGCCCGCGCTGTACAGCACCGCCAGCCCGACCGCCATCAACGCGAGCAATGCCCCCAGCAGCGGCCAGTCCAGCGTGCGCAGCAGATGGCGCAGCACGTCGAACAGCCAGCGCAGCAGATCGCTCATGCCGGGATCCTCGCCGTAGAGGCGGCTTCAAGCCCCTCTCTTCCCGGGAGAGGGGTTGGGGTGAGGGTCGGGGCACGCGCGATGGCGAACACACCGCAAGAACGAAGCGTGAGCGTTGCCACTTCACGAAGCGCTCCGCCCATACGATCTTCGCCGACTCTCACTCCAACCCCTCTCCCGGCGGGAGAGGGGCTCTGATTCGCGGGTGGCGATGGCGGCGTCACGGGCGGTACCGGCGTCGTTGCGGGGGGTGCAGCGGCTGGCACCGCTTCCTCGCCTTCCTTCTCCGGCATCTTGCCGAGCAGATACGCATCGAAGATCTTCCGCGCCATCGGCCCAGCGGTGCTGCCGCCGTAGCCGCCGCCCTCCACCGCGATCGCGATCGCGATCGTCGGGTTGTCCGCGGGCGCGAAGCCCACGAACAGCGAGCGATGGCGCAGATGCATCGGCAGGCTGCGCGGATCGACCGCCGCCGTACCGCGGCGGCTGATCACCTGCGCGGTGCCGGTCTTGCCCGCCATCAGGTAGGACGCGCCCTGGGCCACGCGCCAGCCGGTGCCGCCGGGCTGCATGGTGTCCTGCATGCCCAAGCGCACGACGGCGACGTTCGCCGGATTCCGGCTGATCGGCACGGAGGCCGGCTGCGGCATCGGTTCCCACGGACGGTCGAACCCGATCCGCGATTGCGCCACCAGGTGCGGGCGGCGCAGTTCGCCGCTGGCGATGCCGGCCGTCGCGCGCACGAGTTGCAGCGGCGTGACCTTCCAGTCGCCCTGGCCGATGGCCACGTTGACGGTATCGCCGGGATACCAGCGCTCCTTGCGCGCCTTCAGCTTCGCCTGCGGGGACGGCAGGATGCCGCCGATCTCGCCGCGCAGGTCGATGCCGGTGGGCTCGCCGAAACCGTAGTACGCCATGTACTCGTCAAACTGCTGGATACCCAGGTCCAGCGCGAGCCGGTAGTAGTAGGTGTTGACCGATTGCGAGATCGACTTGCGCAGGTTGGTCACGCCGTGGCCGCGCCGGCTGGCATCGCCCCAACCACGACTCGTGCCCGGCAGGTAGAACATGCCGGTCGACACCACGGTGTCCTCCGGCTTGCGCTTGCCGCTGTCCAGGCCGGCCAGCGCGATCAACGGCTTCAGTGTCGAACCCGGCGCCACGCCGCCCAGCACGAGGCGGTTGAACTGCGGCCGCGACGGATTGTCGTTGAGCAGCTTGAAGTCCTTGCTGGAGATGCCGTTGACGAACAGGTTCGGGTCGTAGCTCGGCAGGCTCACCATCGCCAGCACTTCGCCGGTGCGCGGATCGACCGCGATCGCCGACCCTTCCAGTTCGCCGAACGAATCCACGATGGCCTGCTGAAGCTTCGCGTCCACGCTCAGGCGCAGGTCGGTGCCGGCCTGCGCAGGCACGCGCCCGACCACGCGCAACGCGCGGCCTTCCACGTTGGTTTCGACCTTTTCGTAGCCGATGCGCCCGCGCAACTGTTCGTCGTAGTAGCGCTCGAGCCCGGTCTTGCCGATGTGGGTCAGCGCGCTGTTGATCTCGCCGAGTTGCTCGAGGTCCTTTTCATCGACGCGACCGACATAGCCCACGATGTGCGCGAACAATTCGCCGTACGGATAGCGCCGCGTCAGGTAGGGCACCAGTTCCACGCCCGGATACCGCCAGCGGTCCACCGCGAAGCGCGCCATCTCCTCCTCGGAGACGCGCAGCTTCAACGTGATCGGCCGGAAGCCGCGCGAGGTCTTGCGCGTGGCTTCGAAGCGTTCGATGTCCTCGGGGGAGAGGTCGATGATCCTGCCGAGCTCGGCCACGAGTTTCGCCGGCTCCTTCACCTTGTCCGGGGTGATGTCCAGGCGGAACGCGGGGACGTTCTCCGCCAGCAACAGGCCGTTGCGGTCGTAGATGGTGCCGCGGCCTGGCACGACGGGGCGCGGGCGGATGCGGTTGGCTTCCGAGCGCGTGGCGTATTCGTCGTGGTCCAGCACCTGCAGCTTGAAGTACCAGGCCGCCAACGCCACGAGGCAGGCACCGACCACGGCGAAGCCGATCACCGCCCGGCGGCGGAACTGGTCGGCCTCGGCATGCGGGTTCTTGCTGCGTCGGCGCAGACCTGCCATCGCTCAGCCCCGCTTGCGGCGGCCGAGCCGCAGCGCATCCATCAGCACGAACAGCGGCGGCCAGAACAGCATGCCCACGACCGGCGCCCACCAGTACGGCCACGACAGGGTCGGCTCGCCCAGCGCCAGGTGCACCACGGTGGTCACGATGCGGTCGTTGAGCAGCAGGCCGCCGATGGCCAGCGCCTGCTGCGAGATCGGGAAGAAGCGCAGCCGCGCGCGGAAGCGCTGCAGGATGAAGGCCATGATCAGCAGGCGCAGCGCCTGTTCGCCCAGCAGCGTGCCGAACATCAGGTCGGCGATGAGCCCGATGATGACGGCGAAGCCCAGGCCCGCGCTGTCCGGCGCCTCGATCACCCAATAGGCGAGCACCAGCGCGAGCCAGTAAGGGCGCAGCGGCTGCAGCAGGTCCGGCAGCGGCAACAGGCCCAGCAACAGGGCGACGACGATGCTCAGCGGCATCAGCCAGCCGGTGCGTGCGCGGCTCATCGCTGCGGCTCCTGCGGCGGCATGGTCGCGGGCGGCGTGCCGCCGGGCCCGGACTGCGCACCCTGCGCAGGGGCGGAAGGCGAAGCGGCTGGCGCATTCGCAGGCGCTGGAGCCTGCGGCTGCGCAGGCGTGGTCGACGAAGCCGCAGGCACCTCGGCTCCCGCGCCCTGCGTCGTGGGGGCGGCCTCCGGCAGGAACCGCGACGGGTCCGCCGGCGGTAGCGGCTGCGGCGGCGCGGATTTCAGCAGCAGCACGTCGCGGCCGCGATCCAGGCGCGCCGCCGGGGTCACGTCGCCCACGAGGAAGGCATGGCTGTCGTCCGGCCGCAGCGCGGCGACGGTGCCGACCGGGAAGCCGGCAGGAAACCGCCCGCCCAGGCCCGAGGTCACCAGCACGTCGCCGACTTCCACGCCGCTGTTGAGCGGCACGTCGGCCAGTTCCAGCAGATCGCTGCGGCCGCGCCCGTAGACGATCAGGCGCACACCGTTGCGCGCGACCACCACCGGTACGGCGTGGTCCGGGTCGGTCAGCAGCAGCACCGTGGCGTGCGCGGGCGTGGTGTCGATGATCTGGCCCATCAGGCCGCCGGCATCGATCACCGCCTGGCCCAGGGTCGCGCCGTCGCGGCTGCCCGCGTCCAGCACCAGCCGCTGGCGGCCCGGTGCGAGGTCGATGTCGAGCACGGGCGCCAGTTGCACATCCAGGCCGCGCGAGGTCTTCACGCCGAGCAGCGCGCGCAGTTGCGCGTTGTCCGCGGCAGCGGTCTGCAGGCGCGCCAGGCGCGCATTGGCCACCAGCATGTCGTTGCGCAGCCGGCGGTTCTCTTCGATCAGGCCGGTGCGGGTGGCGGCATCGTCCTGCACGCGCGTGGTGACGCGTCCCGGCAGGCCGGCGAGCCACCACAGCGGCTGGGTGACCACGTTGGCCTGCGCGCGCACCTGCGCCAGCCAGCCGCCGCGATGGTCGAGGACGACCAGGGCGATCGTCAGGGCGAGATACGCGAGCAGTCGCAGGGTGCTGGCGACTTCACCGGGGCGGGATGCGACGGGAGGACCGGCGTAGGAAGGCACTGGGGGGCCGTCAGGAGGAAGGTCGGCGGCGACGCCGCCCGCAGGAAACAAGGGTAACGCGCAGATCATCGGGAAGGCGCAGGCCGGCCGGTTCCGCTTTGCCTGCGACGCGCATCCGCGTCCCCCTCCCCTGTACCGCCCGCAGTGCGGGCGGCCTTACCGCTGCGCCGTTCACTCCGGCGCGAAGAACTCGTTGCCGTGCATGTCGACCAGTTCCAGCGCACGGCCGCCACCGCGGGCCACGCAGGTCAGCGGGTCGTCGGCGACCTGCACGTGCAGGCCGGTCTCCTCGCTGATCAGGCGGTCCAGGTCGCGCAGCAGCGCGCCACCGCCGGTCAGCACGATGCCGCGCTCGGCGACGTCGGCGCACAGCTCGGGCGGGGTCTGCTCCAGCGCCAGCTTGACCGCGCTGACGATGCCGGACAGCGGCTCGTGCAGGGCTTCCAGCACTTCGTTGGAGTTGATCTTGATCATCTTCGGCACGCCCTCGGCGAGGTTGCGGCCGGAGATCTCCATCTCCTGCACTTCGGCCTGCGGGTAGGCGCAGCCGATTTCCAGCTTGATGCGCTCGGCCGTGGCTTCGCCGATCAGCATGCCGTGGTTGCGGCGTACGTAGTTGGTGATGAACTCGTCGAAGCGGTCGCCACCGATGCGGACCGACTGCGAGTAGACGATGCCGTTCAGCGAGATGACGGCCACCTCGGTGGTGCCGCCGCCGATGTCGATGACCATCGAGCCGCGCGCCTCGGTCACCGGCATGCCGGCGCCGATCGCGGCCGCCATCGGCTCCTCGATCAGGTAGACGTCGCGCGCACCGGCCTCTTCGGCCGATTCCTTGATGGCGCGGCGCTCCACCTGGGTGGAGCCGGCCGGCACGCACACCAGCACGCGGGGGCTGGGACGCAGGAAGCGCGACTTGTGCACCTTCTTGATGAAGTACTTCAGCATCGCCTCGGTGTAGGTGAAGTCGGCGATCACGCCGTCCTTCATCGGGCGGATGGTGGTGATGTGACCGGGGGTGCGGCCCAGCATCTGCTTGGCCTCGGCACCGACCGCCGCGACCGAGCGCGAGCCACCGATGGCGCGGTCCTGGCGCACCGCCACGACCGAGGGTTCGTTGAGGACGATGCCCTGCCCGCGCACGTAGATCAGGGTGTTGGCCGTGCCCAGGTCGATGGACAGGTCATTGGAGAACATGCCGCGGAGCTTCTTGAACATCGGGGGACGGGTTCCTGCTGGGGGCTGGAAAATCGCGCAAGGCTGGCGATTTTTTGGGCAAAAACGAAGTCGGCTAGCCTAACAATCCGGCATGGCGCGGGCAAGGAAAAATCTCGTGAATCCGCGGGGAAAACACCATGCGCCGGCATCGCGCCGCGGCGGCTCCGGCGGCTCCGGCGTCGCCGGCACACGTGGCGCCCGGGGCCAAGACTGGCCGCCGCCGGCCCCAGCCGGTAACCTTCGCACCGGCGCGCCGGGAATGGGGCGCACGTCCCGCTTTTCCGGGCGGCCCGGGACGGCCGCACCCTCTCCAGCCGAGTTCGCCGATGTCCGCACTGATCTGTGGTTCCCTTGCCTACGACACCATCATGGTGTTCCCGGACCAGTTCAAGAATCACATCCTGCCGGACAAGGTCCACATCCTGAACGTGTCGTTCCTGGTGCCGCGCATGCGCCGCGAGTTCGGCGGCTGCGCCGGCAACATCGCCTACAACCTGAAGCTGCTGGGCGGCGACCCGATCCCGATGGCCACGGTGGGCCAGGACTTCGGCCCCTACCGCGAGCATTTCGTCGAGCAGGGCATCAACCTCTCGCAGGTGAAGGTGATCGATGAGCTGTTCACCCCGCAGGCGTTCATCACCACCGACCACGACAACAACCAGATCACCGCGTTCCACCCGGGCGCGATGATGCGCAGCTACGAAAACCACGTGAAGGACGTGCCCGGCGTGAGCTTCGGCATCGTCAGCCCCGACGGGCGCGAGGGCATGCTGCAGAACGCGGCCGAGTTCGCCGACGCGGGCATCCCCTTCATCTTCGACCCCGGCCAGGCCATGCCGCTGTTCAATGGCGAGGAGCTGCGCCAGTTCATCGAGCTGACCGACTACGTGACGGTCAACGACTACGAGTCCAACCTGCTGCAGGAACGGACCGGCTGGAGCGAGGCCGACATCGTCAAGCGCGTGAAGGCCTACATCACCACGCGCGGCCCGCATGGCTCGCTGATCCATACGCCCGAGAAGACCTACGACATCCCGCCGGCGCACGAACGCCGCGTGACCGACCCGACCGGCTGCGGCGATGCGTTCCGCGCCGGCCTGATCTACGGCATCGAGAAGGGCTACGACTGGCTGACCATCGGCCGCATGGGCAACCTGATGGGGGCGCTGAAGGTCGAGCACCCGGGTACGCAGAACCAGCGCTTCGACTTCGACGAGTTCAACGAGCAGTTCAAGCAGCAGTTCGGCTACGCGCTGTAACACCGGCCGTCCGGGCACTTTCCCGACCGCCATGACCTTGGCGTAAGGTAGCCCCGGGGGCCGTCGAGGATGGTCGCGCGCCTCGCAGTCGGTCATCGGGCAGGGGCAACATGGTCGTGCAGGTTCGGCATTCCACTCCAGGGGACCCCGCAACCCACGAATCGCCGTTCGCGACCTTCCAGCGATTGGCCCTGCAGGCCCTGCTGGTGGCCATCGTCGTCTTCGCCGCCAGCGGGCTGGGCATCCTGACCCGACCCGAACACCAGCTGGCCTCCTTCTGGCCCACCAATGCGCTGCTGCTGGGGCTGTTCGCCCGCAAGCCGGGGCTGGCCTCGCCCGCCGGCTGGGCGGCCGCGGCGCTGGGCTACGTGGCAGCGGACCTGCTGACCGGCACCTCGCTGCCGACCACGCTGCGGCTGACGATGGCGAACCTGGCCGGCGTGCTGGCCGGCTACCTGCTGTTCCGCCATGTCCGGCACGAGGACCGGCGCCTGCAGCACCCGCTGTCGATGCTGTGGGTGCTGGCGGTGTCGGCCGTGGCGGCGCTCGGTGCCGCGCTGGTCGGCAGCCTGAGCTCGCACGCGATGATGCGGATGGGATTCCTGACCGCCAGCGGGTTCTGGTTCTCCGCCGAGCTGGTCAGTTACGTGGCCATCCTGCCGGTGGTGCTGCTGGCGCCCACCCCGGCCGGCTTCGTACGCACGCTGCACCAGCAGGCGGGCCGCGTGCGTCGCCAGCCGGCGCTGGTGCTGCCCGGGGTCGCGCTGGCGCTGGCGATCCTGCTCGGCGTGGCCATCGGCGGACCCGGCGCCATCGCCTTCCCGGTGCCGGCCCTGCTGTGGTGCGCACTGGCCTACCGGCTGTTCACGACCGCCCTGGTCACGATGCTGCTGTGCATGTGGACGCTGATCGCCATCGCCACCGGCCTGATCGACCTGCAGTTGCTGGAGACCAGCGTGCAGCCGGTGATTTCGTTGCGGATGGGCATGGCCCTGCTCGCGGTGGCGCCGCTGACGGTCGCCAGCGTCAACGCCGCCCGCAACCACCTGCTCGCCACCCTGAACCATGCCGCCGACCACGACGCGCTGACCGGCGTCCTCAACCGCAGCGCCTTCCTGCGGCGCGGCCGGCGGCAGCTCGACCAGTCCCGCGAGGGCGACGCGCCCGTCGTCGCGATGATGCTCGACCTGGACCACTTCAAGTCGGTGAACGACCGCCACGGGCATGCCGCGGGCGATGCGGTGCTGGCGGCGTTCGCGCAACGGGTACGCACCCACCTGCGCGAGGACGGCCTGTTCGGCCGCTTCGGCGGCGAGGAATTCGCGGTACTGCTCTCCGGCGTGGAGGCCGACGCCGCGCTCGCCGTGGGCGAACGGCTGCGCCTTATCGCCAGCGAACCGGTGGTGCTCGACGACGGGCGCGCGCTGGACGTGACCGTCAGCGTCGGCATCGCCGTGTCGTCGGGCAGCGGCCTGGAACGCCTCGAGGACTTGCTGCACCAGGCCGACAACGCGCTCTATCGCGCGAAGGCGATGGGGCGGAACCGGGTCGTCGCCTCGGCGTGAATCGCCGCGCGACGTCGCTTCAATCCCAGCCCGGCATCTGGCTGCCGTCGAGGCCGCCGGTTTCGAACACCGCCTTGCGCGTGCCGCCGTCCTTCACGGGGAACTCGATCTCCAGCACCTTGGTCTTGCGGGCGAGGCGCCACAGCGCCTTGTTGTCGTCGATGAACATCGCGATCGCCTCGTCGGTATCGGGGCGATTGGCCGACATGCGCTTCGCGGCCGCGCCATCGGCCACCACGCTGACATTGCAGCTCCCGTAACAGGCCTTGGCGAAGTCGCTGGCCCGCAGCACCAGGTAGCTGCTGCGCCTCCACTTCGGATGGTCGCGGAACACCAGCTGCACCGGCTTGGCGCCGCTGCCATCCACGTCTACGGGATCCTTGCTGAGGATGGCCGCCGAGCGCTGCATGCCGCCGTCCGCGGACACCTGCGAGTAGTCCCACAGCGATTCCATCCGGCGCTGCTCGCGCGCGCCCTCGGCCTGGGCCTTCACCTCCTCCAGCCCGGGACCGATGCGCTTGGCCGCGGTACTGTCGGGGTACTGGTCGAGCAGCGCGACGCCATGGATGCGCGCCATGTCCCAATCGCGCGAGGCCACCGCACTGTCGTACTTCTTCGCCACCTCGTCGGCCTGCTGTTCCTGCGCCGCCGCCTGCGCCGCGGCCGCCGCCGCGCGCTCGGCCTCGCGGTCGCCGCAGCCCGTCATCGCGACGGTACACGCGGCCAGCAGCAGCCCCTTCCACACATGCTTGTTCATCTTGCCGTTCCTCGTTGGATCAACAGGGCGACGGAAGCCGCCACGTCATCGGGTCTTTCCATGATGGACATATGGCCGCAACCGTCGAGTGAAACCTGCATCGCCTGCGGCATCCGCGCGGCGTACAGCGCCATCGCACTGATGTCGATCACCTGGTCCTGCCGGCACCAGAGCAGCAGCGCCGGTTGCCGGATGGCGCCGGCCGCCTCGCCGGGCAGGAAGCGCTCGGGGCTGCGTCCGATGCGGTCCAGCACCCGTTGCTCGAACGGCGCCTGCGCGATGCGCCAGTCGATCACCGCGCGCGACACCGGCCACGGCAGCGAAGGTTGGGCGGCGCGCTCGTTGAACACCGTATCCAGGTAGCGCTGCAGGGAGGCTTCGTCATGGACGGCGAACGGATTGCCGCCGGCCAGCACCGCTTCGCCGAAGCGGTTGTCGCGGAAGCGCACGCCAGCGGCATCGATCAGCGCGACCCGCGCGACGAGCTCGGGGTGGTCTGCCGCCACCAGCGCGACGATGCCGCCCCCCATCGAGTGCCCGACCAGCACGATGGGGCTGCCTTCGCGCCGGATGCTCTCCAGGAACTGCGCCAGGCGATCGGCCTGGGCCAGGAAGCCGTAGTCCGCACCGGGGATGCGCTGGCTCTCGCCCCAGCCCGGCAGGTCCGGGATCACCAGGCGGTAATGCCCGCCCAGGCGTTCCGCCAGCGGGTACCAGTTTTCCTTGCTGCCGGTGAAGCCATGCACGAGCACGACCGTCGGCGCACCGGGCTCGGCCGCCTCGCGCGTGTCGTAGGCCCAGCGGTGGTCGCCCACGCGCACGCGCGCCTCCGAGAGGCCGATCCACCACCCCTGCAACGCCATCGCGCCGCGCAATGGGGCCATCGGATGGCGCCATGCCCAGGCCACGAACCCGCAAACGAGAACGGCCGCCACGAGGGCGACCGTCCTTGCACGGGCCAGGCGTACCGGCATCCCTTACTGGCCTGCCGAGGCCTTCGCCAGCACGGCCTCGACCGAGCCGGTCGTGATCGGGTGATAGCCCGGCTTGGCGCGTGCGAAAGTTTCCTGCGCGAACACCAGGCCGTCCGGCGTCTTCACCAGTTCCTCGTAGATCGGCATGATCAGCTTGCGGCGGCCGACGCGCTCGATGAACTTCGCGATCTCCGGACGCGCGTCCACGTAACCGCTGCGGATCGTCAGCGGATACCAGCGCATGGCGATCTCGCCATTGGCGGTGCCGGTGAAGTGGTAGGCGTCGTCCAGCTGCTTGACCTGTTCGACGGTCAGCTTGTCGCCCATGCCTTCGATGAAGTGCACCCACTGCTGGGTGATCCAGGTGTTGGTGACCTGCGGGTTCGGCAACTGGCCGCTGCCCTGCCAGGCGATGCGCGCGGTATCGGTGTTGGAGAAGCCGCGCGACTGCACCTGCGGCGCACCGGCCGGGATGCCCGGCGCGTAGATCCATTCCTGGATCTCGGCATCGCTGACCAGGTTGGGATGCTTGTCGAACAGGTTCTTCTTCGCGTACGCCAGGAACTGCTCGGTGGTGATGCTCTGGAAGGCGAAATGGTCGAAGTAGCCGCGCAGGAAGGCATCGAACTCCTCCCGGCCGAAGCGCTCCTCCAGCATCTGCAGGAACCACGCGCCCTTGTCGTACGACACCGCACTGAGCGCGTCGTCGGCATCCAGCGTCGTGCCCGGCTTCACCGCCAGCGCCTGGGTGGCCTCCGGCATGGTGACGATTTCCTTCTTCAGCCCGTTGCGCGCGATCGCGTACTCCATGCTGGACTGTTCCTTGCCATACAGGGATTCGACGATGCGGTTCTCCACGTAGCTGGTGAAGCCCTCGTTGAGCCAACCATGCTTGGCGCTGGAGAAGGTCACCAGGTTGCCCGACCAGCTGTGCGCCAGCTCATGCGCGATCAACGAGACCAGCGTCTTGTCGCCGACGATCACCGTGGGCGTGATGAAGCTCAGGCGCGGGTTCTCCATGCCGCCGTACGGGAACGACGGCGGCAGCACCAGCATGTCGTAGCGGTCCCAGCGGTAGGGGCCGTAGAGCTGCTCGGTGGTGGCGATCATCTTCTCGGTGTCTTCGAACTCCTTCGTGGCCTTGTCGACCATCGACGGCTCGGCCCACACGCCGCTGCGCGCGGAGATCGGCTTGAAGACCAGGTCGCCGGCGGCGATCGCCATCAGGTACGACGGGATCTTCTGCGGCATCGTGAAGGTGTAGTCGCCGTCGCGCGCGGCGGCCGGGTCGTTGTCGGCGCTCATCAGCACCATCACGTCCGGACGCGAGGTCACGTGCGCGCTGTAGGTGTAGCGCACCTGCGGCGTGTCCTGCAGCGGCACCCAGCTGCGCGCATGGATCTGCTGCGACTGGCTGAACATGAAGGGCAGCTGCTTGCCTTCGGTCATCTCCGGCGTGAGCCACTGCAGGCCCGAGGCCTCCGGCGAACTCTTGTAGGTCACCTTCACCTTGGCGTTGCGCGCGGGCGTCTCGATGGTCAGCTTGCTGCCGAGCACCGGGTCCTTGGCGGCCAGCGCGTACTGGAGCGGTGCCCAGGCGTTGTCGGCTTCGCCCTCGACCTTCTCGATGGTCAGGTCGCGCGTATCCAGCACCAGTTGGGTGGCGGCTTTGTCCTTCCAGTCCAGGGTGTAGGTGGCGGTACCGCCGATGGTCCTGGTATCGAAATCGACCGCGATATCCAGCGCCAGGTCGGCGATGGCGACCTTCAGCGGCTCGGCGTAGGAGTGCTCGTCGTGGTCGGCGACCTGGGCGACGGCGGGTTTCTTGGGCGTGGCCACGGGGGTGGACTCGGGTTCCTTGGAGCACCCGGCCGCCAGCACGGCGGCGCAGGACAACAGCAAAGCCAGTGAACGCATCAGGGGACTTCCAGCGATCGGGGGAAGCGCCAAGTTTACCTTCCCGGCCCCCGGGCCGCTTCCCGGCTCCCTCCCCTCCTACCGCGGGACGGCGCGTGCGTTCAGACCTTGTAGCCCGTATGGATCGCCACGATGCCCGCGGAAAGGTTGCGGAAGCTGGTCCGGGCGAAGCCCGCGGCGTCCATCATTCCCTGCAGTTCGGCCTGGGGCGGATGCTTGCGGATGCTCTCGGCCAGGTACTGGTAGCTGCCGGCGTCCTGGGCGAACAGCCGGCCCAACTTCGGCAGCACCTTGAAGGAATGGAAGTCGTATACCGGCTTGAACCAGTCGATGGTCACTTCCGAGAATTCCAGCACGCGCGCCTGGCCGCCCACCTTCAGCACGCGGTGCATTTCACGCAGCGCCGCGTCCTTGTCGGTGACGTTGCGCAGGCCGAACGCGATGGTGACCAGGTCGAAGCTGGCATCGGGGAACGGCAACGCTTCGGCGTTGCACTGCACGTATTCCAGCCCCTGCACCAGCCCGCGGTCGGTCAGGCGGTCGCGCCCCACGGACAGCATGCCGGCATTGATGTCGCCCAGCACGATCTGCCCGACGTCGCCCACGCGGTCTTTCAGCAGCGCGGCGATGTCGCCGGTGCCACCCGCGAGGTCGAGCACGCGGTCGCCGCGCTTGACCTGGCAGGTACCGACGAAATAGCGCTTCCATACCCGATGGATGCCGAGGCTCATCAGGTCGTTCATCAGGTCGTACTTGCCGGCCACCGAGGTGAAGACTTCGCCGACAAGCTTCTGCTTTTCGGCGGCGGCGACGTCGCGGAAGCCGAAATGGGTGGTGCCGCGTTCGTAGGGGGATTCGCTCATGCCCCCGATTATCGCACTACGGGCGGGCCGGCGTGGCCCCGCGCCTCATCGCTCCAGCAGTGCGCAGAGCGCCGGGTGCCGCAGCAGCGCGGGCAATGCGTTGCAGCGCCCGGTTGTCGCAGCCGTCGGCTTCACCGCGACGGACGTGGACGGCGTCCCGGTGCTCACGGGCGGTTGCGACGAAGCGGTCTGCGTGGCGGGCTTCACCAGGACCGGGGCCGGCGAACTCATCGACCGGGGACGCGGCCCGACCCGAACGTGGAAACCGTCCGCCGTGGCGGCCACGACCTCGACCCAGTGCCTTTCGTCGGGCGTATTCCAGCGCTCGCCAACCTTCAGCATCGAGCCCTCGTTGTTGGAGACATCGGCGGCCGGCGTATCGGTATCGATGCTGTAGGCGATGCCGTAATCCTCCAGCTTGTGGATGATCACCGCGTCGCCCGCCAGCTTGGACTCGTACGTGCCCGTGCGGCGACGCGCCTCCAGCGTGTAGATCACTGTCTTGTAGGGATCGGCTTGCGTCGGCAACGCGAGGATCACCAGTTGCGCGTTGGATGAATCGCGGAGGCTGCCGGCGTCCAGCACGAACTCCTGCGCCTCGCTGTTGTCGGCCTCGATGACGCGCTTGCGGGCGGCAGGAAGCCAGCCCAACCGCTCGCGCTGGTACATGTTGATGTGCTTGGGCAGCGTGCCGAACGTGGCATCGCTGGTCGAGTTGCGCCAGGCATCGCTCATCAGATCCCAGGGATTGTCGTAGGTGTCGGCGTCGCCGTCCGAATTGTTGGAGTGCGGCAGGCCGTAACCATGGCCCATCTCGTGCGCCAGCGGCGCCAGGTTCGCGAAGGACCAGGGCGGGCTCCACGTCACCCGCGTGCACGTATAGGCGCCATCGAGCGTGGCGCAGGCGCCACCGCCCCAGGCATTGCCGTCCAGTTCGCCATTGAACATCAGGTTGACGCCCTGCGCACCGCGGAAGTCGACGTCCGCATCCGCGGCCGCGGCGCAGTCGGCGAACAACTGCGACAGCTGCGCCTTCTGCTTGCCGTTCACGACGGCCAGGTAGGCCTCGCGCGGCTGCGGCAGCGTGTACCAGCCGTGCGCGGAACTTCCCGCAAGATCCACCTGCCCGTAGGACACTTCGGACCAATAGTGGCCGAGCTGGCCTGGCGAGTTGCCGTACTGCGCCTGGAAGAACTCGCGCGGTTTCTGTTCGGTGGCGATGTCGGCGAACTTGCACATCAGCGTGACCCAGCGCGTGCTGCCGAGCACCGCGGACGCGGCCATCACGCGGCTGTCCGCGCCGACGGCCGTCGCACGCGCCGCCACCCGACCGGTGGGCACGATCGCGCCGATCGCGGGCGAGGACGCCACCCGGCTCGCCTTGGACTGCGATGCCTCGTACGAAACCGCGACATGGCGATTGGCCAGCGCGTACAGATCGCCTGCCGCCCGGCGCGCCTGTGCGGCATCCAGCGGCACGCGTTGCCCCGGCGCGGTCTCGAGCCAGACATCCAGCTGCGGTGCCGCCTTCGCGCGACCGGGCAGCGCGCGCGGGGGATCCGCCCACTGCAACTGCAGGATGCCTTGCACGACGGTGTCCGCGTGCGACGGCGGAGCCGCCAGCATGCATCCCAGCGCCAACGCGAACCCGGCGGCCAACGCATGCACGCGCTTCCACCGCGCGACGGCGGATCGTTGATTGACCACGCGCCACTCCACTCACGGCTGGCGGGCCGGAATGGCACCGCCATGCTGCGGTGTCGGCCGTCATGCGAACGGCTTGAGGAGTTCTCGACGCGGATGTTCCGAACTGCGATGCAGGTCAGGAAACGCGAACGCGCTGCGCCGCCGCGATGTGGGGGATTTCCCTACACGTCAGCGTTCGCGCACCGCGCAACCTTCACTGCGCGCGCCACCGGGTGCGGCACAGCGCGCGGTCGTCGGCGTGCGTGCGGGCGATGTCGGCGCCTGCGTGCCCGTGGTCGCGGGCGCCGACGATGCGGACGCTCCATTCGGCTTGAGTCGCGGAGGATTGGGGCTGCTCATCACCCGCGCCGGCCCGACGCTCAACAGGAATCCGGTCGCGGTCTGCGCCGTGACGGTGATCGCATGCGTGCCTTCGGGCGTCAACCAGCGTTCGCCGACCTTGAACATCGACCCTTCGTTGTTCGAGGTGTTCGCGGCGGGCACGTCCGCATCGATGCTGTAGGCGGTGCCGGAAGCCTGGACCTTGTGGATGATCACCGCGTCGCCCGCCAGGGCGCCGTCATACGCGCCCTCGCGCTTGCGCGCTTCCAGCGTGTACACCACGGTCGCGTAGGGATCGGCTTGCGGCGACAGGGACAACACCAGCATCTGCGTGTTGGTGGAACCCACCAGGTGCGCGTAATCGAGCGCGACCTGGCGTGTGGCGATGTCGCCCAGCACCAGCACCTGCTGGCGCGCGGTGTCCACCCAGCTCAGGCGGTGCCGCTGGAAGATGTTGATGTGCTTGGGCCGCGCGCCGTAGGTGGCATCGCGTACCGCGTTGCTCCAACCGTCGCTCATCACGTCCCAGGGATTGTCGTAGGTGTCGTCGTCGCCATCGGAGTTGTCCGAGTGCGGCAGGCCATACCCGTGCCCCATCTCGTGGGCGAGCGGCGCGAGGTTGCTGAAGGACCACGGCGGATTCCAGGTCACGCGGGTGCAGAAGTTCGCGCGACCTTCCAGCGGTGCGCAGCTGCCGCCGCCCCATGCGTACCCGTCGAGCTCGCCATTGAACATCATGTTCACGCCCTGCACGCTGCCGAAGTCCACGGAAGGATCCGCCGCCGCGCCGCAATCGGCGAACAGCTTGCGCAGGTCGGCCTTGTCCTTGCCGTTTTCCTGGGTGACGTAGTAGCTGCGCGGTTGCGGGAGGTCGAACCACCCATAGGCGCTGCTGCCCGTCAGGTTGATCTTGTTGTAGGACACCTCGCGCCAGTAGTGCCCGAGCTGGCCGACGCCTTCGCCGTATTGCGACTGGAAGAACGGCAGCGCCTTCTGTTCCGTCGCGATGTCGCTGAACTTGCACATCAGGGTGACCCAGCGGGTGACGCCATTGATGGGCGCCGCGGCCGCCACGCGCGCGGTAGCCGCGCTCGCTTGCGCGGACTGGGCGAAGCGGTCCACCGGCACGATGGCCTCGATCGGGGGAGCGGACGACACGCCTTTGGGTAGCGCACCGAACGCGATCGCCACGCGCCGGTTGGCGAGCACGTACAGGTCGCCCGCGGCCTTGCGCGCCTGCGCAGGATCCAGCGCGACGCGGCTGCCGTCGTCCTTCACCAGGTGCGCGTTGAAGCGGGACTCGCGCTCCACCTTGCCGGGTGCCGCCGGGGCCGGATCGCCCCACTCCAGCTGCAACAGACCTTGTTCGATGCTCTGCGCGCCCGCGGACTGCGCCCCCGTGATGCCGAGTGCGACAACGGCGACGATCGCCCATGCGCGACCGGTCGTCGTGCTCATTCCCATGTCCATGATCCCCTGGCTCCCTCGTGTGGCGACGCAATCCACGGCCCCTGGATGCCAGAGGGTCCCCGTCCGTGCTGCGATTGGCATCACACTAGGCGATATGTGAAGCTGGATTCCTTGAGCCGCGTCACGCTCCCCTGCCGTTGAGACCCCGCATGACCGATTACCGCGCCCTCCTGGAAACCGCCATCGCCGAAGCGCGCCAGGGCCTGGCCGAAGGCGGCATCCCCATCGGCGCGGCGCTCTACCACCAGGACGGCCGCCTGCTGGGCTGCGGCCACAACCGCCGCGTGCAGGAGGGCGACCCCTCCGTGCACGGCGAAACCGATGCCTTCCGCAAGGCGGGCCGCCAGCGCCGCTACCGCGACACCATCATGGTCACCACCCTGGCCCCGTGCTGGTACTGCAGCGGGCTGGTGCGCCAGTTCAACATCGGCACGGTGGTGGTGGGCGAATCCGTGACGTTCCAGGGCGGCATCGACTGGCTGCGCGCATCCGGCGTCGAGGTCATCGACCTGCACGACCAGGAATGCATCGACCTGCTGGGCGGCTACATCCGCGCCAATCCCGAGGTATGGAACGAGGACATCGGCGAGGAGTGAGCTGCCGCGAGGTCCTCAGGCCGGCTTCATCACCATCAGCCAGAAGATCGCGATCACGCTGAGGAAGGCTGGCCAGCCCAGCCAGAACCACACGCGCATCGCGCGGTAGTACGCCGGGGGCAACGGCTGCGACGACGCCACCGCCTGCATGGCCAGGTCGCGTGCGCGGATCTGCAGCCACAGCACCGGCAGCCAGCATGCGCCGATCACGAAGAACAGCACCAGCGCCGCCTTCACCCAGAAGATATCCAGCGGCAGGCCCAGCAATCGGGTCAGCCACCAGCCCGTGGCCAACTGCACGACGACGGCCGGCGCGGTGAAGCAGGCATCGGCGATGACGACGGTACGCGCTGTCGATGCGATCACGCGCGGATCGCCACGCAGGTGCGCCAGCCACATGAAGAACGCGATCCCCAGCCCGGTGCCGAACAGCAGCGTGGACGCCAGGATGTGGACCCATTTCACCCACAGGTACGTCATGTCAGCGCCGCTCCGCCAGCACCCACAGCACCGCCAATGCTGGCAGCAGCACGAGGTTCTTCGCCATCCCGCCCAACGGATCCCACCACAGCGCCGGCAGCATGCCACCGAGCACCAGCGTGTATGCCAGCAGCAGGAGCAGCATCGCGCCGATGGCCATGCGTGGTCGCCAACCATTCGCCAACCAGAGGCCGAGGACGAGATCGGCCGCGCCGCCGGTACGCGCCAGCATCACCGGATCCCCGTCCGCCAACGGCGTATCCGCCGCCAGCCGCAGGATGTCCGCCGCCGGCGTGACGAAGCCGGCCAGCGCCGACAGCAGCCATAAGCCCACCACGGCCCAGCGCAAGGCGGGCGCGAGGAAGTAGAGCTGCGCCTGCCAACGGTCCTGCACCTGGCTGGGTGCCTGTTCCAGCGCGTCCGCAAGAGGACGGGGGCGCAGGCCGAAGGCGGCTTCCAGTCGATCCGCCGCATCCGGCGCCGTGGTGTTGCCCCTTCGCAGCATGCGCCACATCGTCCGTCCCACCGGCCCGCGGCCCAGCGCCTCCATCGCCGATACCGCGAGCGACACGCCGGCCTCCGGCACCGTCACCACGCGTTCGCCCGGGATACCCAGCCAGCGACGCCATTGGCGCTGGTAGTCGCGCAACGATATCGGCGCGGGGCCGCCTACCTCGTGGATACCGGACACCGCATTGGCCGCCGCGCGTGCCACCAGTTCGCCCAGGTCTTCCGCCGCGAGGGGCTGCACCTGCCACCGGCCATCCCCCGGCAACCACTGCGCGCCTGGGAAGCCCGCCAATGCGCGTAACAACGAGGTTCCGCCGTAGGAACCGCTCACCGAGTAGACCACCGAGGGCCGCAACACGACGGACGACAGCGAGAGCGCGCCGAGCTGTTCGTCGAACCGATGCTTGGAGGCGATGAAGGGCCCGTCTTCGGGCAGGCCGAGCGCGGAGATCTGCACGAAGCGTTCGATACCGCGCACCGCGCAGGCCCGCGCGAGCGCCAGCGGCGCGGCGACGTGCACGGCCTCGAAGGTCTGCCCCGCCTGCTCGCGCAGGATGCCGGCGGCATTGACCACCGCATCCACGCCCTCCAGCAGCGGCACCCAATCCTCCGGTCGCAGCATCGCCTGCAGGTCGCAGGCGCGTTCGTCATCCGCGAGCGGACGTCCCTTCGGCCGCACGGCACGCAACACGCGCCAGCCGTGGCGACGGAGCGCCGCCACCAGGTAGCCACCGATGAATCCCGCGCCACCCACCACCAGCACCGTTCGTACCTTGCCGTCCGGAGATGCCTGCGAAGGGATTTGCATGCGGTCGTTCCGTGTCCGTCGGGAGGGTGGGAAACGCGGGATCAGGCCTTGCGCACGAACTCCGACTTGAGCTTCATCGCGCCGATGCCGTCGATCTTGCAGTCGATGTCGTGGTCGCCGTCCACCAGGCGGATGTTCTTGACCTTGGTGCCGACCTTCACCACCAGCGACGAACCCTTCACCTTCAGGTCCTTGATGACGGTGACGGTATCACCGTCCTGCAACAGGTTGCCGTTCGCGTCCTTGATGACGCGCGCATCGTCGCCCCCCGCCGGGGCGTCGGCGGACCACTCGTGGCCGCACTCCGGACAGACCAGCTGCACGCCGTCCTCGTACGTGTAGGTGGAGGCGCATTGCGGGCAGGGAGGAAGCGTGCTCATGGGAACGGAAAAGATGTGCGGGGATGCATCGATTGTAACCGACGGGTCGATGTCCTCCAGAAACGAAGAACCCGCCTCGCGGCGGGTTCGGGGGCTACAGGATGTAGCGGCTGAGGTCCGGGTCCTGCACCAGCTCGCCCAGGTGCGCATCGACGTAGGCCCGGTCGATGACCACGCTCTGGCCATCGCGATCGGGCGCCTCGTAGCTCAGCGTGTCCAGCAGGCGCTCCAGCACGGTGTGCAGCCGGCGCGCACCGATGTTCTCCTGCCGCTCGTTGACCAGTGCGGCGATCTCGGCGAGGCGATCGATCGCATCGTCGCTGAAGCGCAACGCGACGCCCTCGGTCTTCATCAGCTCCACGTACTGCTTGCTCAACGCCGCCTTGGGTTCGGTGAGGATGCGGATGAAGTCATCCTTGCTCAGTGCCGACAGTTCGACGCGGATCGGGAAGCGGCCCTGCAGCTCCGGGATCAGATCGCTCGGCTTGGCCAGGTGGAACGCGCCGGACGCGATGAACAGGATGTGGTCCGTCTTCACCGTGCCGTACTTGGTGGACACATTGCTGCCCTCCACCAGCGGCAGCAGGTCGCGCTGCACGCCCTCGCGGCTGACATCGGCGCCGCCGACGTTGCCGCCGCGCTTGGCGACCTTGTCGATCTCGTCGATGAAGACGATGCCGTGCTGTTCGCAGGCTTCGATGGCGGCCGCGCGGATGTCGTCCTCGTTGACCAGCTTGCCCGCTTCCTCTTCGACCAGCTGCGGGCGCGCGGCCTTGATGGTCACGGTGCGCTTGTGGGTCTTGCTGCCGCCCAGGTTCGAGAACATCTGCCGCAACTGCTGGCCCATCTCCTCCATGCCCGGCGGCGTCATGATGTCCACGCCGACGTTGGCGGACAGCTCGAGTTCGATCTCGCGCTCATCGAGGTCGCCATTGCGCAGCTGGCGGCGCAGCTTCTGCCGGGTTTCGGACTCCTTCGACGACGGCTCCGCGCCGATGTCGACGGTGGTGGTGGTGTTCGCGCCGAAACCGAAACCGCCGCCAGCGCCCTCGCGACGCGGAAGCAGCGCGTCGAGGATGCGGTCTTCCGCACGCTCTTCGGCCTGGGTGCGCATGCGCGCCTTGGCCTGCTCGCGGTACATCTTCACCGCGGTGTCGGCGAGGTCGCGGACGATCTGCTCGACGTCCTTGCCCACGTAGCCGACCTCGGTGAAGCGCGTGGCCTCGACCTTGACGAACGGCGCGTTGGCCAGCGTCGCCAGGCGGCGCGCGATCTCGGTCTTGCCGACGCCGGTGGGGCCGATCAGCAGGATGTTCTTCGGCATGACTTCATTGCGCAGGCCTTCGTGCAACTGCATGCGGCGCCAGCGGTTGCGCAGCGCGATGGCGACCGCGCGCTTGGCGGCGTGCTGGCCGACGATATGACGGTCGAGTTCCTGCACGATCTCGCGCGGGGTCATCGTGGATGAAGTGTTTTCGGTCATGGCGTGCTGTTTCGTAGGAGGGGCTTCAGCCCCGACCGCGACGGCCGGGGCGGGACAGCGGCCGGAGCTCAGAGCTCTTCGACCACCACGTTGCGGTTGGTGTAGATGCAGATGTCGCCGGCGATGTTCAGCGACTCGACGGCGATCGACTTCGCGTCGAGTTCGGTGTGGGCGAGCAGCGCGCGCGCGGCGGACAAGGCGTAGGAGCCGCCCGAGCCGATGGCGATGATGCCGTCCTCCGGCTCGATGACATCGCCGGTGCCGCTGATGATCAGCGAGGTTTCCTTGTCGGCGACGGCGAGCAGTGCCTCGAGCTTGCCCAGGCGACGTTCGGTGCGCCAGTCCTTCGCCAGTTCAACCGCGGCGCGTGTCAGCTGGCCGTGCTTCTCCAGCTTGGCCTCGAACAATTCGAACAGCGTGAATGCATCCGCTGCCGCCCCGGCGAAACCGGCCAGCACCTGGCCATCGCGACCGAGCCGGCGCACCTTGCGCGCGTTGCCCTTCATGACGGTGTGGCCCAGCGTCACCTGGCCATCGCCGGCGACGGCGACATGGCCGTTGCGGCGTACGGACAGGATGGTGGTGGCGTGGAAGACGTTCGGGTTCTGGCTGGGGTCCATGGAGGCCTCCGGGGTGTTCCCACAGAGGTGGGGACGCCGCTCTCCGGTTCAAGCATGACCTTTGGGTCCACGACATGGGCTTGAACGGCTGGCCGTAGGCTGGGATGAAGCAACGCGTAATCCCAGCGCGCCGGAGCCAGATCGCGCACGACGCTGGGATTTCGCTGCGCTGCATCCCAGCCTACGGCTCTACGGCCTCTTATTTCTTGCGCTTGGCCCGAGGATGCGCGGCGTCGTAAACCTTGGCCAGGTGCTGGAAGTCCAGATGGGTGTAGATCTGGGTGGTCGCGATATCGGCGTGGCCCAGCAATTCCTGCACACCACGAAGGTCGCCGGAAGACTCGAGGATATGGCTGGCGAAACTGTGCCGCAGCATGTGCGGATGCACGTGCTTGAACAGGCCCTGGCGCTGCGCCAGGTGCTTGATGCGGATCTGCACCGCGCGCTGCGAGATCGGCCCGTCGCCACGGCCGGGAAACACGAACGCCTCGTTGCCGGCGGGGCGCTCCTGCCGCCATTCGTCCAGCGCGCGGCGCGCGTGCGAGCCCACCGGGACGCGTCGCTCCTTGTTGCCCTTGCCGAGCACGTTGACCATGCCGCCGGCCATGTCCAGGTCGCGCCAGCGCAGCAGGCACAGTTCGCTCAGGCGCAAACCGGAGGAATAGAACAGTTCCAGCAACGCGCGATCGCGCAGACCGAGCGGCGCATCGGTGGGCACTTCCACCAGGCGTACCGCTTCGTCCGCATCCAGCACTTGCGGCAGCTTGCGCGGGGCCTTGGGTGCGCGCAGTGCGGCGGCCGGGCTGGCCGCGATGCGACCATGCTTCAACAACCACTGGTAGAAGCTGCGGCACGCCGATAGGCGCCGCTGCAGGCTCTTGGGCGACAGGCCGCGACGATGCTCGGCGGCGACGAAGCCACGCAGCTGCTCTGCCTGGATATCGGCGACATCGACGATCTGTTGCGCCTGCGCCCACTCCGCCAGCGCGGCGAGATCGCGACGGTAGGCATCCAGCGTGTGCGCGGAAACGCGGCGCTCGACTTCGAGATAGGCGAGAAAATCGGCGACCGTCATGCGCGCAGGCCCGCGCGATGCGCCCGGGTCAGGCGAACCGCTTCAACGCCGTCGCCAGCGTCTCGCCCATCATGCGCAGGAACAGCGTGCCCATGCCGGGATAGAAACGATTGCTGTCGCGGCTGCCCACGGCGACCAGGCCGATGCCGGGCAACGGCAACAACGCCGACGAGGCGACCTCTTCCGCACGCGAGCCGTACAGCAATACGTGCTTCTCCGGCTGCAGGCGGCCGCAGATCGGCTCGCCATCGCGCAGGCAGTCGCGGAACGGCGCCATGTGCGGATTGTCGGCCGGCACGACCTGCAGCCATTCGCTCTCTTCCAGGCCGGCGACCGGTTCGAGCAGGACGATGCTGACCCGGTCGCCGTTGAAATCCTCGGCCAGCGAAGCGGCCATCGCACGCACGGTATCGGCGGCGCTGCCCTGCTTCATCAGCGTGAGCGCCAGCTGGTGCGTGCGCACGGCCAGGCGCTCGTTCTCCTGCGCGTTGCCGAACAGGTCGTTGAGGCGCTTGGACAGTTCGCGATTCTTGTCGCGCAGTACCTCGAGCTGGTAGCTCGCGAGCGACGCGGTGGGGCCGTCGTCGCGCGGCACCACCAGGCTCAGGGCCAGGTCGGGGAACTGCTTCAGGAAGGTCGGGTGCCGCCGCAGCCAGGCTGCGACTTCGTGGGCGCCCAGCTTTTCGAGTGTCTCGCTCATGCTTTCCATTCCCCTTCGAATACGAATGCCGCTGGCCCGGACATGATGACCGGCGCGTCGTCGGACGGCCAGCGGATGCGGAGCTCGCCGCCCGGGAGCGCGATGGCCACGTCGCGGTCCACCCGGCCACGGCGGATCAGCACAGCCGCGGCCGCGCACGCGCCGCTGCCGCAGGCGAGCGTCTCGCCCACGCCGCGCTCGTAGACACGCAGGCGCACGCGGTCGCGCGCGACCACCTCGGCGAAGCCGACGTTGACCGATTCCGGGAAATGCGGCGAGCGCTGCAGCAGCGGACCGTAGTGGCGCACCGGTGCGTCGTCCACGGACCGCACTTCGATCACGGCATGCGGATTGCCCATCGATACCGCACCGAAGCGCAGCCGTACCCCTTCGTCCACGTCGGCGTCGTACTCGCCGCGCGGCTCGCCGAACCCATGCAGCGGGATGCGGGCCGGCGCGAACTCGGGCACGCCCATGGCGATGGCGTAGCGGTCGTCGCCCAGGCGCTCGACCGCGTGCGTGGCCAGCGGGCTATCGACGACGAAGCTGTCGCCGCGCGCCACGCCGTCGCGCACCAGCCAGGCCGCCACGCAGCGCGCGCCGTTGCCGCACTGCTGGGAAGGCGAGCCGTCGGCGTTCCAGATGCCGTACGCGGCGACGGCATCGGCCGAACGCGGCGGTTCGATGGTCAGGATCTGGTCGCAGCCCACGCCGCGATGACGGTCGGCCAGGCGCGCGGCGAGCGATGCGTCGGGCGGCGCCAGGCCATCGCGCAGATCCAGCACGACGAAGTCGTTGCCGGCGCCGTGCATCTTGGTGAAACGCATGGACGTCTCCCGCGTGCGGGCCGGCTCAGCCATTCCCGTCGGTGGCCGGCACCGTGGCGGGATCGATCGGCGGTTCGGCGGGCAATGCGGGCGCGGGCGTCGTCTCGGGGGTCGTCGCCGGCGTCACCGGCGCGTCTTCCGCGGGCTTTTCCGGGAGGAACAGCGGGCCCTTGGCTCCGCAGGCGGACAGGACCGCCATCAGGGCGGCGGCGGCGAAAAGACGGGCGTTCCGGTTCATGCCGCGAGTATAGCCACAGGCCGATGAACGCGGCGGCCGGAGGTCAGCGCGGCGGTTCCGGGCGCAACCACAACCAGGTGCCGACCACGGCCATGCAGGCGATCGGCAACGCGACCATCCACCAGCGGTGCGAACCGGTCCACAGCATCAGCGCGAGCAGGATCGCGGCACTGAGAAGCATCGTCCAGGTGGCCGCCCACTTGGCACGCCGCGACACCGCGCGGTGAAGGTGCCAGTCGTGGATCATCGGGCCGAAGCGCGGGTGCGTGACCAGGTAGCGATGCAGCCGGTCGGAACCGCGCGAGGCCGCATAGGCCGCGATCAGGATGAACACCGTCGTCGGCAACCCCGGCACGAACACGCCGAGGATCCCCATGCCCAGGCTCGCGTACGCCAGCAACCACCACGCCCAGCGGAACCGAGCAGGCCTGGGGTCGGGCAGATCGCGGGGCTTGGGAGGAGACGTATCGTGCACCGCGCCCTTGTACCCCAAATCCGCGGCCGATGGCGCGAACACGACGTGCGCGCAGCGGACGACCGCGCCCCACCTCGCCATGGCCCACCTCTCCGTCTCCGTCCTGTTCCCCCGGGTTATCGGCCGCAGGGCCGCGAGGCTGGAGTGCCGCCGGTCGGGCTGGGCCTGGAAACGAAGAAAGCCGGGTTTCCCCGGCTTTCTTCCTGCCCTGCGGCAGCGATTACTTCGATGCGACGCCCAGCTGGTCCAGCATGAAGGCGAACATCTCGGCGCGCTCGCGGTACTGGCGGAAACGGCCGGACTTGCCGCCGTGGCCGGCTTCCATGTTGGTGCGGAACACCACCGGGCCCTTGCCGGTGTCGAGGTCGCGCAGGCGGGCGACGTACTTGGCCGGCTCCCAGTACTGCACCTGCGAATCCCACAGGCCGGTGCCGACGAACATCGCCGGGTAGGCCTTGGCCTGCAGGTTGTCGTAGGGCGAGTAGGTCAGGATGTAGTCGTAGTAGCCCTTCTCTTCCGGGTTGCCCCACTCGTCGTATTCGTTGGTGGTCAGCGGAATCGTGGGGTCCAGCATCGTGGTAACGACGTCGACGAACGGCACCAGGGTCAGGATGACCTTGTACTTCTCCGGCGCCATGTTCGACACCGCGCCCATCAGCAGGCCACCGGCGCTGCCGCCCATCGCCGCCACGCGACCCTTGGCCGCGTAGCCTTCCTTCACCAGGTAGTCGGTGACATCGATGAAGTCGGTGAAGGTGTTGATCTTGTTGTAGAGCTTGCCGTCGTCGTACCACGCGCGGCCCATTTCCTGGCCGCCGCGGATGTGGGCCAGCGCGTAGACCACGCCGCGGTCCAGGAGGCTGACGTTGGTGATGCTGAAGTTCGGGTCCATCGACGCGCCATAGCTGCCGTAGGCGTACTGCAGCATGGGCGCCTTGCCATCGCGCGCGACGTCCTTGCGGTACACCAGGGTCACCGGGATCTTCGTCTTGCCATCGCGGGCCGGCGCCCACACGCGCTCGGTCACGTACTTGGAAGCGTCGTAGCCCGGCACGGGCTGCTGCTTCAGCTGCCGGCGTTCGCCGGTCTTGGTGTTGATCTCGTAGGTCGTGGCCGGCGTGGTCATCGACGTGTAGCTGTAGCGCAGCCAGTCGGTACCGGTTTCCGGATTGGCGGACAGGCCCATCGAGTAAGCCGCTTCGTCGGCCTTGACGTAATCGCTGCTGCCATCGGCCTTGATCACGCGCAGGCTTTCCAGCGCGTTGGCGCGTTCGGCCACCACGCTGAAGCCGTCGAACAGCTCGAAGCCTTCGACGAACACGTCGGCACGGTGCGCGATCCAGTCCTTCCAATCCTTGCGCGAGGTCGAATCGGTCGGCGCGGTCACGATCTTGAAGTTCGTCGCGCCATCGGCGTTCGTGCGGATCACCCAGCGACCACCGAGGTGGTCGGCCTGGTACTCGACGTCGCGTTCGCGCGGGGCCAGCACGGTGAACACGCCCGGGCTCGCGGCCGGCGTGCAGCGCATCTCGGAGGACACGGTGCTTTCGACGCTGATGCAGATGAACGCATCGTCGCGGCTGCGGCCGATGCCCATGTAGAAGCTGTCGTCTTCCTCTTCGTAGACCAGCTTGTCCTGGCTGGCCGGCGTACCCAGTGCGTGCGACTTCACCCGCTTGCTGAGCAGGGTCTCCGGATCCTTGTCCACGTAGAACAGGGTGCGGCCGTCATCGGACCAGACCAGGTTCGGTTCGGCATTGGTGACCGTATCGGCCAGGACTTCGCCGGTCTGCAGGTTCTTGAAACGGATGGTGTACTGCCGGCGGCCGTTGGTGTCGTCGGCATAGGCCAGCAACGTGTTGTCCTGGCTGACTTCGTAGTCGCCGACGTTGTAGTAGTCCTTGCCCGCGCCCAGCGCGTTGACGTCCAGCAGCACCTGCTCACCGGTGAAATCGCCCGCTGCGTTGGCGGCCTGGATCGACACCGCGTCGATGCCCGGGCCATCCTTGCGGCGCGCGTGCACCGGATAGTCCTTGCCGGTGACGAAGCGCGCGTAGTACCACCAACCGCGCTCGCGGTACGGCACGCTGGCATCGTCCTGCTTGATGCGGGCGACGACCTCGTTGTACAGCTTGTCCTCCAGCGGCTTCAACGGCGCCATCACCGCATCGGTGTAGGCGTTCTCGGCGTTGAGGTACGCCAGCATCTCCTTGTTCTCGCGCTTGTCGTCGCGCAGCCAGTAGTACTCGTCGTTGCGCTCGGCGCCGTGCGGGGCCTTCACGACGTGCGGCTTCTTGGCCACATCGGGCGGGGTGGCGGTGGCGGCGAGGGCGGAGGTGATCGGGGTGCTCATCAGGACGGTCGCGGCAAGCAGGAAGGAAGTCGTCTTCATGGATGGGGTCCGGGAATGCGGGATGCAATGGCAGCGCCCCTCCGCAAGGGAGGGGCGCCGGGGACTTACTTGGCCAACTGTTGCCAGAGGAAGGTGTAGGCCAGCGCGCTCATGTGCGCAGCCTGCGCGTTGTTCGCCGCGCCGCCGTGGCCGCCTTCGATGTTCTCGTAGTAGCGCACGTCCTTGCCCGCGTCCAGCATCTTGGCGGCCATCTTGCGGGCGTGGCCCGGGTGGACGCGGTCATCGCGGGTGGAGGTCATGAACAGCGTGGCCGGATAATCCTTCTTCGCGTCGAACAGGTGGTACGGCGAGAAGGTCTTGATGAATTCCCAGTCGGCGGTGTCGGGGTTGCCGTACTCGGCCATCCACGACGCGCCCGCCAGCAGGTGGTTGTAGCGCTTCATGTCCAGCAGCGGGACCTGCACGACGACGGCACCGAACAGCTCCGGGTACTGGGTCAGCATGTTGCCGGTGAGCAGGCCGCCATTGCTGCCGCCCTGGATGCCCAGGTGCTTCGGCGAGGTGATCTTGCGGGCGACCAGGTCCTGCGCGACCGCGGCGAAGTCCTCGTACGCCTTGTGGCGGTTGGCTTTCAGCGCAGCCTGGTGCCAGCGCGGACCGTACTCGCCGCCACCGCGGATGTTGGCGACCGCGTACACGCCGCCCTTCTCCAGCCAGCCCTTGCCCACGCCGCCGGAGTAGCCGGGGGTCAGCGAGATTTCGAAGCCGCCGTAGCCGTACAGCAGGGTCGGGGTGCTGCCGTCGTACTTCAGGCCTTCCGGACGGACCAGGAAGTACGGCACCTTGGTGCCGTCCTTGGACGTGGCGAAGTGCTGCTCGATCTTCTTGCCCGAGGCATCGAAGAACGCCGGCATCGACTTCAGCTGTTCCGGCTGCTTGCCGATCTCGGCGAGCGACAGCGTGGTCGGGGTCAGGTAGTCGGTGACGGTCAGCCACACCGCATCGCTGTCGTCGCTGTCCACGTCGCTGACACCGATGGTGCCGAACGACGGCGCGCCGACGAATTCGCTGGACACCCACTTGCTTCCGCCAAGCGACTTGAGCACAGAGAGCTTGTTCTTCACATCGTCAAGGATGTTCAGAACCAAGTGGTTCTTCGTCCAGGTAAATCCGGCGAGGGACGTCTTTTCAGTCGGTTCGAACAGCGTCGTGAAATTGCGCTGGCCCGCCATAAAATCGTCAAAGCGCGCAATCAGCAGGCTGCCCGCGGCGTAAGTCTTGCCACCGACGGTCCACGGCTCGCGCAGTTCGAGCGTCAGCCATTCCTTGTGCACGCCCTTGTTGGCCGAATTCTGGACGTCGATCTTGGCCAGCTTGCCGTCGGCACCGCGCAGGTACAGCTCGTCGTTGTAGAAGGCGATCGTGCGGCTGACGAAATCGCGCTGGAAGCCCGGCGTGTCGTCGTGGAACGCGGCGATGTACATGTCTTCCGCCGTGCCTTCGTAGACCACCGAGGCCGACGCCAGCGGCGTGCCGCGCTTCCATTCCTTGACGATGCGCGGGTAGCCCGAGCTGGTCAGGCTGCCGGCGCCGAAGTCGCTGTAGACGTAGACGGTGTCGGCGTCCTTCCAGCCCAGCGCGCCCTTGGCTTCGGGACGGTAGAAGCCGTCCTTCAGGAACACCTTGTTGGCCAGGTCGAATTCGCGGGTTTCGTCGGCATCGGCGCCACCGCGCGACAGCGCGACCAGGCAACGGGTGTAGTCGGGCTTGCGGCAGTCGGCGCCATGCCAGACCCAGTTCTTGCCCTCGGCCTTGTTCAGCGCATCGAGGTCGAGCACGGTCTCCCACTGCGGCTGGGCCTTGCGGTACTCGGCCAGCGTGGTCCGGCGCCAGACGCCGCGCTCGTGCTGCTTGTCCTTCCAGAAGTTGTAGTAGAAGTCGCCGATCTTCTGCACGCCGGGGATCTTGGCGTCGGAATCGAGGATCGCGCGGATGTCCGCTTCCAGCTGCTTGAAGGCCGGGGTCGAGGCGATCTCGGCCTCGGCCTTGGCGTTGACGCCCTTCACCCAGTCGAGCTGTTTCTGGCCCTCGACGTCTTCCAGCCAGGCATACGGGTCGTTGGACACGTCAGCCTCCTTGGCGTGGACGGGGGCGGTCATGGCGCCCGCAACGGCAAGGCCGGCGGCCAGGCAGGCATGGGTGAGTCTGGGCATCGGGTGTGGCTCCGGAGGTGCAATTCATGAACCTCTCACGCTAGCACAAGGCCCGGAGGCCACCCCATGCCGAAGGTCAGGCTGCCCGGGCGAGGCCGGCAGGGCGGGCGCGCAGGCGCCGGGCCTGCGGGGCGCGGCGGCGGCCGGCAGGGCGGAGCCGCCGCATTGCCGAGGGCAGACGGAACCGGTGCAGCGACCACCACGCCACGGCCGGCATGCCCACCAGCCACAACGGCAACCACCCCAGCGCGTCCGTGCTGGCCCGGGCCAGCGGCACCAGCAGCACCAGCGCCAGGCCGGACAACACGACCCGGCGCAGTGCACGGTCGAGACCTGCATCGGGACGATTCTGCGAACTCTGGTGGGACAAGGGGAATGGCGCGGTGGACATGGCGAAGGACTCCCGTGGGTTGATGTCGGTACGGGGTCACACTCGCGCACGCGCATCTCACGGGTTGCGACATCCCCGGTTAACATCGCCATCGCATCCTGATGACTAGCGTGTCTGTATGACAGGGAGGAAGGAGTCCCACATGCCCATGCCATTGTTTTTCCGCGTGGCCCGACCTGCCCTGGTCGCCCTCCTGCTGGTGCTGGTAGCCGGCTGCGCCAGCCGTGGCGCGGTGCGGGATGACCCCACGGCCGTGGACCTGCCCCGCTTCATGGGCACCTGGCATGTGGTGGCGCACATTCCCTACTTCGCCGAACGCGGGCACGTCGCCGCGCGTTACGAATACGCATTCCGCGACAGCGACAAGGTCGGCGTGGCCTATCACTACCGAGAAGGGTTCGACCAGCCCGAACAGATGCGCGAAGCCCGCGCGTCGGTGAAAGAAGGCTCCGGCAATCGCGAATGGACCCTCTGGTTCGTCGGCGTGGTCCCCGCGAAGTGGCGCATCGTCGACGTGGCGCCGGACTACTCATGGGCACTGATCGACTATCCGGGCCGCGACATGGGCTGGATCCTCGCCCGCAACCCGGTGATGGACGACGCGCAGTACCAGGACCTGGTGAAGCGCGCGCGCGACCACAACATCAATGCCCGCCAGCTGGTCCGCGTGCCGCAGGTGCCTGCACAGGTCGGCACACCGGGCTTCGGCGAACCTAAGGGGCTTTGAAAGCGCGACGCCAGGGGGAAGAACCCTGCGGGAGCGACGTCAGTCGCGATGGCAGGTGAGGCGACCCACGAAGCTTCGCGACTCACGTCGCTCCCACAACGCGGACGGCGCTATTTCTTGTCGTAGTTCGACAGCGCCAGTTCCAGCAGCGCCTTCGCCTGCTCGCGCAACACGGCGGGTTCGACGATTTCCGCGTCGGCACCGTAGTGGAGGATGTCCATCAGCAGCTCGCGCGAGACGCTGTAGGGAATCCTGAGCTCGTAACGACCATCGGGCAGGTGGCGGCCCTGCTGCTTGGAATGCCATTGCTCGTCGGCGACCCAGCGCGCGGCCTTGGCGCTGAACAGGATCGTCGCCCAGCCTTTGGGTTCGCCTGAGAAGATGCCGTAGCTCGACGCCAGGTGCTGGTTGAGCTCTTCGTTGGGAAGGTCGCGTGCGGGTTCTTCTCCCAGCCGCGCGTTGCCCACGCGATCGACGGCGAAGCTGCGCAGCGCGTTGCGCTCATGGTCCCATGCGTCCAGGTACCAGTTGTCGCGGTAGTGGGTAATGCGCTGCGGCGACACCGTGCGGCGCGTGCGCTCGTCGGTGGAACGCGCGCGGTATTCGAACTGCAGCTGCTTGCGCTCCAGCACGGCCGAGGCCACGGCGCGGAAGCTGGCTTCGTCCAGTTTGCGGCCACGGTGCGGGATGACGCGCACGCGGTCGACCGGCCACTGCGACACGCCGGCATGGTCGGCCAGCAGCCCTTCGATGCGCTTCTGCAGCGGCGCCAGCGCGCCCGACAGCACGCCGCCGCCGGTGCGGACCAGCAGCTGCTGCGCGGCAAGCAGTGCGTACAGTTCTTCCGAGCTGAGCCACAGGCCCGGCAGTTCGAAGCGCTCGCTCTCCGCGGCGTGGTAACGGAAGCCCGCCTCGCCGTCGCCCTCGATCGGCGCCATCAGCGCGTCGCGCAGGTAGGCCAGGTCGCGGTAGACCGTGGCGCGTGAGCAACCGAGCTCTTCCTGCAGGCGCTTCACCGTGACCGGGTAGCGGGCCGCCTTGAGGATGCGGTGCAGGGCGGTGATGCGTTCGATCTTGTCCATGGGGGGCACGGCAGGGGGCGTGGCGGGATTATCGCCGACGGGTGGCCGTTTTCGCCGCCCGCCTGACGTTGGGCGGAATACAGGGGACGAGCGCCGGCGGCGCCTTGGGCCCGTGCGGTGCCAGGCGTTCCGGCGTGTAGTCGCCGACGGGATGCCCTCAACGCACGGACCCAAGGCGCTGCCCTTTCCCTGAGTCCGCCGCCATGTCCTTGCGTACCCCCCTGCTCTCCACGGCCGCCCTGCTGATCCTGTCCGGACTGGCCGCATGCCAGCGCACACCGCCCGCGGACGGCGCCACCACCACCCCCGCGACCACGCCGCCGCCACCGCGCCGCATCGCTGCGACGGATGCCGTGGCGGACGTGAAGGCCTCGATGCACCGGTTCCTGGATGCCCGCAGTTTCCATGCGCGGATGGAGATGGATGGCGCGCATCCGATGAGCAGCGAGATGGACTACGTGGCACCCGACCGCTACCGCATCACCCTGCCCAGCGGTACGCAGACCGTCATCGGCAACACGCTGTACATGGAGATCAATGGTCGATCCACGCGGGTGCCGTTGCCTCCTGAAACGCTGGCGCCCTGGCGGGATCCGCTGAAACTCCAGCAGGCCCAGCAAGGCCTGTCCGCGGACTTCCTCGGCGAGGCCGAGGTGGACGGCGTGGCCGCCCGCCACTACCGGGTGCGCAACACCGTGCCGGAGCCGGTGGAGTTCGAGTACTGGATCGGGACCGGCAGCCTGCCCCTGCGGCTGCGCCACGCCGGCACCGACAACGAGGGCCGCGCCTATACCGTGGTGCAGACCTACTCGCGCTACGACGATCCGGCGATCGCCATCGACATCCCCGAGTGAAGCCTGCCGGCATCAGGACGTCGCGGGCCCGCCAACCGTGACGGCGGTTGGTCGCGGGGCCGTTCATCCATGGCACAATCCATGTCGCAAACCTGAATCGGAACAAGCACTTGGGTTGTGGCCCCGCCGGGCCATGACTACCATGTAATCGATTACACCTCTCCCTCGAGGCCCCCATGTCCCCGCCCGCGCTTCCCTCCCTGCTGACGCTCGCCCTGCTCGCGGGCCTGGCCTCGCCTGCCCTGGCTGCGGATGCGCTGCTCCCGCGCAACGAAAAAGTCGACGCGGCCAAGGCGGAAAAGACCTTCGGCAAGGAGGCGGTCACCGCCGTGCCGGTGGTGGCGATGGCGGTGCGACCCATCCCGGAGGCCCCGCCCGAACCGGCGCCGCCACCGCCCAGGCTGACCGGCGGCGGTGAGCTGGGCTTCGCGGCCGCCAGCGGCAACAGCAACACCGAGAGCTTCAACGGTCGGCTGGACCTGACGTATGCCGACGGCGGTGCCTGGCGCCACAGCGCCAGCCTGTTCGGCCTGCATTCGCGTTCGGAGTACACCCGCACCAACGACGACGGCAGCATCGTCCGCGACACGCGCACCACGGCGAACCGCTACACGGTCAACGCCAACAGCGCCTACCTGATGGACGATCGGGGCACGCTCAACACCGCGCTGCGCCACGAGGAAGACGACTTCGGCACCTACAGCCGCCAGCAGTCGCTGAGCCTGAGCTACGGCAACCGGGTGGTCGAGAACGAACGCGCGCACCTCGACCTGCAGGTCGGCCCGGGCTACCGCCGTGCGTACGACACCGTGGACGGACGCGTCGAATCCGGCTTCATCGGCCGCGGCCTGATCGACATGCGCTACGCGCTCAGCGAGAACACCGAGATCGTCAACAAACTGCTGGTGGAATCGGGCGAGTACAACACCTTCGCCCAGAACGACCTCGGCGTCTCGGTGACGATGAACTCGCACCTCGCGCTCAAGGCCGGCTGGCAGGCGCGCCACAACAGCGACGTGGCCGAAGACATCAAGAAGACCGACACGCTGACCACGATGAACGTGGTCTACCGCTTCAAGTAGGGCCGGCTCAGGCCAGGAACGCGCCCGCGCCCTGGTCCAGCAATTGCGCGGCCACGCGGCGCCCCAGCGATTCCGGATCGCTCGCGGCGCCCTCGCCTTCGGCACGGATCACCTGGCCTTCCGCGGCGGAGCCCACCAGGCCCGCCAGCACGAGCGTGTCGCCCTCGCGCTGCGCGAACGCCGCCACCGGCACGTGGCAACTGCCATGCAGCGCGCGGTTCATCGCCCGCTCCGCTTCCACGCACACGCGCGTGCCGGCATCGTCCAGCGGCGCGAACAGGGCATGCACGGCGGGGTCTTCCGCACGGCACTCCACCGCGATCGCACCCTGCGCCGGCGCCGGCAACCAGTCCGGCGCCTGCAGGCGCGCGCGGATACGCGCATCGAACCCCAGGCGCTGCAGGCCCGCGCAAGCCAACACGATGGCGTCGTAGTCGCCCGCATCCAGCTTGGCCAGGCGCGTATTGACGTTGCCGCGCAGGTCGAGCAACTGCAGGTCCGGGCGCAGTGCGCGCAACTGCGCCTGCCGGCGCAACGAGGACGTGCCTACGCGCGCGCGCTCGGGCAGTGCCGCGATACCGTCGTAGTGATTCGAAACGAAGGCATCCGCCGGATCGGCGCGGGGCAGGATCGCCGGCAGCGCGAACGGACCTTCCAGCTCCATCGGCACGTCCTTGAGCGAATGCACGGCGCAGTCGGCTTCGCCCCGCAGCATCGCCAGTTCCAGCTCTTTGAGGAACAGGCCTTTGCCGCCGATGGCCGCCAGCGAGCGGTCCAGCACTTCGTCGCCGCGCGTGCTCATCGGCACCAGCTCGACGACCAGGCCGGCGTGGGTCGCGCGCAGGCGGTCGGCGACGTGTTCGCTCTGCCAGAGGGCGAGCGGGCTCTTGCGGGTGGCGATGCGCAGCGTGGTCATGCGGGCATTATCCCGCATGCGGTGGCCTTCGCGGCCACTCAGAGCGTCTTGACGGTCTCGCGCAGGCCGGCCACGCAGCGGCGACTGACCTCCAGCGGCGCCTTGCCGTGCCGCAGGATGGCCTGCACGTGGCCATCGCCGATCCGCTTGATCTCGACCAGTTCGTGGCGCGCCACCAGGCAGTTGCGGTGGATGCGCACGAAGCGGCCGCCGAACTCCTCTTCCAGCGATTTCAGCGATTCCTCGATCAGGTCCTCGCCGCGCGCGTGGTGCACCACCACGTACTTCTCCTCGGCCTGCAGGTAGTGCACCTCGTCGACGGGGATCAAGCGCAGGCTGCCGCGCAGCCGCGCGCACAGGTGGGTGCGCGGCTGGCTGCTCGACGCGATGGGCACCTGGGTCTCGCGCCCGGCGATGAAGGTGCGCGCGCGCTCGAGCGCGGCGGCCAGCCGTTCGGCACGGATCGGCTTCATCAGGTAGTCGATGGCGGCCGCTTCGAAGGCGGACAGCGCGTGTTCGTCGTACGCGGTGCAGAACACCACCGCCGGCCGCGGATCGAACGCCGCCAGGTGCCGCGCCGCCTCCAGGCCATCGACGCCCGGCATCGCGATGTCGAGCAGGACCATGTCCGGGCGGTGCTGCGAACAGGCCTGCAGCGCATCCAGGCCGTTCTCGGCCTCGGCCACCACGTCGACGCCGGCATGCTCGGCGAGCAATGCGCGCAGGCGTTCGCGTGCGAGAGGTTCGTCGTCGGCTATGACCACTTTCACGGCAAGGGCGTCCTCGATGAACGTTGGCGTGATCCCCCGTGGCCTAGGTTACCCATGGCGGCGCCACGCGTCACCCGGGCGGGGACGCATGCGGATTACAACGCAAACCGGCGTTCCATCCAGTCACCCAGGTCACGGATTTCCTCGGCGCACACCTGGTGCGCCATGGGATAGCGATGCCATGCCACCTCGAACCCCATCTCTCCCAGTGCCCGGGCGCTCTGTTCGGCATGCACCAGCGGGATCACCGGGTCGCCCACGCCATGGGCCATGAAGACCGGCTGCGCGGTGGCGGCGGCTTCGAGTTTCGAGGCCGCCTGCGCCGTGCCCGGCAGGTAGGTGGACAGGGCGATCAGGCCGGCCAGCGGCACCTGTCGACGCAGGCCGGCGGCCAGGGTGACGGCCCCGCCCTGCGAGAAGCCCGCCAACAGCAGCCGGTCCGGCGCGATGCCACGCGCATGTTCGCGTTCGATCAGGGCTTCCACCTGCAGGATGGATTCCTCGATGCCGGCGCTGTCCGCGCGGGTCGGGAAGTCCATGCCGACGATGTCGTACCACGCGCGCATGCGCACGCCATTGTTGATGGTCACCGCGCGCACCGGCGCATGCGGGAACACGAAGCGCAGCGCCGGCCAGCCCGGCCGCACGAGCTCGGGCACGAGCGACGCGAAGTCATGGCCATCGGCGCCGAGCCCATGCAGCCACAGCACGGACCATTGCGGGGAAGGACCGGTGTCGTGTTCGACGGTGTCGAGGAGCGAAGTGTCTGGAGTCGTCATGCCCCCATTCTCGCCGGACGGCCGCACGGATACCAATCAATCCGAGCCACCCTCCGCGCCCGCCGGCAAGCGGAACCGCACCGTGCGCTGCGAGGCATGGGCCTGGTCGCTGGCTTCGAAGCGCCAGCGCTGCGCCACGGCGAGCGCGGAAGCGTCGAACAGGCCGGCTGGCGTCGACGACAGCAGGCGCACATCGCGCACGCGACCGTCGGGCTGGATGGTGAAGGCCACTTCCGCCTGCCCCTCGATGCGCGCGCGCAGCGCCGGCAGGGGATAGCGCGGCTGCGCGTCCTGCAGCAGGCGAGGTGTCCGCACCACCGGCGCGGCACGGGGGGCCACGGTGGCCGGTGGCGGTGCTTCCACCGCGGAGGGCACCGGGGTGGGGGTGGGTACTGCGGATGCGCTGGCGGTGACGGGCGGCGACGCGCTGGCCACTGCGGGCGGCGGCGCAGCGGATGGCCGCGGCGCGATGGTCACCGCGGGCGGTGGCGTCTCAAGCGCGACAACCGACGCCTGCGCGGCCTGCTCGCGCCGCAGCGCATCGATGCTCGTGCGCAGCCGGGGCAACGCAGGGGCGCGCGCATCGATGCGTTCGATCAACCCCTGCAGCCGCTCGGCCTCGGACGCGTCGCCGCGCGCGAGCGCCTGCTCGGCGGCGATCACGACATAGGGCTGCAGTTCGGCCAGTGCATTCTGCGCGCGGATCGCATCGGCCGCGTCTTCGCGAGCGGCCAGATAGTGCTCGATCGCATTGTCGCCGGCAGGCGACATCATCCGCTGCCCGGCCAGGGCCTCGGTGGCACGCGCGTAGGGCGCCTCCGCTGCGGCGGCGGCGTCGGGCAACGCCGCAGGCGTGGACGCGGACACCGCCGGCCCGCCCGACACCGGATCGGGCGCAGGCCCACACGCTGTCAGGCCGGCCAGCAACACCAGCCCCATTCCGAACTTCTTCATGTCTCGATCACCCCTGTCGTGCGGGCGGCAAGCCTAGGCGGGCTTCATGACGCCGATGCGTCAGGCCGCCACCCTCTCCTCCCCTGTCCGTTCGGACACTGGACACGCGCCCTGTCCCGGCCAAGCGTTCGCGCGTCGAGGGCCGCGATCGACATGGAAGCGTTTGCATGCATCGTCTCTCCGTCTAAGACGTAGAAGTTCGGGTAAAGTGCGGCGATCCGGGGCCGATACCGTTTCGTATGGCCCCAACCCGGGGCGGCTTAGCAGGGACTGCCGTGGCGAACCCGGTCCATCCAACGGATACCGTTCTTGGGGAAGACGCGACCGTGAGGCCCACTGCCATCGCCATGCCTGCCGTTTCCGCGTCCGCCGAACCAGACGTGTCCTGGGTCATCGACCACAGCGACAACGCGGTGGTGGTCTGCGACGGCGATGCCCGGATCACCTACATCAACCAGGGCTTCACCCGGATGCTCGGCTACACCCTGGAGGAAGTGGCCGGCCGGCGACCGAGCGATTTCCTCGCCGGACCGCACACCGACCCCGAAACGGTCGAATGGGTGCGCGGCCAACTCAACACCCAACAGGGCTACCGGACCGAACTGCTGGTCTATGCCAAGACCGGCGTGCCGTTGTGGATCTCCGCCGTCGTCAACCCGGTCTTCGACAACGAACGTAACGTGCGCTACCTGCTGGGCGTCTATACCGACATCACCCACAGCAAGCTGCACGAGGAACTGCACCGCAAGGTGCTCGGCGCGATCGTCCGCGAGCAGCCGCTGCGGGACGTACTGACACTGGTGTGCCGTGAGGTGGAGAAAGTGATGCCGGAGGCCGTGGCCTCGGTGATCGCGCTCGACGACTACGGCCACCTGCGCGTGCTCGCCGCACCGAGCCTGCCCGACCACATCGCCGGCGTGGTGGACGGCGAACGCGCCGGCCCCATGGTGGGCGCCTGCGGTTCGGCCGCATGGAGCGGCCAGCCGGTGGAGTGCACCGACATCGAACGCGATCCGCGCTGGCAGGCGTACAAGGCGCCGTTCCTCGCGCTGGGCATCCGCGCGTGCTGGTCCAGTCCGGTCAAGGGCCACGATGGACGCGTGATGGGCACCTTCGCGCTCTATTACTGGGAGAACCGCGCGCCCGACGACTTCCACCAGCGCGTGGTCGACGTCTGCCTGCACCTGTGCGCGCTGGCCATGGATCGCGAACGCGCGCGCGTGCGGATGCACCAGCTGTCCTTCTTCGACACGCTGACCGGGCTGCCCAACCGCGCGCTGTTCAACAACAAGGTCGAACAGATGCTGCTGGACGCCGCGCGTCGCGACAGCGCCGTCGCGTTGCTGTTCATCGATATCGACCGCTTCAAGATCGTCAACGACACCCAGGGCCACACCGCCGGCGACACCCTGTTGCGCGAACTGGCCAAGCGCCTGGGGGGCGAGCTGCGCGAGGCCGACGTGATCGCGCGCCTGGCGGGCGACGAATTCGTGCTCGCCGTGCCCGACTACGACGCGGAAGACGCCGCCAACCTCGCCGACCGCCTGATGGCGCGCCTGTCGCAGCCGGTCAGCGCCGGCCGCATGATGCTGGCGCCCCAGGCCAGCGTGGGCGTGGCGATGTTCCCGAGCGATGGCTGGGACGTGGATTCGCTGGTGCGCCACGCCGACATCGCGATGTACCGCGCCAAGTCCGAAGGCGGCGGCCGCATCGTGTTCTACAGCCTGGAGATGAACCAGGCGATGCAGGAGCGGCTGGCGCTGGAGAACGCCCTGCGCGAAGCCGTCCGCAGCGGCCAGCTGCGCCTGCACTACCAGCCGCAGGTCGGGATGGACGACGACAGCCATCTGCACGGCGTAGAGGCGCTGCTGCGCTGGCGCCACCCGGAGATCGGCGAGATCTCGCCCGCCACGTTCGTGCCGATGGCCGAAGAATGCGGGTTGATCGACGATCTCGGACGCTGGACGCTGGAAGAAGCCTGCACGCAGATGGCGGACTGGCGCCGTCGCGGCGTGCCGGTGCCGCGCGTGTCGGTCAACCTGTCGGCGATCAACTTCGAACAGCAGGACCTGCCCACCTTCATCGGCAGCGTGCTCGGCAAGTGCGGCCTGTCGCCGGACGAACTGATGGTCGAGGTGACCGAGAGCGTGATGCTGGCGCAGAAGCCGGAAGTGCTGGCGAACATCGACGCCATCCACCGCATGGGCGTGCACCTGTCGATCGACGACTTCGGCACCGGCTATTCCAGCCTGAGCCATCTTCACCGCCTGCCGATCAGCGAACTCAAGCTCGACATGAGCTTCGTGCGCGACCTCGAGCACAGCGAATCGGCCCGCGCACTGACCACGTCCATCCTGCGCATCGGCGAAAGCCTGTCGCTGAAGGTGGTCGCCGAGGGCGTGGAGAACCAGGCCCAGCGCGCGGTCCTGGCATCGCTGAACTGCGACATCCTGCAGGGCTACTACGTCTCGCGCCCGTTGTCGCCGCACTCGCTGGAGCGCTGGCTCAGCCTGCAATCGTCGGTGGAGTGACCCGGCGGCGTCCGCCGTCCAGCAGGAACGCCAGCGCGTCGCCGCACGGCGCGGCGACCCGGAACTGCAGCAGATCGTCGGCGCGCGTGCGCCCCAGGTTCACGGCCGCCACGGGCGTGCCCGCGCGCATCGCCGCATGCACGAAGCGCAGGCCCGAGTAGACCATCAGCGAAGAGCCCACCACGAGCATCGCGTCGGCGCGCTGCAGATGCGCCATCGCCGCCTGGACGCGCTCGCGCGGCACGTTCTCGCCGAAGAACACGACATCGGGCTTGAGCATGCCGCCGCAGGCTCCACAGGCCGGAATGCGGAACCCGCTGAAGTCGCGCCCGTCCAGGTCCGCATCGCCATCCGGCGCGGCACCCGCCGCCAGGCCGACCCAGTCCGGATTCGCGTCCACGAGCCGGAGCTGCAGGTCCGCGCGCGACGACCGCACCCCGCAGCCGAGACAGACGACGTCGCCCAGCCGCCCATGCAGGTCGATCACCGACCGGTTGCCCGCGGCCTGGTGCAAGCCGTCCACGTTCTGGGTCAGCAACATGTCGCACTGTCCCTGCGCCTCCAGCGCCGCCAGCGCGCGATGCGCCGCATTCGGCCTGGCTTCCGCGATCCGCGGCCAACCGAGCAGGCTGCGCGCCCAGTACCGTTGGCGCGTCGCCGTGTCGCCGACGAAGGCCTGGTAGGTCACCGGTGGCGTGCGCTTCCATGCCCCCTGCTCGTCCCGGTAGTCGGGAATGCCGGATCCGGTGCTGCAACCCGCGCCGGTGAGCACGAACAGGCGACCATGGGCCGCCATGAAATCCTCGAGTCGCGTATCGCTCATGCCCGCAGCATAGGCGAAGCGATGTGTCCCGGTCAGGGCTTGGGCGCGGGGCAGTAGCTGCGCAGGTAGTCCATGTGCGCCGGCATCCGCTGCGCGTTGCCCTGCACGCTGGCGCGGATATCGTCGAGGAAACGCTGCAGCTCGGCCGGCGATATCACGTCCGCCGTCGGGTGGTAGCGCTTCGGCACGATGCCCTGCCCCATCATCACCTGGATCCACGAGTTCTCGCCGAACAGCTCGCCGGGCACGTGGAAGACGGTGCCGGTCTCGCGGAACAGTTCGATGCGATGGCGCAGCGTGGACGGAATCCCCATCTCCGCGATCTCGCGCCAGTACGGCGAGTCGCGCCGATTGCTGAGGTGATAGTGCATCACCACGAAATCGCGCACGTGCTGCAGTTCCTCGTCCAGCCGCGCGTTGTATTCGTCGATCGCCGGCCGGGTGACCACCTGCGGGAAATTCTGCAGCAGGTGCACGATGCCGCGCTGGATCAGGTGGATCGTGGTCGACTCCAGCGGCTCGATGAAACTGCCCGCCAGGCCCAGGGCCACGCAGTTCTTCTCCCAGCACTGCTGGCGCTGGCCCGGCTGGAAGCGGATCGGCCAAGGCTGCTTGATGACATCGCCTTCGAGGCCGCCCAGGAATTCCGCGCGGGCCTCGTCGTCGCTGATGTGCCGGCTCGAATAGACGATGCCGTTGCCGACCCGGTGCTGCAGCGGTATGCGCCACTGCCAGCCGGACTTGCCGGCGATGGCGCGGGTATAGGGCACCGCGTCGCGCACGGCGGTGGTCTGGGTGGCCAGCGCGCTGTCGTTGAACAGCCAGTGCGACCAGTCGGTGAAACCCACGCCGAGTGCCTTGCCGATCAGCAGCGCGCGGAAGCCGGTGCAGTCGATGAAGAAATCGCCTTCGATGGAGTCGCCGTTCTCCATCGTCAACGCCGTGATGAAGCCCGATGCCGCATCCGTCACGACATCGGCGATCTTGCCTTCGATACGCTTCGCCCCATGCCGCTCACTGAACTGCCGCAGGAACTTCGCATACAGGCTGGCATCCATGTGGTACGCGTAGTTGATGCCGCCGTGGGGGAGATGCGCAAAGCGGTCCGCCAGGGCCGCCTTCAACTCGAGGCAGTAATCCTCATAGCCACTGGCCAGGCCCTCCTTGCGCCCGCGCAGCCAGAAGTGCTGGAAGCCGCTCGCTCCCCGGTCCTTGCCGCTGAATCCGAAGGAGTGGATATAGCGATGGTCGGTGTCCAGCCAGTTCTCGAACGAGATCCCCAGCTTGATGGTGCCCTGCGTGGCCGCCATGTACTCCCGTTCGTCGATGTCGATCATCCGATGGAAGCTCAGCAGCGTCGGGATGGTGGCTTCGCCAACCCCGACGGTTCCGATTTCCTCGGATTCCACCAGCGTGATGTCCAGCGTCTTGCCCAGGACCCTGGAGATCGCCGCCGCCGCCATCCAGCCCGCCGTGCCGCCCCCGGCGATGACCACGCGCTTCACGTCACGGCTGGAAGTCTCGTTGATGTGGTTGTTCACGAAGGGGTCCCTGGCGTTCTTGATCAGCGATTGATGCGTTTGAGCAGGCGTGCGCGCAGATCGCGAGCCCGCACTTCATCCAGCGGCGAAAGCAGGCGACGGGCCGCCTCGGGAATATGGGCGACGGTGTCCGCATCGGCTTCGAACACGTAGTGACGGAACACCTCTTTCCACACCTCCCGCTCGTGTGGCGGCAGGTCGCGCATCGTCATCAGCGCATACATCAGGACGTTCATCGGCGTGTCCATCCAGCCCGGCGCTTCACGCCACCAGTAGTTGACCAGCACGTTGAACGGCTCCAGTCCCTCCATGTGATGCCACCACATGCTGGGGATCAACACCGCGTCGCCCGGCTCGAGTTCGGCCACCTGCGCATGCTGCATCGCTACGGCGAAGCGCGGGAACCGTTCCAGGTCCTGCGATGCGAAATCGACCAGGCTGATGGCCTGCCCGGCCGGCGTGAAATCCAGCGGCCCGATGTACAGATTGCGCAACTGATCCGGCGGGAACAGGGTGACGCGGCGGCGTCCGGCCACCACGCAGGCGATGTTGTCGGGCACATCCTGATGCGCGGCGATGCGGGTGCGGTTGCCTATCCAGATGCTCGCCAGCGGATCGCGGCCCTCGAAGGAGAGCGCGTTGTCGTCGCTGAAGCCCGGCAACCAGGTGTCGAGCGTCGTCGATGCGACATAGATCATCGGCGCGGATTCCCGCGCCGCGTACTTGAGCAACGTATCGAGTACCGTCCCGAGCGGGATCTGCTCCTGGCGGAAAGTGAAGCCGCTCAGGTCGTCGTTGTAGAACACCCGGCCGCCAGCCTCGGGGGCCGCGACTGTCGCGACCACAGGCGGCGCGTCCGCGCGCTCGAAGCCATGCAGGTAGGCCACTGCCGCCTGCATCGATCCGCGCGCCGCAGCGACCGCTGGCCAGTGCGCGACAAGGCCGCGCAACACGACGGGTCCGGACGACGACGCCTGTAGCGCCTTGGACAGCGCATCGGGCGCATCGCCGCGCAGCTCCCGAATGGGCTTAGCGTCCGCCAGCACGGCTCCGGTTCATCCTGTCGATCAGGGCACGGAAGTTCGAGATCGATGCCACCGCCATGAAAATCGGCTCCAGGTGGCCGGCCGCATGCAGCTGGCCCAATGTGCCGGCATCGAGGCCGCGGAGACGGTCCTCGTTGATGATGTAGTAGCCGGCGAGCCGGTTGAGCGAACCATCGTCGAGCTCCACGTCGAGCGCGAACGATTCCAGCAGATCGTGCGCAAGCAGGGCGTCGACGAAAGCCGGCACGCGCTGCAGCCCGTTGTGCAGCGTGAGCAGCACCGACGCGATCCGGTCCAGGTATTCGGTGTGGCCGCCGTGCTCGCGGAACAACGCTTCGCCGGCGGCACTGCCCACCCTGGGATTGTCCAGGTCGATATGCACCGTCATTTCGTCGCCGCCCCGGCCGATCAGGAACGGCTGCCGTTCGATCGCCAGCGGCAGGTAATGCGCATCCCAGCGCTCGCCATCGAGGAACAGGTTCACGCCCTCCTCGAACCCGAGCAGCGCGATCGGCGCCAACACGCCGTGCGCGTCCTTGCGGAACACGATGGGATAGTACGCCTGCAGGTCGCGGAACTCGGCGGGGAACGTGGCGGCGAAACCGACATCGTCGCCCAGCTGCGCGCTGCGCCGGGTGTCGATTCGCAAGTCCTTGTGGTCGATGTTGTTGACCTGGGCGTGTCGGGGCATCGGTGGGTCGTCCTAGATGCGCGGCATTCCGCGCGTCATCACATGATCGAGCATCTCACGATGCCCAGGCAATGCCGACAGCATCTTCCTCGCGATGTCTGCGGACTGGCGGAAATATCCTTCAGCGCACTGGACGTCGTCCATGCGTCGCGTGGCCGGTCGCGCCCCGGGCGTGAATCCCATGCCATAGAGGATGAACTGGTAGCTCGCTGAGGGGAACACCTCTTCGACCCGGTTGAGGTCGTAGCGGGAAGGCGGCTGGTGGCGCCAGAATTCGAGCAGGTCGCGCAGGCGTTCCGGAATCGTTTCGGGCCTGCGGTTGTCCCGCCAGTAGTCGCTGTCGTCCCGTTTGCTCAGTACGTAGTGCAGCTTCAGGAAGTCGACGATGCGGTCCCAGCGGTAGCTGAAGGTGTCGTTGTAGCGCCTGGCGACGATGTCCACGGCGGCGCGCGTGGCGGGCATCTGGTCCGCGAGCATGCCCGCGGCGAGTTCGACCATCACCAGCGAAGACGCTTCGAGCGGCTCCATGAAGCCGCTGGAAAGCCCGATGGCCACGCAGTTCCGATGCCAGGCACCGCGCCGGAAACCGGGGCGGATCATGATCTTCGGCAGCGTGTCGATGTCCTGCTCGCGGCCTCCCGTCGCCACGATGTAGCGACGCAGCGCCGCCTCGGCCGCTTCGTCGCTGGTATGGGTGCTGGAGTACACGTGGCCGATGCCCCGCCGGCTCTGCAGGCCGATGTCCCAGATCCAGCCCGCTTCCTGCGCCGTGGAAATGGTCTGGCAGGCGATCTCCACGTGGGGGTCCGCATACGGCACGCGCGTCGCGATGGCGCGATCGTTGAACAGCACGTCCTTCTGCGATTCGATCTCGACGCCGTAGTGCTGCCCGATCAACAGCGCGCGCATGCCGCTGCAGTCCACGAACAGGTCGCCTTCGATCGCACCATGCTCGCGCGTCCGCAGCGCGGCGATGTCGCCGTTCTCGTGCGCCTGCACCTCGACCATATGATCGGCGACGTGGCGCACGCCGAGCTTCTCGACGCAATGCTTCCGCAGGAACACGCCGAGCTTCGCCGCGTCCAGGTGGTAGGCGTAATTGGCGACGGAAGCCCACTCCGGCGTCGACATCTGCTTGGGGGATTTCCCCGCCTCGCACAGGTGCGCCTGGAAACAGGTCAGCAGGCTGAAAGGCACATCGCGGTGCGCCATCCACCCGGTGGCCAGATGGGTTTCCAGGAATCCCGGCGGCAACACGAACGGATGATGGTAGTAGTCGCCATCGACCTCTTCGCGCCAGCGGACGAACTTGGACCCCTGCTTGAAGGCCGCATCGCACTCGCGGATGAAGTCCGTCTCGCTGACGCCGGTCCTGCGCAAGGTGTCGCGCATGGTCGGCCAGGTGCCTTCGCCCACGCCTACCGTCGCGACCTCCGGCGATTCGATCAAGGTGATCCGCAGCCCGGTTTCCGAGGCGGTCTGGTGCTCGGCGGCCAGCACGGCGGCCGTGAGCCAACCTGCAGAACCGCCGCCGAGGATGACTACATGCCTGACAGGAGAATCCACGCCACCCCCTCGCCTATGCGCTCGCAAAACGGAACCCGGTAGTCCCCTTCCAAAGCCAAAGCCGCTGGAGACCAGTGGCTTTGGCGATGCCGCCCAGGCCCGGACCGGACCTGGGCATGCCGTCGAACATCAGCGGAAGTCGTAACGGAAACCGATCATGTAGCGCGGACCGGTCTGGGTGCCGTAGAACAGGATGTTCTTGTTGCGCTCGCTGAGCCGTGCGGTTTCGTCGGTCAGGTTGATGCCTTCGAACTGGACCGTGAAGCGATCGCTGAACTTGTAGCCGACGCTCAAGTCCCACTGGCCGTACTCCTCGACATACACCGGGTTGTTCTTCGCGGTGTCGGCGGCATCGCCGTCGTACTGGCCATTCAGGAACTTGTCGCGCCAGTTGTAGGCCAGGCGCACCTGCCACGGTCCCTTGTCGTAGAAGCCCACCAGGTTGGCCGAGTCGCTCAAGCCGATCAGCACCTGCTGCGGCCCCTTGGCGTTGTTGTCGTACGAGAGGCTGTCGCTGTCCACGATCGTGTAGTTGGCCGCGACACCGAACCCACTGTCGCCGAACATGTGCTGCACGCTGAGCTCGAACCCGTTGAGGGTGTGCGAACCGGCGTTGCCCGGGATGGTGATGTTGTACACCGTCAACGGATCGCCGGGGATGCCGGTGATTTCGCCGTTGGTCCCCGCCGTGCTGTCCACGCCAGGCTGGCCGTCGAAGTTGGCGAAGATGTACTGACGGATGCAGCCCACGTCCGCGCTGCCGCAACCCGCACCGATGGCCGCGTTCCAGTACGCACCACCCACCGGCGTGGGCAGGCTGAACAACGTGTCCTGGAACGATCCCGCACCGCTGTCGATGTAGTTGGAGATGTTCTTGCGGTAGTAGCCGATCGAGAAGTAGCTGGCGTCGGCGTAGTACCACTCGTACGACAGATCGATGTTCTTGGACAGCAGCGGCTTCAGGTTCGGATTGCCGGAGTTGCCGCTGCCGCCATTGACGCGCAGCAACGGACTGACGGTCTGCCCGCCCTGGATGTCCTGCCAACCCGGACGACCGAGCGAGTGGCCGTAGCTGGCACGCAACACCATTTCGTCGGTGAGCTCGAAGCTGGCATCGATGCTCGGCAGGAAGTAGTCGTACTCACCGGTCATGGTGGTGAACGTCTTCTCGCCCATGTCGGTGAAGAACTCGTTGTCCGCCACCCAGCGCACGAGCACCGGCGTATCCACCTGGGCCGAAGACTCGATCTCGGTCTTCTCGTAACGCACGCCCACGGCCAGATTGATCGGGATCCGCGTCTCCCAGCTGGTGCTGTACTGCAGGTAGGCGCTGCGGGTCTTTTCGGTGGTGCGCAGGTCGGCGCGATTGTAGTTGTCCGGGGCGCGGGCAAGATCCGGCCTGCCCGTGAATTCGCCCACCGCCCGGCGCATGGCCTCGTAATCGAAGACCAGGAACTGGCTGCTGAAGCGCGGATCGCTGTAACCGGGGAACGCATCGAAGTACTGCGCAATGTCGTCGATCTGCCACAGGCCGTCGGCCCAGTCGGATGCCAGGCCGATCCCGCCCCAGTCCGCCGCTTCGTTGATGCCCCAGGCGGTCCGGTTCTTGACCTCGGTGTTGGCCACGCCGAACTTCAGGTTGGAGAAGTCGCCGAACTCGAACTTGCCGCTCAGCTGGCCCTGGTCGACTTCGCCCCGCGAATAGCCGTTCACGAACTGACGGCCGGTCACGCGCGCCTGCGACGGGTCCACGCCACTGACGCCCGGCGCCAGCGTGTAGCTGAGGATCGGCAGCTTGCCGTCGAAATAGACCGTGGTATCGCCACGGATCCAGGCCGCGGTACCGATGTTGCCCTGCGAACCCCACTCGCTGTCGGGCGACAGTTCCGCCGTGGAGCGGTGATAGTCGAACGCGAGGTCCAGCGAGTCCGTCACTTCCCATTCGACGTTGAAACCGACCGACTCGTTCTCGGCCTTGGTCGCGCTGATGCCACCGGCCATCGCCAGATCGCTGCAGCCCGCGTAGGTGCCGTTCGCGTTCTGCGTGCCGGTGCACGGAATGAGTTCCCGGTAGAAGACCGGACCGGCGGCGGGGCCATCGGTCCAGGCGCTTTCCTGGCCGACGAAGTTGAACCACACCGACATCTCGTTGCGCTTCTGCTGGATCTTGTTTTCGGAATACGTGTAGTCCAGCGTCGTGGTGACGCGATCCGACGGGGCCCACTGCAGGGTGACCTGCCCGTTGGTGCGCTGGCGCTGGATGCCGTTGACGCTGTAGTTGAGGTTCTGCGGCACCGAGTACAGATCGGTGGGGCCCGGCAGATTGTCGTTCCCGGGCGTTCCCGGCGCGATCGCACCCCATCCGCCCTCGCCACCGAAATGCGTGCGCCAGCCGGCGGTCACGCCGACCTGGCTGAAGCCGCTGTCGCGTTCCTGGTAGCTGCCGGTCACGGCGATGCCGAACTTCCCGTCAGCGAACGTCTGGCTGAAAATGCCGGACACCTCGGGGGTGTAATCGTCGCCCTGCATGATCCTGGGCAGGTTGTCGTTCGACGTGTCGTGGACCGTCTTCAAGCCCAGGTTCAGCAGCGGCCCGCTTTCCAGCGGACGGACCGTCTTGATGTTGATCGTCGCGCCGATGCCGCCGGTCGGATTCGAGGCCAGGCCGGTCTTGTAGACCTCGATGCCCGATACCGCCTCCGATGCGAGATTGGCGAAATCGAACGCGCGCGAGTTCGAAGCAGAGAACCCGTTCAACAGCGCGCCCGGCATCTGGCGGCCATTGAGCAGCACCAGGTTGTGGTCAGGCCCGATGCCGCGCACGGTGACCTTCGAGCCTTCACCGCTGGGCGTGCGGTCGATCGACACGCCGCTGATGCGCTGCAGGGATTCGGCCAGGTTCGTATCGGGGAACTTGCCGATGTCCTCGGCCACGATGCCGTCGACGACACCTTGCGCGTCGCGCTTGAGGTTCATCGACGATTCGAGGCTGGCACGAATGCCCTTCACCACGACCGTATCCAGCGTGGTCGGGTCGGCTTCATTGGCCGTCGTCGTCGACGGCGTGGCGGTGGTGCTCTGCGGCTCGGCCTGCTGGGCCCAGGCGGGACCCGCCATGGCGATCAGCAACGCGGACGTGAGCACCCGCTTCCTTGGAACGGACTGCACTAGCTTCATGGACTTTCCCCTCTCCGGAAATTCACGAATAGCGTGTTGTGTGTGCGTGTGGCGTACGTGCTCGAGGCCCCCTGTCCTCTCACATTGGGCCGCATTGGACGCGCGATTGACAGCGTTGTCAACTTTCTCACATTTGTGCCGACACTCGCAAAAAACCCCTTGTTTTAAGCACTTTTCTCGATGCTGCGGCGCAGCTGAAATCGTTTTCCATTCTTCGCGTCGCCGTATCGAATGGAAGAAATTTGTCGCCCTCCCGGGTGGAAGGTTTTCGATTGGTATGGCGATCGGATGCGCCGCGCGCGCGCGGCATCGCCTCGCGGTGACCGCGATCGACCGGGAGGAAACGCTTCTACGCCGTCAGCGCCGCGTGGGCGCCTGGGTCGACTCGCGGAACACCACTTCGTGCTCGACATGCACCATGCCGCCGGCTTCCGCAGCGCGGATGCGGGCCAACAGTTGCAGCGTGGCCAAGCGCCCCATCTCGGACGTGGGCTGGCGCACCGTGGTGAGCGCGGGATAGATGTGGCGCGCGATCGGCGTGTCGTCGAACCCGCACACCGAGATGTCGCGGGGCACGGCCAGGCCGCGCTCGCAGGCGGCGCGGATCACGCCGGCCGCCATGTCGTCGTTGGCCGCGAAGATCGCCGTGGGCGGGCGCTTCAGGTCGAGCAAGCGGTTGCCGGCCTCGATCCCCGATTCGAACGAGAACGCGCCCTGCACCACGAGGTCCTCGTCGAAATCGAGCCCGGCCTTGCGCAGCGCTTCGCGGTAGCCCTTGAAGCGCCACTGGCATGCGCCGTGCGCGGGAGGACCCTTGATATGGGCGATGCGCCGATGGCCCTGCGCGACCAGCCCCGCCATCAGCTCGAGCACGGCCGCGGTCTCGTCCATCGACACACCGATGCGGTCCTGCGGATGCTTGGGGGCGATGCACGCGAAGGGGACGTCGTGCTGCTCGAGGAACTCCAACACCGCGGGGTCGTCGGTGAGCGGCGGGATCAGCACGACGCCATCGGGGGCGAAGTGCTCGAACACGACCTTCAGGTCCTCCGCCTTGCGTTGCTTGGCCGATCCCACGGGCGCGAGCACCAGGTTGTAGTGGTTGTCGCGGCAGGCATCCAGCATGCCGCTCTGGATTTCCATCAGGTAGTTGCGCGACGGGTTGTTGTAGACCAGCGCGATGACGTAGGAGCGCTGCCCGGCAAGGCTGCGCGCCGACAGGTTGGGCCGGTACTGCAACTGCTCGACCGCCTTCATGACGCGTTGGCGCATTTCATCCCGCACGTTGGGCTCATTGTTGAGCACGCGCGACACCGTCTTCATGGACACGCCTGCGGCGGCGGCCACGTCCTCGATCCGACTACGCATTCGGCTGCTCCCGCTCCACTCCGCACATCCTCCTGGCAAGACCCCGGATTCTGACAGCGACGCCCATTCCCTGGATACCGCGGCGCGCATCGGCACGCTGCGGCGGCTCCCCGACGACACGACCCGCGCGCGCGATGCACGCAAATCGTTGTTGCACAGCAGCACATGATTGCGATGTGGCGGCATCGCGATGCGCACTGCATCGCGCGTTCCACCGCCGCGAACCCCATGCGGTTGACACCAAGGTGTACCAACGGTATGACAGCGCTGTCAACTACCGTGCGTCCGGCTGCGGCCGATCGCCACCGCACCCATCCTCGAGAGGCACCACGATGCATTCCACCCGCTTGTTCGCCGCCGTCGCGCTCGGCGTGGCGATGGCCGCCGGCCTGGCGCATGCCGATGCCGCGCAACCCCGGGAAACCGCCATGCCGAGCTCTGCCACCGTCACGATCTACACCACCGCGCAGGACACCGCGCAGCGGCTCAGCCAGACCGGCACCGCCACGCTGAAGGCCGGCCACACCCTGACGGAGGTCGAGAACTCCGTCTTCGTCGATCCAACGAAGCGCTTCCAGTCGATGCTGGGCATCGGCGGCGCGATCACCGACTCCACCGCCGAGGTCTACGCCACCCTGTCGCCCGAGAAGCGCGCGGAGTTCATGCGCGCCTACTACGACAAAGAGGCCGGCATCGGCTACTCGCTGGCCCGCACGACCATCCACAGTTCGGATTTCAGCTCCGCCAGCTACACCTACGTCAAGGAAGGCGACAAGGCGCTGGCCTCGTTCTCGGTCGACCACGACCGCCAGGCGCGCATTCCGATGATCAAGCAGGCGATCGCGGCCGCGGGCGGCGAACTGCCGTTGTTCGCCAGCCCGTGGAGCGCGCCGGCCTTCATGAAGACCAACAAGCACATGCTGCGCGGCGGGGCGCTGCTGCCCGAGTACCGCCAGGCGTGGGCGAACTACTTCGTCAAGTTCATCCAGGCCTACGAGAAGGAAGGCATCCCGGTCTGGGGCATCACGGTGCAGAACGAGCCCATGGCCACCCAGACCTGGGAGTCGATGCTCTACACGGCGGAAGAGGAGCGCGACTTCCTCAAGGACTACCTCGGCCCGACGATGCACAAGGCGGGTTTCGCCGACAAGAAGATCATCGTGTGGGACCACAACCGCGACATGATGCTGTACCGCGCGCAGGTGATCCTGGGCGATCCCGAGGCGGCGAAGTACGCCTGGGGCCTGGGCTTCCACTGGTACGAGACGTGGGCGGGCTTCGACCCGATGTTCCGCAACGTCGCCGCGGTAACCGATGCCTTCCCCGACAAACCCGTACTGCTGACCGAAGCCGCGGTGGAGAAATTCGACCCTGCGCGCTACCAGTACTGGCCGAATGCGGAGCGCTACGGCACGTCGATGATCAACGACTTCAACAACGGCGCCGTGGGCTGGACCGACTGGAACATGCTGCTGGACGAGAAGGGCGGCCCCAACCACGTGGGCAACTTCTGCTTCGCACCGCTGCACGCCGACACGCGCACGGGTGAGCTGGTCTACACGCCGAGCTATTACTACATCGGCCACTTCTCGAAGTTCATCCGCCCCGAGGCGCGTCGCGTCAGCACCGCCACCAGCCGCAGCACCCTGCTGGCGACGTCCTTCGTGAACCCGGACGGGCGCCTGGCGACGGTGGTGATGAATCCGACCGACAAGGAGATCGCGTACAACTTCTACGTCGGCCAGGCCTCCACCGTCGTGACGATCCCGGCGCGCGCGATCCAGACACTGGTGAACTGACGCCGTGCCACGGTCCCTGCGTCCGACGCGTCGGCTGCCCCTGGCCCTGTTGCTGGTGGCGACCCACGCGCTCGCCGCGGAACCCTTCGCCTGGCCCGGCGGCAAGCGCGCCGCCGTCAGCCTCGCCTACGACGACGCGCTGCCCTCGCAGCTGGACCATGCGATCCCGGCGCTGGACCGGCATGGCCTGAAGGGCAGCTTCTATCTGACGCTGGCGTCGGACACGCTGCGCACGCGCCGGCAGGCCTGGGTGGACGCGGCGCGCCACGGGCATGAGCTCGGCAACCACAGCCTGTTCCATCAATGCTCGTCGTCGTTGCCGGACCGGGCATGGGTACCGCCCCATCGCGACCTCGACACGACCACCGTCGCGCAGATGGCCGACCAGGTGCGCCTGGCCAACGTGATGCTTGCCGCTCTCGACGGACGCAGCGACCGCACGATGACCGTGCCCTGTGGCGACACACGCGCACGCGATGGCGACTACGTGGCGGCGGTGGCGCCCGAGTTCGTCGGCATCAAACGGGGCCAGGGCGGCGTGGTGGCGGACATGGCCGCGCTCGATGCCTCGGCCGTGCCGGTCGATGTCCCGGTGGACGTCACCGGCGAACAGCTGATTGCGCGCGTGGAAGAAGCCGCCCGCCAGGGCACGATGGCCAACTTCACCTTCCACGGCATCGGCGGCGACTACCTGGCGGTGTCGAACGATGCGCACGAGGCCTTGCTGCGGCACCTGGCGGCCCATCCCGACGTGTACTGGGTGGCGCCGTTCGTGGACATCATGCGGCACGTGGCATCGGTTCGTGGCGCACGCACTGCGTCGCCCTGACGGCGACGCAGACTCATCGGTTGCAGGTGGACAGCTTCTGTCGCGCATGCCACAGGGCACGGCGCGCCAGTGTGTAGGCCATGTCCGCTTCGCGCGGCAACAGATGCTCCGCACGCACGGGATCGGCGCCGTGGGCGAAGGCATACTCGATGCCTTCCAGCTGCGACAGGTGCAGGCGCACGGGCTTCGCGAACTCGGCGAAGAGCGACGCCTGGCAGTGGGCGAAGTCCCGGCCCAGCACCGCCAGTTGCCCGCGGATCGCGCGGCTCGCGGCCCCGTCGAGTCCCGGCGCCGGTTCTTCTGCGATGGGCGCTGCCTTGTAGGCATCGCCAGTGGCCTCGCTGCCCAGGTCCGCCGTCCTTTCGTGCAACCCGGGATTGAAGCGCACGGCCGGCGGTGGCCGCGCCCGCGCGGGCTGGTCGCGCGTTCCCAGCGGGATGGTCACTGATCCCGTCACCATGCCGTGCGCATCCTCCAGCGCGCTGTCGCCGGCCGTGCCCTTTCCTCGCCACGCGCGGTCGAAGCGCGTCTCCCTGTAATCGACGGGGTTGACGCGATCGAATGGGCCGCGTGCTTCCGCGCGGCGCGTATCGGGCGCACTCCCCGGCGGAAGGTTCGGAGCAGGCGGCAATGCACCGATGCTGTCGGACACGCGCAGCCGGCCATCGCGCTCGTACACGTGCGGGCGCGGCAGCGTCTGTGCCGTTGCGCGGGTCGTCGTGGTCGATGCGGCAGGCGCGTTCGACGACGTGTCCGCATGCGCTGCGCGCCTCCCGTCCGCCGGATGCGCCGGCTCGATCCGCGCACTTGCGGCACGGTCGATGAAGCGCACGCGCAACGGAGGGTCTGACGCCTCCGCATGCACGGTCGATGGTTGCAGCATCAGGACGCGCAGCGCGATGGCCACCACCAACAGACTGGTGGCGCCCGCGATCAGCCTGTCGCGCGCCTCGCTGGCCGATACCGACATCGGCCACGCGCGCCGGACTTGCTCAGATCGCACGCACGCGCATCAGCATGCGTCCGCAATGGTGGTGTCCCTGCATCGGAATCATCGAAGCATCATACCGGCTCATCCCGATCGCCCGGCGGGCCCATGGGCGGTGGCGGATAGCCGGCCTCTTCGAGGCAGGCACCCAGCAACGCATGCTGCTCTTCGGTGAGCTCCGGGCGTTCATCGTCTTCCGCGGAGGGCGGCGGCGGAAGATCGAGCTCATCCGCGCATGCCGATATCGCGTCCTCGATACCCGGCGGCGGAAGCGGGCGCTCGTCGTGTCCACGCGGATGCGGCGGTGGCCCGCCGGCCCCGAACGGCGGCGGTGGGCGATGGGCGCCGAGGGGCCGGGTGCAACAGGCGGCCAGGCTGCCGACGACCAGCAGCAGGAAGAGACCTCGAAACAGGGGAACGTGCGGCACGCGATTTCCTCGCAGGAGAATGGCCAACGGACGACGACAAGGCCGGCACGGGGGGACGGGACGGAACGTGGGAGAGGTTGGTTCCGCGCCGTCCCCGCCATGCCGGGCGGAACAGGCGTGCAGCTTGGTTCATGCGTGTGGCACGCGAATGCCGGTGTGTGTCAGCCGCGTCGCGGTCGATGCTGGCGCATGCGCCACCGTGCGCGAGGCGGCGCGCGTGGCGAGCGCGGACTCGACCCAATCCCGTTGCGACGCGTCGAGCACGTCGCCGAAGGCATCGCGCGCGCGCAAGGGTTGCAGGTTGCCGGCTTTCCACGGCTCGTCGGCACGGATGAGGCCGTTCGCCATCGAGCGATAGCGCGACCACAGCGTGTCGTCGGCATCGCACCCCAGGAACGCCAGCACCCGCGCCAGCGTCTCGCCCGGCGCACGCACCAACGCGTCGTGGCTCACATGCAGGTGGCGCGCGTCGCCGCGCCAACGCTCGCTTTCCCGCCAGGCGGTCTCCCAGCGGTCCACGCATTTCTCCAGCGAGAGGAAGGGGCGCCACCCGGGATGTTCGCGTGCCGCACGGTAGAGCGAGCCCACCACCTGCCGCCCTTCGCGCTGCACATGGATGAAACGCGCATCGTCCACGGCGGCGCTCAAGTGGTCGATGTAGAACAGGTGGTCGGGCGTCTTCTCGACCCAGATCGGCTTGTGCATCGCCAGCGCGTGCGCATCCAGCGTGTGTACGAACGCGCGCAGCTGCGGGCCCAGCCGCCATCGTCCCTGCCCTGGCATGTGGGCGGGAAGCTCGAGGCTGCGCAGGAACGACCATGCCCGCGCAGCGCGGCGCGGTTCGACCAGCGACCAGCGCGCGAACAGGTCGCGGCGCCAACGCCGCAGCCGGGCGACAGGCGCGCGGGGGCGGTCCGCGTCGCAGCGCCGATGCTCCTCGCTGCCCAGCAACAGCGGAAGGAAGTGCGTTTCCGGCAGGGAGCGGATCTGGCGATGCGCATGCAGCAGCGACTGCAGCAGCGTCGTGCCGGATCGCGGGCACCCCACGATGAACACGCGGCGACGGACGTGGCCCGTGGGCGCTGTACCCGCGGCTTCGCGCAGGGCGTCGGCCAGGCAGGCGTGCTGCTGCATGCGGCGCGCGTTCACGGTGCGCATCCGGCCGCCACCCGCGGCGGCGCCTCGCCCAGCAGCATGGGCGCGAGTGCCTGGACACGCGCGTGGAACGTGCGACGGCTGGCCAGGTAGTACGTGCGCGCCGCCTCGCCCATCGCCGCACGCTGCCATCCAGTCAGGCACAGCGCATAGTCGACGGCGCGCTCGATCGCCTCGATGGTGACGTCGTGGGTCGTCGCCAATCCCTGCCGCCGTCCAGGCAGGGCCTCGATCAGCACGCCGCGATCGGGGGTGACATGCTCGTTCATCGGCGCCGCGTCGGTGGCCAGGACCACGGCCCCCACGCTCATCGCTTCGACCAGATGGTGTCCGTACCCCTCCACTTCCGACGGGCAGAGGTGGAATACGTGCCGGTTCTGCAACCAGCGCAGTGCGCTGTCGTCCAGATACCCGACGTGGTGCTCGATGTTCGGCGCGGCCGGACCGCGACGCGCATGGCGCTCGGCCTGCACGATCGTCAACCGCGGCCATTCCGGGTGCCGGCGCCATGCCGCCAGCAGCACCTCGGTGCCCTTGGCCGCACTGCTGCCGGCGAGATGGAAGAACGCACGCTCGCGCGGCACGGAGACGTCGCGGCGGTCGTCGCTGGTGAAGCCGATGTACGCGGTGGGACATCCGCGCGCCTCGAAGAGGCGCTGCGCGTGCCGGGTCTTGCAGAGGATCAGGTCGAATCGCGGCAGCAGCGGCTGCCACTTGTCGAGCAGCCACTCGGGATTCGGCACCAGCATGTTGCGCTTCGACAACGGCAGGCAGCGCGGATAGATGCGCTCCAGGAAGACCTGCACATCGGCCCGGCCATGCCGCAAGCGGCGTGCCCACAGGTCCAGCTCCATCGTCTTGCCGGAACGCCCCCCCGCCCCGAACGCGATCCGTTCGCAGTCCAGGCCGGCGTGCGCCAGGCCCTCCGCCATCAGCCGGAGGTCACGACTGAGGCCAACCCCATTGTCGCGGGTGAGCAGGTGCAGGGAGGGAACGGGCATGGCGGGCACCGGTGTGCGGGGGAGCGTCGAGCCTGCGCGCGCGATGTCGCGCGCATTTGCCCGCCCATGTCATCGCGCGGCCCGGGCGGCGACACACGTCGCCACGTGCCGACACACGCACGCCACGTGCGCCGGGCAGGCTGCCCGGGTGTTGGCGACAGACCAACCGTGTCCTCAATCCCCGGAAATCCTTGCCGCCACGCCACGTGGCGGCATCTTTTTCGCGGCGGGGCCGGTTCCGGGATGCCGCATACTTCCCATGGACGCCGCCTGCGACGCTGCACGATGGACCTGAGTTCCCACATCCTGGTGGTCGACGACGACCCCGAACTGCGCACCCTGATCGGCGACTTCCTGCGCGACCACGGCTATCGCGTGGAGGTGGCGGCCGACGTCGCGGCGATGCGCGAGGCGATCGCGCGCCGACGACCGGACCTGGTGGTGCTCGACGTGATGATGCCGGGCGAGGATGGCCTCTCGGCGGCACGCCGCCTGGCGAGCGAGGGTGGCCCGCCCGTCATCATGCTGAGCGCGCTCGGCACCGACACCGACCGCATCATCGGCCTGGAAGTCGGTGCCGACGACTATCTCGCCAAACCGTGCAATCCACGCGAGCTGCTCGCACGCGTGCGGGCGCTGCTGCGGCGCAATCCGCCCGCCGCGGAGGGCGAGCCTGCGTCGCCGGACGGGATGCGATACCGCTTCGATGGCTGGAGCCTGGACGTCGCGCGGCGGGAGCTGCGCGACCCGACGGGCATGCACATCGTGCTGTCCGATGGCGAGTTCACCCTGCTGCGCACCTTCGTGGAGCACCCGCAGCGGGTCCTGAGCCGCGACCAGTTGCTGGACTATGCGCGCGGCCACAACGTCGACGTCTACGACCGCGCCATCGACAGCCAGGTGAGCCGCTTGCGCCGCAAGCTCAGCGAGCGCGGCGGCCCGGACATGATCCGGACGATCCGCAACGAAGGCTACATGCTGCTGCCATCGGTGGTGCGCCGATGAGCGCACGCCTGCGCCGCATGCCGCTGTTCGCGCGGACGTTCCTGCTGCTGCTGGCGGCGCTCGCGGTGGCGTATGCGATCGGCATGGCGGTGCTGCTGTATCGCCCGCCGGTCGACGGCATCGCCTTCAGCGAACTGACGGCGTTGCTGTCGTCGCGCATGCCCGCCACCGGCCCGGACCTGAAGGTCTACGACGCCGAGCAGCCGCCCATGCCGGACCCGGCGCGCTACCGTGCGTCGCCCTTCCTGCGCGACCTGCTCGCGCAATGGCTCGGCAGCGACGCGCAACACGTGCATTTCTACCACCTGCAGGGGCCGCAGCCGTTCTCGCCGGCACCGCGCGCGCCTGCCGGACCACCCCCGATGGGCGGCACTGGCATGCAGGCGCCGCCCATGGGCGGGCCCGCGCGCCCACCGGAAGACGCAGGCAACCCGTCGACGCAACGGTTCCCGCCGGCGTGGCGACCGGATGCACCGCTGCGCGGCGACTTCGTCGCTGCGTTCCGACAGGCCGACGGACGCTGGCGCGTGGTCGAGAACACGCGCAATCGCGCGAGCTTCATGACCCGGCTGGCGACCCTGTTCCTCGCCGGCATGCTCGCGCTGCTGCCCCTGGCGTGGTGGTTCTCGCGTGCGCTCGCCGCGCCGATCCGCCAGTTCACCCGCGCGGCCGATCGCATGGGTCGCGAAAGCGGCGCACCGGCGCTGCCGTTGACCGGCCCCAGCGAGTTCGCCAGCGCCGCCGCCGCATTCAACGCCATGCAGGCCCGCCTGGACCGCCTGCTGCAGGAACGCAGCGAGATGGCCGGCGCCATCGCACACGACCTGCGTACGCCGCTCGCACGCCTGGCATTCCGCCTGGACGCACTGCCTGACGAAAGCCGCGCCAAGGCCAGCGCCGACATCACCGAGATGTCGCAGATGATCGATGCCACCCTCGCCTTCATCCACGACCAGAACCGCCGTCCGCTGCGCGAACCCCTCGACCTCCGGTTGCTGGTCGAAAGCGTGGCCGACAGCCTGCGCGACATGGGTCATGACGTACACGCCGAGCCGGGCGCGCCGGCGCCGATGGAGGGCGACCCCGTGTCGCTGCGGCGCATGGTGGGCAACCTGGTCGACAACGCCCTGAAGTACGGGCATCGCGCGCGCATCACGCTGGCGCCCGAAGGACAGGGCTACCGCCTGTGCGTGGACGACGAGGGCCCCGGCATCGATCCGGCGCAGGCGGAACAGTTGTTCATGGCCTTCGTGCGCGGCGAAGCATCACGCAACCGGAGCACCGGTGGGATCGGACTGGGCCTGGCGTCGGTGAAGCACACCGTGCTTGCGCACGGCGGCGAGGTGCACCTCTCCAATCGCACCGAAGGCGGTCTGCGCGCCAGCGTCTACCTGCCGCGAGGCCTCGACTGACGCATCACGGCGCCGCCCAGTGCCAACGGGCACCGACGGTGAACGTGCGCCCGGCGCCGGGTTCGTAGAAACGGCCGTTGCCTTCGTTGACGATCACCGAGCCGATATGGAACCGGTCCATCGCGTTGTCGATGCGGGTGAATACCTGCAGGCGACCGCTCGCCCACAACCACTCGCGACTCGCTTCCAGGTGGAGCAATCCATAGCCAGGCGCGCGCTCGCTGCCGGTGTCGTTGACGGTGACATCGTCCATGCCGACCAGCTGCGCCGCCGCGTGCCAACGTTCACCCTGCCAGCGCAGCCGCAGTGATGCCTGCTGGCGTGCAATGCCGGGGATCCGCGTGCCCGCGGCGACCTGCACGCCGGGCGTGGTGCAGCCGGCGGCCGTACAGATCGGGAAGCTGTCGCGGAAGGTCGCGTCCAGCCAGGTGTAAGCGAACTGGAGTTGCCACGCATCGCCCAGCGGCACGTCCGACTGCAGTTCCAATCCCTGACGTCTTGCGGCGCCGACGTTACGGTAGCTGCTGCGTCCGCCGACATTGCGCGCGACGGCGAGTTCGTCGTCGGTGTCGGCGCGGAACACCGCGGCGTCCAGCGTCGTCCCACTCGCGGCCCGCCACTTCGTACCCAGCTCGAGGTTGCGACTGGCCGCCGGGCGCAGATCGAACGCCAGGCCGGCGGCGCCATCGGCGCGATAGCCCAGTTCGTTGAAGGTCGGCGTTTCGAAGCCGCGGCCGATCGAGGCGTACACGCGCAGCGCGTCGCGTGGCGCGAACACCAGCCCGGCCACCGGCATGACGCGGTCGTAGGTGACCCGTCCGCTGTCGTCGGGATTGGTCGCGGTGACGTAGGCATCCTCGGACGTGAAGGTGATGCGGCTGCGGCGCGCGCCGGCCAGCAGCGACCAGCGCGGCGCGAACCGCCACCAGGCCTGCAGGTACTGGTCCGCGTTCTCCACCTCGTTGCGTTCGTCGCGCCGCAATGCGCCGCGTACGCCCAGCGCGGCACCGACGAAGTTCTCGTAACCGCGGCGCCGTTGCCGCTGCCGGTCCGCATTGAGGCCGGCCGTGAGTTCCACCGGCCGCCCCGCGAACTGCCCTTCCCACGACCAGCGCAGATCGGCGCCACCGTAGGTGTTGTCCAGGTCGATCACGCCACCGGAATTCAGTGGATTGGCCTGCGCTGCGACCGGTAGCGCGAGGAACTGCTCCACGTCGCGCTGCCCGCCATAGCCCATCACCCGCAGCTGGTGTCCATCGCCGAAGGGGCGCGCATAGACCGCACCCACCTGGTCCTGGGAAACCGACTTGCGCGTATTGAACACCGTGGCCACCGGCGAGGCCTGCTGCGGCGCCTGCCATGCCTGCGCGCGTGTCAGGCCGAGGGGATCCTGCGCATCGGGCGCATCGAAATGATTGGCGACCAGATCGAGCGTGCCGGCGCCGGGACGGAGGCGCAGCAGGATATTCAATGACTCGCGGCGTGCGGCCGCATGCTCGCGGTAGCCCTGTGTATCGAGTACCGAGGCCGCCACGTTGTAGCCCAGCACATCGCCCGCACCCCGCACGCGCGCGCCCAGCAGATAGGTGTCGTGGCTCGCGGCGCTGGCCTGCAGCCGCGCATCGCGCCCTTCTTCGGGGATATCGCTCCACGCCTGGACCACGCCGCCGGACGAATTGCCATGCAGCGCGGAGAACGGACCGCGCAAGACTTCCACCCGGTCCGCACCCAGCATGCTGAAGTGCGACACCTGGCCCTGGCCATCCGGCATCGTCGCCGGCACACCATCGGCATACAGGCGCACGCCGCGCACGCCGAAGGTGGAACGGGCGCCGAAACCGCGGATCGAGAGCTGCGTATCCTGCGCGAGGTTCTGGCGTTCTCTCGCCTGCACGCCCGGGATGCCGTCCAGCGCTTCGGACAACGCGGCTTGCGTGCGCGCGCCGCCGTCGCCCAGCGACACCACATCGATCGAGGCGGGCGTGTCGAAGGCGGTGACGTTTTCGAGCCGCGTCGCGGTCACCACCACGCGATCGAGCGTCTCCGCAGGCATCGCGGGCTCACCGGCGGGTGCGGCGAACGCACAGGGTGCGAGTACCGCGCTTCCGAGCAAGGGCCAGCAGGTCGAGCGCAGCTTCATCCGAACACCAGTTTGCCTTTCATCATGGTCCAGTGCCCGGGCACCGAGCAGAAGAACGTGTAGTCGCCCCCTTTCCGCAGCACCGACGTGGCGAAGGTAAGCGTGGTGGCCTGGCCGCCGCCGACCACCTTGCTGGCGGCCAGCACGCGTGCATCGCCCTTCGGCACGTGGTCGCTGTCGGCGGGGAGTTTTCCCGCCGCCGTGGCCAGCGCTTCCAGGTCCGCCGTGCGGGTCAGCACCCAGTTGTGGCCCATCACCTCGGCGGGAAGGGCGCCAGTATGCCGCAACGTCAGCTTGACCTGCGTGCAGTCGGCGGCGATGCGGATCTCGTGTTTGTCGAACTGCATCGCATCGTTGCTGCCGATGGCGACATTGCAGGTCTTCGCAAAGCCCTTGAGCGGGATCAGCGCCAGCAGCGCGATCATGAGGAGGTTGAACACATGCGTCGATGACATCGGAGGATTCCTGTGGAGCGGAAAATCTTGCGCGACCCCGGTACGGGATCGCGCAAGCCGGAGAACGAAGAACCAGCGGATCAATCGCCGAGCGCGAACACCCACACCGAGCCGCCTTCGGGCACGGCCTTCTCCCAACCCGCCAGGTCGTGCATCTTGCCCTGGATCCATTGCGCGTCCACGCCCCAGCCGGACACCACCGCGATGTACTGCTTGCCATCGACGGTGAACGTGCTGGGCGGCGCGATGATGCCGGACGGCGTGGGGAACTCCCACAGCAGCTTGCCCGTCTTGGCGTCGTACGCGCGGAACATCCGGTCGTTGGTGCCGCCGGCGAACAGCACGCCGCCCGCCGTGGTCATGATCGAACCCCAGTTCCACGAGTGCGGGTACTTCTCGCGCCACACTTCCTTGCCGCCATCCACGCTCCATGCCTGGATGCCGCCGATGTGGTCGAAGCCCTTCTTCACCGACAGGTCGAGGCGGTTGATGTCCACGCCGGCCGACCACTGGCCCGGAATGCGCGGCTGGATCAGGCCGGTCAGCGTCAGGCAGTGATTGTCGTTGTACGGGATGTACAACATGCCGGTCTTCGGGTTGTACGCCTCATAGGGCCAGTCCTTGCCGCCCCACAGGCTCGGGCAGTAGGTGCGCGTCTTGCCGGTGGCCGGCTTGGCGTTCTCGTTGTAGGTCGGCCGGCCGGTCTTCGGATCGATGCTGGCGAACACCGTGTTGTGCACGTACGGCTCGGACTTCGCGTAGCTGATGTTGCCCTTGTCGTCGCGATCGAGCCAGTACAGGCGCCCGTTGCGCTGTGCGCTGATGAGCCCCGACACCTTCTTGCCGTTGCGGTTGAACTCCACCAGCGTCGGCGCATTCATGCCGGCCCAATCCCACGAATCGTTCCAGTGGTACTGGAAGTGGCTGACGATGTCGCCCGTTTCCGGATCCAGCGCGAGGACCGAGGCGAGGTACAGGTTGTCGCCGGGACGCTGGTCGCCCAGCCACGGCGCGCCGTTGCCCACGCCCCAGTAGATGACGTTGTTGGTGGCGTCGTAGTTGCCCGGCATCCACATCGTGCCGCCGCCGTTCTTCCATGCGTCCTTCCACTCGCCGTCCTGCGGCCACGTCTCGAATCCTTTTTCGCCCGGCGCCGGCACGCTGTAGCGCGTCCAGGCCAGCTTGCCGGTTTCCGCATCGAAGGCCTTCAGGAAGCCGCGCACGCCGAATTCACCGCCCGACGGGCCGATCAGCACCTTGCCCTTCACCACCAGCGGCGCGGACGTGATGTAGGCGCTGTCCTGCTCCCAGTCGCACACCTGCGCTTCCCACACCAGCTTGCCGGTGGTGGCGTCGAGCGCGCTGAGCATGCAGTCGATGCTGCCGACGTAGACCTTGTCGCCGTACAGCGACACACCGCGGTTGGTGCGGTGGAGCGCACCGAGGCCTTCCGGCACTTCGCGCACGAACTTCCAGCGGACCTTGCCGGTCCGCGTGTCGTAGGCGATCACCTGGTTGTGCGGCGTGGCCACGAACATGTAGTCGCCATTGACGATCGCCGGGGCTTCATGGCCCGAGTTGACGCCGGTGGCCGCCGACCACACCGGCCGCAGTTTCGCGACGTTGGCGGTGGTCACCTGGTCCAGCTCGCTGTAGCTCCAGCCGGCGTAGTTGCCTTTGGTCAACAGCCAGTTCGCGGGTTCCTGGTTCGCCAGGCGGGCGTCGGTGACGGGTTTGTAGTCGGCGGCGGCAAGCGGGGCCGACGCAAGGGACGCGACGAGCGCGGCCGTGATCAGTTTCAGGTACATGGGTCTCCTCCCGGGTGGAACGTTGGTGTAGGTGGTGGACGTTGGAACGGGGTGCAGGTCAGGTCGTTGGCGGGCCGAGCGGGCCGTCGAACTTGCCGCTGACCACCAGGGCGCCGTCCTTGATCGTCAACGGCAGCATCGCGAGGCGCCGCGTCGCCGGTCCCTGGGTGACGGCGCCGCGGTTGGCCGCGTCGAACACCGAGCCATGGCAGTTGCAGACGATCTGCGTCTGGCTCGGGTGCAGCGTGGTGATGGGGCAGCCGTAGTGCGTGCACAGCGACGAGAACGCGACGATGCCGTCGGCCGCATTGCGCGCACTGGTCGGCTTCAGGTCGGCGGGCTTCAACCGCACCACCGTCAGCAGGTTGGCCTTCGAGATCAGCACCTTGCCGGTGGCCGGATCCATCGGGTACGCGAGCACCGGTGGCTTGCCGACTTCGATGTCCGCGGGCTTCACTTCCTTGCCCGCCTTGGGTCCGATCATGAAGGCCAGCTTGTCGCCCGGTTCGGGTTTCGGGCCGCGCGTGGGCGCTGGCGCTGCCGCTTGGGCGCTGGCCGCGCTGCTGACCATCGCCATGGGCGCGAGTGCGGCCAAGGCCAGCGCGCCGGTCAGCATGCTGCGGCGCCCGCCGTCGTCGGGCTGGTCCGTACAGGCGCACGCACAGCCCGCGTGTTCTTTCGTTTCGCTCATCGATTCGACTCTCTTCTTCAGGGCGTCTGCAGGTAGACCACATGGGTCTCGGTGAACTCGAGCAGGCCGTGCTTGCCGTCGGCGCCGCCGATGCCCGATTTGCGCCGTCCCGCGTGGAAGCCCTGCATGGCTTCGAAGTGCTCGCGGTTGATGTAGGTCTCGCCGAAGCGCAACTCGCGCGCCGCCTTGATCGCCGCATTGATGTCGCGGGTGAAGATCGAGGAGGTCAGGCCGTACTCGGAATCGTTGGCCAGCGCGATGGCCTCGTCGAGGCTGTCGACCACCTGGATGGGCAGCACGGGGCCGAAGGTCTCTTCGCGCATGATCGCCATGTCCGCACGCGCGTCCACGATCAGGGTGGGCTCGTAGTGGAAGCCCTTGCCCAGGTCCGCCGGCTTGCCGCCGGTGACGATGGTGGCGCCGTCGCGCTTGGCCTGCTCCACCGCGGCCGACACCTTGTCCAGGCCGGCCTGGTTCACCAGCGGCCCCATCTGCAGGTCGTCGCGTTCGGACGGATCACCGTACTGCGTGTCGCGGAACAGCTTCACCAGCCGCTCCACCAGCGCTTCGTGCGCGCCGCGTTCGACATAGACGCGCTCGGCGCAGTTGCAGACCTGCCCGGTGTTGATCACGCGCGAGTCGTAGATCGCCTTGGCCGCCAGATCGAGGTCGGCATCGGCCAGTACGATCGCAGGCGCCTTGCCGCCGAGTTCCAGGTTCACGCGCGTCAAGTTGCGGCCTGCCGTCTGCATGATGCGACTGCCGGTGGTCACGCTGCCGGTGAACGTGATCAGGTCGACCTCGGGATGCTCGACCAGCGCCTGTCCCGTGCTGCGGCCCAGGCCGCCGACGAGATTGAACACGCCTTTCGGCAGGTCCGTTTCGGCCACGAGCTTGGCGAACTCGTAGGCATTGATCGGTGTTTCTTCGCTGGGCTTGATCACGATGGTGTTGCCGGTGATCAGGGCGGGCGCCAGCTTGCGGGCGATCAGGAAGAACGGGAAGTTCCACGGCAGGATGCCCGCCACCACGCCGATGGGCTTGCGGAACAGGAAGATGTTCTCGTTGGCGCGGTCGCTGGTGAGGATTTCGCCTTCCAGGCGCCGGGCCCACTCGGCCATGTAGTCGATGTAGTCGGCGGTGAAGTCGACTTCGACCTGCGCCAGCTGCTGGATCTTGCCCTGCTCGCGGACGATGACCGACGCGAGGTCCTTGCGGTGCTCGCGCAGCTTGGCGGAAATCTGGCGGAGATAGCCTGCGCGCTCGATGGGCGCGCGCTTCTCCCATGCCGGTTGTGCGCGGCGTGCGGCGGACACGGCCGCATCGACGGTGGCCGCATCGCTGTCGGGAATACGGGCGAGCAGTTGTCCATCCGCGGGGTTGGTGACGTCGATGGTCGCGCTGCCGCCGGCGACGAAGGCGCCATCGATATAGTTCTGGTAGGTCTGTGTCATGGGGTTTCCTAGGCGTGCGTTGTCCTTGCCGGCCTGCCGCCCATGGGGAGCGGCAGGCCTCCCGCGTCCGTCACCAGACGTAGGCGTACTTCAGGTTGAGACTGTCGTTGACGCTGTGGTTCTTGCCGTCCAGCGAGGTGGAATAGCGCAACGTGATCGACTGGTTGTCGAAGGTGTGGATCATCAGGCCGGCGCCGCCATCGAGCGCCCAGCCCGACGGCAAGCCGTCGTTGGCTTCGGTGTGCTCGGCGTCGAGCGCGACGAAGGGCTCCAGGCGCCGCGTGGCCCGGTAAGCGAAGCGGTTGTTGGTGTGCAGCGACAAGCCCGGCTGGATGCCGTTGTCGCGGCGGCTCTGCCAGACGAAACCCGCATCGCCGGTCCAGCCGAACTTCTCGCCCATCCGCCAATCCCAGAAGAAGCTGGACAGGTTCTTCCAGTTGGTATCGCTGACGCGCTCGGTGCCGGTGGGGATCTGCACGAAGGACTGGAAGCCCAGCGTCGCGCGCTCGCTCGGCTTGTACCAGATGGCGAAACCGGTCAGCGGATCGCCGATGCCGCTGATGTGGCGGTCGCCGGCGGCGGCGGCGGTGTTGCGGATCGCCACTTCCGGCACGATCACTTCCCAGGCCACGCCGATGTTCTTGTTCGACTCCGGCGTCCAGAAGCGCACGTACTTCGACAGGCCGGTCAGGGCCTTGCTGCCGGAACCATCGACGCGATCGCCGTCGGCGTCGAACATCCGCGCGTTGTCCTGGTACGTGGCGTACTGCACGAATACGTTGAACGGCTCGAAACCGACCGGCAACTCGTACTCGCGCGGCCCGATCACGTCGAACGTGGTCTGCGCACTGGCCGTTCCCGCGACCGCCAGCAGCGGCAACAGCGCAAGTGGCAGCAGGCGCGGCAGCGAGCGCATCGTCTCTTTCTTCATGGTGGTGCTTCCCTCCCGTGTGAATGGACCGACGGGTCTGCGGACCTGCGTCCGCGCCGCGACGGTGATGCCGGGACACCGATGCGCGTGCGCTCCAGGTCCACGCAGGAGGTAGCGCAAGCCGCGTGCCACGTTGCAGTGCAACGGACGCGCGGCCCGCGATTCCATGGAATCAATGACTTGGCGCGATCGACATCGCCGCGAAGGGCGGATTCCATGCGGCAGTGCAATGCGCATGCGACACCCGCCTGCGACGATCTGTCGCAACCCCCTGCGACAGGTGTCGCACCTCGACCGCAGCGGGAACGCTCGCCGGCGACGCAAACGAAGACGGCCCGTCGTCAGGACGGGCCGTCGGGTGACCGCATGGCCACCGCCACGCGGAGCGGCGGGATGCTATGGCTACTCGGATTGCGTGGGCGACACGATGTCCAGCCGCTTCATCCGTCGGTATACCGTCGCACGGCACGCACCCAGGTCGCGCGCCGCCTCGCTGATGTTCCATCGGTTGCGGCGCAGCACCTCCAGCAGCTCGCCGCGCTCATCGTCGCTGGCCGCAGGCTCACGGGGGAACGGGATGACCGTCGCCGTCGCATGCACGGCGGATCCGTCGTCCTCGAAGACCTCCTGAGGCAAGTGGTCGATGCCGACCGTGGCGCCATCGGCGATCGACAACGCGTAGCACAGGGCATTGCGCAGTTCGCGGATGTTGCCGGGCCAGTCGTGGCGCAGCAGCACCGCCACGGCGCGCGGGTCGATCGCGGCCCGCACGCCCATCGCCTCCGCTTCCATCTCCAGGATGCGTTCGATCAGGAACGCCTTGTCGCCGCGCTCGCGCAGCGCCGGCAGGGCCAACGTGGCGCCGCACAGGCGGTAATACAGGTCTTCGCGGAAGGTGCCCGCCACGATCTGCCGGCGCAGGTCGCGGTGCGAGGCGGCCACCACGTTGAGGTCCACGCGCACGGGGGCGTCCGCGCCGAGCGGAAGTACCTCGCGTTCCGCCAGCACGCGCAGCAGCCGGGTCTGCAACGGCAATGGCATGTCGCCGATCTCGTCGAGGAACAGGGTGCCGCCATCGGAACGCTGGATCAGTCCTTTCATGCCCTTGCTGCGCGCGCCGGTGAACGTGCCCGGTGCATAGCCGAACAACTCGCTCTCGATCAGCGATTCCGGGATCGCGGCGCAGTTGACCGCCACGAACGGGCGGTCGGCGCGGCGGCTGGCGTCGTGCAGGGCGCGGGCGAGCACTTCCTTGCCGGTGCCGGTCTCGCCCTGCAGGAAGATGCTGACCGGCTTATCGACCAGGCGCGCCGCGCGCGCAAGCAACTGGTCCATGCGTGGATCGCCCCCGGACAACCGCGACAGGACGCTGTCCTGCACCGGATCGCGCGCCGGGTCGCCGGGCTCGCTCGCCTGCATGCGTGGCGCCGTCTTGGGCGCGATCATGGACGCGTGGTAGCCCTGGCCATCCCAGGTGGTCACCACGCCGCGGGAATCGTGCGAGATGCCTTTGGTCAGCCGCCAGATGTCGTCGATCCGCGTGCCGAACACGCCCGTCAGGTGGTTGCCCACCAGTTGCGCGCGCGCGTCGTCGCGGATGTGGATCGACTCCAGCAGGCGCAGCTGCTGGCGGGCGCCGCTGTTGGCGCCGACGATGCGGCCATCGCGGTCCACCGCCAGCATCAACTCGCCACAGACATCGACCAGCGGGCCGACCGTACCGAGGCGCAGGATCCAGTGCGCGCGGAACTGGCGGATGAAGTTGGCGTCTTCGATCATCCGTGCGTGCAGCACCGTCAGGTGGCGGGCCAGGTGCAGGCTCTCGCGCCGGTCGGGCGACGACAGCGCGGAGACGTCCAGCGCCCCCATGAAAGCGCCATCGGGATCGTACAGCGGCGTGCTGGTGCAGCTCAGGCCGATGTGGCCGATGTAGAAGTGGTCCTCGCGGTCGCAGATCACCGTGGACTGCTCGGCGATGCAGGTGCCGATGCCATTGGTGCCCGCGTGGATCTCGTTCCAGTTGGCACCCAGCGCGAGGCCGGCCCGCCGCAATGGCGCGTCCCAGGTGTCGTTGCCGATGAAGTCGAGCGTGACGCCCTCCGCATCGGTCAGCAGCAGCACGTAACCGAGGTCGGAGACGTGCTTGTACAGCTGCTCCATGCCGGCGCGCGCCACGTGCAGGTGTTCTTCCACGTGCTGGCGGCACTCGCGCAGGCGCGAGTGGGTTTCGATGCGCACGTCCGGGCGCATCGCCGGGTCGAGTGCATGTTCGGTGGCGCAACGGCGCCACGAACGGTGGATCAGATCGGTATTGGCGTCGCTACCGGCGTGCGGCGATTCCGAATGGATCACCCGCAACACCGTTTCGACGTGCTGTTGGACAGTTGCCATGCCACCCCTCCCAAGGCCGGCCGAAGACGTTCCCGCTTGCGTGCCGTTCGTGTGTATGGACTGCGGATGCTCCCGGTCCGCAGTCGGCTAGATCGTGTTCCCTTGCTCCTCCTGCGAATCGTGTCTGGCGGTGGTGCGCGATGCCCGCAACCGCTCGCGCAACGAACGTGGCGCGGGTGTCAGCGGTGTGCGCGAACGTGTCCAGCCTCCCTGGCGCGCCGGCGTGAGGCCGCGCAGCCGGGAAGCGATCCATGCGAACAGGCGATACCGCACCGGATGCGAATACAGCATGCGCCATGCCTTCCAGGCGATGACCTCCGGGATGCTACGCACTGCCCCCTGCCCCTTCAACGGTTCGCGTTGTTGCATTGCGGGAGCGCGATGCCGTCCCGCTTCGCGCAAGCGCATCAACAGGTCCGGGATCGGGATGCCGACCGGGCACACATCACCGCAAGCGCCGCAGAGACTGGAGGCCGTCGGCAGATCGCGCGTCGATTCCAGGCCCAGCAGGTGCGGCGAAATGATCGCGCCGATCGGCCCCGGATACGTGGTGCCGTACGAAAGGCCGCCGATGCGGGCGTAGACCGGACAGTGGTTCATGCACGCGCCGCAGCGGATGCATTGCAGCGTGGCGCGGAAATTCTCTTCCGCGAAGGCCTGGCTGCGGCCGTTGTCCAGCAGGACCAGGTGGACTTCGCGGGGACCGTCCTTTTCGCCCTCGCGGCGCGGCCCGCTGATGATGTTGAGGTAGGTGGTGACGGCCTGGCCCGTCGCCGATCGCGTCAGCAAGGTGAACAGCGGCGGCACGTGCTCCAGTTTCTCGACGACCTTCTCGATGCCGGTGATCGCGATGTGCACGTCGGGCACCGTGGTCGACAGCCGTCCGTTGCCTTCGTTCTCCACCAGCACCAGCGAGCCGGTCTCCGCCACCATGAAGTTGACGCCGGAGACGCCGATGCGCGCCTGCCGGAACTTGTCGCGCAGCGCGGCGCGCCCGATCGCGATGAGCTGGTCCACGTCTTCGGTGTAACCCGCGCCCGGGATGTGCTCGGCGAAGATCGCCGCCACGTCTTCCTTGGTCTTGTGGATCGCCGGCATGATGATGTGGCTGGGCCGGTCGCCGTCGAGCTGCAGGATGTACTCGCCCATGTCGGTCTCGATGCAGGAGACGCCGTGCTCCTGCATGCGATGGTTCAGCTCGATCTCTTCGCTGACCATCGACTTGCCTTTCACCATCATGGTCGCGTCGTGGCGCCGGGCGATGTCCAGGAAGATGCGGTTGGCATCGGCGGCGTCTTCGGCCCAATGGACGTGCACGCCACGCGCGTGCAGGGCCTGCTCCAGTTGCTCCAGCAGGTCGGGCAGCCGCGAGAGTGCGCGCTTGCGGATGTGTTCACCCAGCCCGCGCAAGCGTTCGAAGGCGTCCTGGTCGGGGAACTGCGCGGCACGCTTGTCGGCCAGGTAGTCCATGGCGCCGCGGAATCCCCGGCGCAGCACGGGATCGGCGAGCACCAGCGTCGCGTTGTCCTTGAAGGAGACGGGATCGGCGATGGGGCGCTGGGCGCTCATGCCGCGGGCTCCGCGCGGAGCAGCAGGATGACCAGCTCGCGTGGACCGTGCGCGCCGTAGACCAGCAACCGCTGGATGTCGGCCGTCTTGGAAGGACCGGTCACGAGCAGCGCGTTGGTCGGGAGCCCCGCGGCCCAGTCCTGTTGGCGCATGGCGGCGTGCAGCGTCGGCTGCAGCGTTTCCTCACGCAGGACGGCGATATGCAGGGGCGGCAGCAGCGAGAGCGTGCGCGGTTCGCGCGCATCCGGCCAGAGGATCAGGCTGCCGGTTTCGGCGATGCCGCCGAGGGTCGTGGTGATGCCCGCGTCGATCGTGTCGAACAGCACCGGCTTGAGCGTTTCGATGGGCGCGTCGTACCAGTCCAGCGCGGCCCCGAGGTCGTTCGCCTGCAATGCCGCCGCGATGGACGTATCGCGACCTGCCATCAGGCGCTGCACGCCCTTGGCCGCGAGCACGGCAGCCAGGGCGGCGGGCCATCCGTTCGCATCCGTCTCCACCACCTCGGCACGCCAGCCGCGCGCCTGCGCGATGAAGCGCTCGCGCTGTCCGGTGTGCGGGAACGCCTCGCCTTCTGCGTAGTGCGCGGCGACGTCGGGCGCAGCAAGCGCCACGGGGGCGGCGGCGCGCAGGCGCGAGAGGATCGCGCTGCGAGCGCGCGACGGCGCCGCGGATGCGCTCATGCGCCGCCCTCCGGCGCGGGCAGGCCCCAGCGCTCGCGCAGGAAGCTGGCGATATGCCGGCCCTGCAATGCGGCCTCGCGACGTGCCAGGGTGCCATTGAGGTTGAGCAGGCAACCGCAATCGCCGCTGACGAAGGCATCGCAGCCGCTGGCGCTCAGCGCGTCGGCCTTGTCGCCCGCCATGGCAGCGGAAATCTCGGGCTGCTTCACGGCGAACGTTCCACCGAACCCGCAGCATTCGGATTCATACGCCTGGATTTTCAGCTCGACGCCCGGCAGCGCTTCCAGCAGGCGACGGCCGCTGGCCAGCGCACCGGTTTCGCGGCGCGCGCTGCACGACGTGTGCAGGCACACCGACACCGGATCGTTCGTGGCGGCGACGGGTAACGGCAGATCGGTGGCCGCCAGGAAGTCGCTGAACTCCACCACGCGCGCGCCGATGCCGCGTGCCTGCGCCTGCCGTGCAGGATCGTTTTCGAACAGGCGCGGCCAGTGGTGCCGCATCATGCCGGCGCACGAACCCGAAGGCACCACGATCGGCCACGGTTGCGGGAACAGATCGAGCTGCGCCGCCGCGACCCGGCGCGATTCTTCGGGGAATCCGCTGGTGTAGGCCGGCTGGCCGCAACAGGTCTGCGCGTCGGGGACGTGCACGCGGCAGCCCAGGCGCTCCAGCACGGCGATCGCATCGAGGCCGGCATCGGGCATGAACAGGTCCACCACGCACGTGGCGAACACATACACATCCCGAGGGGGGGAGGAGCCGGCAGGATCTGGCGAGCGCATGGCGGGCGGGTCTGTCTTGTCCGGACCGGAGTCTGTGCCGGCCTGCCGGGAGCGGTATATTGGTCAGACCAATCCAGTACGCAGGCCGCCATGTCGTCCCAGGTCGCCCAGGTCACCCGCCACCTCGAACAGGGCATCGCGGACGGGCGCTACGTCGCCGGCCGACGGCTACCCGCCGAGCGCACGCTGGCGGAACGCCTGCAGGTGTCGCGCGCCACCGCACGCGAAGCGATCGGCCGGCTGGTCGCGCGCGGCGTGCTGGAGCGCCGGCAAGGGGACGGCACGTACGTCATCGCCGCGACCGAGCGCCGGATGGCGGAGATCTGGCAGGACATGGCGCGCAACCATCCGATGCTGCAGGCGGACCTGGTGGAGTTCCGCGCCATGCTGGAAGGCCGCACCGCCGAACTGGCGGCGCTGCGGCACGACGATGGCGACCGCGCGCGCCTGCAGGCGGCGCACGCGGCCGTGGATGCGGCCTACAGCGGCAGCGACCGCCTGGCGCAGATCCGCAGCGATGTCGCCTTCCACCGCGCGATCGCCGACGCGACGCACAACCCGGTCTTCTCCTACCTCATCGCTTCGCTGCTCGCGCTGCTGCACGACCACGTGCAGGTCAGCCTCGCCGGCCTGTCGCCGCAATCGCCGGTCTCGCAGCAACTGCGCCTGCAGCACGACGCCCTGTTGGCGGCGATCCTGCAGCGCGACGCCGAGCGCGCGCGCGTGGTCGCCGGCGGCCACATGGACTACGTCGCCGTGCAGCTCAACGCCCTGCCACGGGTGACGCGGGCCGCACGCGCCGCGGGCTGAGCGGGACACCCGCACTGCGCAGCCCGGTTTGACGCGGCGCACAAGAATCTGGCTAACTCGGGGTCGCCCCACGATCCGGCGCCAGGGACCGAGCCGTTTCACTTTCCCTGGTCTTGTTCGTCTAGCTGCATATGGAACCCGCCCGTCACCCCGCCGCCGAGATCGCCGAGCCTGCCACGCAGGCCGGCCCGGGCGAGCGTTCGAGCGACACCCCATCGGGCATGGGCGCGGGCCAGGCCGCCGAGCTCGTCAGGAACCTTCCTGATCGACACCCTGATCCCGGCAGGAACCAGCCCGCACTGAGCCGCGCACGCACGACCGGAACGCGCAGCGTCCGGTCGTGCCGATCTCCGTCACCGCCCTGAAGCCGCGTCCCTCCTGCGCGGAGGGACCCTGCTTCACCGCGCGTCAGCGCGGATGGCCATGCGGTGACTGGGTTCCTGCTGTCTTCTGATGCACGCCTTCGGCCGCGGATTCGCCCTTCGAGACCTCACGCGCGCCTTGTCACCGCCGGTGTGCTTTGGATCACGAGCGATCCATCCGATGAAACGCAGGGCATGGAGCACCTCAAGCACTGTCTCCTGCTTGTATCCACTTCCTGATCTGCTCGATGACGTCAGGCCGGAATCTAAGCGCTTTGTTGTAGCGATTCGCTGCAGTCGCGCCCTGGATGTGCACGCCCACAACGAACGCTCGTCCCTGATTGATGAAGAAGAGAGGCGAACCACTCTGACCGCGTTCGGTGTCTATGCTGTAGTTGAGCAGTTTTCCCTGCTCCCTCACGTTTCCGGTATCGTCATAGAGAGTCCCTCCATCGCCGACATCCTGGGGAAAACCCGCGATGGCATAGGTCCCCAGTATTTTCTGGCCGCCGATGACGCGTGTTCCGAAGAAGCCCAGCGACTGACCTGCGTCCTGGGCAAGTTGGATGCAAGCCAGATCGAATGCGTCATCCTGATCATGCACCCATCCTGAAAGGCTGCTGGCTTCCCTGAATGGGTACTCCTGCCCGCTGACGTCGAACACGCGCAGCTCCTCTGCGTCCACACCCCGCTCGTGCAGGCAATGACCGGCCGTCAGCAGCGTTCGTCGTCCAACAAGAAAAGCCGTTCCGCCCACTAGAACGCCGTTCATGCGCATAGTGATCCTAAATATGGCGCGATACGGATAGAACGTGGGGCGCGCTACCGGCTGGCGGTCATCATTTCCATCAATCGTCCTGGTCGAGAAGTTCCGTCTTCCGTCTCCAGTGCGTTGCTCCCGAATGATCCGATCACCCACCTCTTCGCGGTCAGCGCCGCGGTGACTTGGCGTGCCTTTCGAACGGACATGAGCCAGTCGTTCTCCAGCATCCACCGCAATGGAGAGTGCAGCCTCTGTGGTCATGGCTGTCTACTCCAGCACCGTAGTCGTACGCTGGAGGCGGCCAGTCGTCTGACCACTGCTTGTCGCATCGATTCCGGAGGCCTCTGGGCTCCACCGGGAGAATTTCTGGTTCAACTGCGTCTTGAGAAGCATGGTCTTCTGCCAACGGACCGTCCCCGTACTGACATCGGATATCACGTAGTTCACGCCAATGGCCGCGACGTACGAGACCTTGGGCGACAGGAAGAACAGATTCGAGCGCTTGTAGACCGTCGCACCTTGGTCATTGATGCGGACGCTGAGTATCTGCTTGATGTCCGAGTGGCCCAGGATCTGCGCAGCTTCGACAATAGGCGACACCTGGCTCTGGCCCGTCGGCACCGCTTGGGCCTTTATCGCATCTATGCTGGCGACCAGGGAAAGCCCCTCGGCTTTCAGTGTCGCCAGCATCCCTGCGCTACTGTCTTCCCTGGTCCGAGCACGTATCGACTCCGCCAACGTCGTCAACTTCGCATAGTTGGTCAACAGGTCGCCTTTGGTGGGAACCGATAGTTCAGGCAACCTGCTGTTCGGGCAATGCTGCGCCACTGCAGACCTGAGTGTCTGCGTCGGAAGACTCACTGTGGCGGCCTTGAATTCGATATCGGTGCGAAAGTACTTGATCAGGTCAAGCGTCTGCGTAGCAAGTGACTGCGCTATCGCGAATCCTTTGATGGCACCGGATTCCCTGTTCACCTCGCCTTTGCCGGCGCCGTTGCCGTCCTTCTTGGCAGCCCTTCCGGCAGCTTTCTTCGCATCTGCGATTGCAGCATCGTTCCATGTATCAGCCTGTTCCAGCAATGCCTTGATCGTCTCGTCGATCATGCGGGCCGCCAGAAGCTTCGACGCGTAGTTCGTGTCGTCTCCCGCAACGAGGGTTGGACCCTTTCCTTCGCAATACCTGCTTATGTCCGAGGCAGGAGGCACCAATCGCTCCAGGTTCGCTGACAGCGCCCAGTTCGCGAGGAACGATGTTTGCTCGTAAGTAGTGGTATCGCCCTTCTTGAGGTCGGTGATTGGAGCGACTGGGTATTCGGCTCTCACGACCTCCAACTGGGCCGCCTGAAGCTTCTTCTGCTCTTCCAGAAGGGCAACCCGCTTCTGAGCCACTCGGGTTTGTCGCTCAAGTTCCTTCTCGACGCCATCCTCATCTTGGCCACTAGTACTTGCCGGCGTTACGGGCAGGGGCGCCGCGCTTGTTGCGCCTGTCTGCCCGTCGGGCGCGCCAGTGCTGGCGTCTGTACCCGTATTGTCCGAGGCAAAGCCGGCGACAGGAAAAAAGAGAAGTCCGAACCCCACAATCATGCTGCGCATAGGTTTCCCCTGGAGTCGAGTTAGTGGTTCGCATACGTCCATCCAGACTCGGCGCACGAGATCATCACGGGCAGGAAAAGCCCCCGCTTTTCCAGGTAGCCCGCACACCGACCCTTCAAAAGCTGGCAACGCAGCTCATCGCTTCGGCCGGACAAGTAAATTAATTTACTTTTCGCCGGAGAGGTCCCGACGAATGCGCGCTCTCCGCCATCCGCCATCAACAGGCGGGGCACGGCCTGAATACCGCCAAGAGGCATCGTGGGTTCCGCCAAACGTCTGCTTCAAGCCTGGCTATGGGGAGGAGTGGCGGAACCCGGGCATGTCCACGTCAGTTCTGAAGCGAACATGGCCGCGATGACGGCAATCAACTCGCCCGTGCATCGGCCCAGATGCTGTGCGGATCGCCCGACCGCGAGCGACGGCTGACGGCGACCGCCATTCGCCAGAAGGCGACCGCCATCGTCAGTGCGGTCGCATCGATGAAGAAGCGGTGCCAATGCCCCTGCGCGAACGCTGCGAATACGTGCTCACCCGAGGCGACCGCGCCAGCCACCGGGATCGCCGCCGTCATGACGGCACACACCCACAGGAGTTCCTGGGCCGCGCGCGCGGGACGACGCAGCAGCGCCCACGCCAGGCCGGCGAAGAAGACCGCGTAGTACACCGACGATGACGCCCACGACGGCCTCAGCGCCGCCGCCACGAATACGGCGGACACGCCCGCCACGCAGCCCAGGCAGACACCGAGCGTCAGTCCCGCCATCACGCGTGTGCGGCGCGGCTGCGCCACGTCCCGGCGCTTGCGGCGCGCCTCGATCCACAGGAGGTTGCCGCTGTAGAACAGGAACGCGCCGGCCATGCCCAGCAGGAAGTACAGCCACTTCACCGCCGTGTCGCCGAAGTTGCCGTAGTGGAGGTGCTGCAGGCCGCGCAGGAAGGCCATTCCCGGCGGGTAATCCTTCGGCGGCAGCGCCTTGATCACCTCGCCGCTGGCAGCATTCAGCGCCACGCCGCCCATGGCGTTGAGCTGCCGCTGCGGCAGCTCGCCATACAGGGTGACCTGCGCATGGGCATCACCGGCTTCGTGGTACGAGAGGCTTTCAACGGCCAGCCCCGGCAATGCCAGCTCCGCGCGCCGGACAAGCTCCGCCACCGGCAGCATCGGACGCGCTACACCCGCGGGCTCCACGTGCGGTGCCACGTCGAAGTCGCTTTCCAGGATGCCGAGCAGCTTGTTCTCGTACACCAGGAACTGGAAAGGCGCGAGCATGATGAAGCCGATGGTGAGCACCGCGCCGCTCCACGCGAAGATCACGTGGAACGGCAGCGACAGCATGCCGATGACGTTGTGCGCGTCCTGCCACATGCGCTTGATGTTCCGTCCCAGCCGCAGCGCGAACAGGTCCTTCAGGAACCCGGGCGCGTAGATCACCACGCCGCTCACCAGCGCCAGTCCATAGAGGATGCAGAACACACCGAACAGGTACATGCCTGCCGTACGCGGCAGCCCGGCGGTGAAGTGCAGGTCGTAGATGAACTCGACGAAGCCGGCGCGCGCGGGCGCCTGGTGCAGGCCCTCGCCTTCCAGCGTGAACTTGTGCTGCTCGGCGGTCTTCTCGTCGTACCAGTACAGCAGTGGCCGCGGACCGTGCTCGCCCGGCAGCGTGACGAAGAAGGCGTGATCCGCCTCCGGATGCTTCGCCAGCACGCGGTCCACCAGCAGCTGTGCCCGCGCGAACCCGACATCCTGCGCGGGCGCTGTTTCGGCGGGGCGCTCCCAGCCCTGCAACTCGTGCACGAACACGATGATGGAACCCGCATAGAACGCGATGAACAGGCCCATGCCCGCCACCAGTCCGACCCAGGTATGGACAGAAAGGTAAGTACGCAGCGTGGCCGCCTTCATGCCGGCAGCTCCGTCGCCCAGCCGAGCAACTTCGACATATGGATCAGGCCGAAGCAAAGCAGCGTCGCGCCGCCCATCCACAGCCATGCGCGCAGGCCCGACTTGAACAGGAACGCACCCGACATCACCGCCACCCAGATCGGAAACGACATCAGCAGCCACGGCAAGGTCACCCGCGGGAGTTCGCCCGGCCAGTGCAACGCCAGCAGTCCCACGATGCCCACCGTCAGCGGCAGGCCGAGCAGTGCCGCGGCCAGCGATTTACCCCACATGGCGCTTCTCCTGTCGCGCGTGCCACCACGCATCCAGGTACGGAAGCGCCACCAGCCCCATCATCAGCGCGGTGAGCGCGGCAAACACACCGGCCCACACCCCAAGCTGCGCGTAGGCCAGCAGGATCGCCAGGAAGGTGCACAACCATGCGATGGCACGCAGCGAACGCTTCCGCGCGCTCAAGCCCGGCGCGAAACGTTGGTGCGCGCAGGCCAGGTAGAACGCCAGCGAGGCGACCAGTGCGGGCAACAGGTAGACGACGCTCTTCATGGAGACTCCGTGTGGCGGATGCCGAGGACTACCAGCGATAGTCGAAACCGATGCCCACCACGCGCGGGGCACCAAGGATCACGTTCGGGCTGTCGTCCGACCAGGCGTACTGCGTATAACCCCGGTCAAACAGGTTGCTGGCGAACACGTAAGCGCTCCAGTCGGGGTTCTCGTAGCCGAAACGGCCGTTGACCAGCGTGCGCGACGACAACCGGCGCGCATCGCTGCCGATGTCCGGCGTCACATCGCTGCGGTAGTTGGCGTTGACGTTGGCCAGCCAGTGATCGCCGAAGCGCAGGTTCGCGCCAACAGCCAGGGTCCAGCGCGGCGCATAGGCGAACTCCGAGCCGGTGTAGTCGTTGATCTGCGCACCCAGGATGGTCTTGAACTCGTCGTAGCGCGTGCGCGAGTAGCCGACCGATGCGTACCAATCGAACGCTTCACCGACGCGATGGCTGGCTTCCACTTCGAATCCATACAGATGCGCCTTGCCGGCATTGACCGTGTGGTAGTCGTAGTCGTTGATGCCGAACAATGCGGTGACCTGCTTGTCCTCCCAATCGATGTAGTACAGGTTGGCGTTGAGCGTCAACCGGTCGTCCAGCCATTGCGAGCGCAGCGACAGTTCGGCGTTCCAGGTGAACTCCGGGTCATAGGCGTAGTTCTGCCCGCGCGCGATGTTGAACGTGGAACCACCGGAGCGGTAGCCGCGCTGGATGACCAGCGCCGTGGCGACATCGTCCGTCCAGGCGTAGCGCACACCGAGCTTGGGCAGCAAGGCGTCGAAGTCGCGCGTCGATTCCGGGGTCTCGCTGTTGGCCTGCTGCACCATGCCCAGCACCGCCTGGTTGATGCCGGCAATGGCCGGCGCCAGCTGCGGACCGAACGCCACGGGGTCGGGTAGCGTGCCGGCGAAGTCCGCGACGGCGACCGCGCCGAAACGGTATTCCTCGCGGTCGTAGCGGAAGCCGCCAAGCAGGGCCAGGCGCGCGGTCAGGTCGACTTCGAAATCGGTGAACAGCGCGACGTTGCGCGAACGCGACTGGCCATCGCTGGCGTAGTCGACCGGGATCACCGGCACCGCCTGCGCGTACAAGCCAGCCACGTAGTTCGCCGTCGGCGCGTCGAGTCCGGCCCCCTGCAACACGGCGGCGATCGTCGACACCGGCGTGTCCACGTTGGTGCGGTTGATGCTGACGTTGTCCGTCTCGCGCTGCGACGCATACAGGCCGATCAGGCCGCGCAGGCGCTCGCCACGGTAGTGCGCGCGGAATTCCTGCGAGAACGTGCCGTACTGTTCGTCGGTGTCGCCATAGGCTTCCGGACGCTCGGTCAGGTCGGTGTCGAACTTGCGCTGCATGTCGGTGTCCGACCACGCCGTCACCGCCGACAGCGACCAACGGTCGGACAGCGCGTAGTCCACTTCGAGCGTGGCGATCCGGGCCAGCGCATCGGTGGAGCCCGGATAGTCCGACAGGTTGATGCGGTGGTTGTAGTAGTCCGGTACGTCGTTGCGCGAATAGGCGTACATGTACGGCCCCTGGCGATCGTCGCGCGTGTACGTCAGGCGCGCGGTCAGGCCGTCGATGCCCTTCGGCGTCCACAGCAGCTTGGCGCGCGCCATCGTCGATTCCCGCTCGTCCTCGCCGACGCCGCGCGTCGGGTTGTGGACGAACCCATCGAACGAGCGGTCCTCCACCGCCACGCGGAAGGCCAGTTCGTCGGCGACCAGCGGACCGCCGCCGGCAAAGGCGACGCGCCGGTCCGACGGATCCGACAGCAGCACGCGGGCGCGACCGGACCAATCCATCGTCGGATCCTCGGTGCGCAACACGATGGCGCCGGCCAGCGCGTTCTCGCCCTGGATCGTCGACTGCGGGCCGCGCAGCACTTCGACCTGGGCGATGTCCCACAGGTCGGTCGGGCCCGCATCGCTCACCTGGCTGGGCAGCGCCGCACCATCGACATAGATCGTCGCCAGCGGGTTCGGGGCGCCGGCTTCGCTGGCGATGCCGCGGATGGTGAAGCCGCGGTCGCCATACATCTGCGACACGTTGGCGGTGCGGTTGAGGATGTCGAACAGGCTGAGCAGGTTCTCCTGCTCGATCCTCGCCGAGGTCGACACCGCGACACTGGCGGTGGTGTCCTGCAGCGAGCGTTCGGTCTTCTCGCCGCGCACGACGATCTCGTCGAGCGTGGTCGGTTCGGGGCCGGGGCCGGGGCCGGGAGAGGGCGGGCTCTGGGCGTGGGCCTGGCAGGCGGCAAACAGGCACGCAGCCAGCACTGACACGCGCTGGCCAGCAACGTGGGCATGGGGGTACTGCACGGATTGTTCCCCAGAACGAGGCCCGAGACGGGCCATCAAGGACGCGGCGGAAGGCTGACGTCCGACCGCAGTATGCTATATGCGAATAGGAGTCACTTGCAATAAAAGCATGTCCTGCCCATGCTCACCGTACCGCTGCGCTCCCGCCGGCGCCGACCATCTGAAAGGAACTGCGATGCGCACCCGAACCACGCTTCTCACGGCGGCACTCATCGGTTCGGCCTGGGCGGCGACCGACACGCTTGCAGAGCCGCCGACCTTGAGCTTCGAGGAAGCGGCTGTCGCAGCCGCCGGTGGTGGAAGCACCCCGGCGCCCGACTCCAGGCTCGCATCGGCGCTCCGCCAGGAAGACTGTTCGATCCTGAGCAGTTTCATCCAAGGATCGGGCCGGATGAACGTGGGCGGCGCCATGGACCCAGGGCGCACGATCGGCACTACCGGAAGGCTCGAGACCACCATGACCGTCGCGAGTACGGGCCAGACCGCTTACGCAACCTGCGCCGGTCACAACGTGATCCTGGCCCAGCACGTCCGCGCGACCGCCCCCGGGGGCGGAACGCTTTCAACCGAGGCCAGACTGCACACGCTCATTGAAGAGGACGGCTTCGAGTTCGGGAAACCACGTTCAGTGCGCGTGCGCCCCGATGCGCCCTATCTCGTCGCCTGGCGTGATGCGAACGGCATCCAGCATTCCGTCACGTACGCAGCGCAGGCAGATCAGGCCGCTGCGCAGTCCTTCCTGATCCCGTTCGCGAAGCGTGTTGCCCAGCGACTCGCGGCAGGGGCGGATCTGTCTCCGCCCTGATCGCGCAGCCGATGCTGCCCGGAGGCGCTTGCTTCCGACGGTCGGCGTTGATGTCGACCACCGGCCCGCATCCGAGCCGCTAGCTGCTCGGATGCATCGATTCCAGTTCCTTCAACCGCTTCAGCGCGTCGGTCTGTCGGATCAGGCTGTAGTTGATGCTGCCTGCGTTGAGCGAGCTTCCCGCCTGGTACGGATAGTCCATGAAGTCCGAGAAGAAGGCCTTGATGGCGCCCATCACCGGCACGATCAACCACATCTGCCGTGCCAGGAAATCCACCGCGCCGCCGCCTTCCTCCAGACCGCGTTCGTACGGGTCCATCCGCAGGTTGGTGATCGTCGCCCAGTTGGTCACCGTCCTGGAGCCGGTGGCGATGTTCCCATGCGCCTGCACGGCGAAACTGAGCTTCCAGTCCTGGTAGCGCACCGCGTTGAGGTTGCCGCCCTGGTCGAAGTAGAAGATCGACTTGCGCGGGCCTTCCTTTTCCTTCCCTTGCAGGAACGGCATGAAGTTGTAGCCGTCCAGCTTCACCTTGAACTTCTTCTTGCCCAGCGTGATGCCCTTGGCCAGCTTTTCCTTGATGTCCGGCACGCCCGCCGCCGCACACAGCGTGGGGAACATGTCGATCAGCGAGATCGGTTCGTTGATGATCGTGCCCGGCTTGATCGTGCCCGGCCAGCGGATCGCCATCGGGATGCGGAAACCGCCCTCCCAGGTGGAACCCTTCTCGCCACGGAACATGGTCATGGCACCGTCGGGCCACAACGCGATCTCCGCGCCGTTGTCGGTGGTGTAGACGACGATGGTGTTGTCGTCGATGCCGAGTTCGTCCAGCAGGTCGAGCAATTGGCCGACGTGGCCGTCGTGTTCGACCATGCCATCCGCATGCATTCCCTTGCCGGTCTTGCCCACCGACTCCTTCTTGAGATGGGTGAACACATGCATGCGCGTGGTGTTGAACCAGGCGAAGAACGGCGCCTCGTCCTTGACGCTCTTCTTGATGAAGGTCTTGGCGGCACCGAGGAATTCTTCATCCACCGTCGGCATGCGCGCCTTGTTGAGCGGGCCGGTGTCTTCGATCTTGCCGTCGCCATGGGAATGGATCACGCCACGCGGCCCGTACTTCTTCTTGAAGGCCGGATCCTTGGGATAGAAGTAGCTTTCCGGCTCTTCTTCCGCGTTGAGGTGGTAGAGATTGCCGAAGAACTCATCGAAGCCGTGGTTGGTCGGCAGGTGTTGATCCTGGTCGCCCAGGTGGTTCTTGCCGAACTGTGCGGTGGTGTACCCCTCGCTCTTCAGCACGTCGGCGATGGTCGGCATCCAGTCCGCGATGCCATGCGGGTCGCCGGGCATGCCGATGGTCAGCAGACCGGTACGGAACGGTTCCTGGCCCAGGATGAACGATGCGCGCCCCGCCGTGCAGCTTTGCTGTCCATAGGAGTCGGTACACAAGGCGCCTTCATTGGCGATTCGGTCGATGTTGGGCGTCTGGTAACCCATCAGACCACGCGTGTACGCGCTGATCTGCGGAATGCCGATATCGTCGCCGAAGATCACCAGGATGTTGGGTTTGCCCTTGGAAGCGCGCGAAGCGTTGGTGGCCACGTCATTCACCGAAGTATCCAGCGTCGGAATTCGACCGCACCATGATGAGCGCCGTTTCCCGCGTCTTCATGCGCAATATTGCTGGAGCAGGCTAGGTAAAAGTACGGAACTCCTGGAGCGGGAGGTCCCACTTGATCGATCACGCCCGAACCGAAGCTCCTCTCGTGGCGTCACCCACCACCATCCCCCCATGCGGAGCAGCCGGCAGGTGGGATCGCTCCGGTGCGGGCACTCATGGACGCGAGGTGGGCCACGCGCCCAAGCGACTCCATTCTGGTGAACGCGATCGTCGGCGGGCTGCCGATGGCGTCTCGATCACGATCACCGGCCGACCTCGCATGTCAGCTTCCGCGCCATCACTTGGCAGGCAGACTCCGTGCGGCCTCCAGGTGCGCACGCAACGCGGTCGCCCAGCCTTTCAGCGTATGCGCAGCCGCAGCCCGATTGCTGGATCGCGTGGCGCGCTCGGCGAAGCCATCGTCCTCGTCACGCTCCATGACCCTGGCCAGTATCTGGTCCGTCTTGGCGTCCCAGAGCTCCAGGTACAGCGTCATGCCGCCCGCCGATCGGGCGATCACCGTCATGTTGGCGGTCTGCAGGTCGGGCGCGGTCACGTCGAGGTCGACGATGGCTGGCCGCAGCACCAGGACCCCCTCACCCTCTTCTTCCACCACCTCGTATGCGCCGTCTTCCTGCAGCACCTTGGTGAACTCGCTGCGGAACTCCTTTGCCAGCTCCGTCTTGATCCGCACCATGTCTTCGTCGCGAACGCGCGCCTCCAGGCCAGGGGCGCTGCTGTTGTAATCGCGCTGCCAGTTCTTCCTGAATTCGATATAGGGGTCCAGGATCAGCACTTTCCGGTATGCACCGAAGCTTGCGCCGGGACGCACGTACACGATCCGATCGTCCTTGCTGCTGCGCAACTGCAGGCCTTCGGGGCTCACCTGGGGCGGCGCTTGCTTGGCCGCGATCGCCGCCCCCGCCACGACCAGCGCGGCCAGGATCAGGAGCAGGCGACAGGGGGTCATCGTTCTCATGGCGACTCCATGCGTTGGGTTTCGGGGACGAACAACGGTGCGGCGTCAGTCCCTGGCGAGCTTTGCCGCGAACTTCTGCTCTATGTCCACGTAATCGTCGTCGGCGAGATCGAAGACCACTTTGACGACGGCTCCGCCAGTGAAAGGAAATTTCGGCTTGTACTCGCTACTGACGGCATCGCCGCCGTCGTAACCGACGCACAGGCCTTCCCCACACAGGATGTAACGGCCTGTCTGCGTCCGGAACGGCGCTTTCGCGACCACCTTGTCGTCGACGTGCAGCGACATCGTGCCCAACCCCTCGCCCTTTTCGCTGACACGGTCCTTGACGAACTCCACGCCAACGATATGCCTGCCGTTCCCGGGCGCGTCGCACACGAGGCGCTGCTCGGGCGGTATGCCCAGGAAGTTGTAGACGTAGAAGAGCTGTCCACCCTTGACGAACAGCGAATAGCCTCCGAAGCGGGACCCTTGCGCGACGATCACGCCCTCGCTTTCGTCGGTGAAATCGACCTCCGCCAGCATCTTGAACGACACGCCCAGCGTGCGTGCGGCCGCGGCTTCCGGAACCTCCGTGGTCCCCGGATAGTAGACATACCGTTCGCGTTTGGGTGCGTGGTACTCGGCCTCGTGCAGCGCACGCACGCCCAGGTCGATCAATGGCAGCACATTGTTCTTCTTCGCCTCGGACAGCCAGAGATCGATAAGCGATTTCAGCTTCGCCTGATCCTGGTCGGCGAGGTCGTAGGCCTCGGCACGGTCCGCATCGGTGTGGAACAGCTGCCAGGTATCCGTATCGAAATGACCCTGGTCGGAGGGAATGGGCGCATGCACGGTCGCTGCCTTCCAGCCCTTGTGCCAGATGCTGCGCGTACCGGCCATCTCGTAGTACTGGGTTTCCTTGGTGGTCGCGGCCTGCGCGTCGTCGAAGCTGTACAGCATCGACACGCCCGGCATGGGGGCCTGTTTCACGCCATCGATGATGTCGGGCACGGGGATGCCGCATGCCTCCAGGATGGTCGGCACGATATCCGTGCAGTGGTGGTACTGGTGCCGCACCTCGCCTTTGGCCCGGATCCCTTTCGGCCAATGCACCACCAGGGGATCGCAGGTGCCGCCCGCGTAGGACGCGTAGCGCTTGAACATGCGGTACGGCGTGGAGAACGCCACCGCCCAGCCCGTCGGGTAGTGGTTGTAGGTGTCCGGCGAGCCCAGCTTCTCCATCATCGCCAGGTTGGACTCGATATCGTCGGGATAGCCGTTGAAGAAGCGGTTCTCGTTCACCGACCCGCTTGGTGAACCTTCGCCCGAGGCGCCGTTGTCGGCGCAGTAGAACACCAGCGTGTTGTCGAGCTGGCCCGACTCCTCCAGATAGTCGACCAGCCGGCCGATCTGGATGTCCGTGTACTCCGAGAAGCCCGCATAGACCTCCGCCATGCGGCTGAACAGCTTCTTCTCCTGCTCGTTGAGCGTCGCCCACGGCCTGACCATGTCATCCGCCGCAGCGCTGGCCTCGGGCATGGGATTGATCGGGGTCAGCGCGGTGTCGGCAGGCAGGATGCCGCGCTCGATCATGCGCTTCAGTACCCACTCGCGATACGCCTCGTAGCCGTCGTCGAACTGTCCGCGGTACTTGTCGATATAGGCCTGCGGCGCGTGGTGGGGCGCGTGGTTGGCGCCCGGGCAGTACCACATGTACCACGGCTTGTCGGGGTCGGCCTGCCTGCTGTCGCGGATGAAGGAGATCGCCTTGTCGGCGATATCGCTGGAGAAGTGATAACCCTCTTCGGGCTGCGATGGCTGCTCGATGAAATGGTTGTCCTCGATCAGCTCCGGATACCACTGGTTGGTTTCGCCACCGATGAAGCCGTAGAACCGATCGTAACCCAGCCCCAACGGCCACTTCTTCTTGGATGCGCTCATCCCGAAACCATCGACCGGCACGTTGTGGTTCTTGCCGATCCAGAACGTGCTCCAGCCCGCATCGCGCAGGATGGTCGCGATCGTTCCGTTCTCCAGCGGTATGTGGCCGGCATAGCCGGGAAAGCCGGTGGCCGCTTCCGAGATGCAGCCGAAGCCGTTGGCATGATGGTTGCGCCCGGTGAGGAAGCAAGACCGCGTCGGCGAGCACACTGCCGTCGTGTGCCACTGGGTATAGGTCAATCCATTCTTCGCCAGCCGATCCAACGTGGGCATCTCGATCCGGCCGCCGTATGGAGACCACGCCGCCTGGCCCGTGTCGTCGTAGAGGATGACGAGTACGTTGGGGGCGCCTGCCGGCGCACGCGTGTCCAGGAACGCATCCCAGTCGGCTTTCGAATGGCGGATGTCGAGCTCGATGGCGCCTCTGAATTCGCGCGGCATGGTGCAGCTCCTGCGGGATGGACGAATGCGTCGCGCATCGGTCTGATGCACGGTGCAAGTCTCCGGTCCGTAGCGGCCTGCCGCCAGACGGAAATCTGCTGGTCCTTCCGCAGTAAATCTACTGGTCGCGGCATCTACGGCATCGCAACGAGAGAGAAGCGGCTACTCCCTGCTGAGATGGAACGAGAGGCCTTCCGCCGTGTTCCTCACCAGCACGATCTCCACATCGGGTGTGCGCCCGCGCACCTTGACCAGGACGTCTTCGCCATCGTCGAGTTCGACCTTGTAGACGGATTTTCCGTACTGGGTCCGCACCGCGTCGCGGATCAGGTGGGCGGCCTGGTTCTCGTGCGTGCCTGCGGGAATCGGCACCACGAGCTTGCTTGGTGCACCTCCTTCGGGGGTGAACGCGAACTCGACCTCACCGGCGACCTTGGCCGTGTGGTTCACCGCGATGCGCCACTTGTTCGAGGGGCCGGACGCCAGTACGACAGCCGGGGTCATCACGGCCGCGAGCAGGATCCACGCCAGTATCTTCTTCGCCCGTTGCATCGGAGTCTCCAGGAGGTTCTTGTTTGGGGAATACCAGGGTCACGGCAGTGCGCGCTGCCCATCGCGGAGTGGAATCGGGGCGCTCGACATGGTGGAAGTCGCCTCCACCGGAACTCACCGGTTGGCGGCCGATGCGCACGACCCTCGCCGCGCTCAACCCGATCGGCACGGTCCATTGCAGAACGATCCTCATGGCGTACCTGCCTGGGCAACGCCCTGTTATCGCACCCGGCCGATGGTCGGTGCCAGCGGACTTCTACTCAGGCGACCCCAGTAAATCTACGGATCGGGATAGATCCTCGACCACTCCGCCTTCATGTCGACGATGGTCCAGCCACCCGTCGTGGCGGCATCCAGTGCCTTGTCCAGCGTGCCGATCTTCGAAGCACGGTCGTACGCCCATTCGCGCTCGCCATCGGTGTGGTGGACGATACCCGCGAACCGGCGCCCATCACCTGCCATCGTCCACTGCAGCATCTGCAGATCGCCATCCGAGTTGCCGAAGGCAAATATCGGCCGCTCGCCGATGAAGCGCTGGATCGCGACCGGCTTCCCGCCGTGATCGTCGACCAGCCCGATCTTCGCCTGTTTCAACAGCACGGGAACCCCGTTCTGCAGCGCGAATTCCAGCTCGCCATAACTGCCGATGACCTGCGCGGGCGGAATGCCATACGCGTGTTCTGCCCATGGGCGCATGAACTCCTGCCCACCTCCGGACACGATGTAGGTACGGAATCCATGCTCGCGGAGATAGACCAGAAGCTCACGCATGGGCTGGTACACCATGTCCGTGAAGAGCCGACCGGTGGCGGGGTGGCGCGCGCTTGCGCTCCATTGCCTGACCTGCGCGGCGAAAGCATCCACGCTCATGCCGGTGTGCGTGGCCGCCATCACCTGGACCATCCCTTTCTCGCCCGAGGCCAGCGCGCCCTTCAGGTCGCGGGCGAGCAGCGACTTGTAGGGCTCGACATCGCGCCATTCCGGATGGTCGCCGGCCATCGCCTGTATGCGGTCCATGACGAAGAACACCTGGAAGTAGACCGGCTGCTCCGCCCACAGCGTGCCGTCATTGTCGAACGTGGCGATGCGCCTGGCCTCGGGCACGAAGTCGGGTGATCCCGGGCGGGTGGTAGCGTCGACGAACGCGAGGATCGCGCGGCGCGACGGCCCCTCTTTCCACGACGGCAAGGGGTCGGACGCGGATGCCGCTGTCGCGAACACCAGCAAGGCGAACATCCACAGCGATTGCAGTCGCGGCTTACTCATGTCGGCTCCGTATCAGCGCCACGCGCTGCCCACCTGGATGTAGAACGTTTCGTCTTCCGGTCCCCATGCATAGTCGATGCCGGCGTACATGCCCAGCTGGCGGGCGAGCAGATAGCGGAACCCGCTACCCTTGGCCACCCGGCTGGATGCGTCGCCGAAATCGTTGTGTCGCCCCCAGGTCCTGCCCGCACCGATGAACCCGACCAGTGCCCATCGCGCACCGAGGCTCCAACGCGCTTCGGTTTCCAGTACGGCGGCGCGTCGGTCCTGGTAGCGCGCCGAGCCGATGCCGCGAAGATCGATGTAAGGCAGCCGGTAGAACGGGATATCGCCATTGGCCCACCGCAGATCGACCCTCGCGCCAAGCACCATCCGCCGATGGAGGGGAAAATAGGCATAGCCATGGCTGCGATAGCTCTGGAAGTCGTTGTCGCTGCCGATCGCATGGTCGTAGGCGTTGCCTTCGATCGCCCCCAGCCAGCCGCGTGAAGGCGTGAATGGATTGTCGCGACTGTCGTATTCGAGCGACAGGCCGAGACCGGAACTCCTGCTGGCGAGTTCTCCTTCCGTGAAGCGATCGCGATCGCCATCGCTATCGAACGACAGGTCGATATCCATGTAGATCCACGCCAGGCCCACGTAGAGATCGTGCTCGCCGACGCGACGGAACACCTGCTGCAACGATGCGATGCCGTCGGCGTTGTAGCTGATCGCCACGGGTGGGAGCACGTCATTCCCTGGCGTGTGGAAATCGAGGTTGACGGATGCTTTTCCGATGCCCCCCCCGGTAGCGCCACCGGTCCTGGGCGAAATGCAGCATGGCCCCCGCGCCCACGGCTTCGGTACCGTTCGAGGTTCGCATCGCCATCGCGCCGTAGATGTCGGGAGCGATCGCCCTCGCCTTCTCGCCTGGCGCTCTTCGCGTCTCAGGCTGGACGTTGGGGCGGAAGAAGGCCAGCGCCACGCCACCCCCATGGCCGACGGCCGGGTCCGTGATGATGATGGGCACCGGCAGGAAGCCGCCTTTTTTTTCCAGCAACCACCGGGATACATCGAGTTTTCCATCCTCGGTGTCGTGCAGGAGTGCGCGCAGGCCGGCCGACGGCGGCGGATGCGCGTCTGGCGAAGGCGCCGGCAGTCCTCGCGGCTCGGCGGCGGGAGGTGGCTGCGCGAAGGCAGCGCCTGCGCACAGCAGCCATATGCCTGCCAGGACGCGGGCCCCGTCGCGCAACGGGGAGCAGCGCTGCGCGTTCACCGGTGCCGGAAGCCGCCGCCGCGTGCACCGCCGCCCAGGCCCGGTCGAAAGCCGCCTACCGGACGCGCCTGGCCGCCACCGCTGCGCGGTATGTCCACCCGCGTCGGCTGGCGTGCGCTGATCCGTTCGTTGCCGCGCTCGCGCGCGAAGCGGTCGCTGTCCAGTCCCTTGCGCGTCTCGCCGCTGAGGTTCCTGGATGCATCCGGTCGCGTGACCTTGCTCCAGTCCCCGTTGTCGTAGTGGTAGACGTGTCCGTCGTGGCCGGCATAAATGCTGTCGTTGATGTCGACCACGCCGCCGTGGTGCAGCGTTCCCGTGTCTGCGTTGTAATGGAAGCCACCGGCGCCTTTCGCCTCGCCGCCCGACGGACCATGGGTATCGAAGGCTCCCGCACCGGCGCCGCCGTGCGGGCCCACCACGGCACCGCCTGCTGCCTGCGTCACCCGGCCCGTATCGGTGTTCACCACCGTGCGCTCACCTGCGCGTGCCGCGCGCCCGGTGTAGGGATTGACGGCCACGGCGCCACCGCCGGCCACTACCCTGCCCGTCTGCGGGTTGTAGCGGATGCCCTGTGCGCCCGCCGTGGTCGTACCGGTGTACGCGTTCGTGTTGATGCCCGCGCGACCGACGCCACGCGCGCCGGTCGCTTCGTTGTAGAAGCCGCCGCGCGCACCGCGTCCCACGTTGCCGGTCCAGGGATCTGCCCATGCGGCAGCCGTACCACGCACTGCGGCATTGCCCCAGTGACCGTAGACATTCCATGCCGCCGCACCGCCTCCCCACCAGCCCCACGGCGACGCCGGTCCGTACCAGGGGCCCCACCACGGACTGTAGGGGCCGTACCAGCCGTCATACCAACCCCAGCCCCATCCGAACGTCCATCCCACCCACGCGTTCCAGCCGAAGTAGGCGCCCATGCCATAGGTCAGCGGACAGCCGTACCAGAACGTGCCCACCCACGGCGTACACAGGTAGCCGGTGCCGTACACCACCACGCTGTCGGACACGACGGTGCCGTAGTAGCCGGGCGTGTAGCCGACATAGACCTCGTCTCCGTTGTGCCCGTAGACGCGCACGTAGGTGACGTAATGCAAGGGTGAGCGGGACGGGATCGTGTAGATCACGGCGGGCACCGAACTCGCCACGGCCCATGGACCGGTCGCCGCACCGGCGGAGAACCAGACGCCCTTGTCGACGGCATAGAAGTGGCTTCCGTCCACGCGGATCACCGGCACCGGCGTGTTCCGCGCGTACTGCAGGGGTGTCCCGTCGATCGTCGCGAACGCAGGCGCACCGTCGTATGCCACCTGCAGCGTTGCCTTGCCGCGATCGACGGTCGCGGTCTGGGGAATACTGTTGGCGATCAGCGATTCCTGCGCCTCCGGTGTGCCGGGAATCGACGCGAGTACGCCGCTCTTCGGGCTGTCGGGCGGGATCTTCGCGAAGTCGGCCGGCAGGCTGCGCGCGGCGACATGCCCCCATGGGCCACGACTGCCGGGCGCGCTGAACCAGCGGCCGGATACGAGCACATACCAGCGATGCGCGTCCGCGGCATCCACGAACACATCGGCGCCGGTGTTGGTGATGTAGCTGAGCCGTGTGCCCGCGATCCCGGCGAATTGCGGTTCGCCCTGCACGGAGATGAGTTCCGCGGGCCGGGTACGCACGTACACGTCCGGCCAGCGTCCCGCACGGAAGACGTCCTTGAGTGCTTGCGGCGGGTCCGCCATGGCATCGACCTGATGGCCCTCCACCGCTTGCCTCGCGGCGGACACCAGGCCTGCGTCGGGGGTCTGCACAGGGGTCCAAGGACCATCCAGCGACGTCGCACTTGCCCAGTGGCCTCCGATGGAGACGAGGTAGCGGCCCCCTTGCTGGAGCAACAGCGAGCGGCTGTTGATCACCCGCTGCACGCCCGGCGCACCCGCGGGCTTCAGCACAGGCTGGCCGTCCACCAGCACCAGGATCGCCGGCGCGGTGCTGAACACGATCTCGGGTGGATCATTGCGAACGGTTTGCGAGGCGCCGGCGGCATCCGCCTTCATGATCGCCAAGGCAGCTTCCAGCGCGTCCAACGACATCGTCAGGGTGGGTTTGGCCTGCAATTGCTTGCGCGCCAGCGCGAGATAGCCCGCCTGTTTCCCGGCGGCCGACGGAAAGCTCGCGCGCTCGATCTCGAGCCCGCTCAGCACCACTGCCCGTGCCTGCTTGTCCACCTGCGTCCTCGCGGCGATGTCCAGCGTGCCGTAATCCATGCTCGCCTGCTGCTTTCCATCGGCGCCCGTGTGGACGCCGGTATCGACCGACATGACCGCGCGCGCGCGGAGCTGGTTTCCCTGCCAGGAGACGAGCTGTGGCTGGTGGATGCTGAAACCGACGCCATCGACGCTGAAGTCGCGGGGAAACGGGCGCGCATCGATCGTCACCGCGCCGTCCTGCGCCGCTCCCGCAACCCATCCCGTTCCCGACCCGATGCCGGCCGCATGGGCATGCGCCGCGACCGCCAGCATTCCACCTGAGAGCAGGCGTACGAACCATCCCTTCCTGTCCATGATGCACCTCGACGATCGCACTCAATCGGTGACGTTCAAAAGTGACGCGGGTCCCGGAACAGACCAGGGGTCCGTTGGAGGAGAGATCCGGGCCCGCGCCAACGCATGAACGTTCAGGGCGTCGAAGCGCCCGGCGGGAAGCCGGCGAACATCTTGTCCAGACCGGCATCGACGGCTGCGTTGACCTTGTCCGGAGACGAGGGAACCGTGCCGCTCGCGCTGCCCCGCCAGATGGCCTGCTGCGTGCGCGCATCGAACATGTCGACGATCAGCGTGCCAACGTCGTAGGTGTGTACCGTCGTGGTGGCCGTCCCCATGCCCACGCCGCCCGCCCAGCCGCCCCGCCAGCCCCAGCCCCCCAGCCCGGTGCCGGAATAGAACGTATCCAGCGTCTGCTTCTGCGACGAGGCCACGTGGGCGGCCAGTGCGACGTCACCGCTGCCTTGCCCTTGCGTCCAGCCTTTGGCGGCCAGGCGCGCGTCGATGCCATCGATGATGCGCTGCTGCACCAGCGGAGGTACTCCCGCGGGTTTCTGCGCCCAGTAGTAGGTGCGGTAGGAGGAGAAGTTGGCCGAAGCGGCGTGATCGGTCTTCACGGTCGGCGAGGAAGCGCAGCCCGCCAACATCACGGTCGCGAGCGCGATTGCGGAAGCTTTCATCGGTCGATCTCCTGTCGTGGAATGCAGCCACACCGCGGCGTGCCGCCGGGGCCGGACCTGGGGCCACTCAGCGTGGCGGATTCACTACGATGTACTGCACCGTGGTGCCGTAGTACTGCGGCTGGTACCAGGTGCTCCCGCATTGCTGGTAGCTGATCCCATTGATCACCGTCATGACGCAGCTCGGGGGCACCGAATTCACCACCGAGCCGACGACCGCGGCGGTCAACGCGACACCGGCCGTCACCGCCGCCGCGGTCGCGAACGGATGGTCGTCCCAGTCGTTCCAGTGGTCGTCATGGTCATGCACGTCCACGTCGACATTCACGTTGCGGTTGACGTTGCGATTCGTGTTGCGGTTGACGTTGCGGTTGACGTTGCGGTCGCCGCCCCTGTTGACCTGGGCATTCCGCGGGCCGCCCGTCGCGGGTCGATTGACGCTGCCGTGCGCAGTGGCGCGTGCGCCTGCCTGGTAGCCGCCATGTCCGCCGCCGCGGTCTGCCGCAGCAGGCGTCGCCAGGGCCACGAGGAAGGCAAGGGAAAACCAGACACCCATGATGCGGAACGAAGAAGCGGCCATGTTCATTTCTCCTGGGTCTGTACCGCAACGGCATCGATTTCCACCAGCGTGATGCGGGCGCTTCCCGGCGGCGGCTTGAAGGTGTAGCGGGCCGCGGCGATCGCGCGCGTGGTATCCCACTTCAGGCGTGCCGTGTACTTGGGCAGCGCGGGATCATCCAGGCTGGTGATGACGATCTTCTGCGGCAGGAAGCTCGACGGGCTTATCCAGACCTGCCAGTCGGCACCCGGCTGCTGGTAGGCATAGTGATCGACGCGTTCTCCCTCCAGCGTCCCCGCTCCCACGTAGATGGCGGACGTGAGCACATTCGCGGGTGCCGCATCGGTGCCCCACAGGAACAGATCGACCAACGGCAGATCGATCCCGTAGTCGGTCGACAGCGTACCGGCCAGTTCGCGCAGCGACGCATGCACATCATCGATACTGGCGTAGTACTTGAGGCGCGGCGAATAGAGCGTCAGCGTGTTGCCGTCGTAGAACAGCTGCCTGTGCGCGCGGTCGCTCTTGATGTCCACGAACAAGCGTCGCGGCGGCTCGACTTCGTAGCGGATCTGCCCATCCAGCTCGATCTTCTGGCCGCTCTGCAGCACGACTTCGGTAGAAGCGTCCGAGGTGAGGGAAAAATGGGGAAGGCCTCGCAGCGCCTTGCTCATCCGCTCAAGGGCGGCGACGGCCGCCGCATCCAGATGGGCGTCCTGGCGCGACGTGGCGGATTCGGTGCGTTCCTGTGCCGCCGCACCGAAGGCGGCTGCCGATGTGGCGGCCAGCAGGCATGCGACGATCGAGCGGGATATCAGCGTGTTCATGCGCATTCCTCAGCGAGTGTTGATGCGGTGTCGCTAGAAGCCGAACGTGACCATCAGGCTCAGCGGATTTCCTTCGAAGCGGTTCTTGACGTCGAACTCGCTGACGTAACGGAAGGTCACGTCCACGTGCTCGCCACCCGGCCATTTCTTTCCATAGGTGACGACCGGTCCAATCCCCAGCGAGTGCCCGCGAAACCCGTTCAGGCGGTCTGCGGTGGGGCCACTGTCGTCTTCCACCTGCTCGATCCAACCGACCACGCCGCCTAGGCCCCAGCCACTGGGCGTGCGCTTGATCAACAGGGCTTCCGTGCGGAACACGACGCCGTTCTTGTAGTCCGTGTCGTCGTTCTCGCTGTACCAGTCCATCGCCGCCTGCACGCTGAACTCCAGCGTGCCCTTCTGCATGAGCTGCGTGTACCCGAACGTCGGCGATACCGTCCAGACGTTCAAACCGGGATTGGCGATGCGCGAGGGATCGTAGTCGGCGGTGGGGGCGAAGACGTAGAGGCCGAATGAAAGGTGCCGCACCTGGTCGATGTGGAATCCGGCGATGACCGGAGCGAAGTAGAAATCGAACAGGTTGGACGCGTTCTGGCTGACGCTGCGCGATGCTTCGCCGGCCTGCAGGTCGGCGCTGGCGGTCACGTCGATGTACGGAATGGCCGCCATGCTGGCGAAGTTCCAGCGGCCCGCCTGCGTAGGCCAGACGTACACGCCCGTCAGCATGAACAGGTTCGCTTCGGCTTCAAGACCCAGGCTGACCTGCCCAGCAATCGGGACTTCACGGCTGGCACCGATCTTCCCGTCGTAATAGACGTAAGCGACGGCCCACTGGAAGCCGGGCTCGGGCGGAATCACGCCCGTGTAGGGCGCGATCTGCATGCCGGTGATCGGCCTGCCCATCGCCCCTTCCGTCCCCCAGGCCGCAGGAGGCAGCGCGAGCAGGAGGGGAAGCAGCAACCGGGGCCCGGCGTCGTGAAGGATGCGCATCATGCAGTCCTCGCTAGTGCGTGGAGGGAGAATCGTCCGACGGCGCCACGCCTTGTCGCTCGCGCACCTCGTTGATGTCCCGCTCGAGAAAGTAGTTGAGGAACGTCCGGATCACGGCGATCGCGCCGAGCTGCCCGATGGCTTGCCAGGTAGGCACGATCGACGACTCGATGATGTCCGCCGCCAGCTGGAAGGTCAGGGCTGCCACCAGCCATCGCCCGTACGTAAGCCACACGGACCGTCGTCGCTGCGCATCGAAGTCGCGCCGGATCGTCATGCTCGCGACGCCCACGAATGCCTGCAGCGACGCGCCGATGATGATCGCCGCGGCGACCATGTCGATGAGCGTGATGGCCGGTTCGGACATCATCACCAGCCAGGGCCTCAGCATGGCGCACCCCTCGGGAGTCGATGCCCGTGGTCGGCCCGATGCGGTTCATTGCCGGACGACACAACGGAATCCCACATGCGATGTCGCGGTGTCGATGGGCTGCGCCATGCGCGCCGCCGGGCGGTAACGCCTGCAGTAGTTCGGCGCGCAGAGATGCGAGCCGCCCTTGGTCACCCTGCGCGGAACCGCGACTGGCCCTTGCGGGTCGTGGCTGGTCTCACGCCGTCCGCCCCGCGGGTTCTCCCGCGTGCAGCAGGGCTTACCCGGCGACTCGTCGTGCCGCTGGTACCAATCGTCGATCCACTCCCAGACATTGCCGATCATGTCGAAGAGCCCGTACGGGTTCGGCGCGTACGCACCGACCGGCGAGGTTCCCACATGGCCATCGTCGGCCAGGTTCTGCCACGGAAACTCGCCCTGCCAGGTGTTGGCGACATGCCGACCTCCCGGCGCGAGCGTGTCGCCCCAGGCGAACTCTGAAACATCGTCTCCGCCGCGTGCGGCGAACTCCCACTCGGCCTCGGTCGGCAACTGCTTGCCTGCCCAGGTGGCATAGGCGAGCGCATCCTCGAAGCCCACATGCACGACCGGGTGCTCCGCCAGTCCGTCGAGCGAGCTTTCAGGGCCCTGCGGATGTTTCCAATCCGCTCCGCGGATGTAGTGCCACCACTGGTAGTGATCCGACAGATCCACACGGCCCGGAGGCCTGACGAACACCACGGACGCAGGCTCCAGCAATGCCGGATCCGCGCCCGGATACAGGGCCGGATCGGCAGGCCGTTCCGCCAGCGTGACGTAGTTCGTGGCCGCGACGAAACGCGCGAACTCGCGATTGGTGACCAGGTAGGGATCGATCCGGAAGGCGCCCACGCGCACCTTGTGCGCGGGTCGTTCCTCCGCGTAGTGATCGTCCGAGCCCATGCGGAATGTCCCGCCGGCCAGCGCCACCATGCTGTCTGTTCCGCCGCACATGCGTCGCTCCTTCTCGCTGCCAACACGGCCACGCTGCACCGGCACACCTGGCGCCGACCTGGCGAGGTCGCCGCGCCGGGCAAAGCCCATGCACGATGTCTCCGCCATCAACCGGACCCGGCGGGAACCTCGCTCATCTTGTCGACCGCCTGCTCCACGGTGAACGTTCCAGGCTTCTGCACCGGAGGAAACTCGCGGAATGTCTCCAGATACTTGGTGAGCACGGCCATCGCACCGTAGATCCAGAAGGCGTTGTGGATCATCCAGTCCCAGTAGGTATTGGAGGTCTGGTCCGCGCGCTCGTAGGGGTCCATCCTCAGGTTGAAGATCTTGGGCATGCGCAACGGCGTGAACGGCTCCGCCCATATCTGCATGGTGCCCCTGCAGCGCTGCTCCATGAAGACGATCTTCCAGCTGTTCCAGCGCAGGCCGAGGACGTCGCCGTCATCGCTGAAATAGACGAATCCCGGACGCGGACTCTTGTCCTGCTCGCCGGTCAGATACGGCAGGAGGTTCCAGCCATCGACATGGTTCTTGAACTTCCTGCCATTGACGGTGGCACCCTTCTTGAGCCGATCGACGCACGTCGTGTCGCCTGCTGCGGCCAGGAGGGTCGGCAACCAGTCGTGGTGCTGCACGATGTCGTTGAGCACTTTTCCTTCCGGGAAATGAGCCGGCCAACGCGCCAGCAGCGGCACGCGGAACGCGCCCTCCCAGTTCGTGTTCTTCTCGCTGCGGAACGGGGTCATGCCGGCATCCGGCCAGCTGTTCATGTGAGGGCCGTTGTCCGAGGAGTAGACCACCAGCGTGTCATCCGCCAACCCGAGCTCATCCAGCAAGTCGAGCATCTGCCCCACGTTCTTGTCGTGGTCGACCATCGTGTCGTGGTACGGCGACTGGTGCTCGCCCGCCTGCCCGAGGCTGCTTTCCTTGGTGTGCGTGATGAAATGCATATGGGTGGTGTTGAGCCACACGAACCAGGGCGTTCCCGCCTTGTTGTTGCGCTTGACGAAATCGGATGCCGCGGCGACGAACTCGTCGTCGCAGGTCAGCATGCGCTCGCGTGTCAGCGGGCCGGTGTCTTCGATCTTCTGCTTGCCGACCGCACCCCAGCGCGGGTGGGCGGTCTTGTCGTCCTTGTCGGTCGCCCAGCTGTGGATGACACCGCGCGGGCCGAAATTCTCCCGGTACTTGGGATTCTTGGGATACCCGTACATCTCGGGCTCTTCTTCGGCATTGAGGTGATACAGGTTGCCGAAGAACTCGTCGAAGCCGTGCAGGGTGGGCAGGAACTTGTTGAGGTCGCCGAGGTGGTTCTTGCCGAACTGTCCGGTGGCGTAGCCCTGGTCCTTCAGCAGTGCGGCGATCGTGACGATCTTCTCGGGCATGCCCTGTGGCGCACCGGGGATTCCCACCTTGGAAAGGCCGGTGCGGTGCACGCTCTGGCCGGTGATGAACGATGAGCGCCCTGCGGTGCAGGACTGTTCCCCGTAGGAATCCGTGAAGCGCAGACCCTCGTTCGCGATCCTGTCGATGTTGGGCGTCTGGTAGCCCATCAACCCGTGCGTGTAGCAGCTGAGGTTGGCGATGCCGATATCGTCGCCCCATATCACGAGGATGTTGGGTTTCTTCGCACCGGTCGATGCACGCTTGCCGGCTGCGGCAGCGGACGGCTTTTCGGTCTTCTTCGCGGTTGCCACGTTGTTCTCCTTGCTCATCGGACTGTGGAGTCGCCGTCCTCACCCGAACGGCGCGACGTCGAACACCATGCTGACGATCGCGAGCAGGCCCAACATCCACAGCAGGCCCGCCGTGATCAGCGTGAGGGAAACCGGGTAGGCGCTTTGGCCGTGCAGCAACCCTTCCTGGATCATCTGGTTGCGCTCATGGCGAAGGCCTTTCATGAAGTTCAGGTGGTAGACGATGCCGAGCGTCAGCATCAGCAGGCCGAGCGCCACCATGGCCACGCCGAAATTGCGCGGTGCATTCGCGCCCAGCTGGATATCGGGAAGGTGCAGCAACTTGCTGAACACCTGGAAGATGGTGAAGCCGAACCCGATCAGGGAAAGCGCCGTGCGCATGATCGACATCAGCGTGCGCTCCGCGCTCATGCGCGTGCGCTGGAACGACATGCCGGTCCGCCGCATGGACATGTCGGTACGGTCCGACGACAGGTCGGTGCGGAACTCCGACAAGTCCGTGCGGTGCTCCGAGAGCCCCGTCCTGCGATTGGAGAGATCGGTCCGGTACGCCGAATACGTCACCGACGCTTCATCGGCGCGGCTGCGATCCACGTCGGGAACGGGCGGCACGTCGCGCGGCACCACCCGGTCGGGGCGCGCGGCGGTGAGTACCCGCTTTTCGGTTCTCCGTGCCATTACGCCGCTCCCTTCCGCGAATGCCGCGCGCGCCACCACCGTGCGACGCGGGCGACAGGCCCGCGCAGCAGGAGGTAGGGAACGAAGGCGAGGAGGACCGCGATGACGAAAGTCTCCAGGGGATACCTGAAACCCCCGAAGACCTTGAACTGGTAGATCACGTCCATCCCGACACCCAGCAGCAAGACCCGCGTGACGGCCGTGACGCCCTCCCTGAACGACTGCAGGCGCTCAGCGCGGGACGATGTCGCCATCCGGACCAGGTACGGCGAACGCCCGAGCTTTGCGTCCTTGATGCCGTCATGGAGTGCGGCCAGGAACGCCATGGTGGGCTGCAGGAAGAACCGGAACGTCATCGGGCCCTCCGCCCTGCCGATCAGGTCGGTGCCGAAACGTTGCAGATAGTCCAGGAAGCCATCCACCGTCGCACTCCGTTCGTGGAGTCCGAAGCATCGACGCAGCCCGCGTTGCGCACAATCGCGATTACTACTGGTTTCGCTCCAGTATTTTTACTGCGGTGCGCGATCCGGACGATTCACTATGCTGGCGCCGGCGACTCACGCCGAACGATGTGGCGCGCGCGCAATGACGATCGACGACCTCTCCCTCATGCGCGGCGGACCGGTGTACCGCGCGCTTCATCGGCTGGGACTGCTCCACACCCGGGGCGCACTCGCGCCGCGCATGGCACTGGCGATGATGGCGCTTGCCTGGCTTCCGCTCGTTGCGCTATCGGCGCGCGACGGCGCGCTTCTCCCGGGTTCTGTCAGGATGCCGCTGCTGGCCGACGCTTCTGTCTATGCGCGCCTGATGCTGGCGCTGCCACTCCTGGTGCTTGCGGCGGGACCGGCCGACCGGCTGTTGCGTAGCGCTATCCGCCAGTTCGGTCGCGCTGGACTCGTCCCTGACGACAAGCGTTCGAAGTTCGGGGCGATCGTGACGCGAGCGCGGCGCCTGCGCGATTCGCATGTCCCGGAGCTGCTCTGCCTGGTCTTCGCGCTGGTGCCGGCGTTGCTTTCCCACCCCGTCCTGACCGAGCTGCCGGACGTGAGTGGCTGGCACACCACGGCCGACGGGACCCCCACGGCCGCTGCGCGCTGGGCATGGTGGGTGGCGATGCCCTTGTTCCGCTTCGTGTGCTTCGTCTGGCTGTGGCGATTCCTGATCTGGACACTGCTGCTGGCAAGGATCGCCCATCTCGGCCTGGACCTGCGACCGCCGCATCCGGATGGCGCAGGCGGCCTGGGCTTCCTCGGCTTTGCGCAACAGCGCTTCTCCGCCTTGTCGCTCGCCGGAGGTGTCGTGCTTTCCGGAAGCTGCATCAATCACTTCATCTACAGCGGCCAGACATTGCTCGATGTGCGCTATCTGCTGGCGGCTTACGTCGTGGGCACGACCATCGTCCTGATGGCGCCCCTGCTGTTGCTGGCTCCGCCCCTGATCCGCGCCAAGCGCCACGCGCTCGCGAAGTACAGCGCCTTGGGGCACAGGGCGATCCGCAGCTTCGACCTCTGTTGGAAGAAGGGTCAGATGGAGGACGATGCGCCTTCGCTGCTCGACAGCCCGCAACCTTCGGCGCTTGCGGATTTCAGCAGCGTCTATGCCAGCCTGTCGGCGATGTCGGTGGTGCCGGTCACGCGCTGGAACGTGCTGTGGATGCTCCAGGCAGCGGCGCTGCCGCTGCTTCCCCTCATTTTCTTCGGGATGTCGGTGGACGATCTTGTCAAGAAGCTGGCATCGGTACTGCTGTGACCGCGCGCCAGCCCGCGCGACGGATCAACGGCTTTGTGGAACGCCGATCCGGGACACGATGGACGTCGACATGAACGCCCTGCCCTCGCGCACTTCCCGGACGGCGCGCAGGAGGTCCTCGCCCGCGTCGGCCTTCAATACGTAACCACAGCCGGGATTGATCAGTGCGCGCTTCACGAGGGCGGGATCGTCATGCACGGTGATGAAGACGACATGGGCGATCGCCGCCTCGGCAAGCAATCGCTCGGCGGCCGCGAGACCATCCAGGCCAGGCAGCGTGATATCGGTGACGAGCACGTCCGGCTTCAGGTCGCGTACGGCCATCAGGAGCGATAGGCCCTCATCGACCAGACCGATCACGTCGAACTCGGTAGCCAGCAGCATCCTCAACTGCCGCGCGACGGCGGTGCTGTCCTCGGCCAGAAGTACCCGAATCCGGTCCATCGCGTCCACCGGCGGAAAGGCTGAATCGATGGTGGACCCGCGTGCCACGCGATGAAACAGGAAAACAACCGTTCCCGGGCAAGTAAAACTACTGATGCGTCAGGCCGCGGGCCTGTCGGCGTCGCGAAAGGCCCTGATCAGGCCCAGCTGGTGCGCGCGACGTACCAGCTCCAGCGTGCCGTGTACTCCCATCTGCTGCATCATCGTGTACTTGTGCGACTCGACGGTGCGCACGGAGACGCCGAGTTCGTACGCGATCTGCTTGGATCGCAGCCCTTGCGCCACCCAATCGAGAATGCGCTGCTGCTTGTCCGTCAGCGTCAGGTGGTCGGGGCGATCCGTCGATGCGATCGCCATCGCTGCGAGGCTCGGGGCGAGGTAGGCACGGCCAGCGGCCACTTCAGCCACCGCATGCAGTAACTCATCGCCCGCGGCCGCCTTGAGCACATAGCCATTGGCGCCGGAACGCAGCGCCTCCGCGACCACCGCAAAGCCGTCATGCATGGTGAGGAAGATGAAAGGCGTCAGGATGCCCTCCGATCTCAGCTCGCGCATGGCGTCGATGCCGGTCATGTCCCCCATCGCCACATCGGTGACCACCACGTCCACGTCCCCACCACGCACCACGTCCAGCAACGCGCGCCCGCACATCACCATCCGCACGTCGCGAAACCGATCCTGGAGAAGGCGGACGACGCCTTCTCCCACCACTTTATGATCATCGGCAACCAGCACGCGCAAGCGACGTGCGGTCTCCTCCGCAGAGGCATCCTCCATCGGCGCACCTCCTCCCTGGGGCACTGGCGATTGCGACCCGCAGGCAGTGCCTGATGTGACCATGCCGGCGGGTACCGCTCGCGCATGGTAGTCAGAGGCCGTTTATGCGACGTGATATTCGCGCGCCGTTCGTCAGTACATACGTGTAGCGCTGGGCGTCTCGCCGAACAGCGCACCGTAGTCGCGGGAGAAGCGTCCCAGGTGCGTGAAGCCTGAACGCAATGCCGCATCCGTCACGCGCGCAGTGGGCTCGTGAAGCAATATGCGGCACGCCTCGTTGAGCCTGGCGACCTGGTGCCAACGTCGCGGCGAGACGCCATAGACATCCTGGAAAACGCGTTCGAGTTGGCGCTCGCTCATCCCCAACGCGACTTCCAGCGCGGCACTACGGAACGGCTCGTCGCCGTAGTCGCCAAGGAATGCCTCGGCCCGGCGCACGACGATCTCATGCCTCAGCTCGCGCACGCTGGACGCCACGGCACTCTCTTCCCGGGAGCCGCGCGCGAGCGCACCGATGAATGCATCCAGCAGATAGTCGCCCAGCAGGCACGCATCGGTCAGCGAGGTGGACGCGTTCCAGCGGGCCGCCTGCTTGAGTGCGTGGTGGACCGCGCGACGGAGCCTGGCGTTGGCATCGGCCGCTGGCGCACAAAGATGCCAGCCCCGCTCTGGAATGCTGATTTCGCGATTCAAACGCGCATGGATCGCCGCTTGCAGGAGAGCCCGCGGCGCCAGCAGTACCGTCCATTGCCACAGCGGCGAGATCGTTCGCACCGCCAGTTCGCGATCTTCCGTGAAGACCATCAACTGGCCGGCCTTCACCTGCGTGCCGTTGAGCCACATCGGCACGTCGCAATGGGTGGCGAGCGCCAGCCCGATGACCCCTTCTCCGAAGGAGCCGTTGGCGAACACGGGTAGCGAATAGGTGCCGCAGTCCAGGCTGAAGCCGTCGAACACGATGCGTTGCGCACGCGCATGGAAATGACCGGCCCCCATGAGCCGCTGCTCGAAGCGGGTGTCCTTCACCACGCCCGACAATGCATCGGGATTGAAGCCGTCGACCTGCAGGCACACGTAGTACATGCCATGGGTCGCGAGCACTGCGTCCATGTTCCACCATGTCGGAATGTGGATAGCCGCCGGATCATCTGGTCCGTACAACGGCGTGTCAATCAGGGGGCCGGGTCTGCACTTGCCGTTGGTCGGAAAGTCGCGCGATACGCATGCTCACGGCGCGTGAAGGGGGATGGATCCGGTCACGACGATGGAGCACGTCAGCGATGCGCACCAACGGCACACTCCTCCCACGCGACCTCGTCGAATCCCATCGCGTGGTTTCGCGGCTTGTCGCCATGGCGGCCGCCGCGGCGGTGGCACAACTGATATCCATCGAGCTGTGGATCCCCGCACCGCGGGATCACATGCTGTGGTTGCCGGGCGCCGTGCTGATGTCCGCTCTCTTGTGGCGCCCCTACTCGGAATGGCTCGCATGCATGCTGGGCGCGTTCGCGGGGTGTGTCGGCACGCTTGTCGTGTTCGGCGCGCCCCCCGCGGAAGTCGGCGGGGTCATCATGGGGCTGATGGTCCTGGTGGGGTTGGCGTCCTGGCTGCTCAGGCAGATCCGCAGGCCCGTGTCCGCGCTGGAGGACTACCCGCAGGTCGCACTGTTCCTGGTGATCGCCGTGCTGTTCCTTCCGCTGGCCAGCGCGTGCTGGACATGGGTACTCACCCGCAGTTCCACGCTGCCTGATTTCGTGGGCTCGTGGCACAACCTGCTGCTGGCGAATTCGCTTTCCTACCTGTTGCTGGTCCCCACGGTCGCGGCGCTCAGGCGCATTCGCCGTCATCCGGAGCGGCGACCGGCACGATCGCCCACGCAGATCGTGCTCGCGCTGACCATGCTGCTCGTGCTTTGGGCCATCTGGGCGCGCCCGTGGTCGTCGCCCGTCATGGAACCGTTGCTGACGCTGGCGGCGAGCATGCTGCTGGTCTGGCTGCTGCTGGTGTTCGGCGCGGCCGGCGCCTTCCTCGCCCTGCTCTGCTCAACCCTGCTGTGCATGGCCATCAGCAGCCGCGGCCTGGGGCCTTTTGCGCTGGACAGCATCGAGCAAACCACACTGGCCGTGCAGTTGTGGGCACTCGGCGACGGGATCATGCTGCTCCTGCTGACCGTGCTGGCCGAGCAGCGGCAGACGGCCAGGATTTCGCTGAGTGGCGCCTATCTCCGGCTCGCGGACCTGACAGGGCGCATGCTGCGCGTGCAGGAGGAGGAGCGTACGCGGATCGCGCGCGACCTCCACGACGACATCAATCAGTCGCTCGCGTCCATCTCGATCCAGCTGAGCTCGCTGAAACGAAACACCGCATCTGCAGCGAAGGAACAGATCGAGAAGCTGCAGGAGCAACTCCTTGCCGTCTCCGGCGACGTCCGTCGCCTGTCGCACGACCTGCACCCCAGCCTGTTGCGCTACACCAGTCTCGCCGCCGCCCTGCGCGGACTGTGCGATACCTACCATTCGAGCCCGGGAACCCGCCTGCATTGCGAGATCGCCGACGACGTGAACCTCGACGACGACCAGAAACTCAACCTCTTCCGCATCGCGCAGGAGGCTTTGCACAACATCAACCGTCACGCACATGCGCGCCATGCGTGGGTGAGGCTCGCTGTCAGCGAAGCAGAAGGATTGCTGCAAGTGGATGACGACGGTGTCGGCGTTGACGTCGCCGAAGCCGGCGCGCGCCGCGGGCTGGGCATGATCAGTATCGAGGAACGCGCGCGCCTGCTTGGCGGACGCTCCGTGCTCGAGCGCCGGAGCGAGGGCGGCAGCCGGCTCGAGGTGCGCTTCCCGATGCGTCGCCCGGACGTGCTCGCGCCACCCAGCGTTTCTTCTTAAGCGGCCCCAGTATTTTTACCGGAGATTCCCTCCGTCCGGACCATGCAGAATCCGGAGCGAGCCGATGGCGGGAATGATGTCGGCGTGCTGAGGACGCTCGCATGATCCGCACCCTCCTGATGGTGTCCCTGAGCTTGCTGCTGGGTTGCAGCACCACGGCCGACTCCGGCGGCTCATCGATCCAGCCGACCCCGGCGTCATCCACGACAGCGGCCGTCGCCGAGGAGCGCCAACACCGACGCGAGCAGGCGGCAAGCATCCTGCAATCGCTCTACGCGCGCCAACCCAAGGCACGACAGTCCGTGACGGACGCCTATGGCTACGCGGTGTTCCGCAACCTGGGCATGAAGCTGCTCGTCGCCGGCAGCGGCAGCGGCAAGGGAATCGCCGTCGAGAATGCCACCGGGCGCGAGACGTTCATGAAGATGGCCGAGATCCAGGCAGGCTTGGGCTTCGGCGCCAAGCGGTACAACCTGATCTGGGTGTTCGCATCGCGGCAGGCGTTCGACAGCTTCATCCATAGCGGCATCGAAATCGGTGGACAGGCGACGGTCGCCGCGAAAGCCGGCGATGCGGGTGGCGACGCCGCCGGCGCGGTCCAGGTAGCGGACGGCGTCTGGGTCTATCAGCTGACCGAGGACGGACTCGCTGCCGAGCTGACCGTCAAGGGAACGCGCTACTACCGCGATCGCGATCTGGACTGACCGTGGCGCTTCACCCGCGCCTGACGGTTGGGGTTGCGTGCACCCTGTTCCTGTCGCTGTTGATGGTCTGTGCGCGAGCGAGCGCGGCTCCGCCCGATCCTGCAACACCGCCCACCGAGTGCGTCGGGCTCGTGCTGGGCGGCGGAGGTGCGCGAGGCGCCGCCCATATCGGCGTACTGCACGTCATGGAACGGGAGCGCATTCCCGTGTGCCAGATCGCCGGCACCAGCATGGGCGCGATCGTCGGCGGCCTGTACGCGAGCGGCTATACGACCGACGAACTGCAGACGTTGATCGAGACCCTGGATTGGGCCGATCTGTTCATCGATGACGCGCCGCGCCTGGACCAGCCCATGCGTCGCAAGGACGCGGACTTCCGCTACCTGTTGAACCTGGAGCTCGGCTTCAGTCACGGGAAGGTCGTCATGCCCGGCGGTCTGGTGCAGGGCCAGAAGCTGCTCCTGCTGCTGCGCCGCCTGACGCTGTCCACGTGGGATGTGGAAACGTTCGACGCGCTTCCCATCCGGTTCCGCGCAGTCGCCGCCGACATCGGCACGGGCCAGCGCGTCGTGTTCGAACGTGGCGACCTCGCGCTGGCGATCCGCTCCAGCATGTCCGTGCCCGGCGCATTCGCGCCGTTGCGCGTGGATGGAAGGCTGCTGGTCGATGGCGGCATGGTCGACAACGTGCCCATCGATGTCGTCCGCGACATGGGTGCCGGACGGCTCGTCGTCGTCGACGTCGGCTCTCCCCTGCATGACGAGGCGGCGCTCACCAACCCGCTCGCCATCATGGACCAGATGATCGGCGCCCTGATGATCGAGAAGACCCAGCGCCAGTTGGCCACACTCGCGCCTGATGATGTACTGATCCGGCCGGAACTCGGCGACCTGACTGCCTCCGAGTTCAACCGCGGCAGCGAGGCCATCGCCGCCGGCGTCGCCGCCGCAGAGGCGGCCGTGCCCGCACTGCGGCGCTATGCGGTAGACGAGGCACGCTACGCGGCGTATCGCGACGCGCAACGCAAGCGTGCATTCGATCCCGGGCTGGTCAATTTCCTCGAGATCGCGCCCGGGCGTTCCGCGGCATCCAGCGCACGCATCGAGCGCGCACTACGTGGCGACGTCGGCAGGCCGCTGGACGTCGAACGCCTGGAACAGCAGTTGGGCGTCGCCTACAGTGCAAGCCGATTCCAGCAGCTGGACTATCGTCTGATCGAGCGGAATGGCGTGCGGGGCCTGGCAATCGAGCCTACCGATCGCCCCTGGTCGGTATTCGGCAAGTTCGGCTTCCAGCTAAGCGATGATTTCGCGGGACGCAACAGCTACATGATCTCCTCCGAGCTCACCGTGGCCGACGTCAATCGCTGGGGCGCGGAGTGGCTGACGATGCTGCGCGCCGGCCGTATCAGCGGCGTACGCACCGAGTTCCACCAGCCGATGGGGGGTGCCGGCCTGTTCTACGTACAGCCGTCGCTGCTGGCGGAATCCGAAACGCTGCCGCTATGGCTGCAGGACCAACAGATCGCCGAGTACCGGGTGAAACGCCGTGAGGTCGCCGTCGCTTTCGGGTACACCCCGACCAACACGTTCAGGGTCAGCGCCGACCTGGCGCGCGGGCGGGACCGGAGCGAAGAGCTTGTCGGGAATCCATTGGACTTCGATCGCGACCGCCAGGATTTCGCCGTCATCAGGCTCAATGCCACGTGGGATTCGTTGGACAGCATCGACTTCCCGACCCGGGGGTGGCGCCTGAGTGCGGATTACGAAATGTATCGCGACATGCTCGGTAGCAACGTCGAGGGCGATGTCGCAAGGATCACCGGAGATTGGGCGCACGCCTGGGGACGCTATCACCTGCTGGTGGGCGCACATGCCAGCAGCGCGGTGGACGACGATCATTTCTTCCGCGCACAGGACTTTCTGGGCGGGTTCCTCAATCTTTCGGGATACGACGAGCGCGCCCTGTTCGGCAACCAGACGGCGCTGCTCCGCACCGTGGTCTACCGCAGGACCGGCGACACGAGCAGGTTGTTCTCTTTGCCACTCTATGTGGGCGCCAGCCTGGAAACAGGCAACGCGTGGCTATCCCGCGATAGCGTCGACGGCGGCGAGCTGATCGTCGCGGGCAGCATCTTCGCGGGCGTCGATACGCCGCTTGGCCCCATGTTCCTGGCCTATGGCTACAACGATGATGGACACGGGGCGTGGTACCTGACGTTCGGCTCGTTGCTGCGCCCGGTCGTCAGGTAACGCCCGGGCATGAACTTCTCGCAGGCATGCGCCAGACAACGGCCAACATCCGCTTGACCCAGCGATCAGGCGGAAAGGTCACGTGTCGGATGGCTGCCGGGATGGGGCAATGTCCGCTTTTGGTCGCAGATTCAATCGGTGGTGTACTGCGCAGGGGCGGTCACCGCCGACGATGGCGATGGCGACTGAGCGAGTTCCGCCTTTCGCTGCTCGAGAGGCGCTCTCTGGCAGCCAGCGCCAACAGCCGCGGCCGCCAGTAGCGCGGCCGCATAGTGAGCGTTCCGCATGTCGTTTCCTTCCAGGGCAGGGCCGATGACCTGCTCGCAGGAGCGAGGTGGTGGCACGTTGATGCCAGTGGCGATACCCGTCCAAACGGATCCGTGGCGGGCCCGACCCTCCACCACAGAGTCAGGCTCGAGCGTCGCACGCGCCCATCACGCGGAAAATCGAAAATAGACTGGCCAGGTCCCAGTAAAACTACTGATCGACCTTTCCCAAGGGGCATCGCAGCTTGCATGCGGCAACGCGTCCGCTTCGGGTCGGAAGCTACCTTTTTTTGTGGCGAACCCCCAGACGGCACTGTGATCCAGAGACACGAGGCCATGTTTGTCAAACCCTCGTGGAAATCCCAGCCCTGCCGCTGATTTTCCAGCGAGCCGCCGACGAGCACCATGCTGCATTTGACGAAACGTGGCATCCAGCCGCGCCGCCTCGAGAAGGCGGCCTGCCGCACATCCGATAGCGCGGCCTCGACGCCCTCGATCTGCCCCCTTGGGGGCCCTCTCGCTGACTGTCTTGAGGGGTGCCAACCAGCTCACGCGCCGCGACATCTCTTAGCAGCCCTACATCACGCCCCTTGATCTGGGTCAATGGCAAGGGACTGTGTGCTCCCTAGGATGGGGCACTGCCGAGTCCCGTTCGGACGTCACGTCTTGCCATGAGCACCCTCCTCACCACGAATGAAGCCGGCGCGCCATGGTGATGTGGCTTGGCCATCTGGCTCTATCCGGCACTAGGCTTGCCATCGACCGAATCGATGATCGCATGGTCGTGCTGTTTTCCTATCGGCAGCGACTGGCCGCCTCGGCTGGGAAGATCAAGGCGCGCGCGGGCATGCATCGCCTGGACACGACACGCGAAGAGCAGGTGATCACGCGTGCGCGGGACAAGGCACGGCGTTGCGGGCTTGATCCCGACAGCAGCGAACGCCTTATGTCATTGCTCATTGCACATGCACATCAGCGGCAATGCGACGCAGCATTTCAACAGAACTCATCGCAGGCACCCATCATGTCCACATTTGAATTCTCGCATGTCACCGATTCAGTGCTCAGAGCGCTCCCGCCTCCGCGCTACTGGCGCCCGCTGGCGAAGCGCATTCCCATCTCGTGGCAGCACATCGCGGTGCCCCGACTGCTCACGCAGGCACTCGCATCACCGGATGCATTGCATAGCCTGCAACCGATTGTCGGACGCCATATCGGCATCAAAGTGAGCGACCTGGGGTTGAGCTGGGTGCTAAGCCTGGACGGCGAACGACTCCTGTGGAGCAATTCCGAGCCAGAAGCCACCGTCTCCGGCTCCGCGACCGACCTTCTGCTGCTGGCTAGCCGCATGGAGGATGCCGACACGCTCTTCTTCCAGCGCCGGCTGATGCTGACGGGGGATACCGAACTCGGCTTGCTGCTGCGCAACCTGCTTGATCGCATGCCTTGGGAGAGCTTTCCGTTGGGTCTGCGCATCATGCTGCAAAGGAGCAGCCGGCTCTTGCTGCGGGCACGACGTGCACACCAGCTCCGCAAGGTGGTGGCGTGAGCCCCGCCGTACGTCCCACATGGTCGCCTGCCCTTGAGGAACGTTATGCCGACGTAATCGAGCGCACTGGTGATGCCGTGCCGTGCCTGGAATGGCCATTCCATCTGCCCTGGATCGATGCGATCCGGCAGCTCAAGCGCGAACGTCGTGCCGTGATCATGGCGCACAGCTACCAGTCACCAGAGATCTTCCATGGTGTGGCCGATATCACGGGTGACTCGCTGGCATTGGCGCAAGCGGCGGCCACCGTCGACCATGATGTAGTTGTCATGTGCGGCGTCCATTTCATGGCAGAAACCACGAAGATCCTCGCGCCGCACCGCACGGTACTCATTCCCGACCTGGAAGCCGGCTGCTCGTTGGCCAGTTCGATCACGCCCGAGGACGTCCGCTCCCTGCGCGCGCGCCATCCCGGCGCCCCGGTGGTCACCTACGTCAATACCAGCGCGGCAGTGAAGGCCGAGTCCGATGCCTGTTGCACATCGGCCAATGCGCTGCAGGTAGTGGAGTCGATGGGAACCGACAAGGTGATCTTCTTGCCCGACCAGTTCCTCGGCCGCCATGTCGCCTCGATGACGCAGGTTGAACTGGTGCTATGGCAGGGCCGTTGCGAGGTCCACGAGCAGTTCACGGCCCAGCAAGTCCGGCATGCGCGCGAGCGGTTCGATGCCCAGGTCATCGCACATCCAGAGTGCCCCCCGGAGGTGCTGGATGAAGCCGACTTCGTCGGCTCCACCACCGCCATGGGAGCCTGGCTCGACCGCGAGCGCCCCGCGCGCGTCGCGCTCATCACGGAATGCTCCATGGGTGACAACCTGCGCACGCGCTTCCCGGATATCGAATTCGTGAAGCCATGCAACTTGTGCCCGCATATGAAGCGGATCACCCTGCCCAAGATCTTCGATTGCCTGCGGGACCTGAAGCACCCGGTAGAGATCGACAGCGACACATCGCGTCGCGCTCGCGCTGCGCTGGAGCGCATGCTCACCGTGGGCAGGCGGGATCGCGTGTGAATCCGTCCGCCCATAGCCTGGTCGTGGTGGGTGCAGGCGTCGGCGGCCTGACGACCGCGTTGTCCGCCGCACCGAGACCTGTGCTTCTAGTGGGAGGTTCGCCCCCGGGAAGTGGAGGATGCACCGCGCTGGCCCAGGGCGGTATCGCGGCGGCCATGGCATTCGACGACTCCGCTGCAGAGCATGCGCGGGACACGATAACGGCTGGCGCAAATCACAACGACCACGAGGCCGTCCAGTATCTGGTGGGCAGCGCGGGCTTGGCCGTTCGCTGGCTGCAGGCACAGGGTATCGACTTCGATCACGACGCTAACGGGCTCCAACTGGGACGCGAAGGTGGCCATGGCTGCTCGCGTATCGTGCATGCCGGTGGCGACGCCAGTGGACACGCATTACTGACAGCGTTGGCGCGGGCAGCACAGCAGGCGCGCCATATCACGTGGCGGGCTCCGGCCTCGCTGGACGCGATCCAACTGTGTGACGGGCGCGTCTCGGGCGTGGCATTGGTCGATCCGGCAACGGGGGTGTCCCAGGAACTCGAGTGTGCCGAGCTGGTACTGGCCACCGGCGGGTGCGGTGCGCTGTTCGCCGCGACCACCAATCCGGCCACGGCCGACGGCAATGGACTGGCGCTCGCGCTTGCGTGCGGCGCACGTCTGCGCGACGCGGAGTTCGTGCAGTTCCACCCCACGGCGCTGGATGTCGAACAGGACGGCGCATTGCCATTGATCACCGAAGCCCTGCGCGGCGCAGGCGCCCGCTTGGTCGATGACGAAGGACGCGCGGTGATGGATACCCGGCATCCCATGGGAGACCTTGCACCACGCGACCATGTGGCACGACGGGTGTGGGAATGCAGACAGGTGGGGGGCCGCGTCTGGCTGGATACAACCTCGCTGAAGGGCGATTGGGAGCAGCGATTCCCGACCGTGTTCGCCCTGTGCGCACGGCACGGCATCGATCCGCGCAGACAGCGTATCCCCGTCACACCAGCGGCGCACTTCCACATGGGCGGCATCTCCGTGGATCTGGATGGATATACCAGCGTACCGGGCCTGTATGCCGTCGGGGAGGTCGCCTGCAACGGCGTGCACGGTGCGAACCGGCTGGCGAGCAATTCATTGTTGGAGGGTGTGGTGTTCGGGCGCCGGCTTGGCGGTCGCCTCGCCGACATCCGGCTGCATGCTCCTTCGCGCGGACAACAGCACTGGGTCGACCGCGGTAGGACTGCAGATTCGCAAGCGCTCGGAGAACTTCGGCAGTTGGCGTGGTCGGCGCTAGGTCCTGTGCGCCACGGCAGTCGCATGATCGAGGCCGAGGGACACATCGCAACCGACGACCAGCTTCATGGGACGTGGCAGGGCAAGTTGATGGCGCGTTTTCTACGCGCAGCGCTGCAGCGCCGGAAGAGCCTGGGCGCGCACTTCCGCGCGGACGAAAGGAAATAAGTTGGTCGTCGAGCGCAGAGAAGACGCTGCGCTCCCCGCGACGACGATTGCTGTCGCTCAGGAAAGCACTGGTCCCGCCAGCGATGCCTTGCCCGGACGCCCACGCCAATAGCCATTGCGTGCACCCAGCCGTGGCGGCGGCACCGGCGATCGCAACATCGCATGAAAATGCTCCACCACGCCCGCCATGTCGTCATGCTGCGGCGACAGGCGGAGGATATCGACGCCACAGGCGGCCAGTTCGTCGCGCTCTGGCGCCATATCGATGGTTTCCATGCCCTGCACCTGGATACCGTTGATCACCATGAAAGGTTCACCCTCACGGGTGTTCAACGGCAAGCCGTCCGGATGTTCGATACAGCGGAAGCCACATTGATCTTTTGGCACGTCCGCCGCGCGTGCGGTAAAGCACCGTGCCGAATACGCCAGCGGCAACCTGCCCCATGCCATCACCTCAAGCTCCGGCATGGGTTGGCCATCCGTCTCCATGGCCATGCGCAACTCCTGCAGCAGTTCCTGTCCCTGTTCGACGCTGGGCACCCAGCGCCGAAGCCCGTCCTCGATCAGGAGTTGCATGGCGTAGTGGTTGTAGACGTTCAGCGTCGGCCCCGCTACAAAGGAGAGTCCGCGCTCGCGGCACGTCTGCACGGCGGACAGGTCGTTCGCTTCGAGCAGAAAGCGGCCGTTGCCGGCCAGGCGCTGCACCACCCCTAGCTCGGACTCGGCCTCGATCAACGCCAGCGTCGACAGGACGACCTCCTTGCCACTGGCGGCGAGCCTCTCCGCCAACGCAAGCCAGTCGCGTGTGCGCAACTCGCGTCGTTTGCTGCAGATGGTTTCGCCCAGGTAAATGATGTCAACAGGCCATTCCGCGGCATCACGATAGAAGGACAACACGCGCTCACGCGGCCAGAAGTATTGAAGGGGACCAAGGCTCAGTTTCATCGATTCAATGCCATGCACGGTGGTAGGGACCCAGCGTGGTCTGCCGTCCTTCCGCATGGGACGCCAGCGTGTCCTGCCATTGCTGCCGGGCTTCCCAGCCGTGGGGTACGCGTCGTTGCTGATCGATGGCTTCGCGCCATACGCGGGTGACCGATCCCACGTAGGCGGAACCGCGCTGACGACCCTCGATCTTCAGCGCCGCCACGCCGGCCTGCGCCAGGCGCGGCAGCAATTCCAGGGTATTCAGGCTGGTGGGCTCCTCCAGCGCATGGAATACCTCCCCACCGACGTCGTAGCGCCCCTTGCACACCGTTGGGTAGCCTGCGGGTTCGGCGGGGGCGAAGCGATCTATCAGCACGCCATTCAGGCGAACGCTGCGGCCAGAGGGCTCTTCTTCCCAACGCACGAACGAGGCAGGTGAGCACACGCCATGGCGGTTGGGTGATGCACCCGTGACATAACTGGACAGCTGGCATCGGCCCTCGACCATGATGCACAAGCTACCGAAGGCGAACACCTCCAATGGTACCGGCGAGACGGAACACAACCGCTCGACCTGCTGGATGGACAGCACGCGCGGCAACACCGCACGGGAGATATCGAACCGATCATGCGCGTAGCGCAGCGCAGCGGCGGTCGTCGCGGATCCCTGCACCGAGAGGTGACGCGGCAAGCCTGGATGGCGGGTACTCGCATAGTGCAGCACCGCCATCTCCGCCGCGATGATCGCATCCATGCCCAGTGCGGCCGCATGATCGACCGCACGCTGCCATTGGGACAGGCGCGCACTGTCGGGGTACGTGTTCAGCGCCACATAGACCTTCCGGCCACGCGCATGCGCATAGGCCACCCCTTGGCACATCTCTTCCTCGTCGAAGTTCAATCCTGGAAAAGCGCGTGCGTTGGTCTGGTCGCGAAAACCGACATAGACCGCGTCGGCGCCGGCATCGATCGCAGTACGAAGGGCCGGCAGGTTGCCGGCGGGACAGACGAGTTGCATCAGTGTCTCCTGGATGCTGGGGGACGTTTCGCCCATGCGGGCGCCGCGTCGGCACTCGCGTCGGACCGTGCTCGGCAGATCTGCTCCCACAGCGCGTCAACGCGCTTCTCCACGCCGGGATCAGGGGTGATGGGACGCCCCCATTCGCGATCGCTCTCGCCCTTCCATTTGCGCGTGGCGTCCAGACCCAGTTTGGAGCCCAGTCCCGCTACCGGCGACGCGAAATCGAGGTAATCAATGGGAGTTCGCTCAACGAGCATGCTGTCGCGCGCGGGATCGACGCGGGTCGAAACCGCCCAGATCACCTGGGCCCAATCCCGCACGTCGATGTCCTCGTCGGTGACGATGACGAACTTGGTGTAAGTGAACTGCCGCAAGTAAGACCACACCCCCATCATCACGCGTCGGGCGTGGCCGGCGTATTGCTTGCGGATGCTGATCACTGCCACCCGGTACGAGCAGGCTTCAGGCGGAAGGTAGAAATCGACAATCTCGGGAAACACCTTGCGCAGGATCGGGACGAAGACCTCGTTGAGGGCCATCGACAGCACCGACGGCTCGTCGAATGGGGAACGCCCCATGTAGCTGCCGTGATAGATCGCGCCGGCACGCATGCGCATGCGTTTGATCGTCATGACGGGGAACTGATCCTGGGCGTTGTAGTAGCCGGTGTGATCGCCGAATGGCCCTTCCAGTGCGGTGTCGCCGGGATGGATGAAGCCTTCAAGCAGAATCTCCGCACTCGCGGGCGCATCCAATCCCGTCAGCTCGCTGTGCCAGATACGCGTGCGCGATGCCCGCAACAGTCCGGCAAACTCATACTCCGACAACGTATCCGGCACCGGCGCCACTGCAGCGAGCAAGGTAGCCGGATCCGCGCCGATCGCCACCAGGACCGGGAATGGATGTCCTGGGTTCGCGTCCTGCCAGCTTGCGTAGTCCAGCGCACCGCCACGATGCGGCAGCCACCGCATGATCACGCGGTCACGACCGATCAGCTGCTGGCGGTAGATCGCTACGTTCTGTCGGGGCTGGCGAGTTCCGCGCGTGATCACCAGCCCGAACGTGATCAGACGACCCACGTCCTCTGGCCAGCATCGCTGGATAGGCAGCCGGCCAAGATCGATGTCATCCCCCTCCAGAACGTGCTCATTGAAAGCGGCATCCATCGTTTTTCGTGGAGCGACGTGCGCCAGCTGCGCCAACTCAGGCCACTGCGCCAACGCGTCACGCAGGCGGCTAGGCCAGCGCGGCTCCTTGATCGATGCCAGAAGCTCACCCAGTTCGCGTAACGATGCGACGGGCCGGTCGGCCATCGCCATCTCGATCCGGCGCCGATGGCCGAACAGATTACCCAGCAACGGATGGTCCGAACCCGCATTACGCATCAGCAAGGCAGGCCCCTCCTCACGCAGCGCGCGCTGGCACAGCGCGGTGCTTTCCAACTCCACGCTTACCGGTGCATCAATCTCATGCAAATCTGTGCGTTCACTCAAATGGCGCAGGAAATGGCGCAGGTCGTGGAAAGCCATCGCTTCTGTTCGAAGTCGGGAGCATCGCATTCTGGCGAGGCTCCCTTTCCTTCGGCTTGACCTGGATCAAGTCCACACCATTCGTCGCCCGGACTCAGCGCGTGTACTGCACCTGCACCCAGAGCTTGTCGGTGTCCACGGTACCCGATGCATGCGCGCTGTTGTAAGCCGCGTACTTCAGCGTCGCCAACCACCCCTTTGCTGCAGGGATCGCCCTGCTGTACGCGGCATTCCATTCGGTACCAAAGCGACGGTCGCCGCGGTCGCTACGGAAGTCATGGTAGGCCACCTGGAGTTTTCCGCCCGCGACGGGCCTGCTCGCCAACAGGTATGCATCACGCAATCCATCGGCCGGTGTCGTGAGAAACACGTCGGCCCATCCCTGGAAGGCGTGCTTGGTTGCCAGCGGTGTCTGGAATGCGCGGTTGCCGACGCCCGCCCCTTTTCCGGAACCCAGCACTTCCTGTCCCAACGTAAATTGTGTTCCAGCCCACGTTCGGCCAGCTTCGATCAGCCTGTAGCGGCTGTCGAGATCCCAGGGATTGTCCGCCAGTGACGATTGCCATGCGTGTTCGACCACGTACGTGGTACCGCCCAGAACTCCCAGCAACCGCAGACCTGTCGTCTTGCTGGACAAGGTTCCCAGAGGAGCCGCAGCGGTTACCGCGACATTGTCCAGCCCAAGGCGATAGTGGTACGCGGTCGCAGTCAAGGATGTCCCGACAACGTACTTGGCATTGAGAAGATGGCTGTGCCCTTCGATGTCTGCAGGCGCGGTTCTGCTCGGCGTGGCCGGTCCATCGGGACCGAATATGGTATCGATGTTACCTATGTAGCCATAGGTCACCGTGGACGCGGGTGTCGGCTTGAACTCGATGACGCCACCGTCGTAGGTCTGCTCGTTCTGCCGCCAGCCGACACCACCAATGAATCGCTGGTTGTCCAGATTGATGCGCTGGCGTCCAACCGTGGCGCTTCCTTTCGCGAAACGGCTCCTGACCAGCAACTGGTTGACTGCCGTGCCCTGTGGATCGGCGACGGTGCCATAGGCGCCTTTCCCGTTGCGCGTATCGTTGTAGTGCTCCGCGCCCAGCGACCGCACATCATCGACCTCTACCAGTCCGCTCAGTCCATGCCAGGTCGCGGTCTGGTACCCCAGCCGGGTGCGCAAGGTGTGGGCACTGGCATCCATCAGCGGACCATCCTGCTCGACATGCTCGAAACGGTAGCGCGCATCGAGGATGATCCGCCCTTCGCTCTCGTCCGCAGGTGCAGCGACGGCGGCGGCGGCCGTAAGGAGCAGTGCCGTCAGCAGTGGTAGGCGCAGCCGATGCGGCCTGAGTGATGATCGAAGCGCAAGGGAGGCTCGCCGCGATGCTCCGGAAGCAGCGACTGGTGCGCCATGGGCGCTGGATTCGTGGTCTTTCCTGGATCCTGTGATGGATGGCGGAAGGAAGATCGTGGTGCTTTGGCTGTGCACGGTGCGGGTCGCTCTGTGGGAATGACGGAAAGGAGAGGCCTATCGGTAGGCATCCATGTCGACGTGGCGGCGGACCTGCGTTGCGCATTCGGTGCTGCCATTGCTGCGACGCATCGCTGAACTGCCGTGGCGTTCCATGTTCCGCAGCGTAGTCGTGCCGATCACCCGTGGCCTTGACTTGCGTCATGCGACTACCCCGTACAGGCGTGGCACTCGCACTTGGCGACTCCCTTGCGCCTCACGACTGCGACCGCCTGTCGCATTCTGTTGATCCAGATCAGGGACTGTCTTTGTTGACGCGTCTAGGCTTCTCCCATGAACAGGACTCACCACAATCAGCATTCGACTGGTTTCAACCCCGTACCAGATAGCGAGAGGCGCACGCTCGATGCCTGCTTCCTCGGTCCTTATGGCGAGAACGACACACTGCTGGAGAAGCTGGTGGTGGAATTCCTGCGGGACCATGTCCATTGGCGCAGGAACTTCCATCCGGAAGACCCGCCGGCTATTCCCACCTCAGCCGCCCAGCATCCGCAATACCAGGCGTTCGAGGCCAGGATGCGGCGTGAACTGCATCAACTGTCGGCCGCACTGAAGCAATCCGTGCCTTTCCACAGCCCACGCTACATCGGCCACATGGCCTCGGATCTGCTCCTGCCGGGTCTCGCGGCCCAGATGCTCGCGCTGCCTTACAACCCCAACAATGTCAGCGAAGACGCGGCACCAATCACCGTGCAGTTGGAGATCCAGGTCGGACTCCAGTTGGCGCGCATGCTCGGCTTTCCCGCCGATCCGTCACGCAAGGACTGCGCCTTCGGGCATCTGACGTCCGGCGGAACGCTGGCCAACTACCAAGCACTACGGCTGGCGCTCGCGCTCAAGGCATTCCCGGTGGCAATGCTTGCAGCAGGGGTGCCTGACATCGACCTACCCGAGGATGTCTGGCAGGCGTTCAACCTGGCTCCGTCTTCCGCAATCGAACTGCTGGAACACTGGCGGTACTGGCTTGCCAGCCAGAACAAGCAGGATCGTCAGCGCTGGCGCACGCGCGTGGATGCACAGCGCATCGAGCATCTTGGGATGGTGAACTTCTTCGCCCGTCACCGCGACGTGCGTCCGCCCTGCGTGCTCGCGCCGATCACGGCGCATTATTCGTGGAGCAAGGGACTGAAATTGCTGGGCCTCGGCAGGGAGCAGCTTCGGTTACTGCCTGTCAACGGCATGCGCCTGGATCCGGCAGCACTGCAGGAAGCACTTGAACACTGCAAATGCGAGCGGCAACCGGTTCTCATGACCGTCGCCGTACTGGGAAGCACGGAGTACGGCACCATCGACCCGATCGATGAGGTGGTGGTTGCACGCGAGCGCTCCAGCAAGCACGGCCTGGGTTTCAGCGTACATGTGGATGCAGCCTGGGGCGGCTATCTGGCCACGCTGTTCCGGCAGCCCGACGGCGAACTACGCCCTTTGCAGGAGATCCAACAGGAGTACCGCGATTTTCCGCGGCCGGAAGTGCACGCCGCATTCTCGGCCCTGTCCCAGGTCGACTCCGTCACCGTCGATCCCCACAAGCTCGGTTACCTCCCCTACGGCACAGGCGCATTCATCTGTCGCGACCATCGCGCGGTGGAACTTCTGTCCGAACATGCAGACTACGTCTTTCGGGAAGGTGGTCCGGATGACTACATGACACGCTACCGACAACTGGGCCAGTTCGTTCCAGAGGGTTCCAAATCCGGTGCCGCCGCCGCCGCCGTCTACGTTACGCACCGTGTGCTGCCGCTGGACCACACCCACTTCGGCCTCATGCCACGGCAAACGGTGCTGGCAGCGGAAGCGTTCCTGGTGCGGGCGCAGCGCTTTGCCGAGGAAATGGGCACGACCATCAAGGCATGCGTGCCGTTCCATCCGGACAGCAACCTGGTCTGCCTTGCGCTTAACCCGTCGGGCAATGACGACATCGCGAAAGCCAACGCCTTCGTCCGGAATCTCCACGATCAGCTGCGCTGCGACCCCCAACAACCATTGCAGATCAAGCAGTTCTTTGCCTCGATCACCACGCTCCAGCGGACGATGATCGGCGATGTCGAAATACACCGCATCCTCACGGGCCTTGGTATCGATCCGGCCACCATGACGGACGACACCGACGCGGACCGGCTGGTGATATTGCGACATACGCTGATGAATCCGTACCTGCTCGATCACGAGAACGGAATCAGCTACATCGATCACTACTTCGACTACCTGACCCTGCACCTGCGGCAGAGCACCTTTCTTCAACCTGCTGGATGATGGCTCCTTCGACCGAGCCCACGACGCTCAACGTATCCTTCACGCAGGATGCGTTGCCCGCTTGAAACTCTCTCGTGCATCCGTGCAATGTACAGTGGCGCCCAGGCATGGCGTGCGGAATAGATTGCGACCCGCAGCTAATGGTGACGAAAGTCGAAGGTCCGGAATCCCACACTGAGTCGCGATAGATCCGGCTTGTCCGCGGGTGCTATGCCACGTCCTTGTTCGCGGCACTCCTGAAGGATCCACGTCGCCACCCCCAGGCCAACAAGATCTTCGGCCAGTTGATACAGATCCGCGGCCGGGAACACCTCCGGACGCCACGTGGTGCGGCACTCGTAGTCGATACCACTGGCCAGTACGCACTCCAACGCTTCGCGAACCGGCGCGGCGCTGCGGCGGCGGCCCGTAATGCGGTCGTAGTGTTGCGCCGGCCCCTTGATATCCAGGCCCACCCAGTCCAACAGCGGCAGCACCTGGCGCAATCGCTCCGGATACATGCCGCCGGTGTGCAGACCAACACGGAACCCCAGTGCCCTCACGTGTGCGATGGCGTCAGGCAGTGCGGCTTGCGAGGTGGGCTCCCCACCGGAGAACACCACGGCATCCAGCAGGCCACGGCGGCGATGCAGGAAGTCCACCACCACGTCCCAGGCCACGCCGTCGCCGGCGCGCGTCGGCAGCAGCTCAGGGTTGTGACAATAGGTGCAGCGCCAGGGACATCCCTGCATGAAGAGCACCGCTGCCAGATGGCCCGGGAAGTCTATCGTGGTCAGCGGCGTCATTCCGCCAATTCGAATCATGCTGCGGCCGGGATCAATCCAGTGCGCGCGCCCTCAACGAAGAAGCGGCGCTCCGCATGCTCTCCCTGCTTGCCGATGTTGAAACTGGAGACGGGACGGTGATAGCCCATCACCCGCGTCCAGACCTCGCAACGCTGGCGCTCTTCTTCGCGCAACACGAATTCTCGGCTTAAGTATGATTCCTGCATGGAAAGTATCCTTGGGTGAGTGAAGCAATAGAATTCATTGGGGTGCGCCCCCGATCAAGCCACCGCTGCGCGATGTTTCATGGCCAAGCGCTCTTCATCGCAATGCGGGCAGAACTCATGTTCGCCGGCCAGGTAGCCATGCGTTGGACAGATCGAGAACGTGGGTGTGATGGTGATGTATGGCAGGCGAAAGCGCGTCAGCGCACGTCGCACCAGGTCGCGACACGCGCGGCCACTGGACAAGCGCTCGCCCATGTAGAGATGCAGTACCGTACCGCCCGTATAGCGCGACTGCAGCGCTTCCTGCCTCTCCAGCGCTTCAAACGGATCGTCCGTGAATCCAACCGGCAACTGCGAAGAGTTGGTGTAATAAGGCTTCTTCTCGCTACCGGCCTGGAGTATGTCAGGCCAGCGCCTGCGATCTTCCTTGGCGAAGCGATATGTGGTGCCCTCCGCCGGCGTTGCTTCCAGGTTGTAGAGGTGGCCGGTCTCCTCCTGGAACCGGACCATATGCTCGCGCACATGGTCCAGCAGGCGTAGTGCAAAGGCATGACCCCACTCGGTGGTGATGTCATGCGCATCGCGGGTGAAGTTCCGGATCATTTCATTGATCCCGTTCACCCCAAGCGTCGAGAAGTGGTTGCGCAGCGATCCCAGATACCGCTTGGTATAGGGAAACAGGCCATCGTCGATCAAAGACTGGATGACGTCTCGCTTGATCTCCAGACTGCGTCGCCCCAGCTCCAGTAGTTCTCCCAACCGTGCGTACAGCGCGTCCTCGTCACCACGGTACAGGTAACCCAACCTTGCACAGTTGACCGTCACCACGCCCAGGCTACCGGTCTGCTCGGCACTGCCGAACAGTCCATTGCCGCGCTTGAGCAGTTCGCGCAGATCCAGCTGCAAGCGACAACACATTGAGCGGATCTGCCCGGGATCCAGCTCGGAGTTGATGAAGTTCTGGAAGTACGGAAGCCCGTACTTGGCCGTCATCTCGAACAGCCTCTGTGCATTCTCCGACTCCCAGGGAAAATCAGGGGTGATGTTGTAGGTCGGGATGGGGAAGGTGAACACGCGGCCACGCGCGTCGCCCGCGCTCATCACTTCGATGTACGCGCGGTTGATCATGTCCATCTCGACCTGCAGCTCACCGTAGGTGAACAGCATTTCCTCGCCGGCAATGAAGGGAGTCTGGTGGCGCAGGTCCTCCGGACACACCCAGTCAAAGGTCAAATTGGTGAAGGGGGTCTGCGTGCCCCACCGCGACGGCACGTTGAGGTTGAAGATCAGTTCCTGGATGGCCTGCCGGACCGTTTCGTAAGACAGGCGGTCCTTGCGCACGAATGGCGCCATGTACGTATCGAACGAGGAGAACGCCTGCGCTCCGGCCCATTCGTTCTGCAGGGTGCCCATGAAATTGACGATCTGCCCCACGGCTGAGGACAAATGCTTCGGTGGGCCGGCTTCCACCTTGTTGGACACGCCGTTGAAGCCTTCATACAACAGCGTGCGCAGCGACCAGCCAGCGCAGTAGCCCGCCAGCATGTCCAAGTCGTGGATATGCAGATCGCCTTCACGATGCGCCCTCCCCACTTCCGCCGGATAGACATGGGACAGCCAGTAATTAGCCGTGACTTTGCCGGACACATTCAGGATCAACCCGCCCAAGGAATATCCCTGGTTCGCATTGGCATTGACCCGCCAATCGGTGCGGGAGAGGTACTCCTGGACCGAAGTCACGGGATCCACCACGGCCTGCAAGAGGTCGCTTTCCTTTGCCATATCACCCTCCCCATATCACTACATGTGGTGGGAACTCTCGCCTAAAACCACCACCTGTAGTTTGATCTAGGTCAAGTCACATCCATCTCAATCTGCTCTGAACTATCCCTCCCTCTCCTGATGTTGCCTTGATTCAGGTCAAGGCGAATGAGAACCAATCTTGTTTACATGGCGTGAAGGGATGCACGCCAGCAGGTCGCCAGCCAGACGCACCCACCACTGCCCTCCTGGAGACCCCCCAATGCGCCACCCACTGCATGTTTCGCGCCGCCACCGGCAACCCATGCGCCTTGCCGCCCTGCCCGTGCTGCTCGCTGCCTGCTTGTCGGCCCAGGCAGCCGAGGAAGCAGATCGTGCCTTGACCGAATTCGATGCCGTTGTGGTCACCGCCACAGCGAGCGAGCGCAGCGTCGAACGCGCGCCCGCCAGCGTTACCGTGATCACTGGCGAAGAGCTGCGCGCCCGACCGGCACGCGATGTGCTGGACGCCATCCGCGACGCCCCGGGCCTCAATATTCGCCCCGTCGGCAGCCTCGGGCGCCGGGTGGTCAGCATTCGCGGGATGGAAAGCCGACATACCCTGGTACTGGTGGATGGCGAGCGCATTGCGGCCACCGACCAGGTGTTTGGCCTGAGCGACCTGCAGTTCGGTTGGGTGCCGCTGGAAGCGATCGAGCGCGTTGAGATCGTGCGCGGTCCCCTGTCCTCACTCTACGGCTCCGACGCGCTGGGAGGCGTAATCAACATCATTACCCGCGCCGCCGGCAAACAATGGGGCGGTGGTGCCCGCATGAGTGCCGGCGCACCCACGGAAGACGACGGTGGCGAGCAACGCCAAGCCAGCGTGCACCTGTCCGGGCCGCTGGGTGACCGACTATCCCTGACCGTCGATGGGGCTTGGCAGAAGCAGCAAGCATTACCCGAGCCCGACGAGGCCCGACTAGATCAGCGCGAGGGTCAGGAACAGGCCACGCTGCGTGCCAGGCTCCAATGGAAACCCGCCGATGATCATCGGTTGGCGCTCACGGTGATGAAGAGTGACGAGGATCGCTGGTACAACACCAGCAACACCGCGCGCACGCTCTACTACCAGCAGTCCTACGATTTCGACCGCACCCAGATCGGCATCAGCTACGACGGTGAAATCGGTGGCGGCCATCTGCGCTTGGCGGGCCAAATTGCCAACATCCACCAGCGTCAGCGCAACACACAAGGTGTCGCACCCTCGCCAGAACAAGAGGCCGGCGATACCACCCTCAACGGCCACTATGGCATTGCCTTGGGCCGCAGCCATCGGCTCACCGCCGGTTTCGAGGGCCGGGAAGAGAGGTTGGAGCACCCTTCCTTCGTGAGCGGCGAAGCCACCGTAAAGCAGTACGCAGGTTTCCTGCAGGACGAGTGGGCACTGACCGAGCAGTTCGATCTGGTCTACGGCGCGCGCCTGGACAAGCATGACCTGTTCGGCAGCGAGGTCAGCCCACGCATCTACGCGGTCTGGCAACCCGCCGAGCGCTGGACGGTGAAAGGCGGCTATTCGCGCGGCTTCAAGGCGCCGATGCTCAAGCAGATTTCCCCGGACTATCGCTTCGACGGCCCCCACAGCTTCATTGGCAACCCCGATGTGCAACCAGAGAAGAGCGATAACCTGGAATTGTCGGTGGGCTATTCCACGGATGCGTTCTGGTGGCGCGCCACGGCCTATCGAAACACCGTCGAAGACCTGATCGATTCGGTGTGCATCGAGTTTTGCAGCCGGCCCCTACGCAGGCTCTACCGCTATGAGAATGTCGATGACGTGCGCATCCGTGGCGCGGAGTTGGAGGCCGGCGTCGACTTGCCGGCCAACTTCCGCCTCAGTGGTAACTACGCCTACAACGACGTTCGGGACGAGTCCGACGACGCGCGCCTTCCAGAGCGGCCGCTGCAGACCGGCAACGCACGCCTAGCCTGGGCCAGTGCTGACAATGGCTGGCAGCTGGAACTGCGCTACGACTACACAGGACGCCAGCTGACCGCCGGCAGCACCCCGCAGCGACAGCCTTCCTATGGCTTGTGGAACACCTCCGTCAAACGTCGCTTCGGTGAGCGCGTTGATCTGCAAGTGGGCGTGGAGAACCTGACCGACCATCGCGTCGAGGAAGATGGCATCTTCAACTATCGGGAGCGCGGTCGTTACGCCTACGCCATGCTCGGCGTCAGGTTCTGAGCATGGCTTACCGACGGCTCCGATGGCGCGCGCTGTGGCTAGCAACGATCGGCATGCTGGCGACGACTTTGGCGTTCGCGCAAGGGTTGCCCGCTCCTGCCGAGGCAAGTAGCGCAAAGGATGCCAGCGGTCGCTTGGTACTGGTAGGCAGCGGCTTCTTCCCGCAGGGTAAGCTGGCGTTGTATCGCCAGCTCGCCGCCGCTGAAGGCGTTCAACTGGACTACCTGCGCGCACCCCTGCAGCCCGATGCCATCACCACGATGCAAGGCGCGGATCTGGTGCTCGCCGAATTGCCACCGGTGCAGATGTATCGCGATGAGAAGTTGCCCGGCCAGTTGGCATCGCTACCGCGCGCGCTGGTGGTTGAGCGTGATGGCCAACGTGGCCTGGGCCTCAGCGAGGAGCAGGCCACACTGCTGGCGGCCTATGCGCGCAATGGCGGTGAACGCAATCTCGGCGCACTGCTGCGCTACGTCCAACACTGGAAACGTGTGGGCACGCCACCGACGACGCCGGAGCCGGCACTGGTCATGCCCCGGACTGGCATCTACCACCCCGGCTACCGCGATCTGGCATTCGCGTCACTGGAAGACTACTTGGCCTGGCTGGGTCCCAAGGTGCGCGCGGGCCAGCCGGTGATCGGCATTGCCATGTTCGCCTCGGCCATCGGCTCCGATTCGACGGCCCACATCGATGCACTAGTTCGTGAGATCGAAAGCCGCGGTGGCATCGCGGTGCCGTTCTTCCGTGACACTGACGGTGGCGTTCCGGTCGAGACACTACTGATGCGCAACGGTGTGCCCGTGGTGGACGCCGTGGCCAACTTCGAGATCCTTTATCGGGGCGACATAGGCAGCGACTACGCACGGCTAGGTGTACCAGTGCTGCAGGCGATCACTTACTGGGAAGGCCCGGAGCCGGCCTGGCGCGCCGACCGGCAGGGTGTGTCGCCGGGCGCGACTTCGTTCTACCTGGCGATTCCCGAGCAAGCCGGATTCATCGATCCGCTGATCGTCGCTGCGGCCAAATCGCGTACACCGCCCCAGCCGATCGCAGCGCAGATCCGTTCCTTGGCCGACAAGGCCATCAACTACGCATCGCTGCGCCGCAAGCCGGCCGCCGAGAAGCGCGTAGGCATCGTCTTCTACAACTATCCCCCGGGCGAGAAAAACCTGGGTGCCTCTGGGTTGAACTTGCCGCACAGCCTCCACACCACGCTGGTCGCCATGCGCGAAGCCGGTTACTCCGCCGATCTTCCTGATGAACCCGCACTACTGGAAGCGCTGCAGCGCCTGCTGGCCCCCAGCTACCGTGGCGTCGCCGAACTGGATGCATTACTGCGTGACGACCTGGCAGGTTGGCTGCCATTGAAGGATTACCAGCGCTGGTTCGAAGCGCTGCCTGCCGATGTGCGCGACAACATCACCAAGGCGTGGGGCTCCCCGTCGGCCAGTCCCTGGCTGCGCCAGCACAATGGTGAAGCTGGGTTCGCCATCCCCAGGCTGCGGCTGCGCAACGTCACGCTGCTGCCCCAGCCCACACGTGCCACGCCGGGTGAGGATGCCGGCAGCAGCGCCTATCACGATGTCGGCCGACCGGTGGATCACGCCTACATGGCCACCTACCAGTTCCTGCGCGAACAGGCCGGGCAGGACGCCATCGTGCATTTCGGCACGCACGGTACGCAGGAATGGACCTATGGCAAGGAACGCGGACTGTCGGTCCACGACAACCCGATGTTGCTGGTCGGTGACATCCCTGTGGTCTACCCCTATATCGTGGATGACGTGGGCGAAGCCTTGCAGGCCAAGCGCCGGGGCCGCGCTGTCATCGTCAGTCACCAGACACCGGCTTTCGGTGCAGCCGGCCTGCACGGCGATCCGTTGCGCCTGCACCAGTTGATCGATGAGTACCAGCAATTGGATCACGGGGCCGTGCGTGACACGGCGGCCCGGCAGCTGCGAGAGCTGGCCAGCAGCAGCGGCGTGGCTGCCGACCTACAATGGCTACCCGCACGTATCGAAGCTGACTTCGATGGCTTCCTCGCCGCGCTGCATGAGTATCTGGACCAGATCGGCGGACAGGCACAGCCGCAGGGCCTGCACTCGTTCGGTGAAAGCGTGGACAACACACGCCGGGGCGACACGGTCAGGCTGATGCTGGCGCGGCGGATCACGCAAGCGCTGGCGCTGGACGAAGCGCACCCATCCACCGCCACCGACTATCGCGCGCTCGTCGACGAGCCAGGACGACGCTGGCTTCAGCAGCATCTTTACGACGGTGTGCCACTGGCTGCTGATGCCCCGCTTGCACAACGCGAACTGCTCGAGGCAGCGCGCCAGGCGGATACGTCGCTGGACGCGGGAAGTGAAGTTGCCGGGCTGTTGGCTGCGCTGGCCGGCCGCTACTCGACGCCAGGTCTCGGGGGCGATCCGTTGCGCACGCCGGAAAGCCTGCCCACTGGCCGCAACCTGTACGGGTTCGATCCGCTGCGCGTGCCCTCACGCGCGGCATGGGAAGCGGGCCAAGTGGCCCTGCAACAACTGATCGGCAGCTATCGCGCGCAGCATGGTGGGCAGCACCCGGAGAAGCTGGCGTTCTCGCTGTGGGGTGTGGAAACGATGCGCCACAACGGTATCCTGGAATCGCAGGTGTTCGCTGCACTGGGTGTGCGGCCAGTGTGGGACGACGGCGGCAGGATCGAGAAGGTGGAACTGATCCCTGCGCATGAGTTGGGCAGGCCGCGTATCGACGTGGTGCTGTCGGCCACAGGCCTGTACCGCGACCAGTTCGGTGCGCTGATGCAGCGGATGAACGAAGCGCTGGCATTGGTCGAAGCCGCTGATGATGGCGACAACGTGATCGCCCGCCACACGGCACAGGTGCGTGCACGCCTTCTGGGCGGTGGCGTTTCCGCGGAGGTCGCGGAGCGCTATGCCCGCACGCGCATCTATTCCAGCGCCCAGGGCCGCTACGGCAGTGGTCTGGGTGGAAACGTTCTGCGCACCGACAACTGGGAAACCGACGCCACGCTTGCCGAGTCCTACCTGGCGCAGATGCAGTACGGCTACGGTCCGGATGCCGCCCACTGGGGCGAAGTCCCGGAAGGCGTCAATGCCTATGCCGAGCAGCTGCGCGGTACCCAGGCAGCAGTCCTGTCGCGCTCCTCCAACCTGTACGGCATGCTGACCACCGACGATCCGTTCTCCTATCTGGGCGGACTCTCACTGGCCGTGCGCCACCTGGATGGTGCCGCTCCTTCGCTCTACATCTCCAACCTGCGCGACCCGGCCGGTACGCGTGTCGACGATGCGGCCCGCTTCCTTGCTGCCGAACTGCAGTCCCGCCAGTTCCACCCGGGCTGGATTACGCAGATGCAGCGGGAGGGCTACGCGGGCACGCTGGAGATCGTCGCCTCGATGGACAACTTCTGGGGCTGGCAGGCCGTAGACCCCAGCATGGTGCGCGACGACCAATGGCAGGCCTTCCACGATGTCTATGTCGAGGACAGCTTGGACCTGGGCATGCGCGACTGGTTCGAGCGCAGCAACCCGCATGCCCTGGCCCAGATCGTCGAGCGCATGCTGGAAGCGCACCGCAAGGGCTACTGGAAAGCCGACGATGCGACCCTGCGCAGCCTGGTCGACACCTGGAACGAGCTCGACGCACGCCACGACGTGTTGCCCGGCAGCAGCAAGCTCCGCCCGCACGTGGCGCGACTAGCTAGTGCATTCGGGCTGGGGGCACCCAGAGCGGGGGCAGCCCCCGCGCACGCGCCGGGCGCACCAAAGCAGGAGAGCACACCGGTACCACCTAGCGCCAACGCAGCTCCACCCACTACGCCACCGCCACCGGCCAGTCAGAAGGTCAGTGGCATGCAGTTGCGCCAAGTAACGCCACAGCTCCCATCACCTCCGTCGAGGTGGTGGCTGACGTTGCTGACTGCGCTTGCGGCATTTGCCATCGGTGGCACCCGCCAATGGCGCCGTGCCTGATATCCCTCCCACTCCGACCAATGACATGAATCTGATCGAATCCCTGCTGCACCAACTCTCCGGCTGGTTTCTCGCACCCGTGCTGGTGCTGATCCTGGCGATGTTCCTGTATGCCTGTTACGCGCTTGGCGCCTTCGCAGTGGAAGCACTGCAGCGACGTCTGGGCCGCTCCCATGCCATGGAGCGCCATTGGCAACGCCACGACGGCGCACTGGAAGATCTTGAACTGTGGACGCTGAAGCAGTTGGAGCCGCTGCGTATCGGCAGCCGCACAGCCCCCATGCTTGGCCTGGTGGCGACCATGATCCCGATGGGACCTGCGCTGGCTGGCCTGTCCGACGGCCGCATGGAGGAGGTTGCCCGCCACGTCGGCATCGCGTTCGCCGCAGTGATCGTCTCGCTGCTGGCCGCCTCGGTCATCTACACGGTGCTGGTGGTTCGCCGACGCTGGCTGTTGCAGGATCTGCGCAAGATCGAACTGGCGATCGCAGCAAGGAGGGCCTGAGCCATGCGTCGCCGCTATCTGGACGAAGACGATCAGGATGACCCGATCCTGTCGGTGGTCAACCTGATCGACGTGTTCCTCGTCATCATCGCCATCCTGCTGATCGCACTCATTCGCAATCCCTTCAATCCTTTCAGCCAGGACAAGATGGTGATGGTCGCCAACCCGGGGCAGGCCGACATGGAAATCGTGGTGAAGGATGGCCAGAAGCTCGATCGCTACAAAGCCAGCGGCCAGATCGGCGAAGGTGAAGGTATGCGGGCAGGTACCGCCTACCGTCTGAAGGACGGCAGCATGATCTATGTGCCAGAGGCTAGCGATCCGTGATCCAGCATCTCAAAGTGTCCGCTCTTGACCTTGGATTCATCCAATCGACGCAACAGGTTGTCGATATCGTTCTGTCGGTGTTTCGTAACCAAGCGACGCGTGACCATTCGTTGAGCCGGTGCGCGACGGCGTCCAGTTTGGCTTCCATGAAGGCAAGTCGTTGCAACGATTGCCATTCTTGTCATCCCAAGTTGAAACAACGGTTCAACTTATGCGCTCGGTATCAACCAGCCACCACATGACGCATCTGGTGGGCCCACCAGGACTCGAACCTGGAACCAAAGGATTATGAGTCCTCTGCTCTAACCATTGAGCTATAGGCCCGCTGGGCCGGGATTGTACCGGACGGGGCCAGGTCGGTTGCGGCGCCGGGGGACGTACCCCGCAGCTGCAGCGCGCGCGCCAGCACGCGTGGCGGGTGCGCTTCCTCGGGGATGCGCAGCCATCCGCGCGCACGCAGGAACTGCCCCACTGCCGGGGACGCGGTCAGGACGTTGATCGGCACCGACAACACCATGCCCAGCACCACCGGCGCCATCCACGCGGCGAGCGCGGGCGATACGAGATAGGCAAGCACGCCGCTCAGCACACCGAACACGGTCAATCCTGCGTAGCGACGCACAAGGCTGCCCAGCGGGACACTGCCGTCGTCGCGGCGCTGCGTCTCCCAGCCCGAATCACGGCCCGCGAGCACCTCGGCCACGCCGCGCGATTGCACGTACATGGTGACGGGGGCCATCAGCGCGGCCAGTGCCGTCTCCAACACGGCGCTGCCCATGATGCGGATCGCGCCGCCGCATTGCCGGCGCAGTTCGGGTTGCAGCAGCGTGGCCACGCAGCCCATGACCTTGGGCGCCAGCAGCACCGCCATCGTGAAGTAGAACACCCACAGGAAGCGCTCGGGATCGCCGCCGCGCCAGTACAGCGCGGGCGTGAAGCCATCCAGGTGCGGCTGGTCGAACGAGAAGCCTGCCTGCTGCAGCGGTATCGCCAGTCCTGCCAGCATCAGCATCGCCCACATCGGCGCCGTGAAATAGTGGCCGATGCCCACCAGCAAGTGCATGCGGCTGAGCCAATGCAGGCCGCGTGCAGGCAGCACCGCGCCGTGCTGCAGGTTGCCCTGGCACCAGCGGCGGTCGCGCACCAGCATGTCGGTCAGCGAAGGCGGACCCTCCTCGTAGCTGCCGGACAGTCCAGGCACCATGTGCACCGCCCAGCCGCCACGGCGCAGCAGCGCGGCTTCGACGAAGTCATGGCTCAGCACCGCACCAGAGAACGGCTTGCCGCCACCCAGGTGCGGCAACCCCGCATGCGCGGCGAAGGCGGTGGTGCGGATCAGCGCGTTGTGGCCCCAGTAGTTGCCATCCGCACCATGCCACCACGCCACGCCCTGCGCGACGACCGGACCATAGACGCGCCCCGCGAACTGCTGCATGCGCGCGAAGAAGGTGCGTCCATTGACGATCATCGGCAGCGTCTGCACCAGCGCGAGCCGCGGATGCTTCTCCATCGCCGAGGACAGCCGTACCAGCGTATCGCCGGTCATCAGGCTGTCCGCGTCCAGGATCAGCATGTGCGGGTAGGCCGCGCCGAACCGGCGCACCCACTCGGCGATGTTGCCGGCCTTGCGCTCGGTGTTCTTGTCGCGGCGCCGGTAGTACACGCGTGCCGTGGCGCCGAGACGGAACTTCAACTGGGCGAAGGCGCCCACCTCTTCCTGCGCGATCTCGGGCTTGGTGGTGTCGCTGAGCACGAAGAAGTCGAAGCGATCGAGTTGGCCTGTCTCTGCCAGCGATTCGTGCATCGCCTGCAACCCGGCAAGCAAGCGGTGCGGATCCTCGTTGTACGTCGGCAGCAGCAGCGCGGTACGTGCCGCGACGACAGGAAGCGGCGCCCGCACATCGATGCCCAGGGGCATCGCACGACGCGAGACCAGCTGCACGAACCCCGCCAGCGCACTGGAGAACGACAGCGCGATCCACGCGAAGAGCGCCACGAACAGCACCAGCACCACGCCTTCCAGCATGTCGATCCCGCCGCCGCGCAGCACCCACCACACCTGGTAGGTCGCCAGGAGGGTCAGCAGCAGCGCACCACCGATCACCACCGCCCGCCGCCAAGGGATGTCCGTCGGCGATGTCGGCAACGTGCGCGACGCCAGGCGCCCGACGGACAGGTCCTGCACGGGCATGTCGAGCGGCGCTTCGGGCGGCAGCCAGGCGTTCCGTGCCGAGACGTCGGAGGGGGTGTCGGTCATGATCAAGTGCTCCAGCGGTACAGCCAGGTTTCGGACAGCGGCGCGTGCCCCTCCAACACGCGCGCATGCAGTTCGACATCGCGCCCGTCGGCGCTGTCGGTGTTCGGGCGGAACTCGAAGCTCAGGCGCCAGCCCTGCGTTTCCGGATTCGGATACACGACGGCGCCGCTTACCTCGCCGCGCGTCGCCCAGACGTCCGGCGTCAGCTTCGCGTCGCGCGGCATCGACGCCAGGCGACCTCCCTCCAGGTCGATCACGACCAGCCGGCGCGTAGGGTCCGGCGCCGCACCGATGCGGGTGTCGCTGACCACGGCGAGTGCCGATTGCCACGCATGCGTATCGCACCAGTGCATGCGGTAGTCGAAGCGATGCTCGCGACCCGCGCGCAAGGATTTCTCCGGACGCCAGAACGCCACGATGTTGTCGTGGTATTCGTCGCCGGTCGGGATTTCGACCAGCGTCACCGCACCCTTGCCCCAGCGACCACGCGGCTCGATCCACAGGCTGGGGCGCTGGTGGTAGCGCGCTTCGATGTCGGCGTAGTCGCCGAAGCCGCGCTTGCGCTGCATCAACCCGAAGCCGCGCGGGTGCGTGTCCATGAAGGCACTGCTCTGCACGCGCGGCGGGTTGCTCAGCGGCCGCCAGATCTGGTCGCCATGGCCGTTGAAGATCGCCAGCCCGTCCGAGTCGTGTACGGCCGGCCGGTAGTCGTCGGTGCCCACGCGGTCGCCGGCATCGAACTCGAACATGCTGGTCAGCGGCGCGATGCCGGCACGGCCCAGGTCGACGCGCGGATACAGCCGCGATTGCACGTCGATCACGGTCTCGACGCCGGGCTTCATGTCGAAGCGGAACGCGCCGGCCACGCTCGCGCTGTCGAGCAGCGCGTGCACAACCAGATGATCGGCGCCGGGCGCCGGCTGCTCGATCCAGAACGCGCGGAAGATCGGGAACTCCTCCGCGCCTGCATCGCCACTGCCCAATGCCAGGCCGCGTGCAGACAAGCCATACGCGTGCCCCTTGCCCAGCGCACGGAAATAGCTCGCACCGAGGAAGGCGATCAGTTCGTCGTAGACGTCCGGCGCGTTGAGCGGCGTGTGCACGCGGAAGCCGGCGAAGCCCAGGTCGCTGCCGAGTTCGGGCTTCGTACCCGGCGGAAACGAAAACAGCTCGGTCGTGTAGGCGATCGGTGTCGCGCTATCGCCTTCCACGCGATACAGCTCGACACGCTGCTTGAACAGGAAGCCGCGATGGAACATCTGCACCTGGAACGGCAGGCCTTCCTTGCGCCAGATTGCCTGTTGCGGATCGAAGCGCAGGTCGCGGTAGGCGTCGTATCCGGTATCCAGCGCCGCGGGCAGCGTTTCGTCCGGCGCGCGGTACGGTTGCCGGGCCAGCGCGCGGGCCAAGTCTGGAACCGTTTCCACCGTGAAGCGTGTCGAAGGTGCGGCCGCATTCGCGGTTGTCGTTGCCTGCGCCAGCACGCGGGGCACGCCGCCCAGCAGTGCGATGGCGAGCGCGCTCTTGAGTGCGTCTCGTCGTTGCACGCGGTTCTCTGACCGTGGTGATGGCGTCAGTGTAGAGAGCGTGATGTGACGGTCATGACAAGGCGGCGATGCGCGCGCCGCCGACATTGCACCAAAAAAAAGCGCGACCCCGAAGGGCCGCGCCTGGATGGTGCATCACCGCGCGTTGCGTCAGTCGATGTCGAGGAAGCTGCGCAGCTGTTCCGAGCGCGAGGGGTGACGCAGCTTGCGCAGCGCCTTGGCCTCGATCTGGCGGATGCGCTCGCGGGTGACGTCGAACTGCTTGCCGACTTCTTCCAGCGTGTGATCGGTGTTCATGTCGATGCCGAAGCGCATGCGCAGCACCTTGGCCTCCCGCGGGGTCAGGCCGGCCAGCACATCGCGGACGGTTTCCTGCAGGTTGATGTTGGTGGTGTTCTCGATCGGGGACTCCACGTTGGTGTCCTCGATGAAATCGCCCAGGTGGGAATCCTCGTCGTCGCCGATCGGGGTTTCCATGGAGATCGGTTCCTTCGCGATCTTCATCACCTTGCGGATCTTGTCCTCGGGCATGTCCATTTCTTTCGCCAGTTCTTCCGGCGTGGCCTCGCGGCCGTACTGCTGGAGCATCTGGCGGGAAATGCGGTTGAGCTTGTTGATCGTCTCGATCATGTGCACCGGGATGCGGATGGTGCGCGCCTGGTCGGCGATCGAGCGGGTGATCGCCTGACGGATCCACCAGGTGGCATACGTCGAGAACTTGTAACCGCGACGGTACTCGAACTTGTCGACCGCCTTCATCAAACCGATGTTGCCTTCCTGGATCAGGTCGAGGAACTGCAGGCCACGGTTGGTGTACTTCTTGGCGATGGAGATCACCAGGCGGAGGTTGGCCTCGACCATCTCCTTCTTCGCCTTGCGCGCCTTGGCTTCGCCATAGGCCATCGCACGGCTGATTTCCTTGATGTCGGCCAGGGTCAGGTGCATCGCCTGCTCGACCGCGATGGTCGCTTCCTGCTCGGAGACGATCTGGTCCTTGACGTCGCGCAGGCCCGAAGACCACTTCTGCTTGCGCTTCAGGACTTCGTCCACCCAGCCCAGGTTGGTCTGGTTGCCTTCCCAGGCGCGCAGGAATTCCTTGCGCGGCATCTTGGCGACGTTCGCGCACAGGTGCAGCACGCGGCGCTCGTGGTCCTTGATCTGGGCCATCACTTCGCGCAGCTTCCTGACCAGCGTGTCGGTCAGCGGCAGCGGCAGCTTCAGGGTGACGAAGGTCTCGGCGAGCTCGCTGCGCAGCTTGGCGACGGCCTTGTTGTCCGGACCGTTCTTGGCGTACGACTTCTTGAACTTGGCGTAGCCGTCGGCCAGCACCTGCATGCGGCGCGCGACCTCTTCCGGATCGGGACCGGTCGGCGCGGCCTCTTCGGCCACGTCGTCGCCACTTTCCTCGTCGTCCTCTTCCTCGCTGGCGTCGGCAGCTTCTTCGGCCGCCGGCACGCTGTTCTCGACGGGCTCTTCGACGTCGTTGAAGCCGACGACCACTTCGGCCAGGCGCTTCTTGCCTGCCTTGTGCAGTTCGTAGTCTTCCAGCAGCAGTTCGACGGACCACGGGAAGTTGCCCAGCGACGCCTGCACCTGGGCCAGGCCTTCCTCGATGCGCTTGGCGATGGCGATTTCGCCCTCGCGGGTCAGCAGCTCGACGGTGCCCATCTCGCGCATGTACATGCGCACCGGGTCGGTGGTGCGACCACCTTCGGTGTCCAGCGAGGTCAGTGCGGCCGCGGCTTCTTCCGCGGCGGTCTCGTCGACTTCGCGGTTGCCGGTGTTGCCATCGGCCAGCAGCAGGGTTTCGGCATCGGGGGCGACTTCATGGACGTCGATGCCCATGCCGTTGATCATGCCGATGATGTCTTCGATCTGTTCCGGATCGACCAGGTCGTCGGGAAGGTGATCGTTGACTTCGGCGTAAGTCAGATAGCCCTGCTCCAGGCCCTTGCTGATCAAGAGCTTGATGTCGGACTGCTGCGCAGGACGTTCGTTGGCCATGGAGGTTGCGCCACCGGGAAGAAGGAAGGGAGAACCCCGTATTATACCAGCCCGGACCGGGTTGGGCTCCTGAACCCCGGCCATCGACAAGGGGAGAACGTCATGGCCGCAGCAGGAAGGTCACCGGCCCGTCATTGACGAGGCTGACCACCATATGGGCGCCGAAGCGGCCGGTTTCCACCCTCCCGGCGTGCTTTTCCCTGCAGGTCGCGACAAACCGGTTGAAGCCCCGTTCAGCCTCATCCGGCGGCGCGGCCGTGGTGAAGCTGGGGCGCATGCCCGAGCGGGTGTCCGCCGCCAGGGTGAACTGGCTGACCAGCAGCAGGCCGCCCCCGGTATCCGTCAGGGACCGGTTCATCCGACCTGCCTCGTCGCCGAACACACGGTAGCCAAGCAGGCGCTCGGCCATGCGGGCGATCTGCGCCTCTCCGTCGCCCGGCTCCATGCCCACCAGCGCGAGCAGGCCGCCATCGATGGCGCCGACCACCTCCCCGTCCACGGTAACCGCGGCCGAGGTGACGCGCTGGATCAGGGACAGCATGGGCGGGCTCCGCAGAAGGGAGCGACAGGATAGCCGCAGCACCGGCCCACCCCCTGCCACGGGCGCGTCGTCCCGGTTGGCTACACTCCCCGGATGAAACCGGCCACGCTCGCTTCTCTCGCTTATCACGCCGCCGCCCTGGTCGGCCGCCTGCCGTGGTCCTGGTTGCGCGCCCTGGGCGATGCGATGGCCTGGGCCTGGCGCCGCTCCGACGCCCGCGAGAGCCGGGTGGCGCGCCGCAACCTGGAGATCGCTTTCCCGGACCTGCTGCCCGGCCAACGCGAGGCGTTGCACGAAGCGATCCTGCGCACCACGTCCCGACAGGCGCTGGAAACGCTGCGCTTCTGGACCCGCCCTCCCGCCGAGAATCTGGCGCTGCTGCGCGAGCGCCACGGCGAAGCGCTGTACGACGCGGCATTGGCCAGTGGCAAGGGCGTGATCGTGGCAGCCCCGCATTTCGGCAACTGGGAACTGCTCAACCAGTGGCTGGCCTCGCGCGGCCCCATCGCGATCGTCTACCGGCCCCCCGAATCGGCCATCGGCGACGCCTTCCTGCTACGGGTGCGGGGCGCGGACAACATCCGCCAGGTACGCGCGGAAGGTGCGGCCGTGCGACAGCTCTGGAAGGTGCTGAAGGACGGCGGCGCGGTCGGCATCCTGCCCGACCAGCAGCCCAAGGCCGGCGACGGCGAATTCGCTCCGTTCTTCGGTACGCAGGCGCTGACGATGACGCTGGTCTCGCGGCTGGCCGAACGCACCGGCGCGACCGTGCTGTTCGCCTGGTGCGAGCGGATCGGGCCCGGGCCCGACTTCGCGCTGCATGTGGAACCGGCGCCCACCGGCATCGCGGACGCGGATCCGGTCGCGGCGGTGACGGTGCTCAACCAGAAGGTCGAGCGCATCGCGCGACGCGATCCCGCGCAGTACCAGTGGACGTACAAACGCTATACCCTGCGGCCGGAGGGCAGCGGCGAGGACAATCCCTACCGCTGAAGGGGACAACACGACGGGGGATGCGATGCGCATGCGTAAGTGGCTGACAGGATGGTTGGCGGGATGGCTCGTGGTTCCCGCGCTGGCCGCGCAGGACCCGGCCGCGATGAACGAGGTCTCGCGGGCATGGGACCGCTACGCCGCGTTGAGCAGCCAGGAGAAGGCCGAAAGCGTCGATCTGCTCGCCGCCTCGAGCCTCGTCCATTTCGGATTCCTGCGCGACATGGCGCTCTACGCTTCGCCGGACCAGTTGCGCCGGCTTCCCAGCGGCGACCGCATCGTGGTGTACCTGTTGCGCGCCACCCAACAACCCGCCGCACTGAAGGCGATGGACAACCGCGCGGTGGCGCGGCTGTGCATGGTCGAGGGCTGGTCCGGCGTGGACGAAGGCAACGACGAGCGGCCGATCCTCTCGCTGTCCAACGTCACCGTGATCGACGACCTGGCCGTGGGCGAAGTCGCGCCGCCGACGGAGAGCCAGTTCCAGTTCGGTCCCGTCCTGGTGCGCGAGGACGGGCAGTGGCGCTACCGGTACGAATCGATGATGCCGGACGTGTCGGCGTTCATGGACCAGGCCTTCAAGCAATCGGCGCTCGGCGATGTCCGCAGCATGGAGCTCGCACTGGCCAACATGCTGGAAGACGAGGCGCCCAGCCTGGCCCTGCTGGACCGCACACCGCTGGACGATGCCGCCATGCGCACGCGCCTCAACGAAGCCTGGCCCGACTACGCCGCACCGCTCCGGTGGCGCCTGCGCGCCGTGCGCAGCAAGGCCGAAGCCGGCGATGGCTTCGCCCAGTTCGTCATCGGCGCGCTGCAATACGGCGGCGGCATGGCGCAGTTCGTGCCGAAGAACACCGCCGAGGGCCTGACGTGGCTGGAAAAGGCCAGCGAGGGCGGCCACGGGCAGGCCGCCTGGCTCGCTTCGGTGGCGATCACTGAAGAAGGCAAGTATTCCGACGACGCCATGCAGCGCGCACTGCCCCACGTCAAGCGTGCCGCCGCGCAGGGCGTGGAACCGCAGGCCCTGCTGGCCATGGCCCAATACCACCACGATGGCCTGGCCGGCATGGCGCGCGATTGCCAGCAGGCAGAGGAGTGGGCCGCGCGCGCGGAAGAGGCCGGCGCGAAGCAGGCGCGCAACGAGCGCGTGTGGATCCTCGCCACCTGCCCGGTGCCCGGCCAGCGCGAAGCGGGCCGCGCACTGGAGTTGGCGCAGTTCATGATCCAGCGCAAGGACGAACTCGGCTGGCACGAACTGGACACCGTGGCCGCCGCGTTGGCGGCCAGCGGCGACTTCACCCGGGCCGTGCAGTTCCAGACGCTTGCGATCGAGAAGATGACCGCCGACGCGGACGTCTCCAAGGACGCCCGCGGCCCGATCCAGAAGCGGATGAAAGCGCGCCTGGGCAAGTACCGCAGCGGGCACGACTACGTGGTGGACTACCGCGCCATCGATGAAATGAGAGCGAGCAGGCATTGATGCAGACCGACCACGACACCGCCGCGTCGCCGACGCCGTCTTCCTGGCAGGCCCTGCCGTCGCGCGGCGCCTGGCTGGCCGCACTGGGCGGCGCCGCGCTGCTGTTTCCGCTGGGCTTCCCCGCCTTCTTCATCTCGCGCGCCAGCGACCTGGTCTCGCCCTGGGTGGCGGTACCGCTGGCCGCGGGCGTGGGTGCCCTGTTGGGCGCCTGGGTCGCGGTGAAGCGCCATCGCCGCACCCGCTGGCGCCTGGACGACCAGGGCCTGGCGGTGCGCCGTGGCAACTGGTGGCAGAGCGAGACGCACGTGCCGATCTCGCGCGTGCAGCACCTGGACCTCAAGCGCGGCCCGCTGGAACGCAGCGCGCGCCTGTCCACACTGGTCGTGCACACCGCGGGCACGCGCATGGCGGCGGTCTCGATTTCAGGGCTGGACGTCGACGACGCCGAGCGCCTGCGCGAGCGCCTGGCGACCCAGTTGGACCACGACGACGCGCTGTGATGGACGACGTCTCCCTGGACACCCCTTCGCCCGAACGCCGCCTGCATCCGTGGTCATGGCTGTTCGTGCTGTTGCAACAACTCAAGCAGTTCATCCTTCCGCTGGCGGCGCTGCTCGTGTTCGGCGCGCGCAAGGGCGACGGCGACCTGTGGATCTCACTGGCGCCCTTCATCGGTATCGTCGTGCTGGTGACGCTGGCGATCCTGCAGTACTTCACCTACCGCTACGTGATCGGCCGTGATGGCCTGACCGTGCGTGAAGGCCTGCTGCACCGCTCGCGGCGCGAGATCCCGTTCTCGCGCATCCACAATGTCGTCGTGCACCAGTCGCTGCTGCACCGGGTGTTCGGTGTCGCGGAGGTGCGGCTGGAATCCGCCGGCGGGCAGAAGCCGGAAGCGCAGATGCGCGTGCTCGGCCTGCGCGACGCACTCGCGCTGGAGGACTTGGTGCGCCATCAGGTCCGGGGTTCCGCACCCGGGCATGCGGCATCGCCCGACGCCGAAACACAGGAAGCCGATGCGACCCTGCTGTCGTTGTCGACCGCAGAAGTGATCCGGCTGGGCCTGATTTCCAACCGCGGCATGATCGTGGTGGCGGCGGCCTTCGGTGCCGCCTGGCAGATCCTGCCGGAGCGCATGATCGAGCAGTTCTTCCGCCAGGGCGCTAAGCAGGCCTTCGGTTATGCCGAACAACTGCACCTGGGATGGCTGGCGGGCGCAGCCGGCGTCGCGGCGCTCGTGCTGCTCGCCCTTGGCCTGGTCCGCGCGCTGTCGGTGGTGCTGGCGCTGCTGCAGTTCCATGGTTTCCGGCTCAGCGAAGATGCGCGCCGGCTGATGGTGGAGCGCGGCCTGCTCGCGCGCCTGCGCACCAGCGTGGCGCGTCGGCGCATCCAGGCATGGACGCTGCAGGAAGGCGTGCTGCATCGCTGGTTCGGGCGTCGTTCGCTGCGCATCGATACCGCGGTGGCGGAGAAGGCCGGCCAACAGGACCAGCGTGCACTGAAGGACCTCGCGCCGATCGCCACGCCCGAGGCCTGCGATGCCCTGCTGGGCCACCTGCTCGCGCAGGGAGCGTGGCCGCGCGAGGACTGGCAGCCTGTCGCCGCGTCCGCGCGCTGGCGTTTGTTGCTGCCGACCGTGGCCTGGCTGCTGCCTGTCACCGCCATGGCCGCCTGGCACCTGGGGCCGTGGGCCTGGTGCGCACTCGCCTGGCTTCCTGTCGCCGCCTACGCCGCGCACCGGCAGTCGTCCCGGATGGGCTGGTCGCTGGACGAGCATCTCGTTGCGGTCCGCGGCGGCTGGTGGTCGCGCTACTGGCGCTTCGCCGAGATCGACAAGCTGCAGGCGCTGCGCCTGTCGCGCTCGCCGCTGGATCACGCCTGCGGCACGGCCTCGCTGTGGCTGGACACCGCCGGCGCGAGCGGCATCGCCGCCCCGCTGGCCCTGCGCTTCGTGCCCGAAGCCGAGGCACGCGCCACCTTCGAGCGCCTCTCCAGCGCGCTATCCCGCCGCCGCCTCCGCTGGTGAGGTCCGGCGGCGTGCGGCGCGCTCAGGGAGACGTGCCCGTGATGCTCAGGCCGGGCCCCAGTAACCGATGCGCTTGCGGATCTTGAGCTTCCGCCACAGGTTCATCGGTTTCGGCTTCGGGTTGCGTGCGCCGGCGGCGATGAAGGCATCGATGGCGTCCAGTACGCGCTCACTGGAACGACCGTCGCGATAGGGATGGATGCTGTCGGCGTACGCCACGATCGCCTCCATCAGCCCGGGCGGTCGCGACAGGGCGCGGCGGATCGCCGGTTCGAACTGCGACGGATCGTCGATGTCGATCAGCTGCGGACCGGGACGGCGGTTCTTGAACGTCACCACCGGCTTGTGGGTCAGCAGGAACTCGTTGAGCGCGGACGACGTGTCCGAGCACATCATGTCCACCTGCGGGAACAGCGCGAGGATGTTGTCGTCGTCGGCGAAGCGCAGGTGCTCGTTCTCGAGCGCGCGGTACTTCGCCACGGTCGCCGGATCCATCTTGGGGTGGAACGTGACGATCCACTTCCATTCGCCGGTGCGCGAAAGCCGCTTCACGTCCTCGTACAACGTTTCCGCGGCGCTCCACGACGGCGAAAACGTCGAGTGGTAGAGAATGACCGGCGGCTGGCGTACCGGCGGTATGCCACCGGCGATCTCCTGCATGAAGGGATCGATCTTCGGCCAGCCCGTCTCGACCACGCTGAAGTGCCCGACCTTGTCGGCGATCGCCTTGAACTGGGCGGTGTCGCGCGGGCCGGTGGTGCAGTAGAGATCGAAGAAACCGCGGATGTAGATGTGGCGCGGCTTGCCGGCATCGAAGCCGTGGAAGGTTTCCACCTTCACCCCGGGAAAGAAGTGCGGCACGGCGTTGCTGCCGGTGATCACGGCGATCGCGTTCCAGCGACGGACGTCCTCGGTCGTCGTCAGCAGCTTCTCGTCGGGATGCAGGTCCTCGGCGCCCGGTCCGTCGAAGAACCAGGCGGCCTCGCCGCCGCGCGCGCGGATGGCGTCCTGCACCGGGCGCAGGATCGCCAGGGCGTAACGCTCCGAGCCGTACAGGAGGTAGTGCTTGGCCATCAGTGTTCGAGTCCGTGTTGGGCGAGCTTGGCGTGCGCGGCGTCGATCGAAGCCGGGTTCCGCTGCATTTCGTAATAGCGCATGCGCTTGTAGACGGCGTAGCTGGCCGCCGTCTGCGCGATGATGAAGCCGCGCCAGCCATCCAGGCACGCCAGGCGCAGCACGTAGTCCTTGAAGAAGGCCGACAGGTAGACCAGCGGCGTCAGCCACATCCGCACCGGGCGCCGCTTGTCGCGCCAGTCGAGCGCCTTGAGCTCGCTGTAGCGCAGGACCTTCAGCTGCTTGTGCGCCAGGCTGGGATTGTCGGCATGGTTGAACGGCGCCTTGAATTCGGCCGCCTCGCCGTCGAAGCGCAGGGATTCGTGCACGCGCGCATCGGTCCAGCGCGCGCGTCCGCGATGGTAGAACCGCGCCATCCGCTCGCCGACCATCGGCCGGTACCAGCGCATCGGCGCGCCCATCAGCCAGGTCCGCCGGCGCAGCCAGGCGCCGGCCTTGCCCGACGCCATCAGCCCGGGCAGGTCTCGCTGGAGGTCGGCGGCCAGGTCGGGCGACAGGAATTCGTCCGCATCCAGCACCAGGATCCAGTCGTGGGCAGCGTGTGTGCTGGCGAAGTTCCGCTGCGGACCGAAGCCCATCCATGCCTGGTGCACCACCCGCGCCCCATGCGCCTGGGCGATGGCGATCGTGTCGTCGGTGCTGCCGCTGTCGACGATCAGCTTGTCGGCGACGAAGGGCGCGCTGTCCAGGCAACGGGCGATGTTCGACGCCTCGTTGTGGGTGATGACGACGAGGGAGACGGGCAGGAGGGGCATGCGGGGGATTCTACCCGCAGGCGCCCCACGCCCAGGCGGCGGGTGGCGAAGACGGCGGGAACTACGCCTGGGCCGCAGGCAGCGGCAGGTAAGCCTTGTCGATGACCGTGGACGGGTTCGGCACGGTGGACGCCGCGCCGATCATCGCGGCGACGGCCTCGGCCAGGCGTTCGCGGAAGGCCTTGTCGTTCTGCTGGAAGAAATCGCGCGCCGCGGCCTGCTTGGCCTGGATCTGCGCCGGGTCCAGCAGCAGCGCAGCCTCCACGGCGCACTCCAGCGCCTCGGCTTCCACCAGATAGCGGGTGGCCAACTGCTGCCGGCCCGTCTGCGAGAACGGGATCAGCACCCCGCGCTCGGCGGTCACCAGTTCGTTCATCGGCTCGGCGTCGGTGGTCAGCACGATCGCACCGGCGCTCAGCGCCTCGACGATGTAGTGGCCGAAACCTTCGGTCTCGGACGGGCACAGGTGGAACAGGTTGGCGTTCTGGATCTCACGCAGCTCGGCGTCGTCCAGATAGTCGACGCGATGAACGATGTTGGCGGCCAGCGGCCGGTAGTCGGCCATGCGCGGATGCTGCACGACCGTCAGCACGGGCCACTCGGGATGACGCGACCAGGTTTCGAGCACCAATCGCGTGCGCTTGGCGCTGCTGCGTCCGGCCAGGTGCAGGAAAGTGCGGCGACGCGCCACGCCGGCCAGGTGCCGGTCGGTACTGGTGAAGCCGACCGGGGCGACCTCGCAGCCATGCCGATGGAAGATGCCGGTGGCATGCGAGGTCTTGGTCAGCACGCGGTCCACCTTCGGCAGGCGGCGCACGTCGCGCGGCAGGCACCATTCCGGGTTCGGGATGAAGGCGTTGCGTTCGGCCGCCGCAAGGAACTCCGGCGAGATGTGCTCGAGCATCAGGTTCAGGTCGAACCGCTTTCGCCGGGCCAGGCGACGTCCCGCGATGGCCGCGCGCTGCACCCAGGGACCCAGCCACTTCCGCAGCTTGCCCCGGCCTCGTGCGGGCTGGATGGCGACCTGGAATCCTGCCTCGCGCAACGCCTGCTCGATCAGGCGCAAATCACGGCTCAAGCCGACACCGTTGTCCCAACCGATCAGGTTGACGTGGGGCATAGGGGGGAACTGCTGGGGGGAGCGCAGAGTGTAGGAATCGCTTGATGACTCGAATGTGAGAGAAAGCCCGGTCTCTCAATGCATTCCAGCGGCGTTTAGAAATGTGAAGCGAAACCTGGACTACTCCGCCCGGGGAGCGTTCGCCGGGAGCACAGGGGTCTGCGCCAGCCCCAGCAGGAAGCCGACCATGACAACGTAGGCACTCGTACTCAGCGCATGCGAGAACATCGACTGCGTCAGTCCGGAAATCAGGTAAACCGCCACCAGCATGCTGGCCGTCCAGCCGGCGCCGGCCGGGATATCCGGCTTCAGCCGCCGCACCTGCCACGTCGCGATGGCCAGCGGCACGCCGTACAGCACGAGTAAGGCCACGATGCCGGCAACCCCCATCGTGGCGCCCCATTGCGCAAGATCGTTGTGCGCGTGCTCCAGGCCACAGAAGTGACGAGCGCCCCCCTGGCAATAGCGGCTGGCATCGACGCGCTGTGCGAAGCCGGCCACTCCCACACCCTGCAGCGGAGCAGCGCGGAAGGACTCCCACGCCACCGAAAGCAAGCCCATGCGGGCGCTGATCGGCTGGTCCACCTGATCGCTCGCAAAGCCGGACACGTCGGCATGGACCTGGTCCAGCCGGAATTGCGAGGACAGCCAGGGCACCGTCCACAGCGCCACGAACAGGGCCGCGAGCATGCCGGCCACCATCGCCAGCCGCCGCCAGCGGTGCTGGGGCGCGCCACCGACGAAGAGCATCAACAGGACCAGCCCCACCCCGGGCAGCACGCCCCGGCTCCCGCTCAGGGTGATCGCGACGACGGCCAACGCCACCACGATGGCGAGCAACAACTGCATCGCGAAACCCGTACGCGCGGGGCGGGCGAACAAGGCGACCACCAACAGGACCAGCACCGCGTTCGCGAACACGATGGGGTTGGCTTCGCCGCCCGCGCGCGGCACGCCCGACCACGACTCCACGATCGACAACAGGAAAGCGAGCAGCAGGCCCGCCAGCGCGCCGTACCACAGGCAGGACAGGCGCACGCGCGTCACCCATGCCAACCACGCGCACCAGGGAAGCAACAGGCATCGGGAAGGATTGTCGAGCGCGGAGATGCCCGCGCCGCTGACCCACATCGACACCGCCGCGACCACCAGCACCGCCAGCGCAGCACACGCAAGGCCGAACACGGTCCGCGGGATCCGCTCCCGATCCGCACGCCACGCATCGGGAAATGCGACCAGCGTCGCAAGCAGCATCAATACGGCGAAGACGGACAGACCCTTGGGCACGACCAGCAAGGCGGTGGCGCTGAATCCCGCCAGCCACGCGAGTGCGCGCGCGACATCCTGTCGACGATGGCTCCTGACCTGCATGACCTCGATTTCTACGTAGTGCGACGGGGCGTCCAACGATGCAGCGACCGTTTCACCTGGGGAGTGACCCGAGTCTGCGCCTCCCGCCCCAACCTGACGTCAAGGTGAGGTGAAACGATGGCGACACTGCATCGGGCGCCAGTATCGCCGATACACGCATCTTGCACGTCGCATCACGTCACACGCGCGTGACAAGGTGTCGCATCCTGCAACCCGGCTCACGCTTTCCTGATGACCGCGTAGAAAAATCCGTCCATGTCGCGCTCACCGGGCAGCCGTTGCCGACCGCCGGCATCCTCGCGTCCCCACGCGTCATCGAGGGGATCGACCTCGGCGTCGCGATGGCGCGCACGGAACGCATCCACCTGCCGTGCGTTTTCGTCGCGCAGCACGGAACAGGTGGTGTAGACCAACCGGCCACCCGGGCGCAGGACGCGCCACGCGGCATCGAGTAGTCGCGCCTGCAGCCGGGTCAGGGCATCCAGGTCTTCCGCCCGTCGATGCAGCAGCACGTCGGGCTGGCGGCGCACGATGCCCGTCGCGGAACAGGGCGCATCGAGCACGACCGCATCGAACGGCTCGCCATCCCACCAGGCGGGCAGATCGGCGGCATCGGCCGCCTTCAGCTGCGCCTGCACGCCCACGCGATCGAGGGTTTCCTGCACGCGCTGCAGTCGGCGCCCGTCCACGTCCAGCGCCACGACGCGACGTGTCGGATCACGTTCGAGCAGGTGCGCGGCCTTGCCGCCCGGCGCGGCACACATGTCCAACACCCGTGCGCCCGCGGGCAACGCGTCCAGCAGGTCGGCGACGCATTGCGCAGCGCCGTCCTGCACGGAGACATCTCCTTGCGCGAATCCCGGCAGCGTCGTCGCCGGCACCGGCGCACGCAGCAGCAACGCATCCGGCACGCCAACGGGCGCCTCGGCCGGAATGCCCGCCTCCGTGAGGCGCTGCAGGTAGGCTTCACGGCCACCGTGCTGCCGGTTGACCCGCACCCACAGGGGGGCTTCATGCTGGCTTTCGGCGAATATCCCATCGGCCTCGGCCGGCCAGTCCGCCCTCACCTGCTGGCGCAGCCACGCGGGCCACGCAGCGTCTGCGGCAGATGCGGGCAGACCCTCCCGCTGGGCCCGGCGCAGCAGCGCGTTCACCAACTTGTCTTGATGCGCTCGCCCCAGCACGCGCACGGCCTCCACTGTCGCCGATACGGCGGCATGCGCAGGCAACCCGAGAACGACCAACTGCGCGAAGCCGACGTGCAGCAAGGCCTTGAGTTCGTTGTCGCGGGGACCGAGCGGCCTGGGCATCCACTGGCCCAGCGCCGCATCGCTGCGCGCGCGCGAACGCAGCACGGCGAAGCAGATGGCTTCCAGCAGCGCGCGGTCGCGTGCGTCGTCGATCCTGGGCAGGGTGTTGGCCAACTCGGCCTTGAGCGAGCGGCCGCGATGCATCACCGCATCGACCACGCGGGTGGCCAGCACCCGGACCGCGACGCCGGCCTGCCCGCTCACGGCGTCACCAGATCGCGCCGCGCGTTGAGGTAGTCGGCTGCAGTGATCGCTTTGCCGCCTTCGCGCTGGACCACCCGCAGGCGCAGGACGCCACGCCCGCAGGCAACGTCCAGCCCGTGCCGACTCGCGCCCAGCAGGGTGCCTGGCGCTGCCTCGTGCGCGTCGTCCAGGGCCACGGCACCGTGGATGCGCAAGCGCTCGCCCGCCAGCTGCGCTTCGGCGACCGGCCATGGCGTGAAGGCGCGCACCTTGCGCGCCAGGACCTCGGCTGGCTGCGCCCAGTCGAGTTTCGCTTCGGCCTTGTCGAGCTTGTGCGCGTACGCCACGCCTTCCTCCGGCTGCAGGTGCGGCGGCAGGCGCACGCCCGCCCGGAGCAGGCCCAGCGCGTCGCGCAGCACCTGGGCGCCGAGGTCGGCCAAACGGTCGTGCAGTTGGCCGCCGGTCTCGTCGGCACCGATCTCCAGGCTCTGCGCCAGCAGCACCGGCCCGGTATCCAGGCCCGCTTCCATCTGCATCAGGCAGACGCCGGTCTCGGCGTCGCCGGCTTCGATCGCGCGCTGGATCGGCGCGGCGCCGCGCCAGCGGGGCAGCAGCGAGGCATGCACGTTCCAGCAGCCGTATTGCGGAATGTCGAGCACCGCCTGCGGCAGGATCAGACCGTAGGCCACCACGATCATGACGTCGGGCTGCAGCTCGCGCAGTGCGTCCTGGGTGGACTTCTTCTTCAACGACAGCGGCTGCAGCACCGGGATGCCGCGCTGGATCGCCTCCAGCTTCACCGGCGACGGCGTGAGGCCGCGCCCGCGGCCCGCGGGGCGATCCGGCTGGGTATAGACGGCCACCACTTCATGGTGGGCATGCGCGGCGCGCAGGCTGGGCACGGCGAACGCCGGCGTGCCGGCGAAGACGATTCTCATGGGGCGGGTTCCGGAAAAGGGATGGCGGGACAGGTGGGGTGGGCCCGCGCCCCCGTCCCCGCGGTCGCGTCAGGCGACGTGCTTGCGCTGCTTGGCGAGCTTCTTGCGCACCATCTCGCGCTTGAGCGGCGAGAGGTAGTCCACGAACAGCTTGCCGTCCAGGTGGTCCATCTCATGCTGGATGCACACCGCGAGCAAGCCATCGGCGCGCAGTTCCTGCGGCTGCCCCTGGCGGTCGAGGAAGCGCACCGTGATCTCGTCGGCTCGTGTGACATCGGCGAAGATGCCGGGGACCGACAGGCAGCCCTCCTGGTAGACCTGTTCGCCGGCCTGTTCGCTCAGCTCAGGATTGATGAAGACCTGCGGCTGGTTCTTCTCTTCGCTGACGTCAATGACCATGAAGCGCTGGTGCACATCCACCTGGCTGGCAGCCAGGCCGATGCCGGGCGCGTCGTACATGGTCTCGAACATGTCGTCGAGCAGGCGCTGGAATCCGGGCGTCGTCACGTTTCCGGCGTCGACCGGTGCCGCCTTCGTGCGCAGGCGCGGATCGGGGAATTCGAGGATGGGGAGCAGTGCCATGGTACGTCTCGAGATGGGGGCGCCTGCGGAATCCGGCAAGGCCTCACGAATTCTAACAAGGGCGCTTGCGTTGCGCCGGGTTTTCTGGACTATAGTGCTGACCACCTGTCGGGGAATCAGGTAGATACCGCCATGTTTAAATATTTTCGTACGGTTCTCGCCGTTGCGGTGCTGACCGTCGGCACCTACGCGACCGCGGCCGAGATGGCGGGGAGCCATCCCGACACTTACGTGGTCAAGCGGGGTGACACCCTGTGGGACATTTCGGCCCGCTTCCTGAAGAAGCCGTGGCTGTGGCCGGAGATCTGGCAGGCCAACCCGCAGATCCAGAACCCGCACCTGATCTACCCGGGCGACGTCATCAGCCTGGCGTACCTGGACCGCGTGGCGGTGCAGCCGGGTCCGCGCCAGGAGGCACCGCTGAACGCGATTCCCCTGTCCGACATCGAGCCGTTCCTGAAGGATCGCCGGGTCGTGGACAGCTTCGAACAGCTGCCGCATGTCGCCGGCCTGGACGAAGATCGCCTGCGCGCCTCCGGGGGCCACAACATCTACGTGCGTGGCCTGGACGGTGCGCAGCCCGGCCAGCGCTTCGCCGTCGTCCGCCCGACCGCCCGCTTCACCGACAATCCGCGCGCGCAGGACCTCGACTTCCGCGGCAAGACCATCCGCGGCGAAGTCGACATGTGGAAGGAAGTCATCGAGCAGACCGGTAAGGGCGAGTTCCTGGGCTACGAACTGGCCAAGATCAACCTGGCCACCTTCACCCGCGGCGTCGTGCCGGGCACGGAAGTCAGCACGCTGCTGGTCGACATCGGCGGCATGGAAGTCCGCGTCGGCGATCGCCTGATCCCGGTGGACGCGCAGCCCTACGACCTGCACTTCTTCCCGCATCCGCCGGCGACCGATCCGGCCGGCAAGCTGCGCGTGCTCGCCGTGGCCGATGCGCTGACCTCGGGTGGCCCGCGCGACGTCATCGCCATCTCCGGTGGCCGCCTGGACGGCGTGGACAACGGCACTGTGTTCTCCGTCTGGCGGAATGGCAGCCACACCGCCAACCGGATGTCGCACCCGGAGTCCTCCCGCGTCAGCGAGTCGCCGAAATCCGGTGCAGGCCGCGTCAGCCTTCCCGACGAGTACGCCAGCCATGCGATGGTGTTCCGCACCTTCGACAAGGTCAGCTACGCGCTGGTCATGGAAGGCGTGGAAGCGACCCGCGTGGGTTACGAGCTGAAGCACCCCGACGCGACCTACTGATCCGCGTCAGGCAACTCCTACGCACCACTGCGACGGCGCCCGAGGGCGCCGTCGTCGTTTCCTGCCTACGCTCGCGGGATGCCCAACGAAGACACGATCGCGCTGGCCCGGCTCGTCCTGGCCGGTGGCCCCCTGATGCCCCGTCGCCGCCTGCTGGAGGCGCATGGCACGCCTTCCGCCGCGCTCGCCGCCGGCCCCGCTGCGTGGCGCGAAGCCGGCCTGGCCACGCCGCAAGCCGACGCCCTTCGAAACCGCGACGACAGCGCCCTGGTCGGCGTGCGCGCCTGGCTCCAGGTCCCCCGGCATCACCTGATCGGCTGGCACGACGCCGACTATCCCGCTCCCCTGCGACGCGGCCCCAGTCCGCCGCTCGCCCTCTTCATCGAAGGCGATCCCGGCTTGCTCTGGCGGCCCGCCGTGGCCATCGTCGGCAGCCGTTCACCGACCCCTGGAGGGCGCGACAACGCGCAGCGGTTCGCACGCGCCCTGGCCTCGACCGGCATCGTCGTCGCCAGCGGCATGGCAAGAGGCATCGATGCCGCCGCGCATGAGGCCACGCTCGCGACCAACGGGGGCGCCACCATCGCGGTGGTCGGCACCGGCACGGACGTGGCCTATCCGCCGCACCATGCCAGCCTGCGCGACCGCATCGCCGAGCGCGGCGCGCTGGTCAGCGAGCACGCGCCCGGCACGCCTGCGCTGCGCAGCCATTTCCCGGCCCGCAACCGGATCCTGGCCGGGCTGACGCTGGGCACGCTGGTCGTGGAGGCCGCTGAGCGCTCTGGCGCCCTGATCACGGCACGCCAGGCGGCCGACGCCGGCCGGGAGGTCTTTGCCGTTCCCGGTTCCATCCACAATCCCATGGCTCGCGGCTGCCATCGCCTGATCCGCGACGGCGCCGCCCTGGTCGAGTGCGCGGAGGACGTGATCGGTGCGCTGGCACCGCTGGCCGCCGACCTCGCCAATGCGCTGCGTGAACGCCTGGGTGAAACTGAATGGGGACCCCCGGCCGACGGCCTCGGCGTCCCGGGCAAACTCGCGCCCGACTACCAGACCTTGTGGGACGCACTGGCCCACGACCCTACAGGTATGGATCAGCTCGTCTCACGAACCGGATTGACGGCCGCGGAACTGTCCTCCATGCTGCTGGTCATGGAACTGGATGGCTTAGTAACGGCGGAACACGGCCGATACCAGAGAAAGACCGGTTTCTTCACCTCCACAGCGTCGACGACGCAGGCCGAGGGGCAATGAAAGAGAGCATCCTGGACGTACTGCTGTACCTGTTCGAACACTACTTCACCGAAGACGCGGACCCTGTCCGCGACCGCGACTCTCTCCAGAACGGCCTGATCCAGGCCGGCTTCAGCCCCACCGAGATCAGCAAGGCCTTCGACTGGCTCGACGCACTCGCCGACCAGCGCCCGAGTGCGGTGGCCCCGCGCGTGGGCGGCCCCACCCGTGTATTCCATGGCCCGGAGCTCGAGAAGCTGGACGTCGAGTGCCGCGGCTTCCTGCTCTTCCTGGAGCAGCACGGCGTGCTCGATGCGGACCAGCGCGAGCTGGTGCTCGACCGCGCGATGGCATTGGACCAGGACGAACTGGACCTGGACGACCTGAAGTGGGTCGTGCTGATGGTGCTGTTCAACCAGCCCGGCTCGGAAGCCGCATACGCGTGGATGGAAACGCAGATGTTTGCCGACGAGCCCGAACCGGTACACTGAGACGTCGATACCGCTTCTGGGGGAAGCATGTCGGGTTGGTATTACGCCGACCGGAACCGTGAACAGCACGGTCCGGTGACGGCGGAGGAACTGGGGACACACTACCGCTACGGCCGCATCGCGCTGGACAGCCTGGTCTGGCGCGAAGGCCTGCCGCAATGGCTTCCGTTGCGGGATTTCGCCGACGAGCTCGGCCTGCATCCGGCCCCTGAAAACGTCGCGGCACCGCCACCGGTACCGCCGGCCGTCACGCCGACGCGCCCTGCCGCTCCGCGCCCGGCGCCTGCGCCGCCTGCGTCCAAACAGGGCATGTCGGGCGGCAAGATCGCGCTGATCGTCGCGGCGGTGATGGTGGTGCCCTGCCTCGGCATTGGCGGCATCCTCGCCGCGATCGCGCTTCCCGCCTACCAGGACTACACGTTGCGCACCAAGGTGACTCAAGCCGTCACCGACAACTTCGAGCTGCGCGGCGAAGTGAAAGCTTTCCTGGATTCCGAAGGGCGATGCCCCAGCAATGGGGAAGGCGCGTTCGGCACACCAGAAAGCTACGCAAGTACCTATGTCACCCGCGCCACCATCGGTGCGTTCGATGACGGCACCTGCGGGTTCGAACTGGAGTTCGGCAACACCGGCAACACCAACATCGACGGCCGCAAACTGTGGTGGGACCTGGGGAGCGACCACACCGAGTGGCACTGCTCGTCCGAAGTCGACGACAAGTGGCTGCCGTTGGACTGCCGAGGCTGACACCGTCAGCGCGGCGACGCGGGCCGCGCGCTTGATCGGGGAACCATGGAATGACGCACTGGTACTACGCCGACGCCGGCGGGCAGCGGCAGGGGCCGTTCACGGCCGAAGAACTCGCCGCGCACGCGCGGAATGGCCGCCTCACCACCGAATCGCTGGTGTGGCGCGATGGCCTGGACGATTGGAAGCCGTTCGGCAGCCTCGCCTCCGAACTGGATGTCCCGGTCGATGCGCTGCCGCGCGTTGAGCCCGCCATTGAGGAAGCACCAGGCCAGGCACACGTACCCTACGCACCGCCCACGGCGGAGCTGACGTCGGCGCACGCGCTCGTCATCGGAGGGCACGTCGTTCAAGCGGGCCTGTGGAAGCGCTTCGCTGCTGCCTTCATCGACAACTTCGTCACCACGGCCATCAGCTACGCGCTGATCATCCCGCTGATGCTGGTCGGGGCTGGCGTCATAGGGGCCGGCGGCGACAATCCGTTGGCGACCGGCGCTGGCATGGCCACCATTTTTGCGATGTACCCGATCCTGATCCTCGCACCGTGCGTCTACTTCGGCTGGATGCAGTCTTCGTCGATGCAGGCGAGCCTGGGCAAGCTGGCGGTCGGCATCAAGGTCGTGCGTACCCGCGGCGACCGCGCCGGATTCTGGCGCAACTTCCTGCGCTCGCTGGCCTACGTGCTGTTCAGCGCACTCACCTGCGGCCTGGGCGTGCTGATCTCTGCATTGATGGTGGCGTTCACCGAGCGCAAGCAGGCGCTGCACGACATGATCTGCGACACGCTGGTGGTCGACAAATGGGCCTTCACCGCGCATCCGGAGCGCCAGCGCGACGAACTGGGCACGGTGACCATCGTGATCCTCGTCCTGGCGGCGCTGATGATCGCGGGTGTCATCGCCGTTTACGCCGTCATGGGCGCCGTGCTGCTGGGCAACCTGCCCTCCTGAGCCGCCCGACGCGCCTTTCCCCTCCCCTCCATCCTGTTGCGGGCACGGCCCGCAGGCTTGCCCCATGACCCAGTGGTACTACGTCGATCCGCACCACCAGCGCCAAGGCCCCGTCCCCGCCGAGGCCATCGCCAACCTCTATCGCTCCGGCGCGCTGACACGCGCATCGCTGGCCTGGCGCGAAGGCATGTCCCAGTGGACGCCGCTGGGCGATATCGCGGCGGAGCTCGGGATCGCGGACCCGGCACCCGTCAGTACGCCGGCCGCGACGGCGCCCCCGCCGGCACCGATGGCGATCGAAACCGAAGCTCCCGAGGAGCGCCCGCTCACCGGTCGCGCGGTGTTCACCGCCAGCGAACCCGCCTACACCCAGCACACGCCCCCTCATGCCAGCCAGTCCGAGGCCGTCGCGGCTGCGGCCCTGGCCGCGCGTCCTGCCGCGCCGTCGATGGACAGCGGTGCCTCCGCATCGTCGCCATACGCGGCGCCGCGCGCCGACCTGGGGGGCTACGCCGGCACGCCCGTACACGAGGGCCACGTGGTCTACGCCGGATTCTGGAAGCGCGTGGCGGCGAACATCATCGACGCGTTCGCGATCGGCATCCCGGTAGGGATCGTGGCGGCCATCGTCGGCGGCCTGATGGGGTTCGGCAGTTCGTTCGCCGCCAGCCTGGCCGGGACGGGCGATGTACTCAACCCGGGCAAGACGATCACCTCCTACCTGCTCACTGCGATCGCCTTCGCCTGGTTCCACTCCACGGCAGGCTTGACGGCCACGCCGGGCAAGCTGGCGATCGGCATCAAGGTGGTCCGGACCGATGGCGAACGGATCAGCTTCCTGCGCGGATTCGGGCGCTACTGGGCCTACCTGCTCAGTGGCCTGCTGCTGGCCATCGGCCTGATCATGGCCGCCTTCACCAGCCGCAAGCAGGGCCTGCACGACCTGATCTGCGACACCCTGGTGGTCGACAAATGGGCCTTCACCTCGCAGCCGGAACGCCAGCGCGACGAACTGGGAACGGTCGCCCTGGTGGTGCTCATCCTCTTCGGTGTGCTGCTCGTCGGCGCCTTCATCCTGCTGGCGGTGGGCTTCGCGGCGCTGGCCTCGATGGGCCGCTGAGCCCCGGCCCGGGGCGCGACCCGGTTCACGGAACCGCCCCCCCGCCCACCGGCCCGGCTTGACACGCCGGCCCCGGGCGTGATTCCACTATAAAAAGGAAACATGAACGCCCGGGGCCCCCGCCCCGGGCGTCCGCTTCTCTGGCGCCCACGTTTGGGCCACCCTAGCCGGCCCCGGACGGCCCCTCGAATCCCCTGAATCCCTGACATGCCCAAGCACCTGCTCATCGTCGAGTCGCCCGCCAAGGCCAAGACGATCAACAAATACCTCGGCAAGGACTTCACCGTCCTCGCGTCCTATGGCCATGTCCGGGACCTGGTGCCGAAGGAAGGTGCGGTCGATCCGGACAACGGGTTCGCGATGCGGTACGACCTGATCGACAAGAACGAGAAGCACGTCGATGCCATCGCCAAGGCCGCCAAGAGCGCCGACGACATCTTCCTGGCGACCGACCCGGACCGCGAAGGCGAGGCCATCAGCTGGCACATCGCCGAGATCCTGAAAGAACGCGGCTTGCTGAAGGACAAGCCGCTGCACCGCGTGGTGTTCACCGAAATCACGCCGCGCGCGATCAAGGAGGCGATGAACCAGCCGCGCCAGATCGCCAGCGACCTGGTCGATGCCCAGCAGGCGCGCCGCGCACTCGACTACCTGGTCGGCTTCAACCTGTCGCCCGTCCTGTGGCGCAAGGTGCAGCGCGGCCTGTCCGCCGGCCGCGTGCAGTCGCCGGCGCTACGCATGATCGTCGAGCGCGAGGAGGAGATCGAAGCCTTCGTCGCGCGCGAGTACTGGAGCATCGAGGCCGAGTGCATGCACCCGCGCCAGGCCTTCACCGCCAAGCTGACGAAGCTGGACGGCCAGAAGTTCGAACAGTTCACCGTCACCGACGGCGACACCGCCGAAGCCGCACGCCTGCGCATCCAGCAGGCCGCGCAGGGTTCGCTGCACGTCACCGACGTGGCCAGCAAGGAGCGCAAGCGTCGCCCTGCACCGCCGTTCACCACGTCCACGCTGCAGCAGGAAGCCTCGCGCAAGCTCGGCTTCACCACGCGCAAGACCATGCAGGTCGCGCAGAAGCTGTACGAGGGCGTGAACATCGGCGACGAGGAAGGCACCGTCGGCCTGATCAGCTACATGCGTACCGACTCGGTGAGCCTGTCGGCCGAGGCGCTGACCGATATCCGCGACGTCATCGCGCGCGACTTCGGCACCCAGGCGTTGCCGGACAAGCCGAACGTCTACCAGACCAAGGCGAAGAACGCGCAGGAAGCCCACGAGGCCGTACGCCCGACCAGCGCGCTGCGCACGCCCGCGCAGATGGCGCGCTACCTGAGCGACGACGAGCGCAAGCTCTACGACCTGATCTGGAAGCGCGCCGTCGCCTGCCAGATGGTGCCGGCCACGTTGAACACCGTCAGCGTCGACTTGGCCGCCGGCAGCCAGCACAGCTTCCGCGCCAGCGGCACCACCGTGATCGATCCGGGCTTCCTGGCCGTGTACGAAGAAGGCAAGGACCAGAAGAACGCCGAGGACGAAGACGAAGGCCGCAAGCTGCCGGCGATGAAGCCGGGCGACACGGTGCCGCTGGACCGCATCCACGCCGACCAGCACTTCACCCAGCCGCCGCCGCGCTTCACCGAAGCCGCGCTGGTCAAGGCGCTCGAGGAGTACGGCATCGGCCGTCCGTCGACCTATGCCTCGATCATCCAGACGCTGATCTTCCGCAAGTACGTGGAAATGGAAGGCCGTGCCTTCAAGCCCAGCGACGTGGGCCGCGCGGTCAGCAAGTTCCTGTCCGGCCACTTCACCCAGTACGTGGACTACGACTTCACCGCCAAGCTGGAGGATGAGCTCGATGCCGTCTCCCGCGGCGAGGAGGAGTGGGTGCCGTTGATGGAGAAGTTCTGGGGCCCGTTCAAGGAGCTGGTCGAAGAAAAGGCCGAGACCGTCGACCGCAGCGAAGCCACCGGCGCGCGCGAGCTGGGCACCGATCCCAAGTCCGGCAAGCCGGTCAGCGTGCGCCTGGGCCGCTACGGGCCGTACGCGCAGATCGGCGACAAGGACACCGACGAGAAGCTGGAGTTCGCCTCGCTGCGCCCCGGCCAGTCGATGCACACCATCACCCTGGAAGATGCGCTGGAGCTGTTCAAGCTGCCGCGCAAGCTGGGCCAGGACAAGGACGAGGAAGTCAGCGTCGGCATCGGCCGGTTCGGTCCGTTCGCCAAGCGCGGCAGCACCTATGCCTCGCTGAAGAAGGAAGACGACCCGTACACGATCGACCTGGCGCGCGCGGTGTTCCTGATCGAAGAGAAGGAAGAAATCGCGCGCAACCGCATCATCAAGCAATTCGACGGCAGCGACATCCAGGTGTTGAACGGTCGCTTCGGCCCGTACATCAGCGATGGCAAGCTCAACGGCAAGATCCCGAAGGACCGTGAGCCCGCGTCGCTGACGCTGGAAGACGTGCAGAAGCTGCTGGAGGAAACCGGCAAGCCCGCGCGGCGTGGCTTCGGTGCCAAGAAGGCCGCCGCCAAGAAGGTGGCGGCGAAGAAGGAAGCGACCAAGAAGGAAGCGGCACCGAAGAAGACGGCAGCCAAGAAAGCGCCTGCGAAGAAGGCGGCGAAGAAGGCCACCAAGAAGACCGCGACGAAGAAGGCAGCGACCAAGAAAGTGGCGAAGAAGCGCGTCGCCAAGGCCGCTGCCGGGGACGACGCACCGTTCTGACCCCACGCGACGCTCGCCATGCCCATCGAAAGGACCATCGAGGAAGCCGCGGAAGTGATCCGCAGCGGCGGCATCGTGGCCTATCCCACCGAGGCCGTGTGGGGTCTCGGTTGCGATCCGTTCGATGAGGGCGCCGTGCACCGGCTGCTCGCGATCAAGCAGCGCCCGGTGGAAAAAGGCCTGATCCTGATCGCCGCCACGCTGGAACAGCTCAAGCCGCTGATCGATGTCGCCGCCGTGCCCACCGGCCGCCTCACCGAAGTGCTGTCGAGTTGGCCTGGCCCGCACACCTGGGTGATGCCCGCCACCGCGCAGGCGCCGCGCTGGATCACCGGCCAGCACCGCGGCATCGCCGTGCGCGTCAGCGACCACCCCACGGTCGTGGGCCTGTGCCAGGCCTATGGCGGCGCGCTGGTCTCCACCAGCGCCAACCTGAGCGGCCAGCCTGCCGTCAGTGAATACGACGCCCTGGATCCGGCGCTGCTCGCACGCGTGGACGCCGCCGTGCCCGGACAGACGGGCGGCCTGGCCCGCCCCACCGCGATCCGCGACGCACTGACCGGCCAAGCGCTGCGTGAATGACGCGGCGCCCTCGACGGCGCCCGGCTTTCCATCCCCTTCACCTGCGCGCACCATGGCGGCATGCCGCGCCTTGCCCTGCTCCTGCTGCCGGTTTTCCTGATAGCGACGCCGTCCTTCGCGCAGGCGCAGGCGACGAAGCCGGCCGCCCCTGCGGAGGTCACGATCTATCGCTGCACCAACACCAGCGGGGCGCTGACACTGCGGGATTCCCCCTGCCTGAAGGGCGAAAAGCAGGACGTCCGTACCATGCAGCGCCCGCGCGACCCCGCACCTGCCGCACGCCCGGCCGCTACGCCTCCCGTGTCCGCCACGCCGGTATCGAACACCACCGTCCAGGTGGTTTACGTGTCCCCGCCACGCCCGATGTATGAATGCGTGACGCCCGACGGCGAGACCTACACCAGCGACAACGGCGAAGGGAATCTGCGCTGGGTGCCGTACTGGTCGACCGGCAATCCGGTATTGCCGCGCAACGACGCCACAAGCTCGGCCAGCGTCTCGGGCAACGTCTCGATCGGCAATGGCACGCTCTCGTTCCAGAGCGGCGATCCCAGACCGCCCCGACCTCCGCGCCGGGGCCATGGCGGCGCGGGATACGCACCGGGCGGCGTCTGGATCCGCGACACCTGCCATGCACTGCCGCAAGCCGAGGTCTGCGCACGCCTGTCCGACCGGCGCTACGAAATCCTCCGCCGTTACGGCAGCGCGATGGCGAGCGAACGTCGCACGCTAGACTTGGAGCAGCGCGACATCGACGCGCGCATCGCCAACGATTGCAGGAATCCATGAGCCGTACCGCACGTTCCGTCGCCCACCGCCTGTTGCTGGCGGCCTGCTGCGCCCTCGCACTGCCGGCCACGCAGGCCGCCGAGGTCGTCATCTACCGCTGCACCGACGCCAGCGGCGCACTGACGCTGCAGAACGCGCCCTGCCCGAAAGGCATGAAGCAGGAACAGCGCACCATGCAGGGCGTCAATACGGTACCGATGGCGCCGGGCGGCGCAGCGGCGCAGACGCCGGCCGCATCCTCGTCCGCGAAGAAGCCGGAGGCCGCACCCGCTGCCGATGCCTTGCCGGCGCGTGCGGCGGATGCGCCGCGCCTGCCGCCGCCGGCGCTGTTCCAGTGCAGCACGTACGACAAGGACACCTACCTCACCGAAGACAGCCAGCCCGCCTCGCGCTGCGTGGCGTTGCGCACGACCGGCCTGGATGGCAATCCGCAAGCCGGCGCAGGCCAGGCCTGCGAAATGGTGCGCGACACCTGCGCACGTGTGCCGGATGGCGGCCTCTGCGGCGCCTGGAAGAAGCGCCGCGACGAGACCGAAGTCGCCTACCGCTTCGCGCGACGGGAGAACGCCGAGAAGAATCGCGCCGAGTACGAACGCGTCGCGCGCATCCTTACGGAAAGCGACTGCGGGAACTAGCGCCCGTCATCCGCCTCGCGCCAGCGCCTGCAGGTGCCATGCTTCACCCAGGCGCCCCTGCATGCCCGCCACCAGCGCGTGCATCAACAGCAGATGCTTGTCCGCCTCCGGATGGGCCTTCCGCACCCGGCGTGCGGCATCGATGCCGTCGCGGTGATAGGCCGCCAGGATCTTCACCGCCTGCTCATCGCGCCCCGGCGCTCGCGCTGCAGGTTCATGACCCAGCGCACGCACCATGGCGTCCGCAGTCGACCAGGTCGACCACGGGTTCTGCCCGGTGACGATGCGGCCGTCGATCACCGTGTTGTCCAGGTACATCGGACCTTCCACGTAGCGCGCGCCCTTCTCCACCAGGCGATCCTGCAGCAGATACGGAAAGCGCGTGCGAGCGTCCTCGATCAGGAACAGTTCCTCGTCGTTGCTGAAGCCGGCGACCCGGCGCCCGCGCAGCAGCGGGCTGCCGTCATCCAGCGTCACCTCCAGCAGCGCGGCCGGCCCGTGGCAGACCGCACCGACCACGCCGCCGGCCTGGTACACCTCGCGCACCAATCGCTGGATATCGACGTTGTCCGGGAAATCGAACATCGTGCCCTTGCCGCCGACGAAGTACACCGCGGCATACCGCGCAGGATCGACTTCCCGCAGCGGCAGGCTGGCGTCGAGGTTCTTCCGTGCCTCGGCATCGTTGAGGAAGGCATGGTCGGCGGCGACCATGTCCTCGTCGTCCACGCGCATCGGGGGCGGACCGCCGCGGGGACTGGCGATGTCCACGTCATAGCCATTGGCCCGGAACACGTAGTACGCACGCGCCAGCTCGGTCAGTTCGAAGCCGGCCTTCTTTTCGCCACCGGGAAAATGCGACGTGCTGGTGACCACGGCGAGGATCCGCCCTCGCGGAGGCAATGCCGCATCGCGCATGAAATCCAGGTCGGCCACCGTGCTGCGCGCATCCGCCGGTGGCTGGCCGTCCAGGTCCAGCGTGTGCACGTAGGCGAACGCACCGATGCCCACCACCAGGGCCAACACGCCGCCCACCGTCGCGATCCGCTTGATCCATCGCTGCATGTCCGCGCCCTCCTTTCCACGAGGAGCGCACGATGCCTCACCTGGATCAAACGAACATCAATTCAGAACCCGTACCGCAGGAACCCGCCATCCACCGCGATGCACTCGCCGGTGATGTAGCTGGAGGCCGGCAGGCACAGGAAGCCAACGGCGGCGGCGACTTCCTCGGGCTCGCCGATACGGCGCATCGGCGTACGTGCGACCACTTCGTCGTAGTAATCCGGGTCCGACAGCGGACCCGAGGTGCGGCGCGTGCGGATGTACCAGGGCGCCACCGCGTTCACGCGCACACCGTCTTCGGCCCATTCGGCGGCCAGGTTGCGGGTCAGCTGGTGCAACGCGGCCTTGGTCATGCCATACGGCGCTCCACTGCGCACCGCGGTAAAGCCCGACACGCTGCCGACGTTGACGATGCAGGACGCCGCATGCCGCGTAAGCAGCGGGTGCGCGTAGCGCGACAGTTCGAAAGCGGAGAAGAGGTTGGTTTCGAAGATGCCGCGCCACTCGTCCTCGGTGTAGTCCACCGCGGCACGGGTGACGTTGCCGCCGGCGTTGTTGACCAGGATGTTCAGGCCATCGGCATGGTCTTCGGCCCAGTCGAGGATGGCGCGGCGGTCCTCGTCGTCGGCGACGTCGGCCGCCAGCACGCTGATCTCGCGCTCGGGGAATTCTTCGGCGAGGTCCTGGCGCGCGTCCTGCAGTGCGTCGGCATCGCGCGCGACCATCAGCACGTCGGCGCCGAACCCCAACAGCTCGCGCGTGATCGCCAGCCCGATGCCCGCACTGGCCCCGGTCACGAGCGCCAGTTGTCCTTCCAGTCGCCACCGGTTTGCCGCCACGTGCGCCTCCTCCGTCGTTGGGCGTAGCATAGCGCCACGTCACATGAGGATCGTCGTCATGCCCGGGATCCGCTTCGCCCTGCTCGCCTCGCTCGTCCTGTCGGCCGCGGCCTGCCGCGCACCGGAGCCGCCGCCCACCGACGAGCCACCGGAACCGCAGGCCACGGCATCGACGACGCCCAACGGCACCGAACTGCGCGATGCGGTGCAGGCGCCGATCCAGAAGGCCGAGGCCGTGGAAGCCCAGGTGCAGGCGGCGGCCGATCGCACGAACGCCGCCGAAGCCGACGCCACCGGCGACGCCAGCGCGCCCTGAGGATCAGCCTTCGCCGTCGGCGGCGAACTCCACCCAGCGCCACTGCCCGTCGATGCGACCGAGGTAGAACAGGTACGGCACGCACGACAGCACGTAGCGGTCGTCTTCGCGCAGCGGCGGCGCCGTGTGCAGGCAACGACGGACGTCGGACGTCAGCAACGCTGGCACCACCGTGCGCGCCACATCGGCGCGATCGCGTGGTTCGCCTTCGAACAGGAACGGCACCTGCGTCATCCCCGCGACCGCCTCGGCGTCGTTCGCGACGATGGCCTCTCGCCAGCGCGACAGGAAAGCGCTGAAGTCCGCATCGGCATCCACGGGGCGCGCCTCAGCGATGCCGCACGCGAACACCAGCAGCAACGCGATGCTCGTCCGCATCGTCCACTTCATTCCGGCTCCTTATCGCACACGGCGGGCGGCGTATCGTTGGCACACACGCGCGGCCAGCTCGGCAGGCGAAGCGATACCCAGGGATGATCGTCCAGGCCTTCGCAAGCAGGTGCAGGCGCGTAGCCGGCCGGCAGCACGACGCCCGGCATGTCGCAGATGCGCGGCGCAGGCGCGTCTTTCAAGGTACTCACCACACGCTGTAGTCGCCCGTCCCGGAACCACAGCGTCGCCCAGCGCCACGGCACGGGATCGACGTCCATCACCCACAGTGTCTTGCAGCCGGTGTAGTCGTCCGGCAGATCCGCATTACGCGGATGCACCAGCATGAAGCCACCGGGGGTCGCGACCACGCCGGCATCATCGGGTGCCGGCGCGCGCATGCACGAAGGCAGGTCGGGCAGGACGGCCTCCACCGCCCTGGCACTACCGCCGCATGCCAACGCGCTCATTGCCACCGCCACCCCTACCCTGCGCTTCATCTGACACCCCATGCTTTCGTCGATGCCGCATACAACGCGGATTGCACGGCAGTCGGCCATCGCGCGGCGCAAACGAAACGGGCCGCCCGGTTGCCCGGGCGGCCCGCTGGATCACGCGATGTCGGTGGACGTCAGAAACCGCAGAAGCAGTAGGCCAGCGTCTTCACCGGCGCGCCGTTGCGGTCGTTCACGGCTTCGTCGACGAAGCGCAGCTGCGCTTCCATCTCCGGCAGGCTGCGGGCCAGCAGCGCGCGTGCGAAGTCGGAATCCTTCAGCCACGCCGCGCCCAGGCGCGTACCGGCCAGGCCCGACATGAACTGCGAGAACGGCGACGCGGCCTTTTCGATGTAGCGCACGCGGTAGGCATCGGCATCGCCCAGCTTGGCGCGCTTGGCCGCATCGGCCAACGCGGCCTCCATGCCGCCCAGTTCGTCGACCAGCGCGCGCTCCTTCGCCTGCGCACCGCTCCACACGCGACCACGCGCCACGGCATCGATGTCCTCGACGGACTGCTTGCGCGCATCGGCGACCTTGCCGGTGAAGTCCGCATAGCCCTTGTCGATGACCGACTGGATCACCTGGCCGACGGCCGGGTCCAGCGGGCGGGTGATGTCGAACGCACCGGCGAAGCGGGTGGTGCCCACGCCATCGGTGTGCACGCCGATCTTCTCCAGCGCGCGCGGCACCGTGGGAATCATGCCGAAGATGCCGATCGAGCCCGTGATCGTCGACGGATCGGCATAGATGCGGTCGGCATTCATGCTGATCCAGTAGCCACCCGACGCGGCGAGGTCGCCCATCGAGACGACCACCGGCTTGCCGGCCTTCTTCAGTTCGGCCACTTCACGGCGGATCTGCTCGGAAGCGAACACGCCGCCACCGGGCGAATCCACGCGCAGCACCACGGCCTTCACGTCCTCGTCGTCGCGCGCCTCGCGCAACAGCGCGGAGGTGGACACGCCACCGACACGACCGGCCGGCTGTTCACCGTCGGTGATCTCGCCCTCGGCCACGACCACGGCGACCTGCGGACGGCTGTCGAGCGGGTTCTTCTTGGCATCGATCTGGGCCAGGTAACCGGCCAGGCCGATGGCGCGGAAGCCGGTGTCCGAATCCTCGTCGGCGACACCGCGCTCGATCAGCAGGTTCTCGACTTCCTCCTGGGTCTTCAGGCCATCGACGAGCTTCTGCTGCAATGCGTACTTGGCCAGGTCGCCACCGGCGGCGGCGACGCCTTCCGGCAGGGTATCGACGCCGGCAGCCAGCGCCTCAGGCGTGGTCTTGCGCACCTTGGCGATGTCGGCGAGCAGGCGCTGCCAGACATCGTTCATCCAGTACAGATCGGCTTCCTTGGCTTCCTTCGACGCGGCGTCGAGCACGTAGGGTTCGGCAGCCGACTTGTACTCGCCCACCTTGAACAGGTGCACGTCCACGCCGAGCTTGTCCTGCAGGCCCTGGCGGTAGTACTGGCGGTAGCGGCCCAGTCCCTCGAGCACCAGGCTGCCCATCGGATCGATGTAGACCTCGTTGGCCTGCGCGGCCAGCAGGTACTGCGTCTGGCTGAGGTTCTCGCCGAAGGCGACGATCTGCTTGCCCGAGGCGCGGAACTTCGCGAGCGCCGCGGCGACCTCGCGCAGCGAGGCATAGCCGGTGGGCTGAAGCTGGTCCACGCGCAGCAGCATGCGTTCGATCTTCTCGTCTTTCTGCGCGGCTTCGATGGCGCGCACCAGGTCGCGCAACTGCACTTCCTCGCCACTCTTGTCGCCCAGCGCCTTGGCCAGCGCGCGCGTGGCGGGATCGGCGGTGAACTGCTCCACCAGGCGGCCTTCCGGCGCAAGCACGAAGGTGGTGCGCTCCATCAGCGGCTTCACCCCGCCACTGCCGGCGGCGATGATGAAGAAGATGAAGATCAGGAACAGCAACCCGAAGAAGATCAGGTTGAGGACCAGCTTGCGGGTGAAGTTCATCACGTCCCACAGCCCCACGAAGAACGTGGCGACCGGGCTGCGGCGAGGTGCAGGTGCGACTTGGTTCATGGAAGACTCCGGGAAACTGGCGCCACTGTAGCGTGTGCCCGCGGGGCTTTCATGCCCCGTTGGTCACCGTGACGCTGGCGAGGGGGCCTGCGCGCCGGCCACATGGCGCCGGCTGCTGCGCTCGAAACGCCAGCCCAGCAGGACAGCCGCGGCGGTCAGGCCCACGATCAGGCCCGCCCACATGCCCTGCGGGCCCCAGCCCAGGCCCAGGCCCAGCCCGGCGCCCAGCGGCATGCCCAGGCCCCAGTAAGAGACGACGGCCAGCCACATGGGCACGCGGGTGTCCTTCAACCCGCGCAGCGCGCCGGCCGACAGCACCTGGATGCCATCCGGGAACTGGAAGGCCGCCGCGAACAGCAGCAGCGTGCCCGCGAGTGCGGCCACGGCCAGGTCGTCGGTGTACAACGCCACCACCAGGTCGTGGCCCAGCAGCAGGAACAGCGCCGACATCGCCTGCGTGGCCAGCACGATGACGTAACCCGCGTGCGCGGCACGGCGGATGCCCGGCGCATCGCCCGAGCCCACCGCGTGGCCGACGCGCACCGTGGTGGCCTCGGCCACGCCCATCGGCACCATGAAGCACAGCGCCGAGACGTTGATGGCGATCTGGTGGGCGGCCGCCGGCGTGGCGCCGAGCCGCGCGATCAGCAGCGCGGTGACGATGAAGAGGCTGCCCTCCATCAGCACGGTGATGCCGATCGGCAGGCCCGTGCGCAACAGTTGCAGGATCGGTTCGCGGCGCGGCGGATCGAAATGCGCGAACAGGTGCAGGTCGGCGAAACGCCTGGATCGCGACAGGTACACCGCGAAGGCGATGGCCTGCAGCCACATCGTCAGCGCCGAGGCGATGCCCAGCCCGCCCGCGCCCATTTCCGGGAAACCCAGCTTGCCGAAGGTCAGCACGTAGCCCATCGGCGCGAGCACCAGCAGACCGCCGAAGCCCAGGATCATCGTGGGCAGCGTCCAGTGCGTGCCCTCGCTGAGATAGCGCATGCAGAAGTAGAACGTCAGCGCCGGCACGCCCCAGCGGATCCCGTGCAGGAAGGCGGTCGCGCCGGGAATGATGTCGGGCGCGATGCCGAACGCCGCCAGCGCGTAGGGCGCCACGCTGAGGAAAGCGAACATCAGCAGGCCCAGGCCCAGCGAGAGCCACAACGCCTGGCGGAACAGCGGGGCGATCTCGCTGCGCCGGTTCGCGCCGTCCAGCTGCGAAACCGACGCCGTCAGCGAGATCAGCGTACCGATCGGCACCATCATCGGCAGCCACAGCAAGGCCGTGCCCACGGTGACCGCCGCCAGTGTCTGGGTGGCGTGGTGGCCGGCGATGACGTTGTCGACGAAGCCGATCAGGCCGGTGGAGACATGGCCCAGCACCAGCGGCAGGGCGAGGGAGGCCGTCGCACGCACTTCCTGGCCGAAGCGCGGGGTCGGGGAGAGGGACACGGACATGAGGGGCAACCGCCGGACTACGGTCGCGCGGTTGCGCGCTGGCACCGGGTCACGGGAGGCCGGTATCTTACCCGCTCGCCACCCGCACCGTCCGAACGCCCCATGACTTCATCGCACGAAGCCGACGCCGTGCACGCCCCTGCGTGCCAGAACTGCAAGACGCCGCTGCAGGGTGGCTTCTGCCACCAGTGCGGGGCAGAACGCGCACAACCCGCTGAGCAGCTTCGGGCACGCGATCGAAGATGTGTTCGAGTCGTTCTGGCACCTGGATGGGCGCATCTTCCGCACGCTGCGCACGCTGCTGTCGCCGGGCAAGCTGGCCAACGCCTACCTGGCCGGCCACCGCGCGCCATTCGTGGCGCCGCTGCGCCTGTTCGTCATCATCAGCGTGCTGACGTTCTTCGTCGCGAAGTTCACCGTGCACCTGGGCGAAGTGTCGATGCCCACGCCGCCGCCGGTCGCCGCGGGGACCGACGGCACTCGCCCCAACCTGATGGCCGACCCGGATGCGGGCGGCGTCGATTTCGCGCCACTGAAGACCGTCGACGAGGTGGTGGAACTGCGCGACAAGACGGTGGAGGACCTGGCGTCGGTACGCGCCAGCATGCCGGCCGGGCTGGGGTTCATGCGCGAGCGCATCGAGAAGAACATCTTCTCCACGCAGCGGCGTGCGCGCGAACGCATCGCGGCACTGCAACCCGACCATCCCGCACTGGCCAGGCCCGATCGCTTTCCGGAAGGCCAGCCACTACCCGACGCGCCGACCAGCTCGATGATCACCATCGGCGACAAGCCCTTCGATGCGAAGACGAATCCGGTCAAGGTAGGCTGGCTGCCCGACTTCGCCAACGCCTGGCTCAACAAGAAGCTGGCGCGCGGCGAACAGAACATCCCGCGCATCCAGCAGGATCCGGAACACTTCAAGAACGTGCTGATCGGCTCGGTGCCGTCGGCGCTGTTCGTGCTGGTGCCGCTGTTCGCGCTGCTGTTGAAGATCTTCTATCTGGAAACCCGGCGCGTGTATCTGGAGCACCTGGTGGTGGCGCTCTACAGCCACGCCTACCTGTGCCTGTGCGTGCTGGCGATCTGCGTCTGTTCGGCCGTCAGCGGCCTGCTGCCGGCGTCGGCCTGGTGGGGGCGGCTGCCGCTGGGCCTGGTGCAGATGCTGCTGTTCTTCTGGATGCCGGTCTATCTGTTCTGGATGCAGCAACGCGTGTATCGCCAGCACTGGATCTTCACCGCGATCAAGTTCTGCGTGCTGGGCACGCTCTACTTCATGATGCTGGTGATGGCGATCGTGTTCCTGGCGCTGACCACCTGGGTCAACGGCTGACGCCTCAGCGTTCGCGCCGCGCGTGCAGCCACGCTGCGCGTTCGCCTGCGGGCACGCGGATCAGTTCGTGGCGGAAGCGGTCGCGCTCAGGCGGCGGAACGCGCTGCGACAGCGCGGCCAGGTCGTCCAACGCTGCGGCATCCAGCTGGCGGAGCAACGCCAGCAGCGGTTCGCGCTCACGCGCCGGCACGTAGGCGAACATCGGCTGCAGGCGCGGCCAGACCGCGCCCAACGCGGGACCCAGGCGCCAGCCGCGATGCTCCATGGCATCGAGTGCGGCGAAGCGCGTGCGCAGTGCCTGCTGCGTCTCCACGGGCTGCGCCGCGAGGTCCCGCGCCGCGGCGCGCAGGCGCGCGCGATCCACTTCGCCCAACGCCTGCCACGCCGCATAGTCGGCGCGCTGCCGGGTGAGCGCATCCCTCGGGTGCAGCGGTTCCGGCGCCACGACAGTCGGCGCGGGGGCCGCCTCCGCGCCCTCGTCGGGCGGCGCGCGTGGCGACGCTGGCTCAGGGGCGACGGCCGCCGCCGCCGTGGCTGCGCGCTGCACGACGTACCACGCGAGGAAATCCGCGTCCGGCACCAGGGTGGCCACCTCGGGATCCGCGCGCATCGGCGCATCGCGATCGGTGCGCGCTGCCTCCTCCGCATCGAAGCGCGCGGCGGGCGGTTCGGCCGGCGGCAAAGCTTCCTGCCGGATGTCGGGATCGGTGAGGGTCACTGCATCCGACGCAGGCTTCGGCGCCGGCTGCAGCAGCGCCGCCCACGGCGCACCAGGCCACCAGGTCGCGCCAAGCGCGGCGGCCATCAGCGCCAGGACCAGCACGACCCACGGCCACCGGCGCGGCGTCCTGGCGGGTGATGCAGTAAGAGCAGGCGCGGTGGAAACGCCAGCGGGTGGGATCCGCGTGCCCGCCAGCGCCTCCTCGCGCAGGCGGGCCAAGCGGGCCAACCGCTCGGGGGGCAGGTCACGCAGGTGCGTCTGGACCGCCTCGGCCAGCTGGCGCCAGGCGTCGGCGTCCGGCCGCCCGGCGGCGTCCCTGGGGCAGGCGCGCGCCAGCGCGGCCCGGTAGTCGTCGGCGGACTGGCCCAGCACGCCGGCGGCCTCTTCTTCCTGCAATCCGCCTGCCAGCCGCAACAGCAGCGCGGCCCGGTCTGGCGCGGCGATATCGGCAAGTGCCCGCATCGAAGGTGCGCGTTGCGCGACGGGTGATTCGGACCGTAGCGGCGGAGCCGCCACCAGCAGGCTCCAGAACCGCGCCGGCCACGCGGCCATCGGCAACTCGGCCGCATGGGCCCGGAACGCCCGTAGCGCCGCCGCCAGCGCCACATCGCCGCGCTCGGCGTCGCCGCACTGGAGCGCGGCGAAGACCGCACCCCGCCGTTCGCAGCCACGCAGGAAGGCAGCCAGGGCGGCGGGTGGGGGTTCTGGCAGCGGGTTCGGGGTCATGCGGAAACCGGGGTTCGACAGCCTGATCATAGACAGCCTGCGGGCCCGTATGGACGCTTGACAGCGCGCCGGAACCTGCTCTCCCCGGCGGCACAAGGGTTTCCACGAAAATGCGTTGTGCACAGCGGTCACCAAACCGTCACGTGCCCCGGCGAGCACGGTGCAGAGCACTATGTTTCAGCCGCGTTTCACGCCCAAATCATTGATATTTAAAAGAATATTCAGGGTGGCGCTTTTTTCGCCAACCTGACTGGAACGCTTGCGGGGACGTCATCGCGCCGTGAAGCATCAGCGCCATGCACAGATTTATCCACAGCAGATGTGGATAAACCCATTTCCCTTTATGGCATGGGCACTTGCGTGATTTTCGTCAAGAAATTGACAGGAGAGCAGTGCAACTGCACAACACCTGACCTCGCCCGGGCGGACCGATAAACTGCGCGCGATGCCACCCTCTCCCGCCCTGCGGATCGCGCTGCCTGTGCCCTTGCCGCAGGCGTTCGACTACCTGCCGCCCCGTGGCCATACGGCCACCTCCGCCGACGTCGGCAAGCGGGTCCGCGTGCCGTTCGGAAGCCGCGAACTGGTGGGGGTGGTCGCGTCGGTCGAAGCCCGCACCGAGGACGTGCCCGAGCTGCGCGAGGCCCTGGCCGTGCTGGACGAAGCGCCGCTCGTACAGGGAGAACTGATGGAATCCCTGCACTGGCTGGCCCGCTACACCCATGCCCCGCTGGGCGAGGTCTTCGCCACGGCGCTACCCACCGCCCTCCGCCAGGGCGAACCCCTTCCGGACACCCATGCCTGGCACTGGCAGCTCACCGAGGCCGGGCGCACCCAGCTCGACCGGCTGCGCGCCGGCAGCCGGCCCCGGCGGCTGGCGGACCTGCTGGCCGTGGCGCCGCTGGACGAGGACGTGCTGGACCTGCATCTGGACGAAGGCCGTGCGACCGCACGCGGGTTGGCCAAGCGGGGACTGGCCGAACGCGTGGCCGTGCCGGTGTCCGCACCGACGCCCGTGCCCCGCGCAGCCCCCCCCCTCAACGAACAGCAACGCGTCGCCGTCGATGCCATCGTCGCCACCCGCGGCTTCGGCGCGCTGTTGCTGGACGGCGTGACCGGCAGCGGCAAGACCGAGGTTTACCTGCAAGCCATCGCCGACTGCCTGGCACGCGGGCGGCAGGCCCTGGTCCTGGTGCCGGAGATCGGCCTGACACCGCAGACCCTGTCGCGCTTCCGCGACCGCCTGGGCGTGCCGGTGCATGCACTGCACTCGGGGCTCAACGACGGCGAACGCGCCCGCACCTGGGCCGCCTGCCTGCGCGGCGAGGCGCGGGTGGTGGTCGGCACGCGCTCGGCGGTGTTCACGCCGCTGCCCGACGCCGGGGTGATCGTCGTCGATGAGGAGCACGACGGCAGTTACAAGCAACAGGACGGCATCCGCTACCACGCGCGCGATTTCGCGCTGGTGCGCGGCAAGGCCCTCGACGTGCCGGTGGTGCTGGGCAGCGCGACGCCGTCGCTGGAAACCCTGCACAACGCACGCAGTGGCCGCTACACGCACCTGCGCCTGTCGCGTCGCGCCGGCGAAGCGCAACCGCCCAGCGTGCGCGTGCTGGACATGCGCAAGCGACCGCAGCAGGCAGGCTTGTTGACGGAGACGCTGCAGGCACTGCGCCAGGCCGTCGATGCCGGCGGCCAGGCGCTGGTGTTCAAGAACCGGCGTGGCTACGCGCCCGTGCTGCTCTGCCACGACTGCGGCTGGAGCGCGCACTGCAAGCGCTGCGATGCGTCCATGACCGTGCATGGCGCCGGCAAGCGGCTGCAGTGCCATCACTGCGGCGCGCGCCAGCCTGCGCCGCTGGCCTGCCCGGATTGCGGTGGCCTTGCATTGCAGCCGCAGGGCATCGGCACCGAGCGACTCGAGGAACTGCTCACCGAGACCTTCCAGGACGTGCCGGTGCTGCGGGTGGACCGCAGCACCACGCAGAAACGCGACGGCCTGGCGCAGCAGTTGGCGAAGCTGGGCGAGGCCCCGGGCATCCTGGTCGGCACGCAGATCCTCGCCAAGGGCCACGACCTGCCGCATCTCACCCGCGTCGCCGTGGTGGGCGTGGACGAAGGTCTGTTCTCCACCGATTTCCGCGCGACCGAGAAGCTCGCGCAGCAGCTCATTCAGGTGGCCGGGCGTGCCGGGCGCGCCGGCAAGCGCGGCGATGTGTGGCTGCAGACGCACCACCCCGACCATCCGCTGCTGGATACGCTCATCAACGGCGGCTACCACGCCTTCGCCGACGCCGAACTGGAACAGCGGCGCATGGCGGGCTTCCCGCCGTTCGCGCACCTCGCGCTGCTGCGTGCCGAAGCCCAGCACGTCGATGCGGCGCAGCAGTTCCTGCAGGCGGCCAAGCAGGCGCTGCGCGCGCACGACGCCACCCTCGAACTGCACGGCCCGCTGCTGGCGCCGATGCCACGCCGCGCGGGCCTGCACCGCGTGCAGCTGCTGCTGTCGTCGCCCGAACGCCGCACGCTGCATCGCACGCTCGACCTCGCGCTTCCGCAGATCCACGCGTTGCCTGAAGCACGCCGCACGCGCTGGTCGCTCGACGTGGACCCCGTGGACCTCTACTGATGACCCACACACCGCCCGATGCGATGACGCCCGCCCGCCGCCTGCGCAGCATCTTCAGCGGCTCGGTCGGCAACCTGGTGGAGTGGTACGACTGGTATGTCTACGCCGCGTTCTCGCTGTACTTCGCCGATGTGTTCTTTCCCGGCGGTGATCGCACCAGCCAACTGCTGAAGACCGCGGCGATCTTCGCGGTCGGCTTCCTGATGCGGCCGCTCGGCGGTTGGCTGCTCGGCCGCTATGCGGATCGCCATGGCCGTCGGCGCGCACTGATGCTGTCGGTGGTGATGATGTGTGGCGGCTCGCTGATCATCGCCTGCACGCCAGGGTACGCCAGCATCGGCGTCGCTGCGCCGGTGTTGCTGGTGCTGGCCCGTCTGCTGCAAGGGCTCAGTGTCGGCGGCGAGTACGGCGCATCGGCGACCTACCTCAGCGAAATGGCCACGCGTGAGCACCGGGGATTCTGGTCGAGCTTCCAGTACGTCACCCTGGTGATGGGCCACCTGATCGCGCTCGGCGTACTGATCGCGCTGCAGCGCGTCTTCCTGACCGATGAACAATTGCGCGACTGGGGCTGGCGCATTCCGTTCGCGATCGGCGCGCTGGCCGCGCTGATCGCGCTGTGGCTGCGCCGGAACATGGTGGAAACCGAATCGTTCGCCCGCAGCGAATCCGACGCGAGCGCCACGCACCAACAGTCGCAGGGCACGCTGCGCGCATTGATGCAGCATCCGCGCGCGGTGCTGGCCGTGGTCGGCCTGACGATGGGCGGCACGCTGGCGTTCTATACGTACACGACCTACGTGCACAAATTCCTCGTCAACAGCGCCGGCATGGCGGCGGAGACGGCGAGCCTGGTCAACGCGTCCACGCTGTTCGTCTACATGCTGCTGCAACCCGTCGTCGGCGCACTGTCCGACCGCATCGGCCGGCGCCGCATCCTGATCGCCTTCGGCGTGCTCGGCACGCTGTTCACCGTGCCGATCCTCAGCCAGTTGCAGAACGTGCAGAGCGCCAGTCATGCGTTCTGGCTTGTGATGGCGGCGCTGGTGATCCTGAGCGGTTATACCGCGATCAATGCGGTGGTGAAGGCGGAAATGTTCCCGGTGGAGATCCGCGCGCTGGGCGTGGGGCTGCCGTATGCGCTCGCGGTGGCGGTCTTCGGCGGCACCGCGGACATGGTGGCGCTGTGGTTCAAGAAGGCCGGCATGGAAACCGGCTTCTACTGGTACGTCACTGCCTGCATCGCGTGCTCGCTGCTGGTGTACCTGTGGATGCCCGACACGCGACGTACATCGCTGATCGACCGCGACGCGCACTGACGGCATGCGACAATCGCCTGCGGTGACAGGAGAACAGCGCATGCAGGCAGCACTTCCCCACGTCGTCATCGTCGGCGGCGGCTTCGGTGGTCTCTGGGCCACGCGCGCACTGGCCGGCGCGCCGGTCCGCATCACCCTGATCGACCGCCACAACCACCATCTCTTCCAGCCGCTGCTGTACCAGGTGGCGACTGCGGGCCTGTCCGCGCCCGACATCGCCGCGCCGCTGCGGCACATCCTGCGCAAGCAGCAGAATGTCGAAGTGCGGCTGGCCGAGGTCGCATCGATCGTGCCGCAGGACAAGCGGGTGGTATTCGCCGATGGCAGTGCCCTCGCCTTCGACGTCCTGCTGCTGGCCACCGGCGCGACGCACGCTTACTTCGGCCACGACGAATGGGCCGCGCACGCACCGGGCTTGAAGACGCTCGACGACGCGCTCCAACTGCGCCGCCACCTGCTGCTCGCCTTCGAGCGCGCGGAAGCGGAAAGCGACCCGCAGAAGCGCGCGGCCTGGCTGAGCTTCGCCATCGTCGGCGGTGGCCCGACCGGCGTCGAACTGGCGGGGACGCTGGCCGAGATCGCGCGGCACACGCTGAAGAACGAGTTCCGCCACATCGACCCCTCGCAGGCGCGCGTGCGCCTGGTCGAAGCCGGCCCGCGCGTCCTGGCCTCGTTTCCCGAGGCCTTGTCGGAGCAGGCACGCCGGCAACTCGTGAAGCTGGGCGTTGAGGTGGCGACCGGAACGCCGGTGAGCCACATCGACGACGACGGTTACCGGCTCGGCGATACCTTCGTGCCGGCAAAGACGGTCGTCTGGGCGGCCGGTGTCGCCGCTTCGCCGCTCGCGCGCTCGCTCGGCGTGCCGCTGGACCGTGCCGGACGCGTGGCGGTGCAGCCCGACCTGAGCGTGCCCGGCCACCCGGACATCTTCGTGGCCGGCGACCTGGCCTCCCTCAGCACCGACGGTCGTCCGGTGCCGGGTGTCGCCCCCGCCGCGAAACAGATGGGTGGGCACGTGGCGAAGGTGCTGCGCGCACGACTGGCGGGACGCCCGTCACCCGGTGCGTTCCGGTACCGCGACTTCGGTAACCTCGCCACCATCGGACGCATGGCCGCGGTGGTCGACTTCGGACGGCTGAAGTTCTCCGGCCTGCTGGCGTGGTGGTTCTGGCTCACCGCGCACGTGTTCTTCCTGATCGGCTTCCGCAACCGGCTCGTCGTGCTGCTGAACTGGTTCTGGGCGTACTGGAGCTACCAGCGCGGTGCGCGGATCATCCTCGGCAAGGACGAAGATCAGGCGGGATCGACGCGGCAGGCATAACAGCCGCGGCGCGCGTTGTGGACGTGCAGGTAGGCGATGCCCGGCAGACCGAGCAGGCGGTGCAGGTGGGGGAGCGCGTCGATGCCTTCGACCACGTCAGCATCGCGCATTGCGCCTTCTGCGTCGTAGGCGCGTAGCGACAACAGGCGCCGCGGAAACGTAGGCGGCAACGCGTCGCGGAACTCGACCGGCGAAGCCTGTAGGGCTGCTTCGCTGACGAATATCGGACCGCTGGCGCGATACGGCCCGGCGACGTCATGGTGCAGATGGGGAAGGAGCAACAGGGTTTCGCCCTGGCGCGCATCCTGCAGCGTGACGCGGCAGGGAAACCCATGGTCGGCATCCGCCACGACGCGACGGATATTGCGTGCCGCCAGCGCGGCATCGTCGAGTGCGAACAGCGGCAGGAAAGGGTCGGGCGACAGGCCCCGAATCACGAACGACATGGCGCCATTCCTCTGGAAGTGACGCCATGTTCGTGCCGCGCCCGCGATCCGGCTATCCGGATCTTGCGCCGGTCAGTTGTCGCCCAGCGGGTAGCGCTTGCCGTCCGCCATCACCAGTTCGCCCTCACCGATACGCTCGCTGTCCGCGTCCACGGTGATGAACTCGGCTTCCAGCCGGCCTGCGCCCTTGCTGCCTTTCAGGTCGAAGATATAGCGCTCGCCTTCCGCTGCCCATGAGGCATCACGGTCGAAGGCCGCTTCGCGGATGTCGCCGATGTAGCGCTTCACCACGGGGTGCGCCTGCATGGCGGCGTTGGCCTGCAGGACGAAGATCCCGTCCTGTCGGGCGAACGTATCGGGAATGTCGCCACGTTCCGTGTCCGCGCGGGACGACGCCTGTTCGTCCGCCGTCGGCGGCTCGCCTTCGAACGGGAACTCGCGACCGTCCGCCAGCGTCAGCACGCCTTTACCCAGGCGTTCGGTGTCCGCATCCACGGTGATGAACTCGGCCAGCAAGCGGCCGCGCCCCTTGTCGCCGGCGAGCGCGAACACGAATTCCTCCGCACCCTCGGCCTCGCCACTGGCCATCAGGTCAAGCTCGAACGACGACAACGTGCCGATGTGCTGCTGCACCAGCGGATAACGCTGCGCCGCGGCACGTGCCTGGCGGGTGAAGATGTTGTCCTGCATGTCGCCGAACAACGACGTCGCATCTTCATCCTCCTCGGGCTCGTCCGCGCCACGCGGCTCGCCCTCGAATGGCAGGCGACGGCCGTCCTGCAGGGTCAGTACGCCCTTGCCCAGCCGCTCGGTGTCGGCACTGACGGTGATGAAATCGGCCTCCAGCGTGCCGCGGCCTTTGCTGCCCACGAGATCGAACACGAAGGTGTTCATGCCGGCTGCGGCACCGGTGCCCACTTCGTTCATCGTGAACGTGGCGATCTGGCCGATGTGCTGCTGCACGAGCGGATACCGCTGCGCGGCCTCGCGTGCCTGGCGGGTGAAGATGTCCTTGCCTTCCGCAAGCGCCGCTTCAGCGTCATGCGCGTGGTCGTGTCCCGGCTCCGCGGCGGGCGCATCGGCGTTGCCGTCGATGGGGTGCGTGGTGCCGTCCGCCATCACCAGCGTGCCGGGGCCCAGGACTTCCTCGGTCGGACTGACGGTGATGAAGCGCGCAGTGACGCGCCCCTTGCCCCGGCTGCCCACCACGTCGAACACCAGGACGTCGGGGCCTGGTTCGTCCATGCTCGCGGGTTCGTCCAGCGTCACGGTGCGGATCGCGCCAAGATGCTTGGCCACGACCGGATCCACCTGCATCGCCGCGCGGGCCTGCGCGTCGTATTCCTCACGATCGATGCCGAAAGTGATGCGGCCCTGCGCATCCGCCGCCTTCGCTCCATCGGCGCCCCGCGCCCATGCATCGTTCGCGGCCATGGCGCACGTGCCCACGATGAGCCACGCCAATCCCACGATCCAGCGCCCCTGTTTCCCCCAACGCATGCCCTGCTCCTAGTGTGATGTCGTCGTCCGGTACGGACTGCGGCGTAGTGGATCACACTTTCGCCAGCCGATGAATCCGCCAAAACGCAAAGAGGCCCCTTGCGGGGCCTCTTGTGGTTGCAGCGCGATGGCCGTGTCAGGCGGCGAACAACGCCTTCATCTTCTTCAGCGCATTGGCCTCGACCTGGCGCACGCGCTCGGCGGAAATCCCGTACTCGTCCGCGAGTTCCTGCAGCGTGACCTTGCTTTCGCCATCCAGCCAGCGGCGCTTGATGATGTCGCGCGAACGGCTGTCGAGATTCGCCAGGCCTTCACGCAGCAGCTCCAGCTGGTTGCCTTCGCTGTCGGCACGCTCGTAGGCCTGCGACGGATCCTCATCGCGGGCGACCAGGTAGCTGGCCGGCGACGGCGGCGCGTGATCGTCATCCTCATCGGACGGCGCATCGAAGCCGATGTCACGGCCCGACAGGCGCGCTTCCATCTCGAGCACTTCGCGCTCGGACACATTGAGGTCCTTGGCGATGGCGCTGACTTCTTCCGCGTTCATCCAGCCCAGGCGGGTCTTGGACTTGCGCAGGTTGAAGAACAGCTTGCGCTGCGCCTTGGTCGTGGCGACCTTCACGATGCGCCAGTTCTTCAGGATGAACTCGTGCATCTCGGCACGGATCCAATGCACGGCGAAGCTCACCAGGCGGACACCCATATCGGGGTCGAAGCGCTTCACGGCCTTCATCAGGCCGATGTTGCCTTCCTGGATCAGGTCGCCCAGCGGCAGGCCGTAACCGTTGTAGCCACGGGCGACATGCACGACGAAGCGCAGGTGCGAGTGCACCAGTTCGCGCGCAGCGTCGAGGTCTTCGTCCTCGCGATAGCGGTTGGCGAGCTCGCGCTCGTTTTCCACCGACAGCACGGGGATCTGGTGCACGGCGCTGATGTAGGCGTCGAGCGAACCCAGGGCGCTGGGGATCGGCAGGTTGTTGGGGACCAGGGCGGTAGTGGGGGTCATCTGGCTCATGGGCAAGGATGTTAGCAGTCGGGGGGTTCGACTGCTAACCACATGGGAAGTTCCCTTTGTCCCACCCATGCAACAATCCCCAGGGCCCGGACCGCTCGAGCATTCCCATTGTTTTTCAATGGGTTGGCCGGCCCGACGTCCTGGTGCGGCAGAGACCACGCGGGGATGGAAGGCGTTCATTCAGCTTGGGCGGCCATGGCGACAACGATCGGAGGGTGCGCCGCCGCCTGCCTCGCAAGAACGTCCGCGGCCAGTCCATCTCCCCCCAGTTGCGACGGGTGGAAGCCGGGACGCAGGTAGTTCCAGAGGTGGCCGATCGTGCGACGGGCCATGTGATGGGTCGAGCCCAAGTGAGCAGCAGCCTGGCGGAACGTGTCCTTGCGCCAGAGCACGCCATCCTGGACCAGCAGGGCCACCGCCAGTCCGGTCATCAACAGGTAGAAGAGCGTCGCCGTCGTCGCCGCACCCGCGAGCCGCACCGGATAGCCCGGAGAAACCGCCTGCAACAGATCGAAGGCGACCGCGCGATGCTCGATCTCCTCTGCGAAATGCCATTCCATCAAGCTTCTAACACGTGGATCTGCCCCGTCGAGGATCGCCTGCGACAGGAACTCGTAGCCCAGGTAGGCATTGATGTGTTCGACGCAGCTGACCAGCGACGCGCGCAGCCACAGCGGCGCCCAGCGATCCATCGTCTTGAAGATGGCGCGGTCCACGAGCCGCTCGAAACCCCTGTACGAATACCCCTGCGCATCCAGATTGCCCCAATAGCGCTTGTGCGCCACGCCATGTTGGGCTTCCTGGCGGATGAAGGCGTGGCATCGCTTGCGCAGCGCTGGATCCGTGATGCGCGGCAGGCACGCATTCAAGGTGCGGATGTAGAACGCCTCGTTCGCCGGCACGAGTACGGTGTAGGCATTCAGCAGCGAGGACACCACTTCGTTGCCCGGCAACCAATGCTTGGGGATATCGTGCGCGAGGGTTTCAGCGAAGCGGCGGGGCGTGATCGATTCGTCCATGGAAGAACCTCCTGGTCCAGCGACAGGCGCGCACCCTCTCTACGCGAGCGAATGCACGCGCGTCCTGCCAGATATCGGCGCGTCCTCAGGGTGCCGACACGCGGTCAAGGCTTCGCGTGCGGCTCCGCAATCGCTTGGGCTTCGCGGAGCACCCTCAACAGGTTCCCGCCCCATATCTTCCGGACGTCATCCTCACCGTAGCCTGCGGCGAGCAAACGCGCCGTGACGAGCGGCAGCGCGCTGACGTCCTCCAATCCCTCCACGCCACCGCCGCCATCCCAGTCCGCCCCAACACCGACATGATCCACGCCCGCCACCTTGATGATGTGCAGCAGGTGCGCCATGTAGTCGTCCAGCGTTGCGCGCTTCACCGGATAGCGCGCCTCTATCGCACGACGCTCGGCCAGGTACGCCGGCGCGGCCTTGACGGACAGCTTGCTCTCCGGCCCGTACTTGTCCGACAACGCATCGAGCGCGGCCTCGCGCTCCGGCACCTTGGGAATGCTGACCAGGTAACCGCCGAATGCGTTCACATGGATGACGCCGCCTTTCTCCGCGAGGCGCCGGATGCGGTCGTCGTCGATGTTGCGGGGATGATCGAACACCGCATCGGCACTGGTGTGCGACAGCACGATCGGCGCGCGGGACACCTCGAGCAACTGGTCGAACACCGCGTCGCTCGCGTGCGAGGCGTCGAGGACGATGCCCAGGCGATTGGCGTCCGCGACGAGGGATCTGCCGGCGGGACTGAGCCCGTTCCATTCGGGCCCCTTCGCATCGGTGGACGAGTCGCCAAAGTCGTTGTTCAACACATGCGTGATACCCAGCATGCGCAGGCCGAGATGGTGGTAGACCTCCAACAAGCTGGGATCTGCCGCCAATGGCGCAGCGTTCTCCATGCTGATGAAGGACACGCGTTTGCCGGCCTTCGCGATGCGCAACGCATCGTCGGACGTCAATGCGAGCTCCATGGCATCGGGATGGGAGGCGAGCATCTCGCGGATGGCCACCAGCCGCTCCAGGCCGTGGTTGCGCGCCGCCTGCTTGCCCGCTTCATCCCGCGCCCCCTGTGCGGTGTAGATCACCCAGAAACCGCCATCCAAGCCGCCGGACTTCATGCGCGGCAAGTCGACTTGCGACAGATCGCCTTCGTGCGCGTGGTCGTCAGCGATGTTCCAGCCGGGCCGCACGAGATTGGCAGGTGTATCGAGGTGCGTATCCAGGACGAGGGCCTCCTCGTGCACCTTGCGTGCGTGGGACGACACCTGCTCCGCACCGAAAGCGCCCGACCCCAAGGCGAAGAGAAATGCGCCGATAAACCAGGATTGCTTCATGCACGGCCCCTGACGTGAGATGAAAGCCGATTGTTGGCGAAAGCGACGCAAGAAAAAACCCCCAGCCTTGTGGCTGGGGGTTTTGGGGTAAAGCCCCTGGCGATGACCTACTCTTGCATGGCTTAAGCCACACTACCATCGGCGCGGCTGCGTTTCACTTCCGTGTTCGGGATGGGAACGGGTGGGACCACAGCGCTAATTTCACCAGGGAGAGGGTTGGAGCGTCGCCATCCAAGGAACGGATTAAGGCGCCAATCTCTCATAGGGTCTTGTGACGTAGCGGGCATTGGATTTTCTCTGACGATATCGTCGAGTCCAAGGCCACTTGAGGTTATATGGTCAAGCCGCACGGATCATTAGTATCAGTTAGCTCAATGGGTTGCCCCACTTACACACCTGACCTATCAACCACCTAGTCTTGATGGTTCCTTTAGGGGGCTTGTGCCCCGGGAAGTCTCATCTTGAGGCGCGCTTCCCGCTTAGATGCTTTCAGCGGTTATCGCTTCCGAACATAGCTACCCGGCAATGCCACTGGCGTGACAACCGGAACACCAGAGGTTCGTCCACTCCGGTCCTCTCGTACTAGGAGCAGCCCCTCTCAAACTTCCAACGCCCATGGCAGATAGGGACCGAACTGTCTCACGACGTTCTGAACCCAGCTCGCGTACCACTTTAAATGGCGAACAGCCATACCCTTGGGACCGACTACAGCCCCAGGATGTGATGAGCCGACATCGAGGTGCCAAACACCGCCGTCGATATGAACTCTTGGGCGGTATCAGCCTGTTATCCCCGGAGTACCTTTTATCCGTTGAGCGATGGCCCTTCCATACAGAACCACCGGATCACTAAGTCCTACTTTCGTACCTGCTTGATCCGTCGATCTCGCAGTCAAGCACGCTTATGCCTTTGCACACAGTGCGCGATGTCCGACCGCGCTGAGCGTACCTTCGAGCTCCTCCGTTACTCTTTGGGAGGAGACCGCCCCAGTCAAACTACCCACCATACATGGTCCCCGATCCGGATTACGGACCTAGGTTAGAACGTCAAGCACATCAGGGTGGTATTTCAAGGTTGGCTCCACCGAAGCTAGCGCCTCGGTTTCATAGCCTCCCACCTATCCTACACAGACGAACTCAACGTTCAATGTAAAGCTATAGTAAAGGTTCACGGGGTCTTTCCGTCTTGCCACGGGAACGCTGCATCTTCACAGCGATTTCAATTTCACTGAGTCTCGGGTGGAGACAGCGCCGCTGTCGTTACGCCATTCGTGCAGGTCGGAACTTACCCGACAAGGAATTTCGCTACCTTAGGACCGTTATAGTTACGGCCGCCGTTTACTGGGGCTTCGATCAAGAGCTTCGCCTTGCGGCTGACCCCATCAATTAACCTTCCAGCACCGGGCAGGCGTCACACCCTATACGTCCACTTTCGTGTTTGCAGAGTGCTGTGTTTTTGATAAACAGTCGCAGCGGCCTGGTTTCTGCGACCCCCCTCAGCTATAGCCCGCATGGGCCACCAAAGGGGGTGCACCTTCTCCCGAAGTTACGGTGCCATGTTGCCTAGTTCCTTCACCCGAGTTCTCTCAAGCGCCTGAGAATTCTCATCCTACCCACCTGTGTCGGTTTACGGTACGGTCTGCGTGAGCTGAAGCTTAGGAGCTTTTCCTGGAAGCGTGGTATCAGTGACTT
>NZ_LMGY01000012.1:0-55000 GCF_001427585.1 Pseudoxanthomonas sp. Root630 | reverse complement strand
CCGGTGAAGTCGCCGATCAGGAAGATCACCTGATGGCCGAGGTCCTGGAACTGGCGCAGCTTGTTCAGCAGGACGGTGTGGCCCAGGTGCAGGTCCGGGGCGGTCGGGTCGAAGCCCGCCTTCACGCGCAGCGGCCGGCCCAGCTTCAGGCGGGCCTCCAGGTCTTCGGGCTTGAGGATTTCGTCGGCGCCGCGGCCGATCAGGGCAAGAGCTTCAGCGGAGGACACAGGGGAGCAGTTCCAATCAGGGGGCCCGTGAAGGGCAAGTCAGTGAAGTGAAGTTACCGTTAAAAGAAAGTAAATAGTGATACCAGTCAAAAAATCCAATTGACTCAATGGTTTGACGCGAAGTCTTCGCGTGTCTATGGTACGCCGATTGGGGCTTCGCCTTGGCCCCGGGGTGCAACCTTGATGCAAACTCATGGGGGCGGCAACAGCCGCAAGCAACAGTTCCGCGAACGCCTCGGGGTGCTTCGCGACACCACGCTGCACCAGCAAGTGAAACGGCACCTGCCCGAAGGCCGCTGGACGCGACGCCACTGGATCCACGCCAGTCTGTTCACGACGATCGGCGTGATGATGGCCACCATCGTGCCGGGCTTCTCGAGCGCGATCCAGGCGCCGGTGTCCCAGCCCCGCAACACGCTTCTGCTCGAACTGCCCGAACTGTCCGCCGCGCGCCAAGCCGGCACCGCCGGCGACAGCTGGCAGGTCGTGCGGGTGAAGCCGGGGCAGACCCTGGGGTCGATCTTCGAGGAGCTGGGCATCCCGGCGGGCACGCTGCACCGCATTCTGGACAACGCCGACGCCAAGAAGGCGCTGACGCGCCTCAAGCCCGGCACCGAGATCGCCTTCGACCTGCCGGTCACCGGCGGCCTGCGCACCCTGCGCTACGACCGCGACCCCAGCCACCGGGTTGAACTGGTCGTCGGAGCGGACAAGGTCACCGAACGGGTCATCGCCCGTGAAACCACGACCCGCACCGTGGTGTTGAGCGGCGAAGTGGGTCGTTCGTTGAACCGGTCAGCGCGCAAGGCGGGCCTGACGTCGGCGAACATCAATTCGATGACCGACGAGATCTTCAAGTACGACATCGACTTCAACTCCGACCTCGGCCCGGACGATCGTTTCAGCGTCGTGGTCGAGCAGACCTGGCGCGAGGGCGAGCTGATCAGCACCGGCCCCGTGCAGGCCGCGACCTTCACGGTGGACGGCAAGCTGCATTCGGGCTTCCGCTTCACCCGCCCCGGTGGCAAGCCGGAGTACTTCACGGCCGCGGGCCGGCCGCTGAAGAAGAGCTTCATCCGCATGCCGATCCCGTACGCGCGCATGAGCTCCAAGTTCGGCGCGCGTCGCCACCCGGTGCTCGGCACGATGCGTATGCACAAGGGCGTGGACTACGCCGCGTCGACGGGCACGCCGATCATGGCGGCCGGCGATGGTCGCGTGCAGTTTGCCGGCTGGCAGGGCGGCTACGGCCGCACCGTCATCCTCGATCACGGCCGTGGCCACACCACGCTGTACGGACATATGTCGCGGCTTGGCAAGATCAAGCAGGGCCAGCGCATCCCGCAGGGCACGGTGATCGGCTACGTCGGCACGACCGGCCTGTCGACCGGCCCGCACCTGCATTACGAATTCCGCATCAACGGCGTGCACCGCAACCCGTTGTCGGTGACGATGCCGCCGCCGGAGCCGCTGTCCGGCCCGCAGCTGGCCGCGTTCCGTACCTACACCTCGAATGCACTGGCACGCATCCGCACCGTCGAGGACATCATCTACGCCGATGTCGGCCCCGCGGAAGAAGCAGCCAAGCCCGCCACGGCGGTGGCGACAGCCAAGCCGGCGACCGGCAAGAAGAACGGCAAGGGCTGATCGCCGCGCACATGGCGGGAAGCCAGAAAAGGCGGGACACTGTCCCGCCTTTTTCTTTGTCCGCGAATCCCGCATGACGACACCTGCTTCCGACGAGCTCTACCTGGGATTGATCTCCGGCACCAGCGCCGATGGCATCGATGCCGCGCTCGTCAGGTTCCAGGCGTCGACGACGTGCCTGCGGTGCGAACTCGTCCACGGCCGCACCTTTGCGTGGGACCCCGCGCTGCGCACGCAGCTGGTCGCCCTTGGCCAAGGCGCCGACAACGTTTCACTGGATGCGCTGGGATCGCTGGATGGCCGCACGGCAAGCGCGTTCGCCGAGGCCGCCCTCGCCCTGCTGGAAGAGGCCGCCATACCCCGCGGCCGCGTGCGCGCGCTCGGTTCCCACGGCCAGACGATCCGCCATCGCCCGCATGCCAACCCGCCGTTCACCTGGCAGCTCGGCGACGGCAACGTGATCGCCGAGCGCAGCGGCATCGACACCGTCGCGGACTTCCGCCGCCGCGACGTGGCGGCGGGCGGGCATGGCGCACCGCTGATGCCGGCATTCCACGCCGCCCTGCTCGGCTCGCCCCACGAGGATCGCGCGGTGCTGAACCTGGGCGGCATCGGCAACTTCACCCTGTTGCCGGTGGCGGGCGACGTGCGCGGCTTCGATACCGGCCCCGCGAATGCGCTGATGGACGCCTGGTGCGAGCGCCATACCGGCCAGCCGTACGATGCCGGCGGCGCCCTGGCCGCCAGCGGCCGGATGGATGCGGCGCTGCTGGCCCGCCTGTTGGCCGAGCCGTGGTTCGCGCTTGCGCCGCCCAAGAGCACGGGGCGCGAGCAGTTCCATCTGAACTGGCTCGACGCGCGCCTCGGCGATGCCACGCTGTCACCGGCGGATGTGCAGGCCACGCTGCTGGAACTGACCGCCCGCACCGTGGCCGACGCGCTGCAGATGACGCAGCCGGATACCCGCCGGGTGCTGGTCTGCGGCGGCGGTGTGCACAACGCTGCGCTGATGGCGCGATTGGCGGCGCATCTGCCGCAGGCCGTGGTGGAGTCCACCACGGCGCATGGCCTGGATCCGGACTATGTGGAGGCGATGGGCTTCGCCTGGCTTGCGCGGGAAACGCTCGCGGGACGGCCGGGCAACCTGCCCGCGGTCACGGGCGCCGCCGGTCGCCGCGTGCTGGGCACGGTGTTCCCGGCCTAGAAGCCCTTTCCGGGCGGCACGTCCTTCAACGCGCTGATGGCGTCGGCCAGCGCGTTGACTTCGCGGTCGCTCAAGCCGCCACGGACCTCCGATTCACAGACGAACAGGCCCTGTTCGAGCAGATTGAAGATGGTGTCGTGGATCGGCCAGCCGCGCGCCTGCGACACGCGCCGGATGCGCTCGGCCAGGATCGGATCCACGTCCTTCAGCACGATGTCGGTCATTGCCCCGTCCCCTGCATGTGCATGCCCCATGGGCAGACTGTAACGCACGCGCTCAGTCGGCCGCCGTTCCCACGGACCTGTCGACCCCGCTGGCGGGCGCGTGGTCGCCACCGAACCGGATGCGCGGTGCGAGCCAGAAGAACAGCAGCACCGCGGGGATCGACACCAGGGCCGTGATCCAGAAATACACGCCGTAACCGGTGTGCTCGACAATGCCGCCGGACACCGCGCCCAGCAGTTTGCCAGGCAGCATCACCAGCGAAGAAAACAGCGCGTACTGGGTCGCCGTGAAGCGCTGATTGACCAGTGCCGACAGGAACGCCACCAACGTCGTGCCTTGGAACCCCTGGGCCAGGTTCTCGCCGGAGATCACCAGCGTCAGCCGCCAAAGATCGCCGTCTGCGCCTATCAACCACACATAAAGCAGGTTACTGACCGCGCCCAGCACAATGCCCGCAAGCAGCGGCCACTTCACGCCCCAGCGCGCGATCGCGATGCCGGCGATGAAGACGCCGACGATGCCCATCCACACCCCCCACAGCTTGGACACCGTGCCGATCTCGGTCTTGGTGAAGCCCTGGCCCAGGTAGAACGGCGCCATGATGCCGCCGCCCAGCGATTGGTCGGATACCTTCGCCAGCAGGATGAATGCCAACAGCGCCAGCGCCAGCGCCGCGCCAAAGCGCCGGAAGAAATCCAGGAAGGGCTCCACGACACCCACGTACAAGCCTTCGCTCCAGGTCGTCACCTGCACGCGAAGGACTTCGGGTTCGCGCGACATCAGGACCGCAACGACGGGTATCAGCATGACGGCCGCCATGGTCTGGTAGACCAGCGGCCATGGCACGTGATCGGCCATCACCAGCGCCAGCATGCCGGTGATGATCAACGCGATTCGGTAGCCGAGCGAGTACGTCGCCAGCAGTGCGCCCTGGGATTCCTGCGGTGCGATCTCGATGCGGTAAGCATCGACGGCGATGTCCAGTGTCGCCCCGGCGAACGCCGTCATCAGGGTGATCCCTATGAACGGCCCCAGCCGAACCGGCGTCAGTTGCGCCATCAGCAACAGGCCGATGGTGACGACGACGAGCGCGAGCAGCAGCCAGCCGCGCCGCTGGCCGAGCCGTCCCAGCAGCGGCAGCCGCCAGCGGTCCACCAGCGGCGCCCACAGGAACTTCAGCGTATAGGTCAGGCCGGCGCTGGCGATCAGGGTGATGTTCTTCAGTTCCAGGTCGTTTTCGGTCAGCCAGTAGGCCAACGTCAAACCGACCAGCAGGAACGGCATGCCCGAGGCGAAGCCGAAGAAGAACATCGTCCACGCCGACGGCTGCGCGAACGCGCGCCAGACGGAGGGTTTGCCGGGCCGTTCGCTGGCGGAGGTCGTCATCAGGTGTAGTCCACCGTGAAGGGGGCATGGTCCGAGAAGCGCTGCTCACGATAGATCGAGCAGGCTTTCAGGCGATCGCGCAGCGAGGGCGTGACGAACTGGTAGTCGATCCGCCACCCCACGTTGTTGGCGCGCGCGGCGCCGCGATTGCTCCACCACGTGTAGTCCTGGCCTTCCGGGTGCAGCGCGCGGTAGGCATCGACCCAGCCGCCCTCGTCCACGCACATGCCGTTCAACCAGTCGCGTTCCGGCGGCAGGCAACCGGAATTCTTCTGGTTGCTGGTCCAGTTCTTGATGTCGAGCCGGCTGCGCACGATGTTCCAGTCGCCGCACAGCACATAGTGGCGACCGCTGCGGCGCCATTCGTCCAGCACCGGTGCCAGCCAGTCCATCACCTTGAACTTGAAGCCCTGGCGCTCGTCGCCCGACGAACCGGACGGAATATAGAAAGACACCACGCTCAGATCGCCGAACCGCGCCTCGATGTAACGGCCCTCCTCGTCGAAGTCGGGCCAGCCCAGCGCGGTGCGGACCTCATCCGGCTCGCGTCGCGCGTAGATCGCCACGCCGCTGTAGCCCTTCTTGGTGCTGGCGTCGCGGAACCAGGCCTTGTAGCCGGCCGGCAGGAATTCGGGACCGGCCAGCTGGTGTTCCTGCGCCTTGGTCTCCTGCACGCACAGCACGTCGGCTTCCTGCGCGGTGAACCAGTCGAAGAAGCCCTTGGTGGCCGCCGAGCGCAGGCCGTTGGCATTGAAGCTGATGATGCGCATGTGCACTACGTTCGTCGGAAACCGGGCAAGCGTACCCGAACCGGCGCCTTCACCGCGCGACGTGCACGCCCGGGCGGTTATCCTGTCCCCATCCTGTTCAGTCCGTGCCCCCATGACCGACCACCGTTCCCGTTTCCTCCAGCTCGCACTGCACGCGCAGGCCCTGCGCTTCGGCCAGTTCACGCTGAAATCGGGCCGGCAGAGTCCCTACTTCTTCAATGCCGGGCGCTTCGACAGCGGTGCCCGCCTGGCCGGGCTGGCCGCGTGCTACGCCGATGCCGTCGAAGGCGCCGGGCTGGAGTTCGACCTGCTGTTCGGGCCGGCCTACAAGGGCATCCCGCTGGCGACCGCGCTGGCGTGCGAATTCGCCCGCCGCGGCCGCGACCTGCCGGTGGCCTTCAACCGGAAGGAAGCCAAGGACCACGGCGAAGGCGGGCTGCTGATCGGTGCACCGCTGGAAGACCGCCGCGTGCTGATCGTCGACGACGTGATCACCGCGGGCACCGCGATCCGCGAGGCCCTGGGCCTGATCCGCGCCGGTGGCGGCCAGCCGGCTGGCATCGTGGTGGCGCTGGACCGGCAGGAAGTACTGGGCGAACCGGCCTCGGGCAGCGCCCGCCGCTCCGCCGCGCAATCGGTGGCGGAGGAAACCGGCGTGCCGGTCGTGGCCGTCGCCAGCCTGCATGACCTGCTTGCTTTTGCCGGTGAAAGCGCCGACCTTGTCCACCATCGCGACGACCTGCTGGCCTATCGGGCCCGCTACGGCAGCGCGACCCAGGACTGACGCAGCAGGGGGCTGCCATGACCGTCCGCATGCCACTGATATTGGCCCTCGTCCTGGTGGCGCCTGCGGCGCTGGCACAGGACAAGGCGCCCGCGAAGAAACTGTTCTGTTGGCAGGAGAAAGGCCAGCGCGTCTGCAGCGACGCCCTGCCTGCCGAAGCCGTCAATGCCGCGCGCGAAGAGATCAGCGCGACCAGCGGATTGCGCACCGGTGGCGTGGACCGCGCGATGACCGAAGAAGAGCGCGCCGATGCCGCCATCGAAGCGCAGCAGCGCCAGATGGACGCCGCCGCGGCGGAAACCCGGCGGCGTACCGATGCGGCCATGCTGCTGTCGTACCGGAACGAAGAGGATCTGCGGCGCGTGTTCAGCGAACGCGTCGCCATCGTCGACAACAACGTGCGTACGGCGCGCTACAACGCGGTGAGCCTGCGCGAAGGCCTCGTCAGCCTGTTGCAGACGGCGGGCAACCAGGAACTGGCCGGGCGGCCGGTGGTGGCCGAGCTGGCCACCAACATCCGCCAGCGCCATGCCGAGCTGGTCCGCACGCGTCGGCTCCAGCACAGCTTCGAAACCCAGCGCGCGGAACTGGATGTCGAGATCACCGACATCATGGAGCGCTACCGCGCGATGAAGGGCACCAGCCCCGACGCGGTGGAAGAAGCGGCCGGACAGACGTCCGCGCCCTCGCGCCGCTGACGCCCGGAACGACGATGCCGGGACATGCCCGGCATCGTTCGAGAAACATGCTTCCCAGGCGTTAGAACGTCATCGTCAATTCCGGCGCCAGCGCCTGCAGGCGCGTGCGGAATTCCGTCTTGATCCGTTCCAGCGCCTCGGCATTGTCCGCCTCGAAGCGAAGCACCAGGATCGGTGTGGTGTTGGATGCGCGCACCAGCCCCCAACCGTCGTCCCAGTCCGCGCGCAAGCCATCGATGGTCGACAACCGCGCACCTTCGAACTCCACGCCGTCGACGAACCGCGCGACGATCTCGTGCGGCGTGCCTTCGACGACATCCACCTTGATCTCCGGCGTCGATACCCCGTCGGGCAGGGCCGTCAGGACTTCGGAGGGCGCCTCCGGCCGGTTCGCGAGGATTTCCAGCAGGCGGGCCGCCGAGTACAGGCCGTCGTCGAAGCCGTACCAGCGCTCCTGGAAGAAGAAATGGCCGCTCATCTCGCCCGCCAGCTCCGCGCCGCTCTCGCGCATCTTGGCCTTGATCAGCGAGTGCCCGGTCTTCCACATCATCGGCGTGCCGCCATGGCGGAGCACCCAGCCCTGCAGCTTGCCGGTGCACTTGACGTCGTAAATGATCAGCGCACCCGGGTTGCGCTCGAGCACATCGGCCGCGAACAGCATCAGCAGGCGATCCGGGAAGATCACCGCGCCTTCCTTCGTCACCACGCCGAGGCGGTCGCCATCGCCGTCGAACGCCAGGCCGATGTCGGCGTCGAAACGCTTCACCGTCTGGATCAGGTCTTCCAGGTTGTGCGGTTCGCTGGGGTCCGGATGGTGGTTCGGGAACGTGCCGTCGACCTCGCAGTAGAGCGGGATCACGTCGGCGCCGATGGCTTCCAGCAGCTGCGGTGCGATGTCGCCGGCCACGCCGTTGCCGGCATCCACGACGACCTTCAGCGGCCGCTCGAGCTGCACGTCGTCGGCGATGCGCTGGATGTAGTCGGTCGAGATGTCGCGCTGCTGCAGGTCGCCGGGCACGTTGGCGATGTACAGGCGATTGTCGCGGATGCGCTCGTAGAGGTCCGTGATGGCGTCACCGGACAGTGTCTGCCCGCCGACCACGATCTTGAACCCGTTGTAGTCCGGCGGATTGTGGCTGCCGGTAAGCGCCACGCAGCTGCCGGCACGCAGGTGGTAGGCGCCGAAATAGGCCACCGGCGTGGGGGCCAGTCCAATGTCGATGACGTTGCGGCCGGCCTTGCGCAGGCCGCTGATCAAGCCGCCGACCAGGTCCGGGCCGGACAGCCGGCCGTCGCGCCCGACGACGATGTCGGCGAGGTCTTCGTCGCGCATCACCGAGCCGATCGCCAGGCCGATCAGTTCGGCCACTTCGATGCTCAGCGTCTTCCCCACGATCCCGCGGATGTCATAGGCCCGGAAGATGCCCGGATCCACCTCGACCGTCGTCCGGGCAGGTCGCGCGCCATCGTCGCGCTCGCCCGCCTGGCGCGGTGCCACCGGCGTCGGCGGCGGTTCGCGCAGGAGCGCCTCGCCGAGCGTGGGCTCATCGCCATCGACGCCTTCGGCCTTCTTCCTGCCCAGCGCCGGCAGGCGAATGCCGCCACGCGCCACCAGCAGCGCAACGATCGCGAGGACGCCCATCAGGACTGCCGCCACCATGGCGGGGATCGCGTCCAGGCCAAGGGGACCCGGCTCGCTGTCCGGCACGGCCGTCGCCACGCGCAGACCGGTCTTTCCAACGGCATGCGCCATGCGTTCCGCGCCATCCTGCAAGCCGCTGTTGCCGCGCTCACGCACATTGAAAGCGCCCTGGCGCAGGGCCAGGTAGCCACCCGGCGGCGCCTGCACGCCATCGAAGCCCACCGTCAGCAGGGGCAGGGGCAGGCGCACGTAGGCCACGCCCTGCGGCACGGCCGCCGCGAGCCCGAACACCGTGGTCTTGTCTTCCTTCAGCACCCGGGCGGCGATCTGATCGCTCTGCATTCCGGCCTCCAGCAAGGCGAGCTTGCTGTAGCCGAAGGCAGGCGCGTCCTGGTAGGCCGCTTCCAGGCCGCCGTCGAAGATCTCCACGTGCTCGACGCCCGTCCATCCCTCGCGCAGCGCCGCGGTGGCGGCGCCGGTGTCGCCCGCGGCCAGCGCCTTCTTGACCGGCTCGGACGCGAGTCGCCGCGCCAGCTCCTGGCTCTGCTTGTCGTAGGCGCTCTGCACCGCCGTGGCCGCGGCGTCGCGTGCGTGCTCCATGTCGGTCAGCAGGCGCGCATCGCGCCATTGCCGCACACCGCTCCAGCCCAGCAGGCCCGCCAGCAGGACCAGCAGCACGGCCAGCAGCGGCAGCGCGCGCTGCAGGTCGCCCACGGGCATCCGCGCACGGCTCTTGTTCGTCGTTTCCATCGGCTTGTCCCCTGTCATCGCACGCCGGTGTGGCCGAAACCACCCGTCCCCCGTGCGCTGTCGGCGAAAGTATCCACCACCTGGAGGGCGACCCGCACGACCGGCAACACCATGACCTGCGCGATCCGGTCGCCGGGCTGGATGGTGAAGGCCTCGCGGCCCCGGTTCCACACGCTGATCAGCAGCGGACCCTGGTAATCGGCATCGATCAGCCCGGTGCCATTGCCGAGCACGATGCCATGGCGATGGCCCAGCCCGGAGCGCGGCAGCACCACCGCGCACAGATGGGGGTCGCCCAGGTGCAGGGCGATGCCGCTGGGCACCAGCGCCGCATCGCCGGGCTCGAGCACCAGGGGCGCATCCAGCGCGGCGCGCAGATCCATGCCGGCGCTGGCCTCGGTGGCGTAGGCCGGCAAAGGCCATTCGTCGCCGAAACGGGGGTCCAGCAGTTTCACTTCCACGGCGCGGGGTGCACTCATGCGTTCAGTCGCTCCACGATCAGATCGATCAGTTCATCGGCCAGGCGGGTCTTGGGTGCGGTCGCGAAGCTGCGCTCGCCATCCTTCCAGTAAGCGGTCATGGCGTTCTGGTCGCTCTCGAAACCGCCATCGGCGATGCCCACGCGGTTGGCCACGATCAAGTCCAGGCGCTTGGCTTCCAGCTTCTTGCGCGCGTATTCCGCCACGTTGTTGGTTTCAGCGGCGAACCCGACCACCAGCTTCAGCGCCTGGGTCTGCGCGGCGACCTTGGCGAGGATGTCGGGCGTGCGCACCAGGTCCAGCGCCAGCGATTCGCTGGATTTCTTGATCTTGTTGGCGACCGGTTCGCGCGGGGTGTAGTCGGCCACCGCGGCGGCCCCGATGTAGATGTCCGCGGGCAACGCGGCGAACACCGCGTCATGCATCTGTGCCGCCGAACGCACATCCACGCGGGTCACGCCCGCCGGCGTCGCGAGGTGCACCGGACCGGCCACGAGCGTGACGCGGGCACCGCGCTTGGCCGCGCTGGCGGCGATCGCGAAACCCATCTTTCCGCTGCTGCGGTTGCCCAGGTAACGCACCGGGTCCAGGTCCTCGTACGTGGGCCCGGCGCTGACCACGATGTTCAGCCCCGCAAGGTCCTGCGGACCGGTGGGCGCCAGGCCGGGCGCACCGGCGAGGGCGGCCACGATCTCCTCCGGTTCGGCAAGCCGACCGGGGCCGGATTCACCCTCGGCCAACGGGCCATCGTTCGGGCCCACCACCTGGACGCCGCGCGCGCGCAACGTGGCCAGGTTGGCCTGGGTGGCGGCGTGCTGCCACATGCGATGGTTCATCGCCGGGGCGATCGTGAGGGGCGCGGTGGTCGCCAGGCACAGCGTGGTGACCAGGTCGTCCGCCAGGCCGTGCGCCAGCCGGGCCATCAGGTCGGCCGTGGCGGGGGCAACGATCACGCGGTCGGCCCAGCGCGCCAGTTCGATGTGCCCCATCGCCTGTTCCGCGCCGCTGTCCCACAGGGTGGTCCGGGTGACGTGGCCGGAGAGCGCCTGGAAGCTCAGCGGGGTGACGAACTGCTGCGCGCCGGCGGTCATCGCCACCTGCACCTCGGCCCCCGCCTCGCGCAACCGGCGCACCAACTCCAGCGCCTTGTAGGCGGCGATCCCGCCCCCCACGCACAGCAGCAGGCGCTGTCCTGCCAGACCCGATGTCTTGTCCGCTCCGCTCACGTCGGCCCATTCCTACGTCGATTCAGGCGATTAGCTTAACCGAACGCCCCGTGATGCCCGATGCATATCGGGCGCCATTCACGGGAAGCTGGGGCCATGCAGATCCGCGACTGGCCACCCGACGAGCGTCCCCGCGAAAAGTTGCTGAGCCGGGGCGCCGGCGCCCTGAGCGATGCCGAACTGCTCGCGCTCTTCCTGGGCTCGGGATTGCGCGGACGCGATGCGGTAGCGACCGCACGCGAACTGCTCGCTGCCCATGGCCCGCTCCGCACCCTGCTGGAGCGGCCGCCGGCGGAACTCCTCACCCTGCCCGCCGTCGGGCCGGCGCGGGCGTGCGCGCTGGCTGCGGCGCTCGAGCTGGCCAACCGGCTGCTGCTGGCCCATCTCGAACGCGGCGAAGCCATCGGCGATCCGGCTGCCGCCGGGCGCTATTTCGCGCAGCGACTGCGCGGGCGGCGGCACGAGGTCTTCGCCGCCCTGTTCCTCGATACGCGTCACCGCGTATTGGCGTTCGAGGAGCTGTTCCAGGGCTCCCTGGACAGTGCGGAAGTGCACCCGCGTGAAGTCGCCCGACGCGCGCTGGCGTTCAACGCCTCGGCCCTGATCATCGGGCACAACCACCCCTCGGGCTGCACGGAACCCTCCGCCGCCGACCGGGCCGTGACCCAGCGGCTGAAACAGGCGCTTGCCCTGGTCGATGTCCGCCTGCTGGACCATTTCGTCGTCGGCGACGGGCCACCGCAGTCGATGGCGGCGCGCGGCTGGGTCTGACAGGCGCAGGCTGAACCGCCCCGGCACCACGCAAGCGCCGGGAAAATCTAGAATAGGCGGTTCCCACGCAACACGACGGCCTTCCGTGAAAGCTTCCCTTCGCGCCTTGATCGCCCAGGGCATCGACGCCCTGCGCTCCGCCGGCACCCTGCCGGCCGACACCGCCACGCCCGATTTCGTGGTCGAGCGCCCCAAGACCCGCGAGCACGGCGACTTCGCCACCAACGCCGCCATGCAGTTGGCCAAGGCCGCGCGCAGCAATCCGCGCGCGATCGCCACCGCCCTGGTCGCAGCCCTGCCGGCCAGCGACGACGTCGCCAAGGTCGAGATCGCGGGCCCCGGCTTCATCAATTTCCACCTGACCCCGGGCGCCTACCAGCGCGAAGTGGCCACCGCACTCGCCCAGGGCGAGGCCTACGGCCGCAATGCCAGCGGCGCCGGTCGCACCGTGGGCGTGGAATACGTATCGGCCAACCCGACGGGCCCGCTGCATGTCGGCCACGGCCGTGCCGGCGCCATCGGCGACTGCATCGCCCGCGTGCTGGCGGCCAACGGTTGGACCACCAAGCGCGAGTTCTATTACAACGACGCCGGCGTGCAGATCGACAACCTGGCCAAATCGACCCAGGCGCGTGCGCTGGGCAAGTCGCCGGACAGCGAGGGCTGGCCGGAAGACGGCTATCGCGGCGATTACATCGCCGACGTCGCGCAGTCCTACCTCAACGGTGATTCGGTCGAAGTCGACGGCCACGTGGTCACCGGCGAAAAAGATCCGCAGGACCTGGACGCCATCCGCCGTTTCGCGGTGGCCTACCTGCGTCGCGAGCAGAACCTGGACCTGGCGGCGTTCGGCGTCTCGTTCGACCGCTACTTCCTGGAAAGCTCGCTGTACGCCGACCAGAAGGTCGAAGAGACCGTGCGCAAGCTGGTGGCTTCGGGCCACACCTACGAAGAAGGCGGCGCGCTGTGGCTGAAGTCCACCGACTTCGGCGACGACAAGGACCGCGTGATGCGCAAGTCCGACGGCAGCTACACCTACTTCGTGCCGGACGTGGCCTACCACCTCAGCAAGTGGCAGCGCGGCTATGAGCGTGCGATCACCGAACTGGGCGCCGACCACCATGGCTCGCTGGCCCGCGTGAAGGCCGGCCTGCAGGCACTGGGCGAAGGCATTCCGCAGGGATACCCGGAGTACGTGCTGCATCAGATGGTGACGGTCATGCGCGGCGGCGAGGAGGTCAAGCTCTCCAAGCGCGCCGGCAGCTACTTCACCCTGCGCGATCTGATCGAGGAAACCAGCGCCGACGCGACACGCTGGTTCCTGATCGCGCGCAAGCCCGATTCGCAGTTGACGTTCGACATCGACCTGGCCCGCCAGCAGAGCAACGACAATCCGGTGTTCTACGTGCAGTACGCGCATGCCCGCGTGTGCAGCCTGCTGCGCCAGGCCGGCGAGAAGGGCTATGCGTACGACCAGGCGAACGGCCTGGCGAACCTCGCGCGATTGGACGACGAGACCTCGCTGCTGCTGATGGTGGAACTGTCGCGCTATCCGGAAGTGGTGGAAGTGGCCGGCGAATCGCTGGAGCCGCATGCCGTGGCGCAATACCTGCGCGAGTTGGCCTATGCTTTCCACACGTGGTACGCCGGCACGCCGGTGCTGGTGGACGATGCCGCCGCGCGCGATGCGCGGCTGGCGCTGGCCCTGGCGGTGCGCCAGGCGCTGGCCAACGGACTGGACCTGTTGGGCGTCAGCGCGCCCGAAAAGATGTAAGCGGAGAAGCAGTACATGGCAGCAAGACGCGGCAAGAACCAGGCCACGCGCAATTCCGGTCACGCCACGCCCGCCTGGGTATGGCTGGTCCTCGGCCTGCTGATCGGCCTGGCGGTGTATTTCATCGTGCCCGGCCTGGGCAAGAAGGACGGCGACGGCTTCTTCCGTCCGCAGCCCAATCCGGATGCGCAGCCCGCACCGATCGACAGCGCCGACGTGGAAGCCGTCGTGCCCGATGCGCCGGTCGCCGAGACGGGCACGCCGTCGACCGCGACGGGCGAGACCGGCAAGGAAACGCAGTACGACTTCTACACGTTGCTCCCGGGCAAGGAAGTGCAGATGTCGGACGCCGAACTCGCCGCCAGCGCGCGCGAAGAGGAAGCCCGCAAGGCCCGTGCCGCGTTGAACGGCCAGTCGACGGCCGCCGTGCCAGCGCCGGCCGGCAACGACACCGCCCAGCCTGCGCCGATCGACGAGGCGCCCGCGCCGCGCGCGACGGCCGACGCTCCGCGTCCCGCCGATACCGCGCCGGCACCCAAGCCCGCCGCCGCCGTGGCGAGCGCCGACACCGGCGCGCGCTACATCCTGCAGGCCGGCGCGTTCGGTGCGTCCGGCGATGCCGAGGCGACGAAGGCCAAGATCGCCATGCTCGGCCTGAGCGCGCGCGTGGAATCGGCGCAGATCAACGGCAAGACGGTGTACCGCGTGCGCATGGGCCCGTACGGCACGGCGAGCGAACTGGCCGAAGCCAAGCAGAAGCTCGCCAGCGGTGGCCTGCCGGCGATGGCGGTGAAGGCGCAGTGAGCCGCCTTCGCCCCTGGCAGCGCATGGCGCTGGCCACGGTAACGGTGCTCGTCGCACTGCTGCTCGCGTCCTGGATCGCGGCACGATTCCTGCCGCCCGCCTGGCAACAGGTCGTGGCCACGCCGCTGGGTTACCTCGCCCCGATCAGCTACCTGGTCACCGCCGCCTGCATGGCGCTGGGCGGCGCGATGGCCGGGCGGCGCTTCCTGGTGGTCGCGCTGGGCATGACCTTCGCGCTGTGGATCGCCACGTTCGTACTGTTGGCGAACATCGCGCTGCCGACCACCGACGGCGTGCATCCCCTTTTCGCTGTCTTCCGCACGAATGTCGCCAGCGCCGTGTTGTCGCTCGCCGCGGCCGCGCTGGGCACCGACCTCGGTGCCCGCTGGCAGGCGCACCGTGCGATGCGCGCGACCGCCTGACCGCCCTTTCTCCCCTCGCCGCAGGATCGACCATGACCCGCACTGCCCTCATCACCGGCGCCACCTCAGGCTTCGGTGCCGCGGCTGTCCGCCGCTTCGTTGCCGCCGGCTGGCGCGTGGTCGCCACGGGTCGCCGGGCCGACCGGCTGCAGGCGCTGGTCGATGAACTCGGCGCGGACAAGGTGCATGTCGCCGCCTTCGACGTACGCGACGAAGCCGCGCTCGACGACGCCCTCGACGCCTTGCCTGAGGCCTTCCGCGGCATCGACCTGCTGGTCAACAACGCGGGGCTGGCCCTAGGTACGGCGCCCGCGCAGCAGGCCTCGCTGGACGACTGGCGCACGATGATCGAGACCAACGTGCTCGCGCTGGTCACCGTCACCCGCCGGCTGCTGCCGCTGCTGGTGGAGCGCAAGGGCGCCATCATCAACATCGGCTCGATCGCCGGCAGTTATCCCTATCCGGGCGGCAACACCTATGGCGGCACGAAAGCCTTCGTCCGGCAGTTCTCGCTGGGCCTGCGCAGCGACCTGCACGGCACCGGCGTGCGGGTGACCGATATCGAGCCCGGCATGGCCGAGACCGAGTTCACCCTGGTGCGCACGCATGGCGACCAGGCCGCGTCCGACAAGCTCTATGCCGGCGCGCAGCCGATGACGGCCGACGACATCGCCGAACAGATCTTCTACGTCGCCACGCTGCCCGCGCACCTCAACATCAACCGGCTGGAGATCATGCCGGTGACGCAGTCGTTCGCCGGCTTCCAGGTGGCCCGCGACTGAAGGCCGCTCAGCCCAGCGGCTCGTCCGACAGGTAGGTGTAGCCGGTCAGGCCGGCTTCCAGCGCGTCGGCCAGCGCCGCGGATTCATCCGCGGACAGCGTCGCTTCTTCCACGCGCGTGCGGTAGGCCGCACGCAGGTCGTCCAGCCGGTAGCCCACGTAATCGAGCATCACGTCGGTGGTGTCGCCGCGGCGCTGCTGGGTGAGCAGGTAACCCGTGCCGGCATCGGCGCTGACTTCCACCGCATCGGTGTCGCCGAACAGGTTATGGATGTCGCCGAGGATTTCCTGATAGGCGCCGACCAGGAAGATGCCCAGGCGGTAGCTTTCGCCTGGCTTCATCGCGTGCAGCGGCAGTGACGAATCCAGCCCTTCGTTCTCGACGTAGGTCTTGACCATGCCGTCCGAATCGCAGGTCATGTCGGCGATGATGCCGCGGCGCGACGGCACTTCGTCGAGGCGCTCGATCGGCACGATCGGGAACACCTGGTCGATCGCCCACACGTCCGGGATCGATTCGAACACGCTGAAGTTGACGAAGTACTTGTCGACCAGGCGCTCGTTGAGCTCGTCCAGCAGGTCGCGGTGGCTGCGCTCGTCGCTGCTCAGGCGGCCACGCACGGCATGCGCGATGGCGTAGAACAGGTCGTCGATGCGCGCACGGTGGACCAGGTCGATCTGGCCCAGTGCGTACAGCGACAGACCTTCGCTGTGGTGGTGCTGCGCTTCGTGGAAGAGCTCCACGGCCGGCCGTGTGTCCAATTCGCCGTGGATCTCGCGCAGGTGGCGGATCACCGCCGGCTCGTCGTCGTGCGCGGCCGGCACGCGGCCTTCCGGCGCCTGCTCGACCTCGGACACATTCACCACCAGCACGGCGTGGTGCGCGGTCATCGCACGACCGCATTCGGTGACGATGCGCGGCGGCGTCAGCCCATTCTGCTCGCAGGCTTCCGCCAGCGGCTGCACGATGTTGCTGGCGTACTGGCCGATGCCGTAGTTGATCGAGCAGTAGCTGCGCGAACGCGTGCCTTCGTAGTCGATGCCCAGACCGCCGCCGACGTCGACGTGGCTGATGGTCGCGCCCAGCTTCGACAGTTCGACGAAGTAGCGGGTCGCCTCGCGCATGCCGTTGGCGATGTCGCGCACGTTGCTGATCTGCGAGCCCATGTGGAAGTGCAGCAGGTTCAGCGTGTCCTGCAGGCCCGCCTCGCGCAGCTGCTTCCACAGGTCGAGCACCTGCCGCGGGGACAGGCCGAACTTGGCCTTGTCGCCACCGCTGTTCTGCCACTTGCCTGCGCCCAACGTGGCCAGGCGCATGCGTACGCCCAGGCCGGGCTTCACGCCCAGCTTGCGGGATTCTTCGATGACCAGCGCCAGTTCCGACGGCTTCTCGATGACGATGAAGGTCTGCAGGCCCAGCTTGCGGCCGATCAGCGCCAGGCGGATGTACTCGCGGTCCTTGTAACCATTGCAGACGATCAGCCCACTCGGGCGCGACAGCGCCAGCACGGCCATCAGTTCGGGCTTGCTGCCGGCCTCCAGGCCGAAGCCCTCGCCCGCATGCGACGCGAGCGTGCCCGCAACGCCACGATGCTGGTTGACCTTGATCGGATACACCGCGGTGTAGCCGCCCTTGTAGTCCCAGTCGGCCTGCGCCTGCGCGAACGCGGCCTGCAGCTTGCCCAGGCGGTCGCCGAGGATATCCGGGAAGCGCACCAGCAGCGGCAGCTTGGCGCCCTGCGTCCGGGCGGCCTCCACCACCTCGGGCAACGGGATCTGCGGACCCTGCGCGCCCTTCGGCGAGACGACGATGCGGCCGGCGGCGTCCACGTCGAAATACCCTTCCGCCCAGTGCGGGATGGAGTAGGTCGTACGGGCGCGGTCGGTGGACCAGGACATGGCGGTTTCCAGGGGTGGGGCGAACGGACGCGCATTCTACAGGCTGCGGTCACATGGGTCCGTTACAATGCGCCGCCTCGCCGAAGCCCCTCTCCCGTCGGGAGAGGGGTTGGGGTGAGGGTCCGGCGACATCCGGATCACCGGACGTCGCTGCATTCGCCGCACTCTCATCCGGCGCTGCGCGCCACCTTCTCCCGACGGGAGAAGGAAACCGCTTTCGCCTTCCACACGCAGGACATCGCCCCATGACCGCCAACGACACCTGGTTCATCGAACACTTCGAGCACACCGGCTCGGCCATCGGCTTCCGCACCACCGCCAAGCTGGACGAAGTGCAGTCGCCGTTCCAGAAGATCGAGATCTACGACAGCACCGACTGGGGCAAGCTGATGGTCATCGACGGCGCGATGATGCTGACGACGAAGGACAACTTCTTCTACCACGAGATGATCGCCCACCCGGTGTTGTTCACCCACGCCGCGCCCAAGCGCGTGGTGATCATCGGCGGCGGCGATTGCGGCACGCTGCGCGAGGTGCTGAAGCACCCGGGCGTGGAGACGGCCACGCAGTGCGACATCGACGAACAGGTCACGCGCATGGCGGAGAAGTACTTCCCCGAGCTGTGCGAATCGAACAACGACCCGCGCGCCGAGCTGCTGTTCGACGACGGCGTGGCCTACATGGCCAACTGCGAGCCCGGCAGCGTGGACGTGGTCATCGTCGACTCGACCGATCCGGTCGGCCCGGCGGAGGGCCTGTTCAACAAGGCGTTCTTCGAAAGCTGCTTCCGCGCGCTGAAGCCGGATGGCCTGCTGGTGCAGCAGTCCGAATCGCCGCTGGCGCTGCTGGACCTGATCAAGGACATGCGCGCGGAGATGGGCAAGGCCGGCTTCCAGTCGTTCAAGACGCTGCCGTTCCCGCAACCGTGCTACCCGACCGGCTGGTGGAGCGTCACCGTGGCCAGCAAGCAGGCCGGCGCGGACTTCGCGTTCCGCCAGGCGGACGCGGCGGCGAAGCCGTTCGACACGCTGTATTACACCGCGCACCTGCACACGGGCGTGCTGGTGGCGCCGCCGTTCGTGGCGAAGGCGCTGGGCGAGTAAGCCCCGCCGTACGGTACAAAGAGAAGGCCTCGCACTGCGGGGCCTTTTTTTTATTGGGCGGGGTCTTTTCAGGGACCCAGGGTTTGCCAGCGCGGCACTTCGTGCTGGCGTGCCTGATAGGCCATGGAGGATGCGGTGAGCAAGCCGAACAGCAGGCCCGCCACGGCCGACACGGTGGCCATCATGGAGAACGGCTTGCCCTGCCAGGACCACAGAATCAGCCACATCACCAGTCCCCAGGACACCGCGAAGAACACCCCCATCATCACGACGTTGGCGATGAAGCCATTCATATGCGGGGGTGGTACCCGCACGCCCATCTTCCAGAGAAGCCGGAACATGGGTGGCGCATACATGCTGCGTCGCATGCCGGTCGCCTCGAGATGCTCGAGTGCTTTCGTCAGACGGTTCTTGAACTCGCTGCGCGTCATCGGCGGCAACCCTCAGAGGGCATCCGCATCCAGCTCGCCGGTACGGATCCGCACCACGCGCTCCAGGTCGTAGACGAACACCTTGCCGTCGCCGATCTTGCCGGTGCCGGCCGCCTTCACGATGGCTTCGACCACCCGCTCGACCTGATCGTCGGTCACCGCGACTTCCAGCTTGACCTTGGGCAGGAAGTCCACCACGTACTCGGCGCCGCGGTAGAGCTCGGTATGGCCTTTCTGCCGGCCGAAACCCTTCACCTCGGTGACCGTGATGCCGGCGATCCCGGCTTCGGCCAGTGCTTCGCGCACGTCATCCAGCTTGAACGGCTTGATGATGGCCATGACCATTTTCATGCAGCTTCCTCCCGTCGGTGCTGCATGCAGGATAACGCGACACGACCGCGTGCGGTTGCGACACGGTGCGGTCTCGCGGTTCAATGGGCACCTCGCCGCTCGGACATTTCCGACAACGCTGCGCAGCGAACGCCGATGGCCTGCCGTCGACGGCCCTCGCAAGCTCGGTGCACTGCCGGAGAACGCCATGATCGACCTCAACCACATCGACGACCTCGCCCGCCGCCTCAGCCAGCTGGTGCCGCCCGGCCTGCGTGATTCGCAGGAAGAGCTGCAACAGACCTTCAAGTCCGCCCTGCAGGCGGGCCTGGCCAAGCTGGACCTGGTGACCCGCGAGGAGTTCGACGTGCAGCAGGCCGTCCTGCTGCGCACCCGCGAGAAGCTGGAAACGCTCGAGCGCACCGTCGCCACGCTGGAAGCCCAGCTGGCCGACAAGCCCGCCCAGCCCTGACCCCGCCGCCATGAGTCTGGCCCTGGTGCATAGCCGGGCACGGGCGGGCGTGTCCGCACCCCCGGTGCGGGTTGAAGTCCACCTGTCCGGCGGATTGCCGTCCACGCAGATCGTCGGCCTGCCCGAAGCCGCCGTGCGCGAAGCGCGGGACCGCGTGCGCGCCGCCATCCTGTGCGCCCAGTTCGAATTCCCGACGCGTCGCATCACCGTCAACCTCGCGCCGGCCGACCTCCCGAAGGACGGCGGGCGTTTCGATCTGCCGATCGCGCTCGGCATCCTCGCCGCGAGTGGACAGATCCGGCGGGAGGCGTTGGCGGATTACGAATTCCTCGGCGAGCTCAGCCTGACCGGCGAACTGCGCGCCGTGGACGGCGTGCTGCCAGCGGCGCTGGCCGTCGCCGCCAGTGGACGCACCCTGGTCGTGCCGGAACCGAGCGGCGCCGAGGCCGCACTGGCCCAACAGGGCCGGGCACTGACAGCGCGCACCCTGCTCGAGGTCTGCGCGCAGCTCGAGGGCCGGAAAACCTTGCCCGACGCGGTGGCGCCGCCGGGACTGCCGCCCTCCCTTCCCGACATGGCCGACGTCCGCGGCCAGACCCACGCGCGACGCGCACTCGAAGTCGCCGCGGCAGGCGGGCATCACCTGCTGCTGATCGGTTCGCCAGGCTGCGGCAAGACCTTGCTGGCCTCGCGCCTGCCCGGCCTGTTGCCCGAAGCCAGCGATACCGAAGCGATGGAAGCCGCGGCCATCGCCTCGGTCAGTGGCCGCGGGCTGGACCCGGCGCGCTGGCGGCAACGCCCCTATCGCGCGCCCCACCACACGGCGAGTGCCGTGGCATTGGTGGGTGGTGGCGCGCTGCCGCGTCCCGGCGAGATCTCGCTGGCGCACCACGGCGTCCTGTTCCTCGACGAACTGCCGGAATGGAACCGCGCCGCGCTCGAGGTGCTGCGCGAGCCGCTGGAGTCGGGCACCGTCACCGTCTCGCGCGCCGCGCGGACCGCGGAGTTTCCAGCGCGCTTCCAGTTGGTCGCCGCCATGAATCCTTGTCCGTGCGGGTGGGCAGGCGATCCCAGTGGACGTTGCCGGTGCGAGCCCGACCTGGTGCGTCGCTATCGAAGCCGCGTGTCGGGGCCACTGCTGGACCGCATCGACCTGCACGTCCATGTGCCGCGCCTCCCGCCCCATGACCTGCGACCCGATGCGCCCGACGGCGAGGGTACGGCGGCCGTGCAGGCACGCGTGATCGCGGCCCGTGCACGGCAGCTGCGCCGCTGCGGGAAGCCGAACGCCCGCATGGGCCAGGCGGAAACCATGGCGCACTGTCGCCTGCAGGCCCGCGACCAGGCGTTGCTGGAACGTGCCGTCGAACGCCTGCAACTGTCGGCGCGCAGCCTGCACCGCATCCTTCGGGTGGCGCGCTCGATCGCCGACCTCGCGGACAGCGAGGCCATCGGCACAGCGCACCTGACCGAGGCCTTAGGCTACCGGGGACTGGAACGCGGCAACGCAGCATGACGTCCGGCCACGGCGGTGGAAGGTGGGGTGTGGTCTACTCGGGTCACACATCGCGCCGGCGGACGTCTTGTCCGCTGTCCCTTCCTTGCCATCCTGGAGTCCGCCCATGCGCCACACCGCATTCCGTCTCACGCTGCTGGCCTCGACCGTCGCATTCGCCCTCGCTGCGCAGGCCGCGCCGTCCGCGGCCGACCGCATCGCCGGTACCGAGCTGATCGCGCGCGACGCGCTGTTCGGCAATCCCGAACGCGCCAACGTGCAGCTCAGTCCCGACGGCAAATACCTCAGCTGGGTCGCCGCCGTCGACGGCGTGCTCAACGTCTGGGTCGCTCCTGCCAACAATCCTGCGCAGGCCAAGGCCGTCACCCAGGACAAGGCGCGCGGTATCCGCAGTTATTTCTGGTCGTACAACCCGGACACGCTGTTGTACCTCCGCGACAGCGGCGGCGACGAGGACTTCCACCTGTACGCCGTCGACCTGAAGACCGGGCAGGCGAAAGACCTGACGCCCTTCCCGAAGACCACCGCGCAGGTCGCCGGCCTGAGCCCGAAGCACCCCGGCACGATTCTGGTCGGCATGAACGACCGCGACGCGCAGTGGCACGACGTCTACAAGGTCGACCTCGCCAGCGGCACGCGCACGCTGCTGGAGAAGAACGATGCGCAGATCGCCGGCTACATCGCCGACGCCGACTACACCCTCAAGTACGCCCAGCGCTCGCGTCCTGACGGCGGCGCGGACGTGCTGAAGCGCGGCGCCAACGGCGGCTGGGAGAAGTTCGACGACATCCCGTTCGAAGACGTGCTGACCACCAGCCCTGGCGGCCTGACGCTGGACGGCAAGACGCTGTACTTCACCGATTCGCGCGGCCGCAATACCGCCGCGCTGTTCGCGGTGGACGTGGCCAGCGGCAAGCGCACGCTGGTGCTGGAAGACGCGCGTGCCGACGTCGGCGGCAGCCTGGCGGATCCGGCGACCGGCAAGGTGCAGGCCGTGTCGGTGGACTACCTGCGCGACGAATGGAAAGTGGTCGATCCGTCGATCCGCGCCGACCTGGAGAAGCTGGAGGCGATCGGCCCGGGCGATGTGTCCGTCAACACCCGCACGCTGGACGACAAGACCTGGATCGTCGCCTATTCGGCAGCCGAAGCGCCGCTCGTCTATTACCGCTACGACCGCCCCGCCGGCACGCTGACCAAGTTGTTCTCCGCGCGCCCTAAGCTGGAAGGCAAGCCCCTGGTACCGCAGTGGCCGGTGGAGATCGCCTCGCGCGATAGCAAGACGCTGGTCAGCTACCTCACCCTGCCGCGCAGCGCCGACGCGAACAACGACGGCAAGGCCGATGCGCCGGTGCCGCTGGTGCTGCTGGTCCACGGCGGCCCGTGGGCACGCGACTCCTACGGCTATGGCGGCTACAACCAGTGGCTGGCCAACCGCGGCTACGCGGTGCTGTCGGTCAACTTCCGCGGCTCCACCGGCTTCGGCAAGGCGTTCACCAACGCCGGCAACGGCGAATGGGCCGGCAAGATGCACGACGACCTGATCGATGCCGTGCAGTGGGCGGTCAAGCAGGGCGTCACCACGCAAGAGCAGGTCGCGATCATGGGCGGCAGTTATGGCGGCTACGCCACGCTGGCCGGCCTGACGTTCACGCCGGATGCGTTCGCCTGCGGCGTGGACATCGTCGGCCCGTCCAATCTCAACACGCTGCTCAGCACCGTACCGCCGTATTGGGCCAGCTTCTTCGAGCAACTTGCCAAGCGCATGGGCGATCCGCGCACCGACGCCGGCAAGGCATGGCTGACCGAACGTTCGCCGCTGACCCGCGCCGACCAGATCAAGAAGCCGCTGCTGATCGGCCAGGGCGCGAACGACCCGCGCGTGAAGCAGGACGAGAGCGACCAGATCGTCAAGGCGATGCAGGCCAAGAACATCCCGGTGACCTACGTGCTGTTCCCCGACGAAGGCCATGGCTTCGCGCGGCCGGAGAACAACAAGGCGTTCAACGCCGTGACCGAAGGCTTCCTCGCCCAGTGCCTGGGCGGTCGCGCCGAGCCGATCGGCAAGGACTTCACCGGTTCGAGCATCAGCGTGCCGACGGGCGCCAACGGCGTGCCGGGCCTGGCCGATGCGCTGAAGGGCCATACGCAGGAAGTGAAGAAGTAAGTCTGCCCCTCCTTCCTTCCATGCCAGAAAAGAGAAACGCCGGCGAACGCCGGCGTTTCTTTGCGCGCATCCCTGCCGGCGGCGCTCAGGCCGCCTTTTCCTTTTCGTAGAACTGCTCTTCCTCGGTCGAGCCCTTCAGCGCGGTGACGCTGGAGCTGCCGCCCTGGATGACGGTGGTGACGTCGTCGAAGTAACCCGCGCCCACTTCCTGCTGGTGCGAAACGAAGGTGTAGCCCTTCTCGCGCGCGGCGAACTCGGCTTCCTGCACCTGTTCGACGTAATGCTTCATGCCCTCGCCACGCGCGTAGTCGTGGGCGAACTTGAAGGTGTTGAACCAGTTGATGTGGATGCCGGCCAGGGTGATGAACTGGTACTTGTAGCCCAGCGCCGACAGCTCATCCTGGAAGCGCGCGATCTGCGCATCGTCCAGGTTCTTCTTCCAGTTGAAGCTGGGCGAGCAGTTGTACGACAGCAGCTTGCCCGGATGCCTGGCGTGCACCGCCTGGGCGAACTCGCGGGCGAAGCCGATGTCCGGCGTGCCGGTTTCGCACCACACCAGGTCGGCGTACGGCGCGTAGGCGATGCCGCGGCTGATCGCCTGTTCCAGGCCGTTCTTCACCCGGTAGAAGCCTTCCGCCGTGCGCTGGCCGGTAACGAAGGGCTGGTCGTTGGCATCGAAATCCGAGGTCAGCAGGTTGGCGGCCTCGGCATCGGTGCGCGCCAGCACGATGGTCGGCACGCCCAGCACGTCGGCGGCCAGGCGCGCGGCCTGCAGCTTCTGCACGGCTTCCTGCGTGGGCACCAGCACTTTGCCGCCCATGTGGCCGCACTTCTTCACCGCGGCCAGCTGGTCTTCGAAATGCACGCCCGCGGCACCGGCGACGATCATGTTCTTCATCAGCTCGTAGGCGTTCAGCACGCCACCGAAGCCGGCCTCGCCGTCGGCGACGATGGGCAGGAAGAAGTCGATCGCGTCGGCTTCGTTCGCCTTGCCGTCGCAGAGGTTCTTCCACTGGATCTCGTCGGCGCGCTGGAACGTGTTGTTGATGCGGCGGACCATCGTCGGCACCGAGTCGTACGCATACAGCGACTGGTCGGGGTACATGGTCTCGGAGGTGTTGCCGTCGGCGGCGACCTGCCAGCCGGACAGGTACACGGCTTCCAGGCCGGCCTTGGCCTGCTGCATCGCCTGGCCCGCGCTGATCGCGCCGAACGCGTTGACGTAGCCCTTCTTCGCCTCGCCGTTGACGAGCTTCCACAGCTTCTCGGCGCCGCGGCGGGCCAGGGTGTATTCCGGCTGCAGGCTGCCGCGCAGGCGGACGACGTCGGCGGCGGCGTAGTCGCGCTTCACGCCGGTCCAGCGCGGATTGCTGTCCCAGTCTTGCTGGATGGCGTCGATCTGCTGTTGCTTGGTGCTCATGGCGGGCTCTCTTTCGTCGTGGGGCGTCGTGGTGGGGGTGATCGGTCGATGCGTCAGTCGATGCGTCAGTCGATGCGGTCGTACGCGGGCAAGGTCAGGAAGTCGGCCAGCTCGTCGGCGCGGCTCAGGTGGTCGAGCAGGGCGATCGCTTCGGAGATGCGCTCGCCGCCCGGCAGGCGCGCGTGGTCGCCCAGCTTCGCGGGCAAGGCGGCCAGCGTGCGCTGCAGCAGCGCGTAGTCGATCTGGGTGCCGTCGCACAGGTGCACGTCGGCGGTGTGCAGCCACTGCCAGATCTGCGTGCGCGAGATCTCGGCGGTGGCGGCGTCTTCCATCAGCCAGTGGATCGGCACGCAGCCGTTGCCGTCCAGCCACGCGGCCAGGTAGCGCACGCAGACTTCCACGTTGCCTTCGAAACCGGCGCGCGTGATGGTGCCGGTGGACGGGCGGATCAGGTCGTCGCGCGTGACCGCCACGTCTTCACGCTGCACGCTGCGCTGGTTCGGCTGCGGCATGTGCTCGTCGAAAATGGTTCTTGCCACCGGGATCAGCGCCGGGTGCGCCACCCAGGTACCGTCATGGCCGGCGGTGACTTCGCGCAGCTTGTCGGCACGCACGCGGGCCAGGGCCTGTTCGTTGGCGGCTTCGTCGTTGCTGATCGGGATCTGCGCGGCCATGCCACCCATCGCGTGCGCGCCGCGGCGATGGCAGGTCTGGATCAGCAGTTCCGAATAGGCCTTCAGGAACGGCTGCGTCATCGTCACCTGGCCGCGCTCGGGCAACACCTTGTCGGCGTGGCGGCGGAAGGTCTTCAGGTAGGAAAAGATGTAGTCCCAGCGGCCGCAGTTCAGGCCGACGATGCGCTCGCGCAGCGCATGCAGGATTTCGTGCATCTCGAACACGGCCGGCAGCGTCTCGATCAGCACGGTGACCTTCATCTGCCCATGCGGCAGGCCCAGCGCGGCCTCGATGTGCGACAGCGCGGTTTCCCACAGCGCGGCCTCTTCCATGCTCTGCAGCTTGGGCAGGTAGAAGTACGGGCCGCGATCGCGCGCCTGCAGCGCGCGGGCGTTGTGCCAGGCGAACACGGCGACGTCGAACAACCCGCCGGCGATCGGCGCGCCGTCGATCAGCACGTGTTTTTCGTCCAGGTGCCAGCCGCGCGGGCGCACCAGCAGCACGGCCTGTTCGTTCTGCGGCTTCAGTGCGTAGTGCTTGCCGGCGTCGGAGGTGAACTCGAGGTCGCCCTGGACGGCGCCGATCAGCGCGCGCTGGCCGGTCAGCAGGTTCTGCCAGGTCGGCGAGGTGGAATCCTCGAAGTCGGCCATGAACACCTTCGCGCCCGAGTTCAGCGCGTTGATGACCATCTTCGGGTCGACCGGGCCGGTGATCTCCACCCGGCGGTCCTGCAGGGCGGCCGGGACCGGCGCGACGGCCCAGTCGCCCTCGCGGATGCTGCGGGTGTCCTCGCGGAAGTCCGGCAGGCCGCCGGCATCGAAGAACGACTGCCGCGCGCGGCGGGCCGCCAGCCGGGCCTGGCGCTCCGGCTCGATCGCACGATGCAACGAGACGAGCAGGGCCAGCGCGCCAGGCGGCAGCAGGGCGTCCTGGCCCGCAACGTTTGCGGTCAGGGCGATGCCGGGGGTGGGGCGGTCGGCGCGCGGATCGCGCGGCGGCAGGGCGAAAGCGGTGGCGGACATGGGCGTCTCCTGGCGTCTTGCTGGAGACGCACAGTGCTCCCGCCCCCAATTATTTGACAAAACAGTTTTGTCAATGCACAAAATAAGCTGGACTTATAATTGATTAGACCGTGAGCTCTAAAGAAGCGCCAACCCCCCGATTTCCCTACAAATCCGACCGGTTGAAGCCGCTCCGCGCCTTCTGCCAGACGGTCCGGTTGGGGTCGGTGTCGCGGGCCGCCGAGGCGCTTTTCGTCAGCCAGCCCGCCATCACCCTGCAGTTGCAGGCACTGGAACGGGACCTGGGGATCACGCTGTTCGAGCGCAGCGGACGCCGGCTGACCCCCAGCCGGGAAGGCCAGGTGCTGTACGAACTGGCGCAGCCGCTGGTGGCGGGCCTGGACGGGCTGGACGCGACGTTCCGGGAAAAGGTCAGCGGGCTGGAGGCCGGCGAACTGAACGTGGCGGCCAACAGCTCGACCATCCTCTACCTGCTGCCGAAGATCGTGGAGCACTTCCGCCAGGAGCACCCGGACGTGAAGCTGACCCTCCACAACGCCGCCACCGCGGACGGCACCGACCTGCTGCGCTCGGATGCCGTGGACCTGGCGGTGGGCTCGGTGCTCGATGTGCCGGCCGACCTCAGCTACGCGCCGGTCTACCGCTTCGAGCCGATGCTGATCACGCCGCCGGACCATCCGCTGGCGAAGAAGCGCGATCTGCGCCTGGAGGATCTCTCGCCCTACGGACTGATCCTGCCGCCGAAACGGCTGATCACCTACCGGCTGGTGGACCTGGTGTTCCAGCAGGCGCGCGTGCCCTACACCGTCGCGCTGGAGGTTGGCGGCTGGGAAGTGATCAAGCAGTACGTCAGCATGGGCATGGGCATTTCGATCATCGCCTCGATCTGCCTGACCGATGCCGACCGCGACCGGCTTGCCGCACGCTCGCTGGCGCAATGGTTCCCGTCGCGCAGCTATGGCGTGGTGGTGCGCAAGGGCAAGTTCCTCTCGCCGCAGGCGCGCGCCTTCATCGAACTGATCCAGCCCCACCTGTTCGAGCGCCGCGATTACGATGAGAGCGGCCATTCCGAACGCTGACGCCCTGCCTGCATGAGCGGCCGCTACCGACAACTCGACCTCGCGCCCGGCCAGCCCCTGCTCTGCCGCTGGGACTACGTGCAGGGGGCGCAGGCCGCGCCCGCGCTGGTGCTGCCGGATGCCTGCGTGGACCTGCTGTGGGATGGCGCGCGCCTGAGCATCGCCGGACCGGATACGCACGCGCAGTACGCGCACATCGCGCCGGCTCGCCGGTTGCAGGGCCTGCGGTTCGCACCGGCCGCGGCCGCGCGCTGGCTGGGTGTCCCCTTGCACGCCCTCGCCGACCAGCGCGTGGACCTGCGCGATATCGGTCGTCCCCGCCTGAGCGCGCTGGGCGAACGCTTGGCGGAACGTGAGGACGATGCGATGGCCTGGCTCGCGGAGCGGATCCTGTCCGACACGCCACCGCGCGACCGCGCGATGCAGGCCGTGCATGCGCGCCTATCGCGCACGCAGCCCGCCTCGGTCGCGCAGCTCGCGCGGGATCTCGGCCTCACCGAACGCACCCTGCTGCGCCAGTGCGACGAGGCGTTCGGCTATGGACCGAAGCTGCTGGCGCGCATCCTGCGGCTGCAACGCTTCCTGCAGCATCGGCACCGCCATGCCACCCTGCTGGGGGCCGCGCTCGACGCGGGCTACTACGACGCCGCGCAGCTGGCCGGCGACGCGCGCCGGCTTACCGGCCTCACGCCCACCCAGCTGATCGCGCAGGTCGCGGACTGACTGTCCGATTTCGCCAAGACAGGGCGCGCGGACTCGGCCAGACTGACGGCCTCTTCCACGGACGCCCGCCATGAGCACCGCCGACCAGCACCACCGCATCGACTACATCGAGTTCAACGTCGCCTCCATCGCTGCATCGAAGGCGTTCTACGGCGAGGCGTTCGGCTGGACGTTCCAGGACTACGGCCCGGACTATTGCGAGTTCCGCGATGGCCGGCTGACCGGCGGGTTCACCCACGACGCGGCGCAGCCGGGCGGCGCGCTGGTCGTGCTGTACTCGACGGCGCTGGAGGACAGCCTGGCGAAGGTCGACGCTGCCGGCGGGCGCATCACGAAGCCCATCTTCGCCTTCCCCGGCGGACGGCGCTTCCAGTTCACCGATCCCGATGGTTACGAGCTGGCCGTGTGGTCGGCGACCTGAGTCAACGCGTCTCGTAGCGCGCCAGCAGCGCGCGGTGACGCGCGCGCCACTGCGCGAGTTCGGCAGGCGAGCCACCGAACGTGCCGTCGATGAAGGCCAGCGACAGCGATTCGGTGGCCCGCTTCACGTCCTCGCTGACCTCGCGCGAATCGAAATACCGGTGATCGGTGAACACGTTGTGGGTGCCGTGCCGGTAGACGGCCAGCACTTTGTGCGCGCCGCCGATCGCGTCGAATACCTTGAGCCGGTCTTCCACCCCGGAACCGAAACCGGGGATGCGGATGATGTCGTCGGCCGTGGTGACGTGCAGCGTGGGCACGGTGATGCCCGACAGGATCGGGCGGAAATCCTGGTCGCCATAGAACGGCGGCGCGGAGATCACGATCGCGGCGCGGATGCGCGGATCGCGTAGCTGGATCGCCTGCCCATGGCGCACCACCCGCGCGCCGGCGGACATCAGCGTGGTGTTGGCGCCGTAGGAATGCCCGGCGGCAGCGATGCGCGCGCGGTCGATGTGCGCGCCCCATTCGCTCGCCAGAATGCGGTCCAACGCGAAGCGCTGGTCGCGGACGCGATCGATGGCTTCGGCATCGCCCGCCGCCTGCTGGAAGCGGGACACCAGCGCGAAGGGATTCCCTTCCCACAGCGTGCGGTCGCTGCCGACATGCTGCACGTGGAGGCTGGCGATGCCGTGCTTCGCCCAGTAACGGCCCAGGTAGGTGTAGCCATCACGCGCGCTGCCGATGCCGTGCGAGAACACCACCAGCGGCACCTTGCCGGCGCGTGCCGTATCGGGCCAGAACAACTTCACCGGCACCGCGCGTCCACGCGCCGGGTCCACCCAGTCCAGGTCCTGCACGCGATAGCCCGCCTGCGCCTCGGCACCGGCATCGCCGCGCGTGTGCACGTGCGACCACGCCACCAGCACCGGCGCCAGCAGCAGCAAGGACAACAGGAGCGCCACGCGGCGGCGGCGAAGGAAAGCGGCAACGTTCATCGGCAACACATCCGGGACGGGGACACCGCACGCGCCGTGGGGCGCATGCGTAGGACGGTTCGGTTTCGCCGCGCGGACGCGACGTCTATTTCTTCTTCGGGCGCCCGGCCTTGACCGGGGCCAGCGCATCCAGCGCCTTGGCCAGCGCTTGCGGCGACAGCGACGACAACGCATGCAAGCCCGCACGCAGCAACTCGCTCTTCTTCGCCGGCCGTTGCGCCTGCAGCGCGCGTGCCTTCATCACGGCCACCAGCGCGAAATCGTCGGCCGGCATGGTGAAGCTGTCGCGGACCAGCCTGGCGGGCTTGTCCACGCTGTCCATCGGCGCGGCGGCGCGCGACTTTCGCTGCTTGACCATGGCGCCCCCGAAAATCGTATAAATCATTTATACCTTTTTCGGGGACCGTCGCCAAGCGTCCGCCTTCCGACGGGCGGCGGGCCGTTCAGCGATGTCGCGGCGGCGGCCACGGCGGGACGCCGTAGACTCTCGGCTCCCCTCCCCGGAGCGTGCCGATGCCCGGAGCCTCTTCCCGAACCGGCAAGCGCGTCGCCGCGCTCGCCGCCGACGAGATCCAGGTGCTGGCCGAAGCCTTGGCGGCCGCACCTGCGGCACCGGCAGGCGTGCACGAGGCCCGCAAGAGCATCCGCCGCCTGCGCTCGCTGCTTGCGCTCGTGCGTGCCGCGCTCGGCAAGGCCGACGTGCGGACGATCGATGACGCACTGAAGACGCTGGCGAAGGGCCTGTCGGCGCTGCGCGACGGCCAGGTCGTGCTGGACGCCGCCGATCACTGCGCACGCCACGCCGGCAGCGCGGACGAGGCGGCGACCTGGGACGCGCTCAGGCCGCTGCTGGTCCACCAGCAGGAGCACCGGGTGGCCAACGCCCTCGCCGACGATCCGGGTTTCATGCGACGGCAGGCGCGGGCGCACCGCGAGGCCGAACGGCTGCGGGCGCTGCCGTGGCATCGGTTGCACGCCAACGACCTCCGCCATGGCCTGGCCCGTTCGGTGCGTCGCCAGCAACGCTCCCAGGAGGTCGCGCTGGCGAGCGGGAGCCTCGACGACCTCCATGACCTGCGCCGCAAGTCGCGACGCCTGCGCATGCAACTGAACACGCTGAAGCGGTTGCGCGTGTCCACCCACGGCGTGGCGGCGGCAACGCGCGACATCGCCGAACTGGTCGACCAGCTGGGCGCCCTGCAGGACCTCGCATTGCTGCAGCGGTCCCTGAGCGCGCTCGAGCCTGCGCCGCACACCCACGCCTGGCCGGTGGCCACGCGAAGGCGCATGACCCGTCCCTCTCCGATTCACCCGTTGGCGTAACCCGCTTTACGTTATCGCGACGAAGCACGCGCCATGGTCAAGATGGCGCAGGCAGGGCCGATAGTGACCCATACGGTCCATCCGACTTCCGTCCGGTGAAGGACCGGCTTGCGGGCACGCCCCGCAAGTCCGTGCTTTCGACACATCGGCGGATTGGCACGAAGCCTGCATCCCTTCCCGGGATCGGCACCGCCCTGGATGGCCGTCCCCTTCAACGCAGGAATGCTGCTGGTGGAAGCCACCCACACGTCCCCCGGGCACGCCAGTGCGGCGGCCACGGGGTCGCCCGACCGCCGCCTCGGCCTGCCCCCGACGGCATGGGCGGCGACTGTGCTGCTGGCGGGCCTGTTGTGCACGGCGTTCGTCGCGCATCGCGAGTGGAACGATCTGCAGGACCGCGCCGATGAGCACCGTGGCGCCCTGGCCGACGCCGGCGTCGCCCGCCTGCGGGTGCCGCTGGAGCAGGCGGCCTCGATGCTGCGCGCGATGCAGACGGTGTTCCTGTCCAACGACCGGATGGACCAGGCGCACTTCAGCCAGTACCACGCCAGCCTGCGCAGCCCGCTGCAGCCGGGCGCGTACACGTCCATGGCATTCGCCCGCCGCACGCCGGCCGGGCAGCCGCTGGCCGACCAGGTGTCGTATCGCTATGTCTATGTGGCGCCGTACGAAGCCAACACGGCATTGATCGGCTTCGACATGGCGACCCAGAAGGCGAACCTGACCGCCCTGCTGCAGGCCCGCGATACCGACACGGTGGTGGTCTCCGCGCCGTTCGCGCTGCGCCAGTCCACGCCGGCCGGCCACAACCCGCTGGGCGTGACGCTGCGCCTGCCGGTGTACTCGCAGGGCCCCACGCCGACCACGCCCAACCAGCGCCGCGCACGCGAACTGGGCGCACTGGCCATCGGCATCCGGTTGGAGCCGATGGTGGAAAGCGCGCTGTCCGGCCCCGTGCTGGATGGCTTCCGGGTACGCCTGCACGACGCCACGGCGGATGCGCATCCTTTTTACGACTCGGGTACGGCCACGGCGCCAGGGCTGCCTGCGCAGGTACGCCGCCTGGACTTCGGTGGCCGCCAATGGCGCATCGAGCTGCTGCCGCGTCCGCAGCCGCTGGACCTGGGGCGGCTGCAGGCCATCCTCGTGGGCGGCGGCCTCATCAGCCTGCTGCTATCGGCCCTGGTGTGGTCGCTGACCACCACCCGCCAGCGTGCGGTCGCGCTGGGCGCACAGATGAGCGAGCGCTTCCGCGAAAGCGAACTGCGCTTCCGCACGCTCAACGAACTGCTGCCCGCGCTGGTGCTGCTGGCCGATGCGCGCGACGGCCGCATCGTCTACGCCAACCAGGCCGCGCGCCTGCGCCTGGGCGACCCGACCGGCCTGCCGCTGTCCGCGCTGTTCTCCGATCCACAGCTGCAGCATCGCGCACGCGATGCCGATGCCATCGGCAACGACTGGGGCAACCTGGAAGCCGTGCTGCTCAGTCCGGGCGGCGATGCGTTCTGGGCGAACGCGTCGATCGCCCAGGTGGACATGGAAGGCCAGGCCCACCTGCTGATGGTCGCCACCGACATTTCCGAGCAGCGCGAACTGACGGAGCGCCTGAGCTACCAGGCGACGCACGATGCGCTGACCGAGCTCTGCAACCGCCGCGAATTCGAACGTCGCGTGGAAGAGGCGCTGCACGAGCGCAAGGGCCGCGTGCAGACCGACCCGTGCGCGCTGCTCTACATCGACCTGGACCAGTTCAAGCTGATCAACGACGTCTCCGGCCACATGGCCGGCGACCAGCTGCTCGCCCAACTCGCGCTGGCGATGCGCCACCAGCTGCGCGGCGGCGACGTGCTCGCGCGACTGGGCGGCGACGAGTTCGGCTTGATGGCCTTCCACGTGGATGCCGACGGCGCGCAGGCGCTGGCCGAACGCCTGCGCGAGTGCATCGAGGCGCTGATGTTTGTCTGGCAGGACCGCACCTACACCGTCAGCGCCAGCATCGGCGTGGTCGTGGTGGACCAGCAGGAACCGACGTTGAAGGACCTGCTGGCGTGGGCGGATACCGCCTGCTACCTGGCCAAGGAGAACGGCCGCAACCGCGTACACGTCTACCGGCAGGACAACGAGACCACGCGCCGCCAGGGCGAGATGGAATGGGCCAGCCGCCTGCGTTGGGCGGTGGAGCAGGACCGCCTGCTGCTGGACTACCAGGAGATCGTCCCGCTCGACGGCAGCGACACCGCGACCAGCATCGAGCTGCTGCTGCGCTTGCGCGACGAGGATGGTGGCGTGGTCCTGCCCGGCGCGTTCCTGCCGGCCGCCGAGCGCTATGGCCTGATGCCCGCGATCGACCGCTGGGTGATCCGCAACGCGCTGGCGCACTTCGCGCAACTGCATCATTCCGGCATGCGCCTGGGCACCTGCGCGATCAACCTGTCCGGCGCGAGCATCGAGGACGATGGCCTAGCGGATTTCATCCTGGCCCGCATCACCGAATACGCCGTGCCCGCCCACACGCTGTGCTTCGAGATCACCGAAACGGTGGCGGTGCGCAACCTGCTGAAGGTCGTCAACGTCATCGAGCGGCTGCGCCGCGCCGGCTGCCGCATCGCGCTGGACGATTTCGGCGCGGGCATGTCGTCGTTCGGCTACCTGAAGAACCTGCCGGTCGACCTCATCAAGATCGACGGCAGCTTCATCCGTGACCTGGAAACCGAACCGATGAGCCGCACCATCGTCAGCGCCATCGCCCAGATCGGCCATCAGCGCGGACTGAAGGTGGTGGCCGAATGGGTCAGCAGCCCGCAACTCTGCGAAGCGCTGCGTTCGTTGGGCGTGGACTACGGCCAGGGCTTCGCCCTGCACCGTCCCGAACGCGTGCTGTTCCAGCGCGACGAACACCCGCCGCGACGGCTCAGCGTGGTGCGCTGACGCGCGTTCAATCCCCGCGCGCGACGCGCTGCTGCTTCTGCAGTTCCTCTGCCGTCATCCGGCGGGCGTGCGCAGGCAGGATCGTCAACCCGCGATGCGCGCACACATCCACGGCCGGATACAGCACCTGTTGGCCGTTGCGGAACTCGAGCCGCAAGTCCTGCACACAGCCCTGCAGCGGCAGACGCACCGTGGCCGAATTGCCGCCCCCTTGTAGATCCTCACCGAGGACGACGGGCACGGGCTCGCCACCGACGGGCGCGGCCGACAGCGCGACCAGTCGCTCATGGGCGCGGTTGACGATGTCCAGGTAGTGCACGCGCGACACGTCCTCGGCGTGGGCGATGGCAGCGGCGGCGGGCAACAAAGCGACGACGAGGGCGAAGCGGATCGACAGGGGGCGCATGGCGAATCTCCGTTGGGAAGGGGATCCGCCGAAGGCCACGCGGGCGCGGCGGATGGCCGCATCTCGCGCCGCCCGCGCCATGCCGGCAACGGATTCGGGATGAATCGTCGCGGCGCCGGGTCGAATCGTAGCCCTGCGCGCGTGACGCTTCCCACGCGCGGAACCCCGGCCTAGGATGCCCCCACCTTCCGGGACACCACGCATGAAGATCCGACTGGGCACCCTCGAGATCGGCCTGTTCCGCTATCTGGGTTTGTGGACGGCGGTCGCGCTGTTGTTCACCCTGCAGACGAAACTCAACAACGGCCTGCACCGTCCCAGTTGGCCGCTGTGGGATCTGATCCGCTGGTCATTGATCCAGTGGTACACCTGGGCGGCGCTGGCGCCGCTCGTGTTCCGGCTGGCCGAGCGTTATCCGATACGCGACACGATGCGCTTCCGCGGGCTGGGCAAGCAGCTGGTGGCCAGCCTGTGCACGACCTTCGTCGCGATGATGATCGGCGCACTGGTCTCCACGCTGTTCGAACCCAGCGGTTTCTTCGAACAGCTGGGATACTTCCTGGAGCAGCATTTCGCCATCGGCCTGCTGACCTACTGGCTGCTGTTCGCCATCCAGCAGGCCATCCAGTTCCACGCCGAGAAGGCACGGCGCGAACTGGAGGCCAGCCAGCTCGCGACCGAACTCGCGCAATCGCGCCTGCAGGTGCTCAAGACCCAGCTGCAGCCGCACTTCCTGTTCAACACGCTGCACGCCATCGTCACCCTGCTCGACGAGGACACGCTGTCGGCGGAAGACATGCTGCTGAAGCTGAGCGAGTTGCTGCGCGCGTTCCTGGAAGACTACGACGGCCAGGAAATCTCGCTGCGGCGCGAACTGGAACTGCTCGAACTCTACCTCGGCATCCAGCGCCGGCGTTTCAAGGACCGCCTGGAGACCCGCATCTACGTGGCGCCGGACACGCTCGATGCCGCCGTGCCCAGCCTGGTGCTGCAGCCGCTGGTCGAGAACGCGATCCGCCACGGTATCGGCCGCAACGTCGGCGAGGACCGCGTCGAGATCGACTGCCGCCGCGAGGGCGGGCACCTGCTGATCGAAGTGCGCAACGGCAACAGTACGCTGGGCCAGCCCAGCGATGGCGGACACGGCATCGGCATGGCGAACACGCGCCTGCGGCTGCGCGAGCTGTATGGCGACGACGCCGACCTGCGCCTGGATGCGATGGTGCCGCGCGGCGTCGCCTGCCGCCTGCGCGTGCCGTTCCACGAGCTTGCGCAGGACGACGATGCGCCGGAGCACGTGCCGGCATGAGCCTGCACGTGCTGGTGGTCGACGACGAGCCGATCGCACGGCACGCGGTTGTCCGCCATCTGCGCGACGCGGAGGATCTGGAGATCGTCGGCGAATGCGGCGACGGCGTGTCCGCGGTCGAGGCGATCCGCGCCCTGTCGCCGGACCTGGTCTTCCTCGACATCCAGATGCCGGCCATCACCGGCCTGGACGTGGTCGCCACGATCGGGGCGGCGCGCATGCCGGCGACGATCTTCGTCACCGCCTACGAGCACTACGCCGTGCGCGCCTTCGAAGCGCACGCGGTGGACTATCTGGTCAAGCCGTTCAGCCGCGAACGCTTCCAGGAAACCCTGCGTCGCGCACGCCAGCGGCTGACGGTCCGCGAAGGCGCCGACGCCGATGCCACCACGCGCATCCTGCAGACCCTGGAAACCCTGCGCCAGCGCGACGACTACGCCACCCGCATCCCCGTGCGCGAGGACGAGAAGGTCGTGCTGGTGGACGTGGACGACATCGTCTGGATCCGCGCCAACGGCAACACGGTGCTGCTGCACCTGGCCGGCCGCGTGCACGAGCTGCGCGAAACGATGGCCTCGCTGGCCGCGCGGCTGGATCCGCGCCACTTCGCCCGCGTGCATCGTTCGGCCATCGTCAACGTGCGCCGGATCCGCGACATCCAGCCGTGGTTCAACGGCCACCACGTCATCACCCTGGACACCGGCCAGCAGCTGCGCATGAGCCGCTACCAGCACGAAGCCTTCTTGAAGCTGGTGGGGCCACGACCGACGACGTGACGCGCGCCGGTTACTCGTCGGTTTCCACCCGGTTGCGACCGGCGTGCTTCGCGCGGTACAGCGCTTCGTCCGCGATGAGGAAGGCCTGCGCGTAGTCTTCGCCCGGCGCGGTGCGCACCCAGCCGATGCTGACGGTCACCACGCCCCACGGCGAATCTTCATGCGGAATGCCCAACGCGTGCACGGCCGCGCGGACGCGCTCGGCCACGCGGGCGGAGACTGCGGCATCGGTATCCGGCAGCACCACCAGGAATTCCTCGCCGCCCATGCGTGCCACCGCGTCCTGCGGATGCCGCAGCAGGCCGCCCACGACGCCGGCCACGCGCCGCAGCGCACTGTCGCCGGCCGCGTGGCCATAGCGATCGTTGTAGGCCTTGAAGTGGTCCACGTCGATGGCGATCACCGTCATGTCCACGGTCAGCTGCCCGGCTTCGTCGCTGACCAGCGACAGCTTGTGCTGCAGGCCGCGGCGATTGAGGCAGCCGGTGAGCGGATCGGTGCGGTTGAGCCGGTCCAGTTCGGCATTGGCCTGGCGGAGTTCGGCGGTGCGGCGGTCGATCTCCTGCTCGCGCCGCTCCAGCGTGCGCTGCAGCGACAACGCCAGCGCACTCTGGTCGGCCAACGAGCGCTGGAGGTCTTCATGCGCGACCTCGAGCTGGTCGGCCAGTTCGCCCACCGCGCGCCCCACCGGCTCGAACTCTTCCGGCAGCGGCGCCGTCGCGCTGGAGCGTCGGTGCACGGCCAGCGCATGCAACGCGTCGGACAACTGCGCGAGCGCACCATCGAGCCGCCGCATCTGCCAGGCGTACGCGAACCACACCCCGGCCGCGATCAGCACCAGCAGGCCCGCCGTGGCCAGTGCCCGGCTGCGCACGGTGCTGACCAGCATGTCGTCCGGCACCACCAGCACCAGGGTCCAGCCGGAGGTCAGCTTCGCCTGCGAGACCCAGGCCGCACGGCCGTCCGCCATCACGCCGTGCAGCCTGCGCGATTCGGTCTCGCGTGCGCCATGTCCGGCACCGGCCAGCAGCGGCGTGCCCGCCAGCGACTGCTGGAAACGGTACTGCAGTCCTTCGGTCGCGCGGATCACCCGCAGTTCGCGGTCGAGCAGCAGCATCTCCACGCCGCGGCGACGCATGGCCGCGACCCGCGGCCCGGTGAAGGCATCGACGCGGATGGAGCCCTGCACCACGCCCGCGAAGGCGCCCTCCACCTGCCACGGCGCGGAGACCGCCACCAGTGGATCGTTGCTGAGGCGGCGGCCGCGGAACGCGTCGGAGACGAACGGGGCACCCGTCTCGCGGGCCACCCGGAAATACTCGCGATCGGCCACGTTGATGGCCGGCGCGCGCGGCGGCACCGGCTGGGATGCCTGCACGGTACCCAGCGCATCGGTCACCAGCACGCTGCTGAACCCGGGATAGCGCCGGCGCAGTTCCTCCAGTTGTGCCGGCCAGTCGGTGTCCTTGCCGCTCATCGACGCCACCAGCGCGACACCGGCCTGGTGCATGTCGACGAAATCGTTGACCGCCGTGGCGCTGAGCATGGTGCTCACCTCCAGGCGCTCGCCGAGGTGGTGCTGCTCGGCCCGGTAGGAACGCACCTGCTCGACGACGCCGAGCACGGCGGCGGGGAGCAACGCCGCGAGCACGACCGCGCGCGCGAACTGCCTTCTCAGCGACGGGGGACGCGGGACGCGGCCGGCGGGCGGGACGGGGTCGGGCATGCGGATGCGGCGGCGGGGCGGTCCGGGTGGTGCGCCGCACTATCCACTATTTCGCCATCGAATTCTGCGCCCGCGTGCGCGCTTGGCCCTATCGGCCGCCGCGCCGCAGCTTGCTGATCGTGCGGACATCGGTGCACTGCGCCTGCACGCCCGGCGCGAACCGGGTGCGTGCCAGCATCCGCAGGGCGTAGTCGTCGAAACCCCGTCGCGGGCGCGCCTCGACGACGCGCGGGTCGACCGCATTCCCCGACCCGTCCAGGCGGTAGTCGACGATGACGTAGGCGTTGTACTCGCCGGAGACCTTGGGGAGGTCGGCCGGGGTCGCCTTCGCCGGTTCGACGACATGCTCCTGGCACGTCTGCCGCGCCAGGACCTCCGCGGGAATCTCGGCGGGGGCCGCCATCGCGACCGCGGGCACGGACAAGAGGGCACTCAGCAGCGCGTATCGCATCCGACGTCCTTTCCCCAGGGCAGGACGGCGTTGTATCACGCGCGGAAGGCCGCCCGCATCAGGGTTCGGGATGATCTTGCGCGCCCGGCGACGGGAGATGCGCCATCCACTGCCGCAGCACGGCTTGCATGGCCTCGCCATGTGCATCCACCTCGCCTGGGTTGGCGAAGGCCAGGGTCGCCCGATCGGCGCCGAGCCAGGTCAGCCGCCCTTCCGGATCCGCGATCGCGCCTTGCTGCAGCGCGCGCTTGCCGGCGCCCAGATGCAGCACCAGCAGCACGCTGTCGGTCTTCCGCAGCTGCATGGTGGCGAAGTGCCTGCCGTCCACGTGGAAGCTCGGGGCATTCCACTTGATGTCTTCGCCGATGCGCGGATCGGTGGCGCGGATCGCGGTGCGCAGCCGCTGGAGGGTGGCGTCCTGCGGATGCGCCAGCGCGGCGAGGAACGCCCCGACATCGGCGGGAGCTGCGGATCGCTTCACAGGCATCGGCGCTCCCGGGGCTAGAGGACGCGCGGATCGGCGCCGAGGCGACGGTACAACGTGCTGCGGCTGATGCCCAACTGCCGCGCCGCCCGTGCGATGTTGCCGCCGCAAGCCTCCACCGCCGCCCGCATGCTGGCCAGCGTGATGGCGTCGAGATCCGCGTCGAGCGGCGCGAGCGGGCGGGGCATCGGTGCCATGCGCGTGCGGAGGTAGGCGGGCAGCGCATCCAGGCCGACGTCGCTGCCCGGTTCGCTCAGGGCCGCGAGGGTCCGCAGGCTGGCGACCAGCTGGCGCAGGTTGCCCGGCCAACCGTACTGCGCCAGCGCGTCGCGCGCGGCCGGCGTCAACTGGCGTCCCTGGCCGATGCGCTCCCACAGCGTCCGCACCAGCGCGTCGCGCGCGGGCTGCTCGCGCAGCGATGGCAGCGTCACGATGTGGTGCGAGATGCGGTAGTACAGGTCGGCGCGGAACCGTCCTTCCGCGACCGCCTCCTCCAGGTGGCGGTGGGTGGCGCAGACGAGCGCGAAGTCCAGCTTCACCGGCCGGCCGCCGCCGAGCGGCGACAGCTCGCGATCCTGCAGCACGCGCAGCAGCCGCGGCTGCAACGCCATCGGCATGTCGCCGATCTCGTCGAGGAACAGCACGCCACCATCGGCCTGGCGGAGCAGGCCCTGGCTGCCGTCCTTGCGGGCGCCGGTGAAAGCGCCGCTTTCGTAGCCGAACAACTCCGCCTCGATCAGGCCCTCCGGCAGCGCCGCGCAGTTCACCGCGACGAAGGGCTTGCCGGCGCGCGCGCACTGGCGATGCAACTCGCGCGAGAACACCTCCTTGCCCGTGCCCGTCTCGCCGAGCACCAGCACGGGGATGCCGGCATCCAGCACCCGGCAGGCGCGCGCCAAATCGTCGCGCTGCGCTTCATCGAACAACGGCGCATCGGCATCGCGCGACGACGTCGCAGATGAAACGGTGATGGGCGTGGCCGCGCGCGCGCGACGGGCACGGGTGGGTTCGTCGACATGGCCGTACAGCACGCGTCCGCTGCGGTCGTGGAGCGCGCCGTCGTCGCGCAGCCGCGACACCGCGCCATCGAACAGCGCTTCGTAGGAGGCGCGCCCCAGGTCGCCGCGTTCCAGCCCGAACAGCGCCAGGCCCACGCGGTTGGCCGCCACCAGCCGCCCGTTGCGGAAGGCCAGCAGGCCTTCGCGTGCGGTGCCCAGCAGCGCGCGATTGCTGTGCACGCGCAGCAGGTCGGCATCGGCGATGCCTTCGTCGAAGTAGCGGTGCTCGATGTTCGCCACCGCCATCTGCGCCAGCCCCAGCGCATGCACCTGCGCCACCGACGCATCGCCGGAAATGTCGAGCACCCCGACCATGCGGCCCTGCGGATCGAAGATCGGCGACGCGGCGCAGTTGAGGATGCGGTGCGGCGCGGCATAGTGCTCGGCGCCGCGCACTTCCACCGCGAGGCCATCGGCGATCGCGGTGCCGATGGCGTTCGTGCCCACGCGCGCTTCGCTCCAGCAGGCGCCCGGCATCAACGCCACGCGGCCGGCCTTGTCCAGGAAGGCGGCGCTGCCTTCGGCATCGAGGATCCAGCCATCCGCGTCGGTGAGGATGGCGATGCTGCCGGTGTCGGCGGCATCGGCGGCCAGCATCTCGACTTCCGCGCGCGCCAGGCGCCACAGCCGCTCGTGCTGCTCGCGCATGATCCTCAGGCGCGGCGCATCGATCGGCTCGATCGCCGGTCGCGCATTCGCCGCCAGCCCCAGGCCGCGACACCGCCGCCACGACTGCAGGATCGCGCCGGGCACCTGGCCCACGGGCGTGCGGCCGGCCTCGAAGAAGGCGCGTCGCGCTTCGCTGATCGCATCGTTGCCCGTCTGTGCACGCGCCATGGTCCGGTCCTCGCTGGCGATGTGTCGCATTTTGCGACAGCGCAACCACCTGCTGTCCCGATACACACCACAGCGCGCGACACCCCGCAATCCCCCTCCATGCTGCGCCGCCACAGGAATCCACACCGGTGTGCCATCGCGCTTCGCTCCACGCCGTGACGCGACGCAGCACATCTTGTTGGCACGCGCCCTGCGTCGGACGGTCGCAGCCCAACCGGGCCCACTGACTTCCAGGGAGACCACCGATGAACGCAGTCGCCACGCCCCGCCCGCAAGCGGTCGATCCATCCGCCATCTTCAAGCGCCAATACGCCAACTTCATCGGTGGCGCGTGGGTGGAACCGGCCTCCGGCCAGTACTTCGACAACGCCAGCCCGGTGAACGGCAAGGTCTTCACCCGCATCCCGCGTTCCAACGCCGACGACATCGAGCGCGCGCTGGACGCTGCGCACGCCGCGAAGGATGCCTGGGGCAAGGCCAGCCCCACCGAGCGCGCGAACGTGCTGCTGAAGATCGCCGACCGCATCGAGCAAAACCTCGACCTGCTCGCCCACGCCGAGACCTGGGATAACGGCAAGCCGATCCGCGAGACGCTCAACGCCGACATCCCGCTGTGCGTCGACCACTTCCGCTACTTCGCCGGTGCCATCCGCGCACAGGAAGGCAGCGTCGCGGAGATCGACCACGACACGATCGCCTACCACTTCCACGAACCGCTGGGCGTGGTCGGGCAGATCATCCCGTGGAATTTCCCGCTGCTGATGGCCTGCTGGAAGCTGGCGCCCGCGCTGGCCGCCGGCAACTGCGTGGTGCTGAAGCCGGCGGAACAGACGCCGGCCTCGATCCTGGTGCTGATGGAAGTGATCGGCGACCTGCTGCCGCCCGGCGTGCTCAACGTGGTCAACGGCTTCGGCCTGGAAGCCGGCAAACCGCTGGCCAGCAATCCGCGCATCGCCAAGATCGCCTTCACCGGCGAGACCACCACCGGCCGGCTGATCATGCAGTACGCCAGCCAGAACCTGATCCCGGTGACGCTGGAGCTGGGCGGCAAGTCGCCGAACATCTTCTTCGCCGACGTGATGGCCGAGGACGACGACTTCCTCGACAAGGCGGTGGAAGGCTTCGTGCTGTTCGCGTTCAACCAGGGCGAGGTCTGCACCTGTCCGTCGCGTGCGCTGATCCAGGAGTCGATCTACGACGCGTTCATGGCGCGCGTGCTCAAGCGCGTGGCCGCGATCGTCCAGGGCAATCCGCTGGACCCCAACACGATGATCGGTGCGCAGGCCTCGGGCGAGCAGTTGGAGAAGATCCTGAGCTACATCGACATCGGCCGGCAGGAGGGCGCGGAAGTCCTGATCGGCGGCGAGCAGAACGCGCTCGACGGCGACCTCGCGGGCGGCTGGTACGTGAAGCCCACCGTGTTCAAGGGCCACAACAAGATGCGCATCTTCCAGGAAGAGATCTTCGGGCCGGTGGTGTCGGTGACCACGTTCAAGGACGAAGCCGAAGCGCTCGCCATCGCCAACGACACCCTGTACGGCCTGGGCGCCGGCGTGTGGAGCCGCGACGCGTCGCGCCTGTACCGCATGGGCCGCGCGATCCAGGCCGGTCGCGTGTGGACGAACTGCTACCACGCCTATCCGGCGCACGCGGCGTTCGGCGGCTACAAGCAGTCGGGCATCGGCCGCGAGAACCACAAGATGATGCTGGACCACTACCAGCAGACCAAGAACCTGCTGGTGAGTTATTCGCCGAAGGCGCTGGGCTTCTTCTGACGCCCGTCGCACGCGGCCGTCCGACGGGCGGCCGCGCGACGCCACGCTGGATTGATTGGAATCAACGTGCCCGCATCGCCACCGACGTACGGTGGGGGTTCTTCGGACAAAGACAGGAGCAGCAGATGGACAGCACCATGAAGGCCGCCGTCGTGCGGGAATTCGGCAAGCCGCTGGTGATCGAGGAAGTCCCGGTGCCGCGGCCTGCGGCCGGTGACATCCTGGTCAAGATCGAAGCCTGCGGCGTCTGCCACACCGACCTGCACGCCGCCGAAGGCGACTGGCCGGTGAAACCCAACCCGCCTTTCATCCCCGGCCATGAAGGCGTCGGCCACGTGGCGGCCGTGGGTGCCGGCGTCAGCCACGTGAAGGAAGGCGACCGCGTCGGCGTCCCGTGGCTGTACTCGGCCTGCGGCTATTGCGAGCACTGCCTGGGCGGCTGGGAAACGCTGTGCGAGACGCAGCAGAACACCGGCTACTCGGTCAACGGCGGATTCGCGGAGTACGCACTGGCCAACGCCGGCTACGTGGGCCACCTGCCGGACAACGTCGGCTTCGTCGAGATCGCGCCCGTGCTCTGCGCTGGCGTGACCGTCTACAAGGGCCTCAAGGTCACCGACACGAAGCCGGGCGACTGGGTCGTGATTTCCGGCATCGGCGGGCTCGGCCACATGGCCGTGCAGTACGCGAAGGCGATGGGGCTGAACGTGGCGGCGGTCGATGTGGACGACGCGAAGCTGGACCTCGCACGCCGCCTCGGCGCCACCGTCGCCGTCAACGCGAAGACCACCGATCCGGTGGCCTACCTGAAGAAGGAGATCGGCGGCGCGCATGGTGCGCTGGTCACCGCGGTCTCGCCGAAAGCGTTCGAGCAGGCCATCGGCATGGTCCGCCGCGGCGGCACGGTGTCGCTCAACGGCCTGCCGCCGGGGCAGTTCCCGCTGGACATCTTCGGCATGGTGCTCAACGGCGTCACGGTACGCGGCTCGATCGTGGGCACGCGGCTGGACCTGCAGGAGTCGCTGGCGTTCGCCGCCATGGGCAAGGTGGCCGCGACCGTGGCGACGGACCGGCTGGAGAACATCAACGAGGTGTTCGCCCGCATGCATGCCGGCCAGATCGAAGGCCGCATCGTGCTCGACTTCGCCGCCTGACGCCCCCCGGATGGCACCGCCCGTGACCGACGCGCCGCCCCCTGCAGCCACCCCTCCCCTGCAGGTGATCGCGACACTGCCGGCATTGCAGCTGATCGACACGCTGCGCGCACGGCACGGGCCGGTGCTGTTCCACCAGTCCGGCGGCTGTTGCGACGGTTCCTCGCCGATGTGCTATCCGGTGGGCGACTTCATCGTCGGCGATCGCGACGTGCGGCTGGGCGAGATCGGCGGTGCCGACTTCTACATCAGTCCCGCGCAGTTCGAATACTGGAAGCACACCCAGCTCATCATCGACGTGGTGCCGGGCCGCGGCGGCATGTTCTCGCTGGAGAATGGCGAAGGCGTGCGCTTCCTGGTGCGGTCGCGGCTGTTCGACGACACCGAGTTCGCTGCGCTGCAGGCCGCCGGCCGCGCCTGATCAGCCGGGATCGACCGCGTCCGCTGCGCCGATCATCCGCACCGCCTGCTGCTTGCCCGCCGCCAGCGCGTCGTGGCAGGTGAAGTAGTGCGGCTCGCCCTCGCGCCAGGGCTCGCTCCAGGCGCTGCCCTGCGCGTCGCGCACGCGCACCGCCAGCGACCAGGGTTGCTGGTCGTCGGGCCGCTCGATCACCACTTCCACCAGATGTCCCTGGCAGGTCGACAGGTCCACTTTCTTCTGCATGCGTTCTCTCCGGCTCGATCACGTCGCGCCCATGCCTGGCATGCGGTCCGTCCTACCCTGGTCCATTCCGAACAACGCGGAAACAGGGTCCCCCGGGCCAGCTACTCCGATTCCACGCCCGCCAGCTGCAGCACCCAGCCCGGCACCACCGGCTCGCCGGCGTAGAAGTCCTTCGGCTTCTTCTCGGCCATCGCCCAGCGGTGCAGCCAGCTGGGGCCGTAGCGGCCGTTGTAGCCATCCTCGCCCCGTGCGTAGGCGGGGTCGCGCATCGCCTCGTCCAGCGTGACCACGCGGTAGCCGCGCCGCTGCACGCCGGCCACGAGGTCCGCGTAGGCGACGGCGTTGAGCTCGTTGGCGTGCAGCAGCCAGACCTGCGGCAGCGCATAGCCGAGCAGGGCCTGCGACTGCCGTTCGTAGTAGTCGACCTTGTTGAGCATGTAGGGAATGTAGCCGCGCTTCAGCCGCTCCAGCGTGGCGGCACGCTCGGGCGTATCGGGCTGGCCGTCGAGCACGTTCGCATAGGCGAAGGCCCAGACCCATTCGCCGTTGTCCACGGTCACCGGCGCGATGCGGTAGCCGTGCGCACGGAGAAAGGCCGACAACGTGGCGCGGTCTTCCGGCGTGCGGCCGGCACGCAGGTAGGGATGGCGGAACCAGCGCGGCGCCTGCCCGCGCTTCGCAAGCAGCGGACGCAGGACGCGCTCGCCATCGAGCACGTCCTGCTGGAATGCGGGCAACCCGACGGCGTGCAGATCGACATGGCCGTGCGTGTGGTTGCCGAGTTCGAAGCCACCGTCGAGCCAGTCGTCCAGCATCGCCACGCGCGTCGGCTGCACCTGGCCGTCGACCTCCAGCTTGCCTTCGTTGACGAAACCCACCACCGGCACACCGGCCTGCTTGAGCTGCGCCATCAGTTGCGCATAGCGCGCCTGCACCTCCGCGGCCGGCGTCTTGTCCATGCGCTGCCAGGGCAGATCGTCGATGGTGATCGCGATGCGGCGATCCGGTTCGGTCGCCTGCGCTGCCAGCGATAAGGCGAACAGCACGACCGTCATCCATGAATACCCGGGCTTCCTCATCTCAAGGCGCCTCCTGGCGTGCGATGGTCAGCCCTTCGACCACCCTGGCGATCTCTGCCCGCGTATTCGCGTCGCCTTGCGCATAGCCGGCGCCGATCATGTAGAAGAAGTCGCCATTGGGGACGATCCACAACTCGGATGGCGTAGCGAATGCATCGCCATCGACGGTCCCCAACGTGTAATGCAGCACGACGTGTGCTGCGGGCAGCCCCGCGACGGTCGTCGCACGAGGTTCCTGGATGACCTGCACATCGTTCAATTGCTGCTGCATCACCGGCAGGATCATGCTCAGCAGCGGCGCGGGCTCGCGCGTCGGCAACGCGCCGAACGGCTTTACCGAAACCTTCAGGCTGGCATTGAGGCCCGCGTGGGGCTCCGGATACTGGGTGATCACCACCAACGGCGCGGCGGACTGCTCCACCACCTGCCGCTTGAACGCATCCGACCCGAACTGTACCCGCTCAAGGTTCTCGCGATTTTCCCGCGCCGACATGAAGTGCCACGTCGACGGCTTGGTCAACGCGAACTGCAGGGTCGGGTTCTCATAGCGGTTCGCGTCTGCGGACGCGAACGGCGCCAGTAGCAGAAGGAGGGCTGCGAGTACGGAACGGGCAAAGACGGACGCGCGAGGCATGGCGGGTTTCCCAACGATGAAGCGCGAGCTTAGCCAGCCCGTGCGACACCCGGCAACGGCCCGACCAAAGCCATACCTTCAGGCCGCGTGACGAAGTCCTGTCCTGCCGATGCGGCATGATGCGTAAGAAAGACCACAGACCCCGAAGGACTTGCTGATGCGTGCATGGCTGTTGCTGCCCCTGTTGCTGCTGTCTTCCTTCGCCGCGCGTGCGGCCGACCCTTGCCCGCAGCTGGCCCAGCAGACGCCGTCCGATGTCGCCACCCGCATCGCCGCGGTCGCCTGCCGCGAGCACCTGATGTGGTATCGCCCCTTCATCGACCGGGAGGGCAAGCTGGCGAACGCGCCGATGATGGAAGCGGAGTCGTCGCTGTTGTCGATCGGCGACGACCGCGCCTGGCAGCGCGTGGCGCGTTACTGGCGCGACAGCGGCCTGCTCGGCGCGATCGGCCATCGCCGCGGTGCGACCGACTGCCTGTATGCCTCGGCGACCGGCCCGCAGGCCGACGCCTGCCGCGGCTTCGTGGTGGACACGCCGTGGTCGGCCGCCTTCATCTCGTGGGTGATGCGCGAAGCCAGGGTGCCGGGGTTCCGCGGCTCCAGTCGCCACTTCACCTATGTGCAGGCCGCCTACCAGCAGCCGGCGTCGAACGCGTTCGACGTGATCGACGTGGCCCACGCCAAGCCGGCGGTCGGCGACCTCATCTGCTACGTGCGCCAGTACAGCCGCCTGTTCGGCCATGAAGGCCTGGTGCCGTTGCTGCGCAGTGGCGGCTCGCTCGACATGCACTGCGACATCGTCGTGGCGGTGAATCCGAACAACGACAGCACCGCGTACGCGATCGGCGGCAACGTGCAGCAGGCGGTGACGATGCGGATGTTGCCGTTGAACCGCAACGGCGAATTCTGGGGCGGGCTGCCGCTGCGGATCGGCGACGGCACGCTGTGCGCGCCCGACAACGAAGCTGCCTGCAACATGAATCGCCAGGACTGGGCGGCGATCCTGCGCCTCAAATCGCAGGCGGAACTTGCGAAACTCCCGGGCTACCTGCCACCGGTACAGGACGCGCCCGACGCGTCGCCGGAAGGCCAGGCGTGTTGCGTGAACTGCGTGGTCGGTTCGGGCGTGCCGCGGTGTCCGGTTGAGGCACCGAAAGTCACCGAACCTGCCTCGAATCCCTGAGCCGCGTCCCGGAGTCATTCGATGAAGCCACGCACCACCGCATCGACCGCCCGCCTCACCGCCACCCTGGCCGCGTGCCTGTCGCTGGCGGCCTGCACGACCACGCCGGCCGCGCCCGCCTGGGTACCGGGACAGCAGGCCACGGTGGAAGGCCAGGTCGCCACGGTCGATACCACGCCCTGGACCTACGACGGCAGCGCGGTGGTCACGCTGGCCACGCCGACCGGCAACGTGGACGTGCACCTGCCGGCGCGCTGGAACCTGTGCAAGGCGCCGCCGCCGGACGATGTGCAGGCGCTCAAGGCCGGCGACCGCGTTCGCGCGACCGGCACGGTGTCCGAGCCGCATACCCTCGTGGTCTGCGAGCAGGCCGGCCACGGGCTGCACCGCGCCCCGTAAGCGGTGCCGGGCTGGCTGCGCGCAACGCACGGCGATCAGCGGCGAATCGTGCGCTGCAACTAGCATGTAAACGTTTTCATCCCTAGTATCCGGCGCTCCCCTGGCCTGCATGGCCCGCCGCTGGAGCCCCGCCATGACCCCCTCCGCACCCGCGATCCGCCCGCCCCTGGCCGTCGCGCTGCTCGGCCTGGCAATCGGGCTGGCCATCAGCCCCCTGGCCCGTTCGGCCGACGCCCTGCCTCCGCGCGCCGCGTGGACGGCGACGAGTTCGGCCAGCACCACCGTGGAGATGGCCCCGGCCAAAGGCATCGATGGCGACCCCGCCACCAAGTGGGGCGGCGCGTTCTCGCCCGGCCACTGGTACCAGGTCGACTTCGGCAAGCGCGTCTCCGTCGGTGCAGTGGAACTGCATTGGGAATGGGGTGGCGCACGCGCGTATTCCATCCAGGCCTCCGACGACGGCGAGCACTGGCGCACCGCGTTCGAGACGCGCGACGGCGTGGGCGGCATCGAGTACGACGTGTTCCCCACCGTGCAGGCGCGCTACCTGCGCCTCACCGCGCCGGACCGCTCGGCGGACTGGGGCGTGTCGGTGTTCGAATTCCAACCGTACGCGGGTGGCGAGACGCCGCGCATCACCGGCGTAACCGGTGATCCCGCCGCGCTGTGGTCCGATGCGGGCGAGGCGCATGCGATGAACGCGAAGCCTGCGGCCGACGGCATGCGGCAGCTGCAGATCGACCTGCCCAGGCCGCTGTCGGTAGCCGGCCTGGAAGTCGCGTGGAAGGACACGCCGCGCGCCGCGAGACTCGAAGGGCGCGAGGCGGGTTCGGATCGCTGGATCGTGCTGGCGGAAGATCCCAACGCCTACGGCAGCACCGCGTTCCTCGCCGACAGCCAGGCCCGCACGCTGTCCGCGTTGCGCTTGAGCGTGCGCGGCCAGGGCACGCAGGCACCGTCGCTGCAACGGCTTCGCCTGATCGGGCCGAAGCGGGTGATGACGGCGATGAAGCGCTACGAACTCGCGGCGTCGCGCGAACACCGTGCGCTGTTCCCCTCGTCGCTGCACCAGCAGCAGGTGTACTGGACGGCGGTCGGTATTCCCGCTGGCCGGCAGAAGTCGGTGCTCGACGAGTTCGGTCATGTCGAAGCCTTCAAGGGCGCACCGCTGGTGCAGCCGGTATGGCGCGACGCCAGCGGCCGCGCGAATGCAGCGAACGCCGACACCACCATCACCCACGCGCTGCGCGACGGCTGGATGCCGATGCCGACCGTGCACTGGTCGCCACAGCCCGGCCTGGAACTGACGACCGCCGCGATCGCGCTCGAACAACGCGGCGCGCCGGTCACGCTGGTGCGCTATCGCCTGCGCAACACCGGCACCACGCCGGTCGCCGGAAGCTTCAACCTGCTCACGCGGCCGATGCAGGTCAGTCCGCCGTGGCAGAACGGCGGCCCCTCGCCGATCCGCGACATCAGCGTCGGCACCGGCAACGCGGCGCAGGTCGCCGTCAACGGACGCACGCTGTTCCAGTCGCTGACGCCGGTGGCGCGCGCGTCCGCATCGGCGTTCGGCGCGCATGGCGAAGGCGAGATCACCGGCCTGCTGATGGCCGATGCCCTGCCCGACGCGCAGCAGGCGCACGACGACACGGGCCTGGCGGCCGGGCAACTCGGCTACGACGTGGCGCTGGCGCCGGGCGCGACGCAGGACATCGTCATCGCCTTCGCCCTCGGCGATGCACGCATCGATCCGGCCAAGCCGCTGCCGGCCGCACCGGCGATCGACATGAAAGGACTCACCGGCGAGGGCGCGTTCGACACGCTCGCCGACCAGGTCGCCGCGCAATGGCAGAAGCGCCTGGGCCGCATCGGCCTGTCGCTGCCGGATGCGTCCCTGGTCGACATGCTGCGCGCGCAAGCGGCCTACATGCTGATCAACCAGAGCGGCCACGCCATGCAGCCGGGGCCGCGCAACTACAACCGCTCCTTCATCCGCGATGGCGCCGCCACCGCCGCCACGCTGGTGCGCATGGGCATGCCGAAGACGGCGCGCGACTACCTGCAGTGGTACGCCGGACACGCGGTGCACGAGAACGGCTTGGTGTCGCCGATCCTCAACGACGACGGGTCGGTCAACACGGGATTCGGTTCCGACATCGAGTACGACAGCCAAGGGCAGTTCATCTGGCTGGTCGCCGAACTCGCGCGCCTCGATGGCGGTGCGCGCAGCGTGCGCGACTACCAGGACAAGGTGACGCGCGCGATGAAATTCATGCAGGAACTGCGCGAACGCACGATGGTGCCCGGCTATCTCGCCGACCAGCCGTCGCCGGAGCGTTTCCACGGCATCCTCGCACCATCGATCAGCCACGAAGGCTATCCGGTGCCCACGCACAGTTACTGGGACGATTACTGGGCATTGAAGGGCTGGCACGACGGTGCGTGGCTGGCCGAACAGTGGGGCGATGCGAAGACCGCCGCGTGGGCGCGCGGGCAGTACGCGGCGCTGCGCGCATCGATGGCCGCATCGCTGCGCGCGACGATGACGTGGAAAGGCGTGGACTACGTGCCCGCCGACGCCGACATGGGCGGCAGCGACCCGACCAGCCTGTCGATCGGCCTGGACCCGGCCGGCCAGCAGGACGTGATGCCGGCCGATGCGTTGAAGACCACCTTCGACCGTTACCTCGATGAGGTGCGCAAGCGCGATACGCCCGGCGCGCTGTATGCCTACACGCCGTACGAAATCCGCAACGTGCTGACCTACGTGCACCTCAACCGCCCGCAGGAAGCGCACGAACTGCTGATGCGTTTCCTCGGCCACCGCCGCCCCGCGCCGTGGCAGGTGCTGGCGGAAGTGGTGTACTCGGATGCGCGCCACGCGATCTACCTCGGCGACATGCCGCACACGTGGATCGGGTCGGAATACGCGCGCTCGATCTTCGGCATGCTGATGCACGAAGGCGACGACGCGCTGTCGTTGCTGCCCGGCACGCCGCCGGCGTGGGTCGCCGGCGATGGCCTGCGCGTGGACGGCCTGCCGACCGCCTACGGCACGCTGGCGATGGCCGCGCGGCAACAGGGCCAGACGCTCCGCATCACCCTGGGCCCGGGCCTGCGCAAGGACACCGCATTGAAGGTCAGCTGGCCGACCCGCACGAAGCCGTCGCGGGTGACGGTGGATGGCAAGGCGGTGAGCGACTACGACAATCAGGGATTACGGATCGCCCACCCCTTCAGCCGGTTGGAGGCGAGCTGGTAGTCGTCCCGGGCAATGCCGTCGGTATCGCACCGGGAATCGTAAACAAACATCGCGCGATGCTTTGAATAAATGCTTTTATATCAATTCTTTACGGGAACAGATTTCTGATATATCGTTCTTGAATCGTAAAGAATCAAGGCTTCCGGATGCCTCGCGCGCGCACTGCCGATGTACCCGATCTCCTGTCGTTGCTGGCGGGTGGCGACCCCGTGCCGGCGGCGGCGCTGGCACAGGCGCTGGGCGTGAGCCGCCCCATCCTGGCCCGGCTGGTCGCCGAGGCCGGGCCGGCGGTGCTGCGGATCGGCAAGGCACGCGCCACTGCCTACGCGGCGCGCGCGCGCACGGATGCAGGCGAGGCTTGGCCGCTGTGGCGGATGCGGCCGGATGCGACGCTGGAAGAACTGGGCACCCTGCATGCCCTGCGCGGAGACCGCTTCTTCTTCGAGGCCTCCGGTGACAGGCCCCTGCTGACACGCACCGTCGATCGGGTCGCCGGCTTCCATCGCGGCCTGCCTTGGTTCCTCGACGACCTGCGGCCCCAAGGATTCCTGGGCCGCACGCTGGCGCACCGCCAGGGACGCGCGCTCGGCGTACCCGACGACCTGAACCGATGGCAGGTCCGCGACACGTTGCTGGCGATCACCCGGACCGGCGGCACCGGCATCGGCGACCTGATCCTCGGTCAGGAAGCCCTGGCCACGGCGATGGCCGAGCGCGACACGCCGACCGATGTCGTCGCTGCCTCCGATCGCGCGCGGCAATACCCCGCCTGGGCGCAGGCCGCGCTGGCCGGCGAGGACATCGGCTCCTCGCCCGGCGGCGAGCAACCGAAGTTCACCGCCACCGTGCACCAGGAGGACGGCACGCGCTACGCCGCACTGGTGAAGTTCGCGGTGCCGGACGAAGGCCTCGCGGTCCGCCGCTGGGCCGACCTGCTGGGTTGCGAGCACTTGGCCGCCACCACGCTGCACGAGGCGGGCCTGCCTGCGGCGTTGTCGCAGTGCCTGCATGCCGACGGCTACACCTTCCTGGAAGTCCGTCGCTTCGATCGCGCCGCCGACACGCTGGGCCGTCATGGTTTCGTCTCCCTGCAAGCGCTGGACGCCGCGTTCTACGGCGACGGCGCACGCGACTGGGGGCGATTCGGCGAACGGCTGGCGGCCGACGGCTGGATCACCACGCAGGACGCGACGCAGATGGCGCGCTTGCATTGGTTCGGGCGCTTCATCGACAACAGCGACATGCATGCGGGCAATCTCGGGTTCCATCTCGGGAATGATCGTCCGCTTGCGCTGGCGCCGGCCTACGACATGCTGCCGATGGCGCTGGCGCCCTCGCGCACCGGCGCCGTGCGCCCCCTGGAGGCCGTGCGACCAACCGCACCGGATCGCACCGGGCAGATCGGCCACATCCGTTGGGCGGCAGGGGCGGCGATCGCGTTCTGGCATCGCGTGGCAGACAGCGAGTGGATCGGATCGGACATGCGCGCGCTCGCACGCGCCAACATCGATGCGGTCGGGAATTTCTCGCGCCAGTTTGCCTAGCCCGCCGCGAATGCGGACCACGCAGCCGTTCAAGCGCCGGGAGGCGACCTGGTAGCGACGGGCAGGCCGGATCGCTGCAAGACAGGAGGGAATTTACCTGTGCGATCCAGCGCTCGCATCCGATCCTCCACGTAGCGCTTCGCACTGCCGCTCCGCCTTGTACATGGCATTCCGGTTGAGTCGTTGCTCCATGTCGGCGCCGCCCAGTCGTTCATGGGTACGCGATTGCGGCGGCAACAACGCCTGGAGCGATGCGCTCAAGGGCAGCGACCAGTTCTGGTCCGCTTCCTGTGGCGAGTCCACCGGCATGCCTGGGTGCCAAGGCAGCATGCGGGCTTTCTGGGAGTTGGACCAGATCACGAAGGCGGGGCGGCCCCGCCACCGCATCTGTACCAACGCATGCGGGTAGTCGTCCGTCCAGCTGATCCCATGCCCGTAATGCTCGTCGACAAGGGCCAGCAGCCCGGTACGACCGAAGTGCCGCTTCGCCAGATGTTGCAACTCTTCGTCGCTGCACGACGCGGGCGGTACGCGCACGACGGCATCGAACCGGCGCAAAGCACGCTGGTCGATACCTTGCGCCAAGGCCTGCACCCCGCGCTGTCGCGTCCAGCCGGGCGATGACGTCTCACGCACGAAGTCCGCAATCTTGCTGGAGGCGAGCGGCATCTCCACATCGACCACGCTTTGGTACGCCCCCGATTCCGTAGACACCTGATAGTGTCTTTTGAGGATCGGAGGATCTATGGCGAGCAAGCGATTCACAGACGAGTTCAAGGCCGAGGCGGTCAAGCAGGTCAGCGAGCGTGGTTNTGGTACGCCCCCGATTCCGTAGACACCTGATAGTGTCTTTTGAGGATCGGAGGATCTATGGCGAGCAAGCGATTCACAGACGAGTTCAAGGCCGAGGCGGTCAAGCAGGTCAGCGAGCGTGGTTACCCCGTCACTGAAGTTGCCGAGCGACTCGGCGTGTCATCGCACAGCCTCTACGGCTGGCTGCGTGAGCGCGGGATCAGTCGCGAAGTGCGCAAGGCCAAGAAGAGCGWGGACCTTGTCCAGGAGAACGCCCGGCTGCGTGCGGAGCTGCGTCGCGCCGAAGAGGAGCGCGACATTTTAAAAAAGGCCGCCGCGTACTTTGCCAAGGGGTAAGGGCAAGGTACGCCTTCATGCAGGCCCATCAGCAGCAGTTTCGGGTCGTGACGATGTGCCGGGTGCTCAAGGTSGAGCGCAGCGGTTACTACGCATGGCTGAAGTGCCCGCAGTCGGCACGTGCCAAAGAGGATGCKCGCCTGCTGGCGTACATCGAGGAGTCTTACCTGGCCTCCGGCGGCGTGTATGGCAGTCGTAATGTGCACCGCGATCTGACCGAGGCCGGCGAACGTATTGGCCGCAAGCGGGTGGAGCGATTGATGCGACAGAAGGGACTGCGCTCGGTGCGCTCTCCGCTGCGTCGCAGATACAAGGGCGGTAAGCCTGCAGTGGTGGCGCCCAATCGCTTGCAACGACAGTTCACGGTCAAGCAACCCGACCTTGCCTGGGTCACCGACATCACTTACCTGCGCACTGCCGAAGGTTGGTTGTACTTGGCCGTGGTGATCGACCTCTACTCGCGCGCGGTCATTGGTTGGTCGATGAAATCCAGCTTGGCGCGCGAACTGGCGATGGATGCACTGTTGATGGCCATCTGGCGGCGCCGCCCCACTTCGGAGGTTGTCATCCACTCCGACCAGGGCGTGCAATACGGTAGCGACGACTGGCGTCGCTTTTGCCGCGAGCACGGCTTGGAAGTCAGCATGAGTCGTCGCGGCAACTGCTGGGACAACTCAGTCGCTGAGTCGTTCTTCAGCAGCCTGAAGAAGGAGCGCGTACGCGGCAGGGTCTATAGCAGTCGCGAAGAAGCGCGCAGTGACGTGTTCGATTACATCGAGGTTTTCTACAATCGACAGCGCCGCCATGGACATCTGGGAGGCCTTGCGCCAATGATGTTTGAGGCGGTTAACTCAAAACAAAGCCCCTAACCGTCTACGAAAGCGGGGGCGTACCACGTTGGTACGCCCCCGATTCCGTAGACACCTGATAGTGTCTTTTGAGGATCGGAGGATCTATGGCGAGCAAGCGATTCACAGACGAGTTCAAGGCCGAGGCGGTCAAGCAGGTCAGC
>NZ_LMGY01000011.1 GCF_001427585.1 Pseudoxanthomonas sp. Root630 | reverse complement strand
CTGATCAACCCGGTGGCGATGGACGAAGGCCTGCGTTTCGCGATCCGCGAAGGTGGCCGTACCGTCGGCGCCGGCGTCGTGGCCAAGATCATCAAGTAAGCCCCTGCGGTCCCGGCGACGGGTTCGCCGGATAGCGCGAAGGGCGGGCCGGAACCTCGGTCCGCCTTCGCCGTCTAAGGGAAGGTTGCAGTCGTACCGATACGCCAGTAGCTCAATTGGCAGAGCAGCGGTCTCCAAAACCGCAGGTTGGGGGTTCGAGTCCCTCCTGGCGTGCCACTTCCTTCCCCGCGGAGTGCGGGATTCCCGCCACTCCCTTCAAAGTAGAAGAGCGACACTGACTTGAACAGCAAGGTCGAACAATCCAAAGCGACCGCCACCTCCGCGGGCGATATCGCCAAGTACGTGCTGGCGCTGGCGCTGGTCGTGGCGGGCCTGGTGGCCTGGTGGTTCTTCAATGGCCAATGGGCCACGCCGCTGCGTTCGCTGGCCGTGGTCGCGGGCCTGGTGCTGGGTGCACTGGTGTTCCTGGGTACCTCCAAGGGCCGCGATACGCGCGAGTTCCTGGCCGAGTCCCGCTTCGAGCTGCGCAAGGTCGTGTGGCCGACCCGTGAAGAGGCGACCCGCACGACGTGGGTGGTCATCGTGGTGGTCATCCTGCTCAGCCTGATCCTGGCCGGCTTCGATTTCACCATTCAGTGGTTGATCGAGAAGTTCCTGAATTTTGGCCGTTAAGGAGAGCGTCGCAGTGAAGCGTTGGTATGTCGTCCATGCTTATTCGGGCTTCGAGAAGTCGGTAGCCCAGGCCCTGCGCGATCGCATCGTCCGTGACAGCATGCAGGAAAAGTTCGGCGACGTACTGGTCCCGACCGAAGAGGTCGTGGAGATGCGTTCCGGCCAGAAGCGCCGTTCCGAGCGCAAGTTCTTCCCCGGCTACGTGCTGGTGCAGATCGAGACCCACGACGAAGGCGGCATCCCGCGCATGGACAGCGAGAGCTGGCACCTTGTGAAGGACACCTCCAAGGTGCTGGGCTTCATCGGCGGCACCGCCGACCGCCCCCTGCCGATCCGCGACGAAGAGGCTGCGGCCATCCTCGACCGCGTCCAGGAAGGCGTCGAGAAGCCCAAGCCGAAGGTCCTGTTCGAGCCGGGCGAGATGGTGCGCGTCACCGACGGCCCGTTCAACGACTTCAACGGCGTGGTCGAGGAAGTCAATTACGAGAAGAGCCGCCTGCGCGTGGCGGTGCTGATCTTCGGCCGCTCCACCCCGGTGGAGCTGGAATTCGGCCAGGTCGAGAAGGCCTGAGCCGGCGGTCGGGCCCGCCTCGGCGGGCTCGGCAAAACCCTGTTATACTGCGCGGCTCCCTGAACGGCTGGCCGGGCAGGAGCCGTGGCCGCCTTTGGGCGGCCATTGGCGCGTTCGAGATACGCGATGCCGGGACGCGTGATTTTCCCGGTCCGATGGGGAGCCTTCACAGGCGCTAGCACCCGGAGAGTACTCACATGGCAAAGAAAGTTGTCGGTTACATCAAGCTGCAGGTGAAGGCCGGTCAGGCCAACCCCTCGCCGCCGGTCGGTCCTGCGCTGGGTCAGCGCGGCCTGAACATCATGGAATTCTGCAAGGCGTTCAACGCCGCCACGCAGAAGCTGGAGCCGGGCCTGCCGATTCCGGTGGTCATCACGGCCTATTCCGACCGTACCTTCACCTTCATCACGAAGACGCCGCCGGCGTCGATCCTGCTGAAGAAGGCCGTCGGCATCACGTCCGGCTCCAAGCGCCCGAACACCGAGAAGGTGGGCAAGGTCACCCGCAAGCAGCTCGAGGACATCGCCAAGGCGAAGGAACCCGACCTGACCGCGGCCGACCTGGACGCAGCGGTGCGCACGATCGCGGGTTCGGCCCGCTCCATGGGCCTGACGGTAGAGGGTTAAGAAATGGCACAGAACAAGCGACAGAAGGCCATCCTGGCCGCCGTGACCCCCGGCAAGGCGTACGCCATTGACGAGGCCCTGAAGATCGTGAAGACCGCGGTCAAGTCCAAGTTCGTCGAGTCCGTCGACGTCGCCGTGCGCCTGGGCGTGGACGCCAAGAAGTCCGACCAGCAGGTCCGCGGTTCCACCGTGCTGCCCGCCGGTACCGGCAAGTCGGTCCGCGTGGCGGTGTTCGCCCCGGCCGGCGCCAAGGCTGACGAAGCCGTCGCCGCTGGCGCCGAAGCCGTCGGCATGGACGACCTGGCCGAGAAGATGCTCGCCGGCGACATCAACTACGACGTGGTCATCGCCACGCCGGACGCGATGCGCGTGGTCGGCAAGCTGGGTACGGTCCTGGGTCCGCGCGGCCTGATGCCGAACCCGAAGGTCGGCACCGTGTCGCCGAACCCGGCCGAGGCGGTGAAGAACGCCAAGTCGGGCCAGGTGCGCTACCGCACCGACAAGGCCGGCATCATCCACTGCACGATCGGCAAGGCGAGCTTCGACGACGAATCGCTGAAGTCGAACCTGCAGGCGCTGCTGATCGACCTGGTGAAGGCCAAGCCGGCCACCTCCAAGGGCCAGTACCTGCAGAAGATCTCGGTCAGCTCGACCATGGGCCCCGGCGTGACCGTGGACCAGTCCTCGCTGTCCCTGAAGTGACGAACTGACCCGCGCGCCCAGCGCGCGGCTTTGTCGGTTCATCATCCCCGCGCAGGCGGGGATCCAGCGACTTGAAGTCTGGGTTGCTGGAGAAAAGAAAGTCGCTGGGTTCCCGCTTTCGCGGGAATGACGGCGAAAAAATTTTGAGGGCAGTCGCCCAGGCCGGGAGACCGGTGCGAGCGACAGCCGTCAAAGACCGCAGGTGCGGTCAGCGCGCAACGACGACGGGCAGGGAAGCTCGTGCTGGCAGGGAATCGCCGTCGTGGCTAGCGGGATCGCTTAATCCATTCCCCCCGGGGGATGCGCCTGCGTAGATGGTGCCGCCTTCTGGAAGTTTTCTGGAGCACGACCGCGAGGTCGCCAGTCAGACAGGCCACCGCCGGGACCTCTGCGTCCCCGGTACCCACGGAGGGGTGCCGTCCAGGACCGCGAACGGCAGGAGCCGTGAGCGGAGTCAATAAGTGAGGAGTGTATGGCTCTCAATCTGTCCCAGAAGCAAGAAGTAGTCGCCGAACTGGCAGACGTCGCCGCCAAGGCGCACTCCCTGGTCGCCGCCGAATACGCAGGCATCACGGTCACCCAGATGACCGCGATGCGCAAGAAGGCCCGCGAGACCGGCGTGTACTTGAAAGTTGTCAAGAACACGTTGGCCGTGCGTGCCGTGGCAGGTACCGAATTCGAGGTTGTCCAGGACAAGCTCGTCGGTCCGCTGCTGTATGCGTTTTCGACCGAGGAGCCCGGCGCTGCCGGTCGCCTGATCAAGGAATTCGCCAAGGGTAACGACAAGCTTCAGCCGAAGGTCGTCTCCGTGGGTGGTCAGCTGTATCCGGCCAGCCATGTGGAAGTCCTGGCGTCGCTGCCGACCCGCGATCAGGCCCTGGCCATGCTGGCCCGCGTCCTGGCCGAACCGGCCTCGATGTTCGCCCGCGCCGTCAAGGCCGTGGCCGACAAGCAGGGTGGTGGCGAAGCACCGGCGGAAGCCGCTGCCGAAGCCCCGGCCGAAGCCTGATTCGACGTCTTCTACGGTTCTACGAACCCTAATCCCAGATAATTTCCAAAGGTAAACACAATGTCCCTTTCCAACGAACAGATCGTCGACGCCATTGCCGGCAAGACCCTGATGGAAGTGATGGAGCTGGTCAAGGCCATCGAAGAGAAGTTCGGCGTCTCCGCCGCCGCCCCGGTCGTCGCCGCTGCCGGCCCGGCCGCTGCTGCCGCCCCGGTCGAAGAGCAGACCGAATTCACCGTCGTCCTGAAGGACGCCGGCGCCAAGAAGGTCGACGTGATCAAGGCCGTCCGCGCCATCACCGGCCTGGGCCTGAAGGAAGCCAAGGACCTCACCGAGGCCGGCGGCGTCCTGAAGGAAGCCGTGTCGAAGGAAGACGCCGACAAGTTCAAGAAGGAACTCGAAGCCGCTGGTGCGAGCGTCGAAGTCAAGTAAGCCGTATCTGTCGCCGGATTGCTCAGGCGACAACCCGAGGCCGGGGGCGAAAGCCCCTGGCCTTCGGTCGTTTCAAGACGCAGTGATGTAAATGCGAGTTTGTAGTTGGAAGTAGCGGCAGAAGGCGTGCTGGTGCCGGCAATACCAGCGACTTCCAACTGAAAATTCACCCGTTCGAAAGAATGTCCCCCCGTGCGGTCGCGGACGCGCGCCCCACGCTGCCAAAGGCACAGTCACATGACGACATATTCGTTCACCGAAAAGAAGCGCATCCGCAAGGATTTCGGCAAGCAGCGGTCGATCCTCGAGGTCCCGTTCCTGCTGGCCATCCAGGTCGATTCCTACCGCGAGTTCCTGCAGGAGCACGCCGATCCCGCCAAGCGCGATGACAAGGGCCTGCACGCAGCGCTGAAGTCGGTCTTCCCGATCGCCAGCTACAGCGGCAACGCCGCGCTGGAATACGTCGGCTACAAGCTGGGCGAGCCGGTGTTCGACGAGCGCGAGTGCCGCAACCGTGGCCTGTCCTACGGCGCCCCGCTGCGCGTGACCGTGCGCCTGGTGATCTACGACCGCGAGTCGTCCACCAAGGCGATCAAGTACGTGAAGGAACAGGAGGTCTACCTGGGCGAGATTCCGCTCATGACCGACAACGGTACCTTCATCGTCAACGGCACCGAGCGCGTCATCGTGTCGCAGCTGCACCGTTCGCCGGGCGTGTTCTTCGACCACGACCGTGGCAAGACGCACAGCTCGGGCAAGCTGCTGTACAGCGCCCGCATCATCCCTTACCGCGGCTCCTGGCTGGACTTCGAGTTCGACCCGAAGGACGCGCTGTTCACGCGTATCGACCGTCGCCGCAAGCTGCCGGTTTCGATCCTGCTGCGCGCGCTGGGTTACAACAACGAAGAAATGCTCAACGAGTTCTTCGACGTCAACACCTTCCACATCCTGCCGGAAGGCGTGCAGCTCGAGCTCGTCGCCGAGCGCCTGCGTGGCGAGACGTTGAACTTCGACCTGGCCGACGGTGACAAGGTCATCGTGGAAGCCGGCAAGCGCATCACCGCGCGCCACGTGAAGCAACTGGAACAGTCGGGCATCGCTGCCCTGGCCGTGCCGGACGAATACCTGGTGGGCCGCATCCTGTCGCACGACGTGATCGACGCCAACACCGGCGAGCTGTTGGCCGCCGCCAATGACGAGATCACCGACGACCAGCTGTCCAAGTTCCGCAAGGCTGGCGTGGACGCCGTGGGCACGCTGTGGGTCAACGACCTGGACCGTGGCCCGTACCTGTCCAACACGCTGCGCATCGATCCGACCAAGACCCAGCTCGAAGCGCTGGTCGAGATCTACCGCATGATGCGTCCCGGCGAACCGCCGACCAAGGATGCCGCGCAGAACCTGTTCCACAACCTGTTCTTCACCTTCGAGCGCTACGACCTGTCGAACGTCGGCCGCATGAAGTTCAACCGTCGCGTGGGCCGCAAGGAAACCACCGGCGAAGCCGTGCTGTACGACAAGAAGTACTTCGGCGCGCGCAATGACGAAGAAGCCAAGCGCCTGGTCGCCAGCCTGGGCGAGACCTCGGACATCCTGGACGTCATCAAGGTCCTGACCGAGATCCGCAACGGCCGCGGCACCGTGGACGACATCGACCACCTGGGCAACCGCCGCGTGCGTTCGGTCGGCGAAATGGCCGAGAACGTCTTCCGCGTGGGCCTGGTCCGCGTCGAGCGCGCCGTGAAGGAGCGCCTGTCGATGGCCGAGTCCGAAGGCCTGACCCCGCAGGAACTGATCAACGCCAAGCCGGTGGCCGCCGCGATCAAGGAATTCTTCGGCTCCTCGCAGCTGTCGCAGTTCATGGACCAGAACAACCCGCTGTCGGAAGTCACGCACAAGCGTCGCGTGTCGGCCCTCGGCCCGGGCGGCCTGACCCGCGAGCGCGCCGGCTTCGAAGTGCGCGACGTGCACCCGACCCATTACGGCCGCGTCTGCACCATCGAGACGCCGGAAGGCCCGAACATCGGCCTGATCAACTCGCTGGCCGTGTACGCACGCACCAACAGCTACGGCTTCCTCGAGACGCCGTACCGCAAGGTCGTGGACGGCACCATCACCGACGAGATCGAGTACCTGTCGGCGATCGAAGAAAACGAGTACGTCATCGCGCAGGCCAACGCGCTGCATGACGCCAAGAGCCGCCTGACCGAACAGTTCGTGCCGTGCCGCTACCAGGGCGAATCGCTGCTGAAGCCGCCGAGCGAAGTGGACTACATGGACGTCTCGCCGATGCAGACCGTGTCGGTCGCCGCGGCGCTGGTGCCGTTCCTGGAACACGACGACGCCAACCGCGCACTGATGGGCGCCAACATGCAGCGCCAGGCCGTGCCGACGCTGCGTGCGCAGAAGCCGCTGGTCGGTACCGGCATCGAGCGCGCCGTGGCGCGCGACTCGGGCGTGACCGTGAACGCCCGCCGTGGCGGCGTGGTCGAGCAGATCGACGCCGGCCGCATCGTGGTGAAGGTCAACGAGATCGAGATCTCCGGCGAAACCGATGCCGGCGTCGACATCTACTCGCTGATCAAGTACACGCGCTCCAACCAGAACACCTGCATCAACCAGCGTCCGCTGGTGAACGTGGGCGACGTGGTTGCGCGCGGCGACGTGCTGGCCGACGGTCCCTCGACCGACATCGGCGAGCTGGCGCTGGGCCAGAACATGCTGATCGCGTTCATGCCGTGGAACGGCTACAACTTCGAAGACTCCATCCTGCTCTCCGAGCGCGTGGTGGAAGAGGATCGCTACACCACGATCCACATCGAAGAGCTGACCTGCGTCGCGCGCGACACCAAGCTGGGGCCGGAGGAAATCTCCGCCGACATCCCGAACGTCTCCGAGCAGGCCCTTAACCGCCTCGACGAGAGCGGCGTGGTGTACATCGGCGCCGAAGTGCGCGCCGGCGACATCATGGTCGGCAAGGTGACGCCGAAGGGCGAGAGCCAGCTGACCCCGGAAGAGAAGCTGCTGCGCGCGATCTTCGGCGAGAAGGCTTCGGACGTGAAGGACAGCTCGCTGCGCGTGCCCCCGGGCATGGACGGCACCGTCATCGACGTGCAGGTCTTCACCCGCGACGGTATCGAGAAGGACAAGCGTGCGCGCCAGATCGAGGAAAACGAGATCAAGCGCGTCAAGAAGGACTTCGACGACCAGTTCCGCATCCTGGAAGGCGCCATCTACGCCCGCCTGCGCTCGCAGCTGGTCGGCAAGGTCGCCAACGGTGGTCCGGGCACGCTGAAGAAGGGCGACGCGATCTCCGACGCCTACCTCGACGGCTTGAAGAAGTCGGAGTGGTTCACCCTGCGCATGAAGGACGATGACGCGTCCGACGCCATCGAGCGCGCCCAGATGCAGATCCAGGCGCACGAGAAGGAATTCGAGCGTCGCTTCGCCGACAAGCGCGGCAAGATCACCGCCGGCGACGACCTCGCCCCGGGCGTGCTGAAGATGGTCAAGGTCTACCTGGCCGTGAAGCGCCGCATCCAGCCGGGCGACAAGATGGCCGGCCGCCACGGCAACAAGGGTGTCGTGTCGACCATCGTGCCGGTCGAGGACATGCCTTACATGGCCACCGGCGAAACCGTGGACATCGTGCTGAACCCGCTGGGCGTGCCGTCGCGTATGAACATCGGTCAGGTGCTGGAAGTGCACCTCGGCTGGGCCGCGAAGGGGCTGGGCAAGAAGATCCAGGACATGCTGGAAGCCCAGGCCAAGGTGGCCGACCTGCGCAAGTTCCTGACCCAGATCTACAACCACGACCAGAAGCTGGGCGAGGACCGCGTGGACCTGGACCAGTTCAGCGATGCCGAACTGATCGCGCTGGCCAAGAACCTCACCGACGGCGTGCCGATGGCCACCCCGGTGTTCGACGGCGCGGCGGAAACCGAGATCAAGCACATGCTCGAACTCGCGGACCTGCCGATCAGCGGCCAGACCCAGCTGTTCGACGGCCGCACCGGCGAGGCGTTCGACCGCCACACCACGGTCGGCTACATGCACATGCTGAAGCTGAACCACCTGGTGGACGACAAGATGCACGCGCGTTCCACCGGTCCGTACTCGCTCGTCACCCAGCAGCCGCTGGGCGGCAAGGCGCAGTTCGGTGGCCAGCGCTTCGGTGAAATGGAAGTCTGGGCGCTGGAAGCCTACGGCGCGGCGCACACCCTGCAGGAAATGCTGACGGTCAAGTCGGACGACGTGCAGGGCCGCAACCAGATGTACAAGAACATCGTCGATGGTGCCCACGAGATGGTCGCGGGCATGCCGGAATCCTTCAACGTGCTCGTGAAGGAAATCCGCTCGCTCGCCATCAACATGGAACTGGAAGACTGATCGCAACGCCGCGGGAGCGGCCTGCCGCTCCCGCGCCTTCCGAACACGGTCAACCCGCCCTCGACAAAGATTCCTCCTGACGGAGAAACAAAATGAAAGACCTGCTCAACCTCTTCAACCAGCAGCGCCAGACGCTGGACTTCGACGCGATCAAGATCGCGCTGGCCTCGCCGGACCTGATCCGCTCGTGGTCCTTCGGCGAAGTGAAGAAGCCGGAAACCATCAACTACCGCACGTTCAAGCCCGAGCGCGACGGCCTGTTCTGCTCGGCCATCTTCGGCCCGATCAAGGACTACGAGTGCCTGTGCGGCAAGTACAAGCGCATGAAGCACCGCGGCGTCGTCTGCGAGAAGTGCGGCACGGAAGTGACGCTGGCCAAGGTGCGCCGCGAGCGCATGGGCCACATCGACCTGGCCAGCCCGGTCGCGCACATCTGGTTCCTGAAGTCGCTGCCGTCGCGCATCGGCCTGATGCTGGACATGACCCTGCGCGATATCGAGCGCGTGCTGTACTTCGAAGCCTACGTCGTCACCGAGCCGGGCCTGACCTCGCTCGAGCGCCGCCAGCTGCTGACCGAAGAACAGTTCATGCAGGCGCGCCAGGAGCACGGCGATGATTTCGACGCCGCCATGGGCGCCGAAGCCGTGTACGACCTGCTGCGCACGATCGACCTGCAGGCCGAGATGGTGAACCTGCGCGAGGAAATCGCCAGCACCGGTTCCGAGACCAAGCTGAAGCGCCTCACCAAGCGCATCAAGCTGATGGAAGCGTTCCTGGAGTCGGGCAACCGTCCGGAATGGATGGTCATGACCGTGCTGCCGGTGCTGCCGCCGGACCTGCGTCCGCTGGTGCCGCTGGACGGCGGCCGCTTCGCGACCTCCGACCTGAACGACCTGTACCGCCGCGTCATCAACCGCAACAACCGCCTGCGCCGCCTGCTGGAGCTCAACGCTCCGGACATCATCGTGCGCAACGAAAAGCGCATGCTGCAGGAGTCGGTTGACGCCCTGATGGACAACGGCCGTCGCGGTCGCGCCATCACCGGCACCAACAAGCGCCCGCTCAAGTCGCTGGCCGACATGATCAAGGGCAAGCAGGGCCGCTTCCGCCAGAACCTGCTCGGCAAGCGCGTGGACTACTCCGGCCGTTCGGTCATCGTGGTCGGCCCGACCCTGCGCCTGCACGAGTGCGGCCTGCCGAAGAAGATGGCGCTGGAGCTGTTCAAGCCGTTCGTGTTCGCCAAGCTGCAGCGCCGCGGCCTGGCTACCACCATCAAGGCCGCCAAGAAGCTGGTCGAGCGTGAAGAAGCGGAAGTCTGGGACATCCTGGAAGAGGTCATCCGCGAGCATCCGGTCCTGTTGAACCGCGCGCCGACGCTGCACCGCCTGGGCATCCAGGCGTTCGAGCCGGTGCTGATCGAAGGCAAGGCCATCCAGCTGCACCCGCTGGTCTGCACCGCGTTCAACGCCGACTTCGACGGTGACCAGATGGCCGTCCACGTGCCGCTCTCGCTGGAAGCCCAGCTGGAAGCGCGCGCGCTGATGATGTCCTCCAACAACATCCTGTCGCCGGCCAACGGCGAGCCCATCATCGTGCCGTCGCAGGACGTCGTGCTGGGCCTGTACTACATGACCCGCGCGCTGGAGAACAAGAAGGGCGAGGGCATGGCGTTCGCCAACATCGCCGAAGTCAAGCGCGCCTACGACAACCGCGCCGTTGAGCTGCACGCGAAGGTCAAGGTCCGTATCAGCGGCACCGTGATCGACGAGGACGGCAACCGCAGCAAGCAGACCAGCATCGTGGACACCACGATCGGCCGTGCGCTGCTGGCCGAGATCCTGCCGGAAGGCCTGCCGTTCGCGCTGGCCAACACCGAGTTGAACAAGAAGGCCATCAGCCGCCTGATCAACTCCAGCTACCGCATGCTGGGCCTGAAGGACACGGTCGTGTTCGCCGACAAGCTGATGTACACCGGCTTCGCGTACGCCACGCGCGCCGGCGTCTCGATCGGCATCGACGACATGCTGATCCCGGCCGAGAAGAAGGGCATCCTGGGCGAAGCCGAGCAGGAAGTGCTGGAGATCCAGGAGCAGTACCAGAGCGGTCTGGTCACCGCCGGCGAGCGCTACAACAAGGTGGTCGACATCTGGTCGCGCACCAACGAGCGCATCGCCAAGGCGATGATGGACACCATCGGTACCGACAAGGTGAAGAACGCCAAGGGCGAGACCATCAACGAGAAGTCGATGAACTCGCTGTACATCATGGCCGACTCCGGCGCCCGTGGTAGCCAGGCGCAGATCCGCCAGCTGGCCGGCATGCGCGGCCTGATGGCCCGTCCCGATGGTTCGATCATCGAGACGCCCATCAAGGCGAACTTCCGCGAAGGCCTGAACGTGCAGGAGTACTTCAACTCCACGCACGGTGCCCGTAAGGGTCTGGCCGATACCGCGCTGAAGACCGCGAACTCCGGTTACCTGACCCGTCGCCTGGTCGACGTGGCGCAGGACGTGGTGATCACCGAAGTCGATTGCGGCACCGTCGAAGGCCTGACCATGACCCCGATCGTGGAAGGCGGCGACGTGGTCGAGCCGCTGCGCGACCGCGTGCTGGGCCGCATCGTGGCCGAGGACGTGTTCCTGCCGGGCAACGACGAGGATCCGATCGTCACCCGCAACACGCTGCTCGACGAAGCCTGGGTGCAGAAGCTGGAAGATGCGGGCGTGCAGGCATTGAAGGTGCGTTCCACCATCACCTGCGAATCGAACTTCGGCGTCTGCGCGCACTGCTACGGCCGTGACCTGGCCCGCGGCCACATCGTCAACATCGGTGAAGCGGTCGGCGTCATCGCCGCGCAGTCGATCGGCGAGCCCGGTACCCAGCTGACCATGCGTACGTTCCACATCGGTGGTGCGGCGTCGCGTGCAGCGGCGGTCGACAACATCACCGTCAAGACGACCGGTTCGATCAAGTTCAACAACCTCAAGTTCGTCGAACACGCGAACGGCAGCCTGGTCGCGGTGTCGCGCTCGGGCGAACTGTCCGTGCTCGATGGCCATGGTCGCGAGCGCGAGCGTTACAAGCTGCCCTACGGCGCCACCATCAACGTCAAGGACGGCGACCAGATCACGGCCGGCCAGGCCGTGGCCAACTGGGATCCGCATAATCACCCGATCGTGTCGGAAGTGGCCGGTTTCGTGCGTTTCGTCGACTTCGTCGATGGCGTCACCGTCATCGAGAAGACCGACGACCTGACCGGCCTGGCGTCGCGCGAGATCACCGATCCGAAGCGTCGCGGCTCGCAGGGCAAGGACCTGCGTCCGATCGTCCGCATCGTGGACAAGGACGGCAAGGACCTCAGCATCCCCGGTACCGACCTGCCGGCGCAGTACCTGCTGCCGCCGCGCTCGATCGTCAACCTGCAGGACGGCGCGCCCGTCGGCGTGGGTGACGTGGTCACCAAGGTGCCGCAGGAAGCCTCCAAGACCCGCGACATCACCGGTGGTCTGCCCCGCGTGGCCGACCTGTTCGAAGCCCGCAAGCCGAAGGACCCGGCCATCCTGGCCGAGCGCTCCGGCGTCATCAGCTTCGGCAAGGACACCAAGGGCAAGCAGCGCCTGATCATCAAGGACACCGATGGTTCCGAGCACGAAGAGCTGATCCCGAAGTTCCGCCAGATCATCGTGTTCGAAGGCGAGCACGTGGCCAAGGGCGAAACCATCGTGGACGGCGAGCCGAGCCCGCAGGACATCCTGCGCCTGCTGGGCGTCGAGCCGCTGGCGGCCTACCTGGTCAAGGAAATCCAGGACGTCTACCGCCTGCAGGGCGTGAAGATCAACGACAAGCACATCGAGGTGATCACCCGCCAGATGCTGCGCAAGGTGGAAATCACCGACGCGGGCAACAGCAAGTTCCTGGCGGGCGAGCAGATCGAGAAGCAGCGCTTCATCGAAGAGAACGCCAAGCTGGCGGCGCGCAACGAGCTCCTGGCGAAGTACGACCCGGTGCTGCTGGGCATCACCAAGGCCTCGCTGGCGACCGAGTCGTTCATCTCCGCGGCCTCCTTCCAGGAGACCACCCGCGTGCTGACCGAAGCGGCCGTCCGCGGCACCCGCGACAGCCTGCGTGGCCTGAAGGAGAACGTCATCGTCGGCCGTCTGATCCCGGCCGGTACCGGTCTGGCGTACCACAACCAGCGCCGCCGCAACGCTTCCGGCCTGACCGAGGCTGAGGTGGACGCCCTGTCGGGTGGCATCACCGAGCCGGCGGCCCCGGCCGCCGCCGTGGCGGCCGACGAAGCGGGCGAGGAGTCCAGCGCCAGCTAAAACGCACCATCCGGCGGCCTCCGGGCCGCCCCAGACCACGAAAAGAGGCGCAGGATGCGCCTCGTTTTCGGCCCAGGAAGGGCGGGATCGCAGTCAGTTGGCAGGCATCCACCCCCGTCGCGTTGACGGTCGGGCGGGTTGCCGGCTATACTTTTCCGTCTAGGTGGGCCGTATTGCGGCCTGCCTTCGTTTTCATGTCAAACAAGGCTCCGGCCTTCACACGAAGAATCCACTATGGCAACCGTCAATCAGCTGGTCCGCAAGCCGCGGCAGGCCCCCACGTACAAGAGCCAGTCGCCCGCGCTGGACAACTGCCCGCAGCGTCGCGGCGTGTGCACCCGCGTCTACACGACGACCCCGAAGAAGCCGAACTCGGCCCTCCGCAAGGTCGCCAAGGTGCGCCTGACCAACCAGGAAGAAATCATCAGCTACATCGGTGGTGAAGGCCACAACCTGCAGGAGCACTCCGTGGTGCTCGTGCGCGGCGGCCGCGTGAAGGACCTGCCGGGCGTGCGTTACCACACCGTGCGCGGTTCGCTGGACGCCTCGGGCGTCGCCAAGCGCCGCCAGGGCCGTTCCAAGTACGGCGCCAAGCGTCCCAAGGCTTAAGGAATAAACGAACATGTCGCGCAAAGGCTCTGCCCCCCAACGTGAAATCCTGCCGGACCCCAAGCACGGCAGCCAGACGATTGCCCGCTTCATCAACATGGTGATGCTGAGCGGCAAGAAGTCCGTCGCCGAGAAGATCGTCTACGGCGCCATGGACGTCATCGGCGAGAAGAACCCCAACGCCCTCGAGCTGGTCGAGAAGGCGCTGGACAACGTCTCTCCGGCCGTCGAGGTGAAGTCCCGCCGTGTCGGTGGCGCCACCTACCAGGTGCCGGTCGAAGTGCGTTCGTCGCGCCGCATGGCGCTGGCGATGCGCTGGCTGATCGAGTCCGCCCGCAAGCGCGGCGAGAACTCCATGCCGCGCAAGCTGGCCGCTGAACTGCTGGATGCCTCCGAGAACCGCGGCGGCGCCATCAAGAAGCGTGAAGAAACCCACCGCATGGCGGAAGCGAACAAGGCGTTCGCCCACTACCGCTGGTAACGGCCTGCGGGCCCTTGTGAGCAAGGGCCTTCGGCACCATCTAGGTGCCCCTGGGACGCGCTTCCGCGTTCCGACCCCGAAGGCCGCCGAAAGGCGGCATTCGGCCATCTGAAGATCCGCCCTCCACGGAAGGCCCTGGCATCCCGCCGGCCCTCCATCAGAAAAGAGAGACTGTCGTGGCTCGCACCACTCCCATCGAGCGTTACCGCAACTTCGGCATCATGGCGCACATCGACGCCGGCAAGACCACCACGTCCGAGCGCATCCTGTTCTACACCGGCGTCAGCCACAAGATCGGTGAAGTGCACGACGGTGCCGCGACCATGGACTGGATGGAGCAGGAGCAGGAGCGCGGCATCACCATCACGTCCGCCGCCACCACGGCGTTCTGGACCGGCATGGACAAGTCGCTGCCCCAGCACCGCTTCAACATCATCGATACCCCCGGCCACGTCGACTTCACCATCGAAGTCGAGCGTTCGCTGCGCGTGCTCGACGGTGCGGTGTTCGTGCTGTGCGCCGTCGGCGGCGTGCAGCCGCAGTCCGAGACCGTGTGGCGCCAGGCGAACAAGTACGCCGTGCCGCGTCTCGCGTTCGTCAACAAGATGGACCGTACCGGTGCCGACTTCTTCAAGGTCGTCGACCAGCTGAAGACGCGCCTGGGTGCGTACCCGGTGCCGATGCAGGTGCCGGTCGGCGCCGAAGACGGCTTCGAGGGCGTCATCGACCTGCTGAAGATGAAGTACATCCACTGGGATGTCGCGTCGCAGGGCACCAAGTTCGAGTACCGCGACATCCCCGCCGAGTTGGCCGACAAGGCGGCGACGGATCGTGCCTTCATGGTCGAAGCGGCCGCGGAAGCCAGCGAAGAGCTGATGGACAAGTACCTCAACGAGGGCGACCTGTCCGAAGCCGAGATCATCGCCGGTCTGCGCGAGCGCACCCTGAAGGTGGAAGTGATTCCGGTCTACTGTGGCTCCGCGTTCAAGAACAAGGGCGTGCAGGCCATGCTGGACGGCGTCATCCAGCTGCTGCCGTCGCCGACCGATCGTCCGCCGGTGCAGGGCATCGACGAGAACGAGAAGGAAGACAGCCGCAAGGCGGGCGACAACGAGCCGTTCTCGGCGCTGGCGTTCAAGATCATGACGGATCCGTTCGTGGGTTCGCTGACGTTCTTCCGCGTCTATTCGGGCGTGCTGAACTCCGGCGACGCGGTGTACAACCCGGTCAAGTCGAAGAAGGAGCGCGTGGGCCGCATCCTGCAGATGCACTCCAACCAGCGTGACGAAATCAAGGAAGTGCGCGCAGGCGACATTGCCGCAGCCGTGGGCTTGAAGGACGTCACCACGGGCGACACGCTGTGCTCGCTCGACCACATCATCACCCTGGAGCGCATGGTGTTCCCGGAGCCCGTCATCTCGATGGCGGTGGAGCCGAAGACCAAGTCCGACCAGGAGAAGATGGGTCTGGCCCTGGGCCGTCTGGCGCAGGAAGATCCTTCGTTCCGCGTCAAGACGGACGAGGAATCCGGCCAGACGATCATCTCCGGCATGGGCGAGCTGCACCTGGAAATCCTGGTGGACCGCATGAAGCGCGAGTTCAACGTGGAAGCCAACGTCGGCAAGCCGCAGGTGGCCTACCGCGAGACCATCCGCAAGGCGGTCAAGCAGGAAGGCAAGTTCGTGCGCCAGTCGGGCGGTCGCGGCCAGTACGGCCACATCGTCATCGAAATGTCGCCGGTCGAGCGTGGCGTCGGCTTCTCGTACGAGAGCGCCATCGTCGGTGGCGTGGTGCCGAAGGAATACGTCGCTGCGGCGGGCAAGGGCATCGAGGACGCGCTGAAGAGCGGCCCGCTCGCCGGCTTCCCGGTGGTCGACGTCGCCATCAAGGCGGTTGACGGCTCGTTCCATGACGTCGACTCCAACGAAATGGCGTTCAAGGTCGCCGGCTCCATGGCCTTCAAGGAAGCTTTCAGCAAGGCCCAGCCGGTCCTGCTCGAGCCGATGATGAAGGTCGAGATCGTGACCCCGGAAGACTATCTGGGTGACGTGATGGGCGACGTGAGCCGTCGTCGCGGCATTCTGCAGGGTCAGGACGACAGCCCGTCGGGCAAGGTCATCGCCGCGATGGTGCCGCTGGGCGAAATGTTCGGTTACGCCACCACGCTGCGTTCGATGTCGCAGGGTCGTGCCACGTTCTCGATGGAGTTCGACCACTACGCGGAAGCGCCGGCGAACATCGCCGACGCGGTCATCAAGAAGAACTGAGTGGGATCGGGAGGCCTGAAGTGCCTCCCGGTGTTCCCGTCACGAATCACAGATAAAAAGGTAGAAGACAATGGCAAAGGGTAAATTCGAACGCACCAAGCCGCACGTGAACGTGGGCACGATTGGTCACGTTGACCACGGCAAGACGACGCTGACGGCGGCGCTGACG
>NZ_LMGY01000010.1 GCF_001427585.1 Pseudoxanthomonas sp. Root630 | reverse complement strand
CGCCCCAACATGGCGCTCGGGGGCATCACCCCCATGCAGAAACTGGCACTCGCTGCCTAGCTCCACTTCTGCTGTCCGCTAAAAGCGGGGGGATTACCGGTCGTCCTGAGTATTTTCGCCAGCACTGCATCGGCTCAGGAAAGTGCCACCTATCTAAAGTGCACAGCGAACAACGGCAACTTTGATGGATCCCACGGCGGAGGGAAAGAACGTCAGTTCAAGGTGACCGCCGCACCCAAGAAGATCTATTTCTGGAGAAGCACCACGCGTGGGGGCGGTGTATGGATCGACGCCAATGAGGCCCCCGAAAGCTACGTCTTGATAAGGGACAACACCCTCCTTGTCTCGGACAGGGTCATGGTGAACGGACGGGCGATCAAATCCAGCAACACTCAGATCATGCGTGACTCTGGCGAGTTCTTTGTCTTCTACGAGTTTCCCGAGCGGATGGACCAAACGCGATTTCTCCACGGCCAGTGCTCGTCGTCCAGCAATCCGCCTACAGACGCAATCCCTTGAGTTCAGCGCCTTGGGCCCAATGACGCTCGTCAACATGGCCGTGATTCAGTGATGTGCCGAGTGGAGGCATTCCGGGGCATGACGGCTCTGGAGAAGGGCAGGCGCATTCGTAGAGCTTCCAGCGCAGTTCCGAAGCGGCAACTAAAAAGGCATGACGGAACGAGGCCCGCTAGTGCGGGCCTTTGCTTTTTTTAAGTGTTCCAAGTTGATGCGGATGATGCGCGTCTAACTACGCCGTCCCACCTTGACGCCTTGTTCGACCGTGAGCCGTGTGCCGTGCAGTAGGCCTGCATGCCCGAGGTATCCCGCCAACGGTCCGGCGGCGGTTCCTGTCGCGGCGTCCTCCCATAAGCCCACGGTCGGGTTGAAGAAGCGCGCATGGGCAGCAGAAGGCACTAGGGGGTCGTGCGCGTACCAGTAGCAGCCTTCCGCTCCCACCTGTCGAAGTACGGCGAGAAGCGCGCGATGATCAGCCCAGCGCGATCCACGGCGCGCTGATCGTGCGCGCGGATCAACAGGTGCGGCGCCCCCGTGCTGGCGACACGAGGTGGGGGCGTCGTCAGGAGGGGCGGTGGGCGAAGACATCCACGGGTCCCACCACTGGCTCTGGCATTCTCTTGCTCCGACCGTCGCGATTGGGCGCTCCCATCCTCGTGCCCTGGACGCAGAGCCGGCAAGCGCGTCTTTTCCAGGCCAACCACCATGAGATTCGTCCTGGAGCCGATTCGCTCATGCATGAAGTTGGAGTAGCCATATATCGCCAATGTATGAGCAGATCACCAATCACTACTTCATATCCCGCGAGCGCCCCACTACAAATGCTTGGCCCGCTCCAGTCTGGAGCTTGATGTGTCGGGATACGGGAACCCGGCATCCGCGCGCACCGTCGGACCTCTGGATGTGTCGGACAGGTGTGCATGTCGGCGAGTCAAGACTGGAGCGGGCAATTTCCTCGAATCATGTCTGCTCAGGCGGAGCTTCCCGCCGCGAGGCATGGGCGCTGAACAACGCATTCAAGCGCTGGTATACATGCTCGTGATCCTCGGGTGCTGCCAGTTTCAGCACGGCTGTCGTCAAGCTCGCCCAGGTCTCTGCCCGTGACGCTGCGGTCGATGTCTTGTAGAGGATATCCAGGCGCTGGCCGATTTCGTCGATCAGAACGTCGAGCTCGGCAGGAGATTTGAATAGGGCGATAACCATTGGGGTTCTCGGTTGTCCAACATAGTGGCAACCCTAGAGGAAGCCATCACCAGCGTGCGTTATGCGTCGGTAAATCCCGCGCGAATCGACCATCCGCAGAGTTATCAGCGTGTAGCGATTGCTCATGAGTTCTCGTCGCGCCCATTGCCCGTCGCACGATGGGCCGCGTCGAAACGAAGGCGTGATGCATAAGCGCATGAAGAATATTCATTTCGCTTAACGGAACCTGCATGGCTCACTTCGGGTCCCCACGCCACTCCGGATTTCTAGATGCCCCGTGCAGTTCCTTTGGCCGCCGCCATTGCGGCCGTGCTTTCGCTCGCCCCCGATGTTGTCCACGCCCAGGACGCGGCGGTCCCCACCGACAGCAAGACACTCTCGACCGTCGTTGTGACGGGCTCCAACATCGGTCGCGCCGATGCAGAAGGGCCTAATCCGGTTCAGGTCATCAATCGCCAGCAGATCGAAGCATCGGGCAAGGCCACTGTCGCGGATCTGCTGCGTTCGATCTCGGCCAACACGGGCAACGCGTCCAACGAAACCAGCAACAGCGGCTGGGCTTCGGGTTCGGCTGGCATCGGCCTGCGCGGCCTCTCGCAGAAGAACACCCTGGTCCTGCTCAATGGTCGCCGTCTGGCGAACTATGGCTTCCCGGCGAACGGCCTGTCCGACACCTTCGTCAATCTCAATGCACTGCCTCTGGTGGCGGTGGAACGGGTGGAGGTCCTGAAGGACGGTGCATCGGCGGTCTACGGCTCGGATGCCGTGGCGGGCGTGGTGAACATCATCACGAGGCAGAACTTCGAAGGGCTGGATATCGGCGGCCGCATCGGCACCTCCGATGAAGGAGGACTCAACGAGCGCCAGGCCAAGCTGATCGGCGGGTTCGGCGACATCGACAGCGATGGCTACAACATCTTGTACAGCGTGGACTACTACGATCGCGATCGGCTGGACCAGAGCGAACGCAAGTTGACCCGATCCGGCATCTACACCGGCAAGCCTGGCGGTCGCTGGAACGGATGGTCGGCCAAGGGCGCGCGTTTCCTGGTCAATGGCGTCTCGGTACCGTTGCTGGATGCCAACGGCAACTGCCCGGAGGGCACTGTACTCACCGCCAGTGCGCCCATCGACGGCCTGGCAGGCAATACCTGCGCGTTCAATCTGGCCGACTACACCACGCTGATCCCGGCCACCGAGCGCCTGCAGGGGTACGTCAACGGCACGTTCCGCATCAACGACAACCTCGAGGCCTTTGGCGAGGCGCACTACAGCTATATCCGCGGCACGTCCTGGTTCGGTTCGAGCCCGTTCTTCACGCTGGAGAGCGGCCGCTTCGCACTGAATGCGGAAACCGGCCTGGCCGAGCCCGTGCCAGCGATCCTGCCTGCCAACAATCCCTACAATCCGTATGGCGTGGCGACGCCCATCGAGTACACCTTCTTCAACCTGGGCGCCTCGATCAAGACCAACCGCTCCGACTCGTACCGGGTCCTGGGCGGATTGCGCGGACGCCTGGGCGATTGGGACTGGGAAACCGCTGCTTTCGCCGCGCGCAGCAAGGAGGAGGAGGTCGTCGCCGGGGGCTTCGCGAATCGCTGGGCGCTGTACGACGCGCTCAACAACGGCACCTACAACCTGCACGATCCTTCCGCCACGCCTCAGGCGGTGTTGGATGCCATCGCCCTGAGCACGACGCGTCCGGCCGACTCGAAGCTGACCGGCGCCGATGCCAAGATCATCGGCCAGTTGTTCGAACTGCCCGCCGGCCGCGTGGGCTTCGCTGCCGGCGTCGAATGGCGGCGTGAGGAACTGGTGTCGCGCAATCCCTGGCAGATCGATGCCGGCCTGCAGATCCGCCCGGCCATCGCGGCCGTGGATGGCAGCCGCGATGTCGCCGCCGCGTACGCCGAGTTCAATATTCCCCTGCACTCCACGCTGGAGTTGCAGGTGGCCGGTCGTGGCGACCATTACAGCGATTTCGGCGAGGCGTTCTCGCCCAAGGTCAGTCTGCGCTGGCAGCCCTTCGACGCCTTGCTGCTCCGCGCGGCGGCATCCCGCGGATTCCGCGCACCGTCGCTGTCGGAGAATGCCGCCAGCACCAACATCTCCTACGGTTCGGTCGTCGATCCACACGATCCGGATGTGCCCGGTTCGCGCCAGAACCCGACGTTCTTCACCGTGGGCAACACCAACCTGGACCCGGAACGTACCCATAGCTACAACGCGGGCTTCGTGCTCTCGCCGTGGGCCGACACCAGCCTGAGCGTGGACTGGTACCGGATCGAACTGGACAACCTGATCGGTACCGGCAACAGCGCCACCATCGTGCAGGAGAACGATCCGGCCAACGTCATCCGCGATGCGCGCGGCAAGCTGCTGGCGGTCTACAACCGCTACCAGAACCTGACCGAGCTGAAGACTTCAGGTATCGATGTGGAGCTGCGCCAGCGTTGGCGCACCACCGCAGCGGGCGAGTTCGGGATCTCCAGCGCCTACACCCACGTGCTCGAGTATCGCCGGCAGAACACCGTGGGCGGCCCGCTGGTGGACTATGCAGGCAACAACCTCAGCTTCACGCTGCCGCGGAACAAGGCGACCACGACGGCGGACTGGAATTTCCGGGACTTCACCACGGCGTTGACCTGGTACCACACCGGCGGCTATGCGCAGACGCGCAGCACGGCGCAGTCGCGGGTGGATGGCTACGACCAGTTCGATCTGTATTTCGCCTGGAGCGGCCTGGACAAGCTGACGCTCTACGCCAAGGTGCAGAACCTGCTCGACGAGGAGCCGCCGTACGACGCTTCTTTCCCCGGCATCCGCGCGCCCTACGACTTCTCCCAGTACGACCTGCGTGGGCGCTACTTCTCGGTGGGCTTCGACTACCGATTCTGACCTGCAGGCGGCCGCATCACGGCCGCCTTGCTTCCCTCCCTCGTCGCGTCCGGCACGAATGCCGGGCGCGCGCTATCGGAGTGTCTGATGCTTTCTGCTGCACGCGCCTTGTTCCTGGCCCTGCTGGCCTTGGCTTTCTCGTTCGCTCCTTTCGCCGCACGGGCGCAAACGTCTTATTTCTTCCCTGGCCCCGTCGATGCCGATCCCGCGGTTCCCACACCCGAGCAGTTCCTCGGCTATCCCATCGGCAGTCGGTACACACGGCACGATGAACTGGTGGCTTACCTCAACGAACTGGCGAAGACGTCGCCACGCGTGAAGGTCGAACAGACCGGCCGCAGCTATGAGGGTCGTCCTCTGCTGCTGGTGACCATTACCGATGCCGACAATCAAGGTCGGTTGGAGGAGCTCAGGCGGTCGCATGCGACCCTCGTCGACCCCGCGAGTCCGGATGCTGCATCAGCCAACGTACCCGTCGTCGTCTGGCTGGCCTACAGCGTGCACGGGGCGGAGACCTCCAGCGCCGAGGCCGCGCTGCTGACGGCCTGGTATCTGGCGGCGGACCGCAGCGAATCCACCCGCCGTTGGCTGCGCGAGGCCGTCGTGCTGCTGGATCCGGCCCAGAACCCGGACGGACGGGATCGCACCGCCAACTGGCACAACGCCTGGGCCTCCTCGCCGCCGTCCGCCGATCCTGCCGACCGCGAACATGTGGAGCCGTTCCCGGGCGGGCGCTTCAACCACTACCTGACCGACCTCAACCGCGATTGGTTGGCGCTGTCGCAGACGGACAGTTGGCCGAAGGTGGCGCATTTCCATCGCTGGTACCCGAACGTCCAGATCGACTTCCACGAGATGGGCAAGGACAGCACGTACTACTTCGAGCCTTCGCCCAGGAGCATGGAAAGCCCGCTGCTGCCCAAGAGCTCCTATGAAGCCAACAAGGTGCTGGCCCGCTATCACGCGCAAGCGCTGGATGCCCTGGGCTCGCTGTACTACACCGGCGAGAACTTCGACAACTTCTCGCCGATCTATGGTTCGACCTATCCGGACTTCCACGGCGCCATCGGCGTCACGGTGGAGCAGGCCAGCTCGCGCGGGCGCGTGCAGGAAACGGTCAATGGTCCGCTGACTTTTCCCTTCACGATCCGCAACCAGCTCAATGTCGGCCTGGCCACCGTACGCGGCGCAGTTGAGCAGAAGGCGTACCTGTTGAAGCTGCAGAAGGACTTCTTCCGGAGCGCGCTGGAGCAGGCGAACGGGTACCCCGTGCGCGACTGGGTCTTCGGCGATGCGGCCGATCCAACGTTGAGCCGTCGTCTGTTGGCCTTGCTGCTGCGCCACCACATCAGGGTGCAGGCGCTCGAGCAGCCGGTAGACATCGACGGCAAGCGTTTCCTGCCCGGTTCGGCTTGGGTCGTGCCCGCCCGGCAGCCGCAGTTCCGCCTGGCGCACGCGATCTTCGAGTTCACCCCGCCGGTCAAGGGCGATGTCTTCTACAGCGGTACGTCCTACGCGATCGCGCCGGCATATGGCGTAGCCTACGCCGCCAGCCGACGCGCGCTCCCAGCCGGTGCGCCCGTCACGCAGGCGCCCGCCAACAACGGCGGTGTAGTCGGAGGCGCTGCGGGGTATGCCTACACCTTGGACCTGCGCGACTTCGGAGGTTATCGGCTGGTGGGCACGCTGCTGCAGGAAGGGTTCCGGTTGCGCGCGGCGTTTGCGCCGTTCGTGGCGGGTACCGAGTCCGAAGAAGCGAGTCACCCACATGGCACGGTGATCATTCCCGTGGCCGGCCAGCCGCTGCAGGGCGATGCCTTGCGCGAGCGACTGAACGCCTTGGCCGACGCCAGTGGCGTCCGCGTACGCGCATTGGCGTCGGGCCTGAATCGATCCGGCATCGATCTTGGCAGCGACAGCATCAAGGCCATCCGCAAGCCGTCCATTGCGCTGGTGCTCGGGCCTGGCGTGTCCCCACCAGAGATAGGCTCGGCCTGGTACGCGTTCGACACGGCACTGGGCGTGCCATCGGCGAAGCTGGAGCCATCGCAACTGGCAACGGTGCCGCTGGATCGCTATACCGGCATCGTGCTGGCCAGCGGCACCTATTCGGACGTCCCCGAAGCGAGTGTCACCGCACTGAAGCGTTGGATCTCGCAAGGGGGCTCGCTGGTGACGTACGGCAGCGGTGCGCGCTGGGCGATCGAGAAGGGCCTGGCCCAGGCCAAGCTGCGTGAAGGCGGCGAGGATATCCCGAAGGAACGGCTTGATTTCGGGAGCCAGCGCGATGTCTTCGCGCTACGGCGTGTCAGCGGCAACATCCTCAGTGCGGATGTCGATCTCACGCACCCGCTGGCCTTCGGACTCCAGGACCGGCGGATCCTGATCAACAAAGAGACCGGGCTCGTCTTCGAGAATGGGGGCAATCCCTATCTCAATGTCGTGCGCATCGATGCCTCCCCACGCGTCAATGGCTACTTGTCGGAGATCAACCGCAAGCGTGTGGCCGATAGCGCCTTCCTGCAGGTCGCGCCGTTGGAGCAGGGCAATGTGGTGGTGTTCGCAGACGATCCCGCGCACCGCAAGTACTGGCATGGTACCGAGCGTCTGCTCCTCAACGCCGTCCTCTTTGGCAACCATCTGAACCCGGTGAAGCAACGCGGTGAGTAAGCCTCTCGGCCTGGTGATCATCCCGGCGCGGGCCCCATGGTTGCGCCGTCCTCATGCCTTCTCTCCAGGCGGTGGGCGGCGCAACCGCTCTTCGTAGATCAAGCAGGGCACATAGGCAGCCTGTCGGCGGGCGCAAGCAGCGTTGTCTCTCAGTGCCGCAGCGCGATCTGCCGATGCTGGCCTGGCATGTCCGCTTCTGGCCGGAAGCGGACATCAGCGGACAGGGGACTAGGGATGTTTATCGGGGGTAGGTCAGGTCTTCTCTCGACCCATAGCGGACATATCGACTTTTCAACTATTCACTGGATTTTCCATTCTTCGCTTTCCCTTTGAATCCCGGGCCACTCGATACGGACGAACGTCGCACCAGTTGGTGAGGCAATACACGGTTGACGATGACGCGAGTGGATGATCCGCGCCTGATTTCGCGAAGAAGAATATCGATGGCCGCGTCGGCCATGGCGGCGACCGGCTGGTGGACAGTCGTCAGTTCCGGCCACACCATCGTCGCCGCGGAGGTGTCGTCGAATCCTACGACCGAGAGATCGCGGGGCACGTCCAGGCCACGACGATGCGCCACCGAGACAACCGCCGACGCCATATCGTCGTTGCTGGCGAAGATCGCGCTGGGCGGATTACGTAGTGCAAGAAGCCGCTCCGCCGCATCCAGGCCGGAGCGGTAGGTAAAGTAACCGGGCTGGACGAGCTTGTCGTCGTAAGCGATTCCGGCTTCGGCCAGCGCATGCCGGTAGCCCTGCCATCGGTGTGCGCTCGCGGTCTGGTTGGAGTCGCCCGTGATATAGCCGATCCGCTTGTGACCGCACTCGATAAGGTGCGAGACCACGTCCCGGCTGGCGCAATGATCGTCGATGCGCACGCAGGAGAGCGTGTCGCTGAAGTGGCCCGAGGCGATCGAGACAACCGCCACGCCCGCCTGCGAAAACTCGGACACGATGGCTGCCGATTCACAGAGCGGGGGAGGCAGGATCACGCCCGCCACGCTGTTCGACAGTTGCTGGGCCGCTTTCCGGCTCGCCTTCTCGTCAAGACCGTCCCAGGTCGCGATCACCAGTTGTGCGGCCGCACGCGCCGATCCACGCAGAGCACCGACGAGCAACTCGCGCAGATAGCTCGAGCTGGGATTGGTGTAGATAAGCGCGATACACGTGTGTTGCGCGGCGGCCAGCGAACTCGCCGCCAAGTTGGGGCGGTAGCCAAGCTCGCGTACGCTTCGCATGACGCGCTCGCGGTTGGCGTCGCGTACGCCGGCGTGGCCATTCACCACGCGGGACACCGTCATCGGCGACACGCCGGCGTGGCTCGCCACCTCGTCGATGGTGACGGCACGCCCTTTGCGCCGAACGGCCTTTGAATGCGTCTTCACGCAGTGGACTCCGTTGTGGTGGACGGCCAGACCGGGACGAAACTGCGGTTACCGCGACTGTCCTTCCCGTGAAATCGTTTTCTCAAGCGGCATTCCTCACCCGCATCCTCACGCCCTCGACGTACAGCGGCAACTTTGCTGCGCTGCATGGTGACAAGCAGGAATGCGCGTGATTAGTCTGCGCTCCAACGCGATGGTAGCGCTACCACTAAGGCTTCTGTCGGGAACTTGCCACCTCCATCGCGTCGTCGTCCGATCACGCTTGAAAGCCGGAATGCGGAAGGGTCATCGGGTACAACCGCAGCCGGACTGGAAGACGGGCCTTGCCCGTGGCCGCCCCTTGGGAGGGGCGATACATCCATTCGATCGTAAGCGAGAGGGGAGATCCATGAGCGCGTGCTGTTTCCGTAGAACTTCAGACCTGAGGGCAAGTTCATGAGCCGGAAGTTGGCGAAATTCAAATCGAAGGCCATGTTCACCTTCGTCGGGGGCGTCCTGGTCATCAACCCCGCGTTCGGTCAGGAGGCGCAACCGCAGCCCGCCCCGACCGCCCAGCAGGCGCAGGCCACCAGCACCGATGCCACCAACCTCGACGCGGTCGTGGTCACGGGTATGCGGAACAGCCTGAGCCAGGCGATGGACATCAAGCGGGATTCCGCGGGTGTCGTCGACGCGATCAGCGCGGAGGACATCGGCAAGTTCCCCGACACGAACCTCGCCGAGTCGTTGCAGCGGATCACCGGCATCTCGATCGAGCGGCGTGACGGCGAAGGCGCGCAGGTCACGGCGCGTGGCTTCGGCCCGCAGTTCAACATGGTGACTCTCAACGGTCGCCAGATGCCGGGCGCCGACGCGTTCGGCGCGTCCGGTCAGGTCGCCATCGGCGGCGTGGACGGCGGCACCCGCGCCTTCAACTTCGCCCAGCTCGCCGCAGAAGCGATCAACGGCATCGAGGTCTACAAGACGAGCCAGGCCCAAGTGCCCAGCGGCGGCATCGGCGCCACCATCAATATCCTGACTGCGAAGCCGTTCAACTACGAGGGCGTCGTCGCCAATGCCGGCGCCAAGCTGGTGTCCGATGAAAGCCAGCCGTTCGGCAACGACATCACGCCAGAACTTTCGGGCATCTTCAGTTATACCAATCCCGACAAGACCTTCGGCGTCAGCCTCAGCGCGAGCCACCAGAAGCGCAAGGGCGGTTCCGTCCAGGCGACCGAGAACTACTGGAACATTCAACCGTGGACCGGGACCATGCCCGGCAACCCGAACGTCGTCAACGCGCCGGCCATCGGCGAACTGTATGCGCGTCCGAACGACCTGCGCTATGCGTTCTCCGAGTTCGATCGCGAACGCGTGAATGGCCAGGCCGTGGTCCAGTTCGCGCCGACCGACAGCCTCACCCTGACCCTCGACTACACCTATTCGACCAACGAGATCACCGAGAATCGTGGCGAGCAGGCGATGTGGCTGCAGAACAGCAACTATACCGACATCGAGTTCGACACCAGCGGCGCCGTAGCCACGCCCATCTACATCCGTGAGATCGCCGGCACCAAGGATTTCGGCATCGAGCAGCAGCGCAGCATGCAGAAGTACAAGCTGGGCTCGCTCGGGTTCAATGCGGCCTGGGATGTCAGCGACAATTTCCGCCTGACGTTCGATGCGCACAATTCGAAGAACGAAAGCCGGCCCAACGATCCGCTCACCGGTGGCGGTTCGATCTTCATGAGCATCGCGGGCACCAACAACTGCACCACCGGGCCGCATTGCGGCGGGTCCTGGGTGCAGGAGCTGGTCTTCAACAACGGCCTGCCGGTGGGGACGCAGACGTGGTATCCCTCCACGGCCGATGCCGTGGCCGGCACGAATGGCGTGGTCAATCCCGGGTTCGTCGAGGGCGAGGTCGGCTCGCAGGTGCTTCGCATCAACGCGCAGACCCAGATCAGCGAGATCAAGCAGGCCCGCATCGACGGCGAGTGGAGCTTCGACCGCGGTCGATTCCAGTTCGGCGTGGACACGAACAAGTCGACCACCCATCGCATCCAGGCCGCGGAAGCCTATTCGACCCTGGGTGACTGGGGCGTGGCGAACGTCGACTCCGATACGGCGGCCGGACTGATGGATCTCCTGCAGCCGGTCAATATCGGCAGCCTGTTCGGTGACTACAACGTCTCCAGCTGGCCGGTATGGCGCGGCAACGCGGGCGAGCTTGCTCAGTGGGCGGCGGACGAGTACGGCGTGGGGCTGGGCGTCAGCCCGCAACGTGCGGCGGACAACCGGGTGGAGGAGAAGACGCATTCCGCCTACTTCCAAGTGGAACTGGAGGGCGACCTGGGCGGCATGCGCACCAATACGCGGCTTGGCGTGCGCTACGAGACGACCGATGTCGTATCCACGTCCGTCATCGCCATTCCCGAGGCCATCGAATGGCAGGCGAACAACGATTTCCGCATCGTACTGTCGGATGAGCAGCAGCCCTTCAGCGAACGCGCGAGCTATAGCTACATCCTGCCCAACCTGGACTTCAGCATCGATTTCACCGATGAGCTGAAAGGCCGTGCCTCGTTCGGCAAGAGCATCGCCCGTGCGCCGTACGGCAACCTCTACGCCGGCCCTGGCGCGCAGCAACCCTTCGGCTCTGTGTTGATCGACCCGTCAGTGCGTGCGAGCGGCAATGCGCAGAACCCGAGCTTGAAGCCGCTCGAATCCGACAACCTCGATCTTGCGGTGGAGTGGTACTTCGCCGATGCGAGCTACGTGTCGTTGACGTACTGGAACAAGCAGGTCGCCAACTTCATCGGCAATACCGTCGGCCAGGAATCGCTGTACGGCTTGCGTGACCCGACCTCCGGTCCGGATGCGCAGGCGGCACTCGCCTTCCTCACCAGCGCGGCGTGCGTGGCGCAGGTCGGCGCCGCCAACGCATCCGCGTGCTCGGCGAACGACACATCGCTGTTCACCGCGCTGGCGTTGCTGCGCAACGATCCCGCGGGCCTGGCGGCGTTCAACGGCACCGGTGCGCAGGCGCTCGCGACCGAAGCGGCGTACAACCTGTACGGCGAGGCCGACGATCCGCTGTACCAGTTCAACGTCAACCGGCCGATCAACCAGAACGACGCCAAGCTGCACGGATGGGAGATCGGCGGTCAATACTTCTTCGGCGACAGCGGCTTCGGCGTTCTGGCCAACTACACCGTGGTGAAGGGCGACGTCGGCTACGACAACGGGGGCGATCCGGCCATCGACCAGTTCGCGCTCACCGGCCTGAGCGATACGGCCAACGCCATGCTCATGTACGAGAAATATGGGTGGTCCGTCCGCCTGGCCTGGAACTGGCGCGATGAGTACCTGATCCTGGCCAACCAGGGCGCGAGCCGCAATCCGTACTACGTGGAGGAGTACGAACAGTGGGACCTCAGCGTCAATTACACGCTCAACGACCACTGGTCCTTCGGGCTGGAAGCGATCAACCTGACGGGAGAGGACGTCCGCTGGCGAGCGCGCACCGACCAGATGATCGTCAAGCTCGCCGACCAGGACCCGCGTTTCATGCTGGGCATGCGCTACAAGTTCTGAGTTAGGCGATAGCCACCCTCTCTGGATGTCGCCGAGCGGGACCGCTGCGCAAGCAGCGGTCCTTTTTCACGAGGTCGACGGTGTCCTGGGGACTGGCGCGAACGCGGACGGCCGGCGTTAGTATTGGCCGACGCCTTACGACTCCCGAGATACTCCGACGATGGCCCGCTACGAACTCCTCAACAACGTGTCGCACAAGGATCTCCGTATCGCGACCAGCTTCGGGCCCGAGTTCGGCGACGACGTGGGGATGGTGCCTGCGTTTCCCAGCGAGTTTGCGGAGCTGCAGCGCGAGTATCCGATCTTCCTGCGGAAAGACCCGGGGAGCGGGGAGTGGCAGTCGGTCGCGTTGCTCGGTTTCGAGCAGCGCGAGAACCTGTTCCTCCGTGACGGGCGGTGGAACGCGTCCTACCTGCCGGGCGCGGCCGCGAAGGGTCCGTTCCTGATCGGCTACCAGGAGCAGCACATCGACGGCGAGCTGCGCCAGGAAGCGGTGATGCACGTGGATGTAGAGCATCCGCGCGTGAATCTCGCGGAGGGAGAGCCCGTGTTCCTGCCGCACGGTGGCAACACGCCGTATCTCGAACATATCGCGGGTGTCCTGCGCGGCATCCGCGATGGCAGCGCCTTCGGTGCAGGCATGTTCGCGGCATTGGATGCCGCTGGCCTGGTCCAGCCTGTCAACCTCGATGTGCAGCTGGACAAGCAGCATCGGGTGGCTGTCAGCGGCCTGTACGGCATCGACCGGGAGCGACTGGTGTCGCTCGATGGGCCGGCGCTGCTGGGGCTGAACCGTGCCGGTTACCTCGAGGGGACCTATCTGATGCTCGCATCGCTCCACAACGTCCGTCGCCTGATGGCCGAGAAGCAGCGCCGGCTGCGCGTGCAGGATGCGGCACCCAGCGGCAAGGACTGACGCCATGGCGCACGGCACGACGATACGGACCCTGCATGATGTCGGTGCCGATGCGCTGCCGCTGGATGGGATGCTGGCCGACGGACAGCCGCTCGTACTGAAAGGGATCGCGCGCGATTGGGAGCTCGTGCAGACGGGCCTACGCTCCACGCAGGCCGCGATGGCGTACTTGCGCGGCCTGGATGCCGGTGTGCCAGTCCAGTACTCGTTCGGTGAGCCAGCGATCCAGGGGCGTCCGTTCTACAACGACGACTTCACGCGGCTGAATTTCGAAGTGCGACGCGGGCGCCTTGCCGAGGTGCTGGACGGCATCGCGGCCCATCTTGAGGATCCGCAGCCACCGACCTACTACGTGGCCTCGCTCCTGGTCGATCGTGCCTTGCTGGGCTTCGGCGCATCGAACGGACTGCCCTTGGCGCGATACGGCATCGACGCGCCCCCGAGTATCTGGATTGGCAATCGCGTCGTCGCTTCCTGCCATTTCGACGCGCCGGACAATCTGGCGTGCTGCGCCGTGGGCCGGCGCCGGTTCACCCTGTTTCCGCCTGAGCAGATAGGCAACCTTTATCCCGGGCCGCTCGACCCGACGCCGGGGGGGCAGGTGGTCAGCGTGGTCGATTTCGAACGTCCGGACTTCGAGCGCTATCCACGGTTCCGTGACGCGCTGGCCACGGCGCAGACGGCGACCCTCGAACCCGGGGATGCCATCTTCATCCCCAGCATGTGGTGGCATCACGTGCGCAGCCTCGAACCGTTCAACGTGCTGGTGAACTACTGGTGGCGGCGCTCGCCGGACTTCCTTTCCTCACCGTTGCCCGCGCTCCACCACGCACTGTGGACGCTGCGCGACCTACCCCAACGCGAGAAGCGGGCGTGGGCGGCGATCTATGAGCATTACGTATTCGGTCCGGCCGGGCACGCGGGCGAACATCTTCCCGAGCAGGCACGCGACCTGCTGGGCCCGATCGACGAAACGCAGGCCAGGCGCATCCGCGCCATGCTCATCAACCGCCTCAACCGCTGACCCCGGGAGTACTGCATTGGATTCTCCAGACGCACCAGAAGGACACATCCGCAAGGTGGTGATCGCTGGCGGGGGCACCGCCGGGTGGCTGGCGGCCTGCGCGCTCTCGCATCAGTTCCGCGATCGGCTGCAGATCACCCTCGTCGAGTCCGAGCAGATCGGTACCGTGGGCGTCGGCGAATCGACGGTGCCACCGATCCGCACCTTCCATCGTTTCCTGCAGATCGACGAACAGGAGTTCCTGCGTGCGGTAGCGGGCACGTTCAAGCTCTCCATCTCGTTCGAGAACTGGCGCCGCCCGGGCGATCGCTACATCCATCCGTTCGGGATCACGGGGCAGGGCACATGGGCAGCGGCCTTCCATCATTTCTGGCTGGACAGCCTGCGGCGTGGGATGCCTTCGGAACTGGGCGACTTCTGCCTTGAGACCGTGGCGTCGCGCGGCGACCAGTTTTCGTTGCAGACGCAGCCCCAGGTCAACTACGCGTACCACTTCGATGCAGGGCTCTACGCTAGATTCCTTCGCCGCATCGCGGAGGGATATGGACTCTTGCGCGTTGAAGGGAAGATCCGCGAGGTACGACAGCATGCGCACGACGGTTCGGTGCAGTCGCTGGTGCTCGAGGACGGGCAGATCATCGAGGGCGACCTGTTCATCGACTGCACCGGTTTCCGCGGCCTGCTGATCGAACAGACGCTGCAGACCGGCTATGAGGACTGGAACGCGTGGCTGCCCAGTGACCGGGCCGTAGCGGTGCAGACCGAATCCATCGGCCCACCCGTTCCCTACACGCGCGCGATTGCGCATGAGGCAGGGTGGCGGTGGCATATCCCGTTGCAGCATCGAGTTGGCTGCGGCCTGGTGTTCTCCAGCCGCCACATGTCCGACGACGAGGCGCGCGCCAAGCTGTTGCACGATGTCGGCGCGCCGGCGATCCGCGACCCGTGGCTGGTTCCGTTCCGTACCGGCCGTCGACTGAAGGCATGGAACAAGAACGTGGTTGCGCTTGGCCTCGCCAGTGGATTCATCGAGCCGCTGGAGTCGACCAGCATCCATCTGGCGATCAGCGCCGTGGTGCGCCTGGTCCAGTTGTTTCCGTTCGCCGGCATCGCCCCGTCACTGGTGGAGTTGTACAACGAGGTAAGCCGCGCCGAAATGGAGCATGTGCGCGATTTCATCATCCTGCATTACCACGCCACGCAGCGCGACGAACCCATGTGGAAGTCCTGCCGTGAGATGCCGCTGCCCGAATCCCTCGAGATCCGCCTGCGTGCATGGCGCGAGCGCGCGCATGCCTGGCAGGATCCGGATGAACTGTTCCGCGTGGATTCGTGGACACACGTGCTGCTGGGGCAGGGCATCCGGCCGGGTCCGCCGCACCCACTGGCCCGTGCCTTGGCCGACGACGACCTGCGCAGGCTGCTGGATTCCATCCGGCAACCGATCGCGCGTGCGGTCGCGACGATGCCGTCGCAGCAGGCCTTCATCGATCGCTATTGCAAGGCCGGCGCCGAGGTATGGGGCGGCCGGCGGGCGCCGAACTGACCATCGCCGCGCAGGGCATCCTCATGCAGTTGGCACACCATCCTGACATGCGTATCACCCGTCGGACCATCGGGCGGGAGTGCGCGCCGCTGCTGCTCATCGATAATCTGCTGGAGGATCCGGACAGGATGGTGCGCAAGGCGGCCACGCGGCAGTACGTGAGGCACACCACCATGTTCCCGGGTGTACGCGCGCCCGTGCCACGCGCCTACCAGCAGTTCCTCGAGGCGACACTCAATCCCCTGTTGCGCGAATGTTTCGATCTTGCACCAGGTCGCTTCGAGCTTCCGATGTGCCATTTCTCGCTGGTGACGCAGTCACCGGCGAGCCTGCATTTCCTGCAGCGCGTGCCCCACATCGATTCGGTGAACCGCAGCGGCCTGGCGACGATGCACTATCTCTTCCGAAACGCGTGGGGCGGCACGGATTTCTATCGCCATCGTCACACCGGCTTTGAATACATCGATGAAGCTCGTCACGCCACCTATTTTTCCCGACTGGCAGAGGAGGCCCGAAACGAGCCCGCTGCCGCCGCCGGTTACATCGATGGCGACACGCCGTTGTTCGAGCGTGTCGCGAGCGTCGAAGGCGTTTTCAACCGACTCGTCGTTTACCGCCGCAACTCCCTGCATTCGGGACGCATCGACAACACGCGTGCGCTGCCCACTGATCCCTTGCAGGGGCGGCTGTCGATCAATACCTTCATCAATGTGGCAGGCTGATGCCAGTCCAGAAACCACGGCCAACGTGTTGTTTGGCATGGAATTCCGCGGTGCAGCACGCTTTTTTGACGGCCGCTGGTTACAGTTGCCCCGCACGCGCTGCGAGCGGCTGCGTGGTGCAGGAAGAGGGAGCAGAGGAGCCGGTTCCCTTTTTTTACCGGCCTAAATGGTAGCGCTAACTTTTTGTGTGAGAGGCGGGGATCGATGGCATTGACGGTCGGGATCGATGCAGGCACGCAGAGCGTGAAGGTGGTGGTATACGACGCCGCGGCGCGTGCGATCGTGGCCAGCGCCAGCGCGCCGCTTGGCCTGACCAGCGGCGACGATGGCAGCCGCGAACAGCATCCCGCCGATTGGGTAGTGGCGATGCAGGCCTGCTTCGACCGCATCGATCCCGCCGTGCGGGCGCGGGTCGTGGCATTGGCGGTCTCGGGCCAGCAGCACGGCTTCGTGCCGGTGGATGCCGCTGGCGAAGTTCTCGCACCCGCCAAGCTGTGGTGCGACACCAGCACCACGGCTGAGTGCGCGCAGATCATGGACGCCGTCGGCGGTGCGGCACGCACCATCGCCCTGGCCGGCAATCCGATCCTGGCCGGTTACACCGCCTCGAAGCTGCC
>NZ_LMGY01000009.1 GCF_001427585.1 Pseudoxanthomonas sp. Root630 | reverse complement strand
ACCCTCACCCATACCACGTGGGTTTGTGGGCKWMGCCCACAAACCCACGTGGTATGGGTGAGGGTTACTGCCACTACCCACAACTCCCCTACCCACAACCCACAAGTATCCCATTGCTATTGCCTCCCCCTCTTTTCTTTGGGAACCGTGGGAACTTGGGAATTCCGCCCCCGCTCTCGTCTAACCCATTGATTCACATGGGTTTTTCTCTTGAAAAATGTTCCCAACCCTGTTCCCACCCTTTCCCCCGGTGGGAACTCCCTTGGGAACTTGGGAATTCCGCCCCCTCCGGGGTGCCCTGCCCTGGCTTCGCGGTCGCCCAGGTGTCGGTGAGGTCGAGCGGTGGGCAAGGCGGTGGGCTGGCCAGGCCGTGGGACACCCTGCTAGGTGTCCAGGCCGCCCGGCAGTCCACGGGCTTGTCCACGGCGTGGGGTCGCGGGGCGGTCCGGGTGGTGTTCTCTTGTCATGCTGAATGGCGGCTGAACATCCGCCATTTAGTCACCGGCAGCCCCTTGCGCTTTTCCCAGGCTGTCACATGCTGAAAACAGCAGAAAACAAGGCGGCCCAGAAAAGGGCTAAAAAGTCAATAGGCACATCCGCCATTTAGTCACCGGCAGCCCCTTGCGCTTTTCCCAGGCTGTCACATGCTGAAAACAGCAGAAAACAAGGCGGCCCAGAAAAGGGCTAAAAAGTCAATAGGGCTGAAACCATGAACAGCAGCGAAACGGTGGAACAAGAGAAGGACCCGCGCAGCTGGGAAATCCGGCTTTGGGACGGGGTGGTGGGCTACCACCGCGCCCACCCCTGGAAGGCCGGTTTCTTCGGCTTGTTTCTTTGCGGCCTGTTGGCCCTGAACTGGCGTTACCCGCTCGCCGTCCTGTTCATCGTTTGGCTCCGCGCCCAGCCCCTGCCCGCCTTGCTGTTCGGCGGCCTGGTCGGCGGGGCGGCAATGTTGCTGCCCTCGCTCTGACCTTTCAACCCCTCCCCCGAGAAAGCCCATGTTCCGATATGTCAAAACCAAAGCGACCGCCGGGGCGCAATACGCCGGCAAGGTGGTGAACGCGGCCGAGATTGCCGAGACCGCCACCACCACCCGCGACATGCTCCGCCGTTTCTGGGCGACCCGGAAAGGCAGCGGCCGGTGCGAGACGTTCCAGAACGCGGTCCAGCGGCATGGCTGGACCGAGGACGACTTGCGGATCCTCCACCGGCAGCACGCCATCGTGGCGCACATCGCCTTCTTCTTCATCGCCATGGCTTCTTGCTTGGGAGCCTGGAACCTGGCCAACGGCTCCATGCCTGGCGCGTTCGCGGCCTTGGGCGCCGTGTTCGCCTTGTCGGGCATGTTCCTTAAAGCCGCGTTCCGCGCGCAGCAGATCGAGCGCCGCGACCTGTTCCCCTTCCCCGTCTTTCTCCGCGCGCCGTTCGACTGGCTGCCGTCCTGGTCCATGCCAGCGGCGCCGGTCAAGCGCGTGTCTTCCTCCAGCCGTCGCCAGGTGCGCCATGACCGCTAAAACCCGCAAGCCGCGCGTGCCGCGGCCCACGCTGAAAGAGCGCGTGGAATACCGCGACACCGTCGACGCCGTGACCGAGTTCCGCAAGACGGCCGACGCCATCGGCCGCTCACCGGCCGATTGCTTGCGCGAGGCTGCGCGGGACTGGACCGCGAAGACGAAAGCGGTCTATGACCTGGTGCCTTACCTGCTGGTGCTGGCCGCGCTGCTGCTGCCCAGCGTGGCCATGGCCAGCCCATTCTCCGTGCCGGACAGTGACCTGTCCAAATCGCTGTTCCTGGACAAGCTCTTTCCCGAGTTGACCGGCGGCGGTGGCGCTGGCCCGCTGGGCGGCGCCGTGGGCGTGTTCAACAGCGCCGTGTTGATGGTCGCCGGCATTCTCGTGATGTATACGCTGATCGCCGGCACGCTCTCGACCGCGCACGACGGCGAAATGCTGGGCAAGAAGTGGAGCAGCTTGTGGCTGCCCATCCGCACAACCTTGGGCGCGGCGGCCATCCTGCCCACGATGGGCGGTTTCTCAATCATCCAGGCGATTGTGATCTGGCTGGCGCTCCAGGGCGTCGGCATTGCCAACGCCACCTGGGGCGCTTTCGCCGACAACCCGTTGCAGGGCGCGGCCTACGTGCCGCCGTCCGAAACGCGCCAGCTGGAGAAGCTGGCCGGGCAGATGTTCCTGCAGCACGTCTGCCGGGCCGCGCTGGCCCAGAAAGAAGCCAGCACGGACATGGCCCAGCTCGGCGCGGTCGGCCTGCGTTCCTGGGCCGTGACGCGCGAGCAGGCCACCGGTGACAGCATTTACGGCTGGAACATGACCACGACGTGGGGCTTTTCCTGCGGCACCGTGATGATCAAGAAGCCCACGCGCGGCGAGTTCGCCACCGACGCGTCCAGCGCGGCGGCGCGCAACTTGGTGGACCCTTACGCCATCGCCCAGGGCGTGTTTCCGGCGCACACGTCGGCGCTGTCGGCGATGGACGCGCGCATGTCGGCCCTGGCGGACCGGTTCGTGGCCGCGCCCACCATGGGCGCCGGCAACGACACGGTGAACGGTCCGATGGTGTCGGCCGAAGTGAAAGCCGCAGCCGCGGCCTACGCGGCGAGCATTAAAGCCGCGGCGCAGTCGCAGGCCAACGCGCTCCAGTCCGATGACTTCAAGCAAGCGCTTCAACAAGACGGCTGGATCATGGCCGGCGCGTTCTACACGAAGCTGGCCCATGCCCTGGACGCGATTGCGTCCGCCACCTCGCGCTCCGCGCAGGTGTCAGTCCAAGGTCAGTTCCCCACGCAATTCCCCGACGTTCAACTGCGCTGGGCCGAAGCCAGCGCGGCGCTGCGCGACGTGACCAGTCCCGGCGCGCACACGGTCGGCGGCGAGCAGTCCGGCGACCTGACGGACCGCCTGTTGACGGTCGTGATGGAAACCGCGCGTGACGTGGATCCCGAAGGCATGAGCGGCCATCCGCTGATTGCGACGAAAAACACCGGCGAAGCCATGAAGTCCTGGGGCATTGGCATTTACCTGGTCGGCGCGGTTGTCGTCGCCGCCGTGGGCGTCATCGCCGGCAACGTCGCCGGCAAGGGCCTGGGCTCGGACATTTCCTTGCTCGCTTTGACTGACATTCTTTCAACGCCGCTGTTCGCCCTGGTGGGTCCGCTGGTGCTGATGGGCGCGGTGCTGTCGTCCGTCGTGCCCATGCTGCCTTTCATCCTTTGGGTTGGCGTGGTGTTGGGCTGGATCATCCTGGTGACCGAGGCCGTGATTGCCGCGCCGTTGTGGGCCGTGGCGCACTTGGCGCCGGACGGCGATGGCGTGGTGGGCCGCGGTGGCCAGGGCTACATGCTGGTGCTGTCGCTCACGCTGCGCCCCGCTTTGATGGTGCTGGGCCTGGTGTGTGCCATCGCCATCCTGGTGCCGGTCGGCGAGTGGCTTAACTCGACGTTCGCGCACGTGTTCCGCTTGAACGTGATGCAAGACAACCCGAGCTGGGGCGGCTTTATCAACATCATCATGGGCCTGGCCATCTACTCGGTGTTGATGGTCACGGTGATGACCAAAGTGTTTAGCCTGATCCACGTCATTCCCGACAACGTGCTGCGTTGGATTGGTGGCGGCGTGGACAACATGCTGGGGCAGAACGCGCAACCGCTTGCCGGTGCCGTGGAAGGGCAGTCCACCAACATGCTGGGCGCCGGCGTCGCCGCCGGTGCGGTCACCAACCAGCTGGGCAACAAGATGGCGCAAGCGGCCAAGGAACACGCGCAGCGCGAAGGCCGCGAAGACGAGCAGAAAGAGCGCCAGGACAACGCCGCGGTGCGCGACCTGGGCGCCGCCCGTGAGAAAGCCTGGAACGCGGAAGAACGGCTGGAGAACCGCGCCAGCGCCGCCGGTTATGAGCGGGCATCGGATGCGCAGGCCCGGCACGGCCAGACGGCGTTGAACGTCGCCGCGCGCATGGACAGCGGCTTTGCCGCGCGCCTGGGCCAAGCCCGCGAAGCCGACGCCGGCACGGGCGGCACGGCGGCCCAGGACGCGTTGATTGCCAGCGAAGCCAGCAACGCGCCCGACGCGAAGCCCTACCAGCAAGCCCTGGCCGAAGCTCAAACCGCCTTTGGGAAGGCCCGCCAGCACGCCCAGGCGTCCACCACGATGGCCCAGCACGGCGCCTTCATGGGCACCGGTGGCAACGCCGCAGGCGGCGCCGGTGGCGCTGCTGGCACGGGTGCCGGTGCCATGACCATGGCCCAGCGGGCTGCAGCGCAGTCCCAAGCCCTGGCCAGCGGCGAGGGCCCGCACTACGGCAACCGCCAGGAAGCCCTGGACGCGGCCGCCGCCGCGGATCCGAGCTTTGCCAAGGGCCTGGAAGAAGCCCGCGCCAGCGGCACGGAGGGCGCCTTTGTGGCCGACGCCGCGCAGCAAGCCGGCTTCCGCCACGCCGCCATGGACCGCCGCCTGAAAGCCGGCGACGAAGGCGTGCTGCCCCTGCGAGCCACCGACGCAATCCTGCGCCGGGCTGATCAAGACGGAGTGTTGTGATGGCCTTTGAAGTCCTCCCCCAAGCTGAAAAGGACCGCCGCCTGGCGGTCTTCCAGGCCGCCCTGGCCCGACAGCTGGAACACCTGGCCAAGAAGGGCCCGCCCGAGGTGCGCAAAGCCTTGGAGGAATGGAACCCGGTGGCTTACGCGATCGAGCAGGAACACCGCCGGTTGAAAGCGATGGACGCCGAGGCGGCCGCCCTGCCGGTCTGGTGCGCCCGGCGTGCCGAGAAGGCCGCAAGAGAACGGGCCGAGCGCGAAGCGCGGGAATTCCGGGCGCGGGAACGGGAGCGTTACCTGGAGCAGCTGGCCAGGAACAGCCGCCGTGCATAATATTATAGAATATAATATTATAGCAGAACTACCGCCCTCCCCCGGCGCGCAAACGCTGGAGCGCCTGCGGAGAAACGGCGCTTACCAGGTCGTCCTGGAAGCCATGGAGGACGGCGCCCACCCCGCCGAGCTGCAGCGCGCCCTGGAGGGTGCCGCCCTGATGGGCAACGTGGCCGGCGTGCTGGCTCTCCTGGAAGCCGGCGTGCCCGCCTCGACCGCCGCCCTTGAAGCGGCCTTGCGCAGCGTCCAACCGGCCGCCTTGGCGTCTGCCCGCCTGCTGTTCGACGCCGGGGCCCGGCTCCAGCGGCTCCACTGACGGGCCGCTGTCGTGAAGCAAACGCGCCATCGCCCGCCTGGGCGGTGTTTGCTGCGTCCTGGCGAAGATCCAAAACTGTCGGGTTGTTCACACTTTCCGGCTTGACGAGCATAGCATATAATATAATATGCTATTATCGCAAACGGAGATAGCACCATGTCCAACCACCCTTCCCTCCCCTCCACCGCCCCCGTCCTGCGCTACGAAACGGCGGAGAACCCCGTGGCCCGTGAGCGCCAGGAGCGTGCCCGCCGGCAGCTTTGGGCCCCGGACGCGTGCTACCGCGCCGCCACCCGGCCAATGCCGGAAGCGGACGTGCGGGAGATCCTGGCTGGCTGGGAGAACTAAGCCATGGACCTGCCCCACCTGCTGCTGACCCGTTCGGGCCAACCGGATTTCACCGTGACCGACGACGCCCACGGGCGCCGGTCGATGGCCTACACGCTGGCCCGCTTTCCCCGCGGTTCGCTCTGCCGGGTGTTCAGCGATGGACGCCGGCAAGCCCTGCTGCGGGCGCCGGAGGACACCGAACCGTCCCCGCTGACCCTGGAGCAGGCCAAGGCCGTGGAGGCCGAACGCCTGGAGGCGATCCGGTCGCACGGGACGCGCCCCAAGCACGGGCCGCTGACGGACGCCGAGGCCAAAGCGTGGCAGCGCTTCATGGAAGGGGAGGAAGCCCGCCGCCGGGCGGAAACCATCGCCAGGCTTTGGCGGGCCGTCATGGCGGTGGGCGCCATCGCCCTGGCCGGGCTCGCTTTCCTGTTCTCCGAATATTATAGCATATAATATTATAGCATAATAGGATTGAACGCCATGACTACCCAGGATTACCCGATGACCCCCACCCCAGCCCCTGCTTTCCTGGAACTGATCGCCCGCGCCTTCGACGCGCTGGAAGAACTGGACGAGAACCCGCACGGCTGGCGCCGGCTGGCCTGGGTGCTGGCCCTGCCGCTGCTGTTCGCGCTGCCGTTCCTGCGCCCGATCCTGGACGGCCTGGATCTGCTGGCCGAGTGGCTGGCCAACCGCCCGAAAGCGAAAGGGGAGGGGACGTCCTGGTGGCGCCGCCGTCCCAGCGCCCGCTTCTGGCGCGCGTTCGCGGTGGTGATGGGCCTGACGGCCGCGGTGTGGACCGCTGTTTTTCTGCGAGCCGTGGGCGTGCTGCCGCACCTGTAAGCACCCGAGAACAAGCCCCCACTGCGCTAGGGGGCTTGACAATATAATATCATATGCTATTATATGCTACAACAAACCCGGAACCGCCGGGACCGTGACAGAGAAACGCCATGAACCGCTCAAAGAACCGCCGCCGCAATTCCTCCGCCTTCCTGGTGCTGCTGCCCCTGGCCGCCCTGGGTGCCCCTCTCCTGGCCGGGTTCGCTTTCCTGTTCGCCGGCATGACCTTCTAAGGATCCTCCGATGATGACCCCCGCAAAACAGCCCAGCATGGGCAAAACCATTTCGGTGGCCAACGCCAAGGGCGGCGTGGGCAAAACCACCTTGGCCCTGACGGTGGCCGGTGCGCTCGCTGCCGCCGGCTTCCGCGTCCAGCTGGTGGACCTGGACCCGCAGGGCTCCAGCCTGTTGTGGGCGGGTAACCGCGCCAAAGAGGGCAGGGCGCCGGCGTTCGACGTAACCCGCACCCCGGCCAGTGGCTACGACTGGACCGTTTACGACCACGCGCCGGGCCTGCCGCAAAAGGTGAACACCCAGGCGCACGTGGTGCTGGTGCCCACCATCCTGGCGGTCAACGACTACGCGGCCACTGCCCGTTTCGTCCAGGACCTCCAGGCATCGCGCTCGCGCTTCTTGGTCCTGCCCAACCGGGTGGAAGCCATCAACAGCAACCAAGCGGGCATGTTGGAACAGCTGTTTGCCGGCCAGCCCTACATGCCCAAGCGGGCAGGGCTGGAGCGCGCGACCAACGCCGGCGTGACCGTCTACGACGAAAAGAGCGGCCTCCAGTCCTCGCCGTCGATCCGCAAGGAATTCGACCTGGTGATGGACGCCCTGGTGGCCCTGCTCGACGACCCCAGCCTGCAGCGCGTCTACGACGCCAACGGCCGCCCCCTGTCCAAGTAAGGAACCCCCGACATGACCACCTCTAAGAAGACCCCCAAGGCCAAGCCCGCCGCCCCGAATTGGGCGGACAAGCTGGGCGCCGTGGGTCCCACGATTGAGCAAGTGACCTTCCAGCCCACCCAGGCCGCGTTCGCGCACACGCTGACGCCGGCCGCGCCGGGCGCCCCGCGGGCCGTGGTCAAGGCCAAGGTGCGCGCCGCCCAGGGCGCCGCTGGCGTGCTGGTGCGCGTGCCGACCTCGACCCTGGACCGGTTGAAGTCCCTGACCGTGGGCAACCACACGGTGACCCTGGTGGCCTTGGCCGATTGGGCCCTGGACTACCTGGAGGCCACCGGCCAAGCCATCGAAACGAACGAAAAAGAGTAGGCCGTGGGCGGCCTGACTGCCCACGTTTCCCACACCCTGTTTTAGTCTTAAATTGTGGGTTGACACCCACAAAACCCACTGTAGCTTGAAGCCATCCCCCCGGTTTAGGAGCGTTTGAACATGAGCATTACCACCAACGGCGCCCCTCTGGGGACGGATGGAGTGAAGGCCCTGGCGTCCACCGACAGCTGGCAGTCGCCCAGCGAGTATGTGGACCCCCTCACCGGCAAGACCTGGCGCGCGGACACGCTGGAAGGCTTGTTTGAACTGCTGGAGAAGAACAACGTGGCGTTGTTCGACCACGACGCCATGCGCGCGGCGAACAAGACCACGGCCCCGAAGGGCAACCGCAGCGGGCAGGGCCCCAGCGGTGACGACAACGCGCAGTGGGACCGGTTGCTGATCCAACTCCAGCACTACCCGGACCCCGAGAAAGCCCGCGAAATCATCCTGGGGGCCCTGGCCAACCCGGACGTGAGCATGACCCGCAACCTGGGCGGCGGTCGCACCGCCACCAAGGTCCTCCAGGGGCGCCGCGCCGTGCTGTCCCATGAGATCCACCACGACGACGAACGCGGCCCACACTTCATGGCCCAGGTCCACACCGTGGCGCTGGGGCCTGACGGCCATATCAGCCAGAAATGGAGCTTTAGCCGCGGCGAAGACGCCAAGGCGATGGTGGAGCAGGTGAACGCCGCGCTGGCCGCCAATGGCCTGGCGCCGCTGGTGTTCCGCCTGCGCGATGAAACCGGCACGTCGGTGGCCGAGCGCAAAGCCCAGCTGGACGCCCAGCAGTCCGAGGAATACCGCCAGGCCGCGGAGAAGGGCGAACTGCCCCCGCTGCCGGACGAAGACGCGGCCGACGCCCAGGCCGACGCCATGCCCACGTCGGCGAAGAAGGAAAACCTGCGCCAGGCCGCGCAGCTGGCCGGCGCGCAAGCGGCCAGCCTCTACGCCCAGGCGGCCGCGCTCCAGAAGCAAAACGCGCTGTATCGCCAGGCGTTGCGTGCGCTGGAAGCCGAGGAACAACACCTGGCCCGCATTGGCGCATTGACCACGCGCCTCCAGGAAGCGGTGACCAACGCGGCCGAGGCCGAGGCGCAGCACGCGGCCACGGTGGCCGAGCAGGCCACGGTGATCGAGGCCACGCAGGCCAAGGCGTCGGAGCTTTCCGAGCAGCTGGAAAGCACCACCGCGACGCTGGCCGAAACCACCGCCACGCTCGAGTCGACCGAAGCCGAATTGGGCGAGGTCAAGGCAAGCCTGGCCACGGTGACCAGCGCGAAAAACGAGCTTGAAAAGCAGCTGGAAGACACCAGCGCGCAGCTGCGCGGTGTCACCGATGAACTGGCCATTGCCACGCAGAACATCGACCAGCTGGAAACGCGCCAGGCCGAACTGTCCCGCGCCCTGGACACCGAACGGTTGGAGCGCAAGAACGAAACCGCCGCGCACGAAGCGGAAGTTTCCGAGCTTCGCGGCGAGTTGAGCAGCGAGAAGAAGGCCCGCGAAAAGGCCGAAACGCAGCTGGAAAAAACGCGGTCGGACCTGGCCGACGAGCGCACCGCGCACAACGCGGTCAAGTCGGAATTGAAGGCCGAAACCAAGCGCGCCGACACGGCCGAGAAGGCCGCGGCCAAGGCCCAGGACGAACTGGCCGCGCTGCGCGAGCAGCTGGCCACGGCGCTGGCGCAGAGCAAGGCCCAGGCCGCGGATCTGGCGCGCGAGCGCGAAGCCCGCGCCCAGGCCGAGCAGGCCGCCCGCACTGCGATGGCCGCGGCGGCTACGGCCGAAGCCCAGCGCGACGCACGGCCGACCCAGGCGCAGCTGCAGGAGGCCATGGCCGCCACGGCCAAGGCCGAGGCCCAGCGCGACGCCCTGGCCGAGCGTGTGGAACAGCTGTTGAAGCCGCAGGCCCCGACGCCGGGCAACGACAACAACGGCCCGAAGGCGTGACATGACCGCCCTCCACCGCGCCGTTGAGGCCCGCGACGTTCCCACCCTCCAGCGCTTGCTGGACGGTGGCGCGGATCCCAACGGCCGGAGGCGGGCGGTCCACCCCCCGTTGAACCGAGCCGCCCAGCTGGGCGACGTGGACGCCGTGCGCGCCTTGCTCGACGCCGGCGCCGACCCGAACGCCCGCGGTTTCTGGAACCAAACCCCGCTGTTCTACGCCGCCACCGGCGAGGGCGACACCACCGCCGCGGTGCTGGCGCTGTTGCGCGCCGGTGCGGACCCGGATGCGCGCGATCGCAGCGCAGAAACGGCGCTGACGTGCGCCGAACGCGTGGCCCACCCGAACGTGGCGCGCCTGCTGGCCGCTGCGACACGTGGCCACCTGCTGGAAAACACCTTGGCGCCGCAGGACGCCGAAACACCACCGAAGCGGGGGAGGCTCTGATGGCCGCGCCCGCTGGCTATAGCCCGCTCCACGTCGCGTTGCTCACGGGAGACGTGGCCCAGGTGCGCGCCTTGCTCGACGCCGGCGCCGACGTGCGCGAAGCGCGCACGGGCAAGGGCGGGCGATCGATGGGCACGAAAAGCATGGTGGCCTATCGCCACGGCCGCGCGCACGCGCACCCACCGGAAAGCGCGCAGCGCGCCGCAGAACATGCGCTTTGCGACGCCCTGGACAAGTTGCTGGACGAGCGCGGCGCGCCCGCCACGCTCGATGACATGCATTGGTGGACGCAAGGCGTCGTGGACGCTTCGGACATTGCCGCGAAGCAAGGAAGGCCCTGGAAATGAAGACCCCCACTGTTCCCACTGTCCCGACCGGACCCAATACCGCCGCCGGCGCATTCACTGACGCCGATGCCGATATTGCGGCGCTGTTGAGCGCGGCTGACGCGCACATTGCGGCAAGACGTGCCCGGCTGTTGGAAGACGCATTGGCGTCGCAGGACGCCGAAGCACCACCGAAGAAGCGGGCGAGGCTATGACCATGAAGATCCCCACCGGACCCGATACCGGCGCACGCGCTGACGACGACATTGCCGCGCTGTTGAGCGCGGCCGATGCGCGCATCCAAGCGCAGAAAAAAGGCGCCTGGGAGCAGCAAGGCGACGTGGCGCCGGTGGTGGTGGACCTGGGCGCCGAGCTTCGCAAGCGGTGGCTCTGGGTGCGCCCCTGGCGCTCCAAGCCGGTGGATCCGCCGGACTTCTCCCGCGCCGAGCCCCTTGGCCCGCTGTCCGGCTGCCGGGGCAAGGCCAGCGCGTGGCGTTCCCGCGTCGGCGACCCGACCGGCCCATGGTGGGCGCTTTGCCTGGACGGTGACCCGGCCACGCTCGACACGGCCACCATTGCCCGCTGCTGGCGGGTGTGGTGGCGCGAGCAGGTGCGGGTGTTCGCCGAGCTTGACGATCTGACGGCCGACGCCGGCGACGGCCAGGCCGCGCAGACCTGGCTGGCGCTGACGTGGGAGGAAGCCGTGCGCCTGCGCGGCAAGGTGACGCTTTTCCCGGTGCCTGGCCACCGGGACGTGGCCAAGGTGGAAGCCATGGCCCGTGACCCGCAGGCCATCGGTTACTTGAACGCCTGGCTTCGCGCCCAGGGCGCGCCCCGGCCGGTGCCCAAGCGGGCCAGCCTGGAAGCGGTGGAGATGAAGGCCGCAGCCGCCGTGCGCGAAGCGCAGACCGTCCTGGACTTCGCCCGCAAGGATCTGCGCGACGAGCGCGCCAAGCGCGGCGCGGCGCGCGTGCGGCTCTCGCAGGGCAGGGTGGCCACGTTCCTGGGCACGCTGGGCCTGGGCGCCCGTTCCCAGGCCGACGAGAAGGACGCCACGAAAGCGGAGGCGGGCGTGATCGCGGCCAAGCGCCGGTTGCGCGAGGCCGAAGCCGACTTGCGCCACAAGCAAGACGCGCTGGCCGAAGCCAGGGCCAAGCTGGAGAAAGCCGTGCGTGTTCGCCTGGAAGAAGAACAGCAGGCGGCCATGGCCGCCGCGACCAAGCCCGGACCTTGACAGGTTCCCACTTGCATGGGAACTCTGGGAACCGTGGGAACTTGGGAATTTTCTTCCCGGCACCCCTTGACAGTCTCACTATAGAATATAATATAATAGTATCTTCAACCAGGAGGCGGACATGGTGGCCCCCATGACCCCAAGCAACAACCCGGCTTTGCCGGCGAAAGACCCATCCCACGAAGCCCAGTTTTTGAAAGACCTGGAGAGCGAAGGGTGGGACGTGGACGGGGAAGCCCCGCCCGAAACACCCGCCACCGCCCAGGACCCGGACGCGCTGCGGGCCCCCAACGGTGACCCGCTCGATCTCGACAGCCGCCAGGTGTTTTACGCCGGCGGCACGGTGGGCGAAATCAACGCCCGCGGCTTCTGGAAGATGGACCGGGAAGGCATGCCTTACTGCGTCCACCCGCTGCCGTTGTGGCCGGTGGAAATCATCGAGGCCGTCACGCAGGACGGCGGCACGTCGGTTTACATTCGCGTGCGCTTTGCGCGCGTCCACGGCGGCGTGGGCGAATTGAAACTGCCGCTGGGCGAGTTGGGCGGCTTCGGCCGCAAGGACCACGCGCTGGTGCGCGCGGGCTGGAAACCGCCGTCATCGAAGCGCTCCGGCGCGGTGGAAGAAACCTTGACCTACGCGATCAAGGAACTGGCCGAGCTTGGCCAGTTGCCCACCCGCATGGGTTACGAAATCGCCGGATGGGTGGACCACCGCACGCACGTGCGCCCTGGGGCGGACCTCTACGTGGGCCAGACGCTGGGATCGACGGCGACGAAAGGCAGCCGTGACGTGTGGGCCAAGACCGTGACCGAGTTGATGGACGACAGCGGGATCTGCGCGTTCGTCGTCGCCTGCGCCTTGGGTTCGTTGTTCCGTGGCGTGGTGCCGTTGCCACACTCCACGTCCCACATCGTCAACCTGACGGGCGCGCCCTCGCGCGGAAAAACCACCATGCTCAAGGTCATTGCTTCGATTGCTGGCGTGATGGAAAAGCCGTTGGGATATGTCGAAGGCGCCAGCACGCTGCGCGGCCTCGAAAACCGCCTGGGCGCCTGTAACCATGGCTGGGTGCTGGTGGATGAAATTGACCAGTTGTTAATGGGAGACGTGGACGGCGGCTCTACCAAATTGATGTTCATGGCGAACGGCGGTGGACGCGAGAAAGCCTCTCAATCCGGCGGAAGTATCCAGGGCGTCACCTGGACCGTGACGATTATCAGCACTGGCAACAAGGCGCTATTGGATATGGCGACCAGCGCGAAAAAGGGCGAGGCGCTGACCACGCGCATTTTTGAGTTGGATATTCTTGACGCTGACCTAACCACTTTTGCAGAACGGTCCGAGTTGACGCCGCGGCAGCAGAGGTTGGCGGAGAACTACGGCTGGGGCTATCCCGCCGCGGTGGAAGCCATCGCCAGCAGTCGAGCCGAATGGATCCAGCGCTTTTACGAGATTGACGTGGAACAGCGCAGCAACCCGCGCTTGGCCCCGATTTTCGATGACCAGGCGCGGTTGCTCGCGTTCTTTGAACTCGCGCTGTTGGGCGCCGAACTGGCCGAAAAAGTCATTTCCCCGCGCGCCGGCGCGGCGGCGATGGAAGCGGTGGGCATTGCCATGGCCCGTTACGAGCAAGAGCCGGAACAAGGCATTACGCAATCGCTTCACCGGCAGCACAAACTGCTGCTGGACCTTCATGAGTGGCTGTCATTCAACGCGGGGCGTTTCGTGTGGAAAGGCTACGCCTGGAAAGAGCCGACGCGGGCGCCGGTGGACACCAACGGCGACACCTACGCCGGCATGAGCGAGGGCGAGCGCCAAGCGGAACAGGCGCGTTACCTGACCTCCATCGCGCTGGGCGGTGGCCGCGGTGCGCTGGGCCAGGTCAAGCAGGTTCGCGCCATGAAGGACGACACCGATTTTGAAGGCGAATTGGTGTTGGGCGCGGCGGCGCTGGACGAACTGGAGCGCGTGGCCAAGATCGATCGCGCCGAACTGACGACGGCCGCCAAAGCGTTCGGCTTGCTCCAGACGAACGAGAAGGACCGTGACGGCTACAAGTTGAGCGGCGCGCTGAAAGCGCAGCTGGGCGGGGGCTCGCGCGGCTTGAAGCTGCTGCTGCGCAAGCCCGACCTGGCCGAGCAGGCCCGCGCCATGTCGGCCGTGGCGCTCAAAGGCGCCTGGCGCCCCACGCGCTGGGCCGACGACACCGGCACGCCGGACTTGTGGGCCGAGCAGGACAGCGCGGCCCTGGAAGCGGTGGCCAACGACAACGCCGCGTTGGCAGCCCAGGGCTACACCCTGGACGCCGGCGGCGACGAAGACGCGGAGGTTTACATTCCCGGCTTTGACGACGAAGAAGACGCCCGCCGCGCCGCGGCGCAATCGGCCGCCACGCTGGCCCCCCTGTTCGGAGAGAAGCCGTGACCGTGAAGCTGCCCAACGGGCTTGTGATAAACCTGCCGGTGAAGAAGCCCAGCAAGACCCTGATGGCCCGGCCGGCGCTACTGCGCGGCTGGGTGAGGCCGGCGGTTGATGGCGCCTCCGCTTTCATCGGTCTGAAACCAGGCACGGCCGTGGCCGGGCGGGTGGTGGCCTCCATGCTCCTATGGCACACCATCGTGCCGGCACCGGCCCCAGGGGAGCGCTGGCGCTTCACCACGCCCTGGGGCGACGCCGAAGGCGAAGACGCCGAGGCTTTGGCGCGGGCCGTGTTGAAACTGGCCATCGCCGAGGCGGTGCGGGTGGGCGCACTGTCGCCCGAGGAAATCGCCCGGAATACGCCCAAAGGGGACAACTTGGCCGCTTCGCCGTGGTGGGTCGCGGCACGCATGAGCAGGGGGAAACCATGACATTGAGCGTTCGTCCCATCCATCGCCCCCTGGGCCTGGCCATCGGCCCGCTGTCGGTCGGCGTGGCCGAGCATGAGGGCCATTTCTACGCCGACGTGCCGCCGCTGGGCCGCATGTCCGCCGTGAGCCTGGAAGACCTGGCCGACGCCCTGCAGCTGGCGCTGATCGAGCTTCAACAGCGCGCCAGGGCCATGGACGCGGTCGACCTGGAAAAGGCCCTAGCCAGCGCGCACGCCGCGCGCCAGGAAACGCTGGCCAGGCTGCGCCAGAACGCCAGCCTGGAAGCGGCCAGGGAACACCGCCAGGCGGCGCAGCGTTACGCGCTGCTGGTGGTGCTGTTCATGCCCTTGCTCAACCAGCACGCGCCGGCCTGGCGCCTGGCGCGGTAAGGTTTTCGGATCTCAACGCCGGCCGGGGGCCACCGGGCGGCGCGGGGTGGGGGTTCCAGCCTTCGGGCTGGAGCCCTTTTTCTTGGCCGCCACCAGGACGTTGACGGCCTGGGCCTCGTCGGCCTTTTTCTTCTTGGCCGTGGCCTGGGCGGTGGCCAGCTGCTTCTGGCGCTGCGCTGCGCGCAGGCCCCGCAGGCGCTTGCCCGTGGCCACGGTCTTAGTGCCGGTGGCCTCGATCGGGCGAGCGCGCTTGTTGCCGGCGGTCACGTCGATGGCCGGCAGTTCGCGCAACAGCTGCGGGTGCTTGTCCAGCAATGAAAACAGGTTGACCACCGCCGGCGACGGCTGCGCCTTGCCGGTTTCGTAGCGGCTAAACCCGTTGTGGCCGCCACCGGTCAACAGGCCCGCCTGGACCTGGGTCAACCGGAGTTTTAGGCGCGTGCGGCGCAGGTTGTTGGACCGCGATCGCGCCACCAGGGCGTTGGCCACGGTGGACCACCGGGCGGTGCTGTCGCTGTCGGCGAACGCTTCACCGCAGACGCGGCAACGCTCGCCCGCCATGCCGTGGATCTCCTGGGCCAGGTCGCCCACGCGCACGGTTTCCGTTTCGTCGCGGTAGGCCACCAACGCCTGGAGCGAACCGCACGCCGGGCACTGGCCAGCGGCCAGCACGGCCCCCGCGTTGCCTTCGTTGTCGCGCTTGTTCATAGGTCCTCCAATGCTTTAAACGAAATCACCACGCGCGGCGTGGGAACGGCAGCGGTGGGCTGGATCAGCGTGAATTTCACATAAGCCAGCCCCCGGTCGGTGGGGCAGCGGTAAACGTCCTGCCATACCTTGTGATCCGCAAACGTCGTCATCGACTTGTGTAAATGCTTGCGCTCCAGCGCAGCGATGGCGGCCAGCGCTTCGGCCGGCGTCAATCCCATCGCCAGCAAGCCCTGCCTGGCGCTCTGCGTGAAGCAGTCCAGCCCATGCGCTGCCACCGTGGCCAGCACGTCGGCGAGCTTGTAATGGGCGGTTTTCTTTTCCATGCGTTCGGCAATTCCTTTTCACCCTCTAAGGGTAACAGAAAAGGCCCCGAAGATCTACCCTTTTAGGGTAATCGGGCCAAGGGCTTGACAGTCCAGTCTAGACTGCTAACGTCGGTCGGTCGGCGGGTTTCCTTCCTTTCCCGCCGGCACCGAAGGGTCTGTTGCGTGTGGAGAGCCCCGCCCCTGGCGGGGCTTTTCTTTGTTCTTTGGGCGCAGGCAGGACGCCAGCGTAAGCATTTCCCCTGACCTGGGCCGCGTCGTGCGGCCCGTCTTTCCAGCGGTAGAGCAGGGTAGGGGCTGGCCCCTACCGCTTTTCCTCGACCACCAGCGTTTGGCCGTTGGCCTCCAGCTGCGACAAAGCCCAATCGATCAGCCCGACCATGGCCGGGCCAGGCGCCCCCTGGACGCTGCCTTTTACCCGTTCGGCAAGCTCGACCGGGAGCAGAAAAAACGCCTGTTTGGCGTAGGTCACCCCGTCGCGTTCGCGCGGGATCGCGGCCCGCATGACCACCCGCGTGCCGTCCACGGACGCTTGCGTGCGGTGCTGAAAGAGAGGCGAGGGCGTGGGCATGGGAGCGGGTCAAGTCTGGACTAGAGCCCCAAGCATACCGCCCGCCGGCAACAAGCCCCCGCTGCGCTAGGGGGCTTGACAATATAATATAATATGCTATTATGTTCCCAACGGTGGGAGGAACCCCTGGCGGGCCTCCCTTCCTTTAACCCCATCCAGTCCAGTATAGACTGGACTAGACCCAAGGAGATCCACCATGCGCCTTTTCGTTCTTGCTCTCGTCGCCTCGCTGTTCGCCGCTCCCGTGGCGGCCGCTCCCACGCTCCAGCACGTCGCTGAATTGGTCAGCGAGCAGGGCGAGCCGCTGGAGGACTTCGTGCTGCGCATTGCGCCGGTCCTTGACCGCTACACGCACGAAACCGGTTTTGAAGCGTGCGGGATGGTGGCGCAGTCGGCCGATGGCGAACGCTTCGGCGTTCGCCTGGGCTCGACCAAGGGCGCGATGACCTGCGAAATGCGCCGGTCCAACGTGCCCGAGGGCATGACCGCGCTGCGCTTGTCGATCCACTCCCACCCGCACAAGCCGGTGGTGATGCCCACGGCGGCAGACGTGTCGTTTTATGCCGGCACGCAGGCGAGCAACGGCCGCATGATCCAGCGGGGGCGCCCGGAGCGCGTCGGCGGCGCCTTCTTCTCGGTCGGTGATTACGCCTCTGGCCCCGGCTACCTCGTCAGCGAAGGCCGCGTGCTGTATCAGCAGGGCAAGGGCACCGAACGCGACCTGGGCGCCTACGCCGCCGACGGTGAAACGTTGATGGCCAAGGCCGACTGAACGCACCAAAGCAACAAGAGAAAACCCCGCAAAAAGCGGGGTTTTTTTTCGTATCACGGACAGGTGGCGTATTGCGGTCCAGGCCCCAGGATATTGAGCGCGCCGCCCAAGCTCCACCCTTGCGAAGTCGCAAAAAAGTTCATCGACTCGCAGCTGATGCCCGGCGGCAACGCTGGCATGGCGCTGCCGTAAACTTGGCCGCTGCTGCTTGTGCCCAGGTAGCCGGAGTAGTAGCAGCTATAAATATTTCCCTGCCATTCCAGCCTAATGGTGATGTTGTTCTCGCCGCTGAAATTCGCGCCGTGCGGTCCGCCCGGCATGGTGGCGAAATCGACCCACCCGGTGCAGTAATCGCCGGTTGCCGGGTTGGGATGGGCCAGGCTTCCGCCGATGGTCGTGCCGCTGCTGTTGGAACATGCGTTGTAAGAGACAAGCCGGAACGGCGCGGTGGTGGAGTTCGCGCACGTCGGCGTTGACGGGGCGCAGGTGTTCACCTCGTTGCGGCGCGTGCCGGTGTTGGCCCACGCGCTCCAGGCGCTCCACGTGACCGCCGGCAGCGTGGTGGTCCCGGCGGGGCAGTTGTAGGAGCCGGTGCGGGCGCGCGACTGCTGCGCTTCCCAGGTGTGCGATCCGACCTGACCCGAGGGGCAGGCGGCGCTGGCATTGACCCATTGCGTTTCGGTTTGCGGAACCGGGGCCGGACACGTCACGCAAGCGCCTGCGGCGTTGCGGGTGGCGCCCGTGGCCGACCAGGCGGACCAGCTGCCCACCGTGGCCGGCGGCAACGCGGTGGTGCCGGCCGGGCAGTTGTAGGACACGCCACGGCTGCGGGCTTCCTCACGCTCCCAGGACGTGCCGCCGTATTGGCCGGCGGGGCAGCTGGCGCTGCTGGCCACCCACTGCGTTTCGGACTGCGTCGACGGCGCCGGGCAGTTCACGCACGTGCTGCCGGTGACGGTCCACGCGCTCCAGGGGCTCACCGTTTCCACCGGCGCGTCCCACGCTTCGGGGCACGCGTAGGTGTGCGACGCCGTGCGGCCTTCGGTCACCGTGCCGTGCTGGCCCGCCGCGCACGCGGCGCTGCGGCTCTCGCTTTGTGTCCAGGACGGCGGGACCGCGCACGCGGCCACCGTGGTGGGCGGCGTGACGCTGGGCGGCGTCACCGCCGGCGGTGTCGTCGTGGTGACCGGTGGCGGCGTAGACGGCGGCGGCAGGAACGAGGGCGGCGGCGCAATCGGCGGCGCGGTCAGCACCGGCGCGATCGGGCCCGCAGGCCCCACCGGACCCGCAGGGCCCACCGGGCCACCCGTCGGCGGCGAGGTTGGAGGCGTCACCGAAGGGGGCGCCGGTGGGAGTTGAAGCGGGGGAGCGGCCACGGCCGTGCCGGCCACCAGGCCGGAGTAGAAAACGAAGCCCAGGCGGCCATCGCTGTTCTCGCACGCCTGGCCAGCGGCGCCGACGTTGAGCGCGCCGCCTTCGGTTTCCAGGACAGACACGCCATCCACGCGAATGTCCCAGGTTTTGGTGGCCATCGCCGACACCAGGCCGGCGCAGGCTTTCGCCGGCACGCGCGTTTCCACCAGGAACGCGTCATTGGCCACGTTCACCGTTGCGGGGTAGAAGCCCACCGCGTCGCCCCAGGCGTTCACCAGGCGGCCGTCTTTCTTGTAGAAATCGCCGGCCAGGCTGTCGCGGTTCACCAGGGCGGTGGACACGTTGCCGTAGCTGCCCAGCAGGCCAATGGAGCGCTCGATGCGCTGCGCGCTTTGCTCCAGCGCGTCGGTTTCGTTGCGCACGTCGGCTTTGGCGTCGGTGACGTTGTAAGCCACCAGCGCGGCCGTGCCGAGGGCAGACAACACGCCGATGGTCAGCAGCGTTTCAACCAGGGTAAAGCCATGCGCGCGGCGGATCGCCGCGGCCAAGGGGGTGGGGTTCGTGCGGGTGCGCTTCATGGGTAAAAATCTCCAACCTTTACCCCCAGCTTGTGACAGGAAAAAAAAAGCGCAAGCCCCCAAAAACGACTAAAAACAAGGCGTTTTTTAGTCGCCTTGCTTTCAGCCGCGACACCTCACGGCGTCGGTTTTCTCGCCGTAGGCGAGGGCTCGGAAACCGTCAATCCCAACGAGCGTTCCAGGGCCAACAAGCCTTTCAGAGACGCTTTCAGCCTCGTGTGTTCGGCGCGCAGCTGCGCGTTCTCCGCTTCCAGGCGTGCCAACGTCGCTTCCATGCTTTCAGTGGGCGCCACGCTGGCGTGCGCTGCCACGCGCTCGACGGCGGCACGCTCGCGCGCGTTCCACGCGGCGTTGCCCTCGTCCATGGCAGACAGCACGGCCGCGTGACCGGCGGCCACCTCGCGCGGCGTGCGGCCCAGGGCGTCGCGGGCTTCCGGATCCGCGCCGGCGTCGGCGAGCAACCGCACGTGGGCCACGTTGCCTTTGCGCGCGGCCACGTGAAGCGCTGTTGCGCCGTTGGCGTCGGGCGCGTTCGGCTGGGCGCCGTTCTCCAGCAACGCCGCCAGCACGTCGGGGCGTGCTTGCTCGGCCGCGACGTGAAGCGGGTGGGCCACGGTGTCGGTTTCTGTTTCCGCACCGGCCCGCAACAACGCGGTGACGGCGTCGACGCTGCCGGATGAGGCGGCCATGTAGAGCGGCGTCATGCCGCAATAGCTCGCGTTCAACGTCTCGCGCAGGGTCATCGTGGGATAGCGCAGCAGCGCGGCCACGCTGGCCGCGTCGCCGTTGCCTGCGGCCACGTGGAGCAGCGTGGGCCCGCGTCCGTCCGGGTCGGGCAAGCGGCCTTCCAGGCCATCGGGCACGCGTGCGATGACCTGGCGCAACGCGTCCACGTCGCCGGCTTTCACCGCCTCGTAAGCCGCGCGCATCGGATCGAGCGCGGCGAACAGCTGGGCGGTGGTGGTGGGCCCGCCTTCGTCGGTCAGTCCCATCATCATGGCTTGGTCCCACACGCTGAAACCGTGCCGGTTTTCAGCGTCGGGCGAGGCACCGGCCAACAACAGTTCGTGGAACGCCGCCAGGTGGGGCTGGCTCACTTCCCAGGCGTCCACGGCGTGGTCGTAGGTGTAAGCCCCGGCCAGGGCCAGGTGGAGCGCGGTCATGCCGCGCTCATTGAGCGCGTCCAGGTCGGCGCCTTCGGCGCGCATGGCCGTGCGCAACGCCGGCAGATCCGCGCGCAGCGCAGCGTCGTGGAGCGCGTGGGAGGTGGGGGCGTCTAGGTCCATGGGTTCCTCAAAGTCGGGATCTTCAACAACAAGAAAGGGGTAATCGCAGGGGCCGCAGAAATGGACCTGGTGCGGTCCATCGCTGCCCGTGCCTTCGGTGAACGCCGTGCGGCTGCCGCACTTGGGGCAGGTGGTGGGCTGGTCGCTCATGTAGAACACGTCCCGCACCAGGCCCGTGTCCTGGCGCAGCAACGCGTCCACCGCCTCGCCGTCGTTTCGCTCGACGGCTTCACGCAACGCGTTCACGGCTTCACCGCCTGGCGCACGTGCGTTTCCACTTCCGGCTCACCGGCGGCCAGCACGCCTTGGAGCGCGCTTTTCAGCTGGTCGCGTTGCGCCCGCAGCGTGGCCAATTCCTGTTCGATTTCCGGCGACGGTCGCGGGTCCAGCGGGCCCCGCGCCTGCAGGCCGTAGTCGTCGGCATACTCGCGCACCGCGTCGGTGGCGCTGCCGGCGTCGCGGTAACGCAGCACGTCGGACGTGGCCAGGCCGGCGTCTTCAATCGTCATGTAGTAATCGCGCTGTAGCAGCAAGTCGAATTCGCGCACGAACGCGGCTTGCTGGTCGGCCTCCGCTTTCGCTTCTGCCACCTGGAGCGGAGCGGGCGGTTCAATGCCCAGGAAGTCCATCATTTTTTGCGCGTCGGACGCGGCGCGGTAAATCTCGCGCGGGTCCTTTTTCAGCACCTCGATCCAGCTGGCGACATAGGCGTGGTGTTGCCCAGGGTCGTGTCCGATCTGGAGCGCTTCGCCGGCCATCATGGAGAAGATTTCCGCACGCAATTCCTCGCGGGCGTAGTTCTCCGAACCGAACCCGCCGCCCAGGTTGCGGTTCAAACGCGACGGGTGGCCCGTGGCGTGACCGGCTTCATGGAGGGCGACGGCGAAGTAAGCGTTGGCGTCCACGAACTGGTGTTGCTCGGGCAGTTGAATGTGGTCCAATGCCTGGACATAAAACGCGCGGTTGCCGCCGTGCCGGATGGGAACGCCCAGGCGTTCCAGCACGTCGGCCACGGCCGCGTGGCGGAAGGCTTCGGGCACTTCCGGCCGCGGTGGTGGCGGCGGCAGGCCGTCGATCTGCGAGGCGTTGAACACGCGCGCATGGAAGACGGTCAGCGTGGGGCGCCCCTTGGCGCTGGCTTTCGCGTCGTCGCCGGCGTCCTCGCCGGTGTCTTCGTCGCTCGTTTTCCGCAGGCCCTTTTTCCAGTATTCAATGGACGTGCTTTTTTCGCCCTTGCGAACCTGGCCACCCAGGGCGGTGGCTTGCTTGTAGGTCAGCCAACGGCTGTCCGTGCTGCCCAGCTCGATCTGGCGCAGCACCAGGTTCACGCTGTTGCCGCCGCGGTAAGCCTTGCCCGTGGTGGGGTTGAACGGCAGGCCGCCCGAAGGGCTGGGCGTGCCGGCTTTCCAGGGGCGTTGCCAGGGAGCGGTGCCCGCTTCCAGGGCGGCGATCATGCGGTCGGCAACCTCGCGGTCGTAGTCGTTGCGTTTCATGCGTCCCCCGCGCCCGCAATCGGGCTTTCAGCCAACGGCTCAACGTCGGACGTGATGGTCACGCCGCTGCCTTCCAGCAAGCTATCGCGCAGCATGTCCAGGGCTTCGCCCAGGGGCAGCAGCACCGCGCCCGCGTCCGGGACGACGGGCACGCCCAGCGTGTAACGCCCGTCCGGCAGGCGGGACATTTCCACGTCCACGCCGCTGTCCAGCGCGTCGGCTTCGCTCAACGCGTTTTCTTCGCAATAGCCGTCCAGGTCATCGCCCACCGTCGCCATGGGCGGCAGTGGGATCGGGATGGTGTAGGTGGCGGCCGGGTGTGCCAGCACAACCGCCGCACGTTCAACGTCAGTCATCAGGAAAACTCCAAGGGAGGGGGAGGGGAAGTCGGAGCCCGACGCGGGGCGTTGTGGGCGGCCAGCAGCGCGTCCACGTCGGGGATCCGGTGGGCCACGGCCACCGGAGCGGCCGGGCGCAGCTGGTGGACCGACAGGCCGACGTGCGCCTGCAGGTCAGCCGGCACGCCGGCGGGCCTGGCCAGGCGCAGGAAGTCGTCGGCAATGCCGCGGGGGGTGAGCGACATGCCGGGTTTCGGACGCACCGGCGCGCTCCAGGTGGGCGCTTTGACAAGCCCCAGCTCGGCGCGCCAGAGCCGCACGGTCGTTTCCGACACGCCGCACTCGGCGGCAATGTCGGCCGTGCGCCGGCCCAGCTCGATCATGCGCAGGCCCAGGGCGCGAATGGCCGCAGGCGTTTTAAAGCCGTTGGGGTGGCCGCGGTTCATCGCGCCCCCTTCCGGCCACGGTGGCCCTGTTTCTGCGGACGGCTCGCCGGTCGGTGGATGGGCTGAAACAGCCCATCGCCGCGGCGCTCGATGGCGCCGCGCGATCCTTTATCCAGATGCCGGGGGGTGGGGCGGTGGTGGGGCGTCTTCATGGTCAGGCCCTCACAATCTCGGCCGGCGCGCGGGCGCCGGTTCGCTGGACGCCAGGCGCTCCTGGAGCAGGTGACCGCGCAACAGGGCGCGCGTGTCACCCGTCGCGTAGTCGCTCGGGATCTTTCCGTTCATGTCCCGCGCGGTGGCGTCCGCACCGCGAGCCAGCAAGACAGGCACGAATTCGGGCCGGGAAAACACGGCCACGTGAAGCGGCGTTGCGCCGTGGGGGTTCGGCGTGTTCGGGTTCGCACCAGCTGCCAGCAGCGCGCCCAGCACGTCGGCATTACCACTGGTAATCGCCAACGAGACCGCGGGATATCCGTCATCGTCCCCGGTCGTCACGTCCAGGTTGGCGCCGCCCGCCGCGAGAACAGCCACGAGGTCCGCGCCGTCCTCGCACTGGGTGGTTTCATGGATCGGCGTCCACTTATCCTTGTCGCGCGCGTTCGGGTTGGCACCGCCGGCCAGCAGCGCAACCGCCGCCGCGCCATGGCCTTCTATTGCCGCGTAGTGAAGCGGTGTTTGGCGCCACCGATTCGCCAGGTTGGGTTTCGCGCCACCGGCAATCAGAACCGTCACCGTTTCGGGGTGGCCATGCTCGGCCGCCAGGTGGAGCGGCGACACACCAAAAGCGTTTTGTGCGTTCGGGTCGGCACCGGCCGACAGCAGGGCAGCGGCAGCGGTGCTATCGCCTCCCGCGGCGGCCTTGTGGAGCGTGGTTTCACCGAACGCGTCCCGAGCTTCTGAAAGTTCGCTATGCATGGCTGAGGCCTTACAATCGCGGCGCCTTGCTGCCAGGCGTTGCTGGCGCGGGTTCACCGCTGGCCAGCACGCCGGCCAGGGCGCCTTTCAGTTGCTCGCGCTCGGTGCGCAGCTGGGCGTTTTCGGCTTCGGCTTTGGTCAAGCGAGCCATGAACGTGGTGGCGTCCACGTGCGGCGGCAGTTCGTCCACCACCGGCAGCGCCGTCAAGCACGCGCAGCGAACGCTCGCCAGGTAAGCCGGCAAGCCGTCGATGGCCATGGGCTCCAGTTGGCCGGCCACCTTGGAGCCAGCCAGGTGGCTGTCCAGTTCAGCCCTCATAGCGGCCAGGGTCTTGCCGAATTTCGACCTGGGGCCTTGGTTGGCGGCGTTGACCTTCCAGCTCTCCAGAACCTCCACGCGCGAATTGCCCAGCACTCGCTTGGCCTGGAGAACATCGGCCAGGTCTTCATTTTTTAGCCGGAGGGTGGAGAGCTTGACCGGGGTCTCCCACTGTCCGCCGCCGCTGGAGGCGGTGGACAGGACGACAACGGAATGGGTCGCGTCGGAAGCAATGGCGTGGATGGTGCGTGACATGGGTTTATCTCCGGTTTAGTTTTTAGCGCCTATTGACTTTTTAGCCCTTTTCTGGGCCGCCTTGTTTTCTGCTGTTTTCAGCATGTGACAGCCTGGGAAAAGCGCAAGGGGCTGCCGGTGACTAAATGGCGGATGTTGCTGTTTTCAGCATGTGACAGCCTGGGAAAAGCGCAAGGGGCTGCCGGTGACTAAATGGCGGATGT
>NZ_LMGY01000008.1:52417-76717 GCF_001427585.1 Pseudoxanthomonas sp. Root630 | reverse complement strand
ATGGGATCGAAGGGCGAACTGCTCCGCACCCTCACTTCGGTCTCTAGCGGGAAATCGGCGGGAATCGGCGTGCCCACTATGGGACTGAAATGGCGGAGAGAGTGGGATTCGAACCCACGGTAGGCTTACACCTACGGCAGTTTTCAAGACTGCTGCCTTAAACCACTCGGCCATCTCTCCGTTTTCTGGAACTGCCCGCGACCCCGTCGTGGTGCATCGCCGCCCTGCCCCGCGGCGCGACCGGCCCCTTGCAGGCCGGAACGCATTTTCGCACGAACCCCGCGGCCGTGGCCTACGAGGCTTTCTTCACCTTGGCGGCCTTGGCGTTGTCGATGGCGACCGCGATCGCCTTTTCCTTCTCCTCGGCGCACTTGCCGCCGCAATCCAGGCGCGAGGACTCGATCTGCTGCGGCAGATGCTCGGCCAGGAAATCGATGAACACCCGCACCGCCGGCAACATGCCCCGCCGCGAGGCGAACACCGCGTGGCAGATGCCTTGCGGCAGGCTCCATTCCGGCAGCACGACTTCGAGCTCGCCCTTGCGCACGGCCTCGGCGCAGACCGTCTCCGGCAACAGCGTGATGCCGTAACCGTCCTTCGCCATCGACTGCAGCAGCGGGAAATCGAACCCGGCCAAGCGCGGATTGAGCTCGATCCGGCGCACTTCGCCGTCGGGCCCGTGCAGCTCCCAACGCTGGCGCGCCTCGTCCTCGCTGATGCTCAGCGTCACGTGCTCGGCCAGGTCTTCCGGCACCTTCGGGCGGCCGGCGCGGTTGAGGTACTTCGGGCTGGCGACCAGCAGCTCCTGGATCTGGCCGAAGCTGCGCATCACCAGGCTGCCGTCGTCGTCGAGCTTGGCGCGCACACGCAGCGCCACGTCGTAACCCTCGTTGATGATGTCCACGCGGCGGTTGTTGACGTGCAACTGCAGCCGCACCTTCGGGTACTTGTCGAGGAAGGCCGGCAGGATCTTCGGCAACTGCATCTGCGCCACGGCCACCGGCACGCTGACGCGGACCACGCCGCGCGGTTCCGCACTGAGGCGATCCACCACTTCGCGAGCGGCCTGCGCTTCGGCCAGCATCGTCTGCGCATGGCGGTGCACGCTCATGCCTACGTCCGTCACCGCGAAGCGGCGCGTCGAACGTTGCAGCAGGCGCACGCCCAGGTCGGTCTCCAACTGGCTGATGCGCCGGCTGAGACGGGACTTGGGAATGCCCAGCGCGCGCTCGGCCGCGGCGAACCCGCCGTGGTCCACCACCATGGCGAAATAATAGAGATCGTTGAGGTCGTGCTGCATCTAGAGTTCCACCTATAGAACAATCAGTGACGTTTGACCACGTTTATCCCACCAATGCAACGACCTAGAGTGTGCCCCAACGCGGTCGAGGCCGCATCCGCCCCGGAGACACTCCATGAAACTATTGCATATCGACAGCAGCGCCCTGGCCGCCAATTCGGTCAGCCGCCAGCTCACCGCCGCCATCGTAGCCCGTTGGCAGGACAGCATGCCCGGCCTGGAGGTCACCTACCGCGACCTCGACACCGACCCGCTGGTCCACCTGACCAATGCCGTACTGGGTGGGGGCGACACCGCCGCCGCACAAGCCGGCGAACAGGCCATGCAGGAATTCCTGGCCGCCGACGTCATCGTCCTGGGCGCCCCCCGCTACAACTTCGGCGTGCCCTCCACGCTGAAGGCCTGGATCGACCGCGTCGCCGTGGCCGGCCGCACCTTCAAGTACACCGAGAACGGCCCCGTGGGCCTGGCCGGCGGCAAGAAGGTCATCGTGGCCGAGGCCAGTGGTGGCGAGTACGCCGGCACCGCGATCGACTTCGTGGCGCCGTACCTGAAGCAGGTATTCGGCTTCCTGGGCATCACTGACGTGGAGTTCATCCGCGCCGAGCGCGTGGCCTACTCGCCCGAGCACAAGGCCGAGGCCATCGAAGCGGCGCTGGCCAGCATCCCGGTGCCGGTGCGCAAGGCCGCCTGAGCCGCCGCGGATCGAAGGACGGTGCCGGTATGCTGCCGGCACCCGTTCCTGCGACCTGCCGATGCCCGCCCGGAAAACCACCCCGGACCAGATCGACGCCCCGCAAGCGCTGGCCCTGCTGAAGGCAGCGGCCAGTGCGGAGCATCGCGCCGGGCTGGCGCGCTACGGCATTCCCGACACCCACGCGCTCGGCGTGCCGATGCGCGAGATCCAGGCACTGGGCAAGCGCATCGGGCGCCAGCCCGTGCTCGCGCAGCCACTGTGGGACAGCGGCATCTACGAGGCGCGTCTGCTGGTCGCGTTCATCGCGGATCCTGCGCAGCTCACCCCCACCCGGATGGACCGCTGGTGCCGCCAGTTCGACAACTGGGCGGTCTGCGACACGCTGTGCCTGCACCTGTTCGATCGCAGCCCGCATGCCTGGGGGCGGATCGACGCATGGGCGCGCAAGCGCGGCGAGTTCGAGAAACGCGCGGCCTTCGCGCTGTTGGCCGGGCTAGCGGTGCATGACCGCCACACGCCGGACGCGCCTTTCCGCAACGGCCTGGCCCTGGTGGACGCCGCGGCCGGCGACGAACGTAATTTCGTCAGCAAGGGCGTGAGCTGGGCACTGCGCGCCATCGGCCACCGCAACGCCGCACTGCATGCGCAGGCGATCGCGCTGGCGACTCAGCTGGCAGCGTCCGACGACGCGACGCGGCGCTGGGTCGGCAAGGACGCGCTACGCGACCTCAGTCGTGTGGCCGTGCGCACGAAAGTGGCGAAGGCGACCAAGGGACGCACGAAGAAAACCTGAAACCCCTCTCCCTGCGACGCGGGGAGAGAAGGGATACAACCTCAGGCGATCTGCCCGGCCCCGCCCATGTACGGGCGCAGCACCTCAGGCACGGTGATCGAGCCGTCGGCGTTCTGGTAGTTCTCCATCACCGCGATCAGCGCACGACCCACGGCGGTGCCGGAACCGTTGAGCGTATGCACGGGCTCGGGCTTGCCGGTAGCCGGATTGCGCCAGCGCGCCTGCATGCGGCGCGCCTGGAAGTCCTCGCAGTTGGAGCACGAGGAAATCTCGCGGTAGGTGTCCTGCGACGGCAACCAGACTTCCAGGTCGAAGGTCTTGGTGGCGCCGAAGCCCATGTCGCCCGTGCACAGCAGCATGCGGCGGTACGGCAGGCCCAGCTTCTCCAGCACGGTTTCGGCGGCGCGGGTCATGCGCTCCTGCTCGTCGTAGCTTTCCGACGGGCGCGCGATGGAAACCAGTTCCACCTTCTCGAACTGGTGCTGGCGGATCATGCCGCGTACATCACGACCGCCACTGCCGGCTTCGGAGCGGAAGCACATCGAATGCGCCGTCATGCGCAGCGGCAGACGGGCGTCGTCGAGGATCTCGTCGCGGACGATGTTGGTCAGCGGCACTTCGGAGGTCGGGATCAGGTAGCGCTTGTGCTCGCCCAGCTCGGTGGAGAACAGGTCTTCCTCGAACTTCGGCAACTGGCCGGTACCCCGCATCGAATCGGCGTTGACGATCACCGGCACGCTGGTCTCTTCGTAGCCGTGCTCGTTGGTGTGCAGGTCGAGCATGAACTGCGCCAGCGCGCGGTGCAGGCGGGCCAGCTGGCCGCGCAGCACGGTGAAGCGCGCGCCGGACAGCTTGGCGGCGGTGTCGGCGTCGAGCCAGCCGTGGCGGGCGCCAAGCTCCACGTGGTCCTTCACGTCGAAGTCGAACGCGCGCGGGGTACCCCAGCGGTGTTGTTCGACATTGCCGGCCTCGTCGCTGCCCACCGGCACGCTGGCGTGCGGCAGGTTGGGAATGCCCAGGGCGATGGCTTCGATCTCGGCACGGATCTCGTCCAGCTTCACTTCCGAGGCCTTCAGCTCGTCGCCGAAGCCGGCCACTTCCGCCATCAGCGCGGCCACGTCCTCGCCCTTGGCCTTGGCCTGGCCTATGGCCTTGGAACGGGTGTTGCGCAGGTTCTGCAGTTCCTCGGTGCGCTTCTGGATCTGCTTGCGCGAGGCTTCCAGGTCGGCGATGCGGGACACGTCCAGGTCGAAGCCGCGGCTCTCCTTGAGGCGCTGGGCGAGTTCGGCGAGTTCGGCGGGTTGGGTGCGGAGCAGGACGGGATCGAGCATGGAAACAGCGGTCTGGCGAGGGAAGCCGGCATTATCGCCCAATCGCGACCGGTTGCCCGTGCGTTTAACGCCGGCTGTGCAAGAATCGGCGCGACCTTCCCGGTGACTCCCATGTCGGCCCCGCAACAGAACGACCCGCACTTCACCTTCCGCCTGCCCCGCACCGCCCTGCGCAACGCCGCCATCGCCTTCGGCGCCGGCCTGCTGCTCTTCGTGATCGTCTGGTGGGCCAGCCGCGACGACGGGTTCTACACCGCCGCGCCCACGCTCCCCGGCAAGGCCGCCCCCATCGAGGCGCTCCCCGAACCGCTGTCCACGGGCGACGGCGCCAGCGGCATGGAAGAACCGGCCGCGCGCCCGGCCAGCGAGGAGCGCCCGCAGCTGGTCGAAGAAAAGCCGATGCCGACCCCGGTGGAGGAAGCGACTGCGCCTATCGCGCCGACGGAAGCCACCCCGGCCGCCGCGGGCGTCACCCTGGCCCCCGGCGACGTGCCGGTCCCGATTCCGGGCCAGACCCCTGCCCCCGAATATCCGCAGGCCGCGATGCGCAACGGCGACCAGGGCACGGTGATGGTGCGCGTGGAAGTCGGCACCGATGGCGTGCCGCTGTCGGTCGATGTCGCCCAGCGCAGCGGATCGCGCGATCTGGATCGCGCGGCCGTCGATGCCGTCCGCCAGTGGCGCTTCCAGCCCGCCCAGCGGGATGGCCAGGCGGTGGTCGGTGCGGTGACCGTGCCGATCGATTTCAAGATGCGGTGAGCATTCCGGCGCCGTAGCCGCCATGTGCGCAGAGGCTTCGTGTCCCGATGACCATACTGATGGTGGGGTTCGTCATCTGCGTCGTCGCGCTCGGCGGCTTCTGGCTGCTGTATGGCGTGGTCGTCTGCACGCGACTGGTGGACGACGGCGTCGACGTCACCGACGAGCATGAGTGGGATCCGATCTTCCGCAACTGGCCCACCGCCCAGTTGCGCGCTTATCGTGAACAGCTGAGGCCAGAAGAAACCACGCGCTGGTTCAACTGGTATCTCTTGAACGCACGATCGATCCTCCGCCTTCTTGCCTTTGCATATTTCATCGTGCTGATCACGGTGATGCTCGGTAACCAGACGCCCCACGCACGAGCCTGAATCGCCGTTTCAATACCTGAATTGAAACCCGCTCGCTTCACCGCTCGCTCACGCAACGCATACATCGCTACGCAAAGACTCGGCCCCGTTCCAACGCGGAACCCACAACGCGAAACGGAGGTTCATATGTCGATGCCCACCAACAACGAATACCGCACGCCGGATACCGTCGAAGACACCACGGCGGAACCGCGCCGCACCACCTCGCCCGTGCTGCTGATGCTGCTCGCCTTCGCGGTCACCGCCGCGGGCCTGGTGTGGTGGACACAGTCGCGCCATGCCGGCAACGAAACGCCGGTCGCGGCGCTGCCTGCCCCGGTAGCCGACGACGCCACCACCACGCCGGCCAGCGAACGTGCTGCCGCGACCGAGCGCAAGCGCGCCGAGCGCACCGCGGCCGCACGCCCGGCGTCGATCAGCCGCGATGCCCGCCCGCTCGCCGGCAACGCCGAGCCGAAGTACCCGGCCTCGATGCTGCGCGCCGGCGTCGGCGGCACCGTCGTGGTGCTGGCCGAGGTCGATGCCCAGGGCAACCCGATCGACGTGCGCGTCGTCGGACGTAGCGGTGAACGCGATCTCGATCGCGCCGCCGTGAGCGCCGTGCGCCAGTGGCGCTTCGAGCCGGCCCTGCGCAACGGCAAGGCGATCGCCACCAGCGTGAAGGTGCCGGTGGACTTCAAGCCCATCTAAGCGCCGCACCGCTCCCCACATGGAGCTGACGAGGAAAGGAAAGGGGGACGCGGGCAGGCGTCCCCCTTTTCCATTCGACAAGCGGAATACAGCGGTTGTGGGAGCGACGTAAGTCGCGAAGCACTGCTGCAGTGGGTCATCGCGACTTACGTCGCTCGCACATCACACCCCTGCCTCCGGGCCTCACCCCTTCCGCAACGCGAACCCCGCCCCCGTCGCCAGCCCGTCGTAATTCGGGAACGAGGTCGCCACGTTCGCCACGTCGCCGATGCGCACCTCGCCGGCAGCGAGCTGGCCTGCGATCGAGAACGCCATCGCGATGCGGTGGTCGCCGTGGGAATCGACGGCGCCGCCCTGCAACGGACCGGGGAAGATCGTGGCGCCATCCGGTGTTTCGTCCACGCGCAGGCCGAGCGCGCGCAGGCCATTGGCCATGCTGGCGAGGCGGTCGGATTCCTTCACGCGCAATTCCGCGGCGCCACGCACGACGGTGGGGCCATCTGCCGCCGCAGCCGCGACGAACAGCGCCGGGAACTCATCGATCATGTCCGGCACCAGTGCTTCCGGCACTTCGATGCCGCGCAATGGCGCGTGGCGCACGACCAGGTCCGCCACCGGTTCGCCACCATGCTCACTGGCGTTTTCTTCGGTGATGTCGGCGCCCATCAGGCGCAGCGCCTGCAGCAGGCCGGTGCGGCGCGGGTTCAGGCCGACCGCGCGCAGGCGCAGTTCCGAACCGGGAATGATGCTGGCCGCGACGAGGAAGAACGCCGCCGACGAGAAATCGGCCGGCACCGCGATGTCGGTCGCCTTCAGGCGCTGCCCGCCGCGCAGGCGCGCGAAGCCGGGCGAAAACGCGATGTCGACGCCGAACGCCTTCAGCATGCGCTCGGTGTAGTCGCGGGTGGGATGCGGCTCACGCACCACCGTTTCGCCTTCCGCGTACAGGCCAGCCAGCAGCACGGCCGATTTCACCTGGGCGCTGGCGACTTCCAGCGTGTAGTCGATGCCGGAAAGGGCCTGCCCGCCATGGATGCGCAACGGCGGGAGGCCGCCTTCTTCGGTATCGATACGCGCGCCCATCGTCGAGAGCGGCCCGGTGACGCGGCGCATGGGACGCTTGGACAGCGATTCGTCGCCGATGAGCACGCTGTCGAATCGCTGCGCGGCCAGCAGACCGGCCAGCAAGCGCATGCCGGTGCCGGCGTTGCCGCAATCCAACGTACCGTCCGCGGCCTTCAGACCATCGACACCCACGCCATGTACGACGCGGCGCGACGGCGAGGGGGTCTCCATCTGCACGCCGAGGCGCGAGAAGATCGCGGCGGTGGCGCGGGTGTCTTCGCCTTCCAGGAAGCCGTCGATCGTCGACGTGCCGTCGGCCAGGGCGGCGAACATCACCGCACGATGCGATACCGACTTGTCGCCGGGGATGTCCAGGGTGCCGCGCAGCGCGCGGCCGGCGGAGGCGATCCAGTCTTGCTTGCTGCTCATCAGGTCTCTCGGTTCATCGGCCCATCCGCGGGCCCGGGCAAAGGATCAGGGCACCGCGACCGGGTACGACCCCAGCACCTTGATCTGCGCCGAATGCTGTTTCAGTTCCGCCAGTGCCTGCTTCATCGCCTCGTCGTCGATGTGGCCGGCAAGATCGATGAAGAAGCCGTACTCCCACTTGGCGTGGTGCGACGGCCGCGACTCGATCCGGTTCATGCTGATGCCATGGCGCGCGAACGGACTGAGCACATCGAACAGCGCGCCGGGCTTGTCGTGGATGAAGACCAGCACCGAGGTGCGGTCGTGCCCCGACGGCGGGAAGATGCTGCGGCCGATCACCAGGAAGCGCGTGGTGTTGTCCTTGTCGTCCTGGATCGGGCTCATGACGACCTTCTTCAGGCCGTACACGTGGGCCGCGCTCTCGCCACCAATGGCCGCGGCATCGTCGTTGCCGCGCGCGCGGCGGGCGCCTTCGGCGTTGCTCGACACCGGCACCTTCTCCACCTTCGGCAGGTTCGCGCGCAACCAGCCCGCGGTCTGCGCGAACGACTGCGGGTGCGCGTAGATGCGCTCGATGTCGTCGATGCGGCCCGTGCGCGACATCAGGAACTGGTGCACGCGCAGCTCGACTTCGCCGCAGATCTTCAGGTCGGAGGTCAGGAACATGTCCAGGGTGATCTGGATGGTGCCCTGCCCCGAGTTCTCCACCGGCACCACGCCGAAGTCGGCGTTGCCGCTGGCCACTTCCTGGAACACTTCCTCGATGCTCGCCAGCGGCAGGCCATGTGCCGAGCGACCGAAATGCTTCAGCACCGCCTGCTGGCTGAAGGTGCCTTCCGGGCCGAGGTAACCGATCTTGAGCGGCTCCTGCTGCGCCAGGCAGGCGGACATGATCTCGCGGAAGACATGCACCAGTACTTCGTCGCTGAGCGGACCTTCGTTGCGGTCCACCACCATGCGCAGCACCTGCGCTTCGCGTTCCGGACGGTAGTAGTCCACGGCGGCGGCCAGCTTGCCCTTGGCCTTGCCGACCTGGTGGGCGAAGACGGCGCGTTCGGCGATCAGGGACTGGATCTGGCGATCGATGCCGTCGATCTTGGCGCGCACGTCGGACAACACCGGCGCGGGCGTCGCCTCGGTCTTCTTGCCCGCGGCGGGCTTGGCGGTCTTCTTCGGCTTGCTGGGTTTGGATGCCATGGGGTTTTCCGTAGTCCCGTCGCCTCCCCGTGGGAGCGACGTAAGTCGCGAAAGGTTACCGGTAACGCTTCATCGCGACTTGCGTCGCTCCCACATCGGGATGATGCGGTCGATTCATCCGTTGCGCTGCTGGAAGTCGCGCATGAACTGCACCAGCGCCTGTGCGCCTTCCACCGGCAAGGCGTTGTACAGCGAGGCGCGGATGCCGCCGACCGCCTTGTGGCCCTTCAGCGCCAGCAAGCCGGCCGCCTTGGATTCGGCCACGAAGCGCGCGTTGAGCGCTTCGTCCGGCAGGAAGAACGGGATGTTCATCCGCGACCGCGCCGCCGGCGCCACTTCGTTGCGGTAGAAGCCGCCGGACGCGTCGATGGCGTCGTAGACGAACGAGGACTTCAGCGCATTCCTGCGCGCGAATTCCTCGACCCCGCCTTCGGCCAGCATCCACTTGAACACCAGGCCGGCGAGATACCAGTTCCAGGTCGGCGGCGTGTTGAGCATGGAGTCGCGCGCGGCGTGCGAGCGGTAATCGAAGATGTCGGCGCGTGGCTGGCCGCTGCGCTCGAACAGGTCCTTGCGGATGATCACCACCGCCACGCCTACCGGGCCCAGGTTCTTCTGCGCACCGGCGTAGATCACGCCGTATTTCGATACGTCCAGCGGTTCCGAGGCGATCGAGGAGCTGAAATCGGCGAACAGCGGCACCTCGCCCACGTCCGGGGTATCGCGGAACTCGACGCCGTGGATGGTCTCGTTCGCGGTGATGTGCACGTAGGCGGCACCGGGCGTGAGGTTCCAACTGTCCCGCGGCGGGATGTCGTGGAAGCCGCCCGCTTCGCCGTCGGCCGCGATGTTGACCGTGCAGTACGGCTTGGCCTGCTTGATCGCGGTCTTGCCCCAGTGGCCGGTCACCACGTAGTCGACCACCTGGCCGGGACCGGCGAAGTTCAGTGCCAGCAGCGCCTGGTGGGTGGTGGCACCGCCGGACAGGAACAGCACCGCATAGTCGTCCGGGATGCCGACCAGCCGGCGCAGGTCCGCTTCGGCCTCGGCCGCCACTGCAATGAAATCCTGGCTGCGGTGGCTGATTTCCACGATGGACGCGCCGATGCCGTTCCAGTCGAGCATCTCGGCCTGGGCCTGCCGCAACACCGATTCGGGCAAGGTGGCGGGGCCGGCACTGAAGTTGAACGCGCGCGTCATGGGGCACCTGGTGGAATGAACCCCTAGTATGCCGCAGCGCATCAGTTGCAGGGGCAACCAGCACGGAAAGCATCTCTTTCCCCGCGCCATGCGTACTACCCTGTGGAAGCTGCCTTGCCCGTGAACCATTCCCCGGTCTGCGGGTCGAACGTGTTCCCCAGGAGGAACCCTCCCATGTCGTTGCGCGATGCCTTGCGGATCCCTGCTTCGCAGATCACCGACGAAGCCGTCTACCTCGAACGCCGGCGCTTGCTGCAGACGCTGGCGGCGGTCCCGGCCCTCGCCCTCGCCGGCTGCGCCGAGGCCGAACCACCCGCGCCACCCAAGGTCACGGTGACGCCGGAACAGGCGCGGTCGGGCTTCCGCACGGCGGAAACCCTGACCCGCTACGAAGACGTCAGCAGCTACAACAACTTCTACGAGTTCGGCACCGGCAAGGCCGACCCCTCGACCGCACGCAAGACGTTGAAGACCTCGCCCTGGTCGGTGGTGGTGGCGGGCGAATGCGCCAAGCCGGGGCGGATCGCGTTCGAGGACCTGCTGAAGGGACTGACCCCGGAGGAGCGCGTCTATCGGCTGCGCTGCGTGGAAGGCTGGTCGATGGTGGTCCCGTGGCTGGGCGTTCCGCTGGGCGAGGTGCTGAAGAAGTTCCAGCCCACCGCCAAGGCCAAGTACGTCGCCTTCACCACCCTGGCCGATCCGGTGCAGATGCCGGGCGTGCGCTATCGCTCGATCAACTGGCCCTACCGCGAGGGCCTGCGCATCGACGAAGCGATGCACCCGCTCACCCTGCTGGCCACCGGCCTGTACGGCAAGCCGCTGCCGCAGCAGAACGGCGCCCCGTTGCGGTTGGTGGTGCCGTGGAAGTACGGCTTCAAGAGCATCAAGTCGATCGTGGAGATCAGGTTCGTCGAACGCATGCCCGAGACGGCGTGGCACGACCTGCAGCCGTCCGAGTACGGCTTCTTTTCCAACGTCAACCCGAACGTGGACCATCCCCGCTGGAGCCAGAAGACCGAGCGGCGCATCGCCGGCACCCAGAGCAAGCTGTTCGCCGAACGCATTCCCACGCGCCTGTTCAATGGCTACGCCGACCAGGTCGCCTCGCTGTATGCCGGGCTGGACCTGAAGAAGTGGTACTGAGCCGCGCCGATGCGTAAGGCCTCCCCTGCGCTGGTCGCCGCGAAGACGGCCGTCCACGCGCTCGCGCTGGTGCCGCTGGGCATCCTGGCGTGGCAGTTCGTCGATGTCTGGCGGACCGGCAGCGATGCGCTCGGCGCGGATCCGGTGGCGGAGATCGAACACCGCACGGGCCTGTGGGCGCTGCGCCTGCTGATGGTGGCGCTGGCGATCACACCGCTACGCCAACTCACCGGCCAACCGGTGCTGCTGCGCTTCCGCAGGATGATCGGGCTGTACGCCTTCTTCTACGCGAGCGTGCACCTGGCGGCCTACCTGGCGCTGGACCTGCGCGGCTACTGGACGCAGATCTTCGAAGAGATCGTCAAGCGCCCCTACATCACCGTCGGGTTCACCGCGTGGCTGCTGCTGGTGCCGCTGGCGATCACCTCGACGCAGGGCTGGATGCGGCGCCTCGGCCGGCGCTGGGGCCAGTTGCACAAGCTGGTCTACGCGATCGGCGTGCTGGCCGTGCTGCACTTCTGGTGGCTGGTGAAATCCGACATCCGCGAACCGTTGCTCTATGCGGGCATCCTGGCGGGGCTGCTGGGCTGGCGTCTGTGGAAAGCCTTCAACCGGCGCCGAACAGCAGCAACGCGCTGAGCGCGGCCGCCATCAGCAACGCCGCGAGCAGCAACCAGGGCCAGCGACGGACGGACGGGATGGCCGGGCGCGCGCGCGCCTGATCCGCTGGTGGCTCATCGTCCGCTTCCGCGGCGAAGGCGTCGTTCCCCTGCGCACTCGGCGCCCACGGCACCTCCAGCACGAAGCGGTGCTGCGCGTCGAACACCACCTGGTCGCCCGCCACCAACAGCGCATCGCGCACGGCGACGCCGTTCACGCGGGAGCCGTCGGCCGAACCCAGGTCGCGCAGCAGCACGCGGTCGCCGCGAAGCTCCAGCCGCGCGTGCCGCTCGGCGAAGGTCGGGTCGTCCACGCGGATGTCGGCGTCGCGGGCGCGGCCCACGATGCACGGGTGCTCCAGCGACACGCTGCGGCCGTGGTACTTGCCCCCCAGGCCTCTCAGGACTACGCGGGCATCACCTTGACCGGCATCGGCGTCGCGCACGTCGGTGGCCGACTGGAAGCCCGACTGCAACAGCAGCTCCACGCCTTCCACATACACCGCGTCGCCGGGTCGCAGCACCGCCATTCGCTTAACGGGCCTGCCGTTGATGTGCACTCCGCGCATGCCATTGGCGACCTGCAACCAGAGACCGCGGCGGTCCACGCAGATCTGCGCGAGCAGTGCGCCCTGCAAGGCATCGCCGACCCCGATGGTGCCAGCCGCTTCGCGCACGATGCGGTGCACGCCGGTGGTCAGCGGCCGGTCGGGCGAAGGACGGTTGGTGAAGTGAAGTCGGAGGTTCTGCACGCGGCGTGAGCCTATCAGGTTGGCGCACGCACGGCAGCCCCGGCTTGGCATCGCACGCCGCGACTGCGCACAATACCGGCGAACCGAGGGAGCCCACGCATGGCCAGCATCGACATCCAGCACGCGCATTCCAAGTCCCCGAAACAGGCCCGCAAGGCGGTCGAGGATGTGGCCAGGAAGCTGTCCGAGCGCTTCGACATGGACTACGGCTGGGACGGCGACACGCTGAACTTCAGCCGCTCCGGTGTGGAAGGCAAGATCGCGTTGCTGGCCGACAAACTTCGCGTCACCGCGAACCTGGGCTTCCTGCTGTCGGCGATGAAGGGGCCGATCGAAGCCGAGATCCGCCGGGTGCTGAGCGAAAAGTTCGACTGAGGATCAATCGCGGAACGGATCGGGATCGGCCGCGAACAGGCGGTGCGAGATGGTCCGCTCCGCGTTCTCGATGTCGCGCACGAACGCCTTGCCGTCGCCCAATGCGGCGAAGGCCGCGAATCCCCGCTCCAGGAACCCCTGCAGCTCGCCCAGGCCGGTGGCCTTGGCCGGTCCGCGCGACAGTTTGAGCAGGGTAGCCACGCCCGGCGTCTTCACCGCCTGCGCCAGGCCCACGCCCACCTCCGCGATCAGGTCGATCTGGTGCCCCCGCAGGCGCGGCAGGCCGACCTCGCGATAGGCGCGCCCATAGAGGTCGGCATCCAGCTTGCGACGGTTGGGCGCCAGCCGATGCAGGGCCTCCGCCATCCGCATGTCCAGGGCATGGGTCAGCGCCCCCAGTTCGATGCCATGGGCCACTGTCTCCAGCACCGCTCCCGGCAGCAGGCGCTGCATCATCGGCATGACCTTGGCCACGTTGGCATCGCGGCGGCTGAAATCGTGGTCGCCGTAGACGTCGGTCAGGAAAAACATCGCCGCGGCGCGGCGCCGGGGGTCGTTCAGGAAGTGGGTGAAGCTGGTTTCCAGCCGCGCGGCCTGCCAGCGCCTCAACTCGGGCAACCAGCGCAGCCGGTTCCGCGGCTCGACGTCCGGGTCATGCAGCGCCAGGTGCCAGGCCAGCCGCCTGCCCACGCGTTCGATCAGCGGATTTCCTCGGGCCATGGGTGACATGATCCTGGCCGGCCGGGCGCGCCGCAACCCGCTTGCGGGTCGGCTACACTCGGGCGGCAAGGTCATCACGGGTAGTACATGCTTTCGATCCACAGCGCGCGGCAACGGGGCCACAACGGCAAGATCGGGCTGGCCATCGCCGGCGGTGGCCCCATCGGCGGCATGTACGAACTCGGCGCGCTGCGTGCCCTGGACGAAGCGCTCGACGGCCTGGACCTGACCCGGATGGACTGCTACGTGGGCGTCAGCTCCGGCGCCTTCCTCGCGGCGGGCCTGGCCAACCGGATGGGCACCGCGGAGATGTGCCGCATCTTCATCACCGGCACCAGCGACGACGCCGAGTTCCGCCCCGAAACCTTCCTGCGCCCGAACGTCAGCGAGTACCTGCGTCGCGCCGCCAGCCTCCCCGGGCTGTATGCCGACTGGCTGTCGCGCCTGGTCCGCAACCCGCGCCGTGCCACGCGCTGGTCGGATCTCTTCCTGCGCTTCGGCGGCCTGGTGCCGACCGGCATTTTCGACAACGAGGAAGTCGAGCGCTTCCTGCGCGACATTTTCAGCCGGCGCGGCCGCAGCAACGATTTCCGCACACTCGACGCGGACCTGTTCGTGGTCGCGGTGGACCTGGATAGCGGCGAGGCGGTGCGCTTCGGCGAAGAGGGCTGGGACGACATCCCGATCTCGCGCGCCGTGCAGGCCAGTTCCGCCCTGCCCGGCCTGTACCCGCCGGTGGAGATCGGCGGCCGCCACTTCCTCGACGGCGCGCTGCGCCGCACGATGCACGCCAGCACCGTGCTGGACCGCGGCATCGACCTGATGATCGGCATCAATCCGCTGGTGCCGTTCGACGCCAACCAGGCCACGCCGCAGGCGGACGAAGCCGAGCAGGTCGGCCTGGCGAGCGGCGGACTGCCCGCCGTCCTGTCGCAGACCCTGCGCACCCTGCTGCAGTCGCGCATGCAGATCGGCATGGAGAAGTACCCGCACCGGTACCCGGACATCGACCAGTTGGTGTTCGAACCCAACTCGGACGACAGCGAGCTGTTCTTCACCAACCTCTTCAGCTTCTCTTCGCGCCACCGCGTCTGCCAGCTGGCCTACCGCAACACACTGGCCGACCTGCGCAAGCGCGCCGCCGTGCTCAAGCCGATGCTGGCCGCGCACGGCATCCGCTACAACGACGACATCGTCAACGACCGCCACCGCTCGATCCTCGACGGCCTGGACGTGACCCCGCGCATGACCGAGACCACCGCCCGCCTGCGCCGGGCGCTGGACGATGTGGACCAGCTGGTTTCCAGCCGCCGCGCCGCCCGTCGCACCTGACCCGATCACGGGCACGTCACCGGCTGGTGTGAAAGCTCTAGACAGCGCTCCGATTCTGGCGCGCAATCCCTGCCACCACACTCCGACGGAACGCCATGGCCACGCTGAAGAAATCCGCACGCAAGAAAACCGCATCCGCTTCCTCCTCGAGCAACGACCACCTGCAGGCCCAGGCCGAGCAACTCTCCAAGCGCCTGGGCGAATCCGCACAGCAGGTGTGGCTCGCCGGCGTCGGCGCTTTCGGGCGCGCGCAGGCCGAAGGCACCAAGCTGTTCGAAACGCTGGTGAAGGAAGGCCTCTCGCTGGAGCAGGTAACGCGCAAGGCCGCTGGCGGCAAGGCACAGGCGATGCGCGATGCCGTCGAAACCACGGTGGGCCAGGCCCGCGAGCGCGCGTCGGATACCTGGGATCGCCTTGAAAAGGTCTTCGAGGAGCGCGTGCATCGCGCCCTGCGCCGCCTGGAAGTGCCGAGCCGCGAAGACCTCTCCGCCCTGATCGATCGCGTGGACGCACTCAATGGCGAACTGCGCAAGCTGGGCGGCGCTCCGGCAGCGAAGGCGACCAAAGCCCGCAAGGCCGCGACCGCCAAAAAACCGGCACCTGCGGCGAAGAAAACGCCCGCCAAACGTGCATCGCGCAAGAAGGCTGCACCATAAGGCGGCATATGCTTTTTCGTGTGCTTTCCTGAATAAAATTTTGTTGCACGGCACCATCGAATGGCGTAACAATCATTCCAGCCCGCCAGTCCATCGAAGTTCGTTTGCTCCCCTCCCCTTACGGCTTCGGACTGGCGGGCTTTTCCATGCCCGTCGACAAGACATCCGTCGTCCCGCACTGACGCCAGCAACAGACAGTCCCCGGCGCGCCGGGTAGAATCGCGGCTTCGAACAACAAAAACGCCTCCGCGACGCATGTCCATCTGGCTCCTTGGCCTGGCCGTCACCCTGGTGACCGGCATCGCGGCAACCGCCTACCTCTGGCTGGTCCGCCGTCCCCACGATGAAATGTCCTACGGCCTGCACGCGCTGTCGGGCCTGCGCTGGCGCGAGTTCTCGCGGCTGGTCCTGTCGGCCATGGAACGTCGGGGCCTGTCCGAAGCCAGTCCCGAACCGCACGAAACCCGCGAGCCGCAGTCCACCTTCCTGCTGGCCCGGGGCGATGAGCGCTGGCTGCTCTCGTGCAAGCACGGCTCGGCCTATCGCATTGCGGCCGCACCGGTGCTCGAGCTGGCCGCCAGCATCCGCCTGGGCGCCGCGCATGGCGGCATCCTCGCCACCGAAGGCAATGTGGAAAAAGAAGGCCGCGATGCGGCCCAGGGCAACAACATCGAAGTCCTGGACGGTCCCCGCCTGTGGCCCGAGGTCGTGGACCTGATCGAACCGAGCCTGCGCGAACAGGTGGTGGCCTATGCGGCCGCCCGTGCCAAACGCCACATCGGTATCGCCTGGTTCGGTGCCCTCGCATTCGGTGCGGCGGCCATGGCGACCTGGTCGGGCCAGCAGGCCGCATCCTCTCCGGTCGAGCGCGCCGCGCCTGCCACTCCGCCGGCGACGTCCACGCCGGTCGCGCCTGTCCCGGCGCCCGTGGCGGCAGGCAACTTCCAGGAACCCACCGAAGAAGAACTGGAAGCGCAGATGCGCGAGGTGTTGAAGGCGCTCGCCAAGACACCCGGCATCACCCGCGGCGTGTGGCAGACCAAGCTGACCCTGAGCGTGGACCGCATCGCCAGCGAGAAGGACGTCTGGCCATGGATCTGCCTGGAACTGGAACGCTATCCCGCCCTGCGCACCTCCCGCGTGCAGCTCAACCCGCCACCGGGCAGCAACGAACCGGTGCGCTGGCGCCAGTGCAAGAACATGTAGGGAGTCGTACCGCGACACTTCGTCGCTGTGCGCACCGCCTGCGTATCGGGATGATGGCTGCACCGCTCCGTTCGCCTGCCCGATGACCGACGTTTCCGACCCCACGCCTTACGACCGCATCGGCGGCGAAGCCGGCCTGCGCCGGATGACACAGCGGATGTATGCGCTGATGGACGCGCTGCCGGAAGCGGCCGCCGTGCGCGCGCAACATCCCGCATCACTCGAAGGCAGCGAGCAGAAGCTGTTCGAGTTCCTCAGCGGCTGGCTGGGCGGACCCCCACTGTTCACCCAGAAACACGGCGCACCGATGCTGCGCGCACGTCACCTGCCCTTCCGGATCGGGATGGCCGAAGCCAGCGGCTGGCTGGCCTGCTTCCATGGCGCCATGACCGAGACGGTGGAAGACGCTGACTTGCGCGACTTCATCTGGTCGCGGATCGAACCGCTCGCGATGCACATGCGCAACCTGCAGGCGGTGCCGCTGCGGTGGAGTGATCCGCAGAACACCTGACGCGGCGTTCCTGGAACCACTGGCGGCGATGCACTGCTACCAGTGCACGCCCCGCATCAGCGACGCAAACGCGATCTGCTCCTGGCTCGGCGCGGCTTCCTTCAGTGCCTTGCGGTCGCCCTTGGCGGCGGCCGAGTCCGGGAACAGCTCGAACGCGGTGTTCATCACCACTTCGTAGGCCTTCGGCGCGACGGCATTGACCAGCGCCGCGAAAATGCCCAGCCGGGTGGCGATGCGGCTGGGCTTCTCGATGATCGCCTTGACCAGCAGATCGGCCGCCTCTTCCGGCGAAAGGGTCGGCACGCTGTCGTACATCTTGGTGGGGGCGATCATCGGCGTCTTCACCAGCGGCATGTTGATGGTGGTGAAGCTGATGCCCTTGCCCGACAGTTCGCCCTGCGCGCAGCGACTGAACGCATCCAGCGCGGCCTTCGATGCGACATAGGCCGAGAAACGCGGGGAATTGGCCAGCACGCCGATCGAACTGATGTTGATGATGTGGCCCTTGCGGCGCTCGGTCATCTTCGGCAGGAAGCCCATGATCAGGCGGATGCTGCCGAAATAGTTCAGCTGCATCGTGCGTTCGAAATCATGGAAACGATCGTAACTGGCCTCGATGGAGCGACGGATCGAGCGGCCGGCATTGTTGATGAGAATGTCGACGTGGCCGTGCTCGTCCAGCACGGTCTTCACCAGCCGGTCGCAGTCCGCCATGTCGGCAAGGTCGGCGGTGTAGGCGAACACCTTGCCGCCCGCCTTCTTCATCTCGTCGCGGGCCTTGAACAATTCTTCCTCGCCGCGCGCCACGATGATCGTGGTGGCGCCGGCTTCGGCGACGCGCTGCGCGGTGGACAGGCCGATGCCCGACGAACCGCCGGTGATCACCACGACCTTGTTGCGCACCTTGCCCTTCAGCGAACGGTCGACGAACAGGTCCGGGTCCAGGTGGCGCTCCCAGTAATCCCACAGGCGCCACGCGTATTCGTCCAGGCGCGGCACGGCAATGCCGCTGCCCTTCAGCGCCCGCTCCGTTTCGCGACTGTCGAAGCGCGTCGGATAGGTGATGAACTTCAGCACTTCCTTCGGGATCTTGAAGTCGCGCAGCAGCATGCCGATGAAGCGCCGCACCGGCGGAAGGTTGCCCACGGCCATGCGGATGCTGCCGGGCACGAAGGCGAACATGCGCGCGTCGATGCGCATGGTCATTTCCGGCGCGTGGCCGGCGCGGCAGAAGGTGTTGAGCACTTCGCCGACGCGCATCGGCTCCGGATCGGTCAGGTGGAAGGTGTGGCCGTCCAGCTTCGGCTTGTGCGCGATGTGGTCCATGGCGTCGGCGACGAAATCCACCGGCACGATGTTGATTCGCCCGCCTTCGATACCGAGCACCGGCACCCACTGCGGCAGCAACTCGCGCAGTTTCTTGATCAGGGTGAAGAAGTAGTACGGCCCATCGATCTTGTCGATCTCGCCCGTCCTGGAGTGGCCGACCACCATGCCCGGGCGGTAGATGCGCCACTTGATCCGCTTCTCCTTGCGCACGAGCCCCTCGGATTCGTGCTTGGTCCGCAGGTAGGGATCGTCGAGGCCCTCGGCTTCGTCGAACATGTCCTCGCGGAAAATGCCGGGGTACAGGCCCGCGGCCGCGATGGAACTGGTGTGATGGAAGCAGCCCGCCTTCAGCGCGGCAGCGAGGTCCAGCGCATGCTGGGTACCGTCGATGTTGGCCGCCTGCTGCGCTTCGCGGGTGGCGGTCAGGTCGTAGATGGCCGCCAGGTGGAAGAAATGCTTCACCTTGCCGCTCAGAGTACGCAGTTGGGCGGGCGTCAGTCCGCACTTGGGCTTGGTCATGTCGCCGTGCACCACGGACACGCGCTTCATGTCCCAGCCAGCCTTCTTGGCGATGGCGTCGAACTTCTTCTGCGAGTCCTTCCGGACCAGCACGTGGACCGTCCCGCTGCGCTTGAGGAGGTTGCCGACCAGGTAGCGGCCTATGAATCCCGTGGCGCCCGTGACGAAATAGCTCATGACGACCCATCCCTCGAGTTGTGTGGGCAAGCCCCTCCGACCGCCCTGCGGCCTAACTTGCCAGAGCCGTTGCGGTTCGACAATCCCGCCGCGGATTGACCGCCTGCACTACCCGTGGTGTGATGGCCGCGATCACTGGGAGGGATCATCCATGGCAGATCTGAAGACCGCGTTCGACCAGGCATCCAAGGACATCCAGACGCTGTCCGAGCGCCCCGACAACGACACCCTGCTGCGACTCTACGGGCTGTACAAACAGGGCTCGGAAGGCGACGTCAAAGGCGACAAGCCGGGCTTCTTCGACTTCGTCGGCACCGCCAAGTACGAAGCCTGGGCCAAGCTGAAGGGCACCGCGCCCGAGGACGCCCAGAAGAAGTACGTGGACCTGGTGAAGAAACTCACCGCGTAGTGGCGCGCGATACCCGCCAGCGCATTCTCGAAGCCGCCCTGGCGATGTTCAACACGCAGGGCGAGCCGCACGTCACGACGAACCACATCGCCGACGAGCTGGAGATCAGCCCCGGCAACCTGTATTACCACTTCCGTAACAAGGACGACATCATCGAGCAGCTCTTCGCCCGCTACGAAGAGCGCATGGATGCCGCCCTCACCCCGCCCACCGATCGCCTGCCCGGACTGGAAGACATCTGGCTGCAGTTGCACCTGGTGTTCGAGTGCATCTGGGATTACCGGTTCCTGTACCGCGACCTGGTCGAAATCCTGAGCCGCAACCGACGCCTGCGCCTGCGCTTCGCCCGCATCCTCAAGCGCGCGGACGACAGCGCGCTGGCGGTGATGCGCGGCATGGGCCATGCCGGCGTGATGCGCGCCTCCGCCGCCGAACTGGCCGCCACCGCCACCAACGTGCTGGTGGTGTCCACCTTCTGGTTGAACTACGCCTCGGCACGCGGGGAGAAGGACGAGCAGGCCGCGATCCGCCAGGGCATCGTGCAGGTGATGATGCTGGTAGCACCGTTCCTGCGCGATGCCGAACGCGTACACCTGAACACGCTGACGCAGGCCTATACCGCCTAGCTCTGTCCTGCCTGTGGGAGGGGCTTCAGCCCCGAAGCTTTCCCGTCGGGTTGGCGAGGACTTTCAAGAAGAGCTTCGGGGCTGAAGCCCCTCCTACAGGAGCTCCGGGGAACCAGGGATCAAGCCATCGCCAACGCGTCGCCGAGCCGGGCCGATGCCGCACGCAGCTGCGGCAGCAGGCCGCGATCGTCGAGCACCTCGAAATCCGGCCCCACCAGGGCCATCAGCGCGAGCAACGCCTCCACCGACTCCGCGCCCAGCTCCAGCACGCAGTGGTGCGCATCGCCGGCTTCCAGAATGCCGCACCACGGCGGCACGCGCGTGGCCTGTTCCTCGATGGGTCCCGGCAACCGCAATCGCACCTGGAAGCGCGTGAACGGTTGGGTGATCGATTTGGCGACGTAGTCGGCCACATCGCCCGGGAATGCGCGCGGCGGGAACTGCGTGCCGGTGTCGTGCAGCGCCTGCACGCGGTCGACCCGGAAGGTACGCCAGTCCTCGCGCTTGAGATCCCAGGCCACGAGGTACCAGCGGCTGCCCGTGTGCACGAGCCGCAAGGGCTCAATCAGGCGCTCGCTCGCCTTCTGGCTGCGGTCGCGGTACTGCATGCGCAGCCTGAATCCGTCCCGGCACGCGCCGGCGATGCGCAGGAGCGCATCCACGTCCGAGGTAGGCGCACCGCCCGCCAGCGACAGCGTGACCGAATACAGCGCACTCGCGCGCTTGCGCAGGCGGGCCGGCAGCCACTGGTCCAGCTTGGACAGCAGGCGCAGCGAGGTGTCCTCCATCCGCCCCACGCTGGCCGCCGCGGTCCGCAGTGCGACGGCGACGGCCACCGCCTCGTCGTCTTCCAGCAAGACGGGCGGCATCGCGCTGCCGGACCCCAGTCGATAGCCGCCGCCGAGGCCAGGGGAAGCATCGACGGGATACCCGAGTTCACGCAGCCGCTCGACATCGCGGCGCAGGGTACGGCGATCGATGTCCAGCCGCTGGCTCAGTTCCGCGCCCGTCCAGTGACGACGCGACTGCATCAGCGACAACAGGCGGAGCAGGCGATTGGAGGTGCTGAGCATGGACGCAGTATGGCGCCTATTGCGGACTGATTCTGTCCTCGATGGACGCCAGACTGGCCCCTCATCCCGAAGGAAGCATGCGTCCATGGCGATCCAGACCTATCGCGGAAGCTGCCATTGCGGTGCAATCCGCTACGAAGCGGACCTCGACCTGGCCGCGGGCAGCGGCCGCTGCAACTGCTCGATCTGCACCAAGACGCGATTCTGGGGCGTCGTCGTGCGGCCGGACGCCTTCCGCCTGCTCCAGGGCGAGGACGACCTCGGCCGGTACCGGTTCGGCACCCATGCCACGGAGCACCTGTTCTGCCGGCACTGCGGCGTCAAATCGTTCGGCCGGGGCGAGCTGGAGGTGCTGGGCGGCCGGTACGTCTCGGTGAACCTGGCCTGCCTGGACGACGTGGCGCCGGAGACCCTGGCCCAGGTGCCGATCCGCTACTTCAACGGGCGCGACAACGACTGGTTCTCGGAGCCGACGGTCACGCAACACATCTAGATGAACGAAAACGCCCCGGCAAGCCGGGGCGTCGAGGTCGTGCCGGCCATTGGCTCAGGCGCGGCGCGTGCGGCGGGCCGCCGGTTTGCGCGGCGCCGGCTTGCGGGTGGCCTTGGCACGCGCGGGGGCCGCCTTGCGGCTACGCGCAGCCTTGCGCGCGGGCTTCTTCTTCAAGCCGAGCTTCACCAGCACCGGCTCCAGCCGTGCTTCCACGTCGGCACTGAACTGGCCGACGCGGGCTTCGCCCTGCTCGCGGACATCGGCCAGGCGGCCGAGCACATCGCGCTGCGTGGTGTTGGCGAACGTGGCGGCCTGCTGGCGCGCGGCATCGAGTCGCTGGGTCGCATCCGCGACCGCGGCCAGGGTTTCGCGACGGCTGACGGCGATCAGGCCCAGTCCTGCCAGCCACACGTGGCGCAGGGTCGGCTCAAGGGGTTTGCGGGCATTCTTCTTGGTGGCCATGTTCAGTTCCACGTGCCGCACCACGGTGGCCGGCTTCGATGAAGCGATGCTGTCCCGGCGGCGTCGAGCAATCACACTATTGGCCGCTCTCCGCTCGGATTGCGTAGGGGTTGCCTGAAGATGGCGTTCGCCGCCATGCTCGCGACATCCTGGGAGGGACGACCGATGGCAGCGAAGTCTTCGAAGTGGGCCCCGTTTCCGCACGACGCCAAGGCCTACGCCTACGCAGGCGACGCCTTGGAGAAAGCCTGGCCCGCCCTGCATGCGGGCGACCAGGAACCCTACCCCGACGACAAGCGCGCCAAGGCGCTGATCGCCGCCGCCGGCAAGGGCGCCAAGGGCATCACGGCCGACGATCTGGCCCGGCAGCTGCAGGACGCATGGCGCGCCTTCCACCGCGGCGACTTCCAGGCCGCCTACGAGGCCGGCGAGGCGCTGGGGCCGTTGGGCGCGTCCGCGGCGGTGAAGGCCATCGGCATCCACGCCACCTATCTCGTGGACGACGAAGCCGAACAGCTCAAGCGCTTCGAGCAGGGCGCCAAGCTCGCCGAGGCCGCGATCAAGGCGCTGCCCGATGAAGCCAACAGTCACTATCGCCATGCCTTCGCGCTGGGCCGCTACAGCCAGGGGCTGAGCATCGCCAAGGCGCTCAAGCAAGGCATCGCCGGCAAGGTGCGCGCGTCGCTGGACGCCGCGCTCGAGCGGGCGCCGAAGCACGCCGAGGCGCACACCGCGCTGGCGCTCTACCACGCGGAGATCATCGGCAAGATCGGCGCGATGATCGGCGGCCTGACCTACGGTGCCAAGGCCAGCGAGGCCGAATCCCACATCAAGACCGCGCTGAAACTGACGCCCGACTCCCCTATCGCGCACGTCGAGTACGCCAACGTGCTGATGCTCCTGCATGGGGACAAGAAGGAAGACGCTGCCGCCGCCGCCTTCGAGAAGGCCGGCAAGCTCAAGCCCCGCGACGCGATGGAAGCGTTGGACGCGGCGCATGCCAATGCGCAGATCGAATAGCAAGGCGACGCTCGCGCTCGCGGTGGCCCTGCTGGCTGCCAGCGCGACGCTCGAGGCGCAGGTCGTCGCGCCTGCCTCCCCTGTTCCTCCGTCGCTCCCCCAGGCGACGGACACCTTGCTGGATGCACTGACCTGCCGGACGTCCCCTGCGGACATCCCCGCGCTGTTGCCACGGCTGCGACGCGAACGCCCTGCCGAATTCGTGCAGACCGAGCGCCAGTACGGAACGCCGAAAATGGATCTCTACCGACTCGACGAGTCCGTGGACGCATGGGGCAACGAGGGTGATGCGATCGTCATCACCGACAATCGCGTGCTGCTGCTGGTGGACGCGCCCATCGACACGGCCAGCACGCGCCTGGAGCAATCGCTCGCGGACAGCCGCGACGCACCGCTCTCCGGTGCGCTCGACGACCTGCATGCGCTGGTCGTCTACGCCGGCGAACACTCCGGCATGCAGGGACGCACGCTGATCGGGTGCGAGTACCGCACGCCCGGTCTTTCGCTGCTCGCCAATCCCGACGACGCCTGGCGCATCACGACGCCTTAGGCCGTCTGGCGCGCACCGCCGCGCCCCCTGTTCCGTTCCAACCGAACCCGCAGGGCGCGATGCCGTCCGCGTGCCCGCGCGGGCGGCCTTAACGGCACCTCCCGCGCCTTCTTTAGGGCCGCCGTCACGTTTTCCACCCTCTGCCGAAACGCCTGTCCTGCAGCGGTTTCCGGCGCCTAACACATTTTTTCGCGCGCGCCCTAAAGGTTTTTTTGGCAGCGCCGTTATTCATTTCGCAACACGAAGACGACTAGCCCAACAAAACAAACCGGCAGCGTCTTTTCCCTTCAACGCCGTGAATCCAAATAAGAGGAGACGAACATGGCACAGGTAATCAACACGAACACGATGTCGCTCAACGCTCAGCGCAACCTGAGCACCAGCGGCGCTTCTCTGGCCACCACCATCCAGCGTCTGTCGTCGGGTCTGCGCATCAACAGCGCCAAGGACGACGCC
>NZ_LMGY01000008.1:0-52408 GCF_001427585.1 Pseudoxanthomonas sp. Root630 | reverse complement strand
CTCGACGTCGCCGTCCGCAACGCGAACGACGGCATCTCGCTGGCCCAGGTCGCCGAAGGTTCGCTGACCGAAATCGGCAACAACCTGCAGCGCATCCGCGAACTGGCCGTGCAGTCGTCCAACGCCAGCAACTCCGCTTCCGACCGCGCGGCGCTGAACGCCGAAGTCAAGCAGCTGACCGCCGAAATCGACCGCGTCGCCAAGCAGGCCGACTTCAACGGCACCAAGCTGCTGGACGGCTCCTTCACCAGCCAGCTGTTCCAGGTCGGCGCCAACGCCGGCCAGGCCATCGCCATCGACAAGGTGGTCGACGCCCGCGCCCAGACGCTGGGCGGCGTGACCTTCGCCAACGTCTACACCGGCACGGCGCTGGGCGCCGACGCCGCGACCGCCGATACGACCTACTCGCAGCTGCAGGTCACGGTCACCCCGACCGGCGGCAGCGCCACCACGATCGACATCGGCGCCTTCGACGTGAAGGCCGGCCAGTCGATCACCCAGGGTGCGGCGGCCGCACTGAACGCCAAGCTGGGCGAAACCGGCGTCTATGCCGAGGTCAAGGCCGGCGTCATCAACCTGACCTCGATCAAGGGCGGGCAGGAATTCGCACTGGCCTTCGGCGGCCCGGTCGTCACCGGCGCCACGGTCTCGACGGCCGCCAACCTCGGCCTGACCGAAACCAGCACCAACGGCGGCGATCTGGCCACCGCCAACAGCTTCGTCCAGGGCCTGGACATCACCACCTTCTCCGGCGCGCAGCGCGCCCTGGAAGTGGTGGACAAGGCACTGACCTCGGTCAACGGCGCCCGCGCCGACCTGGGCGCGATCCAGAACCGCTTCACCTCGGTGGTCGCCAACCTGCAGACCAGCTCGGAAAACGACTTCGCCAAGGAAACCGCCGAACTGACCCGCACCCAGATCCTGCAGCAGGCCGGCACGGCCATGCTGGCCCAGGCCAACCAGGTGCCGCAGAACGTACTGAGCTTGTTGCAAGGCTGAACCTAGCGTCCCCGGCGGCACGGCGGGGAATCGTTGGCCACATCATCCCCCGTGCAGAAAACGCCTAAGGAGTCGAACTCATGGCACAGGTAATCAACACCAACACGATGTCGTTGAACGCTCAGCGCAATCTGAGCACCAGCGGCGCCTCGCTGGCGACCACGATCCAGCGGCTTTCGTCCGGCCTGCGCATCAACAGCGCCAAGGACGACGCCGCCGGTCTGGCCATCTCCGAGCGCTTCTCCACCCAGATCCGCGGCCTCGACGTCGCCGTCCGCAACGCGAACGACGGCATCTCGCTGGCCCAGGTCGCCGAAGGTTCGCTGACCGAGATCGGCAACAACCTGCAGCGCATCCGTGAGCTGTCGGTGCAGTCGGCCAACGCGACGAACTCTTCGTCCGACCGCGCCGCGCTGAACGCGGAAGTCAAGCAGCTGTCGGCCGAAATCGACCGCGTCGCCAAGCAGTCCGACTTCAACGGCACCAAGCTGCTGGACGGCTCGTTCTCCAGCCAGCTGTTCCAGGTGGGCGCCAACGCCGGCCAGGCCATCGCCATCGACAAGGTCGTCGATTCGCGCTCGCAGTCGCTGGGCAACGTGAAGTTCGCCGCGGACGTCACCGGTACGGCCATCGCCGATGCCGCCGCCAACGGCAGCATCGCCGGCCTGACGATCAACACGGTGGCGATCGATACCGTCGCCTACACCACCGGCACCACGGGTGAGGACATCGCCAAGGGACTGGCCACGGCGATCAACGCGAAGATGGGCGAAACCGGCGTGTACGCCTCGGTGACCGCCGACCAGGTGACGCTGAACTCGGTGAAGGCCGGCAAGGACCTGGTCGTCGGTGGCACGGTCACGGGCTCGGGGCTGACGGCCGCGACCACCACGGCTGCCGCGACCACCACGGCGTCCTTCGTCAAGGACCTCGACATCACGTCGGTCGAGGGCGCACAGAAGGCGCTGGAAATCGTCGACGCCGCGCTGACCTCGGTCAACTCGGCCCGTGCCGACCTGGGTGCGGTGCAGAACCGCTTCACCTCGGTGGTCGCCAACCTGCAGACCAGCTCGGAAAACCTGGCCGCATCGCGTAGCCGCATCCGCGACACGGACTTCGCCAAGGAAACCGCCGAACTGACCCGCACCCAGATCCTGCAGCAGGCCGGCACGGCCATGCTGGCCCAGGCCAACCAGGTGCCNAGCCGCATCCGCGACACGGACTTCGCCAAGGAAACCGCCGAACTGACCCGCACCCAGATCCTGCAGCAGGCCGGCACGGCCATGCTGGCCCAGGCCAACCAGGTGCCGCAGAACGTGCTGAGCCTGCTCCGCTGACGCGGCGCTAGGCACCGGAGCGGGCGTCTCTCCCGCCCGCCCCGGCCAGGCATTCCTTCCTCGTTCCACTCCAGGACTTTCCCATGGCACAGGTCATCAATACCAACACCATGTCGTTGAACGCTCAGCGCAACCTGAGCACCAGCGGCGCTTCTCTGGCCACCACCATCCAGCGTCTGTCGTCGGGTCTGCGCATCAACAGCGCCAAGGACGACGCCNCAACGCTCAGCGCAACCTGAGCACCAGCGGCGCTTCTCTGGCCACCACCATCCAGCGTCTGTCGTCGGGTCTGCGCATCAACAGCGCCAAGGACGACGCCGCCGGTCTGGCCATCTCCGAACGCTTCAGTACCCAGATCCGCGGCCTCGACGTCGCCGTCCGCAACGCGAACGACGGCATCTCGCTGGCCCAGGTCGCCGAAGGTTCGCTGACCGAAATCGGCAACAACCTGCAGCGCATCCGNCTTCTCTGGCCACCACCATCCAGCGTCTGTCGTCGGGTCTGCGCATCAACAGCGCCAAGGACGACGCCGCCGGTCTGGCCATCTCCGAACGCTTCAGYACCCAGATCCGCGGCCTCGACGTCGCCGTCCGCAACGCGAACGACGGCATCTCGCTGGCCCAGGTCGCCGAAGGTTCGCTGACCGAAATCGGCAACAACCTGCAGCGCATCCGTGAGCTGTCGGTGCAGTCGGCCAACGCGACGAACTCTTCGTCCGACCGCGCCGCGCTGAACGCCGAAGTCAAGCAGCTGACCGCCGAAATCGACCGCGTCGCCAAGCAGGCCGACTTCAACGGCACCAAGCTGCTGGACGGCTCGTTCTCCAGCCAGCTGTTCCAGGTCGGTGCCAATGCCGGCCAGGCCATCGCCATCGACAAGGTCGTCGATGCCAAGGCCAATGCGCTGGGCGGCGCGATGTTCGCCACCGCCACCTTCACCACCGCATCGCCGGCCGACGGCGTCACCGGCCTGAAGATCGAAGGCCTGGCCCTGACCAACGCCGACGGCTCCACGGTCACCATCGATACCGTCGAAGTCGCTGCGCAGGGCACGGCCACGGGTACCCGCGACGCCGCCGCCAAGGCGCTGGTCACGGCCATCAACGCCAAGATCGGCGAGAGCGGCGTGTATGCCGAACTCGGCGCGGCGGGCGCGGTCAGCCTGACCTCGGTCAAGGACAGCGTGGGCACCAACGGCGCCTTCAAGGGCATCGCCATCGAGACCGGCACCTGGACCGGCGGCACCGCCCCGGCCGACGTCACCGCCAGCACCGTCGCCACCACCAAGCAGTACGCCTCCAACCTGGACATCTCCACGGTCAAGGGCGCGCAGCAGGCGCTGGAAATCGTCGACAAGGCGCTGACCTCGGTCAACTCGGCCCGCGCCGACCTGGGTGCGGTGCAGAACCGCTTCACCTCGGTGGTCGCCAACCTGCAGACCAGCTCGGAAAACCTGGCCGCATCGCGCAGCCGCATCCGCGACACGGACTTCGCCAAGGAAACCGCCGAACTGACCCGCACCCAGATCCTGCAGCAGGCCGGTACGGCCATGCTGGCCCAGGCCAACCAGGTGCCCCAGAACGTGCTGTCCCTGCTCCGCTAAACCGCTTCACAGGAATCGTTGCCCGACGCGGGCGTCCCGGATGGATTCGTCTCCCTCCGATTGGCGCCGGGATGGATGGCCTTGCCATCCATCCGCCCTCCACCGGCTTGGTGGCGGGCGCCGGGCGTTCCTTCCGGTGTGACTGCTTCCTTCCTTTTCCCGGGTCCGCGCCATGGCACAGGTCATCAACACCAATACGATGTCGTTGAATGCCCAGCGCAACCTGAGCACCAGCGGCGCCTCGCTCGCCACCACCATCCAGCGTCTCTCGTCCGGCCTGCGCATCAACAGCGCGAAGGACGACGCCGCCGGCCTGGCCATCTCCGAACGCTTCAGCACCCAGATCCGCGGTCTCGATGTCGCCGTGCGCAACGCCAACGACGGCATTTCGCTGGCCCAGGTCGCCGAAGGTTCGCTGACCGAGATCGGCAACAACCTGCAACGCATCCGCGAACTGGCCGTGCAATCGTCCAACGCGACCAATTCCTCCTCCGACCGCGCCGCGCTGAACGCCGAGGTCAAGCAGCTGACCGCCGAGATCGATCGCGTGGCCAAGCAGTCGGATTTCAACGGCACCAAACTGCTGGACGGCTCGTTCTCCAGCCAGCTGTTCCAGGTCGGCGCCAATGCCGGCCAGGCGATCGCCATCGACAAGGTGGTGGATGCCAAGTCGACCGCGCTGGGGAAGGTCCAGTTCGGTTCCACCAGCGGCGTCGGCGTCGCCACGGGCACGGCCACTGCCGACGGCAAGATCACGGGCATCTCGGTGACCAACCCGATGGGCAAGACCATCGCAATCGACGACGTCGACGTGAAGACCGGCGATACCGGCGCCCAGGTCACCGCCAGGATCATGGGCGCGATCAACGCCAAGCTGGGCGAAACCGGCATCTATGCCGAATCGACAGGGACGACCGGCTCGTACTACACCGTCGGCGACGCCTTGAACGGCAGCGGCGCGGCGGCCGGCATCACCGTGGTGTACGGCACCAGCGGCGCCGCGGGTATCACCTCGGGCGTCGGCGTCACCGGCGGCGCACCCGGCGCCGGTGAGGTCAAGGGCCTGTCCGACCTGGACGTGACCACCTTCCTCAACGCGTCGCGCGCGGTGACCATCGTCGACAAGGCGCTGACGGCCGTGAACTCGGCCCGCGCCGACCTGGGTGCGGTGCAGAACCGCTTCACCTCCGCGACACGGACTTCGCCAAGGAAACCGCCGAACTGACCCGCACCCAGATCCTGCAGCAGGCCGGCACGGCCATGCTGGCCCAGGCCAACCAGGTGCCCCAGAACGTGTTGTCCCTGCTGCGCTGACGCGCAGCCCGCAAGACCCGTCTTCCTCCTAGTTCTCTGTCGTCCACGGACGGATTCGTCTCCCTCCGTTTGGCAGTACCCCAACCCCTCCGGCAACGGAGGGGTTTTTTTGTGGGGAACGGGGAACGGGGAACGCTTTCTTGCCGGTGGTCGGATGTCCACGGACCTTGCAGGTGCAGCATCGCGTCATTCCCCGTTCCCTGCTCCCCGTTCCCCGCTCCTCTGGCACAAACCCTGCATCACCCCGGGAGCCTGCATTTCTCACCAGCCGCCGGACCCACGGCAGCGGTGGGAGACGGAGAAATGCGGGCTAAAGAACGGCGCCCGCAGGCCGTTACTGGAACTGTACGGGCGGGCCGCATCCACCAACGGATGACGGCCCGCCCGGCCACCCTTTTGCGGAAAGGGCGCGACAGGAGAAACGGCAATGGCAGACTATTCGCTCGGTTACGGCGGCATCGGTTCGGGGCTGGACATCACCGGCATGGTCGAACAGTTGGTCGCGGCCGACCGCAAGCCGGCCGACAACCGCCTGAACCGCATCGAGACGCAGGCCAAGTTCAAGCTGTCCGCCATCGGTACCGTCAGTTCCGCGTTCAGCTCGCTGGACACGGCGCTCAAGGCGCTGAAGTCGGCCACCGCGTTCGAGGTGCGCACCGTCAAGTCGGGCACGGACACCGTGGTCGGCGCCAGCGTCGCCAGCGGCACGCCCAACGGCATCTACAACGTGGAAGTGGTCTCGCTGGCCACCGCCAACAAGTGGATCACCAATACCCCGGTTGCCGCCGGGACCACCTTCGGTGCCGGCCAATTGACGCTGACGGTCGGCGGCGAGTCGCTCGCCATCGACGTCGCCGAGGGCGCCACCCTGCAGGACGTGCGCAGCGCCATCAACGACGCCGCGCGCAGCAAGGGCGTGCAGGCCGCGGTGCTGACCTCGAACGACGGCCAGTACCTGTCGGTCTCCTCCGACAAGACCGGCGCGGCCAACGGCCTCACCCTGGCGTTCTCCTCCGGCGGCAGCGACCTGCAGAACCTGGTCACCAGCCTGCAGGAGCGCGTGCCGGCGGCCGACGCCGAAGTGACGATCGACGGCCTCACCGTCACCGCCACCACCAACAAGATCACCGAGGCCGTGCCCGGTCTCACCCTGGACCTGAAAACGGAAGGCACCAGCACCGTCACCGTGTCCACCGACACGGCGGCCGCCGGCAAGCTGATCCAGGACTTCGTGACGGCGTACAACACGGCGATCAGCGCCATCAACGCCACCACGAAGTACGACGCCGAGAACAACGAACCCTCGGCCCTGACCGGCGACGCGCAGATGCGCAGCGCCTCGGGCCAGCTCCGCAACCTGATGGGCAACCTGCTCGGCGACCTGGCCGCGCAGGGGCTCGATGCGAAGACCCTGGGCCTGCAGACGAAGGGCTACCCCTCGTCCGACGGCACGCTGGTCTTCGACAGCAGCAAGTTCGCCGCCGCGCTGACCTCCGATCCGGAGAAGATCCGCACCGCATTCACCGGCGACACCGCGTTCGCGGGCACGTTGCAGAAGGCGGTGGGCAGTTATGTGGGTAGCGATGGCGCCTTCACGTTGCGCAGCAACGGCCTGAATGCGCAGATCAAGGACGTCGCCACCCAACGCACCGCGCTGGATGCCCGCATGGAAGCCGTGGGCAACCGCTACAAGGCGCAGTTCGTCGCGCTGGACAGCATGATTTCGCAGATGAACACCACCAGCACCGCCCTCGCCCAACAGTTGGCCACGCTGACCAGCCAGACCGGATAAGCACCCGCCGGGTCCGTGCCGGCTCGCCCGTGCGGCGCCGGGGACCCCAGGAGAAATGGAATGTCACTTCAATCCTATGCCGCGCAGTACCGCAATACCGGCCTCAGCAGTGCCGTGATGGAGGCGGACCCGCACCGCCTGGTCGCGTTGCTGCTGTCCGGTGCGTGCGAGCGCCTGCGCCTGGCGGAAGCCTGCGTGGAACGCGGCGAACTGGCGCGCAAGGGCAAGGCCATCGGCGAGGTCAGCGCGATCATCGGCCACCTCAACGGCTCGCTCGACCATGAAGCCGGCGGCGAGATCGCCGGCAGCTTGTCGGCCCTGTACGACTACGTGCAGACCCGGCTGATCGAAGCCAACCTGCACAACGACGCCTCCGCCCTGCGCGAATCGCTGGAGTTGCTGGGCGAGATCGAATCGGCCTGGAACGCGATCCCTTCGGAACAGCGCCAACAGCCGGCGATGGCAGCGGCGCGATGAACGACACGCCGGTCCTCGCCGATCTGTTCGATCAGTTGGATGCGATGCGCGTCGCGCTGCATGCCGATGAACTGGACGGCGTGGAAGCCCTGCTCAACCGTCACGACCGCGACGTGCGCGCGTTCCTGCACGCCGATGGCGGGCGCAACGCCGGCTACGACGCACTGGCGACGCTCCTGCGCGCGCAGCTCGAACTCCAGCAGGACATGCAGGCTGCGCGCGAACAGGCACGCATCCGCATGCAGTCCACGCAACGCGCAGACCGCGCCGCGCGCGCGTACCTCTCCGTCGTCGGAGGTTAGGCCATGGCCGCGCCCGTCGTCCTGGTGGAGCATCCGGCCGAACACACGCTGTTCGACGGTGCGCTCACCTGCGACGTCGTGCTGCCCGCCCGCTTCACCCTCGGCGCCCGCGCCGTGATGCAGGCACCCGCCGAAGCCCTGTTGCAGGGGCTCGCGGTCGCCGAGGACGTCCGCGGTGAAGACCCCGACGACCGCAAGGAAGCCACGCCCAGCCAGCAACGGATCGAGGCCAAGCTCGACCTGGTGCTGTCCTTGCTCGGTCGCCTGGCGCGCAGTCACGACGACACGCTCCCCGTCACGGCGTTGCGCTGGTCCCATCGCGGCCTGCGCCTGGACATCGTCTCGCCGCTCGGCGCTGCCGACGGCAGCGATGGGGTGGTGACGCTGCAACCGGCCGCCTGGCTGAGCGATCACATCGAATTGCCGGCACGCGTGCTGGCGCAGGTGGAAGGCACGCACGCACACCATCTGTGGTTGCAGTTCGAAGGCCTGAACGGTGGCCTCGCCGAAGCCATGGACCGCCATCTCTTCCGGCTGCATCGCCGGCAGGTCGCCGAGGCGCGTCAATCGCAGTTGGCTCCGCGCAGGTAAACGCGTTTCGCGCATTCGCCTGTGAACCTGCACGCGGAAGGTGCGGCCGTCACACACCCCGATTGCGTCATGCCCGACTTCATCGCGGGCGGCAGGCATTCAAGTGTGACTTATGTCGTACTTTCACGTCTTCGTCGCGATTCTGAATTGGCGTGGCAGGACGCGGCCGTTATCGTGATCCGACCTGCAAAGCGGCAACGACTGGCTCCTCCCCGTGCGTGTACTCATCGTCGACGACCACACCCTGGTCCGGGCCGGCATCAGCCGGCTGCTGCAAGCCTTGCCCGACGTGGACGTCGTGGCCGAAGCCTGCAACGCCCAGCAGGCGCTCGACATGGCGGCCATCCACCGTCCCGACGTGATCCTGCTCGACCTCTCGCTGCCCGATCGCAGCGGTCTCGACTTGTTGCCGCTGCTGCATGAATCGCTGCCGCAGGTGCGCGTGGTGATGATGTCGATGCACAACGATCCCACGCAGGTGCGTGTCGCGCTCGATCGCGGTTGCGCGGGCTTCGTCGTCAAGGAAGCCGCACCGATGGAGCTCGAGCTGGCCCTGCGCGCCGCGGCCAGTGGCCAGGTATTCCTGAGCCCGCAGGTGTCTTCGAAGATGCTGGCGCCGATGCTCAATCCGCAGCGACCCACGGGCATCGCGGCGCTGTCGCCACGCCAGCGCGAGATCCTGCGCCAACTGGGCAGCGGCATGAGCAGCAAGGAAATCGCCGCGCAGCTCGGCATCAGCGTCAAGACGGTGGAGACGCACCGTGCGCGCATGATGGAATCGCTCGGCTGCCGTCGCGCCAATGACCTGCTGCTGCTGGCCGCGCGCCACCAGAACGAGTTGGCCTGAGCCTTGCAGTACCCCGGGGGCGACACCGCTTCCGTGACGGAATCCCGTGATCGCAGCCCCCCGTCGGGCATCCACCTTCGACATTAAACCGACGCTGTAGGGGAAACCCTGACGGCCGGTCGGGTGTGCCCGCAGCACAATCAGAAACCCCCCGATTTTTTTTCCGTCACCCGAGGCGGAAAGTATTCACACGATGTGAAGCCGCCCTGGCACGCCATCGAATCGGGGACTACGGGGATGAAGACGGGACTTTCCACCCAGTTGGGCCAACAGCTCCACCTGACGCCGCAGTTGCTGCAGTCCATCCGCCTGCTGCAGCTCGATGGCCTGCAGCTGGAAATGGAAGTGCGCCGCGCGCTGGAGCTCAATCCCCTGCTGGAGATCGAGGAGACCCACGACGCGGGCGCGTCCAGCGACACCGAAGACATGCCCGCGCAGGACGTCGCCGCCACCGACACCGCCGCGTTCGACGAACTGCCGGAATCCAACCTGTGGGACGTGCCGGGCGCCGGCTGGCAGGACGGCGACGACGACCGCATGCAGCGCGTGGCCGCTGGCGAATCCACCGACCCGCACGTGCGCGTGCTGGACCGCCTGGCACTGGAACTGGACGAGCGCGCCCTGGAAGTGGTCGCGTTCTGGCTGGAGCACACCAATGACGGCGGGTACCTGGACCAGGCGCCCGATACGCTGGCGCTGCTGGCCTCGGCCCGCTTCGATCTGCGCACGGACATCGTGCTCGGCCTGCGCGACCGCCTGCTGCGCGGCGAATTCCCCGGCCTGTGCGCCGCCGACGTGCGCGAATGCCTGCTGGTGCAGCTGGACTGCCTGGAAGGCCGCGTCCCGGCCCGCCGCGTGGCCGCACGCATCGTCGCCGAGGGCCTGGCCCTGCTGGCCGCCCATGAATACGACGCCCTCGCCCGCCTGCTGGACCTCGACACCGACCAGGTGATGGAAGGCGTGCGCCTGGTGTTGTCGCTGGACGCCCGCCCGGGCGCCTCGCTGGCACCGGCGCCGTCCGGTTACATCATCCCCGACGTGGTCGCCTGGCACGCCGACTGCGCCTGGCGCGTGGCCCTGAACCCGGCCAGCACCCCGCGCATCCGCGTGAACGCGATGCAGGAGCGCGCCCTGGAGCAGGCCGAGGCCTCGCCCGGCGCCGGCAAGCTGCGTGAAATGCTGCAGGAAGCCCGCTGGCTGACCCGCGGCCTGTCGATCCGCTACGACACCCTGCTGCGCACCGCGCGCGCCATCGTCGAGCGCCAGGCCGGCTTCCTGACCCAGGGCGACGAGGCGATGGCCCCGTTGACCCTGAAGGAGATCGCCGACGAGATCGGCATGCACGAATCCACGATCTCGCGCATCACCACCGGCAAGTACATGCAGACCCCGCGCGGCACGTTCGAGCTGAAGCACTTCTTCGCCGTGCGCCTGGAAGGCGCCAACGTGTCCGGCCCGGCCGTGCGCGCCATGGTGCGCCGCCTGATCGACTCCGAGCCGGCCGGCAAGCCGCTGGCCGACGAAGCGATCGCCGGCCTGCTGGCCCGCCAGGGCATTCACATTGCCCGCCGAACTGTGGCGAAGTACCGGGAACAGCTCGATATCGCTCCCGCCCGGGAACGCCGACGCGCTACCGTATCCGTCTTGGCCAAGGCCGGATAACGGAGCACGACCGCAATGAGCAAGATCACCGTACTGCTGGTGGACGACCACGAAGGATTCATCAACGCCGCCCTGCGCCACCTGCGCAAGGTGGAGTGGCTGGATGTCGTGGGCCGCGCCAGCAACGGCCTGGAAGCCATCGAACGCTCCGAGACCCTGCGTCCGGACGTGGTGCTGATGGACCTGGCCATGCCGGAGATGGGCGGCCTGCAGGCCACGCGCCTGATCAAGACCCAGGACGCGCCCCCCTTCGTGGTGATCGCCAGCCACTTCGACGATGCCGAACACCGCGAACACGCCATGCGGGCCGGCGCCGACGATTTCGTCAGCAAGCTTTCCTACATCCAGGAAGTCTTGCCCATCCTCGAACGATTCAAAGAGCGCCGCCATGAGTGAATCCCGCATCCTCGTCATCGACACCGACGCCGCCCGCGCTGAACGCCTGGCCGGCCTGCTCGAGTTCATGGACCTCACACCGCGCTGGATCGTCAGTGCCGGCGACGTGGATGTGCAGCGGCAACGCCCGCACGACTGGCTGGCCGTCGTGGTCGGCTCGATCGACGACCAGAAAGCCGCCGATGCCTTCTTCGGCTGGCTGGGCAAGGCGCAGCTGCCGCCGCCCGTGCTGCTGCTGCAGGGCGACACCGCCGCCTTCGCCGCCGCGCACGGCCTGCACGAAGCCGGCGTCTGGACGCTGGAAAGCCCCATCCGCCACGCGCAGCTGGAAGCCTGCCTGCGCCGCGCCAGCCTCAAGCGGCTGGACACCGAACACCAGGCCCAGCAGGTCAGCACCAGCGGCCCCACCGGCAACAGCCCGGCCGTGACCCGCCTGCGCCGGATGATCGACCAGGTCGCCGCGTTCGACACCACCGTCCTGGTGCTGGGCGAATCCGGTACCGGTAAGGAAGTCGTCGCCCGCGCCATCCACGACCAGTCGCCGCGCCGCGATGGGCCGTTCGTGGCCATCAACTGCGGCGCGATCCCGGCCGAGCTGCTGGAGAGCGAACTGTTCGGCCATGAGAAGGGCGCCTTCACCGGCGCGCTGAGCGCGCGCAAGGGCCGCTTCGAGATGGCCGAAGGCGGCACCCTGCTGCTGGACGAAATCGGCGACATGAGCCTGCCGATGCAGGTCAAGTTGCTTCGCGTGCTGCAGGAGCGGAGTTTCGAGCGCGTCGGCGGCAACCAGACCATCCGTTGCAACGTGCGCGTGATCGCCGCGACCCACCGCAACCTGGAACAGCGCATCGCCGACGGCCACTTCCGCGAAGACCTGTTCTACCGCCTCAACGTGTTCCCGATCGAAATGCCGGCGCTGCGCGAGCGCGCCGACGACCTGCCGTCGCTGGTGGCCACCATCGCGGCCCAGCTGGCACGCACCGGTCGTGGCGAGGTGCAGTTCGCCCACGACACCCTGCAGGCGCTGCGCCAGTACAACTGGCCCGGCAACGTGCGCGAGCTGACCAACCTGGTCGAGCGCCTGGCCGTGCTGCATCCGGGTGGCCTGGTCCGCGTGCACGACCTGCCCAAGCGCTACCAGCCCGAGCACCTGCCCGAGCCGGAGGCCGTGCCGGCCGCTGCGGCGCCGGCCTCCGCCACCGTCCCTGCCGCGCCCGTCGTGGCCCCGGTCGCCGCCGTGGCGCCGACCGCGGAGCGCCTGCCGGAAGCCGGCATCGACCTGCGCGAACACATCGCCCAGATCGAACTGAACCTGATCCGCGATGCGCTGGACCGCGCCGGCGGCGTGGTCGCCCATGCCGCGCAACTGCTGGGCCTGCGCCGCACCACGCTGGTGGAAAAGCTTCGCAAGTACGGCGTCGAGCGCGAAGACGTCGCCCTGGCGACGGAAAACTGACTGGCGGCGGGCAGCGGCTCCGGCACAGGTCTTGCAGCTGATACGGCAAGACACACCGACGACCGAAGCGCCCGCCCATGTCCGACGTCACCTCCATCCTCTCGCAGATCCGCAGCTACCAGCACCAGCTGGGCACCCGCGCCGTCGAGCCGATGCCCAACCCCGGGGCCTTCACGCCCAACGGGGTCGGCTTCGAACAACCCGGCGTCAAGGCGCCGAGTTTCGGCGAGACCCTGCAGAACGCGCTGGAAGGCGTGAACAACGCCCAGAAGACCTCCGGCGCGCTGGCACAGGCGTTCGAGCTGGGCGATCCGCGCGCAGACCTGGCCCGGGTGATGGTGGCCGCACAGCAGTCGCAGGTCGCGTTCCGCGCCACGGTCGAAGTCCGCAACCGTCTGGTGCAGGCGTACCAGGACGTCCTGAACATGCCGCTGTAACCCACCGCTCCTGACCTTCCCCTTCAACGAACCGACCCATCGCCATGGCCCTCACGCTGTCCAAGGAAGCCCTGAAGGAATCGCTGACCGCCGACAAGGCAGGCGCAGCGTTGACCAAGATCGGGGACGCGCGCGTGTTCAAGCAGATGGGCACGTTGCTGCTCATCGCCGGCGCGGTCGCGCTGGGCCTGTTCGTGTTCTTCTGGTCGCAGAAGCCGGCCTACACCCCGCTGTACACCGGCCTGGACCCCAAGGCCACCGCCGAAGCCACCGACATGCTGCGCGCGGCGCAGATCCCGTTCCAGCTCGACCAGGCCACCGGCGCCATCTCCGTGCCGGAGGAAAACCTGCACGACGCCCGCCTGAAGCTGGCCGGCGCCGGCCTGGCCGAAAGCGGCCGCCTGGGCTTCGAGATGATGGAGCGCGACCCGGGCTTCGGCGTCAGCCAGTTCGTCGAGAACGCGCGCTACCAGCACGCGCTGGAAACCGAACTGGTCCGCACGATCACCACGCTGCGCCCGGTGCGCGATGCCCGCGTGCACCTGGCCATCCCCAAGCCGTCCGCCTTCACCCGCCAACGCGAAGTCGCCAGCGCATCCGTCGTGCTGGACCTGCGTTCCGGCACCATGCTGGAACGCAACCAGGTGGACGCCATCGTCCATCTCGTCTCGTCGTCGATCCCGGACCTGGCGCCCGAGCGCGTCACCGTGGTCGATCAGGGTGGCCGCATGCTGACCATCAGCGACCCGAACAGCGAGGCTGCGCTCAACGCCGCCCAGTTCGAGCGCGTGCGCAAGCTGGAAACCTCCTTCAACGAGCGCATCCGCGAACTGCTGGAGCCGCTGACCGGCCCGGGCCGCATCAATGCCGAGGTCGCGGTGGACATGGATTTCTCGGTCACCGAGGAAGCCCGCGAGACCTTCGCCAACGATCCGGCCAAGATCCGCAGCGAGCAGGTCAGCCAGAACACCGTCGCCGCCGCCGGCCCCGAAGGCGTACCCGGCGCGACCAGCAACACGCCGCCCGGCCCGAACGCGGCGGCCGCGCCCAACCCGGCCGCGCCGACGGAAACCGCGAGCAGCGCGACCCGCAATTTCGAGATGGACCGCACGCTGCAGCACACCCGCCAGCCGGCCGGACGCGTCCGCCGCGTCACCGCCGCCGTGCTGGTCGACCACGTGCCGCGCACCGGCGAGAACGGCAAGGTCGTCATGACCGCGCTGGATGCCGCCACGCTCGGCCGCATCGAGGCGCTGGTGAAGGAAGCCGTGGGCTTCGATGCCGCGCGCGGCGATTCGGTCTCGGTGATGAACGCGCCGTTCGTGCGCGAAACCGACAAGGCCGAGGAAGTCCCGTTCTGGGAGAGCCCCTGGCTGCACAACCCGATGCTGCGCGACGTCGCCCGCTACGGCATCGGCGCGCTGGTGGTGATCCTGCTGCTGTTCGGCGTGCTGCGCCCGGCCATGCGCCAGATCATCGACCCGAAGGCGAAGAAGGCCCAGCGCAACGACGACGACGGCATCGACGTGACCGTGGTGGACGACGAGGACACCGATGCGCGCGCCGTCGCCGCCCTGTCGCACGACGAACTGCCGCCGATGCGCGCCCTGCCCTCCGATGCCTACGAAGACCGCCTGCGCCAGGCGCGCGAAGCGGTGAAGACCGACTCCAAGCAGGTCGCGCAAGTGGTCAAGGACTGGGTGGCCAGCGATGAATAACGCACAGGACAACGCCCTGACCGGCGTGCAGCGCGCGGCCGTGCTGCTGCTCTCGCTCGGCGAGCAGGACGCCGCCGAAGTGCTCAAGCACATGAACGCCAAGGAAGTGCAGAAGCTCGGCATCGCCATGGCCACCATCTCCGGCGTCAGCCGCGAGCAGGTGATGCAGGTGATGTCCACCTTCGGCGAGGCGCTCGACAAGCAGACCTCGCTCGGCATGGGCGCCGACGACTACGTGCGCAACGTGCTGGTGCAGGCGCTGGGCGCCGACAAGGCCGGCAGCCTGATCGACCGCATCCTCCTGGGCCGCAACACCACCGGCCTGGACACGCTGAAGTGGATGGACCCGCGCGCGATCTCCGATCTGGTGCGCAACGAGCATCCGCAGATCATCGCCATCGTGCTCGCCCACCTGGACAGCGACCAGGCCGCCGACACGCTCAAGCTGCTGCCCGAACGCACCCGCACCGACGTGCTGCTGCGCATCGCCACGCTGGACGGCATTCCGCCGAACGCGCTGAACGAGCTCAACGAAATCATGGAGCGCCAGTTCGCCGGCAACCAGAACCTGAAAGCGTCCAGCATCGGCGGCGTGAAGGTCGCCGCGAACATCCTCAACTTCATGGATTCGGGCCAGGACCAGGCCATCCTGGGCAACATCACCCAGGTCGACGCCGACCTCGGTGCGCGCATCCAGGACCTGATGTTCGTCTTCGACAACCTGGCCGACCTGGGCGACCGCGAGTTGCAGGCGCTGCTGCGCGAAGTCCCGAACGACCGCCTGGGCCTGGCGCTGCGCGGCGCCGATGCCAAGGTGAAGGAAAAGATCACCCGCAACATGTCCCAGCGCGCGGCGCAGATCCTGCTGGAAGACATGGACGCGCGCGGCCCGGTGCGCTTGGCCGACGTGGAAGGCGCGCAGAAGGAAATCCTCGCAATCGTGCGCCGCCTGGCTGACCAGGGCGTCATCTCGCTGATGGCCGGCGCCGAGGAAATGGTATGAGCGCGCCCTCGCCCATCCGCTGGATGCCGGCCCCGCTCGACGTGGTGCTGCAGGCCGCCGCCGCCGCACAGGAGGCGCCACCCCCGGTGCCGCCGACGCTGGAGGAGATCCAGGCCATCCAGGACGCGGCCTATCGCGAAGGACTGGAGCGCGGCCTGGCCGAAGGCCATGCGGAAGGTTTTTCCCACGGTCAGGCCGAAGTACGTCGGCTCGCGGCGCAGATGGAAGGCATCCTCGACAATTTCTCGCGCCCGCTGGACCGTCTCGAAAACGAAGTCGTCGCCGCACTGTCCGAACTCGCCGTGCGCATCGCCGGCGCCCTCGTCGGCCGCGCCTACCAGACCGATCCGGTGCTGCTGCAGGAACTGGCGACCAGTGCGCTGGATGCCGTCGGCGGCGCGCAGCGCGAAGTCGAACTGCGCCTGCACCCGGACGACATCGCCGCGCTCACGCCGGTGCTGGCGATGACACCCCATACCCGCCTGACGGCCGATACCAGCCTCAGCCGCGGCGACCTGCGCGTGCACGCCGAGAGCGTGCGTATCGACGGTACGCTCGAAGCGCGTCTGCGCGGCGCACTGGAAACCGTGCTCAACCGCGGAGCCCGTGCATGAGCGCCCAGCCGCTGGAATGGCTGACCGCGCGCGACCTGCGCCTGTCGGCGCGGCTGTCGCAGATCAATCCCGAACTCGGCGGCCGCGGCCTGATCCGCGAAGGCATCCTGCGCCGCGCCGTCGGCCTGACCCTGGAAGCCATCGGTTGCGAAGCGCCCATGGGCGCGACCTGCAAGATCGAGGTCGTCGACGGCGGCTGGGTGGACGCCGAAGTCGTCGGCTTCTCCGGCGAGCGTACCTACCTGATGCCCAGCGCCGAACTGCACGGCCTGCTGCCGAATGCGCGCGTGGTGCCCTCGCGCCGCCGCGGCGGCGTGGAAGTCGGCGAAGGCCTGCTGGGACGCGTCATCGACAGCGATGGCGTGCCGCTCGACGGTCGCGGCCCGATCCGCGCCGAAGGCAGCGTCAGCCTCTCCGGCGTGGCGATCAACCCGCTTTCCCGCGAGCCGATCACCCAGCCGCTCGATGTGGGCGTCCGCGCGATCAATGCACTGCTGCCGATCGGCCGTGGCCAGCGCGTCGGTTTGTTCGCCGGCTCCGGCGTCGGCAAGTCGACGCTGCTGGGCATGATGACCAAGTACACCGCCGCCGACGTGATCGTGGTCGGCCTGATCGGCGAACGCGGCCGCGAAGTGCGTGATTTCGTCGAAACCACGCTGGGCCCATCCGGGCTGGCGCGCGCCGTCGTCGTCGCCAGTCCCGCCGACCGTCCGCCGCTGGCGCGCCTGCAGGGCGCCTATCGCGCGACCGCCATCGCCGAGTGGTTCCGCGACCAGGGCCTGAACGTGCTGCTGCTGATGGATTCGCTGACCCGCTTCGCCCAGGCGCAGCGCGAGATCGGCCTGTCGGTCGGCGAGCCGCCGACCACGCGCGGCTATCCGCCTTCCGTGTTCGCGCGCTTGCCCGCCCTGGTCGAACGCGCCGGCAATGGCGCCAAGGGGCGCGGTTCGATCACCGCGTTCTACACCGTGCTGACCGAAGGCGACGATCCGCAGGACCCGATCGCCGACGCCGCGCGCGCGATCCTGGACGGCCACATCCTGCTCTCGCGCCGCGTCGCCGACAGCGGCCTGTACCCGGCGATCGACGTGGAATCCTCGGTCAGCCGCGTGGTCACCGAGATCGCCGACGAAACCTGGCGCGACCGCATCCGCAAGCTCAAGCGACTGCTGTCGGCCTACACCAGCAACCGCGACCTGATCGCCATCGGCGCCTACCAGCGCGGCAACGATCCGACCGTGGACGAAGCGCTGGAGCGCTGGCCGGAGATCGTCGAGTTCCTCGGCCAGGATGTCGCGCACTCGGCCGACCTGCCGAGCAGCCGCGCCGCCCTGGAAGCCCTGATCCAACGCAACATCGCCGCCGGCATGCCGCTGCCCGACGGTCTGCAGTAACGCCAAGGACCCCTGTCATGATGCAGTCCCGCCGAATCGACCCCCTGTTGCGCCGCGCCCAGGAACACGAGGATTCCGTCGCCCGTGACCTGGCCGAACGCCAACAGACGCTGACCCTGCAGGAATCCAGGCTGGAGGAACTGCGGCAGTACGCCGAGGAGTACGCCAACAGCCAGATGGCCGCCACCAGCCCGGCCCAGCTGGCCAACCGGCGCGCGTTCCTCGACCGCATCGACCAGGCGCTGAAACAACAGCTCCAGACCGTCGACCGCAGCCGCGCGAACGTGGACATCGAACGCGACCGCCTGCTGCTGGCCAGCCGCGACAAACAGGTGCTGGAACAACTGGCCGCCAGCTACCGGGTGCAGGAAAGACAGATCGTCGACCGCCGCGACCAGCGCGAAATGGACGACCTGGGCGCACGTCGCGCGCGGCTGGCCGCGACCGCCACCCAGGAAGGCGACGCCTGATGCCCTCGCCGATGGCCACGCTCGCATCGGCCGGCGGCGCCTCCGCGTCGCCAGGGGCCGGCAAGCCTTCCTCGCAGGACAGTGCGAAGGACGCCTCCAGGCCCGCGTTCGACGACATGGTCCGCCGCCCTGCGGCGCGCGATGACGCGCCCGTGCGCAAGCCGGCCGCGCGCGATACGGAACCGCGCGAGGTCGCCAGCAGCGAGGCGCGCGCGCTCCGTCGCCGGGACGATGCGGCGGACACCGCGTCATCCGACGACGACATCAAACAAGAAGACGCCGCGCCGACCGCGCTGCTGGCCCTGCTCGATGCAGTACCGGCGACACCGGCGTCCACGCCGCCCCCCGGCACGGCGGTCATGGTGGATGCTGCCGCGTCGGCATCCGGCAGCGCCACGCCAGCGACGTTCACTCCCGTGACCGATGCGGTGCTGGGCCAGGGCACCGCGCGCGTTGCGCTGCCCGTCGAGGGCTTGCTCGGCGCATCCGCCGCCGATGCGGGCGCGCCCGTCACGCCGGCCGCCGATGCGCCCGCCAAGGCGCCGCTGCAGAACCTGCTCTCCTTCGCCACCCACCTGGCCACGGGTCAGGTCGCGGCGGCCCTGCCCGAGGTGGTCACGCTCGGCCGCGACATCGTCGACGCCTTCCGTGGCGAAGACACCGACGGCACCACGTCGACCGGCAACCTGCTGGCGGGCGTCGGTGCGTCCAACGCTTCCCTCGGCCTGTCCCGCACGGAGACGGTCAACGCGATGGAGGCGCCGTCCGCCGACCTGCAGGGCGGCCACTTCGACGAAGACATCGGCGATGCGGTCCGCTGGATGGCCGACCAGAAGATCGGCCACGCCCACATCAAGGTCACGCCGAACGACCTGGGCACGGTCGAGATCCGCCTGCGCCTGGACGGCGACCGCGTGCACGCCGACTTCTCCAGCGCGCAGGCCGAGGTCCGCCAGGCGCTCGAATCCAGCCTGCCGCGCCTGCGCGACATGCTGGGCCAGCACGGCTTCCAGCTCGCGCACGCCGACGTGGGCCACCAGCATGCCCCGCCGTCGCAGAGCGGCAGCTCCCTTACCGGCGAAGATCGTGGAGACAGCGCCGAACCCACCGTCGAGACGCCCCGCACCGTCCGCATGACCGCGCGTGGCCTGGTGGACGCCTACGCCTGACGGGGTCGCTTCTCCTGTAGGAGCGACGTCAGTCGCGACCGCGGGTCTTCTTCGCCAGTAGCCCCGGCGACGATCGGCACCCTGCCGAGGCAAAAGCTCCTGGCCCACATGGCGTGCGGTCGCGACTGACGTCGCTCCTACAGAAAGCCGTCCCGTCAAAACCCCGTCGGCGTCGCCTCCACGCTACGGCACACCGCTTGCATCCCCTGGGGAGACCCCTCAGGAGATCCACCGCCGTGGCAGCCGACAAGAACGCCAGCAAATCCAAGACCGACAAGGCTGAAAAGCCCAAGGGCGGCAAGTCGCTGCTGACCATCGGCCTGGTCGCGCTTATCGCCGCGGGCGCAGCCGGTGGCGGCGCCTGGTACTTCACCAGCCACGGTGCGAAGGAAGAAAAGCCGGAAGGCCCCAAGGCCGCCAGCCCCGGCACCGTGCCCGCGCCCGCCCAGTACTTCGCGCTGGAACCGCCGTTCGTCGTGAACCTCGTTGGCGAGACCGGTGGCGCGCGCTACCTGCAGGTGGAAGTGCAACTGATGACCCGCGACCCCGAGTCGCTGAAGGCCATCGAGCTGCATGCCCCGGCCATCCGCGCACGCCTGTTGATGCTGTTCGCCCAGCAGGACGCCGCCGGGCTGATGTCGCGCGAGGGCAAGGAGCGCCTGCAGAGCGCCGCGCTCGGCGAGGTGAAGGCCCTGCTGGTCGCCGAGACCGGCAAGCCGTCCGCCGAGTCGTTGTTGTTCACCAGTTTCGTGATGCAGTGACGGAAGCCCGCCGCCATGACCAGTGACCTGCTGTCGCAAGACGAGATCGACGCCCTGCTCAACGGCGTCGATTCCGGCGCGATCGAAACCGAGGAACCGCCGCACGACCCCGCGGTCGCGCGCACCTACGATTTCGCCAGCCAGGACCGCATCGTCCGCGGCCGGCTGCCGACGCTGGAGATGATCAACGAGCGCTTCGTGCGCACCTGGCGCATCGGTTTGTTCAACCTGCTGCGCCGCTCGGCGGAACTGTCGGTGCGCGGCATCGAGACGATCAAGTTCGGCGACTACCTGCACTCGCTCTATGTGCCGACCAACCTCAACCTGATCAAGTTCAAGCCGCTGCGCGGCGTGGGCCTGATCGTGTTCGAACCGAAGCTGGTGTTCACCATGGTGGACAACTTCTTCGGCGGCGACGGCCGCTATCCCGCCAAGATCGAAGGGCGGGAGTTCACCCAGACCGAGATGCGGGTGATCCAGCTGCTGCTCAAGCAGACCTTCACCGACCTGATCGACGCCTGGGCGCCGGTGATGCCGGTGGACTTCGAATACATCACCAGCGAAGTCAATCCGCACTTCGCCAACATCGTCAGCCCGCGCGAGTACGTGGTGGTCAGCCGCTTCCATGTCGAACTCGACGGCGGCGGCGGCGACCTGCACGTCACCCTGCCGTACTCGATGCTCGAGCCGATCCGCGAACTGCTCGACGCCGGCATCCAGTCCGACCGCGTCCATGACGACGACAGTTTCCGCGAGACGATGCACCAGCAGTTGCGCCAGGCAGAAGTCACCGTCTCCAGCGTGCTGGCCGAAAAGCGCATCAACCTGCGCCAACTCACCCAGTTGAAGGTCGGCGACATCCTGCCGATCGACCTGCCCCGCTCCGTGCCGGTCTGCGTCGAGCAGGTACCGGTGTTCACCGGCGAATTCGGCATCTCCAACGGCCAGAACGCCGTGAAGATCGTCGCCAAGCACCCGCCCGGCAGCGGCAAGGCACCGCAGATTTCACGCCAGGCCCTTACCCCGTTTGCCTTCCAGGACGCCACACCATGATTCCCGAGAACGAAGACCTCGCGACCCTCGACGACGCTTCGGCCGAGGCCCACGCCGCCGAACCCGACATGAGCCTGGACGTCATCCTCGACGTACCGGTGACCCTGTCGCTGGAAGTCGGCCGCACCCGCATGCCCATCCGCAACCTGCTGCAGCTCAACCAGGGCTCCGTGGTGGAGCTGGAACGCGGTGCCGGCGAACCGCTGGACGTGTTCGTCAACGGCACGCTGATCGCGCATGGCGAAGTGGTGGTGGTGAACGACCGCTTCGGTGTGCGCCTGACCGACGTGGTCAGCCCCAGCGAACGCATCCGCCGCCTGCGCTGAGCCCGACGATGCACACCCTCGCCCTCCTCGCCGCCGCGGCGGCTCCCGCCCAGAAGATCGGCCAGCACGCGCCTTCCACGCCCGGCATCGGCGGTGCGCTGGTCGGCCTGATCCTGGTGCTGGGCCTGATCCTCGGCATGGCCTGGCTGCTCAAGCGCCTGCCCGGCGCGGGCCTGGGCATACGCCCGAGTGAACAGCTGCGCGTGGTGTCGATGCTGTCGGTCGGCGCCAAGGAGCGCGTGCTGGTGATCGAAGTCGGCAAGGAACACCTGCTGATCGGCGTCAGCGCCGGCGGCATCACCGCGCTGCACACCCTGCCCGAACCGCTGGTCGTCGCCCCCGCGCCGACGATGCCCAACTTCGCCGAGCTGCTGGCCAAGCGCCTGCGCAAAGAGACCTGAGATGCGCCGTTTCGTCCTTTCCCTGATCTGCCTGCTCTGGCTGTGCGCGCCGGTGCTGGCGCTGGCCCAGGCCGCACCCGCCGCGCAAGCGCCTGCCGCCACCGCGGCGCCGGCCACGCCCACCGCGCCGACGGCCCCGGCACTGCCCGCCCTGCCGAAGGTCACCGTCGGCCAGGTCGGCGACAACACCGTCAGCCTGCCGCTGCAGACGCTGCTGCTGATGACGGCGATCACGCTGATCCCGTCCGCCCTGCTGGCGATGACCGCGTTCACCCGCATCATCATCGTGCTCGGCCTGCTGCGGCAGGCACTCGGCACCGGCCAGACGCCGTCCAACCAGGTGCTGGTGGGCCTGGCGCTGTTCCTGACCATGCTGGTGATGATGCCGGTGGGCGAAAAGGCCTGGGCCCAGGGCATGGCGCCCTACCTCAACGGCCAGATCGATTTCTCGAGCGCGTGGACACTGACCACCGGACCGCTGCGCGACTTCATGTTGGCGCAGGTGCGCGAAACCGATCTGATGACCTTCGCCGGCCTGGCAGGCCACGGCGCCTACGCCAGCCCGGCGGACGTGCCTTTCCCCATCGTCGTCGCCTCGTTCATCACCAGCGAATTGAAGACCGCGTTCGAGATCGGCTTCCTGATCTTCATCCCGTTCGTGATCATCGACCTGGTCGTCGCCAGCGTGCTGATGTCGATGGGCATGATGATGCTCTCGCCGATGCTGGTGTCCGCGCCGTTCAAGATCCTGCTGTTCGTGCTGGTCGACGGTTGGGTGCTGATCGTCGGTTCGCTGGCCGCCAGCTTCAACGGCGTCTGAGGAGACCGGCATGAGCCCCGAACTCGCCCTCACCGAACTGCGCGGCGGCCTGGAAGTCGCGCTGTGGGTCGGTGGTCCGCTGCTGCTGGTCGTGCTGATCGTCGGCGTCGTCGTCGGCGTGATCCAGGCGGCCACGCAGCTCAACGAGCCGACCATCGCCTTCGTCGCCAAGGCCATCGCACTGACCGCCGCCCTGTTCGCCACCGGCAGCTATCTGCTCGGCGTGCTGGTGGAGTACACGACGGCCCTGTTCCAGCGCCTGCCGCACCTGATCGGCTGACGACGGTCGCGACGCGATGGATGCCGCCACCCAGATGGTGATCGACGGCCAGCAGGCCTTCGGCATGGTCAACGCCATCCTGTGGACGATGCTGCGCACCGGCGCGCTGCTGATGGCCGCGCCGCTGATCGGTACGCGCGCCGTCTCGGTGCGCGTGCGCGTGATCATCGCCGGCGCACTGGCGATGGCGCTCGCGCCACTGCTGCCGGGCACGCCGGACCGCATCGCCTTCGATGCCTCCACCGTCCTCAACGTCGCGCGCGAACTCGCGGTCGGCGCCAGCATGGGCTTCATGCTGCGCCTGGCCTTCGAAGCCGGCGCGCTCGCCGGCGAACTGATCTCGCAAGGCACCGGCCTGGCGTTCGCACAGATGTCCGACCCGTTGCGCGGCGTGAATTCCGGCGTGGTGGGCCAATGGTTCTACCTCGCCTTCGGGCTGATCTTCTTCACCCTCAACGGCCACCTCGCGATGGTGTCGCTGCTGGTCGACAGCTATCGCTCACTGCCGATCGGCACCGCGCTGCCCGATGTGCAGCAGATGCTGGAAGTGGCGCCGATGCTGTTCACCCATATCCTGCGCGCGGCCGTGGGGCTCGCCCTGCCGGTGATGGTGGCGATGCTCGCGGTCAACCTGGCCTTCGGTGTGCTCGGCCGCGCCGCACCGGCGCTCAACCCGATCCAGCTGGGCCTGCCGACGGCACTGCTGCTGGGCCTGTTCCTGCTGGCCCTGCTGGCCGGGGAACTCGGCCCGCCGGTGCAGCGCGTCTTCGACCTGTCTTTTGACGCAGCGCGGCAAATCAGCGGCTAGCGAAATCTTGGTTACCGCGTTAAAACGTGTCCGGGTACGCGATTTTCAGCATGCGCGTGCGCGTTTCACGGCGGATATGCGCAACCTGTTCCAATAAATGCATGAATGCGGGCAGAATGCGACAGAGGGAGGGGCTACATACGCCAGCGAACGGAATGGGCTCATGCCCACGCCGGTGCCGGAGCGCCTTCCCACGCAAAACCGGAGGATGCCTGTGAGTTCCAACCCTACACACAAGCGACGCACCAGCCAGGAGACGCGGGAAGCCGTGCTGGCCGCCGCACGCCGCCTGTTCTTCACCAAGGGGTTCGACCAGACCACGCTGATGGACCTGGGTGAAGAGACCGGACTCAGCGCCCGCGGCGTCATCCTGCATTTCGAGACCAAGGCCGACATCATCGCCACCCTGCTGATCCGCGACTACACCGCGCGGCGGGCGCCGATGGTGGAACGCCCGCAAGGGTCGACGCACGCGCAACGCATCCTGGATTTCTACTTCTGGATGGCGCGCGAGGATGCCGCCAACTTCATCGCCTTCCCCGCGCTGTGGAGCGTCTCCGCGCGCTGGTCGCCGGCGGTCGAGGCGGAGATGAATTCCGCGCTGCGCCGCATGCGCGAACCCGTCCGGAACGAACTCAGCCGCGGCATGGCCGCCGGCGAGTTCCGTGGCGTGGACATCCAGCATGCGGACGACATGGTCTGGCAGAGCTATCAGCACGGCCTGCGCGCCGTGTCGGTCAACGGCGGCACGCCGGCGATGGCCGTGCCGCAGGTGTTCAAGACACTGGAAGCGCTGACCGCCTGAGGCCGCAACGCGCGGGCCACGCGACAGGAATGTGGCGCGCGCAAACAGGAACGGCCCCCGTCAGGAGGCCGTTCTGCGTTTCAGCAGTGGCAGGACTCAGTCGCGCCCGTTGCCTTTTCCATTGCCCTTGTTGCCGTTGCCCTTGTTGCTGTTGCCAGGCCCCTTGCCACTGTTGCCCTGTCCGTGGCCTTCGTGGTCCTGCTTGGCGGGACCCGCTTGTGACGGCTTGCCGCTGTTGCCACCCTTGCCATGACCTGGGCCATGCTTGGACCAGTCCACGCTGACGCGCTGGTCGATGCGGATCGGATAGCCCCAGCGGTCGTAGGTGCCGACCGCACCGTTCTTCAGTGCATGGAACTCGCGCGAGCCTGGCTTGATGCCCATCTGCTTGGCAAGGTTGCCCCAGCCCATGCCGGGATTGCGCTCATAGCGTTGCACCACGTCCAGGCACGGAATGCCCAAAGCGCGTGCGATGGAGCAGGCGAAGTACACGTCGCCGGGCGCCCAGCCGCGGCGATCGAGCAGGTCCAGCACGAGCGAACGCGGCGCCCCGTAGTAGCCGGTCATCTCCGAGACGAACGGATCGCGGTAACGGCGTCCGTAATCGTTGATCTCGCCCAGGCGCGTATCCACCCAGACGTCGCCGGTGCGGATGTTGTAGCCCACGGTCTGCGCGTGGGCCGGGATGGCGGATGCCATGGCGAAACCCAGCGACGCCACCATCACGGCGGTCTTCAGTGCCTTCATGTCCGGTCTCCTCTCAAGCGGTGGCGAGAGTCTTGGCGCGATCCACTGAACGCGCAATGAGGATGCGGCCATTCTGTGACAAGCCCGAACGGTGCCCTTGGCGCGGGCTCTGCAACCGTGACCGTCATCACTCCCGCCTTCCGGCGACCGCCTACACTGCGCGGGCGCCGGGGTGGCGCAGACGACCGATCCTGTTCCCGTTGAGCGACGAATCCACCGACTCCCATCGTCCGCATCCGGCCCTCGAGATGAAGCCGAAACGCCGCGACTTCCGCCTGGACATCATCGTCCTGCTGGGCTCGATCACGGCCGTGACGATCGCGTCGTTCGGCGCGTACCGGTGGTTCGCGGGCCAGCGCATCATGGCATGGCTCGACCTGGCGATCGTCGCGACCGTGTGCGTGCCCCTCGTCTACGCATGGCGCACGGGCGACAGCCGCCGCGCGGGCAACGCCTTGGCCGTGCTCAATTCGCTGGCCACGCTAACCGCGTGCGTGATGAGCGGGCACACCGCACTGAGTTGGACCTACCTGGTCCTGCTGACCAACTTCTTCATCGCGCACCGCTGGCTGGCGGTGGCGTGCAACCTCGCGCTGATCGCCGGCATGCAGGCGATACCGGGCTTCTTCCACGACCGCGTCCACGCGGTCTCGGTACTGATCAGTGCCCTGCTGGTCACCGGCTTCTCACACCTCTTCGCTTCGCGGACGCAGGACGACCGCGCGCGACTCGAACGGCTGGCGGCGCTCGATGCGCTGACCGGCCTGCCGAACCGGCGCAGCATGGAACGGGTACTGGCCGACGCCGTCGAGACCTTCCAGCGCACGGCGCACGGCTTCGGGCTGGTGGTGCTGGACCTGGACAAGTTCAAGGAGGTCAACGACCTCTACGGCCACGCCGCCGGCGATGCCGCCATCGCCGACCTCGCCTCGATCCTGCGGTTCGAGATGCGGCGCAACGACCAGGTGTTCCGCTTCGGCGGCGAAGAATTCGTCGTCCTGCTCGAAGTCGACTCCAGCACGGACCTCGAGGCGGCGACGGAACGCCTGCGCAAGGCGGTGCGCGGCGGCCTGCGCGGGCCGGGCGGACGCATCACGATCTCACTGGGCGCAGCCCTACTGCGCGACCAGGAGAAGACGTGGCACGACTGGTTCTCGCGCGCGGATGCCGCGCTGTACCGCGCCAAGTCGGCCGGCCGCGACAACTACGTCATCGCGGACGACCTGTTCTAGGCGACGTCAGCTTCGTGCTTCGTCGCGACGATGCCACCACCGGTACAGCACCGGCAGGACCACCAGCGTCAACAATGTCGACGATACGATGCCGCCGATCACCACGGTGGCCAGCGGACGCTGCACTTCCGAACCGGCCCCCACATTGAGCGCCATCGGCAGGAAGCCCAGCGACGCCACCAGCGCGGTCATCAGCACCGGGCGCAAGCGCCCCAATGCGCCATCCACGACCGCATCGTCCAACCGGTCGCCCTGCTCACGCAACTTGCGGATGAAGGCGATCATCACCAGGCCATTGAGCACCGCGACCCCCGAGAGCGCGATGAAGCCCACGCCCGCCGAGATCGACAACGGGATGCCGCGCAACGCCAGCGCCACCACGCCGCCGGTCAGCGCCATCGGAACGCCGGTGAAGACGATCGCAGCGTCCCTCGCCGAGCCGAAGGCCCAGAACAGCAGCGCAAAGATCAGCACCAGGGTCACCGGCACCACCAGCGACAGGCGCTGGCTGGCCGAGATCAGCTGTTCGAACGTGCCGCCATAGTCCACCCAATAGCCGGCAGGCACCTCGACCTCGGCATCGATCCTCTGCTGAAGCTCGGAGACGAAGCCACCCAGGTCACGACCACGTACATTGGCGGTAATCACCACGCGGCGCTTGCCGTTCTCCCGGTTGACCTGGTTCGGCCCGAGCGTGGTCTCGATCTTCGCCACCTCACGCAGCGGCACGGTATCCGGAGCACCGGAACCCCAGCTTGCCGCGCGCTTGGATTCGTCCTCGCTGCCGGCCCCCCCCAGCGGAATGGGCAGGTCGTGCAGCGCTGCAGGGTCCTGCCTCATCGCCTCGGGCAGGCGCACGACGATGTCGAAGCGACGGTCGCCCTCGAACAGCTGCCCCGCCACTTCACCGCCGATGGCGGTGGCCACCGTGTCCTGCACATCGCTTGGATTGAGGCCGTAGCGGATCAGCGCCTGACGATCGGGCGTGATGGTCAGCAACGGAAGGCCCGTCGCCTGCTCCAGGCGCACGTCGGCCGCGCCATCCACCGTCTTCGCCACCGCCTCCACCTGTTCGCCCAACGCGACGAGCGCATCCAGATCGTCGCCGTACACCTTGATGGCCACGTCCGCCCGCACGCCCGAGATCAATTCGTTCATGCGCATCTGGATGGGCTGGGTGAACTCGTAGTTGTTCCCCGGAATCTCCTGCACCGCCGCTTCGATCTCGGCGACCAGTTCCGCCTTGGGCTTTCGCGGGTCGGGCCACTGGCTGCGCGGCTTGAGCATGATGAACGTGTCGGCCACCGAGGGCGGCATCGGATCGGTCGCCACCTCGGCGGTGCCCAGCTTGCCGAACACACGATGCACCTCGGGAAACTGCTTGATCCGCGCCTCCAGCGTGGATTGCATGCGCACGGCCTGGTCCAGGCTGGTGCCGGGGATGCGCATCGCATGCATCGCGATGTCGCCTTCATCCAGGCTGGGAACGAATTCGGAACCCAATCGCGTCGCCAGGAATCCGCACAAGAGAACCAGCGCGAACGCGCCACCCGCGACCAGGAGGCGACGTTCCAGCACCCAGTGCAACACCGGTGCGTAGCCGCGGCGGGCCCATTGCATCAACCGGGTTTCCTTTTCCTGTACGCGTCCACGCAGGAACATCGCGATGGCCGCCGGCACGAACGTCAGCGACAGCACCATCGCGCCGGTCAATGCGAGCACGACGGTGATCGCCATCGGGTGGAACATCTTTCCCTCGACCCCGGTAAGCGCAAAGATCGGCAAGTAGACCGCCGTGATGATGCCCAGACCGAACAGGCTCGGGCGGATCACCTCGGCCGTCGCCGATGCGGTGGCGTCCAGCCGCTCCTCGTCGTCGAGCTCGCGCCCCAGCGCATGCTGGAGGTCTCCGAACCGGCGCAGGCAGTTCTCGATGATGATCACCGCGCCATCGACGATCAGCCCGAAGTCCAATGCCCCCAGGCTCATCAGATTGCCCGACACGCCACCACGGACCATGCCGGTGAGGGTGAAGAGCATCGCCAGCGGAATCACCGCCGCCGTGATCAGCGCAGCACGGATGTTGCCCAACAGCAGGAACAGGACCACGACCACCAGGATCGCGCCCTCCACGAGGTTCTTCGCCACCGTCCGGATCGTGCGATCCACCAACGACGTGCGGTCGTAGACCGGTTCGGCATGCACGCCCTTGGGCAAGCTCTTGTTGGCGTCGGCCAGTCTGGCGGCCGCGGCCTGCGCGACCTCGCGGCTGTTGGCGCCGATCAGCATGAACGTGGTGCCGAGCACCACTTCCTTTCCATCCAGCGTCGCCGCGCCGGTACGCAGCTCGGGGCCCTCGCCCACCTGCGCCACGTCGCGCACGCGGATCGGCACGCCGTCGCGCCGGTCGAGCACGATGTCGCGGATGCCATCCAGGTCGGCGACCTGGCCGGGCGCACGCACGAGGAACTGCTGGCCATTGCGCTCGATGTAACCCGCGCCGACATTCTGGTTGTTGGTGGCGACCGCCGTGACCACGTCGTGGAGGGTGAAGCCCAGCGCGACCAGCCGTGCGGGATCCGGCGTGATGTGGATCTGGCGCGCGAAGCCGCCGATGGTGTTCACCTCGGTCACGCCTGGCACGTTGCGCAACTGCGGGCGCACCACCCAGTCCTGCAACGTGCGCAGGTCGGTGGCGGTGTACGGCGTGCCATCCGGTTTGCGTGCCGCGTCCTCCGCCTCCACGGTGTACATGAAGATTTCGCCCATGCCGGTGGCGATGGGGCCCATCTCCGGTTCCAGCCCTTCCGGCAGCTGCGATTTCACTTGCTGGATGCGCTCGCTCACCTGTTGGCGGGCGAAGTACTGGTCGGTGCCATCCTTGAACACCACCGTCACCTGCGACAGGCCGTAGCGGGATATCGAGCGCGTGTAGTCCAGCCCCGGCAAGCCCGCGAGCGCGGTTTCCAGCGTGAACGTCACCCGTTGCTCGGCCTCCAGCGGCGAGTAGCCGGGTGCGGCCGTATTCACCTGGACCTGGACGTTGGTGATATCCGGCGTGACGTCGATCGGCAACTTGGTGAAGCTCCACGCACCGACGGCGATCAATGCCAATGTCAGCGCCATCATCAGCCACCGGTGCGCGATGGCGAAGCGCAGGATGCGTTCCAGCATCCCCTGCGGTTCGAAACGTGTCGGGTCAGTGGTCATGCGAGGCCCCCGACTTCTCGATGTCGGCCTTCACCAGGTAGCTCTGCTCCACCACGACCTGGTCGCCCGCCTTCAGGCCGGACAGCACCTCGACGCGCTCGGCATCGCGCTTGCCCAGTTCGACCGGGCGTACTTCATACGTGTCTCCGACGCGCACGAACACGACGTCCCAGTCGCGGAACGTCTGCAAGGCCGCTACCGGCACCACGAGCGCGGCGGGCTGCTGTTCCACCGTGATCCGCGCCTTCACCGCCGAGCCGGGCCGCCAGAGGCCATCGGCGTTCGCCAGCGTCGCGCGCGCCACCGTGCTCTGGCTGGCGGTGGCCGTGCCGGGCAGCACGCGCTCCAGCGTGGTTTGCGCGGTCGCGCCGTCGCTGAGCCGCGTCACCGTCACCGGCACGCCCGGCACGATGTGCTGGGCATCCGCGCCGAAGATGTGCAGATCCACCCACAGCGACGACAGGTCGGCCACTTCGAACAACGTGGCGCCCTCGCCGGCCACGCCACCCACCGTGGCGTTGCGCGCCAGCACCACGCCGGAGATCGGCGTGGTGACCGTGTACGTCGTCAGGCTGAGATTGCTCTCGACCGTTGCCAGCGCCTGCCCGGCCTGCACGCGGTCGCCGACATTCACCGCGAGGCGGCGGATCGGCCCCGGGAAGCGCGCCGCGATGTTGGCCACGCGGCCCTCCACCGGCGTCAGCAGGCCCTGCACCTCGTGCTCATCGGCGATCACGCCGGCCTGCGCGGGCGCGACGCGGATGCCGGAGTCCTGGGCGATCTTCGCGGCGATGGTGGTGCGGCCTTCGTAGCTGTCGTAGGTCCAGCGCAGTGGTTTGCCTTCCACCGTCGCGACCACCTCGACATCGAAGGAATGCGGTTCGCCGACCACGCTCTTCGCCAACAGGCTGCCATCGGCCTGCGGCACGAGCGTATGCGTTTCGCGCACGTTGCCCAGGCGGACGAGCCGGACGTCGACCGTGCCCGCCGTCGCCGGCAAGGGCTTGCCCTCGCGGTAGAGCCAGGCCTGGTACGTGGGTGGCGTGCCGGTCTCGGCGATGGCGAGTTCGACGGTGACGCCGTCCTGCACCAGCAAGCGGCCGCCGTGTTCGCCGCGCGCGGCTTCCTCCGCGCCGTGTTCCTCGCCTTCGTGGCCGTGGCCGTCTTCGGCGTGATCGTCCTTGCCGCCACAGGCGACCAGCAACAGGGAAAGCGCAAGCGCGCCGATCAGGGGTCGCAGGGTCATGGGGTCGTTCCTTCCGGTGAGGCGGCGGGGGCGGCGACGAACGCCTGCCCGGTGAGCCGCTGGATTTCGATCAGGGCCGCCTGCGCGTCGAGCGCGGCGTCCAGTTGCTGGCGACGCGTCGCCGTGGTTTCGGATTGCAGCTGTGCCCATTCGAGGTAACTGATCGCGCCGCCGCGGTAAGCACGCTCGGCCGCCTGCTCGGCACGCAACAGGCGCGGGAGCACGTCCGTGCGCGTGCGCTGCACGTCGAGCTGCGCCACGCGATAGCGGCCGTGTGCATCGGCCAGGGTCGAATACAGCGCGATATCGCGGGACTCGCGTTCGATCTCCAGCGCCGCGAGCTCGGCCTCGGCCGCGCGGATCCCGGGGTCGGCCCGGCGCACGCTGCCCAGCGGCAGCGACACACCGCCGACCAGCGCCATGTCGCCGCTGTCCTGCATGCGCCGCACGCCCACCTGCCAATCCAGATCTGGTGTTGCCGCGGTGCGCGCAAGACGCACGCGCGCTTCGCGCACGCGGCGTTCGTCGGCGAACTGGGCCAGTTCCGGCGTGCCGTCGAGCAACGTCGCCAGCTCGGCGGCGCCTGCGATGTCGGGCAACGCGAGCGGATCGGCGGGCGCGATGTCGAAACGCGGTGCGCGTTCGCCCCACAACGCCGCCAGGTGCTGGCGCGCGGCGACGTCCTGCTGCTCCGCACGCGCCAGCGCGAGTTCGGCGCGCGCGAGGGCGGCTTGCGCCGTCAACACGACCGACTCTGGCGAGGCCCCGGCCTGCAGCCGCTGGCGTGCGCCGGCGACGGTCCGCCGACGCTGCGCGATGTCCTGCGCGGCGATGGTTTTCTGTGCACGTGCTGCCGCGACGGCCAGGTACCGGCGCGCGACGTCCGCCAGCAGATCCAGCCGCTGCGTCTCGCGCTGCAGGGCGAGCGCATCGATGCGGGCCTGGGCCAGCGTGCGGCGCGCATCCAATTTGCCGCCGCGCTCCAGCACGCCCGCCAGGGTCAGGGTGGCCTCGGCCTGGCGGAGGGCGCGCGCCTCACCACTGCCGAGGGCGTTTTCGATCTCCAGCCCCGCGCGCAGGGCAGGCCGCAGCGACGCGGCGTCATGGTCCGCCTGCAGCGCGCCACGGCGGGCATCGAACACGCGCAGGTCGGGATGGAGACGGGCGACGCGGGCGATGGCGTCGTCGAGGGTGAGGACATCAAGGGGAACAGCGGGCGATGGCGCCTGCGCGTGCACGCACGGCGCGATCGCGAAGGCGGCCAATGCCGCCAGTCGCAACCACATGGGAAATCTCCGGAAAGTCGGTGATGGACGCCGGGCGACGGAACGTCAGCCCGGCACGGGCATCACGCGAGGATCGGAGGACGCAGCAGCGAAGCCGGTCGCGGCGACGGCATGGGCACGGTGTCGGCGATGGGCGCCGGGGACGCGGGCGGCATGCCGGGCAACGCCAGCGGTGCCGGCACGATGGCGGTCAGGTGGCCGCAGCAATGGCTCGCATGCATCAGCGCATGCAGCAGGTCGCCCTCGCCGTCGTCGCCATCGGCATGTCCGTGGGCGGGGCCCGCGTCGTCGTGCTCGCTGACCGCATGCAGGTGCTCGCCGCCGCTGCCCAGCTCGTGCAGGTCGCCCAGCGAGGCCAGCACCGGATTGGCCAGCACCGCCAGCAACAGCAGCGCCAGCGCCGGCAGGCGAAGCAGGAAGCGGCGGCGGAGGGCGCGGAACAGCATGGGCACATGCTAGCCGCGCGACGCGCCGTTAGACAATTCCACGTCGCCGCCCGCCGGCCGACTGGAACGGGTCTTGCACGAAGCGCTCCGACCCCGTCGGAAACACGCCATGTCTGAGCAGGACGAAAGCGGCGAACGCACAGAACTTCCCACCGAAAAACGCCGCCGCGAAGCCCGTGAACAGGGCAACATCCCGCGCTCGCGCGAGCTGGCGACGGCGGCGGTGTTCGGGGCGGGCGTGCTGGCGATCACCGCCATGGGGCCCGCGCTCGCCCGCAACACGCTGGGCTGGATGAAGATCGCGCTGACCCCCGACCCGGCGTTGATGCGCCAGCCGGACCAGCTGTTCGGCCACGTCGGCCTGCTGCTGCTGAAGCTGCTGGCCGTGGTGGCGCCCGTGGCCGGCATCTGCGTCCTGGCCGGCCTGGTCGCGCCGATCGCGATGAGCGGTTTCCAGTTCTCGCAGAAGGCGCTGATGCCCGATTTCAAGCGGCTCAGCCCGGCCGCCGGCCTCAAGCGCTTGTACGGCGCCGAGAGCGTGGCGGAACTGCTGAAGTCGCTGCTGCGCGTGGCCCTGATCGGCGGCGCCGCGGCGATCTGCCTGAAGCTGGGCCTGAATCCCCTGCGCGAACTGCTGACGATGCCGCTGGAACAGGCGGTGCGCAGCGGGCTGGGCTTCACCAGCACCCTGCTGCTGGCAACCACCGGCGGCCTGATCCTGCTGGCCGCCCTCGACGCGCCGTACCAGAAATGGAACTGGCTGCGGAAGCTGAAGATGACGCGCGAAGAGCTGCGCAAGGAGATGAAGGAAAGCGAGGGCAGCCCGGAAGTGAAGGGCCGCATCCGCCAGATGCAGCACCAGATGTCGCAGCGCCGGATGATGGAAGACGTCCCGACCGCCGACGTGATCGTCGTCAACCCGACCCATTACGCGGTCGCACTGAAGTACGAGGCCGGCCAGATGGGCGCCCCCCGGGTGGTGGCCAAGGGCGTGGACGAACTGGCCCTGCGCATCCGCGAAGTGGCCGACGCCCACCGCATCGCCATCGTCTCCGCGCCGCCTTTGGCACGCGCCTTGTATCGCGAAGGGCAGCTTGGCCGGGAGATCCCCGTGAGACTGTACGCCGCCGTCGCCCAGATCCTGTCCTACGTGTACCAGCTGCGCGCCTGGCGCGTGGGCGATGCCCCGCACCCGGACATGCCCGCCGTGGACGTGGATGAGCATGGAGGCAAGGCATGAGCGCGCAGCCGGCATCCAGCAGCCTGCGCTGGCTGGACATGCTGAAGAACGGCCTGGGCGCGCCCCTGGTGGTGCTGGCGCTGCTGGCGATGGTCGTCGTGCCGCTGGCTCCCGCCGTGCTGGACGCGCTCTTCAGCTTCAACATCGCCATCTCGCTGGTGGTGCTGCTGGCCGTGATCTACGTGAAGCGGCCGCTGGATTTCACGATCTTCCCGATCGTCCTGCTGATGACCACGATGCTGCGCCTGGCGCTGAACGTGGCCTCCACCCGCGTGATCCTGCTCAACGGCCAGGACGGCCACGAGGCCGCCGGCAAGGTCATCGCCGCCTTCGGCGAGTTCGTGGTGGGCGGCAACTACGCGGTCGGCATCGTGGTGTTCGCCATCCTGACCATCATCAATTTCGTGGTCATCACCAAGGGTGCCGGCCGCATCGCCGAAGTCTCGGCGCGCTTCATCCTGGACGCGATGCCCGGCAAGCAGATGGCCATCGACGCCGACCTCAACGCCGGCATCCTGACCCGCGAGGAAGCCAAGGCCCGGCGCGAGGAAGTCCGTGCGGAAGCCGACTTCTACGGCTCGATGGACGGTGCCAACAAGTTCATCCGCGGCGACGCCATCGCCGGCATCCTCATCCTGTTCATCAACCTGGTCGGCGGCTTCGCCGTCGGCATGTTCCAACACGACATGGCGGCCGCGGATGCGGCGTCCACCTACACCCTGCTGTCGATCGGCGACGGCCTGGTGGCGCAGCTGCCCGCCCTGCTGGTCTCGTCCGCCGTGGCGATGCTGGTCACCCGCGCCTCGCGCTCGGAGGACATGGGCCAGGCCGTGATGGGCCAGGCCTTCGGCCAGCACAAGGCGCTGGCGGTGGCCGCCGGCGTACTGGGCCTGGTCGGCCTGGTGCCGGGCATGCCCAACGTCGCCTTTTTGACGCTGGCGGCGATCCTCGGCTATCTGGCCTGGAAGATGTGGAAGCGCACCCAGGACGGCCCCGAGGCCGGCGGCGGCGATGTCGCCGCCCTGCCCGCGCCGGGCGCGCCCGACCGCAACGCCGAGCTGACCTGGGACGAACTGCGCCCGGTCGATCCACTGGGCCTGGAAGTCGGCTACCGGCTGATCCCGCTGGTCGACAAGAACCAGGGCGGCGAACTGATGTCCCGCATCAAGGCGGTGCGCCGGAAGCTGACCCAGGACCTGGGCTTCCTGATCCCGCCGGTGCACATCCGCGACAACCTGGAGCTGCCGTCCAACGGTTACCGCCTGCTGGTGCACGGCGTGCCGGTCGCCACCGCCGAGATCCATCCGGACCGCGAGCTGGCCCTGGACCCGGGCGGCGCCTTCGGCACCATCGACGGCATTCCCGGCAAGGACCCGGCCTTCGGCCTGGACGCGGTGTGGATCCAGGCGCACCAGAAGGCCACCGCCGAATCGCTGGGCTACACCGTGGTCGATCCCGCCACCGTGATGGCCACCCACCTCTCGCACCTGGTGCGTGAGCACGCCCCGGAACTGCTCGGCCACGAGGAAGTGCAGCAACTGCTGTCGCAGCTCGGCCGCAGCGCACCCAAGCTGGTCGAGGACCTCACGCCCAAGGCGCTGCCGCTGGCGACCGTGGTGCGCGTGCTGCAGAACCTGCTGGTCGAGCGCGTACCGATCCGCCAGCTGCGCCGCATCGTCGAGGCGCTGGTGGAGTTCGCGCCGCAGAACACCGACCCGGCCGCGCTCACCGCCGCCGTACGCACCTCGCTGGGGCGCTTCATCGTGCAGGAGATCTCCGGCATGGCCCCCGAGCTGCCCGTCTACACCTTGGCGCCGAATCTGGAACGCGTCTTGCAGGACAGCACCCAGGGAACCGGCGCGGCGCTGGAACCGGGACTGGCGGAACGCCTGCACCAGAGCCTCGCCGACGTGGTGACCAAGCAGGAAGCCCGCAGCGAGCCTGCGGTGGTGCTGGTACCGGGAACGGTCCGCGCCGCCCTCGCCCGCCTGGTCCGCCACAGCGTCCCCACGCTGTCGGTGCTGGCCTACAGCGAGGTTCCCGAGGACAAGCGGTTGAAGCTGGTCGGCACGATCAGCTGAGACCGGGAGCAGCAGAACCCGACGCGACAGAGAACCGGATAGCACGCCATGAAAATCAAACGCTTCGTCGCTCCCGACATGCGCACCGCCTTCGCCATGGTCCGCCAGGAACACGGCCCGGATGCCGTGATCCTGTCCAACCGCGTCACCGAGGACGGCGTGGAGATCGTCGCCGCCAGCAATTACGACGAAGCGCTGGTGAAGCACACGCTGGATGCGATGCGCCCGGCCAACGCCGCCGCCCCGCTGCATCCGCTGCTCGATCCGGCCGCACCGGCACGCGCCACGAACACGAACACGGACGCGAACGCCGTGGCACCCGGGGCGAACGCACCGGCCCTGTCGCCCGCCGAAGCCGCCGCCAACTACTTCGCGCGCCGCCAGAACGCGTCCGCGCCGGCCGCACAGGTGCCGGCGCGCGCCGACACCACGGTCGCCACGCCGCGCACGCCGGTAGCACCGGTGGCGGCCACGCCGGCCGCCGCCGCCAACGAAGCCCCGCCGCGCTTCACGCCCAGCCAGCCGGTGCGCGAGATCGCACCGCAGCTGATCGAACCCGAATCCTTCGCCGCCAAGCTGGCCGCCTGCCTGCCGGCACCGCCCGCCAACGAACCGGCGCCCGTCTTCGCGCCGGCCAACGAATCCGTCGCCGAGCCCGTCGCTACCCCGCGTACGCGCAGCGCCGCGCGTGCGGAAGCCGACGACACGCTGGACCTGGACACCCTGTTGCCGTCGATCGCCCCGCCGGTCGCGCTGCCGGAGCCGGCGCCCGCGCCGAAGGTGGCCACGCTGCCGGCCGCCCGCGCGATCGCGGCAACCGCCATCCCCGCCCCGTCGGCCATCACCGTGCCGACGCTGACCGTGGTGGCCGACGACGCCACCGACGCACGCGAGAGCGACGAGCAGCTGGTGCACATGCGCGGCGAACTGGCCGCGATGCGCGAAATGATCGAACGCGAGATGCATCGCCTCACCGACGAACGCCTGCGTGGTTCGCCGGTGCGCATGCAGGCGATGGAACTGATGGAAGACTACGGTTTCGATGCCGGCATCACCCGCGACATCGCCCTGCAGATCCCCGCCGACACCGAGGCCTATCGCGGCCGCGGCCTGATGCTGGGCCTGCTGTCGAAGAAGCTGCCCGTCACCGAGATCGACCCGCTGGAAGCCGGTGGCGTGATCGCCCTGGTCGGCCCCACCGGCGCCGGCAAGACCACCACCATCGCCAAGCTGGCGGCCTGCTTCGCGCAGCGCCACAACGCGCGCGACGTCGCCCTGGTCACTACCGACACCGTGCGCGTCGGCGGCCGCGAGCAGTTGCATGGCTACGGTCGCCAGCTCGGCATCGCGGTGCACGAGGCCGACAGCGCGCAGAGCCTGGCGCTGGTGCTCGAACGCCTGCGCGACTACAAGCTGGTGCTGATCGACACCGCCGGCCTGGGCCAGCGCGACCGCAACCTGGTCGGCCAGCTCAACTGGCTGCGCGCCTCCGGCCAGGTGCAGACCCTGCTCTGCCTGCCGGCCAACTCCCATTTCTCCGACCTGGACGAAGTCGTCCGCCGCTTCAGCACCGTGCAGCCGCAAGGCGTGGTGCTGACCAAGCTGGACGAAACCGGTCGCCTGGGCAGCGCGCTGTCGGTGGTCGTGGACCACCAGTTGCCGATGGCCTGGGTGACCGACGGCCAGCGCGTGCCCGACGACCTCCACCGCGCCAACAGCGCCCACCTCGTGCTGCGGCTGGACCAGCTGCGCCGCGAAGCCGACGAACCCTGCTCGACCGAGGCCACCCATGTCGCCTGACCACCTGCTGCAGACCAATCCGCGCAGCACCCCGCCGATCCCGTCCGCATTCCATCCGGTGCGCGTCATCGCCATCACCGGCGGCAAGGGCGGCGTGGGCAAGACCAACGTGTCCGTGAACCTGGCGATCTCGCTGGCCGAGATGGGCAAGCGCACGCTGCTGATGGACGCCGACCTGGGCCTGGCCAACGTGGACGTGCTGCTCGGCCTGTCGCCGAAGTTCACCCTCGCCGATCTCGTCGCCGGCCGCTGCCAGCTCGAGGACGTGCTGCTGGAAGGCCCTGAAGGCCTGATGGTGGTGCCGGCCTCGTCGGGTTTCCGCCACATGGCCGAACTGACGCCGGCCGAGCACGTGGGCCTGGTCAACGTGTTCTCCGAACTGCAGCGCGCCCTCGACGTCATGGTGGTCGATACCGCCGCCGGCATCACCGACAGCGTGCTGACCTTCTGCCAGGCCGCACAGGACACCGTCGTGGTGGTCTGCGACGAACCGGCCTCGATCACCGACGCGTATGCGCTCATCAAGGTGCTGGCGCGCGAGCGCGGCCTGGACCGCGTGCACGTGATCGCCAACATGGTCCGCGACCCCAACGAGGGCCGGAAGCTGTACGAGAAGCTGGCCCGCGTCTGCGAGCGCTTCCTCGGCGACGTCGCCCTGCATTACCTGGGTGCCGTGCCGCAGGACGACTGGCTGCGCCGCGCCGTGCAGCGCCAGCAGGCCGTCGTGAAGGCCTACCCGGGCAGCCCGTCGGCCCGCGCCATCACCGACATCGCCCGCGTCGCCGCCCGCTGGCAGCCGCCGCAAGGCGCCCGCGGCAACGTGGAGTTCTTCGTCGAACGCCTGATCCAGCGCGGGGTGGCCGCATGAACACCGCCGCCGCCCAATACCGCGCCGTGCAGCGCAGTGCCGCCACCGACTGCGTCACCCAGCACGCCGACCTCGTGCGCCGCATCGCCCACCACCTGGCGGCGCGCCTGCCGGCCAGCGTGGAGATCGACGACCTGATCCAGGCCGGCATGATCGGCCTGATCGAAGCCTCGCGCAGCTACGACGCCGAACAGGGCGCCTCGTTCGAAACCTATGCGTCGATCCGCATCCGCGGCTCGATGATCGACGAGATCCGCCGCGGCGACTGGGTGCCACGCTCGGTGCACCGCCGGGCGCGCCAGGCCGCCGCCACCGTCCGCGAGATCGAGCAGCGCACCGGCCGCGCCGCCATCGCCACCGAAGTCGCCTCGGCGATGGAGATGCCGCTGCCGGAATACCTGCGCCTGATGGAAGACGCCGCGCGCGGCCAGGTGCTGAGCCTGGAATCGCACATCGACGACCACGGCGAACCGAACACCTCGCGCACCGGCGGCCCGTCGCCACAGCAGAACCTCGAGCGCAGCGAGTTCCGCCAGCAACTGGTCAAGGCCATCGGCCACCTGCCGGAGCGGGAGCAGCTGGTGCTGTCGATGTACTACGAGAAGGAACTCAACCTGAAGGAGATCGGCGCCGTGCTCGGCGTGAGCGAGTCGCGGGTCTGCCAGATCCACGGCCAGGCCATGGTCCGCCTGCGCGGCCGCCTGCAGGTCTTCGAGAAGGCCGACGCGGGCCTGGAAAACGACGACTGAAGAATCCCCGCGGCCTGCCGATAAAGCTCCGGTAGGCCGCCGCGTGCAGCCCCTGCCCTGCCCTTGCCCCTCACCGGGCACGCTTTACTGGAGTTCGATGTGACCGCCAACAAGAACATGCGCATCCTGATCGTGGACGACTTCTCCACCATGCGCCGCATCATCAAGAACCTGCTCAACGACCTCGGCTACACCAACACGGCCGAGGCCGAAGACGGCAACAGCGCACTGACCGCGCTGTCGCAGGGCAGCTTCGAATTCGTGGTCACCGACTGGAACATGCCCGGCATGACCGGCATCGAGCTGCTGAAGGCGATCCGCGCCGACGACCGCTTCAAGACCCTGCCCGTGCTGATGGTCACCGCCGAGGCCAAGCGCGAGCAGATCATCGAAGCCGCGCAGAACGGCGTGAACGGCTACATCATCAAGCCGTTCACCGCGCAGACACTGGAAGAGAAGCTCGGCAAGATCTTCGAACGCCTGGGAGCGGCCGCCTGATGAACGCCGTTGCCGACATCACCGGCGCGCGCGCCGCGCTGGCGGAACGGCTGCAGCACGCGCTCGACGCCCTGGAACAGGGCGACGAAGCCGGCTGGCGCCGCGAACTGGACACCATCGCCGCCTGGCGTACGCAGCCGATGATGCAGGGCCTGGGCCGCCTCGCCCGCGAACTGGCGCAGACCCTGGGCGAACTGCCGCCGACCGACGCCGGTGAGCTGGACGACGCCTGCTCGCGGCTGGACCACGTGGTCGAAATGACCGAACAGGCCAGCCACAAGACCCTGGACCTGGCCGAACAGTGCCGCGGTTATGCCACCCAGCTGAAGGGCACCTCCCTGTCGGCCGAACAGACCGCGCTGGTGGACAGCATCGGCAAGGGCCTGTCCGAAATGGCGCTGGCGCAGAGCTACCAGGACCTCACCGGCCAGATCATCCGCCGCGTCGCCGGCATCGTGCGCCGGGTACACGAGGGCTTCGGTGCGCTCGGCCTGCCACCGCCGGAGAAAAAAGAGACTTCAGAACTCGCCGGTCCGGCCGTTGCTGGTCTTGACCGCAACGCGTTCTCGCAGGACGACGCCGACGACCTGCTCTCCGGCCTGGGCCTGTAGCCCATCGCCGGGCGCTGCGGAACCGGAGACCTGCCATGCGCCACCGTTCCGTCCATCGCCATCCGCTCCTCCTGCTGTTCGTCGGGCTGCTGCTGGCCTGCGACGCGATCGCCCGGCGCCTGACCGCGCGTCGCGCCGCGTCGCCGCGCCTGGTCCACCCCGTCCGCTGATCGACCGCTTCCGGTAACCGCCCGTCCATGTCCGCCGTCACGCCCGAAATCGCCGCCGACTTCCTGATCGAAGCGCAGGAAATCCTCGACCGCCTGGGCGAACAGCTGGTCACGCTGGAGCAGGACCCGTCCGACAGCGAACAATTGAATGCCGTATTCCGCGGCTTCCACACGCTCAAGGGCGGCGCCGGCTTCCTCGGCATCCAGGCCATGGTCAACCTCTGCCATGCGGCAGAAGAAACCCTCGGCCTGGTCCGCGCCGGCCAGGCCGCGCTGGAACCCCATCATTTCGACGCCGCGCAGCAGTCGCTGGATTATCTGCAGCAGATGCTGGACGCGATCGGCGCAGGCGAAGAACCGCCGCACGCGCCGCAATCGCTGATCGACCAGTTCGACGTGCAGGGCGGCGCACCGGCGGCGCACGCGCCTGTCGCCGCGACGATGGCCGCCACGCCGGCCTCCGGCGACCTCATCACCGACGACGAATTCGAAGCCCTGCTCGACCAGTTGCAGGGCGACGCCGCACCGACCCGGATGGCCGCCCCGGCCCCTGCGCCGACGCGTCCCGCCCCTGCCGCACCCAAGCCCGCACCCAAGCCCGCACCGGCCGCCAAGCCGGCGGCGAAGGCCGGCGGCGAAGCGGAACAGACCATCCGCGTGGATACCAAGCGGTTGGACGCCATCGTCAACCTGGTCGGCGAGCTGGTGCTCTCGCGCAACCGGTTGAAAACCCTGCGTGCACGCATCCGCGACGAGGAACTCGACCGCGCGGTCAGCAGCCTCGACATCGCCACCGCACGCCTGCAGAACGCGGTGATGCGCACGCGCATGCAGCCGGTCGGCAAGGTGTTCTCGCGTTTCCCCAAGGTGGCGCGCGACGTCGCCCGCCAGTTGCAGAAGGAAGTCGACCTGGAACTGGTCGGCGCCGATACCGAGCTGGACCGCAACCTGGTGGAGGCCCTGGCCGATCCGCTGGTGCACCTGGTGCGCAACGCCATCGACCACGGCATCGAAGTGCCATCGCTGCGCGATGCCAGCGGCAAGCCGCGCCAGGGCCACGTGCGCCTGTCGGCGCAGCAGGAAGGCGATTTCGTCACCATCGAGATCCGCGACGATGGTGCCGGCATCGACCCCGAGCGCTTGCGCGTCAAGGCGTTGGAAAAGGGCCTGATCGACCCCGAGGCCGCCGCGCGCCTGTCGCACGACGAGTGCCTGCAGCTGATCTTCCTGCCCGGCTTCTCGACCAAGGCCGAGGTCACCGACATCTCCGGCCGTGGCGTGGGCATGGACGTGGTCCAGTCGCGCATCCGCGAACTCAGCGGCCAGATCACCATCCATTCCGACGTGGGCCGCGGCAGCCGCTTCGTCATCCGCGTGCCGCTGACGCTGGCCATCCTGCCCACGCTGCTGGTGCAGGCGGGCGAGCCGGTCTACGCGCTGCCGCTGGCACGGGTCATGGAAGTGCTGCACGCGCCCGCCGCCAGCCTGCGCTGGTTCGACGGTCGCGCCGTGCTCGACCGCCAGTCGCACACGCTGCCCCTGGTCGACCTGCGCGACTGGCTGCAGGTGGAACCCACCGCCGCACCGCTGCTCACCATCGTGGTGCTGCAGATGGGCGACCAGCGTTTCGGCCTGGTCGTCGACCAGGTGCGCGGCCGCGAAGAAGTGGTCATCAAACCCCTGCCGCGCGCCGTGCGCGGCCTGCCCGGCTACGCCGGCGCCACCCTGATCGGCGACGGCCGCATGGCCCTGATCCTCGACGTGGACGGCCTGCGCGCGACGGCGTGAGGCTTGAGCTCTCTGTAGGAGCTGGGCTGCCGTGGGAGCGACGTAAGTCGCGATGACCGCGAGGCGGGGTGCGAGCGAATCTCGCTGTCTGAAGGAAAGAGCTCGCGACTTACGTCGCTCCCACAAGAAAGAGCCGGGTGTGATCCCGGTCGCGACTTACGTCGCTCCTACAGGACGCACACCTCAAGTCCACCTGAATTGGGCCGATAGATCGCTACATGGACATCTTCAGCCTCATCGGACTCCTGCTCGCGCTGGTCGCGCTGGTCGGTGGCAGCATCCTCAAGGGTGCGGGCCTGTCGTCGCTGTGGTCGTCGGCCGCGTTCGTCATCGTGATCCTGGGCACCCTCGCCGCGATCCTGGTGCACACGCCGCCGCCGGTGTTCAAGCGCGCCGTCGCCATCGTCCGCTGGGTGATCCGCCCGCCGGGCACCGACGGCGAGGCGCTGATCGCCGAGATCGTCGACTGGAGCAACATCGCCCGCAAGCAGGGCCTGCTGGGACTGGAACCGCTGGTCAACCAGCAGGACGACCCCTTCCTGAAGAAAGGCCTGCAGATGCTGGTCGACGGCGTGGAGCCGGAATCGATCCGGCACATGATGGAGATCGACCTCAACGGCCAGGAGCACCAGGACCTCGCCGCCGCGAAGGTGTTCGAGGCCATGGGCATCTATGCGCCCACGCTGGGCATCATCGGCGCCGTGTTCGGCCTGATCGCGGTGATGAAGAACCTCGCCGACCCCAGCAAGCTGGGCCATGGCATCGCCGCCGCGTTCACCGCGACGATCTACGGCATCGCGTCGGCCAACCTGTTCTTCCTGCCCATCGCGAGCAAGCTCAAGAGCGTCATCGGTGGCCGCAGCCGCGAGCAGGAGATGATCATCGAAGGCCTGATCGCCATCGCGCAGGGCGAGAACCCGCGCAACATCGAGGCCAAGCTGGCCGGCTTCCTGCACTGAGCCGGCGCGACCATGGCACGCCGGCACAAGCACGAGGAACACGCCAATCATGAGGCCTGGGCGATTCCGTACGCGGACCTCATGACCCTGCTGCTCGCCTTCTTCGTGGTGATGTACGCCATCTCCACCCTCAACGAAGGCAAGTACCGGGTGATGGCCGACGCGCTCACCGCCGCCTTCGGCGGTGCGCCGCGCACGATCAATCCGGTGCAGGTGGGCAACCACCAGTTGCAGGGCGCCGACTTCGACCGCCCTTCGCCGATCAAGTCCGGCGCCAAGCAGGGACCGTCGGCGCCTTCGCCGTCGCCCAACGTCACCCTGCTGGCGGCGATGGCCTCGCAGATGAACCTGCCGCTGGACGCCAAGGGCCTGCAGAGCGCGCAGGGTGAACTCAAGCGCATCGCCGACGACCTCGAGCGCGCCCTGGCGCCGCTGATCGACGAGAAGCTCGTCACCATCAAGCGCTCCACGCTCTGGCTGGAAGTGCAGATCAACAGCGACATCCTGTTCGCGACCGGGTCGGCGACCCTGGACCCGCAGGCGCAGGAGACGGTCGGCAAGCTGGGCGCGGTGCTGGCCGGCGTGCCGAATTCGGTCCGCGTGGAGGGCTATACCGACGACCGGCCGATCCGGACCGCGCAGTTCCCCTCCAATTGGGAACTCTCGTCCTCGCGTGCGGCCAGCGTGGTGCATCTGTTCGTCCGCGACGGAATCCCGCCGGAGCGCCTGGCGATGATCGGCTACGGCGAGTTCCGCCCCATCGCCGACAACGCCACGCTCGAGGGCCGCAACGCCAATCGCCGCGTATTGCTGATCATCCTGGCCAGCCCCGGCGGTCCGGCACCGGAATTGCATGCCCAGCAGGAAGCCGTCGCCCCGCCGTCAGTGATCTCGCTGCCGCCGTTGCCGACGCACGCCGCGACGCCCATGCCCGGAGCGCCGCCGGCGCCCCAGGTCCATGAAGGAGTCCAGTGATGCGCGTGTGGGCGATCGCCAACCAGAAAGGCGGTGTTGGCAAGACGACCACCACCCTCGCCCTCGGGCGCGGGCTGGCGATGCGCGGTTACCGCGTGCTGCTGGTGGACCTGGATCCTCATGCCTCGCTGACGCGGGCGTTCGGCGTGCCCGCCGACCCGCAGCCGGCCGGCGTGCTGGATCTGTTCGACGAGAATCCGCCGGAGCTGGCGCGCCTGGCGCGCGCCACCGAGATCGAGAACCTCGCCTTCGTGGCCGCGCAGACGCCGCTGGCCACGCTGGAGCGCCGCAGCGCCACCCAGGCCGGCCTGGGCCTGGCGCTGTCGAACGCGCTGTCGCGCGCCGGCGCCGCGTACGACTACGTGCTGTTCGACTGTCCGCCCACGCTCGGCCTGCTGATGGTCAATGCGCTGGCGGCCGCCGACCACGTGATCATCCCCACCCAGACAGAACCGCTGGCGCTGCACGGCCTGCAGGGCATGTGCCGCACCACCGAGATGATCGAACGCTCACGCCGCCGCGCGCTGCCGGTGTCGATCCTGCCCACGCTGCACGACAAGCGCACGCGCACCGGCGCCGACACGCTGAAGGCCATGCAGGAAACCCACGGCGAGGCGGTCTGGAACGATGCCATTCCCAACGACACCCGCATCTGCAGTGTCGAAGCGCTGACGCATTCCGCGCCGGCCGCGCAGTATCCCGGCCGCGGCCTGTCCGCCTACCGCCGCGCGCTGGACTGGCTGCTGCTGACCGAAGCCCGCGCCACGGAGCAGGCCGCATGACCACGCCGGCCGTCCTCGACGATTACCTGCAGGATCTGCTCGGCGATGTCGGCATCGCGCCGGCACCCGCGGTCGAAGCACCTGCGGTTGTCGCCGCCGCCATCGAACCCACACCCGCTCCCGTGGCGGAAGTGGGCATTCTTGAAGCACCCGTGCCCGACGCGCCGGTGATCGTTCCTGATGCCCCCGCACCTGCGCCCGTCCTGGCCGTGGCCCCCGTCCGCGCCGGCGCAGAAGCCGACCTGATCACCGACGACGAATTCGAAGCCTTGCTCGACCAGTTGCATGGCGATGGCGTGCCGCAGGCCCACGCCGCACCGGCAACAGCGCCCGTGCAGACGCCGGCACCCGCCCTGGCCATCGCGCCGTCGCGTGCGCCTGCCGGCGATGCGATCTCCGACGACGAGTTCGAAGCGCTGCTCGACGAGTTGCATGGCGGCGCCGCGCCGACGGCACGCCCGTCGCCACCTGCGCCCGCTGCGGAAAAGGCGCCTGCGCCCGTCGTACCTGCTCCGCCCGCCATGCCGCGGGCACTGCCGCCCCTGCCCACCCATCCCTACCTGCAGACGCCAGTGGACAGCGGTCAACGCCGCCGGGCGACCGAACGCAAGACCCGCTGGCTGCGCCTGCGCTGCGACCAGCAGCACTACGCGCTGGAACTGCTCAAGGTGCAGGAAGTCGTGCTGCCGGCCACGCTGCTGCCGCTGCGCGGTGCGGCGCCGCACATGCTCGGCGTGATGAACCTGCGCGGCCAGGTGGTGCCGGTGATCGACCTAGGCCTGTATCTCGGCCGCCGTGCGATCGAATCCGACGCGACCACCCGCATCGTGGTGCTCGAAGAACATGGCGAGATCCTCGGCTTGCGCGTCAGCGCGGTGGAGGACGTGGCCAACCTCAGCGACCACCAGATCGAATCCCCGGACAACGCCCGCGTGGGCCGCATCGCCAACCCGCTGTTCCGCGGCGTGGCGCGGCTCAACGAACGCGCGGTGATCCTGCTGGACGCCTCGCAGCTGCTGACCTGACCCATGCACCGCACCCCGCGACAGTCCGACGCGCGTCACACATTCACGCGCACCTCTAAAGAGCCATCGGCTCGCGCCGATACCTCCTCTAGAGCCGCCCTTCCGGAGACACGATGAGCGCAGTGCCCCTGGGTGACGACCTCGGTATCGAGGCCGCCACCGACCTCAAACAGCATCTCGCCCTGCACGTCGCCGACGCGGCGCCGCTGGTGCTGGATGCCGGCACCGTGCAGCGCATCCACACGGCCAGCCTGCAAGTGCTGTGCAGCTTCGTGCGGCAGCGTCAGCAGGCGGGCCTGGCCACCGACTTCGGCGCGGTCAGCCAGAGCTTCCGCGACGCCGCACGCCTGCTGGGCGTGGGACGCCAGCTGGGCCTGCCGGCCGCCGACGACACCAACATCAATACGCAACAAGTGGAGAACGCCGCATGAGCGCACGCATTCTGGTAGTGGACGATTCGGCCTCGATGCGACAGATGGTCGCCTTCGCCCTCAGCTCGGCGGGTTTCTCCGTGGACGAAGCCGAAGACGGCCAGGTCGCACTGGGACGTGCGCAGGGGCAGCGGTTCAATGCCGTCGTCACCGACGTCAACATGCCGAACATGGACGGCATCTCGCTGATCCGTGCGCTGCGCGGCCTGCCGGACTACAAGTTCACGCCGATGCTGATGCTGACCACCGAATCGGCCGCCGACAAGAAGGCCGAAGGCAAGGCCGCCGGTGCCACCGGCTGGCTGGTCAAGCCGTTCAATCCGGAACAACTGGTCGCCACCGTCCAGAAAGTCCTGGGCTGATAGCCCCGCCTCCCCCTACACCGTCTTCCGCCACAGGTCTCCATCGCAATGAACATGGACATGCAGCGCTTCCACGCCACGTTCTTCGAGGAAAGCCGCGAAGGACTGGAAGCCATGGAAGCAGGCCTGCTGTCGCTGGAACAGGGCAGCCGCGATGGCGACCTGATCAACTCCATCTTCCGCGCGGCGCATTCGATCAAGGGCGGCTCGGCCACCTTCGGTTTCGATGCGATCGCCGGCATGACCCATGTGCTGGAAACGCTGCTCGACGAGCTGCGCGCCGGCCAGCGCGCCGTCAGCCCGCCGGCGGTGGACGCGATGCTCGCCTCGGTGGATGTGCTGCGCGCGCTGCTCGCCGAAGCCGAACACGGCACGCCGGCCGATCCCGCCGCCGTGCAGGCGATCAAGGACCGCCTCAATGCCGTGCTGACCGGTCATGACGCTCCCGTCGCCGCGACCGCAGCGCCGAAGGCCGACGAGACGCCCGAAGGCTGGAAGATCGGCTTCACCCCGGCACCGTCGCTGTTCATGAGCGGCAACGATCCGCTGCGGATCATCCGCGAACTGGAACACCTCGGCCCGCTGGACGTCGCCTGCCGGCTGGAACGCCTGCCCGGCTTCGACCAGATCGATCCGCTCGAAGCCTACCTGGCGTGGGACCTCGGCCTGATCGGCAAGGTGCCGCGCAGTGCGGTGGACGACGTCTTCGCGTGGGTCGTCGACGACTGCGAGCTGGACATCCAGCCGATGCAGCGCGATGCCATCCCGGTGGCCGCCGTCGAAGCCGCTGCGGCAGCGCCCGCGCTGGTCGTCGGCGCCGCCGCGCCCGCACAGGCCGGCGCTGCGCCCGCACAGGCCGCCGCCAACGACACCGCCGAAACCTCGATCCGCGTCAGCGTCGACAAGATCGACGGCCTGATCAACCTGGTCGGCGAACTGGTCATCACCCAGGCCATGCTCAAGCAGGTCTCGGGCGTGCTCGACCCCGCCCAGTGCGAGCGCCTGTTCGCCGGCCTGGACCTGCTGGAACGCAATACGCGCGACCTGCAGGAAGCCGTCATCGGCGTGCGCATGCTGCCCGTGGACGCGGTGTTCCGTCGCTTCCCGCGCCTGGTCCGCGACCTGTCCGCCCGCCTTGGCAAGCAGGTGCGCCTGCGCACCGTCGGCGAAGGCACCGAGCTCGACAAGGGCCTGATCGAACGCATCGCCGACCCGCTGGTGCACCTGGTCCGCAACTCGATCGACCACGGGCTGGAAATGCCCGACGCACGTGCACAGGCCGGCAAGGACGAGACCGGCACGATCACCCTGGCGGCCTCGCACCAGGGCGGCCACATCGTCATCGAAGTCAGCGACGACGGCCGCGGCCTCAATCGCGAACGCATCCTCGCCAAGGCGGCCGAACGTGGCCTCGCCGTGCCGGAGAACCCGACCGATTCCCAGGTCTGGGACCTCATCTTCCAGCCGGGCTTCTCCACCGCCGACGCCGTCACCGACCTGTCCGGGCGTGGCGTGGGCATGGACGTGGTCCGCCGCAACATCCAGGCCCTCGGCGGTGAAGTGCAGCTCGAAAGCGCCGCCGGCCAGGGCACCCGCGTGGTGATCCGCCTGCCGCTGACGCTGGCCATCCTCGACGGCATGGCCGTGTCGGTCGGCGACGAGACCGTGATCCTGCCGCTGACCTACGTGCTCGAGGCACTGCAGCCGGTCGCCGAAGACGTGCGCACCGTCGCCGGCGACGGCCGCGTGCTGCGCGTGCGCGGCGAGTATCTGCCGATGGTCGCGCTCAACGAGTACTACCGCTACGGCGACACGCGCGCCGAAGACCCGCTCGTCGTCGTGGTCGAGGCCGATGGCCAGAAACTTGCACTGGAAGTCGATGAACTGATCGGCCAGCAGCAGGTGGTGGTCAAGAACCTCGAGAACAACTACCGCCGCATCGACGGCATCTCCGGCGCGACGATCCTCGGTGACGGCCGCGTCGCCCTGATCGTCGACGTGGGCGGCCTGGTCCGCTCGCGCCGGATGCAGCAGGCCGCCTGACCCCCCTTTTCCCGCGAGGCCTTCCCCGTCGCCGAATTCTGGCGACGACGACGGCGCACGCCCTTACACTCCCGGTATCCGCATGAAGTACGCACTTTCCCTGCTCGCCCTGGCCCTCGCGGCCACCCACGCTCCCGCGCATGCCGCGGACGGCACCACCAAAGCCGCTGCCTGGCCGCCGAAGGTCACCTTCGCGGACGGCACCGAACTCAGCCTCGGTGGCAATCTCCAGTACGACGCCAACCAATTCTCCGGCGACGGCTACAACGGCGCCGTGCTGGAAGACGACGATGCCTGGCGCCGGCAGGAGTTGGGTTTCACCCTGCGCCGCAAGGGCGTGTACGACCTTGGCGTGACCTACGATTTCCAGGCCAAGAGCTGGAACGACGTGGCGCTGCGCGTGGAAACCAAGGCGCTGTTCGGCCGCGACTACGGCAAGGTACGCATCGGCCAGATGAAGGTGCCGCTGGGCTTCGAAGGCAACACCGCCACGCGCGCGGTCAGCTTCCTGGAAGCCTCGCTGCCCACGCAGGCGTTCTACGAGAACCGTCGCAGCGGCATCGATTGGGCATTCGAGCGTGATCGCTACCTGGTCAACGCCGGTTACTTCTTCGAATCCGACCTGCTGGGCAACAACAAGGGCGAGACCGCCGCCGTGCGCCTGGCGTGGACGCCGCGCAAGGCCGCCGGCGACGTGCTCCACCTGGGCTTCGCCGCCTCACAGGAACGGCCCGACAGCGAGGTCAACGGCCTCGGTGTGACCGTCTACCCGAGCGTGCGCTGGCGCGCCAAGCCGGAAGCCGCGCTGACCGCGGTGCGGCTGGTGGATTCCGGCACGCTGACCCGCGTGGACCGCATCGAGCGCACCGGCCTGGAAGCGCTCTGGATCCGTGGCCCCTGGTCCGTGCAGGGCGAATACCTGCATCAGGAAACCACGCGCGACCTCGGCCTGCCGTCCTACTCGGCGGACGGTGCGTACGTGTTCGGCAGTTGGTTCGCCACCGGCGAATCGCGCGGCTACAGCGGCGGCAATGTCGCCAATCCGAAGCCCAAGGGCAGGTACGGCGCGGTCGAGCTGCTCGCACGCTACAGCCGCATCGACCTGGACAGCGACGGCATCGCCGGCGGCCGCCAGTCCGATTGGACGCTGGGCGCGAACTGGTACCTGACGCAGTACTTCAAATTCCAGGCGAACTACGTGAAGACCGATGCCACGCGCGGTGCGTTCTCTGCCGATCCTTCGGTGTTCGAACTGCGCGCACAGCTGCAGTTCTGACCGCTCCGCCGCCCTGCCCCGCGCCGCCGGTCACGGTTCGCGTGGGGCGCCGGCGACAGTTTCGTAAGTCCGCTTACCTTTCGTCCGGACCGCTGTAAAGAAGCGGTCGCCAGCGCCGTTACTCCAAAGCAGACGCCGCACCAAGAAGTTGCGGGCAGCACTTGCCCTCGCCCTGATGCGCCCGCCCCAACCGCTGAACCCAATCGAGACCATCTTCATGTTCAAGCACCTCAACATCGGCAAACGCTTGGCCATCGGCTTCGCCGTCCTCGTCCTGCTCATTGTGGCCACCGGCGTTTTTTCCGCGCTGCGGATGGGCGCGGCGCAGGACGTGGTGCTGGACATCACGAAGAAGGAAGTCCCGGCCATCCGCGACCTGGGTCGCATGGCCACGATGCTGGCTGAATACCGCGTCAGCGAGCGCGGCCTGGTCGCCGGCTACGAAGACCCGGAGAAGGTCGCCGAATACACGGGCGAACTGATCGCGGGCGGCAAGGCCTTCGACGAGCTTGCCAAGGCGTATGGCGCCGGCCTTGCCGACAAGCAGGACCAGGCACTGCACCAGGAGATGATGGCGAAATCCGCGCTGTACTTCGATAACAGCCGCCGGCTGATCGAGTCGGTCAAGGTCGGCGATCTGACGCCCGCCAGTGCCGCCGGCGACCTGCGCCAGGCCACCGCCGATGCCGTCGCGCGGATGCTGGACACGAAGATGAAGGTGCTGGACGAAGCGGTCGCCGCCCAGGAGGCCGGCTACAGCACCAACATCAAGGCCATCGGCGTGCTGGTGGTGGTGGCGATGCTCTTGGCCATCGCGGCCGCGGTCCTCATCACGCGTTCGATCGTGCGGCCGATGGCCGAGGTCACGAGCGTCGCAGACGCCGTGGCGCGTGGTCAGCTTGATCGCGAGATCATCATCGATGACCGCAGCGAGACCGGCAAACTGCTGGGCTCCATGCAACGCATGCAGACGCAGGTCAAGTCGGTCATCGCCGCACTCGCCGAGATGACGCGTCGCCACGACGAAGGCCAGATCAGCTTCCGCATCGACGACAGCACGTTTCCCGGCGATTATGGCCGCATGGTGCGCGACACCAACACCCTGGTCGCACAGCACATCGGCGTGAAGATGCGCGCAGTGGAGATCATGCGACGCTACGCCGTCGGCGACCTGTCGATTGACATGGACCGCCTGCCCGGCGAGAAGGTGGTCATCACCGAAGCCATGGACATGTGCAAGGCCAATCTGTCCGCCATCAACGGCGACATCAAGCGACTGGCGTCCGCTGCGGCGATCGGCGATTTCTCGCAGCGTGGCGACGAACAGAGGTACGAGTACGACTTCCGCGAGATGGTGTCCGGCGTGAACCGTCTGATGGAAACCACCGACGGGAACCTGGCTGAAGTCTCCGCGCTGCTGCAGGCCATCGCCCGCGGCGACCTGACCGCCCGCATGGAAGGCGACTTCCACGGCGTGTTCGCCACCATGCGCGACGATGCCAATGCCACGGTCACCCAGCTGACGGAGATCGTCGGCGGCATCCAGATGGCCGCCCTGAGCATCAACACCGCCGCGGGCGAGATCGCGTCGGGCAACAACGACCTCTCGCGTCGTACCGAGCAGCAGGCCGCCAATCTGGAAGAAACCGCCGCCTCGATGGAGGAACTGACCTCCACCGTGCGCCAGAACGCCGAGTCCGCCCGCCAGGCCAACCAGCTGGCCATCGGTGCCGCCGGTGTCGCCTCGCA
>NZ_LMGY01000007.1 GCF_001427585.1 Pseudoxanthomonas sp. Root630 | reverse complement strand
GACTTCCGGGCACCCATCAACGAGGGACAGGCAGATAGCCTGCCCTTCGTCATACGTCCGGCAACTGCGAGTCGGCAGCAACATTTCTCGGCGCCTCAGCGCGCCTTTGCCGGGATGTCACCCCCGCGCAAGCGGGGGTCCAGCRACTTCCGGGCACCCATCAACGAGGGGACAGGCAGATAGCCTGCCCTTCGTCATGCGTTCGGCAACTGCGAGTCGGCAGCAACATTTCTCGGCGCCTCAGCGCGCCTTTGCCGGGATGTCACCCCCGCGCARGCGGGGGTCCAGCGACTTCCGGGCACCCAYCAACGAGGGGACAGGCAGATAGCCTGCCCTTCGTCATACGTCCGGCAACTGCGAGTCGGCAGCAACATTTCTCGGCGCCTCAGCGCGCCTTTGCCGGGATGTCACGTCCGGCAACTGCGAGTCGGCAGCAACATTTCTCGGCGCCTCAGCGCGCCTTTGCCGGGATGTCACCCCCGCGCAGGCGGGGGTCCAGCGACTTCCGGGCACCCCTCCATCGAAGAAGGGCAGGCCTCGCGCCTGCCCTTACTTTTTTACGCCTCGTGCAGGCGCACGTTGGCGACCAGCACGCCATTCGCATCGGCATAGATCCAATCGCCCGGCGCGATCGACAGGCCGGCGAACGCCACCGGCACATCCACGTCGCCCAGGCCGCGCTTCTCGGTCTTCATCGGATGCGACGCCAATGCCTGCACGCCGAGCGGCAAGGCGGCGAGCGCATCGACATCGCGCACGCAACCGAAGATCAGGAAACCGGACCAGCCGTGCTTCACCGCATTCGCCGCGATCTGGTCGCCCAGCAGCGCACGCCGCAACGAACCGCCGCCATCGACCACGATCACCCGACCCTCGCCCGGTGTGGCGGCCAGCTCGCGCACGCGCGAGTTGTCCTCGAAACACTTCACCGTCACCGCCGGCCCGGCGAAGGCGACGCGTCCGCCATAGCCGCGGAACACCGGCTCGGCGACCTGCACATCGGGAAACTGGTCGCACAGGTCGGGCGTGGTCCAGGACATGCGGGCTCTCCGGCGTGGGGTATCCCGATGGTAACGCGGCGCTGACGGCCGTCGCGCTATCCTGATCGCATGGACGATCTTTTCGCTGCCCCGCCGCCCGCTGCGACCGACGGCATCCGCGTCGGCATCGGCGGCTGGACCTTCGCGCCGTGGCGGAAGAATTTCTATCCCGATGGTCTGGTGCAACGGCGCGAGCTGGAATACGCCAGCCGCCAGCTGACCGCGATCGAAATCAACGGCACCTACTACGGCGCGCAAAAGCCGGCGACCTACGCCAGCTGGCGCGACCAGACGCCGGACGGCTTCGTGTTCTCGGCCAAGGCGCCCAAACGGATCATGCAATCACGCTCACTGGCGTCGACGCGGGCGCAGGTCGAGGATTTCGTCGGCGGCATCGCCGAACTGGGCGCGAAACTGGGGCCGCTGGTCTGGCAGTTCGAAGCGGGCCGACGTGTCGAGGCGGAAGAGCTCGATGCCTTCCTGGCGTTGCTGCCGCGCGACGTGGACGGCCGCCCGCTGCGGCACGCGCTGGAAGTCCGCGACCCTGCCGCCGTGGACGCGGACTTCATCGAACTCGCGCGCCGCCACCAGGTGGCCACGGTCTTCACCGACTCCACCGACTATCCGTCCTTCGCCGACCTCACCGCCGATTTCGTCTACGCACGCCTGATGCGCTCGCAGCCGATCGAGGCCGGTTACCCGCCGAAGGAACTGGCGCAATGGGCCGAGCGCGCACGCACCTGGTCGCGCGGCGAAGACATCGCCGAGCTGCCGCACGTGGGCGAGCCTGCGCCCGCGCTGCCCAGGCGCGACGTGTTCGTGTACTTCATCAGCAGCGCGAAGGAACGCAACCCGGCAGCGGCGATGGCGCTGATCCGGGAACTCGCGAAGTAACCTCAGTAGCGCAACGGCCGCTTCGCGATGATCCAGGCGGCCACACCCGTACCGACCAGGCAGGTGAACGCCACATAGTGCGCGGGCGCCAACGGGCCCCACGCCTTCGACAACCAGGCGAGCAGCGGCGGCGTCAGCCCACCGAACACCGCGTAGGCCACGTTGTAGGAAAACGACAGGCCGGAAAAGCGGACCTCCGGTGGAAACGCCGCAACCATCAACGCCGGCGTCACGCCGACCACGCCGCAGCAGAAGCCGGCCAGCGTGTACCACGCCACGAACTGCGCCTCATGCCCCGACAGCAGCGCGCCGTACAGCGCGTAGGCGGCCACGCCCAATCCCAGCGACCCCGACAGCAGCGCGCGCCCCACGCCGATCCGGTCCACCGCCCAACCAGCCGCCAGGCAGCCGAACACCAGCGCCAGCGTCGCCAGGCTGTTGCCGCGGAATGCGACGGCCGGCGCGATGCCGAAGCTGGTCTGCACCAGGGTCGGCGTCAGCAGCACGATGACGACGATCGCCGCCGTCAGCTGCCACGAGGCGAGGATCGACAGCACCACGGCCGGCCTATGCGCGGCGAGCACCTGCTTGACCGGCACCTGGCGCGCGAGTTGCCGGCGTTCGCGCATCTCGACGAAGACCGGCGTTTCTTCCAGCCAGCGGCGCAGCCACACCGCGACGAAGCCGAACACGCCGCCGATCAGGAACGGCACGCGCCATACCCACGCCTGCACCTCCGCGGTGCTGTAGTGCGTATTGATCCACGCGGCCAGCAGCGAGCCGATCAGGATGCCGGCGGTCAGGCCCGCGGTCAGTGTCGCGCAGGCGATGCCCACGCGGCTGCGCGGCACGTGCTCGGCGACGAACACCCACGCGCCCGGCACTTCGCCACCGACCGCGATGCCCTGCACGATCCGCATCGCCAGCAACAGCAGCGGCGCCAGCGCACCGACCTGCGCATGCGTGGGCAGCAGGCCGATCAGCAAGGTCGGTACCGACATCATGAAGACGCTGAGCGTGAACATGCGCTTGCGACCCAGACGGTCGCCGAAATGCGCCATCACGATGCCGCCGAGCGGACGCGCCACGTAACCGGCGGCGAAGATGCCGTACACCTGCAACTGCGCCAACCAGGGTGCGGTGCCGGGCGGGAAGAACAGGACGCCCAGCGTCTTGGCGAAGAACACGAACACGACGAAGTCGTAGAACTCCAGCGCACCGCCCAGTGCCGACAGGCCGAGCGTCTTCGCATCGCGCCGGTCGAAGGGACGGTGGATCGGATGCGATGCGTCGCCGGACGTCATGCGGAAATCCTGAAGGTCGGCACAGTCATGGCGCGCGAACATCGCATGCCGCACGAGACGCGTCCAGCGTTGTCGCTTCCTGTAGGAGCGACGTCAGTCGCGACCGCACGCCGACCTCGCCAGGGTAACGTCAGCCATCCGACGAACCACGGCCGCTGCAGCGTCACTTGACCGGTGGACGCGCAATCGCGACTCACGTCGCTCCCACGGCGGGTTCGCGATGGCGGCCGAGCAAACGGTCCAACCCCACGACGACCAGCCCCAGCACCACGAACACCCCCATCACACCGAGCGCGTTGATGCCGACCCGCGCCCAGCCGAGCTGACCCACGTCGATGAAGGGATAGGGGTATTCGCCCACCCATGCACCGCGCAGGAACACCCAGACGACGTAGCCCAGCGGGAACAGCAGCCAACCCGCCACGTCGCGCCAGCGCAGCGTTCCGTGCGGTACACAGGCCAGCCACCATGCCCAGTACGCCAGCGGCACCGCGTAGTGCAGGCCGGTGTCGGCCCACCACTGCGCGCCCTGCGGTTGCCACAGATGGCGCAGGATGAAGAAGTAGATGCTGCCGGTGACCCCGATGTAGAGCGCGACCGCACCGCGCACGCGGGCCTGCGCGAAGAAGCCGGAATGCACCGCGGCCGCTGCGGACGCGACCAGCGCCACCGCGATGTTGCTGAGGATCGTGAAGTAGGTGAGGAACCGCACCGTGCCCAGGACCGCACCGACGTTGTCGCGGGTCAGCTGCAGGATCAGCACGTACTGCAGTGCCAGCGCCGTGAGGGCCAGCAGTCCCACGAGGGCGGCGAACGTACGGGGTACGACGGGAAGGCGTGCAGGCGACATCGGTCATCCTCGGTCCGCAGTCCCGCCAGCTTGCCATGGCGAGTGCCCGGTCGGGAGTGGTCCCATCGCCAGCCGCGCGGCGCTTCGGCGACAATGCGCGCATGCCGATGACACCGACCGCCAAGGCCCAGTTGCAGATCCACCTGTGCGTCCTGCTTTGGGGCTTCACCCCCATCCTGGGCAAGATGATCAGCCTGTCGGCCCTGCCGCTGGTGTGGTGGCGCATGCTGATCGTGGTCGTGGCGCTGGCGCTGTTGCCGCGCGTCTGGCGCGGCCTGCGCGCGATGCCGGCGAAGCTGGTGCTCGCGTATTGCGGCATCGGCCTGATCGTCGCCCTGCACTGGCTGACCTTCTACGGCGCGATCAAGCTGTCCAACGCCTCGGTCGCGGTGACCTGCATCGCGCTGGCGCCGGCCTTCACCTCGGTGATCGAGCCCTGGCTGACGCGTCGCCCGTTCTCGTGGCGCGAACTGCTGTTCGGCCTCGCGGTGCTGCCGGGCGTGGCGCTGGTCGTGGGCGGCATTCCCGACGGCATGCGCCTGGGCGTGCTGGTGGGCGCGCTGTCGGCGCTGCTGGTGGCCGTGTTCGGCCCGCTCAACAAGCGCCTGATCGACCATGGTGAACCACTGACCATCACCGGCCTGGAACTGGGCGCCGGCACGCTGCTGCTGACCGCGCTCGCCCCGCTGATGCCGACGCTGTTCCCGGCGTTCGCAGGCGACCTGTTCGTGCTGCCCGGCCTGAAGGACGGCGCCCTGCTCGTGATCCTGTCGCTGGCCTGCACACTGCTGCCGTTCGCGCTGTCGCTGGTCGCGCTGAAACACCTCAGCGCCTACGGCGTGCAGCTGGTGACCAACCTGGAACCGGTCTACGCCATCGTCCTGGCCATCGTGCTGCTGGGCGAACAGCGCGAACTGACGCCGCTGTTCTACCTCGGCGTGGGCATCATCCTGGCCGCGGTGTTCCTGCACCCCCTGACCCAGCGCAGCAAGCGCATCGAACACCCGGAAGTGCTCGGCACCTCCGAGGCGAAGAACGTCGTCGACTGAACCGGACGGAGACGCGCCGCCATGCCTTGTCCACGCCTTTCCGTGCTGGCCGCCCTCGCACTGGCCACGCTCGCCTCATCCGTCACACCGACCTCCATCGCCCAATCGCGCGCGCCCCTCTACCGGGAGATCAAGGACTGGGTCGTGGCCTGCGACAACACCCTCCGCTGCCAAGCGGCCAGCGCCGGCATGGATGCGCAGCTGATCCTGCGCCTGGTCAACGAAGCAGGCCCTGACGGCGGCCCGGCACTGCTGCTGGAATCGGAAACCCCGGTCGATCCTGCCACGCTGCGCCTGGACGGGCGGACCTTCGCGGCGGCGGCGCTGCTACAGTAGGCCGCACGCGGCAACGATGACGGCAGCCTGCAACGCATCGGCCGCAACGCCGCGCAGGCGCGTGCCTTCCTCGACGCCATCCGCAACGGCGAACGCCTCACCGCCGGCGACGACGAAGCGGCACCCGATGCCTCGCTGGCCGGACTGGCCGCGGCTCTGCTGTTGATCGACGAAACCCAGGGCCGACTGGGCACCACCACCGCCCTGCTCCATCGCGGTCCATTGCCGGCCATGCGCGTGCCGCCGCAGCAGCCCGCGCCGGAAGTTCCGCACGCTACCACCCGCACATCGTCACTGACGGAGTTGCAGCGGCAGCAACTGGTGCACACGGTGCGCGAACGCGCCGCCGACGAATTGCGACGCGAGGAGTGCGAGACCGATGGCACGTACGACACGGCCGATTCGCTGAGCGACGGCGAGGCCCTGGTCCTCATCGAGTGCTGGCGCGGCGCGTATCAGTCCTCCAGCCTGGCGTTCCGCCTCCCGCGCGATGGATCGGGCGCCCCGCAACGCGTGCGCCTGACGCTGCCGTTCCGCATCGACGGCGAGGATCGCGTCGTCGACACCTTCACCGCAGCGGCCTACGAAAAGGGGCAGCTATCCCACTACGCCAAGGGGCGCGGCCTGGCGGACTGCGGGGAAAGCGCTACCTGGGTATTCGACGGCCAGGACTTCCGGCTGCGCGACTACTACCTGCTGCGTGCGTGCCAAGGCCGGCCAGGTGAATGGCCCGCGCTGTGGCGCAGTCGCGACGACTGACGCGCGTCAGCGGGCGACGACCACCGGCACCGGACTGGTCGCGATCACCTTCAGCGCCACCGAACCGACCAACAGCTGCTTCAAGGCGCCGCGGCCATGCGTGCCCATCACCACCAGGTCGGCCTTGCCCGACTTGGCCAGCTTGACGATGCTCTCGGCGGGCTCGCCCACCAGCACCTTCTCGACGAACGGGATCTGCGCGCGCTTGAGCGCGGTGCGTGCCTTCTTCAGCGCGTACGCGCCGTTCTCCGCGTGGTAGCGCTCCACGCCGTCGCTGCCCAGCTCGAGCGCGACCGACCGCAGCAGCGGCGGATCGACATACAACAGGGTCACGGTGGGCAGGTCCGCCAGGGACTTGCTGAGCTCCACCAGGTGGCGAACGGCCGCCAGGCCGATCTCGCTTCCGTCCACGGCCAACAGGATCTTCATCGTCGTGCTCCGTCCGGGGCGGCTGCACGGTGCGCCGCCGACGGAGACACGATGCGTCAGTCCGCCGCAGCCCGCATTGATCCCGATCAACTCAGGCGGCGGCCACCACCACGCGGTCGCGGCCGTTGCGCTTGGCCTCGTACAGCGCCTGGTCGGCGCGGCGGAACATGGTCTCCGCCGTGTCCTCGCGCAGGCGTGCCGCCAGGCCGATGCTGACGGAGATCGGCAGGCCCATCGGCAGCAGGCCCACGCTCTGGCGCATGAATTCGCACTGCAGGCGGGCTTCTTCCAGCGTGGCGCCGGGCATCAGGATGACGAACTCCTCGCCGCCGTGGCGCGCGGCCAGGCCGCGACCGGCCGCCTGCGCCTTCAGCATGTCGGCCAGGGCCACCAGCACGCGGTCGCCCTCGTCGTGCCCGTGGATGTCGTTGACCGTCTTGAAGTGGTCCACGTCCAGCACGGCGACCGCGAGCGGGTCGCCGCTCTGCGCGGCCTTCTGCATGGCGCCGTCCAGCGCGGCCGTGAATGCACGGCGATTGGGCAATCCGGTCAACGGATCGGTCTTCGTCTGCTCGGACAGATCGGCGTTCTGCTGTTCCAGCTGATCCTGGTACAGCTGCATCTGCTGCTCGTACCAGGCGCGCTCGTGCAACTGGTGCCTCAGTTGCTTGCTCACGCGGCGCAGTTCCAGCAACTGGACGATCTGCCGCGACAGCGCATCCAGCGCCTGCAACTGGAAGGGGGCGAGCTCGTGCGGTTGGTCGTCCACCACGCACAGCGCGCCCAGCGCCAGGCCTTCCTGCGTCACCAGCGGCGCACCGGCGTAGAAGCGGATGCCGTTCGCCGCGGTCACCAGCGGGTTGTCGGCGAAGCGATGGTCGCGGGTGGCGTCGGACACCACGGTCGCGGCACCGGGATCCAGCACGGTATGCGCGCAGAACGAGGTGTCCAGCGACGGGTCCGGACTGGCCATGCCCACCTGCGCCTTGAACCACTGGCGGTCGCGGTCGATCAGCGTCACCGCCGCCATCGGCACGCCGCAGATGCCGGCGGCGATGCGGACCAGGTCGTCGAAGGCCCGTTCGGGCTCGCTGTCGAGGATGTCGAAGCTGCGCAGGGCGGCGAGGCGCTGTTCTTCGTTGTCGGGCTTGGGCGGCTTGCTCATGCCGGCAATCGGGGTGTTGGAGACGCGCGCAGTATGCCTGCGTTCCCGGGGAAGGTAAGCCGCACCAACGCGACCGCGATCACGCTACCGTTACCAGACATCCTGCTGCGGCAGCAGGCCGCGCAGCTCCTGGTCGGTGAGGTTGCGCCAGCGGCCCGGCTTCAGGTCGCCCAGCTTGACGTTGTCGATGCGCACGCGCCGCAGTTGGGTGACGCGGTAATCGAACGCGGCTGCCATCAGGCGGATCTGCCGGTTCAGGCCCTGGGTCAGGGTGATGCGGAAACCGAACTTGGCGATCCGGCTGGTCCGGCACGGCAGCGTCATCTCGCGGTGCACGCGCACGCCGCGCGCCATGCCACGCAGGAATTCGTCGGTCACCGGCTTGTTCACCGCCACCAGGTATTCCTTCTCGTGGCGATTCTCCGCGCGCAGGATCTGGTTGACGATGTCGCCGTTGCTGGTCAGCAGGATCAGCCCTTCCGAATCCTTGTCGAGCCGGCCGATCGGGAAGATGCGCTGCTCGTGGCCGATGAAGTCCACGATGTTGTCCTTCACCGAGGATTCCGTGGTGCAGGTGATGCCGACCGGCTTGTTCAGCACGATGTAGACATGCCGGCGCTTGCCGGCCTTCGCCGCGCGCAGCTTGAGCGGCTGGCCGTCGACGAGGACCTCGTCGCCCTCGCCCACCACCGCGCCGGTGCCGGCGGCGATGCCGTTGACGGTGACGCGCCGCTCGGCGAGCAGGCGGTCGGCCTCGCGGCGGGAACAGAAGCCGGTGTCGGCGATGTACTTGTTGAGGCGGACGGTCATGCCGCCATTATCCGGGATCGGCCGGCCCGCGTCGCCCGCTGCGCGCTCAGGCGGGCTCCGGCACCGCCTCATCGACCGTGGCGAGGTCCGCCAGCGGGCACGGCACGTGCACGGCGTAGCCCTGCACGAAGCCGATGCCCACTTCGCGCAGCTGGGTCATCACCGCCTCCGACTCGACCCATTCGGCGATGGTCACCTTGCCCAGCGCCTGCCCCATCTGGCTCATCGAGCGCACCAGGGCCAGGTCGGATTCGCCCTTGGCCAGGTCGCGGATGAAGGCACCGTCGATCTTGAGGATGTCCACCGCCAGCCGCTTGAGGTAGCCGAACGACGACAGCCCGCTGCCGAAATCGTCCAGCGCGATGCAGCAGCCGCGCGCGCGCATGCCGTCGATGAAGCGGCAGGCGTCGTCCAGGTTGGCGATCACGGCGGTTTCGGTGATCTCGAAGCACAGCCGCTGCGCCACACCGGGGTGCTGGTCGAGCAGCAGGTTCACGTGATCGAGGAAGGCCGGATCGGCGATCGACTGCGCGGAGACGTTCACGTGGCACAGGTCCACGCGCGCCAGCTCCCTGGGGTGGCGCGCGAAATGGCGGCACAGCGCATCGATGACGGCGCGGTCCACCGCCATGCCCTGCCCGTAGCGCTCCATCGCCGGCAGGAACACGCCGGGCGCGTGCACGTGCCCTTCGCGGTCGCGCAGCCGCACCAGCACTTCGTACTGCAGACGATCGCTGCCATCGAGCGCGACGATCTGCTGCGCGTACAACAGCAGGCGATCTTCGGCGATGGCCAGTTGCGTGTGCGCGACCCATTCCAGCTCGTGCCGGCGACGCGACAGGCTGGGGTCCGAATCGCGGTAGCAGCGGATGCGGTTGCGGCCCTCTTCCTTCGCCATGTAGCACGCCGCGTCGGCCGCGCGCAGCAGCCAGTCCACGTCCACCGCCGCATCGTTGATCTCGGCCACGCCGATGCTGCAGTTGAGGCCGAACCCGCGCCCGTTCCACTGGAACGAGGCCTCCGCCAGTGCGGCGTGGATGCGCGCCATCGCCGCTTCGGCTTCTTCCAGCGTGGTGTCGTGCAGCAGGATCGCAAATTCGTCGCCGCCCAGCCGGCCCAGCCAGTCGTCGCGGCGCAGCTGCGCGGCCACCCGGCTGGCGAAATGGCAGAGGAAGCGGTCGCCGGCCTCGTGGCCGCAGGTGTCGTTGACCAGCTTGAACTGGTCCAGGTCGATGTAGCACAGCGTGTGCCTGCCCGCGCACCCGCGCGCCTGCCCCAACGCGCAGCCGAGGCGCCGGGCGATCTCGCGGCGGTTGATCAAGCCGGTGAGTTCGTCGTGACTGGCCTGGTGCGCGATCTCGCAGGCGAGTTCGTGCGCATCGGAAACGTCTTCCACCAGCACGAACATGCGGCCATCGCGGTGCGCATGCGCCGCCACCCGCGATGCGGTCCATCGGACCCAGCGCACGTCGCCGTCCCGGCGCACCAGCCGGCGCTCGCCCGGTTCGAGCATGCGCGCCCAGTCGATGGCGCCCGCCGCGTCCCGCTTCAGGTCGTCGGTGTGCAGCACATCCTCCAGCCGCAGCGTGCGCAGGTCGGGCAACGGCAAGCCCAGGATCTGCGCGAGCGCCTCGTTGGCCTGGGTGAAACGACCTTCGTGGTCCAGCTTGAGCATGCCCACCGCGGATTGGTGGAACGCCATGCGGAATTCGCTTTCGGTTTCGCGCACGCGCCGCAGCGTGCTGCGCACCAGGTGCAGGGCGTAGGCGCACAACACCAGGAAGACCAATGCGCTCAACGCCAGCAAGCCATGCCGCATGAAGTCGGCACCTTCCGCCAGCGAACGCGAGAAAGCGATCTCGCGCGGGCGCAGGCGCGCATCGAGCGCCGTCAGTTCGCGCTGGTACGCCAGCACCTCGGCCGCGTCCAGACGGCGGGACGCCTGCCGCGCCTCCAGTTCGTCGGCCAGGCGCACCAGCTGCAGGATCTCCCCCTCGGCCTCGCGCCACAGGCGGACCGAATCGCGGAAGTACGGCGCGCCGCTGAGCACGCGGTACATCCGGATCAGACGGTCGAGGTTGCCGGGGGCGTTGCCGCCCTGCAGGAAGCCGGCCCGCGCCGCGGCCATGTCCGCCGGGTCCTGCTCCAGCGCCAGCCGCGCCGCGCGGTCGCCCAGCGGCACCTGCAGCGCCGCACGTGCATCCGCCAGGTCATCGGGCCGGCCGTGGCTGGCATAGCGATAGAGGCTGTGCACGGCGCGCTGCTGCGCCTTGGACCAGTGGCTCTCGCCGATGATGTACGCCGTCGCGCCGGCCTGCGTTTCCAGGATCGCGGCGGTCAGCAACGCCCCCAGCGCGGACAACAGGATCAGCGCCATCACCCGGGCGGGCAGGCGCTGCAGACCCCTGTCGTTGTCGCGACCGGCGGGCATGCCGGCGGGTGATGCTTCCCTGTTGTCCACGTACCGCTCCCGTCGGTGCTGGCCCTGTACGGGGGCCGGACACGCAGACCCCCGCGTTCGTTCATCGGCCCCGCCGGCGCCCGCTTGAGGGTGCCGGGACCTTGTCGACGCAAGGAGCCGACCAGTGGTCGTGCTGCGTCAGTTGTTGCCGTCCAGCGCGGCCTCGGCTTCGACCACCTGGTCGCGCCCGGCGCGCTTGGCCCGGTACATCGCGGCGTCCGCGCGACGCAGCAACGATGCGGCGTCGGTGTCGGTGGCGGCGAAGCTGGCAAGGCCGATGCTCGCGGTGACCGCCAGGCCGGGGATCGCGAGCCCTTCGCCCGCTGCGCTCACCTGCACGCGCATCCGCTCCAGGCGTTCGCGGGCCGCGTCGCCCCCGACGCCCGGCAGCAACACCAGGAATTCCTCGCCCCCCATCCGGATCACGTCCACCGGATCCCTGACCTCGGCGGTCAGCGTGCCGGCGACGGCCACCAGCACCCGATCGCCGACCGCGTGCCCGTGCACATCGTTGATGCGCTTGAACAGGTCGATGTCCAGGAAGCCCACCGACAGCGCATCCGCGCCGCCGCGGGCATCGGCCATGTGCTGTTCCAACCGCTTGAGGCCGGCGCGCCGGTTCGGCAGGCCGGTGAGTCCGTCGGTGTCGGCCAGCGCGCGCATCTCGTCGCGCTGGCGGCGCAGATGGCCCAGCCGCAGGTTCAGCACATAGGCGCTGACCGTCAGGAACCAGGTGATCGACAGCTGGACCGCTTCCACCCGGTACTCGATCAGGAGCCGACTGTCGGCGAGGTCCATGACCGTCATCGCCAGGAACGGCAGCACCGCGGCGATCGCGGCCAGCGCATCGGCACGGCGGTGGCGCAGGCTGGCCAGGCCCAGCATCAGGATCGCCGTGCAGCCCAGCGCGAACCCGGCGTCCATGCCGACCGCCAATCGCGACAGCGCGGCCAGCGGCAGCCACAGCGCAGCCAGCGCGGTCGCGCAGATGGCGGCGGTCAGCCATGGCAGCCAGCGCCCGGTCGCGGGCCAGGTGCGCGCGGCACCGACCAGCAGCCACATCACGTAGAGCAGCACTGGGAGGGCCAGGCACGAGAACACGATCAGCCAGCGCGACTCCTGGTCGCCGATCGGGAGCCACGGCTCGGGATACCCGCTCAGGCCGCTGAGCACGGCCTGCCCCAGCACGGTCAGCGTGCACAGCAGCGTGTAGCCGAGGAATACCCGGTCGCGCGTGCTCAGGAAGCCCATCAACGCCATGAAGGCCAGCGCGATGGCGATCGCCAGGCACGAGGTGCGCACCAGCAGGCGCGCGGTGTCGAACTGCTGCACCGGGCTCGGCGCCCCGATCCGCACGGTGGGGATCCAGCCCGGCTTCAGCGGCGCGGCCCAGGCGACCTGGATCGGCTCGTGGTTGCCCGCGGGCGGCACCACCACCATGCCGACGCCGGCGCGGAATCGGGAATCGCGGGTGCGCGCATCGTGCATGCGGCCGCAGATCTCGCGGTCGCCGTGGTGCACCCGGACTTCACCGGCGAAGATGTTGAAGACGTTGACCGCCTGCGGCGCGCCGGACCAGCCCTCGGGCGGCGCGGGGATTTCCACGCGCTCGCTCAGTTCGGCCTGCATGGCGGGCGTGCAGTGACGCTGCGGGGCCTGTTCCGACGTGGGCGCGCCGGTGACCAGGTAGTCACGGCCGACCTGCGGCGTGGCCAGGGCCAGGCACGGCAGTGCACAGAGCAGCATCAGCCACCCTGCGATCACGCCTCGCTGCCTCCCCGATCCCCTCACGAACACTCCGGTACGTCGCCGCTTCCCGACATCCGGTGCGCTGGCTTGCGTCTACGAAATGCAACTTCCATGCCACCTGCCGACGCCCCCGCGCCGGCCGGCCGTCACGCTTGCCGCGGCGGTCCCTTGCGGTGCGGCTTGCCGGCGGGCTTGCCCGCGCCGAACGGCTTGTCGCCGCGCGGCTTGCCCTTGCCTGCACCCGCACCCGCGCCGGCGCCGCCGAACTTGCGCGGCGGCGCGGTACCCGCACCGGCACCCCCCCCTTCGCCGGGCTTGTGGATGCGGAGCTGCTGGCCCGACACCCAGACCTTCTTCAGGTGCATCAGCACCTCGCGCGGCATGCCTTCGGGCAGGTCGAGCGTGGTGTGGTCGTGCTGGATGTCGATCCGGCCGATGTAGCGGCTTTCCAGCCCGGCTTCGTTGGCGATGGCGCCGACGATGTTGGCCGGCTTCACGCCATGGGCATGGCCCACTTCGATCCGGTAGGTCTCCATGCCCACGTCCGGCGCGCTCCGCGGCGGCTTGTCGGCGCGCGGACGGTCGACGTCCGGACGCTCGATCTTCGAACGCTCCGGCTTGTCGAAGCTGCGCGCCGGGCGCTCGCCTTGGCCGTCGTCATGGCGGCGCGGACGGTCATCGCGCTCGCGGCGCGGGGCGTTGCCGTAGGTCTCGCTGCGCACCGGGCGCTGTTCGCGCGGCGCGCGCTCCTGCGACAGCAACAGCGGCGTATCGCCCTGCACCAGCTGCGCCAGCGCCGCGGCGATATCCACGGCCGGCACGTTCTGTTCGCGCTCGTAGCGCTCGATCAGCGCGCGGAACTCGCCGGCCTTGCCCGACGCCAACGTGTCGGTGATGCGGGCCAGGAACTTCTCCACGCGGCGGTCGTTCACCGCTTCCACGCTGGGAAGCTGCATTTCCTCGATCGGCTGGCGCGTGGCGCGCTCGATCGAACGCAGCATGCCCTTCTCGCGCGGGGTGACGAACAGGATCGCGTCGCCGCTGCGGCCCGCACGGCCGGTACGGCCGATGCGGTGCACGTAGCTCTCGGTGTCGTACGGGATGTCGTAGTTCAGCACGTGGCTGATGCGCTCCACGTCCAGGCCGCGTGCGGCCACGTCGGTGGCGACGAGGATGTCCAGCTTGCCGTCCTTGAGCTGCTGGATGGTCTTCTCGCGCGCCGCCTGCTGCATGTCGCCGTTGATCGCGGCGGCGGCGAGGCCACGCGCCTGCAGCTTGTCGGCCAGTTCCTCGGTCGCCGCCTTGGTGCGGGCGAAGACGATCATGCCGTCGAACGGCTCCACTTCCAGGATGCGGGTCAGCGCATCCAGCTTGTGCATGCCGCTCACCCACCAGTAGCGCTGGCGGATATTGGCCGAGGTCGTGGTCTTGGCCGCGATGTTCACCTCGACCGGTTCTTTCAGATAGGTCTGGGCGATGCGGCGGATGGCCGGCGGCATGGTCGCGGAGAACAGCGCCACCTGGCGCGTTTCCGGCGTCTTCTTCAGCACGGTCTCGACATCGTCGATGAAGCCCATGCGCAGCATTTCATCGGCTTCGTCCAGCACCAGCGTGGTCAGGCCGGAGAGATCCAGCGAGCCGCGCTCGAGGTGGTCGATCACGCGGCCGGGCGTGCCGACGACGACATGCACGCCGCGCTTCAGCGCCTGCAGCTGCGGGTAATAGCTCTGGCCACCGTAGATCGGCAGCACGTGGAAGCCCGGGATCTTCGCCGCGTACTTCTGGAACGCCTCGGCCACCTGGATGGCCAGTTCGCGCGTGGGCGCCAGCACCAGCGCCTGCGGGCGATCGGCATTCAGGTTGATGTTCGCCAGTACCGGCAGCGCGAACGCCGCGGTCTTGCCGGTGCCGGTCTGCGCCGTGCCCAGCACGTCGCGCCCACCCAGCATGGCGGGGATGGTGGCGGCCTGGATCGGCGACGGGGTTTCGTAGCCCACCTCGGTGACGGCCGCCATGACCGGCGCGGACAGGCCGAGATCGGCGAACAACAGGGGGGCGGGCGAAGGGGATTCGGTAGACATGCGGGGACTCCGGGGCGTCGCGGAGCCGCACGCCGAGCCGCGTATTGTGCGCCCTGGGGGGCCTTCGTGTCGCGCTGCAGCGTAACCGGGCGTGAAATCAGCCGCCCGGCACCGCGGCCACCGCCACGCCGGCGAGCCAGCGCAGCAGGGTATCGACGTCCTGTTCGGCGCTGCCGGCGGCCTGCCCACCTGTGCGGCCAGGATCGCCCGCCCAGGCAGCCACCAGCGCGGCACGGTCGCGGGAGCCGTCCATCAGCGGCAACAGCGCACGCGCCACCGGCGACAGCTCCAGGCCCTCGTGCCAGAGATCCGCGGCATGGGGACTGCCTGGCGCCTGCGCAGCGACCATCGCCCGCACGCCCGCATCCACGTGCGGCCGCTCCAGCGATGCGTGCCCGGGAATGGCCTCGCGGCGGATCCGGGCCACGCCCTTGACCACCAGCACCTGCAGCAGTTCGTCGGTCGCGGCCTCGACCCGCTCCCGCGGCAGCCGGTCGGGGCCGCGCTGGGCGTCGAACGCATGGGCGACGAGTTCGTCGCGCGAGACCGTCGCCGGCCAACGGGCGGTGAGCAGATCGAACGCGCACTTCGCCGCGCTCAGCCCCGTGCCGATGCTGGTGCTGTCCTGCAGGCCGAAATGCTGGACCGATCCGTCCTGTCGCGTCGCACCGTCGCGGCACGGCATGCGGGCAGCGAAATGCAGCGCCTTCAATCGCGCACGGTCCAGGGCGAAGTCGCGCGTGCCGCGCGCCGCGTGGACCAGCAGCGTCTGCCGGAACGCGCGGTTGATGGCGAAATCCAGGTACTGCTCCATCCGCACCTGGTCGTGGCCGAAGGCGCGCTGCAGCGGTTCGGCGATCTGCGGGCCGTAGTTGGCCGGCACCATCATCGACGGCTGCGCTTCGGCCAGGTAGTCCAGCCCGTGGCCGCGCGCGCGCTCGAGGAACTGCCGGAAGTAGCACGGCAGGTTGTCGGGCTCGAGGTATTCGTGCGCGATGTAGTGATCGTTCGGATCGCGCAGGTACTTGAGGTTCTCCTGCAGCACGTGCGCCATCAGCCCGTCGCGCGGCGCCACCTGCTGCAGGAAACCCACCATCGCGCGCGCATACGCCACCTGCTCCTGCGTGCTGTCGCGGCCCTCGCTGTGCAGCAGCATCGCGTCGCGCAGCATCTCCTTGGCCTTCCAGCCCGGATAGGTGTTGTAGCTGACGAACACCACGCCGTCCTCGGACAGGCACGCGCTGCACAGGCGCAACATCGCGTCCTGGATCGCGGCCGGCACCCAGCTGTAGAGGCCATGGCAGACGATGTAGTCGAAACGGCCCAGCGACGCGACATCCAGGGTCGCCAGGTCGCCGGCCATCATCCGCATGTTCGGCAAGCCCATCCGGACCACCTGCGCGCGGCCGGCGTCCACCTGGACCTCGGACAGGTCCACGCAGACCGCATCGCCATCGGGATTGCGGACCGCGAACGGAATGATGTTGCCGCCCGACGCGCCGCCCAGTTCCAGCACGCGCGCGGTGCGCGGGTCCGGCGCGGCGTGGCCGAACAGCGTGGCCACGGCGGCGAGGTGTTCCGGAGCGCACTGCGGATAGGCGTACGACGCATAGGGAACGTGGTCGTAGCGCACGCGCACGTGGTCGAGGTGGGTCGTCATGCAGGAAGGCCGTCGAGGTCTGTCTGGAGCCCGTGACGGACCCGATGCCGCATTTTCACATATCGGCTGAGCCGGCACGGAAGGCAGGAACATCGCAGGCGACGGCCTGTGATGTTTCCCGCACAGCAGCGAATCACCCTCCAGACCCGCACAATCGAGCCGATGCCCGGATGCCATCCACCCCTGCCATGACCACGGACACCGACGCCCGCGCCGGCTTCCAGGCGGTGCTGCAGGCCCATCGCGGCATCGTCGCCAAGGTGGCCGGCACCTACGCCTGGCACCCGGACGACCGCGACGACCTGATGCAGGAGATCGCCACCCAGCTGTGGCGCGCCTGGCCCGGCTACGACCCGCAGCGCCCGGTCGCGACGTGGATGTACCGGATCGCGCTGAACGTGGCGATTTCCTACGTCCGTGGTCGCACACGCGGCGTGCAACCCGAGGCGTGGAACGAGGACCACCACGACCTCGCCGATCCGCGTGCGCACGACCATGAAGGTCGCCAGCAGGTCGACCTGCTCTACCGCTTCATCCAGGCGCAGCCGCCGCTCGACCGTGCCCTGCTGCTGCTCTACCTGGAGGATCGCAGCCATCGCGAGATGGCCGACGTGCTCGGCCTGAGCGAAACCAACGTCGCCACCAAGATCGGCCGGCTCAAACAGCGGCTGCGCCAGGAACTCTGACCCTCATGACCTCTTCCGACGGAATCGCCACGATGGAACCCGATGATCTGAAACTCGCGTGGCAGACGCTGTCGCGCCGCCTGGAACGGCACGACGCGCTGCAGACCCACGTGCTGCTGGAACAGCGCAAGCAGAAGGCGCTCACCAGCCTGCGCCCGCTATTCTGGGGCCAGGTGGTGCAGACGCTGTTCGGCGTGCCCTTCATCCTGCTGGCCGCGCTGCTGTGGATCCGCGGCGGGCAATCGGCCGACGGCCTGGCGTGGACGACGGTGGTGGCCGGCATCGTCGTGCAGCTCTACGGCATCGCCACGGTCGCGATGGCGGGCCAGACACTGCGCTGCATCGGCCAGATCGATTACGCCCTGCCCATCGTCGACATCCAGAAGCGGCTGGCCACCCTGCGGCGTACCTACCTCATCAACGGCATGCTGGCCGGGCTGCCGTGGTGGTTCCTGTGGGTGCCGCTGCTGATGGTCGTGGCGGGATTGGGCGGCACCGACCTGTATGCGCGGGCGCCCGGCATGGTCTGGATCGGAATGGGCGTGGGCGTGGCGGGCCTGCTGGGCACGCTGTGGCTCCATCGCTGGTCGCGCAGCCCCGCGCGTCCTCGCCTGGCCAGGTTCATGGACGAGAGCGTGACAGGCACCAGCCTGCGCCGCGCGCAGGCGCAGATCGACGACGTGGCCCGCTTCGAAGTCGAGTGAGCGCGCGGGCGGTCGCTTACACTGCGCGCATGCACACCATCGATTTCGACCTCGACCGCGACCACGTGGAACTCAACCAGTTGCTGAAACTGGTCGGCCTCGCCGACAGCGGCGGCCAGGGCAAGGCCATCGTCGCCAGCGGCGAGGTGACGGTGGATGGCACGGTGGAACTGCGCAAGACCGCGAAGATCCGCGCCGGCCAGGTCGTGCGCGTCGGCGATGCCGAAATCCGGGTGGTGGGCTGACAGGCGCAGGCGGGGATTCGACAACGCCATGATCCCGTCCTCCACCACACGCCCCTACGTCAAGCAGCTCGTCTGGCTGGTGGCCATGGTCGCCCTGCTGGTTCTCAGCCTCTACACGCTGGTGACCACGCTGGACGCGGATCCCAGCCCGGGGCCGTTCTTCATCATCACCAGCTTCGCCCTGTTCCTGGTGGTCATCAGGGCCGCCGTGCGGGTCGTCCTCGTCCTCCGCGGACACCCCAAGAACTAGCACCGCCCTGCCTGGTAAACGAGTGCGCGCGGCTCAGTGCGCGGTGCCTGCTTCGGGGCCGGGTGCGCTGGCCGCGTCCTCGGGGGCGGTTTCCACGTCCGCGAGGCGGTCGAACTCGGACAGCGGGCTGTCGGCCGGGCACTTCGCATCGGGGAACTGGAAACGCCCGCGCAGCTCCAGGCCGCAGGCCTGCATCTCATCCAGGCCGGCGCCGGCGGTCTTGCACTCGGCATCGAAGCTGCGCATGAAGGCATCGCGCCGGTTGACGAAATCGGCGCCGCAGCGGCGCATCAGCTGCAGGCGGTCCAGGTCGTCCTGGGCGGCGTTGGTGCCGTCCAGCCCGTACTCCTGCAGTTCGTCCTTGCTGAGCAGGCGCAGCCGACGGTTGGGCACGGTCATCATCAGGTCGGCCACGGCCACCGCTACGCCATTGCGCGACAGGTAGTCCTTCACCCGGTCGTAGACGCCGCGCAGTTCCTCGTTGAGCTCGCTGCGCGTGGTGGCGGTGGAACTCATGCGGATGATCCGGTGCACCCCCACCTTGCCGGAGATCATCCGGTTGTCGCCCGCACCCAGCACGAACACGCAGGCACTGTGGCAGACCGAACCTTCGCGTACCCAGATCGTCCACCCGCTGGCGCCGATGGCGTCGCCCGCGCGGATGGCGTCCTCCACCTGCCCGCCGGCCGAGTCCAGGTCCAGGATGCGCTTGTGGATGCCCATGCGGTCGGCGATGTCGGCCACGCGCTTGACCAGGTCGGTGAAGTCGGCCGCGATCTTGCCCTGGTAGCGCAGGCGCAACACACCGCCCTTCTGGCAGGGCGACAGCGCATCGACCACGCTGAAGAACGCCAGCGATTGCAGCGGCACGCCATCGCCGTCCTCGGTGGTGTAGTCGGCCTGGCAGCTGACATGCGCGGTGCCCGAGGCGACCTGGGCCGTCGGCCATTCAGTGGGTAGCGCGTCGTCCGCCTTGCGTGCGCCGCCGGCCAGCGTATCGGTGGAGACCGCCCCGTCGCCGCGCTCGGCCTGCTGCGCCGGGGTGTCCTTCGGCGGCTCGGCCGGGGCCTGGGCCAGCGCGTCGGGCGCCACGTCCGGCGTGTCCATGCGGCAGCCGGCCAGCGCCAGGAGGGCCAACAGCAGCAGGGTCGTCAGGGGGGAAAGACGGGACAGCATCCGGGCGTTCGTACACTGCCCGTGCGCGTGCGCACGGGCCTGGTGAGGGGTCGCCCCTAGTCTAGTGTCAATCGCGCGTTCCAGCCCTGCCCTGCGATGAATCCGTGCGATCGCGCGATCAGAACAGCGCCCACAGGACCTGCAGCAGGCCCCACAGCGAGACCGCCCACACCACGGTGCGCAGATAGGGCACGCCGGCCGCATACAACGGCACGTACACCAGGCGCGCCCAGAAGTAGCACTGCGCGCCCAGCGCGGTGGCGGCATCGCCGCGCTCCAGCACCACCACCGCCAGCACGGCGGCGGCGAAGAACGGAAAGGTTTCCAGGAAGTTGCGCAGCGCGCGGTCCACCCGCGCCGCCGCGCCGGTCAGCGGCGGCAGCACCGCATCGCGCGCACCGACATTCCACTTCAAGCCGCGTTGGTGCGTGGTCAGCGTCGCGCCCACCAGTACGTGCACCAGGCCCAGGGCGACGGACCAGGCCAGCATCTTCAGTTCGATCGGCATCGCGGACGCTCCGTTGAAGGGTCCGCGGACTATAGGGCCTGTCGGCGCGCGACGCCGCAGTCCCGCCCCGTTGCGATGACCGAGCGGCATCTGCGCACGCCGGTGCAATCGGCGCATGAAGGGGGATGGGAAGGTGGGGATATCGCCACCCTCACCCCGGATTACTTTCCATGCCGGACACTCCCCACGACATCGACCTGCAACGGCGGCAGCTGATGCTGGCCGGCACCGTCATCGCCGGCGCGGCCCTCCTGCCGCTGGCAGCCTGCAGCCGCAACGACGCGCCGACGTCCACCGCATCGCCGCTGCCTCCCCCTTCCCCGACCCTCGAGAGAACCGCCATGGGCCTGTTCACCACCAAAGACGACGTGCAGATCTACTTCAAGGACTGGGGCCCGAAGGACGGCCCGGTCGTGACGCTGAGCCACGGCTGGCCGTTGAATGCGGACAGTTGGGAATCGCAGGCCTACCACCTGGCCGCGAACGGCTTCCGCGTGATCGCGCACGACCGCCGCGGCCACGGGCGCTCCAGCCAGCCGTGGGACGGCAACGACATGGATCACTACGCCGACGACCTGGCGCAGCTGATCGAACACCTGGACCTGAAGGACATCACGATGTTCGGCTTCTCCACCGGCGGTGGCGAAGTGGCGCGCTACATCGGCCGCCATGGCACCAAACGCGTGAAGAAGGCCGGCCTGGTGTCCGCGGTGCCGCCGCTGATGCTCAAGACCGAAGCCAATCCCGGCGGCCTGCCGATCGAGGTGTTCGACGGCATCCGCGCCGGTCTGCTGGCCAATCGTTCGCAGCTGTTCAAGGACATCCCCACCGGTCCGTTCTTCGGCTACAACCGCCCCGGCGCGAAGCCCTCGCAGGGCGTGATCGATGCATGGTGGCTGCAGGGCATGATGGGCGGGCACAAGAACACGTACGACAGCATCAAGGCGTTCTCGGAAACCGACTTCACCGAGGACCTGAAGAAGTTCGACGTGCCGACCATCATCATCCACGGCGATGACGACCAGATCGTGCCGATCGATGCCGCTGCGCGTGCTTCCGCCACGCTGGTGAAGAACAGCCAGCTGGTGGTCTACGCGGGCGCGCCGCACGGCATCACCGACACGCACAAGGACAAGCTCAACGCCGACATGCTGGCGTTCGCCAAGAGCTGATCCCCACGCCGGCGCGCCTTCCGGCGCGCCGGTTCTGCCTGCCCGGTTCACCCATTCCGCCAGCCGCGCTTGCGGCCCGGCGGCGATTTGGGTATCACAGTCCCCGGGGCGTCGGCCCCGCAGGGGAAGGCATTGGCAATACACCAGGACCTATGGCGGCCCATGCAATGGGCACAGCGCTTTGCGGCTGCGTTGGCCTGGGTGATGGCGGCCGGGTTCACGTTGATGAACATGGGCAGTGGCCATTTCGTCGACGACAGCGTGCCGGTGGTCGGCGTCCTCGTGGCGATCGCCACCTGGCGCAGCGAAGAACGCAAGGTGCGTGGCGCCGTGGTGGGCCTGCTGACGGTGCTGTTCCTGGTGCATGTCTGGCAGTTCCATGCGTTGGGGACCTGCCTGGTGCTGGCCGCGACGACGATCATCGTGTGGGCGCGGTTGTGGCGCACCTACTGGGCGGAATTCGTCATGCGCGTGTTCGCCGCCGCGCTGCTGCTGCTCGCGGTGCAACCGGTGCTGGGCGCGTTGCAGCCCGGCGGCGCGCCTGCCGAGATCGGGTGGTCGCTGGCACTCTCGGCGCTCGCGATGTTCCTGCTGGTCTACACACCGTCGTTGCGCGCGGGCCGGACACTCGATACGAGCACCGAACTGGTCGCCTTCGTGCTCGCCTTCACCGTCGTGGCGCTGGTCGGTTGGCACGCCCCGGGCAGCCTGGTCGGCAGGATGGGCGTGAGCTACCTGCCGATGCGCCCGATCTCGACGCTGACGCTGGCCCTGCTCGCCATGGCCCTGTTGCTGCGCCAACGCGACCAGGAGCGTGCGGCATGGATCCTGATGGGGCTGGTGGCCCTGCCGCTGCTGTTCACCCTGCTGCAGACGCTGGGCGGCGTCACCACGCCGTTGAACGCGATGTTGCATGGCATCGGCTGGTTGCCGCGCGCCACCACCCCGCTCATCGGCGGCTACACCGACTACGGCGTGCTGACCGCCTGGATCGCGGTGGCGCTGTTGCCGCAGGCGTTGCAGCGCTGGGAAAACGCGCGCTGGGGCATCACCCGCGGCCTGGGCATCGCGATGGCGTCGGTGGCCGGCATGGCGGCGCTGGGCCTGCTGATCCAGCTGCCTTACCACCGCGAAGGCATGTCGATGTACCAGATCTCCCTGACCGCGACGGCGCAGCTGGTCGCGATGGGGCTGGCGCTGGCGGTGGCCGGCGAGAATTCGCTGCGCGAACGTTTGTTCGGCGTGTTGCCGATGGCGGCGGCGCTGACGTTGGGTGGGATGTTCTGGCTGGCGGCCACGGCCGATCGCGATGCGATGGCGCGCCGGGTGATGGAGACGCAGACGGCGAGCGCGTCGGCAACGTTCCAGCGCGGCGTCGAATTGCGCCGCAGTGCGTTGCGGCAGCTGTCGTCGTCGCTGGTGGCCTCGCGCCCCGACGCGGCGGAGGCGCTGTTCGATCGCCACGTCGCCGACATGGTGCGCGCCTACGCCGCCTTCCGCGTGGTGCGCAGCGTGGGCGACGCGGGCGAGTACCGCTGGGTGGAACCGGGTTTCGATGCGCCTGCCGCGCCTTCACCGCCGGTACCGGTCGCCGACGAAGGCCACCTGCTGGCGGTGCCGGGCGGCTGGTGGTTGACGGTGGACAGCGCCGGCCGCCGCACGCAGGCGTTCATCGCCCTGGACGATTTCGTGCGTACGCTCAACAAGGCGGTGTTCTCCGACCGCCCCGTACGCGCCACCGCCGACGGCATGCAGACGGTCGAACAGGGCGATCCGCTGGGCGCCCCGCTGTCGGTGCAGCAGGTGTCGCTGCCCGGCCACGAGGTGGAACTGTCGTTGTGGGCACCGCCCGCGCTGACCTCGTTCGCGTTGCCGCGCTCGCTGGTCGTGGGCGGCCTCAGCAGCGGCCTGCTGATCGCATTCGTGCTGTTCCTGCTGGACCTGTCGCGGCGCCGCTCCACCGAAGCGGCGGAAACCGCCCGCTCGCTGCTGACCGAAACCGAGCGCCGCCTCGACGCGCAGCGACGGCTCAACGATGCCGCCGCGATGGACAGCGCCACCGGCCTGCCGCGTTTCTCGGCGCAGGCCACCCTGATCAGCGAGCAGATCGCAGCGCCGACGCCGTCGGGACATGGGCTGGCCATCGTCGACCTGGACGGCTTCGGCATGGTCAACGATTCGTTCGGGCACGACGGCGGCGACGAAGTGCTGCGCCGCATGGGCCAGCGCATTTCCGGCGCCGTCGCCGAGCAGGGCCGTGTCTACCGCTACGGTGGCGAAGGCTTCCTGGTGCATTTCGCCGACACCGATATCGACCAGCTCAACCATTGGGCGGAAGAGATCCGGCGCGCAGTGGGCCAACCGATCGCGCTGTACTCCACGCATCCTTCGTTCACGGTCACCGCCAGCATCGGCCTGGCGCACGCGCCGGAACACGGCATCGACCTGCAAGGCCTGCTGCGCAGCGCGGACGACGCGCGCCACCTGGCCAAGCGCGCCGGCAGGAACCAGGTGCGGCTGCCTTCGACCGGTGCCCTGCAGGAAGCCAACGACCGCCTCAGCCGCGTCACGGCGTTGCGCGAGGCGGTGGCGCGCGGCCAGCTGCGGCTCGCCTACCAGCCGGTCGTGGATGGCGACACGTTGCAATTGAACGGATTCGAAGCGCTGGCGCGCTGGCGCCACCCCGCATGGGGCGAGGTGCCGCCGTCGGTGTTCATTCCGCTGGCCGAAAGCGCGGGCCTGATGGAAGACATCGGCCACTTCGTGCTGGAACAGGCCTGCCAGCAGTTGGCACGCTGGCGCGCGATGGGCCTGCGCACGCTGGGCATGGCGGTGAACCTGTCGCCCAGCCAGCTCGGCCAACCGACCCTCGCACCGTGGATCGCCGACTGCCTGCAACGCCACGCACTGCCGGCGGACGCGCTGACGCTGGAGCTCACCGAGAGCGTGCTGGTGGAAGACATGGGCGCCGCGCAGGAGATGCTGCAGGCGCTGCATGCGCTGGGCGTGCGCCTGGCGCTGGACGACTTCGGCACCGGCTATTCCAGCATGGCCTATCTGCAGCGGCTGCCGCTGGACATCATCAAGATCGACCGCAGCTTCGTGGACGGCATCGCTGCGGAAAGCACCGACCGCGCCATCGCCCGCACGATCCTCGTGCTCGCGCACGAAATGGGCCTGCGCACCATCGCCGAGGGCGTGGAAACGGCGGAACAGATGAGCGCGCTGCAGCAGATGCGCTGCGACGAGATGCAGGGTTATTTCTTCGGCCGGCCGATGGAGGTCGATGAAGCGACCGCCCTCGCCCGCGGCCAGTTGCGCCAGGCGATGGCCTGAGCGGTCTGCGACCGACTCACCGCGCGCGCAGCTGCGCCATGAACGCGCGACCGGCGGGACCCGGCGGCGTGTCCTTGCGCCAGACCGCGCGCATCGGCATCTGCGCGTAGCGCGGATCGGCGTCGGCGATGCGCAGGCGCTTCAGGCGACCGGCCGAGAGGTCCTCCTCGACGATATGCAGCGGCATGTGGCCCCAGCCCAGCCCGGCGCGCAGGAAGGCATGCTTGGCACCGAGATCCGCCAGCCGCCACGTGAGTGGCGACTGCACCGCAAAATCGCGGCCCGCCGTCAGCGGCGTGCGATCGGTCAGCACGAGTTGCAAATGCTGGGCCAGCGTCTTCGCTGGCACGGTGCCGCGCACGCCCGCCATCGCATGCGCGGGCGACACCACGGTGACGAAGGGGACCGCCAGCAACGGTTCGGTCGCCACTTCGTCGGGCAACTCCGGCAGCGAGCCCACCACACCGAGCCCGCAGGTGCCGTCCAACACGGGCTGGATCACGCCCCCCAGCACTTCCACGTACAGCCGCAACGGCGTGTGCGGAAATGCGGTGCCGCTGTGGGCGGCGGCGCGCGTCAGCGCGTCCATCGGGAACATCACGTCCACCGCGACCGACAGCTCCGGCTCCAGCCCTTCGGCCACGCTGCGGGCGCGCGCCTTGAACGTATCCATGTGCCCGGCGACGGCGCGCGCCTCGATGAGCAGCACGCGGCCGGCTTCGGTCAGCTGCGGGTAGCGGCTGCCGCGGTCGAACAGGGTGACGCCGAGTTGCAGCTCGAGGTTGGCCAGGGTCTGGCTGACCACCGATTGCGCCCGTCGCAGCTTGCGGCCGGCGGCGGAAAAGCTGCCCTGTTCGGCGGCGGCGATGAAGGTGCGGAGCTGGTCGAGCGTGACGGCATCGAGCATGTATCGCTCCAGACGATGGTTTTCATCGAAATATATAGGCTTCCGGGATGCATCGCCACGGCCTAACCTGCGCTCCGTACCCGCTGCACCCACCTCATTCCCCGGAGTCCACCATGTCCACCGTTACCGCCACCCCGACCACCACCCGCGTTCCCGCCCTGCGTGGCGCCGCCGACCTCGTCGGCCGCAGCCTGCTCGCTTCCCTCTTTATCATCTCCGGCCTGGGCAAGCTCGCCGCCTACGCCGGTACCGCCGGCTACATGGAATCCGTCGGCGTCCCCGGCGCCCTGCTGCCGCTGGTCATCGCGCTGGAAGTGCTGGGCGGCCTGGCCATCGTCGCCGGCTACAAGACCCGCATCGTCGCCAGCCTGCTGGCCGTGTTCTCGATCGCCAGCGCGGTGCTGTTCCACAGCAACCTGGGCGACCAGATCCAGCAGATCATGTTCCTGAAGAACTTCGCCCTCGCCGGCGGCTTCATCACCCTCGCCGCCCGCGGCGCAGGTGGCTGGAGCATCGACAACCGCTGAAGCGGCGTCGCTTCATGCATCACCCGGAACGCCGGCCCATGCCGGCGTTCCGCGTTTCCGGCGCTTGCCCGCACGCGGGTACAAGCCTGCATGGAAGCCCCATGCCAGCGTGCGCTCTGCCCTTCGATGGAGCCACGCATGCGCCGTCGCCTCCTGCTCGCCTTCGGTATCGCCGCACTGTCGGCGGCCAGCGCATGCGTTGCCGCGGACGCTGCCCGCCTGCCGGTGACGCCGTTCGCCACACTGCCGCCCGATGTGCGGCAACCGGAAAGCCTGGACGTCGATCCGGCGACCGGCGAGGTCTACGTCGGCACCTTCGATGCACGCGCACCCGACACCGCCCGCAACAACCAGCTGCTGCGCTTCGCCGCCGATGGCCGGCTGCTCGCCCAGCGTCGCTTCGGGCCGACGCCGCTGACCGGCGTCGCCTTCCACGACGGCCGCGTCTATGTGCTGAACTTCGGTGCTTCGACGCTGCAGCGGCTGCCGGCGCGCTTCGATGCGGACAGCGCGATCGAGGACGTCGCCACGTTCACCGCCCTGTCGCCTGCGGCGCCGCCGGCGCGGCGCATCGACAATCCGGACGGCAGCCACGACACGATCACCTTCGGCGCGCAGGGATTCCCGGCGATCAACGGCATGGTGTTCGACCGCGCGGGCACGCTGTACGTCTCCGATTCGTTCCAGGGCGCGATCTACCGCATCGCAAAGGCGGCCACGTGCCGGCCCTGCACCGTCGAGCTGTTCGCACGCGATCCGCTGCTGGCGACGACCGGTGCGCTGCCGTTCGGCGCGAACGGCATGGCGTTCAATGCCGACGAATCCATCCTGTACATCAACAATGCCGGCGACGGCCGCGTACTGCGCAAGCGGATGCCCGACGGCACCCTCGAGGTGCTGGCCGACGGCGTGTACGGCGCCGACGGCCTGTTGTTCCATGCCGGCCTGCTGTGGGTGTCCGCCAACCAGATCGACACGCTGGTGGCACTGGACGAGCAGGGCCGCGTCCGCCATCGTGCCGGCGACTTCCTCGGGGTGGACGATCAGGGCGCGCCGCGCGGGCTGCTGTTCCCGGCGGCGAGCGCGGTGCAGGGGCGCCGCATGATCGTCGCCAACCTCGCTCTGCCGCTCAGCGCCGCGACCGGCGACGAGTGGGAAGAGGACGTCACCCGCTGGAACCTCATGCAGTTCGATCTTCCCGATCCGCCGCCGCCTGCCCACTGAGGAACATCCCATGCTCAACATCACCCCGTTCGGTTGGTTCCACACCGCCATCAGCCTGGTCTCGCTGTTCGGCGGCCTGTACGCGCTGCTGCGCTACCACGACATCCGCTATGCGACCTCGCTGGGCAAGACGTACACCTGGTTCACCGTCGCCACCTGCCTGACCAGCTTCTTCCTGATGCGCACCGGCAAGCTCAGCGAAGCGCACGGCCTCACCGTGCTGACGCTGATCGTGCTGGCCGTGGCGGTGCTGCTGGGGCGCAATGCGGTGCTGGGTTCGTGGCGGCACGTCGCCTCGGCGCTGGCGTTCACGCTGACGGTGTACTTCCACTTCATTCCCGGTTTCACCGAAACGCTGACCCGCGTGCCGATCGGCGCGCCGCTGGTGTCCGGTCCGCAGGACCCGCTGCTGCAGAAGCTGGTGGGCGGCACCTTCCTGGTGTTCCTGGTCGGCATGGTGCTGCAGGTGCGCGCCCTGCGACGCGGCCGCACGACCCTCGCCCAACCCGCGACCTGAGCCGGCGGTCGCGGCGGCCATGCTGACCGCGCTGCCCACGCTGGACGCCGTGCTCGATGCGCATGCATCGGCGCTGGGCGACGACGCCCTGGGATATCGCCACCACGCCTACCGGGTGGCGAACTTCTCCTGGTTGCTCGCGCCGGGCGATGCGGAGGCGCTCGAAAAACTGAGCATCGCCGTGGCCTTCCATGACCTCGGCATCTGGACGGCCGGCACGTTCGATTACCTGCCGCCCTCGCGCGCGCTCGCGAGGGACCACCTGCACCAGGCGGGGAAAGCGGCCTGGATGGTCGAGGTGGACGCGATGATCGAATGCCACCACAAGCTCGTGCGCACGGCCGCCGGCACCTCGCCTGCGGTGGAAGCCTTCCGCCGCGCCGACTGGATCGATGTCAGCCTGGGAGTGCGACGGTTCGGCCTCTCGCGGCGTGCGGTGCGCGAGGTGATGACGGCGTTCCCGGACGCGGGCTTCCACCGGCGGCTGGCCGAGTTGACGCTCGCGCGCCTGCGCTGTCATCCCCTCGATCCCCTGCCGATGATGCGGTGGTGACGCGATGGGCCTGCCGCATCGCGCCGACGAACGGTCGTTGACTTATATAGTTAGGACTCCTAACTTATTCGCCATGATCGATACCCCCTTCCAGCGCAGACAGGCCACGCGGGGCCTGGAACAGCTTGCCCACCTGGTGCGCGCCCAATCCTGGCGCCAGGACGGTACGCCCTCGCTGCCGCCGACGCAGGCCGCCGTGCTGCGCATGTTGCAGGGCGTACAGGACGGCCTGCGTGCGCGCCAGATCGCCGAGCGCCTGGGCGTGTCGCCGGCCAGCCTCAGCGATTCGCTGAAGGCATTGGAAGGCAAGCAGTGGATCCGCCGCACGCCCGATCCCGACGATGCGCGCGCCGCGCGCGTGAAGCTGACGTCGGCCGGCTCGCGCATGGCCACGCAGCTGCAGCGCCCGGACCAGGGCATGGGCTCGCTGGTCGAATCGCTGGGCGATACGGATCTGGGCGCGCTGTTGCGCGTTACCCAGTTGCTGGTCAACGAAGCGCAGGAACAGGGGCTGGCCACCGGCCTGCGGACCTGCCTGGGCTGCGAATTCTTCCGGCCGTTCGCCTCGGGCGAGCGCGCAGCGCCGCATGTCTGCGCCTTCCTCGACAAGGCGTTCGGCGATGGCGAACTGCGCGTGGACTGCGCCGAACAGCAGCCCGCCGACGATGAACAACGGCTTGGAAGCGTGGCCCGCTTCCGCCAACCGACTCCGCCCTAGGCGGAAAAAAGAAGGACGGCGCCCGACTGCAATCGGACGCCGCCCGGTACCTCCCACCCACCCTGCGAGAGCAAGCAAGAGGAATTCGATTATGCGCCAGAACACTACCCGACGTTTCGCGTTGGCCACCGCACTCGCGCTGGCCATCGGCGGCGTGCACGCCCATGACGGCAAGGCCCACACCGGCGGCATTCCGTCCACCGCCAACAAGGCCGTGACCGCCGATTTCGACATCGTCCACACCAAGATCAGCACCGAGAAGAACGTCGCCACGTTCCACATGGCGGTGTCCGGCAAGGCCGGCAAGAGCACGCCCGCGGCGACCGGCAAGCTGGCCGGCAGCGATGTGTTCTCCTACGTGTGGCCGACCACCATCGACCCGTACGAAGTCGGTTTCGAAAAAGGCGCCGGCATCCTGGCGATGGCGGTCACCGCGCATCCGGACTTCGACGACACGCCGCTGTACGACGAGAACGGCGACGGCAAGCTCGACAACGACGGCAACCTCTGGCACAGCCACTGGGTCGTGCTGCAGCCGAACGAGGCCTGCGGCCCCGGCGCGCTGGGCGTGGTCGATATTCCCGAAGGCAGCAAGCCGCGTTTGCCGAAAACCTGGCCGGGCTTCCCGATCCTGCTCGACAGCCCCGGCTGGAGTCCGACGCTGAATGCCGAGACGGTCGAAGTGAAGGTGCCGTTCGACGACATCGGCGTGGTCACCGCCGGCAGCTTCGACGGCGTCACCGCCGGTCTTCGCGTCAACGCCAGTGTGCACGCGCCGCTGTTGTGCGTGGTGGACGTGTTCAAGGTCGCCTCCGGCAACCTGAGCCTGCCCGGCAAGCCGAACCAGTAATCGCTCCCTGCTCGCGCCGGCCCGCATCTGGCCGGCCGCGACCCCACGAGAACTTCCCCATGAACGCCATTGATCGCCCGGCGCCACCCTGGCAGGTGGACCGCTGGTTCAACACATCCCGTCCCCTGTCGCTGGACGCCCTGCGCGGCAAGGTCATCGTGCTGGAAGCCTTCCAGATGCTGTGCCCGGGCTGCGTCTCGCACGGTCTGCCGCAGGCGTCGCGCGTGCACGCGACGTTCCCCGCGGACCAGGTCGCCGTCATCGGCCTGCACACCGTCTTCGAACACCACGCGGCGATGACGCCGGTGGCGCTGGAGGCCTTCCTGCACGAATACCGCATCGCGTTCCCGGTCGGCGTGGACCGCCCCGGCACGCCGGGCCCGATTCCGCAGACCATGGAGGCCTACGCCATGCGCGGCACGCCGACACTGGTGTTGATCGATGCCCGCGGGCGGATCCGCCACCAGCACTTCGGCCAGGTCAGCGACCTGGTGCTGGGCGCGCAGATCGCCTCGCTGGTACATGAAGCCCAACTCGCCACGCGGGAACCGGACGGCGCCAGCATCGCGCCGGGCTGCGGTCCAGAAGGCTGTGCGCTGCCCGCCTGAGCGCGTGGCCGGTGCCGCCCGTCGGCGGCGTTCAATCCGACACAGGGGCTTCACGGCGCGTTCGCGCCACTCAGGTTTGGATAGCACCATGCATCGCGCGCCCGCCCCCTTTTCCCTGTTGCACCGCTTGGCCTTCATGGGCCTGGGGATGACGCTGGCGGTGCTCAGCGGCGCCTTGTTCCCTTGAGCCTTCAGGCCGCGGGGGCGTGCGGATCGAGTTCCGCCGCCCACGCCAGCGCAAGCGCGCGCCCGTCCTGCGCGAACGTGCGGACTTCCGTGTTCGGCAACAGGTGCCCGGCGAATTCCGTCGCGGCCACCAGCCAGCGCTTGTCGGTGACGATCGCTGCGCGCGCGAACCGACCGAACTCGCCCAGCTTGGACGCGGCGTAGCGCAGATCCTTGCCGACCGCTTCCAGCGATACGCCCTGCATGTCGCTCAGGTCGCTGAGCACGGCGATGCGCGGGAAACGCGCCAAACGCGTTTCCAGATCGGCGATGCACGCGTCGTAGTCCTCGCCCGTCAGCTGGCCGGTGAAACGGTAGGCGGCGACATGCGGCGGGCTGGCCAGTGTTTCGATCATGCGGTCACTCCCTCATGCGGAAGCGGCGACCATAGCCGGCGCCGCGCGCGGGGGTGTCAACAGGACTTCACGAAGCTGGACCGCCGATCAGGCGGGCGTCGGCTCAGGCCCGCCGCAGCGACCAGAACCCGATATCGCGCCGCACGCGGTAGCCCAGGCGCTCGTACAACCCCAGGGCCCGCGGGTTCTCGTAACTGACGTGCAGGAACGGCTGCCGCCCGTGCGCGAGCGTGTCGTTGGTCAGCCAGGTAGTGAGGTGCCCCGCGTAGCCCTGCCCGTTGAAATCCGGGTGCGTGCAGATCGCGCTCATCTCGCGATGGCCGTCGTCGCCCAGGCGCTCGCCGATCATCGCGGCGAGCCGACCCTCGCGGTAGATGCCGAAGTAGCGCCCCATGTCCATCGTGCGAGGGCGGAAGTAATGCGGATACACCAGCGCGGTCAGCGCCAGCACGTCATCGCGATGCGCATCGCCCAACGGCACGATCTCCGGCCCGTCGGCGGGCACGCGCGGCACGTCGCACACCATCTGCGCGAGCGGCTGGAACGCGCGCAACGCCCAGCCTGCCGGCACGGCGGGCGCGACGCCGAGCAGGTAGACCGATTCGTCCTGTGCCACCAGGCGCGCGAGCGCATCGCCGACCTTCACCTCGGCCGAGGCGACGCCGAGGAACGGCGCATGGTCGGAGGGATAGCGCGCCACCTCGCCCACGTGCAGCGCGATGCCGCGATGGATCGAATCCAGCGCGGACCAGAAAGGATTGTCGAGGGCATCGGTCATGGTCGGGGGCAGTGTGGGGACGGCGTGGCGACGGCGATTATCCACGTCGCGGCGTCCGGGTCATGTCGCGGCGGCCCCTCGTGCAACCCCCGACGCCGCTCCGTATGCTGCGCGCATGACGACATCGCCCGCCTTGCGCTTCCTGACGCGCGCCGCCCCCGTGGCGGCCGCCCTGCTGCTCGCCGGCTGCGTCACCGCCCCGCCGGCCCCCACGCGCCCGCCCGCCGACACCCGCAGCGAGATCGCGCGGCGCATGCCGGCCAAGGTCGCGGACCGCGAACGCTGGGCCGCCGATATCGAGACCGCCTTCGCCGCGCAGCGCATCGAACCCACCAGCGAGAACATCTGCGCGGTGCTGGCCATCACCGAGCAGGAATCCGGCTACGTCGCCAACCCGGCGGTCGCCAACCTGCCGAAGATCGCGCGCGGGGAGATCGATCGTCGCGCCGCCGCCCTGCACGTGCCGACATTCATGGTCGACGCCGCGCTGGCCTTGCGCTCGCCCGACGGCCGCCCTTACGCCGATCGCCTGCGCGCCGTGCGTACCGAGCGCGACCTCAGCGATATCTACGAAGACATGATCGGCAGCGTGCCGCTGGGCAAGCGCCTGTTCGCCGACTACAACCCGGTGCAGACCGGCGGACCGATGCAGGTCGGCATCCCGTTCGCCGAAGCCAACGCCTCCCGCTATCCGTACCCGGTGGAAGGCAGCATCCGCGACGAAGTCTTCACGCGGCGCGGCGGCATGTATTTCGGCATCGCCCACCTGCTGGGCTACCAGACGCCTTACACGCGCAAGGTGCACCGCTTCGCCGACTACAACGCGGGCTGGTACGCCAGCCGCAATGCGGCGTTCCAGAATGCCGTGGGCATCGCCGCCGGGGTGAGCCTCGCGCTCGATGGCGATCTGTTGGACCCCGGCGCGCCGATGGACAAGCCCGGCCAGACCGAACGCGCCGTGCGCCACCTGGCTGGCGCGCTGCGCATGGACGAGCGCGAGATCCGTGAAGCGTTGCAGCGGGGCGGCCGCCTCGATTTCGACGACACCCCGCTGTACGCGCGGCTTTATGCGCTGGCGGAATCGCGCGCCGGCAAACCGCTCCCGCGCGCGGTGATCCCGGGCATCGCGCTGGAGAGCCCGAAGATCACCCGCGAACTGACCACGGCCTGGTTCGCCACCCGCGTGGACGAACGCTACCGCCGCTGCATGCAGCGATAAGCGGGACTCAGCCGCCCAGTGCGGCCCACCAGTGCGCGTAGGATTGCCACGCCGCCGTTCCCGGCACCACGTGCATCAGCAGGAAATTCAGCGCGAACACCGCGGCGACGAACCCGAACACGCGGCGCCCGCGCGGCGCCGCGCGATCGAACACGATCAGCACCGCCAGGATCGCGAACGTCAGCGCATAGCCGCCCCACGACGGATTGAAGCGCGCACCTTCCGGCAGCAACGCCAGCATCAGGCGGGCGGCCGCGGGATCGATCATCACCAGCGCGGTGGCGACCATGTAGCGCGCGTGCAGGGCCGGTTCGCGGCGGTGGACGATGGCCAGGCCCCAGAACAGGGCCAGCATCAGCGACGCCGCGGTGCCCAGGTACAGCAGCATCGACTGCAGGCCGAACATCTCCGGCGGGGCGGCCGCGATCCGCAGGTGCGACAGCCACAGGGCGGTCAGCAGCACACCGGGCATCACGCCATAGGAGAACTGCCCCACCTGCCGGTGCAGCGCCATGCGTCGCGTGCGGATCAGCCAGGGCTGCACCAGCAGCATCGCCACCCAGGCCAGCATCAGGCCGGCATGCAGGTGGGTGACCGCATCGGCCAGGCCCAGGCGGCTGAAATAGGTCTTCCAGAAGCCCATGCCCACCAGGGCCAGCAGGGCCCACATCCATACGCCACTGCCGATGCCCCACAGGCCCGGCCGGCGCGGTACCGCGCCCGTTGCAGAAACCGCCATCACGCCACCTTCGTCTTGATCGTGGCAGGTTGAACGCCCCCGTTGGCGGGCACCGGCCAGCCGCCTGTCGAATTCCGCCCGCCCCGTTCGTCGTGTTCAGGAAGGCGTCATCCCGGCGCCGTGATTCCGGAGGTTTCCCATGCCGTACATCGATGGTTTCGTGGCCGCCGTGCCCACCGCCAACAAGCAGAAGTTCATCGACCACGCCAACCTCGGCGACCCCGTGTTCATCGAACAGGGCGCGACACGCGTGGTCGAGTGCTGGGAGGACGACGTGCCCGACGGCAAGGTCACCGACTTCCGCAGGACCGTGCAGGCCAAGCCCGACGAAAGCGTGGTGTTCTCCTGGATCGAGTGGCCCGACAAGGCCACGCGCGATGCCGGCATGAAGAAGATGATGGACGACCCGCGCATGTCGCCGGAGAACAACCCGATGCCGTTCGACGGCAAGCGGCTGATCTACGGCGGCTTCGTGCCGACGGTAACGCTGGGCCCGGAGGGCGCACCGTCGTCGTACGTGGATGGCTTCATCCTCGCGGCGCCATCGAACGGCAAGGAGGCGTTCACCGATTTCGCCAACACGTTCGACGCGATCTTCATGGAGTACGGCGCCGCCCGCATCATCGAGGCCTGGGGCGACGACGTGACGCATGGCAAGCAGACGGACTTCTTCCGCGCCGTGCAGGCCAAGGACGACGAGAACGTGGCGTTCTCGTGGGTCGAGTGGCCGGACAAGGCAGCGCGCGATGCCGGCACGAAGAAGGTGATGGAAGACCCGCGCATGGATCCGTCGAACAAGGACAACCCGCCGATGCCGTTCGATGGCCAACGCATGGTCTATGGCGGCTTCACGCCCGTCGTGGAACTGCGCGGCTGAGCACGACACGTCCGGTGCGCTACTGTGGTGGCGCGCCGGATCGCGGCGACGAAGCGGAGGCCGGACATGACCCGGACAGGCGGTTGCCGATGCGGCGCGGTGCGCTACACCCTCGACGCGGAACCGTTCGCCGTGCGGCTGTGCTGGTGCCGCGACTGCCAGTACTGGACCACGGGCAACGCGGCGGTGAACCTCCTGGTCCCGCGCACCGCCGTGCGGGTGGAAGGCGGGCTGGACGGCTGGGACAGCGTGGCCGACAGCGGCCACCATATGCGGCGTTCGTTCTGCCCACGCTGCGGCACGCCGATCTTCAGCGAGGCGCGCGAGAACACCGAACGCATGGTGATCCGCGTCGGCACGCTCGACGATGCCACCGGCATCGTGCCGACCACCGTCATCTGGACCGACTCGGCGCCGGCGTGGGCGACCATCGACCCCGCGCTGCAGGCGTTCCCGCGGCAACCGTGAGTCAGTCGTCCTGCGGTCGTGGACGACCCGGAATCCGTCGCCGCGGCGCCTGCGCTTCGCGCGCGTCCATCTCGCGCACGCGACGCCCGGCGTCGCGCACGAGATCGGGCAGCAGGTGCGTTTCCGGCAGGTGCTTCCAGTACTTCTGCGGCATCTCCTGCCGCATCATCCGCGTATTGAGGCGCGCCGGGTTGAAGATGTTGGCGTAGTACGTGCGCCACAACGCATCTTCGGCATCGTCGGCCGGGGCATCCGAACGTTGGGCGCCCTCGCCCGCCCAGAGATGCCCGCCATCCCACTGCACGCTGCGATACGGCGTGAGGATGGCCCAGCGCATGCCGGCGAAACGGCGCATGAAGAACGGCGCCACCCGATCGACGATGTAGTGGTCCGGCTCGAACCAGGCGATGTAGGCATTGTCTTCGCCCTCGACCTGGCGGAAGCGCACGAACGCCTTCATCTTGTGGCTGTCGCGGCGCACGGCCTGGGACCAGCGCGTCGCCCGGTGCACATCGGCATCCGTGGCGCGGTCCAGCAACGCACGTTCGCCGTGGCCGATGCGCCACAGCAGGCGATACAGCAACGCGTGCCGCCCGGGATCGCGATGGCAGAGCACCGATGCCGCGAACGCCATGAACTCCGCCGGTACCGACAAGCCCTGGCGGCGCGTCGGTTGTTCGGTGACCGCAGCGCTGGCGAGCAGTTCGCCTTGCGCATCCGCCTGCCATTCCACGGCGTCCGGCGGCAGCTCGGCCTCCCAGGCGTGGCGCGCCTGCATTCGCCAGGCATCCAGGTCCCAGGCCGGCATGACGGTGGCGCGAAACATCGTGTGCGTCAGCCGAACAGATCGGCCTGGCGCGGCGCCGGGGCGAGTTCGCGACGCAGGCGTACCGGATCGTCCAGCCGCTGGCGCGGATGGTGGTCGAGCAGCACGACGAACGGCAGCAGCTTCTGCAGCGGCGCACGCAGGCGCGCAAGATCGGCCACGCGCAGCCCGCCCTGGCGGCGCGAATCGACGATGCGCTGCACGTTGCGCGCGCCGAGGCCGGGCACGCGCAGCAGCATCTCGCGCGGCGCCGTGTTGAGGTCGACGGGAAATCGCTCGGGATGGCGCAACGCCCACGCCAGCTTGGGATCGATGTCCAGGTCGAGCATGCCGTCCTGCCCGGCCGAGTCGTCGACGATCTCCTTCACGTCGAACCCGTAGAACCGCAGCAACCAGTCGGCCTGGTAGAGGCGGTGCTCGCGCAGCAGCGGTGGCGCGCGCAGCGGCAACCGGGTGGAGGCATCCGGAATGGGACTGAAGGCCGAGTAGTACACGCGGCGCATGCGGAACTGGCGGTACAGCGCGTCGCTGCTGACCAGGATGGCGCGATCGTCCGCGGCATCGGCGCCGACGATCATCTGCGTGCTCTGGCCGGCCGGTGCGAACGACGGCGGCCGACGACGTTTCGGCTGGGCTTCCTGCTTGCTCGGCTTGGCCGCCAGGATGCGCGCATGCAGTTCGCCCATGGCGGCGCGAATGCCTGGCGCGTCTTTCTGCGGCGCGAGTTGCTTCAGGCCCGCCTCGGTGGGCAGCTCGACATTGATGCTCAGGCGGTCGGCGTACCGACCCGCTGCGGCCAGCAGCTCGGGGGACGCCTCGGGAATGGTCTTGAGGTGGATGTAGCCGGCGAAGCGATGGTCCTCGCGCAGGCTGCGGGCGACTTCCACCAGCTGCTCCATCGTGTAATCGCCGTTGCGGATGATGCCGCTGGAGAGGAACAGCCCCTCGATGTAGTTGCGCTTGTAGAACTCCAGCGTCAGCCGGACCACCTCGGCCGTGGCGAAGCGCGCGCGGGGCACGTTGCTGGACACGCGGTTGACGCAGTACGCGCAGTCGTAGAGGCAGAAGTTGGTCAGCAGGATCTTCAGCAACGACACGCAGCGCCCGTCCGGCGTGTACGAATGGCAGATGCCCATGCCCTCGGTGCTGCCGATGCCGCCCTTGCCCAGCGAATGCCGCTTGCCCGCGCCACTGGACGCGCACGACGCGTCGTACTTGGCCGCATCGGCGAGGATCGCCAACTTGTCTTTCAATTGCATGCGGCCATTCTAGCGGCCGCCATCTCCACGCATGAGACAGCGTGTCGCCGATGGATATTCATCAACGTGATGGACGCGCTCACGCTGGCGTGAAGACGCCGCCCGCACCGCATGGATGTGCGCGGACAGCCTGGATCGACCATCCGACGATCGACGCCCTCGTTTGCACGCAGAAGGTTCGCAACACGCTTGCGGAAACGTAATTCGCACCACGCATGTGCGCTGCGCACAAAGCGTATGGAAGAACGCGAATTACCTTCGCGTCACCACGTACCGGCGTGTGACAAGAACCACACTTCAGCCTGTTTGCCGCCGCCTAAGGTTCAAGACGGCATCGCGAGGGTTCATCCGCATGCCGAGCGAGGGCCACCTTTTCCACCACACTTTGTTAGGGGCGCGACACATGGGCAAGAGAGCGGAACCGTACGCACGAATGACCCGGGCGCCATTGGCGTCCGCCGTGAAATGGGCCTTGGCTGCCGCGACGCTGATGGGCAGCAGCACCGCCGCCGCGCAGTCGACCGGGACACCACCCGAACCGACGCCTGCGCCCGCCACCACCGAAGCCACCACACTGGATACCGTGTCCGTCCTGGGCAGCCGTGGCCAACCGCGCACCGTCTCCTCGTCGGCCGTCCCGATCGACATCATCGGCGCCGAGGAATTCCGCAACCAGGGCGCCACCGACGCGCTCGACCAGCTGCGCGTGCTGGTGCCGTCGTTCAACGTCAGCACCATCCCGATCGACGATGCGGCGAGCCTGATCCGTCCCGCCAACCTGCGCGGACTGCCGCCGGACAACACGCTGGTGCTGGTGAACGGCAAGCGCTTCCACCGCTCCGCCGTGATCACCTTCCTGGGCCACGGCCTGTCCGACGGCTCGCAAGGTCCCGATCTTTCCGTCTTCCCGTCGCTCGCGCTGGAACAGGTGGAAGTGCTGCGCGATGGCGCAGCCGCGCAGTACGGCTCCGACGCCATCGCGGGCGTCGTCAACTTCGGGCTGAAGAAGATCAGCGAAGGCGGCGCGTTCGAAGCCTTCGCCGGCCAGTACTACGAGGGCGATGGCTTCACCACGCAGTACTCGGCGCAGATCGGCCTGCCGCTCACCGCGCGCGGTTATGCGACGCTGACCGCCGAATGGCGCCAGGCCGACGACACCTCGCGCAGCGTGCAGCGCAACGATGCCGCCGCCGCGATCGCCGCGGGCTATCCCGGCGTACCGGTGCCGGCGCAGATCTGGGGTTCGCCGAAGGTGGACGACGATCTGAAATTCGTCGCCAACCTCGGCATCACCGGCGACAGCGTGGACGTGTATCTGTTCGGCAACTATGCGCAGCGCGAAGTCGATGGCGGCTTCTATTTCCGCGACCCGACCGCGCGTTCCGGCGTGTACTCCAACGATGGCGGCGACACGCTGCTGATCGGCGACACCACCGGTGCCGGCGGCTGCCCGACCATCGCCCTGCGCGACGGCGCCGGCAACCCGATCCCGTACAGCACGGTCAGTGCGGCGGTCGCGGCGCTGCCTTCCAACTGCTTCACCTTCCTGTCCACGCTGCCGGGCGGCTTCACCCCGCGCTTCGGCGGCAGCCTGGAGGACATCTCGGTGGTCGGCGGCGTCAAGGGCACCTGGGGCAATGCCTGGCATTGGGATGCCAGCGTGACCTACGGCCGCAACGACATCGACTTCGTCATCTACAACACCGTCAACGCCTCGCTCGGCGCCGCCCAGCCCGCAGGCCTGCGCTTCAGTCCGGGCGGCAACACCCAGACCGAGAAGGGCGTGAACTTCGACGTCGGCCGCGACATCGAAACCTCGTTCACCGCCGACCCGCTGCGCCTCTCGGCCGGCGCGGAATGGCGCGAGGAAAGCTTCGAGGTCAAGCAAGGCGACGGACCTTCCACCGCCATCGGGCCGCTGACGCAGCAGGGCTTCGCGCTGGGCTCGAACGGCTTCAACGGCTTCAACCCGCGCACCGCCGGCGAATGGGATCGCCGCAACTGGGCGGTCTACCTGGACCTGGAGGCGCAGTTCACCGAACAGTTCCTGCTCGCGGCGGCCGTACGCCGCGAGGACTTCGACGACTTCGGCAGCACCACCAACGGCAAGCTGACCGGCCGTTTCGACATCAGCGATGCCTTCGCCCTGCGCGGCGCCATCAACACCGGCTTCCGCGCACCGACGCCGGGCCAGGCGAACATCAGCCAGATCACGACCGCATTCGAAGGCAATGCGCTGATCGACATCGCAACCTTGCCGCCGACCAATCCCATCGCCCAGCTGAAGGGTTCGCGCGCACTGACGCCGGAAGAATCCAAGAGCGCGTCGCTGGGCCTGGTATGGAGCAGCGGCGACTGGCTGGTGACCGTGGACGGTTACCGCATCGAAGTCGAGGACCGCATCGCGCTCAGCACCAGCTTCGAACTGACCGACGCCGAGCGCGCGGCGCTGGTGGCGTCGGGGAACCCCGAGGCGGCGTCGCTCAACTCGGTCACCTACTTCGGCAATGCGTTCGACACCACCACCACCGGCGTGGACCTGGTGGCCAGCGTGGAGACCGACCACTTCGGCGGCACGACCACCTATTCGCTCGCGGCGAACTGGAACAAGACCAAGGTGGACCGCTATGACCCGAACTTCATCAACGAAGCCCGCGTCTACAAGATCGAAGAGTCGCTGCCGAAGACCAAGGGCTACCTCAGCATCAACCACCAGCGGGAGGTCTTCCACGCCAACCTGCGCCTGGGCTACTACGGCTCCTGGTACGAGGATCACCTGGACAGCGGTGCGATCACCGTCGAAGAAGGTGGCCTGCCGATCTATGGAGACAGCAGAGTGATCGTGGATGCCGAGGTGGGCTGGAAGTTCGCCTCCGGTCTGTACGTCAACGTCGGGGCGCAGAACCTGTTCGACGAAACCCCGGACGACAACCCCTGGGGTGCGTCGGTCGCGGGTGCGGCCTACCCCGTGCACTCGCCGTACGGCTTCAACGGCGGCTTCTACTACGCGCGCGTGGGCTGGAAGTTCTGATCGCCATCGCCGGTGCCCGTCGCGGGCACCGGCGCTTCACGCGTCGGCGGCGCACCGCATCCGTCACTTCGCCACCGGATGCAGGCGTGCCAGCGCCACCTCCAGATCATGCCGACGGAAAGGCTTGGCGAGCACGGGCACGTCGGCGTAGTGCGCGGGCAGGCCCTCCTGGCCGTAGCCGGTGGTGAACAGGAACGGGATGCCGCGCGCGCGCAGCGCTTCCGCCACGGGGAACGACGGGGTGCCGGCCAGGTTCACGTCCACCACGGCCACGTCGGGTGCGATGGCGGACAGGTTCGCCAGCGCATCCGCCACGGAACCCGCACTCGCCAGCACCGTGTAGCCCATCTCCGGCAGCAGGTCTTCGAGCAGCATCAGCAGCAGCGATTCGTCTTCGACGACGAAGACGCCGGGCGGCGACGCACCCGGACTCATGGCGCGATCTCGCGCGCCAGCGGCACGTGGATGCGGCATACGACGCCCATGGGCGCGAAGTCGAGGCCGACCTCTCCGCCGAGATCGTGCCGCAGGCCGCGCTCGATCAGTCGCGAGCCGAAGCCGCGCCGCGTGGGCGGCGTCACCGGCGGCCCACCCCGTTCTTCCCAGCGCAGCGCAAGGTGGCGCGCCGTCCCCACGCCGTCGCAGGTCCAGCGGATGACCACGCGACCGTCCTGGGCGGAGAGTGCGCCGTACTTCATCGCGTTCGTGCACAGCTCGTGCAGCGCCATCGTCAGCGCCAGGGCGCGCTGCGGATCCAGGTCCACGGCAGGGCCCTGGATCTCGAACCGGTCCGTATCCTGCTGCACGCACGGGGCGATCGCGGCGCGCACGATGTCGTCCAGCGATGCGCCCTCCCAGCGCTTGCGCGTCAGCATGTCGTGCGCATGCGACAGCGCATGCAGGCGCACCTCGAACCGGTCCGCCGCGAGCGCGGCATCGTCGCAATCGCGCAAGGTCTGCAGCGCCATCGACTGCACGATGGCCAGCGTGTTCTTGACCCGGTGGTTGAGCTCGTTCACCAGCAGGCGCTGGTGCTCGTCGTGCCGGCGGCGTTCACTGATGTCGGTGGCCGCACCGAACCACTCGGTCACCCTGCCGTCCACGTGGCGGATGGGCACGGCACGCGAAGACACCCAGGCCCACGCGCCATCCTCGCGCGCCACGCGGTGCTCGGCGTGGAAGGTGTCCTGCGAGGCCTGCGCTTCGGCGATGGCGCGTTCCACCAGGGGCCGGTCTTCGGGATGCAGGTACGTGGTGAGCCAGTCCGGCGGCAGGATGCCGGGATTGCCCACCAGCGCGCTGCCGCCGACGATCTGCACCTGCGTCCAGTCCGGGCTGCAGCGGTAGATCAGGTCGGACGTGGCGTTGACCATCGCGCTCAGGCGCTCCTCGCTCTTGCGTTGCGCTTCTTCGAGCTCCTTGCGGTCGGTGACATCGCGGGTGGTGCCGGCGACGGCCTCGACCTCGCCGTCCGGTCCGATCACCGGCACCATGAGGTAGTCGTAGATGCGCCGCCCCTGCGTGCCGTTGAACGGCACGTCGCCGCGCACCGGTTCGCGCGTGGCCACCACCTGGTCGATCTCGCGGTCGTGCATCTCGGCGTGCCAGGGCTCGTAACCCAGCTCGAGGCAGGTCTTGCCGATGGCCTCGTCCCAGGTGCGGCCCCACATCGCCAGCAGGGCGGGATTGGCGTAGGTGAAACGATGCTGCAGGTCGAAGATGTAGACCAGATCCGGCGTGGCCCGCAGGATCGTTTCGTACAGCCTGACCCGATGCTCGGCGGTGGATCGGGGGCCGTGCGCCGCCACGGAATCGTCCACGTCCAGGTTCCCGATGCCGGGCCCGCCCGGCGACGACCCACCATATCGCCGGGTCGTGTGGGCGCCCCGTGAAACCGGATGCGCCCGGACAGCGCCGCTACAGCTTGAACAACGGCTGCAGCCGGCGCGCCAGCCAGCCGGGGAAACGCAGCGGGGCATCAAGCGCGGATACGCAGATGCAGGCCGTGCCGGGCACGGTGACCGGCTGGTGTTCGACATCGCTGTCCAGGTCGGCCGCATCGCCGGGCGCGAAGTGGCCCAACGCATCGTGGTACGCGCCGCGCAGGATCTGGGTCAGCTCGGTGCCGCCGTGGCTGTGCACCGGCATGCTGCGGCCGGGACCGATCTTGAGCATCAGCAAGGTACCGCTCGTCGTCCCGCGGGCGCGGATGCAATGCACGCCGGGCGCCATCCAGCGCCACTTCAGGGCGCGGTAGGACGCCCCGAAGTACGGATGCAACGGCGCAGGCAGGCGGTCATCGTCTTCGTAGGGCGCGGCCTTGGGCATCGGCGCGACGGGCGGCGGCAGCGGTGCGTCCAGGTGCTCGAGCATGGCGGCGCGCAAGCCGGCCAGGCGCGCCGTCGCAGGCAGCGCCGGCTGCTGGTACTCGACCAGTTGCCCGCCGATGCGCTCGGCCTCCTGCAGGCGCGCGCGGCAATGCGCGCAGGTTTCCAGGTGGGTGGCGGCGACGACCGCCACTTCCACGGCCAATGCGCCGGCCGCGTAGCTGACCACGGTGGACGGATCGAGATGATGGTGCGGATTCACGGCTGCCCCCTTACCTGGCCCTGCAGGCGCAGGAACGCGCGCCGCAGGTGCGACTTCACCGTGCCCAGCGGCATGTCGAGTTCATCGGAAATTTCCTGGTGGCTCTTGGCTTCGAAATACGACATGCGCATCAGGCGCGCCTGGATGGCCGGCAGTTCGTCGATGCGACGCCGCAGGTCCACGTGCTCGGCATAGTCCTCGGCGGTGGAGAACGGCCGCGCGAGATCCTCGTCGCTCACCGCGTCCCCTTCCTCCAGCACCTGCACCCAGCCGGGCTCGCGCCGCACGCGGTCGATGTGCAGGTTGCGGCCGATGCGGAACAGCCAGGTCGACACCGCGCCCTGGTGCGGGTCGTACATCGCGGCGCGTTGCCACAACCGCAGCAGGGCTTCCTGCGCGAGATCCTCGGCGACCGTCTCCGCGTTGCCCAGGCCGCGCAGGTACAGGCAGAGCCGCGGCATGAAGTGGTCGTACAGCCGCAGGAAGCTGGCGCGGTCGCGCAGCCGCGCGACCGCGACCATGTCGCCGGCCCAGTCGTGGGCATCCCGCGGTGAAGGCGTAGGCGTGGACACCGGCCAGGTCGTCCCGGGGGACGACGGTCTCCTTGTGAAGTCGGACGGCATGGTAAGCCAGGGGTCCCGTTGCGGCACGTGATGGCGGCGTCTACGCGAGAGGAGGCGACTTGGATGCAGCGTCACCTGCATCCACTCCGCCGGCGCGCACGTAAAGCCCGCCGTGACCCGGAAAGGAGCCGCCATGCCCGCACGCCACACCCTGTTGGGCCTCGCCCTCGCCTGCCTGGCGGTCCCTGCCGGCGCCAATGCGGACATCCTGCGCCAGGAAGCCCGGGCCTATGCGCGGAAGGGCGATACGCTGCTGTACCGCGAATCGCACTGGCGCTACCGGCAGGACGGACTCGCCCACCGGCTGGTGCTCTACCGCTGCCCCGACGGCCGCGCCTTCGCGCGCAAGACCGTCGTGGAGCGCGCGTCGGCACAGGCGCCGGACTTCGATTTCGAGGACGCCCGCGATGGCTACCGCGAAGGCGTGCGCAGCGGTCCCCGCGGTCGCAGCGTCTACGTACGCACCTCGGCCGATGCGACGACGCGGGAGCGCGCCATCGCGCTGCCAGCCGGGGGCGTCATCGATGCAGGCTTCGATGCGAGCGTCCGCCTGCACTGGGACGCGTTGCGCGCGGGCCGCGAGGTGGACCAACCCTTCCTGCTGCCCAGCCGCATGGCCTATGTCCCGGTGAGCCTGCGCCCGGGCGCCGCCGTGCGCTGGCAAGGCATTCCCGCGCAACGCCTGACGATGCGCCTGGACCGCTGGTACGGCTTCATCGCGCCGACCATGCAACTGACCTATGCCGACGCGGACCAGCGGCTGCTCGAATTCGCCGGCATCGCGACCATTCGCGACGCGGCGGGCAAACACCAGGATGTACGCATCGTGTTCCCCGATCCGCCCACGCCGGCCGGCGCCGACGCCCTGCGCCAGGCCCGTGCGACGCCGCTGGTGCGTACCTGCGGACGATGAGCGCATCGCCTGCATCCGATCGCCGTCGCCCTGCGTAAGCCCCCTCAACGCAGCGGAGAGACCGTCATGTCGGCCAGTGCTTCCCCCACCCGCGCGACGGCAACGCGCCTGTCCACGCTGTCGCGCTGGTTCGACACCGAGGCACGCGCGGTCGAAGACGCCGCGCAGGCCGGGCGCATCGACTGGCTGCGCGCGATCCCCTTCATCGGCATGCACCTGGCCTGCGTGGCCGTGCTGTGGGTCGGCGTATCGTCCACCGCCGTGATCGTGGCGGTGGTGCTGTATGCCGTGCGCATGTTCGCGATCACCGGGTTCTATCACCGCTACTTCTCCCACCGCACATTCCGCACCTCGCGCGCGGTGCAGTTCGTGTTCGCGCTGATCGGCGCCTCCAGCGTGCAGCGGGGTCCGCTGTGGTGGGCCGCGCACCATCGCAATCACCACCGGCACGCCGATACCGCCGCCGATCCGCACTCGCCCAGCCAGCACGGCTTCTGGTGGAGCCATGCGGGCTGGTTCCTGACCCGGGGCGGCTTCCGCACCGACTGGGCACGCATCCCGGACCTGGCCGGCTATCCGGAACTGCGCTGGCTGGACCGCTACGACACCGTCGTGCCCGTGCTGCTGGCGGCCGCCCTGTTCGGCATCGGCGCGCTGCTGGAGCGGCTGGCGCCGGGCCTCGGCACCAGCGGCCCGCAGTTGCTGGTGTGGGGGTTCTTCATCTCCACCGTGATGCTGTTCCACGCCACCGTCACGATCAACTCGCTGGCGCACCGCTTCGGCCGCCGCCGTTTCGATACCCGCGACGACAGCCGCAACAATCTCTGGCTGGCGCTGCTGACCTTCGGCGAGGGCTGGCACAACAACCATCATTTCTTCCCGGGCACCGCGCGCCAGGGCTTCCGCTGGTGGGAAATCGACCTGACCTGGTACGGACTGCGCACGCTGGCGCTGCTGGGGCTGGTGCGCGATCTGAAACCGGTGCCCGCGTGGGTGCTGGCCAAGGCGAGGCGCTGAGCATGCGCATCGCCGTCATCGGCTCCGGCATCGCCGGCCTGGCCTCGGCCTGGTGGCTGTCGCAACGGCACGACGTCGTGCTGTTCGAAGCCAACGACTACCTGGGCGGCCACACCCACACGCACACCGTCGAACAGGCCGGGCGCACGTACCGCATCGACAGCGGCTTCATTGTCTTCAACCCTCAGCACTATCCGCTGCTGTGCGGCCTGTTCGACGAACTCGGCGTGGCCTCGCAGCCGACCACGATGAGTTTCTCGGTGCACAGCGAACGCAGCGGCGTGGAGTACAACGCCACCTCGCTGGCCACGCTGTTCTGCCAGCGCCGCAACCTGGTGTCGCCGCGGTTCTGGGGCATGCTGCGCGATCTCGCGCGCTTCTATCGCGAAGCGCCTGCCTTGCTGGAAGGCGACGACGCGGGGCCCACCCTGGGCGAGTACCTGCAGCAGGGCGGTTATGGCGCCGCGTTCCGCGACGAGCACCTGGTGCCGATGGCCTCTGCGCTGTGGTCCTCGCCGCCGCAGGGCATCCTCGCGTTCCCGGCGCGGTACCTGGTGCAGTTCATGGCCAACCACCACATGCTGACGCTGGGTGAGCGTTCGTCCTGGCGCGTGGTGACGGGTGGCTCGGCCAGCTATGTGCACGCGTTGCGGGCACGCTGGCGCGTGGAGGAGCGCGTGGCGTGCCCGGTGCTCGCGGTCCGGCGCGATGCACAGGGCGTGGACGTCGATACGCGCCAGGGCCGCGAGCGCTTCGACCACGTCGTGATGGCCGGCCACAGCGACGACATGCTCGCGCTGCTGCACGATGCCGATGCGCGCGAACGCGAGGTGCTGGGCGCCATCCGCTACCAGTCCAACGACACCGTCCTGCACACGGACGCGCGCCTGCTGCCGCGCAACCGCAAGGCGTGGGCCGCCTGGAACGCGCACGTGCCGCGGGACCCGATGGCGCCCTGCACCGTCAGCTACTGCATGAACCTGCTGCAGGACGTGCCATCGCCCGCGCCGTTCGTGGTCACGCTCAACCGCAGCACGGCCATCGATCCGGCCCACATCCTGCGCCGCATGCACTACCGGCACCCCGTCTACGACCAGGCGATGGTCGCGGCGCAATCGCGCAAGGCCGAGATCCAGGGGCAACGCCGCACCTGGTTCGCGGGTGCGTATTGGGGATGGGGTTTCCACGAAGACGGCATCCGCAGCGCGCGCGCCTTGGTGGACGCGTTCGACGCGCAGCCTCCCGCTGCGACGACGCAACGGCACGCCGAGGCGCTGCCGGCATGAACGCACCGCTCGCCAGTGCCGTCTACGAAGGCTGGGTGCGGCATCGCCGGCATGCGCCCCGGCCGCACGCCTTCCGCTATCGGATGGCACAGCTCTACCTGGACCTGGACGAACTCGATCGCGTGTTCGACGGACGCTGGCTGTGGTCGGTGGACCGCCGCAACCTGGCCGCGTTCCATCGCAGCGACTACCTGGCGCCGCACGACCAGCCGCTCGCGGAGGCGGTGCGCGATCGTGTCGCACGGCAGCTCGGATATCGTCCTACCGGTCCGGTGCGTTTGCTCACCCACCTGCGCTACGGCGGCTACGTCTTCAATCCGGTGAGCTTCTACTACTGCTTCCAGCCCGACGGCACCACGCTGGATGCCGTGCTCGCGGAGATCACCAACACGCCCTGGCGCGAGCGGCACAGCTACGTGTTGCCGGTGCGCGACGGCGCGCCCTACGGAGACGGCTGGGAATGGGGGTTCGACAAGGCCTTCCATGTCTCGCCGTTCCTGCCGATGGAGTGCGACTACCGCTGGCGCTTCACCCTGCCGGACGACGCCTTGCGCGTGCACATGCAGGTGGACCGCGAAGGCCGGCGCGCTTTCGACGCCACGCTCACCCTGCTGCGCCGACCCTTGGATGGCGCCTCGCTGGCGCGCGTGCTGTGGCGCTACCCGTTGATGACCACCCAGGTGGTGACCGGCATCCACTGGCAGGCCTTGCGCCTGTGGCTCAAGCGCACGCCGGTGCACGACCACCCCTCCCTCGCCCGCGAGACCCCATGAACGAGATCGCCGCCCCCTCCGCCACGCCCACTTACGGCGCACTCGACCGCCTGCTGCGTTCGCAGCTGCTGGCCCGCCTCGATGCGCTGGACCATGGCGTGCTGGTCGTGCGCGACGCGCTGGGCGAGCATCGCTTCGGCAACGCCGGGCCCGGTGCGCTGTCCACCGTGCACCTGTGGATCGATGATCCGGCGTTCTACCGCGCCGTCGCCGCACAGGGCAGCGTGGGCGCCGGCGAGGCCTACATCGCCGGCCAATGGCGCTGCGACGATCTCGTCGGCCTGGTGCGGCTGCTGGTGCGCAACCGCGCCCTCCTCGACGGCATGGAAACGGGCATGGCGCGGCTGGGCGGCTGGGCGTTGCGCAGCTGGCACGCGCTCCGGCGCAACACGCGCGAAGGCAGCCGCCGCAACATCGCGGCGCATTACGACCTGGGCAACGACTTCTTCGCCCTGTTCCTGTCGCCGGACCTGATGTACTCGTCGGCGATGTTCGCCTCGCCCGACGATGATCTGGACGCCGCGTCGTACCGCAAGCTCGATGCCGTGTGCCGCAAGCTGGCGCTGGCGCCGCAGGACCGCGTGATCGAGATCGGCACCGGCTGGGGCGGCTTCGCCCTGCATGCGGCCCGCCATTACGGCGCCCACGTCACCACCACCACGATCTCGCGCGAGCAACATGCGCTCGCCAGCCAGCGCGTGGCCGAGGCCGGCCTGCAGGACCGGGTGACACTGCTGCGGCAGGACTACCGCGACCTGCAGGGCGAATACGACAAGCTGGTCTCCATCGAAATGATCGAAGCGATCGGCGCGCCGTACCTGGAGACGTTCTTCGGCAAGCTGGGTGCGCTGCTGCGGCCGGGCGGCCAGGCGCTGTTGCAGGCCATCACCATCGAGGACCATCGTTACGTGCAGGCGCGCGATTCGGTGGACTATATCAAGCGCTTCGTCTTCCCCGGCAGCTTCATTCCCTCGCTCAACGCCATGTACGCCGCCAAGACACGCGCCAGCGACCTGCAGGTGGTGCACCAGGAAGACTTCGGCCTGTCGTACGCGTACACGCTGCGCGCGTGGCGGCGCCGCTTCATGACGCGGCTGCACGAGGTGCGCGCGCAGGGCTTCGACGAGCGTTTCATCCGTTTGTGGGAGTTCTACCTGGCCTATTGCGAAGGCGGCTTCCTGGAACGCTCCATCGGCGTGTCGCACCTGCTGATGGCGCGCCCCGGCCACGAATCGGGGGCCGCATGAACCCGCTGCATGCCCTCGCGCTGGTCGCGCTGCTGGCCGCCGTGGTGATGACGCTGGGCTGGGGCTGGCAGCGCAGCCGCGAGAATGCCGGCATCGTCGATGTGTTGTGGTCGGCCTGCGTCGGTGGCAGTGCCGTGTTGCTCGCGGCCATCGGCGACGGGGCCTGGCAGGCCCGCGTCACCCTGGCCGTGCTGGGTGGGCTGTGGGGCGCGCGGCTGGCGCTGCACCTGTGGCATCGCGTGCGCCATGAGCCGGAAGACGGCCGCTACCGCCACCTGCGCGCGCACTGGCAGGGACACCAGGGCAAGTTCTTCCTGTTCTTCATGGCGCAGGCCCTGCTGGTGGTGCTGTTCGCCCTGCCCTTCGCCGCGGCCGCGCGCAGCCCGCAGCACACCGCATGGCCGTGGATCGCGCTGGCGGTGGCGATCTGGATCGCGAGCGTCGCCGGCGAGGCCATCGCCGACCGCCAGCTCGCCCGCTTCCGTGCCGACCCCGCGAACCGCGGCCGCACCTGCCGCGACGGCCTGTGGCGGTACTCGCGGCATCCCAACTACTTCTTCGAATGGCTGCACTGGTTCGCCTACATCGCACTGGCGGCCGGCTCGCCGTGGGCGTGGCTGTCGTGGTGCGGACCGGTGGTGATGTACGTGTTCCTGCGCTTCATCAGCGGCATTCCCTACACCGAGGCGCAGGCCTTGCGCACGCGCGGCGAGGACTACCGCGACTACCAGCGCACCACGCCGATGCTGTTTCCGTGGTTCCCCAAACCCGCCGCCAAGGAGGCGACACGATGAACGCAATGGTGGATGAACTTGCCGCCGACCGCGCCGCCCCCGGCCTGCTGGGCCTGGCCGAACGTGGCCTGTTACCGGATGCGCTGGTCCGCGCCGGCATCCGCCAGTTATGCGCGCAACGGCTGCGCGATGAAGCCGGCGGCGGGCAGGAAGCGCAGTCGGCGTTGCTCGCGCATCGGCTGCGTGCGTTGCGCCAGGGCGCGATGGCGGTGCACACCGATGCCGCCAATCGCCAGCACTACGAACTGCCGGCGGACTTCTTCCGCCATTGCCTGGGCGATCGGCTGAAGTACAGCAGCTGCTACTACCCCACCGGCACCGAAACCCTGGAGCAGGCCGAGGACGCGATGCTCGCGCTGTACGGCGAACGCGCCGCGTTGGCCGATGGCCAGGACATCCTCGAACTCGGCTGCGGCTGGGGTTCGGTGACCCTGTGGATGGCGGCGCGCTACCCGAACGCGCGCATCACGGCCGTGTCCAATTCGCACTCGCAGCGCCGTTTCATCGAAGCACGCTGCGTCGAGCGCGGGCTGGACAACGTGCGCGTCATCACCTGCGACGTGAACCAGCTGCAGCTCGACGCGGGGACCTTCGACCGCTGCGTCTCGGTGGAGATGTTCGAACACGTCAGCAACCATGCCGCCCTGATGCAGCGCATCCACGACGCCTTGCGGCCCGGCGGGCTGCTGTTCGTGCACATCTTCGTGCACCGCCACCTGATGTATCCGTTCGAGACGCAGGGCGAGGACAACTGGATGGGCCGGCACTTCTTCACCGGCGGCATGATGCCGTCGGCGGACCTGCTGCTGTTCTTCCAGCAGCATCTGAAGCTGCAGGAACGCTGGTTGCTGGACGGCACCCACTACCAGCGCACCGCCAACCACTGGCTGGCCCGGCACGATGCGCACCGCGACGAGGTGATGGCGGTGCTGCGCGAGGCCTATGGCGATGCCGCCGCGCTCTGGAACCAGCGCTGGCGCATGTTCTGGATGGCGTGCGCGGAACTGTTCGGCTACCGCGACGGCCAGGAATGGCTGGTCGCGCACTACCGCTTCCAACGGCCCTCGACGGAGCGCTGACATGCGCACCCTGCCCTTCGCCCTGCTTGCCCTGATGATCGCGACCTCGACCACCGCCTGCCGGTCCGGCACCGTCAAACCCACGGTCACCACCGCCGCGCCGGTCGATGTCGACCGTTTCATGGGCGACTGGTACGTGATCGCGCACATCCCTTCGTTTCCGGAGCGCGACGCCTACGCCGCGGTGGAGTCGTATGCGCGCCTGCCGGATGGCCGCATCCAGACCACCTTCCGCTTCCGCAAGGGCGCGCTCAACGGTCCCGAGAAGACGATGCACCCCATCGGCAAGATCGAGCCGGACAGCGGCGGCGCGGTGTGGGGCATGCAGTTCGTCTGGCCGATCCAGGCCGAGTACGTGATCTCGTTCGTCGATGCCGACTACCAGCAGACGATCGTCGCGCGCAGCAAGCGCGACTACGTCTGGCTGATGGCGCGCACGCCCACGATCTCCGACACCGATTACCAGACCCGCCTGCGCCAGATCGAGGCGCTGGGCTACGACATGTCGAAGATCCGGCGCGTGCCGCACTGAGCCGGACGGCTTCGTGTAATCTCCTTCGCCGGGGCGCCCGCCTTGTGGCGGACCGCTCAAGTCGTGCATCTTCCGGCCGATGTCGGTGGGGAGACCTCGACGACGCCGGAGGTCCGGCAGGGCTGCACAGGGGAGCTGCATGGCGACGCCACCGTTCCACACCGCCGACGCGCTCCGCCAGCGGATCGCCGATGCGGTGTGCCACGAAAAGATCTTCCCCGCCTATCAGCCCATCGTCTGCCTGCGTACGCGTGCCATCCACGGGCTGGAGGTGCTGGCACGATGGCACGACCCCGAGTTGGGCCCCGTGCCGCCGAAGGATTTCATCCCCATCGCGCTGCAGGCCTCGCTGCTGCCGCTGCTGACCCTGAACCTGGTGCGCCGGGCGTGCGCCGAGGCCAGCACCTGGCCCGGGCATTTCTGCCTGGCCTTCAACGTGCCGCCCTCGCTGCTGCAGGACGCCCCTGCGGTGCGCCTGTTGCTGGAAGCGATGGCGTCGTCGTCGTTCCCCCTCGACCGCATCTGCATCGAGATGACCGAAGACGAACTGGTCGAGGATGAAGCCGCCGCCGAGCGGGCCTTCGGCTACCTGAAATCCCATGGCATCCGCGTGGCGCTGGACGATTTCGGCACCGGCTTCTCCAGCATGGTACGGCTCAGCCGGTTCGGTTTCGACGAACTGAAGATCGACGGCAGCCTGATCGAACGGCTCGCGATCGACCGCGAAAGCCGCAAGGTGGTATCGGCCATCATCGGCCTGGGCCACAGCCTGGAAGTGCCGGTCGTGGCCGAATGCGTGGAGACGGAGGCACAGGCGGACGTGCTGCGCGAACTGGGCTGCGACTTCGTCCAGGGCTGGCTTACGGGCAGGCCCGTGCCGGGCGACGAAGCGGCGCGCCTGCTGGCCGCGGCACCCGTGCACGACGCCTCGCCTGCGTCGCAGTCGCTGTCGCCCTATCTGCGCCAGCACCAACTGTCCTCCCTCTACACCAATGCACCGGTTGGCCTGGCCTTCCTGGACCTGGACATGCGCTACGTGGCGGCGAACACGCAGTTCGCGCGCATGGCGGGCCGGCCCCTGGGCGAGATCATCGATGCGCATGTGGAACAGGTCTACGCGCCGCACATCGCGGCATGGATCGTGCAGACATCGCGCCGGATCCTGGACAGCGGCGACACCTCCAGCATCGAATTCCGCTTCCCGGGACGGGAAGAGACGTTCCTGGTGGTCGGCACGCGCGTGACCGACGAGACGGCGCAGCCCATCGGCGTCTCCGTGGTCACCATCGACATCACCGACCGCAAGCGCGCCGAGGACGAGGTGCGCGACCGCGAAGCCATCTATCGCGCCGTCGTGGAACTGGGCCCCAATGTGCCGTGGGTCAGCGACGCCGACGGCACGCTCACCTACATCAGCCCGGCCCCGCACGAACCGGAGGGCTGCACCATGGAAGCGCGCATGGCAGCGTGGTACGCGCGCATGCACGACGCCGACCGCGTGCGCGTGCGCGCGGAATGGCAGGCCGCCTTGCACACGCGCGACGCCTTCGAAACCCGCTTCCGCCTGCGCTGGTTCGACGACCGCTGGCGCTGGGTTTCCAGCCGCGGCTCGCCCCGGACCGAGGCAGACGGCAGTTGCCGCTGGTTCGGGGTGTTCACCGACATCTCGAGGCAGGTGGAACTGGAGGAGCAGTTGGCGCGCCTTGCACGCGGCGCCGGTTCGCCCTGAACGTTGGACCTTGATGAGAGAAGAAACACTGAAAAACTTCCGACGTTGGGTCTTAGTGAGAGAAGAAACACCGAAAAAGATCCGATGCTGGGCCTTAGTGAGAGAAGAGACACTGAAAAACTTCCAATGCCGGGCCTTGGTGAGAGCAGAGACACTGAAAAACTTCCAATGCCGGGCCTTGGTGAGAGAAGAAAGACCGGAACAGGGCCAACGGTGCACCTGAAAGGGCCGCGCGACACCCTTCGTGTGAGAAGAAACAGCCGCCAACATCCGGTGTCGGATCTTTGTGTGAGAAGAGACAGCAGTTCCGCCCTGCATCGCCTGCCATGACGCAGGGCGAACCGGCGCCCGCCCCCGCTTGCCACACCCGCCCCGCGTCATGTCACTCTAGCGATGGGGACGGCGCCACGACGGCGGCCGAGGAAGACAGACATGCATACGTTGTCGCGGCGCGCCCGTATCGGGCGCTTGGTGGGCTTGTTCCTGTGTCTCGCGCTCCTGGCCGGATGCGGCGGCAGCGGACCGGAAGGAAATGAGTACGTCGACTACGACGGCACGACGCTGGTCGTCGAAGGCACGCCGTATCCGCGGGAGGCGACCCTGGATCCCCCGGGCACGTACCTCGCCGGCCGCATCGTGGTGCAGCCGGAACAAGGCAAGCACGACGCCGCCACCGCGCTCATCGAGCGCTACGGGTTGACCCTGGAAGGCCGCAGCGCCGAAGGCTGGCTGCTGGTGAAGGGGCCCGACGGCTTCGAGATGCAATGGGCCTCGGCGATCCAGCACCAACTGGGCGGCCTGAGCTTCGCGACCAACGATGCCGCCGGGGCGCCAACCCCTATCGCAGTCGTGGCCGACGCCGCACCGGCATCCGGCGCGTCCGTGCCGGACCGTGAGCCGTCCGCCGAGGAGGTACGTCGCGCGTTCTTCGACCTGTACGAAAAGTTGGACGTCGCTGGCGGCCTGCCCGTCACCATCACCGCCTCGGGCCAATCGACGGTGCTTCGCGCCAAGCTGTTCGACGCACGCAAAGAATCGTGCCGCACGCTGCCCCACGCCAAACCAGGCGAATGGGAGTGCGAAGCCGAGCTGATGATGAGCCTGTGTTCCGGCGACTGCGATCCCGCCGACGAAGAACCCTCACCGAAGGGTGAACGCATCAGTCTCCGATGGGCCCCCGAAGCGGAGCGCTACACGCTGAACGATTGAACCACGCCCCGTAGCCCGGGTAGAGCCAAAGGCGAAACCCGGGGAACCACGATCCCCAACCCACCACCACGCCATGCATCACCGAGACCCCGGGTTTCGCTGCGCTCTACCCGGGCTACGCGACCGCACCACCCCGTCGTAGCCCGGGTAGAGCCAAAGGCGAAACCCGGGGAACCACGATCCCCAACCCACCACCACGCCACACATCACCGAGCTCCCGGGTTTCGCTGCGCTCTACCCGGGCTACACGACCGCACCACCCCATCCGTAGCCCGGGTAGAGCCAAAGGCGAAACCCGGGGAACCACGATCCCCAACACACCACCACGCCATGCATCACCGAGGCCCCGGGTTTCGCTGCGCTCTACCCGGGCTACGCGACCGCACCACCCCGTCGTAGCCCGGGTAGAGCCAAAGGCGAACCCCGGGGAACCGCGATCCCCAACACACCACCACGCCATGCATCACCGAGGCCCCGGGTTTCGCTGCGCTCTACCCGGGCTACGCCACCGCACCACCCCATCCGTAGCCCGGGTAGAGCCAAAGGCGAAACCCGGGGAACCGCGATCCCCAACACACCACCACGCCATGCATCACCGAGGCCCCGGGTTTCGCTGCGCTCTNAGAGCCAAAGGCGAAACCCGGGGAACCGCGATCCCCAACACACCACCACGCCATGCATCACCGAGGCCCCGGGTTTCGCTGCGCTCTACCCGGGCTACACGACCGCACCACCCCGTCGTAGCCCGGGTAGAGCCGTAGGCGAAACCCGGGGACCACAATCCCCAACCCACCACCACGCCACACATCACCGAGCTCCCGGGTTTCGCTGCGCTCTACCCGGGCTACGGGGTTCGCCGGTTGGGATCGTTGCCTGGCTGGGGTCTTCCTGCCAGTCGATCGGCAAGTCGCCGCGTGCGACGAAGGCGTGGAAGGAGGAGTGTGGCCAGTCCGCGGCGCGTGCGACCAAGCCATGTCTGACGGGGTTGAGATGCACGTAGTCGATGCGCCGCGACAGGCTTTCGGCATCGCGGATCGTGGATTCCCAGAATCGCCGTGCCCAGAGTCGCCGCTCGCCTCCCGATCGCCCGTCGATGCGGATACCGCGTGCACGCAGGCGCACGGTGAATTCGCGTTTTATCATCCGCCAGCGCATGGAGTAGCGGTCATCGCCTTCCGGCAGCCGCAACACGGCATGCAGGTGATCGGGAAGGATGACGATGGCCAGGATCGAGAACGGGTGCCGCTGGCGCACAGTGCGAATCGCGGCCCGCAGTTCATCCGCGTGATCGACCAAGGTGGTGGCCGACCGGTCGGCGAGCGTCACGGTGAAGAAGTACGTCCCCCCGGGGACGCGCTGGCGGCGGTAGTGGACCATGCGGACAGGCTGCCCGCACAACAAGACGAGGCCCATCGGACAACGCCTTCACCGCAGCCCGGAAACATCCGAAACCGCACCACCCGTCGCCCGGGTAGAGCCGTAGGCGAAACCCGGGGGACCGCGATCCCCAACACACCACCACGCCACGCACTACTGAGGTCCCGGGTTTCGCTGCGCTCTACCCGGGCTACGCGACCGCACCACCCCTCCGTAGCCCGGGTAGAGCCAAAGGCGAAACCCGGGGAACCGCGATCCCCAACACACCACCACGCCATGCATCACCGAGGCCCCGGGTTTCGCTGCGCCGGATTCACCTGGCTTTCGCGAACGGCAATCCCTTCATCACCATCTTGCGATCCCGCGCGCAGTGCTTCTCTTCGCCTTCGCAGAGGAAGGCCAGGCGCACGACGGGTTCGCCGTTCTCCATCACCAGCCGGTAGCGGGCGGCAACGCTGGCGCGATCGCCCAGGTAGATGAACAACCAGTATTCCCTCGGGTCCGCGCCGCGCTGCCGGAACAGCATGTTGCGGACGAACTTGTACGGCGGGGTCAGCATGACTTCGGGTTGCAGGTCGTATTGGTCGAGCACGGCTTCCGGCGTCGCATATCCGGCCAGGTTTTCAAGCACGTAGCGCGCGCGCCGGTGCGTGGCCGGCCAGTCGTCGTTGCCGACATAGGGGTACGAGCGATGCTGCGGCAGCTTGAAGTCGAGCGGTACCCGCAAGCGGCCGTCGACGGCGCCGCCGATGACATCCTTGCTGAGCACCCATCCACGCGACGCCGTCAGCGCGGACGCATCGAAGGAAGCATGGCCGCTGCTTTTGGCGATCGCCGCCTCCGTCACCCGCCCGCAGGCGTCGACGCGGAGGTCGAGCACCAGGCTGCCCTGGACGCGCGCCTGCCGCATGTCATCCGGGTATGCCGGCGCATCGCGCACCGGGTCCGGACAGGTCGCCGCCTGCGCAGCAAAAGATGACCACATGAGTGCAACAAGCAGCGTCCAACGCATCGATTTCCCCTTGGATTCCAGTTTCGGATCGGTTGCCGGCTCCCCGCCGGCGCCGACGGTCACGCCATCGGCAATTTCAAGCCCTGTTCCTTCGCGCACTGCTGCGCGATCTCGTAGCCTGCATCGGCATGCCGCATCACGCCGGTACCCGGATCGTTCCATAGTACGCGGGCGATGCGCTTGTCGGCTTCTTCCGTGCCGTCGCAGACGATGACCACGCCCGAATGCTGCGAGTAGCCCATGCCCACGCCGCCACCATGGTGCAGCGACACCCAGGTGGCGCCACCGGCGACGTTCAACATCGCATTCAACAGCGGCCAGTCGCTGACGGCATCGGAGCCGTCCTTCATCGCTTCGGTTTCACGGTTCGGCGAGGCCACGCTGCCGGAGTCGAGGTGGTCGCGACCGATCACGACCGGTGCTTTCAGTTCGCCGTTGCGCACCATCTCGTTGAACGCCAGGCCCAGCTTGTGGCGCAGGCCCAGGCCGACCCAGCAGATGCGCGCCGGCAGACCCTGGAAGCTGATGCGCTCGCGCGCCATGTCCAGCCAGCGATGCAGGTGGGCATCGTCGGGAATCAGTTCCTTCACCTTGGCATCGGTCTTGTAGATGTCTTCGGGATCGCCGCTGAGCGCGACCCAACGGAACGGACCCACGCCGCGGCAGAACAGCGGGCGCACGTAGGCCGGGACGAAACCCGGGAAGTCGAACGCGTTCTTCAAGCCCTGGTCGAACGCCATCTGGCGGATGTTGTTGCCGTAGTCGAACGTGGGTACGCCCATCTGCTGGAACGCGAGCATCGCTTCCACGTGCACGCGCATGGCCTGCTTGGCGGCATCGCGCACGCGCTCGGGCTCGGCCTTCTGTTCGGCCAGCCACTGTTCCACCGTCCAGCCGATCGGCAGGTAGCCGTGCACCGGGTCGTGCGCGCTGGTCTGGTCGGTGACGGCATCCGGGCGCACGCCGCGCTTCACCAGCTCCGGCAGGATCTCCGCGGCATTGCCGAGCAGCGCGATGGACTTCGCCACGCCGGCGGCCGTGTATTTCGCGATGCGCGCGAGCGCGTCGTCGAGGTCGGTGGCCTGTTCGTCCACGTACCGCGTGCGCAGGCGCATGTCGATGCTGGACTGGCGGCATTCGATGTTGAGCGAGCTCGCGCCCGCCAGCGCCGCGGCCAGCGGCTGCGCGCCGCCCATGCCGCCGAGGCCGGCGGTGAGGATCCACTTGCCGGTCAGGTCGCCGCCGTAGTGCTGGCGACCCATCTCGACGAAGGTTTCGTACGTGCCCTGCACGATGCCCTGGCTGCCGATGTAGATCCACGAGCCGGCCGTCATCTGGCCGTACATCGCCAGGCCCTTCTTGTCGAGTTCGTTGAAGTGCTCCCACGTGGCCCAGTGCGGCACCAGGTTGGAGTTGGCGATCAGCACGCGCGGCGCATCGGGATGCGTGGGGAAGATGCCGACCGGCTTGCCCGACTGCACCAGCAGCGTCTCGTTGTCGTCGAGTTCGCGCAGCGACGTGAGGATGGCGTCGTAGCAGGCCCAGTCGCGCGCGGCGCGGCCGATGCCGCCGTAGACGACCAGCGAGGTGGGATCTTCCGCGACGTCTGCGTCCAGGTTGTTCTGCAGCATCCGGTACGGCGCTTCGCTGAGCCAGGACTTGCAGGTGAGCGTGGCGCCGCGCGGGGCGCGGATGACGCGGGACGGGTCGTGGCGGGGATCGGACATGGCGGATTCCAGATGCAGGTCTGCGCCCATTATCGGTGGGACGCCCCATCCTGCGCGAGCCGTGGCGATGCTGCAGTGCGCGATGGCGTGCATGGCAGAATCCGGCCATGAACGCCTTCCGCCCTGCGTTATCCGCGCTCCTGCTGGCCGTCATGCTGGCCGCCGCGCCCGTGGCCGCCGCGCCGCCCGAGCGCGTGCTGGTCTTCACCAAGACGGCGAAATTCCGCCACGACGCGATTCCGGTGGCGGTGACGACGCTGCAGCGCCTGGTGGTGGACGAAGGCATGGCGGCGGACCACACCGAGGATGCCGGCGCATTCACGCCGGAAAACCTCGCGCGCTATCGCGTGGTGGTGTTCGCCAGCACGACCGGCGATGTGCTGGATGAAACGCAGCAGGCGGCACTGGAGGGTTTCGTGCGCAAGGGCGGCGGTTTCATCGGCGTGCACGCGGCCGCCGATACGGAATACGACTGGCCCTGGTACGGCCAGTTGGTCGGTGCGTATTTCCAGAACCACCCGCCGGGCCTGCAATCGACGCAGGTGCAGCCCGAGCGCGATGGCAAGCCGCTCGGGCCGCGCTGGCCCATCACCGACGAGCTGTACAACTACCGCGCCAATCCGCGCGGACAGGTACGGGTGATCGCGACCGTGGACGAGCGGGAATACGACGGCGGCACGATGGGCGCGGACCATCCCATCGCCTGGTGCCACGCGTTCGACGGTGGCCGCAGCTGGTACACCGGCCTCGGCCACGAGGCGGCGGTCTACGCCAATCCGCACGTCATCGCCCACCTCGTGCGCGGACTGCGTTACGCCGCGGGACGCGCTGACGACTGCTGACTCCTCCGCTGCCCGCCCGCGGTGACGGAGGGGCTGGAAGTTTCAGTGGACCGCGGGATCGAGGGTGCGCAGCGCGTCGACCAGGTTGCCGTGGCCGGTACGGTCCAGTTCGTCCTTCGAGTAGGAGCGTCCGGGTTGCCCGTTGCAGGGCGTCTTGGCATCGCGCTGGCGGATGCGGCTGCCGGTCTGGCGGATGCAGTTGGCCTCGGACAGGCGCGGCGCGTCGTCGGTCTTGGCGGGTTCGGACGCAGGCGGTGCATCGGCGGTGGGCGCCGCCGCCGGCGCGGGTGCAGGCGCGGGAGTCTGGGCAGGTGTCTGAGCGTGCGTGCTGGCCGTCGCCAGGCAGACGACGAGGGCGAACAAGGAGAGGGGTTTCATGGGGGGCTCCGGACGGGCTTGGTCTAGACGGTACGCCCCAGCGGGCTTCCGCGTCGCACCGTCGCCCGCCCGGTTCAGCCGTACCTCAGGCGGTCGGGCATGCCGCCTTGCGACCGTCATGGAAGCGCTGCACCGCGGCCGCATCGGCCTTCTGCGGGGGCACGCCGTCATCGAAGAGCACATGCCACGCGCCGTCGTCGCTCCGGTGCCAGACCGAGCCGAAGCGGCCGAGCCGGGCATCGCCGGTCTTCGGGTCTTCGTACAGCGCCGGACCGCTGGAATAGGCCGTGCGGCCGTCACCCCCCAGGGTCACCACCGCGGGATACCAGCTGAGCTTGAGCGCCTTGCCCTCGATCAGCGGCGTCCATTCGCGGGTGATGGCCTCGCGCCCGCGGGTGGGCGTCTGGCTGACGCCGAACGCGGCGTCAGGATGCAGGTGTTCGGCGAAGGCGACGGCGTCATGGTCGGCCACGGACTGGGCGAAGCTCACCTCGCGCTGCCAGACCGCGCATTCGGCCTGCCGGGCGGCCTCGGGTGTCGCGGCGAGGACCCCGCCGCTGGCCACGGCCAGCAGTGCAATGGACGAAAGTCGGAAGAGCGCTGTCATGCGGAATGTCCCGGAGTCTGCCAAGCTGTGGCCGATTCCAGCCTGTTCCCGTACCGCATGCGCCTGCCATTGGTCAGGGTGATGATGCTGGCCGCCCTGCTCTGGACGGCCGGCTGCGCCACCCCCTCCACCGCCCCTTCCCCGTCCGAGCCGCACAGCGTCGTGCTCATTTCCATCGACGGCCTGCCCGCCAATGCACTGCAGCGCGGCGATACCCCGCACCTGGATGCCCTGGCAGCCGACGGCGTGCGGGCGGCGTGGATGAATCCGTCCTACCCCGTGCTGACCTTCCCGAACCACTTCACCCTGGTCACCGGGTTGCGGCCGGACCGGCACGGCATCATCCACAACAGCATGCGCGACGAATCCGTCGGCGGCTTCAGGGTGGCGGACAAGGCCGCGGGCGCCGATGCGCGCTGGTGGCAGGGCGAGCCGATCTGGAACACCGCGGAGAAGGCCGGCCTGCGCACCGCGATCTGGGCGTGGCCGGGCAGCGCCGCGCCCATCGACGGCCGCCGGCCCACACGCTGGGTGCCCTACTCGCCCGAGATCAGCGCAGCCGACCGCGCCGACCAGGTCGCGGGCTGGATGACCGAACCGGTGGCCACGCGGCCGCGCCTGGCCGCGCTGTATTTCGAACGCGTCGACAACGTCAGCCACGACAGGGGTCCGGATGCGCCGGAGACCCTGGCGGCGATTCGCGAAGTCGATGCCGCGGTGGGCCGCATCGTGCAGGCGCTGGAAGCCCACGGCCTGCGCGATACGACCGACGTGGTGGTGGTGTCCGACCACGGCATGGCACCGGTGCGACCGGACCAGTACATCGCGCTGGAAGACATGGCGACGATCGAACAAGCCGAAGCGGTGAGCACCGGCCAGGTGATCGGCTTCAATCCGCGCGCCGGCCACAAGGCCGACACCGAGCGCCGGTTGCTGGGTCGCCACGACCACTACACGTGCTGGCGCAAGCAGGACCTGCCCGCGCGCTGGCATTACGGCACGCATCCGCGCGTGCCGGCGATCGTCTGCCAGTTCGATGAGGGTTGGAACGGATTGCCGGCAGCGCAGCTGCGTCGCGCACCGGAGGAGAAGTTGAACCGCGGTTCGCACGGCTACGACAACGCACTGCCGTCGATGCGTGCGGTATTCATCGCCGCCGGCCCCAGCTTCCGTCGCGGCACGACGCTGCCGGCGTTCGACAACGTCGACGTGTATCCGCTGTTGGCGGAATTGCTGGGTCTCGCACCCGCGCGGAACGATGGCAACGCGGCCACCTTCACGCCGGTGCTGACGCCGCGGGCAGCGCCCGCGCATTGATGTCCGGAAACGGTGAGTCGGTGCCGGGATGCGGTGCTAGCCTGCGTCCATGGTTCCGCCCGACGCCACCGCCCTGCCCGACCGCCATGTCTGCGAACAGGCGCGGCTGAGCCGCGACGCGCGCTTCGACGGCCTGTTCTTCACGGCGGTCACCAGCACGCGGATCTACTGCCGGCCGGTGTGCCCGGCACCGGCGCCGAAACCGCAGAACATCGTCTACTACCGGAACGCGGCCACTGCCGAAGCCGCGGGCTTCCGTCCGTGCCTGCGCTGCCGGCCGGAACTCGCGCCCGGCGACGGCGCCTGGCGTCGCGGCGATGAAGTGGTGGCGCGCGCGTTGAAACTGATCGACCAGGGCGCCCTGGTCGACGCGCCCGTGGCGAACCTCGCCGAACGCGTGGGTTTGGGCGAACGGCAACTGCGGCGGCTATTCACCGATCGCCTCGGCGCCACACCGGTCGATGTGCACGGCACGCGCCGCCTGTTGTTCGCCAAACAGCTGCTGACCGAAACCACGCTGCCGATCACGCAGGTGGCGCTGGCCGCCGGCTTCGGCAGCCTGACCCGGTTCAACACGGCGTTCCGCGAGGAATACCGGATGGCGCCGCGCGACCTGCGCAAGCGCGAGCTGCCGCCGACGCACGAGGTGATGACGTTGCGGCTCGGATACCGCCCGCCGTACGACTTCACCGCGATGCTCGATTTCCTGCGCGGCCGTGCGTTGCCCGGCGTGGAAGTCGTCGATGAGCGCAGCTACCTGCGCGTGATCGGCACGCCGGACGCACCCGGCTGGCTGCGCGTCAGCGCCTGGGACGCCACCTCGCACGCACTGAGGTTGGAACTGCACGGCAGCACACCGAGCGATCTGTTGCAGATCGTCAGCCGCCTTCGCCGCATGTTCGACCTGGATGCGGACCCCGCCGCCATCGCCGACGCACTGGGCGACGATCCGCGATTGCGGCCGTTGCTCGCAGCGCGTCCAGGCCTGCGCCTGCCTAGCGGCTGGGACGGCTTCGAGATCGCGGTGCGCGCGGTGATCGGCCAGCAGGTCAGCGTGGCCGCCGCACGCACGTTGACCGCACGCCTCGCACAGCGGCACGGCACGCCGCTGACGATCCCGTTCGACGGATTGACGCATCTGTTCCCGACCCCCGACCTGCTGGCCGATGTGGACCTGACGGAGATCGGCCTGACCCGTGCACGCGCCGACACGATCCGCGGGTTGTCGCGCGCATTGCTGGACGGGCGTGTGGATTTCCGGCCCGAGCGCACGCTGGACGACTTCACGTCGCGCTGGGTCGCCCTGCCCGGCATCGGTCCGTGGACGGCGCACTACATGGCGCTGCGCGCGCTCGGCCACCCGGATGCGTTTCCCGCCGACGATCTGGTGCTGCAGAAAGCCGTGCCGACCGATGGCACGCGGATAACCGCGAAAGCGCTGACGGCGCGCGCCGACGCGTGGCGGCCCTGGCGCGCCTACGCGGTGATCCATGTGTGGAAAGGCAGCATGGCGGCGCCAAGACCCTTGGTCGCTGTGGGAGCGACGTAAGTCGCGATGAGGCGTTACCGGTGCGCCATCGCGACTTACGTCGCTCCCACAACATGTTCTTCTGGTTTTTCTCTGGCATGACATCTGAGATCCTGCCCACCATGATCCTCTTCCGCCATCTCGACAGCCCCGTGGGCCCGCTCACCCTCGCCGCGACCGATGAAGGCCTGCATGCGATCGAGTTTCCGCGCAACCGGCATCCGGCAGACCGTGAGGGATGGCTGCCTGGCGATAACCGCGTGCTCGAGCTGGCCGCCCGCCAGTTGGACGACTACTTCGCGGCGAAGCGACGCGATTTCGACCTGCCGCTGGCGCCGCGCGGCACCGACTTCCAGCGCACGGTATGGATGACGCTCGCCGGCATCGGCTATGGCGAGACGATCAGCTACGCGCAACTGGCGCAGCGGGTGGGCAAGCCCACCGCCATGCGCGCGGTGGGCGCGGCGAATGGGCGCAACCCGTTGCCCATCGTGCTGCCCTGCCATCGGGTGATCGGCGCTGACGGCGCACTCACCGGTTTCGGCGGCGGCCTGCCGACCAAGCAATTCCTGCTGGAACTGGAAGGCGCGCTGCCGCCGTCCCGCGACCTGTTCGGCTGAGCCGGGTCACATCCCGCGGAAACGCTGCTGGAACGCGCCGCTGACCGGCAGCACGTCGTCGCGCCCCTTCACGCTCAACTGGTGCCGGCCCAGGTCGTCCTTGCGCACGCGGTCGATCGCCTGCACGCGCACCAGCACGCCGCGGTGCACCTGCCAGAACACGTCCGGGTCCAGCCCGCCGAGCAGCTCTTTCAATGGCATGCGGATGATGGCTTCGTCATCGGCGGTCACCACGCGCACGTACTTGTCCTGCGCCTGGAAGAACAACACCTCGTCGATCGCGATCATGCGCACGCTGTCGCCGACACTGGCGGTGATCCAGCGGATCAGGCGGTCGCCCTGCGGCCGCAGGCGCGCTTCCAGGTCGTCGATCAGCGTGCGCATGTCGGGCGCGCGCGCGTCCATCAACCGTGCCTGCACGCGCGCCACCGCCTGCGCCAACCGTGCGTCCTGCACCGGCTTCAGCAGGTAGTCCGCCGCGCCCGCTTCGAACGCGCGGATGGCGTAATCCTCGTACGCCGTGGTGAACACGACCAGTCCGCCCTGCGCCACCACCTGCCGGGCCACATCCAGGCCGCTGACGCCCGGCATGCGGATGTCGAGGAAGGCCACCTGCGGCCGATGCTGTGCGACCGCCTCCAGCGCAGAAAGCCCGTCCTCGCAGACAGCCACCACCTCCAGCCCGGGCCACGCCGCACGCAGTTGCTGCTGCAGTGCGCGACGCTGTGGCGCTTCGTCTTCGGCGATCAGGGCGGTGACGGCGTTCATGCCGGCGACCCTAGCGGCAGGCGGATCTCGGCGCAAACACCGCGACCGCCCGCAGCAGGCGCCAGGGCGAAGGCCGCACGCGCGCCGTATCGCGCCGACAGCTGTTCGCGCACGTTCGTCAGGCCGACGCCGGTGCTCAGGCCGGGTTGCAGGCCGGCGCCGTCGTCGTGCACCTGCACGCGCAGGGTTTCGCCATCGCGTACCGCCTCGACGTCGATGCGCCCGGGACCGGGCCGTGGTTCGATGCCGTGCTTGATCGCGTTCTCCACCAGCGTGATCAGCAGCGAGGGCGGGAACGGCGCTGCGCGCAAGGCGTCGTCGGCGTGCACGGAGTAGCTCAGCCGGCCGCCCATGCGCATCTGCATCAGCGCGAGATAACTGCTGCAGATATCGAGCTGCTGGCCGAGCGTGGCATGCAGGCCGCGGTCGTCGCGCAGCTTGGGAATGGTGGCGCGCAGGAAATCGACCAGCGCGTCCAGCGTTGCCTCGGCCTGCGCGGGATCCTGCCGCACCAGCGCGCGGACGGAGGCCAGCGTGTTGAACAGGAAGTGCGGCTCCACCTGCGCCTGCAGCACGCCCAGGCGGAGGTCGGCTTCGTGCACGCGTCCTTCCAGCGCGCTGAGTTCGCGCACGTGGTGGTGCTCGTCCCAGCGGCGGTGTTCGCTGAAGTACGCCCGCAGCGCCAGGCCGCCGCCGAACAGGCCGTAGATCACCACCAGCGCCGCGACGTTGATCGCCAACCCGATCGCCTTCACCAACGGCGACAGCGCGGGGGGATTCATCGACATGCCTGCGGCCTCCAGGCCCGGCTTGATCAACTGCTCGATGTAGGACGATCCCACGCGGTCGATGAAGAAGCTGAACACCATGCCGACCAGCACGGCGATGACGACGGCCTTGCGCTCCCGCGCCACCGGCCATGCACGGTGCCGCACGGCGGTGGCCAGGGCGGGCCCCAGCGTGGCCATGAGGCTGAAGACCACGAACTGGGTGATCGCTACCTTGATCGCGACGCCGAGGTCCTGCACGGCCACGCCGCTGCCGGTGCCGATGAACGCGGCGACCACCGCGATCACGCTGCAGAACAGCAGGCTGCGCCCGAGCAGCCAACGCAGGCCGAACACCGGATACTGCCGGTAGCGACTCCATACCGCATCGCCGCCCACCAGCACTTCGGCGGGCAGCTTCTGTCGCAGCGGATAGGTCCGCTCCATGCTTACTTCCTCTCGCCGCGCAGTTGCTGGCCGGCCTGCTTGAGCGTCAGTGCGACCACCTTGCCGGCCGCATCGCGTTCGAAGCGGATCTCCGCGCCGACGGCGTCCATGACGAACACATCGCGCTCGACCGCCTGCACCGGCAATGCGGGCTGGCCCGTGCCCTGGATGGTCAGCGTCTCGCCTTGCGCCTTCACGGTGAGCGCGAACGCGGGCACCAGCGGGTACTCGCCTTCGTATTCGCGCAGCACGGCCGCATCGACCTTCAACGCGGGCTTCGCTGCGGCGGCGTCGATCCGCTTGGCCGGCAGCACACCGCCCATCTGCATCCAGGTGAACGACTGGCCGGCCGCCGTGCGCTGCGGCCGCAGCACCGCATCGAGCTCGCGCGGATAGAAATCGCCCGCGCTGTCGTACCCCATCGCATACGCGCCCTGCCCGGCCGCCTGGATCTCCAGCGCATCGCCCTTGCGGCGCAGGGTCATCTTCATGCCGCCCGCGAGCTCGTATTCGCCAGCGAGCCCATCGAGCAGTGCCGCGTCCGGCGTGGCTTCGCGACGCGGCGTGCCGAGCGGGAAGCTGGCGTCGACCAGGTGCAGGCCCAAAGAACCCAGGCTGCCGATCGAGTTCCACGTCGTGTCCGACAGGATCACCACGCCGCGCTGCTTGTCCTTGTCGAACGACACGAACGACGAGAAGCCGCCGGTGCCGCCTTCATGCACGTGCACGGTACGTCCGCCGACGGGCATCAGCATCCAGTTCATCGCCATCGGCGGCGCGTCCGACACCTTCTGCTGCGAGCGTTGCAGGGCGGCCGAGATCGACGTCGTTTCGGTTCCCAGCTGGCCCTGCACGTAACGCACCATGTCGTCGAGCGTGGCACGCACGCCGCCGACACCGGCGAGGTTGGTCTGGAAATGCCAGGCCGACGTGGCCCGCGCATTCGGCGTATGGCCCACGGCTGCGCGCACACCGGCGGGCGCCGCATTGACATAGGCATGCTGCATGCCGAGCGGCGCGAACAGGCGCTGCTTCAGCAGCGTCTCCATATCGGTGCCGGCGCGGCGCGCGACGGCATACGAGAGCACCATCGAGGCGAAATTGGAGTACTCGAACTTGGTGCCGGGTGCCGCGGTGAGCGTGACGTCGCCCAGCGAGGCGAGCAGCGCGGTCTCGTCCAGCTTCGCGTACGGGTCCGCCATGTCCGGCGCTCCCATGCGCGAGGGCAGCGCCGGCAAGCCGGAGGTGTGGGTCACCACGTGGCGCAGCAGGATCGGCTTGCCCTGGTACTCCGGCAGCTTCGTACCTGCGGGCAACCAGGCGGAGAGCGGATCGTCCAACGAACCCTTGCCCTGCGCGATCAGGTCGGCGAGCAACGCCGCGGTCATCGTCTTGCTGACCGAGCCGATCTCGAAAGCCGTATCCGGCCCGATGCGCGATGCATCCTTCGCATCCGCGCACTGGTAGGTACGGGCGACCGTGCCGGCCTCGACGACCGCGACCGCCATGCAGGCCTCCGTGCGGTCGCCCTGCAGGCGCTGCTGGACAACACCGGCCAATGCCTGGTCCGTCATCGCGTGGGCGGGCGTGAAGGCGGCGACGCCGGCGGCGGCGAGGGTGAAGGCGATCGAATGGGCGTAGGCCATGGCGGTTCTCCTGATGGGATGGTCGCCATGCTGGCGGACGTCGTCGCCGGACGTGCGGGTCTGCGATGGGCGCGCCGGTGGCGGCGACGAACGCCGCGATCCGGAAGATGACCGACGCGCCAAGCCTCAGTCGCCCAGCAGTCGGCGCACCGTGGTGCCGTAGCGCCGTGCGATGGCGTCACGGTCGACATGACGGCCCTCGGCGACCACCTCGCGCCCGCCGATCCGGACCGACCGGACCAGCGGCCGGTTGCCGGCGAACAGCCAACGATCCACCAGGTCTTCCGTCGTCGCGCCCGCCAGTACCGGGGCATCGGCCTCCAGCCAGACGGCGTCCTGCGGATCCGGCGCGAGGCCCGTGGCATCCGCCTCGCTGTCCAGCACGCCCGCCAGCAGGGTACGGCCGACACTCGGCGAACCCGGCAGCACCGCGATGTTGCGATGGCGCGTGATGAGTCGCTGGCCGTACTCCAGCCAGCGCAGCTCTTCTACCGGCGACACCGAAACGTGGGAATCCGAACCGATGCCCCAGCGGCCGCCGGCCTGCAGGAACTCGCGCAGCGGGAACAGGCCGTCGCCGAGGTTGGCTTCCGTCGTAGGACAGATCGCGACGGTGGCGCCGCTGTCGGCGATGCCACGTGTTTCCTCCGGCGTCAGGTGCGTGGCGTGCACCAGCGTCCAGCGGTGGTCGACCGGGAATTCGCGCAGCAACCACTCCACCGGGCGGGCATTGCGCAGCGCCAGGCAGTCCTGCACTTCGCCCACCTGCTCGGCGATGTGGATGTGCACCGGTGCATCGGCAGGCAGTGCTGTCAGCACGTCGCGCATGGCGGCTTCCGGCACGGCGCGCAGGCTGTGGAACGCACAGCCGACGCGCAGCCGCTCGTCCTGCAGCGGACGCAGGCTTTCGAGCAGGCGGAGGAAGCCGTCAACGTCGTGCCCGAACCTCCGCTGACGCGCCGACAGGTCGCGACCGTCGAAGCCGCCCGTCATGTACAGCACCGGCAACAGGGTCATGCCGATGCCGGTGTCGCGCGCGGCGGCGATCAAGGCGTTCGACATCGCCGCGGGATCGTCATATGGCGCGCCGTCGGGTTGGTGGTGCACGTAATGGAATTCGCACACGCGGGTGTAGCCGGCTTCCAGCATCTCGGCATACAGCTGCGTCGCCACCGCGTAGGTGCTCTCGGGCGTCATCCGCGCGGCGAAGCGGTACATGATTTCCCGCCAGGTCCAGAAGCTGTCTTCCGGATTCGTCTGGTGCTCGGCCAGCCCCGCCATCGCCCGCTGGAAGGCGTGCGAATGCAGGTTGGCGATGCCGGGAACGCGCCATCCTGCGTCGGTCAGGACGGGCAGGCCTGCGGGAGAATAGGGATTCGACATGGCGGTGCTTACGGCCGGCGACAGGGGTGCGTTAGGCTACCGCGTCGCCCACGCCAAGACACGCCCGCCGCCATGCTTGCCATCGTCCTCTCGCTGGTTGCCGTCGCCCTCGCGCTGATGGTGGTCTTCATCGCCGTGCAGGCGCAGAAGAAGAAAGGTGGCGCCGGCAACGGCGCCGGCGAAAGCGCCACCGAGCCCGAGCTTTCCACGCACAGCGATACGGCGTGCACATCCGATGGCGGCGGCTGCGATGGTGGCGGTGGAGGCGACTGACGACATGGAGACGCGCTGGGATGGCCTGCTGGTCAACGTCCGACTGGTCACGCTGGCTGGGGATGCCGGCTATGGCGTGGTGGAGAACGGTGCGCTGGGCTGGCGCGATGGCACGCTCGTGTTTGCGGGCAGTCTCGTGGATCTGCCGGCTCCACCGGCGTCACTGGCCGACCAGGTCGTGGACGCGCAGGGCGATTGGGTGACGCCTGGCCTGGTGGATTGCCACACGCATGTGGTGTTCGCCGGCGACCGGGCCGGTGAGTTCGAACAGCGCCTGCAGGGCGCCAGCTACGAAGACATCGCGCGCGCCGGTGGCGGCATCGTGTCCACCGTGCGGGCCACCCGGGCCGCCAGCGAGGACGCGTTGCTGGACGTCTCGCTGCCGCGCGCGCGCGCGCTGCGCGACGACGGCGTGACGACGCTGGAGATCAAATCCGGCTACGGGCTCGACTTCGACAACGAACGCAAGATGCTGCGCGTGGCGCGCCGCATCGGCGACATCCTCGGCATCACCGTGCGCACCACGTTCCTCGGTGCGCATGCGTTGCCGCCCGAGTTCGCCGGGCGCGAAGACCACTACATCGATGCCGTGTGCAGCTGGCTGCCGACGTTGCACGCGGAAGGCCTGGTGGACGCGGTGGACGCGTTCTGCGAGCGCATCGGCTTCACGGCGGCGCAGACGCAGCGCGTGTTCGAGACAGCGCGCGCATTGGGAATCCCGGTAAAGCTGCATGCCGACCAGCTCAGCGATGGCGGTGGCGCGGCGCTGGTCGCGGATTTCGGCGGACTATCCGCCGACCACGTGGAATACACCTCGGAAGCCGGCGTCGCGGCGATGGCGCGCGCAGGCAGTGTTGCCGTCCTGCTGCCGGGCGCCTTCCATGTGTTGCGCGAAACGAAACTCCCACCGCTGGACGCATTCCGCGCCCATGGCGTGCCGATGGCGGTGGCGACCGACTGCAATCCGGGCACCTCGCCCCTGCAGTCGCTGCGCCTGGCCATGTCGCTGGCCTGTACGCATTTCCGCCTGACGCCGGAAGAAGCGCTGCGCGGCGCCACCGTGCATGCGGCCCAGGCGCTGGGCCTCGAGGATCGCGGCCGCCTGATGGCGGGCCAGCGCGCGGACTTCGTGCGCTGGCGCATCGGCCAGCCAGCGCAACTGGCGTACTGGCTGGGCGGCGACCTGGTGTCGGCCGTGCACGTGGGCGGCCAGGTCGTGGGCACCCCCTGAAAAACGAAAACCCCGGCGGGAGCCGGGGTCTTGCGTTCGCGACCGGCGTACCGGTGCGGCGGGCTTACTTGGCGACAGCCTTCTTGGTCACGGCCTTCTTCGCCGGCGCCTTCACGACCGCCTTCTTCGCGGTAGCGGTCGCCGCAACGCCCGCCTTGGCCACCGTACGCTTGCGCGCGTTGCCGTAGCTGGACGAATAGCGCTTGCCCTTGGCCGTCTTGCGATCACCCTTGCCCATCGTAATTCTCCTGATTCATTGAAAAGTCCGCCCGGGGGTAAGGGCGGTAGCAGGGGCGCCGACCGTTCCGGGGCACCCGCGCAGGGCCGCAAAGCCTACCACAGCGGGGCCTCCGGCTCCCTGCCCGACGTGACGCTCGGCCTCAATGGGCGCAGCTGGCGTCGTGGATATGCCAGTGGTTCAGGCGCAGGTTGAGCAGGTGGGCCAGGCCGACCAGCATGCCGCCCACCGTCATCACGATCGCGTGGGGCACGACGGATTCGTGCAGCGGTGCGTACAGCACGCCCGCCCATAGCGCCGCCAGGCCGAACATCAGCATGCCCAGCGCGCGGAACGCGCGGTGCCGGCGATAACCCCAGACCAGGCTGAAGAGGCCCAGGATCGTCACGAAGGTCACGAAGGCCTGTTCGAACCCGTCGCCCAGCCACACCGACAACCCCAACGAGGGGATGGCCGCCAGCAGCAGCGGGGTGATCGCGCAATGCAGGGCACAGACCAGCGATCCCGTGGCGGCGAACCGGTCGATGAAGGAGCGGAGGGAGGACTTCATGGGCACAAGTATGACTTCCGGGAGGGTTATATTGTCACTATTGGTATATTATAACATCATTCGTAACCCCACCTGAGTGATCCGCACCCCATGCCCTCTCCCCGCCGCATCGCCCACCCCGCCCCCCGCCTGCTCGTGACCGCCCTGGGTCTGGCGCTCGCCTCCCCCGCCGCTTTCGCCAACGACGCCGGGGCTCCCCAAGCCAAGGACCTCGACGCGGTGGTCGTCACGGCATCGCCGTTGAAGGGCAATGCGGAGTCCGTCGCCACCCCGGTCGATGTGCTCTACGGCGAGGAGTTGGACAAAGCCAAGGCCGGCACCCTCGGCGAGACCGTCGCCAAGCTGCCCGGCGTACAGACCAAGTACTTCGGTACCGGCGTCGGTCGCCCGATCATCCGGGGCCAGGAAGGCCCGCGCGTGCAGGTCCTGTCGGGCGGCATCGGTTCGATGGACGCCTCCACCGTCAGCGCCGACCATGCGGTCAGCATCGAACCCTTCCTCGCCGACCAGATCGAGGTGCTGAAGGGCCCGGCCACGTTGCTGTTCGGCAGCGGCGCGATCGGCGGTGCGGTCAACGTGGTTGATGGCCGCCTGGCCGAATCGATCCCCGACGAACCCTTGAGCGGCCGCGCGGAAGTGCGCGGCAACACCGTGAACGACGAGCGTACCGGCATGTTCCGCCTCGATGGCGTCAACGGGAACTGGGTGCTGCACGTGGACGGTCTGGTCCGCGACACCGACGATTACGATATCCCCGGCGTGGCGATCCTGCACGACCACGACGAAGGCGAAGCGCACGAGGAAGAGCCCCAGCCGAACGGCACGCTGCCGAACAGTTCGGTGAAGACGCGCGCGGGCGCTGTCGGCGCGACCTACCTGGGCGACCGCGGCTACTTCGGTCTGGCCGCCAGCACGTATCGCAGCAACTACGGCATCCCCGCCGGCGCGCACGTGCATGGCGAGGACGACCATGACCACGACCATGACGGCGAGGCCGACCATGAGGACGAAGCGCACGAGGAAGGCCCGGTGCGCATCGACATGACCCAGAACCGGTTCGACCTGAAGGCCGGTATCTACGAGCCCATCTCGTTCCTGCAGAGCGTCAACCTGCGCGCCGCGTGGAACGACTACGAGCACGTCGAGCTGGAGGGCGACGAAATCGGTACGCGGTTCACCAACGAAGGCTACGACGCGCGCCTGGAAGCGGTGCAGAAGACTTGGAATGGTTGGCGCGGGGCGTTCGGCCTGCAGTTCGGCAGCACCGATTTCAACGCCGTCGGTGCCGAGGCCTTCGTTCCCGCCACCACCACCGAAAGCCTGGGCGTGTTCGTGGTGCAGGAAAAGGATTTCGGCCCGTGGAAGCTCGAACTGGGCGGTCGCTACGACCAGGTCAAGCTGCAGCCCGACGATCGCGCATCCCGTGACTTCGATGCGGTCAACCTGTCTGCCGCAGCCATCTGGCGCATGAGCGACGGCTTCGACCTGCGCTTCGGCCTGGACCGCTCGGAACGCGCGCCGACCAACGAGGAACTGTTCGCCGGCGGCACGCACGTGGCCACGCAGTCCATCGAAATCGGCGATGCCGCGCTTGAAACGGAGAAGGGCGTGCGGGCCGAGGTCGGCGCGCACTGGCATACCGATCGCATGGAGCTGAAGCTGGCCGTCTACCAGACGAAGTTCAAGGACTTCATCTACCTCACCGATACCGGCGTGGAAGAAGAAGGCTATCCGGTGCGCCTGTGGGCGCAGGACGACGCCACCTTCACCGGGGCAGAAGCCGAAGCGAAGATCCAGCTGGCCGACACGGCCGCGGGCGCATGGGACCTGCGCCTGTACGGCGACTACGTGCGCGCGAAGCTGGATGGCCATGGCACGCGCACCGTGGCGTTCGAGGTGCCGCATGGCGACCACACGCATGCCTATGAAGTGGACATCGCGCAGGGCGGCTACCTGCCCCGTATTTCACCGATGCGTTTCGGTGCCGACCTCGGCTGGTCGCTGGGGGGTTGGCGTGCGTCGCTGGGCGCGGTGCGCTACAGCAAGCAGGACGATGTGGCGCAGAACGAAGCGCCCAGCGACGGCTACACGCTGGTCGACGCTCACCTGGCCTATCGCTGGGAGCGCACGGCATCCAGCTGGGAGGTCTTCCTGGATGGCAGCAACCTGACCGACGAGGAAGCCCGCCCGCATACCTCGATGCTGCGCGACTACGCGCCGCTGCCCGGCCGCGGCGTGGCGTTCGGCCTGCGCGCGTACTTCTGATCGACGCCTGACGGTCCTCCCCCGGGCGGCTGGCCTCCATGGCAGCCGCCCTTCTTGACATCAATTACGTGCATATACACATAATTGGCTTCCGACCACGCGAGTCCGCCATGCCCTCCCCTACGCCCAGCGTCTGCACCTGCTTCCGGTTGAGACGGGCCAGCCGGCGCGTGACCCAGGTCTACGACCATGAACTGGCGGCCGTCGGTCTGAGCCTCAATCAGTACTCGATCCTCCGCCGCACCGAGCGCGAACCTCGCGCACTCAGTGGGCTCGCGGACGAACTCGGCATGGATCGCACTACCCTGACCCGCAATCTCTCGCCACTGGTGGACGCCGGCCTGCTGGAGACCGTCCGCGGCGAAGACGCCCGCCAGCGCCTGGTCGCCTTGACCGCCGAAGGCCGCTCCCGGCTCACCCGCGCCAAACCACGCTGGCAACGCGCGCAAGCCGTCATCGACGACCTGATGGGCGACACCGCCGTCAAACGCCTGCACGACGACCTCGACCGCCTCGACGGCCTGTTGCGCCAGCACCTCGGAGATGCCGCATGAACAGCGCCACACCATCGATCGCGCCGCGCATGCATTGGGGGCTCCTGCTCGCGGCGTCCGCCACCTTGATGATCACGATGGGCGCACGGCAGACGACGGGCCTGTTCGTCGCGCCGATCCATCAGGAAACGGGCATCGGCATCGCCGCGATCAGCTTCGCCCTCGCGATCGGCCAATTCACCTGGGGTGCGGTGCAACCCGTTTTCGGTGCGATCGCCGACAAGCGCGGTTCGACCGGCGTCCTGGTGCTGGGCGCGATCCTGCTCGCACTCGGCCTCGCGCTCACGCCCCACCTGACTTCGCCCTGGGGACTGATGTTCACGCTGGGCGTACTGACGGCGGCAGGTGCCGGCGCCGGCAGCTTCTCGATCCTGATCGGCGCCACCGCGCAACAACTGGCGCCCGAAAAGCGCTCCTTCGCCGCCGGCTTCATCAACGCGGGCGGTTCGTTGGGCCAGTTCGTGTTCGCGCCGCTGGTGCAGGCCGTCATCGCCTTCGCCGGCTGGGCGAGCGCGATGTACACGCTGGCGGTCGCGTCGCTGCTCGCGATCCCGCTGGCCTTCCCGCTACGCAAGAAAGTCAAGGCGACCACGGGTGCGGCCACCGCCACTGCGATCGGCGACATCAGCCTGAAGCAGCAGATCGCGATCGCCCTGCGCGACCGCAGCTATTGGATGCTGCACCTCGGCTTCTTCACCTGTGGCGTGCACATCGCCTTCCTGGTGACGCATCTGCCGGGCGAGGTCGCGCTGTGCGGCCTGCCCGCCAGCGTGTCGGCCGTCGCGCTGATGCTGATCGGCCTGTTCAACGTGGCCGGCAGCCTGATCGCCGGTGCACTGGGCCAGCGCGTGCGGATGAAGTGGATCCTTGCGGTGATGTACGCCAGCCGCGCAGTGATGATCGCGCTGTACCTCGTGTCGCCACCGACCCCGCTGACGTTCTACATCTTCGCCGCCGCGCTCGGCTTCACCTGGCTGGCCACGGTGCCGCCGACCGCCGGACTGGTCGGCAAGCTGTTCGGCCCGCGCTACCTGGGCACGCTGTTCGGACTGACCTTGTTGTCGCACCAGATCGGCGGCTTCTTCGGTGCCTGGCTCGGCGGCGTGGCGCTCGAACGCTTCGGCGACTACACCTGGATGTGGTACGCCGACATGGTGCTGGCGCTGATCGCCGCGGCGGCGAACCTGCCGATCCGGGAGGCGTCGCCGAAGGCGGTGCCGGCAGCGGCGTAGGGGCGGCACCTTGTGGGAGCGACTGTAGGAGCGACGTAAGTCGCGACCGCACGCCATCACTCCTTTGGCCCCTCGACGGAAGAGGCGCCTCGTCCGGGAAACCCCACGGGCGATGATCGATTCCGGGCCAGCGACGTCTGCGGTCGCGACTTACGTCGCTCCTACAACAAACAACCGCTGCGCTTCAGGCCTCAGCGCAGCGCGCGCACAGCCCATGCACTTCCAGCGTCTGCGCCTGCGGCTGGAAACCCAGCGCCTTGGCGCGAGCGTCGAGGGCGGCGACCACCTCGCGGTCCTCGAGCTCCACGGCGCTGTGGCAGCGGTCGCAGATGAGGAACGGCACCGAGTGCTGCGCGCTGTTCGGGTGATGGCAGGCGACGAACGCATTCATCGATTCGAGCTTGTGCACGAAGCCGTTCGCCATCAGGAAGTCCAGCGCGCGGTACACCGTCGGCGGCGCATCCGCGCCGACGCCCTTCGTCGCCCGGACCCACTCCAGCAGCTCGTACGCCTTCACCGGCTTGCCGGCGTCGGCGATCAGCTCCAACACGCGGGCCCGGATCGGCGTCAGCCGCAGGCCGCGCTCCTGGCACGCGCGCTCCACCGCCGCCACGAACGCGCGGGCGTCGTGGACGTGGTGCTTCGGGTCGGTGCAGGTGTGGGCGTGCGGCATGGGCGGTCCGGGATCAGGCGGTCACACCGGTCTTGATAAGTGCGGCGTCAATGCGTTTCAAGGCTTCGTCGCGGCCGGCCAGGTAGACGGTGTGGAAAATGTCGGGGCTGACCTGGCTGCCGGTGATGGCCACGCGCAACGGCTGGGCGACCTTGCCCATGCCGATCCCGAGCGCGCCTGCCGCATCGTGCAGCGCCACGCCCACGGCTTCGGCGGTCCAGTCACCCAACGCCGCCAACGACTCGCGCGCCTTGGCCAGCGGCGCATGTGCGGCCGCCACCAGGTGCTTGGCGACCGCGGCATCGTCGTACGTCTCGAGCGGCTGGTACCAGACCAGGGCCTTCTCGGCCATTTCCTTCAGCGTCTGCACGCGGTCGCGCAAGGCGACGACGACGTCGGCGGGCGCCGGGCCCACGGAAAGATCCACGCCCAGCTTCTCCAGCTGGTAGACCAAATGCGGCGCGATGTCCGCTGGCGCGTCCGTCTTCAGGTAATGCTGGTTCACCCAGCCGAGCTTGGCCATGTCCAGGCGCGCGGCCTTGGAGTTCACGTCCTTCACGTCGAACAGGTCGATCAGCTCCTGCCGCGAGAACAGTTCCTGGTCGCCATGCGACCAGCCCAGCCGCGCCAGGTAGTTGATCAGCGCGTGCGGCAGGTAGCCGGCGTCCTTGTACTGCATCACGTCGGCCGCACCGGTGCGCTTGGACAGCTTGGCGCCCTGCTCGTCCAGGATCATCGGCATGTGCGCGAACTTCGGCACCGGCGCGCCCAGCGCTTCGTAGATGTTGATCTGGCGTGGCGTGTTGTTGATGTGGTCGTCGCCGCGGATCACCTCGGTGATGCCCATGTCCCAGTCGTCCACGACCACGGCGAAGTTGTACGTCGGGTAGCCGTCGGGGCGGAAGATCACCATGTCGTCGAGCTCGCTGTTGGCGATCTCGATACGGCCCTTGATCAGGTCGTCGAAGGCGACCACGCCGTCGAGCGGATTCTTGAAGCGGATGACGCGGTTCGGATCGTCGCGGTGCGGCAGCCCCTGCTCGCGTGCGGCGCCGTTGTAGCGCGGCTTCTCCTGCTTCGCCATCGCGGCCTCGCGCATGGCGTCGAGCTCTTCGCGCGTTTCGTAGGCGTAGTAAGCCTTGCCGGCCGACACCAGCTGCTCGGCCACGTCGCGGTACCGGTCGATACGACGGGTCTGGTAGATCGGGCCTTCGTCGTAGCCCAGGCCCAGCCATTCCATCGCGTCCAGGATCGCGTCGATCGCGGCCTGCGTGCTGCGTTCGCGGTCGGTGTCCTCGATGCGCAGGATGAAGTCGCCCCCGCGATGGCGGGCTTCCAGCCAGCAGTACAACGCCGTGCGGGCGCCGCCGATATGCAGGTAGCCGGTGGGACTGGGGGCGAAGCGGGTACGGCAGGCCATGGGGGACTCGATGGACGGAATACGGCGATTTTAACCCGCGCGCGCCGCGTTTCCCCTGCTCATTCAGGGCGAGGGCTTAGAATCCCCGCATGACCACGCTCTTCATCTCCGATCTGCACCTGGACACCGAGCGCCCCGCCGTGACCGAGCTGTTCGGCACGTTCATGCAGGCGGAAGCCGGTCGCGCCGAGGCGCTGTACATCCTGGGAGACCTGTTCGAGGCCTGGGTCGGCGATGACGACCCGTCGGAGACCGGTGCCTTCGTGGCCGCCCGGATCCGCGAGGTCGCCGACGCCGGGGTACCGGTGTTCTTCATCCGCGGCAACCGCGATTTCCTGGTCGGCGACGCGTTCGCGCGCCGGGCCGGCATGCGCATCCTGCCGGATCCCGCCGTCGTCATGCTCTACGGCAAGCCGGCGATCCTCATGCACGGCGACCTGCTCTGCACGGGCGACGTCGCCTACCAGGCCTTCCGTGCGCAGACGCGCAACCCGGCCTGGCAGGCACAGTTCCTGGCGCAGCCGCTGGCCGCCCGGCTGGCCTTCGCGGCGCAGGCACGCGCCGCCAGCGCCGCACACCAGGGCGGCATGAAGCAGAACGACAAAGCGCAGTTCGAAACCTTGACCGACGTGACGCCGGCGACGGTGGATGCCACGCTGGCCCAGTTCGGTATCGACACGCTGATCCACGGCCACACGCACCGGCCTGCGGTCCACCCCCTGTCGGTCAACGACCGGGCGTGCCGCCGCATCGTGCTGGGCGACTGGTACCACCAGGGCTCGGTGTTGCGCGTTGAGCAGGATGGGATGACGCTGGAAGCTCTCTGAGGTCTCGCGCGCAAGCGAGTTCCGTTGTGGGAGCGACGTAAGTCGCGATGAACTGCCGCGGTGCCGTCATCGCGACTTACGTCGCTCCCGCACCTGTTCCACCCTCGACGTCACGGCGCTTCCAGTGCCGCCAGCTCATCCTCGTCGAAGCCCGCCATCAGACGCGCTTCGATGTTGAAGGGGCCATGCAGGTAACCGCCCGCGTATTCCCTCAGCAGTTCGCGGAAGCGCGCGCGTGGCTCGATGCCGCGCTGTTCGCAATACCAGCGGAACCAGCGTGACCCCGCGGCCACGTGTGCGACTTCCTCGTGGAGGATGACGTCGAGGATCGCGACGGTCGGCTCGTCGCCGAGGTCGCGCAGCTTCACGATCATGCCGGGCGTCACGTCCAGGCCACGCGCCTCCAGCACGCGCGGCACCAGGGCCATCCGCGCGAGCCCGTCATGGGCGGTCTTCTCGGTCATTTCCCACAGGCCGTTATGCGCATCGAAGTCGCCGTAGGCATACCCGAGTTCGCGCAGTCGATCGTGCAACAGCACGAAATGGCGCGATTCATCGTGCGCCACCTGCACCCAGTCGGCATAGAACGCTGCGGGAAGACCGCGGAAGCGGTACACCGCATCCCAGGCCAGATCGATGGCGTTGAGTTCGATGTGCGCGATGGCGTGGATGAAGGCCGCACGTCCCTGCACGCTGCCCAGGCCACGCCGTGGCAGGTCGCGCGGATGCACCAGGCGCGGCTTCGCCGGGCGCCCGGGCATCCGGATCGGCTCGGGCGCAGGTGCGTCGTCGGGTACGTCGAGTTCACCGCGCCGGAACGCATCGGCGTAGCGCTGCGTCAGGCCCACCTTCTCATCGACATCGGTCGCGGCGAGGCAGGCGTGCGCGGCCTCGAACAGCGTGGCCATGCCGCGGGCGCCGGCTCAGCCGACGCGGCGCTTGCGCTTGGCCTCGTCCGAACGCATCTGCTCGATGCGCTCGAAATAGCCGGTTTCGATGCCGGTGACGTAGTTGCCGTCGAAGCAGGAGGAATCGAAGCGCGGCAGGTTCGGATTGCCCTCGCGCACGGCGGCCTCGAGATCGTCCAGGTCCTGGTAGATCAGCCAGTCGCAGCCGAGCAGCTTCTCGATTTCCTCGACGCTGCGGCCATGCGCGACGAGTTCGTCCGCGGCCGGCATGTCGATGCCGTAGATGTTCGGGTGGCGCACCGGCGGCGCGGCGCTGGCCAGGTAGACCTTGCGCGCGCCGGCGTCGCGCGCCATCTGCACGATCTGCTTGGAGGTGGTGCCGCGCACGATGGAGTCGTCGACCAGCAGCACGACGCGGTTGCGGAATTCCAGGTTGATCGGGTTGAGCTTGCGGCGCACCGATTTCACCCGTTCGCCCTGCCCCGGCATGATGAACGTGCGGCCCACGTAACGGTTCTTGATGAACCCTTCGCGGTACTTCACGCCCAGCACGTTGGAGATTTCCAGCGCGGCATCGCGCGAGGTGTCCGGGATCGGGATGATGGTGTCGATGTCGTGGTCGGGGCGCAGGCGCAGGATCTTCTCGCCCAGCTTGACGCCCATGCGCATGCGCGCCTTGTGCACCGACACGTTGTCGATCATCGAATCCGGGCGCGCGAAGTACACGTACTCGAAGATGCAGGGCGCGTGCTCCTGCGGCTCGGCGACGATCTCGCTGAACATCTCGCCGCGCGCGGTGATGACGATGGCCTCGCCCGGCTGCACGTCGCGCACGCGGGCGAACCCGAGGATGTCGAGCGCGGCGGATTCGGACGCGATGATGTATTCGGTGCCTTCGTTGTGCTCGCGCTTGCCGAGCACCAGCGGACGGATGCCGTGCGGGTCGCGGAAGGCCACCAGGCCCAGGCCCAGCACCACGCTGACGACCGCGTAACCGCCCTTCACGCGGCGGTGCACGCCGGCCACGGCGCGGATCGCCGCTTCCGGGGTGAGCGTGCGCTGCAGGTCCAGTTCGTGCGCGAACACGTTCAGCAGCACTTCGCTGTCCGAATCGGTGTTGATGTTGCGGCGATCCTGCGCGAACACGTCCTGGCGCAGGCTGTCGGTGTTGATCAGGTTGCCGTTGTGCGCCAGCGCGATGCCGTACGGCGAATTGACGTAGAACGGCTGCGCCTCGTCCATGCCCTCGGAGCCGGCGGTGGGATAGCGGCAATGGGCGATGCCCACGCGCCCTTCCAGCACGCTCATCGCCTTGGCGTTGAACACGTCCCGCACCAGCCCGTTGTCCTTGTGCACGCGCAACCGCGTGCCGTCGGCCGTGGCGATGCCGGCCGCATCCTGACCGCGATGCTGGAGGACGGTCAGCCCGTCATAAAGCTGGCCGGCAACGTTCTGGTTGCCGACGATTCCGACGATGCCGCACATGGTGACCTACTCCGGTTTCGACTCGGGCGAAGCTGCTGGCGGGGGGACGCGCTCCTGCGATGCGCCGGAGTCGTCCAGCGGCAGGGGCAAGGGTTGCAGGTGCGTATTATCGCCCGCCGGAACGCCGTTGCCAAAGTCCAGTTCCTGCACGGTCCATTCCGGTAACCAGCGTGAAAGCCATTGCGCGCCCGGCAGCAGCACCGGCACGACGGATGAACGCTTCCATTCAGGTTCGCGCGGCATGTCGGTGAAAGCCACCAGCAGCAACACGATGCAGGCGATGAAGGCGCCACGCAGGAGCCCCAGCGCCAGGCCGAGCGCGCGGTCGACGCCGGAAAGACCCACGGACTTCACCATCTTCCGGACCAGCCAGCCCGTCACGCCCACCACGACCATGACGCCGACGAAGGCGAGCGCATAGCCGCCGAGCAGATCCGCCGATCCCGGCGGACCGTCATCGGAGAGCCAGGCCGCCACCTCGGCGCCGTAGTGGAATGCCACCCAGCCCGCCAGCAGCCAGGCCAGCACCGAGGCGAGCGCCCCGATGAAGCCGCGCATCAGCCCGAACAGCGTCGAGACGCCGATGATGGCCAGCAGGGTGAGGTCGAGCGCGCTCACGCGGCACGCCCTGCGACCACGGCGACGAGGATCGGCATCAGGGGTGCGGACGCACCATGCCGTCGATGCCGACCTTCGAGGCCACCTGCGCTTTCAGGCGGTCCGCCTCGGCACGGTCGGCCACCGGCCCTACCCGCACGCGGCTGAGGGTGCCCTTGTCGGTGCGCACCTGTTCGACGAACGCGCTGAAGCCGGCGGCCCGAACGCGGTCGCGCAGCTTGTTGGCATCGGCCGGATTGGAGAACGCGCCCAACTGCACGGCGTAGCCGACGCCGGCGGCCGCGGGCTTGGCAGGTTCTGCCGGCTTGGGCGCGGGCGCGGCGGGCTTGGTGACTGGCGTCGTGGCCGGCTTCGTCTCGGTGGCGACCGGCTTGGATTCCGTCGGCGCGGGCTTGGCGACCGGCTTGGCCGGCTCGGGCGGCAGGGCCTGCGTGGTCACCACCGGCGTCGAGGGCGCGGCGGCCGTGACGGACGGCGCGGGTGCGGGCGCTGGCGTGCTGCCTGGCGCGGCCGCGTCCAGCGTGACCACCTGCGCGTTGACGTCGCCACGCACCTTGATCGCATCCAGCCGCGCCGCTTCCGCCTGCGCACGGTCCGCATACGGCCCCACGCGCACGCGGAACGCCTGCTTGCCATTGATCGTGGCGGGTTCGACGAAGCCGGGCAGCTTGGCCTGCTTCACGCGGGCCAGCACGGCGTCGGCATCGGCCTGGGTGGCATAAGCGCCGAAACTGACCGCGAAATCGCCGCCTGCGGTCGTCGGCGGCTGCAGCGCACCCTCGGCGGGCGCCGGCTCTGCGGCGGGCGCGGCCACTTGCCCTTCGAGTCCGACCGCGCCATTGGCCGGTGCGTTGCCCGGCGTGACCAGCGGCAGCTCACGTGTTTCGTATTCACCATCGGGTGCGGCGGGCACTTCGAGCGGCACGTCGGACACACCGCTGTCAGGGGCAGGCCCCTTGACCAGCATGGGAAGGAAGATGACGGCCAGCGCGACCAGCACGACGGCGCCGATCAGGCGCTGTTTCAGGGCGGTATCCATCCAGGTCCAGGGCAGCAGCGGCGGGAATGCCGGCGCGATTATACGGCGCGGTTCAGGCCGCTCCCCGTCATCGACCTGAATGCAGCGCCTGCATCGCGTCGGCGACGGTATGGAACGAGCCGAACACCAGCACACGGTCGCCGGGCCGCGATGACGCGAGCGCGGCATGCAGGGCATCGGCGACGCCCGCGTGTCGATGTGCCCGCGCCGCCGCCGTGCCCTCCAGCCGTGCCGCGAGCTGATCGGCCGACTGCGCGCGCGGACCGGCCTCGAGTCCGGCCAGGTGCCACTGCAGCGGCAGGCCTGCGAACGACGCCACGACCGACACCACGTCCTTGTCCGCGAGCGCGGCGAACACCGCGCGGGTCTGCCCGGGGATCGGATGCACTTGCAGCCATGCGGCCAGTTCGCGCGCGGCCTGCGGGTTGTGGCCGACGTCGAGCACCACGTCCACGCCCTCATGCGACACGTGCTGGAGCCGCCCGGGCAACGCGGCGTTCGCGACGCCCTCTGCGAAGGCCTGGTCGGACATCGCGTCGCCCGGCAGTGCGCGCAACGCGGCGATCGCGCTGGCGGCGTTCGCCCGCTGGGCCGGCGCCGACAGCGCGGGCACCGGCAACACCAGGTCGGCGCTGACGTCCCGCCAGCGCCACTGCTGGCTGTCGATGGGCTCGTGGAAGAAGTCGCTGCCCAACCGCAGCGCATTCGCACCGATGGCGTAGGCATGGCGCAGCACGCTGGACGGCGAGTCCACTTCGCCCAGCACCAACGGCTTCCAGGCGCGGGCGATGCCCGCCTTCTCGCGGCCGATGGCCTCGCGGTCCTCGCCCAGCCAGTCCGTGTGGTCGATATCGACCGTCGTGATCACGGCCACGTCGGGGTCGACGAGATTCACGGCATCCAACCGGCCGCCCAGGCCGACTTCGAGCACGGCCAGGTCCAGGCCCGCGCGCTCGAACAGCCACAGCGCGGCCAGCGTGCCGAACTCGAAATACGTCAGCGGCGTGTCGCCGCGCGCGGCTTCGACCGCTTCGAACGCAGCGACCAGCGATGCGTCGTCGGCTTCGATGCCGTCGATGCGCACGCGTTCGTTGTAGCGCAGCAGGTGCGGCGAGGTGTAGGCGCCCACACTCCAGCCCGCAGCGCGCGCGATGGCCTCGATGAAGGCCACGGTGGAACCCTTGCCATTGGTGCCGCCGACGGTGATGACGCGTGCGCCCGGCTTTCCGAGCGCCATGGCCGTGGCGACGTCGCGCACGCGCTCAAGGCCCATGTCGATGGACCGGGCGTGCTGTTGTTCGATATGGGAAAGCCAGTCGTCGAGGGTGCGCATACGGGCGGCATTATCGCCCAGGCGTCACGCCCTTCGTACCGTCGGCCTGGCCGGCAGGCGCTTTCAAGGGCACGGCCCGCTGGCGTGCGGGCCGCTGGACGTAGGCCAGCAAGCGCGCGCAGGCTTCCGCATCTTTCGACTCGCACAGCGGACGGGTCACCGTGAAGCCGTGCGTTCCATCCTGGGTCATGCGTTTGCGCACCACCGAGGGCGCGTGCGGGATCTCGCCGGTGTAGACCTCCCATTGGGTCCTGCCGCTCTCCCCTTCGAGGGTGTAGAGCGAAACACCCGGGGGCAGTTCCGGCAGGTCGATCGGCGTACCTTGCGCCTGCAGCAACGCCACGATCGCCGCGACGCTACCGGCTTCCAGTGGCAGCGGATCCTCGATGAACTGCGGCACGGTACCGGACGCGTCCGGCAGCACGGGGGGCACGCGCAGGCGATGCGGCAGATCGGCGACGGCGTCGCGTATCGGCGCGTCCTCGTCGCCCATGTCGAAGTCCACCGGCACGCGCACACGGCCCCGGGCGGGCTTGCCGTGCTCGATCGCCGGCGCGAAGGTCCATTCGTTGATCGCATCGATCGCGGCCGTATCGAGCATGCGGTTACCGGAAGAGCGTTCGACCAGGACGTTCTCGATCGCACCCGTGGCGCTGACGCTGATGATCAGCACCGTCGTACCGGTCACGCCCGCCCGCGCCGCCTCGGACGGATACTTCGGAGGCACCCGCGTCAGGGCATGGGCGCCGATGTCTTCCGCTGCCCCGATAGCGATCGACGGCGACGCCAGCATCACCGCCAGCACAAGGATCCAGGCTTTCATCGCGCTCCCCCGATTCGCTCCCTGCCGGAGCGTAGCGCACTGCTAGAGCGCGCGGTGCTTCGCTTCGCCGAAGAACGGCGTGTGGTGCGCGCAGTCGTTGAGGCGTACGACCTCCAACTGCTCGACCGAGGGGCCTTCCAGCAGGTTGAGCGTGGTCGGCGCCTGGCGGAAGGTCCACAGCTTGGCGATCGGCAGGCCGAGGATGCGGCACAGCAGGACGCGATTGACCGCATCGTGCGCGACGATCAGCAGGGTGTCGTCGTCGCCCAGGCCCTCCGCGGCGCGCGCCAGGCCGCGCCAGGAACGGTCCAGCACCTGGCGCAGCGATTCGCCGCCCGGCATCAGTACGGTATCGGGCTCCTCGCGCCAGGCGAGCAGGCGTGCGGGATCCTTGTCCTGGATCTCGCTGGCCAGCAGGCCTTCCCACTCGCCGTGCGCGATCTCCTGCAGGTCGGCATCGGTCTGCAGCATGTCGGCGCGCGCTTCACCCAGGGCCAGGCGCGCGGTCAGCTGCGCGCGCGCCAGCGGCGACGCCACGGCGCGGTCGATGCGGATGTCCTTCAGGCGCAGGCCCAGCGCGTTCGCCTGCCCTTCGCCGACCGGCGAGAGCGGGATGTCGATCTGGCCCTGGTAGCGGCCTTCGGCGTTCCACGGCGTTTCGCCATGGCGGGCAAGCAGGATGCGCATGCGTCGGTGTGTCCATTCGGGAGAAACGGCATCGTTTCCTTGGGCCGAAAACGAAGACGGGAGCGGATGATAACCGCTCCCGTCCGGTGTCTGGCGACCGTTGCAGCTGTTACTTGCCGACGCCCATTTCCTTCAGCAACTGCGGCGCCGGGTAGACCTCCTGCATGATCCAGCGCAGGTAGCGGCCATCCACGGCGATCATGCGGGTCATCTTCGGGTCGAACACCCAGTTGGAGCTCACCGACTCCCAGTTGCCGTCGAACGCCAGGCCCACCAGCTTGCCGTGCGCGTCGAGCACCGGCGAACCGGAGTTGCCGCCGGTGATGTCCAGGTCGGACAGGTAGTTCACCGGCACCGAACCGATGCGCTTGTCCTCGAGCCCACCGTAGCGCTTGGCGGCTACGGCATCGAGCAGCGCCTTCGGCGAGTCGAACGGATCCTGCCCGGTCTCCTTCGCGACCACGCCTTCCAGCGTGGTGAACGGGGTGTACGCCACGCCGTCCTTCGGCGTGTAGCCCATCACGTTGCCGAAGGTGATGCGCAGCGACAGATTGGCGTCCGGATAGACGAACTCTCCCTGGCTCTTCTTGTAGTCGGCCAGCGCCTGCAGGTAGACCGGGCGCGCGGCCAGGTTCTCGCCGGTCCGCGTCTTGCGCTCCTGCTCGAGCTTGAGCAGCGTCGGCATCACCGCCACCGCGTACTGGATCGCCGGATCGTTGCTGGCCTCGAAGGCCTTGCGGTCGGCAGCGAACCACGTCAGCCGCTCTTCGGTGGTGCCCAGCTTGGTGCCGGCCAGGCGGTCGAGCGCGCGCTTCACGGCCGCGGCGTCATTGCCGCCCAGCCATGTGTCCACGGCGGCGGCACGCTGGTTGGCGGGCAGCTTCAGGTATTCGCCCAGCCAGTACTCCTGCAACTGGCGGTCCATCGCCGGCACGTAGCGGCGTTCCAGCTGCTTCAGGCCGCCCTCGATGCCCGGCAGATCGCGTTCCTGGTAGCCGGACTCGCGCGCCGCATTCGGCTTTTCGCGCTCGATCGACAGGCGGTACAGCTGCGTGGCGGAACCGACCATCGCGGTGTTGTTGAACATCGACAGGGTCAGGTCGCGCTCGCGCGTGGCCTTGTTCTGCTCCAGCAGGGTCAACAGCTTGGCGTGCGCGTCAAGCGCCGGCTGGCCCTTCGCGCCCTGCCCCTTCAGCCATGCCAGCACCGCGGCTTCCTCGCGCTGCTTCTGGCCGGCCGCATCGATGCGCTTGAAGCCTTCCAGCTGGCCGTCGTAGTTCTTGCTGGTGTTGTTCCAGCTGGCCATGGTGGCGGCGTACTTCACCTGGATGTCGGCATTCTTCTTGCCGGCTTCCTGCACCATCGCGATCTGGTTCTTGTAGTGGCGCGCGATGGTCGGGTACGTCCACTGCGCGGTGTTGTCGAACTCGGCGGCCAGCGCGTAGCGGTTGGTCGAACCCGGGTAACCGGCCACCATCACGAAGTCGCCCGCGCCCAGCGGCTGGTCGGCGAACTTCAGCCAGTGCTTCGGCCGGTACGGCACGTTGTCCTTCGAGAACGCGGCCGGCTTGCCGTCCTTGCCCACGTAGGCGCGGTAGAACGCGAAGTCGCCGGTGTGGCGCGGCCACATCCAGTTGTCGATGTCGCCGCCGTACTTGCCCACGCTGCCCGGGGGCGCGTACGCCAGGCGCACGTCCTTGATTTCCAGGTTCTTGAACAGGCGATACGTGTTGCCGCCGGAGAAGCTGTACAAGCGGCAGCGGAAGCCGGCGTCGGCCTCGCAGTCGGCGATCAGTTTCTTCTCGAAGGCTTCCAGCGCCTTCGTGCGCGCCAGCGCATCGCTGCCGGCGGACGCGATGGCCGCTTGCGCGTCCTTGGTCACGTCGGTGATTTCGTCCAGCACGAACACGCGTGCGTTCGGTCCGGCGCTGACTTCATCGCCGGTCGCGGGCGCGCTGAAGCCGTTCTTGATCAGGTTGTTCTCGGCCGTGGAGTTCAACTGGATGGCGCCGTAGGCGCAGTGGTGATTGGTGACCACCAGGCCGTTGGGCGACACGAAGCTGGCGGTGCAGCCGCCCAGCGCGACCACGGCACCCATCGGGTCGCCGGTCAGGTTGGAGATCTGCTGCGGCGACAGCTTCAGGCCAGCCTTCTTCAGCGGCCCGGCGATTTCGGGCAGTTGCTGCGGCACCCACATGCCCTCGCCCGCCCGGGCGACCTGGGCGACAAGCAGGGACAGCGGGACCGCGATGGCGGCGGCGAGCAGGTTCGGACGCATGGAAACCCCGGGACTGACAGGAAAGTTCCGAATTGTAATGAACCTGTCATCGCAGCCGATCCATGACTTTCGTCCTACCGCACCCGGCTCGCACGGCGTCCGCGCCTGTCAAGCCGCCCTGCAACAGGGCGGCGCGGGGCCGGGGCGTATAATCCGCGCCCTCATTTCCCTGGATCCACGTCCGATGACACAGACGATGAAGGCGCTGGTGAAGCGCGAGGCCGGCAAGGGCATCTGGATGGAAGAGCTGCCTGTCCCGCAGCCCGGTCCCAACGAGGTGCTGATCAAGCTGGAGAAGACCGCCATCTGCGGCACCGACCTGCACATCTACCTGTGGGACGAGTGGAGCCAGCGCACGATCAAGCCCGGCCTGACCATCGGCCACGAGTTCGTGGGCCGCATCGCACAGCTGGGTTCCGCGGTGACGGGCTACGAGGTCGGCCAGCGCGTATCGGCCGAGGGCCACATCGTCTGCGGGCATTGCCGCAACTGCCGCGGCGGTCGCCAGCACCTGTGCCCCAACACGGTCGGCATCGGCGTGAACCGCAACGGCGCCTTCGCCGAGTACATGGTGATGCCCGCCAGCAACCTGTGGCCGATCCCCGATCAGATCCCGAGCGAACTGGCCGCGTTCTTCGACCCTTACGGCAATGCGGCGCACTGCGCGCTGGAATTCGACGTGGTCGGCGAGGACGTGCTGATCACCGGCGCCGGCCCCATCGGCATCATCGCCGCGGGCATCTGCAAGCACATCGGCGCGCGCAACGTGGTGGTCACCGACGTCAACGATTTCCGCCTGAAACTGGCCGCCGACATGGGCGCCACCCGCGTGGTCAACGTGGCCAACCAGTCGCTGAAGGACGTGATGGCCGACCTGCACATGGAGGGCTTCGACGTGGGCCTGGAGATGAGCGGCAACCCGCGCGCCTTCAACGACATGCTCGACTGCATGTACCACGGCGGCAAGATCGCCCTGCTCGGCATCCTGCCCAAAGGCGCCGGCGTGGACTGGGACCGCATCATCTTCAAGGGCCTCACGGTGCAGGGCATCTACGGCCGCAAGATGTACGAGACCTGGTACAAGATGACGCAACTGGTGCTGAGCGGCTTCCCGCTGGGCAAGGTGCTGACCCACCAGTTGCCGATCGACGATTTCCAGAAGGGCTTCGACCTGATGGAACAGGGCAAGGCCGGCAAGGTGGTCCTGAGCTGGAACTGACCGCCACCGGCATCGGCGGAAAAAGAAAGGGCGCCGCGATGAACTGACCCCCAAATGTTGGACGGTCGGTTTGTAGCTTACGCTGCCAAGGGCTGGGTTCGGTACTGCACCGGGCTCAGCCCTTTTAGTTTCAGCATG
>NZ_LMGY01000006.1 GCF_001427585.1 Pseudoxanthomonas sp. Root630 | reverse complement strand
GTAGGCATCTACTACTTCACGCTTAAAGGCCAGGCTGTACTTGGCCATAAAAAACCCCCGAAGGTTGGATGGATGTCCAACTTCCGGGGGTCAGTTCAGCGAGGCGCCCTTTCCATGCCTACGACCGGTGCGATCAGTTGCCGACGCTGAGCGTCAGCACCACGCGGTTGTCCGCCAGATCGCCGAAGATGTCGCGACCGTTGCCGTCGGTACCGTAGTAGCCCAGCGACGCGGAGAACATGCCGATGCTCTTGCTGACGCCCACGCTGAAGTCGGTGTAGTCGTCGGAGTAGGCATCGTCGAACATGCTGCGACCGACGCTCACGTCGATGCTGAAATCATTCGGCAGGCCGAAGCTCGCGCCACCGGCCACGTAGAACGCATCGGTATCGGATCCGCCGAAATCGTTCGTGTAGTTGGCCGTCAGGCTGTAATTCTCCGCGAACGTGGTCTTGGTGATCAGTTCGTTGAAGTTGAGCTCGCTGGCACCCGGGTAGGTGTAGCGGTTGATCATCACGTCGAAATTGACCGAATCGCTGAAGTCGACGTTGTAGCCGACGAAGTAGTCGACCTCGAACTCCGGGTTGCCATCACCGAAGTCCACGCCCGAACCCCAACCGCCAGCGTAGAAACCGCCGGGGATGTTGAAGGTCAGGCCGACCTGGCCGGTGGGGTTCTCGTCGGTCTGCGATACGCCGCGCCACACGTAGTCGGAGGTGGCGGCGATCGACCAGTTCACGAGCGGCGTTTCTTCTTCCTCCGCCTCCTGGGCGAAGGCGGACATCGGCAGCGCCAACAGCAGGGCGGTGGCGAGGGCGGTACAGAGCTTGACGGGCTTCATCCGGATTCTCCTGGCGGTGTGGATCGTGCGTTGGGCGAGTGGGCCGTGGAACGTCGTACAACCGTCATCACGACTTCACTATTTTTTAACTGCGCCCCGATAGTGCGCCGCAGCAATCACTTACGTCAAGTACCCGCCAGACAAGCGGAGAATTGGTTTCTTTTCTAATTAATTCAGTAGCTTACGTTGCATCACACTGGTGCCGTTGCACCACTGAGGGGAAACCAGCCGAACCGTTTTGGTGCCAACCGCACCGGCCGCCCGGGCTGTGTCGAGGCATCTTCGCTGTCGGCGGGAAGCTCGATCTCCACTTCGCTTCCGCCCTCCAGGCGCGCGCGCAACCGCAGGCGCGGGCCGTTGCGTTGGGCCCCGATGATCGTCGCCGGCCAGCCCGCTCCGTCATCGGTCAGGCGCAGATCTTCCGGTCGCACGAACACTTCGGCATCGCCCTGCCCGCTGGCGCCGCGTGCCGCCAGCGGCAATCCCGCGGCATGCAACGCGCCAGACTCCCAGCGCGCGGGCAGCCGGTTCACCGCACCGACGAACGAGTAGACGAACGGCGAAGCCGGCGCGTCGTAGGCATCGGCCGGGCTGCCCAACTGCTCGATCCGGCCGCGATTGAGGATGGCGACACGGTCGGCCAGCTCCAACGCTTCTTCCTGGTCGTGGGTCACGAAGATGGTGGTGAGCCCGGTGCGGTCGTGCAGTTCGCGCAGCCAGCGGCGCAGGTCGCGGCGCACCTGCGCATCGAGCGCACCGAAAGGTTCATCCAGCAACAGCACGCGCGGCTCGATGGCCAGCGCGCGGGCCAGCGCGACGCGCTGGCGCTGGCCGCCCGACAACTGCGCCGGATATCGCCCGCCCAGGCCATCGAGCTGCACCAGCGACAACAGTTCCGCCACGCGTGCACGCACGGCGGCTTCGGCGACGCGGGCCTTGCCACGACGCACGCGCAAGCCGAAGCCGATGTTTTCCTCCACCGTCAGGTGGCGGAAGAGCGCGTAGTGCTGGAAGACGAAACCCGCACGGCGCGCCTGCACGCTGAGCGTGGCGGCGTCCTCGCCGTCGAACAATACGCGTCCGCCGTCGGCCTGCTCGAGCCCCGCGATCACACGCAGCAGCGTGGTCTTCCCGGAGCCGGAAGGCCCGAGCAACGCCAGCAGTTCGCCCTGGCGGATGTCGAGGGAGACGTCTTCCAGCGCCGTGAAAGCGCCGAATTTTTTCTGCAGGTGCTCGATCTTGATGCTCATGGTGTCGTCTCTAATGCCGGTGGTTGGCGGCCAGCGCTTCGCCGTGCCGCCATTCGAGCCAGGTCTTCACGGCCAGCGTCAGCAGTGCGGTGAGCGCGAGCAGCGACGCGGCCGCGAACGCCGCGCTGTAGGCGTACTCGTTGTAGAGGATTTCCACATGCAGCGGCAGCGTGTTGGTGCGGCCGCGGATATGGCCCGACACCACCGACACGGCACCGAATTCGCCGAGTGCGCGCGCACTGCACAGCAGCACGCCGTACAGCAGCGCCCAGCGGATGTTCGGCAGCGTGACCCGCCAGAACGTCTGCCAGCCGGTGGCGCCCAGGCTGAGCGCGGCGAGTTCCTCGTCGGTGCCCTGCTGCTCCATCAAGGGCATCAGCTCGCGCGCGATGAAGGGGAACGTCACGAAGATCGTCGCCAGCACGATGCCAGGCAGCGCGAAGATGATCTTCGGCAACTGCAGGTGCAGTTCGCCCACCAGCGGCAGCGACAATCGCCAGCCCTCGTCGACCAGCGCATAGGCCCAGCCTTGCGCGCCGAAGATCAGTACGTAGATCAGGCCGGCCACCACGGGCGATACCGCGAACGGCAGGTCGATTAGCGTCACCAGCCATCGCTTGCCGCGGAACTCATGCTTGCTGACGGCCCACGCCGCAGCCACACCGAATACGAGGTTGAGCGGCACCACGATCGAGGTCACCAGCAGCGTCAGCTTCACCGCGGCCAGGGCATCGGCTTCGCTGACGGCGGCGAGGAACGCCGCTGCGCCACCGCGCAGCGCTTCCACGAAGACCAGTGCGAGCGGCAGCACCAGGAACGACAACAGGAATCCCAGCGCCCCCAGGACGAGCAGCACCTGCACCCAGACGGGCTCGCTGGTCGCGCTGCGTGGGCGCGGCGAAGCGGTTGCACGAGACTCCACGGATACGGACTCCGGTGGCAAGGCGATGACGGCCGAGATGGCGTCGCCCATGTTAGCCCCCCGCCCGCTTGCCGGTACGCTGCAGGCGCGCCTGCAGGGTATTGATCACCAACAGCAGGGCGAACGACAGCAACAGCATCGCCGCCGCGATGGCGGTGGCGCCTTCGTAGTCGAATTCCTCCAGCTTGATCGTGATCAGCAGTGGCGCGATCTCGGACACGCCCGGCAAGTTGCCGGCGATGAAGATGACCGATCCGTACTCGCCCACGCCGCGCGCGAACGCCAGCGCGAAGCCCGCCAGCACGGCCGGCCACAAGGTCGGCAGCACCACGCGCCGCACGGTCTGCCAGCGGCTGGCGCCGAGCGTCGCCGCGGCTTCCTCGAGTTCCACCTCCACTTCCGCCAGCACCGGCTGCACCACGCGCACCACGAAGGGCAGGCCGATGAACACCAGCGCCACCGTGATGCCCAGCGGCGTGTAGGCCACCTTGATGCCCGCCGCCTCCAGCCATTGGCCGATCCAGCCGGTCGGGCCATACAGCGCCGTCAGTGCGATGCCGGCGACCGCCGTCGGCAGTGCGAACGGCAGATCGATCATCGCGTCGAACAGGCGCTTGCCCGGGAACCGATAGCGCACGAACACCCACGCGACCAGCGTGCCCATCACCGCATTGAACGCGGCCGCCGCGAGCGCGGTGCCGAAGCTGATGCGCAGTGCCGCCAACACGCGCGGCTCGGTCCAGATCGCCCACAGCCCCGCCGGCCCCAGCCCGCTGGCCTTGGCGAACACGCCTACCAGGGGGATCAACACGATCAGCCCCAGCCACAACAACGTGTAGCCGAGGCTGAGGCCGAAGCCGGGGATGACGCGCCGCGTCGTGCGCGACCTCCCCGGCAACGTGGGCGACACAACCGCCATGCCTACTTCGCCTGGATCTGGTCGAACACGCCGCCGTCGGCGAAATGCGTGGCCTGTGCTTTGGCCCAGGAACCGAACACGCCGTCGATGGTGACCAGCTCCAGCTTCGGGAAGCGCGCCACGTCCTCCGGCGCCGCGTATTGCGGATAGCGCGGACGGTAGTAGTGCTTGGCCGCCAGCCGCTGGCCGGTCGGCGAGTACAGATACTTCAGGTAGGCCTGCGCGACCTCGCGGGTGCCGTGCTTGTCCACGTTGCGATCCACCAGCGCGACCGGCGGCTCGGCCAGGATCGACAATGAAGGCACGACGATGTCGAACTTGTCGGGGCCGAGTTCCTCGATCGACAGGAAGGCCTCGTTCTCCCAGGCCAGCAGCACGTCGCCGATCCCGCGCTGCACGAACGTGGTGGTGGCGCCGCGCGCACCGGTATCGAGCACCGGCACGTTGCGGAACAGCGCGCGCACGAAGTTGCGCGTCTTGGCCTCGTCGCCCTTGAAGATCTTCAGGCCGTAAGCCCAGGCGGCGAGATAGTTCCAGCGCGCGCCGCCGGAGGTTTTCGGATTCGGCGTGATCACCGATACGCCGGGCTTCAGCAGGTCGTGCCAGTCGTTGATCTTCTTCGGATTGCCCTTGCGCACCAGGAACACGATGGTCGAGGTATACGGCGCGCTGTTCTCCGGCAGCCGCGACTGCCAGTTCGCGGGGAACAGCTTGGCGCGCTGCGAAATCGAGTCCACGTCGTACGCCAGCGCGAGCGTGACCACGTCGGCCTCCAGCCCATCGATGACCGAGCGCGCCTGCTTGCCCGAACCACCATGCGAAGTCTCGATACTGACCTTCTGCTGCTTCGTCTTCTGCCACTCGGCGGCGAAAGCGGTGTTGAACTCGCGATAGAACTCGCGCGTCGGGTCGTACGAGACGTTGAGCAGCTCGACGTCCTTGGCACTGGCCGCGACCGCGAGCGTGAGGCCGAACGCCAGCAGCGCGCTGCGGGCGTGGCGGCGGAGGAAGGAATGCGTCATGGGTTCGTCTCCGGGCATCAGAATGCGACCTGCAGTCGCGAGAACACAGCCTTCTCGTCTTCACGGTTGGCGCCAGCCGCCGCGCCGCCGTCGAACTGCGTATCGAGGTAGTTGAGGACCAGCTTCAGGTTGCTGCTGAGGTACCAGTTGACGCCCAGCGTCCAGGACTTCGCTTGGCGCGCCGACACGGCGGGATCGGCGAACACCGGGAACGCGCGGTCGTCGATTTCCAGCACGCCGTAGCGGCCCACCAGTTCCCAGGCACCCCAGCCGCCCTTGCCGGGACTGAAGGGGTGCGACGGCTTCACCACGCCGCGGTAGCTGGCGTCCTCGCCGGTGAGCACGTAGCTGGCCGTGGCCTGCCAGGCCGTGTTCTCGAGTTCGGCCGCATTGCCGCCCACCTGCAGTTCCTGCTTGGAGGCGATGTATTCGGCCAGCAGGCCGAAGCGGTTGCGGTAGAAGTAGCCCTGCGGCGACCAACGCGTCCGGCGCCCATCCGCGGCGACGGCGCTGCGGTAGTTGAAGAACTGCACCTGCCCGGGTGTGCGGTAGCGCGGCAGGATGTTGTTGCCGGTACCCACCGTGTCGCCGACGCTGCCGCCGATGCCGAAGCCCAGCCCGGACCAGAACCCGGCGCCGTCCTTGAAGGGTTCGACGAACAGCCGCCCGGCGTACTCGAACTCGTCATCGGGGTTGGTGGTCACCGCATCGCGGCCATCCACCGTGCCGTTGAACACGCCGATCGCGTAGCTGACCTTGCTGCCCGCCAGTTCGCCCTGCAGCTGCACGCCGATGTCGCGGTTGGGCGCCAGTTCGCTGGGCAACGCACGCTCGATGTCGGACAGCGCCGACGAGGACTGCAGGCGTTCCAGGCCGACGGGCGAGGTGAACTTGCCCAAGCGCACGCTGGCCGCCGGCGAGAACTTCAGGTCGGCATAGGCATCGACGATGCTCGCGCTGTCGCCGGCGAACTCCGGGGTGAAGCGGAAGCCGATCCACTTGCCCAGCGTGCCTTCGATGGTCGGTCGCGCCGTGCGCAGCAGAAAGGTGTCGTAGGTGCCCGACGGCACGCCACTGCTGAAGAAGCGTCCATCGCCCTGCAACAGACCGCGGATCTTGATCTCGTAGTCGCCGTTGGCCGACTTCAACGAAGCGCCCTTGTCGTTGACGGCGATCACGGGAGCCTCTTTCGCCTTGGCCGCCGCCTCTTCCTGCTGCAGTTCCAGGCGTCGCTCCAGCACCCGCAGGCGCTGGTCCAGGTCTCCCAGCGTGGAAGGCGCGCCTTCGCCCTGCTCGTTCGCCAGGGCTGGCGGCGCTTCGCCGACCCGGCGCTCCAAGGCTTCGAGGCGTTGCAGCAGTTGTTCCACGGTGGGCTGGCTCTGTGCGGATACGGGCAAGGCGAGGCAACAGGCCAGCGCGCCCAGGAGGGTGGTGCCCTTGCCTGCATGCCTGCCTGAGCCCGAGTGTGTCCGCATGACCGCTTTTCCCCGCGTGAAGGCCGTGAATGGCCGGAAACGCGATGCTGCGTGTGCACATGCCGGCAGGGAAATGACGAAACGAGGGTCGCTTATGCCGTAACCGCATGACGTCGCCGGAGCGATCCGGGGGCGCGGGTAGAATGTCGGCCTGCCCATTCCGCCCCTGCCCCATGTCCAACCCGCTGACCGCCCACTACGCCGCCACCCTGGACGACATCCGCGCCCAGGGCCTGTTCAAGTCCGAGCGCATCATCACCGGGCCCCAGTCGGCCGAGATCACCCTGGAAGACGGGCGCACGGTGCTGAATTTCTGCGCCAACAACTACCTGGGCCTGGCCGACCACCCCGACATCATCCAGGCCGCGAAGGATGCGCTGGACACGCACGGGTTCGGCATGGCGTCGGTACGCTTCATCTGCGGCACGCAGGACCTGCACAAGCAGTTGGAGAAGACGATCGCCGACTTCTTCGGCACCGAGGACACGATCCTCTACGCCGCCTGCTTCGATGCCAACGGCGGCCTGTTCGAGCCGCTGCTCGGTGAAGACGACGCGATCATCTCCGACGCGCTGAACCACGCCTCGATCATCGACGGCGTGCGCCTGTGCAAGGCCAAGCGCTTCCGCTACGCCAACTGCGACATGGCCGATCTCGAAGCGCAGTTGCAGGCCGCCGATGCCGCAGGCTGCAAGACCAAGCTGATCACCACCGACGGCGTGTTCTCGATGGACGGATTCATCGCGCCACTGGACGAGATCACGGCGCTCGCGAAGAAATACGGTGCGCTGGTCCATATCGACGAATGCCACGCCACCGGCTTCCTCGGTGAGACGGGCCGCGGCTCGGCCGAAGTGAAGGGCGTGATGGACCGGATCGACATCTTCACCGGCACCCTGGGCAAGGCGATGGGCGGCGCGCTGGGCGGCTTCACCACGGCGCGCAAGGAAGTGATCGAACTGCTGCGCCAGCGCTCGCGCCCCTACTTGTTCTCCAACTCACTGCCACCGCACGTCGTGGCGGCGGGCATCAAAGCCTTCGAGATGCTGTCCTCGGCCGGGGACCTGCGCGAGCAGCTGCGCGAGAACACCGCCTACTTCCGCGAGCGCATGACGGCTGCCGGCTTCGACATCAAGCCGGGCGTGCACCCGATCAGCCCGGTGATGCTGTACGACGCGCCGCTGGCGCAGCGCTTCGCGCAACGGCTGCTGGAAGAAGGCATCTATGCGATCGGCTTCTTCTTCCCGGTGGTGCCCAAGGGCCAGGCGCGCATCCGCACGCAGATAAGCGCGGCGCACACACGCGAACACCTCGACCGCGCCATCGACGCCTTCATCAAGATCGGCCGCGAACTGGGCGTGGTGCCGGCGTAACCGGCACCACGTTCCTCCGTATCTCAGCGGGCGCGCTTGGTCGACGTGGTCGAGCTCTTCGGCTTGGCCGGTGCGCCCTTGGCCACGCGGATGCCGCGCGCCTTCATCCAGGCATCGAACTCTTCGGCCGTCATGCTGCGGCCGTTCTGCTGCATGTCGAAGCGGTGACCATGCGGCCCCGGCGCGACAGTCACCACATCCTCCTTGGACGCCCCCTTGCTGGCGGCGCGTGGCGTGTGGCTGGCGCACCCTGCCAGCACAGCGATGGCGAGCAGCAAGGCGCAGCGCGCCGGCAGGCGCGCGGTGAGGTTCAACATGTCTTTTCCCCATTGGTCAGGCGAGAGCGAGTGTAGGCAGGCGCCACGCGCGGAACCCGGACGGTGGTCGCGCAATCAGCGTCCGCTCGTCGGGGCGAGCGCCTCGCGCTCGACGTCTTCAAGGGGACGCCATGCGCCTTTCGCGAGCGTGCCCAGCGCGAGGGGACCGATCGCCACCCGTACCAGCCGAAGCACGCGGATGTCGAACGCCTCGAGAAGCCGGCGTATCTGCCGGTTGCGGCCTTCGTCGAGAACGATCTCCAGCCACGCGTTGCGCTCGCCCGCGCGCAGCAGACGCGCCCGGCGCGCCGACAGAGATTCCCCTTCGATCGCCACGCCCGCCTCCAATGCATCGAGCAGGACCCGATCAGGCACGCGGTCGACCTGCACGTGGTAGGTCTTGTCCTGGCCGTGGGCCGGATCGGTGACGCGTGCGGCCCACTCGGGATCGTTGGTGAACAGCAGCAACCCCTCGCTCGCCTTGTCCAGGCGGCCGACCGGGGCAAGCCATGGCAGGCCCGCCCCCTCCAGGCAGCGATAGACGGTGTCGCGCCCCTGTTCGTCCCGCGTGGTCGTGACCAGGCCGCGCGGCTTGTTAAGCATCAGGTAGTGGCGTGGCGCAGCGGCGGTTTCTTGGTCGTCCACGCGGACCTCGTTCCGACCGGCGACGATGGGGAATTCGGGATCGCGGACGACGCGCCCGTCCACGGAAACGCGTCCTTCGACGATCCAGCGCGCCGCTTCGGTGCGCGAGCAGACGCCCTGCTTGGACAGCACGCGCGCCAGGCCGTGACGCACGGCGGGCGCTGCATCGGTTCGTGGACGCGTACGTGCGCGCCCACGCGGGTCACGGGGCGGTCGTGGCGCGGGCATTGCGTGGCGGCATGAAGAAACGGCCGGGATGCCGGCCGTCGGAAACTCAGTTCTTTTTCGCCGGCTCGGGCGCGGGGGCCGGTGCGGCCGCCGGTGCGCCCGGCGCCTTGACCACACGCACGCCGCGAGCCTTCATCCAGGCATCGAACTCATCGGCGGTCATGCGCTTGCCGTTCTGGCTCATGTCGAAGCGCCACGGCGTGTTGTCGTGCGCGGTCTTGGGCTGGTAGGCCGCAGGGCTGTTGGCGACGGCGGCGGCAGGCGCGCCCGTCGGCGCAGGCAGCGCCTTCGCGACATTGCGGCAACCTTCGATGCGCAGGCGCAGCAGGACGCGGTCTACCGACTGCGCCTCATCGAATGCGTGGGAAGCGAGCACGCCCGAGGGAGCGCCGAGTTGCGTGGCGGTGGCGGTGAACTCGGGAGCGACCGGCGCGATCACCGTGGCAGGCGTCTTCAACGGGGCCTGCACCAGACCACTCGCGCAATCCGGCGCCGCGTACGCGGCAGGAGCGGCGGCGATGCACAGCAAGCTGGCGAGGACATGGCGGCGCATCGGGCAACTCCTGATTCTTTTCTACGTGGCGCGAGTGTAGGCAGCGCATCCGGGCATGGCAAGAAAATGCGCGGCGGCATGCGCGGCGATGCGAAAAGACGGCGCTGGGTCACGCAAGGCGCGCGAACCGCGCCGAAAAAAAGAAGCCCGGCACTAGGCCGGGCTTCGGTACTGCGGGAAGAGCGTCCGATCAGTTCTGGACGTTCAGTTCCGTACGACGGTTACGCTCGCTCTTGCAGCCCGGCAGGGTCTGCGCGGTCGGTTCCAGCGGACGGCTCTCGCCGTAACCCACCGGGCCCACCAGACGCGAAGCGTCGACGCCATTGCTGGTCAGGTAGTCGTACACGGTCTGCGAACGACGCTGCGACAGCGACTGGTTGTAAGCGTCCTTGCCGCACAGGTCGGTGTGGCCGGCCACTTCGACGCGCAGGTCGGGGTAACGCTTCAGGATCTCGGCGGCTTCGCTCAGGATCGCGATCGCGTCCGGACGCAGCGTCGACTTGTCGAAGTCGAAGTTCACGCCCTTCAGGTCGATCGAAACCTGCACCGGGCAGCCGTCCGGACCGATGGTCTGGCCAGCCTGCGAACCGGGGCACTTGTCGTCGCAGTTGTTGACGCCGTCGCCGTCGTCATCCAGGTCCGCGCAGGTGGTGGTCGGAGCCGGCGCCGGCGCCGGGGCGGCTTCCGCCTTCGGGCCCAGCGGGATCACGACGCCGACCGAAGCCAGCACGTCGCCGAACCAGCTCTCTTCCTGCTGGTGGATGCCGCCTTCGGCGGTGTAGCTCTGATCGTCGAAATCAGCGCGGTAGGCCACTTCGGCACGCACGGCGATGCGCTTGTCGAACGTGGACTGCAGACCCAGGCCCAGCTTGGCGGCCAGGTTGTTGTCGCGGCGCTGCGCCGGCGAGTTCGGGCTGTTGATCACGTACTCTTCTTCCGAACGCTGCATGCCCAGGCCGGTGACGAGGTACGGGTTCCAGCCGCGGCCTTCCTTGATGAAGTGGCGACGCAGGTCGAGCGACAGGCCGTACTGGCTCCAGTTCAGATCTTCGTTGAAGGAGAAGTTCGGGTTCTGGTAGTTCAGCTCACCGTCGAGCGACCAGTTCGGGCTGATGAACTTGCCCAGACCCAGGGTCACGAACTGGGTATCTTCGGTACGACGATCGTTGTCCTGCATGTTCTGGCCAACCGAACCAGTCAGGTACCAACGGTCATCGAATTCCTGCGCCATCGCGGTGTTCGCAAGGCTCAGGCCGCCCAGCAGCGCGGCGCAGAGAATCTTCTTGTTCATTTGCAGCTCCTTGGAAAAGTTCAGTTGTAGAGAAACCGAAAGACTTTGTTCGTGGTTCCGGCGATTCTTTTTGTTATTCGAGGCGACAGACTCCCGTCGCCTTGCTGAACAGATTATGCGGGGGTACGTGAAGACTGTGTTAACGGTACCATAACAAGTTGGGCAAGGTTAACACTCTTCCCGAGAACTGGCACCTGGATCGCCCCCCGATACCCATCCGTTGCCGCGGTACGCACTCAACCCCCACCACGGCAACACACTGATGCGCCGGGGTGACTTGGTGATCGCGGCCCCAGCCTCGATGCTGTCGGCATGGACACGTCGCCCGCCTCCGATCTCCCCAGTCTCTTCCTGTCGCACGGTTCGCCGATGCTGGCCGTCGAGGACTCGCCCACCGGCCGTTTCCTGGATCGCCTGGGGGGGATGATGCCGCGTCCACGAGCGATCGTCGTGGCGTCCGCTCACTTCATCCACGCACGCCCCACGGTCACGGCCACCCCTGCGCCGGACACGATCCACGACTTCGGCGGTTTCCCCGAGGCGCTCTATCGCATCCAGTACCCCGCTGCGGGTGCGCCTGCGCTTGCGGAGCAGGTCGCCACTGCCCTGCGGGACGCTGGCTTCCCTGCGCAGGTGGACGCCCATCACGGGCTGGACCATGGGGTGTGGGTGCCGCTGCGGCGGATGTACCCGGATGCCGATATCCCCGTCGTCGCCCTGTCGGTCAATCCGGCGCAGACCGCCGAATGGCACTACCGCCTGGGGTTGGCCCTGGCGCCATTGCGCGAGCAGGGCGTGCTGGTGGTCGGGTCCGGCGGGTTCTCGCACAACCTGCGGGCGCTGGACTGGCAGCACGCGCATGCTGCCCCCTACGATTGGGTCGCCGCGTTCACCGATGCGCTGCGCGAGCGACTGCTGGCTGGCGACGCCATCGGTGCGCTCGACTGGACGGCGCTGCCCGAGGCCCATCGCAACCATCCGACGACCGAGCACCTCTTCCCTCTCTATGTCGCGCTGGGAGCAGGTGGCGCGCGCGCGAAGGGACGGCTCCTTCACCGCGACGTGGAAATGGGTGGCCTGGCGCTGGACGCCTTCGCCTTCGCTGCCTGAGCCGCCCTACAGCCCGCGCTCCCAGGGCGGGTGGTCGCCGAACTGCTCGATCAGGAAGTCGGTGAATGCCCGTACGCGGGGCGGCACCAGCCGGCGCTGCGGCATTACGGCACTGATCGCGGTCGTGGCCAGCGGGTAGTCCGGCAAGACAACTTCCAGCCGGCCAGCGCGCAGGTCATCGGCGACATGCCACAGCGAATGGATGACGACGCCCTCGCCCGCCAGCGAGGCATCGCGCAGGACTTCGCCGAAGTTGCTCTCGAAGCGCCCCTGCACCCGCACCGCGACCTCGCCACCCGTCGGCGTGCCCAGCCGCCACACGTCCTGGCGGCCCCCGCTGCCGAACAGCAGCAGGCAGTCATGCTGGGCCAGGTCGTCAGGCGTGCGCGGCCGACCGCGCCGCCCCAGGTAGTCGGGCGAGGCGCACAGCACGCGCCGGTTGGGCGCGATCCGTCGCGCCACCAGCCTCGAGTCGTCGAGCGCGCCGATGCGGATCGCCAGGTCGAAGCCCTCGCTGACCAGGTCCACCACGTTGTCGCTCAGGTGGATGCTGAGCCGCAGCTTCGGGTGGCGGGCGAGGAACGCCGGCAGCAGCGGCGAGACGTACTGGCGTCCGAACGACGCAGAGGTCGTCACCCGCAGCGTGCCGGCGACGTCGCGGGCGGCCTCGCGCAGGCCGGTGCCCAACGCCTCGAGCTCCTCCACCAGCACCCGCCCCTGCTCGGCCAGCGCGGCGCCCTCCGGCGTCGGGTGCAGGCGGCGGGTCGTCCGGTGCAAGAGCCGCACGCCCAGTTCCTTCTCCAGCCGCTTCAGGCGCTGGCTGGCCACCGCCACGGACAGGTCCAGGCTGTGGGCGGCCGCCGTGATCGACCCGAGATCGAGCACGCGGAGGAACAGGGCCAGGTCGCCGACACGGTCCATTATCAATAATCCATTGATAGTGATTCGGCATATTCGCCATTTTTCATTACCAAGGGAAGGCGCAAGCTGCGCGCCTCGTTCCCTCCGGGCTTCCACCATGCCTTCCGCTTCCACGTCCTCCCGGCTGCCTTTGGGCCTGTATGCGCTCACGGCCGGCGCCTTCGGCATCGGCACGACTGAATTCGTCATCATGGGCCTGCTGATGCAGGTCGCCGCCGACCTGCAGGTCTCCATCGCTGCCGCTGGCCTGCTGATCTCCGGCTATGCGCTCGGCGTGTTCGTCGGCGCGCCCCTGCTGACCGCCGCCACCAATCGCATGCCGCGCAAGGCGGTGCTGGTCGCGCTGATGGTCGTGTTCACCCTGGGCAACCTGGCCTGCGCTCTCGCGCCGAACTACGAACTGCTGATGGCCGCGCGCGTGATCACGTCGCTGGCGCACGGTACGTTCTTCGGCGTCGGCGCCGTGGTCGCCACCGGCCTGGTCAGCGAAGACCGCAAGGCCTCGGCCATTTCCATCATGTTCACCGGCTTGACCGTCGCCACGCTGCTCGGCGTGCCGGCCGGCGCCTGGCTGGGGCTGGAATACGGCTGGCGCGCGACCTTCTGGGCGGTGACCGCGATCGGCGTGTTCGCCACCGTCATCATCGCCACGCTGGTGCCGGCCGATCGCAGCGCGCCCGCGCCGCTGTCGTTCCGCGACGAACTGCGCGTGGTCGGCCGGCCGCAGGTGCTGCTGGGCCTGTTGATGACCGTGCTCGGCTTCGGCGGCATGTTCACCGTCTACACCTACATCCAGCCGCTGCTGACGCAGGTGACGGGCTTCGCCGATGCGGCGGTCTCGCCGATCCTGCTCGTGTTCGGCGTCGGCATGATCATCGGCAACCTGCTGGGCGGGCGCTTCGCCGATCGTCGCCTCGCCACCGCCCTGCTCGGCACGCTCGCGGCGCTCGCCTTGGTGATGGGCGTGATGAGCTTCGCGCTGCACAGCCGCTGGGCGATGATCCTGTTCACCGGCCTGCTGGGCGCCGCGGCCTTCGCGACGGTGTCGCCGCTGCAGCTGTGGGTGCTGCAGAAGGCCAGCGATGCGCAGAGCCTGGCCTCCAGCCTGAACATCGGCGCCTTCAACCTCGGCAACGCGCTCGGCGCGTGGCTGGGGGGCGTGGTGATCTCGCAGGGCCTGGGCCTGTCGGCGCTGCCGTGGATCGCCGCGCTGGTGCCGGCCTCCGCATTCGCCGTCGCATTGTGGGCGCTGGCGCTGGAGCGTCGCCAGCGCTTCGCGATCGCCGCCGACTGCGCCTGATCCTCCCTTCGTCGCATCGCCTGTTTGTCCCGCGCGCCGCATCATCGCGGCACGCGTCCCGACTCCCCACGAGGAACCGCCATGAAAGCCGTTGCACTCACCCGCTACCTGCCCATCGACGATCCGCAATCGCTGCTGGATGTCGAACTCGGGACGCCCACCGCCACCGGCCACGACATCCTCGTGCGTGTGGAAGCCGTCTCGGTGAATCCGGTCGATACCAAGGTGCGCTCGCCGAAGCCGCAGGTTGAAGCGCAGCCGAAGGTGCTGGGCTACGACGCTGCGGGCGTGGTCGAAGCCGTCGGCGAGGCCGTGACGCGCTTCAAGCCCGGCGACGCGGTGTACTACGCCGGCGACATCACCCGCCCCGGCAGCAATGCGCAGTTCCAACTGGTCGACGAACGCATCGTCGGCCGCAAGCCCGCGACGCTGGACTTCGCGCAGGCCGCTGCATTGCCGCTCACGACGATCACCGCCTGGGAACTGCTGTTCGACCGCATGCGCTACGCGCCGGACGGCGGTGGCGCCGGCAAGTCGCTACTCGTCATCGCCGGTGCCGGCGGCGTGGGATCGATCGCGATCCAACTGGCGAAGCGCGCCGGCTTTACCGTCATCGCGACAGCGTCGCGCCAGGACACGATCGACTGGTGCAAGGCGCTGGGCGCCGACCATGTGATCAACCATCGCGAAGCGCTGGGCCCGCAGCTGAAGGCGGCGGGCTTCGACACGATCGACGCCGCCTTGAACCTGGCCGACACCGACCGCTACTGGACCGAACTGGGCGAACTGCTGGCACCGCTCGGCCACGTCGGCCTGATCGTCGAACCACGCGGCGAACTGCGCATCGGCGACCCGTACAAGGCCAAGAGCATCGGCATCCATTGGGAAATGATGTTCGCCCGACCGCGCTTCCGCACCGCCGACATGGGCGAACAGGGCGCGCTGCTGGACCGCGTCGCCGACCTGATCGATGCCGGCCAGCTGCGCGGCACGCTGACCGATACGCTGTCGCCAATCAATGCCGCGAACCTGCGCGAAGCGCATCGTCGGCTGGAATCCGGCACGACGATCGGCAAGCTGGTGATCGCCGGCTGGTAAAGGTGGGATCGCTGTGGGAGCGACGCAAGTCGCGAAGGATGCGAGGAGACCCCTGCATCTCCTCCTTTCCGATCGCGACTTGCGTCGCTCCCACAGCATTACCCCGGATCACGCGGCCGCGGCATCCCCACTGCGGTCGCGCTTCAGCACGGCCACCGGCTCGGCCCAGGCGCTGGCCGCGCGACGCTTGCTGGTCGCCAGCACCAGGTCGGACGGCTCGAACACATTGACGTTGTGCGTGATCGGCGTGGTCAGGATGTACTGCGCGTCGGTCGAGCGCAGGAAGCGTCCGACCTTCTCGATGTTGGCCACGTCCAGGTGCGCGAACGGTTCGTCGATGAAGACGAAGCCGCCGGGTTGCTCCTCGTCCCGCAGCAGCGCGACCAGCAGCAGCAACGACTTCATCACCTGCTGGCCGCCCGAGGCTTCGCCGTCGTCCAGGCCGATCCAGCCCTTGCGGTCGAAATCGAAGCGCACGGTCAGGCCGGCCTGCGCCAACGCGGTGTCCTCGTTCACCAGTTCCGGCAGTTCGGCATCCACGCCGATGCCCGCCAGTTCGCCGAGCGACGCCAGGTTGCGCTTGTAGCGGCGTACCGTGGCGCGCAACACGTTGATGTAGGCGCCACGTGCTTCTTCGGTCAGTCGGCGCGCACGGTGAAGGTGCGTCTCCCGCTTGCCGATGGCGGCCTCCAGGCCGGCATGATCGGCCGCGAACTTGTCGCGCAGCGCGACGCATCCATCGTCCTCGACGTAACCGCCGCGCGTGATGCGCTCGTCGATCCGCTCCAGTTCGCGACGCACGGCGCTGGCGCTTTCGTACTCCTCGCGCGCCGCACGCAGCACGGCCGCACTGCGCCACGCGACCGGCATCTGCGCGCGCCGGCGACGGAAATCGAGGATGCGCTGGGTCAAGGCGAGGCGTTCCTGGCCGATCTGCTGGCCGCGTTCGTGCAACTCGCCCGCCAATGCCTTGATCTCGCCGGTTCGGCTGGCCGCGGCGATGCCTTCGGCCTTGTCCTGTGCTTCGAGCGCGTCGAGCTGCTGGCGGGCTTCCGCCAGCGTCGCCGCCGCTTGCGCCGCCGCATCGGCCAAGGCCGGCAGGCGTTCGGCACCATCGGCGAACTCCGCCGCGCGCGTCACCAGTTCCTGGCCGGCATCCAGCCCCAACAGGCGCGACTGCGCGGCATCCAGTTGCTTGCGCAGGGTCGCCAAGGCGTCCTCGCGCTGCTGTGCCCGGTCCTGCAGCATTGCCTGTTCGGAACGCAGCGACACCAGGTTCGCCTGACGGGCACCCGCGCCGAAATGATGCGCGCCGCCACCGACGTGGCGTCCACCGCGCTGCTCACGCAGGTAACCCTGCGCCGTGATCCAGTCCTGGCCCTTCGGCAGGCGATGGCCCGCTTCCACGTCGGCCACACGCTGGATGCGGTCCAGGTGGCGCGGCAGCCAGGCCGGCGGATCCTCGGAGAAGCGCACGACTTCCAGCAGCGAGCCTTTCGTCGCTTTCTCCACCGGCGCGCGGTCGGCGACGACGAAGTGGCGGTACTGCATCCGCTCGCCGAGGCGCCAAGCCTCGCGTGCGTCCTTCGGGTGCTCCAGCAGGACGAGGTGGCGATACGGGGCCAGCACCGCCTCCACCGCCACCGCCCAGTCGCGGTCCGCCACGTCGACCATCTCGGTCAGCACGCGATGCGCGATGCCTTCGCGATCCAGCGCAACGCGGAAATCGCGTTCGAAGGCTTCCACCACCCGGCCGCCACCACTCAACGCGGCCACCTGCGCGGCGATTTCGCCGCTGCGCTGGCGGTCGCGTTCGGCTTCCAGCTTCAGCTCGGCCTGGCGGCGACGTCCGTCCTCCAGCGCGCGCGTCAGCGCATCCACGTCGTCGCTGCCGCGCTCGGCCTGCAGCTTCGCGAGGTCGTCGTGGCGGCGCACCAGCGATTCGGCATCGCGCGCGTGGTCGCGTGCCTGGGTGAAGGCGTGCTCGGCCTGTTTCAGGCGAGCCTTGGTCTCGGCGAGTTCTCCACCCGCTCGATCACGCTGCAGTTGCGCGGCGACTTCCTGCGCGAGCAGTTGGGCATGCGTACGTCCGCGCTCGCGCAGCGCGCGGCGCAGGCCGGTCAGGCGCGGGCGCGCGCCCTCGATGGTGGCGCGCTGGTCCGCGAGTTCCACCTTCGGCGCGATCTCGGTCTGCAGCCGGTTGCGCTGCGAGCGCAACGACAGGCCATCCTCGAACGAACGCACGTCGGCGCGCGACGACTCCAGCCTGACATGCAGTTCGGCCAGGCCCTGCTGGAGTTGCGCGATCTCCTTCTCGACGTCGAACTGCTCGTTGCGGGCGCGTTGGTAGTCGTCCAGCACGGCCTTGTCTTCGAACACGTCGAACACCAGCTGCAGCAGCTCGCGCGGCGACAGCTGGCACAGCTTGTCGGTGGCGCCCTGTTCCAACGTGAGGACGCGGCAGATCGCCCGACTCAGGCCTGCCCCTGCCAGCCGCACGCGGTAGTCGCGTACGCCCAGCCAGTCGCCGCCCTGGTCCAGCGTTTCCACCGGCACGTCGCCGGCGACGATCTGGTAGTCGCGCGACCAGTCGCCACCGCGCTTGCGGATGCGGCAGGCGATGGTCACCTGTTCGTCCATGTGCGGGAAGAACGCGCGCTTGCCCCGCCGGTCGACCGGATTGCTGACCACCGCGCGCAGCCAGGCGTACGGCTTGCCGTTGTGGCGCAGGTAGGTCTTGTAATCGCGGGCCATGTCGCGGTCGTCGATGGCCAGCAGCGTGCGCAACGCATCGAGCAGCGTGGTCTTGCCGGAGCCGTTCGGCCCCACGACGGTGATGATCGAGGCGTCCAGCGGCAACGTGTAGCGCTGCCAGTAGTCCCAGTGGACGACTTCCAGGCTGCGGAACTCAAACATCGGCCTGCTCCTCGTTCGCTTCGTCCATGCGCTCGTCCACCGGCGCCTCGGGCGCGTTCGCCTGCGAGGCGCGTGCCTCGTCGATCACGTGCGCGAGCGCGCCATCCATCACGCGGCTGGCGATGCGCTCGTAGTCGAAGGCCAAGTCGAGCAGCGGGCCCTCGTGGATGCGCTCGCGGCGTCGCACGATGAAGCCATGCCGCTGCAACGTGCCCAGGCTCATCTGCACGCGACCCTTGCCGCCCAGGCGGTCGGCGAAATCCGCCAACAGCGTGCGTTCGTTGAGCGGCTCGACCATGTCGCTACCGACCGGCACCGGCTTCATTTCGGCGAACATCTGCTCCTGCTCGTGCTGGCGCTCGCCCTCCTGCCGCGCGATCTGGCGCTGGCGCTTGGGCAGCACCAGCAGCGCCCACAACACCACCAGCAGCGCAATGGCGTCGCGCCCCAGCGAGAGGTTGCTGGCCGCCCACGCGTCGCCGTGGCCGAACACCTCGCTTTCCTGCGCGCGCGCGATGCCGACGGCGACGTGCGCGGCATACGGATGCTCGAGCAGGCGCAGGCCGGCGGCGGCAAGGCGACGGTCCAGGTCGTCGCGCAGGTCGGCGTCGACGAGCACCTGGCGCACGGCGCGATCCTCGCGCGGCAGCCAGCGCTCGGCCAGCAGCCGTGCGATCAGGGAAGCGATGGGGTCATTCATGCGGTACGGGCTTTCTTCTTGCGGGAAGGTGCAGGCTCGGCCTGCGCCTGGAGTGTCTGCGGCAGCAGGCGACCGCGGCTCATGTAGGCCACGCCGGCGCGCTGCACGGGTTCGAATTCGGCATCGACGTGCCACTGCATCGGCAGTTGGGCCAACGACGCAGCCACGCCGTGGCGGTTCTCCGCACCGGCATCACCGATCAGGCCCAGCAGCGACAAGCGGTACGCACTGACGGCGAAGCCGTCCTGCGGCACCCAGTCCGACAGCGGCGCTTCGGTGTCGAGCGCGGCGAGCTGGTCGAACCACTGCTCGGCATGGCCGTAGTCGTTCTGCACGACCGGCGCCTGGGTGTCCACGGGGGCCGCCTGTGCCGGCGGCAGCGAGGCGTCGTCCTGAGCGGCGCGCTCGCGCTCGACCAGTTCGTACTCGGCCACGTCCAGCGCGATCGGCCCCAGCGCGAACGCCGGCTGCGGCATCCGCGCGAGCACGTCGTCTGCCAGGTCCGAGAGCGCAGCCACATCGAGCGCACGCAGGTAGCGATTGACGTCGGAAGACGACAGGCCGCTGGCGCCGAGGTGCACGCGATGGCGGTCCAACTGGTTGAGTGCGCGCTGGAACACCGACGCCTGCCGCAGCAACGCGCTCTGCGCACGACCGATCTGCTGGGCCACGCGGTGGGTCGCGGTGTCGAGTTCGCCATCGGCGGCGATATCGCGGATCAGCGCGGTGCCCTTCTCGACCCACTGCCAGACCGACTGCAGGGTATCGGCGGCGCGCTGGATGCGATGTTCGGAACCGCTCAGCACGGCCTGATCGAAGTCTTCGCGCAGTTCGTTGAGGCGCGACAACAGATGCTGCAGGTCGTCGGCGCCCACGCGCCCCATCGCCTGGCCTGCGGCAAGCTGCGCGGTGACGTACGCCAGTTCGTCGCCTTCGCGGTTGAACTGCAGCAGCAGGCCGATCGAGGCCAGCGCCTGGCGGCCGACCGGGCTGATGCGGTAGCGCTGGCTGGGGGCGTCCCACAGCAGCAGGCCGTTCTCGCGCAGGCGCCCGAGCACCGTGTCGAACTTGACCGGGTCGAGGTAGGCGAACTGGTCGCGCAGCTCCTGCGGGGCCCAGTCCGGCGCCTGTCCGCGCTCGCCGATGGTGCGCAGGACCAGCAGACGCACCATCACGCTCTCCTCGCCGCCGTGGAACAGCGTCGAGAACGCCCGCAGCAGGTCGCGGGCGTTGAGCAGGGGGTGGAGGTCCGGCAGGTCCGCGGCGGCGATGCCGGCGCGCAGGTAGTCGTGCAGGGGCGGTGAGGCGGTGTCCATGAAGGGCCGGGAACCTGGGTAGCCCATGGTCCCCGAGCCGCCCGCGCCGGACAACTCTTGCAAGCCGGCCGGGTCTGTGCCCTGCTTCGCGCCGCGGATGCCGCTTGCGCCGGACGCCCCGGCGCGGCATCGTTCGCTTCTTCCATACGCACGCGTATCCATCGCCCGCATGACGTCGACCGCCACCGCCAACGACTCCACGCCCTACCCCCACCTGTTCACCCCGCTGGACCTGGGCTTCACCACGGTCCGCAACCGGGTACTGATGGGCTCGATGCACACGGGCCTGGAGGACCGGGCGAAGGACTTCCCGCGCCTGGCGGCGTACTTCGCCGAGCGCGCGGCCGGTGGCGTCGGCCTGATCGTCACCGGCGGCTTCTCGCCCAATCTGGTGGGCTGGCTGAAGCCGTTCGGCGGCAAGCTGTCGTGGCCGTGGGAGGCGCGGCCGCACAAGTTCGTGACCAAGGCCGTGCACGAACATGGCGCCAAGATCTGTGCGCAGCTGCTCCATGCCGGCCGCTACGGTTACCACCCGCTGACGGTGGCGCCATCGAAGCTCAAGGCCCCGATCAATCCCTTCACCCCGCGCGCGCTGTCGGCCCGCGGCATCGAACGCCAGATCGGCGCGTATGCCAATGCGGCGAAGCTGGCCCGCGACGCCGGCTACGACGGCGTCGAGATCATGGGTTCGGAAGGCTACTTCATCAACGAGTTCACCGCGCCGCGCACCAACAAGCGCGACGACGCCTGGGGCGGCACGCCGGAGAAGCGCATGCGCTTCGCGGTGGAGATCGTGCGGCGCGTGCGCGAGGCAGTGGGTCCGGACTTCATCATCATCTACCGGCTGTCGCTGCTGGACCTGGTCGAAGACGGCAACCAGTGGGACGAAATCGTCCAGCAGGCCAAGGCCGTGGAAGCCGCTGGCGCCACCCTCATCAACTCCGGCATCGGCTGGCACGAAGCACGCGTGCCGACCATCGTGACCTCGGTCCCGCGTGCGGCCTTCGTGGACGTCACCGCCAAGCTCAAGCCGCACGTGCGCGTGCCGCTGGTGGCGACCAACCGGATCAACATGCCCGAGGTCGCCGAAGGCATCCTGGCCGCCGGCAAGGCCGACATGGTGTCGCTGGCGCGCCCGTTGCTCGCCGACCCGCAGTGGACGGCCAAGGCACGTGCCGGCACGCCGCAGGCCATCAACACCTGCATCGCCTGCAACCAGGCCTGCCTGGACCATGTGTTCGAGAACAAGCTCGCCAGCTGCCTGGTCAATCCACGCGCCTGCCACGAGACCGACCTGCTCTACAAGAAGACGTTCACCCCGAAAACCATCGCCGTGGTCGGCGCCGGTCCGGCCGGGCTGGCTTGCGCGACGGTCGCCGCCGAACGTGGCCACCGGGTGACCCTGTTCGACGCGGCGGGCGAGATCGGCGGGCAGTTCAACTACGCCAAGCGGATCCCGGGCAAGGAGGAGTTCCACGAGACGCTGCGCTACTTCCGCCACCGGCTGGAAGAGACGCGCGTGGACGTGAAGCTCTCGACAGTGGCGACAGCCGCCGACCTGGCCGGCTTCGACGAGGTCGTGCTGGCCACCGGCATCACGCCCCGCCAAGTGGCATTCCCGGGCGCCGACCACGCCAAGGTCGTCAGCTATGTGGATGTGCTGTCGGGCCGGGTGAAGGTGGGCGCACGCGCCGCGCTGATCGGGGCCGGTGGCATCGGCTTCGACGTCGCCGAATACCTGACCCACGAAGGCCATTCGCCCTCGCTGGACCCGGCCCGCTGGATGGCCGAATGGGGCGTGGACCCGACCTTCGAGGCCCGTGGCAGCCTGTCCCGTCCGCAGCCGGAACCGCCGGCCCGCGAGGTCTGGCTGCTGCAGCGCAGCCCGGGCAAGCCCGGCGCCCGCCTGGGCAAGACCAGTGGCTGGGTCCACCGGGCCACGCTGAAGGCCAAGCAGGTGAAGATGCTGGGCGGCGTGGAATACGTGGGCGTGGACGACACCGGCCTGCGCATCAAGGTGGACGCCACCGAACAGCTGCTTCCGGTCGACCACGTGGTGGTCTGCGCCGGCCAGGAGCCGCGACGCGAGCTGCAGGCCGCCCTGCTGGCCACCGGTCGGACGCCGCACCTGATCGGCGGTGCCGACGTCGCCGCCGAGCTGGACGCCAAGCGCGCCATCGACCAGGGCAGCCGGCTGGCGGCACGCCTGTAATCGCGCGAAGAGCGTGCCGAGAGGCACCAGGAACGGTGTCGGAAACCCGGTTTCCGACCCCCTGACCTGCGACGCGCCTCACAATTTCCAGCCAGACCGGGGGGCCCGCGTCAAGCCGGCCCGTTCAGGCCGAGTTGGGTCGCCCCCCCCTACCTTGCGCGCACTTTCCGGCCCGCCGCCCAGTTCAGGCGGGCTGAGCCCGGCGCTCGGACCCTCTCTTGGTCCGGCCTTGCCGGTCCCCGGGCAGCCCGTGTGACGGCTGCCTCCCCATAACGCCCTGCCGCGTCCCCTGATGTCCTTCCCTGCGTAACGGGAGAGGCGGGGGCGCGGGAAAGACGGAGCAAGGAGTTCCCATGAAACTGGCCTGGATCCTATGGCTGTCGCAGATGTTGCCGCAGCCGGCCGCCGATTCGCTTTGCCTCAGCACCACCGTTTACCTGGAAGCCCGCGACCAGACCCTACGCGGCCAGCAGGCCGTCGCCGAAGTGGCCCTGCGCCGCCGCGACAGCGGCCTGTGGGGCGACTCCGTCTGCTCCGTGGTCACCGCCCGCAAACAGTTCGCCCCCACCATCGTCGGCCCCAACACCCGCCTGAAGAATGCGGATGCCTGGGCCAAGTCGGTGAGCGTCGCCCTGAACGCCGAACGCAACTGGGCCCTGCCGCCCGGCCAGCGCAAGGAAATCGTGCCTGGCGCCAGCCACTTCATGGCGCACCAGATCGCCAGCCCGAGCTGGCGCAACGCCTATCACGTGGCGACGATCGGCGACCACACGTTCCTGCGCGTGCAGAAGCTCAAGCCGCGCTCCTGAGAACGGGCGCTTTCGAAGCCACGCGGTCCAACGCGCCGATCCGTTCGCCGCAGTCGGACCCGCATGGCCCCTGCTCCCCTCTCCCCGCGGGAGAGGGCAAGGGGTGAGGGCAAACCACCGCGATACCTGCGGTTCGTACGCGACACGATCCGTTGCACCGCGCATCACGCTGGAAACATTCGAGGCCCGCGATAATCGCGGGCCTTTCTTTTTCCCAGGGGACACCATGAAGCTCTACACCAAGCCCGGCGCGTGCTCGACCGCCGACCACATCGCGTTGCAGTGGACCGGCCAGCCGTTCGACGTGCAGGTGATGACCGCCGCCGAAATGAAGGAGCCTGCGTACCTGGCGATCAATCCCACCGGCGCGGTACCGGCGATCGTCGATGGCGATTTCGTGCTGACCCAGAACGCCGCGATCATGGGCTACATCGCCGACACCTATCCGCAGGCGCACCTGGCCGGCGACGGTTCGCCGCAGCAGCGCGCGCTGGCGGCGAAGTGGTTGTCCTTCGTGAACTCCGACGTGCACCCCGCGTTCCATCCGCTGTTCGGCCCATCCCGCTTCATCGGCGACGAGACGCAATTCGATGCGGTGAAGGACGCGGCGCGCAAGCGCCTGCGCGGGTTGTTCGAGCAGGCGGACAGGCAGTTGCAAGGCCGCGACTGGCTGGCCGGCTTCCGCAGCTTCGCCGATCCCTACTTCTACATCACGCTGCGCTGGGCCGACCGCACGGGCGTGGACCTGTCGGGCCTGCAGAATCTCGCCGCGTTCAAGCAGCGCATGGAGGCCGATGCCGGCGTGCAGGCCGCATTGAAGGCCGAAGGCCTGGCCTGACCCCGCACGGCGCGCGTCAGGCCAGCGACGCGCGCACCTCTTCCAGCCAGCGCGTGGCGAAGGTGTGGTCGCGCGCCTTCGTCATCGCGGTGGCGACATCGGGCAGCAAGGCTTCCAGATCGTCCGCGTTGGCGCAGCGCTCGACCTTGAGTTGCAGGAAGTAACCCTTCAGGCCGATGTGCGCGCGGATGTCGTCGGTGATGCGCGCGTACAGCAGGTTGTAGCGTTCGGCGGAGGTCATGATCACCACGGGCGCACCGTCGTTCGATTTCGTGGCGGCCACCGCGGCCAGCATCGATGCCGCCCCGGACCGTCGCTCGATCAATCCGTCGGTGGCGAGCTGGCGCAAGGCATCATCGGGCGCATGCAGCCCGCTCATCATCGCCTGCAGTTCGTCGTCGCTGCGCTGGCCATCCACCAGCAACAGGATCGAGCGCAACCCCGCCGGCAGCTTGCGCGTGCGCTGCTGGATCTCGTTGCGCCCGGCCTCGGTCTTGCTCCATCTGGTCTGCATGGCATCCCCCCACGCCGCGCGGCGGGCCCCTCCCACGGCTACGGCGTTCCCCTGTCCGCCAGTAGTACCGCGGCACGGCCACCTGCGGCTGCCACGCGGATCACACAAACGACACGGGGCCGCCCGACCTTCGTCGAAACGGCCCCTCAGGGCGCGAGTGCGGACCTCAGCGCTGGTCGATCGGCACGAAGGCCAGGTCGTCCGGGCCGGTGCAAAAAAACGCCCTCACCCTTTGCCCTCTCCCGCAGGCGGGAGAGGGGACGTGGGTGCCATGCGGGTTCGACTTCGATCAGCGCCGGTCCAGCGGAACGAATTCCAGATCCTCGGGCCCCGTGTAATTGGCGCTCGGGCGGATGATCTTGCCGTCGATGCGCTGCTCGATCACGTGCGCGCTCCAGCCGCTGGTACGCGCGATCACGAACAGCGGGGTGAACATCGCCGTCGGCACGCCCATCATGTGGTAGCTGACCGCGCTGAACCAATCGAGGTTCGGGAACATCTTCTTGATGTCCCACATCACCGACTCCAGGCGCTCGGCGATGTCGTACATCTTCATGCTCGACTGCTCGGCGGAAAGATCCTTCGCCACGTTCTTGATGACGTCGTTGCGCGGGTCGCCGGTGGTGTAGACCGGATGGCCGAAGCCGATCACGACTTCCTTGCGCTCGACGCGTGCCTTGATGTCGGCTTCCGCTTCATCGGGCGACTCGTAGCGCTTCTGCACTTCGAACGCCACTTCATTCGCGCCACCGTGCTTCGGACCGCGCAGCGCGCCGATGCCGCCGGCGATGGCCGAATGCATGTCGCTGCCGGTGCCCGCGATGACACGACAGGTAAAGGTGGATGCGTTGAACTCGTGCTCGGCGTACAGGATGAGCGAGGTGTGCATCGCGCGCACCCAGCTGTCCTTCGGCTTCTCGCCGTGCAACAGGTGCAGGAAATGTCCGCCGATCGAATCGTCGTCGGTCTCGACGTCGATCGCGCGGCCGTTGTGGCTCCAGTGGTACCAGTACAGCAGCATCGAACCCAGCGAGGCCATCAGCTTGTCGGCGATGTCGCGCGCGCCGGGATGGTTGTGGTCGTCCTTCTCGGGCGATACGCAGCCGAGGATCGATACGCCGGTGCGCATCACGTCCATCGGGTGCGCGGACGGCGGCAGTTCTTCCAGCGCGGCTTTCACGGCGGCCGGAATACCGCGCAACGACTTCAGCTTCGCTTTGTACGCGGCCAGTTCGGCGCGGTTGGGCAGCTTGCCGTGCACCAGCAGGTAGGCGACTTCCTCGAACTCGCTGGTCGTGGCCAGGTCGAGGATGTCGTACCCGCGGTAATGCAGGTCGTTGCCGCTGCGGCCGACCGTGCACAGCGCAGTGTTGCCCGCGGCGGTGCCGGACAGGGCGACGGATTTCTTGGGCTTGAAGCCGGGTGCGGGTGTGGTTTCGCTCATGGTGGACTCCCTACGTCACTTCTTTGCGGAAAACAGGGTATCGAGCTTCTGCTCGAAGGCGTGGTAACCGATGCGGTCGTACAGTTCCTCGCGCGTCTGCATGCTGTCGACCACGTTCTTCTGGTGGCCGTCGCGGCGGATCGCTTCGTACACGTTCTCCGCGGCCTTGTTCATCGCGCGGAACGCCGACAGCGGATACAGCTGGATCGCCACGCCGACCGAGGCCAGTTCGTCGCGGGTGAACAGCGGCGTCTTGCCGAACTCGGTGATGTTCGCGAGCACCGGCACCTTCACCGCATCGACGAAGCGCTGGTAGGTGGGCAGGTCGTAGGCGGCCTCGGCGAAGATGCCGTCGGCGCCGGCCTCGACGCAGGCGATGGCGCGCTCGATGGCGGCCTCGACGCCTTCGACCTGGATGGCATCGGTGCGTGCGATCAGGAAGAAGTCGGGATCGGTCTTCGCGTCGGCGGCCGCCTTCACGCGGTCGACCATCTCGCCGGCCGACACGATTTCCTTGCCGGGGCGATGGCCGCAGCGCTTGGCGCCCACCTGGTCCTCGATGTGGCACGCGGCGGCACCGGCCTTGATCAGCGACTTCACCGTGCGCTCGATGTTGAACGCGCTGGGGCCGAAGCCGGTGTCGATGTCGACCATCAGCGGCAGATCGCAGACATCGGTGATGCGGCGCACGTCGATCAGCACGTCTTCCAGCGTGTTGATGCCCAGGTCGGGCAGGCCCAGCGATCCCGCGGCGACGCCGCCGCCGGACAGGTAGATCGCCTGGTAGCCGGCGCGCTTGGCGAGCAGCGCGTGGTTGGCGTTGATCGCGCCGATCACCTGCAGCGGCGATTCGGTGGCGAGCGCGGCGCGGAATTTCGCGCCTGCGGACGGGGTGTTCATGCGACGTGACTCCTCATCGGTCAGCGAGTGGCCCAGGCGCGGAGCCGGTGCCGGAGGTGCGTGAAGGGTACGCCCCTCTTCGGGACGCAAATCTGGCACCATCCGCAGGGTTGATCAATCTTGATCGAACGAATCAATATTTCTCCATGGCCTCCGCGACCGACCTACTGTCCGCCCGCGACACCTGCCGCCTGCTGGGCATCAGCCAGGCCACGCTGTACGCCTACGTCAGCCGCGGCCTGCTGGAGTCGCGTCCCGGCAAGGACCACCGCAGCCGCCTCTACCTGCGCCAGGACGTGGAGCGGCTGGCCCAGCGCAAGCAGGTGGGGCGCGGCGCGGCGCGGGGCGCGGCGCAGAGCCTGGACCGGGGCCTGCCCGTGCTGGAGACGCAGATTTCGCTGATCCGGCCGGATGGCCCGTATTACCGGGGGCGTTCGGCGATCGGCATGGTCCACGACGGCGCCACGCTGGAAGACGTGGCGCGGCAACTCTGGGACTGCGGCGACGAGGACCCGTTCACTGCGCGTTCGCTGGCCCACTGGCCGGCCGTCGTCGCGCCACTCGCGTCCGATGCCTCTCTGCCGCCGCTGGAGCGCGCGATGGCGGCGATCCCGCTGCTGGCGCTGGATGTGCGCCACTCCTTCAATTCCGCGCCCCGCGTGCGCCACGAGATCGCCGCGGGACTGCTGCGCCACAACGCGGCGCTGCTGGTCGCCCAGCCGCCGTCTGGTGCGCCGGTGCACCGCGTGCTCGCGCAGGCCTGGCACCCGGGCGATGACGGATTCGCCGACCTCGTGCGCGCCGCGCTGGTCGTTTGCGCGGACCACGAACTGAATGTCTCGGCATTCGCAGCGCGCGTGGTCGCCTCCACCGGGGCGCATCTGCACGCCACCGTCTGCAGTGGCCTCGCCGCGCTGTCCGGACCGCGCCACGGCGGCGCGACGGCGCGTGCGTACGCACTCATCGCCGATGCCCGTGAGGCCGGCAACGCGCGCCGCTTCATCAGCGAGCGCTGGCAACGCGGCGACGACCTGCCCGGCTTCGGCCACGCACTGTATCCGCAGGGCGATCCGCGTGGCGCCGAACTGCTGGCGCGTGCACGCGAGCGCCATGCGGGCGAGCGCGAGATGGCCGCACTGGAAACCCTGGTCGCGGCCACCGAAGACATCAGCGGCCTGCGCCCGAACATCGACTTCATGCTTGCGGCGATCTGCCACCTCAATAGGCTGCCGGCGACGCCCGCGCTGGTGATGTTCGCCGCAGGCCGTCTGGCCGGATGGCTGGCGCACGCGCTCGAACAGCAGGCGCAGGGCCGCCTGATCCGCCCGCGCGCCAGCTACACCGGCATCACGCCACCGGCATGAGGCGCGCGCGGGTTTGACATCGCGGGCGCATGCAGGGACCCTGCGGACGTCCGTCCACCGTGTCGCCTGCAATGCGCCCTGCCCTCGTCCTGTGCCTGCTGCTGACGATGATGACCCCGACCACCATCGCCCGGAACGCCTCCAACCCGCACCCACCGGCCACCGCCTCCACGCCGGTGCCGCCGCCGCCCGCCTGGTTGCCCGCGCTCGATGCGCGTTACGACGCCGAGCTGCGTGCTGCCGGGCTCGACAACCGCGTGTTCACGGCCGAGCACTGGTGGACCGTGGCCACGCCGCTGCTGGAGCGCGCGCGCGGCTTCCACGTGGAGGACATCGGCCGCAGCGTGGAGAACCGTCCCCTGCGCCACGTGCGTTGGGGCGAAGGCACGACGCAGGTGCTGCTGTGGTCGCAGATGCATGGCGACGAGAGCACGGCCACGATGGTGCTGGCGGACCTGTTCCGCTTCCTCGGCGAACATCCGGACGATCCGCAGGTGAAGGCGCTGCATGCGAACACCACGCTGCACGTCCTGCCGATCCTCAATCCCGATGGTGCCGCGCGCTTCCAGCGCCGCAATGTGCAGGGCATCGACATCAACCGCGATGCACGCATGTTGGCGACGCCCGAAGCGCGCACGCTGAAGGCGCTGTACGACCGGGTGAAGCCGATGTACGGCTTCAACCTGCACGACCAGCGCGTGGGCTACCGCGCCGGCGATTCCGACCGCGGCACCGCCATCGCGCTGCTGTCGCCGCCCTACAACCATGCCGCCGACGTCAACGAAGTACGCACCCGCGCCATCGAGGTGACCGGCGTCATCCGGACGGCGCTGGAGCCCTACCTGGCCGGCCATATCGCGCGCTGGGACGAAACCTTCGACCCGCGTGCGTTCGGCGACCTCACCACGCAGTGGGGTGCCAGCACGGTGCTGATCGAGGCCGGCGGCATCGAGGGCGACGTGCAGAAGCAGCGCCTGCGCAAGCTCTACTTCCTCGGCCTGGTGGCCGCGCTGGACAGCATCGCGACAGGCAGCCACGCGGGCGTATCGCCTGCGCTCTACCGCGAACTGCCGGAGAACGGCGATGTCTGGCCCGACCTGCTGGTGCGCAACGGCACGCTGTCGGTGCCGGGCCGCCCGCCGACGAAGGCCGACCTGCTGGTCAACTTCCGCAATCCGCTGGCGGAAACCGAGGGCGCGATCGCGGGCGTGGGCGACCTGGGCAACATGAAGGCGCGGCGGCGCATCGATGCGCAGGGGCTCTTCATCGTGCCGCTGCCGGGGCATGCGGGCGAACGCACGGTGATCGAAGCGAACGACGACAGCGACAACGACGAGCCACCCTCGCCGCTGCCGCTCACCCCCGGCGCGAGCGCACGCTTCGCGCTCAGCCGCGATCCGCAGGGCCGCGACGTGGTCTGGACGCTCGATGGCAGCGTGGACCCGGCCACGCCATCGCCACCTGCGCGCTGACGGTCAGCTACCGACCTCGGGCCCGCGCTCCAACGCGCGCTTCACTTCCTCCAGCGCATTCGGATCGTCGAGCGTGGAAAGATCGCCAGGATCCGCACCCTGGGCCAGCGCCTGCAGCGAGCGCCGCAGCAGCTTGCCGGAGCGCGTCTTCGGCAACGCATTGACGATGTAGACGCGCGCCGGCCGCGCGACCGCGCCCAGGCTCTGCTCCACCGTGCGCCGCATGCCGTCGGCGGCCTGCACGCGCTCGTGCGGTTCGTCGGTGGCCTGCCGCAACGTGGCGAACACCACCGGCACCTGCCCTTTCAGTTCGTCGGCCACGCCGATCACGGCGGCCTCCGCCACGGCCGGGAAGCCGGAAACGGATTCCTCGATCTCGCGCGTGCCCAGGCGATGGCCCGCCACGTTGATGACGTCGTCGGTGCGGCCGAGGATGAAGGTGTAGCCGTCCTCGTCGCGGATCGCCCAGTCCAGCGAGCTGTACAGCAGTTCCTTGAAGTGGCTGAAGTAGCTGGAGAGGAAGCGCGCGTCGTCGTTCCAGATCGTCGTCATGCACCCCGGCGGCAACGGTGGCTGCATGACCAGCACGCCCTTCTGGCCGGGCCCGACCTCCTCGCCGGTGCTTTCGTCGATCACCTTCATCTTGTAGCCGAGGTTCGGGAACCCGGGCGAACCGAACCGCACGGGCTTCATGTCCAGGCCCGGCAGCAACGTCAGCGCCGGCCAACCGGTCTCGGTCTGCCAGTAGTTGTCGATCACCGGCTTGCCGATCGCATCGGTGATCCAGTGCGCCGTCGGTTCGTCGAGCGGCTCGCCCGCGAGGAACAGGTATTTCAGCTCGGACAGGTCGTGGCGCTTGATGAAATCGATGTCGTGCTTCTTCAGCACGCGCACCGCCGTTGGCGAAGAGAACATCGTGCGCACGCCGTACTGCTCGCACAACGCCCACCAGATGCCGGCATCGGGTGCGGTCGGCAGGCCTTCGTAGAGGACCGACGTGGCGCCGACGATCAGCGGCCCGTAGACGTTGTACGAATGACCCACCGCCCAGCCGACGTCGGAGGTGGAGAACATCACCTGCCCCGGCCCCACGTCGAACACCGTGCGCATCGACAGCGCGAGCGCGACGGCATATCCGCCGACATCGCGCTGCACGCCCTTCGGCTTGCCGGTGGTGCCGGAGGTGTAGAGCAGGTAGCTGGGTTCGTTCGACTCCAGCCATTCGACCGGCACCTCGGCGTCGCCGACGGCGGCGCGCAGCGTGGCGTAGTCCTCATCGCGGCCGGCGACCTTCGGCTCCGCCGGATCCAGGCCGCGCGACACGATCAGCACCTTGGCCGGCGGCGTGTTCGCCTTCGCGCAGGCCTCGTCGATGAGCGGCTTGTAGGGAATGATCTTCCCGCCCCGGCTGCCCGCATCGGCGGCGATCAACAGCTTCGGTTGGGCGTCGTCGATGCGCAGCGCCAGGTTGTGCGCGGCGAAGCCGCCAAACACCACCGAATGCACGGCACCGATGCGCGCGCAGGCCAGCATCGCGAACACGGCTTCGGCCATGTTCGGCATGTAGATGACCACGCGATCGCCACGGCCGACACCGAGCCGCTTGAGCACGGCCGCGAAGGCGTTCACTTCGCGGTACAGCTCGCGGTAGGTGATCTCGCGGGTGACATCGGTTTCGGTGGACACCGCCACCAGCGCCAGCTGGTCGCCGCGCTCGGCGACATGGCGATCCACCGCGTTGTAGCAGAGGTTGGTCCGGCCGCCGACGAACCAGCGACGGAACGGAGGCTGGGCATACTCCAGCACCTGCCGTGGCGGCGCGTGCCAATGGATGGCCTTCGCCTCTTCGCCCCAGAAGGCCTCGGGCTGCTCGATCGAGCGCCGGTAGACGTCTTCGTATGCCATGCGAACCTCCCAGATCCGACACCGGGACCAGCATAGACCCGCCCTGCCGCGGCCACCTTCCTACCTTGGTCGCATGGGACATTCCGTCGCACCCGAAAGAAGAACGCCGGGCGCGGACCCGGCGTTTCCCTGGAGCTGCGGCAGCGCTGCGTCAGTTGCGTTTGGCGGGCGCGGGCTTCACGTAGCGGTCGAACCAGGCCAGCATTTCGGCGATGAAGTGCTCGTTCGATTCCTGCGCCGTATACCAGTGCGGTTCGAACGGCAGCATCACCAGGCGGGTGGTGCCGCCGGTGCCGCGAATGGCCTGGAACAACCGCGGCGACTGCAGGGATTCGGTACCCGGGTTGGCATCGTCGCTGCCATGCACGATCAGCAGCGGCTCGTTGACCTTGTCGGCATGGAAGAACGTCGATGCCTGGTCGTACACCTTCGGTGCCGCCCAGAACGAGCGGCGTTCGTTCTGGAAGCCGAACGGGGTCAGCGTCTTGTTGTAGCCGCCGCTGGACGCCACGCCGGCACGGAACAGATCCGAGTGGGCCAGCAGGTTGGCGGCCATCAGCGCACCATGGCTGTGCCCGGTGACACCGATGCGGTCGCGATCGACCACGCCGAGTTCGACCGCCTTGTCGACCGCGGCTTCCGCGTTCGCCACCAACTGTTCTAGGTAGGTGTCGTAGGCCGTCTTCGGATCGCCGACGATCGGGAAGGAGGCGTTGTCGATGATGGCGTAGCCGGCGAGCAGCAGCAGGCGATAGTTCGACAGGCGCGTGAACGTCTGCTCCGAACCGCTCACCTGCCCCGCTTTGGAGGGGTCGGCGTAGTCCATCGGATAGGCGTACAGGATCGCGGGGACGCGTTCGCCTTCCTTGTAGCCCGGTGGCGTGTAAAGCGTGAAGGACAGCTCCACGCCATCCTTGCGCTTGTAGGTCACCAGGCGCTTCTTGATGTCGCGCACCTGCGGCGTGGGATCCGGGAAGCGGGTCAGCGGTGCGGGCTCCGAGCGCAACGTCGCTTCCGCCGGACCTGCACCCTGGATGGCATCGCCCAGCGTGCGGCGTTGCAGGTTGGGCGGATCCTTGGGCGACTGGTGCCAGGTGAGCAGGCGACGGGTGTCGTCTCCTTCGAAGCCCACGAAGACTTCGTACGCCGCCGCATCGCTGCGGAACAGGCGGCGCGTGCTGCCGTCCTTGATCACGTAGCGATCCAGGAAGGGCCGGTTGCCCTGCGGCGTGGCGCCCATGCCGCTCAGGAACAGCGCTCCGTCTTCCTCGCGCAGTACCCACGCGCCGTTGGGCAGTCGGTCGTACTCCGGATTGCCCGGGTCGGCGTACAGCTCATCGCTCGACAGGTCCCACAGCACGCGCGCGGGTACGCGCTTGTCCACGTCCACCAGCGTCGTGGTCTGCCAGTTGCGGTTGGCATCGTACTCGTGCGTCAGCGCGCGACCGCCTTCGCGGAACCAGGCGAGACCGGCGTAGCGCTGCTTCAGGCGCGCGATCTCCTTCGGCTTGCCGGTGAACGGCGCGGCGAGCATCAACAGGCGATCGCGGGCCGGCACGTCGTTCTTCCAGTCACCGCCATCGAGCGCTTCAGCCCACACGAGCGTCGCCGGCTGGTTCGCGCGCCATGCATGGCTGCGCGGACCGGTGGGAACGCCACGCACAGGCACGCGGTCGGCGACCGGCAGCTTCGCCACCGGCACGATACGACCATTGGCCAGGTCGAGAACGCCCAGGTCCTTGGCGAAACGCTGCCAGGTGGTGACGTAGGAATACGGCCGCGCCAGCACTTCCACCAGCACGTGGCGACCATCCGGCGCAGCGTCTGCCGCGCCATACACGGCCTTGGCGCCCACGGGCGTCACCGTGCCGGTGTCGGCATCGACCACCGCCAGCTGCGACGTGGCGTAATGGTCGAACAGGGCCTCGTCTTCAGGACCGGACAAGGTGTCGCGCGCTTCGTACGTGCTGCTTTCGCCCTTGCCGGCGATGGCTTCCTTGATCTCCGGGCCCGGAGGGACCGCGGAGCGCACCGGTGCGGCACCGATGTCCGCCGGCACCTGCTTCACCAGCAGCGAGTGCTTGTCGCCCAGCCACTGCACCGCACCGCCCAGGATCGTGTTGAGCTTCACGCCTTCCACGCGGCGCACCTGCCCATCGGCGGCGCGGCCCACCCACAGCTCCACGCCATCATCGGTGGTGTTGTCGAAGGAGAAGCGCGTGCCATCCGGCGACCACGACGGCGTACCCGGGCATGCGCCCGCGGGCAACGCAACGGTGGTTTCCTTTCCGCTGGCCAGCTCCAGCACGCTGAAGCTTTCCAGGCAGGTACGGATGCCGTAGCCATTGGAACGATCGTGGCGGCTGTGATTGCGGGGCTCCACGCGAACGCCCGCGAGCTTGAGATACGGCTCGGCGACGCGGGCGATCGGTGGATATTGCGACTGCCGGATCAGGATCGCCCGCGTGCCGGTGGGGTCCAGCGACGGCGACGGATTGAGCGGTGCGCGGAACACCTGCAGGAGCGGTTCGGGAGGCTGCAGGTATCGCGCCTCCTGCGCCGCCACCAGCGACGGCATCGCCAGGGCCAGTCCCACGACCAGCAACATCCTTCCTTTCCGCATCACCCACCCCCTTGAGGAAACCCAGAAAGTAACACGACAAAAAAAGGGGCGGCTTGCGCCACCCCTTCTTCATCGCCTGCGACGTGCCCGCTATCAGAGCAGGTGCGCCACGCCGCTGCGCTCTTCTTCCAGCTCGGCCAGGGTCTTGTCGATGGCCTTCTGGCTGAAATCGTCGACCGGCAGGTCCTTGATCATCGTGTACTCGCCGTTCTGGGTGGTGACGGCGAAACCGAACATCACGCCTTCCGGAATGCCGTAGCTGCCGTCGGACGGAATGCCCATCGTCACCCACTTGCCGTTGCTGCCCAGCACCCAGTCGCGCACGTGGTCGATGGCGGCGTTGGCGGCCGAAGCGGCCGACGACAGACCGCGCGCTTCGATGATCGCGGCGCCGCGCTTGCCGACCTGCGGGATGAAGGTGTTCGCGTTCCAGTCGGCGTCGTTGATCTTGTCCTTCAGCGACTGGCCGTTGACGGTGGCGAAGCGGTAGTCCGGGTACATGGTCGGGCTGTGGTTGCCCCACACGACCAGCTTGTCGATGTCGCCCACGGCCACGCCGGCCTTGTTGGCGAGCTGCGACAGCGCGCGGTTGTGGTCCAGGCGCAGCATGGCGGTGAAGTTCTTCGACGGCAGGTCCGGCGCGGACTTCATCGCGATGTAGGCATTGGTGTTGGCCGGGTTGCCGACCACCAGCACCTTGACGTTGCGGCTGGCGACCTTGTTCAGCGCGGCGCCCTGGGCGGTGAAGATCTTGGCGTTCTCCAGCAGCAGGTCCTTGCGCTCCATGCCCGGGCCGCGCGGACGCGCACCGACCAGCAGGGCCACGTCGACGTCCTTGAACGCGACTTCCGGATCGTCGGTGCCGACGACGCCGGCCAGCAGCGGGAACGCGCAGTCTTCCAGCTCCATGATCACGCCCTTCAGCGCGGCCTGGGCCTTCTCCAGCGGCAGCTCCAGCAGCTGCAGGATGACCGGCTGGTCCTTGCCCAGCATTTCGCCGGAAGCGATGCGGAACAGCAGCGCGTAGCCGATCTGGCCAGCAGCGCCGGTGACGGCGACTCGGACGGGGGTTTTCATGGTGCGGTTCCTCGGGGTTTCGTAGGGTGGGCGTCGGCCCACCGCGTGGGGAAAGAGTGGGCCTGCGCCCACGCAACGGTTACTTCAGTTCGGCAAAGAATTCCTGGAAACGCTGCAGGCCCGGCGCGAGTTGCGGCGTCGGACAGGTGTAGCTGATGCGCAGCGCGCGCGGCTCGCCGAACGCGGAGCCCGGCACGCAGGCCACGCCCTTCGCTTCGAGCAGCGCGTTGCAGAAGTCGACGTCGTTGGCGATCGTCACGCCGTCGTGCGACTTGCCGAAGGCGCAGCTGATGTCGGGGAACACGTAGAACGCGCCCTGCGGACGCGGGCACACCACACCCGGGATGGCTTCCATCGCCGCCAGCACCTGGTCGCGCTTGGCCTGGAACTCGGCGTTCTTCGCGACAGGCACGTCCTGCGGGCCGGTGAGCGCGGCGATGGCCGCGGCGGTGACGACTTCCGGCACGTTGGTGATGTGGTTGGAATTCATCGTGGTCAGCGCCTTGGCGACCACTTCGGGGCCGGCCATGAAGCCCACGCGCCAGCCCGGCATGCCGTAGGTCTTGGACAGCGAATCGACGAACACCGTGCGGTCGCGCAGCTCCGGCCGCGCTTGAACGAAATTGGTGTAGGCCAGTCCGTCGAACAGCATGCGGTTGTAGATGTCGTCGGTGACGATCCAGGTCTCCGGATGCTTCACCAGCACATCGGCCAGCGCAGCGACTTCCTCGCGCGTGTAGACCATGCCCGTCGGGTTGGACGGATTGTTGAACAGGAAGACCTTCGGCGTGTGGATCGTCAGCGCTTCGTCCAGCTGCGCGGGCGTCAGCTTGTAATCCTGGCTGGCCGGGCACGGCAACGGCACGGCCTTGGCGTTGACGATGTCGGCGATGTCGGCGTAGGTGGTCCAGTACGGCGACGGGTAGACGATGGTGTCGCCCTCGTCGAGCAGCGACTCGGCCAGGTTGTACAGGATGTGCTTGGCGCCGATGCCGGTGGACACGTTGGCGCGCGTGTAGCCGGTCAGGCCCAGCGCTTCGATGTGTTTCAGGAATGCGTCCAGCAGCGCGTCGGTGCCGCGGTTGCTGCCGTACTGGCCGGAGTCCTTCGCCAGCGCGTCGCGCGCGGCCTGGTAGACGTGGTCACCGGGCAGGAAATTGGGAACACCGATCGAGAAGCTGATGATGTCGCGGCCGTCGGCTTTCAGCTTCTTGGCCTTTTCGGCCACCGCCATGATCGCACTTGGCTTGGCGCGACCGATGCGCCGGGCAAGCAGGGGCATTGCACAACCTCGCGTGGAAACGGTTAGAGAGCGTCGCCGCCGTTTTTTTGCGGCGCAAAATGGTATCACGCCACCCCGCCGCGACCGACTAGCCCATGGTCTAGGCCCGTCGGCTCAAGCCTGCCCCGTCACAGGTAGTCGACCACGTCGCCAAGGTCGTAGTTCTCGTCGAAATAGGCCTGCCACTGGGCATACGCCGCGCGCAGGCAGGCGGGGGTGTCGCAGGCATCCAACTGGCGGGTCGCGGCCTGGACCGTGCGATCACCGTCGGGATAGCGGTCGGCGAGTTCCTTGAACTGCCGGCGCATGCCGGCATCCAGCGCGCCGAACTCCTCGTGCCCGCAGACCAGAGTGGCGCGGACGCTGCCGGCCGGGGCATCGGTGTCGCATACCGCGGCGGTCTCCGGCGCCTGGACCGCGGCCACGGCAGCGGCGAGCTCGTTGCGGTCGCGTCCGGTCAACCGGCGCACGAAGCCCAGGTCGTCGGTCTGGCCGGCACCCCAGGTGATGCGCAGGGTGAAGCCGTTTCCGCTCTCGTCCTGCAGCTTGCGCAGGGTCACCGTCTCGCTGGGCCCGGTCTCGGAGGCCAGGTGCAGGGCCAGTGTGCCGTTGTCGAGGTCGAGGTCGACATCCTCCACCTTGCCATCCAGCCAGGCGCCATCACGCACGACCTGCAGCCCGGCGTCAGGCTGCCATGCGATGGCGTACAGGGTTTCGGCGTCGTCGCCTTCGCTGTCGTTCGTACTCCACACGCCTTCCAGGCTCTGCTGGAAGCTCTCCGCCGACGCCTCGACGGCGGTCGCCGCGGCGGGATCGGACGGGGTCTCCGCGTCCTTCGTACAGGCACCCAGCGCCAAGGTGGCGGCCAGCAACATGGCCACGCGGATCGCGCGCCGGCAATGGTCCTTCATGGTGGTGCTCCGTAAGAAGAAAGGGCCGGTCGATGACCGGCCCTTTCATTCGATCACGCGGACAGGACGCGGTTCCACTCCGCCACGCGGTCGGCCTTGGCGGCCAGCACGGCGTCGGCGTCGCCGGCAATGGTGACCTTGGTGATCAGGTCGCCCTGCTTCACGGCGTCGACCACGTCCAGGCCTTCGGTGACCTTGCCGAACACGGTGTGCTTGCCGTCCAGCCAGGGGGTGGGCACGTGGGTGATGAAGAACTGGCTGCCATTAGTGCTGGGGCCGGCATTGGCCATGGACAGCACACCGCGCTCATGGCGCACGCCATTGGTGGTTTCGTCCTCGAAGCGGTAACCCGGGCCGCCGCGGCCGGAACCTTCCGGGCAGCCGCCCTGGATCATGAAATCGGGGATCACGCGATGGAAGTTCAGGCCGTCGTAGAAGCCACGCTTGGCCAGGTTGACGAAGTTCGCCACCGTCAGCGGGGCCTTGTCGGGGTACAGCTCGATCGTGATCGGGCCGCGGGAAGTATCGAAAGTGGCGGTCAGCTGGCTCATCGGGTGGTTCTCCAGGGGTAGAAAGGGGGCGGGCCGCAGGGATCGCCAAGGGAAGGCAGACGCCCGTTCAGGCGCCATCCGCATCCCAGATCACGACGATCCGGGGCGATTTCAAGGGCGCTCCCTCCCGGTTGGCGGCATCCATTCTGGCGTTGTTCGGAAAATCAGGTGCTTAGCACGCCATAGCCCGCTATAATACGCCGCCTTCTTTCCTCCCCGTCCTCGCGCCCTGCCCCTTCGAAGGGGGTACCCGGGTGCGTTTTTCCGATCCCAGAATCCATGTCCATCGAAAACCTCCGCAATATCGCGATCGTCGCGCACGTCGACCATGGCAAGACCACCCTCGTCGACCAGCTGCTGAAGCAGTCCGGCACCCTCTCCGAGCGCACCGTGCTGGCCGAGCGCGTGATGGACAGCAACGACCAGGAAAAGGAACGTGGCATCACGATCCTGGCGAAGAACACCGCCATCACCTGGAACGGCAACCGCATCAACATCGTCGATACCCCGGGCCACGCCGACTTCGGCGGCGAAGTCGAGCGCGTGCTGTCGATGGTGGACACGGTGCTGATCCTGGTCGACGCGATGGACGGCCCCATGCCGCAGACGCGCTTCGTCACCCAGAAGGCCTTCGCGATGGGCTTCAAGCCGATCGTGGTGATCAACAAGGTCGACCGCCCCGGCTCGCGTCCGGAGTGGGTCGTGGAGCAGGTGTGGGACCTGTTCGACCGCCTGGGCGCCACGCCCGAGCAGATGGATTTCCCGATCGTCTACGCGTCGGCGCTGAACGGTTACGCCGGCCTGGAAGACAGCGTGCGCGGCGGCGACATGACCCCGCTGTACGAAGCGATCATGCAGCACGCGCCGAAGCCGGAAGTCGATCCGGAAGGCGCCTTCCAGATGCGCATCAGCCAGCTGGATTACAACAACTTCGTCGGCGTGATCGGCATCGGCCGCATCCAGCGCGGCACGTTGAAGAAGAACATGCCGGTCGCCGTGATCGACCGTGAAGGCAAGAAGCGCCAGGGCAAGGTGCTGCAGGTGCTGGGCTTCCTGGGCCTGGAGCGGATCGAACAGGACAGCGCCGAGGCCGGCGACATCGTCGCCATCTCCGGCATCCAGGACCTGACCATCTCCGACACGATCTGCGCGCTGGACACCCCGGAAGCGCTGCCGGCGTTGACGGTCGACGAGCCGACGATCTCGATGACCTTCCAGGTCAACAATTCGCCGTTCGCCGGTAACAAGGACCTGTCGGGCGGCAAGTTCCTCACCAGCCGCCAGCTGAAGGAGCGCCTGGAGCGCGAGACCGTGCACAACGTCGCGCTGAAGGTCGAACAGCTGGAAGACGCCGACAAGTTCCTGGTCTCCGGCCGCGGCGAACTGCACCTGTCGGTGCTGATCGAGAACATGCGCCGCGAAGGCTATGAGCTGGCCGTGTCGCGCCCGGAAGTGATCATCAAGGAAATCGACGGCCAGCTGATGGAGCCGATCGAGCAGCTCGTCGTCGACGTGGAAGAAACCCACCAGGGCGGCGTGATGGAGAAGCTCGGCGTCCGCAAGGGCCAGCTGAAGAACATGGAACCGGACGGCAAGGGTCGCGTGCGCCTGGACTACCAGATCCCGGCGCGTGGCCTGATCGGCTTCCAGAACGAATTCAAGACGCTGACCCAGGGCTCGGGCCTGCTGTTCCACGTGTTCGACCACTACGGCCCGAAGGAACAGGGCGCCATCGCCAAGCGCCTCAACGGCGTGATGATCGCCAATGCGCCGGGCGCCACGCCGGCCTACTCGCTGGGCCCGCTGCAGGAGCGCGGCAAGCTGTTCGCCGCCGAGGGCGACAACGTGTACGAAGGCCAGCTGATCGGTATCCACTCCAAGGACAACGATCTGACCGTCAACGCGATCAAGACCAAGCCGCTGACCAACATGCGCGCCTCGGGCAAGGACGATGCGATCCAGCTGACCCCGGCGATCAAGTTCTCGCTGGAGCAGGCGCTGGACTTCATCGACGACGACGAACTGGTCGAAATCACGCCGAAGGAAATCCGCCTGCGCAAGAAGTTCCTGACCGAGAGCGACCGCAAGCGCGCCTCCCGCGCGGCCTGACCGCCGCGCCGCGCCTTGGACGAGACCGCCTACAACCCGGACCCCAAGGCGCATCCCGGCCTGCACGCCATCGCCCTGTTCGAGGGCGCCAAGGGCGTGCTGGCCCTGGCCTTCGCCGGCGGACTGCTGGCGTTTGGTCCTGATCGCCTGCGCGAGAGCGTGCAGGCGATCGTCGCCCGCTTCATCCCCGACGCCGGCCCCGGCGTGATGAGCCAGTGGCTGGACCGCATCAACCCCGAGTCGGTCCACGTGGCCGTGCTGATCATCGCGGTGTATGCCGGCATGCGCCTGCTGGAAGCCTGGGGCTTGTGGCGTGCCCGCGCATGGGCCTCGTGGCTGGGCTGCATCGGCTCCGCCGCCTACCTTCCGCTGGACGTCTACGCGCTCTACCACCACCCCGGCTGGCACACCTGGGCGTTGCTCATCGTCAATCTGGTGATCGTGTGGGTGCTCTGGCGCGACATCCGCCGGCGCAAGCGGATTTGACGCGCGGGGCGACGGCTGCGTAGCCTGCGGCAACTTCGCGAAGGTGTCCGCATGCGTCGATCCCTGCTGCCGTTCGGCCTGATGCTCGCCCTGGCGGCCTGCCAGCCGGCGCCGCCGCAGGCGGCCGCTCCGCCGGCCCCCACCGACTTCATCTACGCCGAACTCGACATCGCCGACCTGCAGTCGCGCATGCAGTCGGGCGAGTTGGACAGCCGCCGGCTGACCCAGGCTTACCTGGACCGCATCGCGGCCGTCGACAAGGCCGGCCCGCAACTCAACGCCGTCATCGAACTGAATCCGGATGCGCTCAAGGAAGCGGCACTGCGCGATGTGGAGCGGCGCGCCAACGCCGTCCGCGGCCCGTTGCACGGCATTCCGGTGCTGTTGAAGGACAACATCGATGCTGTTCCGATGGCGACCTCCGCCGGCTCGTTGGCGCTGAAGGATTTCCGCCCGGGCCAGGACGCCTTCCTGGTGCGCCGCCTGCGCGAAGCCGGCGCGGTGATCCTGGGCAAGGCCAACCTGAGCGAGTGGGCGAACTTCCGTTCGATGCATTCGACCTCCGGCTGGAGCGGCCGCGGCGGCCAGACGCGCAACCCGTATGCGCTGGACCGCAACCCGTGCGGCTCGAGCTCCGGCAGCGCCGTAGGCGTGTCCGCCAACCTGGCGGCGATCAGCGTCGGCACCGAAACCGACGGCAGCATCCTGTGTCCGGCCGCAGTCAATGGCGTGGTCGGCCTGAAGCCCACCGTGGGCCTGGTCAGCCGGCAAGGCATCCTGCCGATCTCCCACAGCCAGGACACGGCAGGGCCGATCGCCCGCAGCGTGTCGGATGCGGCCCTGCTGCTCGGCGTGCTGGCAGGCCGGGACCCGGCCGACGCCGCGACGACCAACGCCGCCTGGAACACCACGCTGGACTACGGTGCCCGCCTGAAACCCGGCGCACTCCAGGGCGCACGCATCGGCGTGCTGCGCAGCAAGGCCGAGATCCACCCCGACGCGGCCGCCGCGCTGGAGGAAGCGTTGCGCGTGCTGCGCGAAGCGGGCGCCACCGTGGTCGATGCGGAGATCCCGACCGACGGGCAATGGAACGCGGACGAACTGAACCTGATGCTCTACGAGTTCAAGCACGGCCTGGAACGCTACCTGGCCGAGCGCAAGGCGCCGCTGACGACGCTGACGCAGCTGATCGGCTACAACGAGCAGTACCGGCTGTCGGAAATGCCCTATTTCGGCCAGGACCTGTTCGAGCGGGCCAACGACAAAGGGGCCCTGGGTGAAGCCGAGTACATCACCGCACGCACCCGGGCGCGCCGGCTGGCCGGCCCCGGAGGCATCGACGCGGCACTCAAGGCCCAGCAACTGGACGCACTGATCGCGCCCACCACGGGCCCGGCGTGGCTGACCGACCACAAGGCCGGCGACCACTTCCCGGGAGCCGGCTACGGGGCGGCGGCGGTCGCGGGGTATCCCAGCCTCACGGTCCCGATGGGCCACAGCGACGGCCTGCCGCTCGGCCTCACGTTCATGGGACCGGCCTGGAGCGAGGCACGCCTGATCGCGCTGGGATACGACTATGAACAACGTACGAGGGCACGCAGGCCGCCCGAATACTGGCCCACCCTGCCCGCTCGCGCCGAAGGGCGTTGACCGGCCTCCCAAAGTGAGTCGTCTGGCGCAAGGGAATGCTTGCAGGCGCCACGGGTTCGTGGCGTCATAGCCGTAACCAGCAGGCGGGGAAGACACGCGTGGAGTCTGGCGCGGACCGGGGGGCGGAGCGGCGGGCGTTCGGTGGATCTGGATCCACGGCGCGCCGTAGAGAGCGCAACCTCAATTCGCTGGCGTGGGGCGTGCTGGTCGTCGCCTGCCTGCTTTCACTGTGGACCGGCCTGATCACCTGGCGCCAGGCGCGCGATCATGGCCGTGCGCAATTCGATGCGCGCGCGGACGCCGTGGCCACTGCGGTTACCACCCGCATGAATGCCTACGAAGACACCGTGCGCGCCGCCGCCGCGGTGCTGGAGGGTCGCCAGGACATCGACCAGGACAGCTTCTACGCCTTCGTAGAGAAGCTGCAGGTCCCCACGCGCCAGTCCGGCGTGCATGGGCTCGGGTTCGCGCGCTATGTCCGCGCGGCCGAACGCGAGGCCTACGTCGCTGCACGGCGCACCCGCTATGGCGACGCGTTCGCGATCCATCCGGCCGGCGACCGCAGCGAGTACGTGGTGATCGACCTGCTGTACCCGGATGCGCCAGGCATGCGCCCGTTGCTGGGCAAGGACGTGATGGCGGAAACCGTGCGGCGCGGCGCGATCGAATCCGCACGCGACACGGGCGAACTCGCGGCCGCGCCGCTGGTGGCGCTCGGCGACGCCTCCCGCGGCAGTACCGGCCTGCCCGGCTTCCTCCTGTATGCGCCCGTGTATGCCGACTCCGTGGCTGCACGCGAAAGCATGGAGGCGCGGCGCGCGCTGCTGCGCGGCTTCGCGACGGCTGGCTTCGGTTGGCAGCAAGTGATGGACGACGCCATCGGCCGCACCGATGGAGGCGAGTTCGACCTGCTGTTGCTCGCCCGCGACCATGGTGGCGAACCGGTCTACCAGACCCGCGCGCTGCGCGATCGCCATGGCGAAGGCTGGAAGCCTGCCTTCACGTCGCAGCGCGACCTGCGCCTGCTGGGCAGCCAATGGCAACTGGTGCTGCATTCCCCGCCGATCCGCGAGGCCCTGCCCGGACAGCTGCCGATCCTGCTGCTTTCGCTGTGCGGCATCGTCCTTGGCGTACTGCTGTTCCTGCTGCTGCGCAGCCTGGCGCGCACGGAACGTCGCAGCCGCGCCCTGCTGGATGCCGTTGCCGACCACCTGCCCGCCCTGATCGCCTACGTCGATGCCGAGGGGCGGTATGGGTTCGCGAACCGTGCCAGCCGCACGTGGTCGGGCGCCCGCGAAGGCTGGAGCGACCGCCACGTGGACGACGTGCATGCGGACGATCCGGAATTCCTCGCCTCGCTCAAGCGCGCGATGCGCGACTGCACGGCCGAGCACTGGGTTGCCTGGGATGCGGAGATCGGAAAGCCCGCGCGCCCGGTGCACCTCTACCTGGTGCCCGACGTGGAGCGCAACCAGCGCATCGCGGGTTGGTACCTGATGGGGAACGACGTCAGCGAACAGCGCCAGGCCCATCGCGAACTGGCGATGGCGCGCGATCACCTCAAGCGCGTCACCGAGCGCCTGCCCGCGCTGATCGCGCAATTCGACGCGAAGCACAGGCTCGTGTTCAACAACCGGGCTTGCGCCGAGCAAATCCGTTGGCATGCGCCGCTGCGCGTCGGCGCGCACATGCGCGACCTGTTCGGCGAAGAAGCCTACACGCGCCGCCTGCCGCACATCGAAGCCGCGCTCGCCGGGCGTGATGGCGATTTCGAAAGCAGCTTCAGCATGGTGGACGGCGTGCGCCGACTGCACAGTTTCTATACGCCGGACGTCGACGAAGAAGGCGCGGTGTGCGGCTTCTTCGTGATGGCGATCGACATCACCGAGAAAGCCCGCCTGGAGAACGCGCTGCACAACGCGAACGAACTGGCGGAAGTGACGCTGACCTCGATCAGCGAGGCCGTGATCACCGTGGACGTGGAAAGCCGCGTCACCTACTTGAATCCCACCGCCGAAGCGCTGAGCGGTTGGGGGCTGGAACAGGCGTTGGGCCAGCCGCTGGACCGCATCGTCCCGCTCGTGCGCGTGGAAGCGCCCGACGACGCGGAGGCGACCGCGCATCCGCTCGCGCAAGCGGGAGACCTGCAGCTCGTGCGCCATGACGGATCGCGGATCCTGGTCGAGCGCTCGCTGTCGTCCATCCACGATCGCGATGAGCGCCTGGTCGGCAGCGTCATGGTGTTGCGCGACATCACTGAGCCGCGCGCACTGAGCTCGCGCATGACCTACCTGGCGCATCACGACGCGTTGACCGGCTTGCCGAACCGCCTGCAGCTCAACGAACGACTGGGCCAGGCGATCACCCACGCCACCAACCATGGCAATGGCATCGCGGTGCTGTTCCTGGACCTGGACCTGTTCAAGCACGTCAACGACGCGCTCGGCCACCATACCGGCGACGAGCTCCTGCAACAGGTGGCGCGACGCATCCAGCGCAACATCGGCAACCTCGGCACGATCTATCGCACGGGCGGCGACGAGTTCGTGGTGCTGTTGCCGAACGTGGTGATGCGGGAGAGCGTATTGCAGGTGGCCGATCGCCTGCTGTCGCTCAGCGGCACGCCCTACCCGGTCGCCTCGCACGAACTCCACCAGGCCTTCAGCATCGGCATCAGCCTGTTTCCGGAAGACGGCTACGACGCCGCCACGCTGATGATGCGCGCGGATGCGGCGATGTACCTGGCCAAGCGCAATGGCCGCAACGCCACGCGTTTCTACACACGCGAACTCGCCACCAGCGTCGACGCACGCATCGAGCTGGAGAACAGCTTGCGCCGGAGCCTGCGCAATGGCGATCTGTTCCTGCATTACCAGCCCCAGATCGACTGCCTCACCGGCCGCATCGTCGGCGTCGAAGGCCTCGCACGCTGGCAACGGGGCGACCGTCTGGTCATGCCGGGCGAGTTCCTGCCGATCGCGGAGGAAACCAACCTCATCGTCGACATCGACCAGTGGGCGATCCGGGCGGCCTGCCGGCAGAACCGCATCTGGCAACAGGCCGGACTGCCGCCGATCCGCGTGTCGGTCAACATCGCCGCCGCCAACTTCGACACGGACGACCTCGTGGACACCGTCACCGGCGCCCTGGAAGACAGCGGATTGCCAGCCGAGTTCCTCGAACTGGAAGTCACCGAAACCACCCTGATGCGCGACGTACAGCGCACCGACCGCACGCTGCGCGCGCTGAAGGCACTGGGCGTCCGCATCGCGATCGACGACTTCGGCACAGGCTTCTCCAGCCTGAGCTACCTCGGCAACTACGGTTTCAACGTGTTGAAGATCGACCAGTCCTTCGTCCGCGACGTGTCGGAGCCGAACCAGGCCGCGATCACCCGCGCCATCATCGGCCTGGCGGCCCAGCTGCAGTGCCGCACCATCGCCGAAGGCGTGGAAACACCGGCGCAGGCCGCATGGCTGGCCGCGAACGGATGCGACGAACTACAGGGCAATTACTTCAGCACGCCGGTGCCGGCGGCCGAATTCGCACGCATGTACGCGCGCGCGAAGACCTGGACCATACCGCCCGTGCCTCACGCCGTGCAGACGCACGGCGCGTAGCGGGACGGCTCAGCGCGCCGCGGGTGCGGCCACCTGGTTCTGCTTGCGCACGATGGACATCGCGATTTCCAGCGACTGCTCGTAGTTGAGGCGCGGGTCGACCGTCGAGCGGTAAGCGCGCTCCAGATCCGCATCGGTCAGTTCGCGCGCACCCCCGGTGCACTCGGTGACATCCTCGCCCGTCAGTTCCAGGTGGACGCCGCCGAGTCGCGTGCCCGCTGCGGCATGCAGGTCGAAGGACTGCTCGACTTCGCTGCGCACGTTGTCGAACCGCCGCGTCTTGAAGCCATTACTCGTGCTTTCCGTATTGCCGTGCATCGGATCGCAGACCCAGAGCACGCGACGGCCGTCGCGCCGGACCGCATCCAGCAGCGGCGGCAACTTGTCCGCGATCTGCGCCGCACCCATCCGGTGGATGAAGGTCAGGCGGCCCGCTTCGTCTTCCGGGTTCAACACATCGATCAGGCGCAGCAGTTGGTCCGGCGTGACCGACGGCCCCACCTTGATCGCGATCGGATTGCGCACGCCGCGCAGGTACTCCACGTGCGCGCCATCCACCGCCGCCGTCCGCATGCCGATCCACGGGTAGTGCGTGCTGAGGTTGAACCAGCCCCACTGCCGCGGGACTTCGCGCGTCAGGGCTTCTTCGTACGGCAGCAGCAACGCCTCGTGCGACGTGTAGAAATCAATCCGATTGAGGTTGTGCACCTCGGAGCCCGACAGGGTCTCCATGAACTTCACCGCATCACCGATCGAGGTCACCATCTGCTGGTACTCGTCAGCCAGCGGCGAACAGCCCACCCAGCTGAGATTCCAGTACTCGGGGTGGTGCAGGTCGGCGAAACCGCCATCGATCAGCGCACGGACGAAGTTCATCGTCATCGCCGAGCGGGCGTGCGCCTTGATCATGCGACGGGGATCGGGCACGCGCGCCTCGGCCGTGAACGCCGGCGCATTGACCACGTCGCCGCGGTAGCTCGGCAGCGCCACGCCGTCCCGCGTTTCCATGTCGGCCGAACGCGGCTTCGCGTACTGCCCCGCGAAGCGCCCGACGCGCACCACCGGCAGGCGCAGGCCATGCACCAGCACCAGGCTCATCTGCAGCAGTACCTTGAGCCGGTTGGAGATGAGGCCGGACTCGCAATCGGAGAAGTTCTCCGCGCAATCGCCGCCCTGCAACAGGAAGCGCTTGCCTTCCTGCGCTTCGGCCAGTTGCTTCTTCAGCGAGAAGATCTCCCACGAGGTCACCAGCGGGGGCAACTGGCGCAGTTCGCCCAGCGCGGCCTCCAGCGCCCCGGCATCCGGATAGGTCGGCATCTGCATCGCCGGACGCGCGCGCCAACTGTCGGGCGCCCAGTTCGGCGGCAGGCTGACGGCGCGCAGGGGGCGGTCGGTGGGGTTCATGGCGGGACTCCTTGCGGCCCACCATCCTGACAGACTGGTGCGCCGCGTCAAATCAGCGGAAGGTCGAGGTCTTGCGGGCGCGGAAACCGATCCTCAGGGCCCAGATCGCGAGCAGCACGAACCACACCAGACTCCACATCGGCATGGTCAGACCGAGGAAACTCCAATCGACGGTGCTGCAGTCGCCCTTCGCGGACAGCACCTTCTGCACGACGCCCAGCCACGTGTTCGTCTCGATCATGTAGTCCCAGCCCGGGCCGCAACTCGGAATCAGAGGCGGGAACACCTGCACCCAGACATGCCGCCCCGCGATGCCGATACCCGTGGCCGCGGCGAGGAAGGCGAGCACGCCATAGACCCGCTGGCCACCGGAGCGACGCGGTCCGTGCAGCGCGCCGAGCAGGAACATCACGCCCGTCGCCGCAAAGGCCAGCCGCTGGAAAATGCAGAACGGACAGGGTTCCAAGTGCTGCACGAACTGCACATACAGCGCATACCCGAGCAGGCCCGCGCACGTCGCGAAACCCAGGAAGCACTGCGCACGAAAACTCCAGCGGAGAGGATTCATCGTCACCGGTCGGATGGGGGTTGCCGCATTATCCACATGCGGGCGTATCCGCGTCACCTGCGACGGCACGCCGCAGTGGCGGATGAGGCCCCTCGAAAGCAAAAACCCCGGCAGGGCCGGGGTCTTCGCGTGACACTGGATGCGGACCTTACTCGGTCGCCGCTTCCGGACGGTCGACCAGCTCGACGTACGCCATCGGAGCGTTGTCGCCGGCGCGGAAACCGCACTTCAGGATGCGCAGGTAGCCACCCGGACGCGACTGGTAGCGCGGGCCGAGGGTGGTGAACAGGGTGCCGACGGCTTCCTTGTCGCGCAGGCGGGCGAACGCCAGGCGGCGGTTGGCGACGCCGTCGATCTTGCCGAGGGTGATCAGCGGTTCCGCGACGCGGCGCAGTTCCTTGGCCTTCGGCAGGGTGGTCTTGATCAGGCCGTGCTTGATGAGCGAGGCGGCCATGTTGCGGAACATCGCTTCGCGATGGGCGCTGGTGCGGCTGAACTTGCGGCCGGCTTTCTGGTGGCGCATGGGTTGGATTCCTAAAGAAGAATGGGTCGTTGGACTTCGCTGTCGCCATCCAGGCGTTGGAACAGTGGACTGCGGTTGGTCCGGACCGGCCATCCTTGACCGGGACGTCGCGGGCCTTCAGGTCCGTCGACGGAGGTGTTGCAAGGAAGCTCCCGCGCGAGCGCGGGAGCTTCCGGGTACTTCATCAGCCGAGCATGCCGTGCTGGGCGACACCGGCCGGCGGCCAGTTCTCCAGCTTCATGCCCAGGGACAGGCCGCGCTGCGCCAGGACTTCCTTGATCTCGGTCAGCGACTTCTTGCCGAGGTTCGGGGTCTTGAGCAGTTCGACTTCCGTCTTCTGGATCAGGTCGCCGATGTAGTAGATGCTCTCGGCCTTCAGGCAGTTGGCCGAACGCACCGTCAGCTCCAGATCGTCGATCGGGCGCAGCAGCACCGGATCCACGCCGCTGGCAGCCTGCTTCGGCGCGCCGCGGTCGCGGTGCGTGAAGTCACCGAACACCGACAGCTGGTCGCTGAGGATGTCGGCGGCGGTGCGCACGGCTTCCTCGGCGTCGATCGTGCCGTTGGTCTCGATGTCCAGGACCAGCTTGTCCAGGTCGGTGCGCTGCTCGACGCGCGCGGCTTCCACCGCGTACGCGACGCGACGGACCGGCGAGAACGAGGCGTCCAGCACCAGACGGCCGATCGCACGGGTTTCTTCGTCCGGACGGCGACGGGCGGCGGCCGGCTGGTAGCCGAAACCGCGCTCGATCTTCAGGCGCATGTTCAGCGCCGTGTCCTTGGTCAGGTTGCAGATGACCAGTTCCGGATTCAGGATCTCGACGTTGTGGTCGGTCTTGATGTCGCCGGCGGTCACCACGCCCGGGCCCTGCTTGGCCAGGCTCAGGGTGGACGAATCGCCGGAGTGGATGCGGATGGCCACATCCTTCAGGTTCAACAGCACTTCCAGCACGTCTTCCTGCATGCCTTCGATGGTGCTGTATTCGTGCAGCACGCCATCGATCTCGACTTCGGTGATCGCGAAGCCGGGGATCGACGACAGCAGCACGCGGCGCAACGCATTGCCGAGCGTATGGCCGTAACCCCGCTCCAGCGGTTCGATGACCACCTTCGCACGGTTGCCGGTCAGGCGCTCGATCTGCGGGCCGCGGGGGCGCAGCACTTGCTGAGTAATACCCGTCATGTTGCTTTGTCTCCTGCGGTCCCCCGGTCGCCCGGGGGTGCGTGAATGAATTACTTCGAGTACAACTCGACGATCAGCGCTTCGTTGATGTCGGCAGGCAGGTCCGAACGCGCCGGAACCGCCTTGAACACGCCGCTGAACTTCTTCGCATCGACTTCGACCCACGACGGGTTCAGGTCGAGCTGCTCGGCGACCGTCAGCGACTCCTGGACGCGGAGCTGCTTCTGGGCCTTCTCCGACAGCGCGATCGCGTCACCGGCCTTGATCTGGTACGAAGGCAGGTTGACCGGCTTGCCGTTGACCAGCACGCCACGGTGCGAGACCAGCTGGCGGGCGGCCGGACGGGTCACGGCGAAGCCCATGCGGTAGATGACGTTGTCCAGGCGGGTTTCCAGCAGCTGCAGCAGGTTCTCGCCGGTGTTGCCCTTCTTGGTCGAGGCCTTCTTGTAGTAGTTGCGGAACTGGCGCTCCAGCAGGCCGTAGATACGCTTGACCTTCTGCTTTTCACGCAGCTGGGTGGCGTAGTCGGACAGCTTGCCCTTGCGGGCGGTGGCGCCGTGCTGGCCGGGCTTCTGCTCCAGCTTGCACTTGGAGTCCAGCGCACGGGCCGGGCTCTTGAGCGACAGGTCGGCGCCTTCACGGCGCGCGAGCTTACAGGTAGGACCGATATAACGAGCCATTTCTTATCGCCCCCTTAGACGCGACGCTTTTTCGGCGGACGGCACCCGTTGTGCGGGATCGGCGTCACGTCGATGATGTTGGTGATCTTGTAGCCCACGTTGTTCAACGAACGCACGGCCGACTCACGACCCGGACCCGGGCCTTTGATACGGACTTCCAGCGACTTCACGCCGTAGTCCAGTGCGGCACGGCCGGCCTTTTCGGCGGCGACCTGGGCCGCGAACGGCGTGGACTTGCGGGAACCGCGGAAACCGGCACCGCCCGAGGTCGCCCAGGAAAGCGCATTGCCCTGGCGGTCGGTGATGGTGACGATGGTGTTGTTGAAAGAAGCGTGGACGTGGGCGACGCCATCGGTGATGACGCGCTTGATCTTCTTCTTGACTTTGGCAGCAGCTGGCTTGGCCATGATGGTCGCCCCTTACTTCTTGATGGCTTTGCGCGGACCCTTGCGGGTGCGGGCGTTGGTACGGGTGCGCTGACCACGCAGCGGCAGGCCGCGACGGTGACGCAGGCCGCGGTAGCAGCCCAGGTCCATCAGGCGCTTGATGGCGATGCCGACTTCACGGCGCAGGTCGCCTTCGACCACGTACTTGCCGACTTCGGCGCGCAGGCGCTCGACTTCCGGCTCCGACAGATCGCGGATCTTGGTGGTCGAGACGACGCCAGCGGCTTCGCAGACCTTCTTGGAACGGGTACGGCCAATGCCGTAGATGCTTTGCAAACCGACCCAGACATGCTTCTGGGCAGGCAGGTTGACACCTGCAATACGCGCCATGACGCGGTTCTCCAACTGTGAGTATTGGCCCGTGTACGGTCATCCCGGGCGGGATTCGCGCAGACAGGCGGAGTGAACTGGAAAGTGTAGCAAGATCCGGGGTTCCTTGGAAGTCCGCGCCAGCAAGGCTGGCGTTGGACCCGGCATGGGGAGTGTGCCCATGCTCCGGCGTCGGAACCGGCCTGGTGCGAGGAGAAGGTTGCCCTTCTCCCTGCCCCGCCCGCGCTACTCTGGCGCAGGGACTGGCTGGTTCTCACCCCCGCGCCGGATCGCCGCGGAAGCCGCCCATCTAAGTCAGCCGGCCACGAGGGACCGGACTGGTGCGGGAAGACCCGCGATTATACCTCAGCCACGGGGGGCAAGACCGCCCCGCGAGCCACCCTTCAGATTGGCCTTCTTCAGCAGGCTCTCGTACTGGTGCGACATCAGGTGCGCCTGGATCTGCGCGATGAAGTCCATCACCACCACCACCACGATCAGCAGCGAAGTGCCGCCGAAGTAGAACGAGGTCCCCAGCTGCGTGCGCATCACTTCCGGCAACAGGCAGACCGCCACCAGATACAGCGAACCGATCGCGGTCAGGCGGGTCAGCACGCCGTCCACGTAGTCGGCCGTGGCCTTGCCCGGACGGATACCCGGGATGAGCGCGCCGGACTTCTTCAGGTTCTCCGCGGTTTCCTGGGAGTTGAACACCAGGGCCGTGTAGAAGAACGCGAAGCCGATGATCATCGCAGCGAACACGATCATGTGCAGCGGCTCGCCCGGGGCCAGCGCATTGGAGATGCGCTGCAGCCACGTGGCCGCGCCACTGCCCTGGCCGGACCACATCGCCAGCGTGGCCGGGAAAGCCAGGATGCTGGAGGCGAAGATCGGCGGGATCACGCCAGCCATGTTGAGCTTGAGCGGCAGGAACGACGTCTGGTTCATGTACGCGTTGCGGCCACCCTGGCGGCGCGCGTAGTTCACCGTGATGCGCCTCTGTCCACGTTCGACGAACACGACCAGGAACGTGAAGCCCAGCACCACCAGCGCGATGACCAGCAGCGAGATGAAGCTCAGCGTGCCATCGCGGAAGGCGCCGACGGTCTGGATGACCGCACCCGGCAGGCCCGCCACGATACCGGCGAAGATGATCAGCGAGACGCCGTTGCCGATGCCGCGCTCGGTCACCTGTTCGCCCAGCCACATCAGGAAGATGGTGCCTGCGGTCAATGCGACGACGGCGGTCAGCACGAAGCCCATGCCCGGCGCGTACACCACCGGCATACCACCCGGCGCAACCTGGTTCTGCAGCGCGGTGGCGATGCTGCCGCCCTGCACGACCGCCAGCAGCACGGCGCCGATGCGCGAGTACTGGGTGATCTTGCGGCGACCGGATTCGCCTTCCTTCTGCAGCGCCTTCAGGCTCGGGAAGATGTGCACGCCAAGCTGCATCACGATCGATGCCGAAATGTAGGGCATGACGTTCAGCGCGAAGATGCTGAAACGGTGCAGGGCGCCGCCGGAGAACATGTTGAACATGTCCACGATGCCGCCGCCCTGCGCCTGCATCATCGCAAGCATGGCATCGGGATTGACGCCCGGGACCGGGATGAAACAGCCGATCCGGTAGACGATCAGCGCGCCCAGCACGAACAGCAGGCGCTGGCGGAGTTCGGTGAACTTGCCTGCGCCTGCCAGCGCACTGGCGGCATTACCCTGCGCCATGCGTCCGTTACTCCTGCACGCTGCCGCCGGCAGCCTCGATGGCGGCCTTGGCACCGGCCGTGGCGGCCACGCCCTTCAGCACGAACTTCTTGGTCAGTTCGCCCTTCTTGACGATCTTGGCGCGCTTGGCGGTGCTGGGCACCAGCTTGGCGGCGCGCAGCGCGGCGAAGTCGATCTCACCGGCTTCCAGCTTCTCGAGCTGGTACGACAGCACTTCGGCGCAATCCAGCTTCAGCTTGGAGCGGAAGCCGACCTTGGGCAGACGCTTGATCAGCGGCATCTGGCCGCCTTCGAACTTCGCCTTGATCTTGCCCTTGCCGGAGCGCGCGAACGAACCCTTGTGGCCACGACCAGCGGTCTTGCCCAGGCCGGAACCGATACCACGACCGACGCGGGTGCGTTCGGTGCGGGCGCCATCGGCGGGCTTCAGTGTGTTGAGACGCATGTTGATTACTCCTCGACCTTGACGAGGTAGTGAACCTTGGCGATCAGGCCGCGCACCTGCGGGCTGTCCTTCAGTTCACGCACATCGTTGAGCTTGTTCAGGCCCAGCGCCTTCACCGACAGGCGGTGACGCGACTGGGAACCACGCAGGCCGCGCACCAGGCGCACCTTGACGGTCTTGTTGGACTCGTTAGCCATTGAGGAGTTCCTCCACCTTCTTGCCGCGCTTGGCCGCGATGCGGGTGGGCGACTGCATGTCGCTCAGGCCCTTCAGCGTGGCGCGAACCAGGTTGATCGGGTTACGCGAACCGACGGCCTTGGCCAGCACGTTCTTCACGCCCACCGCTTCCAGCACGGCGCGCATGGCGCCGCCGGCGATGACGCCCGTACCTTCCGAGGCGGGCTGCATGAACACGCGCGCCGCGCCATGGCCGGCCTTGACCGGGTGCCACAGGGTGCCGTTGTTCAGATCGACGTTCAGCATGCCCTTGCGGGCATATTCCATCGATTTCTGGATGGCGACCGGCACTTCGCGCGCCTTGCCGTAGCCGAAACCGATCTTGCCGTTGCCGTCGCCCACCACCGTCAGTGCGGTGAAGGTGAACTGGCGACCGCCCTTGACCGTCTTGCTGACGCGGTTGACCGCGACCAGCTTCTCGATCATGCCGTCGTCTACTTTCTCTTCGCGGTTGCGGTCGCGATCGCGACCCCGCGGCTGACGTTCTTCTGCCATTGCTTGAATTCCTTGGTTGATGAGGTATGTACGGCTTGGCCGCTTATGGTTGTGATGTGGAGCGGTGGCGCGACGGCCGCTACAGAAGAGCGACCACGCCCGGCGCAACCCGTGCCGGCGGGACAAGGCATGGGGTCGCCCCCATGCCCTTCAAGCTTAGAACTGCAGGCCGCCTTCGCGCGCTGCGTCCGCCAGGGCCTTGATGCGGCCGTGGTAGCGGTAGCCCGAACGATCGAATGCGACCTTCTCGATGCCTTCGGCCTTGGCGCGCTCGGCGATGAACTTGCCCACGCGGGCAGCGGCATCGCTGTTCTTGCCGTTCTTCAGGCCATCCTTGACGTCCGCTTGCAGCGTGTTGGCCGACGCGATGACCTTGGCGCCATCGGCGGTGAACAGCTGGGCGTAGATGTGCTGCCCGGTGCGCAGCACCGACAGGCGCGGCACGCCGAGTTCGCGGATGTGCGCGCGGGTGGACTTGGCGCGACGCAGGCGGGCGGTGTTCTTGATGCTCATGATCTGGTTCCTCGAAGCCGAAAGCCCGGTTAGGCCTTCTTCGCTTCCTTGCGGATGATGGTTTCGTCGGAGTACTTCACACCCTTGCCCTTGTAGGGCTCCGGCGGACGGAAACCGCGGATCTTGGCGGCGACTTCACCAACGCGCTGCTTGTCGGCGCCCTGCACCAGGATTTCGGTCTGGGTCGGGGTGACGATGGTGATGCCTTCCGGCGTCTTGAACAGGATCGGGTGCGAGAACCCGAGCGACAGGTTGAGGTCCTTGCCCTGCATCGCGGCGCGATAGCCGACGCCCACCAGCTCGAGCTTGCGCTCGAAGCCGTCAGACACGCCCTTGACCATGTTGGCCAGGATCGCGCGGATGGTGCCGGTGAGAGCGTCGTCGGCCGGGGTGACCGGCGACAGGTTGGCCACGCCATTGTCGATGTTGAGATCGACGCCGGCCGGCTTGGCGATGGTCAGGGTGCCCTTCGGGCCCTTGACGTTGAGGGTCTCGCCCTGGACGGTCAGTTCGACGCCCTTCGGGAGATTGATCGGCTTCTTGGCTACGCGGGACATGTCTGGGCTCCTTCGCTTAGGCCACGAAGCACAGGACTTCGCCACCGACGCCGGCCGCACGGGCCTGCGCATCGGTCATGATGCCCTTCGAGGTGGAAATGATGGCGACGCCCAGGCCACCCAGGACCTTCGGCAGTTCAGCCTTGCCACGGTACTGGCGCAGGCCCGAACGGGACACGCGGCTCAGCTTCTCGATGACCGGCTTGCCTTCGAAATACTTCAGGACGATCTCGAGCTCGGCCTTGTTGTTCTCGGTCTTCGTCACGCGGACGTCGCCGATATAGCCTTCCGCCTTCAGGACGTTGGCGATCGAGGTCTTGATCTTGGAGGACGGCATTTTCACCGTCTGCTTGCCAACAGCGGCGGCATTGCGAATGCGCACCAGCATGTCGGCGATGGGATCAGTCATGCTCATTAGAGTCTGCCTTATGAGTAGCACCGATATCCGCTTTCGCGAAAATCTAGGTTGTGCCTGGACACCCCCAGGTAGGGTGGCGGGTCGACCGCCCTCCCCCGGCCGGAGCCATGGGAGCCGAACATTGTACAGCAACAAGTCCGGCATGTGCCGGACTTGTCTTCAACCTCCGTGCGACTCCCCAAGGGCGTCGCCAGGAGCTGTTGTTACCAGCTGGCCTTGCGCAGGCCCGGCACGTCGCCGTTCATCGTCGCTTTGCGCAGCATGTTGCGGCCGAGGCCGAACTTGCGGTACACGCCACGCGAACGACCGGACAGCTCGCAGCGGTTGCGCTGGCGGCTCGGCGACGAGTCGCGCGGCAGCTTCTGCAGCTTGGTCACCGCGTCGATCTTGTCTTCGTACGACGCGTCCTGGCTGGAGATGATCTTCTTCAGCGCGTCACGCTTGGCGGCGTACTGCTTGGCCAGCTTTTCCCGCTTGATGTCGCGGTTGACCATCGAGGTCTTTGCCATGATGTCTTTTTCCTAGCGAATCAGTTGCGGAACGGGAACTTGAACGCTTCGAGCAGCGCCTTGGCTTCGGCGTCGTTCTTGGCGGTGGTCGTGATGGCGATATCCATGCCGCGGATCGCATCGACGGCGTCGAAATCGATTTCCGGGAAGATGATCTGTTCCTTCACGCCCATGTTGTAGTTGCCGCGACCGTCGAACGAACGGCCGGACACGCCACGGAAGTCGCGGACGCGCGGCAGCGAGATGCTGATCAGGCGGTCCAGGAATTCGTACATCTTGGCGCGACGCAGGGTGACCTTGCAGCCGATCGGCCAGCCATCGCGGATCTTGAACGAAGCCACCGACACGCGGGACTTGGTCGTGATCGGCTTCTGGCCGGTGATCTTGGCCAGGTCGGCCACGGCGTTTTCCAGGATCTTCTTGTTGGTCGCCGCTTCACCCACACCCATGTTGATGGTGATCTTGGTGATCTTCGGCACTTCCATCGGATTGGTGTAGCCGAACTTCTTCATCAGAGCCGGCGCCACTTCTTCCTTGTAGATTTTTTCGAGACGGGTGGTCATGTCCTCATTCCTCAGGCGTCGAGCGCCTCACCGCTGGAGCGGAACACACGCAGTTTGCGTCCATCCTCCAGCACCTTGAAACCGATACGCTCGCCCTTGCCCGTCGCCGGGTTGAACAGCGCGACATTGGAGATGTGGATCGAGCGTTCGCTCTCCACCACGCCACCCGCGACACCGGCCTGCGGGTTCGGCTTGGTGTGGCGCTTGACGACATTGACGTTGGAGACGACCACGCGGTCGCCATCAACGCGCACCACGTCGCCCTTCTTGCCCTTGTCCTTGCCGGTGATGACGACGACCTGGTCGCCCTTCTTGATACGGTTAGCCATTTCTATGTCCTCCGCTCAGAGCACTTCAGGCGCGAGCGAAACGATCTTCATGAACTTCTCGGAACGCAGCTCGCGGGTCACGGGCCCGAAGATGCGGGTACCGATCGGCTCCTGCTTGTTGTTGAGCAGCACGGCGGCGTTGCCATCGAAGCGGATCAGCGAACCGTCGGGGCGGCGAACGCCCTTGCGGGTGCGCACGACCACGGCGTCGTAGACTTCGCCCTTCTTGACCTTGCCGCGCGGAATGGCGTCCTTGACGGTCACCTTGATGATGTCGCCGATGCCGGCGTAACGGCGCTTGGAGCCGCCCAGCACCTTGATGCACATCAGTTCCTTGGCGCCGGAGTTGTCGGCCGCGTCAAGGTAGCTCTGCATCTGGATCATGATTCAGATCTCCTCTTATTCAGCCGCACGGGTGATGATTTCCACCACGCGCCAGTTCTTGGTCTTGGACATCGGGGCGATCTCGGTCACGCGCACCACGTCGCCTTCCTTGCAGCTGTTGTCCGCGTCGTGCGCGTGCAGCTTGGTGGAACGCTTGATGTACTTGCCGTACAGGGCGTGCTTGACCTGACGCTCCACCAGGACGGTGACCGTCTTGTCCATCTTGTTGCTGACGACGCGGCCTTCGATGGTGCGTTGCGCTTTGTCTTTGTTATCGCTCATCTTGGTCGCTCCTTACTTCTGGCTGCCCAGCAGGGTCTTGACGCGAGCGATCTCGCGGCGGACCCGGCGGGTTTCATGCGTCTTCGGCAGCTGGCCGGTCACCTTCTGCATGCGCAGGGAGAATTGCTCCTTGCGCAGCTCGGTCAGGTGGGCCTTCAGCTCGTCAGCCGATTTCTCGCGGAGTTGCTTGAGTTCCATTAGCGCACCGTCCGGGTCACGAAAGTGGTGGTGACCGACAGCTTGGCCGCGGCCAGGCGGAACGCCTCGCGCGCGATGTCCTCACTGACGCCTTCGATTTCATAGATCATGCGGCCCGGCTGGATCTGGGCGACCCAGTATTCGACGTTGCCCTTACCCGAACCCATTCGGACTTCGATGGGCTTCTTGGTGATCGGCTTGTCGGGGAACACACGGATCCACATCTTGCCGCCACGCTTGACGTAGCGGCTGATCGAACGGCGGGCCGCTTCGATCTGGCGCGCGGTCAGCTGACCGTGCGCCGTGGCCTTCAGGCCGTACTCGCCGAAACTGACGAGGTTACCGTTCCAGCTCAGGCCTTCGTTCCGGCCCTTGTGCATCTTGCGGTATTTGGTTCGCTTGGGTTGCAACATGATTGATTACCTCGCGTCGCGGTCACGAGCCGGGCGCGACGGACGTTCGCTGCGCTCGGGGCGCGCGTCGTCCTGCTTCTCCTGACCCACCTGGCTGAAATCGAAGATTTCGCCCTTGTAGACCCACACCTTGATGCCGATGATGCCGTAGGTGGTCTTCGCCTCGGCAAAACCGTAATCGATGTCGGCACGCAGCGTGTGCAGCGGCACGCGGCCTTCGCGGTACCACTCCGAACGGGCGATTTCCGCACCGTTGAGGCGGCCAGCCACGTTGACCTTGATGCCCAGGGCACCGAGGCGCATCGCATTGCCCACGGCGCGCTTCATCGCGCGACGGAACATGATGCGGCGCTCCAGCTGCTGCGCGATCGACTCGGCCACCAGCTGCGCGTCCAGCTCGGGCTTGCGCACTTCGGTGACGTTGATGTGCGCCGGGACGCCCATCAGGTCGCTCACTTCCTTGCGCAGCTTCTCGATGTCCTCACCGCGCTTGCCGATCACCACGCCCGGACGGGCGGTGTGGATGGTCACGCGCGCGGTCTTCGCCGGACGCTCGATCAGGATCTTGGAGATACCGGCCTGGGCGAGCTTCTTGCGAAGCATCTCGCGCACCTTCAGGTCCGCGGCCAGGTAATCGGCGTAGTCACGCTTGTTGGCGAACCACTTGGAATTCCAGTCCTTGGCGATGCCCAGGCGGATACCGGTCGGATGAACTTTGTGACCCATACTTATTTGCCCTCGCCCACGACCACAGTGATGTGGCTAGTGCGCTTAAGAATGCGGGTGCCGCGGCCCTTGGCACGGGCCATGAAACGCTTCAGCACCGGACCTTCATCGACCATGATGGTCTTGACCTTCAGCTCGTCGACGTCGGCACCCTGGTTGTTCTCGGCGTTGGCGATGGCGGACTCCACGACCTTCTTGATCAGGTGTGCCGCCTTCTTGTCCGAGAACTTCAGCAGGTTGACGGCGCGTTCGGCCGGCAAGCCACGCACCTGGTCAGCGACCAGGCGGGCTTTCTGCGGGGAGATGCGCGCGGTGCGCAGGATGGCTTTCGCTTCCATGGTCATCTCTCCTTACTTCTTGCCGCCGGCTTTCTTGTCGCCACCGTGACCCTTGAAGGTACGGGTGACGGCAAACTCGCCGAGCTTGTGGCCGACCATGTTCTCGTTGACCAGCACCGGAACGTGGTTCTTGCCATTGTGGATGGCGATCGTGAAGCCCACCATTTCCGGCAGGATCATCGAACGGCGCGACCAGGTCTTGATCGGCCTCTTGCTGCCGCCCGCGGCCTCCACCTTCTTGACGAGGTGGTGATCGACGAACGGGCCCTTCTTGAGTGAACGTGCCATGGTCGATTAGCCCCTACGATCGCGGACGATGAATTGCTGCGTGCGCTTGTTCTTGCGCGTCTTGTAACCCTTGGTCGGCACACCCCAGGGGGTGACCGGATGCGGGTTGCCCTGGCCGGCCTTCGCCTCGCCACCACCGTGCGGGTGATCGACGGGGTTCATGGCCGCACCGCGGACGGTCGGCTTGACGCCGCGCCAGCGCTTGGCACCGGCCTTGCCGAGCTTCTCCAGGCTGTGCTCGTCGTTGCCGACTTCACCGACCGTGGCGCGGCACTCGACCTGCACCTTGCGCATTTCGCCGGAGCGAAGACGCAGCGTGGCGAAACCCTGCTCGCGGGCGACCAGCTGCACGGCGGCGCCGGCGGCACGGGCGATCTGCGCGCCCTTGCCGGGCTTCAGCTCGATGCCGTGGATCGTCGTACCGACCGGGATGTTGCGCAGCGGCAGCGTGTTGCCGGCCTTGATCGGGGCATCGCTACCGGCGATGACCTGGTCACCGGCCTTCAGGCCCTTGGGGGCGATGATGTAGCGACGCTCGCCATCGACGTAGCACAGCAGCGCGATGTGCGCGGTGCGGTTGGGATCGTATTCGATCCGCTCCACGCGCGCCGGGATGCCTTCCTTGTCGCGCTTGAAGTCGATGAGGCGGTAATGCTGCTTGTGGCCACCGCCGATATGACGGGTGGTGATGCGACCGTGGTGGTTGCGACCGCCGGACTTGCTCTGCTTTTCCAGCAGCGCAGCATGCGGGGCACCCTTGTGCAGGTCGGGCGTCACCACGCGGACCGCCGAACGGCGGCCGGGAGAGGTGGGTTTGAATTTCATCAATGGCATGTGGGTCTACCTCAGGCCTTGGCCGACACGTCGATGGCCTGACCATCGGCCAGACGCACGTACGCCTTGCGCCAGTCGCCGCGACGGCCGGCGCGGTTACGGAAGGACTTGTTCTTGCCCTTCACGTTCACCACGTTGACCGTCTCGACCTTGACGTCGAACAGCTGCTCGACCGCGGCCTTGACATCGGCCTTGGTGGCATCGTTCGAGACTTCGAAGACGTATTGGTTGGAGAGTTCCTGCAGGCGCACGGTCTTTTCGGAGACGCGCGGAGCACGCAGCACGGCAAAAATCTTTTCGTTGCTGATCATGCCAGCCACTCCTCGATCTTCTTGACGGCGTCGGCCGTGATCAGCACGGAGTCGGCACCGACCAGCGCCGCCGGATCCAGGCCCTGCACGTCGCGCACTTCCACATAGGGAAGGTTGCGGGCGGACAGGTACAGGTGCTCGGAAGCATCCTCGGTGACGATCAGCGGGCGACGACCCAGGTCCAGGCCCTTCAGCTTCTCGATCAGGGCGCTGGTCTTGGTGGCGTCCACGTCGAACGCTTCCACGACCTTCAAGCGGTTCTGGCGATTCAGCTCCGACAGGATCGAGCTGATGGCCGCGCGGTACATCTTGCGGTTGACTTTCTGCGCGAAGCTGCGCGGCTTCGCCGCGAAGGTCACGCCGCCGCCAACGAAGATCGGCGCGGTCAGCGCACCGTGACGGGCGCCGCCGCCCTTCTGCTTCTTGGACTTCTTGGTGGTGCCGTTGACTTCGGCGCGCGTCTTCTGCGCCTTGGTGCCGGCACGACCGGCGTTGCGGTAGGCAACGACGACCTGGTGGACCAGATCCTCGCTGAATTCACGGCCGAACACGTCGTCGGAGACCGACAGCTTGTTGGCGCTACCTGTAATGGCTAGTTCCATGGTCGTTCTCCTCAACCCTTGCTCGCCGGACGCACGATCACGTCGCCACCCGGTGCACCCGGCACGGCGCCGCGGACGGCGATGAGGCCGCGCTCGGCGTCCACGCGGACGACTTCCAGGTTCTGCGTGCTCTGCTGCACGGCACCCATGTGGCCGGACATCTTCTTGCCCGGAAACACGCGACCCGGCGTCTGGCGCTGACCGAGCGAACCCGGCGAACGGTGCGACAGCGAGTTACCGTGGGTGGCGTCACCCATGGTGAAGTTCCAGCGCTTGATGGTGCCCTGGAAGCCCTTGCCCTTGGTCACACCCTGGACGTCGACCTTCTGGCCAACTTCAAAGATGTCGGCCTTGATCTCGCCGCCAATGGCGAAGTCGCCCAGCTTGTCGGCTTCGACGCGCAGCTCCCACAGGCCACGACCGGCTTCGACCTTGGCCTTGGCCAGGTGACCGGCGACCGGCTTGGTGATCAGCGAGGCGCGACGCGCACCCACGGCAACCTGCACGGCGCTGTAGCCGTCGGCTTCCGGGGTCTTGATCTGGGTGATGCGATTCGGGGTGGCTTCGATCAGCGTCACCGGCACGGACTTGCCGTCCTCGGTGAACACTCGGGTCATGCCAGCCTTGCGGCCGACGAGACCCAACGAATATTTCTTCGCGGTCATGGTCGTGGCCTCAGGTCAGCTTGATCTGAACGTCGACGCCGGCAGCCAGTTCGAGCTTCATCAGCGCGTCCACGGTCTTGTCGTTGGGGTCGACGATGTCGAGCACGCGCTTGTGCGTGCGGGTCTCGTACTGGTCACGCGCGTCCTTGTCGACGTGCGGGGAAACCAGGATGGTGTAGCGCTCGATCTTGGTCGGCAGCGGGATCGGGCCGCGCACTTGCGCGCCGGTCCGCTTGGCCGTCTCGACGATCTCGCTGGCCGAGCGGTCGATCAGACGATGATCGTACGCTTTGAGCCGGATTCGGATCTTTTGGTCCGCCATTGCGGTAGTTCCTTCGTTAAAGAGCGACGGGCGCGGCCTCTGGGATGCCTTGCCCCGGTTAGTCCAAGCTGATCCAGTCCCCACCACCCGCGAATACTCCACGGCTGGAAAGCGCCTGAATCGGCTGGGGATTCTTCCTGAAAAACAAGGCAGGCCGGTAAACCGGCCCGCCCAGACATGAAAGTATAGGACGCGTGACACACCCCGTCAACCACCGGGGCGCCCTGCCAGGCGCAAGGCCTGCAGGATGGCACGCGACACTCCGTGTCTGGCGAACACGAGGCGCTTCCTGCACCTCTTTTCGCGGTAGGCCGGCCTCCTCCCAGGGGGCGCCGGCGGATAATGCGATCCTGAATAGCGGGTGGCTATTCAGGGGCCGGCATTGTAGCCGGGTAACTCTGCTGCCGCAAGCATTTCACCCGAGAGCAGCGGATGACGTCGTGGAAACAGCTTCCTGATCCCCGACGACATGCCGCACCCACCGGGTGCGGCACGCGGACCTATTACTTGATGATCTTGGCCACGACGCCGGCGCCGACGGTACGGCCACCTTCGCGGATCGCGAAACGCAGGCCTTCGTCCATCGCCACCGGGTTGATCAG
>NZ_LMGY01000005.1 GCF_001427585.1 Pseudoxanthomonas sp. Root630 | reverse complement strand
CCTCGGCCTTGAACTCGTCTGTGAATCGCTTGCTCGCCATAGATCCTCCGATCCTCAAAAGACACTATCAGGTGTCTACGGAATCGGGGGCGTACCAACGTGTCTACTCCATCGCCGCCCTGCAGAAGGTCAACACCCTCACCGCCATCCAGATAGTCTCTTCCTCCGGAACCGTAGAGAGTGTCATCATTGTCGCCGCCGTACAGTCGGTTCTCGCTTGTGTCCGAATCTTCGGTACTCGATCCAGAGTACAGGATGTCGTTTCCGTCACCGCCATGGATCTCGTCACTACCCGATCCTCCGCGGAGAGTATCTGATCCGTCCCAGCCAAAGATGAAATCGTCGCCACCGCCCGCCGAGGCCGTGTCATTTCCAGTGCCGCCGAGAATCAGATCATCCGTGTCCTGCTGGGCTTCGAACTGGAGGCCTCCCTGACCCGATTGCACAACAAAGCTACTGAACCTAGATGCGTCAGTTGATACTTCTCCCTCCTCTGCGAGCCATTCCGTAACGCTGTTACGGAGGCGGTCTTGTCCTTTTCGATCAGAAGTCGAGGAGATATTCGCAAGATCAAACTGAGTGCCCGCGTGCACTCTTTCAATGAATCCTTCATAGCTGCCGCCAGTCTGAAAGTAATGGTACTCAGCCAGCGCGGCCAGGATGCCCCGATTCAACGTCTCCTCGAATGCTGCCCCTACGTCTCCTATGTCTTGGAGATCTTGACCAAGAACATCCAGTGCACCTTCACCACCTGCTGCGTTAGCAAGGTGTCGATTGTGAATCCTGGCCATGAAGTCAGGCCGGTCGAGTCGACTGTCCGACCCGTAAAGCCCCTCATCAGAGAACACCTGGAAGGATCTTGTTTGCTCCACGACGCCAGTATTGAACTGGCTGGATCTCATCACAGCGCTCAACAGGTCCATGGAATGCAACCCAACCATTGTGCTGATGGGATTGGCTTCAGTCAGTGGAGGCTTGCCTACGACGTATGTGTGATGGGAGCCTTGGACGGTGGGAAGAGCTGCCCGTAGAAGTTCCAGCACTTCTCCAGCCACGCTGTACCCGACGACCTGGGATTCCCGCTGGGGGAATAGCGCCCCGCCGCTGGACGTGTAGGCATCGAGCGCTGCATTCCTGTAACCACTCGGGTGTGGCCAGCCATCTATAAGGGCGAGGAATTCTTCGCTTCTTGCAGTGAGTTCAAACGGAGCTGGGTCGAAGACAGTGGCAGCGACGTCGAACATCACTGCCATTACCGAGGCCAGACCACCGCCAAGGGAGTGACCCGTAAACGTGAACGTCGCGCCTGGATTCTGCGACATAACATTTAGCACGTAGCTAATCGCTGTGAGGACCTGAGGCGCTGTAATGCCAACGCCTGCCGGAACATTCGTTGTCCAGTCTATTGGCGATTGGTTTGTTCCGGCAAAGGAGATGACGATCTCGCCACCTCGAACGTAGGAGCTTGCCGAGAAGCCCCACTCGTCATCGTCTTGTCGAGCGAACTGTGACCACCCGCCCGTAAGAGGGGTCTTGTTCGAGTTGGGCCGCGCGTACACATGCGTAGCCAGCTGAGCCAGTTCCAAATTCGTAGCCATCACCTAATCTCCTAAGTCCGTTTTAGTAGGTGTCACAGTAGTTCTCTTGCTCTTTTCCCCACGTACGCAGCACGCTTTGAAAAATGGGAGCCGCACTACGGCGCCTGAGCTCCTTGTCCGAGTCCGTCACCAATCGAGGCTCGCCATCGGCGCGCGGCCCCGTCAGAAGGTTCGCTTTCTTCTCTAGAAATCTTTCTTCGAGTGCCACCGGTGTCCAATGGCCCCCATTCTTGGATTGATACTCGAGGTACGGCGGCCTGGGGCGGCCGGCCTCGTACCAACTCTCGCAAGATGAGAAAGTCGCGATCAAAGACCACGTACCGGCTTCTTGTTCGTAGTCGAGGATCATCGGGACGGCTGTGCCCACCCATTTCGGTGGGAGCGGGGCAAACCTGCCTGAAATGTCGAACACCTCCACCGTCATTTCCGATTGCTTCCAGGCCTTAGGCCCACCGAGTTCCGAGTACTTCTCTCCGTCGGCGGTTCGCTCGACCAGCACACGTAGCTCGTCGTTCACATCAGCGTGCTCCTGCCAATGCAGCGTTACGTCATTGCAACCAGCGAGAATAACTGTCAGTAGAACAATGAGTACTCGAAGAATCGCGTCGCGTGGCGACTTGTGTGACAAACGCGGCCGAAGCTGCTCTCCATTCAGATTCAGTGTAGCCACAGGTCCTCCGAGTTTGATTCGCAATCTTAAGTAAGAAGCCCAACTTCTCGTGCGGCTTTCATAAGACCCTAGAAGTCACCTTTCCCTGAGTGATTCCTCACGATGTTGCTTCAGAGGGCTCAACAGGTAGTCGATCAATCGCCTTCTTCCCGTCTTAATCTCGACACTCAAGCTCATGCCCGGCGTAAGCGCCACTTTCACACCATCCACCACTAGTGTGGTATCTGTCAGTCGAACCCGGGCTGGAAAAACCAATCCCAGCTTTTCATCCTGCGCTGCATCATGGGAAATGGTTTCGACCACCCCGTCTAAGTATCCATAGCGGGTATAAGGAAAGCTTTCTACTTTGACTGTCGCCCGCTGACCCGGCCGAATGAAGCCGATGTCCTTGTTCAGAACGGTGGCCTCCACTTCCAGCGACTCCTCGCTGGGCACTACGGCCATGAGGGCTTGCGCGGGCGTCACGACACCCCCGATGGTATGTACCGTCAACTGCTGTACGTTGCCGTCTACGGGAGCGCGCAGCTGCATCAGCCTGTCTCGCTGCTGCGTCTTGGCGACCTGAGGCCGGTACTGCCCCACTTGCTCGCGTGCCTGGCGAAGGCCTTCGAACATTTGCTGACGCGTGTCAGCCTCCAGCACCTGTAGTTCCTCACGCGCTCCGGCGAGTGCCGAACCTGTCTCCAACAAGGTTGCTCGTTGTGCCGTCAGCGAGCGCTCCATCTCGACCATCTCCTGTTTTCGCGCCAGAAACTCGTGCCGACTGACGTACTGCCCATCCAGCAGCTTCTCCAAGTCGGCCACGCGCTCTCTGGAGATCGCCAGACTTTGCTCCATCGGCGAGATCTGGGAGCGCACGGTGTTCTCTTGTGCCTGACGCTGGGCGATGGTTGCTTGAAGGCTCTGCCGCCGCGCCTGGTACTCCGCCAGCTCGCTTGCCGCCAGCAACCACTCAGCACGCACACGATCATTTGGCAGGCCGGGCTCCTCAGGAGCACCGGGAAGAAGACCCGACTCGAGCGCCTTTGTCATTGCCTCAAAGCGGAGCGCAGCCAAGCGAGCATTGAGCAGCGCGTCGCCCGCCTGCTCGAAATCCGCTCCGGTCGCAGTGGCATCCAGCTCGACCAGCACATCGCCCTTCCGTACCGCCTGTCCATCCCGGACCAGGATGCGGCGCACCACGGCGGTTTCGGCGGTCTGGATGACCTTGGTACGAGAGTTGACGACGGTCTTGCCCGAGGCGACCGCGACGATGTCCAGCTTTCCGAAGATCGACCAAAGCAGAGCCACACAGAACAAGGTCATGATGATCCGCATCGTCCAGCGTGCTGCTGGCGATGCCGGGCTCTCGACCAGCTCCAGCTGAGCGGGCAGGAAGGCTAGTTCGTCGTCCGACCGCTTCGGTGGGTCCAGTTGTGCGCGCACCTTCCAGGCCGCTGAGAACGCCTGGCCATAACGAGCCAGGAACTCTTTGGTCGCACTCAGGATGTGCTTCATGCGACACCTTGCTGGAGCTTGTAGAGGTGCGCGTACTGGCCGCCCGGACGGTCGACCAATTCCTCGTGGCGGCCCGACTCCACAATCTTACCCTTGTCTACAACGACGATCCGGTTGGCCATCCGCACGGTAGAGAGACGGTGGGCGATGATGAGTACCGTGCGCCCCTGGCAGATCGCCCGCATGTTCTGCATGACGGCATGCTCGGACTCGTAGTCCAGCGCACTGGTGGCTTCGTCGAAGATCAGGATACGAGGATTGGTCACCAGCGCTCGAGCAATGGCGATGCGCTGACGCTGTCCGCCCGAAAGCCCTGCCCCGTTGTCGCCCACCTTCGTGTCATAGCCTTCCGGCAGCTGGGTGATGAAATCGTGCGCGCCGGCCAGCTGTGCGGCGTGGATTACCCTCTCCAGCGCCATGCCAGGATCACCCAAGGCGATGTTCTCGCGGATGCTCCGGTTGAACAGGAAGTTCTCCTGCAGCACCACTCCCAACTGCCGGCGCATCCACGCCGGATCGGCCAGCGCCAGATCATGGCCGTCGATCAGGACGCGCCCGCGCTCGGGTACATAGAGGCGCTGCACCAGTTTGGTCAGCGTGCTCTTGCCCGAGCCTGAGCGCCCCACGATGCCAATGACCTCCCCCGGCGCGATATCCAGGTCGATGCCTGCCAGGACCTCTGCCGTATCCGGGCGGTAACGGAAACCAACGCCCTCGAACGTCACGCGACCCTGTATCGCCGGCAGCGTCATGCGGCTGCCGGGCACTTCGGTCCGAGTATTGAGGATGTCGCCCAAGCGCTGGACAGAAATGCCTACCTGCTGGAAGTCCTGCCAGAGCTGGGCCAACCGCAGGATGGGCGCCGCCACTTGGCCGGAGAGCATGTTGAAGGCGATCAGCTGGCCAACCGACAGATCCCCTTGGATGACCAAGCGGGCGCCAAAGAACAGGATGGCGACGCCTACCAGCTTCTGCACCAACTGGATGCCCTGCTGGCCCACGTTGGCCAGGCGCGCCACCTTGAAGCCGGCACCCACGTAGCCCGCCAACTGCGCATCCCATGTGCGGGTCATGCGCGGATCCACGGCCGTGGCCTTGACCGTGCCTATTCCATTGATGGTCTCGACCAGGAAGGACTGGTTTTCGGCACCTCGTGCGAACTTCTCGTCCAGGCGCTTTCTCAGCACCGGCGTGATGGCAGCCGACCACAGTGCGTACACGGGAAGGGAGAGTACGACGATCAGGGTCAGCCAGAAGCTGTAGTAGAACATCACCGCCAGGAACACACCGGTGAATAGCAGATCCAGCACCGAGGTCAGCGCTTGCCCGGTCAGGAAGTTGCGGATGTTCTCAAGCTCACGGACGCGAGCTACCGTCTCACCTACCCGGCGCGATTCGAAGTAGGCCAGCGGCAAGCTAAGGATGTGGCGGAAAAGGCGAGCTCCCAGCTCTACGTCTATCTTGCTGGTGGTATGCGAGAAGACATAGGTCCGCAGCCCGTTAAGAGTCACGTCGAAAACAGCGATCGCCACCAAGCCGATCGCGATGACTTCCAAGGTCGTCAGGCTCTGATGGACAAGCACCTTGTCCATGACCACCTGGAAGAACAGGGGCGTGACCAAGGCGAACAACTGGATGAACAGAGAAACGACGAAGACTTCCAGCAGTATCCGCCGATATTTGACCACCGCAGGCACAAACCAGCGGAAGTCGAACTTGGCCAACTCGCCCAGCACGGAGGCGCGCGACGCCACTAGCAACAATTGCCCACTGAAGCGTTCGGAAAACTGCTCTCGGGACAACACTTGGGGTCGCTGCAGCTTCAGATCCTGAATCAGGATTTGTTGATCATTGGCTTTGGCAACGATGAAGTGCTGGCCGTCGGGCTGGAACGCCATTGCCGGCAACGACACTTTGTTCAGACGATGGACGGGTACGGCGGATATCTTCGCCTTAAGTCCTAGTCGCTTTGCGGCCAGCAGGAGGCCGGTTGCATCAAACGGCTCGTTCCCTTGTCCGTACTCATGCTTGAGTTGACTGGCATCGGCCGCCACGCCGTGATACTGAGCAAGCAGCGCCAGCCCAGCGAGACCCAGGTCTATGGGTGAGTCGTCTTCCTCGTCGGACGGCAATTCGTCCACCAGCACCAGTGGGCTGCTTCCCTGAGCCATCAGTAGATCCCCAAATCACTGTCAGCGCGTTCCCTACGCTCTCTGGCGGAATGGCTACCAGAGCGAATGGAGCCCGAGATGCCTACGCCGTCAGTGGCACGCGGCTCTCGGACGTATCCTGATTTTCCGAGCGCTCCCTTGTCAACAAGCTCGATCGGTTGTTTAGGCGTAAATGCATTTCTGTATGTGCATTTACCAGTGCGGCGGAGTCCTGGCCGTCAACCGTGCTCGGAACTGTGCGGCGGTGCAAAGCAATCACGCGGTAGTGTGAGCTCCCAGACGGAATGCATGGCTTGGACGCCTGGGACGCCGAGGGTCAACAGACCACGCAACATGCCCAGTCGCCTATGGCCTTCAATGAGCAGACGCGCCGGCATCGGCATGCCCCGAGGATGGGTGAGACCTTCGCTATTGGTGGCGACGATGATCGGGGTGGGGAATGTGCCGTGTTCGGTCATGTAGCGCCCAACCCAGAAGTCCAGATCTTCTTTGGGGTCCAGCTGGCGCGCAGCCAGATCGTCCCAGGAGTCGAAGCGGCCAATGTCCAGAATGGCCTGGTTGTCATACTGGCGTGGCTGAAATGCAAAGCGTTCGATACCGCGGCTGACCCATAGGCGTTCAAAGTCATCCCAATGCCGCCAGACCCACTCGCGGATGACGTCCTCCGGAAAATTGCTCAGCGCAGCCGGCCAGCGTTCTAGATAGGCCTCGAACGACTCCTTCTCCATGCCGCCATACCCGCGCACACGCAGCGTCTTCGGATCAACCATTGGGTTTGTTCCCGTCGGCGAGCTGAGCTAAGACGAGGTTTTGCGTCGCCGAGAACCTACTTGGGCCTTGGGCGGTGGGCTCGCTTTGCGTGGCCGCGGTTTGGGCGGCTGCAGCTGTGCCAGCGTGGCTTGCAAAGCTGCAGGCAATTCGCCCAACCCCGCCAACTGCTGCTCGAGCGTGTCGGCCCGGCCGCGCTGCACCCCGGCCTCGCGCTGCGCGGCAGCGGTGGCGGCCTGTGCGTCGTCCCGCTGATGACGAAGGGCTTCGCTGGTGCGTTGCAGGGCTGTCAGCTGGCTGCGCACGTCCTTCGTTTCCTGGCGAGCGCGATCGATCTCGCTGTGGGCCCGATCTTCCAGCGCCCGCAGGTGCTGGGCTTGGGTATCGCGTTCGGCGATCAGACTTTCCTCGCGCTGGGTTGCGCGCTGTTGAGCGGCGTGGAGGTCAGCCTCCAAACGCGCACTGCGTGCCTCCAGGTTTGCGCGTTGCCCGCTCAGGTCGCGGATCTGCTCCTGCTGCAGATCGCTCGCCCGCTGCAGGTCAGCCAGACGCTGCTGGGCGGCCGCCAGCGCTTGGCTCGCCTGGTCTGCCGCGTCTGCCGCGTCGCGTAGCTGCGCCTGCCGCTCCCCTTCCCGGCTTTCAAGGTCGCGGCGCTGAGCATCCAACTGAAGCCGGTCCTGCGCCATGGCCTGTTCGGCGTCAGTTCGGGCAATGCCCACCGCTTGCTCCCAGAGCTGCTGCGCCAGGCGACTGACCGGTGCTGGCAACTCCGGTATCGCCTGCTGAGCGCTATGCGCATGCAACCGCGGCGCCAGCCCCCGCCACCACGTCTCCAACCAACGCGTGACTGTGTTGGGCGAGCCGGTGCCCAGGTGCGCGCGGATGCGATCAACGGTAGGCCGTTCGCCGGCAGCGACCAGTTCATCGGCGGCGGTATGCACGTCGGATTCGGTGATGCCGCGGGCCATCGTAGGTCTCCTCCTGCAAAAAACGGGCTGGTCGCGCTGTACATCCGATAAGTTATATTTACCGGAATTAATCACATAATTACATAGTGTTACATACATAGTACATATGAAACATAACGATAGTCCGCCGCTGGTCCGACGGCACGCACCGCTTCAACCCGACCGCTTGGCCGCACAAGCCGCCCACGCCGTGCGCGAGATCCTCGCCGCCGCGGCGTCGGCCAACACCACCCGCAGCTATGCCAGCGCCCTGCGCTATTGGGCCGGCTGGTTCCAGGGCCGCTACGGCCAAGCGTTGACGCTGCCGGTACCGGAGGCGGCGGTGATCCAGTTCATCGTCGACCACCTGCCCCGCCGCACCGCGAGCGGCCCGGCGTGGGAGCTGCCTGCTGCGCTGGATGAGGTGCTGGTATCCAGCGGCCTGAAACAACGCCCAGGGCCGTGGTCGCTGGCTACCGTCATCCACCGCGTCGCCGTGCTGTCCACCGCCCACCGGTTGCGTCAGGCGGCGCCCAATCCGGCCGAGGCACCGGGTGTGCGCCACCTGCTCGCGCGCAGCCGGCGGGCCGCGGTCAAGCAAGGCGTACGAGCGCGCAAGAAGACCGCGCTAGCGCGACCCGGGCTCGAGGCGCTGCTGGCCACCTGTGACGACTCGCTCGAGGGGCTACGCGATCGCGCCCTGCTCTGCTTCGGCTTCGCCTCCGGCGGGCGCCGGCGCAGCGAGATCGCGGCGGCCGACCTGGCCGATCTGCGGGCGTTGCCCGAGGGCGGCTATGTGTACTGGCTGGGCCACAGCAAGACCCAGCAGGCCGGACCGTCGATCGGGTCCACGCCGGACAAGCCCGTGTTGGGTGCCGCCGCGCAGGCCCTCACGGCGTGGCTGCAGGCCGCGGCGATCACCGAGGGGCCCATCTTTCGGCGCCTCTGGGGCCCGCGGATCGGGCCCGGTCTCAGCGACAAGGCCGTGGCGTCCATCATCCAGCGGCGTGCGCGCCTGGCGGGCTTGGAGGGGGATTTCGGCGGCCACAGCCTACGCTCGGGCTTTGTGACCGAAGGCGCCCGCCAGGGCATTGCGCTGCCCGCCTTGATGGCCATGACCGAGCACCGGGCCGTGGCCAGTGTCATGGGCTATTTCCAGAGCGGCAGCGCGACGGCCAACCCCGCCGCAGACCTGCTGAAATAGTCATTACGTTTGTGCAGCCTATCACTTGAATTTAGAGCTTCTCGTCACAAACCTGACTGAAGCTTCCCAAGGAAGGGCCCACTCGGGGAGTCCTGAAGCGTCGCACGCTCTGCGACGTCCCCGGGCCATGTTTGCTCACCCACGGTGGGTACAAGCAGGAGGCCTCCATGCAAGCCAAGCATCAAGTCATCTTCTATCCCGTCGGCAACGGGGACACCACCCAGATCGTCCTGGCCGGTGGCCGTCGCGTGCTCTTCGACTTTTGCCACCGCGACAAGAGTGAAGAAGACGACACTCCGGAAATTGATCTCAAGCGCGAGTTGAAGAAAGACCTGAAGGCAGTCGATCGCGACTACTTCGACGTTGTCGCCTTCACTCACGCTGACAACGACCACATCCAAGGCAGCACCGACTTCTTCGAACTGCAGCATGCTGCCCGTTATCAGGGCGACGGCCGCATCAAGATCAAGCAACTATGGGTACCGGCGGCCATGTTGCTTGAGGAGGCCGACAAGGATCACCAATCCGAAGAGTATGTGCTGCTGCGTCAGGAAGCACGCCATCGCCTGCTTGAGGGCAAGGACATCTTGGTGTTCTCTCGGCCGCAGGCGTTGATGGACTGGCTAGAGCCAAAGCTCAAGGCCCGCGGCGAAGCGGTCACCGCGCGCGACCATCTCTTCATTGACGCCGGCACCCTGGTACCCGGCTTCTCGCTTGCCCACGATCAGGTGGAGTTCTTCTGCCACTCTCCCTTCATCCAGCACTGCGATGACGGCGACATCATCCGCAACAGCGCAGCGCTGGTGTTCAACGTCCGCTTTCAGATCGGAAGTCGCACCTACGACTATCTGGAAGTGGGCGATGCCGAGTACTGCGACCTGGAAGATATCGTCTCGATCACGCGATATCACGGCAATGACGATCGTTTGGAGTGGGATCTGTTCAACCTGCCCCACCACTGCAGCTATCGTGCGCTGAGTGACGAAAAGGGCGACCGGGAAACGGAGCCGGTACCGCTGGTGAAGGACCTGCTACTGATGGGCAAAGCCGATGCCTACGTCGTCAGCTGCAGTAAGCCCGTGCAGGACTACAAGGAAGCGTACTCACAAGTCCAACCACCCCATATCCAGGCACGCAAAGCCTATGAACGCTACCTGGGTGAGGTCGGGGGGCGGCGCTTCCTGGTCACCATGGAAGAGCCCAACGCCAACCGCCCTCAACCCATCGTGTTCGATGTTGAGGCCGGTGGCGTGAGTCTGGTGCGCGCCACCATTGCAGGATCTGCGGCGATCATCACCTCACGTCCGCCTCGCGCCGGTGCCCATGACTGAGGCGTACTACGCGCTGGACGGAACACCGGTTGAGGACAGGTCCAGCCTCAGCGAACGGGCGCGTGCGCTGCTGGTGGCCGTTGAACGTCATCGGGAGTTCCGCCTCATTAGCGTCGAACGCCTGGCCATTGATGGTCTGGTCGACGAACTGATCACCGTGGAGGTGACCTGCGACGGCGTTCCACCCCATAACGACTACGGCTTGCAGTTTCGGGAACGGCTGACGCTGGTCGTGCCCACCAGCGCCGCTGCGGTGCCGCAGGTGTTGGCACTGCGCAAGGACTTCCCACGCCTGGCGCACCAGAATCGTGCTGCGCCGGATACGCCTGCCAACTTGTGCCTGTATTTCGAGCCTCCGAGAGCTGTATTGCGGAGTTGGACGCCGGAGGCGTTCCTGGAGCGCATCCTGTGGTGGTTTGTCCAGAATGCCCGCGGCGAGCTCCATTTGGCTGATCAGCCGTTGGATCAGTTGTTCTTCGCCGGCAGGGATGAACTGGTCTTGCCATGGGATATCGATCGGTATGCTCTTGGAACCGAGTTCGTCTTGCTATCCCAGCCTCCTCGCCCCGATCAGGGTCATACGCTTCTGCTGCGCCCAGCCGACCAGGTGGACCCGGCAAGCCGTACGGTCAACTTGATCTCGGTAACGTTGACCCCTGTGCAAGCGGGGGCGGTTGAGATCTCACCATCGAACCTGGGACAGTTGAGCGACAGCTTGGAGCATCGGGGTGCAGCGCTGCTGCCAGCGATGTGCGAGCGTTTTCAAGCCATGGTGGGCGCTGCGGGTGTGCCGGCAAGAAAGGAACACCCACTGACCGTGGTGATGGTGACCATCCCTCTCTACCGCGATGTGCCGGAGCATATCGAGACGCTGACAAGGCGCGCCTTTCTGATCGATGCCGATCCCTTTGCAGTGGGCGTGGCCTGCGGAGCGCTGTTCAAGCACGAAGGCAAGTACTTCAGCGCAGCGGGTTTGCTGGAATCCACCGAAGACGCTGCAGGATGGCGAAGCCAGGGCGTGACGCCCGTAGCGGTCCTTCGAGAGAACGATCCCCAGCGTGCGCGATGGCAGGCGGGCTTGGATGAGCCCGGTCCGCTGATCACATTGGTAGGAGCCGGCTCCCTTGGCAGTGCTTTGCTGCATCTGTTGGGGCGTTCTGGTTGGGGGACGTGGACGGTGATCGATAGCGATCACGTAAAGCCCCACAACTTGTCTCGCCACATGGCCCTCAATCACCAACTTGGCAGACTTAAGGTGCTTGCCGTGCAGGAGTTGCACGAGGCCGCATGGCGAGGCGCGTACCCCCTGCATGCAATTGCAGCCGACGCGCTGGATTCAGAAGACAAGGAAGTCCAGACCGCACTGCGCGATGCCGAGCTCGTGCTTGATGCGTCCGCAGATCTGGACTATCCACGCCTGGCCAGTATGCGTGATCGAGCACCGAGGCACGCCTCCGTGTTCATTACGCCCAGCGGCCAAGCGGCGGTACTCATGCTGGAGGATGCCGATCGCCATATCCGGCTCAGGACACTGGAAGCCCAGTACTACCGCGCGATATTGCAAAGCGAATGGGGGGCGTCGCATCTGGACGGACACTTGGGGGCGTTCTGGAGTGGTGCCAGCTGCCGGGATCTGTCCACCGTGCTGCCCTATGCAAGGGTCATGGCCCATGCCGGGCTCTTGGCCGAGCAACTGCCCACCCTATTGACCTCTCCGGAAGGCGCTCTGCGCGTGTGGCAGCGAACATCCTCCGGGGATCTCGTCGCCTACACGCTGGAGCCGCATCACGAGAAGGCGCTACCCGTCGATGAGCGTCTGACCGTCTATCTTGATAGAGGGCTGGAGGCGGAGCTTCGCCACCAGCGCGAGACCGCCCTGCCCAATGAGACCGGGGGCATCCTGCTGGGTTACCACGATTTCAACGTGGGGGCCTTGGTGTTGGTAGCTGCCATACCCGCTCCGGGTGATAGCAAGAGCACGCCGCATTCGTTTGAACGCGGACTGGAAGGGTTGAAGGCTGTCGTGGAGCAGGCCGCGCACCGGACCGCCGGGGTGGTTCGCTACGTTGGCGAGTGGCACAGCCATCCACGCGGCCACTCCGCCAACCCCAGCTCCGATGATCTTTACCAGTTGGCCCATCTGACACTGCAGATGGGGAGTGAAGGACTGCCGGCCGTCCAGCTAATCGTCGGTGAGCACGATCTTTCCGTCTTGACCGGAGCCGAGCGCCTATGAACGATCCTTTCGGCAAGCCGATCAGCCTGGTGCTCTCTGGCGGGGGCATTCGGGCCATGGTCTTCCATATGGGCGTGCTGAAGTATCTTGCCGAGCAGGGCGCGCTGGAGTCAGTGGCCCGCATTTCCACCGTGTCTGGCGGCAGCTTGATCACTGGCCTGATTCTCCAGAGCGCAGGGCTGCAATGGCCCTCCTCGGGCGAGTACCTTCGACAGATCTACCCCGCGCTACGGGCGCAACTCTGCAAGCGAAGTCTGCAATGGGGCGCTGTGCGCCAGCTCCTGCGACCCCGCAACTGGCAGTACGTCCTATCTCGCGCCAATGCGCTGGCCGCAGCCTTGCGCCATGAATGGAAGATCCAGGCGCGTCTGAGCGATCTACCCGCATTCCCCGTTTGGTCGATCAACGGGACCAATGCGGAGAATGGGGCTCGCTTTCGCTTCAAGCGCGATAGCCTGGGTGACTACAAGAGCGGCTATGCCTCGGCAGAGGATTTCACCCTGGCCGATGCCATGGCCGTATCCGCAGCCTTCCCAGGAGGATTTGGCCCCCTGCGCCTATCCACGCGTCGCTATATCTGGCGAAAGCGGCAGTGGGATGCTCCCGAGAGCTCGGCCACGGTGGCGACCCCGGCCCATCGCTTCCTGCATCTGTATGACGGCGGTGTCTACGACAACCTGGGCCTGGAGCCCTTCTTCGACGCAGGGCGCGGCGAGCCTAAGCACGCGGACCAGTTCATTCTGGTGTCCGATGCAGGCGCGCCGCTGGCGCCGGGGTTTGCCCACGGACCCTTCAGCCCATTCCGACTTAAACGCGTGGCCGACATCATGTCTGATCAGTCACGTGCGCTGCGTGTGCGAACCTTTGTCCACTATCTGCTGCAGGGCGCTGGGCGAGGAGCGCTCGTGTTCCTGGCCAGTCCAGCGATAGGGACTGATCAAGAGCGCGCATTCGTGTCGGCTTTCCCTACCACGCTCACCAAGCTTTCGTTGGCCACGTTTGATCTCCTTGCCGGCCGCGGCTATGCGGTGGCCAAAGGACTGCTCGCCGAGCAGCTCGTTCCTGCAGTTTCAGCAACGGAGCACGCATGAGCGCAAAGAAGGGCCTACTGCCGTGGCTGGGGGCATTCGTCGCCCTCGATATGGTGATCCTCGGCGCATTGCTCGTGCCGTTCTGGCAGGACCTACGCATGGACCCGCAGAACGTGACCGGCATGTTGAGTAGCCTGCTCGTACCCCCAGCAGTGCTCTTGCTGACAACGCTGTTCTCGGCCGATCTCAAGGCATCGCTGGCGTTCTGGCGGCCACGACATGCCCTGCCCGGCCATCGAGCCTTCAGTAAGTACCTGGAAGGCGATTCGCGCATCAACCAGGGCGCGTTACGCAATCGTCTAGGGGATTTCCCGACCGAGCCGGTTGCCCAGAACACGCTTTGGTACCGCCTCTACCGCCAGCATCGGGATGATCCAGCCGTTCTTGATGCGAACAAGCGCTTCTTGCTGTTTCGTGATCTGGCGACCCTGTCTTTCCTGTTGGCCCTGGGAACCCCGGCACTGCTGAAGATTTTGGGGCTGCCCATGGCGATGGCGCCGGCCGCGGCGATTTTTGCCATCCAGTACGTGCTCGCATGCGTGTGCGCGCAACAAAGCGGCATTCGATTTGTCCGAACCGTGCTGGCGATAGAGAGCAGCACCTAGCGCAGCTAACCTGCCACGCCCCACCTGACAAGGAGGTTGTCGATGTCCATCATAAAGAGCTTCGCTGTTGGCGCCGGGGACATGTTCTATATCCGCCACAACAGTGACAACTTCACCATCATTGATTGCGATCTGTCCGCGGACAATGCCGATCGCATCATTACAGAGCTGAAGAATGCCTCCGCCGGCGTAGGCATCTCCCGTTTCATCTGTACCCACCCGGATGAGGACCATTTCGGTGGCTTGCATCTGCTTGATGATGCGATGCCGATCTGGAACTTCTACGTAGTGAAGAACCAGGCCATCAAGGACGAAGATACAACTTCATTCACGCGCTACTGCGCCCTTCGTGATAGCTCCAAGGCGTTCTACATTCACAAGGACTGCTCGCGCAAGTGGATGAACCTTGGCGACGAGACGCGCGACTCCTCCGGCATCAGCATCTTGTGGCCAGACCTGCAGAACCCCTACTTCAAGCAGGCCTTGGCTGCCTGTGACGCAGGCGAGTCGTACAACAATACCTCAGCCGTAGTCCGATACCAGGCCGCTGGCGGAGCCAGCGTGATGTGGTTGGGCGATCTGGAGACCCAGTTCATGGAGGACATCACCGACAGCATCGACCTGCAGAAGACCACCATCGTGTTTGCAGCCCACCACGGCCGCTGGTCGGGAAAGATTCCGGATGCCTGGTTGGAGCGTCTTGATCCTCAGATCATCGTTATTGGTGAGGCGCCTTCTCGTCATCTTCATTACTACACCGGCTACCAGACCATCACCCAGAACCGTGCAGGCGACATCACGATGGAGTGTGTCGATGACAAAGTCCACTTCTATGTGTCCAACGGTTCCTACCTCGGCCCAACCCTGGACAACCTGCAGCGCCCCCACGTGCACGACTACTACCTCGGCAGCTTGACGGTGGAGACCCGATTTACGTTGTAGGTGTGCGTGACATCTGAGAATCGGGCGTGGAACAACTCAACTAGTCTTGGAGTGAGTCAATGAACCCGCATTTCAACAACGAACGTAGACACCCGGGGGATATCCCTGCCCGCGTCTATGCCCGGTTGGACTCGGTAGAGCAGATCGAGGAGCAGTATCTGGTCATTGGAATCGACACGGTTTCCGCCGACAGCGCTGACCGTTTCATGGACCGGGCGCTCTCGGCAGATTGGTCGCTGGGAGACCTGATCGCGCGGCAACGCCCGGATGGTGTGGGTGAGCCACCCCGGCCTGATTGGCTGGGGATGTACCATGACTTAGCGCTGGGCCAACTAGAGATCTTGCTGACGCGTGAGGAGGCGTTCTTTGCCTTTGGCCCCGATGTATTCAGCACACAGAGCAGCGATTGGCTCGAGATCGAACTCGGCCCTGGCCTTGTTGGCGCTCGCGAAGGCCTGTTCTATCCCACCCTTTTCGCCGAGGCGCTTAGCACGCCGGTGGGACGCATTTCCGCTGCACAGCCATCACTTGCCGCATCACTGCAACAAGCCTTTTCAATGAAATCCTGGCCCCGACATTCGCCGGATCAGCTCGGGCCCTATCTGCAAGCGACTCAGGCCGAGATCTGGGCTGTCTATGATATCGGGCAAGGATCAGCCAACGGCCTGCTCGCGGAGGGTGGTCCGGTAACGTTGATGCACGACATCGGCTGCGGCGTCTATCGCAATGCCAAGACTCGACCGACTGGTCTGGTGCTGTGCCACAGTGGTCCTGCACCGATCATCCTGTCGCATTGGGATACCGATCACTGGGCGGGCGCTCGCGCCTTCGCACCGCCAGGGGATCGGGAGGTCTTCCTTCAACGCACCTGGATAGCCCCCTACGACTTAACAATCGGCCCGCGCCATATCGCCTTCGCGGCATCCATTCTTGAGGCGGGTGGAACCCTGGTCATCCTTGAGCCAGGGGCATGGAAGTCCAACCCGATAGTACTTAGCGATGGGCGGAGCCTGACGCTCATACAAGGCAGTGGCCATGACAGGAATGGACGCGGGATCGCGCTGGAGGTCACCGATCGGAGCCCACACCACCGATGGCTAATGACCGGCGATGTCGACTACGAGTACCTGGCACCGCACTTGGCGTCCAACTATGTTGGCGTAGCGGTACCTCATCATGGAGCCCGCCCCATGGGAGCCAAGCCGCCGCGGCCCAGCGTGCCCTATGCCCGTCTCGCCTACTCCTTTGGGCCGGATAATTCCTTTGCCCATCCCCGCGCGGAATCACTCGCTGCGCACGCCGCCCAAGGGTGGGATTTGGGAGCATGGGCTACCGCGCATGACGTGGCGAACGTGGCCGGGGGCGAGGTTCTGGCAACGGCTTGCCACGCGCCCTCCAGTACCCATCTGCGCGCGGCCGTGATTGGCTGGCAATGGCCGCCGGTACCCAAACCGCTGCCCCCTTGCGGGGCAACATGCTCGGCTGCACTCCACCAGTCTTGATGCAGGTGGCAAGACGCCCCTACTGACAATGTCGCTGGTTAGCGTGTTTCCCACAGGCCAGACAGGTCCGGTGGGAACCCAAGGGCTTGATCTTTTCCGCGTCCAACGGCCCACATCAGTATGGGCATGTTGTCCCTCGCCTCGCTTTGCTTGCCAGAAGCGATATGTGATCCAACTGGCAAAGAGCAATGCAAAGGCAATTCCAGCCAAGGGGCCAACGCAGAACCAGGAAGATGCCTATCGTTTGCGCATGTATGGAAGACAGTGAAGCCTATTCAAGGTCTGCCGCGAAGAAATGAGGATGCTCGGCAGGATAGTCCATGAAGTTCGTGCATCCGTGGGCGAGAGCTTCCATGCCGAGCCAGAAGCGAAGAATCTCAATGAAAGGATCTTCGCCCTCCGCAATCTCCTCCGCAGACCAGGGCGTTATCCGAATCTGCGGCAACAGACCCGAGACGGTTGCGACTCGCTGAAAGCGTAACGCACCGGCCAGAGGATCGGCTCCCATCGGTCGTTGATGCGTCACTTGATTGCGCAGCTTGGTCATTCGTCTGAGCCAACCCATCCGCGTCTCGGTGCCAAGGGCGTCGAGAATCAACGCGATCATGCCATCCGTGTTCGCAGCGCTGCCGGTGGGCGTACCGAGCCAGTTGCGCAGGTCCCTCAGGCTATCTACGTGCTTGGGGGCTCCTACGCGACGCGCTGCCAAGATGGACAGGTAGTCACGCGTTGAGCTCAGTTCTGCCAGGAAGGAATGAATGGCCAAGTGCAGATCGTAAAGCGCCGTATTGGAGAAGCGTTCGCCCGAGTCTCGCCCTCGCAAGAGGGCCCAGCGCAGCTGTTCATGATGAAGATCACTGATTTCGCAAAGACGGCGGCTGGCCGAGCGCATGCAGATGCTCATGTAGCGCGCAAGCTCCGCCGTGCTCTCGTCCTTGGCTTGTGAGGCGCGAAACGCGATAGCGGACCAAGTGTCAGCGCTTTGCTCGGTGGCGCCTGTGTTCCCGATATGGGGATACCAGCATTCGTCACGCTCGGGACCACTGTCCTTGTAGACAACCTTGGTGCCCACGAAGTAGGTGCCCGCCTGGCGGGCGAGCATGTGCACTTGCCCTTCTGGCATCGGCGAGAGAAAACTCAGCCCCTCCTGGGACGCGCTGATAGGCCCTAATGCCCATCCCCCCTCCTCCAGTGGCAAGCAAATCAGCCCACCGGTGAAGTGCAGCACGCGAGTGGCCTGAACCTGGCCCATGACCAGATTGCTGATGGGGATGTCGCCCTTGGACATGGATCTCCTCATTCTTCGTGGGCGCCAGCCTTCAAGCGCCCGTGCCTCAGGCTAGCCGATTGGGCACACAATGGCGTCTAAGACTATCGCTAAAACGAGACGCCCTCATGGATCCGTCGGCGTTGCGCGGCAAGCAATCCACCGAACAGGCCATTGCGATCCATGCGCGGGTACCGCGCCAGGAACCGGCATTGTCCCGGCACCGTTTGGCCCGATCTGCGCTGGCGTTGGCGCTGGAGCACCACACCTCCATCACCACGCTCTCTGCGGTGGGGAACTACTCCAGTGCCGCCGCCCTGCTAAGACCTCTGATGGAAGCCGGTGCATGCGCATTCTGGATTGTTTACGCCTGCCCGCCCCCTCTGCTAACGATGATCATGGCTGGCGAAAGAGACACGCCGACCCTGCCCAAGATGCTGCAGTCCCTGCGCAAGGTGACAGGGCTCGAAGGGGTGGATCGCTTGGCTGAGATGCTTCCGCGGGAAGGCCGTTATCTGGACAGCTACACCCATGGGGGCATGTCACAGCTTGGTTAACGCGACTGGATGACAGGCTTCAGCTCTCAGCGCACGCGCCACACGCTGATGGTGGCCGACATGTTTGCTGTAGCCGCTGCCGCAGTGGCCACCATCATCTATGACGCCCCTGAGCTGTTTGAGTACCTGGGTGAGCGACGCGACCAGCTCAGGCTGGAGATCATCGCGATGAGCGGCAGGCACGTACCTGAGGAGCCGTGGAGGGCGTTTCCAAAGGCACCGTACGCGTGATAGCCGAATCGGCTTTGGTGCCGCGCGAGCCTCGGTGGTACCGCCCGGGCTAGTTCTTTTGCGGCGCACCCTGGGTTGAAGCCACCTCGGCTTTGGCTTCAATCATGGCGAAATCGAGGATCTGGCATACCGCACGGACAGCGGTGGCATGGCAGATTCCAGCGCATAGGACCAAAGCAAACAACAGCACCCCCACCATGCTATGGGACAAGCCCCGGCTGACCGCTTCTGCGGGCAGCCCTGGCGCCAAGGCGTGCGTGCCGACGAACCAGAACAGAACACCCCAAGCAATGCCTGCCAGGACATTGAACCGGGCCAACTTCTGCATCGTATGCGTACGCACTACCTCAATGCAGTCGCTCAGAGACTGGAGTTGCTGTGGCTGGTCGGCGATGGACAGAATGAATTGCCTGACATCCGCCACCCGTTTGGGATTAACGCCGGCCGCCATGGAGCGACTGGGCGTACTGAAATAGACCACCCCCATGGCCAGAAAAAAGGACGGCAGGAAGACGGATGCGACGTTCTGACTGTCCAGAACGCGCAGCACTGTCACGAACACGGCTGTGGTGAAGAGGACCCAGAAAATTCGCCATAGCAGAATTTGTCCGCCCGCGATCACCAGCCCTGGCCCGTCCAAGACCGTCTCAATGGCGCTCTGAAGCCACCGGTCCGAATGATCCAAGCGGCTGCCGGTCAAGGCACTTTCCGCGCGGCGTACCACCGCCAATGCAACTTCGTACTTCATCGGTATCCCCTGAGGCCTGACTTTGTCGCGGTATCCAGTATCCGCGTCCGTTCCCCACCCAGTGCATCCGCGATGGCACCTCCCATCCGCATCACGTCCGGCCCCAAGGACGTGCCCCCGCACATAACAGGATTCATCGGGGTGGGTAGTAGTGTTTCACTGCGTTGTGGTGGCGCAGCGCTTCGGGCCGATACGCTGCCTTCTGGTCGCAGGCCAGTACGCATGCAGCCTCGAATCGTTCCAGCACGGTCGGATCCAATTCGGCTCCTTCTTTGATCTGCCGAGGTGCACTGGGCCAAGGAACCAGACGTGCCCACCAGGGCCCTTGCTGTTGTGCGAAGACCTCGCAGTGCTGCGCACCGGTTGCATCCGGGTATAAATGCAGCTTGGTCCAGTCCACCAGGATCGGATGGGGCAACGCCAGTGCCTGCTCGACCATCCATTTCAATGAAATGTCCGACAAGCGCGATTCCTCCTCCGCATAACTGCCACCGATGTCGGAGTGGTTACCAGCGAACCATCGCTGCCTGAACCGGAATTCATCGACCTGCGCCTGGTTGGCTGAGCCACCCCACGTGACCCGCCCGAATTGCACGCGCGTTTCGTCGATGGCCAATGCGTGTCGGACCTGCGGGATCCGCGGATCCAGCAACCGGTCGTAGTTCTCCGAATTCCACAGGGCCAAATGCACAGGCGGCGCGTCGCTTTTGACGCCCTTGGGCGCCCAGCGCAACGTCGTGCTCAGATAAGCCAGCCCCACGGCCACGATACCCAGCGCGATCAACGCCCAGAACGTCACCGCGCCGTCCCAGTGAAGCCAAGTAGTCGTCAGCCACGCCAGCGCGCCGCTGGCGGCGGCCAGCATCAGCACGCCCAGGCTTGCCAGTCCGATCCGAGCCGGCCACGGCAGCCCTAACGCGGCCACTGCATCAAAGACGCCGACAAACTCCGGGAACACGTCGCCGCGGGCAGGATGCTCGCCAGCCCCGTACTTGAGCCGGAAGCGATGAGCCAAGGCCTCGCGCTGGGTTTCGTACTTCTTGCGATCGCGCCCGGCACCATGCTCGTACACCCGCACCACCGCTTCTCTGGCAATGGCACGCAAACGGCGGCCCGTGCGCGGCAGCGGCCCGCCCTGCCCGTCCTGGGTGGGTACGCCGCATAGATTGAGCACATTGGCCAACGCGCGCACGGTGTAGCCGCCACGACTGAAGCCGAACAGGAAGATTCGGTCGCCGGGCTCATAGCGCTTGAGAACCGCTTCGTAGCAATCAATCACGTTGCCGCTAAACCCCAGTCCGACGGCTAGGCCGGACACCGATTTCAGTCGCTGCCACAGGCTCAGTCGCACCTGACCGCCGGCCACGGCCGTGCCCAGCCCCGGATCGTAGAAAGCGACCTGCTCGCGCGGATCGATCGGGCTGTCCGGTCCCACGCGCGTGGCACGATAGAGTTTGTAGATATTGCTCAACTGCTGATCGGGCCGCACACCGCCGGCTTGTCCGGTCCCATCAGCGAAGATCAGGATGTTCTTGGGCATGCCACGCACGACTCCCGTATTGATTAGAGACAAGCGACGACAGATCCGGATGGACTCATCGACGGGTTGCTAGGTGAGATCGGCCACGGCCTTGCCCGCCTTGACGATGGTCTTAACCTCGCCGGACGCCAGCGCAGCGGCCAAGGTCACCAGGGCGGCCACGATCTTCAACCCGTTCTTGACCGAGCGGATGGTCTCAATGCGCGTCTTGGCATCCACGATGGCCTGCTCAATGTTCTCCCCCGCCTCGGAAGCCTGCTGAAGGGCCGCGCTCAGATTGGTGGCCACGATGACCTGCAGCTCCGAGCGCAACTCCAGCTCTTGGGCGCGTGCATCCATGTACTCATCCAGGCTCATCTTTCCGGCGCCATAGGCCTGCTTGCTGCGATCCCGGATGGCATCGGCCGCATCGTCGAGCAGGTTGGCGATCTCAAAGGCAGGTTTCTTGGTTGCTGCAAGTTTGGTTGCCATGATCGATCTCCTTGGCTTACAGGTCTGAGATGCTTTGACGGATGGACTTCAGGTCGGAGGAGGCCTGGCGCAAGATGGCTTGGACATCTTTTGCGCTGAGCCTGTCCACGTTCTTCAGCATGACCTCATGCGCTTGCCGGACCCGGTCCAGTCCCGCCGCGGCCGCTTGCTGTGCCTTCAGCGCCTGTTGCTGGGCGGCAAGGTCAGCCTGGGTGGACCGACGCAGAACGGTGGCGATCACCTCGCGCCGTTCGGGGGTCAGCCCGACATCGCCCGGCAGCTTGGCCGACCACTGCGCTTGTCGATAGTCCGCCACCAGTTCATAGGACTGGATTTCCTGCTCCAGCACGATGCCGTAAGCCTGCGTGGCCAGTTGCATCGCCTCCAGCAGCTTGTCCATGTCTGCGCCGTTCAGGCGGACCATCTGCTTGACGTCTTTGGCCTGCTTGGCAGCCAACGCCCAATCGGCAACGCGCTGGGCGATGTTGCTATAGGCGCTGACATGGTCTGCATTGATCTTCAGCGAGTCCGAAGCTTGGATGGCGCCGGACACCTGCTTGATCTCAGGAGAGATCGAGTAAGCGTCCTCACCGGCCAGCTGGGCCAATGCACTCATGTAACCGGTCGTGATCGCGTGCAGTTTGAGCAGGGTTTCCTTGTCCTGCCCGGTGACCACCTTCAGTGTCCGAAGGTTGTTTCGAGTGCTATCGAATCGCTTGTCTGGCGGAAGGTCAGCCAGTTGCCGATCGGCACTGCTGACATAGTGCTCGGTGACGGCCTTGTAGCCTGTCATGTTGGCCGAACTGGCCGCGAACTCCCGCACTGCTCCGAGGTTCGCGCAGCCACTGGCCAAGCCTGCATAGATGAGCAATGCCAGGATCGTGCGGTTGCGTCTGCCTACTTGCATGAGCCTTCTCCTTTGGCCAACGTTGTCAAAAGCTTCCCAGCGCAGGGGCGGCGGCGTAGCGTTGCGAGCAGGCCAAACGCACAACCCGAGGCGATGCGCTGATCTCGCTGCAATAACCACGACGGATTCACGCTGACCCTGCCGGCGCATTGCGTCCGCCAAGGCATCGCCCCCCTACTTCCCAACATCCGTCGAATGCCGACATTCGTGACGGACGTCACTCTATTGTTCTCCTGCCCACGCAGCCATGCAAGGCCCGCTGCAGCATCCCAACTACACAGATGTACCTGCAGAACGGTCGTGAACCTACGGCCTTCGTCTTCCGTGGACGACCGGAATTTGGCCAACGCAGCTTCGAGATCGGCTACGCGAGCTTCCAGCTCCACCTCACGTGTAATGTCCTTGAACGAGCCGAACCCGAGCACGATCTCCCCGTTTACCCATTGGGGTCTGGCGCGACTGCGTACCCGGTGCCAATGACCCGGCGGCCACTGGATCCGGAGGGTGGTTTCAAGCAGTTCTCCCTTGGCCGAGCGTGCCCGGGGCCAGGTTACGTCTTGCGCGAGCAAGACGGTCGCCACGTCATGCACTTGCACGGCGTGGCGCTGGTGGAGATCTATGCGGTAGGCAACGTCTGGATCGTCGAGATGCGTATCCTAGGCCCGGACGTTGAGTTTCAACGGGGGGGCGGTTCCCTGCCTGGAGCGTGCCCAGGGCTGGACGACGACGAGGGTGCCGCATCGTCACGTGGCACTGGAGCGCGTGGCGGACCAAACCTTGGCGGCGACGTTGTCTGGCAAGCTGCCTCCCGGACCGCAGGGCGATCACATAACCGTGGTTGCCCTTCTGACGATCTCGATCCCTTCAAGATTCAGCGCGCTGGCGCTGGAGATGACCCCTGCTTGCGCAACTGCGCCTCCAGCTCTTCCACCCGCGCTTCGAGCAGGTGGGTTTGGCTGATATCGGTAAATACGCCGAACCATCGGATCACTTCGCCTTCCTCAATGTAGGGGCGCGCTCGACTCAGGACCCAACCCCATTGTCCGGGATTCCATTGAATCTGGAAGTGGTTATCAAAGGCTTGCTGGCATGGCAGCCACGCCAACCATTGTTCGCGCGCGCGTTCGCGATCCTGAGGGTTCATCCGGTCGTACCACGCCTGCAGGCGTTGCTCCATGCTGCACCCGACCGGCCCATCGGCCAGTGGACTGATGTAGGACAGCGCGCCGTCGGCTTCGGCCACCCACATCACCATCGGACTCAGTTCCACGCAGTGGCGGTAGCGGGCCTCGCTCTGGCGCAGGGCATCCTCGGCCATCTTGCGAGCGGTAATGTCGATCGACACGATCGACAGCCCCAGTAATGCGCCGCTGTCATCCAGTACGCGGTGTGAATAAGCCAGATAGGTCTGTGGTCGCCCAGGCAACTGATGCTCAAGCGGCGCGCTTTGGGCGCCTTGCATCAGGCCATCCAGCGTCTGCTCAACGATGCTTGCGAACGCCTGCTCATAGACCTCATGGATGCTCTTGCCAATGACCGCCTCGGCGGTCGCCCCGATCATCCGGCAAAAACGGGCACTAGCGCTCAGGTAGCGTTTCTGGGGATCCAGAAAGCACAAGCCCACCGGTGCCTCGGCGTACAACGTCTCCAACTGGTGCTGGCGATGATATGGCGACAGACCCAGCCGACCGCGCGTAGCCGTCTGTGTGATGCGATATGGATGTTCGAGCCGCCAGGAAACACGGGCTAAGGCCTACGCAGGGGCAGTCGCACGGTAGAGGACAAGCCCGTAGGAAGAACGCGCTCAAAGGACAGCGTTCCCCCATGCGCCTGGCAGATGGCTGCGGCGATGGCCAGGCCAAGGCCGGTGCCCCCCGAATCCCGAGTCCGCGATTGATCTGCGCGCCAGAACCGGTCCACGAGCTTGGGCAGGGATTCGATGGGTACGCCCGGCCCCGAGTCAGCTACCTCTAAAACGCCCCATGGCGGTTCCCGACGGACGTGAAGACGAAGACTGCCCCCTTGCTTCGCGTGCCGCAGGACGTTCTGAACCAAGATGGTGGCCACTTGGCCAACCCTGCCCCGGTCCGCCGAGACCACCACCGTAGGATCCAGACGACAATCGGGGACCAGCCCCGCCTCATCCAACGCTCCTTCCAGCCAGCGCAACGCCTCCTGCGCCACGTCTGTCAGCGACACCTCCTCCGTATGGAGCGACAACTGACCCGCGCGGGCCAGCGACAGCAGGTGCAGGTCCCCGACCAAGCGATTGATCTGTTCAAGTTGGCGATGCACCATTTGGAGTTGCTGATCATCGCGGGGGAAGACGCTATCCAGCATGCCCCGGACGCGCCCCATGGCGGCATTGAGCGGAGTCCGTAGTTCATGGGCCAGCATGGCGCTGGACTCACGCATTTCGCGTTCGTACTGTTCCAGTTGGGCCGACATGGCGTTGAAATCGTCGGCTAAGCCGCGAACCTCGGCGGGGGCATCCTTGACCAGGTCCGCCTTGGCGCCAAACTCGCGATCGCTCACCCGGTGCGCGGCCGCGCTCACGCTGAGGAACTGGCGGGCCAACGGTTTGGCCAGACCGAAGCCGACGGCGACGATCAATGGGATAAAGCCCGAAATGAGGATACCGACCAGGATCCAGTCGCGATTGCTGGTGCCCGGCATAACGTCGCGGATGGTGTAGAACGAGCGGATCAAGGTCCATAGCCGCTCTTCATTCTCGTCTGGTGCGGCGCTCAGTCTCTCCAGTTCCTGACGGACTTCCGGCGAGGCGTTCCTTAACGCGTGGTAGTCCACGTACGCATAGCGGATCCAAATGGTGGCCGTTATCGCAAACACTACGCCCACGGCCAAGCCGCTCATTCTTAGGCCGAGCCACGCGCGAAGGGGCAAAGGCTTGCGAGGTGATGGCATGCGTTTCCTAGTTAGACATCCTAGTGACTACTGAAATCGGTACCCCACAGACCGTACCGTCACCAGTACGTCGCGGATGCCGCGCGCATCCAGCTTTCGTCGCAGATTGTGGACGTGGGCGTCCACCACACGTTCGAGCGCGTTGCTGTCCGGTAGGCAGGCGTCCAACAGTTCGGCGCGGGTGAAGGCCTTGAAGGGTGTCTTGAGCAGTTTGACCAGCAACGCGAACTCGGTGGGGGTCAACTCCAGCGGAACTGGTATGCCGTTGCCCTCGCCGATCGTGGCGGTCCGTGCCTCCAGATCCACGGTCAGTCCTTCGTGTTGCAGCAAGGCAGGGCCGGATCGCTCACGCTGAAGGGTGCGACGCAACACCGCGTGGGTGCGTGCCAGCACTTCTTTGGGGCTATACGGCTTGACCACATAGTCGTCGGCCCCGTAACGCAGCGCGCCCAGTTTGTCAGACTCATCGCCAACGGCCGTCACCATGATGACGGGCACGTCGCTGGAGCGCCGGATAAGCGCCAACACGTCGGTGCCGCTGCGTTTGGGCAACATGACGTCCAGCAGGATCAGGTCAGGACGCCACTGCGCATGCAACTGCAGGGCGCGTTCGCCATCAGACGCAATGGCGACCTCGAAGCCGTCCTTACGCAAGTAGGCCTCAAGAATGCCGGCACCGTCCGGATCGTCCTCCACGACCAGGATCCGTTTGCCGACCATTCCGACCTCGGGCGCGGGGGGCGTCTTCATAAAATCTTGAAAATTCCTAGAAAGGGCCTTGAAAACCCGGGGGCAGACTGTCGGCCGTCCATAGACTACATCGGCGTACGTCATGTCCCCAACCACTCCCTTTTCGGTTCCCTTCAGGGGTTATGCCGTGCTGGCGGCCCTTCTCGGTCTGGGCTTGGCCGGGTGTTCCCTCACGCCCACCTACGTTCGCCCGAGCGTGCTGGTGCCGGCGACGTTCGGGGCGCCCACGGCGACCGGAAGCCCGGCGCCAGACGTGCAGCGCATCGAGTTGACCGAGCAGGAGCGCAACTTCGCGCACACCTTGGCGCCCGGGGCAGATTTGGAGGCCGTCCTCCAGGCCGGGCTGGCACACAACGCCGACTATCGCATTGCCGCTCTCACCGTCGAGCGCGCGCGCGCAGAACTGCGAATTCAGCGTGCCAGTCGTGTGCCGCAAGTGGACCTAACCGCCCAGGCGCAGCGACAGCAGTTCGATGACGAGGCCTTGAATGCCCGCTACCAGCAGGATCTGAAGACGGTCGGTGTGGGCATTGGCAACTTCGAAGTCGACCTGTTTGGGCGCGTGAAAGCCATGTCCACCGCGGCGCGCGAGCGCTTTCTGGCTTCCGAGCATGGGCACGAGGCGCTGCGCGGGGCCATCCTTGCGGAGATTGCGCGCGCGTATGTCGAGGAGCAGACCGCTGCCGCTGATCAGACGCAAGCAGGAGAATTGAACGAGGTCGCTCAAGCTCTGCTGAAAATCATGGCGGCGCGCCAGCACGTCGGGGTCGCCGCGGTCGATGAGGTCAATGCCGCTCGCGCCGCGGCCGATCAGGCGCAGGTGGCATGGCAGCAAGCCACCGATCGTCAGCGCGCTGCGCTGCGCGCGCTCCAGATTCTGGTCGGGTACGACGTGGTGCCGCAGCGGATCGCCATGTCCGAGCTTGCCGCCGCGACGCAGGCGCCCGCGTTCCTGCGCAACCTGGATTCGACGATTCTGCTGACCCGCCCGGATGTGCGCCAGGCGGAGTCCGAATTGCGTGCGGCCAACGCCGACATAGGCGCTGCCCGCGCAGCGTTCTTCCCCTCGATCTCGCTCAGCACCAGCATCGGTACCGCGAGCGAATCCCTCGACGGCCTGTTTGATAGCGGCAGCCGCAGTTGGTCGTTCATGCCGCAGCTTTCCCTTCCGATCTTCGACCTCGGGCGCCGGCGCGCTAACTTGGATCTGGCCCATCTGCGCAAGCGCACGGAGATCATCGAGTACGAGCGCGCCATTCAATCCGCCTTCCGCGATGTGGCCGACGCGTTGGACGCGATGCAGACCACGACCAGCGCACAGGCGCGTAGCGCCCAAAAGGCCCACGACAGCCAACAGCGCGCCGCGCGGGCCCAACTGCGCGCCGAACAAGGGCTGCAGGAGCCGTCGCTATCGCTCGACGCGCGGGCCGAGGCGGTGCGCGCCACGCAATCTGATCTGACGGCCATCGGCGACCGAGCACGGGCGCACATTGCTCTGTTCGCCGCGCTGTATGGCGTGGAGTTGGCGCCTCCCGCCGCGGCGCCGGCTGTGGCCCATCACCCCTGACCCTTCTTCTTCGACGCAATCCACCGCACCGACCTGAGCCCACCCCTATGAAGCCCTTTGTCTTGCTTGCCCTCTGCACCGCGATCACCGCCACGTTGAGCGGATGTTCCCAGGATCCGTCCGCCGCGCCGGAGGCACCCCGTGCGGTCAAACTGGAGAAAGTCGGTGCGCATGGCGACAGCCTGCGCCAATTCACGGCGACCGTACGCCAACAGGATCGCGTGGACGCCGCCTTTGAGAACGGCGGGCGCATTGCCGCGGTCCTGGTGGACGTGGGCGATCGTTTTCACAAGGGCCAGCTCCTGGCGCGGCTGGACGCAGAAACGCTCCGTCTACGTGTCCAGCAAGCCGAGGCCAACGTACGGTCGGCCAACGCCCAGGTCAGCGAGAAGCGCCTTCAACTGCAGCAGCAGCAGGCCTTGTTCGAGGACGGCGCCGCATCCCAGCTCAGCCTGACCAATGCCGCGGTGGGGCTGGAGTCGGCCCAGTCCCAATTGCAGGTGGCCATGTCCGATCGGGGCCTGGCCCAGCGCGCCATGCGCATGGCCGAGTTGAGGGCGCCTTTCGACGGCAGTGTGACCGCCAAGCGGTACCAGGCGCACGACGACGTCGCCGCCGGGGCGGCGGTGCTGCAACTGGAGGGCTCCACCGGCCTACAGGTCGTGGCCAATCTTCCCGATGCGCTTGCGCGCACGCTTGCGCCGGGTGAGCTCATGCAGGCCGAATCGGCCGGACGACCGATTTCCTTGAAGGTCCGCAGCGTTTCGGCGCGCGTGGACAGCGCCGCGACGGTGGAAGTCCTGCTGGATGTGGCCGGCGATGCGTCGGGCCTGCGTAGCGGCGAGAGCTTGCTGCTAACGCCGGAGTCGGCGTCCGCCGCCCACATCGCCGTGCCGTTGTCGGCCGTCCTGCTGGCCGCTGATGGGAAGAACGCGAGCGTGTTCGTGTACGACCCCAAGAAGGGCACCTTGATGCGCCGTCAGGTGGCCTTGGGGGACGTCGAAGGCGATCGCGTCGGCGTCAAGATCGGGCTGAAAGCCGGTGAGCAGATTGTCACGGCGGGCACCGCCTTCCTGACCAATGGACAGCGGGTCGTGCCGTTCCGTTCCGCCTCGCGCCTGGGTGCCGAGGTGCAATCGTGAAACTGACCCAATCGGCCCTGGGCTCCAGCCGCCTCACCTTGTTCGTGGCGGTGCTGCTGATGCTGGGCGGCATCCTCACCTTCCTGAGCTTCCCTTCGCAGGAAGAACCGTCCATCACGGTGCGCGAGGCCCTGGTAAGCGTGGCCCAGCCGGGTTTACCGACCGAGCAGGTCGAGCGCCTGCTGGCCCGTCCGGTGGAAGAACGCTTGCGGGAAGTGGCGGGCATCAAGCGCATGAACACCACCGTTCGCCCGGGCATGGCGATCATCCAGCTGACCGCCTATGACAACGTCGAGGATCTGCCCGCGCTCTGGCAGCGGGTGCGCTCCAAGGCGGCCGAGGCGGAAGGCACGCTGCCGCAAGGGGCGTACGGTCCGTTCATCGACGATGAGTTCGGGCGCGTCGCGATCGCCTCCGTGGCGGTGACGGCGCCGGGATTCAGCACCAGTGAGATGCGGACGCCCTTGCGCGCCCTACGCGCCCAGTTGTACACGATTCCAGGCGTGGAACGGGTATCGATGCATGGGCTCCAGGAGGAGCAGGTCTACATCGACTTTGATCGCGCAAAACTGACCGAAGCGGGCCTGACGCCGGCCCAGGTCGCCACGCAGTTGCAGCAGCAGAATGTCGTGGCCCCGGGTGGGCTGGTCTCGGCCTCCGGCATGTCGATGTCGCTGTCCACCTCCGGTGAGATCACCGGCGTAGGCCAGCTGAGGCAGTTTCTGGTCACCGCCCAGCGCGAGGGCACGGCCCGTGAGGTGGCCCTGGGTCAATTGGCGCGCATCCATGTGATGCCGGTGGATCCGCCGCAGAGCGCGGCGGTGTACCAGGGCCAGCCGGCCGTGGTGGTGGCCGTCTCCATGGCCAAGGGCCGCAATGTAGCCGAAGTCGGCGCCGAGCTGCGGAAGAAGCTCGACGAGACCGCCAAACTGCTGCCGGTCGGTTTTCAACAGCATGTCGTGACGTTCCAGGCCGACGTGGTCGAGCGGGAAATGGGCAAGATGCACCATGTCATGGCCGAGACGATCATCATCGTCATGGCGGTGGTCATGCTGTTCCTGGGCTGGCGCACCGGGTTGATCGTGGGGGCGATCGTGCCGTTGACGATCCTGGGCTCGCTTATCGTGATGCGCGCCCTGGGCATCGAACTGCAGTCGGTCTCGATCGCGGCGATCATCATCGCTTTGGGTCTGCTGGTGGACAACGGCATCGTGATCGCTGAAGACATCGAGCGCCGGCTCGGTGAAGGCGAAAGCCGATGGAGCGCGTGCGAGGCTGCGGGCAGGACGCTGGCCGTTCCGCTGCTGACCTCTTCCTTGGTGATCGTGCTGGCGTTCTCGCCGTTCTTCTTTGGCGAGACCTCCACGAACGAATACCTGCGCTCACTGCCCATCGTCCTGGGCGTGACGCTGCTGGGCTCCTGGCTGTTGAGCATCACCGTCACGCCGCTGCTGTGTCTGTTCTTCGCCAAGGCGCACGTCCACAAGGAACAGGCCGAGAGCTACGACTCCCGCTTCTATCGCGGCTACCGAACGATCATCGAGAAGCTGCTGCAGCATCGCCTGATATTCATTGGGTCCATGCTGGGCCTGCTCGCCTCGGCGGTCCTGGTGCTGGTCTCCATCCCCTACGACTTCTTGCCCAAGTCTGATCGCTTGCAGTTCCAAATCCCGGTGACGCTGGAACCCGGCGCCGATTCGCGCGAAACGATGCGGGCGGTCAAATCGATCAGCCGCTGGCTGGCCGATGAGAAGGTCAATCCGGAAGTGGTGGACAGCATTGGTTACGTGGCCGATGGCGGTCCCCGCATCGTGCTTGGCCTCAACCCGCCCCTACCTGCGCCCAACATTGCCTACTTCACCGTCAGCATCAAACCCAACACCGATATCGACCAGGTCATCGCGCGCACGCGCTCGCATATCCGGGCGAACTTCCCGCAATTGCGCGCCGAGCCCAAGCGCTTCTCCCTGGGCGCCACCGAAGCCGGCGTGGCCGTTTACCGGATCACCGGTCCGGATGAGGACGTGCTGCGGCGGATCGCCGGTGAGGTGGCTCAGGCCCTGAAAGCCCTGCCCGGTACGATCGATGTGTATGACGACTGGCAGGCGCGTGTCCCGCGCTACGTCATTGACGTGGATCCGCTGAAGGCGCGCCGTGCGGGCATCAGCCATCAGGACGTGGCGCAGGCGCTGGAAATGCGTTTCTCGGGCCTGGCCGTTTCCGTCGTGCGCGAGGAAGGCGTCAACACGCCCATCGTGATGCGTGGCAGTGCCGCCGATCGTAACGGTCGCGCCGATCCGGGCGACACGCCGATCTATCCGCAAAACGGCGGCGCCCCGGTGCCCTTGTCAGCCATTGCCACCGTCTCGCTGTCGTCGGAGCCGTCCACCCTGGTCAGGCGCAACCTGGAGCGAACCATCACCGTCACCGGTCAGAACCCGGGCATGACGGCGACCCAGATTGTGTCCACGCTGCAGGCCTCGATCGACAAGATCGCGTTGCCGCCGGGGTACCGGTTGGTGCTCGGGGGCGAGATCGAGGATTCGGCCGAAGCCAATCAGGCGCTGACGCAGTTCCTGCCCCATGCACTGGGCGGCATCCTGCTGCTCTTCATCTGGCAATTCAATTCGTTCCGCAAGCTTTTCATCGTGATGGCCAGCGTGCCCTTCGTGTTGATCGGCGCGGCACTGGCGTTGCTCGTAACCGGATTTCCGTTCGGCTTCATGGCCACCTTCGGCCTGTTGGCGCTGGCCGGCATCATCGTCAACAACGCGGTCCTACTGCTGGAGCGCATCGAAGCCGAGCTCAAGGCCGGCTTGGGCAGACGGGAAGCGGTCGTGGCCGCCGCGCTCAAACGTCTGCGACCGATCGTCATGACCAAGCTGGTCTGCATCGTGGGTCTGATTCCGCTGATGCTGTTTGCCGGCCCGTTGTGGACCAGCATGGCCATTACCATGATCGGTGGCCTGGCCCTGGGTACCTTGGTGACGCTGGGTCTGATTCCCATCCTGTACGAGACGCTGTTCTCGCTGAAGGTGCCCAACCTGGATGCGCGCGGTGCGCCGGAGGAGGTGAAATGAACACCTCCCGGTCCTGGGGGGGGGGCGCGCCATGAGCATCCCGCGCATCGTCATTGTGGGCGGAGGCATTGGGGGCATGCTGTTGGCCACCCGGCTGGGTCGCCGCCTCGGCCGTCGCGGTGAGGCCGACATTTGCCTGGTGGACCGTGAATTCACCCACGTGTGGAAGCCGCTGCTGCATACGATCGCAGCCGGCACACGGGATGTTCATCAGCAACGCGTGCATTTCCTCGCCCATGCATCCAAGAACGGCTATCGCTTTGAACCCGGCGAACTCCTGGGCGTGGCCCGCCATGCCCGCTACGTGCGCGTCGGGCCGCTGCGCGACGCCGCCGGCGCCATCGCCGTGGGCCCGCGGGAGCTCCCCTATGACCTCTTGGTGCTCGCTTTGGGCAGCGGCGCCAACGACTATGGAACGCCTGGGGTGCGCGAGCACGCCCATTTCATCGACAACCAGGCACAGGCAGAGGCTTTCAACCAGGCACTGCGCATGCACCTGCTGCGCGCCGCGCTGCACGACACCGATATTCGGATCGCCATCGTGGGCGGCGGGGCTACAGGCGTGGAATTGGCGGCCGAGCTCAGCGACCTGACCGAACAGGCTTCTGGCTTGGGGGATGGGCAACTGCGGCAGCGCTTGCGATTGACCCTGTACGAAGGTGGACCGCGCATCCTGGCGGCGTTCCCTGAGAAGATCGCCGAGGCCAGCAGCGATGTCCTGCGCGGGTTAGGTTTCACCCTCCGCACCGGCGCCCGGGTGCAGGGGCTTTCCGAGGGCGGCGTGCTGCTGCAGGACGGCCAAGCGGAGCCGGCCGACCTGGTGGTGTGGGCGGCTGGGGTGAAAGCCCCGGGCGTGCTGGCCCGCATCGCCGGCCTGCCCCTGAACCGTTTGCAGCAGGTGGAAGTAACGCCAAGCCTGCAAGCCTCCCGGGATGAGCGCATCTTCGCCATCGGCGACTGCGCCAGCCTGACACCCCCCAATGCCGGGCGTGCCCTGCCGCCCACCGCACAGGTGGCCGCCCAGCAGGCCGAACACTTGGCGCGCTATATCGAGCGTGCGTTGCAGGGTGAGGCGGTACCCCCTTTCCGGTACCGCGACCAAGGCGCACTCGTGTCGCTGGGCAAGTACAGCGCCTACGGCACCCTGGGCGCCGCGGGGCTGTACCCGGGGTATTTCATCCGAGGGCGCCTGGCACAACTGGGCCATGCGTGGCTGCACCGGCGACACCAAGCCAGCGTTCTGGGATGGAGCCGAGCCCCGCTCGCCTGGCTGGCCGAAGCCACCAATGCCTGCGCCCATCCTCCTATCCGACTGAGTTGAGTGCCCATGTCGTCTTCGACTGACAATTTCCTGGCCGCATCGCGCCTCTTGCGAGTCCTTGCCCTGGTGCTGTGCGCGCTATCGCTGGGGGGGCTGTCAGGCTGCGCGATGGTCAAGGCCAAGCCAATGAAGGCCGAGCGCTACATCGAAGCCAAGCGCGGCGACATTCTGACCACGGGCGAACTGAGTGCCTCGACCCACCAAACCTTGAACATCCTGGGCCTGGAAAAGCGCTTCTGCCTCACCCAGCCCCAAGCGTGCGCACAGGAGCTGAGCCAGGCCGACGGCACCTCCCGTGAAGGGGGCTTGGCCGCCGCCGCTGAGGTGTGGATGGCCAGTGCCTTGGACGGGGGCCATCCGGCAGTCAGCAGCGACCAACAGGTCAGACAGCTCTCGGCTTGGCTAGAGGTGGCGCGCTACGCCTATGCCTACCTGTTCTATACCGAGCGCACGCCGGCCGAACGCGGGTTGGAGGAACGGCAAACGCAGGTGCGTGACTACTACAACTATGCCGTCGAACGCGTCGTGACCGCGGTCTTCGCGCAGGTAAAAGAGGGCCACCAGGGCGCGTTGGCATCCGGCGTATTGCCGGCGCCCGCGCCTTGGACCATGACGCTGCATCTGGATCAGGCAGAACAACAGGGCCGCATCGCCGTTCCCGACGCCATGCTGTCCGCCTCGGCGCTGCGCTTTAAGGGAATCCGTAATCAGTACCGTCGCGACGGCTTCGGCACCGAGATGGTTGCGGTGATGGGCGATGAGCCGGTCGATCTGGAAATGGGCGAAGACCTGGCGGTGCGTCCGGGCTATGTGAGCTTTATGCCCACACCGAACGTCACCCTCGTGTTGCGCTTTGAAGGTCACTCGCTGCTGGAGATCCTGGGCACCTCCGCGGTCAGCCTGGAAGCGCTGGATCCGCTGCTGCACACCAACATTGAGCTGGGCGGCGTCAACGTGCCGCTGGCGGCCAACTACACCGCAGGCTACGGCGTCTGGCTCGCCCGATCCGGATTTGCGGGCAACTCGCTGCGCACCCTGTTTGGCATGAAAGCGGGCCTGGAGCGACCGCACCTGTTCCTGCTGCAACCCTATGACCCGCAGCGCCGCGTGTTGTTGCTGATCCATGGTTTGGCGAGCAGCCCGGAGGCCTGGGTGAATCTGGGCAACGACGTGCTGGGCGATGAGGCGCTGCGTCAGCACTACCAGATATGGCTGATGTACTACCCCACCAACTTGCCGCTGGCCTACAACCACATGGCGATCCGGGCCACCGTGCTTCGGACGTTGAATCGCCTGGATCCGGAGCGGGATGATCCCGCATCCGAGCAGATGGTCCTGGTCGGCCACAGCATGGGCGGCGTGATCTCGCGCTTGATGGTGTCGACTACGCAGGGAGATCGCCTGTGGACGGGCTTGGGCATGGATCAGTTGCCGCAAGGCGTGGACGCCGAGCAGGTCCGCAGTGAGGTCGGACCGTTGCTGACATTCGATTACATGCCGGAAGTCGGGGCTGCCGTCTTCATCGCCGCGCCGCATCGCGGCAGTCCCAAGGCCGACGGCATGCTCGCTGCCTTGGTGCGGCGGCTGTCGAGCATTCCCGTCGCGCTCCAGGACCGCTACCGCCATACCGCCAAGATCGCCTCGGACCTGCCGGATCGTTTGCCGTTAAGCATCGACAATCTCAGTGAGCAGGACCCCTTTATCAAGGCCGCCGCCGATCTGCCGATTGAGCCGGGACTGAAGTACTACTCGATCATTGCACGCCAGAACGAAACGGGGCCGCTGAGCGACTCCAGTGACGGCGTGGTGCCGTACGCCAGCGCGCATTTAGCGGGCGCCACGTCGGAGAGCATCATCCATGATGGCCATAGCGTGCAGGAGAATCCGCAAGCCATTCTGCAATTGCGGCGGATCCTACGCCAGTTGGAAGAGCACTGATGGCGGGCCCCTACATCACGGGCTCAGACAAGAAGCCACGAACGACCGTCCGCCGCCAGCGCCGCATCCACCGATCCACCCCACTGGCGCCGCTGGTGCTGTGGGCGGGTCTCTGGGCGGCCAACGCGAGGGCTGCGGTCCCCGAGGCATGCCCGTCCAGGACCGAACTTCCACCCACGGTCAACTTCCGCGTGGACAATGACCTTCTGGGGAATCAAGACCAAGGCTATAGCAATGGCGTGCAACTGACGCTGGTCTCCCCCAATCTTGCCGATTACACCGATGATCCTTGCCTGCCGCGGTTGGCGCGTCTAGTCAATCGTCATCTGGCCAAACTCGCCCCCACAGAGTTTGACCAGCAGAACATGGTCGTGACTTTCAGCCATGCCGTCTTCACGCCGACAGACTTTAATCGGACGGATCTTGTTCGGGAGGATCGACCTTACGCCGCCGCGCTACTGGTGGGCTTTGGTTACAACACCCGCCTCGGTGACACGTTGCGCACCACTCAGATCCAGCTCGGCATAGTGGGTCCGTCGGCGCGAGGTGAGGAGATTCAGAATGGGGTCCATGACCTCATTGGGAGTAAGCCATTTCGCGGCTGGACGCACCAGCTGCGGGACGAACCGGTGTTCCGTATCGTGCACGAGCGCATGCGACGATTCGCCCCAGAGCAAGGCGAATGGGGCTGGGACGCGATCACGCACTATGGCGGAAGCCTGGGCAATCTGACCAGCTACGCCAATGCCGGTGCTGAGCTAAGGGTGGGCCGCAACCTGCCTGACGATTTTGGAAGCACGCCGCTGCGACCTGCTGGCGAGAATACTGCCCCCAGCAGGAGCCGGCCTTGGGGTTCGGCATTAGGAGTGCATCTGTTCCTGACCGCGGATGCGCGTTGGGTGCTGAACGACATCACGCTGGACGGCAACACATTCAAGAGAAGCCACAGCGTGGACAAGCGGCCATGGGTTGGCGAAGTGGGCGTCGGCGTGGCTGTGACAAAGGGTCGCTGGAAGTTTGCACTCGCTCGCTATGATGTAACGCGTGAGTTCAAGGGTCAAAAGCAGACGCCAATTTTCGGTAGTTTTACCATCAGTCGCGCCATGTAGGCGCACCTGAAGGCCGAACGGAAGTAAGTACGGCATTGTCTCCTTGGCTGAGGAAAATCCGAGCATTCGTTCAATGATTGGAAGCTGTCCGCTGCATCCGTTCTAATTATTCCGAGTGATAGCAAAATCTCGGAAATTCCTGGTCGTGTGCCTGCGCTGCGCGGACGAGCGGTCGCAACTCTCGGGCTGTAGAACGTACTGAGAATTTCACCCAAGAGCCGTCAACTTTTCTGAAGCCACCCTTGTCCTGGGTGGTAGCTAATGTCCTAATTACCTCCGGGAGTCCATCGTCGATGTCCATGCGTAGTGACCGTTATCGCTTCGGCGACTTTTTGTTGGACATCCGGGCCCGTGAGCTCTGGCACAACGGCGAATTGGTGGGGCTCGCGGTTGTGGCCTTTGACTGTTTAGCCTATCTGGTCCAGCACCGTGATCGCCCGGTAGGTCGCGATGAGTTGATCGCGGCGGTATGGGGGCGCGCCGAGATCAGTGAATCGACATTGGCACACACGGTAGTGCGCCTGCGACAGGTTCTGGGGGATAACGGTAATGAGCAACACAGCATCCGAACGCTGCCGCGACTAGGATACCGGTGGGTCGCACCGGTGGACGAGGACGCGACGCTCCCATTGGCCGTAGAGACCGACCTTAGCGCGCCCATCATTGCGCACGCGCCGACACAACTAGTCCACACTTCGCCAAAACGTATCTCCTTGGCCTTCGTTGCAGGCGCAGGATTGCTGGTTCTGGGCATTGCATGGGTCGCCGCGCGATCACGATCCGAACCAGAACTAGCGCCCTCTTCGTTGCAGCGCCCTCCTTCGGCTCTGCAGGCAGCCATGGTGCATCCAGCGAAGGTTGAAGCACCCGAAAAGTGGATCTGGCTGCGCTTAGGGTTGATGGATCTGGTGGCCAACCGCCTACGCCACGGCCGTCTGCCGACGTTACCAAGCGAATTGGTTCTTTCCTTGGACAACCAGTCGTCGAGGGCGCAGGAAGCGCCAAAGGGTGTCTTTTTACGCGTGTGGCCTCACGCCGAGTTCAAGCGCGGTCGATGGCTCGTACGTCTGGAAGGCCTCACCCAGGATGGTCAGCATACGGAGGCCACCGCGGAGGCGAACGATGTCATGGAGGCGGCCGGACTCGCATCAGACAAGCTGTTGGCAGCTCTCGGTAAAACGGTCCCACAGGGTGCAAGCAATGCTTCGCCTGAGATCGAGCACTTCTTGCAGCAACTAGCTGCCGCGCGGCTGGCCGGTCACGTACCGGATGCGCTGGCCCTGCTTCAAAAAGCACCAGCCGAATGGACCGCGCGCCCTGAGGTGCAATTGGCTGCAGCAAGAGTTGATTGTGATCGCGGCGCCCGCGAAGCCTGCCAAACACGGCTGGAGGCACTGCAAACCAAGGTGACTTGGAGCAACAATGCTGTCTTGCAAGCACAAGTGCACGTCACTTTGGCTTGGCTTCACATCAATCGTCAGCAATTCGACCGAGCCGAAGGACTATTGAGTCAGATCATTGCCAAGAAGGGGCAACTGGCCGCCTCAGATGTTCTCGGCAATGCGTACTCACTACGGGGCTGGCTGCACTACGCCAACTGGCGCCTCTCAGAGGCCTCGGAAGACTTGGGGCAGGCCCGTGCCATATATCTTGGCACGGGCAACCTGCGTGAGTTGGCTCGGGTCGATCAGCGGCTGGGGACTGTGGCCGAGCGACGCGGGCACCTGAGCAGTGCGCTAGCCTCCCTCAATGTTGCGGAGCGCCAATTTGAGAATATAGGTGCGCAGGGCGACCGAATGATCACTTTGATGGCCCTGGCCGGCACCCATCAACAGTTGCTCGAATTCGACAAGGCGCTGGCAGCGACAGATCGCTATTGGTCGGAAGAATGGACTTCGAATTGGGGAGCGGCTCTGTATAGGGCCTGGGCCCTTACTTACAATGGACGCTTGCGCGAAGCGGAAACTCTGTTGGCTTCCGCTCAGGCTCAATCAGATCCCGAAGAGGCGCCACTGATGCGCGCCGAGGCGGCTGCGCTCTCTGCTCGGATTGCATTGTACCGCGGTGAGTATGCTGAAGCCGCACGGCTGGCCCGACGGGCAGCTTCCACGGAGCTACAAGAGTCGGACCGGCGCGATTACCTCGCCAATGCGCTCGTTCTTGTTCAAGCGCTGCAGGCCAGCGGCCAATCTTTGGAAGCTGGCGAGGAAGTTCGTCGCCTGCAGACGTGGGTTGCCGCTTTTGATGATGACCGCCTTCATGCTGGTGCTGCTCTGGCTCGTGCTGAACAAGCGTGGACCCAAGGGCACAGGCAGGAAGCCTTCGCCGACTTCGAAGTAGCGTGGAGATATGCCGAACGCGTGGGTATTCCTGACATTCTTGTGGCGGTGGGTGCCGCTTACGGCGAACGGTTGGTCGAGGTCGGTCAGTTTGAACGCGCTGGGGCAGTCAGTGGGCGCTTGAGCGCGTGGGTCGAGCAAGACTTGCGCGCGGCGAGGATAAATGCCCGGATTCTCCAGGCCATGGGGAACCAATCGGCAGTCAACGCGGCGTTTCAATCGGCCACTCGATTGGCGGGGGAGCGCCAGATTGGTGGGACGCCCGGTTCTAAAGGCCGCATGGTAGTGCTGTCTCCCTAAGTTTTCCTTTTCAATGGGTTGACTCGCTAGCGGGCCTCTAGAAAATCAACCTAACGCGAGGATCCGATGATTATCAGACGATCTGTTCCCTGTAGCTCCACAGCCAATTTCCCTGTCTGGGGTGCCGCTGGCCACTTCATCTGTTTGGATTGGCAAGGCCACCAGATACTAACGGCGATCGGACTTGGTCACACACATAGCGGGAGAAGGCGCGGTGCGTGCTTGATGGCGCACTTACGATCGACGACGGTCCTCACTGCACTGTGAAGGCTGCCGGCTGCTCCGTGGGAGCCGGCGGGGCCACAAGGCTCGTCCAGCAGCGGTTGGGCTTGAGCCCTTAGCTGTCCAGTCCCACTGGAAGATCAGAAGTGCTGCCTCCGCGGGGCGAACGTTCTTCGGCTCAAAGAAACTGCCCGAATACCAGACCCCGGCAACGGGCGGTGCATCTAAACGGCACCTCGGCTGCACATCTGCCGCATGCCGCTTTCCTGTTGCTGGGCAATCCTCGAACTCCTCGACCAGGAGATGAATCTGCGACTGAGTCGGGATTTCCAAGGTTGTAGGAGCGCCGTAAGGCAACGCACTCTGAGGCTCAAATATGGCTGCCACTGGCACCAACGCAAGCATAGCGCCATTCCACGCGCGAGAAGCGCGTCAGGTAATTGCTGGAACAACCGGCGCTCAGGAAATGGATGGTCTTCAAATTAGGCACACCAAGCTGAACTTGGCCGACGGTCAGGTCGATGTATCTCTCATAGTGCGTGGTCGTTCGGTAAGGCTAGTAGAGGTTATCCATGCCATGTGCCGGAATGGGATGTACAACATGCTGGCGCCGTTCGAGGACCAGTATTGACGAAGGGGCCGGTTCGCTGCTCCCTGTTACCGAATCTCGACAAGCCTGCTCCTCCACCGAATGCTGAATATAGAAGGCGGCCTGCCTGCCGGTGAATCCATGCCATACCCTGCACGCATACCAATTCAAGTCCAGTTTTGTGTCTGGTCGCCGGAGCACTCCCAGTTGTCGATAGGCGATGTGTATCCGCTCCAATGCTATCCAACGCCTTTTGGGGCTGTACCTAGTTGCGGGCGGCGTCATCTATGAACGTCTAAGCCAGCGCTGGCCCCTGTTGCCCCACCCCCCCCCAAAAAAAGGGGGGGGCATTTTCGGCCAAGTGCCACACTGCCTGACAACATTCGCCGACACCGAACGGATCCCATAGGCCCGCCGCAGGCGGCTGAGTAGGAATGCCGACCACGCGCTGCGAACTCTCGACGCTGTGCACTCCAGCCGAGCGAACAACAAGACCGTGGCCAGTTCGGCATTGTGCGGCGGGCGAGCCGCGGCGCGGGTTTGCAACTTGCATGCAGTCTGCATGCCGCCTCCAGTGGCGGGCATGCCATGGCTCCCGCATGCCCCCATGCTTCGCCCCCTCGAACTTGGGGGGTAAGACATGGGGATGCCGAGCCGCGAACGCGGCTTTACGCTAATCGAACTTATGGTTGTCGTGGCGATCATCGCGATCCTGGCGGCGATCGCTTTGCCGGCCTACGAGGATTTCATCCTCCGCAGCAAGATTCGTGCAGCCCAAAGTGATCTGCTAGCCCTGTCGGCTAACGTGGAAAACTACCGTCAGCGCACCTTGGTGTACCCGGGCCAGACCCTGGCAGATACAAGTGCCGTGACCGGAACCTTCCCTGGCTGGGCCCCGTCTTCCAAGCGGGCCGACTTTGGCTTCAGCTATGGCAGCCATGCCAGCGGCTACGAGCTTACCGCCGCCGGGGTGGGCGGACGGTTGGCCGGTTGCACGATCACCCTCACGGCAAGTAACGAACGCACCACTGCAGGCTGCACGGCCGGAGGCGGCAGCCCATGGTGAGGTTGCGTTTCGCTGGAAAGTGTCGGGAGGGGGGCTTCTCGCTAATCGAGCTGATGACGACGATCGCAATCATGGCTTTCCTTGCCCTGCTAGGGGCACCGCTGACGCGGGACTGGGTCGATGGCACCAAGCAGATGCAAGCGCGGAATGCCCTTTTGGAGGGCGTTGGATACGCGCGCGCACTAGCACTGCGAAACCCTTTACATCTAGCCGACGACGCCCCGATCGCATTACTTCGCGTATCGCGCGGCCGGGCGCACATCGATTTGACGGGGGTGGGCACGGCTTGGCAGACCGACCTGCCGTCATCGGTCAATCTGAAAACCGCCGGCAAGGCCGACTTCGGCTCGGTCGATGCCTTCGCATCCAGTAGCGACGTATTTTCATGCGTAGCGTTCAACAGCCGTGGCGTGCGATTACCCGCGGCGACGGACTGCTTGCTGCCTCTGACCGAGGAGCGCATTGCCATAGGCGTCAGGTCCAAGGAGCCGCTATATGTCGAGATTCTCTAACCAAACGCCTAGCGCGCAACGGGGTGATGTCCTGATTGAGTCGCTCATAGGCGTGCTGCTGACTGCCATTCTTGGCGCTGGAATGGCACACGTCGCCGCTCGGATTGCTGAAAGCCACTACGAGGCAAAACTGGAAAACCTGGCTGCCGAGCAAATGCGGGAGCGTTTACACAACGAGGGTCTACGGTTGTGCGATCAACGCACCATCGCATTGGATATCCCGGGAGTGGTCTCCCCAACAGCGAGCATCACCTGCGCCGAAGTTGCACAGGTAACGGTTTCGATCGCAGGTCAGTCGCAAACCATCGCGCCCCCCCGCGAGGTGCTTCTGCGCGCGAAGCTGGTAGGCGGCCCAGCTGTTGAAGTCGGCACCCGACAGCTAGGTGAGGGCGCGCGATGAGGGCGCCCCACATTGTTCGACGCGCTCAATACGGCTTTACTTTGATTAGCATGATGGTCGGCTTGGTCATCTCGCTGATCACCATATGCACGATGCTGGCCGTGTACAAGGCGAGCATTGACATCTCTACCAACGCCGCGAGAGGTGCCGTGCGCGATGGTCAAATTTCTGTTGCTCTGCTCGCCGCTCAAGTTGAACTCCAACAAGTTGGCTATGGCCTAGCGCCAGGCGAGAGTGGCGTTCTATCCGTTTCTGATGACGGGCGGGAGGTGCTGTGGCGGTACAGGGCCTACCCACAATCTGGCAGCCGCTGCGCTGGTCTGAGGTTGGTCACCACTCCCGACGACACTCGCATTGAGACATCTCCGTCCGACGCGCTCGGAGACCGGCGGGGTCTCTACTGGCTTCCCGGCAAGAGCTGCACCTCGGTCGACCCAGCCCCTCAATGGGCTAGCAATGCCCAAGAGCGCCCCAGATTGCTGGCTTCCGCCTCCAGCTTCTTCGTCCCGACCAACCGGCAGGGCGGCACGCTGACTGACGAGGCCGGCAGCCTCACGCTAACGGGCCTTCGTTTCGAGCAACAAGCAAGCAGTGGTTGCCTGCCGTATGCACAGCAGTCCGAGATTGAGGAACTGCCCAGTCGCATGCAGAGAGTCATCCTAAAGACGGCCTCAGGCGATCAGCTGTTCTCGGCCTGCTTGCCCAACATTCGCACTGCACCTTCCGAGGGCTAACCAGATGCTTAGATCAAATCCAGCTTTCAGCGCTAAGCATGGACAGCATGGCATCGCCACTATTCTGATCATCCTGCTACTGGGATTGGCCGTAACGGTGACGGTACTCTTGGTCGCCTATTCGTTGCGTGGAACACAGCAACGCCAGTTGAGCGCACATGCGATGACAGCTGCGCAAGGGGCCGCGTGGCGGGGTGTGGAAACCGTGCGACTCTACCTGAAGCAACTGCCTGCCTCGACCCTGGAACAATGGGGTCCGGCGCGTGGTGAGGGTAACCCTGTTGCTCCGGCAGCCGCGATTCCGACACCGAACGCAGACTCCGCCGCCTCTACTGGAGCATCGGCCGATGAGCCGGTTGCCGGGCCTAGCTGCCGGAACTATGCCGAAGGCATGGCCATCGGCGGTCTGGAAAGAATGGGCATAAGTGGTCGTCTCATACAGGTGTGCGCAGCGGATGACCAGGGCAGGCATCGGATCACAGCGCAGATCACCGGCCATTCCGGCAGCGCCCTGGCTAGTACCACATCCACGGTGGAAGTGATTTATGACGTCATGCCAGGCACGGCCGATGATGGCGGTTCAACCGAAGGTGAGACCTTGGTATCTCCGGTACCGGCAGCGAGCTTCATTGGCACACTCAACTACGATGGAAGCACGCTGAATGTTGTGGATGGTGAGCGTGCCACCGACATCGCCGTTGATGGGCCCATCAACTTCAATGGCGCAGCACGCTTCTCCGCATGCTCGACCAGCAATATTGCGTTCACTAGCAACCAGTATTGCGGCGCGTACTACCGAGCAGCAGGTGCCATTACCGGACGTGGCGCGACATTTGGAAAATTCGGCGACGCGTGCAGTACGGCCGATGTTGAGGGTGTCAGACTTCACGCCGGAACGGGGATAGACTTGTCTAGTGGAGGCAGCAACAGTAACGGCCGATTCTGGAACGTGATCACCGCTTCTGGCGACATACGTATACACGGCACGTCGCAGTTTATCGCGCCAAGTCGCTCGCTGTGGAGTGGAGGCGCGATTAGCCTTGGTTCCGCAGGTAGCAGTGGTGCGCCAACAGCGGAAGTTCTGGCCGGCGGGGATCTCACTTTGGGGGCGGGAAATCAGCTCAGCTGGATTGATCTAGCCAGAATCGGCGGCAGCCTCTACATAGATTCCTGGAACAATCGTGTGGCGGCAGGTACGGTCGCAGGTAGTGTCGTTGTCCGTAGCGGCAACCAGACCCAAATCCAGGTAACTGTAGGAGGCGATGCACCCTCACCACCGCCAGCCCCCAAGTGTGATGTCAAAGTGCCGGAAATTGACGTGCAGGCGCTGCGGCCCCTCTCGAACATCATTCTCGATTTCAGAAGCGGTGATCGCGCGTATCCGCTACTGACGGTCCAGAACATGTTTCCCCAAACGCTAAACGCCACCTACGACCTGACAGCGCTGGATGCTGGCGCGTTAGAGACTATCGCGGGACTCTTTGGATGCAATGCTGCCTGGTGCAGAAACCAAGCACTTCCGTCCTACAACGCGGGGACAGGATTCTGGCGCGTGCCAGCGTTTGGCACCATTCAGCCTGGTGTGATCTGGGCGAATGGCTCTCTCGACATTCAACCCAATAGCAACTTTACGTTCTACAACGCGTTCATCGCCACCAACGATGTCCGGCTTAGCAACAACGGATTCGTCATCTACGCGCCAAACTTCGCCCCGCGCGAGGCGGATGTCTGCGCCGCCAATCGCTATCCACAAAATCTTTGCAAAGCCGACGTGGTTCGAAGCGGCATCGCATTGGGCAACATGGCAGTTCTGGCTGGTCACAATGCCACGCTCAGTGGAAATACCATTTTCGGGAATGTCGTTATCGGCAATACCTTGGAGGGAACGTCAGGATCCATCCGGATCAACGGGCGCTTGGCCGTGGGGAGTGACTCATCTTCGACGATCAACTTCTCTGGCGGTGGATTCTCCATGACCGTGGACACTTCCTCGCTATCAGAGGCGCAGAGCGTTATCGAAACTGGTGGGGAATCCGAGGAGCGGCCGACAGAAGCTGCGCCTTCGCAAGCGCACGTCTTGTGGACGCGGTATCTGTAGGTTGGCTTAACCAGGACCATTGCGGGCTCGATTGCTATCTTCGGACACGGGTCGGCGAATTGCCCCCCTACCAACCTGGCCTTGAACAGATGATCGAATGTTATCTGATACGGCGCCTTGCATTACATGATCAAAAATACAAAAGGCGCGCAGCGCAATGACTCATAAAAGTTCTGGCATTGAGAAGATGGACAAGGCAGCTCTGCTACAGGAGTTCCTTCGGTCGAAGAAGCGAACGCCCGGCATCTCGATGCTGCTACTGGCTACTGCCGACGGCCGCGCTCTGGTCGAACTCAATGAGCGAGGTGGCGATCCACGTAGGCTGTCCGCCATGGCCAACTCCTTCCTCACCTTGGGCGAGGCCGTGGCCAAGGAACTGGGCTTGGCATCGGCCGACTACGCTGCCATTGCGACACGCCAAGGGAACGTTGTACTGATCCGACTGAATCACACTACGCCCCTGACCCTGGCTGCGCTGGGCACCACCCATACCAACATTGCTGTGCTGCTGTTCGCTGCTCGTGAGTGTGCAACGCGCATCTCGATTCTACTTCCCGCGTAGTGATCATGAATGCACAACCGGCCCGACAGACCCCATTTCATCACCCATAAGGAAAAACGAAGATGTCGAAGTTGAACTTGGAAGGACTTAGCCAGATCGCGGGCTTTGTTGGCGTCGCCCTCGTAGACGGCGACAGCGGGATGGCCATGGCTACGCTCGGAGGTGGAAGCCTCAACCTCGAAGTGGCTTCGGCGGGCAACAGTGATGTACTGCGCAGCAAACGACGCGTCGCTGAACAGCTTGCGCTGGACGACGCCATTGAAGATATCTTGATCTCGCTGGGCAAGCAGTACCACATCATTCGACCGCTGGAGAGCAATTCGGCGCTGTTCCTTTATGTCGTGCTAGACCGAGCACGAGCGAATCTCGCAATGGCACGACATGAGCTTAAGAATTTCGAGCGAACGCTGGATTTCAGCTGACCTTCCCTGCCCCTCCCCCTCCGATCACGCGGGCACCGGCCACTTACATTCGCCCGCTGACTAAAGCTATCCATATGCAGCCTTTCTTATCCTCGACTATCAGGGTCGCAATGGCCGGGTTGGATCATTTATCCGTGACACGCCTGAAGGTCGCGTGTTCGCTTCTTGCGGGAGAGCGGATAACGGTCAGGCTCATCGAATGGGGTGCAGAACGGGCAGAGCTGCTTGTGGCCGACGAGAGCAGCGAAGCGGGCAGTGCCGCGATCCAACTGGCCATAAAGCAGAAGACTACTCTGATACGTATTGCCGCGGCGGCGCGGCCGTCCAGAACGACGTGCGAACTATCACGTCTTCCAACTGTACGAGAGCTAGTAGAGGCTCTTAAGTCCGCGATATGCGCGGAGGTGACATCTACTGCTGATACTGATGCTGGCTGGAGCGCGCCATTGCCTCACCCGCTTCTGGAGCATCTTCGGTTGGATCGCCGTCGCGAAAAGAGAACGCTCTTGGAGTCGGGACTTTTTCGAGTCATAAGCAATAGCCGCAGCGGGACGTTGCATATGCTGCGCCGTATGCCAATCGAGGAGTTGCTCAGGCGAGCACTCGAGCCAGATTGGTGGGCGACGGAAGTTTCAGACAGCAAATGGGAATCGGTGTATTTGCCCGATGTTACCAGTACCCACGCAATTGAGACTATATGGTGGAGCTCGCTTCCGCGCCTTTCGGAACTCGAATTCCCCCGCGTGGCGGGTACGTCGCGCCTGCGCGCATGGCCAGTTCTGGACGCGGGCACTGCACCGGGCTCTTGGCCAATAATTCTGGCCAAGCTCTCAATCCGCCCCTGGTGCGCAGAGGTGCTCGCATCGAGGACCTCAGTTTCAGTGCACGAGGTTCAAAAGGTGATGGCTCTAGCGCGACTTAGTGGTTTAGAGGCAACGGTGGACGAGGTTGGAAGAAACACGCGAGCTACCACCATGACTCATGTCGATACCGTACTGCGACTGGCAAAACGTTTTGGTTTAAAGCTCATGGGAACTGCAAATGGCTAATGGTGGAAGCAAACTCGTGTTCGTCGGCGGCGTCGGTGCGGGAAAGTCCTCAGCAATCCGCGCAATCTCCGACACTGCTCCGGTATGTACCGATATGCCGCTCAGTGGCGGCGCCAACGGGCAGAAGTCTCTCACCACCGTGGCGCTGGACTACAGCAGCGTTGATCTTGAGGGTGAACTACTGCATCTCTATGGCGTACCTGGCCAGAAGTACATGAACTTCATGTGGCCGATGGTGTGTGCCGGGGCTATTGGCATCGTTGTTCTCGTCAATGCATGTCAGGACGATGCAATCGAGAGCACGATCGAACTTTTGAAGGATTTCGGTGAACTCGCGCCCGATGCGAGTTTTGTGGTCGGCGTGACCAAGAGCGAACTTGCCCCCGATTTCCAGTTCACGACGTTCCGAGATCGACTCGACGCGGAAGGATACCACCTCCCCGTTGTGAGGTTGGACGCCCGGGTCGCTAGCCAAGTCGAGTTCATGCTCAATATTCTGCTGGCTTACCACCATGCTGGAATGCCGCTTTGATGCGAGGAGAAGCAGAGGTAGGGTGCGACTAGGAATGCATGCAGTTGAGATGACGACATTCTTCTTCACGTATGGCACGAGCTTCGCGGGCGATGCAAATTAGCAACGGTCGCAGTCTTGGCCGATGCACTCCCAAGCGCATTCCGTCAGTGTTGTGCCACCCATCGCCGAACAGGAAGCCATTGCACAGACTACCGGCAAGTTAATGAATCCTCCGCGGCGGTTGGCCGCGAAGCACATGTGTAGCGCCTGGTCGATGGACCTCCCAAGCTCAACGTGGTCAGGACGGTTTTCGGTCACTCTGCTTTTTTGCACGTATCTCGGCTGAACCCCAGAAAGAAGCCCCGATCTTCGGTAGCTTCACGATCAGCCGTACCCTCTAAATTTGGCTACTGGCGACAATCCCCAGCGTAGCGACGCGTCGGCGAACGGGCACTTCGAAGCTGGAAGGATAGACCCTTCTCCGGTCGCGCATGTCTTGCGAGGACTGTAGCTCTACTCTCCTCGCCGTCTGCAATGCATCAGAACGTTGGCAGGTGTTGGGTGAACGAAGACTTGGTTCCACCTGATTGTTGTCGGCTCACCACAAGTCCGCCGCACAGCGTTGATCTTTTCTGCCCAAGTTCCGCGCGCTCAACCAGTGTCTTCCAGCTGATAGCGCGAAAATGGCGCGCTGCGCTAGAACTGGCGAACGTGTCCGACCCCACGCCCACAAGTAGCGAGCGCGGCATTGCCTCACCCTCCTGCGCGGGCGCCTGCCAAAAGGCGCCGCAAGCGCTCGGTTTGCCAACACGCATCACGCTATCCAACGGGATCCTACTGATACTGTGGGACCACAGTCCCGGCTCGCGGCCTGATCCCACAAGGCAGCGATGCGGGTCGCCTTAGGCTGTTGCCAATGTCCAGTTCCATGTCTGCGCGTATCCTTAGCGCGCGCGCCGAGGCGTCGTTAACCCAATCTCAGTTGGCTGAGCAGTTGCGGGTCAACCGTAGCGCCGTGGCGCAGTGGGAGCGCGTGGAAGGTGGCACTAATCCCAGCATTGTCCATCTGACGCATATTGCGGACATCACCGGCGTAGGATTCGAGTGGCTTGCCACGGGACGTGGCATAGCGCGCAGTCGCCGTCGTCGGGCGAACTCCAGAAGTCCCACTGAAGAGATCAGCAACGAGTTTGAGGTCCAATGCCTGCAATGGCTTAGGCGCATCCCGCCGCGTAAGCATGCCTTGGTCGTCCAGCTGCTGTCGGAGTTGGCCCATCGCCGTTAGAACGTGCGCTGGACCCACTCAGGACACCCGCCCAGCATGATATCAGCCACGTGCTGATCCATCACAACCGCACCATTGGTGCGCATGTGCTCCTCAATAAATTGCCGGCCCGCCGTATCGCGCGAAAGAAAGCGCATATCGGGCTGACGCCCGGTGAGCTCAGAGGCATGGGAGGCCGGAAGTGGGGCATCGGCCGGGCACACGAAGTAGCCGCCTTCAATGCGGTAGAGATGAAGTCTCATGATGCGTTCGCCGGCCCTTGCGGCATCAGACGTGCCACGGTCTGGGGCACACGCGTACGTTAGCAAAGCGCATCGGGCACTGTCTGAATTGTTCAGCTTCAGCGGGCCACAACATGGTGGTGGAGCTGATGCTAGGGCGTGCGGCGCTGCTCTAGGGTGGCTTCCAACGCTAGTACGCGTGCCTGCAACTCTACCTCGCGCGTAATATCGCTGAAGGTGCCAAACCAACGCACCAGTTCGCCGTGGACCCACTGCGGTCGTGCCCGGCTGCGCACCCACCGCCACGTGCCCGGTGGCCACTGGATGCGGAAGCGGGTTTCAAACAGATCGCCGCTGGATAACCAGGCCAACCATTCGGCATGCACGCGCTGGCGGTCATCCGGATCCATACGGGCATACCACGCCGCCGTGCGTTCCTGGAGGGAGCGATGCGGCGGCTCATCGACCATGGGGCTAATGTAGCTGAGCTCGCCGCTGGGCTCGGCAATCCACATGACGGTGGGGCTCAGCTCCACCGAGTTGCGGTAGTGGCGTTCGCTGTCGCGCAAGGCCTGCTCGGCCTGTTTGCGCGCGGTGATGTCGATCGATACCACCGACAGGCCCAGCAGGCCGCCAGACTCATCCCTCACCGGCTGGTGGTAGACCAGGAACACCTCGGGCTTGTCAGGAAACTTGAACTCGATCGATTCGCCATTCTGGCCTTTGAACAGGCCATCGACCGTGCTCTCCACCAGGGCCGCCACCTCGGGCGTGTACACCTCCCGGATTGCCTTGCCCACGACCTGATCGGGCGTCTTATCGATCATCCGGCAGAACGCTTCGTTGGCGGCGACATAGCGCTTGCCCATGTCAATGAAGCACAAGCCCACCGGTGCCGACGCGTACAGGGCTTCGAGTTGGTATTGGCGGTGGAAAGGCGACAGATGCAGGCCCTGCCGCGTGCGCTCGGTAACAGCCCGCGTGCTCAGCAGCGCCGGCACCGCCTCGGCCGGCACCGGCCGTCCGAACAGCCAGCCTTGCGCGAAGTCACACCCCAGTCGGCGCAGGAAATCGGCTTGCTCAGGCGTCTCCACCGCCTCGGCCACCACCGGGATTTCCAGACTATGACCAAGCCCTACCACGGCTGCGATGATCTTGCGGCTGTCGGCATCGATGTCCAGCTTCTTGACGAAGCCGCCATCAATCTTGATTTCGTCAAAGTCGAACTCGTTCAACCGCACCAGGCTGGAAAAGCCGGTCCCGAAATCATCCAGTACCACCTTCATCCCCAGCGCCTTCAGCGCCTGGACCGTTTGCCGGGCCCCGCCTTCATCTTCGATGAGCTCAGCTTCGGTCATTTCCACCCGCACCCGGCCGAAGGCAAAGCCGGTCTCGCCGATGGCATCGACCATCAGCCCCATGGCCTGGGGATCCTGCAGCAGGCTGGGCGGCACGTTGAAGGCCAGGTAGCAATCGCTCTGCCACTGGCCGGCCGCCGAGCAGGCGCTGCGGATCAGGTTGTAGGTCAGCACCGAGAGCAGCGATTTGCCGTGGGCCGCGGGAATGAATTCGTTTGGCCCCACCTCGCCCAGGTCCGGATCGATCCAGCGGGCTAGCACTTCGAAGCCGACCGTGCGCATCGTGCGCAGGTGAACAAGGGGCTGAAAGACCGGATAAATACGGTCAAAGCACACAGCCTCGGCAATGCGTTCGCTGACCGCATGGCGGATCTGCATGGCCGATGGTCCCCTTCAATCCGTGGCGACCGAGTGTAAGCCCGCATGGGGGTCAGGTCACATTGCGGCAGTCAGGTCCCACGCCGGAAACGCTGACGACGACGGGATGCGGGGGAACTTTTCTGAACAGGGACGGTCAAAGCCTCCGGATCATTCGATCTGCACAAGAGAACTCAGCGATGAACTCTCACAGCAACAGTAAATAGAGTCGGTCCTCGGGCATTGTCCCTTGGACCTAAACAATTCAAGGAAAAACTATGTCTAACGAACAACAAGTAACCGATACCTGTAGTTGTACCGTCGTACGTCCCGTTTCCGTCGTGAGCTACCGACGCTGGCGCAACGGCAAGGAACAAACCGTGCATGCCCACTGCCGCTCGCGTAAGGGGCAACACACGCCTGATGCGTTGGCCCGCTATGCCCGACGCGTACGGCGTCGTGCCGCGGCCCGTCGCATGCGCACCGCCCTGCCCCGGTAATCGCCTGCCCTGCAGCGGGCGGGCCGAGCTTGCCCGCTGTGGCCCCTGCGTCATCCCCAAGCCTGCCCGCGCTGCGGGTAGCTATTTCGTGGGCGGGGACTCCAGCGCCTTAACCAGCTCGCGCTTTTTCTTTTTCGTCAGCGAGGGCCAATGCAGCAGCACCTTGGCCAGCAGTTCGTCCTCGGTGTACAGAAAGGCCGGCGGAATCCCTAGGGCCTGGGCCAGTTGCTTGGCCATCGCCGAACGAGGCTCATGAACGCCGCGCTCGTATTGATTGATGCGGGGGCTCGCCACTTCGACCTCCATGCCAGCCAGAACACCCAGCTGAGCCTGAGTCAGGCCCCGGCTCAGGCGCGCCTGCGCCAGCCGCCGGGCAAAGATCGATCGCTTGTCAGCCGCTTTGGACACACGGGCCCCTAGTCACATCCTGACAAAAGGATGGCCCAAGTGCCGCTGCTTGGATACTAAGTTAATCTTAGTGTCCCTGCAATGCGGCCCACCCCATGACGCCTCAAACGCTGGATGACCTAGGATTGCCGGGGGCGGTGTACCTGTGGTCCCTGCTGCATGCCCAACACCATCGGCTGCCGTTGGCGCCCACGGCCGAACTGTCCCGGGAGGTCATGCAGCTGCTGGCGACCCATCGGATCGTGGTGCTGGAGAGCTCGGATTTGGCCGCCGGCGACTATGCCACTCCTATTGAGGGCATTGGCTGGCGATGGGTCTGGCAGGCTTACCAGGCCGAGAGCGTGCTACCGGCGCTGGAGGATTTCCTATCTTCTATCGCGCAAGACGAGTTCGTGCTGACCTTGGGGGTGACGTTGTGGCACCGCCTGCTTCGTGATGAAGCCCAGGCCTTTTATGCCCAGCAACTGGTGCGCTGCCAGTTCGATCCGGCCTGGCAGCAGGACATGGTCTTTGCCCACCGCTTGTCGCCGCTGTCGCTGAGCGCCTCACAATGGCGGTACTGCGCATGGGCGGCGGTACGCTGCGGGGCCACCCTGGCCTGCCAGGGCACGGCCCCGGCCCTGGTGCGCGAAGGCATGTACCGGGAACTGCTGCGACGAGCTGCGGCGGTGGCCGCCGGCCGTTACGGTCGATGTGGGTTTACCCCAAGCTCGGGGCCACCACCCACGGCGCTCGCGCAAGGCCTGGCCTGCCAGTGGTTCGCCCTCGGCCAAGCGTATTGGACGGACCTACCGAGTACCGCGGCCCTGCTGGCCGGGCGCGCGGCTTGGACTTAGGGCCGTGGGGACTCACCCAGGATACTTGGGGAACTTCTCATTGGGATGCTTGGCCTTCCATTCCTTGTACGCCGCTGTCCCCTCCCACGCGGTGAAGGCGCGCGGCGGGCGCCCGCGGCCGGTCCAGGTTTCCTGCGTATGGGGCAGCCAGTACTTCGGGGCCACCTCCTGCTGGCTTGTCGGCTTCCTGACCCGCGTCAGCGTGCTGGCTCCCACGGCGCTGACGATCTCGGCCTTTTGCTTGGCGTTGAAGTGCTGGCCGTACTGGCCCAGCAGGTTCATCACCTCAGCGAAGGCATCGGCGGCCTGTTGCTGGCGAAGCTGGGCTTCTTGTTGCTCTAGCTTGCGAAGCTCTTCCTCAAGCTTGGCTTTGGCCGTGGCGATGGAATCCAGGGTGGGTTTGCTCATGCGCGGCGATGGCCTCATCAGGTGCGTCGGGGAAGCAGGGAGTGTAGAGGAACCCATTCAAAGGCAGCCGCAGACCTACCGGAGACAGCTCTGTTGTAGGCGAGCTGCCCACCGGGTTTACCGAGAGCGACTAGGCCGTGCTCGATGGCCCCGGCGGTAGCAACTCAACGATTTCACACCTCTATTACTTGGCATGCGGCATCTTCACTAACCTGAAGATAGTGGAGCCCGTAATGTCCTCGTTTGGCATCGTGTTGATCGTAGAGGACGACCGTGCGATCGCAGCGTCCATTGGTGAGTTTCTAGAGAGCCGAGGCATGGAAGTGGACTATGCCGCCGATGGCGCTGAAGGCTACTTGTTGGCGGTGGACAATCGTTACGATGCCATCGTTCTGGATGGCAACTTACCGCGCATGGATGGTTTAGAGGTGGTCCGCCGTTTGAGAGGCGAAGCGCGCATAGCCACACCCGTGATAATGGTCACCGCGCGTGACACGCTACAAGACAAGTTGGACGGCCTGCAACAGGGTGTGGATGATTACCTGACGGCATCAAGCGTGCGCCGACCGACGTCGCGTGGCCGTGAGAGTCAGTTCCTCAGCGAGCATCACTCCTGCTCTAGGAGAACATGCACCGACCTCATTCACGCTCATGAGCTCAGCAAGAGGATCGCCCGTACACTGCAATCATCTCAGCAGGCGCACGGTAACTCCACCTCGACATTCGGTCGAGTTGGAGGAGTTCAGATGGGCAACCACAATCCCGGCCAGAACACCGCGCCCATTGACGTTGAGGGTCAGGTGGTGGCGACTGAGAGCAATTGCGGGTACGGGCAGTGGCGGCGTGCGTGGCGTGGTCATGGCGGCCACCCCAGTGCCAGCACAGTGACCCAACCCCAGTGATGATCGGGCGAACCACGCGGCCAAAGGCTGTGGAGTACTGCTGTGGCAATCGAAACGCCACTACTGGATAGGCGGGCCGCGCTTGACGTCGTCGCCATCGAAAAGCATCTCGTATCCTTCATGGAAATCGAAGGCACGAACCGTGTCCGGACGTGCCAAGCCGCTCAGGTAGTACGACAGGCTTTCCTTGTTGAACCAGGTCTTGGCCACCAGGGTGGAGGGCACGGTGGACTCATCGATCGCCGCGTACCGGCTGGTAGTCAGGCGATAGAAGGATGAGGGGATGTCGATGCCCCGTGCGTGGCAGAAATGCTCAATGTGGTGTCGGTAGCGTTGCTTCATAAGCCATAGCCTTGCCATTGCGTCTTCGCCTGCGATGCCATCAGGACGTTCGGTAGATCGTGCCAGAGCCATCTACCCGATAGTGAATCACACACAGATCATCCACCTTTCCCAGCCACTCCGAATGGGTGGCGTCCTCTGCCCCGTGGCGGCGGACCGCCAAGTGCAGAACAAGGGGCCTTGCCCGCATAACGCTCCAGCACAGGGAATTCGAACGTGCCGGCATCCCCCTACTCGGTAACGGCTACCGTGTCATCACCGATGGCCAACCCAACGAGCCCTTCTCCGGTGATCGTGCCCACCTCCAGCGCCGGGAGGCACCGCCGTTGGAGAAAGGTGCCTACCAATGATTTCCGCGATCATCGTGGACGCCAACCAGTTGAGCTATGCCGTGACCCATGTCAGGGATTGAACCCATCTTGACGCGTAGATCAAGTGAAGCCGCAGGCTCGAACGCCTCTGCTTCACCCATGTTCGGGCCTCAGGACGACGACCAACGCGTACTCCCCCCAGCGCGCCGCAATCGCATCGTTGGTTGATACGCACCATCCCGCAGGAATTTCACCGCGGGATAGCGTGCTGTACAGGGTGTTCCGCGGCCTCAAGCCCACAGCGTGGGTGCCGATAGATGGTCCATCTCTGCTGCGCTACCGGACATGCATCGCCTCCTTCTTCTGTCACTACTGATCTCCCTGTTGTGGGGAGGTTTTTCGTTGATTCCCTACTTGGCCGGTCCCTGCGGCTGGCCCCTGCCGCTGGCGCTAAGTGCGGTGGTCGTGATCGATGTGTTCTGGGGCGTAGCTACAGTATTCGCCATCGACCTGTTCAACTCCCACTATCGGAACAACAACGAGTTCTTGCGAAGCTTCTATGCCGAGCTGCACGCAGACCTCATTGCGGTGCTCGTGCTGGCCGGCGTGCTGTTTGTCATCTTCTCGATGGCCACGCCAGGCTACGCGCTGTCCAACATCGACATCGCGTGCCTGGGCCTGCCATTGTTCATCAACGCGATAGATGCCTTGGCCCGCGCCAAGGATCCGGTGGGTATTCTCCGACTCAACATGGGCCGGCGGCTGTTCCTGATGGGGGTGCCTGCCGCGATGCTGGTGCTGTCGAGCTGGATCCTCATCCGGATCTACTCGGGGCAGATCCCGGCCGCCGCCTCTCTCTGGTTGCAGCTGAACATCATCGCGGCCGGTTTTTCGGCCTACGTATCAGCCAAGCAGGTCAGCTACTTCCTCAAGCACCGCAAGATGAGCGTCTCGCCCACCTTGGAAAAGATGTTCGCCGCGTTTCGTGGCGGTCGGCCCGGCCTGTACGATCAGGCGGCACGGGTTTCGGAGAAGTTCGAGCGCGACATGAAAAAGGCCAGTGCACAGGCTGCTGCCCAGCGCCGCCAGAGCAAGAAGCGAACTAAGCCCAAGCGTACGTAAGCCGCGGCGGCGAGGAACGATCGACCAAGGCTTTACGCCTGATCAGTGGTGTCGGTAGTGGGCCACGCCGCTTCCAACTGTTCGACCAGATGCTCCGGGGGCATCGGCTGCCGGCGCCCTTGGACCAACACGCGTTCACCCCACTGCCAGAAGACCTGCAGGCAGGCGAGCGTGCGGCGCTTGCTTTCGTCCACCTCCGGCGCAACGTGTTTCAGCCGGGGCGCAAAACCGAACATCCGGTCGAACCCATACTTGGGCGACGAAAAGACACGCCGCAGGCGACGGGTATCGGCGCCAAAACCGGCCAGCGGTCGTCCCTCATCCTCGTGCTCCAGCACCATCTCATATAGCCACTGCGTGCGTTGCCACATCGCGTCGTGGTGAAGGTCATAGGCCACCACGCTCGTGGCGGCAAGCGGAAAGATGAAGTGGATGAAGTAGGCGAAAATCTCAGGCGCGATCCAGAACGCAGAACTGGTCACGGCCGTCATCAGTAGCAGGTAGTACAGGCTCCGCCCAGCTCGGTGGGCACCCTGCTGATCGCCCTTCTCGTGGGCCAGGCGAAGCACGATGGTGGCGGCGGCCACCGCATCCCAACAGGCGCGTTGCTCAAGCTTTTTCAGAAGCTTGTCTGTATTGGTCCGCAACTCATAGCGATCGAGTTTCAGCTCCGCCTTGTCAAAACAGGCGGCTTGGATACGGGGATTGAGCGTGCGGATCAACGCCACCGCCTGCGTACCGATCGGCTGCATTACATCCAGCGCACGCCAGCCCGACCAGTCCACCACCTGCCGTGATCCGCGAAGCTTTTCTTCCACCTTGCCCAGCACCTGGCGGGGCACATGTTTTCCTGCGGCGTACTTGGACCACAGGTTGCTGTGGCTCAGCTTCTTGTACACGCCGGGCTGCAGTTCCTTGCCGACGCTGTAGGCGTTGAGGGACCCCAGATGCGCGCGCAGCCCCTCAAACCAACGGGCAACTTTCACCACGCCCAAGGCGGCGGCCGGGGCGCGTGGGTGATCACTGGCGGCCCACCGAAGCACGGTCGCTACCCGCACCGAGCTGTAGTGGCGCACCTCTTTGACGCCAACAGGCAGGCGCATCGGCGGACCGAGTCAAATCGGGGGCGCAGTTTGACTTCTGGTCGGCGCCAGGGGCAATGGTTACCCTTCAGGCATGACAGAGCGCGACAACGAGCCTCTCGCGGTGCTGGCCAGCGAGATTGAGCAAGGTCTGCTACAGCGCTACGGCCCGATCGTGGGCCAAGACGAGTTGCGCCAGGCGCTGGGTTACGCCTCGCAGGACGCCTTCCGACAGGCCCTGGCGCGTGGGCGGTTACCCGTGCCGGTGTTCTCCATTGCCGGCCGTCGCGGCAGGTACGCCCTGAGCAAAGACATTGCCTTGTGGTTGGCGCAGCTGCGCCAGGCTGCCGTGAGCGGGCACGCGTCCGCCGGCGGCGTTCCACAGACCTAGAGGTTTGGTTTACCCGCCCATGGCGGGTCATATCCCTGGTTAATCAGGCCATCCCGGCCAAAGGAGCACGCCGTACAGACCAACGCCAATCCATCACAACCCAGTTCCATGATCCCCAAAAAGAAAACGGGACCCCTGCAAGGGTCCCGCCGAGACTTTCAGAAGCGTCCTGTTTCTGAGCTTGGCACTTTTACGGGGCACGGTCAACTGCTGCCTACCGGCAGCCTTACCCGAGTGTCCAACATGCCTCAGTTCCACACCCATCCCCTGCCCCGTCGCGGCCACACGGCCGGGGCGGTGCTCGCGCTGCGCCAGCGTCAGCGGCGTGCCCCCTGCGCTGTCGCCCCTGCCTTGGAGGAGGACCCGCCGTTGTGCAGTGTGGCCCAGGTGCACTTGCCCAGCGGGCACCACTACGAGCTCGAGATACGTCAGGACCGGCTCACCGGCAAGATCCTGAGCTATCGCCTGCGCCTGCGCACGCTGCGCTAGTCCGTCGGCCTGTCTGCCCCGGCGGCAGGCCCCTTCCCTGAACTGCTTGGCTGGCCGTGCGCCGGCCAAGCCCTACGCGCGCATCTGCAACGGATGCGCCAAGGATCTGTCATGACCGCAGGAACCAAAGCGACCCAATCGGCGCCCATCCAGGCCCATGCCACCACGCCGCACCTGCCCTATCACCCTCGCCCGCTCAAGCGTGGCGAGCGCAGTCGGCGCGAGGTGTTCGTCTATTTCTCTCCCCGCAACCAACGCATTGCCATGATCGCCGACATGGTCAACGTGGCGCTGGCATTGCGCCTGGAATTTGATCCCGCCCTGAGCCACTACATCGAGCGTCCGCGCCGTCTGAAGGTCTCGGACAAGCACGAAATCGACATCACCTTCTGGACGCGCAGCAAGACCGGCCAGGAGGCGTTCTATCTGGTGGTCCCTGACAGCGGCACCGTGGGCAGTACCGTGAGCACGCTGTCCATTCGCGATCGCAGCGTCCTGGAAGCCGCCGCCCAGCGCCAGGGCATCACGCTGCATTTCGTGACCGAGGACGAGCTGCTGTCCAGCCGGACCTGGTTGGCCACCGCCTTCGAGTTGTTGCCCTTGGTCTGGCAGTACGGGCGGTTGTTGAACCGCTCGATGATCCGCGCCCGCATCGAGGGACTGATGCGCAACGTGGAGCGGACGAACCTGTCCAGTCTGCTCAAGGCGCTGGACTACGAGCCCTCGCACGTGCGGGCCGTGGTGGCGGCCATGGTGCATGAGGGCAGCGTGCGCCTGGTCGACTACCAGCCCGGCGGCATGGATGCGGTGCTGGAGGTGCCCCATGCGTGAGCCCAGCATGGTCTACGACCCGCAGGTCCTGACGCAGTGGTACCGCCCGGTGGAGCACGAGTTGGCCGAGGGCCTGCGCGCGCGCTACCGCGAAGCGTGCGCGGCCATCACCGCCGTGCTGACCGGGGAGCTCTCACTTTCCCGCGCGGCCGGTATGCACCGGCTTTGCCGCAAGCGCCTGCGCAGCATGGTGACCCTGGCACCAGAAATCGCGCCCGATGGTCAGGCGTACGGCTACCGGGTCTGCGTGCCGTGGGGGACCTACCAGCGTCGTCCGCTGGGCGAGAGCGCCACGCAGATGCCGCGCCTGGCCGGTGCCCATGCCATGACCCGCCTGCTGGGCGCGCAGCCGGCCATTCGCAAATGGGTCGACGATTTTGATCACCCCTTGCCGCCGGGACGCGCGCCCAAGGTGTTCTTGCGTCTGCACAAGCAGATCGTGGCCGAGCTCAGGCGACGGGATCTGGCCGATCACTATCCGCTCAACCAGCCCGACCAGGGCCGGCGCGCCCTGCTTCGCTTCCTGCGTAGCCGACGGATGCAGGTCACGGGCGGCGACTGGGATACCGAGGTGCCGGAGGTCACCCGCTTGCAGGACATCTTCCTGCCCACGCCCTATACCCGCACCGAGTTGGACGGCCATCGCATCGATATCGAAGCGGTCCTGGCCGTGGCCCTGCCCAACGGAGGCGTAGCCAAGGCCGAGATCACCTCGATGTGGCTACTGGTGGAGGTCGAGGTGACCTCGCGGGCGATCGTGGGGTGGACGCTGCGCGTGGGACGGGCCTACAACAACCTGGATGTGGCCGCGTGTCTGGCGGTGAGCCTGCGCCCGTGGGAGCGCCGCACGCTGACCATTCCCGGCCTGGAATACGCCCCTGGCGCCGGCTTGCCCTCGGGCCTGCTGGGCGCGCTCAGTGGCTGGCGCTCGCGCTCGGTGGCTATGGACAACGCCAAGGCGCATCTGGCCGCGGATCTGGAACAGGGGATCACGCGGGCACGTGGCGGCATGCTGGTTTTTGGCCGGGCCCACGAACCGCGCTCGCGCCCGATCGTGGAGCAGCTGTTCTCCCGCCTGGAGCGAGGTGCGCTGCGCGATGTGCCCGGCGGCTTTGAGCCAGCCACGCGCCTGGGCGAGAAGAAGATCCGCATCAGCAACTTCGCCCCGGGCGATCACCCCATCCAGCTCCATCTGTTCGAGGAGCTGCTGGACGTGATCATCGCCAACTACAACGCCACCCCGCATCCGGCATTGGGCGAATTGACGCCGCTGCAATTCCTGCAGATGCAACAGCGCCGGGCGTTCGATTTTGCACCGGACAGCGGACGGGACGATGCCGCGGCCATGAGCAGCGTGTTGATCCCGTTGGTCGTACACGGCAATCGCGACCGGGGCGTGATGCCCCATGTGAACTACGCCTACGTGCGCTATCGCAGCACAGAGTTGGACGGCAAGTGGGAAATGATCGGCCAACGGGTCCTGGCCCGGGTCGACCGCCACGATCTGCGCACGATCGTGCTGATGCGCTCGGTGACGGCCCCGATGTGCGTGGTCCGCGCCGCCGCCCCGTGGAATCGCACGCTCCACGATGAGACCACGCGCAAGATGGTTATGCAGTGGTCCAAGTTGCGCAGAGACTTCTCGATCGTGGGGACGGACTGCGCGGTGAAGGCGTACGTGGATTTCCTGCGCGCGCAGGCCGCCAATTCGCAGCAAGCCGTCGACCAACTGGCGCGCATGGAGCAACTGCACGCTGGCAAACCGCCGACGGGGCAAAACCCGGTGTTGCATCAGGCCCCCCGCGTGCCGCCGGGCGGCTGGATCAGCCTGGATGACGACTGAGCCGACCACGACCTCGCACGACCCTGTTGTGTGCCTTTTTTCTTCTTGACGGAGTTCCCGATGTCCGACGAACCGCATCCGATCTTCATCACCAACGGCTACCAGATCAGCACCATGCCCACTACGCGCCTGGCCAACTTCATCGTCACCAACATCAGCCAGGGCCATCACGGCTGCTCGGCTTACGGCGGCGGCGGACTGGGCAAATCCACTGCTCAGCAGTACCTGACCGATAACGCCTCACGCTGGCTTATCGGGCCGGACAAGCAGCCCATCGGGGTGGCGGCCCGCATGCTGATGCCCAGCGGCACGCGCCGCAGCGATCGCGCCTTCTGGGGCGTGATGAACTACCGCTTGAACGTCTCCACCGCGCTGCGTGTGGAGCCCACCTTGGCCCAGGATCGGATGCGCAACTTCATCCGCACGCGCTGTGGGCAGGCGCGTGTGCGGCGCATGGTGCTGTTCATCGACAACGCCCAGCGCATCACTGATGGCGAGTTCCAGTACTTGGAAGACTTGGACGCGCAATTGGCCGATGACAGGTTGAGCCTGTTCCTGGTACTGGTGCGCCAAAGCGATGCCGAAGGTGTGGACATCGGTGATGACTGGCTGGACCGTCCCTCCCACACCGTGCGTCGTTGGTTCATGGATACCATGCCGTTCCAGCCGTTGATGGGGCTGCGTGAGATTGCTCATGCGCTCTCGCGCTACGACAAGAGTGTGACTTGGCCCACGCCGGACATGTCCTTCACCCGGTACTTCGCGCGCGAGGCGTTCGATCGGGGGTGGACGCTGGCCTCGGAGGCTGGGCTGATCGTGGCGGAGATGAAGGCCCTGAGGAAGGCGTACCAGTTGCCCGAAAGCGAGGCCTGGCCGATGGCCACCTTCACCCTGGTCGTGCACTACCTGTTGTCCGAGGTGGCCGCGCGGCAGGAAGGCTTCAAGGCGCTGACCGCCGAGCAGGTGCGCAACGCCCTGTTGGCCACCGGCTATCTGCGCCTGGAGTTCGTGCGGGCGCGGATCCGCCTGCCGGACAGCCTGCGTCAGCCGTTGGACCAGGATGCCGCGTAATGGGCTGGGCTGAGATCATCCACGCGCGGCCGGCCTTGCCGGCCGCGCTGGGCGCCGAGGTGGAGCCCTACCCGTATCTGTCCGGATTCGGGTTGGTCCATCGCGTGACCCGCCTGGCCACACCCCTGCCCTCGCAGGTCACCAGCACGCTGGGGTTTCGCAATCGTCAGGTCACCGATGTGCTGCTGGCAACGCAGCGCCCGACCCAAGCCAGGTCCACCTTTCTACGTCGCCTGCATCTGCAAGACACGAACATGGCCGCTTACTGGAGCCCGGAGCAATGGTCGCCGGTGCAAACCGGCGATCTGTTCGAACGTCGGCCGCGCCCGCTGCGACAGTGCCCGCAGTGCGCGGCTCATGGCTACCATTGCGCGCTGTTCCAGTTGCCCTCCATCACGCACTGTCCTTGGCACCGGCAGCCGTTGGAACACACCTGTCCGCGCTGCAATGCGTCCTACCACGCCCGCTTTGATGACAAGGCCCGGCTGTGCGTTTGCACGTGCGGGTACGATCCGTTCGATCCTGTCGTGGCCAGCGTGCATATGTGGGACTTCCCCAGCGACAGGGCCCAAGCCTGGCTGGAGGACTACCTGGCATGGGCACAACGCCGGCGCGTCTGCCGGTGGATCTGCGTTCCGGCCAACTGCACGGAGTGGGACCGCGGGTTTGCGGCCTTGGCGGCCCCGCCCTCGCGCTTGCAACGCACTGAGACGGACGCGCCCGCGGTGATCGAGATCTTCAGTGGGCCTGGCGCCGATCCGGCGCCACGGCACTTCTGGGGCTGGTCCTGCTGGGGTGGCGAGCGTCCGCTGACCCTGGCACCGCTGCCTGCCACGATGTATCCGCTCTTGTGTGAGGCCACCAAAGCCGTGGTGGAGGCACTGCCGCCGGAAAGTCGGACCCCGTTCGAGTTGGTGGATGCCAACGCGCTTGAAGCCAGTGCCACCTTGCGAGAGAACGTGTTCCTGCGACCGGACTGCTTCATCAAACCCCGTGACCAGAGCGGCTCGGCCATGTGGCTCAACCTCTCCACCGTCGATGCGCACATTGCGTCCTTCTGCGGACGCGTGCTGGATCAGGCCACCGCACATTTGGGCGCACCGGGCGGCTCGGTCCTGGCGTCCCACTCGTTGCAGGCCGCCCGCTCCACGGCCATGGATCAGATCCAGGGACGCGGGCATCTTGCCCACGCTCTGGCCAAGATCCTCACGCGAGCCTACGCGCACGGCTTGCGCGCCGATTTGGGCGTCAAACTGGATGCCAGCATCCCACGCGCCGCGTGGCCGATTCTGGAGATGGTCGGTGAGTCCGGCCGCTTGAGGGCCGCCCGCCTGAATTGGATTGAGCAGAAATCCGCGGCGGCACCCGCCCATGTGGAGCGACGTGGTGAACGGCCGGCCTCGCGTCCCCTACTACTGTAAGCCGCCTAAGCACGGGCCAGTTCCTCCGTTCGTCGAACCCGCATTTGTAAATGCATTTAGCGCGTCCCTGGCGCACCCTAGCCTGGGTTGGGTCGGGGTGGACCCAGCTATGTCTGCACACTAAGGGGGTAACGTGAAAGCACTGCATACCTGCGCGCTGCTCGGGGTGACGATCCTGTTTGGCACTCCTTCGGCACATGCGGCAGACACGCCAAAGACGCTGATCAAACACGCCGAAGAGTCGGCTTCCTGGATGGAACGCGAACCTCGCATGCTGGTACGCCAGGGGGCGTGCCTGACCGTGGGCGCTGATCCCAACCTGAGTGGCTTGAGCCCCATTCTGGAGGGCATGGCCAGCAGCGCTATCTCGCTCGGGTTTGACGTGTTGTTCAACGCGATCAAGAAAGCAGGAGAGAGCAAGGCCGTGACCAAGACGGCGCTGGCCCCGATTCTTCTGCGAAGTGCGATTGATAGTGATCAAGAACCGTGCTTCCAGGTCATTGGCGGCGACTTGCAATGGAGCGCGCCAGTCACCGCCTCGTCTGTATCAGGCGCCGCCGCGCCTGGTCAGGAGGCCGCCGTGGTGGCTAGTCTCATCAGGCAGGAACTGGCGCGCCAAGCCAATATTGCAGGCAACGTCGACTTCTTCTGGGAAGGCGAAGTCATCACCGATGACAAGGCCGATACGACGGCCTTTCGCATCGTTACACGGGCGTTGCTGATCGAGAAGCCACTTGATGCCAAGCGCGCACGCGCCAAGGGTAGCGACGTGGTACTCACGCTGGCCTTCACCGCGCCTGGCACTACCAGTCTTACCGGCGAATCCATCAAGAGCACCACCTCTGCCGTCACCTTCGATTTCGGGCGGATCAAAGTGCCCGACCAGGGCCTTTACCTGCGGCTTTATCCGCGTGCCGCCGATGCTGTGGCACCCACCAGCCCGTGGATTGTGATCCCCAAATCCTCCGGCAAGGTGGAGAATCCCCGGACGCTATGGGCAGCGCGCACCGAGAGCACCGATGGCTCCGCCTTCTTCAGGACGCTCGCGAAACTGCTTGAGCCGCACAAGGAGAAGATCGTTCAGGCCGCCAATGTGGCAGTGATCCCGAGTCAGCGGGAGGCCAACAGCGAGAAGGAAACGCTGGCCGAAGAAGGTAAGGCATCTGCAGCCGTACTGGCCGAAGCGGCGGCACTGAAGTCCGTGCGCGCTTACCGAGATTGGTGGAATGCGCGTAAAGCCGAAGGTGTGGCTCCGCCGACCTACAAGCGGGAAGATGGTCTGCCCCTGTACGACAAGGCGCTGACCGATCAGCGCATCGCCGCGCGCGCCGCCAAGGAGGCTGACCTCGAATCGCCCTTCGAGGTTGATCATGTCGATGCCACACGTGCCAGAGACTTTCCCGAGGAGGGCTTCTACGTGAAAGAACCGCCCGCGTCCTTCGCGACTCCATGACCCAGCATTGGACGCTCGCCTTTGCGATTGCCCTGCTGAGTGGCGTCGTTGTCATTCCCGCTGCAGAGGCTGCGACGCCCGATGCAGATGCGCAGCACCTGCCCAAGTTCACAGGCGAGGCAAAGCCGGCAGCCCCATATGCGCTAGCCAGCAGCCTGAGGGACAAGTTGCTGGATAAAACATTAGGAGCCAATCAGAAGTACATCCTGAAAGGCCTCAAGGCCGACGACGAACACCACGCCTCTGTCGTGGCGCTAGGCATATCGGGAACCTATGCATGCTCAGGAGTGGCCATTGCACCCAGGATGGTGCTTACGGCGGCCCACTGCTTCTGTGAGGGTAAACAGCATCGCCCCTCGTGGGCGACCGGCGTCAACACCGGTCAGCTAACCAAGACGGGTCAACACTATGCCCTGGCCGCGCCTAAGGTCGTTCCGTTCGATAAGCAGAACCCCTGTGCTCACGCCCCTGGCCGACCGGATTTGGCCATCTTGGTGCTCGCAAAGCCTCTGCCCGTTGAAGTGGCACGGCTGCCGGCCACCTCTGTTTTAGGTACGGGCGGCTTAGTTAACGTCGTGGGATACGGCAAACGTACTGCCGATGGCGACCTCGCGCGTCAACGGCTGCATGGCTTTGCCACCGTCCTGACCAGCGATTGCAACGGATTTGATGGGCAGCGTCAGCCCGACAGCGCCATCTATGACTGTCATCCACCGACGGCCGGCATGGCCGAAATGGTGATCGGACCTGGACAGTGGATCGGTCCAGACAAGATAGTAGTAGAGGCCGGCTCCGATGCCTGCAAAGGTGACAGCGGCGGCGGCGCGTTCTGGCGCTTGTTCGATGACGAGCCCGATGCCAAAGGCAAACAGCTGCTGGAGGCTCGCTATGTACTGGCCGGCATCGTCTCGCGAGGTGCCAAGAGTCAGACGGGCTGCGGCAGCGGCTCGATCCATACCCTGATCACACCCTCGGTGCGCCGCTGGATTGATAAGACTGCCGTTACGTACAGCATCGCCCCTATCGTGGGAACCGCGAGTCCCTGAGGCGTGAGCAAGCGGGTCGGATCTACGACAGACAAGTTGCCCCACGGGTTCTACCGTCAATTGCGGGGCATGTCGTAGGCAGATCGCCAATATGTGAGGCAATTGCCGTCACTTCATCAACATCGCGGCAGGTTGTTAGCTGCCAAAGGGGCAACAACTTCCCCCTTCCACTTCACCAGAATCAACTAGATCAAACACTTAGTAATGGGGCGATTTCAGCGCGTCAGACACTAGGCTGGTGTCGGTGATCACAATTGATGTCATCTGATGGTACGCCCCCGCTTTCGTAGACGGTTAGGGGCTTTGTTTTGAGTTAACCGCCTCAAACATCATTGGCGCAAGGCCTCCCAGATGTCCATGGCGGCG
>NZ_LMGY01000004.1 GCF_001427585.1 Pseudoxanthomonas sp. Root630 | reverse complement strand
AACCACGCTCGCTGACCTGCTTGACCGCCTCGGCCTTGAACTCGTCTGTGAATCGCTTGCTCGCCATAGATCCTCCGATCCTCAAAAGACACTATCAGGTGTCTACGGAATCGGGGGCGTACCAATTTGCGGTGGTTAGAAGCGTGTCAACGGAGAATGATATGTCGCATACGTCAACCTAAGCATAAATGTATGTATGTAAACCGATGTACCGGGAGTTGCGGTAGATTTGGCGCTCCTCCCCAGCGGTGCACATGGCTTTGCAGGTAGCTAGCAAGAGTGACTTCACCACCGTCGTACGATCTCGCGTCAGCGCCAACGGCGATCGATTGGTGGCTGGTGCGCTTTCCGTGCTAATTGTCATGTCGCTTACGTGGGTCTTGTATCGACCCATCGCCACGACATCCCCTGCTAGCGGTCAGGAGTTTCGTTCCCGCCTTCTCTTCCTCTCGAGGTCACCTCCGGCTGAGATTGCCTCATTGCCTACTCTGCCAAATGCCCCCGGCCCCAGAACTCAAAATGGCAAGCTAGCTGACCCGCGTACAAGGACGGCGGAGCCTGGGAAGGCTGTCCCAATGTCCATCGACGTGCTGCAGGCGCCAGTGCGTCCACTCAAGCTCTACCAGAACGATGGTCAGTTGCTTCCCATAGAGGGGCTACAACTTGATGCTGAGCCCGAGCAGGGGCCGCCGGGCTCTATGACAAGAAGCACAAGCGCCAATCCATCATCCTCATCCGAGTCACTTGCTAAGAAGATTCGAACCAGGAGTGCAAGCACATTCGCGCGCGATACGAGCAGCCCAGGACAACCGAAGGGCTTGTTGGTAATTCCACTTGGAAAGCGAGACCAGCCCGCCCGTCCCCGACCTCCGCCGCAAGCAGTAGGCTCCTTGGCTCTTCACGAGAGAGTTGCGGATCTTGGTAGCGAAGCCAAAGGTAACGCCTATGCGGCGGCACCAATTCGTCCAGAACGAGTGCCAGACTTGAGCGGAAGCGCAAGTTTGACCATACGCCATGAAATTGATGCTTTTGAGCGGCAGTATGGTCTTTGCAAAGATCCCGCTTTCTCACAGTTCATGCCCGATGTAACGCGTTATTTGAAACGGCTTGAGGCTGTCGAGCACTCGATCGCGAATGGGGCCGATCCAGTTCTAGCTGAGCATATGCTTCCACGTGAAGCCGACATGGCATACAACCAAGCTCGGCGCGCACTTTGGTATGGCAGGTCTAAGCTAGTCGCTTGTAGGAAGTAGTAGGGCTCGAAATGGCGCTCTTTTCCTTGAGGAAGTATCTGGTCTAGCCTTGTGTGCTCGTACGAGCGCCACTTCCCTTCTCTCTGGCGCACACGATATCTCGGTATCGTGTCTCGGCCAGCAAGCGACGGCCGCAAGCCCGCTACGCGACTCGGTGTACAGTGAGTGAGGGGAGATTTCCGTCGGGCGGAAGGCAGGGGTGAAATGGGGCCGCGTAAAGTAGATTCTGGCAAGTCTTACGGCTACTGGGCGCGCCCTGTCCTTCAACGGATCCGAAAAAAGGATGTCTCGGGTCATTTTGCGGCAATGCAGTGGTTAGCAGGCGCACCAGGCAGCAACTCTTCTGGCCTGTTTCTCCAAACGGAAAAACAGCCCGGCAGCTATCGCGGCATACGCGTTAGCGAACCAATTGTTTGCACCCAAACCTCGAACTGGATCAAGTTTCAGCAGCGCATACGCAGAGTTTCAGATGGGCATCTCGGTTTGCTCTGGTCGGGTTAAGTAGGCCTACATGAGGGTCGGCAGGGATTCGTGAGAAAAACAGCCGAATCGGCTCTAACACCATGATTCAACGAGGAAACACCCCTCGACGTCAGGCAGTTCGTGGATTACAGAACTAGGCTTGATCGAACCAGAAACCGTGTGACACAGGCATTCCTGGAGTACTGCTCAGGCACGCGTGCCCTTCTTGAATATTGGATTCAAGAGTTTCCACGCTCCTGACCCAACGAAAACACTCAAGAAGGCTCCGACCGTCGCCTGATCCATTGCAGCAGTTCCTCGTGCGGGATCGTACGTCCAGCGTCGACGTCGGCCATACCCTTGCGCGTTCGCCGATCTTTCTCTTCCTCGGTCAATTCCGGAAGGAGTGCTAGTAGCTTGTCTTCAGGGCTCATAGGCCGATGAGCTGCGCTCAAGTTGACTTGATTCTCGTGAATATGGGCAGGATCTGGGGATCATCCAGGCCCGCCGGCAAAGGCTGCGATACGTCGTGGACCGCCAAGTCGATGATGACGTCCAAATTTGAGCATAAGGGCTGTATGGCGGTGGTCACCAGACGAGCGGCCCGCTCGGCGAAAGCCAGGTCGACCACCAGCCAGATCAACAGACCGGGAGGCTGTTCGACGCCTCCTGACGAGTGAGTTTCCAGGAGATAAGCCGACGAGACGAAGTCGGCGTGCTCAAGGCTGGCGCTGATGGCCGGAGCGAGCCAAGCCGGTGCCGCCGGGGCAGGTCTTACCGCGAACTCAGCCGGCGACAGCCGTTCTACCCTGGCCAGAAAGCCCGTATCCAACAATGTCGCAACCTCTTCCGGGTACAGGACAACGCCGCCGTCGTTGGGATTGAGCATCAACGTCGCGCCGCGAGTACCGGTTAGCAGCTCACGGCCTGAAACTCCCAGAATTCTGACAGCAGCCGAGCTGGCCGCCTGCGCCTTGTCGAGCGAGGTAAAGAAAGGGATCGCGTCGAAACCGTCAGGATGGCGGAACTGGACTAGCCGCAGTGTCCGCGCGTCGTCCGAGACGGGCGCATGCACGTACACGATCGCATCCATCAGTCGCTTGAAGAATGCGCGTTCCTCGGCTGCGCTGTCGCGGGCCCGTTCAAAGGAAGCCTCCAGCGCTGCCTCCGCAGACGTAGTCCCTCTTCCACGCGGCCTGCTCGGTTGCTTCATGGTCAGATGCGATGAGGGCCAAGCGGGTATCCGGAGAACCAGTCCGCCTCGATCTCGGTGCTCAAGTAGGGTCGTACGAAGGCCGACTGGGTCAGCGCTCGCAGCCGCTCTTCGTGCTCAGCAATCGCCTCAATGTCGCTGACCGTTGGATAGTGCCGCAGCAGTCGGTATGCCTCTTGCCGCACCTCTTTGGGCACGGCTTGGCTGGCGGCTAGCTGCCTGAGGAACGCGCCTGCCTGCAGCACATTGCGGGTGCGCTCAGATGGCATCGTCATGGCATCAAGAATGACTAAAACTAAGGAATGCTTAGCTTATCGCGTCTGTGGCCAGCCAGCGCACGGCGCAGTTACGGATCTTGCGAATTCCAACTTAAACTAATATAATCAATAACTTACTTCGCATAACGTCGCTTATGTAAAACCGCGGCGTGGCCGGCTTGGTGAGTCTGGTGTTTGAATGGCTCCGCCCTTGATCGGTGTCTTGCTCACGTTGCGGCTAGCCCGCGCCGGACGCTCCAGCCCTGATAGCCTTCAGTTCCGCGAGCATGATGGGCGCAGGCTTGGTAGGTTTTGAGGATGAACCGGGCACGCTTGAGGAGCACCGATGACGCAGCAAACGGATGACTCAGAGCGCGATCCTGCTCAGGCCAAGAAGAATGCCCAGGCGAATTTCGATCGAATGCTTACTGGCATTCCGATGGAAATCCAAGACAGAGAAGCCAGCTTGGCCAGTCGGCTGGCCGCCTTGCCTGGAAGCCCGATAAAAAAGGGGTGGATTTTAGTGTGGGAAGACCGCACTAGCCCTTCTTGTCTGACAGCTCTCGTTCGGTAGGTTTCTGGTATCGCAAGGCTTACGCGCTTTTAGCCTTCAGTGTGGGCTTTGTCTGGCGCATGTCGGTGCAAGGAAACAATCAGTGGCAGGTCACCTTGCCCCCGGCTCGAACTGGGGTTTGAGGCGCAGTGGAACGGAAAACCGGGTTAAGCCACGCGCCTAGCTCCCGTGCAGAGAATCGATCAGCGGGCACGACACAGTGCCTCGCTGCGCATGGCACTCGTTGACCAACCGTGACAGCACCGCTTCGATTCGCGTCAGGTCCGCCATCTTGGTGCGCACGTCGGTGAGCTGGAGCGCAGCCAGCTCGGCGGCTTCGCTGCAGTGAGTGCCGTCCTCAAGCTGTAGGAGTTGGCCGACTTCGTCCAGGTTGAACCCCAGCCGCTGGGCGGATTTCACGAAACGCACCCGCGCCACGTCCGCCGATCCGTAGCGGCGAATACTGCCGACGGGCCGACCTGGTTCTGGCAATAACCCCTTGCGCTGATAGAACCGGATGGTCTCCACGTTGACCCCAGCGGTCTTGGCGAAAGCCCCGATGGTCAGTGTTTGCGGATCGTTCACCATCGCGCTTGACTCCGTACTTGACTACGGAAGTAACCTTAGCGCATCACGCAACGTCTCGGAAGGAGATCCCTCACATGGCAGACCCCAGCAACGGCCGCGGTGCACTGGCCGCCGGTGGCCTCGCCGCCATCCTCGCCTCGACCTGCTGCCTCGGTCCGCTGGTGCTGATCACGCTGGGTTTCTCCGGCGCCTGGATCGGCAACTTGACCGCGCTGGAACCGTACCGGCCGATCTTCATTGGCGTGGCGCTCGTGGCGCTGTTCTTCGCGTGGCGTCGCATCTTCCGGCCGGCTCGCGCCTGCGCGCCGGACGACGCATGCGCCGTGCCCCAGGTGCGGACGGCCTACAAGGTGATCTTCTGGATCGTCACCGCCCTGGTGCTGATCGCGCTCGTGTTCCCCTACCTCATGCCCCTGTTCTACTGAAAGGAGATTGCCATGAAGAAACTCGTCGCATTGCTCGCTCTGACCGTTGCCCTCAGCGCTCCCGCCTGGGCCGCCACCAAAACCGTCACGCTGTCGGTGCCGAGCATGACCTGCGCCACCTGTCCGATCACGGTCAAGAAGGCGCTGACCAAGGTCGAAGGCGTCATCGAGGCCAAGGTGACCTGGGAGCCCAAGGAGGCGGTGGTAACCTACGACGATACCAAGACCACTCCGGCCGCGTTGACCAAAGCCACCGAGAACGCCGGCTACCCGTCTACCGTCAAGAAGTGAGCACACGCTCATGACCGAGGCGATCACGCTGCACATCGATGGCATGACCTGCGGGTCGTGCGCCGAGCACGTCAAGCAGACCTTGGAAAAGGTGCCCGGCGTGCGTTCGGCCTCAGTGTCCTACCCACAGCGCCGGGCCGAGATTGAGGCCAGCGTAGGTACCGCCGCGGACGTGACCTCGCTGGTCGCGGCGGTATCCGCACTCGGTTACCGAGCGCAGCTTGCCGATGCGCCGGGGCAACCCAGCGACCTGCTGAACAATGCACAAGAGCGGCTGGGCGGCGAACCAAAGCGCGAGGACGATGAGGCTGCACTGCACGTGGCCGTGATCGGCAGCGGCGGCGCGGCGATGGCGGCGGCGTTGAAGGCCGTCGAGCAAGGGGCGCGTGTGACGCTGATCGAGCGCAGCACTCTCGGCGGCACCTGCGTCAACGTCGGATGTGTGCCGTCCAAGATCATGATCCGCGCTGCCCACATTGCGCATCTGCGTCGCGAGAGTCCGTTCGATGACGGCATTGCCGCCGCCTCGCCGAAGATTCTGCGTAAGCGCTTGCTGGCTCAGCAGCAGGGGCGCGTCGATGAACTGCGCCACGCCAAGTACGAAGGCATCCTGACGAGCACCCCGACCATCACCGTGCTGCGCGGCGATGCCCGATTCAAGGATGCGCACACGCTGACCGTGGCAACCGCTGACGACGGGATGCGCGAGGTGAGTTTCGACCGCTGCCTCATCGCCACCGGGGCCAGTCCGGCGATTCCACCGATCCCGGGCTTGAAAGACACGCCCTTCTGGACGTCGACCGAAGCGCTGGCCAGCGACACGATCCCCGATCGGCTGGCCGTGATCGGCTCGTCGGTGGTGGCCGTCGAACTCGCGCAGGCCTTTGCCCGGCTGGGCAGCAAGGTGACCATGCTGGCGCGCAGCACACTGTTCTTTCGCGAAGACCCCGCCATTGGCGAGGCCATCACGGCCGTGTTCCGCGCCGAAGGCATCGAAGTGCTGGACCACACCCAGGCCAGCCAGGTCGCCTATGAGGATGGGGAATTCGTGCTCACCACCGAACGCGGCGAACTGCATGCCGACCGGCTGTTGTTCGCCACCGGCCGCACCCCAAACACCCGCACGCTCAACCTCGACGCGGCCGGTGTGGTGGTCAATGCGCAAGGCGCCATCACCATCGACCACGCGATGCGCACTACCGTGCCGCACATCTATGCCGCCGGCGACTGCACTGACCAGCCGCAGTTCGTCTACGTCGCGGCGGCGGCCGGCACCCGCGCTGCAATCAACATGACGGGTGGCAACGCGACGCTGGATCTGACGGCGATGCCGGCGGTGGTGTTCACCGACCCGCAGGTCGCCACCGTGGGCTACAGCGAAGCCGAAGCGCACCACGACGGTATCGAGACCGACAGCCGCACGCTGACGCTCGACAACGTGCCCCGGGCGCTGGTCAACTTCGACACGCGCGGTTTCATCAAGCTGGTTTCGGAGGCCGGTTCGGGACGACTGATCGGCGTGCAAGCGGTAGCCCCGGAAGCAGGCGAGCTGATCCAAACCGCAGTACTGGCGATTCGCAACCGCATGACGGTGCGAGAGTTGGCCGACCAGTTATTCCCCTACCTGACGATGGTCGAGGGGCTGAAACTCGCGGCACAAACCTTCACCAAGGACGTAAAGCAACTGTCCTGTTGCGCGGGGTAGTGGCTGGGCCTCTTACCTATGCTTCATCGGCTGAATCACAAATTCAGGCTGAAGCGCCGCCTCTTGCACAATGGGCTGAGGACTATTCGAAATACCCCTCTTCGAGTAGCCGCGCCAGCGTCGGGAGATAGGGGCCGTACTCGACCACGCGCGTGATCTTCTTCTTGCGCGTTGCCGCCGTGGTCATCCGCTGGAACACGAAGTCCGTGGTCATTGGGTCGTCGTCATCGACCAACACGGTTTCGATAACCGAGCCATCCTTGCGCGCCTTCTTGTCGTAGAGTATGCGCGCCCGAAGCACCTCGAAGCTGTAACCCCTGCCCATGCGGTTCATGTCTTTGGCCACTCGGTTGACTGACTCAGTATAGGCATTGGTAATCGGCTGCTCGAAGTAGGCGAAGATTTCGTCGTGCCAGTTGTGCACGGCGGTGGTCAGGTCCTTGAACGTGGCCGCCAATTCGGTCGGAATATTGGCCTGCCACTTCGCGCAGGCGGCTTCTGCTGCTGGGCGGGTCTTCTGATCCCAGATCGACAGAAATCCTTCCTTGAGCGCGTGGGCTTCGCTTAGGAGCGGGAACTGTTGGAACCATTCCCGCATCCGGTCCATATCTCTCCCTGTCAGGTCGTGCTGCCGCTTGAGCAGCAGGAACCGCTCGTCCTTGAGTTTGAGGCGCTGCCGGGTGGACAAATCCTTGCGAATGCGCTTGCGCAGCTTCTCCAGCGCGTCGTTCGCCATGCGCTGGATATGGAATCGATCGACCACGATCCGGGCCTGTGGCAGCGTGGCGCGCACCACCTGCCGATAAACGTGGTACATGTCCATCGCCACCCACTCGACCGAGTCCTTGTCCCGCAGGTCGCGGAAATAGGGCATCAACTCGGCTTTGGCCCGGCTGGGGCGGATATCGAACACGGTCTTGCGCTCGACGTTGGTGATCATGGCCCGGTACTGGCCGATGATCTTGAGCTCGTCGATACCCAGCACCCGCGGCGTCCGGAACTGGGTCTTGGCCTCGACCTCCTCGATGAAATCGTCGAAGACGTGGCGGACCGTCTTTTCGTCCACGGCTACTTCCCGGGCAAGGGCCGCAAAGGTCTTGGAGAAGGACTGGTCGCGGATATAACGCACCAGACGCGCCGTGGCTTGGCGTTTTCCATCAAGGTCCGCCACAGGCTCAAACAAGGTCTTGGTGCAGCTTGTACAGCGATAGCGACGGCGCTGGATGAAGATCACGACGGGTTTGCCGTGCGTCGGTGTGTCCTGAAACGACTGTTCCTGTGAGCCGTGACCATGCAGGCGTCCGGTCTTGCACAGCGGGCAGGTCACCCACTGATTGACGCCTTCGGCCTTGACGACATAACTGTCCTCGCTGGTCAGGATTTCAAGCGTCTTCAGGCTTCGCAGCTGGAGAAAGTCCGTCACTCAGCACCTTGGGCGAACCCACACTGAAATCCGACTTTTACTCTAGCACATCCGCTCAGCCGTCCAACACCAAAATCCATTCTTTGAAAGTGATAGCTACAAAGACCCAAGGAGCCAGAACCCACACCAGATTCCGGATACCCTAAAAAAGCTGCGCGCCTTGCACAGGGAAATGGAGATCCTGTCCGCTGCGATGGCTCCGTATGTCGCATGCAGTGCGGGGTGCTCGGCATGTTGCCACTACCCGGTGCACCTTTATCCCGTTGAGGCCGAGCTTATTGAGAAGCGATCCTCGCATTCTCGATTGCCGAAGTCGCTTCCTAGTGCCGACTTCCATGGTTCGCCCTGCCCCTTCCTCATCCAGGAACAATGCTCGATCTACGAGGACCGTCCAATGGTTTGCCGCCAGCATGTTGCGTTGACCAACACGGCGTACTGGTGCGATCCGGTCAGATCGGGCGAAATCACTTTGCCGATGGCCCAACTCTCCAAAGTTCAAGAAGCTTTTCATGAGCTCGTAGCAAAAGATGGCCGCACGACCCCCATGGACATCAGACAGATCTTTGCGGTACCCGGCGAAAGCTCCTGGGTATGTAAGTCCCTTAAAACTTGTCCGGACAGCGCACCTTCGCGCGAGATCTGCGCGCAACGGGAGCGTCAGGACTGATGGAGCCGCGCTTCCTGTTTGCGCTTATGTTAGCAATCCCATATCAAGGAAATTGTTCAGAACCCACTGACGCCGCCACGATGCGTGGAGAGATACGTAGATTCACCCTCGCCCTGTGCGGCTTTGCGATGCTCGCCGCTCAGCTCTTCCACATCTATCTTCCCTGGCTGATTGCGCGACCGGCGATGCTCGCCTTCCTGATGCTGATGCTGTTCGGCACGCCTATGCTCCTGTTTCCGCTGGCAAGGAGCCCGATCACTCTGGCGGTTCTCGTTGCGATGGCAGGCTGGTCGCCAGCCTGTGGATCGGCGGTGAAGGCACGCCTTCTGCATCGAGGCTCGGTCCGCAGCAATCGGCGACCAGCATCGGGCCGATTCTGGCGCCGATCGCCGTCGCCGCCATCAGCACGGATGGGCAGTTTGTCGTTGCCTGGGGGCTGGCCGCGGCTTCGCTCATGCTGACGCTCAGCCTTTCACGGCTCTGGCCCCAGCGCGGCGCTGGCTCCCCCGATTGTCCCCGTCCCTGAACCTCGCGGCACGGCAGAAGTCCGCAGCTCTCGATGCCCCATCACCCGCCTGCGCGCGGCGATGAAGAACGTGTTTTCAGCTCTCGGTCAACGGCAAGAGGATGTAGAACTTGGTCAGCTTCTCGTCGGACAGCGCGCTGACCGACCCGCCATGCGCCTCGACGATGGATTTGACGATGGCCAGTCCCAGCCCGGCGCCTTCGCCCTTTCGGTGGGCGGCGTGCCCCACCCGGTAGAAGCGGTTGAAGATGCGCGAGAGCTCCTCGGGTGGAATCTTCTCGCCGGGATTCTCCACGCTGATGATGACGTCCCGATCGTTCTGCGAGAACCTCACGGTGATGGTTTCGCCACTGGGCGTGTACCGGATCGCATTGGAGATCAGATTGCTGAGCGCCCGGCGAAGCATTTCCCGATCACCGCGGATCGGTGTCGTGCGGCCGCGAAGTTCGAGCTTCACGCCTCGCTCTTCCACCAAGGCCTCGAAGTACTCGAACAGCCCCCGGACGGCGTCCTCAAGGACCACGCTCTCCAGATTCAGATTGCCCGGATCGTTCTCGGTCTGAGCCAGGAACAGCATGTCGTTGATCATGCGGTTCAGGCGCCCGAACTCTTCCAGGTTGGAATAGAGAATCTCCCGATACTCGTCGGCCGAGCGGGCCTGACCGAGCGCCACTTCCGTCTGCGTGGTCAGGTTCGTGACCGGCGTGCGCAACTCGTGGGCGATGTCGGCCGAGAAGTTCGCCAGTTGCTCGAACCCATCCTCGATGCGCCCGAGCATGTCGTTGAAGGACGCGATGGTTTCTTCCAGCTCGACCGGTACAGCCTTGGGATCCAATCGCAGATACAGCTTGGACGAGGTGATCGCGCGAATCTTCTCGTTCGCCCTGTGGATCGGAATGTGCCCCCAGCGAACCGCGAACCAGGCGACAAGGATCGCGATGCACATGACCACGCAGATGGTCCACCACTGGATGCGCTTGAAGCTCCGGATGAATTCGAGATGGCCGCCGATGTTCATCGCCACGGCGATCGTGTAGGTACCGCTCAGACTGGTGTCGCCCCCGACCTGGATGACGCCACCTCGATAGGACTTCCCGTTCTCTTCCCATATCGTCATGCTTTGCCTGTCCGCCAGAGGGACGGGAGGTGTGCGCCGGGCGAAGCTCGCCAGGTCCGGACCGTCCTTCGGCGCGTACAGCGTCTTTCCGCCGGCATCAGCGACATAGTAGTAGACCCCGTGATGCCCCCGAACCGCACGGCGCAAGGCCTGCGTATCGCTTCCGTCCTGCACCTCGCCCAGTGCCCGGATGACCGAACTGGCGATCACGCCCAACTCTTCCTCATCCATTTCGGCGAAATGCCGGTCGAGGGATCCCACGCTGACCCAGCTGAACAGCAGGAGCACCACCATCATCGCGATGCCGACGAGGCCGGTGACCCGTGCGGAGAGCGAAGCCGGACGCCGCAGAAAGGCAAACCGGTCAGGCATCCGGCAGGTCCAACGTGTAGCCCATGCCACGTACGGTCTGGATGAGCTTGGGCTCGAAGCTGTCGTCGATCTTGGCGCGCAGCCGCCGGATCGCGACGTCGATGACGTTGGTGTCGCTGTCGAAATTCATGTCCCAGACCTGCGAGGCGATCAGCGAACGCGGCAGCACCTCGCCTTGGCGACGCGCCAGCAGTTCGAGCAAGGCGAACTCCTTGCTGGTCAGGTTGATACGCTGCCCGGCCCTCGTGGCACGACGGCGCGCCAGATCCAACTCCAGATCCGCAATCTGGATGCGATCGTGCGGAATAGGCGAACCCCCTCTGCGCAACAACGTCCGGACGCGCGCGAGCAGTTCCGAGAACACGAACGGCTTGACCAAGTAGTCGTCGGCGCCCAACTCCAATCCCTGGACGCGATCGTCGACGCTGCTGCGAGCGGTCAGGAACAGCACCGGCACCTGGTTGCCTGCCGCCCGGATGGTTTGCAGGATTTTCCGCCCATCCATGCCCGGCAACATGACGTCGAGCACGATCAGGTCGTAATGCTCGGTCGTGGCCATGTGCAGGCCGTCGGGCCCATCGCGCGCCAAGTCGACGACGAACCCGGCCTCCATCAGCCCTTGACGGACGTAGTCCGCCGTCTTGTGCTCGTCTTCGACAACCAGAAGTTTCATGTCAGCCCTATGCCCGCACTCGTTCGTGCTTCCGGCTCCCGCCACGACGGATGGATCATGATGGGTCACTGGAATCTACCGAGGCGAAGCTGCCATAAGGATGACGCAAAGATTACATATCAGTAATCATTTCGTCACCATTTGGGCCGGAGCGGCGTTGAACGAGTGAATGCCAAACGATCGTGTCAGCGTCCGCGCCTCAGCAGCAGGCTGATCGCGGCTGCGGCGGCCAGCGCGAACAGGGCCGAAATGAACCAGAGGAAATCCGAATCCAGGAGGATGTTGCTGAACAGGAAGCGCCCAAACGCGACGACGGCACCGATGGCCGTGGCCCAGTACAGGCATCGCGCCCGGCCGGAGAGCAGGAAGCCTCCAATCCCCAGCAGCAGGACGCCAAATCCGGCAATGAAACCACCCCAGGTGCGGAACACGGTGCCGAGCCATTCCAGGAACGCCGGGGGCAACGTGCCTGGGTCGATACCGGTGTGCCGGATATCCTCGGGCAGAAGCGCGGGGCGCAACACTAGGAAGAACACCGCAGTCCCCATGGTGAGGAGGCCGAGCACCAGGAGCAGGATGCCGCTCAGCGCGTCCCTCCGATCGACAATGTGCTGCTTCATCGCGTCCAATCTCCACGACCGCTTCGAGCGCCGACCCGACCAGGTCGGCAAGCCAGGCTGCTACTGACACTGCAAGACGCCATCTGCCACAACGATGACGTGGTGATTACATGAATGTAATCAACGCGTAACTGACCCGACAGCGACGCCTTTCTACGCTCAGGAGGCATCGTCGCCAATTGTCCCGTCCATTCTTAACTGGCGCCCTGGAGCATCGAGATGAGCGAAATTCCTGATCGGAAGCGAGGCGGTTGGCGCAGCCCCGCCGTCCTGACCGTGTGCGTCTTTCTCTCTATCGCGGGACTCTTCCTGTGGCTGGAGCATCGGGCGCACGTACTCGGTGCGCTCCCCCTCTTGCTGCCCCTGGTGATCTGCATCGGCATGCACTTCTTCCTGCACCGCGGTCACGGCGGTCACGGTGGCCACCAGACGCATCGGGAGGAGGGCGACCGCGATGACCGGTAACCCGCCCGCCTACGGCCTCTGGTTTCTGGCGCTGGTGAACGCCGGCATCTTCATTCTGTTCGCCCTGAGCTTCTTCAAGCCGACGACGGCGCGCGACTGGCGCTCGCTGGGCGCGTTTTCCGCCTTCATCGTCGCCCTGTTCGTGGAAATGTACGGCTTTCCGCTGACGCTCTACCTGTTGGCGGGTTGGGTGGGCAATCGTTTCCCGGGACTGGACCCGCTGTCCCACGACGCCGGCCACATCTGGCCCGCACTCTTCGGTTGGTCGGGAGATCCTCATCTCAATCCGTTCCACCTGGCCAGTTACGTGCTGATCGGCAGCGGGTTCTGGCTGATCGCCGCGGGCTGGCGGGTGTTGCACGAGGCTCAACGCGCCGGATCGCTTGCCACCACCGGGCCGTACGCCCATGTGCGGCATCCGCAGTACGTGGGCTTCATCCTGGTGCTGATCGGATTCTTCCTGCAATGGCCCACACTCGTGACGGGCGTGATGCTGCCGATTCTGCTGGTCATGTACTGGCGGCTCGCCAAGCGGGAGGAGCGCGAGGTCGAAGCGACGTTCGGGGATCAGTATCGACGCTACGCGAGCGACGTGCCTGCATTCGTGCCGCGGCTTGGGCGCTTGTTCAACAATAAAGAAGGCCAGATCGAATGAGTCACCATGACCCGCACGCACACCACCCGCACGATCACGGCGCACACGTCCATGCGTCTCCACCCGGCACCGGCGCCGTCGTAAGCGCCGCCGGTTCGAGTCACGCAGGCCATGCCGGCCATGACCATGGCGCCATGGTCGCCGACTTCCGCAGACGCTTCTGGGTCACGCTGCTGCTGACCCCGTTTGTCCTCGCGCTGTCGCCCATGATCCAGCACGCGCTCGGCCTGGGCGAGGCGTTGGCATTCACAGGCGATCGTTACCTCCTGTTCGCCCTGTCGACCGTCGCCTATCTCTACGGCGGCTGGCCCTTCCTGGTCGGCGTCGTCTCCGAACTGCGCAAGCGTCAGCCCGGGATGATGACGCTGATCGCGTTGGCCATTTCGGCCGCCTACATCTTCTCGGTGGCAGTGACCTTCGGCTTTCCCGGGCAGGAGTTCTACTGGGAACTGGTGACGCTGATCGCGATCATGCTGCTGGGCCACTGGGTCGAGATGCGCTCGGTCATGGGGGCGTCGCGTGCCCTGGAGGAACTGGTCAAGCTGTTGCCCGACAGTGCCACCCGCATCGATGCCGATGGCAGCCTGCACGACGTGCCGATCAGTGCGTTACAGCCAGGCGACCGCGTGATCGTCCGTCCCGGCGCCAAGGTGCCGGTGGACGGGGAGATCACCGAGGGCTCCTCGGACTTCAACGAAGCCATGCTCACCGGCGAATCCCGCCCGGTCGCCAAAGGAGTCGGTGCCACCGCGATCGGCGGGGCCATCAACGGCGCGAACGCCGTCATCATACGCGTCACCGCAACTGGCGATGCCACGTATCTGTCGCAGGTGATCGACCTGGTCAAGAAGGCGCAGCAGACCCGCTCGCGCACGCAGGACATCGCCAACCGCGCTGCCGCCTGGCTGACCTACATCGCCTTGGCCGTGGGCGTCGGCACGCTGCTGGTCTGGTGGCTGGTGCTCGACGCGCCGCTCAACTTCGCCATCGAGCGCATGGTCACCGTCATGGTCGTCGCCTGCCCGCACGCGCTCGGACTGGCTGTGCCCCTGGTGGTCGCGGTCAGCACGTCGCTGAGCGCGAGCAACGGCCTGCTGATCCGTGACAGGGCGGCGTTTGAGCGAGCGCGCCGACTGGATGCGGTCGTGTTCGACAAGACGGGCACGCTGACCGAGGGACGATTCGGGGTCAGCGACATCGTGATGCTGCAGGAGGGCGATGAGCGCCAGGAGTTGGCCTTCGCCGCGGCGGCCGAGAGCCAGTCGGAACATCCCATCGCCCATGGCATCGTGGCCGAGGCAAAGCGCCGCGACATCGCCATCCCCAAGGCCAGCGACGTGCGCAACATCACCGGCGAAGGCATCGTAGCCAACGTGGGCGACGAGCGCGTGCGCATCGTCAGCCCAGGTCATCTGGCCCGCCAGGGCAACGCCATTACCCACGAGCGACTGGGACAGCTCGAATCGGCAGGCAAGACCGTCGTCGTACTCGAACGCGATGGTCAGCCGCGCGCACTGTTCGCGCTTGCCGATATCGTTCGGTCCGAATCCCGGGATGCCATCGCCGAATTGACCCGGCTGGGGATTCGCTCGGTGATGCTGACAGGTGATGCCCGAGGCGTGGCCGAATCGGTGTCCAAGGAACTTGGGATCTCGGAGTACTTCGCCGAGGTGCTCCCGGATCAGAAGTCGCAGAAGATCCAGGAGCTTCAGGCCCGCGGGCTATCGGTCGCCATGGTGGGCGATGGCGTAAACGACGCCCCGGCGCTGGTCCAGGCCGACCTGGGCGTGGCCATCGGCGCGGGCACCGACGTCGCCGTGGAGTCGGCCGACGTCGTGCTCGTGCGCAGCGATCCGCGCGATGTCGGCGCCATCCTTGGCCTGTCTCGCGCCACTTACCGCAAGATGGTGCAGAACCTGATCTGGGCGACCGGCTACAACACGATTGCGGTGCCCATGGCGGCGGGCATCACCTTCGGTACGGGCTTCCTGATGACGCCTGCCATCGCCGCCGTCTTCATGTCGGCCAGCACGGTGATCGTCGCCATCAATGCCCAGCTTCTCCGTTTCTACAGGCGACAAACATGACTACGACAGATTCCTCCAGCCGAGTGATCCTTCCCCTTCCCGGCAACGAAGCATTCGCCCGCCAGTTGGCGGTCGCTGGAAGGTGGGAGCTGGGAGAGCTGGAAACCCGGCGATTCCCCGACGGCGAAAGCTACGTGCGCATCGCCGCGGAGGTGGCGGACAAGTCGGTCGTCCTCGTGCAGACCCTGGCCCAGCCCGATCCCGGCTTCCTGTCGCTTGTCTTCGCCGCCGACGCCGCCCGCGACCTCGGTGCCCGCGACGTGATCCTGGTCGCACCTTACCTGGCCTACATGCGGCAGGATCGCCGCTTCCACCCCGGAGAAGCGATCACCTCCCGGAGCTTTGCCCGTCTCGTGTCGTCGAGCTTCGACCGCCTGGTAACGGTCGATCCCCATCTGCACCGTTACCCGGCGCTGTCGGCGCTCTACACCGTGCCCGCCGACACCCTTCATGCCGCTCCGCTGCTGGCCGACTGGATCACCGGCGAGGTGGAAAGGCCGTTGGTGATCGGTCCGGACGAGGAAAGTGAGCAGTGGGTGGCGGCCATCGCCCAGCGCATCGGCGCACCCCATGCAGTCCTGCGCAAGATCCGCCACGGCGACCGCAATGTCGAGGTCGCATTGTCCGACCTGTCCGCCTGGCGCGATCGCCAGCCCGTGCTGGTCGATGACATTGCGTCCTCCGGACGCACGCTGATCGAGGCCGCGCGGCAGCTGCCTCAGCAAGGCTTCGCGCTGCCCGTGGTCGCTGTGGTGCATGCCATCTTCGCCGAGGATGCCTATCCACAACTCGCGCAGCTATGCAGCCGCATCGTCTCCACCGATGCCGTGCGTCATCAGAGCAATGCGATTGCACTGGCCCCGCTGATCGCACAGGCCCTTGCCACCGACACGGAGGCAGCGACCAGCCTCGTGCGCCATCGCCGTCCACCCGAACCTCTCGATGACATCGACCCGACGACGGGTGCCGACTCCTTCACCGCGACTTCCACACTCTGAGGATTCCTCTCTTGAAGCTCACCTCGTTCGGCGGTGCTGGCACCGTCACCGGCTCCAAGCACCTGCTGAGCCACAACGGGAAACACATCCTGGTCGACTGTGGCCTGTTCCAAGGCCTCAAGAATCTGCGCGAGCTGAACTGGGAGCCGTTGCCGATCGCGCCGAAGGAACTCGACGCGGTGGTGTTGACGCATGCGCATCTCGACCACTCCGGTTATCTGCCAAGACTCGTGCGCGATGGCTTTCGCGGACGCATCTACGCCACCGCCGCAACCCGCGACGTGGCCGAATTGATCCTCAAGGACAGCGGCCATCTGCAGGAAAAGGATGCCGAGTACGCCAATCGCAAGGGTTTCAGCAAGCACAAGCCCGCCCTGCCGCTGTATACCGTGCAGGATGCCGAGCGCGCGCTCAAGCAGTTCTCCAATGTGCCGTTCGGCAAGCCGGCCCCGCTTCCCGACGGTGCGACGCTGACGTTCCGCTACGCCGGGCATATCCTGGGTGCCGCTACGGCGGAGATCGACTGGGGCGGCAAGCGCATCGTGTTCTCGGGTGACCTCGGCCGCTACGACGACCCGATGCTGTTCGATCCGCAGCCCGTGACCGAAGCCGATTATGTGGTGATCGAGTCCACCTACGGCAACCGGACCCATGCCCCGAGCGATGCCGCCGAAGCACTCGGGGCCGTCATCGAGACAACGGTCGGCCGCGGCGGCACGGTTGTCATTCCCGCGTTCGCGGTGGGCCGCGCACAATTGCTGCTCTATTACCTCTGGAAGCTGCGCCAGGCCGGGCGCCTGGGTTCGGTGCCCATCTATCTGGACAGTCCGATGGCGATCAACGCCAGCGAGCTGCTCTGCGATCACCTCGCCGACCACCGCCTGCCCGCCGAGATCTGTCATGCCGCCTGCGGGATCGCCACGTATACCCGCGAGGTCGAGGAATCCAAGCAGATCACCGCCAGCCGATTCCCCAAGGTCGTCATCTCGGCCAGCGGCATGGCGACCGGCGGCCGCGTGCTGCACCACCTCGCGGCGTTCGCGCCCAAGCGCGAGAACACGATCCTGTTCTCCGGCTACCAGGCCGCAGGAACGCGCGGCCAGGCGATGCTGCAAGGCACACGCGAAATCAGGATTCACGGTCAATGGGTGCCGGTCAATGCGCAGGTCGCCAACCTGCCGGAATTGTCCGCGCACGCCGATGCCAACGAGCTGATGCGCTGGCTCTCCGGTTTTCGGCACGCGCCTTCGCGGATCTTCGTCGTGCATGGCGAACCGGAGGCCTCCGAGGCACTGCGCGTACGCATCGACAAGGAGAACGGCTGGCCTGTCTCGGTGCCGCGCTTCGGGCAGGTGTTCGAACTATGAACGCGCGTGATGCCCAGGTGGCCGATTCGCCGCCGACGCTACGCGCTCGGCGCCTGGGGCTTTATGCCCAACACCAGTCGATTGCGGTCATGCGCACGGATTGCCACGTGTGCCGCGCCGAGGGACTCGCCTCACGATCGCAGGTGTTGCTTTCGGCCGGTGGGCGACAGGTGCAGGCAGTGCTCTATCAGGCCGATGGCGATCTGGTTGCGCCAGGCGAAGCCGCACTCTCCGAATCCGCCTGGGAACGGCTGGGCGTCGCCGAGGGCGCCCCCATTGAGGTCTCCCATGCCCCCGCCCTGGACTCCTTGGCCAGCGTTCGACGGCGGATCTATGGCCATCGGCTCGATGCGGCCGCGCTGCAAGCCGTCGTCGCGGACGTGACGGCGGGACGCTACACGGACGTGCATCTAGCCGCGTTCCTGACGGCCAGTGCGGCCCTGCCGCTGGACGAACAGGAAACGGTCGATCTGACCGCCGCGATGATCGATGCCGGGGAGCGCCTGACGTGGAACGCTCCGGTGGTGGTGGACAAGCACTGCATCGGCGGACTGCCAGGCAACCGGACCACGCCGATCGTCGTCGCCATCGTGGCAGCCCACGGCCTGGTGATGCCCAAGACCTCATCGCGCGCGATCACGTCGCCGGCGGGCACCGCCGACACCATGGAAACATTGGCGCCTGTGGATCTTGACCTGGCCACCATGCGGCGCGTCGTGGATCAGGAAGGCGGCTGCATCGCCTGGGGCGGTGCTGTGCATCTCAGTCCCGCCGACGACATCTTCGTTCGCGTGGAACGGGAACTGGACGTGGACACCGAGGGGCAATTGATCGCCTCCGTGCTGTCCAAGAAGATCGCGGCGGGCTCCAATCACGTCGTGCTCGATATCCCGGTCGGGCCGACCGCCAAGGTCCGCACGGAGGAAGCCGCAGATCGGCTGGGCGACCGCCTGATCGCGGTCGCCGCGCACTTCGGGTTGGCCGCGACGTGCATCCGCACCGACGGCAGCCAGCCGGTGGGCCGAGGGATCGGCCCCGCCCTCGAAGCGCACGATATTCTCGCCGTCCTTCAGAACAAACCCGATGCGCCCGGCGATCTGCGGCACCGGGCCGCAGTGCTCGCCGGCGCCGCGCTCGAAATCGGCGGCGCGGCAGAGCCAGGAGCAGGCTATGCGCTGGCCTTGGCCACCTTGGCTGACGGTCAGGCCTGGACGAAGTTCCAGCGGATCTGCCAGGCGCAGGGCGGCATGCGCGAGCCGCCCAGGGCCTTGCACATCCGGCCCCTGACTGCGGCGCGTGCTGGGAGGATCGTCCAGATCAACAACCGCAAGATTGCCCAGCTCGCTAAGTTGGCCGGTGCGCCCGAGGCCAAGGCCGCCGGCGTCACCATGGAGGTCATGCTGGGAGCTGACGTCGGCATCGGACAGCCGCTGCTTCAGTTGCACGCCGACACCGCGGGTGAACTGGCCTATGCCATGGAATATGCGTCCCGGAACCCGGACATCATCGAAATCGCGACTTGAGACGTCGCGGCAGTATCTCCATTGGAGGCCAAGATGCGCCCACGTGAAACCCGGACTCGTTCAGCGAAGCGCGCTGCGGGCAGATCCAGAAGCGAAAGGGCTGTTCACGCATCACCCGTGGCAGCCGTGCCGTCGGTGTCGACAGATCATTCCGCCGAACAAGCGCTTGCAGGTTCTGCCGTGTACGACTTCGCTCAGGCAGTGGGCTACTCGCGTGACGTGTTCGAGCGCGCGGTGCTGTTCTGGGACACACTGCGCCAGCGGGCCGACGAAATGATCGCCCACGAGCGCGCGGGCAAGCCTCCGCTGCTGGACTTCGACTACGAAACGCTGCTCGATGCCCGGCGCTTCGAGCATCCGGCCAACTACGCGCTCCTTCGCATCACGCGGGCCGGGGACCACTGCATCGAAGACTGCCTGGATGCCTCCAGGCCGCCCGTGGTGGTCGTCGATCCGCGTGCCGGACATGGCCCAGGCATCGGCGGCTTCAAGACCGACTCCGAAGTCGGTATCGCGCTGCATCGCGGCCATGCCGTTTACTTCGTCTCGTTTTATCCTGAACCATGTCCCGGCCAGACGCTCGCGGACGTGTTGCAGGCGCTGCGGCGCTTCGTGGAGGAAGTGGCGAGGCGCCATCCCGGCCAGCCTCCTGTGCTGTACGGCAACTGCCAGGCGGGTTGGGCACTCACGCTGCTCGCGGCGGACTGCCAGGGCCTGAGCGGGCCAGTCGTGCTCAACGGATCGCCGCTGTCCTACTGGGCGGGCGCCGCGGGTATGAACCCGATGCGGCTCGCCGGAGGATTCGTGGGCGGCGTGTGGATGACCCATCTGCTCGCGGATCTGGGCAATGGTCGTTTCGACGGCGCCTGGCTCATCCAGAACTTCGAGAATCTCAAGCCGGAAGGCGTGTGGGAGAAGTACGCCAACCTCTTCGCGCATGTGGATACCGAGCGTGATCGCTTCCTCCAGTTCGAGCGCTGGTGGAATGCCTGGTACTTCATGAGCCGCGAAGAGATCGTCGCCATTGTCGAGAACCTGTTCATCGGCAACCGTCTCGAGGAAGGCAAGCTGCGGATCGACGAGCACTGCGCCGTCGACCTGAAGCGCATCCGCAACCCGCTGGTGGTCTTCGCCTCCTACGGTGACAACATCACGCCGCCTCACCAGGCACTGGGCTGGATTCCCGTGGTCTATCCCGACACGGACGCGCTCAAGCAGGCGGATCAGCGCATCGTCTACCTGACCAACCCGCATGTTGGTCATCTGGGGATCTTCGTCTCCGCGAAGGTCGCCCGCTTCGAGCATCGGGCCATCCTGGAGACCCTGGCGGACGTCGAGGCATTGGCCCCGGGCCTCTACGAGATGAAGATCGACAGCCCCACCGGCGACTCGGATTGCGCGCGGTCGCAGTACACCGTCCGTTTCGAGGAGCGACAGGTCGAGGACCTGCGGTTCGATGTCCCTAATGCAGCGTTCGAGAAAGTGCGAGGGATGTCGGAGACGAACGAATTGTTCTACAAGACGTTCGTGAGTCCCGTCTTGAGCGCCATGAGCAATCCCTGGAGCGCCTCGGCGCTGGAATGGCTGCATCCGATGCGCACCAGCCGCTACCTGCTTTCGGAGGCCTTCAGCCCTTGGATGCACGCCGTCGCGGCCCTGGCGCCCCTGATCAGGAAGGAGCGGACGCCATTGCCCGCGGACAACCCCTTCGCGGCGCAGGAGCAGGCGGTGATCGCGCAGGTTACCCAGGCCATCGAAGATGGGCGCAAGCATCGCGACGAGGCGATGGAATGGTGGTTCGCGCTTGTGTTCGGCGCCATGCCGAGAAGGCTCGGCGCGGCCTGACGATTCGTGGTCGCGGCTTGGTTGCGTAGTGGATCGGCGGATGAAGGCTTAGGCGCCAGTCGTCACAAGTGACCGGAGCGCGAGATCGCCAGAACCAGGCGTAGCGACAGCAATAGGGCCAGCAAATACGCGACGACCGCGAACAACGGCATGTCGCCCCAGATGCGAGGCCCAATGCTGTGCTGCATCAAGAGCGATCCAGCAAGGTAAAGCCCCAGCGTGATCAACGCGACCGACAGTCTGTTGCCGGTCCGGCTGATGTTGGCCTGCAATGCCTCAAGCCCCCGGTGGTACATGGTCAGGCTCGGCCTGCCATCATCCACCATCGCCGACCTGAGCAGTTCCGATGCGATCGTCGACAAGCTGTCGGCCGTGCGCGCAGCACGCTCGGCCACCGGCCGCCGGCTGCGGGCCGCCTCCTTGCTCAACGAAGCGGCAAGGGTTTCGCGGTGGAGCTCGAAACTTCCCAGCAGGTTGAACTCCGGATCGAGCTGGCGAATCGTGTTCTCGACCAGGAACAGTGTTCGGATCAGGACCAGCAGATGCCGGGGCAGCCGGAAACGCTCTCCTCCGCCCAGGCGTGAGATCCGCCACACCATCTCGGCCAGCGACCACTCGGTGACGGGCAGGCTCTCCAGTTTGTCGAGAATCTCGCCGATGGCGCGCGTGTACTCGCGACGGTCCACGGGTGCAACGATGAAACCCAGAAGAAGCGCCGAATCCAGCACCTCGTCCGCATCCGCATAGGGCACGGCAGCGATCATGCGTGCGAGTGCCAGCCGCGCCTTTGGATCTAGGTATCCGATCGAGCCGAAGTCATGAAGGCACAGTCGCCCATCCGCCATCGCGAACAGGTTTCCTGGATGTGGGTCGGCGTGGTACACGCCGCGAACGAACAAGAGGTGCAGATAGGCATTGAACAACTGATCGGCAATGGCGCGCCCTCGGTCGCTTCCGGCGAAGTCGGTGACGACGCCGCCGCTGCTGTATTCCTGAACTAGTACGTTAGGCGAGACATAGGGCTCGACGACGCGGGGCATCATGACGCCTGGCAGCCCCGCGATTGCTGACTGCAAACGCCGCATATTCCGCGCTTCGTGATCCAGATCGATTTCTGCAAGCAACTGCATGCCGAGTTCGTCGATCAGCGCCAGCGGCTGTTGCCGCCTGAGCTGCGGCCACACAGGAAGCAAAATCCTCACCAGCAAGCGCAGCAGCAGAAGATCGGTCTTGACCTGGGAGACGACACCGGGGCGGCGAACCTTGACCACGGCCTCTTGCCCGTCGTGCGTACGGGCTCGATGAACCTGGGCCACGGACGCTGCAGCAAAGGGAATTGCATCGAACCGTGCGAACAGCGTTGCCGCCGGTTGGCCGAACGCATCTTTGATGGCAGCTTCGGCAAGCTGCGACGAGAACGGCGGCACCCGGTTATGCAAGTCCTCCAGCACCACGCGGTACGCGTCGGGCAGCATGTCGCGACGCAAGCTCAAGCCTTGACCGAGCTTCACGAAAGTCGTGCCCAGCCCCTCCAGCGTCTCGCGCAAACGCTCCGCCAGCACCGATGGCGTGGTCTTCCGCAGGCGCCACCATGCCAAACCGAATCCAAGGGCAGCGACCACAATCTGAATGCCACGACGCAACGATGAGATTCGGGGTGGACGCATATGACCTTCGATTTCGTGTTCGATGGCCTGATGCGGGTTGCATTCCAGGCCCTCCTACGATGGCACCACCCCGCCATCTCCCCAACCCCAAACGCATCTACGTCAGAACCACAAGCGCAGGCCGACCACCCAGCGGTTGTCGGTTCGGGAATGACCGCTGAGCCTGCGCAGGTCGGACGTCTCGCCGAAGCTCCATTCGCGCTCGAACCCGATATAGGGCGCGAACTGCCGCGTGATCTCGTAGCGCAATCGCACACCTCCTTCTACCGTGCTCAAGCCTGACCCGATGACTTCCGCCGGATCGGACTGCCCGAACCAGTTGGCTTCGACACCCCAGCTTGCGATCAGCCGGTTGGTGAACAGCATGTCGTACTCGGCCTCGACGATCGCCGCCGTCTTGCCGCCTTCTGCGACGTAACCCGTTGCGGAAACCTCGAACTTATAGGGCGCCAGCCCCTGAACGCCGAACGCGGCCCAGGTGCGCGGCGTTCCGCCTCCACCGAAGTCACCGAAATCCCGGCGCACGCCCACCACGGCATCCCACCAGGGATGGATCGCGCGTCCGTACATCGCCTCCACCCGCGCGCGCTGCAGGTTCTCGTCCAGGGCGTGCCCCTTGGTCCTCAGCCAGAGGCGGTTGATGTCGCTACCGACCCAGCCGATTCCCTCCCAGGCGATCTCCCTGCCTTCATCCGTGTTCGCCCCTTCCAGCTGATCCATGAGCCAGAAGGAGTTCAGGCTGGTTCCATGCTTGTGGTAGTCCTTCAGCGTCGGAAATGCCGCCAGGCGATCGGCATCCGTGACGGCGGGGATGGGTTCGCGTGGCGAGTCGAGCACCCCCATCCGGGAATGATCCATCTGCGAATGGTCGACCTGCGGACGATCATGCTGCGAATGATCCATCTGCGAGTGGTCGACCTGTGGGCGACCATGCTGTCCATGATCCATCTGCGAGTGGTCCATGCCGGCATTGGGAGACTGCGCTGCCGTCGCGTCCTCTTCCTGCTGGTTCGCAGTCGGACTCGACGGGACAGGCTGGCCATGACCGGCGTGCTGCGCGTGGGCGCCGACAGGAGGGAGCAGCAATGCTGCGGCCAGCGCAGCCCACCGCATCGATGTTCTCACGCTCGTCATTCTTCGACCCTCACTTCCCGGAACATCCCGGATTCCATGTGGAAGAAGAGATGGCAGTGGTAGGCCCAGCGACCGAGCGCGTCGGCGCGCACCCGGTAGCTGCGCTTCGTGCCCGGCGGCATGTCGATGGTGTGCTTGCGCAAGTGGAAGTTGCCCTGTTCGTCCTCAAGGTCGCTCCACAGGCCATGCAGATGGATCGGATGCGACATCATGGTGTCGTTCACCAGCACGATGCGCATGCGTTCGCCGTAGTTGAGGCGCAGCGGCTCGGCGTCGGCGAACTTGATCCCATCGAACGACCAGGCAAAGCGCTCCATGTGGCCGGTCAGGTGCAGCTCCACCGTGCGCCCCGGCTCGCGACCGTCGGGGTCCTCGAACAGGCTCTTCAGGTCGGCATACGTCGCCACCTTGCGGCCGTTGCCGCGCAGACCGATCCCAGGATCGGACAGTCGCGGCTCCGGCGCCATGGTCTGCATGTCCACAAGGGGATTGCCTGTTTCGCTGGCCGGATGAGTCTGCATCTGCATGCCGCCGCCTTCATGCGCGGAGTGCGCGCCTGGTGCGGCCGGAACGCCGTGCCCGGCATGCGGATCGGCGGCCACGGCCCCCGCTCCGTGGCCCGCGTGGGGGTCCGGCGCCGGCGCGGCGCCATGCCCGGCATGCGGATCGGCCGATGCGGCCGCCAGTCCGGAATGGGCACCGTGGCCGCCATGCCCCATGTCGGCCATGGTCAGCAGCGGCCGCGGGTCCACCGCCGGTACCGGAGCACGCAAGCCCTCGCGGACCGCAAGCGTGCCACTGACGTAGCCGGTGCGCGCGGAGTCTTGGGCGAAGATCGTGAAGGCGTCCTGCCCGGTAGGCTCGACGATCACGTCGAAGGTTTCGGCAGTGGCGATGCGCAGCTCGTCCACCGTCAGCGGGTGGACGTACTGGCCGTCGACCTCGACGACCGTCATCTTCAGGCCCGGGATGCGGACGTCGAAGTAGGTCATCGCCGCACCGTTGATGAAACGCAGGCGCACCTTCTCACCGGCACGGAAAAGTCCCGTCCAGTTGCCCAGCGACGTGGTCCCGTTTATCAGGTAGGTGTAGGTATGCGCGTTGACGTCGGACAGGTCCGTCGGCGTCATGCGCATGCGTCCCCATGCCTCGCGATCGCTTAGCGTCGCGCTCAAGCCGTCCCGGCGCACGTCGCGGAAGAAGTCGCCCACCGTACGCTGGTAGTAATTGTCGTACTCCGACAGCTTCTTCAGCCGGGCGAACAGGCGCGCCGGGTCCATGTCGGTCCAATCGGACAGGAAGACCACGTAGTCTCGATCGTAGGAGAACGGAGGCGGATCGATGGGGTCGATGATCAGCGGCCCGTACATGCCGCCCTGTTCCTGGAACCCCGAATGACTGTGGTACCAGTAGGTTCCGCTCTGGCGGACATCGAACTCGTACAGGTAGCTCTCGCCGCGGTTGATGCCGTCGAAGCTGAAGCCGGGAACCCCATCCATGTTGGCGGGCAGCAGGATGCCGTGCCAGTGGATCGACGTCGCGTCGCCGTGGATCGAGCCGGGGGGAAGGTCATTCCGGGCCCTGAGCTGCACCCGCGTGCCTTCGCGCCAGCGCAGGATCGGTGCAGGCACCGAGCCGTTGACGGTGATGGCGGGCCGCGTCTTGCCCGTGTAGTTGACCAGGGTCTCGCCTATGGTCAGGTCGAACTGCGTGCCCGACAGGACTTCGAGCTGGCCAGGGGAGCGGAGCGCCCAGCTCTGCTTCGGCCAAAGTCCCAGGCCCAGCACTGCGCCACCCGCTGCCAATCCTTGAACGAACTGCCTTCGAGACAGCAGCAGCTGCTCGGCGGCGTTCGTGCCTGAAAGTCTGGATCGCATGCATGACCTCCTATGATCGGTATCGGCTGACATCGAGCCCGCCCGGCCCATCGCCACGATCTGGGTGCCGGCCACGCGCGCCGGAGAAAGCGCCAGCGTGGTGAGGAACGCGGGTCAGCGTGCGCATGACAAGCCACGTGACGGTGGCCGGAATGCTTGCCAGATGGGCCGCACAGGATCCAGGCAACGGTCGGGGTTGAACGCAAGGGCGTGGTGCTCGCGTCATGGTGACCAGCCTAGGAGGGGTCACTTTCGGCGGGATGACCCATCCATTACATTCCCGTCATTTCATGGTCATTCGCCCTGCCAGAGGCCTCGATGCTTGGGCGGTTGCGCCTTACCCCCGCTGGGCCTTGCGCTTGCCGACACCACGGTCGTCGACCGCGCCGCGTCGGCGCTTGGGTTCTTTCGCCGCCGCCGCAGACGGCTGTTCGAGATCGGCCAGGATCGGGCAATCGGGACGGTCGTCCCCCGAGCAGCATGTCGCCAGCTGCTGGAGTGTCGCTGCCATCTCTTGCATGTCGGCGATCCGCCGTTGCAGATCCTCGATGTGGTCCAGGGCGATACGCTTGACGTCGGCGCTGCGCCGGCGGCGGTTGCGCCAGAGCTGCAACAGGCCATCGATCTCGGCGACGGAGAATCCCAGATCCCTCGCGCGCCGGACGAAGCGCAGCACGTGGACGTCCTTTTCGGTGTAATCCCGGTAGCCTGCGTGCGTGCGGCCAGCCGGTGGAATCAACCCGATCTGCTCGTAGTAGCGGATCATCTTGGCCGATACACCCGAGGCCTTCGCCGCGTCACCGATGTTCACGTCATTCTCCTTTCGGTCCCAAGCCCGCCGCCCCGAAACTCGCCGAAGCGGCGGCACCCCTCGAAGCCGGCAGTTGGCCAGCCGACGCGGCCGTCGTCGGCGGTTGGAATCGCCGTAACCTGAGTGCGTTGCCGAGGACGAAGACGCTCGACAACGCCATGGCGCCTGCCGCGAAGACCGGCGAGAGCAAGACGCCGTACGCCGGATACAGCACACCCGCGGCAACCGGGATCAGGGCCGCGTTGTAGGCGAACGCCCAGAACAGGTTCTGCCGGATGTTGCGGATCGTCCTCTTCGACAGCGCGATGGCGTTGGGCACGCCCTTGAGGCTGCCCGACATCAGCACCACGTCGGCCGCCTCGATCGCGATATCGGTGCCCGTGCCGATGGCGATACCCACCTCGGCCTCCGCCAAGGCCGGCGCGTCGTTGATGCCATCGCCCACGAACACCAGATGGCCATGCAAGGCCCTGAGCCTGCGCACCGACTCCACCTTGCCCTCCGGCAGCACCTCGGCGACCACCTCGTCGATGCCCAGATGGCGGGCGATGGCCTCGGCCGTGCGCCGGTTGTCGCCGGTGATCATGGCCACCTTGAGACCCAACACGTGGAGCGCGGCGATGGCGTCGGGGGTTGTGTCCTTGATCGGATCGGCCACGGCGATGACGGCCGCGAGCTTGCCGCCGATCGCTGCGTAGAGCGGCGATTTGCCCTCGTCGCCCACCCGTTGCGCGTTGCCGGCGAAGGCGGTCACATCCAGCCCCAGCCGGTGCATGTAGCGGTCGGCACCGATCTGGACACCCAATCCGTCCACCTTGGCCTCGACGCCGTACCCGGTCTCGGACCTGAAGCCGGCGACCTCCGGCAAGACCAGGCCTTCGGCTTGGGCGGCCTCCACGATGGCGCGGCCGACCGGGTGTTCCGACATCGCCTCGACGGCCGCGATCCGCGCCAGCACCTGCGCCCGGTCGAAGCCCTCGGCGAGTTCCAGATCGGTGAGCACCGGCCGGCCTTCGGTCAGCGTACCGGTCTTGTCCAGCGCGACGACCTTGGCATCCTTGAGCAACTGCAAGGCCTCGCCCTTGCGGAACAACACGCCCATTTCCGCGCCGCGCCCGGTGCCGACCATGATCGAGGTGGGCGTGGCCAGCCCCATCGCGCAGGGACAGGCGATGATCAGCACGGCGACGGCGTTGACCAGCGCGAACGTCAGCGCCGGTGAGGGGCCGAAGGCGAGCCAGAGCAGGAATGTCAGCAGCGCCACGCCGATCACGGCCGGGACGAACCACGACGTCACCTGGTCGACCAGAGCCTGGATGGGTAGCTTGGAGCCCTGTGCTTCCTCGACCATGCGGATGATCCGGGAGAGCACCGTGGACTCGCCCACTGCGGTCGCGCGGAACGCCAGCGCGCCGTTCTGGTTGACCGTGCCGCCGACCACCGCGCTGCCGGCGGTCTTCGCCACCGGCACCGGCTCGCCCGTGATCATGGACTCATCGACGTAGCTGTCGCCCTCGATCACCTCGCCGTCGACCGGTACACGTTCGCCGGGCCGCACTTCGACGGTATCCCCCGGCGCCACCTCGCCGAGAGCGATCTCGGCCGTCTGCCCGTCACGGCGCACGCGCGCGGTCCGCGCCTGCAACCCGACCAGCCGCTGGATCGCCTGGGAGGCGCGCCCTCTGGCCCGCGCTTCCAGGGACCGGCCGATGAGAATCAGGGTGACGATGACGGCCGCCGCCTCGTAGTAGACGTTGACCGCCTGCGCGGGCAACAGCGCGGGCGTGAAGGTCGCGACCAGCGAGTAGGCGTAAGCGGCCAAGGTGCCGACCGCCACCAGCGAGTTCATGTCCGGCGCCAGGCGCAACAGCGCGGGGAAACCCTGCTGATAGAAGCGCCGGCCTGGCCCGAGGATCACCAGCGTCGTCAGCGCGAACTGGATGATCCAGTTCCACTGCATGCCGATGGTGCGCACGATCAGGTGATGCAGGCCGGGAACGAGGTGCGAGCCCATCTCCAGCGCGACGACCGGCAAGGTCAGCGCAATGGACACGACCACCGCGCGTTTCAGTGCCGCCTGCTCGGCCTCCTTGCGGGCTGCGTCATCGGCCTCGCGCAAGGCCGCCCGGTCGATCGGCCGTGCCGCATACCCTGCGTCGTCGATGGCCTGGATCAGCAGTGGGGAGTCCGCGCCGCCTTCCACGACTGCGCGCTCCGTCGCCAGATTGACGCGCGCCGCCATCACGCCAGGGACGGCGCGCAAGGCGCGCTCCACACGTCCGACACAGGACGCGCAGGTCATGCCCTCGATGGCGAGTTCGGTCTTCCGCACAGCGTTCGTTCGCAGGGAGGCGCTTGGGGCAACGGAATCCATGGTGTTCATCTCGCCGGTGCAATGGTCAGTAAACAAGTCTGCGGGTTCCTACGGTGGGAAGGTCAACCCCTGCATGGCCCGCGAAAACCCTTGACCTTCCAACGATGGCAAGGCCCATCCTAACCGTACACAAATCAGCAGGAGGTGCCCCATGCACGCATTTCACATCCAGAACATGACTTGCGGCGGCTGCGTCCGAGGTGTGACGCGCGCCATCCAGTCCGTCGACTCGGATGCCCGGGTTCAGGCTGACGTTCATACCCGACGGGTGCAGGTCGTGTCCGAGCAGCCTAGCGAGATCGTGAAAGCCGCCCTGACCAAGGCGGGCTACCAGGCGATTGGCGTCGATCCCTGACGCGCCGCCCGGCGGAGCGTTCAAGTCCCATTGATCGACTGCAAGCAGCGAAGGGGCTCTCGCCAGCGCGGTCGTCGCACGACGCTGTGCCTTGAGCGTGTGGGCCGGTTCGCTCAGCCGGGATCATCCGGGTGGTCGGGCGCCGCCGGTCGACGGCGCCGCCACGACCATCCTCGTTCGATCTCGATTTGCAGTGCAACGCTCAGGAAGGTGCGGATCAGCACGATCAGCGCAAGGATCGCCACGCCCTGGAGCGAGGGATCGATGGTGACGGTGCGGATGATGTCCGCGGCCACGAGGAACTCCAGGCCCAAGACGATCGTGCCGCCGAGCTCCTGCCGCAGGGCGTGATAGCGCGCCGTCATCCCGACCTTCGTGTGAAGGAAGGCGAACCGCCCACACGCCAACAGGCTTCCCAGCGTGATGACGCCGACACCGAACAACTCGAATCCAGCCACCGCGATTCCGATGGCGGCATGTGGCAAGTCGACGCTCATCGGCCTGTCCGGTCAATGGTGGTCGTAGATGCCCACCCCGCGAATGTCGTTCCAAGACGTGGTCTGGTGGCAGAGGTAGCATTGCTCGGGCTGCGCATTCCGGACACCCGCAATCGGCTTGGACATCATCGAGAAGTGCTCCTTGTAGTGGCTGAGCGGCGCGAGATGGCACTGGCCGCACTCGGTGGAACTGGGCAAGGGATGCCTGAACCCGGCGATCGACCACGTGCCGGTGCCGTGGCATGTCGCGCAATCGTTTCCGAACACCTGGACGTGAGGGTCCGTGGTCTTGTGGCAGCTCGCGCAGTCCAGCAGCGTCTCCTTGTAGGTCATGCCGCTGGCGAGCGAGACGTTGCCGGGCAGCGCCTCTGGCCTGTGCGCCTTCACGTGCGCGAGCAGCAGCGCGCCCTCGTGGCGCTCCGGAGCACGATCGAGCCATCGCACGATGATGTCGGTCAGCGCCGCATGGTCCATGCCGCGCAGGCTGCGACCGGCGTCATGTTCCTTGTGGCAGGCCACGCAGTTGTTCGTCTCGGCGATGTCGGCATGGAACGCCGTCGGCTGCCGCTGCAGGAGGGCGGTTTCGTTGGCATGGCAGGCAACGCAGGTCGCATCCTGCACCCCCTTGACCGGCGTGTGGCACGCCGCGCAATCCTCCTGCAGGAACGCATGCGCGCTGGACAGTGGGCCAGGCGAGGCCATGCTCTGCCACGTCGCGACGTGCAGCGTCTGCGGCACCGCCTTCCACAGCGCGAGTGCTGCCACCGACGCCAGCACCGCGAGCAGCGCGACGATGATCGTTCCCTTTCGACTCATCTGAACCAGCGCAGCCCGAAGTAGATGCCGGCCCAAATGTGCAGCGCCAGCAGGAGATAGAAGACGATCGAGAACGCGATGTGCGCCGACAGCCAGCCGGTGAACAGCTTGCGCACCCGCTCCTGAAACTGGATTGAGTACTGCAGGTCGCCGGCGCCGGACGCCAGCGGCAGCAGTTCGGCGCCGGCCTTGGCCGTGCCGGCGCCGCCTGCCGGCGCCTGCGCGTAGGCCCAGTACGCCCCATCCAGGAGGCGCCACAGGCCGTCGAGCTGTGTCTTCTTCTCGCGGATGTTCTCGGCGACGTAGCGCAGGTAATGCTGGCCGATGAACCCGGTGAGCACGCTCAGCAGCATCGACGCCGTCAGCGCGATCCCGAGCACGCTCTGGAACTTGTGCCCGCTATGGATGATGGCCAGCAGCGCGCCGATCAGGCCGAAATACACGTGCGCCTGCAGCAATGCGGCGAAGCTGTGCTCGCGGGTGAATGCGCGGCGTAGCGTGGCGCTGCGCTTGACCACGGTGTAGACGAGCGGCACCAGCAAGAACGCGGCGCCCACGACGCCGAACACGCCACCCCACAGGCTACCGGCGAAGAACGGAGCGCGGTGTACCAGGAAGCCCAGCCACAGCACCGCCAGCATCGACACGATGATCGTCGCGGCGATGCGATCGTGCCTGCCCATCTAGGCATCCACCGAGATGTCGGCCGACGCTTTCGCCTGGCAGGCCAGGATCATCCCCGACGAGCGGTCGAGCGGGGTCAGGCTGTCGTCCACCGCCATGGTGACCTCGCCCGAGAGCAGTTTCACCTTGCAGATGCCGCAGTAGCCCTGCCGGCACGCGTACTCGATCGGGACGCCGACTTCTTCGGCGGCCTCGAGGACGGTCTGGCCGGCGATCAGCGGCGCCTTTTTCCCGGATCGCTCGAAGCGGCATGTCACGGCCGCAGCGGTGTCGCCGGCTTGGCCCGGTTCGGGCGTCGCCGGCTTGGGCGGGCTCAGGAACAGCTCGGAGTGTATCGACGCCGGATCGATGCCCAGCTTGCCCAGCTCGTTGCGCACCGCATCCATCATCACCGGCGGACCGCACAGGTGGATGCGGCGCGAGCGGATCTCGGGGATCTGCCCCAGCAGTTCGGCGGTGATGAACCCGCGTGCGCCGGTCCACTCCTCTGATGACTCCTCACTCAACACGATGGACACATGCAGGTTCGGATGCCGACGGGCAAGCTGGTTCAGCTCGTCATGGAAGATCACGTTCTCCAGGTCCTTGCAGGCGTAGACCAGGTCGATCCGGCCGTTCCAGCACTGGTCGGTCAGGTAGCGGATCGAGCTCATCAACGGCGTGATGCCGACACCGCCCCCCAAGAGCACGACGCTGTCGGACTCGACGCCGCGGAAGGTGAAGCGGCCGTACGGGCCGGACGCATCGAGCAGATCGCCTTCCTGGACGTGTTCGTGGAGGTATCCGGACACGATGCCGCCGCTTTCGTGCTTGACGGTCAAGTCGCACCAGCCATGGCAGCATGGCGATGAGGCGATCGAATAAGAGCGCTTGACCTGTTTCCCTTCCGAGGGCACGGAGAGCGTGAGGAACTGGCCGGGCTCAAACTCGAAAGGCAGGGCACCTGTCCCCTCGACGGGTGCCAGGCGGAACGTCTTGACCCGGGATGTCTCCGGGAAGATGCGCGCGACCCGCAGCTTGCCGACCCAACTGCCCGTGGTGGACGCAGGCGTGCGCGCCTGCGGGGCGCCTTCGGGCGAAGCAACGGCAGGTGCCTGTACCGCGGGGCCTGGCGATGCGCCGGCACGCGGTGCCGGGGAGGACGCCGGAGACGCCGGTGCTCCCGTGCGCAACGTGGCCAGCACCGCGTTCGTACGCCGGTTGCGGGCGACGTACATCCACGCACCCAGCAAGGCAAAAGCCGACAGCAGCGCCATCGTGAAGTAGTGAAAGCCCGACAGGCCGAAGACCCCGTGCGCCGGGACCGTGGTCAGGGGATCGGTCAGATTCATTTCGCGACGGAACCAGTCCAACGCGATGCCGCGCGGCGCCTGTCCTTCGGCCAGCGCGCGGTAGGCCGACAGGCCGCTGTCAAACTCGCCCCAGGCCACGCGCATCCGATCAGACGCCTCCTGCAAGCCGGCGTAGTCGTTGCGTTGAACCGCATGCGACGCCTCCGACGACAGGGTCGCCAACTGCTGGATGCCTTCGTGCATCCGATGGTGGGCGAGCTGCTCGACGCTGGCACGCCGCTCCGGCGGAAGGTCCGGCAGAGCCATCAGTTGGGGATACAGCAGCTTGTTGAGGCGCCGATCGCGACCGCACTCGTCTCCGCGGCAGCCGCGCATCATGTCGTCCATCATGTCGTCCATCATGCCGCCCATGGAGCCGCCCATCGACGCACCTGCCGCAGCCGGCATGCCGCCAGCCGCGTCAGGGTGATGCGCGGCATGGTCGTCATCGCCCATGCCTGCGTCAGCCGGGGGTGGGGTGCCCATCGGCATGCCCTGCATCGGGCTGCTGCCTTGCATCGATGCGCCCCCGACAGCCGGTTGCGGCGCCGCCATGTTTGCGGCTTGGTCAGCGTGATCGTCGTCGCCCATCGGCGCGTCAGCCGACGGCGCGGGTTCCATCGGCATGCCACCCATCGAACTGCTGTCTTGCGCGGCTGTCGTTCCAGCGGCCGCCGTGCTGTTGGTCTTGTTCGGTGGATGAACAGCGTGCGGATCGGCGGTTGTCTGAGCGCCGGCCGCAGCATACGCCAGCGACATCGCCAGCACGGCCAGGGCAACGATTCGCCTCCACCCCATGAAGCTCTCCGTCGACACAGCGGCCGCCTCCTACATATGGCCCATCTTCTTCTTGGCCATGCCGCCGCCCATGCTCGAATCCATCTTCTGCATGGTCGAATCGACTTGCTGCATCTGCCGCTCGCAGTTCTCCATATCCTTCTTCATCTGTTCCATGTGCTGCATCGCGGCGGACATGTCCATGTCATTGTGCGTGGACGTGTCTCCTGCCTTCATCGACATGGCCTGCTGATGCATCTGCGTGCTGCCTTCCTGCATCTGGCGGCCCATCGCTTCCATGGCCTTTCCCCGTTCACGCATCATCGTTGCCATTTCCTCCATATGCGAAGCCATGACGTCGGGCGTGGCAGGCGAATTCGGGGAAGCAGGCGACTGCGGACCCGGAGCATGTGCCGCCGGGGGATGGGGCGCCGCTGGGGCGCTCATGCTGGCGGGCGACTGCCCCATGGCGCCTGACTGACCATGCTTGTGCTTGTCGTCATCGGCCAGCGCTGAGCCGGCGAGCATCCCACCAAGCAAACAAACGATCACCAGTGACGGCCGACGATAATGCCTCATGACAACCTCCGATAAGTTGGCGGCGATTCCCATCGGGAACCGGCGGATGCGGCGCACCCACAAAAGAAACCGGTCCGCGTCTGTGGCCGGCTTGTTCGCTTCCACCCTACGTACGGCAAGCTGTCGACGGGATGACCCCGCCATTACGATGCTGCAATCGTCTCGTCATTCAACCAAGACCTTTGGATCAATGATGCGCGTATTGAATTCGCTCCTCTCGTGGACGCACTCAGCCGCCTCCGAAGTGACCAGCGCATTGCAGAAATGTAATGAATGGGTCATTCAGATGAAAGAAGAGCTTTCCTAGGCTGGCACCGGGCATACCTCCCCAGCCCATCAGGAGATTTCAATGAAGTCTGTCAAAGCGTCTTGGGTCATGATGTTGTGTGCGATGTTCGCCGTAGCCATTCCGGTCTATGCGCAGCAGCCCACCGAAGAACCGGTCATAACGCTCCTGAACGATATCGCGGACAAGCCGGAGAACCATCTGGCCATCGCCGCGTATTACCGCACGCTGGCCCGCGAAGCCCTGGCAGAAGCCGAAACGCACAAGACGATGCGCAACACGTATCGCCATAATCATCAAGCCTTCAAGAGTGGGACGGCCACGGACCAAACTCTGGCCAGACACTGCGATAAGCTGGTCAAGTTGAAGGAAGAAGCCGCTACGGAATACGAGGAGCTTGCAAAGCTCCACGAAGCCGAGGCGGCAGCGAGGTAAATGGCAGACTGCAAGCTTCCTTTACCCCGCTCTCCTCTGAGTTGATTGGAGCGGGGAATTTTCAAAGTGCAAGGCGACTATTCAGGACGAATGGTGTTAGATCCGGAGCCAGGCAGGCCGCGGAGGCCATTCGGATACCGCTATTTGTGCAGCTTGCCTTATGTTGGAACCTTGCTGCGGCTTGATCTTGATCAATGCCAGTCGGCCCCAAGAGAGCTAGTCTGGCCATCATGAGAGCTCGCACGTCCCCTACCCTGATCCGCCCAGTGTCCGCAGGCGCGGCTTCGGGCGTGCGGGAGTTGTCATGGTGAAGCTGCTCAGGCGATGGCGGCGTTCCCGTCCTCGTGCCCGACTGGCATGGCTGGGACTGTGGGCGCTGCTGTTGCAGCAGCTGGCGCTGGTGGCCTACGCCTGTCCGCTGGAATCGGTGGAAGCTGGACAAGCGACCCTGATGGTCGGTTGCGAAGAGATGTCCGCGCCGGATCCCGATGCTCCGGCGTTGTGCGACCAGCATTGCCAGCGCGATCACATCGCCACGGCCGATGCGAAGGCCCCTCAAGTGCCTTACCAGCCGGCACTGGTTGCCTTCGCGCTGGTGCAGGCTCTGTTGCCACCGGTACACGCGCAGTTCTATCGGGATGTTCCGGTGTGCGTGTCCGATCCGCCTCCCCTGCAGCGCTTCTGTAGCCTGCTGATTTAAGCCCCCTCCTGGATTGACCCGTGCTCGTGCTGCATGCGTTGCAGCGCGCTCGTTGTCCTTTGTCCGGAGGTCTTATGGAGATGTCTTTCTTCTTGCGTGCAAGGCGCAGGATGGCGTGTGGATTCGCGCTTGCCCTGGCGCTCAGTGGTCCTGTGGTGGCAGCACCGCCCGCTATCCCGATCAGCTACACAGAAGCCCTACAGCGGGCGCTTGCTAATGCCCCTACCCTGCAGGCGCGCCGATCCCAGATCGATGCCAGTACCGAAGAAGCCGCGCGTGCTGGCGCGCTGCCCGACCCACGTTTGATCGTGGGGCTGGCGAACTGGCCCGTCAGTGGACCCGATGCCTTCAGCCTGCGGGCCGATGAGATGACCACCCAGCAAGTCGGTCTGATGCAGGAGTTTCCTGCGCGTGCGAAACGACGTGCCGAGCACGCGCTGGCGCAAGCGACGCTGGCGCAAGCGCGCTCACTGTCGATGGCCGAACAGCAGATGGTGGCCCAAGCGGCCGCGCTGGCCTGGATCGAGCTGTGGAGTACGCAGCAAGCCGTAGATGCGTTGGAAGGATTGCGCGAGCCGGCACGCATAGCCGAGCGTGCGGCGCGTGCTCGCTTGGCAGGTGGCACGGCCGGGGCCAGTGACGTGCTTGCCGCCCAGGCCGCCCTACTGCAGTTGGACAATCGCCTGGAGCAGGTACATGCGGAGCACGCCGCCGCGCAGGCCGGCCTGGCGCGTTGGTTGGGTATTGCACCAGAGGCGATCTTGGCCAGTGGTGTGGCACCGGATTTTTCGCAGTTGCCATTGGAGCCCACCCAACTGCTGGCCAAACTGGACCAGCACACGCCACTACTGGGCTGGGAGGCACGCCAGAGCTTAGCCCAGGCCCAGGTGGATGCGGCCGTGGCCGAAACCCGCCCGGATTGGAGTGTGGAGCTCACCTACGGACGTCGCGAGCGCGCACCCGACGGCATGGCGCGCAGCGACATGCTTATGGTGGAAGTGGGTGTGGGCCTGCCGCTGTTCCAGAAGAACCGCCAAGCACGAGGCATCGCGGCACGGCGGGCCGAGCTGGAGGCGGTGTCCGCAGAGCGCGATGAGGCCCGACGCATCCAAGCCGAGTCGGTGCAACGCGCGATAGCGCGATGGCGCGGGTTAACCGGCCAGTTGGAGCGTCAGAACACGCAGAGCCTGCCTTTGGCGCGCGATCGCGCACGCACGGCGTTGGCCGCCTACGGCGCCGGTGCCGACCTGCAGCCGTGGCTGGAAGCGCGGCGCGATGAGATCGAATTGCAACTGGAGAACGCCCGTCTGCTGGGCGAACAGGGCCGTGCCTGGGCGGCACTGGCCTATCTGCTGCCCCATGAGGAGAACACGCCATGAGCCCGACCAAAACGCGTCTCACACAGCTCGCCGTGGCCCTCGGGTTGCTGGCGCTCGGCTTTGCCGGCGGCTACGCCTGGATGACTCGAACCTCTGATACCACCCCGCCCACCGGCACGAGCGGCGCAGATCAAGCACGCAAGGTGCTGTACTGGTACGACCCCATGGCGCCGGAGCAGCGATTCGACAAGCCGGGCAAATCTCCGTTCATGGATATGGAGTTGCTGCCCAAATACGCAGATGAGGCCATAGGGGGCGGAACGCAGATCGATCCGCGCCTGCAGCAGAACGTGGGCATACGCACTCAGGAAGTGACGGTAGAGTCACTAGGTACCGCCGTACGCGTGCCGGGTACACTGACGTGGGATCTGACCCAGGAAACCGTGGTCAGTGCGCGCATGGAAGGCTTGATCACCCACGTGCAGGTAAAGGCGCCGTTTACCGAGGTTCGTCGTGGTCAAGCGCTGGCCACCGTGCAGGCCCCGGCATGGAACGCGGCCATCGCCGAAGCACATGCCCTGAGCCAAGCTCAGTCCGCGGGCGCGCGTGAGCTGCAGGGTGCGGCGCAACAACGTTTGCGTTCGTTGGGTGTTCCTTCTGGCGCCTCGGCCAGAAGTGGCGTCGTGCTTGGCGCAGACCACAGTGGTGTCGTGACCGAGATCCTGGCACGCGAGGGACAGACGGTGATGCCCGGTACGCCACTGTTCAAGATCAATGGGCTGGACACGTTGTGGCTGGAGGCCTCGGTACCCCAGGCAGCGCTGGGCACCTTGCGGCCGGGGACCTCAGTGCAGGCCACGGTCAGTGCCTGGCCGGCAGAGCGCTTTGCCGGACAGATCCAGGCGTTGCTTCCCCAGGTCGACATGGCTAGTCGCACGCAGCGGGCGCGAATTGTGCTGCGCAACCCGCAGCGTCGGCTGGTGCCGGGCATGTTCGCCGAGGTTCTGGTGCAGCCCGACGCCGAGCAGGCCCTGCCAGTCGTTCCCACGGAGGCGCTGATCGCCACCGGGCGGGACAGCCGGGTCATCGTGCAGGATCCGGACGGGAGCTTCCGGCCAGTGCGGGTGAGTGTGGGACGTAGCGTGCAAGGGCGCACGCAGATCGTGGCAGGCTTGGTCGGTGGTGAACGCGTGGTCGTCTCGGGTCAGTTCTTGCTCGACTCCGAAGCCAGTCTCTCCGGTGCGTTGGAGCGCCTGGGTGCTGCACAACCGACACGCCCTGCCAGCGCATCAGGTGTGCACGAGCGCCATGACGCCGGGCACGAACCACGCACTGTCGTGCCGTCACCGTCCAGACAGCCGGCGCCTGTCGCGCCAGACACCTCCACCTCTACGCCGCCGCGCTGCCCGGTGCAGTACTGGTATGACCCGATGGTGCCGGAGAAGCATTTCGACAAGCCGGGCAAGTCACCGTTCATGGATATGCAGTTGGTACCCAAGTTCGGCCCCGCCGCAGCCGCTGATTGCCAGGCAAGCGAGGTCATGTCCGAAGCGATGGAGGGCACACCATGATCGCGCGCCTGATCCATGCTTGCATCGCCAATCGCGTGCTGGTGCTGGTTGCCGCCGCGCTGCTGGCGGTGGTCGGTATCTGGTCGGTAAAGAACACGCCGCTGGATGCGCTGCCGGACCTGTCCGATACCCAGGTCATCATCCGCACGCAATGGGCGGGGCAAACCCCGCGCATCATCGAAGACCAGGTCACCTACCCGTTGGCCACCACGATGTTGTCCGTGCCGGGCGTGAAGGCGGTACGCGGCTTCTCCTTCTTCGGTGATTCATTCGTCTACATCCTGTTTGACGATGCCACTGATCTTTACTGGGCGCGCTCTCGAGTGCTCGAGTACTTGAGCCAGGTACGCGATCGACTTCCGCCGAATGTGAATCCGGCGCTGGGTCCTGATGCGACAGGACTGGGCTGGATCTACCAGTACGCCTTGGTGGATCGGACAGGTCAACGTGATGTGGGGCAGCTGCGTGCGTTGCAGGACTGGTTTCTTCGTTATGAGCTAAAAACCGTGCCGGACGTGGCTGAAGTAGCCAGTGTGGGCGGTGCGGTGCGCGCCTGGCAGATCCAGCCCGATCCGCAGGCGTTGGCGGCCCGTGGACTGACGGTGGCCGAGCTCATCGAGGCGGTGGATGCGGCCAACGGCGCTACCGGGGGCTCGGTGATCGAACAAGGCGAAGCCGAACTGATGGTGCGCAGCGAAGGCTACCTGCGCACACAGGAGGCGTTCGAACAGGTGCCGGTAACCGGCAACGACGGCATCCCCGTCCTGCTCGGCGAGGTGGCCACGATCAGTCGCGGGCCGGTCTTCCGTCGTGGTATCGCAGAGTTGGATGGTCAAGGTGAGGTGGCCGGCGGCGTGATCGTCCTGCGGACCGGCAAGGATGCCTTGGGGGCCATTCGGAACGTCAAAGCGCGACTGCAGGCGTTGCAATCCAGCTTGCCCGAGGGCGTGGAAGTGGTGCCGGTGTACGACCGCTCCGAGCTGATCCAGGATGCGGTACGCAACCTCACCCACAAGCTTGGCGAAGAGTTTCTGGTCGTAGCGCTGGTATGCCTGCTGTTCCTGTGGCACCTACGCTCGGCGTTGGTGGCCGTCATCACCCTGCCTTTGGGTATCCTGGCGGCCTTCATCGTGATGCACGCCCAGGGGATCTCCGCCAACTTGCTGTCATTAGGCGGCATCGCCATCGCCATTGGTGCGATGGTCGATGCAGCGGTGGTGATGATCGAAAATGCACACAAGCATCTGGAGCACTGGCGGGAGGCGCACGGCCGGGAACCTCAGGGTGAGGAGCGCTGGCAGCTGATGGCCCGCTCGGCGGCCGAGGTCGGACCGGCCCTGTTCGCCAGCTTGCTGGTCATCACCCTGTCTTTCGTGCCGGTTTTTGCCCTGCAGGCGCAGGAAGGGCGATTGTTCTCGCCTCTGGCCTACACCAAGACCTACGCGATGGCCGCCGCAGCAGGGTTGTCGGTGACCTTGATCCCCGTCTTGATGGGCTACCTGATCCGCGGCCGCATCCGCCCGGAACAGCAGAACCCCATCAATCGCATCCTGATCGCTGGCTATCGGCCCATCCTGCTGTGGGTCCTCAAACATCCCGGTGTCACCTTGCTGCTCAGCGGCCTGCTGCTAGTGCTCACCTTGATCCCCTTTAGCCGGTTGGGCAGTGAGTTCATGCCGCCCTTGGAAGAAGGCAGCCTGTTGTACATGCCCACGGCCCTGCCCGGCCTGTCCGCCGACAAGGCCCGTCAGTTGCTCCAGCTCTCGGGCCGGATGATCAAGACCGTACCGGAGGTTGAGCACGTGTTCGGCAAGGCGGGCCGTGCCGAAAGTGCGACCGATCCGGCACCGATCGAAATGTTTGAGACCACCGTGACCTTCAAGCCGCGGGATCAATGGCGCCCGGGCATGACCCCCCAGAAGCTACGCCAGGAGTTGGACGCAGCGGTCAAGATTCCCGGTCTGACCAACCTATGGGTCCCGCCCATTCGCAATCGCATCGATATGTTGGCCACCGGCATCAAGAGCCCGATTGGGATCAAGGTCTCCGGACCCGATGTGGAGCAGATCGAGCGCCTGAGCCAGCAGATCGAGCAGGTGGCCAAGACTGTGCCCGGCGTGAGTTCGGCACTGGCCGAACGCGTCACGGGTGGGCGCTATGTCGATGTACAGGTGCGCCCGGAAATCGCTGCACGTTACGGATTCACTCAAGGCCAACTCCAGCAACTGATTGCCACGGTCGTTGGCGGTGATCCAATCGGGGAAACGATCGAGGGGCGCGAACGCTATCCCATCGTCTTGCGCTACCCCCGTGGCCAGCGTGACTCGTTGCAGGCCTTGCAGGATCTGCCGCTGATCGCGCCAGGCGGTGTGCAACTGACCTTGAGCCAGGTGGCGGAGCTGTCAATCAGCCCAGGCCCGCCGATGCTCAAGAGCGATAACGGCCGGTTGGTGGGCTACATCTACGTGGATGTGGCCGATCGCGACTTGGGATCGGTGGTCCAGGACCTGCAAGCCGCGGTGCAGACCCAGGTGAGTTTGCCTGCCGGCTATGGTCTGGCGTGGTCGGGGCAGTACGAGTATCTGCAACGGGCTTTGGCACGCCTGCAATGGGTGGTGCCCGCGGCGTTGGCGATCATCTTCCTGGTCATCTGGATGGTGTTTCGCCGGCTTAGCGATGTATCCATCATCCTGCTCAGCTTGCCCTTGGCGTTGGTGGGCGGTTTCTGGTTGATCTGGGGGCTGGGCCATGCGATTTCGGTGGCCAGCATGATCGGATTCATCGCCCTGGGCGGCGTTGCGGCTGAGTTCGGCGTCATCATGCTGCTGTACCTGCGTCATGCCTGGGAGCAGCGCTTGGCCAGCGGTGCGCCGGAAGATGTGTCTACCCTGCAAGAGGCTATCTACGAAGGCGCCGTGCAACGGGTGCGCCCGAAGGCGATGACGGTAGCCGTCATCCTGGCCGGGTTGTTTCCGCTTTTCGTCGGTGCCGGTGCCGGCTCGGAGGTCATGCAACGTATCGCCGCGCCGATGCTGGGTGGCATGCTCACCGCACCGGTGCTCTCTATGGTGGTGATTCCCGCAGCGTTCTATCTAGTGCGGCGACGTGGATTGCGCGCGGCGCGGGGCGACCAATGAGAGACAGACTGAGCACTTGAGGTAAGTCCCCACAAAAAGACGCCAGTCATGGAAGAAGTCATGACTGGCGTCAAAGGGGAGAGTACCGCCTACATGCTTACTTATCAGTGCCCGGCGTGCGGGGAAATCTCAAAGCTCAGCGACGCCCGATCCGACACAAAATCCAAACCCTTTTGTGTAGAGGGCACCATGTGATTGGTGTGGATGTACCAGGTCTTGGCGGTGGTCACCTGGAAACTGGCTTGGCCTTGGGCATCGGTGCCCAGGAGCGTAGCGCTACCGTGCCCACCCTTGACCGGTGCGTCAGCACGATGACCGACGTACACGCGTAGGTTGGGCACTGGCGTGCCCTGCTGCAGCACCTGGAACGACAGCTGTTCGCCGACCTTCACGCTTCCAGGATTGCGGGCCAAGCGGATCTCCAGCGGATAGCCCAGCGAGGCAGCGAAATCGTCGGTCAGTTTTGTGCCCACCTGTCCAATAGCACGAGCATGCTTGGTATAGCTATAGGTGACCCCTTTGGGAAACTTGCTCGCATCATAGGTGGCCAGGGTATCGGGCAAGTCTTCCAACTCCAGGTACTTGCCGAACTCGCTGGCCGTACGCGTGCTGGTGGAGGCCATCGTCGAGACCCCCAGCAGATAGGTGCCCTCGCCCGCCGGATGCACGGTGAGCTGGCTCTGCTTGCCGACCTCTTTCCAACTGGCCAAGTCCGGTGCAGCCTTAGCGCCGCCCTGACTCAGCGAAACGTCCTGTAGACGCGCTCGGGTGACTGCACCTGCACTTTCATCGAAGGTGCCATTGTTCACCAACGCTGTGTTCGCCTCGCCCGCTGCGGTGCCGGGCTTGGAAAACGCGACAAACAGGTCGTGCGCGCCGGCGCTGCCGGCCACCGCGAACAGCAGTAGTGCGGCGGATAGTTGCGTGTTTCTCATGATGTGTAGCTCCTTGGGATCGTGGCTTACCAGTGGTAACCAAAGCGGACATTCCAGCGACGACCCAGCAAGTCGTACGTCATGGTGTCGGTGTTGGCGTTGGGGTTGTTCTGCACGAACGGCGCCTTCTTATCGAGCACGTTTTCAACGCCGGCGGAGATGTCCCATTTCTTCTTGATGCCGTAGCTCAGTTGCAGGTTGTGGTACACCACGCTGGACACATGCGAGCCGATCGTTCCGGGCACGGCGATGATGTCGTCCGCACTGCCGATGTACTGCGCCGAATAGACGCCAGTCCAACGGTTCTTGCCCATGCGCAGTGAGCCCAAGCCACGCCACTGGGTGTAGCTACCCAAGCCGCTGGTGATCTTGCCGGCGTACTCAATGGTGGTGGCACCGGCGAAGGGAGTGACGTCGTAACGCTCCAGATACGAGGCGTCCAGACTCGCGCTGGCCTGCCAGCCGGCCACATCGAACTGATACAGCACGCCGATATCAACACCTTCGGATTCCTCGCTGGCCGCATTGACCTGCTGGGACGAGAGGTAGTTGACCTCACCGGTGACCGAATCACGGGTGAAGTTGGCCGGTGAGCAGAACGGATGGGCCAAGTTCGGTGTGGTGTAGCACGCACGCAGCTTGACCGAGCCTTCAATGCTACGGATCGCATTCTCGATGCGGATACGGTAGTAATCGGCCGTGAGCGTCAGCCCCGGCGCAAACCCTGGGGTCCACACAAAGCCTGCCGTGAAGGTCCGCGCATCTTCAGGCTTGAGGTCGGGATTGCCGCCGGTCGTGGTGAGGATGGTGTTGCCCAACTGACGAAAGTTGGTCGGCACGCCCGCGGCTTGGCAGTTGGCCCGAATGACCGAGTCGGCCGGTAACGTGCTCCAGTTGCTGCACGGATCCAGCGTAGTCAAGCTGCCTTGGCCGATGCCACCGAACAACTCCGGAATGCTGGGGATGCGAAAAGCCGTGGCGTAGTTGAGACGGATCTTGAGAGGTTCGGCCACCTGCCAATCCAACCCCACCTTGTAGTTGGTGTCGCTGCCGAACAGGTCGTAGTCCGAATAGCGGCCGGCCAGGTTCAAGGTGGCGTAGTCCACCAGCGGAATGTCCTGCAACAGCGGGACGGCGAACTCGACAAACGCTTCCTTGGCCGAGTACTCGCCTTCGATCGGATCTTGACGCACGATGTTGGCGCTGCCGTTGACCACCAGCGGGTCCGGATACAGCCAACCGCGTTCCTTGCGAAACTCCACGCCCGAGGCGAAGGCGACGCTGCCGGCGGGCAGATCGAACAGGGCGCCGGAAATGGTGCCGCTAAAGCCCTGCTGGCTGTTGCCACCCGAGCCACGCTGGGTAAACAGAATGTAGTCCAGCACTTCAGGCGTCAGATTGCCGTAGCCCAGATAGTTGCCGCAAGGAATGGCCGCGCCCGGGGTGTTGCTGCACAGGCTGGTATTGAGAGTGTTTTCCACCCGGTCCAGGTTGGCAATGTTGGTCGAGCTGTCGGTGGCCGAATTGCGCCCCCAGTTCAACGCCACATTCCATGCCCAGTTATCGCCCCACTGCCCTTCCAGCCCTAGCACGGTGCGGAACGTATCGACCTCCTGCTCGGTGATGCGCGCCCCGGCTTCTTCGAGACGCCGACGTTCCAGGGTCAGGTTCTGGCCGGTGGGATTGGTGGGATTGGTGGCGGCGATCCGGATGGTGCGATACACCCCCAAGGTGTTGGGCGAAGCGCGCTGATTGGACTGGCGATTGGTCGCCATCAGTTCCGTGAACAGACGGGTGTTCTCGGTCAGGTCGAATTGACCAAAGCCACTCAAGCCCACTCGCTTGATCGGGCTGACCGCATTGAGCAACAAGTTGTAGTTGTAATTGTGCTTGGCCGGATCATAGAGCTCGTAGGAGCGTGGATCCCCGTTGGGGTCCTGGTTGAAGTTGACCACGCGACCATCGGCCAGCCGGGCTCGCCCACCGATGGTGGACGAGTTGCCCACGCACTGCAGGGTGCCGGCCACCACACCCAACGGACACGGTGCCCGCGAAGCCATGGTGATCGTGCCGCTTTCGGCATAGGTCAGGGCACCCGACATTGAGCTGCGCTCGCCGATGGTACCGAAGGCCAGGTTGAAGGAGCCGATCTCGCCATCGCCCTGGAAAGTCTGACCATAGCGGGTGGATAGCTCCACGCCATCCATTTCCTTGCGCGTGATGATGTTCACCACACCGGCCACGGCATCGGCGCCGTAGATCGCCGATGCGCCGTCCTTCAGGATCTCGATGCGATCAACCAGGGCCAAGGGCACCACGTTCAGATCCACCGAATTGTTGGCGCCGGTACCACCGTTGACCACGCGTCGGCCGTTGAGCAGTACCAAGGTGCGGTTGACGCCCAAGCCACGCAGGTTGATCTGGGTGGTGCCGTTACCGTTACCCGTCCAGAAGTTGTTGGATTGCGAGCCGGCTGCACCGGCCGATGCAGGCAAGCGCTGCAGCAGCGTCTCGACCGAGACGGCACCGGAGCTCTGGATGGTCTCGGCATCAATGACCGTGGTGGGGCCCACTCCAGACATCTGGGCGCGTTTGATGTGACTGCCGGTCACCTGGACCGCATCAAAGGTGGTGGGTGAAGCGGCCGACGGCGTTGAGGCGTCGGCGCCGCCGGAGAGGGAGGCGCTATAGGAGGCATCGGGACCGGCTTGCCCTACACCGGAGGTCGGTGCGTTGCGCGTAGGCGTCGGCGTGTTGGCACCTTCTCGCACGATCGCCAGCGCGCCGCTTTGATCGCGCTTGACCGTCAGTCCGGTTCCGGCGAGCAGGCGGTTCAGCGCTGCATCCTGGGACATGTCCCCACGCGCGCCTGCGGTGCGTCGATCACGAACATCTTCGCTCAAGTAGACCAGACGAACACCCGATTGCCGGGCATAGGCTTCCAGCGCGACTTTCAGATCCCCTTCTGGAATATCAAAACTGCTCGTTTGTGCAGCGGCGGAGGCCGCGATGACCAGACCACACATGACAGCCAACGCTGTCCTCGCCACTTTCGTACGTGCCATGCATTTTCCCCAGGTCGGCGCGAATCGGCCTGATATCTGTGACGAGAGGACGGCACGCTTCCGGTATGAAATATTTCAGATTGATGTCTGCTGGCGTCTCAGTGCGGTTGGGACACGCGAATCTGATCACCCTGCGTCTCCACGCGCAGGTTGAAGCCGGTGGCCAGCAGACGTGCGAAGGCATCCACACCTGTGGCATCGAAACTGCCGCCCACACGCATGTGGGCCGTTTCCGGATCCATCAGTACCAACTGCTTATCGTTGTAGCGATTGAACTGGGCCGCCACATCCGCCAACGTGGTTTGATCGAACTCCAGGGTGCCATGGCGCCAGCTCAAGGACCGGCGCACCTTGTCCTGGGCGTTGACCGCCACCAGCGTGCCCGCCGGCTTGCTATACAGCAGCCCCCCGCCCTGCACGATCACCGGCGGCCGTCCCGGTTTGGCCACCAGCGGCTCAACGCGCACCTTGCCTTCCAGCACGGCCACTTCCAGGCGTTCGCGTTCCTGCCTGACCGAGAACTTTGTTCCCAATACCACGACACGATGCTCGCCGGCGTGGATGACGAACGGGTGCGCGGGATCGGGCTTCACATCAAAAAATGCCTCGCCCTTGTCCAGCCACACGTGGCGCAGCGAGGGGTCCACCTGCGCGCGCAGCTGCGTGTGCGTGTTGAGCTCCAGGCGGGAACCGTCCGACAGGGCGATCACCTCCCGGCCGCCAACCTCGGTGCTGTAGCGCGTGCCAGGGCCCCACCCCGTGAGGGTGAACAGCACCGCCAGCATGGCAACACTGGCGGCAATGGCCCAGCGCATCGGCTCTCGCCAACGGTGTATGCGTGGCGGCTGCACGGCGCGTACCGCCGCCAACCGGTCTGCGCGCGTCCACACCGACTTCAAACGAAGCCAGGCCACACGATGGGCGGTGTCCTGTTCCAGCCAGGCTTGCAGCTGCATCTGGTCCTGTGCAGTCCATTGCGGGGACTCGGCACGGTTGATCCATTGCGCCGCGACCTGTTCGATGTCCTTGTGTGGGCTCATGGCTGCGAACGTTCCTTGTTGAAGCGCCGTGACGGACGCTGAATCTTGCCGGTACCGCCGAGCATGAAGTCGGCCAAGGCCCGCATGCCCAACAGGGTCTGACGCTCCACCGTATCTTCGGCGATCCCTAACCGTCCGGCCACTTCGCGCTGGGATAGGCCGTAGATCTTGCGAAGTTCCACGATCTGTCGACATTTGTGGGGCAGTTTCTGCAAGCCTTGCTGCAAGCGGCGCAGTTCATCACGAGCGCCTAAGTGTCGCTCCGGCGTGACCTCATCGCTTTGCATGACCGCCTGCTCCACATCGGCCATCGCTTCAATGGATACGATGCGAGAGCGGCGAATACGATCGATGAGCAGGTTACGTACGGTGGTCATGACAAAGGGCTTGGTCTGCGCGGGCAAGCCCCGTCGCGCGGCTTCATAGATGCGTGCGTAAGCCTCCTGCCTAAGATCAGGAATCTCGCTGTCCTCATGTCCATGCCGGCGCAGGAAGGCATGGATCAAGCCTTCCAGGGGCAGGACATGGGATATGAACCACTCATCCAGCGCCGTGGTCACCGGGGTACTCGCTGATTCATCAGGCAGGCTCAAGCACGTCCAATCACTGGGACGAGTGCATGGGAAAAATCCGGTACGCCTCACCCCGCCGGCACGTTCGGCCGGCGGGACTGCCTCAGATCTTGAAGTCGTCGAAGGCCACCTGGCTGTCGGGTACACCCAGCCGAGTCAGCAGCTCGCGTGTGGCCTTAAGCATGGCTGGCGGTCCGCACAGGTAGAACTCGCAATCGGCCAAAGCCTGATGAGCCTTGAGCAGGCGGTCATGCGCTACCTCATGCACCAGGCCCCGCAATAGCGCATCGTCGTTCTGCGCTTCATCCGACAGCACCAAGTGCCAGCTGAAGTTGTCGTGCTGTTGGGCCAGGCGCTCCATCTCCTCGATGTAGGGCGCTTCCTTGAGACTGCGCGCCCCATACCAGAAGTGGATCCGCTCAACGCCCTGCCCCGCCAACAGCGTCCGAATCATCGCGCGCAGCGGGGCCATGCCAGCGCCGCCGCCGATGAACACTTTCTCCCGTCCGTGAGGCTTGAGCGCAAAGTCGCCGAAGGGGCCGCTGAAGCAGACCCGATCCCCGGGCGAGAGCGTATACAGGTAGGTCGAGCCCCTGCCAGGAGGATGGCGTTTCTTGTCCGATCGTCCAGGACTGAAGCGGGCCAGCAAGGTCAGTCGCCCCTGTGCCTGATCGACAGGCAAAGCAAGCGAATACGCCCGACGGACCGGTTCGCGGTTGACCAACTTCTCGGGCAGGTCCACGCCCGCCCACTCCTGATGGTGGTGCTCGGGCCGCACGAGCTTGTTCACCGGTACCTCGTAGTTGGGCACATGCACCTGCAAATAAGCGCCAGGTTGATATTCAGGACCGGGGGCCTCGTCGGGCTTGAGCACGATCTCGCGCAGGAAAGGCGTCACCGCCGTGACCTGTTCCACGGTGGCGCCATACTCGGTCCACAGGCTGGCCCCGCCAGCCACCTCGACATCGGTATCTTCCGTCACGGCCAAGTTGCAGGCCAGGCGATAGCCCATCTTGACCTTGCTGGCACCCAAGTGGGCGCGATCGGCCGCGGTAGCTTTGGGCGCCACGCCGCGGAAGCGCACCTCGCACAGACCACAGCTCTGCCCTCCTCCACAGTTGGAAGGCAGTTGCACGCCCTCGCGTGCCAGCGAGACGTAGACGTTGTCGCCTGCCGACGCTCGTACGGTGCGCAGCCGTGTCCCATCCGGACCGAATACCGACAACTCGCGGGCCGGACGCCAGCGGCGCGGCACGAACTCGCTCCAATGGAAGCTGGCAAACAGCAGCCAGATGCCGGTCAGGGCCAACCACAGACCGCCGATTGCGGCCGTGACCACCAGCGGGTTGTTGAAGTTCTTGCGCCCGGTGTAGTCCATGATGTGCAACATCCAGAACACATCGAACAGACGCCAGGTCTTGTTGCGGTGGTAGAGCACTTCGCCCGTCTGGGCAGACAGGTACACCGTGGTGTCCTGACCATCGTCGGTATCCACGCGCCACAGCCGCCCTTCGTGATCGCGCACCTCACCACTCCACTCCAACAGGCGCGGCGCTTTCAGGGTCCCAGGTCCGGTGTAGGAAGCTTGGGCCAGGCGCGTGGCCCAGGCCGAATCCAAGGAGATCGGCTGGCCCGTAACGGCGTTGGCCAAGGTGATACCTTGCGCATCGGCCAATTGGTACACCGGCGTGTCCAACAGCCAGCCCGAACTCACGCGGCTGATTTTCTTGTTGCCACCCAGAAAGCTGGCCGGCGAGCGGGCATTGGCAGGCCACTCATGGGCCGCATGCTCGTGGGCCTGGAACTCATGGCCCTGTACCTGATCGTGGTCCAGCCAGCTCATCATCACGCCACTGGCCATCCAAAGCAGCAACTGCAGGCCGATGATCAAGCCGACCCATTTGTGCAGCGTTCTCATCCAGGGCGTCATGCTGCGGCCCTCCTGCGAAAGCTGTAGAACAGCAACCAAGCACCACTGAGCACGAACACCAAGCCAACCGCCGAGGCCACGCGCAACAAGGTGTTGTTGACGTCCGAACGGGCCTCGTAGTCCATGATGTGGAACATCCACAGGAAATCGAACCAGCGCCACAGGCTGTGCCGCCGCGCCAGTAACTCGCCGCTGTAGGGCGAGAAATACAGGGTGGTTTCACCGGCATCGGCGTAGTGCACCGCCCACATGGGAACCGGGCGGGTGGCCACTTCTTGCGGCGCCTGGGTAACCCACTCGACCCGAGCTACGGGTGCCTGGCCTTGATAGACATCTTTTGCCAAGGCGATCGCCATCTGCTGATCACCTGGGGAGAGCACCTCCCCCGTCGTGGCGTCCAGCAAGTACACCTGATCGCGGGCATGGATCTCATAGACATCCCGCTCTAGCAGGCGCTTGAGCTTGACCTGGGTCATGCCCGGGTAGCGGCGTTGCAGTTCCTCACCTGACAAGTGTGTGGGTGCTACCAGCGGTTGCTGATGCGCATGGGCCAGGTGATCGCCATGGATGATGTCCAGGGAAATGACCGTCATGTAAACGCCGCTGATCATCCACAGCAGCGCTTGCACGCCGATGATCAGGCCAATCCATTTGTGGGCCTTACGCGCCCAGAAAGCCGATTTCATAGTGATCTCGTTCGACAGGAAGACGACACCTGCCCCCGTCACACGGACGGGGACAGGTGAAGCGGGCCTTACCAGTGGTAACCCACGCGTGCATACCAACGACGACCCAGCAGGTCATACGTCATCGTGTCGGTATTGGCGTCGGTGTAGCTCTGGATGAACGGGGCTTTCTTGTCGTACAGGTTGTCGATGCCGAAGGACACATCGAAGGTCTTGTTCGGTGCGTACTTGAGCTGGACATTGTGGTAGGTCACGCTGGGGGCATGATCGCCAATGTCGCCGGGGCTGGCGTTGATGTCATCCGCCTTGCCGATGTACTGCAAGCTGTATGAGCCGGACCAGGCTTCGCGCTCCATCGTCAGCGAGGTCAAGGCGCGCCAGTGAGTGAAGCTGCCACGGCCACCGGTGATCTTGCCGGCGTACTCGATCACCTCCGCGCCCGGGAACGGCCGCACGTCGTACTGGTCCAGGTAGGACACATCCACACTCAGAGTCGAATCGAACCCAGCGACCGCGAACTCGTACAGACCGCCCAGGTCGATGCCCCGTACCCGCTCATTGGCGGCATTGACCGGCTGGGACGACAGGAAGTCCACTTCACCGGTGATCGGGTTGCGGGTGAAGTTGTCATTGCCGCAGAACGGATGCGCCAAGCCCGGGGTGTTGTAGCAGATCGACAGCTTGGTTGAGCCATCGATGCGCTGGATGGCGTTGTCGATCTTGATGTTGAAGTAGTCCACCGTCAGCGTCAGTCCCGGCAGGAAGCTCGGGGTCCAGACCGCACCCACGGTCAGGGACTTGGCATCTTCCGGCTCCAGGTTAGGATTGCCGCCAGAGGTGGTGAGGATCGTGTTGCCCGGCTGCACGTAACCTGCCGGCACACCGTACGACTGGCAGTTTTGACGCACTACCGAATCAGCCGGCAAGCTACTCCAGCCGCTACAGGGATCGGTCGTGGTCAGGTTGCCTTCGGCCACGCCGCCAAACAACTCGGGGATGTTGGGGATGCGGAAAGCCGTGGCGTAGTTGGCGCGCACTTTCAAGGACGGCACGATCTGCCAATCCAGGCCTACCTTGTAGTTCACGTCTTCCCCGAACAGGTCGTAGTCGGAGTAGCGCACGGCGGCATTGAGCGTCAGGCTCTCGGCGATCACGCTGTCCTGCAGCAGCGGCACGGCAAACTCGGCGAAGGCTTCCTTGGCCGTGTACTCACCGGCGATCGGATCCTGTTGATTCGTGTTGGCAATGCCCAGCACCGTCAGCGGATCGGGATCACGCCAACCACGCTCCTTGCGGACCTCGATGCCCGAGGCAAAGCCCACCCAGCCGGCCGGCATCTCGAAGAGCTGGCCGCTGATGTTGGCCGTGAAGCTCTTCTGGTCGTTGCCGCCGTTGTCGCGCGTCCTGAAAAGGATGTAGTTGAGGACCTCGGGGGTCAGATCGCCGTAGCCGAGGTAGTCACCGCACGGAATCGCGGCACCGGGGGTGTTGCTGCACAGCGCGGTGTTGAGCGTGTCATCCACCCGGTCCAGATTGGCCACATTGGTCGAGCCATCCACACCGGTGTTGCGGCCCCAGTTCAGCGCGGCCGACCAGTCCCAGTTCATGCCGAGTTGGCCTTCGATGCCCGCGACCACGCGGAAGGTATTGGTCTCCTGGAAGAACTCGCGCGGACCGGCCTCTTCCAGACGGCGGCGCTGCAGCAGCAGGTCCTGTCCGGTCGGATTGGTCGGGTGACTGGCCGCAATGTTGATCGGGCGATAGACACCCAAGCTGCCGGGCGTGGCCAACTGGTCGGACTGGCGGTTGGTGAACATCAACTCGGTGAACACGCGCGTGGTTTCATTCACCGTGCTGTCGCCGAATAGGCTGAAGCTCAAACGCTTGATCGGATTGACGGCATTGAGATAGGGATTGCCGTTGTAGTTATGTTTGGCTGCCGAATACGGTTCATAGAAATCCCCGTCACCATTGGGATCCTGATTGAAGTTCACGCGCGAGCCGTCGGCTAGCAATGCGCGACCACCGATGGTGGCCGAGCTGCCCACACATTCGAGTTGCCCGTCGACCTCACCCAAGCCGCACGGTGCGCGTGAGGCCATGTTGACCGTGCCGGTCTCCGAGTAGTTGATGCCGGCCATCAACGAGCCGCGGTCTGACGTAATGCCCCAGGCGAAATCGAACGACTTTTCTTCGCCATCACTTTCGAAGGTCTGTCCATAACGCACTGCCGCCTCGGCACCGTCGTAGTTCTTCTTGGTGATGATGTTCACCACGCCCGCCACGGCATCGGCACCGTAGATGGCTGAGGCACCATCCTTGAGGACCTCGATCCGCTCGATCAGCGCTACCGGGATGATGTTCAGGTCCACCGAGCTGTTGGCACCGGTGCCACCATTGACCACACGACGACCATTGAGCAGAACCAGCGTGCGGTTAATGCCCAGGCCGCGCAGATTGACCTGAGTAGTGCCGTAGCCGTTCTCGGCCCAGTAGGCGTTGGACTGGCTGCCGGCAAAGCCGGCCGACGCCGGCAGGCGCTGCAGCAGCGTCTCCACCGAAGTGGCGCCGGAGCGCTCGATGGCTTCGGCATCAACCACGCTGACCGGACCAACACCGGAGAGTTGCAGTCGCTTGATGTGGCTGCCGGTGACCTGGACGGTGTCCAGCGTCTTGGCCGACTCGCTCGTCGCGCCCTGTTCAGCCTGCTGAGCCAGAGCCACCGTGGAAAAACCGGCGCACAAAAGGGCACCGACGGATACCGCCAAAGGATTGCGCTTGAAGTACATGGGTTCTCTCTCCCCCGAAGGGCAATGCATGCGTATGACCCTGGTGCCCCAGACGTGGGGGCCTATGCGACATCAGGGCGTGCGTAGACGTCGCCAATCAATGGCGACCAAGCAGCATTAGCCGATGGGAGGTCGGAACAGCCGGGATACCTGTCGTCGCAGCGGCGGCAACTCGGGCGTAGGTAGGTAGGTGCTCGTCAGGGCGTGCCGGGCGGCAAAGATGACCGGCACACGCCCGGCGAAAAAGGTGAGCACACAGCTGCAGTCGCAGGAGGTGGTGCTGCAGTCGCACTGATGATCGTTCTGATCACCCTGCCCGGCTTGCTTGCCGCCGGGAAGAATTTTGTTGCAATCGTTACTAATCTTGGCGCGTTCATTGACACGCGCGCCGCCATGCACCGAGTGGGTGCCATTCACCGCGCCTGGGGGAGGAATGTGTCGCACGGCCATCCGCGTAGTGGCCTGCGCGCTAAGGATCCCATCCGCGCAGAGCACGAGGATCAGGAACATACGCAGTAGCACGCGAAGCGACGGCATGAGCGTGTGGCGAACCCGCAGGTTGTCTATACCACAGCAATAACACGAGGAAATTCTTAGTGTCAACTGCTTGTGCAGCACAGCATCGAAAGTGGTTGGACTGGTTGTATAGACATGTAATGCTTGGGCCATGGACGAACCCAAGCCGCACTACCAGAAGCTCAAGCACTTCATCCTGCGTCACATCACCAACGGCGACTGGCCCGCGCGCAGTCGCGTCCCCAGCGAGAACGAACTGACGGCCAAGTTTGGCTTGTCTCGCATGACAGTGAATCGAGCGCTGCGCGAGTTGACCGATGCCGGCGTACTGACCCGGGTGCAAGGCGTCGGCACGTTCGTCGCCGGCCCCAAGGCCGAATCGGCGATGTTCGAGGTGCGCAATATTCGCGAAGAGATTCAGTCACGCGGCCAGACACACTCGGTCCAAGTGCTGATCTGCGAGACGGTCGAGGCGCGCTCCAGTGTGACGACCAACTTCGGCCTGATACCCGGTACGGAGCTGTTCCACAGTCGCCTGCTCCACCACAGCGATGACAAGCCGGTGCAGTTGGAGGATCGCTTCGTGCAACCCAGCGTGGCGCCGGATTACCTGGACATCGATTTCCACACCGAGATTCCGCACCAGTACCTGATGCGTGTTGCGCCGCTGGAGCGCGCCGAACATGTGATCGAAGCCGAGACGGCAAGCAAGCGTCTGGCCGCGCAACTGAAGATCAACGAAGGCGATCCGTTGCTGGTGCTGACCCGACGTACGTGGTCGCGCGGACAGGTGGCCAGCTTTGTGCGGTTGATTCACCCGGCATCTCGTTACCGCTTTGTGGGCACCTTCCAGGTTGGCGCCCCCCTGACCCCTTGAGGATTTGATGGATACCTTGGAACGCTCCGCTTCCCCTACGCGCACCGTTCGCGCTCCGATCGGCACCCAGTTGCACTGCAAGAGCTGGCTGACTGAAGCGGCCTACCGCATGATCCAGAACAACTTGGATCCCGACGTGGCCGAGCGCCCGGAAGATCTGGTGGTCTACGGTGGAATCGGTCGTGCCGCGCGTGACTGGAAAAGTTTTGATCGCATCCTGGCCACGTTGCAGGCGCTAGAGGACGATGAATCCTTGTTGGTGCAATCGGGAAAACCGGTAGGCGTGTTCCGCACGCATCCGGATGCACCGCGCGTACTGATCGCCAACTCCAACCTGGTGCCTCATTGGGCGACCTGGGAGCATTTCAACGAGCTCGATAAGAAGGGCTTGATGATGTACGGGCAGATGACCGCCGGCAGTTGGATCTACATCGGTAGCCAGGGCATCGTGCAGGGGACCTACGAGACGTTCGTTGAGCTGGGTCGCCAGCACTATGGTGGTAACTGGCAAAACAAGTGGATCCTCACCGCCGGCTTGGGCGGTATGGGGGGCGCGCAGGCGTTGGCGGCGACCTTAGCCGGGGCCAGCAGCATCGTGATCGAGTGCCAGGAGTCTCGGATCGATTTTCGTATCCGCACCCGCTATGTCGATCACAAGGCCTACTCCATCGATGAAGCCTTGCAGATCATCGAACACAGCCCGACGCCGGTATCGGTGGGCTTGCTGGGTAATGCGGCCGAACTGTTGCCGCAGTTCGTCGCGCGCGCGCGCAATGGAGGTTCCCGCCCTCACGCCGTGACCGATCAGACCTCAGCGCATGACCTGATCAATGGCTATCTGCCCGCCGGATGGACCCTCTCACAGTGGGAACAGGCGCGCGGCGGTGACGATGGTCAGCGACGCGAGCTGGCGCAGGCTGCCGCGGCCTCGTGTGCCACGCATGTGCGCGCGATGCTCGATTTCCACGCCATGGGCGTGCCCACGATCGATTACGGCAATAACATCCGCCAGGTGGCGCTGGATCAGGGCGTGGACAATGCCTTTGCCTTCCCCGGATTCGTGCCCGCCTGTATCCGTCCGCTGTTCTGCCGCGGCATGGGCCCGTTCCGATGGGTGGCTTTGAGCGGGGATCCCGAAGACATCTACAAGACCGATGCCAAGGTCAAAGAACTGTTTCCCGACAACACGCATCTTCACCACTGGCTGGACCAGGCCCGTGAGCGCATCGCCTTCCAAGGTTTGCCTGCACGGATCTGTTGGCTTGGGTTGGGCGAGCGCCACAAGGCCGCGCTGGCCTTCAACGAAATGGTGCGCACCGGCGAGCTCAAGGCACCGATCGTCATCGGACGCGATCACCTGGACTGCGGTTCGGTCGCCAGCCCCAACCGTGAAACCGAAGGCATGCGCGATGGCTCCGATGCGGTCTCGGACTGGCCGCTGCTCAACGCGCTGCTAGCCACCAGTGGCGGTGCCACCTGGGTGAGCCTGCATCATGGCGGCGGCGTCGGCATGGGCTTCTCGCAACACTCAGGCGTGGTCATCGTCTGCGATGGCACCGAGCAAGCCGACCGCCGGTTGGCGCGTGTGCTGTGGAACGACCCGGCCACGGGCGTGATGCGCCACGCCGATGCGGGCTACGAGCAAGCACTGGCCTGTGCCCGAGAGCATGGCCTGACCCTGCCGGCCATTTTGGAGTGAATCGCATGCTCACCCTGACACCGGGCCAGTTGTCGTTGGCCCAGCTGCGGCAGATCGCGCAAGGGGCTGATCCCATCGCCCTGGACGCAGATTGCTGGGACAACGTCCGCGCCTCTTCGCAGGCCGTGCAGGCCATCGTGGCCGCTGGCGAGCCGGCCTACGGCATCAACACCGGCTTCGGCAAACTGGCCAAGGTCCACATCCCACGCGAGCAACTGGAACAGTTGCAAACCAACCTGGTACGTTCGCACGCCGTGGGCATGGGGCCATTGCTCGACGATGCCTGCGTGCGCCTGATCTTCGCCACCAAGATCGCTTCCCTGGCGCGGGGCTACTCGGGTGTGCGCGAGCAGACGCTGACCACCCTGATCGCGGTCTACAACGCCGGGATCTGGCCCTGTATCCCCGCCCAGGGTTCGGTCGGTGCATCCGGTGATCTGGCCCCCTTGGCGCATCTGACCTTGGCGGCCATGGGCGAAGGCCAGGTACGCGTCGACGGGCAGATCATGTCGGCCAGCCAAGCGCTGCAAGACGCCGGGATCGCTCCCATCCGACTGGCCGCCAAGGAAGGGCTGGCGCTGCTCAACGGTACCCAAGTGTCCACGGGTATTGCGCTGATGGCGCTGTTTGCTGCCGAACAAGTCTATGCAGCCGCCGTGCTAACCGGCGCGATGAGCGTGGATGCGGCATGCGGCTCCGATGCTCCGTTCGATCCGCGCATCCACGCCGTGCGTGGCCAGCCGGGCCAGATAGCAGTGGCTGCGCACTACCAGCGGCTGCTGGCCGGCAGTGCCATTCGCCAATCGCACCTTCACAACGACACCCGCGTGCAAGACCCTTACAGCCTTCGGTGTCAGCCTCAGGTCATGGGCGCGGTGCGCGATGTCATGCAGCACGCCGCCCACGTGCTGCTGACCGAAGCCAATGCAGTCTCCGACAATCCGCTGGTATTCACCGACACCGGCGAGGTGATCTCCGGCGGCAACTTCCACGCCGAGCCGGTGGCCTTTGCCGCGGACCAGCTGACGATGGCGGTGTCCGAGATTGGCGCACTGTCGGAACGGCGCATCGCCCTACTCATCGATGCCACGATCTCCGGCTTGCCCGCCTTCCTGGTCGCCAATCCGGGCGTGAACTCCGGCTTCATGATCGCGCACGTGACCGCGGCCGCCCTGGCCAGCGAGAACAAGACCCTCTCCCACCCGGCCAGCGTGGACTCCCTGCCCACCTCGGCCAATCAGGAGGATCACGTCAGCATGGCCACCTTCGCCGCGCGCAAGTCGCGCGAGGTAGCCGACAACGTGCGCCGGATCGTGGCCATCGAGCTGCTCGCCGCCTGCCAAGGCATTGAGTTCAGGCGGCCGCTGGCGTCTTCGCAGGCATTGGAGGCAGTGCATGCACAGGTGCGTAGCGAGGTCCCCCGCTACGATGAGGATCGCTATCTGGCCCCGGAAATGCAGGCGATGGAAGCCTTGATCGAGCGGGGCGGTTTGCGCGCGTTCCTGGACTGGCCGCTGCAGGATCTGCGCGCGTGAATCTGGCGTGGCACGGACGCGTGGACCTGCCGGCCACCGCCGATACGCAACGCTGGCACCAACGGGTGGTCTTGGACCCGCAGCCTGAGGCGCCCGGCATTGCTCTGCTGGGATTTGCCAGCGATGAAGGGATTCGTCGTAACAGCGGCCGACTGGGCGCCGCACAAGGACCCGGTGCACTTCGCAACGCCTTGGCCAACCTGCCCGTGCTCCACTGTGCTCCGCTCTACGATGCGGGCGACATCACCTGCGCGGATCAGGCATTGGAGTTGGCGCAGGCCCACTACTCCCATCGAGCGCAGCAACTGCTGGATCAGGGACATTGGGTGATTGGTCTGGGCGGCGGGCACGAGATCGGCTATGCCAGCTACGCCGCACTGCGGGGTCACCTGGGCGCATCCAACGCTCGCATCGGCATCTTCAACTTCGATGCACACTTTGATCTGCGTGAGCAAGGCAGTGCGAGCTCGGGCACGCCCTTCCTGCAGGCACTGGAGCATGCCCGCAGAAGTGGCTCCCCGCTGCAGTATCACTGCATTGGTGTAAGTCGATCCGGCAACACACCGCGTCTATTCGCCACGGCCGAGCGCGAAGGCGCCCATTACCTCACCGATGACGTGCTGTGCACCTGGAACTGGCTGGCACAGGCTGAGGTGCTGCGTGCGTGGTGTGAGGCGGTTGACGTGATCTACCTGACGCTGTGCCTGGACGTGCTGCCGCAGGCTGTGGCCCCGGGCGTGAGTGCCCCCAACCCACGCGGAGTGAGTCTGGAGGTCCTGGAAGCCCTGCTGGATCTGGTCATGGCCTCGGGCAAGGTACGTGTGGTCGACGTGGCGGAACTGTGTCCGCCCTTGGATCCGGATCAGGCCACCGCACGTGTGGCCGCGCGTTTGATCCACCGCATGGTCAGTGCGCACGCTCAATGGGGTGATACCGGCTGGCAAAAGGCAGTGAGCTAGCGGGAGCGCTCAGCCAACAGTTGCTTCATCTGCGCGATCTCCTGTGTCTGCGAGGTGATGATGTCTTGGCAGAGCTTCACCAACTCAGGGTCCTTCAGGCGATTCTCCTCGCACATCAGGATGGCGCCAGCGTGGTGGGGAATCATCGAACGGATGAACTGCTTGTCAGTGACCGCTGCTTGCGTGCGAATTCCCCACCAGCAGAACAGCATGAACGCGAGCGTCAGAGCAGCCAGAATCAGATTGCGTCGACGATCGGGGTACATGCTGGACATGAGCCACAGCTCGATCAGCAGCATGGGAGCGGCCATCAGGCCCGCCATGTAGAACTGGTTGACGTTGTTATAGACGTTGGCCCACTGATCGACCATGGCGTACATCAAGGCGTACATGGCCACGAAAGACAGGCCCATCATCAACAACAGGCGGCCATAGTGGCCTTGATGCCCTTGCTGGGCCTGGTGGGCAGGTGGGTGCGAGGCGTGCGGCTTTGCGTGCCGGGACTGCGGGTCGTGCGCGTTTTCGTGCGTACCGTGCGAAGAGGTCATAACAATCTCCGTGGGAATGGCAGAACGGCAGAAGAACCTGGGAGCCGCTGATGCGGCTCCCAGGCCGACAACACTTACATGCCCTTGCCGGCAGCGAATTCCTGCGGGCTCAGCTTGCCGTCCTTGTTGCTATCGAGCATGCCAAAGTGGGGTGCCAGCTTGTGCTTGGCCAGCTCTTCCTTGGACAACGAGCCGTCCTTGTTGGCATCGAGCTTAGTGAAGTCGGCATCGGCCGCGGCCGGCTTGTGCTGACCATGCTCCTGCTTCTTATGATCCATCGGCTTGTGCTGGCCGTGGTCGGTGGTGGGCGTGGTGGTCTGGCCACCGGCGAAGGCCGCGCCGGCCATCAGGAACAGGGCCATCATCGAGAGGGAGGCATAACGCTTCATTGCAGTACTCCTTGTGGGATATGAGCCATCAGTGACAGGAATGGCCGCGCGCAGGCTCATCGGCGCGGTCAGGGTGAGAGGTGGCAACAACGGTGGAGCCGGACAAACGCAAGGCATTGGTGACCACCGAAACCGAGCTCAGGCTCATGGCCAGGGCCGCCATCATCGGACTGAGCAAAAGGCCGAAGCTGGGGTACAGCAGGCCGGCGGCGATGGGCACGCCGATGGCGTTGTAGACGAAGGCGAAGCCCAGGTTCTGCTTCATGTTGGCCACTGTCGAAGACGAGATGGCACGGGCTTGCACGATGCGCCTCAAATCACCCTTGACCAGGGTGAGCTGGGCGCTGGACATGGCCACATCCGTGCCCGTCCCCATCGCGATGCCCACATCGGCTGCCGCCAGGGCCGGCGCATCGTTGATGCCATCGCCGGCCATGGCCACACGACGCCCTTGGGCTTTGAGTTGCTGGACCAGTTCGGCCTTGTCCTGAGGTTTGACGCCGCCACGCACATCGTCGATGCCCAGCGTGCGCCCCACGGCCTCGGCCGTCGCCTGTGCGTCACCGGAGGCCATCACCACGTGCAGGCCATCGGCACGTAGCAGGTTCAAGGCAGGCAAGGTCGTGGTTTTGATGGGATCTGCTACCGCAATGGCACCGGCCAATCGTCCATTGACCGCCAGGAACATCACGCTGGCGCCTTCCTTGCGCAGACGCTCAGCGCTGCTCTGCAAGGGCGCAACATCAGCCCCTATCGATGCCATCAAGCTTTGGTTGCCAAGCACAACATCCTGATCGGACACGCGCCCGCGAACGCCTTGACCGGTGAGCGAATCGAAATCTTGGGCGGCCACCAGGTTCAAGCCACGTCGCTGGGCTTCAGCCACGATGGCCTCGGCCAAGGGATGCTCACTGCCCTGCTCCAAGCTGCCAGCCAAGCTGAGGATCTGATCGGCATCGAAGCCGGCGTAGGAGAGCGTGTCGCGAAAGGCTGGACGCCCCTCGGTCAACGTACCGGTCTTGTCCACGATCAACGTGTCGATCAGACGTAGCTGTTCGATCGCCTGAGCATCGCGGAACAGGACCCCGACCTGTGCAGCGCGGCCGGTGGCGACCATGATCGACATGGGGGTAGCCAAACCTAGGGCGCACGGGCACGCAATGATCAGAACCGATACGGCATTGAGGACGGCAAAGGTCCAGGACGGTTCGGGTCCAAACAGGCCCCATCCGAAGAACGTGAGCACCGCCGTGGCCAGCACGGCCAGGACAAACCAGTACGCCACCTTGTCCGCCATACGCTGCATCGGCGCGCGGGAGCGCTGGGCTTGGGCTACCAACTGCACAATCTGCGCCAGTACCGTCCCGGATCCCACTTTGTCCGCCCGGATGACCAAGGCGCCCGTCCCGTTGAGCGTGGCGCCTATAACGTGATCACCGACAGCCTTCTCCACCGGAATGGGTTCACCGGTCAGCATCGACTCATCAACACTGGTGCGGCCTTCGATGACTTCCCCATCGACCGGCACCTTCTCGCCCGGTCGTACGCGAAGCAGATCACCCACGTGCACGTGATCCAGCGCAACGTCCTCTTCGCCACCATCGGGTTTGACGCGGCGAGCCGTCTTGGGCGCCAATCCCAGCAGGGACTTGATGGCCGCCGAGGTTTTGGAACGCGCCCGCAGTTCCAGCAGTTGTCCGAGCAGGGTGAGCGAGACGATGACCGCTGCCGCCTCGAAGTAGACCCCTACCCGTCCATGCTCGCGGAAAGAGTCCGGAAACAGGCCCGGTGCCACGGTGGCCACCACGCTGTAGCCAAACGCGGCGGCCACGCCGATGCCGATCAGCGTCCACATGTTGGGGCTGCGATTGCCGATGGACTGCAGGCAGCGTTCAAAGAATGGCCACCCCGCCCAGAGCACCACTGGAGCGCTCAGCACGAGCTCAATCCAGGTGCGCGCCTGCGTGGACAAGCCGGGCAGACGGTGTCCCAGCATGGCCAAGACTAGGACGATCAAGGTCAAGGGCAATGTCCACCAGAACCTTCGGGTGAAATCGCGTAACTCCGGATTGTCGTCCCCCTCCAGCGAGGGCATCTCCGGCTCCAGCGCCATGCCGCAGATCGGACAGGTGCCGGGACCTGGCTGACGAATCTGCGGATGCATCGGGCAGGTGTAGACCGTGGCGTGGGTACCGCTGGGTTGGACCACCGCTGCTGGGGCGGTCACTTCAACTTGCTGGGGAGCATCGTCCGTAGAGCGGACGGGATTGGTGATGAACCGCTCTCGGCATTTGGCTGAGCAGAAGTGATACTTCGTTCCGCCATGCAGGGCGTGGTACGGCGTTCTAGCCGCGGAGACCTGCATACCGCATACCGGATCACGCACCGAGTCTGGACCATCGCTGGCACCCTGCGGCATCGCCTTGCCGGCTTCATCGTGGGAATGAGGGGACATGGATCACTCTGGTCTGGAAGAAGGGATCGCGAGCAAACTGTCAGCTGCGTTGACCGTGCAGGACGTAAGGCTGCGTGGTGCCATCGGGCAGTACGAACTCCACCGTATAGGGTTGAACGCGTCCGTCGGGCATCTCCATGCCAGGAGAACCGGCAGGCATCCCCGGTAGCACCAATCCACGGCCTACCGGGCGCTCACGCAGCAGGCGCAGGATGTCCTGCACCGGCACATGACCTTCGACGATGTAGCCATCGATCTCGGCGGTATGGCACGAGCCGCGTCCATAGGGAACGCCCAAGCGCGCCTTGATCGGGTTGAGGTCTTCGCTGTTGTGCACCTCAACCGTAAAACCTGCTTTCTCCAGATGCTCCACCCACAGTTGGCAGCAACCGCAGGTCGCACTCTTATGTACTTTGACCAACGGCAACGGACGCTGCGGTTGAGTGACCTGCTGCGCAGCCGCCGATGTCGGAGATTGGGCGTCCGATGCCGCCTCTGAATTGACAGCCGATTCGGGGCGCGCGCATGCGGTCAGCGACAAGGCCGTGGCCAGCAGAAAGAGACAGCTGCGTGAAGTGTTCATCATGCTTCCTTAAGAGATGCCCGAGCGCCGAGGCGCTCGGGCGTGGAGCCGGGGCAGCTCCATGAAGGGATCAATGCTGGTGATCGTGGCCGTCATCGGCCTTGGGAGCTGGCTCGGCTGGTTTGGCTGGCATGGAGCCGTGCTGATCGTGCTCGCCCTCGGACTTGGCCTGCGCAGGTTGCTTTGCCGGCTCGGCCGCATGCACGTGCGTCTTGCCGTCGGCATGCACATGCGTGGTGCCTTCCTTAGGCTTGCTCATGTCCATGCCCATGCCACCTGCTTCATGCCCCTGGCCATGGCCATGGCCATCACCCATCTCTTCGCTATCACCGCCGCCATGGTGATCTGCACCCGCTTCCTCGCCATGCGAGTGCCCGCCGGTCTCACCGCCACCGTGTGAATGGCCATCACTGCTGGCTACCAACGCCTGGTAGCCGGCCTTGTCCAGCTTGGGCAGCTTCTGCAGGAAGGCCGACATGTTCCAGATGAACTCATCGTCCATGCTGCCGCCCCACGCAGGCATGCCGCTGGCCTTGATGCCGTGCTTGATCACCCAGAACGCCTCAGCTGGACCCACCGGGTGCTTGCTTAGGTTTGGTGGCGCGGGGTACAGACCCTTGCTCATCTCGGTGGCCGCCGCATCTGGCGAAAGATGACAGGTCACACACATAGCGTTGTAGTTGCCCGCACCCTGGCGGATACGCTCAGGATCATCCAGGTTCGTGGGTACCTGAAGCTTGGCGGCGCGCACCTCAATGGAACGCTCACGCGCCGTTTCAAGTAGCGCATACACCGGGCGACTATGCGGATCATCAGCGGCCACGTTGTACACGCCCAGAGAGACCGCGGCGGTTGCGACCACCGCAACCAATGCCACGCCGGCGCCGAGCCATACCCACATCTTCTTGTTGGATTTCATTGTCAGTTCCCCTTAGAACCAGGTACGAAGGCCGATGACCAAGCGCGTGTCTTCAAAAGACTCGCCATGCTCGCGTCGCATGTCTGCGGTATTGCCAAACGCACGCTCGTACACCACGCCGATGTAGGGAGCGAACTTTCGGGTGAACTCATAACGAAGTCGCAGGCCCGCCTCAGCGGTACTCAGACCCGAACCTATTCCGCGCAATGGATCGTTCTTGCCATACGCCGTGACCTCCACCAGCGGCTGCAGGATCAGCCGATTGGTCAGCAGCAGTTCGTACTCGGCCTCGACATTGGCAGCAGTCTGGCCGCCTTCGCCGAGATAGGCTGTGGCGGATACTTCGAACTTCATCGGTGCCAAGCCCTGTACGCCGATAGCGGCGAAGTTCTGCGAAGCCCCCGGCTTGAAGTCATGGCGCACACCGGCCACCACATCCCACCACGTGGAGATACTGCGGCCGTAGAGCACTTCCAGATCAGCCGACTCGGTCTGACCATCTGTGCGTTCGCCTTCACTGCGGAACCAGACGCGATTGAGGTCCGTACCGATCCAACCCTGACCCTCCCAACCCAGCCCGGTGCCCGGATCGGCATCCCAGGCTTCCAGGCGATTGAGCAGTACGTAGCTCTTGATCGAATTGTCATGCACCGGATGCGCGTGTGCAGGCGCGATGGCCGCCTGACGATCAGCCTCGGTCACCGCAGGAATCGGGGTGCGCGGCTGCGTTGGTGCGACAGGCCCATGTCCCATCTGACTGTGGTCCATGCCCTCCATCGATTGCATGCCAGCTTCTGGCGTAGCGGATGCGGGCGAACCGTGGCCCATCTGCGAATGGTCCATCCCCTGCATCGCAGGCGTGGACGTGCTGGAGGCGTCGGACGCAGCGGGCTGTGCCATCTGACTGTGATCCATGCCCTGCATCGGCTGCGTCTGCGCTTTGGGCGCTGCAGGTGTACTCGCGGGCGAGCTGTGCCCCATCTGCGAGTGGTCCATGCCCTGCATGGCAGGCTCGGCTGCTTGAGCCGGCGGCGCGGCATGGCCCATCGCCGCATGATCGATAGTCGCTTCGCTGGTCTTGGCCGGTGTTGTAGGTTTGGGGGCTGGCGCAGGCTTTGATGTCGGCGCCTGATGTGCAGAGTGATCCTGAGCCTGGGTCTGGGCGCCCTGCTCCATCGGCATGGAGCGGTGCTGCATGGATTGGGCGCTGGCCGCATTGGCCAGGGCCAGCGAGATAGCCAGGGTCAGCGCAGTCAGGGTGGTATTGCGTCTATTGATGTTCATTCGTCGACCCTCACCGTGCGCATCATTCCGGCTTCCATGTGATAGAGCAGGTGGCAATGGAACGCCCAGCTGCCCAACGCATCGGCACGCACGCGATACGTACGTCGGCTGCCTGGCGGCATGTCCACCGTGTGCTTGCGCACCATGAAGTTGCCGCTATCGTCTTCCACATCGCTCCACATGCCGTGCAAATGGATCGGGTGGGTCATCATCGTGTCGTTGACCAATACGATGCGCATGCGCTCGCCGTAGTTCAGCCGTAGCGGCTCGACATCGGAAAACTTCTGACCATTGAAACCCCAGGAGAATTTCTCCATGTGTCCGGTCAGATGCAGCTCGATCTCGCGACCGGGGTCGCGTCCGTCAGGGTCTTCAAAGGTGCTCTTGAGCATGGAATACGTCAGTACATGACGGCCGTTATCGCGCAGGCCATTGCCCGGATCGTCCAAGCGCGAAGTCACGCTCATGGCTTGGTTGTCCAACAGCGGATTGTTGGTCTCGCTGGCAGGGTGTGATTGCATGCCCCCATGCTGCATGCCGGCCATGGCACCATCGCCGGCGGCGGGCATCGCGTGACCCGCATGGGCCGAGGCCTCATTGCCGCTGGCAGGTGGGGTCATGCCGGGCATGCCCATGGCTGCACCACAGCCGCCTTCCATGCCCTTGCTGCCGCCAGACATATCCATCGATCCATGATCCATGCCCATGTCTGCCATCGTCAGCAGCGGCCGGGGATCCACAGACGGAAGAGGCGCGCGTAGTCCTTCGCGCACGGCGAGCGTGCCGCTGACGTAGCCGGTGCGACCGGAGTCCTGGGCAAAGATGGTGAATGCGTCCTGCCCGGAGGGCTCCACGATCACATCGAAGGTTTCTGCTACTGCAATGCGGAACTCGTCGACCGAAACCGGATGGACGTACAAGCCATCCGCCGCGACCACGGTCATCTTCAACCCCGGAATACGCACATCGAAGTACGTCATGGCAGAGCCATTGATGAAACGCAGACGCACCTTCTCGCCACTGCGGAACAACCCGGTCCAGTTGCCCAGAGAGGTCGTGCCGTTCATCAGGTAGGTGTAGGTGTTGGCGTTGACGTCGGACAGATCCGTGGGCGTCATTCGCATCACGCCCCACATCTTGCGATCTTCCAACGTGGCCGACAGACCATTGCGCTTCACATCGCGCGCGAAATCGCCGACCGTGCGCTTGTAGTAGTTGTCATGGCCCGGCATCTTCTTCAAACGATCGAACAGGGCCGTCGGGTCCAGGTCTGTCCAATCGCTCAGCATCACGACGTAGTCGCGATCGAAGCTGAAAGGCTCTGGCTCCAGTGGATCGATCACGATCGGTCCATAAAGCCCAGCTTGTTCCTGGAAACCTGAGTGGCTGTGGTACCAGTAGGTTCCGCCCTGATGCAGGGTGAACCTATAGTGGTAGGTCTCACCACGTCCGATGCCGTCAAAGCTCAGGCCCGGCACGCCGTCCATGTTGGCCGGCAGAATGATGCCGTGCCAATGGATGGAAGTATCCGTGCCATGGAGGGAGTTGGCCGGCAATGCATTGGAGACACGCAGGTTGACCGTGGTGCCTTCCCGCCACCGCAGCAACGGCGCCGGAACGGACCCGTTGACCGTGATCGCGGTGCGGGTCTTGCCGGTGAAGTTCATCGGCGTCTCGCCGATGGTCAGGTCAAACTCGGTGCCCGACAATACGTTGGCTTGTCCGGGGCCCTTGAGCGCCCAACTGGCTTTGGGCCAGAACCCCAATCCTGCGACTGCGCCTCCCAAGGCCAAGCCTTGGACAAATCGCCGCCGCGAAGGCAGCAGCGGTCCACCATGTGGACCACGAAAATCATCATGCGACATGTAAATGCTCCAAGCGTCGTGTTGCCACCGGCAGGCGGTGGTACAGAGCGGGTGGCTGGCCTATACAGGCATGCAAGCCACACCAACGGCGCCATTGCGGCGCCTAGGGACGCTTAGCCGATCGGTGGTCGGATCAGATGAGGCAAGGCAGGCGCCGGATGCCCCAAGGGCAGCGGCATGACATCCAGGCCCAAGGCCAGTTGTACCGAAACATGCAGGCGCGCAGGCAATGCGCTCGCGCACGCGTGCACGCAGGCGCACCGGCACGCAGACGACTTGCAACAGTCGGGGCCGGCATGATCGCCGTGCCCAGTGCCAGCCTTTTCAATCGATGTGGCATCGGGATGATGCTCAGCACTGTGATGGGCGACGCAGTCTTCGGCGACTTGCACCGCGGCAGCGACTTCGCTGGCCTGCTCTTCCATCACCGGATTCATACTGACCGACGCAAACGCCGACCACGCCCCGTTAAGCACGAGCATGGCGATCAGGATCAGTCGCAGTAGAAGTGAGGAGGCTGACACGGGCGACATGGTAAATCACTTTAGACAAGGCGCGCGTGTATCGGTCGTGAACAAAATCTCAGGCAGGCCTGAGATGCCGCGCCCCGTTAGTCGCGCTAGCCGCGCCCACTGGTGTTCCATCCGGGGGCGCTCCAAAGGGCCGGGTTGAAGCGAAGTGCTGCCCATAAAGCGAGCGACCGTACGGCCTACTTCTCGGATGTGCTCTCGATCAGCTTCACCAGCTCGCGCTTCTGCTGCTTGCTGAGCGAGCCCCAGCGTAGGAGCAACTTCGCCAGCAGATCATCATCAGTGTACAGCAACGCGGCGGGGATCCCCAACGCTTGAGCCAACCGCTCAGCGGTCTCCAGCTTCGGCTCGTGCTTGCCACGCTCGTACTGGTTGATTCGGGGGCTGGCCACGTGAGGATCCAGACCGGCCCGGATGCCCAACTCCTTCTGCGACAAGCCCGTGTGCAGGCGGGCTTGTTTGAGGCGTCGAGCGAAGGTCGGTGTTGAGTCGACTGACAAAGTCACGCGCGCACCCCATGGAGACCCCATAAGGATGGCGGATGTACCCTGCCTTGCATACTAAGATATTCTTAGCTTTGAGGCAACCGGCGACCCCGGTAGCGCTGCCATCGCCAGGAGCCACGCCGCTCCCTCACCCCCGGAACCCGCATGCCCGGAACCTCGTCAATGACGCCATCTGGGGTCGCCAGCATCGAGGCGTTGGGGCTTCGTGGCACCCTTTTCCTTGCCGCGCTGCTGGCCGCGCAGCTACGACGCATACCGGTGGCGCCCACACGCCGCTCCACCTTGCTGGTGCTGGACGCCTTGCGAGACTTGGCCCTGATCCAAGTTCCCTGGCCAGCGGATCGATGGCAGATCCGACCCGATGCCGAGGTCACGCCCATCGAAGATCTGCAATGGGCTTTCGCCTGGTCTACCCACGAGCGCAGGCACCTGCTCCCGGTGCTGGAAGACCAACTCGGTGATATGGCACACGATGTAGAACTGGCGGACGCAAAACTAGAGCTGTGGGATGAACTTGCACTCTGGGAGACCGAGCAGTTTCTAGAGCAGCAATTGCTCAAACATCACTTCGACCCAGGCTGGGCACGTGATGTGGGGTTCGCGTTTCAATCCGGACCGCGGGGTCTGCCGATCGCGCAGTGGCGCTATTGTTGCTGGGCGGCGGTACGCCAAGGCGCGTCGGTGGCAATGCGTCTTGGCGTGCACGACAGCGCCCATGTGCGCGAGGCCATCTTTCAAGAGGTCAAGAAGCGCTTGCGCTACCTGATGACCAGTTCGCCCCAGCAAGGCATGTTCAAGCCCTACCATCTGGCACCGGAGTCCTCAGTAGCCAAGCTGTTCGTAGACTGGGTCGTACCTATGGAATGGGCGTACTGGACTGGGGAGCGCTATCCCGGCCGCTAGCAGGCAAACGAGTAGCCTCGTTAGTCCGCTCCCCCACCCTGCGTACTGCTGCGCCGGGTTCTCTTCACCGTATTTTGTGCCGGCGTCAGTTGATTCAGCAGGGGCTCCAGCGCTTCAAGACGCGCGTTGGCACGCAACGCATCGGCTTCAGCGCTCTGGCGGCGCTCACGCTCCTGCGCAAGGGTGTCTTGGACTTGAGCTAGCTCGCTGCGCAGGGCATCCAAGGCCTTGACGTCAGTCTTCCAGCGCTCCTGCAGTGCCATGTGGTCCGTTGCGGTCTGGCGCAACGCCACGATCTCGCTGTGTTGGCCTTCGTGGACCTGCCTCAACTGGACAAGCTCACGCTCAATCCGCCCATGGCGCTCCAGCCATTGGCCATTGTCGCGGTTAAGCACCAACAGCTCCTGATTCTTCGCGCCCAAGGCTTCATTGGCCTGACGTAAGGCTACTTGCAGCTCTTGGATCTGATGCTCGTGACGGCGAAGCTCTTGCTCGCGCTGCTCTTTGGTTGAAGCGCGGTAGTGCTCGAGCGCTTCCCGGGCGTGGGCATGCTTGTCCTCCAGAGAACGCGTATGCGCCTCGTAATCAGCCAGCCGCACCGTCATGCCGGCGATGCGCTCATTCAACTGGGCGATTTCCGCGACCTTGTCGCGCAGATTCTGCTGAAGTAGGGCGTGAGCGGCTTGCTCTTGCGTCAAGCTGGTCTCAGTGCGCTGCAGCTGACTGCCCAGGGCAGCGGCTTCCTGTTGGGCGGTGGAAAGCGCTTGTTGCTGACGCTGGAGTTCGGCCCCATGGCGTTCTCGCTCCCTGGTGAGGATCGCTTCTGCCTCCTCTTGAAGTCGCGCAGCCAGGCGCGCGACCAAGTCTTGCAAGGCCTCACTCACGGCCACCGCACGTGACGGACCGCCGCCCTCCTCCTCTTCCAGTTCACGCAAGTAGCGATGGATCGTGGTCTTGGAGCCCGTGTTGCCCAGAGCCACCCGAACCGCGTCCACGGAAGGCTTCTTGCCTTGGGCCAGCAGCGCGTCACGCGCTTTCTGGACATCCCCTTTGTAGAGTCCTGCGCGCGCCATGATGCTGTTCTCCAATTATTTCGTAATGTATTACATACCATGTAATTACATACTAATAAAGAGTGCAGGCGGCCGTTCGGCGGCGGCTTTGCTCAGGCGGGATAATGTTGAATTATCCCGCGTGATCGGCCGCCAGCCGCCTCCGGGGTGTCTCACCCGTACGAAATCCGCCCCACTGGCCCGGTTTAGTATGAACGCCATGCCGGCGTGTCCGGATGGCTCCGGGCGCCGTGCTCGCGCTGCAGTCGTACAGGGATGAACCATGCCGATCGAACGAGTCGTCATCGAGAACTTCAAGGCGTTTGGCCACCTGGATTTGCCGCTCAACCCCCACATGAACCTGATCGTGGGCAACAACGAGGTCGGCAAGTCCACGCTATTGGAAGCTATTCATGCTGTCGTGACCGGCCAATTGCACGGACGAGGCATCGCCTACGAAATCACCCCCTACCTGTTCCACCAACCGGCTGTCGACGAGTATCTGGCACGTCTGCGGGATGGACAGCCTGGTTCGCCTCCGCGGATCGTGATCGAGGCTTACCTCGGACGGGATGCCACCCTGGCTTCATTGCGGGGTACCAACAACTCCCTCGGCGCTGACATGGCCGGCATTCGGCTGCTGATCGAACTCAACGAAGACTATCGCCCCGAGTTCGATGCCTATTTGCGCGAGCACCAGGGGGGCAGCTTGCCGGTGGAGTACTACACCGTCCGCTGGTATTCCTTCGCCAACAATGGCGTCACCGCCCGCAGCATCCCATTCGACTCCACGATAATCGATACCACCAGTGCCAAGACCTTTTCAGGCACGGATCGCTACATCGGCAGCATCATCGACCAGGTGCTTTCTCCGGCTCAGCGCGTGGCCTTGTCGCTGAGTTATCGCCGCATGCGGCAGAGCTTTTCCCAGGAAACGGACGTGGCGGCCATCAACACGTTCCTGGCCGAAAATGCGGGCGATGTCAGCAATAAGACGCTGACCGTGGGTGTGGACACCTCGGCGCGGTCGACGTGGGAGGCCAGTCTGTCTCCCTACCTGGACGATCTTCCTTTCACCCACGCCGGCAAAGGCGAACAGAGTGCGGTCAAAACGAAACTGGCCATGCGCGCGGCCGGTGCTGCGCACGTGCTGCTGGTAGAAGAGCCCGAGAATCATCTGTCCTTCTCCAGTATGACCCAACTGATCGACAAGATCGCAGCTCTGTCCACCGCCCAGCAAGTCATCATTGCAACGCATAGCAGCTTCGTGTTGAACAAGCTCGGCGTGGACAACGTGATCCTCTTCAGTGCACGCGGACACATAAAACTGGACCAACTGCCGACCGATACGCACGACTACTTCATGAAGCTGCCGGGTCATGACACCCTGCGGTTGATCCTGGCCAAGCAGGCGATCCTTGTCGAGGGCCCCTCGGACGAGTTGATCGTCCAGCGAGCCTTCAAGGATCACCACGGCGTGTCGCCGTTGGCCCGTGGCGTGGACGTGATCTCGGTCAACTCCCTGGCCTTCAAGCGATTTCTGCAGATCGCCCAACGCCTGGATATCCCAACCGCTGTCGTTACCGACAACGACGGCGACGTAGCCCTGCTGCAGGAACGCTACGCTGATTTCCTGAACTACATCTACTATGACTCCGATGAGGACGCACCCTCGCTGGAGCAACAATTGATCAAGGCAAATACGCTGGCGCAATTGAATCTGGTGTTGGATAAAACGTTCGCCGATGAGGCGGCGCTGTTGAAGTTCATGAAGGGCAACAAGACCGATACAGCGTTGGCCATCTTCAATAGTCCCCACTCGATCGTGTTTCCGGACTATGTCCAGCGTGCCATCGCCTAATCAGGTACTGCTCTCGGCGGCCGGTTCGGGCAAGACGACGATGTTGGTGCGCCAGTCCCTGGCGCGCCCGCAACGCCGGATCGCCATCCTGACCTACACGCTTGAGAACCTGGAAGAGATCAGGCGCGCGTTTGAACGGCAGGCTGGCGCCGTGCCGGCGCACGTGTCGCTCTACAGTTGGTACAGCTTTCTGCTGCGCGAGTGCATTCGGCCCTATCAGGCGGCGCTGTGTGCCCAGCCCCGCGTGGAGTCCATCCTCTTCGTTGAGGGCAGGACCAACAATCGTGCTCCCCGTAGTCAGGTGGCTCGTCACTATCTGGCCGGCGATCGAATATATTCCGATCGCGCCGCTGACTTTGCCGTGCGCTGCGATGAGCTTACCCAAGGCCGTGTCATCGAGCGTTTGGCGGCCATGTACGACGAGCTCTACATCGATGAGGTCCAGGACTTGGCCGGCTACGACCTGGACCTGGTCGAGCGCCTGCTCTCCAGCGGCATCGAGATCACGCTGGTGGGTGATACCCGCCAGGCGACCTACGCCACCAACCATTCTCCGCGTCACCAGCAATACCGTGGTGTGGCCATGATGGGGCTTTTCCAAGCCTGGCAGGCGCGGAACTTGTGTCAGATCCAGCATCGGGTGATCAGCCACCGCTGTGCGCAGTCGCTGTGTGATCTGGCCGATGCGCTGTATCCGCAGATGCCGCGCACCGAGTCAGGAAATAGCGAGCTGACCGGGCATGAGGGCATTTATGTGGTGGCACCCACTCTGGTGCAAAAATATGTACTGCAGTTCGCGCCCACCGTCCTGCGTTACGACCGGCGGGAAGCCTGCGATGGCTATCCTGCGGTCAACTTTGGACAAGCCAAGGGATGGACATACTCCCGCGTGCTGATCTATCCCAATGGCCCCCTGGCCCAGTTCCTGCGCACCGCTGACGCCTCCCGTATCACCTCACCGGCGAAGTACTACGTGGCGTTCACGCGGGCCCGGCAAAGCGTGGCCTTTGTCCTGGCAGGCGCCTGCGCCTGGCCAGGGCACCAAGTCTATGAGTCCCGAGACTAGTCGGGTGCTGCTCCCACGCTGCCGGCGCGCCCGGTGGGCTGCACAAGGCGTTGGTGTTCGGCCTGGCCTTTGGCCTGCTGGCGCTCTCTGGCGCACTGCTATGGCGAGCACGCGCTCCTCCGTGCCCAGCCGACCCCAGGCTGGCCGCCACCTGCACGCGATTGCGACGGATCAGCGTTTGGGTTGTGGGGCGTAGCAGCGCTCAGCACGACCTTGGGAACGGTGTTTGCCTTCGGTTGGATTGGTTGAGGGTTCGGAGGGCGGCAATGCCGCCCTCCGCTTTACCTCTTTTCGATAGGCCCACGGGTCGGTTGCGCCGGTGCCGGCCCGGGATCGTTGAATGTCAGGTGTAGTTCTGTTACGCCGAACTGAGTGGCGAGAATCTGGCCCACGACGGCCTGCACTGTGGCCAGGTCCACCGCCGATGAGGCCACTGTCACCGTGGCCTGAATGCCCAGCCCGGATGCGGCAGGCATCCACCGCAGATCGTCGACCGCCTTCACCCCGGGATCGGCGAACATCGCCGCACGCACAATTTCCAGGTCAGGCTTGGGCATGATGCTGCCTCATGCGAGCGCCGTGGTCGGGAGAACGGGCCGGTCGCGCTCTCGGTGTAACCACCGGTACAGCACGGGCAATACAAACAGGGTCAAGGCGGTCGAGGACAAGATGCCACCGATCACCACGGTCGCCAGGGGCCGCTGGACTTCCGAACCCGCACCGACATTGAGAGCCATCGGCAAGAAGCCCAAAGAAGCCACCAGCGCGGTCATCAGCACCGGACGCAGCCTGCCGAGCGCACCATCGCGCACGGCCTCATCCAGCGGATCGCCTTGTTCGCGCAGGCGTCGGATGAAGGCAATCATGACCAAGCCGTTCAACACCGCCACGCCCGATAGGGCGATGAAGCCCACGCCGGCGGAGATGGACAACGGAATTCCGCGCAGCGCCAGCGCGATGACGCCGCCGGTCAGCGCCAGCGGTACCCCGCTGAACACGATCGCAGCGTCCTTTGCCGACCCAAAGGCCATGAACAGCAGAGCAAATATGAGAGCCAAGGTGACCGGAACGACTACGGAAAGGCGCTGGCTGGCGGAGATCAATTGCTCGAACGTGCCTCCATAGGCCACCCAGTAGCCTTCCGGCATCTTCACTTCCTCGCCGATTTTGGTGCGCAAATCTCCCACGAAACTTCCCAGATCGCGTTCGCGCACATTGGCCGTGATGACCACGCGTCGCTTGCCGTTCTCGCGGTTCACCTGGTTCGGTCCACGCTCGACTTGGATGGTAGCGACCTCACGTAACGGCACGGTCCGAGGGCTACCGCCACGCCATGTCGCCTCACGGCTGGACTCATCGGGACTATTGTCCTCGGGCAACGGAATCGGCAGGTCTGCCAGCACCGCCGGATCTGAGCGCAATGTTTCGGGTAGCCGGACCACGAGAGCGAAGCGACGATCGCCTTCAATGAACTGGCCCGCTACCTGACCACCGATAGCGGTGGCCACCGTCTCCTGCACATCTCCTGGATTCAATCCATACCGTGCCAGCGCTACCGGGTCTGGGGTTACCGTGAGCAACGGCAGTCCGCTCACTTGCTCAGACTTCACGTCCTCAGCACCAGGCACTTCACGCATTGCCCGCTCGATGCGGCCAGCAAGTCGTGCGAGCTGATCCAGATCATCGCCATAGACCTTGATCGCCACGTCCGAGCGGACGCCGGAGATCAGTTCGTTCGTGCGCATCTGGATGGGCTGGGTGAACTCATAGTTGCTACCGGGGATTTTCTTGGCGGCTTGCTCCAGTTCTTCGATCAACTCTGCCTTGGGCTTGCGGGGATCTGGCCACTGATCCCGCGGCTTGAGCATGAGGAACGTGTCGGCCATCGAGGGGGGCATCGGATCGGTGGCTACCTCGGCGGTACCGATCTTGGAGAAAATGTTGGCCACCTCGGGAAACTGCGCCAATCGCTTCTCCAATGTTTCCTGCATCGCCACCGATTGCTCCAGACTCGTGCCTGGAATCCGCATCGGCTGCAGCGTGATGTCGCCCTCATCCAGGCTGGGCACGAACTCCGATCCCAGCCGCGTGGCCAGGATGCCGCACGCGACCACCAGTACCGTGGCGCCGCCCAGTACGGCCAATCGACGGCGTAGCGCCCAATCCAGCAGCGGCGTGTAGCGAGCTCGTGACCAGCGCATCAGTCGGTTATCGTGCTCGGCCACGCGTCCACGCAGGAAGGTTGCAATGGCCGCTGGCACGAACGTCAGCGACAGCATCATCGCGCCGGTCAGCGCCAGGACGACGGTAATGGCCATGGGGTGGAACATCTTCCCCTCGACGCCGGAGAGGGCAAAGATCGGCAGATAGACGGCCGCGATAATGCCCAGGCCGAACAGGCTCGGTCGAATGACTTCCGCCGTTGCCGAAGCCGTCAGGTCATATCGCTCTTGATCGTTGAGTTGCCTGCCCAGCGCATTCTGCGCCTCGCCGAAACGACGCAGGCAGTTCTCGATGATGATGACCGCACCATCCACGATAAGCCCGAAGTCCAACGCGCCCAGGCTCATCAGATTGCCCGATACGTTGCCTCGCACCATGCCGATGATGGTGAACAGCATGGCCAGCGGGATCACAGCTGCGGTGATCAACGACGCCCGGACATTGCCCAGTAACAGGAACAACACCACCACCACCAGAAGCGCGCCTTCGATCAGGTTCTTGGCAACGGTCCCTATGGTGCGATCTACCAACGCCGTGCGGTCATACACCGCCTTGGCGTGCACACCTTTGGGCAGACTGGCGTTGGCAGCCTCCAGCTTGGCCACAGCGGCCCGAGAAACGTCGCGACTGTTGGCGCCAAACAGCATAAAGGCCGTACCGACGACCACCTCATGCCCGTTCTGCGTGGCCGCGCCGGTGCGCAGCTCCTTGCCTTCGCCAACGGTGGCGACATCGCGCACGCGGATCGGGACGCCATCACGACGATCCAGCACGATGCTGCCGACCGCGTCCACATCCCGTAGCTGGCCCGGTACGCGCACCAGGAACTGCTGCCCGTTGCGCTCGATGTAGCCGGCTCCCACGTTCTGGTTGTTGCGCATCACCGCGCCAACAACGTCTTGGAGCGTGAATCCCAGGGCTACCAGTTGCGCTGGATCGGGAGTGATGTGGATCTGCCGTTCAAAGCCACCGATGGTGTTGACCTCGGTCACCCCAGGCGTGGTGCGCAGTTGCGGGCGGATCACCCAATCCTGCAGCGTCCGCAGGTCCGTGGCCGTGTACGGGGAGCCATCGGGCTTGCGGGCATCGGGCTCGGCTTCCACCGTGTACATGAAGATCTCACCTAGACCGGTAGAGATCGGCCCCATCTCAGGATCTAGCCCCTCAGGAAGCTGAGACGTGATTTGCTGCAGGCGCTCGGCGACCTGCTGGCGCGCGAAGTACAGGTCCGTCCCATCCTTGAAGACGACCGTCACCTGCGATAACCCATAGCGAGACAACGAGCGGCTGTAGTCCAACTGGGGCAAGCCGGCCATCGCCGTTTCAATGGGGAATGTCACCCGTTGCTCGGCTTCCAGCGGCGAGTAACCTGGCGCCTGGGTGTTGATCTGGACCTGGACGTTGGTGATGTCGGGCGTGGCGTCAATGGACAGCTGACGATAGCTCCACACGCCGAGCGCAATAAGCGCTGCGGTCAGTACCAGCATCAGCCAGCGATGGCGAATGGAAAAATGGATGAGGCGTTCGAGCATGGCGGGCCTCACTCTTCTTCTTCGACGGTGGACTTCTCGATGTCGGCCTTGACCAGGAAGCTCTGGGCCACCACCACCTGCTCACCGGCCTTCAGGCCTTCTAAGACTTCCACCCGTTCGGCGTCGCGTCGGCCTAGCTTCACCGGGCGCGTGTGATAGACCTCGCCCTGTTGCACGTACACCACGTCCCGATCTTCGGCGGTCTGCAGCGCGGTCACGGGGACTACCAGATCCGCTTCTGCGCGATCAACGGTAATGCGTGCTTTAACGGCGGAACCTGGCCGCCAGCGTCCATCGGCATTGCGCAAGCTCGCGCGTGCGATCGTGCTTTGGCTGGCCGTGGCGGTGCCGGGCAGCACGCGTTCCAAGGTCGTCTGCTCGGAAACGCTATCACTCAATCGGCTCACGGTCACCGGCACACCAGCTTCGATGTGCCCGGCGTCCCGTCCGAAGATATGCAGATCTACCCACAAGGTGGACAGATCTGCGATCTCGAACAAGGGCGCGCCTTCGGCGGCAGACGTGCCGACCGAGGCGGTCCGCGCCATCACCACGCCGCTTATGGGGGCGGTAACGGAATAGGTCGTCAGGCTCAAGTTGCTCTCCACCGTCGCGAGCACCTGTCCTGCCTTGACCTGGTCGCCCACGCCTACGCGAACGGCACGCACAGGACCGGGGAAACGTGCAGTCACCAGGGCGATGCGACCTTCGACCGGCGTAAGCAGCCCTTGGACTTCCTGCTCATCGGCGATCTGGCCAGGACCCACGCGGGCGGCGCGGATGCCGGCGGACTGTGCCGTTTGGGCCTCGATCGTGGTCTGTTGGGGCAGTTCTTCGTGCTCGCCTTGTTCTTCGGCCTCATGGCCTTCTTCGGCCTCGCCACGGGCATTGGGTGCCGGGCCACTACAAGCCGTCAGGGCCAATGTCAGGGCCAGCGCGATCCAGGGGAAACGGCTCATGGGGTCAACTCTCCGGAGGTGGCGGCAGCGGCAGAGGCAACCATGGCCTGGCCGGTGAGCCGTTGGATTTCGATGAGGGCACGTTGCGCATCGAGCGCGACGTCCAGTTGTTGCTGCAGAGCTGCGGTCCTTTCGGACTGCAGCTGCGCCCATTCCAGATAGCTGATGGCCCCAGCGCGATATGCACGCTCGGCCGCTTGCTCAGCCTTGGTCAGCTTGGGCAGCACATCGTCTTGAAGACGGGCCACTTCGTCACGGGCGACGGTGTAACGGCCGTGGGCTTCGACCAGGGTGGAATACAACGCCATTCCCTGCGCCTCACGTTCGATCGAAAGCACTTCCAACTCCGCCTCAGCGGCACGAATCTCTGGTTGCGCCCGGCTTCGAGCACCCAAAGGCAGCGAGATGCCCCCCACGAGCGCGGTGTCGCTTGTGTCCTGCATCCGACGCACGCCGACTTGCCAAGCCAGATCCGACGTGCCTGCTGTGCGAGCCAGATTCAAACGTGCTTCGGCAATGCGCCGCTCGTCGACAAACTGGGCCAGCTCGGGAGAACGCTGCAGTTCTGAGGAAAGGGTTTCCAGAGAACCGATCGCCGGTAGTGCGAGCGGGTTGCCAGCGACCGGCGCCGACACGGGTTCACGCTCCCCCCAGAGGGCGGCCAGATGCTGGCGTGCAGCGCTGGCTTGCTGGGAGGCCCTTGCTTGGGCCAGCTCGGCTCTTGCCAAGGCAGCCTGTGCAGTCAACAGCACCGACTCGGGTGAGGCGCCGGCCTGCACACGTTGACGAGCAGCGGCCACGGTACGCTGGCGCTGTTGGATATCGACTTGGGCAATCTTGGCGGCCTTGTCCGCTGCAACCAATGCCAGATAGCGCCGCGCCGTTTCAGCCAACAGATCCAGCCGACGAGCTTCCCGCTGAACAGCCAGCGCATCGATGCGGCTCTGCGCCAGGGCCCTGCGCGCATCCAGTTTCCCGCCTCGCTCCAGCACCGAGCTCAGACTCACGGTGAACTCGGCGCTGTCCAAGCCTCTCGCATCTCCGGTACCCAGGGCATTCTCCACCTCGGCACCCAATGTCCAAGGCGGGCGCTGATTGGCGCCCTCGTGCTCGGCCGCCAGTACCGCGGTACGTGCCTGCACCAGGCGCAGGTCTGGATGGGCTTGGGCAACGCGGTCGAATGCGTCGTCCAATGTCATGGGGTCGACCGCCCAGGCAGGTATCCCTGCACCCAGCAGCAACCAAGCGGCCAGCGCCGCACGTCGCACTTGCATAGCAACACTCCAGAAGTTCAGACCAATGGTTAAGGACTGGCCTACGCCAGCGCTTGGCCCGCAATAGGCGGTCGGAACGGATCGACCAATGGCCCTGTGGGCACCGTCTCCACCGCGTGTGGCTCTACGGCCTGCTGCTGCGGAGCAGGAGGTGGCGCCCAAGTCATCGCCGGAGCGGCGACTGCGTGCGCGCAGCAATGCGCGAGTTGATGTAACTGATGGAGCGATTTGCCCAAGGCGCTCTCATCAGCGGCCGCGTGGGACGTCATCAGCACTGCGTGAGCGCCGGACCACGTATGGGCTGCCTCGTGCATTTCGCCCACCGCCGTAAGCACCGGGTGCCATATGGCACCCAGTGCCAGGCTCAGCGCCAGCAGCCAGCGGAACGCGGGCAGAGCTCGCACACGCATCTTCACGCGGTCGGCTTGCCCACTTGCGTGCTGGCCCGACGTGCGTCACGCAGGATCTCGATGGCTTCCTTGATCACGTACAAACCGATAAGGGTGCCAATCACATAGTCGGGATAGGGATTGGCCAGCCACCACACCAGTACGCCCGCAAGAATGACGCCGATGTTGGCCACCACGTCGGCTCGGGTAAACAGCCACGTTGCTCGCAGATGGACCTCCCCGGACTTCAGCGGCGAGAGCATGCGCAACACGATGACGTTGACTACAAGCGATAGCAGCGCGGTGCCGATCATCCATCCGCTGAGTGGTTCGGCGCCCTGTAGTACCCGTCGTCCGACCTCCACCAGCACGCCAATACCCAGCACCAGCAGAATGCTGCCACTGAGCCAAGCGGCATTGGCCTTGAAGCGGGCCGTGCGTCCGATGGCCACCAATCCAATGGCGTACGCGGTGGCATCAGACAGCATATCCAGCGCGTCAGCCAGCAGACCTGTGGAATGGGCAATCCAGCCGGCGATGCCACCAATGACGGCCATGGCCGCGTTGAGGACCAAGGCAATCCACAGTACACGTCGCTCCTGGGCGTTCTTGGCCTCGTGATGGCAGCCACAGTCACTCATCGGGTGTTCTCCATGTAATTACGCAGTTCTGAAGGAATCGGCATCGTGCGCAAGGCGTTTACCCGAGCGCCACCGGTATTGCCTTTAGGCATCCACACCCATGTCAGGGTCGCAGCGGCCATCAGGCGCAGCAGTTGTCCAGCCATTTCGCGCATGTCGTGGGCTTGCCACGCCCATCTTGCGAACGCCCAATGACTACGCACGTGCAAGCGCGTGCGGTGCTGCGAGAGCACGTGGGCCAATTCGTACCGTTTGTAGGCCGTCGTGAGATCGCCTTGTTGTAGCGCTTGATCGCCTTGCCAAAGATATTGCGCAAAGGCCGTATCCCGTTGATCTGGAGCCTCGTTAAACGGCCAGCACATCTGCGCCCAATAGCTGGCAGGCATCGTTTCCTCGCGCAACCCGACCTCGCCGGCGCGCAGCGTTTCAGGGCGATCAAGGAAGGTGCCGCACAGACGATCCCAGATCATGAAGAACTCGCCGAAGTTGACCTGGGCATCTTCATAGTCACGCTTGTGATGCCACCGATGTACTTCGGCCACGCCTAGCCAGCGACGTAGCGGGCCAACGCGGTAGTCCAAGTTGGCGTGTTGGAAAGCCAGTTGAACACTCATCAGTGTCAGCCACGCACTGATCACCAGCGGCGGCGCACCCAAGGCGACAGTCAACCCCAAGCCCGGGCCGGCCATCAGCAGTGCACTCAACGGGTGACGACGTTCTCCATTGAGCCAATACAAGCGCTCAGCGCTGTGGTGGATAGCGTGCAGTTTCCATGCCCATCGCACCCGATGACTGAAGCGGTGCATGGCATACAGGCCCAAGTCGATCACCAGCCCCGCCAGCAGCATCTGCCCGATCAGGGGCCACTGGGTCGGCCATAGGCTGCCGGCGGGCAGCAGGCCGCGAAAGGCATGCAATCCATAGGCGGTGCCGGCCAGCAGGCCAAAGTTGACGGCGCCATGCATCAAGTCGGCTTTGAGGTCGCCTTGGCTATGGCGCCAAGACGGCTCGTAGGGCTGCAGCCACTCCAGCAGCGCCACCATGGCAATGCCCGCGGTCGCCAGGATCGCCAAGGTTGGCCAAGCCGGCAGGCCATCGGCCAATACTGCGGCCGTGCCGGCCAGAACCGCGCCCATCAGGGCGGGATACGCGGCATACCGGATCAGGCGTGAGCGCAACATGGAGAGCTCCGGACACGGGTAGAGGCGCGCGGGCGGGAGGCTGGCGGCTGGACAGGGGGCAAGGTAAAGTCCGTAGCTACTACAGAGTCAAGTCGCCACATGAAGATCAGTCAGGCCGCCGAGGCCAGTGGGTGCCATCTGGAAACCATCCGCTATTACGAGCGGATCGGCCTGTTACCCCAACCTGGTCGCACCGGCAGCGGGTATCGCGTTTACGAGCCTGCCGATATCGAGCGTTTGCGCTTCATTACCCGCGGCCGGGATCTGGGTTTCAGTCTGGAAGAGATCCGCAGCCTGCTGCAGTTGTCCGGGGACGACCAGATGTCCTGCATGGACGTAGATCGGCTGGCACGCAGTCATTTGGCTGATATCCAGGCCCGGATGGAGGATCTGCGCAGGATGGCCCGGGAACTGGAGCGGGTGATCGCCAGTTGCCATGGCGGACAACGTGCCGAGTGCACGATCCTCTCTACGCTGCGACAACCGGCCGGTTGCGCGTCGGCGGAGTGCTGCCAGGCGTGAGCGATGTGGACCGCTACCTCGAAGCGGCCACGCGTCAGAACACGCAGCGCAGCTATGCCTCGGCGCTGCGCCACTTCGAGGTCGAATGGGGTGGCCATCTGCCGGCGACGCCCGATAGCGTGGCCCGCTATCTGGCCGAGCAGGCCCCCAAGGCAGCAATCAACACGCTGAAGCAACGACTGGCAGCACTGGCGCATTGGCACGCCGAGCACGGGTTCGTCGATCCCACGCGTACGCCGCTGGTACGCAAGGTCCTCAAGGGCATTCAGACGCTACACCCCCGAATCGAAAAGCAGGCCACGCCGTTGCAGCTGGCCCAGCTGACCCAAGTAGTCGGGTGGCTGGACCAAGCCACGCTGGCGGCCCAGGAGCGCGCCGACCACGCGTATGCCTTGCGTGCCATGCGCGACAAGGCGCTGGTGTTACTGGGCTTTTGGCGAGGATTCCGCGGCGATGAGTTGATCCGGCTGCAGATTGAGTACTTGGAACTGGTACCCGAGCAGGGAATGATCTGCTTCCTGCCGCGCAGCAAGGGCGACAGACAGTCGGCAGGCAATACGTACAAGGTGCCCGCTCTGTCGCGCTTGTGCGCGGTCAGTGCCACGCAGGCCTGGGTGCAGGCAGCCGCGCTAACTCAAGGCCCGCTGTTCCGGCGTGTCGATCAATGGGGCAACGTCGGCAGCCAAGGGTTGCATCCGAACAGCCTGATCCCCTTGCTGCGCGACCTGTTTCAGTCCGCAGGTCTGGAGGCCGTGGGAGGCTACAGCAGCCATTCCCTTCGCCGGGGCTTTGCGGGCTGGGCCAATGACAACGGCTGGGACGTGAAAGCCCTGATGGAGTACGTCGGATGGCGAGACGTGCACTCGGCCATGCGTTACATCCAGGGCCGCGATCCGTTCGCCCGCCAACGCGTTGAAGCCGGCCTCCAGGCCGCGCCGCCCCCCGCGCTCGCCTCGGCGGCGCTGCCAGCGCCGGCCGCGACCGTGAGCCTGACGCTGCGCCTGCTAGTGAGCCCGTTTACGCCCCGAGGCAGGGGCGCTGGCCGCGCTCGGGCACGCATTGAGGCGATGTGCCTATCCCCGTTTCAAGCCCATCGGCTTGATGCCGAGGGAAGCGAGTACCGACTCACGATGCCGGTGGTCGACGCCGCGGACATGGACGAGAGGATGGCCATGCTGCTGGATGAGATGCATCGCGTTGCCGATAACCACCACTGCTTTCTGGAAGCCTCCGTGCGCGCCGAGGACGGGCGTCACTGGGATTGACCTCAACCCTGACCAGGGCACTGCATGGCGACGCTGCACGAGACCGCGTATCCGCGCCTGAAACCTGATCCCACGGCCAAGGAACTGGACGAGATTTACACGCCCAGCGGCGGCGAAGTGCGCCTCGCACGTAGCATGGCGACCCAGCCAACCACTCAGTTGGCTGTGCTCATTCACCTGAAGATGTTCCAGCGGCTGGGCTACTTCGTGATCCTAGCCGATGTCCCAGAACGGATTCGGCAACATATTGCCCAGGCAGCCGGGCTGCGCCGGGCGCTATCCATCCGAGACTTGAATCGCTACGACGTCTCCGGCGCTAAACGCGCCCATATGGCGCGCCTGCGAAAGTTCCTGCGCGTTCGTCCGCTGGATGTCAGCGGGAGGGAATGGCTGGCAACGGTGGCCCAGGCCGCCGCTCAAACCAAGCATGTCATCGCCGACATCATCAACGTGCTGCTGGAGGAGCTGGTTCACCATCGCTTTGAGCTGCCGGGCTTCAGTACGCTGGAGAAGATTGCGGTTCAGGCCCGCGAGCAGGTGCATGAGCAGTATTACCGCAGCATCAATGAGGCCTTGACCGCGCCAGCCAAGAGCTTGATCAAGGAACTGTTGGCCGCACCGGCCAATGCCACATATACCGGCTGGAATGCGCTAAAGCGCGAGCCCAAACGGCCCACCAATAAGGAAGTGCGCTTTTATCTGCAACATATCCAACGCCTGCAACATCTGGCCCAGCAGTTGCCGGCCGTGGATATTCCGGTTCCGAAGCTGAAGCAGTTCCGCGCCATGGCGCGTGCGCTCGATGCCAGCGAACTGGCCGAACTCAAGCCGGCCAAGCGCTATGCCTTGGCGACGATCTTCATTCGGTCCCAGTACGCCAAGACATTGGACGATGCGGCCGACCTGTACATCCGGCTGATGCAGAACCTGGAGAACACGGCCCAGCAAAGACTGTTGGCCTACCAAGTAGAGCACGGCAAGCGTGCTGATACGCTTATCGCGCAGCTCAAGGAGATCCTGCAGGCTTATCAGATCGACGGAACGGACACACAGCGTGTGGATGCCATCGGACTGAGTCTGGTGGCGGACATTTCCACACTGCTGGCCGAATGCGATGAACATATGGCGTACGCAGGCCGCAACTACCTGCCATTCCTGATCCAGCCTTACAGCGTTGTCCGCCCGTTGCTGTTCAACTGCCTGGAGATCATGCAACTGCGCTCCACCAGCCAGGACGCGGGCATGGAACGCATGATCGCTGCTCTGCTGTCGCTCCGCGGTCAGCGGCGGGACATGATTGAGGCCAGCTCGATCGGTCTGGATGTTGAAAAGGATCTGGGCTGGTTGTCAGTCAACTGGCGCAGGCACGTCTTCGGCCGCAAAGCGGACTCGCTGGGGCCGGGCTGGGTGCATCGCAAGTACTTTGAGCTAGCTGTGCTGGCCCAGATCAAAGACGAACTCAAATCCGGTGATCTGTTCATTCCCCACGGGGAGCGCTACGACGATTACCGAGAGCAACTGGTGGATGAGGCCACATTCGCCCAGGAACTGGAGGCCTACGGTGAGGTATCTGGTCTGGCCACCGAGGCCAGCGAGTTCGTGCGCCATTTGCAGCAAGAGCTGAGCTCACTGGCCGACACGGTGGATGCACGTTTTCCGGAGAACGTCCACGCCGATGTGGTGGATGGGCGCCTGGTGCTCCGGAAGCTGCAACGGCCTGAGATCTCCAGCGCCATTGCCACGGTCGATGCTCTTATCACCGAGAGGCTGCCGGCGATGAGTATCGTAGACGTGCTGATCGATGCGGCTCAATGGCTCAAGCTGCACCGTCATTTCCGGCCGATTGCGGGCACCAATGCGCGCGTGGACGATCTCATGCGCCGGGTGATCACTACGCTGTTCTGCTACGGGTGCAACCTGGGCCCGACCCAGACTGCGCGCTCAATCAAGGGCTTCAGTCGGCGCCAGATTTCCTGGCTTAACCTCAAGTACGTCACTGAAGACACGTTGGACAAGGCGATCGTGCAGGTGATCAATACGTTCAACAAGTTCGATCTGCCTGGCTACTGGGGCTCGGGCAAGAGTGCGTCGGCCGATGGCACCAAGTGGAGCATGTACGAGCAGAACCTGCTCTCGGAGTACCACATCCGCTACGGTGGTTATGGCGGCATCGGCTACTACCACGTCTCTGACAAGTACGTGGCGCTGTTCAGTCACTTCATTCCGTGCGGTGTGCACGAAGCGATCTACATTCTGGACGGATTGCTGGCCAACACGTCTGATATCCAGCCTGAAATCGTGCATGGGGATACCCAGGCCCAGAGTTATCCGGTCTTTGGTTTGTCCTACCTGTTGGGCATTCAGTTGATGCCACGTATTCGCAACATCAAGGATCTGACCTTCTTCCGCGCGGAGGCGGGTCGCCCGTACAAGAACATCCAGGCGCTGTTCGGCGACAGCATCGACTGGGGCCTGATCGAAACGCATCTGCACGACATGCTGCGGGTCACGGTGTCGATCAAGTTGGGCAAGATCACCGCTTCGACGATCCTTCGCCGGCTGGGAACCTACAGCCGGAAGAACAAGTTGTACTTCGCCTTCCGGGAGCTTGGGAAGGTCATTCGCACGCTGTTCTTGCTGCGCTACATCGATGACGTGGACATGCGTCGGACTATCCAGGCGGCCACCAACAAAAGCGAAGAGTTCAATGGCTTCGTCAAATGGGTTTTCTTCGGCGGAGAAGGGATCATTGCCGAGAACGTGCTTCATGAGCAGCGAAAGGTCGTGAAGTACAACCAGCTCGTGGCCAATATGATCATCCTGCACAACGTAGACCAGATGACACGCACGTTGGCCAGCCTGCAGGAGGAGGGGATGGAGTTGAATCCCGAGGTTCTGGGCGGCTTGTCGCCGTATCGGACCAGCCACATCAATCGGTTCGGAGACTACACGCTCGACCTGGAACGTAAGGTCGCGCCTCTCCAATTCACCGAGATCGTTTTGGAGCCCCACTGGACGCAGATCGCCGAGCCGAGAGGGTAGCGGACTCTGTCTATTCAGTTTCGACGCGAAGTGCTAATAGGCCACTTCGTGGCCTCAGCGGCGTATGAAGAAGAAAAGCACGCAACATCAAAAACTTAAAGCGGATTCGGCTGTATTTCTCACGAATCCCTGCCGACCCTCGGGGTGGTCTACGACTACGCCGGCGCAGTCGGCTACGTGCCCGAGTGGAAGGCTGTCAGCCAGGTGCGGTACGGCCAGGGCGCGTTCGGCGCGGGCCTGCGCTGGCGCTACATCGGCGCGCAGCAGCACAGCTCCAAGGTCACCAATCCGGCCTCGACCACGCCCGGCGTCGACGCGTACCACTACTTCGATGCGTTCGGCGACTGGACGGTCAGCGAGCGACTGTCGCTGCGCGCCGGCATCAACAACCTGCTGGACAAGGCACCGCCACAGGTCGGCGGCACGCCCGGCGCCACTCACGCGAGTACCTACGACATCTTCGGCCGCCAGTACTTTGTTGGCCTGACGGCGACTTTCTGATCCACCACCCACTCGAGGACATTGAATGAAGACCCGACTACTCACCACCCTGGCCCTGCTGGCCCTCACCGTCGCCGGCATCCAGAGCGCGGCCGCCCAGGCGCTCTCTGGCCGCGCACTGCCCGACCGCCCCCGCGTCGGCATCAGTTACTACAAGGTGCCGCCAGGCAAGCACGACGAATGGCTAGCGCTGTACAAGAAGTGGCACCGCCCGATCATGGACGCGCAGATCAAGCACGGCACAACGATCAGCAGCACGCTGTACGTGCTGAGCAGCCACCAGTTCAACGGCGACTACGACTTCGTCATCGTCAGCGTCTCGCCGGCCAACCCGAAGCCCTATCCGATCTCGCGCGGCGAACTGATCAAACAGCTGTTCCCTGACATCGAGGCCTACGTGGCAGGCGAACGCCGTCGCTGGGAGCTGACGGTGAACCACGCCGACTCCAGCCTGGTCGAGATCGATCTCAACGAAGAGACGCCTTCCATCTACTATCCAATCATCAATGGAAAGATCGTCCGGTAATCCTGGGCGGTGGCCGGCAATCCGGCCACCGTCCTTTGGAGTGCCGCGAAAGAACAACCGCCCAGCACTTGGCCCGATATCCAATGCTCGCCGTGGGTCGAGAGCGGACCTGCCCTACTCCCGATAAGCATCCCTGATTAGCTCGTTGCCCCAATCATGATGGCCAGGCGACTGGACTGCTTCACTTAGCATGCGCGAGTAGGTTCTCCATCATTTCTATGAACTTCTTCTTGGGAAGTCCGTGCAGTCTCGGAGTCCACCTGCGTGCCAGCCATCGCCAAGCTATAGCCGGAAGTTGGGGGAAGGCGGAGATTTCACCGCGGAAGCAGTGCCAGGCACGATGAGCCAGTAGGAGCGTGCCCAATCGTTCGGGAGCAGACAGAACGCCCACCCTGCCCGGCTCGCCGGCACTGAGCTTCCCTCCTTTCTCATGACCGTACCAACCCAAATGCCAAAGCTGCCACGCTCCCAGCCCTGCAGCAGAGTGGCACCTCGCCGACGTCCGTTACGACATATCAAGTGAACAAGATCGCGACGCCACAAGCACTCTTGCTGCGCACGCAACACTGCTTCGGTTTCCATCCGAAGCCATTGTTGGGTCCAATCGTAGAGTTCTAGCAACTCTGGGGCCATTTGGCATTGAGCGTACCCAGGATCCTGACCGTGCATAGGATCCAAGTAAACGAGTACCACTCCATGCGTAGTGCAGCGCAACTGACGGGCATCAAGCCAGCTAGCTAGTGTCGGCCACCGCCTGCTACTGCCCTTTCCGACAAAGCACTCCGGGCAATAAACGCGCCTCTGTGAGGCGGCAAGACGCCAACTCGGCTCGAGAGAACGAATCAGTTCAAGAACTTCATCTACAGGAATTCGGCCTCTTCAGCCTGGAGGTCGCTGATTCAGATCTCCCCTCTGGAAGTACATCCAACAACCGGCGCTCTCAGAGCCAGAATGCTCAAACATAGCTGTTTGAAACCTTGACGCTAAATCGAGTCGTTGACCATCATGACTTCTTCTGAGCTCGCCTAGATTCACGGAGCTCACGGTGTGACTTTAGGATTTCGCGAACTTCTTGCGAGCTCAGAAGAACTATGGAACCGTCCTTAACAGAGTGTGCAATTGGAAGCACCTGCTCGCGAAGCCAGTCATCGACGCTGACAGCAGTCTGCAGTTCTTCGGCAGATTTGTCTTGAGCATTGGCATTCTTCATAGGCGCTCATCCCGAGGGAAACTTGCGAAGCCGGAAGGCTTTCAGAATAGCAGCCGTTGCTTGTTCTTGACGGCGCTTATACAAGTAGCTGGAGGGGACACAACCCTGAGTAAGTGCTCTCTGCCGATCCGACGAGCGGCGTACAACCTGGTACGCCCCCGATTCCGTAGACACCTGATAGTGTCTTTTGAGGATCGGAGGATCTATGGCGAGCAAGCGATTCACAGACGAGTTCAAGGCCGAGGCGGTCAAGCAGGTCAGCGAGCGTGGTT
>NZ_LMGY01000003.1 GCF_001427585.1 Pseudoxanthomonas sp. Root630 | reverse complement strand
CGCCGCCATGGACATCTGGGAGGCCTTGCGCCAATGATGTTTGAGGCGGTTAACTCAAAACAAAGCCCCTAACCGTCTACGAAAGCGGGGGCGTACCAATCGATACGATCGGCGGCTATAACCTGGGATTTCCTGGTCAGTATTACGACCAGGAAACCGGCCACTGGTACAACATGGCTCGCTACTACGATTCCTCTACTGGGCGCTACCTGCAGAGCGATCCGATTGGCCTGGAGGGAGGTCTCAACACTTACGCGTACGTAGGGGGAAATCCTATTAGCTTCACTGATAGCACAGGGTTGGCATGCGATCAGCGCGGCTGCTGGGTTACGCCCACTGAGCAAGCATATGCTGATGCCGGAAACTGGAGTTTGTACTATCAGGCGGCGGCGGCCGGCGGCGACAAGTATGCGGCACGCGCATTTGAAGTAGCCTCAAATATAGGCTTCCTGTCAAACATAACAAACACGAGACTCTCGAATTCGATTCTAGAGAGAACGAAAGAGAAGACTTGCGAAGCGGCGCGCGCGGACATGGAGAAGAAGATGGAGGCCATTCGGGTTGGGCTTGCCCGCGCGCATGCCAATGCGCTGAAGGGTGCCACACGCGAAAACCCCAGGATGTTGGATCGCGTCACCGATGTTGGAGGTTTCCATGACAGGGTTTTCGCAGAGAACGGCGCAGGCCCAGTTTTTGGAGGAGCTACTTACGACTCATTGTTCGGAAGGGGCGGGTTTGGATACGACTGGTGCCCATCACCGAGTTGCAAGCCATGACACCTCAATTGATTCCAGTACTACTTTCCCCTCTCTTCCTTGCCCTCAATCTTTATGCTCTGTGGCTCGGATTTCGTGGGAAGACTAGCTATCACATGGCAGTTAGAGCATCCGGCGCCATCGGAACAGTTGCGTTCGTTGTCGCCCTGGTCGCGATGCTTGATCAGATCACTCAAGTTTGGGTTCGACGTCCGGATTCAATTTCAGGATGGGTCTATGTAGGCAGCGGAGTCGTGTTCTTTTGCTGTGCGATTGCTTCACTCGCTTTCATGATCAAAGACAAGAGCCGCCGGAGATCCAAGTAGATGAACCTGCACCTTGCTAGACTCTCATCCTACAAGCAGAGTATCCGCATGAGGTCTGATCGAACCAGGCTCGTAGTTTTTGCCATGCTTCTCGCAGCCCCTGTTCTTCTTTGCGCGCAGAGGGCGAGAAGCTTCGCCGAAGCCAATGAGCGCGCTGACGCTCAGCGGGCTGAGCTCCCAGATGTTTCCGCCGCCTACGCGACCGAATGGGCAGAGTTCAACAACAGCCATAAACTCGACGAGCGCGACGGCTGCTATTTCAAAGCCACGGGACCGTTAGTTCAGATTCTTGAGATCGATAAATCGGGAAAGATCGTCGGCTATTACACGGATGTAGACAACGAGCGTTCCCGATGCTGGAAGAAATCATACTTGGGTACCGTTTTTCCTCCACCGCCCGTTTCCCCTTACTGGCATAAGCTGACCATGCACTAGTTGATGCGACATACCCTTAGTTCGGCGCCCGATCGGGTAGGGCGAAGACCTTCTGAGGCGCTAGGCTCCGGCTCGATCATTGGGCTCATTCCTTTCAAAATTGCAGGGAAAGTCTTCACCAGATCACTGATCAATCCTGCTGTTCGATCTCGGGACCAGATGATCCCACTGCTGCTGGTGGCAAGTCATCAGCCAAGGCGCGATCCAACTTGTCGCGAATAAAAACCGGCGGGACCGCCTCCCTCCAGCCACCCGGCGGGGCCGGGAAGGGCTCGGTCAGACAACGGGCATGTTCGGCCGCAAACCAGGTCAAGGACTGTTGCTCGAATACGATGCGAGCAAGCAGACGCTCAGACAGCCAGAAGATGCCTTCGCTGGGCGGCTTACCCACTCGCGTCAGTTCCAAAGCGTGTTCCCCATCCAGAAGTGGCTTCGCCGTCACCCCATGGGTCGCGAAGCAAGCACAAAGCACGTCCAGGTTGATCTGGACCAGCAGCAACAAACTTCCAGATAAGAAGGTCAATGCGTTGGCGGGCGACAGCGACAGCAGGAATGGATAGAACAGGCACCAGTGCTCGTCGGTACCGTCAACAAGCCATGAGAGCGTGCTTAATGGCGGTTCGTTAACAAGTGCCTGCAGCTCGTGTCGGGTGATGTCAGCATGCAGGAGGGTGTAGGTCAACCCAGGTTCTGGGCTGACAGGCGCACAGGCGTCCGTGCCGAAGGCAGTGATGCATGCATCAAGTTGCGCGCTGTACGTCACTTCCTGCGTCGCTAGTGCTCGCCGGGTAACGTTAGGCATCCCGGCATACTCGACTGCTCCATCGTTGGCTAGGAAGTCCATCAGTTTTTTCTGCTGGATGGCCTGACGTTTACCCCGACTATTCAAACGAGCGCTGCTCTTGCACTCCATCACGAACGGCTCCTGCCCTGCCAACAAGCACAGATCGCCGAATCGCAAGACATTCGTCAAGTCGCATAGGACGGCGGGCACGCCGTGCTCCAGTGCCTGCTTAAGCAAAGCCCATTCATTGGCGAATCCAGTCTTCCCGGACAGACTACCCGCTGACGGCTTCAGGTGATTGGTTTCGGCATCCAGGCAAAGATGTTTGAGTGAGTACTTGTTCTGATAGATATGAGCGATGGCATCTCCAAAGTTGCGCCACATCCGCAGTCGCCTCTGCGCTTGGCCTATCGCGCCTTCGACCTGATTCAGGTCGCCACGCAGCGCATTGGCGTGCTCTTTGGCCGGGCGCCCCGTCTTCAACGCCCTGACCAAATCAGCTCGACACGCTTTCAGCCGACTCAGACGAGCCTCATTACGCCGAATGCGGGCGACCAGGTGAACCTGCATCGGCAGCAAAAGATCCAACCGGCCGGGATCATGCTGCAGGGTATGCGTCCACAAAACCAGTTTGATCAGCGAGGTTCGCTCCACCACGCCTATAACCCACCTGTCACGAGCAAGTACCTGAGAAGAATCCATGGCTCACCTGGGGCTTCCGCAGCGGTGGAATCGCCCACCGCGGCAGGGCGCGATGGTGCGTAGGTAGCACGCGTCACACTGCCGCGGCTGCAACGGATCTACCGTAAAAGGGGTGCCCGAGTGCTCACTGATCTAGGAACGCACTGATATCTACTGACATTTAGAGAATGCCTAGACACCCGAGAATCCCAAGCTTGTACGACTCCAAGACGGCTTGTGTTATCAAGGGAACCTTCGGACCCCAGACGTGCATCCGGAGTACGGCGATCATTTAGTCAGTGCCTCGTGCCACTGCTTCATCACAGCGATCGCACCGTCTAGGTCCAGTTCGGCCGCCGCATAGCCACGAACCAGTAGCTCAGGCTGCAGAAATTGGTCGAACTTGTTCCGCTCCAAACCTTCCTTGCGCGCCGCCAAGATCGTCGCATCTGCGGGTATCCGCTGCAGCGCCAACTCGATCAGCTGAGGCACAGCTTCTTCGACAAGCCCAATCAACTCTACGAACGACCCAGCGTTGACGGCCTCCACCTCCAGCCACTGCAACCACAATGCGATGGCCAGGCCAACCCGGTGTCCAGCCCAATGGGCAAGATAGACGGCATCCCCAGAGGCTGTCAGAGGACTCTTGCCAAATCCGAACAAGTTGTAGGCTTCGCGAGCGTCCATCAATCCCTGCTGAGCCAGCGGGTCCAGATAGACCGGTATGGAGGACTCCTCAAGGAGCTGTCGCATGCGCTGATGCACGATGCGGTGTACGCCCAGCGGACCGCCACCAAAGCTGGGAGGTTTACCCCCCTTGGAGGGCGCCAGCAGGACAACGCGAGCCTCGGTATCAACCTCCAGGATGCGCCAGCGCCGACCGGCAAACAGCATCAAACGCCCCGGCACGAGCGGCTCAATGACCGGCACCGTGCCCAATCGCTTGCCATTGCACAGCAGCTGGTACTCCTCGGGGGTGAAGAAAGTGGCGTAGAAGCTGAAGTGCTCCATGATCCGCTCACCGACCGCGCCCGGCAGCAGGCTGCCATCATTGACCTGCTCAATGAGCTGCGCGCTCCCCAACGATCTCAACACCTCGGCGAACATGGCTTGATCGATGTTGGAGAATGCGCCGCGCTGACACAGTTCCCGGTACAGCTCGGCCGCCGTACAGCCGCCGCCGCTTTGCGCGATGTATGACAGGATCTGTTGGACCAGGGTCGATAGATGGAGGTCTTCCTGCATCGGAGGCTCGAAGCGCCCAGCCAGCATCAGCTCGATCGCCGCGATAGCTTGCAGCAGGCTCAAGCGCAGCCAGTCCACGGAATGACTGCGTGAGGTCAGGGCTGGCAGGACGACATACTGGCGCAGGATCTGCGGCTGACCCGGGCGGCGTCCGGAGCGTCCAATGCGCTGTTTCAGAGCCGCCACCGAGGGTGCCGGGCCGATCTGGGCCACCGATACGACATCGCCCAGGTCCACGCCCATCTCCAGCGTGGACGTGCACACGGCCGTGGTGGGCAGCTTACCTTCCCGCAACCGTTCCTCCACACTCAAACGCAGTTCGCGTGATAACGCGCCGTGATGCGGAAAGAACTCATTGGGTAGCGCACGACCTTCAGCGCGCTCACGCAGCTGGTCGGCCACGATCTCCACCTGCGCACGCGCATTGGCGAACACCAAATGGCTCTCGCCCCGCAGGCGTTCGAACAGGTGGTCCGCAATCTCGTCCAGCGCGGTCGTGTAGCGATCGGCTGGTGCTTGCTCGTTGTCCTCCAGTTCCTCAAAGGTCTCAGGCGGGGCCGGCAGCTGCACCCGCTCATCCATCGGCTGGCGTGCGATCTGGGCAAGCAGCTTCTCTACCGCATCCCCAGCGGCCTTCATGGTGGGCATTGGGCCTCCGTCATGCTCTCGTCGCTGCTGGATGGCGCGCACCTGCAAGCGCAGCTCACCGCCGTCGGAGGCCGTAGTCAGCATCTGGCATGGAAATCCTCCCCGCGAACGCAAGAAGTTGCCGGCGCGCGCCGGCTCTCCCAAGGTGGCCGACAAGGCAATACGGGGCAGGGGATGGGGCACTAGGCGTTCCACGCGCTGGAGCAGCGAGCGCAGTTGGGCCCCGCGTTCGCTGCCGAAGAACGCGTGCAACTCGTCGACAACCAGATAGCGAAGCTCGCCCAGCAAGCCGCCGAATTGCGCGCCACGACGCATCAGCAGAGCCTCCAAGCTTTCCGGCGTAGTGATCAGGATATTGGCCGGTCGCTTCCAGAAGCTCGCGCGTCCAGCTGACACATCGCCGTGCCAAGGCTGCACACGCAGATCCACCGCCTCGGCCATCGAGGTGAGGCGACGGGTCTGATCGTTGATCAGGGCGCGCAGCGGCGACACGCACAGACAGCGCAGTCCTGGGCCTTCGAACTGCGCCAGATCACTCATGATCGGCAGAAAAGCGGCTTCGGTCTTGCCCCCGGCGGTTGGCGCCGAGATCACCACATCACTCTGTCTCCCCAGCACGAGCGGAATGGCCTGCGCCTGGATCTGGCGCAGGGCCGGCCATCCTTGTTGCCATACCCAGCGTTGGATCCCTGGATGCAGCTGCTCGAACGGGTCGATGGCCATCTCAGAGCCGGAACGATGAGAGCTCATCGTCCGGATCGGCCGCTCCCGCCTGCACTGCAGCCGGAGCAGGAGCCGTACCGTCCTCTTCGATGTCGCGATCGGTATTGAGCTCCTGACTGACATCCAGCTCTTCGATTAGATGGTTCCAATCCAGGTCCGCATGCTGCTCCAGGACACTGAGCAAATCGAGAAAGGCCCTGACGGTATTGCGCGGCGTCTGGAAGTACGCCGCGCCGATACGCTGATTGCAGTGGCTCAGGAAGACGGGCAGGGCCTCATCGGGCAGCGCGTACTGGGCTGCATCGCCGCTGGCATGCAGGTGTCGCAGCTTGGTGAGCAGGACGTACAGATCTTCCGGGGTGAGGTTGGCCAGCCGGATTACCGGACCGCCGAAATCCTGCAGCCCTTGCTGGGCGGCAAACGCATTCTCGGATAGACGCGATTGAAGTGCCTGGTAACTGTACAAGCCGCGACGGGCATCCATCAGCGTTTCTGGTGTGCCACCAAACACAAAGCCCACGCCTTCGCTGCTGCCCTGCAAGGTATCGTTGAAGATGCGCAGGATCTGCTCGTAGTTGGTATTGCGTGCCGTGACTTGCGGCAGCTTGTACAGGTTCACCAGTTCGTCCAGACATACCAATAGGCCGCCATATCCAGCCAAGCGGATGAACCGCGCCAGTAGCTTGATCCCATCATAGACCTGGTCATCTTCGATGATGGTGCGTACCCCCAGCGCTTGGCGCGCATCGGTCTTGGTGGTGAACTCACCGCGCAGCCAGCGCACCGCATCGGCCTTGAGTTGCTCGTTGCCCTGGTCGTGGCCACGCCAGTAACACTCGATAACTTGAGCGAAGTCGTAGCCACCCACCAACTCGGTCAGCGACTGAAGCCGCTGCTGGATGATCGACTCCACCGCTTCGCCCGTGCTCTTGGCCTGTTGCAAGGCTGTGGTGATGAAACGCTCCACGACGCTCGCCATCGCGCCGCCTTCGGGCTTGGTCCGGGTGGCGATGTTGCGGGTCAGCTCGCTGTACAACGAGCGCGCCTGGCCACCGCTGCCATACAAGCGACGATCCGGATTGAGGTCGGCGGCCATCGTGACCAGACCCTTCTCCAGCGCCACCGCGCGCACCAGGCTCAGGAAGAAGGTCTTGCCTGCGCCAAAGTCGCCGATCACAAAGCGAATCGCGCTACCGGCCTGATTGATGCGATCAATATCCTTGATCAGGGCCTCGACTTCACGGGCGCGACCCACCTGGATGTACTGCAGACCTCGACGCGGCACCACGCCGGCCCGCAGGGCTTGGAGCACGGCGTCGCGATCACGAGGCGGAATTCGAACAGCGCTTGTCATGGGCGTAGCTTCTTATGGTCGGACAGGGTTTGCGCGAGCTGATCGCGCACGTAATCGTTCACGAACAGCGGGTCTTCTCCTTCCAGCAGCGGTTCGCCGGCGAGGGAGAACGCCGCTTCATTGAGCATTTCGGCCGCACCATCGGGCAGCAAGCCCAATGCATCGCAGGCGGCTTCGAAGTCGGCACGAGACCATTGGTCGCCGGCCACCTCCAGTACGCGCTCCAGCAAGGCCATATGCTCAGCATCCAGCCCAGGTATTGAGTCACTTGGAGCTTCTGCTACTGGTGTCGCGGACACACTCGCTGGAGTGACTGAGGGAGTAGGGGAGCTTATCTCGGCCGTGGCGGCTGTCTCGGCGTCATCGAAGATCTGCGCTAGCACCGATTGCACTCGGCGGGTTTCGGCAAGCTTCTGGGCAATCACATCGGCGTTGAGTCCACCGCCTGCGGCAGTCTTGGGACGTCCGCCGACACTGGCGTGGTGGAGGTCGGCCGGTACTCGGGCCGGATCCAGTTCCAGAGCGCGGTAGAACCGCTCGATCACCCGTATTTCGGCCGGGCTGACGTGGCCATCAGCCGCGGCGATCTCCAGCAACACGCCTGCGAAAGCCTCGCGCTCGCTGGCTGGCAGAAGACGCACACGGTTCTCCAGACGCGCCAAGGTGACCGGATTGAGCTGCAGCCACCTTAGGTGTGCCTCGATGCGTCGCCGCTCACTCTCGGGCAACGCAAACTGCCGCTCGATCGCGGCGACAGCTACATCCAGCTCGGACTGGTTGATCTCACTGCCTTGGCCGGCCACGGCAAGCGCGGCCTGCAGCATCAACAAGGCGGCCGCATACGCAGCGCTGGGCGTGCGCGCTGCCTGGTTAGGCAATCGGAACACGATCACGTGGCCATCAGGTGTGGGCGAAGGGCCATGGAAGCGGACATCAGGCTCGATCGCAAACCCCAAGGCTTCCAACGCTTGAATCAGCGAGGTCGCCTCGCGCTTGCCCAGCCGTTCGGGTGAGCCCATCCCGCATCCCTGGGTCAGGCGCGAGGTCGCCATCACGGCCACGGCCTGCTGAGCCAACGCCGCGTCCAGGTCCGACACCAAGGCGCGGAACGTCGGCGGGACCTGGTTGCCGCGCAAGGGTTCGGGCATCGCCGCGAGCTCGGCCATGGGCGTGCCGTTCTTGCTGCGTCGCACTCGTCGCAACGCTTCCAACTCGCCCATCGCCTGTTGGACCAGCGTGATCACGGGTCGCACCGGCGCTTGGCTGCGGGTGATATCTGGCAGCTCGGTCTGGATTGTCTCAGTGCCTTCGCCAGGACCTGCCCAACGGTAGTTCAATGCCAATCTGGAGCGCCCTGGCTTGATGACCAAGCCCTCGCCGAAACGCTGCGAATAAAGCTGGGCGAAGCGTGTTTTCATCTCTGGCCGCACAACATCCCACGTAGTGGAGCGCGCTTCATCCGTCAGCGCCTGGGCCCATGCGAAAGCAAGTCCCGATGGCAGTGGCTGATGACGCACCACTGCCTGCGCTGCGCGCACATGCTGCTCGAGCGTCCAGTCATCGCCCTCATCGATGTTTGCGCTAACCAATCCCAGCTTGAAGCGACCCACCGCCAGCAGTTCTTGGCTGTAGCGGCGGAACGAGCCGTGGTGGCCATAGTGCTGCTGAAGTCGCTGCACTTCCTCCAGGATCTGCTGGCCCTCGGCTTGGGCATTAGCTCCACCCGCTAGACCACGCAGCAATCGGTGCTCCAGACCATAGAAGTACAAAAACACGTAGCCAATACCGACCGTGGCGGCACGACGCTCGGAGTTCAGAAAAGCGAGCAGCGTGCCGCGTTCACGATCACTCAGTCCGGCGTACCGCGGCCAGTATCCCAGTCCTTCCCCGCGCCAATCGGCCAGGCCAGAGAAGGGCAGAGTGGGATCGATGGTGGGCAGCCGACTGTCTTGGTAGCCGCGGGGCGTACCGAGATAGAAGCCGCCACCGGAGATCGATTGACCTCGGATGGTCACCGACTCACCGAAGGGTATCCAGCGTGGCGGTGCGGGTTGCCGAAGGGGGCTCGCCAGATCCGCAACGGCGCGTAGCGGGGAGGTGGTGCGGACGGCGACCGGCTCCAGCGCGGGCGCCGGCCGGCTAGGCGGCACGGCGGCACCGGGGACAGGCGCTTCCTTCACCGGGGGTGGCGCCGCCTCCACAGCGGATGGGGGCGGGGGAGGGGCCGGAACGCGAGGCTGAGGGGATACGGGCAAGTGGGTACTCGACCGTGAGGCTGCGCGCTTTGGCGGGGACTGGTCAAGGATTTCCGCTAGGGTTTTTCCCCCTTCTTCTGGTGGAGGGGGCAACTCAGAGGCCTGTTGGGCTATTCGCCAGTGGCGGTAGAGGCGCCAGCCGACCCAGCCAAGTAGGGCAACTACGGCGAACCAGAACAGCGCGATCCAGACTTCTTTTGGGATCAGCAGAATGACCACTAGGGCACCAAGCAGTAACGCCCCAATCCCGCCCCCATGCCCCTTGCGTCGCGCCACTGTCAGCCCCCGCCATCCGTTTGCAGAACATTGCCCCTCTTCACACTCTACACCCCGTCGTGCATCGGGCTGGATCGCCCCCTCCAAGCCGAGCGGGCATTAAGGCTTGACCGGAACGCTCGTGATACTATTGCTCCAAAGATCGGCTAATTTTAGCCAGAAGGAGATGCCATGAGCAATGCACAGGGCAAGTCGCCATCCCTTGCAACTCGTAAAGTGAGCCGCGGAGTCATTGGCAAGCTCAAAGAGCAAGGTGCCGTCGATTCAGCCATCAAGCAAAAAAAAATTCCGGTAAAGGCGGCGGGTTTCCGAAACTACTTGCGCCGAGCAACGCTTGCCGAGCGAATCAAGCTAGAGCGAGAGGGCGTCCCCTCGGAAGTTGTCAGCGACCTGATCACCGTCATTGGGGTTAGCACCAACAACTTTCAGCGCTATGCAGGCATTCCCAAAGCCACTTTTACCCTACGCATGAGAGACAAGCTGCTCTTCTCGGGCACGCAAGGTCAATCTGTTGTCGGAATCCTCGACTTGATAAATCAAGTCGAGGACATGCTTGCTGCCGATCCTGATAATCCTGATGCCAAGAACTTCGATGTCGAAAGATGGGTAGGGGAGTGGATCGAACGTCCTCAACCGGCTTTGGGGGGACTGGCGCCTGCTGAAGTGATGGACACCCCCACTGGTCGCGCCTCCGTCATGCGTGTGCTGGGGGCAATCCAAAGCGGCGCCTATCAATGAAGCTGTTCCGGATCGGCTCCTCTGGCCCTACATGGAAGCCGGACGACATGACGGGAGCCGGTGCTGCAGCGGCTCCGGGGCGCTGGAATCGGCCTGGCGAGAAAGTGATCTACGCTGCGCAGACATTGGCGATGGCGGTGCTGGAAACGGCTGCACACATAGACGACGGCGGGCTTCCGCTGAATAAGTATGTGATCGAAATCGACGTCCCGGATGACCTATGGCTAGGCCGCACGATCGTTGATCCAGCGGATCTGGGTGGAGGATGGGACGCCATTCCTCATGGTTTGGCGTCTATCGAGGCTGGGTCAGGATGGTACGTGGGTGCATCGAGCGCAATTATCGAGCTGCCGTCCGTGATTGTTCCCGAGGAGCGAATCGTCTTGATCAATGCCCAGCATGCTGACGCTGCAAGGATCACCACCAAAGTGACTCGTCGTTATCAGTACAATTTATTGTTTCGTCACAAGTAGGCGCCCATGCATCGACTGGCAGGCTCCCTCCGAACCCCCTGAAGCACTTCGCAGGCACAGAACTTATTGTGTGTGATTGCACAGTGCAATCATCCTAAGCCAGGCAACTAACGGAGAATCAATGTCTCGCCATACTTACTCGATGGGAACCTGGACTAAGGGTAGTACTGCGCCCGACTGGGATGAGAACGAAGACTTTTCAGCGTACATAGCGCGCATTGGATACTCTCAGATCATGCACCGGTTCGGACATGAACACGGCGCCTCTATTGAGATCCACAACTCGACCGATGGCGAGCGCTTCTATGCCAGCGTCAGTCATGACGGTAGCAGCGTCTACGAAGTTTTATCCACGATTTCCCGAGCCTGATGCTCTTTCTGAAGGATTTCGGATCGGCTTTCGCAGTGTTCGGTATCGAGTCCCATCAAGAAGAGACGAGAGCTATGCTTGATAAGCTTTTCAATGTCTATCATGGCCACAACGCATACGACATCTGCAGCCAGTGCGCCCCAACGGAGTGGAGGACGAGGCTAGATCGCAAACGGTCCAACCCATGAGTCTCTGAGACGTGAGCAATCGATCGGCCAGGTCTCAGCATCTGCGACGGACACCTCGCAAGATTCTTCGAATGCCAGGAATACCGACATGTTAGACAGGATCGTAACCTCTCAGTTGGACTCGCAACTTGCCGTTGCGAGCAAGATCTTCAGCTAGCTATCCAAAAGCTCATCAATGAGCACGCTGCCCGCGGATTCTCGACGATGCAAGGACCGCTTGCTGGACGCATCATTGATGCTTGTGATCATGCGTTGGTGCAGGTGCATGCTGCTGCGCAATTGATCCAACGTGAGTACGTGATTTCCGGCAAGACGACCGATGAGCGAGCCGAACGTTTGCGGGCATTGTTGGGCCATCTGGAACCACGATTGATGCGCTTGGCGTTGACACCGGCCAGTTACGTAGAAGCACTGGGGGGAGTGACGCCCCCCGAATTGGCCTCGCGGGTGCCATGGGTGTTGGGCAGGCTGCGAGCATCGGCGTTCGAAGAGGCGTGCGTTATCACGTAGCGGGCTGGAACGGGCCGCGCCTAACATAAGGAATGTTATGCGAAGTAAGTAATTGATTTTACTATATATTTCCACGGAAAGCAAATAACCTGAGCGCTAGATCCACAGTATGCGCTCGGAAGCCTGTAAGCTAAGTATTCCTTAGCACGATCAGGCCTCCGCATGACCTTGCCCGCCGAACGCACACGCAACGTGCTGCAGGCCGGCGCGTTCCTGAGAGAACTCGCTGCCAGCAAGGACGTGCCTAAATCCGTGCGGGAAGAGGCGTACCGATTGCTTCGGCACTATCCGACGGTCAGCGACATCGAGGCCATTGCCCAGCACGAGGAACGGCTGCGGGAGCTGACCCAGTCGGCCTTCGTACGCCCGTACTTGACCAGTCAGTTCGAGGCAGACTGGTTTCGCGGCTTCCCGCTTGGCCCGCATCGCATCTGATCATGAAGCGATCGACCAGGCCGCGGGGAGAAAGCGCGTCAGCGGCGGAGGCAGACCTGGAGGCTGCGCTCGAGCGAGCTCGTGGTGACTCGGCCGAGGAACTGGCCTTCTTCAAGCGGCTGATGGATGCCATGGTGTACGTGCACGCGCCTGTCTCGGACGATGCTCGAACCCCGAGATTGGTCCAGTTCCGGCACCCCGACGGCTTCGACGCGATTCCTTTCTTTACTTCGCTTGGCAAGGCGGAGATCGCCAGCTCAGCGGCCGTCAAAATCCTGGGGGTATCGGGGCGCGACCTGTTGGAGGGTTCGCGTGGCGCGACGTTGATGCTCAACCCCAACGACGGGGGCATCGTCCTGTATCCGGAAGAGATCGCGACATGGTTGGATACGGGCTTCCTGGCCAGGGTAGAGAAGCTGGCGCCGTTCGAGTTCGAAGTAAGATCCGCTCAAAGTGCACCCGGCTGGCTGGCTCCGACGATCGTCCAAAGCCTTGAGCACACCAGCTTTGTCTCCGCGGCCTACCTCCTTGAAACCCGCCCAGCCCCGGCTTCCAACCAGCGTCCAGGGCTATTGATCTGGCTGGTGGCTGACGTGGCCTTTTCCGAGAGGGCTGCCCGCCTAGTGACCACGGCCATCCAACCCTTATGCTCAGAGGTGGATGTCGTCATTGATCTGATGGTCCATGACGCGTCGCAGCCTTTGCCGGAGGCCTTGGATAATCCGCAGGTCTTGCCCATATTCACGAGAACCAAGTCCACCTGAGTCCAAGCACCTGGTCCACATGCAACCCGATGATGAGCTGCCAGCACTTCCTCCCGAGCTAACGGAGGAAGAGAAGGATCGCCGGACCCGCGAGGGCTTGGCCGACGTCGACGCTGGGCGGACGATCCCGCACGAGGAGCTGCTGCGATGGGTCAGAGGGCTGTCGAAGCCTTCTTGAGCGTACCCATTGGCTCGGGAGCGTGGAAACCGGGAACACGCCGGATGCCTCAATTGGGAAACAGCTTGTTGCCAAATTGCCTCGGGGCCACCACGTCCTGCTGCTGACCAAGCTCAAGACCCAGCCGAGCGACTGCGCTACGCCGAGATGGCCCTCGCAGCGGGGTGGCGCGGGGCTACGGCTCAAGACGACGGCCCACCAAGAATGCGGCGTGTTTAGGGAGCCTTTTTTCGGACCTGAGGCATCTTGTCGGGAGCAGCCTTAGTTGGAGGCAAGTTGCCGGCACGTATTTGGGGTCCGAACCGACCATCGGTGGATCAACCGGCACCAAGCACGGGGCAACTTGCTTGGCGGTTCTCAGATCACGGGGCAACTTGTAGGAGCCTCAACAAATCTGGGGCGGTTGTTGGACCCAAATGAGGCGATTGCTGGGCGTAGAGGGGGCAGATTCGCTGCGGCAATCACCTAGCAAGCGGGTCCACCAGCCCAGTTCACCCCACAAGCCATTTCGCATAATGCCTATTATGTAAAACTACTGATGCTGCTGATACCAAGCCGCAGCACCCAGCAATCCCAGCTGTCCATGCTCCACACGCCACACCGGTACCTGCTCCAGGCGTTCGGACATCACGCCTTTGTTGAGGTAGCGCGCCAGGAAGTGGCCGTCGTGGAGGAATTGGGGAATGTGCGCGGTGACGCCGCCGGCGAGGTATACGACCTTGGCGCCGAAGATGATCGCCAGGTCGCCGACCAGGCTACCCAGCCAGCCGCAGAACATCTGCAGCGTTTCGAGCGCGAGGCCGTCGCCGGATTCCGCGGCAGCGACCAGCGCGCCCGCGTCGGCATGGACGGCGGTGCCGCCTCGCAGTTCGCACAGGCAGCGGTACAGGTTCATCAGGCCAGTGCCGGACAGCACGTGCTCATTGTTGAGATGGCGGCGCTCGCGCAGCAGCCGGCGCACCACGTCCATCTCAAGATCGTTGCCTGCAGCCAGCGCTGCCTGGCCGACTTCCGTCGCCAGTACGCGTGGTGGATGGCCTTCCATCCATAGCGCCGCGCCCAGGCCCGTGCCGGGACCGATCACCAGCGCCGGCGAGTTCTCGCTGCTTTCGGTGACATGGGTCAGCGGCGACAACGTGTCGCGCGCAAGGACGGGCATTGCGTTGGCGACGGCTTCGAAATCATTGATCAGTCGTACCCACGACAACCCGGCACCCAGGCGTGTCTGTTCAACCGAGACCGCCCACGGCAGGTTGGAGTTGATCAGCCGATCGCCCTCCAGCACGCCAGCGATCGCGACCACGGCGCCCTGGCAGACGCCATCCGCAGCGTAGTCGCGCAGGATCGAGGCGAGGTCCGGATGGTCGGCGCAGGCATACCGGCGGTAGTCGTGGACCTGGTCAGCGTCGGCGCCGTCGGTCCAGCCCAGGCGCGCATAGGTGCCGCCGACGTCGGCAACGATGATCCGGACACGGGCATCTTCCGGAATACGACCCTCAACCACGCCTGCCGGCACCCTGCCCGTCATTACCGTGCCCGCCATCCGAATGCCACGCTGCCCAATGCCGAAGAAACACCGCAAGGATATCGTGTCCCTGCCATGGCGTGGTGCCGCACGGATGAAGCCAAGCCTTGACCCTACGCCAAGGTATGTCCGCCAGCGATGGCGTATCATCCCGCCATGGCCCGATTCGCGCCCCTGTTGCGTGCCCTGCTCTGCCTGCTCCTGCTGGTGAACGGCAGCGTGTCCGCGCACATGGCCGCAAGCAGCGCGCTGGAAGGCGCACCTGCGGCCGCGATGGTCGGCGACGATACGCCCGCGCCGCCGTGTCATGACGACATGGACGACATGGATATGGCGGGCATGCAGGACAGCGGCGACCACCACCCGCAGGGCGACTCACCGGACTGCTGCAAGGCCGGCACCTGCGATGGTTTCTGTGCCCAGCATGCGTCAGCGCTGGTCTGGCCCCTCTGGCCCGGCGCCAGTGCGCCGCTGCAGGCCGGCGCGCCCGACTACACCGCGGACGGCCACGCCTCCGCACGCCTCTCGCACCGGCATCGACCTCCCATCCTGGTCGCCTGACGCCGCACCCGCGGCGCCGCCCGACTTCCGGTCGCCTGGCGCGCACCGGTTCGCGAAAACCACGGAAACCGTCGCACGGGCCACGTTCCCCGCGCCGGATCCACAGGATGAGCTTGCATGAAACACGATGACCCCACAGCGGGGCGCCTGGGCGCGTTCCGCCCCACGCGCCGCCAGTTCGTCACCGGCCTGGCCACCGGCGGTGCCGCGCTCGGCCTCGGCCTGGCACGCCCGCCCGCCTCCGCAGGAACACCCGCGCGCCGCGGCGGCGCCGCGCTCGTCACCGGCACCGATTTCGCGCTGAGCATCGGGGCGATGCCGGTCGACGTCACCGGCCGCACACGGCCTGCGATTACCGTCAACAACAGCCTGCCCGCACCCACGCTGCGCTGGCGCGAGGGCGATACGGTGACGGTGCGCGTCAGCAATCGCCTGCGCGACATGACCTCGATCCACTGGCACGGCATCCTGCTGCCGTCGAACATGGACGGCGTGCCGGGCCTGAGTTTCAACGGCATCGCACCGGGCGAAACCTTCCAGTACCGCTTCCAGGTGAAACAGTCCGGCACCTACTGGTACCACAGCCATTCCATGTTCCAGGAACAGGCGGGGCTCTACGGCGCACTCATCATCGATCCACGCGACCCGCCGCCGTATCACCACGACCGCGAACACGTCGTACTGCTGTCGGACTGGACCGACCTGGAACCCGCGGCACTCTACCGGCGCATGAAGAAAATGCCGGAGCACGACAACTACTACCAGCGCACGCTGGTGGATTTCGTCCGCGATGCGAAGCGCGACGGGCTGACGGAGACGATCGGGGACCGCGGCATGTGGGGCCGCATGCGGATGACGCCCACCGACATCTCCGACATCAACGCGCACACCTATACCTACCTGGTGAACGGCGCGGCACCGTCCGGCAACTGGACGGGCCTGTTCAAGCCGGGCGAGAAGGTGCTGCTGCGTTTCATCAACGGCAGCGCGATGACCTACTTCGACGTGCGCATCCCCGGCCTGAAGATGACCGTGGTCGCCGCCGACGGGCAGTACATCCATCCCGTCAGCGTGGACGAATTCCGCATCGCGGTGGCGGAGACCTTCGACGTGATCGTGGAACCCGCCGGCCAGGACGCTTTCACGATCTTCGCGCAGGACATGGGCCGCACCGGCTACGCACGCGGCACGCTGGCCGTGCGCGACGGCCTGGAGGCACCGGTCCCGCCGCGCGATCCGCGCCCGCTGCTGACGATGGCCGACATGGGCCACGACATGGGCGGACACGGTGCCAGCAAGGGCATGGAAGGTGGCTGCGGCGCCATGATGGGCGAAGGCGGTTGCGGCGCGAACATGGGGGCGATGGACCACGGCGCCCATGGAACCGCACCGTCCGCACCGAACCATCCGGCCAGCGAATCGGGCAACCCGCTGGTGGACATGCAGTCCTCCGCCAGCGATCCGAAGCTCGATGATCCCGGCATCGGTCTGCGCGACAACGGTCGCCAGGTGCTGACCTATGGCGCGATGCGCAGCCTGTTCGACGATCCTGACGGCCGCGAGCCGGGCCGCACCGTCGAGCTGCACCTCACCGGGCATATGGAGAAATTCGCCTGGTCGTTCGACGGCATTCCATTCGCCAGTGCCGAGCCGCTGCGCCTGACGTACGGCGAGCGCATGCGCATCGTGCTGGTCAACGACACGATGATGCAGCACCCCATCCACCTGCATGGTGTCTGGAGCGACCTGGAGAACGCTGACGGCGGCTTCCATCTGCGCAAGCACACCATCGACATGCCACCCGGCACGCGGCGCAGCTACCGCGTGCGCGCCGATGCGCTGGGACGATGGGCCTTCCACTGTCATCTGCTGTACCACATGGAAGCGGGCATGATGCGGGAAGTGAGGATCGAAGCATGAAGACCCTCTCCCCTGCTCCGATACAGTTGGTTTCCGCGCTCGCCTTCGCGCTGGGCCTGGCGACGCCCGCTTTCGCACAACATCACGACCACGCGCAGCACGCGGCAACGGAAGCGCCCAAGCAGGACGAGCACGCCCATCACGACCACGCCGCTATGTCGCAGGCCGAGCCTGCGACGGCGACACCGCGCGAACCGGTCCCGCCGATCACCGCCGACGATCTGGCGGCGGCATTTCCCGATATCGATCACCATGCCATGCAGCACGCCCCGGCATTCAACCGCAAGGTGACGTTCAACCGCCTGGAAGCGTGGGAGGCCGACGAAGGCACCGGTCAAGCCTGGGAAGGCATGGCGTGGTTCGGCACCGACACCGACCGCCTGTGGCTGCGCAGCGAGGGCGAGCGGATGGGTGGCCACACCGAGAGCGCCGAACTCGAAGTGCTGTACGGCCGCAGCGTTTCGCCGTGGTGGGACGTGGTGGCCGGCATGAAGCACGACTTCAAACCCGGCGATGGACGCAGCTGGGCGGCGTTCGGGGTGCAGGGCATGGCGCCGTACCGCTTCGAGGTGTCGGCAACCGCGTACATCGGCGAAGGCGGCCAGATCGCGGCGAACGTGGAAGCCGAATACACGCTCCGGATCACCAACCGCCTGATCCTGCAACCGCTCGTGGAAGTGGACATGGCGGCGAAGGACGATCCTGACCACGGCATTGCCCGGGGTTTCACCGGTGTCGAGGCGGGGCTTCGCCTGCGCTACGAAGCGAGCCGCCGCTTCGCGCCTTACGTTGGCGTCGTGCACGAACGCGCACTCGGCGACACCGCGGATCTACGTCGAGCCGAAAGCGAATCCCCGCGCGATACCCGCATCGTCGCGGGCATCCGGATCTGGTTCTGAGGAAAACGCCATGACCTGTCGCACTCCCCTGCCCCACCTCGCGGCGTTACTGCTCGCCACCACTCTCGCCGCCTGCACGCAGGCGGTACCCACGCCGATGGACAGCGCACCCGCCGCAACGCCCGCACCGGCAGCGCAACGCAAGGCCTCGGAGGTGCAGACGCCGAAGATCACCGTGCATCGCGACGCGTACTGCGGGTGCTGCCATCTCTGGGTCGAGCATCTGCGCAAGGAAGGCTTCGACGTGGAAGATCACGTCGAAGAAGCCATGAGCCCGGTGAAGGAGCGGCTCGGCATCCTGCCCGCGCATGCGTCCTGCCATACCGCCGAGATCGGGGGTTACGTGATCGAGGGCCATGTACCGGCATCGGACATCCACCGCCTGTTGCGCGAGAAGCCGGCCCTCCGCGGCCTCGTGCTGCCCGGCATGCCGATGGGGTCGCCCGGGATGGAGGTGGAAGGCGTCGATGCCCCCTCCTACACGGTGCTCGCACTGCACCGCGATGGCAGCACCGCGCCTTACGCGGAGCATTCGCCCTGATCCGGAAAGGGCGGCACGCGCGCCGCCCCCCCTTGACTCTGGAGCGTACTCCAGGGTGCAGACTGCCGGTACTTCGAGGAGTCCCCGCATGAACATCGGACAATTATCCCGCCGCACCGGCGTCCCCATCGACACCGTGCGGTACTACGAGAAACAGCAGCTACTCCCGCCGCCGACACGAAGCGCCAGCGGCTACCGGCACTACGAAGCCGACGACGTGCTGCGGCTGACCTTCATCCGCCGTGCGAAGACCCTCGGCTTCACGCTGGAGGAGATCCGCGACCTGCTCGCGCTCAGCCGCGCTCATGACGGCGACATGGCCGCCGTCCGCGCTGCCGCGGCCGACAAGCTGGCCGACGTGGAGCAGCGCCTCGCCGAACTGGCGCGCGTGCGCGATGGTCTTCGGACGCTGGTCGATGCCTGCCCCGGTCACGGCGCACTGGACCAGTGCCCCATCCTCTCAGCGCTGGGAGGCGAAGCGTGAGCGGCTCGCATCATCACGGGCATCACGTCGTGACGCCCGAGAAGGCGGCGTGCTGTGGCGGCCACCAGCACGCATCGGCCACGGACGACACCCTCGCCACCGATCCGGTCTGCGGCATGCGGGTGGACCCGGCCACTGCGCTGCACCATGCCGAACATGACGGTGCGTCGTACCACTTCTGTTCCGCCGGGTGTCGCGCCAAGTTCGTTGCCGACCCTGCGCGCTATCTGCAACCTTCGATATCGACGACGCCCGCCGTCGCCCCACCAGGCACACAGTACACCTGCCCGATGCACCCGGAGATCGTGCGCGATGCGCCCGGCACCTGCCCGCTGTGCGGCATGGCGCTGGAACCGATGCTGCCTTCGCTGGACGACGAAGAAAATCCCGAGCTGATCGATTTCCGCCGCCGCTTCTGGTGGACGCTGCCGTTCAGCGCAGCGACCTTGCTCTTGGCCATGGGCGGCATGTACCTCACCGTCATCCCGCCGACCGTGCGTACGTGGCTGGAATTCGCGTTCAGTACGCCGGTCGTGCTCTGGGCCGCGTGGCCTTTCTTCCAGCGTTGGGCGCAGTCCATCCGTCATCGCAGCCCCAACATGTGGACGCTGATCGGCACCGGCGTGGCGGCGGCCTACGGTTACAGCGTGGTGGCCGTGCTGGCGCCACAGGTTTTCCCGCCCTCGTTCCGCGAGCACGGCCACGTCGGCGTGTACTTCGAAGCCGCTGCGGTGATCGTCTCGCTGACCTTGCTGGGTCAGCTGCTGGAACTGAAGGCACGCTCGCAGACGTCCGCCGCCATCCGCGCCCTGCTCGGCCTGGCCCCCAAGACGGCACGTCGCGTGCGCGACGACGGCGATGAAGAAGACATCGACTTGTCGCACGTGCACGTCGGCGACCGGCTGCGTGTCCGGCCCGGCGAAAAGGTACCGGTCGATGGCGTGGTGCTCGAGGGTCGCAGCCACATCGACGAATCGATGCTGACCGGCGAACCCATGCCGGTGGAACGCGGCCCCGGCGACCGGGTGATCGGCGCCACGCTCAATGGCGCGGGCAGCCTGGTGATCCGTGCGGAGAAGGTCGGCAGCGACAGCGTGCTGGCGCAGATCGTGCAGCTCGTCGCACAGGCCCAGCGCAGCCGCGCGCCGTTGCAGCGGCTGGCGGACCGGGTGTCGTTCTGGTTCGTGCTCGCGGTGCTCGGCGCAGCGCTCGCGACGCTGCTGGGCTGGGGTTTCTTCGGGCCGGAACCGTCGTGGACGCACGCCGTGCTCAATGCGGTCTCCGTGCTGATCATCGCCTGCCCCTGTGCGCTGGGCCTGGCCACGCCGATGTCGGTGATGGTGGCCAGCGGCCGTGCCGCGCAGGCAGGCGTATTGTTCCGCGATGCGGAGGCGATCGAGACCCTGCGCAAGGTCGATACGCTGATCGTCGACAAGACCGGCACGCTGACCGAAGGCCGCCCCGCGTTCAAGGCGGTGCATGCGCTGCCGCCATTCGACGAAGACACCGTGCTGCGCCTGGCGGCGAGCCTGGACGCCGGCAGCGAGCATCCGCTGGCGGACGCCGTGGTGCAGGAAGCGCGTCGTCGCGGGATGGCGCTCTCGCCTGCACAGGATTTCGAATCCAGCAGCGGCATCGGCGTCCGCGGACGCGTCGACCGCCATCGCGTCGCCTTCGGCAACACCGTGTTGATGCAGGAAGAAGGTGTATCCGTCCGCCCGCTGCAGGACGATGCTGACCGGATTCGCGAGGAAGGCGGCAGCGTGATGTTCCTCGCCGTGGATGGCATGCCCGCCGGAAGCATCGCGGTGGCCGACCCGATCAAGGCCAGCACGCCGGACGCCTTGCGTGCGCTGCGCGATGGCGGGCTCCGCATCGTCATGGCCACGGGCGATGGGGAACGCACGGCACGCGCTGTCGCGGCGCGCCTCGGCATCGATGAGATCCATGGCGACGTGCGTCCTGCGGACAAGGCTGCGCTGGTGGCGCGGCTGAAGCAGGAGGGCCGGCATGTAGCGATGGCCGGCGACGGCATCAACGACGCCCCTGCCCTCGCCGCCGCCGATGTCGGCATTGCCATGGGCACGGGCACGGACGTGGCCATGTCCAGCGCGCAGGTGACGCTGGTGAAAGGCGATCTGCGCGGGATCGCACGGGCCAAGGCGTTGTCCGAGGCCGCGGTGCGCAACATGCGGCAGAACCTGGCGTTCGCGTTCGCCTACAACGCGCTGGGCGTGCCGGTCGCGGCGGGCGTGCTGGGCCTGTTCGGCGGCCCCCTGTTGTCGCCGATGTTCGCGGCGCTGGCGATGAGCCTGAGTTCCGCTTCCGTGGTCGGCAATGCCCTGCGCCTGCGGCGCGTGCACCTGCCCGGCGACTGAAACGCATGCGGCCGCCCGAAGGCGGCCGCATGTGACCCGTGTGGATGCTTACTTGACCTTCGCGTAGGTGGCCTTGAAGGCCACGCCGCTCATGATCCCGCCCGCATGGCATTCGAAGTTGGTGGCGCTGCGGAACTCGTTCTTCTTGAAGTAACTGACGATGTCGATGACCGCGTTGGCGCCGCGGTCCTTGGCGCCCTCCTGCAGGGCCTTCAACGCCGACAGCGCCACCCAGCGGCAGGATTCGGCATCGGACTTGCCCACGCCATTGGTCTTCTTGTTGGTCACGTCCTCGCCGAAGCGCGACACCACGGTCGGCGTCTTCTGGCCGGCCAGGTAGAAGCGCACGCTACCGTCGATGCCGGCCGCCCTGGCTTCCGGTGAGTTCACCAGTTCCTGGAACGGCAGTTCGACGCGGGTGTCGGCCGCGTTCGCGTGCGGGGTCAGCACGGCCATCGTCAGCAAAGCTGTGGTCAGAAGTCGTTTCATGGTGTTACTCCTTTGTGGGAAAAGAATGGCGCGCTCGCTTCATCTTGCAGGACGCCAGCCGCGATGTTCGGATACCGTGCAGCAGCTGCCGCACGATATCGGTCATTGGATCGGCGGGACGTCCTCTTCCGGGCCGATCTCGATTGCGGCTTGGTCGTCCGCATACTCGATCTTGAAATCGCCCCGACGCAGCCAGGTGGCCGTGTCGGCGGCCAATGCATCGCTGATCTTGCTGAGCGACGAGCACCCGTCGCGGAACATGGTCATCGTGCGCCGATAGGGCTGGTACTGGCCGATGAGCTTGCCGTCTTCGTAGAGCTCGGCGCGGATCATCGCCCACTTGGGGCCCGAGAAGCCGCCACCGTCAGCCGTGCGCATGTGCATGATGCGCACGCGCAAGGTCCTTCCCGGCACCGTGTCGAGGGACGCGTCGGTCAACTCGACCTGCCCCTTGGCATACTCCACGAGATGCGCGGGATACTCCTTCATCCAGGCGCATTCCTCGAACTCGGGATAGCCCTTGTAGCCCGCCCGCAACTCGATCTGGGGCGACGTGCGGATGATGTCGTCGGCAAGTGCTTGGAGGGATACGCTCACCAACCCCAGGCCCAACAACGCGTGACGCAATTTCATGGCGCATCCGCCTCCGCACGGTGGAACACGGGCGACATCTGAATGTCCTGGGCAAGGTTGCGGATCCAACGGTTGTAGTTCCCATGGATTTCGGGTGTGTTTCCCTTGACCCGATAGTTCATCTCCACGCTCGATACGTATTCGATCTTGAAGCCGTTGTTGTCGTAACGAACGGCCACCACGACCTCATGGGTCCGCGGCGCGTAGCGCAGGGTGACGCGCCCCGGCTCGCTTTCCACCATGGTCCAGCCGCGCGTCTTGCCCGCATGGAGGATGGCCGCCTTGATCCGTGCGGCACTGGGTGGAATCCCGTTCGTCGATTCAACCCGCTCGTAGACGGGGATATCCATCGGATCATGCTTGCCAGCGAACCCAGGTGCTGCGGCGAAGGCAAACACGGCCGCGAGCAGCAGCGAAACGAAACGCTTGTCCATCTTTCCCCCTGTGGATGTGGAACGTCAGTCTTTCCAGCGCTTGAAGATGATCGATGTATTGATGCCGCCGAACGCGAAGTTGTTGTTCATCACGTAGTCGGTCTGCAGCTCGCGCCCTTCCCCGGTGATGTAGTCCAGGTCGGCGCAGCGCGGATCGCGCGTCTCGAGGTTCAGCGTGGGGGCGAACCAGCCCTCGCGCATCATCTGCAGCGTGATCCACGCCTCGTAGGCACCGCACGCCCCCAGCGTGTGGCCCACGTAGCTCTTCAGCGAACTGATCGGCATGCGGTTGCCGAACACCGCCGCCGTCGCCGTCGTCTCGGCGATGTCGCCGTGGTCGGTGGCCGTGCCGTGCGCGTTGACGTAGCCGATCACGTCCGGCGACAGGTCCGCGTCCTCGAGTGCGAGGCGCATCGCCTGCGCCATCGTGTCGGCACTGGGCTGGGTGACATGCTGCCCGTCGCTGTTGGTGCCGTAACCGACCATCTCACCCAGGATGGTCGCGCCGCGCGCCAGCGCGTGCTCCAGCTCTTCCAGCACCAGCGTGCAGGCGCCCTCGCCCAGCACCAGGCCGTCGCGGTTGGCGTCGAACGGCCGCGGCGTGCTTTCCGGCTCGTGGTTGCGCACGCTGGTGGCGAACAAGGTGTCGAACACCGCGGCCGCGGTCGCATCCAGCTGTTCCGCGCCGCCGGCGATCATCGCCACCTGCTTGCCGTTGCGGATCGCCTCGTAGGCCGAGCCGACGCCCTGGCTGCCGGAGGTACAGGCGCTGGACGTGGTGTAGACGCGCCCGGTCAGGCCGAAGAACACACCGATGTTCACCGGCGCGGTGTGGCTCATCATCTTCAGGTACGTGGTGGCGTTGATGCCTTCGGTGGTATGCGCGTTGAGCATGCGGCCGAAGTCGCCGATGGCTTCGTGGCTGCCGGCCGACGAGCCGTACGACACGCCCACCTTGCCGCTTTTCAGCACCGGGTGCCCCAGCAAACCGGCCTGTTCAAGCGCCAGTTCGGTGGCGCGCACCGCCATCACCGCCACGCGGCCCATGCTGCGGGTGGTCTTGCGGTTGTAGTGGGCGGGCAGTTCGAACGGCTCGGCCGGCGCCGCGAGGCGCGTGTTGAGACCTTCGTACTTGCCCCAGTCTTCCATGTGGCGCACGGCATTGCGGCACTCGCGCAGGCGCAGGTGCACGCTCTCCCAATCGTGTCCCAGCGGGCTGATGGCGCCTGCGCCGGTGACCACCACGCGTCGATCGATGCGACTCATCCGACCAACCCTCCGTTGACCGAGATCACCTGGCGGGTGACATAGGACGCCTGCGGCGACATCAGGAACGACACCACGGCCGCGACTTCTTCCGGTTTGCCCACGCGCTTCATCGGGATCATCTTCAAGGCTTCGTCCACCACTTCGCCGCTGACCATCTCGGTGTCGATCAAGCCTGGGGCGACGCAGTTGACGGTGATCTCGCGGCTGGCCAGTTCCAGCGCCAACGCCTTGGTCGCGCCGATGATGCCGGCCTTCGCCGCGCTGTAGTTGACCTGCCCGCGATTGCCCACCAGGCCCGACACCGACGACAGCGTGACGATGCGGCCGGGCTTGCGCCGGCGCACCAGCGGCATCACCAGCGGATTGAGGACGTTGTAGAAGCCGTCGAGGTTGGTGCCGAGCACGGCATCCCAGTCCTCGCCGCTCATCGCGGGAAAGGCGGTGTCGCGCGCGATGCCCGCGTTGCAGACCACGCCGTGGTACGTGCCGTGTTCGGCGATGTCGGCTTCGAGCGCCTGCGCCGCAGCGGCGCGGTCGGCCACGTCGAAGGCCAGCACGCGGGCTTCGCGCCCGAACGCGCGCACCTGCGCGGCGACGGCTTCGGCTTCCTCCACCCGGCTGCGGCAATGCACGACCACGTCGAATCCATCCTGCGCCAGCCGCAGCGCTATCGCGCGGCCGATGCCCCGGCTCCCCCCGGTGACCAGGACCGTTGTCTCTCCCCTCATTACTGCGCACTCTCCAGATAGGCCATCGCGTCCGGCGGTTCGAACACCGAGACATTGGCGGTTGCCAGTTCTTCGCCGTCCCCCAGGATGCGGCAGCTGAACATTCCCAGCCCATTGTCGCCCAGCAGCTCGCGCCGCGCCTCCACCCGAAGTAATGCCCCGGCGCGGAACCAGGACACCCGGCTTTCGTACCGGCGCGTACCCAGCAGGAAGCCGATCGAGGGCTCACGTCCGGCCCGCCGCGCATGGCAGCCCGCCCAGGCGGCAATGGTCTGGGCCATGTATTCCACGCCGACCCAGGCAGGGACGCCCTCGTCGTGGCTGAATGGCCCTTCCTCCGGCACGCGCAGTTCGACGGCCACGGTGTCCTCGTCCCAGGACACCAGGCGATCGACCAGGCGCATCGTCCCCCGGTGCGGCACCACGCGTTCGATGTCGTACGGCACGTCCATGCTCATTCCCCTGCGAACACCAGCACCGCGTTGCTGCCCCCGAACGCGAAGGACTGGCTCAACACATGCTTCAGCCGCCCCGGAGCCCGCTCGCCGGGTCCGACGAAGGCGAGCGCCGGCAACGCCGGGTCCGTCGCGCCATCCCACCAGTGCGGCGGCAGCCGATGGCCCGGGTTGTCCACCATCGCGAGCCAGCACAGCCCTGCCTCGATCGCCCCGGCGGCGCCCAGCGTATGGCCGGTCAGCGGCTTGGTGGAACTGACCGGCACCTGCGCGCCCAGCGCGGTGGCCACGGCGCGGCTTTCCATCGCATCGTTCTGCGGGGTCGCCGTGCCATGCAGGTTGACGTAGTCGATCTGGCCCGCGTCGAGACCCGCGCGATCCAGTGCCTGCGCGATGGCCGCGATCGCACCATGGCCCTCCGGTGCGGGCGCCGAGATGTGGTGCGCGTCCGATGTTTCGCCCCACCCGGCCAGCCGCACCGGCCCCGGCTGGCGCGTCATCAGGAACAGGGCGGCGCCTTCGCCGATGTTGATGCCATGGCGATGCCGGGAAAACGGATTGCAGCGCTCGACGGATACCGACTCCAACGCCATGAAGCCGCGCACGGTGAACTCGCAGAGCGAATCCGCGCCACCGGCGATCACCGCATCCACGACGCCCGTGCGCAGCAGGCGCGCTGCGGAGGCCATCGCTTTCGCGCTGGAAGAGCATGCGGTCGACAGCGTCCATGCCGGCCCGCGCACGCCGGCCTCCGCCGCCAGGAAGCGCGACGGCGCGCCGATTTCCTGCTGCACGTAATGGAATCCGGCTGGCCATTCGCCGCGTTGGCGCCAATGCGCCATGGCCTTCTCGGCTTCGCCGATGCCGGACGTGCTGGTACCCACCACGACGGCGACACGCGCCGGCCCATAACGTTCGATGGCCTGCTGCACACCCTCGCGGATCTGCAGGTAGGCGGCACGCAGCAACGCGTTGTTGCGCCCATGCAATTGCACCGGATGGTGATCGAGCGAAGGCAGGGGCGTCACGACCTTGCCCAGCGCGACGCTGCGACCTGCGATCAGCGCGTCGTCCATCGCCACGCCCGCGGGCGCGTCGTCGCGGAACAGGCATTCGCGCACCGCAGCCTTGTCTGCACCCAGGGCGCACACGATGCCAAGGTCGTTCAGGAAAATGGCGTCGCCGTTCAAGGAAGCACGTCTCCGCCGGCCACCGATTCGATCGTCAGATCATAGCCATCGGCCACGTTGCGAACCTGCAGCGTGGTCGCATTCACGCGTTCACGGACGAGCCAGGTGCGCCCCGCATGGAGCAGTTCACGCGTCCCGCCGTTGTCGGACAGCGTCCAGCCGGGCGGCAGCGCGGCGCGCACCGCGTCCGCCGGCCACAAACTGAACTGGACATCGTCCAGCACGCGCTCGCCACGCACCGCCGCCGGCAACCAGGCCGCGCGTTGCTCGGACAGCTGCTCGCCGTCCCATTGCAGGGTGACGCCGGTGCGGCCCATGGCCTGCACCGCCAGCCGGACATCGCGCGCATCGACTTCGAGCAACGCATCGAGTTCGCGCACCTGCGTCCCGAACCGGAATACCAGGCGCTGCTGCAATGCGACCTCCTGCCCGAGCGCCGAGGGTGCGAGCCGCAGCGGCGGCAAGGCGATGCCTGGCTCGCGCACGGGTCGCGACGCGCACGCCGTCAAAAGGACGAACAGCAACAGGGCGATCAGGCGCCGCACAACTGCTCCAGCACCTGCAGGCGGCGCTGCGTTTCGGCGACGTAGGGGTTCTTCCTGTCCCAGGCGTAGCCGGCGAGGATCGAGCAGATCATCCGACGGATGTCCGGCTGCGGATCGGGGTGGAAGATGATCTTCTGGAAACCGCCGGCATACCACGATTCCACGAACCGACGGAACGTCTGCACACCACCCCGCAGCGGTTCGGCGAAGTCCGTCTCCCAGTCCACCTTCTCGCCATCGTAATGACGGCGCAGGCAGTCGCTGGCCAGCTGCGCGGACTTGAACGCGATGGTGACGCCGGAGGAGAACACCGGGTCGAGGAATTCGCCCGCGTTGCCGAGCAGCGCGTAGCCCGGGCCCCACAGCGAGCGCACGTTGGCGGAGTAACCGGTGATCTGGCGCACCGGCAGCACCGCCCATTCGGCGTTCTTCAGCAGGCGCGTCAGATTCGGATCTTCGCCGACGATGGCCTGCAGGCGTTCCAGTTCGGTCCCGGTGTAGCGATCCAGGAAGGACTGCTCGGCCACCACGCCCAGCGAGCAACAACCGTTGGAGAACGGGATGGTCCAGTACCAGACGTCCACGTGTTCGGGGTGCGTGGTGATCAGGATCTTGTTGCGGTCGAAACCCGCATCCGCCGGGATGTGGTCACGTACGTGCGTGAAAATCGCACCGCGTACGGGGAAGTTGGACGGCGATTCGAGCTTCAGCAGGCGCGGCAGCAGACGGCCAAAACCACTGGCATCCAGCATGAAGTCCGCTTCGATCACGTACGCCTCGCCATCGGGCGGCCGCACGGTGACGCGGGGCGTTTCGCCGGGCTCGGCCGACAGTACCTCGTGGCGGTAGCGCACGTCCGCGCCCATGCGCTCGGCACCCTTCGCCAGCACGTGGTCGAAGTCGGCGCGCTGGACCTGGTAGGTCGTGCCCCAGCCCGGCGAGAACTTGTCGCGGAAATCGAACTCGGTGGTGCGTTCGCCGCGCACGAAAGCAGCGCCGTTCTTGTACTGGAAGCCGGCTTCGACCACGTCCTGCAGCAGGCCTGCGGCTTCGATGTACTCCATGCTTTGCGGCAGCAGACTCTCGCCGATGGAGAAGCGCGGGAACTGCTCGCGCTCGACGATCAGCACCTTGCGGCCCTGCTGGCGCAACATCGCGGCGGCGACCGAGCCCGCCGGGCCGGCTCCGATGATGAGGATTTCAGTGCGTTCCGTCTTCATGCGGAAGTGTGTCCGTTCGATGGGGAGGGTGGCGGGGAAGGTTGATCCGGTGCCGGCCGGAACAGCGGCGACAGCAGCCAGACCAGGCCGATGCCGAACAACAGGGTCAAGCCGAAGGCACGCAGCGCCGGTGTCGCCGACAGTCCCAGCAGGCCGAACGACAACCACGTACTCGCGGCACCCACGCAGACCGCCAGCCAGGCGCTGGCATCGCCACGGTGTTCGACCAGGAAGATGCCGTAGTCGATGCCCATGCCGAGCAACAGCATCAGCGCCAGCACGTTGAACAACTGCAGCGGCTGGCCGAGCCAGCCCAGCAGCGCCACGGTCAGCACGCCGGCAAGCAAGGTAGGCGTGATCACGCGCCAGGCCTGCCATCGATAGCGCAGCGCCAGCACACCGAAGACCACCACCACGCCCGCCAGCAGCAGGCCGGTCATCATGCGGCGGTAGTGCTGCAGCAGGCGCGAGATGTCGGCGGTGCGATCGACCCAGCGCACACCCTCGAGGCCTTCCGCCTGCGCGGCGAACGTGGTGAGCGCATCGGGGCGCGACAGGTCGTTGACCATCACCACCGAGGCCATGCCCTGCCCCACCTGTCCCAACCAGAGATGGCGCACCGGCAGTGCGGCCGGCGATGCGATGAATGTCTCGAGATCGAGCGGTCGCGTCGCGAACGCCCCGCGGGTCAGGGTCTCCCCCGTGGCGGCCGCCAGCTTCGCCAGCACCCCGTTTTCGACGCGCGTGGTCAACGCGGCGTCCGCTTGTTGACGTTGCTGCGACGGCAACCAATCGCTGAGCGCGCGGTGTCCGCCGACCTTGTCCTGCGCCTCCGCCTGGTGCAGACGCGCCACCAGTTGCTCTTCGCGCCGCAGCACCTGCTCGGCATCGCGTCCCTGCACCAGATAGAACTGCGCCGGGCTCGGCATGCCCAGCAGACGTCCCACATCGCGCTGCTGCGCGATCAGCGCGGGTGGAGAGGACTGCAGGCTGCGCAGGTCGTCATTGCCATGCACGCGGAGAAGACCCGGCACTGCGATCACGAGGACGATGACCGCGAGCACGATGCCGCTCCGGCGACTCGCCAGGCGCGGCCAGCCCGCCAGCGTGCCGCCCAACCAGCGCGAGAATGCCGTCGTGCGCATCTGGCCCCCATCCAGCCACGGGAAGGCGAAGATCACGGTAAGGAAGGCCGCCGTCAGGCCGACCACCGAGAACAACGCCATCTGGCGCAGTCCCGGGAACGGCGCGAGCCCCAGTGCCAGATATGCCATCGCGCTGGTCAGCAATGCCAGCCACAGGCCCGGCAGCAGGTGGCGCAACAGCGACCAGCGGCGCGCCTTGGGTTCGCCCTGGCGCGAGGCGAACCAATGGATGCCGTAGTCCTCCGCGACGCCCACCAGACTCGCACCGAAGATCAACGTCAGCAGGTGGATCTTGCCGAAGACCAGCACGGTGACCGTCAGCGCCACAGCGCAGCCCACCAACAACGACAGCGCGACGAGCAACAGCGGGCGCAGCGAACGGAATGCCAGCCAGACCAGCAGCAGCACGGCCGCCAGCGAGCCCCAGCCGATGGTGTTGACCTCGCGGTTGGCCTGCACCGCCGCGGATTCCGCATGCAAGGGCACGCCCGCCTTCAATACGCGCAGACCGGGTGCGGCGGCGGTCGCCGCGGCGGACGCTCCATCCAGCAGATCCTGCAGCCTGCGCTCGCCATCCAGCTTGAAAGCGGAATCGCGCAAGGTGAATTGCAGCACGGCCCAATGACGGTCTTCGGCCTGCAGCAACCCGTCGCCATCCAGCGTCATGCCCGATGCCGCCGCCTGGGCCTGCCACCACTGCGGCCACAGGCCGAGCGGATCGCTGCGCCACTCGGTGAGACGCGGCGCCCCCATGGGGCCGTACAGTGCCGCCAATGCCGATTCGGCGAGCGTGTCGACCGGCGTGTTCTCGAGGTGCTGGCGCTGCGCCGCGGTGAGCAGGCGATCGCGGTGCGGCGCCAGCACGTCGCGCGCCTGGGCGAACCAGTCTTCGGGCGAACGCTCCGCCACCAACAGGTCGTTCCCCTTCGTCGCACGGTCCTGCACGAAGGCTTCGAAGGCGTGGCGCGCACGCAGCACGGCCTCCGCGTCGTCCGCCCCGAGCATCACCACGACATCCCGCGAACTGTTGCCGGCGATCCGCCGCGTGGCGTCGGCCACTGCGGGATCGCCCGCATCCTGCGGCAGCAGGGCGAGGATGTCGCTGTCGATGCGCGGCGACTGCCAGAACCCCCATTGGTGCCAGGCCACGGCCACCAGTGCGAGCCACCATGCCAGCGCGAGCCAGCGCCAGCCGCGCAGCCTGCGGTCCGCTTCCGGCGACACCTGCGAGTCAGTCAAACCGGGCCGCCTCGTCGCGCGTCAACGTGGCGGGCGTTTCGCTCATTCCGTCGAAACGCAGGCGGGTGATGTCGCCGTTGGCTTCACGCAGCTCCACTTCGCGCACATAGCGGTCGCCGGCCAGGCGCACCGAAGTGAATGCCTGGGCGAGTTGTCGCGACCGCGGCGACAGCGTCATCCGCCATCCCTTCCCGTCCGTCGGCTCGCTCTTCACGTCGAACGTCGTCGTCAGCGCCTTCATGTCACCGCTCATCAACGCGAACATCATCGCGTTCACGGTACGCAGGCCGGGCTGCTGGCGACCATCGACCTCGACCCGTGCGCTCCCGTCGCGCTGGCGACTGACGATGCGGTCGCGGGTGATGACGATCTCGGAGGGGAATGGCGCCACCGTCGTCCAGACCACGCCCTTTTCGCGCGCCAGTACGAAGCGGCCGGAGGAGCGAAGCGGATTGCGGAAGCCCGCGACCTGCTTCTCCTGCGAAAAACCACCGCGCAGCAACGGCACCTGCGCGACCTGCGTGCGCGCCTGTGCCAGCGGATCGGGCGCAGACGAGTTGGCAGCCTCCCCATGAAATGGGATCACAAGGAAACCCAGGAGGAACAAAGAAACCAGCAGGCGGGGCGACATCATGGCGCGGGGACTCCCAGGCGTTCCCACAGGACCGGGGGGCACTGATACAGCATCTCGCCTGAAGCCGCGTCGACCGCGACCTGCAGCGTATGGGCGCGCGTCAGGACTTCCCCGCTCCCTTCGTCGCGGATCTCGTATTCCATCTTCAGCCGGTTTTCCCACTCGGTGATCCGGGCCGATACGCGCAACGCCTGCATGTACCGCAGCGGGCGGATGTACTTCACCCGCGTATCGACGATGGGCCACATGAAGCCGGATGCCTGCATCTGCGGATAGTCGTAGTCGAAGCGCTGCAGCAGCGCGCAGCGGGCGATCTCCAGGTACTTGAAATAGTGCCCGTGCCAGACCACCTGCATGGCGTCGCAGTCGTGAAAGGCCGGGCTCAGCGCGACCTCGATGCGCAGGTCCTGGCGAGGCTCAGCCGGCATAGACATCCCACCGGGCGGCGCGAATGTCGGTCACCAGCTGGCGGAGTTCGCCGTCGAGTGCGCGGTCTTCCTCGACCAGTGCGATGCGCGCGCAGAGGTCTTCGTACATCGCGGCCGGCGCTTCGCCCAAGGTCGATTGCAGTCCAACGCGCTGGCGCAGGCCCACGGCCTGGCGTGCGGCGATCAGCATGGCGGCGACCACCTGTTCGGTGAGTTCGAGCACGCGCAGGCAATCGCGTGCGGCGATGGTGCCCATGCTGACCTTGTCCTGGTTATGGCATTCGGTGGAGCGAGAGAACACCGAGGCCGGCATCGTCAGCTTCAGCGCTTCCGCCGTCCAGGCCGACACGCTGATCTGCAGCGCCTTCAAGCCATGGTTGATCGCCGCGCGCGGCCCGGTGGCGCCGGACAGGTTGGCTGGCAGGCCATGGTTGTAGCGCGCATCGACGATCAGCGCGAGCTGGCGATCCAGCAGATCGGCGACGTTGGCGACCGTGTTCTTCAACGCATCCATCGCGAACGCAATGTGGCCACCGTAGAAATGGCCGCCATGCAGGATCTGCTCGCGCTCGGGATCGATCAGCGGATTGTCGTTGGCGCTGTTGAGCTCGGTCTCGATCAATTGGCGCAGGAACGGCAGCGCGTCTTCCAGTACACCGATGACATGCGGCGCGCACCGCAGCGAGTAGCGGTCCTGCAAGCGTTGCTCGTTGCGCGGCGGACGGTCGCTGTGCAGGTCTTCGCGCAGGCGTTGCGCGACCCGCGACTGGCCGGGGTGCGGCTTGGCGGCGAACAGCACCGCGTCGAAGTGGTGCGCGTTGCCATTGCTGGCGAGCACATTGAAGGCGGTCAGGCGCGTCGCCAGGCGCGAGACGTACTCGGCACGGTCGAATGCCAGGCACGCGAGCGCCGTCATCACCGCCGTACCGTTCATGATCGCCAGACCCTCCTTGGGCCGCAGCGTCAGCGGCGCCTGGCCGATCTCGGCCAGGACCTCTGCCGCCGGCCGGATGCGGCCTTCGTGCAGCACGTCGCGTTCGCCGCACAGCACGGCCGCGACGTAGGAAAGCGGCGTCAGGTCGCCACTAGCGCCGACCGACCCTTCTGCCGGGATCAGCGGCAACACGTCGTGGCGCAGCAGCCCCTCCAGGCCCTCGAGCAGCGGCAGGCTGACACCGGACATGCCGCGCACCAGCGACGCCAGGCGCGCGGCCAGCACGGCGCGCGTCTCGGTTTCGTCGAGGAACCGGCCGAGTCCGCAGCCGTGGTACGTGTACAGATGATGCGGCAGCTCCGCGACCAGCGCCGGCGGGATGTTCACCGTGCAGGAGTCGCCATAGCCGGTGGTGACACCGTAGATGACGCCTTCCTCGTGCAGCAGGCGGTCGAGGAAGTCGGCCCCCTTGGCGATGCGCGCGCGGAACGCGGGCTCGCGCGACAACACGGCCGGCACGCGACGCTTCGAAAGCGCGACCACGTCCTCGATGCGCAGGGGCGCGTCCCCGAAGACGGGCGCGGCGGATTCATTCATGGCGGGCGTCATGCGTTACCTGATCCCAAAAGGGGTAGAAGTTGAACCAGTCGTACGGCGAATCGCGGACCTGCCGTTCCATCCATGCCGCGAACTGCGCAGCGTAGCGTGCCAGCGCCTCGTCGCGCGATCCGCGTGGCAGCTCGATCCGCTCTGCGAAAGCCTCGAAACGGACGCGGTAACCCTCGCCCGCATGGGTGCAGGCCATGGTGAACACCGGACAGCGCAGCGCGGCGCCCAGCACGTAGGCGCCGATCGGGAACGGGGCCTCATGCCCCAGGAACATCGCTTTCACCGAACGTCCGCCGCGCAACGGCACGCGGTCGCCGGCAATGGCGACGAACTCACCGCGCGCCACGCGCTCGGCGAGTTTCACCGCATCGGCCGGCCCCAGGTCGGTCACCTGCAGCAGTTCGACGCGGCTGCCGGCGTCCAGGCGGCGGATCAGCCGGTTGAAACGTTCGGCGTGCGCGGTATGCACCAGCGCCGTCAAGCGGAAACCCGGCACCTGGTCGGCCATCACCTGGCACAGTTCCAGGCAACCCAGGTGCGCCGTCACCAGCAGCCCGCCCTCGCCCGCCTTCACCCGTGCCAACACACCCTGGCGTTCCATCGTGACCTTGGCGACGGGGTAGCGCTGGCCAAGCGCCAGTATCTTGTCCAACAGCGTTTCGGCGAATACCGCGAAGTGCCGCAGGCTCTGGAACGTACCCGGGCGCCGCGGCGGCACGCCGAGATGGCCGTGCAGGCGCGCCAGGTACTGGCGGGAGGCGCGGCGCGCCGTGCCATTGGTCAGCCAGTGCACGAACACGACGGGATACACGCAGACGCGGAACGGCCAGCGCCCCAGCCAGCGGTGCACCGCGCACAGCAGCAGGATGCCGCGCACGGAGGTGGATTCGCCGATGTCGGCCCAGTGGTGGGAACGATCACTCACGCGCGCGCACCCGCCCGCTTGCGCGCCAGCAGGCGCGGTAACCGCCAGACCATGCCGAAGAACAGGCGTGTGTGCATGCGGCTGATCCGCACGTTGTCGCGCCAGACATCGAAGTGGGATACGCCATCCAGCGGGTATGTCACCCGCGTGGGGCGGTTGCGCACCTCGATGGCGCGCCAGAACAGCCGCACCAACACTTCCACATCGAAATCCATCCGTCGGCCGATGGTTTCTTCGTCGATCAGGCGCAACACCGGCGGAAGCGGGTAGACACGGAAGCCGCACATCGAGTCGCGGATCGTGAACGACAGCGTGTTGATCCAGACCCACACGTGAGTCAGGTAACGGCCATAGAGCCGTCCCTTCGGCACGCTCGCGTCGTACAGCGGGACGCCACAGATGATCGCGGCCGGGTGCAGGCGCGCTTCCTCGAGGAAGCCCGGGATGTCGCGTGGATCGTGCTGGCCATCGGCGTCGATCTGCAGCACGTGCGTGTAGCCCGCCCTGCCTGCCTCGCGGAACCCCGCCAGCACGGCCCCGCCCTTGCCCTGGTTCACCGACAGCCTCAGGAGCTTCACGTCCGGCGCATGCGACGCGGCCAGGCGTTCCAGCGCTCGCGCGCAGGATTCACCCGAGCCATCATCGACCAGCAGGCACGGCGCGCCGGACGCACGTACGCCGTCCACCATCGTCGCGATGGCGTGTTCGTGGTCGTAGACCGGGATCACCACGAGCGGACGGAAACCGTTCGCTGCAGCCATGGCTTCATTCCCCATCGGCGAACACCACGCGCCCGCTGGCATGCGGACCGTGCTCCGAGGTGTAACGGAACACCAGCGTGCTGCGCTCGGCCTGCCATTCCAGGTCCAGGTGGATCAGGTCGCCAGGCCGTGCGACGCGCTGGAACTTCAGCGCCTCCATGCGAAGGAACCGCGGTGGCAACGGGAACGCCTCGCGCGCCAACTGCACGGCCCAGTCCAGCTGTGCGACCCCCGGCAGGATCGCCGCCTGGGTGAAGTGGCCTTCGAAGACCGCCAGCGATGCATCCAGCGGCAATTCCACCTGCGCACGCGCAGGCTCGCGCAGCGTCCAGCGCGCCTCGGGACGTTCGGGACGGAACAGCGCGGTCAGCGCCGCCTCGGTCACCTTGCCTTGCGCATTCGTCGGCAGCGCGGCCACGAAACGCCATCGTCGCGGACGCGTCACCGCATCCTGCGCACCGGCGAGGTGACGCGACAGCGTGTTCGCCAGTGCTCGACGGCCCGTCGCATCGTCGGGAAGCGGAACGCTCGCATCGACCACGACCACCGCCGCCAACGCACTGCGACTCCCGCCGAGCAACAGCACGCGGGCCTCGCGGACGGCCGGATGGGCCTGGATCTGCCGCTCGAGCGCATCCAGCGAGACCCGCCGTTCTTCCACCTTCACGATGCGATCGGCGCGACCGAGCAGACGGAAGCCGCCCGCGCCATCGGCCTCGGCACGATCCTGACTGCGCCACCAGGCCTGTTCGGCCAGGTGCGGCGAACGCACGTCCAGTACGCCGTCCGTGAGCTGCCATTCCACCCCAGGCAGCGGCTGCCAGGCGGGCTGCTCCTGGTCCCAGCGGCGCCAGGCGATGCCTCCGGTCTCGCTGCTGCCCAGGATTTCCGTCGGCGGTACGCCGAGCAAGCGGGCGACGTCATGGGCGGCCTCGGCAGGCAGTGCGCCCCCGGACGAAAACACGGCACGCAGGCGACCATGCAACGACGGCCAGTCCAGTTGTGCCGGCAGGCGCTTCAGGTGGGCCGGACTGGCGACGAGCACCGCGTCGTGGCCCTCCATCGCCGCGAGCAGGTCCTCGGGGAAGAAGGCGCGCGGCACGATCGCGCGCCCGGCCGCCAGCGGCCACAGCACGCGGAACAGCAGGCCATAGATGTGCTGGTGCGAGACGGTGCCATGGATCGCGACGTCATCCAGCCCTGCGCCGAGCGCGGATTCCAGCGCCCGCACTTCGGCATCGAGCTGGCGCAGGTGCTTCTCGATCGCGGCCGGCTCACCCGTACTGCCGGAGGTGAACACCACCAGCCGGGTCGATGCCGGGTCCAGGGGCACGAGCACCCCGCCATCGGCGTCGATTCCGCAAATGGCGGACGCGCCGGGCCAGTCGCCCGCAAACCCGTCCACGCGCGACTGCAGACCGCGCTTGCGTGCCAGGCAACGCGTCACCCGGCAGAACGACCGTCTTACCGGCGTGCCAGGCACCGAACAGGGCCGAGGCGAAGCGTGTGGCGTCATCGAAATGAAGCGCGAACGTCGTGCCCGGCAGCGCGCGGAACGCCGCATGCCAGCGCAGGAACTCGCGATGGAACGCAGCGTGGTCGACCACGCTCCCGCCGCTGCGCGCGAAGGTGCGCCCAGGCAACGGCTGCAGCGCAACGTCGGCGAGCGGGCGCCACTCAGCCATGCGAATGCCTCGCCCGTACACGGCGGCGTACCAGCCATTCCACGCTGAACAACGCACCGATCAGCACGTAGGCGATCAGACCGTTGTACAGCGCCCATGCCCGGTCGGACATCCACAGCGCGGTTGCGACCGCCAGCGCGCCGTTGAAGACGAAGAACACGCACCACACCTGGGTCACCCGCCGCGTATAGGCGACACCGGAAGGCGGCAGGTCCGGCTCGGTCATGCGGGCGATGCGCTCCACCGCCGACGGCGGAAAAGCCAGGCTCGTGGCGAACACGGCCAGCATCACCGCGTTGACGAGTGCGGGATACAGTTTCAGCGGAAGCGCCGCGTTGGAGACCGTGGCCAGCAGGGCGAGCAGCGCCGCGCCTGCCGCGGCCACAAGCCACACGGCCTGCCGCGTCGCGACCGCGCGCAGCAGTGCGAGCGCGAGCAGCAGTACCGCCAGCCAGCGGGGCTCGAAACGGCCCATGGCCCAGTACACCACCAGGGGGTACGCCACCGACAGCACCACGAAGATGGCCGCGCCTATCCGGGACACGGGGCGGCCTGCGTCAGGCGGCTTCGTCGCGGATCAGTCCATACAGCACGTCCACGATGTCCTGCACCGTGCGCACCGACTTGAACGCATCCGGCTGGAGGTTCCGTCCCAGCAGAGGCTTGAGTTGCACGATCAGGTCGACCGCATCGATGCTGTCGATGTCCAGGTCGTCGTAGAGCCTCGCCTCGGGCGTGATCCGCGCCGGTTCGATCTCGAAGCTGTCGTGCAGGATCGTGACGATCCGTTCAAAAAGTTCGTTCTTGGTCATCTTGCCAGTCCTGCCGCCGCTCAGGCCTTGCCTTGGGCAACGACGAAATCCGCCAGTGCCCGCACGCTGGCGAAATGCCGGCGGGTCTCCTGCGAGTCGGCCGACAGGCTGACCCCATAGCGCTTCTGCAGCGCCAGTCCCAGTTCGAGGGCGTCGATCGAATCCAGGCCCAGGCCCTCCACGAACAGCGGCGCGGTGGTATCGATGTCGTCCGGGGTGATGTCTTCCAGCGACAACGATGAAATGATCAATTCCTTGATCTCGTGCTCAAGTGCCTGCACGCGATGGATCTCCCGCAAAATAGTTGGCCAGATAGTCCGTGAGTCGCCGGGCTGCCAGCGCCTCTCCCCCCGCCGACGGATCCCCCCCCTCCGTTCCGTTCAGGAACGGGGCGATCGACAGGTCTCCCTGAACATCGATCACCATATGGAACCGCATCGGCGGCACACGATACCACTTCTCCCCTTTCCCCAGCGTCAGCGGTGTGCAGCTGATACGCACCGGCGTGACGTCCAGGGCTCCGCGCACCGCGATGTTCGCGGCGCCGCGCTGGAGCTTGAGGGGCTGCCCCGGCGTGGTCCGCGTGCCCTCGGGAAAGATCACCAGCGTTCCGCCCGCCCGCACCGCGGCGATGCAGTCCTCGACCAGCCCTGCACCGTCGTCGTTGGACACGTAACCTGCGGCCCGAACCGGCCCCCGCATGAACGGATTGCGCGCCACCGCCGACTTCACCACGCAATCGGCATTCGGCAGCAGCGACACCAACAGGACGACATCGATCAGCGTAGGGTGATTGGCAAGTACCAGAAGCCCGTCGCGCGCCAGCCGCTCGCGCCCACGTATCTCGTAGGTCATGACGCCCAACTGTCGCATCAGTTCGACGTGGGCGGCGAAGCTGCGCTGCACGATGCGGCGGGACCAGCGGCGACGGCGCACCGGGTCGCGCACCAGCCACAGCAGGGGCGGAAGCACCAGCACGCCCAGGATCAGGCCACCCACGCCGAACGCAAGGAAGCTCAGGCCCGTGCCTGCCACCCGCCATGCATGGTCCAGTCGCTCACGCATCGCGTCGCCATTGCCAGCGCACACCGTCGCCGCACCATGTCAGGCGCGGCTCGCGTGCCAGCAGGAATCGCAGCATGTCCAATCCATGGGGAAGCGGAGCCGGCGTGTCATCGCCCTCGTCCGCAGCCCAGGCCAACCGCAGGGTCGGAAAGGCGGGATCGGTAGCCACCAGTCGCCAGCACCACGCGAACCCCGCGTCCGGTTCGTCCGCAAAGCCGGCATAGACCGGCGGCAACGGCGCGTCGTAAACGACCAGCAACACCTCGGGTGCGCCATCGGCGAGCAGCGCCGCCGCTTCGATGAACGCGGTCTCGACGGTGGCCATGCCACCCGCCGTCGCCACGTAATTGCCGCGCTCGCCCCGCAGGATGGAATACAGGGCCGCGATGGCGTTGTGCACCGACAGGCCGAAGGTCGTCGGCGACGGCGAGTCGCCCGCCACCAGGGCCTCCAGCAATTCCATGGAGCGCGCGACATCGCCGTGCCGGGATGCGAAGACCATCGGCACACCGCCTTCTTCCGCCCCCTGGCACCAGAACGCCGTCTGGATCGCCATGCGCCCCAGCCGCTCGATCCGCCGGCGCTGCATGGCCGGCACTTCGGACAACGCGGGCGTTTCATCTCCCGTCGGCAGCCACGGCGCCTGCGCCCACGCGGACCATGCCGCCTGGTCCACCAGACCCGGCGCCCACGCCGCCCACTCCTTCACCGACAAACCGATCATGCGCCTTGCGTGGTCCCGTCTTCTTGAACGTCGTATTTCACCTGCATGCGGGAGCGTTCGCCAGTTGTGAAATTTTTGGTGATGAAAGCTTGCGCATCGGAAGGAGGCTGGCTATTATTCCGCTCCTGCCAGCACGTGGGGCCATAGCTCAGCTGGGAGAGCGCCTGCATGGCATGCAGGAGGTCGGCGGTTCGATCCCGCCTGGCTCCACCAATTTCCGGACAATAGGCCGTCCGGGATGAAAATCTGGCGAAACTTTTCGTGTGTCCCCATCGTCTAGAGGCCTAGGACATTACCCTTTCACGGTAGCGACCGGGGTTCGAATCCCCGTGGGGACGCCAACTTTGCGAAGTATCCGGGGCTACCGAAAGGTGGCCCCGTTTTTTTTGCCCGTCTGCTTTGCGCGCGCTCGGATTGAAGTAGCATCGACGCGGGGAACCAGGGGACCACAGGGATGCCATCGAACGCTTGCGTCGTCTGCGGACGCGACAGGAGCGAAGTGACGGGCGCGTGCCCGCATTGCGGAGCGCCGCCGCCCGTGCCGCTGTCGCCCCCCGATTTCGGCAAACTCGTTTTCAACCAGCCTTCCCGATCATTCAAGACATCCCCGCCGAGAACCGGCTGGCGCCGCTGGGCATGGCCGGCGGGCATTTCCGTTGTCGCCGGCGCGCTCGTGATTGCCATGATCGCCGGCCTGATCCAGGTCGGCGCCAAGGTCGAGCGCAACCGGAAGGCCGACGAAGCGGCACTGCGGGAAATGCAGGTCGCCTACGAAGCACGCAAGGCCTCGCTGAATGGCCAGCCGACTGCAGATGCGCCCATCGAAGCGCCGCCAGCGGATGAAGGAACGTTGTTGCAGCGCGCCGCCGCGATCATGACCAAGTTCCAGCGCCAGGCCAGCGCCGCGGACATCGCCTACATGCAAACGCTCGCAGGCCTGCAACTGGAGCAGGTGCTGTCGCCGCAACGGTTGACCTCGCGGGAAGGCATCGCGCGGAATCGCGCTGCGCTGGAGCAGGCGCAAGCGGGCCTGCGCGAGTACGACGCGGCGAGCAGCGCACGGCTTGCGGCGTTCGAGGCCGAGATCATGGGACTGAAGGACGCGCGCGGATTCGCGGCCTTCGCGCGTGGCTTCGAGGCCCAGCGCAAGAAGACCTACGCACGCAACGCGCGTGCACTGACCAACCAGCGACAGATGTTCGACGCGGCCCTGGCGGTCACCGAGTTCATGGCCGGGCGCGTCCACAGCGCACGGGTGGAGGGCGACGCGCTGATGTTCCAGACGGACGCCGAGGTGACGGAGTACAACCGCCTGATCGGCGCAGTGCACGCACTCGCGGCAGAGGAGGAGCGCATCCGTGCCGAGACCATGGCGTCGCTGGACGAGCATGCCGAGAAGGCCCGGACGCTGAAAGTCGGGCCCTGACGCCGCCAGCCGCTCGGATGACGCGCGTGCGCCCGGCCGCACGCGGCCTTCATCGCGGGCCGTGCCTCACCCCAGCTATATCGAAGTTAGCACTAGATGAGCGTCGGTGAAGCGCCGCGAAGACGCCCGCCACCTTCAGGCGGATCTCGCGCCTCACGGCTGGGTACCGTCGGCGATCGACCCGGGCTCGAACCCCGGAGAACACCCCTCTTTTCGACGATCCGGAAGTGGTGCTTCTTGTCGCCGGTACGGGGGCACCCGATCGTAACGCCGCTTTCGCAGGCATTTACAAGAATCTGACGATGGACGGCGTAGAAGCGGAGGTGCCCCGCCATCGCGTCGTCGTTGGCCGGGCGCACGTCCTGAGACAAGTGCAGTCGAAGCTGGTGCCCCCTTGCCCGGAGCCTGCCGTCATGACCCACGATTCGCTTACAGACGAACTGCTTTCCCAACTGCCCATCAATCGGGATACACGCTGGACCGCCGGGTCGCTGGGCCTGGACGAAGCCGCTTTCGACGCGGTCGCCCAGCGACTGCTCGAACTGGAAACCGTCGGCGCGGTCGACGTGATGAATCTTTCACGGGACGCGAGCAACGGCCTGCGCCGATTGAACGCCATCCGCTTCATGCGGGTGGCCTGACGCCCTGGATTCAGGCGATGGCGCGCGCCGCCTCGACGGGGCGCAACGTGGCCACGCCATGGCCCTGCTCACCGAGGTACTCGAGCCACTTGCCGAGGAAGGTGTTCATCCGCATGCGATGGCTGATGACTTCCGCCGGCGGCGGATACAGCCCGATCACGTCCTGCCAGCGGCGGCCGACATAGCAGTGCGTCGCTTCGGCCTGGTGTGCGTCGCGGTACAGCCGCACGAAGGCCGAAGGGTCGGGCTCGCCGGTCAGCGGATCGCACAGGTCGTAGGTCAGCCTCAGCTCCACCGTGTAGCGATGGGTTTCGATGACTTCCAGGCGGACATCCAGCCCGTCGCCAATGGAAGACACGTACAGGCCGGGCGCCAGGTGTTCCGGGGCGAACAGCCGCAGCAGCCGCGCGTGGTTCTCCGCATACAGCGCCATCAGCCAGCCGAATCGGCTGAGCCGGGGGATGCGTGCGGTGCGGGCCAGGGCCTGGGACATGGCTCGATCCTACACGCGTAAATCCCTGCGCGGCAGCATTGACGCCCGCCATCGTGCGGCCTAAGTTAAGGATCTGCCGCCCGTGGATTTCCGGGCCGGCGCCGCACCCTCCCCGCTCAATACATCTCGCGCTGCAGGCCCAGCGTGGACAGCACCTTGCTCGAGATTTCCTCGATCGACTTGTTGGTGGTGCTCAACGTGGGCAGGCGTTCCACCTGGAACATCGCTTCCGCCGCTGCGACTTCGCGCTTGCAGGTCTCCAGCTTCGAATAGGTCGAGTTCGGGCGACGTTCCTGCCGGATCTGCTGCAGCCGCTCCGGGTCGATGGTCAGCGCGAACAGCTTGCGGCGATACGGACGCAGGCGCGCCGGCAGGCGATCGGTTTCCAGGTCGCCGTCGGTCAGCGGGTAGTTCGCCGCGCGCACGCCGTAGTGCAGCGCCAGGTAGACGCACGTGGGCGTCTTGCCCGCACGCGACACGGCGACCAGGATCACGTCGGCCTCGTCGTAGCTCACCGCCATGCCATCGTCGTGGGTCAGCGCGAAGTTCATCGCGTTGATGCGGCGGTGGTAGGTCTCGAAATCCACCAGGCCATGCGCCTGTCCGACGCGCGACTGGCGCTGCTCGCCCAGTTCGCGCTCCAGCGGCTCGATGAAGGGCGCGAACACATCCAGCATCAGCGCGCCGCTTTCCGCGATGAGCGCGCTCAGCGCCGGATCCACGCAGGAGCTGACCACGATGGGCCGCGCGCCCATCCGCTCACCCGTGCGACGGATGCGGTCCGCGGCGTCCCGCGCCTTCTCCTCATCGTCCACGAAGGACAGCCGGTCGGTCTGGAACCGCATTCCCGCGAACTGGGTCAGCAGGCTGTGGCCGATGGTCTCGGCCGTGATACCGGTGCCATCGGATACGTAGAACACCGGGCGCAGTTCAGACATGGCCACTTTCCCCCTGCTTCACCATGGAAACCCCTGTCAAATCAAGCTTGTCTGCAATTGGTATGCACTGCATCATATCGCTTCTTCCCCCTAGACACGGCCCCACGCCGGCGGTCCTCGGCGCGGTGCGGTCCATTTCGGAGCAATGCGCTTGAACGAGAACATCCTGTGGCTGCACGAGCTGCGCCTGGCCGATCTGGCCCGCGTCGGCGGCAAGAATTCGTCGCTGGGCGAGATGATCGGCCACCTGGCCAACCTGGGCGTCTCGGTGCCGGGCGGCTACGCGACCACGGCGGAGGCCTTCAAGGCGTTCATCGCCCACAACGATCTCTCCAAGCGCATCTTCGACAAACTGGCCACGCTGGACGTGGAAGACGTGCCCGCCCTCACCGCGGCAGGCAAGGAAATCCGCGGCTGGGTGATCGATGCACCGCTCCAGCCCGACCTGGACGCCGACATCCGTGCCGCCTACGCCAAGCTCTGTGCCGACAATGGCGGCGGTGACATCGCCGTTGCCGTGCGCTCGTCGGCCACCGCCGAAGATCTGCCCGACGCCAGCTTCGCCGGCCAGCAGGAAACCTTCCTCAACGTCACCGGCGCCGACGACGTCGTGCACAAGGTCAAGGAAGTCTTCGCCAGCCTCTACAACGACCGTGCCATCGCCTACCGCGTGCATCACGGCTTCAAGCACGAAGACGTGTTCCTGTCCGCGGGCGTGCAGTTGATGGTGCGCTCGGGCGTGGGTGCATCCGGCGTGCTGTTCACCCTCGACACCGAATCCGGCTTCCGCGACGTGGTGTTCGTCACGTCCTCCTTCGGCCTGGGCGAGATGGTCGTGCAGGGCGCGGTGAACCCCGACGAGTTCTACGTCTACAAGCCCACCCTGAAGCAGGGCAAGCCGGCGATCCTGCGGCGCGCGCTCGGCAGCAAACTGCTGCGCATGGTCTATTCCGACGTGCCGGGCGAACGCGTGAAGATCGAAGACACGCCGGCCGACCAGCGCGGCCGCTTCTCGATCAGCGATGCCGACGTACAGGAGTTGTCGAAGCAAGCGCTCGTCATCGAGCAGCACTACGGCCGCCCGATGGACATCGAATGGGCGAAGGACGGGGTGACCGGCAAGTTGTTCATCGTGCAGGCCCGCCCGGAAACGGTGAAGTCGCGGGCGAAGGCCACGCAGATCGAACGCTATGCGCTGGAGAAGCGCGGCGACGTGATCGCCGAAGGCCGTGCCATCGGCCAGAAGATCGGCAGCGGCGTGGCCCGCGTGGTGCGCTCGCTGGACGACATGGCCCGCGTGCAGCCCGGCGACGTGCTGGTGGCCGACATGACCGACCCCGACTGGGAGCCGGTGATGAAGCGCGCCAGCGCCATCGTCACCAATCGTGGCGGCCGCACCTGCCACGCCGCGATCATCGCGCGCGAACTGGGCGTGCCCGCCGTCGTCGGCACCGGCAACGCGCTGGACCACATCACGGACGGCGTCGAAGTGACCGTGAGCTGCGCCGAGGGCGACACCGGCTTCATCTACGCCGGTGCCCTCCCCTTCGAGCGCACCACCACCGATCTCGCCGCGATGCCGGCCGCGCCGCTCAAGATCATGATGAACGTCGCCAACCCCGAGCGCGCGTTCGACTTCGGTCAGCTGCCCAATGCCGGCATCGGCCTGGCGCGCCTGGAAATGATCATCGCCAGCCATATCGGCGTGCACCCGCTGGCCCTGCTGGACTACGACCGCCAGGAACTGGACGTCCGCAAGAAGATCGATGCCAAGACGGCCGGCTACGCCGACCCGGTGAGCTTCTACGTGGACCGGCTGGCCGAGGGCATCGCCACCATCACCGCTTCGGTCGCGCCGAATCCGGTGATCGTGCGCCTGTCGGACTTCAAGTCGAACGAGTACGCCAACCTCATCGGCGGCAGCCGCTACGAGCCGCATGAAGAAAACCCGATGATCGGCTTCCGCGGCGCCAGCCGTTACGTCGATCCGTCGTTCGAACCCGCTTTCGCGCTGGAGTGCCAGGCCGTGCGTCGCGTGCGCGACGAGATGGGCCTGGACAACCTCTGGGTGATGATTCCGTTCGTCCGCACGTTGGAAGAAGGACGCAAGGTCATCGACGTGCTCGCGAAGCACGGCCTGCGCCAGGGCGAGAATGGACTGAAGATCATCATGATGTGCGAGGTGCCGTCGAACGCGCTGCTCGCCGAGGAATTCCTCGACATCTTCGATGGTTTCTCGATCGGCTCGAACGACCTGACCCAGCTGACGCTCGGCCTGGACCGCGATTCCAGCATCGTCGCCAACCTGTTCGACGAGCGGAACCCCGCGGTCAAGAAGATGCTGTCGATGGCGATCAAGGCCGCGCGCACCAAGGGCAAGTACATCGGCATCTGCGGCCAGGGCCCCAGCGACCATCCGGACCTCGCGGAATGGCTGATGGCCGAGGGCATCGAGTCGGTATCGCTGAATCCCGATACCGTCGTCGACACCTGGCTGCGCCTGGCGAAGACCAAGGCCGGCTGATGCCGCAGGCGACCGTCTTCACGTGAAGACGGTTAACATCGCCTCATGTCACTGCACGCCCCTGATGGGGCGTGCCGTTTTTCAGGAGCCCCGATGTCCGTCCCCGCCAAGACCCCGCCCGCCCTGCCCGAGATTCCGACCGAGCCCGCTGCGCTGATGCAGGAATTGCGTGGCATCGATTGGTTGCAATTGCTGGAGACATGGGGCCTCAAGCTGCTGGCCGCCGCCGTCATCTTCCTGGTCGGCATGTGGCTCGCCAAGCGGCTCAGTCTGGGTCTGGAGCGTGTACTTAGTCGCACCCATGCCGATGCGACGCTGGGCGGTTTCCTGCGCCGCGCAAGCTATGCCGCGATGATGGTGCTGGTCATCATCACTGCGCTCACCTCGCTGGGCGTGAACCCGACCTCGATGCTGGCGGTGCTGGGTGCGGCCGGCCTGGCCGTCGGCCTGGCGCTGAAGGATTCGTTGTCCAACATCGCCTCGGGCGTGATGCTGATCGTGCTGCGCCCGTTCCGCGATGGCGATTTCGTGCAGGCAGCGGGCCTGGAAGGCATCATCGAGGAAGTGCGCATCTTCCAGACCCGCATGCGCACGCTGGACAATCGCCTGATCGTGCTGCCGAACAGCCTGATCACCACGGCGCCGATCATCAATTTCACCGCCAAGCCGAGGCGCCGCATCGACATCCCGGTGGGTGTAGGCTACGACGATGACCTCAAGCAGGCCAAGGCGATCCTGCTGAAGCTCGCGCAGGACCATCCCCACGTGCTGGACGAACCCGCGCCGAGCGTGATCGTCAGCAAGCTGAGCGAGAGCAGCGTCGACCTGATCCTGCTTGCATGGACGAAGACCAAGGACTTCGGTGAGACCAAGAGCGACCTGATCGAGGCCGTACGCACCGAGATCATCGGCCAGGGCCTCAACATCCCCTACCCCCAGCGCGACCTGCACGTGTATCACCACAACGGCGATGGCACGCCACTGGGCGACATCATCACCAAGGGTGTCGTCGACGATGGCGACGTGGCCAAGCCGGCCACGTAATCGCCTTCCGGCTTACTCGCCGGCCAGCGCGGCCATGTGCTTGCGGTAGTGCCGCAGTTCCTCGATCGAATCGCGCACGTCGCTCAGGGCCGTGTGGCTGGCCTGCTTGCGCACGCCTTCGAGCACCTGCGGCGCCCAGCGGCGCGCCAGTTCCTTCAGTGTGCTGACATCCAGGTTGCGGTAGTGGAAATACTTCTCCAGCCGCGGCATCAGCCGGTGCAGGAAGCGCCTGTCCTGGCAGATCGAATTGCCGCACATCGGCGACGCACCGGCGGGCAGCCACTCGTGCAGGAAGGCCACCGTGCGCGCCTCCGCCTCGCCGATCGTCACCTGGCTCTCGACCACGCGCTGCCATAGGCCCGACTTGCCGTGCTGGTTGCGATTCCAGTCGTCCATGGCCTCCAGCACCGCCACCGGGTGGGCGATCGCGAACTCCGGCCCTTCGGCCAGCACATTCAACTTGGAATCGGTGACCACCGTGGCGATCTCGAGGATGGAATCGCGATCGGTATCGAGCCCGGTCATTTCAAGGTCGATCCAGATCAGGCGGTCGTTGTTCGCGTTTTGGGATGCCATGCACCTGTCCGTGATGGGAGCGGCCGGGGAATCCCGCCACTGGAATGCGGGCGAGCCGCATCATGTCATGATAACGCAGCCTCTTCCTGCGACCGGCCCATGAATCCCTCGACCGATCACGCCGTCCTCACCGCGATGCTGGCGCCGGCCTTCTTCCTGACGGCCACCGCATCGCTGCTGCTCTCGGCCAACAACCGCCTCGCCCGCATCATAGATCGCGCACGCACGCTGCTGCGCGAACTGGCGGACGTGGAGGACGACGCGGAACGCGGCCTGCTCGAGAAGCGCATCGGCCTGCAGCGCCTGCGCAGCCTGATCATCCTGCGTGCGGGCCAGTTGCTTTACACCGCGATCAGCTGCTTCGTCGGCACCAGCCTGGCGGTCGCGGTGGACACGTTCACGGGACACCGGCTGGGTTCGCTGCCGACCTGGCTGGCTGCGCTCGGCGTGGTCGCGATGCTGGCGGCCAGCCTGCTGCTCGCGCGCGAGTCGACGCTGGCGGTCACCGCGATCAACGAAGAGATGGATCACCGCAAGGTGAAGCGGAAGATGCCCGCTTCGACGGCCTAGACCAGCGGCCGTCCGCGCTTCGCGCGGAAGTAGTTGGTCAACCGGCGCCCCGCGTCCTCGCCCAGCACGCCGCCTTCGACCTCGATGCGGTGGTTGTGGCGCGGATCGGCGATCAGGTCGAATACGCTGCCGCACGCGCCCGTCTTGGGATCGGCGGCGCCATAGACCACGCGCGCCACCCGTGCATGCACCATCGCCATCGCACACATGGCGCAAGGTTCGAGGGTGACGTACAGCGTGCTGCCTACGAGACGATGGTTGCCGAGCGCGCGGCCCGCTTCGCGCATCGCCACGATCTCGGCATGCGCCGTGGGGTCGTGGTCGAGGATGTTGCGGTTCCAGCCTTCGCCCAGCACCTGTCCGTCGGCGCCCACCAACAGGGCACCGACCGGGATTTCATCGAACTCGCGCTGGGCACGGTCCGCCAGGGCGAACGCGTGCCGCATCCAGTGCTCGTCGTCGTGGCCAGCCATCACTCCCACTCGATGGTGGCCGGCGGCTTGCCCGAGATGTCGTAGACCACGCGCGAGACGCCGCGCAGTTCATTGATGATGCGGTTCGAGACCGTGCCAAGGAAATCGTACGGCAGGTGCGCCCAGTGCGCGGTCATGAAATCGATCGTCTCGACCGCACGCAGCGCGATGACCCACTCGTACGCACGCGCATCGCCCACCACGCCCACCGACTTGACCGGCAGGAATACGGCGAACGCCTGCGAGGTCTTGTCGTACAGATCGGCCTTGCGCAGCTCGTCGATGAAGATCGCATCGGCCTTGGCCAGCAGGTCGGCGTATTCCGGCTTCACTTCGCCCAGGATGCGCACGCCCAGGCCGGGACCCGGGAACGGATGGCGGTACACCATGGTGCGCGGCAGGCCGAGTTCGACGCCGAGGCGGCGCACTTCGTCCTTGAACAGCTCGCGCAGCGGCTCCACCAACCCCAGCTTCATGTGCTCCGGCAGGCCACCGACGTTGTGGTGGCTCTTGATGACGTGCGCCTTGCCGGTCTTGCTGCCGGCCGACTCGATCACGTCCGGATAGATCGTGCCCTGCGCCAGCCACTTGGCGTTCTTCAGCTTGTTCGATTCTTCCTCGAAGATCTCGACGAACAGGTTGCCGATGATCTTGCGCTTGGCTTCCGGGTCGGCAACGCCTTCCAGCGCCTTGAAGTAGCGGTCAGCCGCATTGACGCGCACGACCTTGACGCCCATGTGCTCGGCGAACATCGCCATCACCTGGTCGCCTTCCTGCCAGCGCAGCAGGCCGGTGTCGACGAACACGCAGGTCAGCTGGTCGCCGATCGCCTTGTGCAGCAGCGCGGCCACGACCGACGAGTCCACACCGCCGGAAAGGCCGAGGATCACCTCGTCCGAGCCGACCTGGTCGCGCACGCGGGCGATCTGGTCGTCGATGATGTTGGCGGCCGTCCACAGCGTCTTGCAGCCGCAGATGTCGGCGACGAAGCGCCGCAGCAGCGTCTGGCCCTGCTTGGTGTGCGTCACTTCCGGATGGAACTGCACGCCGTACCAATGCTTCTCTTCCAGCGCCATCGCCGCGACCGGAATGCGGTCGGTGGTCGCGGTGATCGTCCAGCCCGGCGGCGCCTGCGCGACATGGTCGCCGTGGCTCATCCACACGTCGATGCGCGGCTCGCCCTGGTGGTCGCTCAGGCCGCCGAGCAACGCGTCGTGCGCCACCAACTGCACTTCGGCGTGGCCGAACTCGCGCGCGTCGGCGGCTTCCGTCGCGCCACCCAGCTGTGCGGCCAGGGTCTGCATGCCGTAGCAGATGCCCAGGATCGGCAGGCCGCTATCGAATACCTGCTGCGGTGCGGCCGGTGCGCCGTGCTGGGTCGTCGATTCCGGGCCACCCGACAGGATGATGCCCTTGGCGCCGAATTTCGCGATCTCCTCCGGGTCGTGGTCCCACGCCCAGATTTCGCAGTAGACGCCGATCTCGCGGATGCGACGGGCGATCAGCTGCGTGTATTGCGCGCCGAAATCGAGGATGAGGATCTTGTCGGTGTGGATATTCGTCATGGTGTCCTGCAGCTGTAAACGAAGAAGGGAAACGCTGGCGTCTCCCTTCTCTGGCAACGATCAGCCCATCCGGTAGTTCGGTGGCTCTTTGGTGATCTGCACGTCGTGGACGTGGCTCTCGCGCTGGCCGGCGCCCGTGATGACCACGAACTTCGGCTTGCTGCGCATGTCCTCGATGGTCGCGCAGCCCACGTAGCCCATCGTGGCGCGCAGGCCGCCGACCAGCTGGTGGATGATGCCGCCGACCGAACCGCGGTACGGCACGCGGCCTTCGATGCCTTCCGGCACGAGTTTGTCGGCGTCGCTGGCGTCCTGGAAGTAGCGGTCCTTCGACCCCTTCTCCATCGCACCCAGGCTGCCCATGCCGCGGTAGCTCTTGTAACTGCGGCCCTGGAACAGTTCGACTTCGCCCGGTGCTTCCTCGGTGCCCGCGAACAGGCCACCGATCATCACCGTGGAAGCACCGGCGGCGATCGCCTTGCCGATGTCGCCCGAGTAGCGGATGCCGCCGTCGGCGATCAGCGGAATGCGGTCCTGCAAGGCTTCGGCCACCATGTCGATCGCGGTGATCTGCGGCACGCCCACGCCGGCCACCATGCGGGTGGTGCAGATCGAACCCGGGCCCACGCCGACCTTCACCGCGTCGGCACCGGCATCCATCAATGCGAGCGCAGCGTCGCCGGTGACGATGTTGCCGCCGATGACCTGCAACTGCGGGAAACGCTTCTTGACCCAGCTGACGCGATCCAGCACACCCTGCGAATGGCCATGCGCGGTGTCGACGATGATGACGTCCACGCCCGCAGCCACCAGCGCTTCAATGCGCTGGTCGGTATCGCCACCCACGCCCACCGCGGCGCCGACGACCAGGCGGCTGGCGCTGTCCTTGGCGGCGTTGGGGTTGTCGGTCTTCTTCTGGATGTCCTTGACGGTGATCAGCCCGCGCAGGTCGAACGCGTCGTTGACCACCAGCACCTTCTCGATGCGGTGCTTGTGCAGCAGCTGCAGCACTTCGCCGTCGCTGGCGCCTTCGCGCACGGTGATCAGGCGATCCTTCTTGGTCATGATGTGGCGGACCGGATCGTCGAGCTTCGTTTCGAAGCGCATGTCGCGGCTGGTGACGATGCCGACCAGTTGGCCGCCGTCCACCACCGGCACGCCGGAGATGTTGCGGGCGCGGGTGAGCTTGAGCACTTCGGCGATGGTGGTCTCGGGCCCGACCGTGAAGGGCTCCTTGATGACGCCGGCTTCGAACTTCTTGACCTTGGCCACTTCCGCGGCCTGCTGCTCGACGGTCAGGTTCTTGTGCAGGATGCCGATGCCGCCCAACTGTGCCATGGCGATGGCCAGGCGGGCCTCGGTGACCGTATCCATGGCGGCCGAGACGATCGGCAGCTTCAGCCGCAGGTCGCGCGTCAGGCGCGTCTCCAGGCTGACATCCTTGGGCAGGACGGTGGAATGGGCGGGGACGAGGGAGACGTCGTCGTACGTCAGTGCTTCAGCCTGGATGCGCAGCATCGGCGGGCCCGGATAGTTGGGGAAGCGCGATATTGTACCGCACAACGGCGCCCGATGGCCTGCGTCGGACGGTCGCGGATGGAACGGCCCGGTGCCGTGGCCGCAACGCTGCGAGCGCCTCAGGCGCCCGCTTCGGCCGCTTCGAGGGTGTTCTGCATCAGCGTGGCCACGGTCATCGGCCCGACGCCACCCGGGACCGGCGTAATCCAGCTGGCGCGTTCCACGGCCGCATCGAAGCCCACGTCGCCGACCAGTCGGCCGTCTTCCAGCCGGTTGATGCCGACGTCGATCACCACGGCGCCCGGCTTGACCCATTCACCCGGGATCAGGCCCGGCTTGCCCGCCGCCACCACCAGGATGTCGGCGTCCCCCACCCGGGCCTGCAGGACCTCGCGGGGGGTGAACTTGTGGCAGCTGGTGACCGTGCAGCCGGCGATCAACAATTCCAGCGCCATCGGCCGGCCGACATGGTTGCTGACCCCCACGATCGTGGCATTGCGGCCGCGGACCGGCTGGTCGGTATAACCAAGCAACGTCGTGATGCCGCGCGGCGTGCACGGACGGAGGCCGAACTGGCGCAGCGCCAGGTGGCCGACGTTGGCCGGATGGAACCCATCCACGTCCTTGCGCGGGTCGATGCGCTCGATCAGGCGGGTGGCGTCCGGAATGCCGGGGAGCGGCAGCTGGATGAGGATGCCGTGGATCTTGGGATCGGCATTCAGCTGGTCGATCAACGCCAGCAACTGCGCCTCGGACGTGCCGGCTGGCAGGTCATGGTCGAAGGCCTCGATGCCGACCTTCTCGGCCGCGCGGCGCTTGTTGCGCACGTAGACGGTCGATGCCGGATCGCCGCCCACCAGCACCACCGCCAGGCCTGGCCGCGTCAAGCCGCCCGCGACACGCGCGTCCACCCGGACCTTGAGTTCGTCCAGCAGGTTCTCGGCGATGCGGCGGCCGTCCAGGATTCGGGCAGTCATGGGAACGTGGGGTGTAGAGTCGGCGCGTATTGTCCCCGATTCCGGCATGGGTGTCTGTGGAAACTGCGCCACGCACGCACCGGACACCGTTTCGAACACCGGTTTCGCGACCGACATCGCTCCCTTTCGCTGCTCCCTGGAACCACCCTCGATGACCGACACCACTGCCCTGGAGGCCGCCGCCTTCCGTCGCCTGCTCAAGCACCTCAACGAAGATCGCACCGATGTGCAGAACATCGACTTGATGATCCTCGCGGGTTTCTGCCGCAATTGCCTCGCGGACTGGTACCGCGAAGCCGCCGACGCGGCAGGCGTGGCGATGGACAAGGAGCAGGCCCGCGAACATATCTATGGCATGCCCTTCGCCGACTGGAAGGTGCGCTACCAGCGCGAGGCGACGCCCGAGCAACTGGCCGCGTTCAAGGCCGCGCAGGAGCGGCATGGGTAGGCCGCAACGGATGCTGGCCTGGGCCGCAGGCGCCCTCCTCGCGACATATCTCGCCCTGTGCGCCCTGCTCTACCTGCAGCAGCGGCGACTGATCTATTACCCGCAGTTCACCCGGGTGGACGCCACGCAGACGGATTTCGCCCTGCCACGGTCCGGGGCGGTGCTGCGGGGATGGGTCGTGAACCCCGGTCAACGCGACGCCGTGCTGTACTTCGGCGGCAACGCGGAATCCGTGGACGCCAACCGCGAGGCATTCACCCGTGCGCTGCCCGCGCACACGGTCTACCTGGTGGCGTATCGCGGCTATGGCGCCAGCGACGGTGAGCCGACGGAAGCCAGCCTGCTTGCCGACGCGCTGGCCCTGCACGATGAGGTCGCCAGGCGGCATCCCGCCGGCGAGGTGGATGTGGTCGGCCGCAGCCTGGGCAGCGGCGTGGCCAGCTACGTTGCGTCCGAGCGCAAGGTGCCGGCGCTGGTGCTGGTGACGCCGTTCGACAGCCTGGCCGCTGTCGCCCAGGCGCATTACCCGATGTTCCCCGTGCGCCTGTTGCTCAAGGACCGATACGATTCACGTGCGTGGTTGCCGCGTCACCAGGGAAAACTGCTGGTCCTACGGGCAGGTCGCGATACCGTCGTACCACCCCCGCATACAGACCGGCTGCTCGATGCCTTTCCGGGGCACGCTGACGTGGTCGACTTCCCCACCGCCGGCCATGACGATCTGTCGCTGGATCCGGCCTACGACGCGGCGCTCACGACGTTCCTGGAACCCCGCAACCCCTGAGCGTGCCGGCTATTCCTCTTCTTCCTCGCCGATGATTTCGGCGGCCTCCTCGTTGAGCGCCTTCGCTTCGCGCTTGGGCTTGGTGAACGGCGTCGGCGTGGGCTTGGTGTGCTTGGCGTTGCCATACAGCGCCGGGATGCCGGACCGCAGGTCGCCGCCGGCGATCTCGAGTTCCAGGCGCTCGGCATCGCGCCTGCGGATTTCCAGCGCGATGGTCTCGGCATCCTCGCGCGCGATGCCCACGCTCATCAGCGCCGCCTTGCCGAACTCCACCGCGGATTCGAACGTCTCGCGGATCTGGTAATCGACCCCTGCGCCGATCAGCGCCAGCGAATGCTCGCGGTCGAACGAGCGCACCAGCACCTGGGCCTGCGGGAACTCGTGCTTGACCAGTTCCACGATGCGGCTCGCCGCATCCTTGTCGTCGATGCAGATCGCGATGGACTGCGCCGTCTGCGCACCGCAGGCGCGCAGCACATCGAGCCGGGTGCCGTCGCCGTAGTAGATCTTGAAGCCGAATTCTTCGGCGCTGCGGATCATCTCGATGTCGGTGTCGATGATGGTCACGTCCACGTCGCGCGCCAGCAGCGACTGGCTCATCACCTGGCCGAAGCGTCCGAACCCGATGATCAGCACGCTGCCGGACAGGCCCTTGGCTTCCTCGATACCTTCCATCGATGGCGCGTCCGGGTGGGTGAAGCGGCGCAGCAGCAGCACGAACAGCGGGGTCAGCGCCATCGACAGCACCACGATGGCGGTGAGGTTGGCGTTGACCGTCGCATCGATGATGCCGGCCGCGGCCGCGGCGGCGAACAGCACGAAGGCGAACTCGCCGCCCTGCGCCATCAGCACGGCGCGATCCAGGGCTTCGGCATGCGGACTGCGTGTCACCCGCGCGACGACGTAGATGCAGGCCGCCTTGACCACCATCATCGCCAGCACCGCGCTGACGATCAGCGGCCAGTTGCTCGCCACCACGCCGAGGTCGAGCGCCATGCCCACGCCGAGGAAGAACAGGCCCAGCAGGATGCCGCGGAACGGCTCGATGTCGGCTTCGATCTGGTGGCGGAAGGTGGATTCCGACAGCAGCACGCCCGCCAGGAACGCGCCCATCGCCATCGACAGGCCACCCAGTTGCATCAGCAGCGCGGCGCCCAGCACGACCAGCAACGCCGCCGCTGTCATCACTTCGCGCGCCTTGGCTGCCGCCAGCACGCGGAACAAGGGATTGAGCAGCCAGATGCCCGCGGCGATCAGGCCGGCCAGCGAGGCCACGCCGATGCCGATGGCGATCCAGCGCGACCCTTCTTCCGGCTGCACCACCTGCGGCGACATGAAGGCGACCAGCACCAGCAGCGGCACGATCAGCAGGTCTTCGAACAGCAGGATGGAGACGACCTTCTGCCCATGCGGCAGCGCCACGTCGCCCCGCTCGGCCAGCAATTGCATCACCACGGCCGTGGAGGTCAGCACGAAGCCCATGCCCCCGATGAACGAGACGGCCAACGGATAGCCGAAGGCCAGCCCCACGCCCGTCAGCAACACCGTGCATACCGTGATCTGCAATGCACCCAACCCGAAGATCTGCTTGCGCAGGCTCCACAGGTGGCTGGGCCGCATCTCCAGCCCGATGACGAACAGGAACATCACCACGCCCAGTTCGGCGACGTGCAGGATGGATTGCGGGTCGTTGAACCATTTCAGGCCGAACGGACCGATCGCGAGGCCGGCGGCGAGATAACCCAGCACCGAGCCCAGGCCCAGGCGCCGGAAGATCGGCACCGTCACCACGGCCGCGCCCAGCAGCGCGACGACACTCACCAGTTGGCTGGCACCGGATTCTGCACTCATGCCGCGAGTCTACCGGATGTCGCCGGACGCGATTGTCTCAGCCGTGCTGCATCGGCAAGGCGCGGTGCCCGCTGCGACGGTAGTACGCGCCCCACACCGTGACCAGCAGCAGCACGGCGGTGGTCGATGCCCCCGCCGCCAGCAGGTTGATCCGCGGGAGCAACGGCCACGCAACGACCAGTGCTCCCATGCCGAGCAGGTGCGACAACGGGAAGCGGCCATAGACGACGCGCTTGAACAGCGCGTTGCCGAACAGGTAGACCAGCGGGCCACCGATCAGTACGGCCGCGTACTTGGGCGACACCGGATCGAGCGGATGCGCCACCACCAGGTCGTCCGCGACCGCGCTGACGATGACGCCGGCGATCAGCAGCACGTGCACATAGTGGAAGTAGGCACCAAGGCGCCCCGGATCGTCGGAATGCTCGATCACATGCGCGGCGTCGCCGCTGGAGGTGTCGAAGTACATCCACCACATCGCCACGCAGCCGACGAAGGAGACGGCGAACGCGACCCAGACGGCGAGCCCGGGATGGTGCGCATGCGCGAACGACGCGCCGGTGGCCAGCACGGATTCGCCCAGCGCGATGATGACGAACAGTTGGCAGCGCTCAGCCAGGTGGCCGCCGTCGATCGTCCAGTCGGACGTCTTCGAGCGCCCCAGGCCCGGCACCGGAAAGCCCGCCATCGGGGATGCGTACTCGCAGGCGACCGCCAGCAGCCACAGCGTCAGTCGCGTGGTGCCTTCATTGAGCCCCCCGGCGATCCAGAAAGCGGACGACACCAGCAACCAGCACAGGATCCGCAGGAAGTTGGGCGTCAACGCATGGTCGCGGCCGAGACTGCCCAGCACGAACAGCGTGCGCCCGACCTGGATGGCGACGAAGCTGATCGCAAACAACAGCCCACGCTCACCGAAGGCGTCGGGGATCGCGGCGGATACCAGCAGCGCCAGCCCCATCAACACCATCAGCATGGTGCGGATGACGAGATGCTCGGGATTGAACCAGTTGCTCACCCAGGCGGTGTATTGCCAGCCCAGCCAGACCGCGAACCAGAGCGTCGCGGTCTGCAGCACGCCCAGCGGCGTCAGGTGTTCGAGCAGGTGATGGGACAGCTGGGTGACGGCGAAAACATAGACAAGGTCGAAGAACAGCTCGACGTTGCCGACTTTCGCCGGCTGGCCGGGTGTACGCAGCAAGGGATGGACAGGTGCGATCAAGGGATGCTCCCGGGTGGAATGGAGCGTCAGCGCGCCCGCGCCTTCCACGCCAACAGCCATCCCGCCGCCACCGGCACCGCGAAGATCAGCAGTTGGATCGGCAACTCTTCCTGCAGCGAGTAACCATGGGACATGCCGGTACGCAGGTTCCACAACACGACGACCAGCCATCCGACGGTGAACAGCGCCGCGACCAGGCGCCGCCTGCCGGCGCCCGCCGACCACAGGGCGATTCCCACGATCACCAGCCCGACAACGATGAGGATCAGGGTCCGCATGGTGGTTGCTCCATTTGAGTTGGGCGCGTTCGCCCACGGTAGCGCAAAGGCGACCCGGGGGTGGAGGGGACGACAAGGCCCCTCCCCCTTTTCCCTTACTTGGTGGTGTAGCCGCCGTTGATGAGGATCGTCTGCCCGGTGATCCACCAGCCATCGCTCACCAGATGGCGGATGAAGGGCACCACGTCCTGGATGTCGGTCAGCCCTGTCTTGCTGAAGGGCGACAGCGCCGCGGCGGTCTTGTGGTACGCCACCGCGTCGGCCCCTTCCGCCGGATAGAAGAACGGCGTATCCATCGGGCCTGGGCCGATCGCGGTCACCGAGATGCCACGTGCGCCGAATTCCTTCGCCGCCGCGCGGGTGAAGTGCTCCACGGGCGCCTTGGTGCCCGCGTACGACGCATAGAACGGCGTGAACGCGCCCAGCAGCGAGGTGACCAGCGTGACGACCTTGCCGTTGTCGTTGACGTGCCGCCCCGCCTCCTTGAGGAAGAAGAATGCGGCCTTGGCGTTCACTGCGGACATCTCGTCGTACTCGGCTTCGCTGATGTCGGTGATCGGCTTCTTGAGTACCTTGCCGACGGTGTTGATCGCGATGTCGGGCTTGCCCACCGCCGCGACCGCGTCGGCGAACAGCGTCTCCACGCCCGCCGCCGTGGTCAGGTCGCCCTGCAGTGCCACGCCGCGCGCACCGGCATCGCGGATCGCAGCGAGGGTCTGTTCCGCGTCGGCACGGCTCGCGTCGCTGTTGTAGTGGATGGCGACGGCGGCCGCACCGTGTTGCGCGAGGTCGCGGGCAATCAGGCCGCCAAGGTTCTTGGCGCCGCCGGCAATCAGGGCGACTTTGCCCTGGATGGAATGATCGGTCATGGGAATGCTCCTGGCAGGGGACGGAACCTGGCGGCGGCGCCCCGGTTCGATGCACCGGTGGGCAGAAGCGGCGAGGCGCGTCTAAGATGCGGTGGAAGCACTCCGGCGGGCTTTCATGATGTCCCATCCGCTATCAAATTCTCCGGCCTCGACCCGCAGTGTCGGACCGCATGAGGCCATGCCGCAGACCGGCGACCAGGAACCCGGCCAGACGCCGCAGTACCGCGTGCTGGCGCAGGCACACTGGTCGGGCGTGGAACTGCTGCTCTGCAAGGAAGACATCCGGCAGCGCACGCTGTGGGCCATCGATGAGCCACGGCACACCGTCATCGTCCACCTCGGCGGCACGATGCGCGAACTGGATACCGAAATCGATGGGGTAGGCGCCACCCATACGCCCCCTTCCCCGGGCGACATCTGGCTGGTCCCCGCAGGAAAGCGCTACGCCAGCCAGGCTGCGGGACAGGTCATCACGTATGCCGAGCTGCGCGTCTCGCCGACGGCGGATGTGGACGTGGGTGCGGATCGGCGCGCCACTATCGACGGCCTGATGCCCCGGCTGGGGCATCGCGACGAGTTCCTCCACTACAGCGTCGCGCGGCTGGGACGGCTGAGCCAACAGGACGATGACCTGTCGGCCATGATGGCCGAGCGCCTGCAACTGCTGCTACGCCAGCACCTCTATGACGGTTACCGGCTCCCTGCCGTGCCGGTGACGGCGCCGAGCTCGCTGTCGGCCCATAACGCGCGACAGCTGAGCGACCACATCGAGAACGCGCTGGGCCAGCGCATCGCGCTGTCCGACCTTGCCACGCTCGCCGGCATGAGCGTGCACCAGTTGCTGATCGCGTTCCGGCGCACCTTCGGCACCACGCCGGCGCAGTACATCCTGGCGCAGCGGCTGCGCCGGGCGCGTTGGTACCTGCTGAACCGCAACGACGACATCACCGATATCGCGCTCGCCTGCGGTTTCGCCAGCCACAGCCATCTGAGTGCCGCGTTCAAGCGGGACACCGGCATCACGCCGCGCCAGTTCCGCGACGGCTTGCGGATGCGTCCGCTGGACTGATTACCCGGCGCGGCAGAACGCCGCGTAGTCGATGTAGCCGGGGAAAGGCGTTCCGGCGGCGCACACCGGGCAATCCGGGTCATGGCGCAGGCGTGTTTCGCGGAAGCGCATCGACAGCGCATCGAACTGCAACAGGCGCCCAGCCAGGGAGTCGCCGACGCCGAGCAGCAGCTTCACGACCTCGGTGGCCTGCAGCAGCCCGATCACGCCCGGCAGTACGCCCAGCACACCGGCCTCGGCGCAATTGGGCGCGAACTCGGGCGGCGGTGGTTCCGGGAACAGGCAGCGATAACACGGAAGCTCGCCGCGATGGCGCCCGGCATCGAACACGCTCACCTGCCCTTCGAACCGCTGCACCGCACCGTACACCAACGGGATACCCAGCTTCACGCAGGCATCGTTGAGCAGATAGCGCACCGGGAAGTTGTCCGCACCGTCCAGCACCACATCCACGCCTTCCAGCAGGCGTTCGACGTTCCCGGCGGTGGCGCGCGCCTGTAAGGCTTCGACCTGCGTGCGGGGGTTGAGCGCGCCCAGCGTCGCTTGTGCCGAGGCCACCTTCGGCTCGCCGATGCGCGCCTCGGTATGCAGGATCTGCCGCTGCAGGTTGCTGCGGTCCACCACATCGTCGTCAGCCAGCCGCAGGTGACCCACGCCCGCTGCCGCCAGGTAGAACGCGGCCGGCGAACCGAGCCCACCGGCGCCGATCATCAGCACCCGCGATCGTTCGAGCCGCCGCTGCCCTTCCACACCGACTTCCGGCAGCAGCAGGTGCCTCGAGTAGCGTTCGTTGAAATCCATCGCATCGGCCGGCAGTTCGGGCCGCACGAGCGGACGCCCTTCTTCCTGCCAGCGCGATGTTCCGCCCGCCACCGAGGCCAGCCGCGAATAACCTGCGGCCTCGAGCGCGCGCGCCGCGTCCAGGGAGCGGCCGCCCTTCTGGCAGATCAGCACCACGGCGGCATCCTGTTGCGGCACGTAGTGCGCCGGAGACGCCAGCAGGTCGGCCTTGGCGACGCCGCGTGCGCCAGTTGCCTGTCCGCTCGCACGTTCGTGCTCTTCGCGTACGTCGATGAAGATGGCGCCGTCGGTCAGCCACTGGGCGACATCGGCGGGGGTGATTTCCTGGATCGGCATGCGGGGATTATCACGCACCGCATGGGCGCTGGCGGTGCTCCGGGTGGAACGCGGTGTCGCCGTCAGTACGGCAGCACGTCGACGATGTCGCCTGCGGCGTAGTCGCGAGCGCCTTCCGGCAGCACGATCAGGGCGTTGCTGTCCGCGGCCGCACGCAACTGGTGGGACGCATCGGCGGTGTTGGGCAGGACCCGCAAGCCCCCCGTGCCATCGGGCGCCAGCTGGCCCCGCAGGAACTCGAGCCGGGCATGTTCCTTGCGCCAGGGAGCGCCCAGTCGCGCCTGCCAGGCGGGCCGCGGGTCATCGCGGCCCTGCAGGCTGTCCAGCAAGGCACGCCCCAGGGTCAGGAAGGTAGCCAAGGTCGACACCGGATTGCCCGGCAGGCAGAGGAACAGCGCGCGATCCCATTGCCCGAACAGCACGGGCATCCCCGGCTTCATGCGTACCTTCCAGAACACGATGCGGCCGTGGGCGTCCAGCAGGCCGGGAAGATGATCCTTCTGCCCCGCCGACACGCCGCCGCTGGTGATGACGACATCGAACGCGGAGGCCGCATCGGCCAGCATCACCTGCATGCGCTCCGGGTCGTCAGGCAGCGTGGGCCATGCGGTGGGCTCAAGGCCTTCGGCGCGCAACAGCCCCATGAGCAGGTCGCGATTGCTGTTGTAGACCTGTCCGGGCAACAGGGGCAGCCCGGGCTCCACCAGTTCGTCGCCCGTAGTGAAGACCGCCACGGTCGGTCGCCTCGCGACCGTCAGCGTGGCCAGCCCCAATGCAGCCGCCAGACCAGTCCGCGCAGGCGTCAGCACCTGGCCCGCGCGCATCACGTCCGCGCCGGCCTGGACATCCTCGCCCACGCGCCGCACGTCTGCACCACGCGAGAGTCCGGCCGGTATTTCCATGCCGCCATCGCGTTCGACGATGTCTTCCCGTATCGCCACCGTGTCGGTGCCGGTCGGCAGCGGCGCACCCGTCGTGATGCGGACGCACTCCCCCGGCCCGACCTGGAGCCCTCCTGCGACGCCGGCGTACTGGGCGCCCACCAGGCGCAACCAGGTGGGGACGCCATCCGCCAGGCTCGCCTGCGCGAACGCCACGCCATCCATCCGGCTGTTGTCGAACGAAGGCAGGTCGATGGGCGCGCGCACGGCATCTGCCAGCACGCGGCCGCCGGCGCGATTGAAAGCGAGGGATTCGGCGCCGGTGCGATGCGAGTGCGCCGTCTCCCGGATCAGCGCGATGGCTTCATCGACGGCGATGCGGGAGGGATACGCGGTCACTTGCTGCGCTTGACGTGCCGGATGAGGCGACGCTTCTTCGCGATCTGCTTCTCGGTCAGGACGTTCTTCTTCCCCTCGTAGGGGTTGGCGCCCTCGCGGAAGATGAAGCGCACCGGCGTACCGACCAGTTTGAAGCGCTTGCGGAAGAAGTTCTCCAGGTAGCGCTTGTACGATTCCGGCAGCACTTTCAGGCGCGTGCCGTGGACGATGAAGGTCGGCGGATTGGCGCCACCGGGGTGCACGTAACGCAGCTTGGAGACATGCCCGCGGATACTCGGCGGCGGATTGGTCTCGTACGCGATCTCCAGCGCCTTGTTGACTTCGCTGGTGCCGAATTCCTTCGTCGCCGAAGCGTGCGCGCGGTGGACTGCCTTGAACAATTCGCGCAGGCCCGAGCCATGCAGCGCGGAGATGCGCACCGCTTCCGCCCATTCGACGAAACCGAGCTTGCGGGCCAGCAGCGCTTCGGCCTGCTCGCGCTGGTAGGCCGTCAGGCCATCCCATTTGTTGATCGCCACGACCAGCGCGCGACCGGCGTCCAGCACCGCGCCCAGCACAGTCGCGTCCTGGTCGGTAACGCCTTCGGTAGCATCCAGCAACAGCACCGCGACCTGGCACTGCTCGATCGCCTGCAGCGTCTTGACCACGCTGAACTTCTCGACCGCTTCTTCCACCTTGCCCTTGCGGCGAAGGCCGGCGGTGTCGATCAGGCGGTACTGGCGACCATCCCGCTCCATGTCGACCGCGATCGAATCGCGCGTGGTGCCGGGCACCTCCGAGGCGATCATGCGCTCTTCACCCAGCAGGCGGTTCACCAGCGTGGACTTGCCCACGTTGGGCCGGCCGACGAAGGCCACGCGCATGCGGTCCGGGTCGTTGTCCAGGCCGACCGTCGCACCCTCTTCCGGCAGGCGCTGATGCACCTCTTCCAGCAGATCGTCGATGCCCTGGCGATGCGAAGCCGAGATCGTGGTGACGTCGGAGAAGCCATAGCGCGCGAAGTCCGCCAGGGCCGTGGACTCGTTGATGCCGTCGATCTTGTTGATGACCAGCAAGGTCGGGCGCGCCGTCTTGCGGAGCCACGCGAGGATTTCATCGTCCAGCGCGGAGGGGCCTTCGCGCCCGTCGACGATGAACAGCACGAGGTCGGCTTCTTCGGCCGCCGCACGCGCCTGGCGCGCCGTGGCGCCGGCCAGGCCTTCTTCCTCACCCGCGATGCCGCCCGTGTCGACCACCAGGAAAGGGGCGTCCTCGTCCAGGCGGCAGACGCCGTAGTTGCGGTCGCGGGTGACGCCCGGCTGGTCGTGCACCAGCGCATCGCGACTGCGCGTCAGCGCATTGAACAGGGTGGACTTGCCGACGTTGGGACGACCGACCAGGGCTACGAGGGGCAACATGGAGAGGCAACCAGATGAATATGAGCGGGGCCGGCACGAGGCGACCGAGGGCCACCGTGGGCACGCGAAGCCGTGCGGCAAGGGCGCGCCATGGTATCGGAATTGGGCTGCGCCCGCGAAAAAGGGCCGTCGAGGCGGCCCTTTTCCGGTCCCGTCGGGCGCGATGGACCGCGCCCCGGGGTGCTTACTTGAAACCGAAGGCCGTCAGGCCGCCTTCCACGTCCTGGACAATCAGGATGCCGTCCGCAACGACCGGCTTGCCGCGGAGGGCCTTTCTGCCCGCACGGGCGCGTCCGGCCACTTCGCCGTTGTCCGTCTTCAGCCAGTGCAGGTAACCGTCGTAATCGCCGACCACCGCATAGTCGCCGTGGATCGTCGGGGCGGTCAGCGAACGGCGCGCCAGCGTCGTGTTCGACCACAGCGAGCCGCCGCTGTACTTGTCCAGCGCCCAGACGGTACCCGCCGGATCGGACACCAGCACGGCACTGCTCGTCACGGCCAAGCCACCCGCGCCACCGTTCTCGCGCTTCCACAGCGGACGACCCGACGGGCCTTCGATGGCAAGGGTTTCTTTCTTGAAGCTGGTCGCGAACACCGTGGTGCCTTCCAGGACGGGAGCACCATCGACGTCCGCCATGCGCTCGAGCTCGCTGCGGCCTTCCGGCGTACCGACGGCCTGCGTCCACATCGGGCGGCCATCGTTGGACGACAGCGCGGTCAGCGTGCCGTCGTCGCTGCCGGCGAACAGGACGCCCGGCCCCGCGACCACCGGCGCGTTGCCGCGCACGGTCAGACTGGGCAGCTCGTGCGTCCAGAACCAGCGGCGCTCGCCCGTATCGGCGCTCAGCGCAGACACACGGCCATCGTTGGTACGGACGAACACCAGACCCTGCGCGATCGCAGGCGCCGAAATCACTTCGTTCGGCACCTTCACCTGCCACTTCTCGGCACCCGTCGAGGCATCGAGCGCGATCACCTGCCCGTCCAACGTGCCTACCGCAACCAGGCCTTCTCCTGCGCCGGGCCCACCGGACAGCCGAAGATCCGACTTGTACTGCCATACCTGCTTGCCGGTCTGCAGATCGAAGGCGCGCACACCACCTTCGACGGCTGCCGCATACACGCGACCGCCATCCACAACGGGCGCCTGTTGCAGGCCGAGACGCTTCTCGCCCTTGCCGGCGTTCGCGCTCCACAACTTGGAGACGCTGACGGTGGGCGTGATGTCGACCAGTTCGGCCGGCTCGGTCGGCTTTTCGTCGGCCTTGCTCCCGAACCAACCCTTGATGGTGCTGCAGCCGCCCAACACGGCCACGAGCATCGCGGCGGTCAGGACGCGCGTCGCGATGGTTCCGTTGCGACGATTCACGCGGCACCTCCCGTCTTGGGCAACGTGCCGCCGGCGTGGACCAGCTTCAACTCAACGATACGGCGCTGGGCAGAGGCCACGTCCAGGGCGGTCAGCGCACGCGTATAGGCTTCCTGCGCTTCCTTGGCCTTCCCGGTCGCGAACAGCGCGTCGCCGCGCACCTCGAGGCTGGAGGCGTCGTCGGCCTTGTCCAGCAGCTTCAGGGCTTCATCGTGCTTGCCGTTGTCGATCAGCAGGCGTGCGAGACGCAGGTTGACCAGCGGGCTCAGCGAGGCATCGGGCGTCAGGCTGCGCAGCGTGGCGATCGCGGCATCGCGCTCGCCGGCTTGCACCTGGGCTTTCGCCAACTGCAGCCCGGCGACGTCGGCGTACACCTCGTTCTCCTTGGTCAGCGCATCGACCGCGGCCTTGGACTGCTTCAGGTCGCCCTTCGCCAGGCCTTCGGCCGCCGCCTGGTAGTTCTGGTAGGCCGCCTCCTTCTTGCCTTGCTGGCTGTTCTGCCACCACTGCCAGCCGAAGATCACCGCCAGCCCCAGAGCCACGCCGCCCAGAAGGCCGGCGCCGTTGCTCCTCAGCCAACTGCGGACGCGTTCGCTTTGTTCGTGCTCGTCGAGCAGATCATCAATCGCCATGCGCTCTCTTGCCCCGTCTCAGGCGGGGTCTTGGTCTAGGTTGGACAGACCCGCGCGCGGGTCAGTCACCGACCGGCGCTAGGGAACCCTCAGAGGATACCGTAAAGCGTGCAACGTTCGCTCGCTGGAACGGCGCCAAGTCCACCGTACTCCCCGCTTGCTGAACCTCGACCGCCGTGGCATCGCCCAATTTGATGCGCCCCACTTCGCCCTGCGCATAACGTCGTTCCTCGCCCGCACGCACCAGCGCCTGCTCCACCTTGCGACCGTCTGGCGCGGTGATCTCGACCCAGCTGTCGCCCTTGAAGGTCAGCGAGAGCCACGACGACGCCGTGCGAGGCATCGGCGCCATCGACGCGACGAAGGGAGCCGCTTGCGGACGCGCCGCGGACTTGGACGGCGCTGCATCATCACCGACCGCAGTGGCGGCCTCCGGCACCACGTCCAGCGAGGCCGTGGCGGCCTCCGGCGCGGGCCCGGATGCGGGTCGCAGCGCCATCCAGATCGGCGTGACGATCACCACCGTCAACACCACATAGATGGCGCGGCGCTTGAAGCTCTCGAAGAAGTACTGCAACTGGGGCGTGTGGCCGTGGCTGACCAGTTCGGCCGGCGGCGCGACCGCCGTCTCCGCCTGGTGCAGGAACGGCTCCACATCCACCTTCAGCAGGCGTCCGTAGCTGCGCAGCTGCCCGCGCACGAACACCGCACCGCCGGACTGGTCCCACTGCCCCGCTTCCAGGGCCTGGACCACCTTGACCGGCATCTTCAGTCGCTGGCTGACATCCTGTATCGACAGGCCGGCCCGCTCGCGCGCCGACCGCAGTGCATCGCCGCACCCCTGCGGCATGCCCCCACTCACCGTTTCCATCATGGCCCTGCGTTTCCCCCGGTTGTGACGTCCCGCGCGTCGGGGAACTCCGCCCGAATGCGCTGAACATATCGACTGGCAGCGGCCTTGTCGCCGAGTCTTTCCTCGATCTGTGATGCGAGTTTCAACACTGCCACGGAGGCGGGCCCCGCAGCCAACCTCCGCTCGACGAAGGCCCGCGCGGACAGGTACTGCTGCCTGCGGAACTCCAGTTCTGCCATCGCGCCGAGCGCGGTCGCGTTGGTCGAATCGCGCGAGAGCGCCTGCCGCAGGTCCCGCTCGGCGCGCTCCGTCTGGCCGGTGGCCAGTGCGCAGTTGCCGGCATTGGCGAGCGCCACTTCAGGCGTGCCATAACCCCGCGCCTGCACCGCCCGGTCGAACCAGACGAGTGATTCGGCTTCGAAGCCGTTCGCGCAGAGCCACGTACCGTAATTGTTCTGCGCGGCGCCCTGTCCCGGCGCGAGTTCCGCCGCGCGGCGATAGTGCTCGCCGGCCGGGCCTGACTGCCCGCGACGGTCCGCAATGACTGCCAGCAACGTCAGGGCGTCCGCGGAGTCCGGCGCCTGCTTCAATGCGGCCCGCGCTTCCTTCTCGGCAGTGTCCAGGTCGCCGGCCTGCAGGCGCTGTACGGAGCGTGCCAGCATCATCTGCACGGATTGGCGACGCTTTACCTCGGGGCTGTCCTTGACGGAGTAGTCCTGGGTCAGTTGCTCGCCGTCCTTGCGTTCCATCTTGGAGCGGACGAAGGTGAATCGGCTGCAGGCGGTGGCCAGCAGGAGGGGGATCAGCAGCAGGCAGATCGCCTTATGCCGCATCGTCGATACCCTGTTCCTGCAGGTGGCGACGGAACTCCGCCTGGCGGCGGGTGCGATCCATCACCTGGCCCTTCAGCTGTCCGCAGGCCGCATCGATGTCGTCGCCGCGCGTGCGGCGCACCATCGTCAGCACCTGCGCATCGAGCAGCAGTTTCTGGAACGCGCGGATGTCTTCTTCCGGCGCCCGCTCGTAGCGGGTACCGGGGAACGGATTGAACGGAATGAGATTGACCTTGCCCGCATCCTTCAGCTGTGCGGCGTTGCTGAACTTGCGCATCAGCTGCGCCAGCTGGCGCGCATGCTCGGGCTGGTCGTTCACGCCCTTCATCAGCGTGTACTCGAACGTGACCGAGTCGCGCTTCTTGTTCGCCCGCAGATAGCGCACGCACGACGCCATGAGTTCTGCGATGGGGTACTTCTTGTTGAGCGGCACCAGCTGTTCGCGCAGCGCGTCGTTCGGCGCATGCAGCGAGACGGCCAGCGACACGTCGGTTTCGGTGGACAGCCGGTCGATCATCGGCACCAGGCCGGACGTCGACAGCGTGACGCGCTTGCTGGCCAGGCCGTAACCCAGGTCGTCGCGCATGATGTTCATCGCGCGCACGACGTTGTCGAAATTCAGCAGCGGCTCGCCCATGCCCATCATCACCACGTTGGTGAGGCGACGGTTCTGTGCGGGCACGTTGCCCAGATGGCGCGCCGTCACCCACACCTGGCCGATGATCTCGGCGGTGGTCAGGTTACGGTTGAAGCCCTGCGTGGCCGTCGAGCAGAAGGTGCAGTTCAGGCCGCAACCCACCTGCGACGACACGCAAAGCGTGCCGCGGCTCTTGTCGGGGATATAGACGGTTTCGACGGCATTCTTGCCGTCCACGCCCATGCCCAGCAGCCACTTGTGGGTACCGTCCGACGAGGGCTTGTCGAACACGACCTGCGGCACGACCACCTCGGCATGTTCCTGCAGCTTCGCGCGCAGGTTCTTGCCGAGATCGGTCATCTGCTCGAAGTCGGTGACGTAGCGATGGTGGATCCACTTCATCACCTGGTGCGCGCGGAACTTCTGCTCACCGAGCTTGCCGACGAAGAACTGTTCCAGCCCTTCGCGATCCAGGTCCATCAGGTTCTGTTTCGCAGACACGGGCGCGCCGATGGCCACGGACGGTGCGTCCGTGGCCAGCTTCAATTCGATCGGCGGCAGGTCGTGGCTGCTCATCGCATGTCGCTCAGCGCGAGAACACTTCGGTCGCGGCGAAGAAGTACGCGATTTCGATGTTGGCGTTCTCGACCGAATCCGAACCGTGCGCAGCATTGGCGTCGATCGAATCGGCGAAGTCGGCGCGGATCGTGCCCGGCGCAGCGTCCTTCGGGTTGGTGGCGCCGAGGATGTCGCGGTGCTTCAGCACGGCGCTCTCGCCTTCCAGCACCTGGATGGCGACCGGACCGGAGATCATGAACTCGACCAGCGCGTTGAAGAACGGGCGCTCGCGGTGCACGGCGTAGAAGCCTTCCGCTTCACGACGCGACAGGTGCTTCATCTTCACGGCAACGATCTTCAGACCGTTCTTTTCGAAACGGGCATAGATTTCGCCGATGACGTTCTTGGCGACGGCATCGGGCTTGACGATCGACAGGGTGCGCTCCAGCGCCATGGGGATTATCTCCGTTGGGCGGGCCACGTTACGGCCCAAGGTTAACATGAAAAACCCGCGTCGAAACGCGGGCTTAGACTAGAAAGCGTAGCGAGATTCTAACGTACCGCGTGCCGGTTTGCAGCCCTCGCGGGTCGCGATTGTGCAAAGCAGCATGACTTGCCCGGAGCCACCCCTGACAATGAGTCAAACAAGCGTTTGATTCATTGCCGGAGGGGCCATGGCCAACACCACGCATTTCTCGACCAAGGAACGGATCCTGGGTGCAGCCGAAGAGCTGTTCGCCCAGCACGGGTTCGCGGGCACCTCGCTGCGCCAGGTCACCAGTCGGGCCGACGTCAACATCGCGGCCGTGAACTACCACTTCGGCAGCAAGGAGAACCTCGTCAACGAGGTGTTCCGCCGCCGCATGGACGACATGACCGCTGCCCGCCTGTCCCAGTTGGAGAAGGCGCTGGCCGGGCATCCTGGCGAACTGGCCCCCATCCTGGCCGCGTTCGTCGAGCCGGCACTGGCGCTCGCCCAGGACCGCCACGGCGGCGGCGCCTTCGTCCGGGTGATCGCCCGCGCGTACGCCGAGAAGAACGATGGCCTGCGCCAGTTCCTGTCGGACCACTACGGCCACGTCCTGCGTGAATTCGGCAAGGCGATCGCCGCCTGCGTGCCGGGCCTCAGCAAGGAAGAACTTTACTGGCGGCTGGACTTTTTCTCCGGCGCCCTGACCTACGCCATGGCCGATTTCGGCCTGATCAAGCGCCCCACGGGCGTCACGGAAGCCGCGCATCGTGAGCGCGCCGCCCGCGAACTCATCCGCTTCGCCGAGGCCGGCCTGCGCGCCGACCATGTCTGAAACCCCTGCAATCCAAGGAAATTCCATGTCCAATCCATTGCTTGTACGCAAGGCGGCCGTGCTGGGCGCCGGTGTCATGGGCGCGCAGATCGCCGCGCACCTGACCAACGCCGGCGTCGACACGGTGCTGTTCGACCTGCCCGCCAAGGACGGGCACCCGGACGGCATCGTGCAAAAAGCCATCGCCAACCTGGCCAAGCTCAGCCCCGCGCCGCTGGCGAGCAAGTCGCTGGCCGAGGCGATCACGCCGGCCAACTACGAAACCGGCCTGGAGCACCTGAAGGGCTGCGATCTGATCATCGAGGCCATCGCCGAACGGATGGACTGGAAGCAGGACCTGTACAAGAAGATCGCCCCGTTCGTGGCGCCGCACGCCGTGCTGGCGAGCAACACATCCGGCTTGGGAATCAACAAGTTGGCTGAAGTTCTTCCAGAAGAACTTCGCCATCGTTTTTCCGGCGTGCACTTCTTCAACCCGCCGCGCTACATGCACCTCGCGGAGCTCATTCCGGCCAAGTCCACGGACAAGGCCGTGCTCGAGGGCCTGGAGACCTTCCTGACGACGACGCTCGGCAAGGGCGTGGTGTATGCGAAGGACACGCCCAACTTCATCGGCAACCGCATCGGCGTCTTCTCGATCCTGGCCACCGCCCATCACACGGGCGAGTTCAAGCTGGGCTTCGACGAGGTGGACGCCATCACCGGCCCGCTGATCGGCCGTCCGAAGTCCGCCACCTACCGCACCTCCGATGTCGTCGGCCTGGACACCATGGCCCACGTCATCAAGACCATGGCCGACACCCTGCCGGATGATCCGTGGCACGCCTACTTCAAGTCGCCGAAGTGGCTGGAGGCCCTTATCGCCAAGGGCGCACTGGGCCAGAAGACGGGCGCCGGCATCTTCCGCAAGGTCGGCAAGGACATCGTGGTCCTCGATCTGGAGAAGCAGGACTACCGCGCTTCCGACCGCACTGCGGCACCCGAGGTGGTCGAGATCCTGAAGATCAGGAACCCCGCCGAGAAGTTCGCCAAGCTGCGTGAGAGCCAGCACCCGCAGGCGCAGTTCCTGTGGGCGGTGTTCCGCGATCTGTTCCATTACAGCGCCTACCACCTGGCCGACATCGCCGAGACCGCGCGCGACGTGGACCTGGCGATCCGCTGGGGTTACGGCTGGTCGCTGGGCCCGTTCGAGACCTGGCAGGCCGCCGGCTGGAAGCAGGTGGCGCAGTGGATCGCCGACGATATCGTCGCCGGCAAGGCCATGAGCAGCGCACCGCTGCCGAACTGGGTGTTCGACGGCCGCGAAGGCGTGCACAGCGCCGAGGGCAGCTACAGCCCCGCCCGCAACGCCAAGCTGCCGCGCTCCTCGCTGGATGTCTATGCGCGCCAGCGTTTCCCCGATCCGCTGCTGGGCGAAGCCTTCGCACCGGGCGAAACGGTGTTCGAGAACGATGGCGTCCGCCTGTGGACCGACGGCGACGGCATCGGCGTGATCAGCTTCAAGACCAAGATGCACACGGTGTCCGACGCGGTGCTCGCCGGCGTGCAGGAATCGGTCGCGATCGCCGAACAGCGCTTCAAGGGTCTGGTGATCTGGCAGCCCAAGGAACCCTTCTCCGCCGGTGCCGACCTGGCCGGTGCGCTGGGCGCGCTGCAGGCCGGCAAGATCGCCGAGTTCGAGGCGATGGTGGCCAACTTCCAGGCGACCAGCCAGGCCATCAAATATTCGCTGGTGCCGGTCGTGGCCGCAGTGCGTGGCCTCGCCCTCGGCGGTGGCTGCGAGTTCCAGATGCACAGTGCACGTACCGTCGCGCACCTGGAAAGCTACATCGGTCTCGTCGAAGCGGGCGTCGGCCTGCTGCCGGCCGGCGGCGGCCTGAAGGAGCTCGCGGTGCGCGCGTCGCAGGCCGCAGGCCCGGGGGGCGATGTGTTCGCTGAGCTGAAGAAGACCTTCGAGACGATCGCGATGGCCAAGGTCTCCGCTTCCGCCGTCGAAGCCAAGGAACTCGGCCTGATGCGCGCGGGCGACAAGGTCGCCTTCAACGCCTACGAGCTGCTGCACATCGCCAAGCAGGAAGCCCTGGCGCTGGCCGAGACGGGTTACCGCCCGCCCCTGCCTGCACGTCGCATCCAGGTCGCCGGCGATGTCGGCATCGCCACCTTCAAGATGATGCTGGTGAACATGCTGGAAGGCCGCTTCATCAGCCCGTACGACTACGAGATCGCGGTACGCATCGCCACTGTGCTGTGCGGCGGCGAAGTGGATCGCGGCGCGGTGGTCGACGAGGAATGGCTGCTCAAGCTGGAGCGCAAGCACTTCGTCGAACTGGCCCAGCAGGAAAAGACCCAGGCCCGCATCGCGCACATGCTGAAGACCGGCAAGCCGCTGCGTAACTGACCGACGACGACACAGGACACCGAGACATGAGCAAGCAAGTACAAGAAGCCTATATCGTCGCCGCCACCCGCACGCCGGTCGGCAAGGCGCCCAAGGGCGTGTTCCGTAACACCCGCCCGGACGACATGCTGGCGCACGTGCTGAAGTCGGTCGTGGCCCAGGCCCCGGGCATCGACGTCAACCGCATCGACGACGCCATCATCGGCTGTGCGATGCCGGAAGCCGAGCAAGGCATGAACGTGGCGCGCATCGGCCTGTTGTTGGCCGGCCTGCCGAACACCATCGCCGCGCAGACCATCAATCGCTTCTGCTCGTCTGGCCTGCAGGCCGTGGCGATGGCGGCGGACCAGATCCGGCTCGGCAACGCCGACCTGATGCTGGCCGGCGGCACCGAGAGCATGAGCATGGTGCCGATGATGGGCAACAAGATCGCGATGGCGCCCAGCGTGTTCGACAACGACCATGTGGCCATCGCCTACGGCATGGGTATCACCGCCGAAAAAGTCGCCGAGGAATGGAAGATCTCGCGCGAAGACCAGGACGCGTTCGCCGTCGCTTCGCACCAGAAGGCGTTGGCGGCGCAGGCGGCGGGCGAGTTCCGGGACGAGATCAGCGCGTACGAAGTGATCTCGCGCCAGCCCGACCTCGCCGGCAACACGGTGCGGTTGAAGAAGCTGCTGGTCGAACAGGACGAAGGCCCGCGCGCCGACACGTCGCTGGAAGGCCTGGCCAAGCTGCGCACGGTGTTCCGCAATCCGCAGTTCGGCGGCACCGTCACCGCGGGCACGTCCTCGCAGATGAGCGACGGCGCGGCGGGCGTTCTGCTGGCGTCGGAGCAGGCGATCAAGGATTACGGCCTGACCCCGCTGGCGCGCTTCGTCAGTTTCTCGGTGGCCGGCGTGCGCCCGGAAGTGATGGGCATTGGCCCGATCGCGGCGATTCCGAAGGCCCTGAAGCAGGCTGGCCTGACCAAGGACCAGCTGGACTGGATCGAGCTCAACGAAGCGTTCGCCGCGCAGGCACTCGCCGTGATCCGCGACAGCGAACTGGACGCATCGAAGATCAACCCGCTGGGCGGCGCCATCGCACTGGGCCATCCGCTGGGTGCGACCGGCGCGATCCGCACCGCCACCCTCGTGCACGGCATGCGCCGTCACCAGAAGAAGTACGGCATGGTGACCATGTGCATCGGCACCGGCATGGGTGCGGCGGGTATTTTCGAGTCGCTCTGACGCTCAGGAAGCTGCAAAGGACATGGCGCCGCGAGGCGCCATGTCCGTTTCCGGGAACCGAAACTCAGGCCAGGCGCGCGCCGTTGGGGACGGGCCGCTCCACCGCCGTCACCACGACCCCCGCATCGGTGTGGAAGCCGGTAAGCAGGAACTCCGACAGGAACGGCCCAACCTGCTTGGGCGGGAAATTGATGACGCCCACGACCTGCCGACCTACGAGGTCATCCACGCCGTAGAGCGCATGGATCTGCGCGCTGGTCTTCCTGATGCCATGCGGCCCGAAGTCCACCCAGACCTTCCACGCCGGCTTGCGTGCCTCCGGAAAGGGTTCTACGCGCACGACCGTGCCGGCGCACAAGTGCACCTTCTCGAAATCCGACCAACTGATCTCTCCGCTCTCCACGCTCATCCTCCCCTCGCCTGTTCCCGCCAGTCCTTCCAGGCATCCCTGGATTCCGCCCACCAGTAGCTCAGCTGCGCTCCCAGGAATCCCGCAGGTTTCAGCGCAGATACCAGGCCATAGTCGGCGAACTCCCGCCATCGGCCGTCGCCCTCTGCGATCGCGGCCGCCAGGACTTCACCCGCGAACGTGGTGGGCGCGACCCCATGTCCGCCGAACGCCTGCGCAAGCCACAAGCCGGGCTCGACCTGTCCGATCTGCGGCATCTGGTGGCGTGCGTAGCTCATCAGCCCCGACCATGCGTAGTCGACGCCGATACCCTCCAGTTGCGGAAACACCTTCAACATGTCCCGGTAAAGCAGCCGGCGCACCGCGGCCGGCGACCGGTCGAGCACGGAAATCCGCCCTCCCCAGAGGATGCGGGTATCCGGCAGCGGTCGGTAGTAATCGAAGGCGAAACGCGTGTCGTATATCGCGGCCCCCGTCTGCAGCACCTCGGACATGCGGGAACCCAACGGCGAGGTGACCATCACGTAGGTCGCGATGGGCAGGACGCCCGCATCGACGCGTGCACGCAGGCCTGCGAGATAACCACCGCACGCGAGCACGACCTGCGCAGCCTGGATCTCGCCTTCCGGTGTGCGGACATGCCACACGCCGCCGATGCGTTCCAGCGAAACCGCTGGCGAATCCGCATGCACGGCTACGCCCGCGTCGGCCGCGGCCCGCGCGAGTCCCGTCGCATAGTTCAGGGGATGGAAATGGAATCCCTGCGGTTCGAACAAACCGTCGTGATAACGGGCGGAGTGAACCCGGGTTCGCAGCTCTTCCCGAGACCACCAGGTCCAGTGCGTATCGTAGTGCCGCGCCAGCAGGCTCTGGCGTTCGCGCAGCACGCCGCCGTCCTTGAACCAGTTCGCCCAGATCACGCCCTGTTCGGTGGGTTCGCACTCGATCGCGTACCGCCTGATCCGTTCCCGGATCAACTCGACCGCCTGGACCGTGCCGCCGTACAGCGCGTTGGCACGGTCGGGTCCGAGTTCCCGGAACAACGCGTCTTCGCCGCGCGAGAAACCGCCGAAGACGAATCCTCCGTTGCGCCCGGAGGCCCCGAAACCGGGGGTCTTGGCCTCCAGCAGGACGACGTCGCCCACGCCACGCTCGGCCAGCCCAAGCGCCGTGTTCAACCCCGCGAAGCCCCCGCCGATCACGCAAACGGCTGCTTCACGGCGCCCTTTCAGCGGCGCATGCGCACGGGACGGCGCTGCCGTCGCAAGGTAGTAGCTGGAAACAGGTTCGGTCATGGCGCCGTCGTCGCGAGGATCGGGAAAGCTCCCCGAGCCCGCGACGGTGCCCTGCCCGATGACTTACTGCAAGTCCCGCACGCCCAGTTCGCTCAGTGCGTTCTGCATGGTGTCGCGCGCCGCATCGCTGAGCTTCTCGTGGTCCAGCGCGTAGCGGATCGTCGCCTCGATCAACCCGATATGCGTGCCGCAATCGAAGCGCGTGCCCTGGAACCGATAGGCATGCACGGGCTTTTCACGCAGCAACTGCGCGATGCCGTCGGTCAGCTGGATCTCGCCGCCGGCGCCGGGCGTCGTGTTCTCCAGCAACTCGAAAATGCGGCCATCCAGTACATAACGCCCCACCACGGCGAGCGTGCTGGGCGCGTCTTCCGGCTTCGGTTTCTCGACGATCGCGTCGATCCGGCCTTCGCGCCCATTGAAGGACTCGGTGGCGACGATGCCGTAACTGCCGGTCTGCTCGGGCGCAACGTCCTGCACGGCGATGACACTGGCACCCGATCGTTCGGCGGCATCCGCCATCTGCTTCAGCGCACCAGGCCCCCGGTTCCAGATAAGGTCATCGGGGAGCAGCACGGCGAACGGTTCGTTTCCGACGATGGGCTTGGCGCACAGCACCGCGTGTCCCAAGCCCAGGGCCTCGGCCTGGGTCACGAACACGGCACGTACGTGCGACGGCAGGACATTGCGGACGAGATCGAGCTGTTCCTGCTTGCCCGCCTGCTCGAGCTTCTGCTCCAGCTCGTAGGCCTTGTCGAAATAGTCCGCCACCGCGTGCTTGTAGCGATTGGTGACGAAGATCAGCGTGTCGCAACCCGCCTCGACCGCTTCATCGACGGCGTACTGGATCAGCGGCCGGTCGATGATCGGCAGCATTTCCTTGGGAACGGTCTTGGTCGCGGGCAGGAAGCGGGTGCCGAGTCCCGCGACGGGGAACACGGCCTTGCGAATACGGGGCGAAGTCATCGAGTCCTACGGGCATCTCGGCCAGGGAAGACCACGATATTAGCCGAAGCCTCGTCATGGGCATTTGACAGGGGCGAGAACTCCGGCACGGCGACACGCAGCACTTCACCCAGCTCGGTCGTGTCGTAGCGCGCATGCGCAGCACGCATGCGCTGCAGCGCAAGCTCGATGAACTCGGGCGACACATCGCGCGCGAAAGCCTTCATGATCTTGGAGTGCGAGGTCGGCTGATAGCGCTCGTCGGCATGGAACAGCGTCTCGTGCAGCTTTTCGCCGGGACGCAAGCCGGTGTACACGATGGCGATGTCGCGACCGGGCTGCTTGCCGGCCAGCCGTATCATCTGTTCGGCGAGCAGGCGGATCGGCACCGGGTCGCCCATGTCGAGCGTATAGATCGAAGCGTGCGCCGCGCCGGAAGCCGCCTGGAGGATCAGCTGGCAGGCTTCAGGGATGGTCATGAAATAACGGGTCACGTCCGGGTCGGTCACGGTCACCGGCCCGCCCTTGCGGATCTGCTCGCGGAACAGCGGTACCACGCTGCCGGCCGAGTCCAGCACATTGCCGAAACGCACGGTCACGTAGCGGGTGCTGGAACGGGCATCGTCCAGCGCCTGGCAGGCCATTTCCGCCAGGCGCTTTGTGGCGCCCAGCACATTGACCGGATCCACGGCCTTGTCGGTGGAGATCAAGACGAACGTCGAGACGCCCGCCTCACGGCAGGCACGCGCCACGGTCTCGGTCGCCAGGACATTGTTGCCTACCGCTTCACGCAGGTGGCTTTCCAGCAAAGGCACCTGCTTGTAGGCCGCCGCATGGAACACCGCATCCGGCTCGGCCACGAGCAGTGCATGCGCGATCACGGCGGGATCGCCGCAATTGCCCAGGACCGGCAACACCTCCAGATCCGGGAATGCTCGGCGCAGGTCGCCCTGGATGGTGATGAGGGCGAGTTCGTCGATCTCGACCAGGGCGATCCGCTGCGCGCCATGGCGTGCGCACTGGCGGCACAGCTCCGAACCGATGGATCCGCCAGCCCCGGTGACCATCACGGTGCGCCCGCCCAACCAACCACGGATCAATTTCCAGTCGGGAGTCACCGACTTGCGGCCCAGCAGATCCTCGATCGCGACCTCCTTGAGGTCGCCCGGCATCGACTGGCCTTCCAGCACGTTGACCAGGCGCGGCACCATGCGGAAAGGCAAGCCTGTGCTTTCGCAGATCGCGACGACACGCTGCATCGCCGGCGCATCCAGCGAGGGCATGGCGATGACCAGCATGCGGGCCGCCGTTTCGCGGGCGACGGCGGCGGCATCTTCCAACCCGCCCAGTACGGGCACGCCCTGGAGCTTGGAACCGTGCAGGCGCGCCGCGTCATCCAGAAAGGCGACGGGATGGTAGACCCCGGTCCGGCGCAGTTCGCGGACCAGTGCCTCGCCTGCGCGCCCTGCGCCCATGATCAGGACCCGCGAAGCGCTTTCATGGGTCCGCTGTACCTGGCTGTCTTTCCAGGCGCGGTACGCCAGCCGTGGAAAGCCCAGGAAGCCCACCAGCGCAAACGGATAGAAGCCCAGCACCGCGCGCGGCGTGGAGCCGAACCGGTTATAGAAGAACAGGCCGAGCACGACACCGAGGAACCCCAGCGCACAGGCCTTCACGATGTTCCAAAGATCCGGCAGGCTGGCGAATCGCCACAGGCCCCGATACAGCCCCATCCACCAGAACACGACGCCCTGCGCCACCAGTACGATGGCGATCTCGTTGGACCACAGGGGGAACTCGGGGCCGTGCGCCAGCATCGCGTACCGAAGTCGGTGCAACACCTGCCAACAGACCCAGACCATCGCCAGATCGTGAACGGCCACCAGCACGCGGGGCATCCAGCTACTTACTCGGTCCCGCCAGGAATCCATCAGGTCCATCTCCAGGTGCTAGTCGCGCCGTCCTCTGCGCAATAAAACCCACAACGCGCCGCCTACGCCGTATGTGCCTGCTACGCCCATCGCCGTCGTTTCCGGCGCCGTATTCGACAATGTGAAGGTTAACAATAAGGTAACGCTACCGAACACCGAATAAATCACGGTTACAGCACTGTGTCCCCATCGGCGTGCGGCCTGTTGGTAGAGATGGCTGACATGAGGGGTCCACCAGTGTTCGCGGCGCAGCATGCGCCACGCCAGTGTGAAGCCGGCGTCGACAAGGAAAGCACACAAGGGAAGCAGCACCAACGGCATGCCCTCCCGAGGAGAAGCCGCCATCGAGGTGGCTGCCAGTGCCGCCAGCGCATACCCCAGCGCCCCACTGCCCACGTCGCCAAGGAAGATGCGCGCCCTGGGAAAATTGAACGGCAGGAAGCCCGCGCAGGCGGCGAACAGACTCCAGGCCAACCATGGCAGGCCACCGCCTCCCGGCATGAGGGCCGCATAGGCCAGCGCGGCCAGCAACGCCTGGCTTGCGGCCAACCCGTTGATGCCATCCATGAAGTTCCAGACATTCACCAGCCCCATCGCCAGCAGGAAGGCGACCATCGCGTAGCCCGCCCCCCCGGTGGCCGACCAGATGCCGAGCGCGAGCAGCGCGGCCGCGATCGCATGTACCGCCAGCCGCACCCATGGCGAAAGGGGGCGGTGGTCGTCCCACCAGCCGATCCCCGCCACCATCAGCAACCCGGGGCCGAAACTCCACAGCAGCCAGCGATCGCCGGGGGACTGGAATCCGACAAGGGCGCCGGCCAGCAGCACCATGGCCACGATCGCAATACCACCTCCCCTTGGGGTGGGCACTACGTGGCTGCGTCGCTCGCCTGGCTGGTCCAGGAGATTGCTTTTCAGGGCGTACCGCCTCGCCAGCCAAGTGCCGATGGCCGCACCCGCGAAGTGCAGCAGCAGCCAAACGGGCAATGCCGGCATCAGACCACCGCGTAGTTGAGCAGCGGCTTGATGGTGCCCCACTCCTTGCAGCTTGGGCATTGCCAGTGGTGGGTCCGTGCGCCGAAACCGCAGCGGGTGCAGCGGTAGCTTGGATTGCGCACCAGCAGCTGGTCGGTGATGTGCTTCAGGTCGTTGAGCGTCGCGGAAGGATCGGCGCCCTCCGCCAGGGTCAGGTCGATCAGCGCAGCCTCGCCACGGACCGAAGGCCGGTCCTTGAGCTGCCGCGCAAGGTAGGCGCGCGCGGCTGCCACGCCATCCTGGCGTTCCACCAGCTTGGTCAGCGCAAGGACCGGCGCGATGCCGCGATAGTGCTCGCACATCTCCGAAAGGAATGCCCGCGCGCCCGAGAGATCGCCCGTCTGGTCGTAACTTGCGAGCAGGCTGGGCAGCACTTCCGGCAGGTAGTCCGGATCATGGCGGGCGGCGCGCTCGAAGGCACGGATCGCAGCCTCGGCATTGCCTGCATCCACCTCGATCCGGCCCTCGATGATGCCGGCACGCACGCTGCCCGCATCCGCTTCATAGGCACGTGTGACCGCAGCGCGGGCCGCATCGATGCTGTTCGCCGTGCGCTGGCGTTCCGCCAGTTCGCATTCGAACTGCGCGACCAACTTGCCCATCGGCTCGCCCGTCACCTCTTCGTAACGGCGCGCGTTGTCGATGGCTTTTTCCCAGTCACGCTCGGCCTGGTAGATGCCGATCAGGTGCTTGAGCGCCTGGGGTGCGCGCTGATCGATGCGTGCGAGGTCGCTGAAGACGGTCTCCGCTCGATCGAGCAAGCCGGAACGCATGTAATCTTCGCCGAGCGCGAGCAGGGCCTGCACTTTCTGCTGATCATTGAGGTCGGGGCGCTGCACCAGCCCCTGGTGCAATCGGATGGCACGATCCACCTCGCCCCGTCGGCGGAACAGGTGACCCAGCGCGACCTGCGTCTCGAACGTCTCCTTGTCGAGCTCCGCGATATGGAGGAACAGTTCGATCGCCTTGTCGGGCTGCTCGTTGAGCAGGTAGTTCAGGCCACGGAAGTAGGTACTCGAGAGACGGCTGACCTGGGTGTCGCCGTGTCGCTGCCCGCCGCGCCGGCCGATGATCCAGCCGCTCAACGCTGCCAGCGGCAGGAACAGGAAGAACCAGAACCACTCGGTCAGGAAAGCCATGGCTCAGGTACCCTCGTCCAGCGACGCCGGGGCGACGCTGCCTGGCGCCGCCTGGCGGTTCGCCTTGCGCAGCTTCGCATAGAGGGGCCACGCCACGGTCGCGACCACGATCAGACCGCCGATGACGACGCCCAGGAGAAGCGACAGCATGATCCCGACGCCGGATGACGTCTGGAACTCGGTGAAGACCAGCTTGAGGGTGATCGGCTGCGTATTGAGTACGCCGATGATGAGTCCGTAGGCCAGGAACAGCAGCGCGACGACCAGGCGGAAGGTATTCATCAGGCGACTCCGTGCAGGACGACGCCTAGCTTAACGGAGACGGCGCGGTACGACACGCGCCCGAGGGCGGCTTACTCGCCGGCTTCCTCGATCGGCGTGACGTCGCTGACGCGCTCGCGCAGCTCCTTGCCGGGCTTGAAATGCGGGACATGCTTCGCCGGCAGCGCAACGGACTCGCCGGTCTTGGGATTGCGGCCCATGCGGGGCGGACGATAGTGCAGCGAAAAACTGCCGAAACCCCGGATCTCGATCCGGTCGCCCTGCGACAGTGCGCCCCCCATCATTTCCAGCAGGGACTTCACGGCGAGGTCGACGTCCTCAGCCTTGAGGTGTGGCTGGCGACGGCTCAGGATTTCGATGAGTTCGGACTTGGTCATCGGCTATGCGTCAGAGCGGATGTACCCGCACCGGCCCGGGCGAACCCGGGCCGGTGGGGACGGTACTAACAGGGTCGAACAAACGGCAGCCGATTACTCGGACTTGCCGCCATCCAGCTGTGCACGCAGCAGCGCGCCCAGGCTGGTGGTGCCGGTAGCGGCTTCAGCGGCGGTCTTGTTGTACTCGGCCAGCGCTTCAGCGGTGTCGGCTTCGTCCTTGGCCTTGATCGACAGCTGCAGCGTGCGGCCCTTGCGGTCCATGCCGATGAACTTGGCTTCGACCTTGTCGCCGACCTTCAGATGCTGACTGGCATCGTCCACGCGGTCGTAGCTGATGTCGCGGGCCGAAACGTAGCCCTCGATGCCGTCGGCCAGTTCGATCGTGGCGCCCTTGGCGTCCACTTCCTTGACCGTGCCTTCGACCTTCGTGCCCTTCGGGTGCGACGCCATGTACTGGCCGAACGGATCCTGCTCCAGCTGCTTGACGCCCAGGCTGATGCGCTCGCGCTCCGGGTCGACGGCCAGCACAACGGCATCCAGGTTGTCGCCCTTCTTGAAGTTGCGCACGACGTCTTCGCCGGTGGTGTTCCAGCTGATGTCCGACAGGTGGATCAGGCCATCGATACCGCCGTCCAGGCCGATGAAGATGCCGAAGTCGGTGATCGACTTGATCTGGCCGGACACCTTGTCGCCCTTCTTGTGGGTGGCCGCGAAGGTTTCCCACGGATTGGCGGCGACCTGCTTCATGCCCAGCGAGATGCGGCGACGCTCTTCGTCCACGTCCAGCACCATGACTTCGACTTCATCACCAACCTGGACAACCTTGGACGGGTTGACGTTCTTGTTGGTCCAATCCATCTCGGACACGTGCACCAGGCCTTCGACGCCCGGCTCGATCTCGACGAACGCGCCGTAATCGGTGACGTTGGAGACCTTGCCGAACACGCGGCTGTTGGCCGGGTAACGGCGGGCGATGTTGTCCCACGGATCCTCGCCCAGCTGCTTCAGGCCCAGCGAGACGCGGTTGCGCTCACGGTCGTACTTCAGCACGCGGACGTCCAGCTCCTGGCCGACTTCCACGACTTCGGACGGATGGCGCACGCGCTTCCAGGCCATATCGGTGATGTGCAGCAGGCCGTCGATGCCGCCCAGGTCCACGAACGCGCCGTAGTCGGTGAGGTTCTTGACCACACCCTTCAGCACCACGCCTTCCTGCAGCTTGTCCATCAGCTGCTCGCGCTCTTCCGAATGCTCGCTCTCGACCACCGCACGGCGGGAGACCACCACATTATTGCGCTTGCGATCCAGCTTGATGAGCTTGAACTCAAGCTCCTTGCCTTCCAGGTAGCCCGGGTCGCGCACGGGGCGCACGTCGACCAGCGAGCCCGGCAGGAACGCGCGGACGTCCTTGATGTCGACGGTGAAACCACCCTTGACCTTGCCGCTGATGCGACCGGTGATGGTTTCGTTCTTCTCCAGCGCCTGCTCCAGCTCGTCCCACACCATGGCGCGCTTGGCCTTCTCGCGCGAGAGGACGGTTTCGCCGAAGCCGTTCTCGATCGAGTCGAGGGCCACCTTCACCTCGTCGCCCACGCCCACGTCGATTTCGCCGGCGTCGTTCCGGAACTGTTCGATCGGCACGATGCCTTCGGACTTCAGACCGGCGTTGATCACCACGACGTCGTTGCGGACTTCCACGACGACGCCGGTGACGATCGCGCCCGGCTTCAGCTTGGCCAGTTGGGTCTGGCTCTGTTCAAACAGTTCGGCAAATGATTCGGTCATTGTTGAATACTCAGTTGATGACACAGACCGGCACGCACGGAAAGCGCAACGGTCCACCCGTTGTCGGCCTGCGCGGGATGCGTATGGCCGTGAGTGTTGTGGTTTGAATACCGCGCGGAGGATTCCGCACGGGGCTTTCTGCGGCGCGGGAACTAGCCCGGGCGCACCGGCACCAGGGCCAGCACGCGTTCGACGACGGCGTTGATGCCGAGACCGGTGGTGTCGATGAGGACGGCGTCGTCGGCCGGCCGCAGGGGCGCCACCGTGCGCTGGGCGTCACGGGCGTCACGAGCGAGGATCTCGCGTAGCAGACCGTCGATTGTGACTGAAACCCCTTTGTCTTTCAACTGCTTATACCGCCTTTCAGCCCGCTCCTCAGCGCTGGCGGTCAGGAACACCTTATAGGAGGCGTCCGGGAAGATGACCGTTCCCATGTCCCGACCATCCGCCACCAATCCCGGCGCCTGGCGGAAAGCACGCTGCCGTTCCTTCAGGGCGGCACGAACCTCGGGGATGGCCGCGATGGCCGACGCCAGCGCCCCGGTCGTTTCCAGACGAAGCTCGTCGGTCGCATCCAGATCGTCGACGATCACGCGCAAACCCACGTCCGTATCGCGGAAGCTCACCCGGGTATCGAAGGCGCAGCGGACCAGGGCCGCAGGGTCGGACACGTCCAGATCCGCCCAACTGGCGGCCACGCCCACGGCGCGGTAGAGCGCCCCCGAGTCGAGGTAGTGCCAGCCCAGCCTCATGGCGACGATCCGACTGACGGTCCCCTTGCCGGCGCCCGATGGGCCATCGATGGTCAGGACGGGAACGAAGTCGGACATGCGGGCTTCCAGGGTTCGGATGCGCCATTATGAGGGCTCTCGGGACCGGCGCCGACGGGCACTCGAACGGGGTTCCCGGGCAGCGTCATGCAACCGCTTGATCCGGCTATGGAATTGCCGCTAGAATAGCGGGCTTCGCTTCACCCCATACATTTACGCCGAGGTTTCAACTCATGAAGGTCCTGTCCTCCCTGAAGTCGGCGAAGGCCCGTCACCGCGACTGCAAGGTGGTCCGCCGCCGCGGCAAGGTCTTCGTGATCTGCAAGTCCAACCCCCGCTTCAAGGCGCGTCAGCGCTAAGAACGGTCCGCCTGCCAGGCCGCTTCACGGCGTCCTAGGCAAAGCGCAAAAAGCCGCCTCTGGGCGGTTTTTTGTTTTACGGCTTTTGCTATAAAAGGCGGGTCACCTAGGGGAACCCAACCATGAGCCGTCGCGTCCTTGCCCTGCCCTTGATCGCCCTGCTCGGCCTGTCCGGCCCGGCGTTCGCCGACACCTTGCTGGTCGAGCGTGCGCAGGAAACCCCTGCCGCCGCGCCTGTCCGCGGCCAGACCGCGGCCGACGTGGAAGCCCGCTTCGGCGCCCCGCAGCAGAAGCTGGAACCGCGCGGTGGACAGAAGCGCCAGTGGCCCGTGATCCATCGCTGGGTGTATCCGGGTTTCACCGTATACTTCGAAAAGAGCCGCGTCATCGACGTGGTAATCAACAAGGCGAGTGCCGAAGAAGTCGGCCCCAAGCCCCCCATCCGCTGAGACCCGCGCGGCGCGGCCGCGACATTGATGCCATGACCGATGCCTTTCGCTTCCCCGCGGAGTGGGAACCCCAATCCGCGGTCCTGATCGCGTGGCCGCACGCCGATACCGACTGGGCCGACCGCCTGGCGGACGTGGAAGAGACCTACGTAGCGTTGGTCGCTGCCATCACCCGGTTCCAGCCGGCGGTGATCTGCGTCGCCGACGACGACCTCCAGACCTATGCCGAAGCCCGCCTGCGCTCCGCTCGGGTGGACATGGGCAAGGTGCGCTTCGTGCCGGCGGAGTACGACGACACCTGGCTGCGCGACTCCGGCCCGATCACGCTGCGCGACGGCCAACGCTTCAAGCTGCTGGATTTCCGCTTCACGGGCTGGGGCGGCAAGTACGAAGCCAGCCGCGATGACCGCCTGGTCGGCGAACTTTCCGGCATGCAGTTGTTTCATAACTATTTCGTCCAAAGCATTGATTTTGCTTTGGAAGGTGGGGCCATCGAAACCGATGGCGCCGGCACGCTGCTGACGACCTGGCAGTGCCTGCACGAGCGCCATCCCGACGCCGACCGTGAGGCCCTGACGGGCAAACTCGCGGGCTGGCTGAAACAGGACCGGGTGCTGTGGCTGGACCATGGCTACCTGGAAGGCGACGACACCGACGCCCACATCGACACTCTCGCCCGCTTCGCCCCGGACGACGCCATCGTCTACCAGGCCTGCGATGACGCTTCCGACGCACACCATGCGGAGCTTCAGGCGATGGCGGCGGACATCGCCGCGCTGCGCACGGCTGACGGCCGTCCGTACCGCGCGTTCCCGCTACCGTGGGCGCAGCCGGTGATCGACAACGGACGACGCCTGGCCGCGTCGTATGCGAATTACCTGATCATCAATGGTGCCGTGCTGATGCCGGCCTACGGCGACGCTGCGGACGATGCCGCCGCCGCCGTGCTGGCGCAGGCCTATCCGGACCGCGAGATCGTGCAGGTGCCCTGCCGCGCCCTGATCTGGCAGAACGGCAGCCTGCACTGCATCACCATGCAGTTGCCTGCCGGCCTGCTGGGCTGAGCCACGCTTCGGCGCCACGGCTCATGGCACCGTGACATCAGTTGGGCGCAGATTGAACGTTTCGTTTACACCCCGCGCCCGTTGATCCCCGATAACGACCGTTTCCCCGAAGGAGACGGCCGTGTACACGCGACGCAAGTTCCTGACCACCTCCGCGATCGCGGCCGCCGGCCTCGGCTTGGCCGCCTGCCGCGATGCCGCCCAGGCACAAGCGCCGAAGGCGAGCGCACGCACCGCTGCTTCCGGCCCCTTGAACACGCGCGCCATCCCATCGACCGGCGAAAAGATCCCGGTGATCGGGATGGGCACGTCCGGCAGCTTCCAGGTCGGCCAGAGCCCGGCCGAGTTGGATCCGTTGCGCGAAGTGCTGAAACGGTTCTTCGCTGCGGGCGCCACCTTGATCGATACCGCGCCTACTTACGGCGTGGCCGAAGACGTCATGGGCGTCCTGCTCGCCGAGCAGGGCCTGACCACGAAAGCCTGGTTGGCCACCAAGCTGTCCGGCGTGAACGGACGCGAGGCGGGCATCGCGCAGTTCGAGGACACCTTGCGCCGCCTGAAGACGGACAAGGTCGCGTTGCTGCAGATCCACAACCTGGGCGACCTGAAGGTCCAGATGGCCGTGGCGCGCGAGTTGAAGGCGCAGGGCAAAGTGAAGTACGTGGGCGTCACCCACTACGTCGAGCGCGCGCAGGACGAGCTGGCCGACGTGGTGCAGGCCGAAAAGCCCGATTTTCTGCAGATCAATTATTCGGTGGCGAGCCGCGGCGCCGAGAAGCGCGTGCTGCCACTGGCCCGGGATCTGGGCGTGGCCGTGCTGATCAATCGCGCGTTCGAGGACGGCAAGCTGTTCGCGCAGGTGAAAGACAAACCGGTTCCGACCGCCCTGACCGAGGCCGGGGTGACGTCATGGGCGCAGGCTTTCCTCAAATTCGCGCTCAGCCACCCCGCCGTGACGGCGGTGATCCCCGCTACGGGCAAGCCGGACCGGCAGACCGACAACCTCAGGGCCGGCATCGGTCCGGACCTGACCTCCGCCCAGCGCGATGCGCTGATCGCCGCCCTCGCCTGAGCCTTCCATGCCCTCCACCCCCGATGTCGCCCAGCGCAGCGCACTGACGCGCCTGCTGTCACGGCTGTTCAACGTCGCCCCGCATGAAGCGCCCGCGGTGGGCGCCGGCTTGTTGATGTTCTTCCTGCTGTTCGCCGGTTACTTCATGCTGCGACCGATCCGCGAAACGATGGGCGTCGCCGGTGGCGTCGACAACCTGCAGTGGCTGTTCACCGGCACGTTCGTGGCCACGCTGATCGTATTGCCGGTATTCGGCTGGATCGCGTCGAAGGTGTCGCGCCGGCGCATCCTGCCCTGGGTGTTCGGCGCAGTGGTCGCCAGCCTGCTGGCGTTCGGACTGGCGCTGCTGGCCAAGCCGGACGATGTCTGGCTGGCACGGGGTTTCTACATCTGGGTGTCGGTGATCAATCTGCTGCTGATCTCGCTCGCCTGGAGCGTGCTCGCCGACGTCCTGGCCAGCAGCGAGGCCAAACGCCTCTTTGCCCTGATCGCCAGCGGGGCGAGCCTGGGCGGGCTGGCGGGTCCGTTGCTGACCACCCTGTTGGTCGGCAGCCTCGGGCATGGCGGGCTGATGCTGCTGTCGGCGCTGCTGATGGGTGCGAGCGGCGCGACGGCGTTGTGGCTGCACCAGTGGCGCGACGCGCACCCCTTGCCACAGGGCACCAGTACCGCCGAGCAACGACGTGCACCACTGGGCGGGAACCCGTTCGCCGGCGCCACCGAAGTGTTCAAGTCGCCCTACCTCGCCGGCATCGCGCTGTTCGTGCTGCTGCTGGCGACGGTGACGACCTTCCTTTACTTCGAACAGGCCAAACTGGTGGAGCAGTTGTTCCCGGACAAGGAACAGCAGACGCGGGTCTTCGGCACGATCGATACGGTGGTGCAGGCGCTGGCCATCCTCAGCCAATTGTTCATCACGGGCCGCATCGCCCAGCGCCTGGGCGTGGGCGTGCTGCTGGTGGGGGTGCCGCTGGTGATGGCGGCTGGCTTCCTGTGGTTGGCGCTGGCGCCTGTCTTCGGCGTGTTCGTGGTGGTGATGGTGGTGCGTCGCGCGGGCGAATACGCCTTCGTCCGCCCCGGCCGCGAGATGCTCTACACCGTCGTCCCGCCAGGGCAGAAGTACAAGGCCAAGAACTTCATCGACACCGTGGTGTATCGCGGCGGCGACGCCTTCAGCGGCTGGGTCAAGCGCGCGCTGGACGTGCTCGCCGAGCATCCTTCCGTGGCCATGCTGATCGGCACCATCGTGGCGCTGGCATGGGCCGCGACGGGACTGGCGCTCGGCCGCCAACATCGCCGCCGCGAACGGGCCGCGACGTCCTGAGCGTGGTACGGCGTGTTCACGCCGCGTGCGCCTGCGTGAGGGGTGGACGCGGTACCATGCGTCCCCTTCCCCGCCGCTGCCCGATCGCGCCCCGATGAACCGCACCACCCTGCCCGTCGCCCTGATCCAGGAACGCAACCACGGCGATGCCGACGCCAACCTGTCGGTCATCGAAGCGCGCGTGGCCGAGGCCGCCAGGCGCGGCGCCCGGCTCGTGCTGCTGCAGGAATTGCACAACGGCGCCTACTTCTGCCAGCACGAATCGGTGCAGGAATTCGACCTGGCCGAGCCGATCCCGGGCCCCAGCACGGAGCGCCTGGGCAAGCTCGCCAAGCAACACGGCGTGGTGCTGGTGTCCTCGCTGTTCGAGCGCCGCGCCGCAGGGCTGTACCACAACACCGCCGTCGTCTACGAAAAGGACGGCAGCATCGCGGGCAAGTACCGCAAGATGCACATCCCGGACGATCCGGGGTTCTACGAGAAGTTCTACTTCACCCCCGGCGACATCGGCTTCACGCCGATCGACACCTCCGTCGGCCGCCTGGGCGTGCTGGTGTGCTGGGACCAGTGGTATCCGGAAGCCGCGCGCCTGATGGCGCTGGCCGGCGCGGATCTGCTGCTCTATCCGACCGCGATCGGTTGGGACCCCTCTGACGAACAGGCCGAGAAGAACCGCCAGCGCGATGCGTGGGTGTTGAGCCATCGCGGCCATGCGGTCGCCAATGGCCTGCCGGTGCTGAGCTGCAACCGTGTGGGCCACGAGCCGTCGCCGCTCGGTGCCTCGGGCATCCAGTTCTGGGGCAACAGCCACGTGCTCGGCCCGCAGGGCGAGTTCATCGCCGAAGCCGGTGGCGACGAGACCATCCTGATGGCCGACGTCGACCTGCAGCGCAGCGAGCATGTGCGCCGCATCTGGCCGTTCCTGCGCGACCGTCGCATCGACGCCTACGGCGACCTGCTCAAGCGTTACATCGACTGAGGCCCACCCGTGCCGTTGATCGTCCGTGATGCCACGCCGGCCGATGTGCCGGCGATCTCCGATCTCTACGCCACGGAAGTCCGCGAGCACGTCAACACCTACGAGTACGACGTGCCGGACGAAGCCGAGATGGCGCAGCGCATGCGCACTGTGCTCGATGGCGGCTATCCGTATCTCGTCGCCGAACTGGACGGGCAGTTCGCCGGCTATGCCTATGCCAACAGCTATCGCGCCCGCATCGGCTACCGCAAGACGGTCGAGAATTCCGTCTACGTGGTGCCCGGCCTGAAGGGCCGCGGTATCGGCGGCGCGCTGATGCAGGCGCTGATCGACGCCTGCGAGGCCCGCGGCTACCGGCAGATGATCGCCGTGATCGGCGAGCCTACCAACAGCGCCTCCATCCGCCTGCACGAGAAGTTCGGCTTCACCCTGGTCGGCATCTTCCGCGGCATCGCCTGGAAGCACGGCCGCTGGCTGGATACCGTGCAGATGCAACGCACCCTCGGCGCCGGCACCGACGCGCCTCCGCAAGACGAATGACACGATGACCGACACGAATACCGTTGCCACCGACCCGCTGCAGGGCCAACCCCACGAGATCGTCGAACGCGACGGCGTCCGCTTCACCCTGCTGGGTACGGCGCACGTCTCCCGCGCCAGCGTGGACGCCGTGCGCGCCGCCGTGGCCAGCGGTGACTACGACAGCGTCGCGGTCGAGCTGGATGCCGGCCGCCTGCAGTCGCTGACCGATCCCGACACGCTCGCGCGGCTGGACCTGGTCAAGGTGATCCGAGAAGGCAAGACGCACCTGTTCGCCGCCAACCTGGCACTGGCCGCCTACCAGCGGCGACTGGCCGAACAACTGGGCGTCGAACCCGGCGAAGAACTGAAGGCCGGCGCGCTGGACGCGCAGGCACGTGGGCTGCCGGTGCACCTGATCGATCGCGAAGTCGGCCTGACCTTCAAGCGCGCCCTGCAGTCGCTGGGCTGGTGGCAACGCACCAAGGTGGGGGCCGGCATCCTCGCCAGCATGTTCGCCGACGAGGAAGTGGGCGACGACGAGATCGAGAAGCTCAAGCAGGGCGACATGCTGGAATCGAGCTTCGGCGAGTTCGCGACGGAAAGCCCACAGCTGTACAGCACGATCATCGCCGAACGCGACCAGTACATGGCCTCCGCATTGCGCCAGGTCGCCGCCGGTGCGCCTAACGGGAAGGCGTCGCCTTATCGCGTGCTGGCGGTGGTTGGCGCAGGCCACCTGCCCGGCCTCGTCCGCCATCTCAGGGACGACGCGGAAGACCCCGCGCAGCTCCGTCGCTCGCTGGAAACCGTGAAGCCCAAGTCGCGCATGCCGTGGATGGAGCTGATCATCGGCGCGTTCCTGGTCGGTGGTTTCGCCTGGGGCTTCTGGCAGGGCGGCGTGGACGTAGGCTCCGACCTGCTCGTGCAATGGGTGCTGGCCACGGGCCTGCTGGGCGCCCTGGGGTGCGCGATCGCAGGCGGCCATCCGCTGAGCGTCCTCGCCGCCTTCATCGCATCGCCGCTGACGCCGCTGCATCCCGCGCTGGCCTCCGGCACCGTCAGCGCCTTCGTGGAAGCGACGTTGCGCAAGCCGACCTATGCGGACTTCATGGCGCTTCGCGACGATGTGCAGACCACGCGCGGCTGGTGGAAGAACCGCGTCGCGCGCGTGCTGTTGAATTTCTTCCTGACCAGCCTGGGCACCGCCATCGGTGTATGGACCGGCGGATTGAGGATGCTGGGCAAGCTGGTCGGCTGATCCCGGTTCCAGGAAGCAAAAAAAGAGCCGGGCATTGCCCGGCTCTTTTCATTCCAAGGCCTGCATCACTCGACGTGCAGGGCTGCGACGCTCGCCGCCGCCGGTGCCTCTCCGCGCCCGCCACGGGCCCGCTTGATCGCCCGTGCGGTACCGCTGCGCAGGTCGTCCAGGATCGCGTAGATGGTCGGCAGGAACAGCAGGCTGACCACCGTCGAGAATGCCAGGCCGCCGGCGATGGCACGGGCCATCGGCGCATAAGCCGGACCATCGCCCGCCATCTGCGTGTTGGCCATCGCGATCGGCACCATCGCCAGGATCGCCGTGCCCATCGTCATCAGGATCGGGCGCAGGCGCTCACGACTGCCTTCAACCAGCGCATCCGTCCGCGACATGCCGCGCCGTCGCAGGTTGTTGATGTGCTCGACCATGACGATGCCGTTGTTCACCACCACGCCCATCAGCACCAGGATGCCGATGAAGGACATGATGCCGAACGTCGTGCCGGTCAGCGCGAACAGCCAGAACACGCCGAACACCGAGAACAGCACGCCGCTCATGATCGCCGCCGGGAACAACAGCGACTCGAACACCGCGGCCATGACGATATAGATCATCACCAGGGCGATCAGCAGGTTGAACATCATCTGCCCCATCGCCTCGTCGTCTTCCTGGAAGGCACTGCCGTCGAACGAGTAGCTGTAGCCTGCCGGGAACGACATGCCCCTCAGCGTCTCTTCCATCGCCTTGCGCGCATCCGGCACGGTGACCTTTTCGGCCAGGTTCGCCTGCACGGTCAACGTGGTCTGGCGGTTGGTGCGCTGGATCTGCGTGGCCGACGGCGTGATGCCGACATCCACCAGGCTCAGCAACGGCACCGTGCGGCCATCCGGCGCGCGCACCATGAAGCCGGCCAGGTCTTCGGTGCCGTAATCCTCGGCACCCGCGAAGCGTACCCACACCGGCACTTCGGTCTCGCCACGGCGGAACTCGCGCAACGGGGCACCACGCAGCGCCACGCCAACGAAGCTGGCCACCTGTTGCGAACTGAAGCCGAAGGCCGCCGCACGTTCACGGTCGACACGCACGTTGAGCTCGCTGTTCTGGTCGCCGACATCGACGCGGACGTCGCGCAGCTCCTTGCGCTTGCCGAGGATCGGCACGAGCTCGGCCGCGATCTCACCCAGCGTCTGGGTGGAGTCGCCCACCAGCTGGAACGACACGCTCTGGCCGGGCTGGCCGCCGCCGCCCTGGTTGCCGCCATCGCCACCGATGCCGATGTTGGCACGTGCCGACTTCGGCAACTCCTTGCGCAGTTGTTCGACGATCGGCTTGGTCTCGCTGGACTTCTCCGTGTCGAACTTGATCTGCGTACCGCCCCAGCCCTGTTCGCTGAAGTACGAGTACACCTGGGTGATCCGGTACTTCTTGCGATTGGCATCCAGGAACTGCTCGACCTTGAGGATCTCGGCCGACATCTGCTCCTTGGTATAGGCGCCCTTCCACTGGTAGTACAACTCCGCTTCGCCACCACCATCGTTGCCGAACATGTCGAACTTGGTGAGTTTGATCGGCACGAAGCTGACCACGATGATCAGCAGGATGCCGAGCACGCTCCAGCCCCGGTGTTCCAACGTCCAGCGCAGCAGGCCAGCGTAGCGGTTCTGCATGCGCGGGATGATGCCCTTCTCCGTCTTCACCAGCGGCGGCGTCTTCAGCCGCGCCGAGATCATCGGGATCAGGCTCACCGCGACCAGCCACGAGGCCAACAGCGACACCGAGATGGTGATCGCGATCTGCCCCAGGTAGATGCTGAGGAAGTTGCGCTCGCCGAACAGGTTGGGCACGAACACGATGCAATGGCATAGCGTGCCCGCCGACAGTGCGATGGCGACGTGGCGCGTACCGACGATCGAGGCCCAGATGGGATTGTCCGGGTACTTCTCGCGCTCCTGGTAGATGCTCTCCACGACCACCACGGCGTTGTCCACCAGCATGCCGATGGCCAGCAGCAGGCCCATCATCGACAGGATGTTCAGGGTGACGCCAGCGAAGTACATGAAGCCCAGCGTCATCACGAAGCAGATCGGGATGGCCAGCGTCACCATCGACACCGACGGCCAATGGCGCAGGAAGAACCACAGCACGACGATCGACAGGACCAGGCCGATCACGCCGGCTTCCGCCAGTTCGATCAGCGAGGACGTGACGTTGTCGCCCTGGTTCTCGATGATCTTGACCTGGATATCGCTCATCTCGGGCTCGGCCCGGATGGCCTCGACCTCGGCCAGCGCCTTGCTGGACACGTCCACCAGGTTGGCGTTGCGCTCCTTGAAGATGTCCAGGCCGACGGCTGGCTGACCGTCCAGGCGGCGACCGTAATCCATCCGCGCCGGCTTCAGGCGCACGTCGGCGATGTCGCCCAACCGCACGTTGCCGCTGCCGACCACCAGATCACGCAGCTGTTGCAGGTCGGTCAATTCGCCCACCGGCTGCACGCGCAACCGCTGCGGGCCATCGCTGATCACGCCGGCGGAGATCGAGAAGTTGACCGCCTGGAGCCGCGCGGTCAGGTCGTTGAGGCTGAGGTTGTGCGCGGTCAACCGGTCCTGGTTGATCGCGATCTCGACTTCATTCGGCGGCGCGCCTGACACGTCCACGCGCGCGACGCCCGGGATGCGCTCGATGCGACGCTTGAACTCGCGCTCGATCATGTCGTACGCGCCGGTCAGGTCGGTCTTGCTGGCCAGGCGTACCCGCAACACGGGCTGGTCGGTGGTGGAGAACTTGAAGACGAAGTAGCGCTGCAGGTCGTCAGGCAGGTCGTCGCGGATCGCATCCAGGCGCTCGCGCGCCTCGGAGGCGGCGATCGCTACGTCGCGGTCCCAGTCCGAGAACTGGATGAAGATCTGGGCGCCCTCGGCCTTGGCGTTGGACTCCATGCGCTTGATGCCGGCCATCGTCGAGAGCGCTTCCTCCGCCGGCCGCAGCACCGTGCGCTCCACTTCCTCCGGCGTCGAGCCCGTGTAAGGCAGCGACACGAAGATGAAGGGGGGCGACACCTCGGGGAAGGCTTCCAGCGGCAGGCGGATCGCCGCGATCAGGCCGATCACGAACAGCGAGATGAAGAACATCACCGCCGTGACGGGTCGCTTGATGCTGAACTCCGCGACGCTCATGCGGGCTCACCCTCCCCGTCGGGCTGCAGGGCCTGCAGGCGGCGCGCGCGACGGCCACGCTCCAGGTAGTAGTCGTCCGCACGACGGTCCAGCAGGTCGTAGACCACCGGGATGACCAGCAGCGTCAGCAGGGTCGACACCAGCAGACCGCCAATCACGGTGATCGCCATCGGCGAGCGCACTTCCGCACCCGGGCTGCCGAACAGCGGCGCGATGGCCAGCGGCAGGAAGCCGAACAGCGTGCACAGCGTGGTCATGATGATCGGGCGCAGGCGCGAACGTGCACCTTCCACCAGTGCCTCGCGCTTGGCCACACCGGCCTCGCGCAGCTGGTTGACCTTGTCGATCAGGATGATGGCGTTCTTCGTCACCAGGCCGACCAGCAGGATCAGGCCGATGAACACCACCACCGAAACCGGCGAGTTGGTCAGGAACAGCGCACCGACCGCGCCCACCAGCGCCAGCGGGATGGTGAACAGGATGACGAACGGATGCAGCAGCGATTCGAACTGCGACGCCATCACCAGGTACACCAGGAACACGGCCAGGCCGAACGCGAACAGCAGCGAATTGACGGATTCCTGCAGTTCCTCGCCCTGGCCGCCGATGTGCATGCCCACGCCGGCACCCAGCGGGTTCTCCGCCACGAGCTTCTGCACTTCCTGCACCGCACTGCCGAGGTCGGTGTCGCGCAGGTTGGCCGACACGATGGCCACGCGCACCTGGTCGGCACGGTGGATCTCGCTGGGGCCGCTGGTGGACACCACGTCGGCGACCGCGGACAGCGTTACCGGGCGGGCGCTGCCGGGGTTGACGATCAGGCGGCGGATGCTCTCCACCGACGCGCGATCGTTCTCCTGCGCACGCACCAGCACGTCGATCTTGCGGTCACGGAAGCTGTAGCGCGTGGCGACTTCGCCGCGCACCTTCTTCACCACCACATCGGCGATCTGGCGCGTCGTCAGGCCCAATGCACCGGCGCGTTCCTGGTCGAAGCGGATCTGGATCTCGGGGAAGCCCTGCTCCACCGTCGACTTGACGTCGGCGTAGTGCGGGTTGGCGCGCAGCAGGGCCGCCAGTTTCTGGCCCGCGTGCTCGATGCTCGCCAGATCCTGGCCGCGCAGTTCGACTTCCAGCGGTGCGGAGAAGCTGAAGAGCTCCGGACGGCTGAAGTCGACCTGGGCACCAGGATGGTTCTTCATCGTCGAGCGCAGCGCTTCGGTTTCGCGGGCCTCGATGGTTTCGTTGCCGCCGTTCGCCATCACCACGGTGAGCTTGCCGATGTTCTCGCCGCTCTCGGTGGGGTTGGCGTCCAGGCGCGTGCCGCTACCGCTCACGCCGTACAGCGCATGGATGCCCTCGGCCTTGGCGTGCTTGTTCTGCAACTCGCGCACCAGCGCGTCGGTCTTCGCCAGGGGCGTGCCGGGCGGGAGCTTGACCGTCATTTCGAACCGGTCCTGCGCCAACTGCGGGATCAGGTCCGCACCCAGCAACGGCATCATCGCCAGCGAAGCCACGAACGCGGCAGCCGCGAAACCCAGCACCAGCCACGGGCGATGCAGCGACGCCGGCAGCAGGCGCATGTAGCCGGACTCGGCGCGGTGGTACGGCGCCATCGTCAGGTCGGAGGCCTTGCGCATCACCGGCCCGACCACGGCCACCACGCCGCGCCAGACGCGCACGACCAGCCAGGCGACGCCGAAGAACGCGTAACGGAAGGTCGCACCGATGCCATGACCGCTCGCGGCGATCGGCTTCTGCCAGCGCGAGGCGGGCTTCCATTGCGGATGCGGGGCTTCGTCGGGAAATGCGAGCGGCGGACGACCCTTCAGCGAGCTCAGCATCGGGATCAGCGTCATCGACACGATCAGCGAGATGCCGATGGCGATGGCCACCGTCAACGCCTGGTCGCGGAACAATTGGCCCGCGATGCCCTGCACGAACACCAGCGGCAGGAACACGGCGATGGTCGTCAACGTCGACGCCACCACGGCCATGCTCACTTCGCGCGTGCCGACCATGGCCGCCTCGAGGATGCCCAGCCCGCGTTCGCGCGCCTTGGCGATGCTCTCCAGCACCACGATGGAGTCGTCCACCACCAGGCCCGTCGCCAACGCCAGGCCGCCCAGCGACATGACGTTGAGGCTCAGGCCCAGTTCGCCCATGAAGAAGAACGTGGTGACGATCGACACCGGCAGCGACAGGCTGATGACGAAGGTGCTCCAGCCATCGCGCAGGAACAGGAAGATGATCAGGATGGCCAGCGCGCCACCGATCACCGCGTCCTTCTTGACGTCGCTGATGGCGTGCTCGATGAACAGCGACTGGTCATCGATGATGGTCAGTTCGACGTCCGGCGGCACCTGCTGCTTGAGCTGCTCCAGCTTGGCCTTCAGCGCTTCGGCAGTGGAGACGGTATTCGCGTCGCCTTCCTTGTAGATGGCGAGCTCGACCGCTTCCTTGCCCGCCAGGCGGATGATCGCCTCGCGTTCCTTGAAGCCCTGCTTCACGTCAGCGACATCCTTCAGGCGCACCGGCATGCCGCCGGCGACGACGCTGCCACTCCCGCCGGATGCGCTCTGCACCGACGCGGCCGCCGCCATCGCCTCGGCCGAGCCGGTCGAGGCCGCAATCGCCGCCATCTGGGCCGCCGCGGACGCCGCGGCGTTGTCGCCGCCGCTCTGCGTGGTCACCAGCATTTCGCGGATCTCGTTGACCGTCGCGAACTGGTTGACCGTACGCACCAGGTAACGCTGCGAGCCTTCTTCCAGACGGCCGCCGGAGATGTTGATGTTCTCCTGCTGCAGGCGCTGGATGACGGTATCGATCGGCAGGTTCAGCTGCGCCAGCTTCTGCTGGTCGATATCGACCTGGATCTCGTCTTCCAGGCCACCGCCGACCTTGACCGCGGCCACGCCGGTGACCGGCTCCAGCTTCTTCTTCAGGTCGTCATCGGCGTAACGGCGCAATTCGGTCAGCAGGCGGATCGAATCGGCGTCGTTCTTCGGGTCCTGCTTGTTCGACAGCACCAGGCGCAGGATCGGCTCGGTGGACGGATTGAAGCGCAGCAGCACCGGCGCCTTCGCCTCGAGCGGCAGCGACAGCACTTCCATCTTGTCGCGGACTTCCAGGCTGGCCTGGTCCATGTCCGTGCCCCAGGCGAACTCGAGCACGACGTCGCTCTGGCCGGTGCGCGAGACCGACTTCAGCTTGCGCAGGTTCTTCACGACGCCGACGGCTTCTTCCACCGGCTCGCTGATGAGGGTTTCGATTTCCGAAGGTGCCGCGCCGGTGTACTCGGTGCGCACCGTGAGCGTGGGGTAGCTCAGGTCGGGGAGCAGATTGACCTTCAGCGAGCCCAGCGCGATCACGCCGAACAGGAACATCGTGATCCAGAACATCGCGATGGTGACGCGACGGCGGGTGGAGAACTCGACGAGTCCCCCGCCCAGCGTGCCACCACTCCCTGCGTGGGGATCCTGGTCCCCGGGTGCGTGGCCGGGCGCGCTCATTGCTTGGTTCCGGCGGTCTTGTCGGCGTCGGCCTTGGCAGCCACCTTGGCCGGTTCGGCACCGATCACCTGCACCGTGCTGCCTTCACGCAGCGCGACCTTGCCGGCGGTCACGACCTGGTCGCCGGCCTTCAGGCCTTCGCGCACCTCGATCCACTCACCGTCCACATAACCCAGCTTGACCGGCAGGCGCGTCGCCTTGCCGTTGCGCACGGCGTAGACCGCCGGGTCGCCATCGTCGAGCAGCGCGACGCGCGGCACCACGAGGGCGTCGGCGCGCTGGTCGTAATCGATCTTGATGCGGCCGAACATGCCCGGCTGCAGCACGCCGTCGCTGGCGAACGAGCACACCACGCGGAACGTGCCGCTGCCCGCGTCCACGACCGGCGCAATGCGGTCCACGGTGCCCTGGAACACCTTGCCGCGCAGCGCATCGACCGCCAGCGCCACCGGCTGGCCGGCCTTCAGCGTGGACAGCTCGCGCTCCGGTACGTTGAGCGTGGCTTCGAGGCGCGACTGGTCGACGACACGGATGATCGGCGTGTTGATCTGGACGAAGTTGCCCGTCTTGATCGAGCGCGAGGCGACCACGCCCGAGATCGGCGCGGTGACCGTGGTGTAGGACAGTTCCAGCGCGGCGGCGCGGTAGACGGCGCGCGCGTTCTCTAGGTCGTACTTGATCTGGTCGACGTCGTTGGCGCTGATCATCTGCTGCTCGACCAGCTGCTGCGCACGGCGGTAGTTGTTCTCCAGCTTGCGCATCTGGGCCTCGGCCTGCGCGACCTGCAGGCGCAGGCGGTCGGGGTCCAGCCGGACCAGGGCCTGGCCGGCACGGACCACCTGCCCTTCTTCCACCAGGACGGCCAGCGCGACGCCCGACGTCTTGGCGACCACCTGCGATTCGCCCAGGGCCTCCAGGGCCGCCGTGCCGCTGTAGCTGGCGGCGACCGGCCGGTGGGTGGCCTTGGCGACCTCGACCGGCACCGCGTCGGGTTCCTTCGGGGCTTCGCCGTTCTTGGCCTGGGCCTCCGGGGTCGGGCCGCCGCCCTTGCAGGCGGTCAGGACCAGCAGGCTGAACAGGACGGGCACCAGGGCCAGGCGCAGGTAAGGACGGCCGGAATGGAGGCTGGGTCGGGACATGGGACGGTACCGTGGTGGTGTTGTGGTGGTGTTGTATGAAGGTATATCACCCCTGAACAACTTCCATGCGCCGAAGGTCATGGTGACTTGCGTCGGGCGTCGTGCTCGGGGCTCCCGCTTGCGATGCGCGGGAACGATGGAAGGTTGCTTCGCTGACGGCGCGCGATGCCGGACAACGCATCGCTTCATTCTCCCTCTGCAACGCTCGCCACGTGTCCGCGACGGAAACCGTCCGGCGGTCGGCGCGCGCTTCACGGACATGCGGTGGCATGCGGCGCCTGTGCGCGACATTCGGTCGCAGGCTATACTTGCGTTCAGCCAAGCGCCGCGGTGGTACGTGGCGCGCGCAACCTGAGAGTTTCCCGAGAATGATGCGACTGCTGCCGCTCGCCGCTTGCCTTGCCTTGGCCGCCCTCCCGCTGGCCGCCCTGACCGCCCAACAGGAAACCCCGGCCACGCCGGCCCCGGTCGAAGCCGCGGCGCCTGCCGCTGCTCCCGCTGCCGCGCCGAAGCCGCTGGTCGGCAACCCGGAGACCGGCCGCACCCTGACGTACACCTGCCAGGGTTGCCATGGCATCGAGGGTTACAAGAACGCCTACCCGAATTTCCATGTGCCGCGCATCGGCGGCCAGTCGGCCGATTACCTGGCCAACGCGCTGACCGAGTACCGCAACGGCAACCGCAAGCACCCCACGATGCAGGCCCAGTCGCAGAGCTTCAGCGACCAGGACATCGCCGACATCGCCGCTTTCCTTTCCACCGTCAAGTAAGCCCACCATGCCCAACGCCAAGCACGCCCAGCGTCTAGCCATCGCCCTGCTCGCTGCCCTCGCCCTGGTGGCATGTTCGAAGGTGGAAAACACGGAGGTCTCGGCCGGGAACCCCGGCCATGCCAGCGGTGAACATGGTTCCAGTTCGTCCGCCGGCCTGCCCAAGGGCCACATCGCCAAGGGCGAGGAACTCGCCAAGGCCAAGGGCCAGGCCACCGGCCAGAGCTGCGTGGACTGCCACGGCGCCGAAGGCAATGCGCCCATCGACGACACGTATCCGAAGCTGGGTGGCCAGTACGGCGACTACCTGGCGCACGCACTGCAGGCCTACCGCAGCGGCGACCGCCAGCATGCGCTGATGGGGCCGCAGGCGGCCACGCTCAGCGACCAGGACATCTCCGACCTGGCGGCGTACTTCGGTTCGCGTCCGTCGCAGCTGCGCGATCTGCACGGCGTGCACAAGTAATCCTTACGCCCTTCACCGGGGACAAAAAAACGGAGCCGCAAGGCTCCGTTTTTCGTTTCAGCACCCTTACCGCGCAAACCCTCAGCTGTCGGTCGGGATCGGCTTGCGCTTCACCGGGATCTCCGGCGGCGGCCGTGCGACCGGCGGATCCGGGAAGAAGTTGCCCAGGCCGCAACCGCCGCCCAACTGCAACACGGAAATCGTGCACTTCAGCTTGAGGTTGGTGCCGGGGATCGAGATCTCCATTTCCTTCACGTTGCGACGCACCCACTCCGCCAGCAACGATTCGCTCGGCACCCAGTACTTGTCGAAGCTGGTGGGCTCGTAGTCGTACGGCGGCCGCTGCAGCCACGTACCCGATTCTTCCAGGCGCTCGCGGGTCCAATGGTCGTTGTCGCCACCGGGCGCGCCGCGCTGGGCCGTGTTCTCGCCGGCATCGCCCGGTACGCGCAGGCTGCCGTCGGCGTTGTAGAGGCCGGCCTTGCCCTGTCCGTCCGCCGCGCTGTCGCCGGCGATGTTGCGCCTCGCGTTGCCCCAATCGTCGGCACGATTCGGCGTCGTCCAGCCACCCGGTTTGGCCGTCGGCGCGACCGCCGGTGCGCCGGCTATCGGCGCCGTGCCGCGAGGCGCAGTCGAAGGCGATGGGGACGGCGCGTTCGAGCGGGCGGTCGTTTGCGAAGGCGTCGATGCAGGCGCATTCGCGACTGAAGACGCAGACGGTGTGGGGGACGGTGGGGCCGGCGACGGTTCACGCACCTGCGCCTGCCTGACATCGCGTTGCGGCGTACTGACGGCACGAGGCGCGACCTCACGCGTCGGCACGGCCACGGTACGCGGTTGTGGCGCCGGCGCCAGCACTTCGCGCTCGCGCACATCCGCCGGCCGCGCCGCGACTGGCGCGACGTCGACGACGCGCGTGGGCGTCGCATGCCGCAGCACGGGCGCCTCGACCGGCGCTGCGACTTCGCGCGCACGCACGCTGGCCTCGCGTGGCGCGGGCTGCCGGAGCTCAGGTTCGCGCGGTGTCGTCGGCGGCAGCACGTAAGCGCGGGTGGGCTCGGGCACTTCCGTTACCCGGATGGGCTGCTGGGCCAGCGCAGGTGGCGCCAGTTCGCGCGCCTGCACATCCGGCTGCCTCAGCATGACCTCGGGCGCTGCCGCCGCGGTCTCTTCGGTGGGGACGGGCGCCGGAGGTTCCGCCGAGGGGGGGGGCGCGGTCTCGGTTGCGGTCGTGGCGGCGGAAGCCGGGCGCTCGGAAGGCGATGGCGCCGCCGTCGTCGGCTCACCGGCCTGCGGAGCGCCCCCCACCTCGTCCGGCGAGCCCTGGCCGATCATTTCGAGGCGGACGCGGCTGCTGTCGTCGCCGGTGTCCGGCTCGGGCGGAGGAATGTTCACCAACGCCACCCACAGCAGGAACATGAAGAACGCCACATGCATCAGCGTGCTGGTGAAGCCTGCCGTCCAGCGCATCCAGCGCTCTTCGCGCGACGGCGGTCCCCAGCCCTGGTAAAGCAATGAGCGCAGCGCCTTGATGCGGCCCGGGACCGGCGGCACCGGATCGGCCGGCCGTGGCGCACGCGCGGCGAACAGCGCGACAACGGAATCCGCGCGTTCGCGGGTGATGCGCCCCAATCGCTCGGGCAACGCGCGCAGCCACAGCCCCCAACCGAAGGGCAGGCCCGTGTGACGCTCGACGATGGTCGCTGCCTTGCGTGGCAGCAGGTGCGCGATGACGTCGGTGGCGTTCGTCACCGGCGCTGGCGTCCGTCAGGCCGCGTTGCCACGCGGGATGTACGGGGCGTCCCCGGTCCCGTGGTCGGTGGCGTCCCGCACGGCGGTGACGCCGGGCACGCGCCCCATCAGCGTCTTCTCGATGCCCTGCTTGAGGGTCACGTCGGCCATGCCGCAGCCATGGCAGCCGCCGCCGAAGCGCAGCCAGACCACGCCGTCGCCGCCGACCTCTTCCACCGCCACCCGGCCCTTGTGGGCGGCGAGCTGCGGATTGATCTCGTTGTCGACCACCCAGCGCACGCGTTCGACCAGCGACGCGCTGTCGCCGGGCGCTTCGCCCTTGATGCGCGGCGCCTTGATGGTCAGCTGGGTACCGGCGCCCTTGACCACGTAGTCGATCTCGGCGCCATCCAGCCAATGCACGCTGCCGGCGTCGATGTAAAGCGTGAAACCGTCGCAGTCCACCGCCCATTCGTCGCCTGCCAGGTCCCGCGGCTCGGCGAACTCCAACCGCGCATCCGCCTGTGCGGTGCCGGGGTGCACGGCGCTCAGGCGGACACCCAACCCTGCCAGCGACTCGCGTTCGATCAGCTTGCGGAAGTGCGCCTGTGCGCTGTCGGAAATCTGGATCATGCGGGTATTCTAGCCCCCTGCCCCAGGGGCATTCACATCCACAGGCCCGTCGTCGGTCTTCGTTCAGACTGGCCGCCCCGCAGGAGACGCCGATGTCCGATCTGATTCCGCTTGCGCAGGCCCACTGCGTCCCCCTGCGAGGCAGCGAGCATCGCCTCTCTCCCGCCCGCATCGCCGAATTGCTGCCGCAGGTCCCCGGCTGGGAGTTGGCCGAGGAAGGCCACGCGCTGCTTCGCACGTTTCCGTTCGAGAACTACTACGAAACGATGGCCTTCGTGAATGCGCTCGCCTTCGTCGCTCATGCGGAAGACCACCATCCCGACCTGGGCGTGCACTACAACCGCGCCGTCGTGCGTTACTCCACGCACGACGTGGGCGGCCTGAGCGAGAACGACTTCATCTGCGCGGCGAAAGCCGGCGCCCTGTTGGGAGAAGCCTGATGGATATGTTGCGTGCCGTACGCCCGGCGCTGGTGCCGGCCCTCGTCGTCGTGCTCGTCGCCTGCGGCAAGACCGAGGCGCCCGCGACCCCGGCCGTCCCGCCCACCGAACTCGCCGCAGTCAGTACACCGCCGCCGGCCTATCCACCCGAAGCCGAGTGCAGCAGCGACGGCGGTACCACGGTGCTGCGGGTGACGATCGAGAAAGATGGCGTTCCTTCACAGGTCGCTCAGGCACAGGGCAGCGGCAACGATGCGCTGGACAAGGCCGCGCTGGAGGCGGTGCGTACCTGGACGTTCCGCGCTGCGACCCGCAACGGCCAGCCGGTTACCCACACGATCACCGTGCCGGTGACCTTCCCGCCCGTGCTGGAAAAACCGACCCGCTGTTTCGCGCAGGGCAGCGGCACCTGATCGATCGCCAGCGAGGGGACGACGATGGACGGAATCAATCTGTGGGCGGTGCTGGTCGCGGCCGTTTCGAGTTTCCTGTTGGGCGGCGTCTGGTACGGCCCGCTGTTCGGCAAGGCGTGGAACTCGGCGGCCGGCATGGACCCGCAGAAGCAGGGGCACCCGGCGAAGATCTTCGGCGGCGCGTTCGTGTTCTCGCTGCTGGCGGCGGCGGTGTTCGCCTGGTTCCTCGGCCCGCAACCACCGCTGTCGTTCGCGCTGTGCCGGGGCGTACTGGTCGGGTTCGGCCTGGTCGCGGCCAGCTTCGGCATCAACTATCTGTTCGCCCAGCGCGGCGTGCGCCTGTGGCTGATCGACGGCGGTTACCACACCGTGCAGTTCGCCCTGTTCGGGCTCGTGCTCGGCCTCTGGCACTGACGTCGAGGCGACGTCAGCGCAAGCTGTCGAGCGCCTCGGCGAGTTCTTCCGCCAGCGGCGCGTTCAGCACATAAGGCGTCTTGCCGCCGTCCAGCGCGAAGCGCAATGAAGCGGCGTGCAGGAACAAGCGCTTCAGCCCGGCCTGTTCGCGCAGGCGCTTGTTGACGGCGGGATCGCCGTACTTGTCGTCGCCCGCGACGGGATGGCCGATGTGCTGGGCATGCACGCGGATCTGGTGGGTGCGGCCGGTCTCGATCCGCACTTCGCAATAGGAATGTCCGCCGCGCCGTTCCAGGACGCGGAAATGGCTGAGCGAGGCCTTGCCGTCGCGATGCACCTGTACGTGGCGCTCGCCGCCCTGGCGCAGGCCGATGTGCAGCGGCGCCTCCACGCTCATCACGCCATCGGGCATGCGCCCGACGAGCAGCGTGAGGTAGCGCTTCTCGATGCCCCGTGCCCCGCCCTCGCTGTCCTCGCGCAACAGCGCCTGCAGCTCGGACAGCGCAGAGCGTTTCTTGGCCATCACCAGCAGGCCCGAGGTATCGCGGTCCAGCCGGTGCACCAGTTCCAGCGTCTGGTTGGGGCGCAGCACGCGCATGGTCTCGATGGCGCCGTGGCTGATGCCGCTGCCGCCATGGCTGGCGACCCCGGACGGCTTGTTGATCACCAGCAGGCGCTCATCCTCGAAGACGATGGCGGCCTCCATGCGCTTCAGGAAGCCCGTCGGCGGCCCGACCTTTTCTCCCACCTCACTGAGATTGACCGGCGGGATGCGGACCTCGTCGCCCCCCTCCAGCTTCCGTTCGGCCTTCGCCCGACCGCCGTTCACCCGCACCTGGCCGCTGCGGACGAGCTTGTAGACCAGACTCCGCGGGGCGCCCTTCAGCTGGCCCAGCAGGAAGTTGTCCAACCGCTGCCCACCCCGGTCTTCGGGCACGGTGACGGTGCGCACGGCGGTCTTGGGCGTGGCCGCCGGCTTGTCTGACGGGGGGCTAGGGGTCATGAACGGTAATCTGTTAGACTCGGCGGGCGAGATAAAGGTTTGATTTCGCAGGGAGTTGCAGTTGGGCCAGAAGCCCGTCTCCCCGCGATTCCGGCAAGTGCGCGGCCACCGCCCCAGGGGCGGCCATGTTAGCGGCTGATCGGCAGGCCCGGATACCGCCGGGTGCGTGACGGCACCCGTGCTGAACATGTCCCGCGCGGCGCGACCTCTCGAGGGAAGCTGCCGCCGGCCCGCAACACCCATTAGAACAAGCGCTCCCGCGGCCTGCCGTGGTGTCGTAGCGCTGGAAGCCCGACCTGCCCCGCTGCGCCTGCGCAAGGGGTGGTGCAACATTCCAGAGGCGAAACGCCATGGCGTTCCGCGCGGTAGCAGCGCGCGAGGAACGCACAATGAAACGTATGTTGATCAATGCCACGCAGGCCGAAGAGCTGCGCGTGGCCATCGTCGACGGCCAGACCCTGTACGACATCGATATCGAACAGCCGTCGAAGGAACAGAAGAAGTCCAACATCTACAAGGGCCGCATCACCCGGCTCGAGCCCTCCCTGGAAGCCGCCTTCGTCGATTACGGCGGCGAGCGCCATGGCTTCCTTCCGCTGAAGGAAATCTCCCGCGACTATTTCCAGGCGGGCGTGGACCACAACAAAGCGGGCATCCGCGAACTGTTGAAGGAAGGCCAGGAAGTCGTCGTCCAGGTCGACAAGGACGAGCGTGGCAACAAGGGCGCCGCCCTGACCACGTTCATCTCGCTGGCCGGCCGCTACATGGTGCTGATGCCCAACTCGCCCACCGCCGGCGGCGTTTCCCGCCGGATCGAGGGCGACGACCGCGCCGCCCTGAAAGAGGCGATGGACAAGCTGAACATCCCCGACGACATGGGGGTGATCATCCGCACCGCCGGCGTCGGCCGCGATGCCGAAGAGCTGCAGTGGGACCTGGACTATCTGCTCAGCGTCTGGCGCGCGATCGCCGAAGCCGCGCTGACCAAGCCCGCGCCGTTCCTGATCTACCAGGAAAGCCGCCTGATCGTGCGCGCCCTGCGCGACTACCTGCGCAACGACGTGGGCGAGATCCTGGTCGACACCGAGGAACTGCGCGAGACCGCGCGCGAGTTCATGCAGCAGGTGATGCCGCACAACCTGCGCAAGCTGAAGCATTACAAGGACGACATCCCGCTCTTCAACCGCTTCCAGATCGAATCGCAGATCGAAGGCGCCTATGAGCGCAACGTCCGCCTTCCCTCCGGCGGCTCGATCGTGGTCGATCAGACCGAGGCGCTGACCGCCATCGACGTCAACTCGGCGCGCGCCACCAAGGGCGGCGACATCGAGGAGACCGCATTCCACACCAACTTGGAAGCGGCCGAGGAAGTGGCCCGCCAGCTGCGCCTGCGCGATCTGGGTGGCCTGGTGGTGATCGACTTCATCGACATGTCGTCGAACAAGCACCAGCGCGAAGTCGAGAACAAGCTGCAGAACGCGCTGAAGTACGACCGTGCCCGCGTCCAGATCGGTCGCATCTCGCGCTTCGGCCTGCTGGAGATGAGCCGCCAGCGCCTGCGCCCGAGCCTGGGCGAGTCCAGCCAGATCGTGTGCCCGCGTTGCGATGGCCATGGCCGCATGCGCAGCGTCGAATCGCTGTCGTTGTCGATCATCCGCGTGGCCGAAGAGCACGCGATGAAGGACAACACCGGGCAGGTGCTGATCCAGGCGCCGCTCGAGATCGCCAACTTCCTGCTCAACGAGAAGCGCGGTGCGCTGCGCGAGATCGAGCAGCGCCACGATGCGCCCATCATCATCGTCGCGGACGAAGCGCTGCACACGCCGCATTACGAAGTCACTCGCATCCGCGAGAACGAACTGGGCGAAGAGTCCAGCAAGCCCAGCTACCAGCGCGGCACGCCGCGCAAGCTGCCGGTGCATGCGCTGACCAAGTCGCAACTCAACATCCCGCCGGCGCCGGCGGTCACGCACGTCAAGCATGCGCAACCCGCACCGGTGCGCGAGGAACGCGATGAGCGCGAGCCGTCCGCTCCGGTCGCCGCGCCTGTCGCAGCCGTGGCGGCCGCTCCGGTGGCCGCGCCCGCCTCCGGCGGCGTGATCGGCTGGTTCAAGCGCCTGCTCGGCGGTGACGCCGCAGTGGCCGCGCCTGTGCCGCAGGCCCGTCCGCAGCAGGACAACCGCCAGCGCAACGACCGCAACAACGGACGCCGCGAGAATCGCGACAACCGCGAGGGTCGTGACAATCGCGGCCAGCAGAACCAGGGTCGCGGTGGCAAGCAGGACGGTCAGCGCCGGGACGAACGCAGCAAGGGCCAGAACCCGCAGGGCGGCAACGCCCAGCAGCAGAAGCCGCGCAATGAGCAGCAGGGCCAGAAGGCCAACAAGCCCAAGGCCGAAGGCCAGCAGAACCCGCCGCAGCAGAAGGCGCCCAAGCCGCAGCAGCCGGCTGGCAACAAGCCGCAGGAAGGCCAGCGCCAGCAGTCCCCGCGTGCGACGCTGCCGGACCAGACCGCCAAGCCCGTCGCACCGGTGGTCGTCGCCGACGTCGACGCCGTGACGATCGCCGCCGCGGCCAGCGTCGTGGCGACAGAGGCCGTGCAGGTCCAGGCTGTGCCCGCCCCCGCGCCGACGGCGCCTGTCGAGGCAGCCGACGCCGAGAGCGGTCTCGTCGCCGTCGAAGGCGATGCCGCGCCCGCAGACGGCGAAGCCGGTGACGGCGGCAGCCGTCGCCGTCGCGGTCGTCGTGGTGGACGGCGTCGCCGTCGTGGCAATGGTGAAGCCGCGCAGGGCGAGGATGGCCTGTCGATCGACGAACTGGGCAGCGATGAAGACGCCGCACCGGTGGCCGATCGCTCGCAGCCCGAGTTCGACTTCGACGATGAAGAACCCGCACCGGCCCGCACGAACGTTCCTGTCGCTGCCGCCCCCATCGCTGCCGTCGTGGCACCCGTGGTGGTCGCTGCCGACGTGGCCGAACCGGTTTCGCCGGCGCCCGTCGTCGACACGGTCGCCAGCGTCCCGGCACCGGTCGATGCCGCCGCCGTGATCGAAGAGGTCAAGGCGGAAGCCGACGTCGTGCAGCCGGTGGTCGCCGCCGCCGTGCAGCAGGAAGCCCCCGTAGCCGTCGCCATCGTCGAGACCGTGAAAGCGGAAATCGCCGAAGCGCCCGTCATCGTGACCGCCGATGTGGTCGAGGTTCCGGTCGAAACCGCGCAGGTCAGCGAGACGATCGCCGACGTGCGCAACGCGCCCGTGCAGATCGACCTGGTGGATGCGGTGAACGAAGCGACGGCGGAAGTTCCGACGCCCGTCGAGATCGCGGAAGCACCGACGCCCGCGCCTGCGCCGCAGCCGGTGCCGAAGCCTGCCGCTGCACCGGCGACGGGTTCGCTGTTCTTCGTCGCCGATGCCGACACACCGCCGTCGGTGACGCGCAGCCTGTTCGAGCCGGTGACCCCGGCCAAGCCGGCTGACGCGCCCGCGGACGACAAGCAGGACGACACCACCTCCGAGGAACGCAGCGCCTGACGCGCTGCGCCCTCCTCCGGACGCTCCACAGCACACTGGCCGCGCAAGCGGCCAGTGTCGTTTCAGCGGTCGGGGACGCGCGAAGGGGTCAGAGCGCGCGGGTCGGATCCATCAGGCCCCATTGGGCGGCGAGCCGCGCGAGCGCGATGTTGTCCTGCACGCCGGTCTTCTCGAACAACCGCGTCTTGTGCGTGTTCACCGTCTTGGCGCTGAGGCTGAGCCGGCGCGCGATCTCTTCCTGGCGCAGGCCCTGGGTCAGCAGCATCGCCACTTCCAGTTCGCGCGGCGACAGCGCATCGAACGGCGACGCATCGCCGCCTACCGTGTGCAGCGCCAGGTTCTGCGCCACGTTGCTGCCCAGATAACGCTTGCCACGCGCGACATCGCGCACGGCGCGGATCAGTTCGGCCGCATCGCCCGCCTTGCCCAGGTACCCGGACGCGCCCGCTTCCAGCAAGCGCTTCGGCAGCGGTCCGTCTTCCAGCACCGACACGATGATGACGCGCACGCCGAGGTCGGCCCGCACGATGCGCTCGGTGACTTCCAGGCCGCTGTAGCCCGGCAGGTGGAGGTCGCACAGCACCACGTCGGGCTTCAGCTGGCGCACCAGTGGCAGCGCGGCCTCGCCGGTCTCGCTCTCGCCGACGACTTCGATGTCGGATTCGGTGCCCAGGATCAGGCGCATGCCGGTGCGCACGAGGGCGTGGTCGTCAATCAGGAAAACGCGGATGGTCATGGGGAACGATGCCTGGAGTCTCGGGTCGAGCGTAGGTGGCTGTCCCTCGCCGCGCAATTAACATTCTATCGGCGCGGCCCAGGTACATGCATTCCGCCCTATCGAGCCGCCACCTGCGCTACGGCATACTCGGGCTTTCCACCGGCGATTCCCAATGTCGAACGTCCTTCACCGCCTGCGTCCCGCGCTGCTGCTCGCCCTGCTCGCCACCGGCCCGGCCTGGGCAGACACCGTATCGGAGCGCTGGCAGACCCAGGTCGGCCACATCAGCGCGCATGCCGACACCACCGCGCGCGGCGATGCCATCGGCAAGCGCCTCGATGCGCTCGGCATCGCGTGGAAGCGCGAAGCGTTCGAACAGAACGGACAGGCGGGCCAGAACCTCGTGGCCGATCTCGGAGGTCCCGCCGGTGCGCCGCTGCTGCTGATCGGCGCGCACTACGACCAGGTCGACGTCGGCCACGGCGCCACCGACAACGCATCCGGCGTCGCCGCCGTGCTGGAACTGGCGGCCGCGCTGAAAGCCACGCCGCTGGCGCACCATCGTGTGCAGGTGGTGTTCTGGGACCTGGAGGAAAAAGGCCTGCTGGGTTCGCGTGCCTGGGTCGCCAGCGCCGGCCGCGAAAAGCCCGCGCTGTACGTCAACTTCGACGTGTTCGGCTGGGGCGACACGCTGTGGATGATGACGCCGGAAGCCGACAGCCTGCTGGTCGCCTCGCTGCGGGCGTCGAGCCAGCACGAAAAACTCGGCTTCCAGCCCGGCGACAAGTATCCGCCCACCGATCACCTCGCGTTCCTCAAGGCGGGCTGGCCGGCGGTGTCGTTCTCGCTGGTCGGTGGCGATGAGATCGGCCCGATCCTGGAGGTGTTCGGCGGCGGCAAGCCGGCGCAGGTGCCGAAGGTGATGCAGGTGATCCACAGCCCGCGCGACACCACCACCGAACTCGACAGCCAGCGTGTCGACGATGCCCTGCGCGTGGTCGAACAAGGCCTGCGTGCATGGGACCACGGCGGCGCCACGAAGCACTGACCCCCTCCTTCGTCGCATCGGCACCTCACGGCACGGGGACTAGAATGGGCATGCCGCATCGCGCGCATGCCCATTCCCCTGCGTGAATCCCCTCGTTTCGCCGCCGCCGATCCCGCCTTCGCTCCGGCAGTCCCTGGCGGGCCTGCTGAAGGTCCGTCGTGGCCCACCCGGTCGTTGGCGGTTCGCCCTGCGCGCAGCCGCCTGCATGGGCGTGCCGGTGCTCGTGGGCTGGCTGTCGGGACATACCGCCGCAGGGCTGATGGCGGCGACGGGCGGTTTCACCGCCGTCTACGGCAGTGGCCGTCCCTACCTGAGCCGCGCGCGCGAACTGGCACTGATCGCCCTCGCCTTCGCGGCGGTCACGGCGCTCGGCCTGGCGGTCGCGCCATTCGGCTGGCCGGTCGTCGTACCCGTCGTCGCGCTGCTGGCGATGCTGGCCGCCTGGTTCTGCAATGCGCTGCAGGTCGGGCCGCCGGGCGGGTACCTGTTCCTGATGGCGTGCGCGGCCGCGGCATCGATGCTGAAGCCGCCATTCGATCCGTGGCACGCCGGTCTGCTCGTGCTCGCGGGCGGTGCCTTCGCCTGGTGCGTGCACATGGCGGGCGCGCTGGCGTGGCCGCGTGGACCGGAGAAGGCCGCGGTCGCCCACGCCGCGCGCGCCGTACTCACCTATCTCGACACCACCGGCACCCCGTTGCAGGCCGCCGCGCGGCATGAGGCCGCGCTCGCGCTGCACCAGGCGTGGTCCACCCTGGTGACCTACCAACCCGTCGCGGCACGCCCTGGCGGACGGCTGGCGACCCTTCGCGCCCTCAACCGCCAGCTGCATCTCGTGTTCGCGCGCGCACTGGGAAGCGACGACCGCGCATCGCCCGCGTTGTTCGAGGACGCACGCCGTGTCGAAGCGCAAGCGCTGGCCCTGCCACGCCGCCGTTCACCCGATGCGATGCCGGCGCCGACCGGCGTGCCCGTCGGGCATCCCGGCGCATGGCATGCATTGAAAGGCGCCTGGGTGGAACCCGCCTCACGGCAGGTCATCGTCCGCGTGGGCGTGGCGGCATCGCTGGCCGGCGGACTGGGCGCACTCTTCCACCTGGAACGCGCGTACTGGGCGGTCGCGGCGGCCATGCTGATGCTGCACCAGGGCTTCGACTGGACGCGCACCGTGCTGCGCGCGCTCGAACGCCTGCTCGGCACGTGGGCAGGCCTGCTGATCGCGGGCGCCATCCTGCTCTGGCATCCGCAGGGCCTGTGGTTGGTGTTGACGATCATGCTGCTGCAGTTCGTCGTCGAGATGCTGGTCGTGCGTCATTACGCGCTGGCAGTGGTGTTCATCACCGGCGCGGCGCTGACGCTCGCCAGCGGCGGGCATCCCGTCGATGCGCCCGGCGACTACCTGCTCGCGCGTGGGCTGGACACGCTGGTGGGCTGTGCCGTGGCCCTGCTGGTCCATCGCGCCCTGCCCGTGCGCGACGATGGACAGGGCCTCGCGCCACCGATGGCGCGCGTGCTTCGCGGCGTGGCGACGTTGGCGCCGATGCTTGGGGCCGGCAACGTGGACGATGTGGCCGCACGCATCGCGCGCCGCGACCTGCAGCGCATGACGTTCGGGCTGGAACAGGCGTATGGATCGGCGGTCGTCGCCTCGCCCCGGCAACGGGCAGCGGCCGAGGACCAATGGCCACTGGTGGCGGCGATCCAGCAACTCGCCTACCGGATGCTGTCCGCCTGCTGGCAGCGCAGCCACGACACGGGCGAATCCACCCAGGCCTTCACGCCAGCGGATGCCCAGGCGCTGCAGCGGGCGCTGCACGCTCTCGAGCATCATCTTGCCGGCGCACCGCTGGCGGAACGTGGGGAAGCGACGGTGCCGCTGTTCACGGGCGAACTGCAGGCCGTGCGCGCGTGCATGAAAGAAAAGCCCCCGAAGGGGCTCTAGTTCGAGAACACGCCTGGCTCTCCGGGCGGCGACGGTGTCGGACTCGCGGTCCACCGCCAGGCGCAGCATGGGAACAGGGGGTGTCCGATGCGCTGCGTTCGGTTCTCTCGTGGGGCCCTGGGTGTCAGTCTGGCGACTCGGTAGCAGGGTTGTCCGGGAGACAGAGGGGGTGATTCCGTCGGCCCGACCACTTCGCGTGTTGTACGGCGCCGGATGCGAAGACGGCGTGTAGACCGTTCAGCTGCACTGCACGGATTCCCAACATCTGCTGCACATCGCTTAACCCTGGCGAACAGGCGTTCCGGGATTCGCGCCGACGTCACGGACGACGGCCTACCGTTCGTGGCAGGTAAACGAAACCCGCACCGCCATGATGACGTTCGACCTCTACAACGCGCCCACCGAGGACGGCACGTACGAGCTCTCCATCAACGAGTCCCCGCCGCTCCGCTTCGCGAGCCCGGGCGCGGCATTGGGCTACGCCGTGAAGCTGGCCAACCAGCGCCACCAGCAGGGGCTGGACTACGCGATCAACATCGAAGGCGGCGACGGCCGCTGGCGCCTGTTCAACGGTTGGCGCATATGCGCCTGAACCGCGGGCGCGCTGCCGGGGTTCCTGTCCGCAAACGGTGAGTCGGCGCAACGCCGCCGTGGCACGCTGTCGGCCCCTGTCACGGATGCCCACCATGCCTGCCCTCCCCGCTGCGGTCGCCCGCTTCCGCCATCTGCACCAACAAGGCCTGCTGCGCCTGGCCAACGCGTGGGATGCCGGTACGGCACGACTCGCCGAACACCACGGCGCACCCGCCGTGGCTACCACCAGCGCCGGCCTGGCGTGGTCGCAGGGTTACCCGGATGGCGACCAGCTCGCGGTGGATGCGCTGCTGCATGCGGTCGCCGGCATCGTGCGTGTCGTCCGCGTCCCACTGACGGTCGATGTCGAAGGCGGCTACGACGATGATCCCGCGCGCGTGGCGGACACGGTGCTGCGCGTCGTGCAGGCGGGTGCGGCCGGCATCAACCTGGAAGACGGCAGCGGCGATCCTGCCCTGCTCGCCGACAAGATCCGCGCGATCCGGCAGGCATGCGCCACGCACGGCGTGGACGTCTTCATCAATGCGCGCACCGATGTCTACCTGCGTGGACTGGCTGGGGAATCGGCGCGCGTGGACGAAACGCTCGCGCGTGCCGCGCGCTATCGCGAGGCCGGCGCGGATGGCCTGTTCGTCCCCGGCGTGGTGGTGGAGGCCGATATCCGTGCGCTCGCGCGCGATGCCGGGCTACCGCTCAACGTGATGCTGCGTCCGCAGCTGCGCGACTTCGATGCGCTGACCGCGTGGGGCGTGCGCCGCGTCAGTGCGGGTTCCGCGCTGGCCGAGTCCGCGTTCGGACACGTCGGCCGGCAGATGGACGATTTCCTGCACGGCACGCACACCGCGTTACCCGACCCGCAGGCGATGGGCTACGGCGCGATCAACACCCTGTTCGGATGACGTGGACCAGGGTAGGACTTTCCCTACACGGCATCGGGGTTACACCCGACTGCGCATGTGGTTCACATTCGCGACGATAGCCCTGTCCCCGGCAGCACGCCCTGCGCAGGCCATGAAAGGCCGCTCTGCAATGGAAACGGGCGCTGCCTTGAGCAAGCAGCACTGCCGGAGCCGGGGACTCCCCCTTCAGACCCGACCCTCATTGGTCGGGTTTTCTTTTGTCCGCGCGATGCGGATCAGGGACCGCCGGCCCACAGTTCGGGCACCTGCGCCAGTCCGAGCAGCATCAGGGCGGTGGCCGCGATCAGCAGCCATCCCATGCTCCGTATCAGCAAGCTGCGCATGTGGGGTTCCTTTGTTCCTGTGTTTCTGTGTTCTTGTGATGTGACTATCGCGACACCGGCATCACGTGTCAAAGGTAAATGCATTCACGCCGCGATCGCCGCGTGCTTCGTTGCATTTACCTCGATCACTTCGCCGCGCGATGCCTGCACCGCATCGAGGAACTCGCGCCCCCATCGCGACAGATCGTGATGACGGACGATGCCGTACAGGCGCCGCTGCCGGTCTTCGCGCTCGGCCGGCACCATCGCCAGCGCCTGTCGAAGCGTGCGCGCGAGGTCGGCCGGGTCGTGCGGATTGGTCAACACCGCGCCTTTCAATTCCGCCGCCGCGCCGGCGAACTCCGACAGCACCAGCACGCCGTCGCCACCCACCAGGCCCTGCACCGCGACGAACTCCTTCGCCACCAGGTTCAGGCCATCGCGCAGCGGCGTGATCCACATGACGTCCGCCGCCGCGTAATGCGCCACCACGCTGGCGAACGGCAGCACGCGGGCGAAGAAGCGCACCGGTGTCCAGTCCAGCCGCGAAAGCCGGCCGTTGATGCGGCCCACCGCCTGTTCGATCTGCTGCTGCAGTGGGCGGTAGATCGTCATCTCCTTGGCGGCCGGCACGCAGACCAATACCAGCGTCACTTCGCCCTGCAGTTCCGGCGCCTCGTCCAGCAAGCGCTCGAAGGCCTGCAGTTTCTGCAGAATCCCCTTGGTGTAGTCCAGTCGCTCGATCGACAACACCAGCCGGCGCCCGCCGATCTCGTCACGGATGCGGGCGATGTCCGCGGCCACCTCGCCGGTCTCCAGGCAGGCACGAATGCGTGCCACGTCAGTGCCGATCGGGTGCGCGCCGATGCGCACCGTGCGCCCGTCGATGCGCAGTTCGGTGGCCATGTCCTCCACGCCGACCGCACAGCCGAACGTCAGGAAGCGTGGCGCGCAGGCCGCGCGCGCCACCACCTCCACCGGGAAGGTGCTGCGCACCGCATCGGTGAAGTTCTCCGCATGCCGCGGGATATGGAAGCCCACGTAATCGCAGGCCAGCAGGCTGCCGAGGATCTCGCGACGCCACGGCAGGATCGCGAAGATGTCCGCCGACGGGAACTGCGTGTGGTGGAAGAAGGCGATCTTAACGTCCGGGCGCAGCTCGCGCAGCACCGAGGGCACCATCCACAGGTTGTAGTCGTGCAGCCATACGGTCGCGCCGGGCGCGGCTTCGGCGGCGGCGGCTTCGGCAAAGCGGCGGTTGACGCGCTTGAACAGCGCCCAGTCCTCCTCGCTGAAACGCGCGCGCTCCCAGAAACTGTTGATCACCGGCCAGAACGCTTCCTTCGAGAAGCGCTTGTAGAACACGTCCACCTCGTGCTTCGTCAGCGGCACGTGGGTGGCGGTCAGGCCCGGATAGGCGGCGCGGTCCACTACGGCATGCGTGGGCGATGGCTGCGCCTTCGCGTCCTCCACCGTCCATGCGACCCACGAACCGGGGCGCCCGTCGGCGAAGAAACTGAGCAGGCTGGGAATGATGCCGTTGGGCGAACTGTGCGGTTTGCGCACGCGTTCGCCGTCGACGATGTGTTCCTCGTACGGCAGGCGGTGGTAGACCATCACCAGTTCGGCCTTGCCGGGCTGGTGCGACGGCGGCGCGTAGTCGTCGGCCTGCAGCAGGTCGAAGTGCGCCATCGCCTGCAGGATGCCGCCGCAGCCGGCGGCATCGGCATGCAGCACGCCATCCATGCCGGTCGTCGCCGCCAGCAGCGCGGGCTCGGAATCGCCCACGCACACGCCGGGGAATCCTTCCCCGTACATCGACAGGTCGTTGAGCGTGTCGCCCGCCACCAGCACGCGTGCGGGTTCCAGCGCCAGTTCGTCCACCAACGCGGACAGCGTGCTGCCCTTGCGCACGCCACGCGGCAGGATGTCCAGGTAGCGGCCGGCCGAATACAGGACTTCGCAACCCAACGAGGAGGCGACGGCATCCAGTTCGTCGCGCAACGTCGACAACTGCTCCGGGTGGCAGTAGTACGAGCAGCGGCGTTCCTGCGGCACTTCCTGGCGGACCAGCATCGGGAAGCCGCGCATCGCCTCGGCGACGGCATGCTCACCGGGCCAGCAGGCCTCGATACGCGACTGCAGCGGCTGGATCGGCTGCATGTCGGCCGTGCGCAGCACGGTGGCGCCGACATCGCAGATCACGTAGTCCGGCGTCGGCAACCCGGGATCGGCCAGCAGCGGCAGGATCGCCTCGCGGCCGCGGCCCGTGACCCACGCCAGCTTCACGTCCGGGTGCGCATCGACGAGGTGGTACAGGCGCTTGCGCGCATCGGCATCGCCGGCGAGGAAGGTGCCATCCAGATCGGTGGCCAGCAGCACGGGGTGCGAAGGCAACGGTTGAGAAGAAGGTTCCAACAGGCTCATGCAGATGCACTCCAGTGGGTGGTGTGCCGCGCACGAGGCACGACGCGAGGCGTCAAGGGACGCAGGCGGGGAGTCATCGCATCAAAGGCACCGCGAAGGCCGATGCAAGGAGGAATGCCGCGTGCGAGGCACGCTGCGCGCAGGGCGCTGCAGATGCGCGTCCATCCCCAGATGCAGACGCAGGCATCGACTGATGCGATGCAGCATTGTAGTCCGCATCGTCATCGCGGAAGTCAACGCGACGTTAAGAACGTTAAGTGGAAGCGGGAAAAGCGCTGTTTTTCCGCCATTTCCGCGCGCACGCATGTCACGGCGCGCGTGCAGCCCCTTCCACGAGCGCATCGATCAACGCGCGCGATGCCGCAGAAAGACGACGATGCGGCGCGTAGATCAGCGAGAACGGACGCGCACGTCCACCGAACTGCGGCAGCACGCGCACGAGTTCCGCACCACGTCGCGTGCACGCATCGATGATGAAGTCGTAGGTCTGGCAGAGCCCCACGCCCGCCTGCGCCAACGACACCACGCCAAGCACATCGTCCGACACCGCGATGCGCGAGGCCGGCATCCATTCGATGTCCCCACCCTCTGCGCGGAACAGCCACGGCGCCACGCGCCCGCTGCTCGGCAGCACGAACGGCAGGCAGGTGTGCGCCGCGAGATCGTCGAGCGTCTGCGGCGTACCGTGCAGGGCGAGGTAAGCCGGCGACGCCACGACACTCAACGTCGCGTCTTCCAGCGTGCGCCCCACGAGACCGCTGTCCGGCAATGCACCAAGCCGGATCGCCAGGTCGAAGCCCTCGGCCACCAGATCGACATTGCGGTTGGCGATGTTCACTTCCACCCGCACCTGCGGATGCCGCTGCAGGAAATCGCCCAGCAGCCACGGCAACCGATAGTGCCCGTAAGTGGTCGGCACGCTGATCCGCACCTGCCCGGTCAGGGTGCCGGCTTCGCCCTGCACCGCGCGCTCGGCATCGTCGATCAGATGGAAGGCGGTGCGCGCCTGCTCCACGTACAGGCGCCCGGCTTCGGTCAGGCCGATCCGGCGCGTCGTCCTCCGCAACAGCTGGCTGCCCAGCCGCGTTTCCAGCCGCGCGATCGCCCGGCTGATCACCGACGGCGTGGTGGACAGCGCCACCGCCGCGGCAGTCAGCGAGCCCTGGTCCACCACGGCCACCAGCGCTTCCACGTCGGCCAAGTGATCGAATCGGCGCCCCATTATTGCCTCCTGAGAACAGATGACTTCCTGACACCCCAATTTATCGCCCTGGTTGCCGGGAATAAAGTGCGCGCCATCCGGGCACCCCGCCCCACAGGAGATCGCCATGAAGCGCTTCGCCCCCCTCGCCACCGCCCTGCTGCTGGCCCTGGGCTCCACCCAGGCCCACGCCGCCCATGTGCTGGTGGTGCTGTCCGACGCAGACCACCTCGACCTGCGCGACGGCCAGGTCTATCCGACCGGCTTCTACCTCAACGAGTTGATGCAACCGGTCAAGGCACTGCGCGACGCCGGCCACGAGATCACCTTCGCCACCCCGCTGGGCCGCGCACCCACCGCCGATCGCAGCTCCCTCGACAAGGCCTACTTCGGCAACGACGCCGCCGCACTGAAAGCGCACCAAGACCTGCTCGCACAGCTGAAGCTGACCTCCAGCGCGCAGTCGCCCGTACTCAGCCTCGCCCGCGTCGAACAGATCGGCTACGCCGCGTTCGACGCCGTCTACGTACCGGGCGGCCACGCACCGATGCAGGACCTGCTGGCCAGTCCTGCGCTGGGCCGTCTGCTGAGCGACTTCCACGCGCATGGCAAACCCACTGCGCTGGTCTGCCATGGTCCCATCGCACTGCTGTCCACGCTGCCGGACAACCCTGCCTTCCTGCGCCAGATGGAGCGCGACCACCACGCGGCGCCCGCACCGCAGTGGATCTATGCCGGCTACCGCGTGACCGTGATCAGCAACGACGAGGAAGAACAGGCGAAGGGACTGCTCAACGGCGGCACGATGAAGTTCTACCCGCAGACCGCGTTGCAGGCGGCCGGCGTGCAGTACCGCAGCAATACGCAGCCGTGGCAGTCGAACGTGGTGGTCGATCGCGAACTGATCACGGGCCAGAACCCCGCCTCCGCCGTCGATGTGGCGAAAGTGCTGCTGGAACGCCTGGACTGACCGTCAGGGGCGTCGGCGCCCGCGCCGCAGCCACCGTCCGAGGCGCTGCCAGCGCGACGGCCGCTGCGGCGCAGCGCGATAGGCCACGCTGGCAGGCACGCGCAACGACACCGTCGTGCCCTTGCCTTCGGCGGACGTGACCGCCAGCGCGCCGCCGATGCGCTGGGCGCGCTCGCGCATGCCATACAGGCCCCAGTGGCCCTGGCGACCGCCGGCGCGCAAGACGGCCTCCGGGACGCCGACGCCATCGTCGCGCACGTGCAGGTGCAGGGCATCGGGCTGGTAGTCGAGGTCCACTTCCACGTGCCCGGCTTGCGCGTGCTGGAATGCGTTGAACACGGCTTCGCGCGCGATGCGGTAGAGCTCGTCGCGCACCAGCGCATCCAGCGCGCGCGGCTCGCCCTCCACCTCCAGGCGGAACTCGGTCGGGTGCTCCGGCACGAGGTCCTCGCCGAGCGCCGCCAGCGCATCGGGCAGCTCCCCCGACATGCGCGCGCGACGCAGGTCCAGCACGCGGTCGCGCGCCTCGGCCAGCACGTCGTCGGCCCGCTGCAGCACGCGCTCCATCGCTGCATGCCCCGGCGCCTCGCGACCGAGCGACTGCGACACCGCATGGAAGCGCAGGATCAGCCCCTGCACGCTCTGCAACAGGGTGTCGTGCAGTTCCCGCGCGATGCGCTCGCGTTCGTGGTGGCGCTCGTGCAAGCGCTCGCGGATCTGCGCAGACAGATGGCGCAAGCGCAGCAGGTAGGCGATCCACAACAGGGCGGCGCCGAGCAGCACGCACAACACGACGAACCAGGTGGTCTGGTAGTAGCGCGGTGCGATCACCACCGGCAGCGCGGCACCCACCTCGTTCCACACGCCGTCGTTGTTGGCGGCGATCACCCGGAACGTATACGTGCCCGGCCCCGGATCGTTGTAGAACGCCGTGCGGCGCGTGCCGGCGTCCTGCCATGCCGTGTCGTAGCCGTCGAGCTTGTAGCGGAACCGCACGCGTTCGGGGATCGACAGGCTCAGCGCGGTGTAGGCGATCTGCAGGTTGCGCGTGCCCGGCGGCAGCTGCATCGTCCCGGCCGTGACGCGATGGGCCTGGCCATCGGCGGCCAGCGACAGGAGGGTCACCGGCGGCGCCAGCGGATTGCGGCGGATCGCCGCCGGATCGATAGACACCACGCCGCTGGTCGTTGCGAACCACAGGCGACCGTCGCCACCCTCGGCCGCAGTCGGGATGGGCCGGAACTGCGCCGGTACGCCCGGCATGCCGTCGAGGAAGTCGAACTGCTCGTATCGCGGTGCTGCCGTTTCGAAGAGCGTCGCCACGTCGGCGGCCTTCACGTGCAGCACGCCGCGCGCGCCGTTCAACCACAGGTCGCCCGCCCGCGTTTCGATGATGCCGGTGATGCCACGGAACGGACTGTCCGCCGGCAGATGCAGGCTGCGCACACGACCCTGGGCGAACCGCGCCAGCCCACGCTCGCCACCGATCCACACCCCGTCGCGGCTTTCCAGTAGCGCGGTGACGTTGCCCACCGCCAGCCCATCCTCGCGCCCGAGGGCGCGGATGTCGTCGCCACGCAGGATCGCGATCTCATCGCGCGCGTAGCCCATCCACACCGCGCCGTCGCGGGTCGGCAACATCACCAGGGGCGATGAGCCGGGCGGCAGCCCCTTGCGACCGCGCAACTGCTGCCAGCGCCCGTTCGCGAGGCGGTGGATGCCGGGCGTGTTCAACGACACCCACAGCACGCCCTCGCCGTCGTGCGCGATCGCCTGCACACCGGAATAGCCGGACACCGGCAGCGGCGTCACCGGCGCCAGCCGGCCGTCGCGCAGCGTCCACAGGCCGCCCGGCCCCCCCAGCCACACGGTGCCATCGCGATCGCGATGGGCCGCCGTGATCGGCGGCGGCAAGTCGAGTTCGCGCAGCGGTCCGCGGTCGAGGACCATCAGCGGGCGGTTGCGACTGCCGGCCAGCAGCGCCCCGTCGGCACCGGCGACGATGGCGAAATCCTGCGCACCGTCGGGCAACATCGCAGGGATGACGTTGGTATGGCGGAAGCGGTCCAGTCCGCGGCTGCTACCCACCCAGACATTGCCTTCGCGATCTTCCAGCACCGGCAGCAGGTAGTCCGCGCTCAGGCCGTCGTCCTGGCGGAAGTGTTCGACGGACTTGCCGTCGCGCAGCGGATGCGCCAATCGCTGTACGCCCTCGCCCATGGTGCTGGCCCAGAGCGTCCCGTCACGGTCGAACAGCACACCCGCCGATGGCGCCGCGATCACTGGCGCGCTGGCCGTGCCGTCGAGCGGCAAGCGGCGCACGCCGCCTTCGTTCTCGGCGATCCACAGGCTGCCGTCGGCCGCCTGCGCCATCTGGCTGATGCGGCCCACCGGGATGTCCAGCGTCTCGAAGCTGCGCGCGCCTTTCTTCAGGCGGGCCAGCGCGCCCTCGGTCGCCAGCCACAGGGTGCCGTCGCGGTCGGTGAACACCGAGCGCGCCTGCGTACCCGGCGCGCGCCATTCGGCTTCGACCCGGTGCCAGCGACCCGCGCGCAGGTACACCAGTCCACTGAAGGTCGCCGCCCACAGGCGACCGTCCGGGGTTTCGGCGAAACGGAACACGGTGCTGGTCGGCAGCCCTTGCGCTTCGCCGTAGTGGGTGACGTGCTGGTCGCGCAGGAAACTCACCGCGCCATAGCGGAAGCCGATCCACAGCCCGCCGTCCGCCGTGGGATACAAGGTGGAGATGCTGGTGGCGGGAAACGCCTGGTCGTCCGGCGGGTCGTAGCGTTCGAACTCCACGCCGTCGAAGCGGTACAGCCCGACCTGCGTGGCCAGCCACAGGTATCCGTCGGTGGTCTGCGCCAGGGCGGTGATCTGTCCGGGCGCGCCCTCGCGCACCGTCCAGGCCGTGTGATGGAACTGGGCGATCTGCCGCTGCGGGTCCAACGCCTGCGCCAGTGGCGCCAGCAACAGGCAGGCGCAGGCCAGCAGCACGCGCCACGCACGCATGCGCACGCGGTGCGGCCCTGCGGCCCGCCCGATCTGTCTGTCTGCCACGCTGGCCAACCTGCCCCCTTCGACACCGCCGACACGATGGAAGAACGCCTCGCCTGCCCTCCCCCAGGGCGCCGTTTCCTCGTGGGGAAACAACGCGGCGATTCGGTGCGCACTTTACCCGAGCCGCGGGGGGTTCCGCTTCACCGACGACGCACGCCCGTCTTTCAGGGAACGAACGGCTTGTTGCCGTATTCCCACGTCCAAGGGACACCGGTTTCGCCCAGCACGAAGGCGACCAGCCGCGGAAAGGCGCGTTCGGCGCGCACGTCGTTGCCCAGGATCACCACGCAGCGCTTGCGCTGCTGCACGCAGACCCAGGTATTGCCGGTGGAGTCGCTGTGGCCGCCCTTGTAGAAGCCCGCACCCTGCGGGCCGTCGAACACCACCACGCCCAGGCCCGCGGCCAGGTCCTTGCGGCGCTGCGCCGGTGGTAGTTCGTCCTGCAGCGTGGGGAACTGCGAGGCGGTGGTGATCGGCAACTGCGCGGTGACCATCGCCGCGGCACTGGCCGGCGACAGGCCTTCGCCGCGGATGAGCGCCGCAGCGAAGTTCGCCAGGTCGGCGATGGTGGTGTCCATCGAACCGGCGGCACGCACACGGCCGCGCTCGTCGTGCGGTTCGACGGTGCCGTCTTCCTTCCAGCCATCGGCGAGATTGGCGGCGAAGTCCGGACGCCAGATCATGCCGGTGTTCGGCATACCGAAGCGGTCGAACACACGACGCTGCATTTCCGCGCCCAGGTCCAGCCCCAACCCGCGCTCGATCGCGTACTGCAGCAGGATCAGCCCTTCGCCCGAATAGGCGTAGCGCGTGCCGGGGGTGAAGTGGATGCGCAGCTTTTCGTCGGGTTCGAGGAAAGCGAAGTTGGCGAAGCCGCTGCTGTGGGTCAGCAGCATGCGGGCGGTGATCGTCTTCCAGCGCGGATCGCCGGCCAGGTCCGGCCAGGGACCGTAGCCCTCCTCGGCGGGATAGTCGGTCAGCGGCTTGTCGAAGTACTCGCCGATGGGCCGATCGAGGTCGAGCTTGCCCTCGTCCACCCACTGCAGGGCGGTGTAAGCGAACACGGCCTTGGTCAGCGAAGCGCCGTACATGACGGTCGCCGTCTCCAGCGGATCGCCCTTGGCGTTGCGCTGACCGTAGGCAGCCACGTGTACCACCTTGCCGGCGTCGATCACGGCAATGGCCAGGCCGTTGGCTTGCGCGGCCGTCATCGCGGCGGCAACCTCGGCGTCCAGCGCGGCGCGGGCGGGAATGGGATGGCCGCTGTCCGTCGCAACCGCGGCGAACGGCAGCAGGGCGAGCAGGCAAACTCCGAGCAATCGATGCATGACCCCTCCTGTATGAGGCGGATCATACGGGCCGGGCATGACGGCTTAAGCGCCGGAAGTCATGGACCGGGAATGCCGACGCGGATGCAGGAGGATCGGCACGCACCCCACCTCATCCCAGTGCCGTATCCAGCACCATCATCATCACGAAGCCGATCATCAGGCCAGTGGTGGCGAAGCTCTCGTGGCCCTTGCGGTGGGACTCGGGGATGATCTCGTGGCTGATGACGAACAGCATGGCGCCGGCAGCGAAGCCGAGGCCCCACGGCAGCATGACCTGCGAATGCGCGGCCACCGAGGCGCCGAGCACCGCACCCAGTGGCTCGACCAGGCCGCTCGCCGCGCCGATGAACACCGACAGCCAGCGGCGGTAGCCAGCCGACAGCAACGCGACCGCCACTACCAACCCTTCCGGCACGTCCTGCAACGCGATGCCGATGGCCAGTGCATTCGCGCGCGCCACGCCTTCGTTGCCGGCGTAGCCCACGCCGATGGCCAGGCCTTCGGGCAGGTTGTGCAGCGCGATCGCGAACACGAACAGCCAGGTACGCCGCAGCTTCTCCGAGGTCTGCCCTTCGCGTCCCTTGATGAAGTGCTCGTGCGGCAGCAGGCGGTCGAGCGCCATCATCACGCCGCCGCCCAGCAGCAGCGCCAATCCGATCACCCCGCTGGCCGCGGCCTCCCCACCGCCGAACATCGGCATGCCCTGCGCGGCCGCCAGTCCGGGGATGATCAGGGAGAAGGCACACGCGGCCAGCATCACGCCGGCACCGAAGCCGAGCAGGGTGTCCTGCGTGCGATCGGACAGGCGCTGGGAGAACAGCACGGGCATCGCGCCCAATGCCGTGGCCACCGCCGCGACCGAGCCGCCCATGAAGGCATCGCGGATCACCGGCGAGCTGTCGACGAACTGCCAGAAGTTCCAGCCCAGCGCCACGACGCCGAGCATGAGGATGGCCAGGCCGAACGCGCGCCGCAGGTCGCGTGCGCGCAGCGGCAGCGGCGCTTTGATGCCGCCCAGCGGCGCGCCCGTATCAGCGTCCGGCTTCGGCATGACGCCTCGCCACTTCGTCCCAGCGCACCACGTTGTAGAACGCGGCGATGTAGTCGGGGCGACGGTTCTGGTACTTCAGGTAGTAGGCGTGTTCCCACACGTCCAGGCCAAGGATCGGCGTGCCGCCCGAACCGATGCCGGCCATCAGCGGGCTGTCCTGGTTGCCGCTGCTCTCCACCGACAGGCGACCGTCGCTGCCTACCACCAGCCACGCCCAGCCGCTGCCGAAGCGCGTCAGTGCGGCCTTGGTGAAGGCCTCCTTGAAGGCGTCGAGGCCGCCGAGGTCCTTGTCGATCGCCTCGGCCAATGCGCCCGTCGGCGCACCGCCACCGCCCTCGCCGGCCGGCGCCATCACCGTCCAGAACAGGCTGTGGTTGGCATGTCCGCCGCCGTTGTTGCGCACCGGCAATTGCAGGGCGGCGGGCAACCTGGACAGGTCGGCGATCAGGTCTTCGACCGGCGTCCCGTCGTACGGCGTGTCCTTGACCGCGGCGTTGAGGTTGTTGATGTAGGTCTGGTGGTGCTTGCCGTGGTGGATCTCCATGGTCTGCGCATCGATGTGCGGTTCCAGCGCGTCGTAGGCATACGGGAGGGAGGGCAGCGTGTACGGCATGGTCGGGTCTCCGGGGGATAGGCAGGCGTCAGTGGCGGGCGCCGTCGAACGGCGGGAAGGCGACGGTCGCGCTCGCGCGCAGCGAAGCCGCGGTGCGCGCGCAGGCGCCATGCACGGCCTGCCAGCGCAGCAGGGCGATACGGGCTTCGGTCAGGTGGCGGACGGCGTGCAGGCGGATGTCGTCGCGCGTGCCGGCCTCGCTGGCGATGCGCATCAGGGCATCGTGCGCATCGCACAGGTGGTCGAGTGCGGCGGCGTCATCGCCACGGCGTTCGTAGGTATCGGACAGGTTGTGGTGGGCCACCACGAGCGCGGCGAGGCAGTCGTCGGCCGAGGCGGCCAGTGCGGGGCCGGCCACCAGGGCGGTGGCCAGTTGCAGGGCGCGGGCGTAATCGCGGGTGGCCAGGTCCAGCCGGTCGGCGGCGAAGGCGGCGTTGCCCCGCCGGGTCAGCCTGCGCCAATGCACGAGGCCGTCGGCGCTCTGCGGCGCCGGGTGTGTCGAAACGGGGGTGTGCCCACGCATGGCCGGCTCCTCGAGTGCAAGGGGCCCTTTGCGTATGCGTGCGTAATCAGGCGGAAGGATGATAGGCAGACACGCAGCCCATCGTCCAGTCGGGGGGTGGGTTCGCCGTCAGGACGCTGCGTGCCGTCGGCGCGCGATCCGCGCGCGGTGCTGTCAGGTCGCGACGATCTTCATCAGTGCGACGGCGGCGATGCCGGCAGCAAGCCAGATGGCCACGCGCTTGAGCACGGCGGCGTCGATGCCTCCCCTGCCCGCCGCATCGCGGGTCGGGCTGATGCCCACGACCAGCACGTGCATCGGCAGCGCGATCACCAGCAGGAACGCGAACACCCAGTACATCGTCTCGTCGCCCAGCTTCGGCCAGATCAATGGCATCACGATGCCGGCAAACAGGCCGGCGATGGCGGCGGTGACGGGTGTGGGGGTCAGCTTCATGCGCAGCGGCATCCGGTCAGGCGATGCCGCAGTCTAGCGGGCGGCTGCGGTGGCAGGCGTTAGCGGATGGTCGTAAGGATCGAACGCCGGACAAGGCCGCGCCGAACGGCGAGCCGCTCCATCCATCTTCCACCCGCCAAGCCCGAGGCAAGGCACGCCCGGGAATGCGCGTCGGGCGACACGCGACGCGCCCTCGGGGTGGCGTTGACCGTACTCGCTACGCAGCTTTCCTCGATCAGCGAGATTCGGAGATGCTCAGGATCTTGCCGTTGGTATCGATGGTGAAGACGAGGGTCTTGCCGTCGCGGAAGTAGGTCCAGGTTTCACCTTCACGGGCGCCGTACCGGTTCTCCCGCGGCGTCACGATGTCGGGCCTGCCGGCGATCTCGACAAGCCTGCCGATGCTGTCGCCGCTGCTGACAACGCGATTGCCGAAGGCGTAGGTATCTGCGAAGGCAGTACCGGCGGTGAGCATCAATGCCAGGAACAGTGCGGTCTTGCGCATGGAATTCCCCTTTCCGTTGAGTGAGCTGAGCATACGCTAGTCCGGAGGCGGCAGCATGTAGCGGCGCAGGAGGGGGTAGGATGGGTTGAGCGAAACCGTTTCAACGGCGAAACCGGTCTCACCATCGACTCAATGTCAGAGGCCAACGGTGACCCATCACCGCCGTATCTCCGTCCCCGGCGGCGCCTGCTTCTTCACCGTCAATCTCGCCGAGCCGCAGCACGCCGCAGGGGCTGCGGTGACCCGCGCGCGTCTATCACCTCGAACGGGCGAACAATGTTCGCCGGGCTGGATGAAGTGGGTTGTGGCACCACCAGCCGCGGCGGCAAGGGCGAGCTCATGATCCGCGGTCTTGGACAATTGCCCGCGAACAGTACGAGGCTGTATTCGCTCGCAACCGCGGCATCCTTGCAGCCATCGCCCGTGAAGTCGCCGGCAGCCAGACTACGCGGGCCTCCCGAGTGCACGCCGGTGAGCGGAAACTCCAGCTCCGGCTCCAGGCTTCCATCCCCGCGTTGACGCATGTAGCTCAGGGTCGCCGTTCGGTCCAGGGGCGTCCGCACGCTGAGCAAGTCCTGGCGACCATCGCCATCCATGTCCACGCCCATCACGGCACTCGCATGGTAGTGCGCTCCCCAACGTGGTGCCGGCACCATGGCGTTGTTCTGATGGTGGTACATCGCAAACTTGGCCGTTGCCGTTGACCGCGGCAAGCCGGCCGTCATGATGAGCAGGTCATCGTCATCGTCCTGGTGGATGTCGATGGCCGTGAGGGCGGAGAAACGCTGGTGGGGATAGGCCGGAAGGGAGCTGTGCCACAGGGCGAAGGATCCGGTTTCGATCAACTTGTACACCGATACGATGTCGTAACCGTTGTACAGCGCGATGTCGGTCAACCCATCGCCGTTGTAGTCTCCCGCCGCCATGTCGGCGATCGGCCCAGGCCCGGCGACCACACTATCAATGGTCGTCAGCAGTTCCAGTCCGCCCCGCCCATCGCCCAAGTACGTCCTGATCTTGGTGCCATCGAACGTGGCTAGATCCTTGTACTCATCGCGATCGAGATCCAGTGCGACCATCACCGTCACGTCCTCCGCGACGACCGTCAGGCCGCGCTGGACGAGCTGACCCGAGGCGGCTCCCTCGAAGACCGATATCCCGTACCCCGCGGAGGAACCGTGCCCGAGCATGACCTCACGCACACCATCGAGATCCAGGTCGACCAGAGCAAGGCTCCTAGACGCCGTGTCGTAGATCGTCTGGCCAGGGATGGGATGCCGCAAAGGTGCAGCCAGCGTGCCGTCCGCTTGCTGCACGATGACCCATAGCGTGAAATCGTCCGAGCTCGGACGCGCATTGGGCGTGTAACCCGTGGTGGCCACGATGTCGTCGCGCCCGTCGCCGGTCACATCGCCGACGGCCACCGTTTCCAGGAGCGTACCGAAACGCAGTGCTGCGAGTTGGCTAACCAGTGCGGTCGAATCGGCCTGGGCGACTGCCTGCGATATCGCCCTGGAGGCACTGTGGCCGAGAGTGCCGCTGTTCCGCGACGTGGCGATTCTCGTCGTCGCGGAGACCAGGTGCGTGCGCTCCCCCCCGTAGGGCGAGCCTTGATCTATCAACCTCCACACGAAAACGGACGCGAGGAGCCCCGCTGCAGCCCACACGGCATTCTTCATATGGTCCAGTCCTTGGTTCCCCTGCACGGACGATAACGATGGGCGACGCGAGGGTCAACGATCAGTGCCGCCGCCACCCTGTGGTACGCCCCCGATTCCGTAGACACCTGATAGTGTCTTTTGAGGATCGGAGGATCTATGGCGAGCAAGCGATTCACAGACGAGTTCAAGGCCGAGGCGGTCAAGCAGGTCAGCGAGCGTGGTT
>NZ_LMGY01000002.1:135168-145564 GCF_001427585.1 Pseudoxanthomonas sp. Root630 | reverse complement strand
CCTGAAGGAGCATGGGCTGGAGAAGGACTTCAAGCTCAACATCGAGGCCAACCACGCCACGCTCTCGGGCCATACCTTCGAGCACGACCTGCAGGTGGCGTCCGACCACGGGCTGCTGGGCAGCATCGATGCCAACCGCGGCAACGCGCAGAACGGCTGGGACACCGACCAGTTCCCCACCGATCTGTACGACACCGTCGGCGCGATGCTGGTGGTGCTGCGCCAGGGCGGGCTGGAAGGCGGGTTGAACTTCGATGCCAAGGTGCGTCGCGAATCGACCGACCTGGAAGACCTGTTCATCGCCCACATCGGCGGCATGGATGCGTTCGCGCGCGGGCTGGAAGTAGCGCACGCGCTGCTGACCGAGTCGCCGTGGGAGCAATGGCGCAAGGAGCGCTACGCCAGCTTCGACAGCGGCAAGGGCAAGGATTTCGAGACCGGTGCGTTGGGCCTGGCCGATCTGGCGGCGCTGGCCGCCGCGCAGGGCGAGCCCAGGCAGACCAGCGGCAAGCAGGAGCGTTACGAAAACCTGCTCAACCAGTATCTGCTGCGCTGAGCGCGGCGATCACCATTCCTGGGAGGGAACAGCATGTCCAGCGTGCCAGCAACACCATCTGCCGGTGGCCACAACACCGGTCTGATCATCTTGATCAGCTGCGTCGCCACCATCGGCGGACTGCTTTTCGGTTACGACAGCGGTGCGGTAAACGGCACCCAGCCCGGCCTCAAGAGCGCATTCGCCCTGGACGACGCCGGCTTGGGCTTCACCGTCGGCTCGTTGTTGATCGGCTGCTTCGTCGGCGCCTTCTTCGCCGGCACCCTGGCCGATCGCATGGGGCGTCGCAACGTGATGCGGCTGGCGGCCATCCTGTTCCTGGTCGGCGCGCTGATCCAGGGGTTTGCGCATAGCCAGGGCATCTTCGTGATGGCGCGCATCCTGGGCGGCATGGCCGTCGGGGCCGCCTCGGTGCTCTCGCCCGCCTACATCTCCGAAGTCGTGCCGGCCAGCATCCGCGGCCGCATGACCACGGCGCAGCAGATCATGATCATCACCGGCCTGACACTGGCCTTCCTGGTCAACTACTACCTCGCTGCGGCAGCAGGCAGCTCCACGGAGGCGTTCTGGGGCGGGATCGAGGCGTGGCGCTGGATGTACCTGATGCAGGCGGTCCCGGCCGCGGTGTTCCTGGTCACCCTGTTCTTCATTCCGGAAAGCCCCCGCTACCTGGTGTCCAAGGGGCGCCTCGCGGACGCCAACGCGGTGCTCACCCGCCTGTTGGGGCCTACCGAGGCGTCCACGAAGATGGCCGAGATCCAAGCCAGCTTTTCCGTCGACCATCGGCCGCGCCTGAGCGATGTCCTCACCCCGAAAGGTGGCCGCGGCTTCCTCGGCATCCGCGCCATCGTCTGGGCCGGCCTGTTGCTGGCGGTGTTCCAGCAACTGGTCGGCATCAACGTGATCTTCTACTACGGAGCGACGCTCTGGCAGCTGGCCGGCTTCACCGAGAGCGACGCGCTGCTGATCAATATCGGCTCGGGCGCGGTGTCGATCGCGGCCTGTTTCGTCACCATCGCGCTGATCGACAAGATCGGCCGCAAGCCCCTGCTGCTGATCGGTTCCGCAGGCATGGCCGTCACCCTGTTCGTGATGGTCTATGCCTTCAGCCAAGGCACGCTGGACGCGGCAGGCACGCTGGTGCTGTCCCAGCAGATGGGCGTGGTCGCGGTGGTGGCCGCCAATCTCTACGTGATCTTCTTCAATGTGTCCTGGGGCCCGGTGATGTGGGTGATGCTGGGCGAGATGTTCCCCAACCAGATCCGCGGCTCGGCGCTGGCCGTGTGCGGGTTTGCCCAATGGTTCGCCAACTACCTCATCGCGCAGAGTTTCCCGCTGATGGCATCGGGCCTGGGCCTGGCCGCCAGCTACACTTTCTACGGGGTCTGCGCCGTGATCAGCTTCTTCCTGGTCCGGCGGTTCATCCACGAGACCAAAGGCAAGGAACTGGAGCAGATGGAAGGATGAAGACGATGACGAACAGGAATCCCCTGCGCATGCGCCACGGCGCGCTGTTGGCCGCGCTGGTGCTGGCGCTGGTCGCCTGCAAGGGCGACGACAAGGCGGCCGCGCCCGCGACCGCCGCCGATGCCAATCCGTGGCCGCAGGTCGCCTGGCCGCTGGCCGAGGACACCGCACTCGAGAAGCGCATCACCGACGTGATGGCCACGATGACGGTGGAAGAAAAAGTCGGCCAGTTGGTGCAGGGCGACATCGCCAGCATCACGCCGGACGACGTGCGCAAGTACCGGCTCGGCTCGATCCTCGCCGGCGGCAACTCCGATCCCGGCGGGCGCTACGACGCGTCGCCGGCCGAGTGGCTGGCGCTGGCCGATGCCTTCTACGAAGCCTCGATGGACACGTCGCAGGGTGGCAAGGCGATCCCGGTGATCTTCGGCATCGATGCCGTGCACGGGCAGAGCAACATCGTCGGCGCCACGCTGTTCCCGCACAACATCGGCCTGGGTGCGACGCGCAATCCGGATCTGCTGCGCCGGATCGGCGAGGTCACCGCGCTGGAGACGCGCACCACCGGCATGGAGTGGGCGTTCGCCCCGACCGTGGCGGTGCCGCAGGACGACCGCTGGGGCCGTTCGTACGAAGGCTATTCGGAATCGCCCGAGATCGTGGCCAGCTATGCGGGTGCGATGGTCGAGGGCCTGCAGGGCAAGGTCGGCACGCCGGGCTTCCTCGACGGCCGCCACGTGATCGCCTCGGTGAAGCACTTCCTCGGCGACGGCGGCACCACGAACGGCAAGGACCAGGGCGATACGAAGATCAGCGAAGCCGACCTGGTGCGCATCCATGGCGCCGGCTATCCGCCGGCGATCGCGGCCGGCGCGCAGACGGTGATGGCGTCGTTCAACAGCGTCAACGGCGAGAAGATGCACGGCCACAAGCCGTACCTGACCGACGCGCTGAAGGGCCGCATGCACTTCGGCGGATTCGTGGTCGGCGACTGGAACGGCCACGGCCAGGTGAAGGGCTGCACCAACACCGATTGCCCGGCCACGATCAACGCCGGCCTCGACATGGCGATGGCGTCGGACAGCTGGAAGGGCTTCTACGAGACCACGCTGGCGGCGGTGAAGGCCGGCACGATCAGCCAGGCGCGGTTGGATGACGCGGTGCGTCGCATCCTGCGGGTGAAGTTCCGCCTGGGCCTGTTCGAGGCGGGCAAGCCCTCGACGCGCGCGGTGGGTGGGCAGTTCGCACTGCTCGGTTCGGCGGAGCACCGCGACGTCGCACGCCAGGCCGTGCGCGAATCGCTGGTGCTGCTGAAGAACGCCGGTGGCGTGCTGCCGCTGGCGCCGAAGCAGCGCATCCTGGTCGCCGGTGACGGCGCGAACGATGTCGGCAAGCAGGCCGGCGGCTGGACGCTCAACTGGCAGGGCACGGGCACCACGCGCAAGGATTTCCCGAACGCGGACTCGATCTACGAAGGCATCGCGCAGCAGGCGAAGGCGGCGGGCGGTGAAGCCATCCTCGCCATCGACGGCAAGTACACGCAGAAGCCCGACGTCGCGGTGGTCGTGTTCGGCGAGAACCCGTACGCGGAGTTCCAGGGTGACCTGCAGACGCTGCTCTACAAGCCGGGCGATGACGCCGACCTGGCGTTGATCAAGCGGCTGAAGGCCGAGGGCATTCCGGTGGTCGCGGTGTTCCTGAGCGGGCGCCCGCTGTGGATGAACCGCGAGATCAACGCGGCCGATGCGTTCGTGGCCGCCTGGCTGCCGGGTTCGGAAGGCGCGGGCATCGCCGACGTGCTGCTGCGCAAGGCCGATGGCGGTGTGCAGCACGACTTCAAGGGCAAGCTGAGCTTCAGCTGGCCGCGCACGGCCACGCAGTACGCCAACAACGTGGGGCAGGAAGGCTACGACCCGCTGTTCGCGTTCGGCTTCGGCCTGACCTACGCCGACAAGGGCGACCTGGCTGTATTGCCGGAAGACTCCGGCGTGAGCGGCGACGAAGGCGCGACCGGCGTGTTCTTCGCGCGCGGCGATGCCGGTTCCGGCATGGCGTTGCGGCTCGAAACCGCGGATGGGCAGGGCGTGACGGTCACCAAGGTGCCGGAGGCGCTCGACGGCGAGCGGTTGAAGGTCACCGGCGTGGACCATCTGGCGCAGGAAGACGCGCGCCGTCTGGCCTGGTCGGGCAAGGGCGAAGCGGTCGCGGCGTTGCAGTCGCACACGGCGCTCGACCTGCAGCGCGAAAGCAACGGCGACGTGATGCTGCTGACCACGCTGCGCGTGGATGCCGCGCCCAGCGGCGACGCCTGGTTGTCGGTCGGCTGCGGCACCGGATGCACCGCGCGCGTGGCGCTCGCACCGACGCTGGTGAAACTGCCCGCCGGCCAGTGGACGCGTGTCGGCGTGCCCCTGAAGTGCCTGGCCAAGGCGGGTGCGGATGTCGCCAAGCTGGATCGTCCGTGGTCCGTCGGCACCGCCGGGACGATGACGATTTCTGTATCGCGCGTGGCGCTGGGTGCGCTGGACCAAGCGGAACAGACCGTGGATTGCGCACGCTGACCGCAATGGGTGATCCGGGCGCGCGGGCGTCCGGATCGCCTGCAATGGCAAACGAACGGGGAAGGGGAGCGGGATGACACTGTCGGGACTGGATATCGCCATCGTGCTGGCCTACCTGGCCGGCATCTTCGTGCTCGCGCAATGGGTCTCGCGCGAGAAGGCCGGGCACACCAAGGATGCGAAGGACTACTTCCTCGCCAGCAAGTCGCTGCCGTGGTGGGCCATCGGCGCGTCGCTGATCGCGGCCAACATCTCCGCCGAGCAGATCATCGGCATGTCCGGCTCGGGCTACGCCATCGGCCTGGCCATCGCGTCGTACGAATGGATGGCGGCGGCCACGCTGCTGATCGTCGGCAAGTGGTTCCTGCCGGTGTTCCTACGCAACGGCATCTACACGATGCCGCAATTCCTCGAACAACGGTACGGCACGCGCATCCGCACCCTGATGGCCGTGTTCTGGCTGGGGCTGTACGTGTTCGTCAACGTCACCTCGATCCTGTGGCTGGGCGCCATCGCGGTGTCGCAGGTCACCGGCATGGACCAGATGCTGGCGGTGGTGCTGATCGGCGTGTTCGCGCTGCTGTACCAGCTCTATGGCGGGTTGAAGGCGGTCGCGTTGACCGACATCGTGCAGGTATCGCTGCTGGTGCTGGGCGGCCTGCTGGTCGCGGGCCTCACGCTCAACGAACTGGGCGAGGGCGCCGGTGTCGTCGCCGGCTTCCACAAGCTCTGGGCCGCGCAGCCGGGCCACTTCGAGATGATCCTCGACAAGGACAACCCGTTCTACAAGGACCTGCCGGGCCTCTGCGTGCTGATCGGCGGCATGTGGATCATGAACATCAGCTACTGGGGCTTCAACCAGTACATCATCCAGCGCGCGCTCGCCGCGAAGGACATCGGCGAGGCGCAGAAGGGCGTGCTGTTCGCCGCCTTCCTCAAACTGCTGATGCCGGTGATCGTCGTGCTGCCCGGCATCGCCGCAGTGATGCTGGCGCCGGGCCTGGACAAGCCCGACCAGGCCTATCCGACGATGATGCGCCTGCTGCCTACCGGCATCCTCGGCCTGGTGTTCGCCGCGCTGGTGGCGGCGATCGTCGCGTCGCTGGCCTCGAAGATCAATTCGGTGGCGACGATCTTCACCCTGGATTTCTACGCCAAGGGCAAACGCCAGCACAGCGAGGCCACGCTGGTGCGCGTGGGCCGCATCGCCGCGGTCGTGACCGTCGTGCTCGGCATCCTCGCGGCCAAACCGCTCCTCGGCAGCTTCGACCAGGCGTTCCAGTACATCCAGGAATACACCGGCTTCTTCACCCCGGGCATCGTGGTGATCTTCGTCCTGGGCCTGTTCTGGAAGCGCGCCAACGAGGCCGGCGCGCTGGCGGCGGCGATCGGTTCGTTCGCGCTGTCCATCGTGCTGAAGCTGGCGTGGCCGGCGCTGCCCTTCATCGACCGCGTCGGCCTGGTGTTCCTGCTGGCGCTGGCACTGGCCGTCGTCGTGTCGCTGGCGACGCCGCATGCGCCGGAAAAGGACATCATCCAGACGCGCGATGTCGACTACCGCACGGGCGGCGCGTTCAACGTCGGCGCGGTCGCGGTGCTGGCGATCCTCACCGCGCTGTACGCCGTGTTCTGGTGAAGAGGGTACGCGACGCCTACAGCCGCGCCGCCTCCGCGCGCGCGCGGATCTCTGCGAAGGTCCAGTCGCGCACCAGGCGTCCGTCTTCCCACACGGTGACCATCGCGTCGTCGTAGCCCGCGGGCTTTTCCACGTCATCGAGCGATGCGGCCGTCGCCGGCACCGGCACCGTGCGGAAGCCGCCGTACTCGCGATGCCGCAACAGCGTCATGCGGCCGCGCTTGCTCTGCTTGCCCTTGTCGGTGACCGGGTCCTTGTACACGTCGATCCATTCGCCGGCCACGCGCGCGGCGGAGCACTTCAACGCGAACTTCTGGGTGTCGCGGTCCAGCCGCTGCAGCAGCGCGCCGCCCATGCCGAAGGCGAGGTTGTCGGTGGCGTAGCCGGCGCTGGTGATGCGTTCGAGGATGGCGCGGATGCTGGTGGGGTTGATGCCATCGCCCTGGATCACCCGCACGTGGTTCAACACCTTGTAACCCTTGCCGTTGACGGTATGGCCGAAAGCGTCGTCCAGCAGGTCCAGGCACTGGTGGACGACGGCGACCGGATCGCCCGAGTCGGGACGGATGACGACGGTGGCGCCGGAATCGATGACCTCCTGCTTCAGCGTCGTGCCCCAATGCTCGCGGATGGCATGGAAGATGTCGTAGCTGTCCGACACCACCGCGACGATCGAGCCGGGTTTGGCGAACTGCCGCAGCATGTTGCGATACGCCTCGACCTCGTTGTTGCGCCCCCAGCTGGTGATGGTGCTGTGCTCGGCGGCGGGGATCGAATAGCCCGCCATCGGCTCGTGGTAATGCGCCTTCGCCAGCATCAGGCCCGACACGGTGTCGGTGCCCAGGAAGTTGACCAGGTGCGCGGCGCCGCCGATGGCGGCGGACTCCAGGCTGGATACGCCGCGGGCGCCGAAGTCGTGCAGCTTGAAGGGCAACTGGCCCGCGGGATCGTCGCTGGTGCGCTCCAGGAACTGGCGGATCGTCTGCTTGGCATGCCAGCTGATCGTCGCCACGGTGATGGGATACCAGATACGCAGCAGCATCGTCTCGAGATAGGACGGCACCCAGAACGCGTGAGGGTCCGTCGACTCGATCGTCATCAGCGCTTCGTGCGTCGGCACCACGCTGCCTTCCGGCACCGCGCGAATGCGGATCGGCAGGTAACCGCCGTGGCGATCGACGATGTCGCGCCAGCCAGCTTCGTTGAAGGGCTCGCCATGCGCGGCGAAGACATCGCGCGCCTCGTCCACGTCGGCATGCGTCACCGGCTTGGCCAGGTACTCCTTCAGGATGGCCTGCAGGCCGAAGAACACGGTGCGGTCGTGGATGCCGCCGCGCGACTCCACGTAGAAGAACGTGGCGTCGGTGTCCGGTGGATATTGCAGCCAGTGGCTGGCTTTGTAGCTGTCGGTGTTGAGGAGGAGGTTGTTGAGGCCCTGCATGTCCGTGTTCCACGACGTGGGGCTGCCAGTGTCGCAGCCGCCGCTGCGTGTTTCATCCTCTCCGCAGCATGCTCACGGCTGGCCACCGGTCGAACCGGCTTCCTGTGCCTCGTCGCGCTGATCGGCCACGGCACGCAAGCGCTGCACGCGGATGCGGGTACCGCCGGCATACGTCACGTGGAAATAAGTGCCGTCGTGACGGTGCGATTCGACCGGGATCGGGTCGACGTACTCGGGCAATTCCAGACGCTTGCCTGCATACGCGGCCAGGGTCCCGGTCGGCACGAGTACCAGGGGTGGGCTCTCGTACTTGAACGAACCGTAGTGGGTGCTGCAGCCGAAGCAGGGTGGCGAGAAGAAGCCCGGAAGTTTTTTCAGCCAGAGGAAGTACTTGTTCTCGTGCTGGATCCGTACCTGGTCCTCTTTGCCGCCATGCGCCGTCGAGCCCAGTGGGCTCCAGACGCGCACGACGCGCGCCAGGCTGCAATCGGGGGAGGCGCATTCCTGAAGTACCAGATAGGCATCATCACCGAGGTGGATCGGCTGCACCTTCAGGATGTCGCCGGCGACCAGAGGCTGCGCTGCGAAGACGACGTACGGCATCCGCGGGTCGACTTTGAAGTCGCCTGACACCTCGTAGCCGCCGCGCACCGTGGTATGCGGCTTTGCGGTGACGACCACGCCAGGCAGTTCGGTCTGCGCCATCGCAGGAACGGCAGGCAGAGCCAGGCAGAGCGCAACCAGGCGGAGGGATGCCGATCGGCGGATGGAACGAAGGGCATTCCAGTACGGCATGGCGCGATCCTTGGCCTGGCGGTGATGGAGATAGTCTAGTACGTACGCGCAGGATCACGAGCAAGTGAGCGGGAACGCAGACGAGCACCTGTATTCCAGAGGTCGCAAGGCCGACACGCAGTTTGTAGCCGGGAAGCCGACGTCGCGAGGGCGCCCGGGGCGTCAGTCGGCCCTCAGGCGGTCCGTCGTCAGCCTCGCGATCTGCCAGAACAGCAGCGCGTTGCCGGTAGCTCGTGCCGAGAGCATCGCGCCGTGGATCGATGCCATGAACATCGCCGCTTCTTCAGAGGGCGTTTCGGTCAGGTGCATCACGCCCTTCGTCGCGCCCTCTGTCATGGTCTGTGCGAGCCAGGTCTGCAGGTCATTGAAGTGACCGGTGACCTCTTCGGCGACCTCTGCCGGGATGCTCGGCAGTTCGGCGGCGAGAAGTGCGCAGATGCAGATGGGAGGATTCGACTCCTGGATGCAGTCGGCCCAATAGCGGCTGTAGGCGACCAGTCGCGCGTAGGGATCGGGAATCGATTGCTGGAGCGACTGCAGGCCTTGCCGCATCGCGTGCCGGTGTTGCGCGACGGTTGCCTTGACCAGGTCCACCTTGGCCGGGAAATGGTGATGGATGCTGGCCTTCCTGACATCGACCAGTTCGGCGATGTCGGCATAGCTGAAGCCGTTGTACCCACCCGCAGCCAGCAGCTCGTTGGTCCGCTGGATGATCTCCTGGGCCTTCGGTGAATACGGGGGCTGGGCTTCTGCGGACGACATCAACGGGCTACCTGGTCTCGAAGGGCGCGCTGCTTGTACAGCGCTCGTACCTGCAGTGGGATGCCGACGATCAGCGCCAGGAACAGAGCGCCCTGGACACCCAGCAGCAGCGGGTCCTTCAAGTCTGTCACCAGCGGATCGCCGACGGGAAGCCTGCGCAGGCTCTCACTCACCGTGGGCACCATCAGCAGGAACACGGTGATGCTCAGCGAAATCGTCTGGAGGTACGTCCACAGTCGCTTGGCTGGGCGCCACAGCGCGATGCCGTACCCGACCAAGAGGAACGCCAGGGTGATTGTCGCGACGATGGAGCTCACCGGCTGATGCGCGATGGGATAGACCGTGAGCACGCCCACCAGCATGAACCAGAAGTAGGCGCGCCCGGCGTTGGTCTCGGGAACGATCCGTCCGTGCTTGAGCAGCATGTAGACCGCAAGCGGGATGGCAGGGAGGCTTCCCAGTGTGTGGAGCCAGCCGATCGGTGAAATGCCCATAGCGGTCCTCTGTGATGTGGTGCGGGGAATCTACCTACCAATAGGTAGGCTAGTCAACCCGCAAAATGAACCCGGCTGTGGATGGTTCAGAGCGGGTGATCTTCGGGCGGCGGGCTTGGCGATGCTGGGCAGCCCGATTTGGATGTACTCCGCGATGATCTTGCGGGAGATCCCCCGTGCTTCCTCGAGGGTCAGGTGCCCAGCAGACCCCAGGGTGCGACGCTTCCCGTGCTCCCAGGTGACGACCCAGGCTTTATGCCCGCTGGGCTGCACCCGTAGCAGGAGACCGCGCATCTGCGTGTCCCTGAGCTCGTACGCGCGATCCTTGGACTGGGCAGTCGCGACGAGCCGCTTGGTGAGGGTGATAACTGACATCCGGGCTGCTTCCGTGGTTGGCGTAAGCCAACGATAGGAAGGGCCGGAGGTTCATGATTGGATGCGGATTGTCCGCGAGGAATTCGCTGACCCGCTAAGGCACTTTCAAAATCAACCTTCTTAGAGCTGACTCAACGGTGAGACGCAGAGGAAATATGGTCGCTGGTCCCGGAGTCCTATCTACGGATAGATCAGGGGACTTTTTTCTCTCGCCATTTCGCGTAGGCAGATGCATTTCTCTTCTCCTTGAGATTGTCACAGACATTGCTCCAGAAATGATCGAACTTAGGGCTGAATTTCCTTGTGTCG
>NZ_LMGY01000002.1:0-135134 GCF_001427585.1 Pseudoxanthomonas sp. Root630 | reverse complement strand
GCGGGAGCGCGTGGGCGCGTACGTTGTCGACACCAGCTTCTGGGACGAGGATTTTAGGGGAAGGTAGAAGGGCCTTGCGGCGGTCCGTTTGCCACGTTCGTTCAATGCTTTGCTCCATTCTTGGTCTGACATGTCTCCGCGTAGGGATGGGCGGTAATCACAACCCTCTGCGTTGGACGCTAATTCACAGTGCACGGAAGCTTCACTTGTGCTCTGGGAACGGGCTCGGGTCGACCGGGGTGGCAAATATGGCGCTCAGTCCTGATGCGGGCTTGAACCCCCGACCTGTAGAGCGGCAGCTCGCCTGGTTGAGGTGGCCTGATCGTTCCATAAACAGTGACGGATGTCGATGTTGGTCATTCGTTGCGACCATTTTGTCCGGGGGGTAAGCTGTGCCGATGAACGCTTCTACCAACGTTGCCAGCGCATCCCGTGGCCCTGTCGAGCATGAAATCCGCGACCAGATTGTCGCCGCGGCAACAGAGCATTTCAGTCGCTATGGCTACGAGAAGACGACGGTCTCGGATCTTGCAAAGGCCGTCGGCTTCTCCAAGGCCTACGTCTACAAGTTTTTCGAGTCCAAGCAGGCCATTGGCGAGATGATCTGCACTAACTGCCTGGCTCAGATCGAGGCGGAAGTCAGTCAAGCCGTTCGGCAGGCCGACCAGCCTGCGGAAAAGCTTAGGCGCATGTTCAAAGCCTCGGTAGACGCCAGTCAGAGGCTGTTCTTCCAGGATCGCAAGCTCTACGAGATCGCCGCGTCAGCAGCCGGCGAGCGTTGGCAATCGGTCATTTCTTACGAGGGGCGCGTCCGTGGGCTGCTGCAGCAAATCCTGCAGGAAGGCAGGGATTCCGGAGAGTTCGAGCGCAAGACGCCGCTGGACGAGACTACCAATTCGATCTATCTGGTTCTGCGCCCTTATCTGAACCCCTTGCTGCTTCAGCACAGCTTAGAATTCACAGAGCAGGCGCCAGCGAGTCTCTCCAGCTTGGTGCTGCGAAGTTTGTCCCCCTAGACCCAACGGTAGTGACTATTGACTATATTGGTCACTAGGAGCAGAGTGCCCGCCGAGGCCAGACCGGCGGGACACATATGCTCAAGATTGTTAATAATTCGTTAATTGGTGTACTGACAGTCGCTCTCGCCGCGTGCGGAGGGCAGTCCAGCGCAGACCCTCGCACCGAAGCGCCCTTGGTTCGCACGGCGACCGTGAAAGGAGCTGATACCGGGTCTCGGTCGTTTACCGGCACCGTCGCTGCTCGTGTGCAGAGCGATCTGGGCTTTCGCGTTTCAGGAAAGGTGTCCCAGCGGCTCGTGGATGCTGGCCAGACGGTCCGGCGAGGCCAGGTCCTGATGCGGATCGATCCGTCGGATCTGCGGCTTGCTGCTCAAGCGCAGCAGCAAGCTGTTCTGGCTGCGCAGGCACAGGCCACCCGAGCCATCGCCGATGAGGCGCGCTACCGCACCCTTGTGGGCACGGGCGCGGTGTCGGCCTCGTCCTACGATCAAAGCAAGGCGGTTGCCGACGCGGCAAGAGCACAGTTGGCTGCCGCACGCGCTCAAGCCCAGGTGGCCAACAACGCCAATCAGTACGCAGAGCTTCTGGCTGACGCTGACGGCGTGGTCATGGAGACGCTCGCCGAGCCTGGACAAGTGGTCAACGCCGGCCAGCCTGTCGTTCGCCTGGCGCGCACCGGAGACCGGGAAGCCATCGTCCATCTTCCAGAGACGCTCCGGCCCGCATTGGGGTCGACAGGGCGCGCCATGCTCTATGGCGACAGCAGAGGTCCTGTGCCCGCGAAGCTTCGACAGCTCTCAGATGCTGCCGATCCTCTGACGCGTACCTACGAGGCGCGATATGTCCTCGATGGGGTGCTCGCAGATGCGCCCTTGGGAGCCACTGTCACGGTTGACATCGAAAGCGGCGCGACGTCGACAGAGGGGCTGCAGGTACCGATTGGTGCACTGTTCGATCCCGGAAAAGGGACGGGAGTGTGGGTGCTGGAAGGCAAGCCGACAAAAACTGTCTGGCGCCCGGTCCAGGTGCTGGAGATCACGGCCGAGATGGCGCGGGTCAAAGGCAATCTGCGCACGGGCACTCAGGTCGTGGCGATTGGCGCCCATCTCGTTAAGAACGGCCAGGTGGTCGTTCCGATGAGCGAACGGACCGCGCACGCTGGAGCACAGCCATGAGCGAAGGGCGATTCAATCTTTCGTCCCTTGCCGTCCGAGAGCGTTCGATCACCGTCTTCCTGCTGTTCCTGATCTCAGCGGCGGGCATTCTTGCGTTCTTCCAGTTGGGCAGGGCTGAGGATCCGCCGTTCACGATCAAGCAGATGACGGTGGTCAGCGCCTGGCCTGGCGCCACCGCCCAGGAGATGCAGGATCTGGTGGCCGAGCCGCTTGAGAAGCGCTTGCAGGAGCTCCGGTGGTATGACCGCTCGGAGACCTATACCCGTCCTGGGCTGGCCTTCACGATGGTGTCCTTGCGCGACGCCACACCGCCCTCGCAGGTCCAGGAAGAGTTCTATCAAGCCCGGAAGAAGCTCGGGGACGAGTCAAAGAGACTGCCTGCTGGGGTGATTGGGCCAATTCTCAATGACGAATATGCCGATGTGACATTCGCACTCTTCGCGCTCAAAGCGAAGGGCGAGCCGCAACGGTTGCTGGTGCGTGACGCCGAGGCACTGCGCCAACAGCTGCTGCACGTGCCTGGGGTCAAGAAGGTCAACATCATTGGCGAGCAGCCCGAGCGCATCTTCGTCTCGTTCTCCCACGATCGACTGGCCACTGTGGGCATAAGCCCCCAGGAGATCTTCGCCGCGCTCAATAGCCAGAACGTGCTCACACCCGCAGGCTCGATCGAGACCCGCGGCCCGCAGGTTTTGGTCCGCGTCGAGGGCGCCTTCGACAGTTTGGAGAAGATCCGCCAAACACCGATCGTGGCTCAAGGGCGTACGTTGAAACTATCGGATGTTGCTACGGTGGAGCGTGGCTACGAGGATCCGGCCACCTTTCTCGTTCGTAACAACGGCGAGCCCGCGCTCTTGCTGGGCGTAATCATGCGCGATGACTGGAACGGCCTGGATCTCGGTAAGGCTTTGGAGTCAGAAGTCAGCAAGATAAATTCCCAGCTCCCGTTGGGAGTCTCGCTCAGCAAAGTCACCGATCAGGCCGTGAACATCAGCTCGGCAGTCGATGAGTTCATGGTCAAGTTCTTCGTGGCCCTACTTGTGGTGATGCTGGTGTGCTTCATCAGCATGGGCTGGCGCGTGGGCATTGTGGTCGCTGCCGCGGTACCTCTAACGCTGGCTGCCGTGTTCGTGATCATGGCGGCCACCGGCAAGAACTTCGATCGCATCACATTGGGCTCGCTTATCCTGGCGTTGGGGTTGCTGGTGGACGACGCCATCATCGCCATCGAAATGATGGTCGTGAAGATGGAGGAGGGGTATAGCCGTGTGGCGGCTTCCGCCTACGCCTGGAGCCACACCGCCGCGCCCATGCTGTCCGGCACCCTGGTCACCGCCATCGGCTTCATGCCCAACGGTTTCGCGCGGTCTACCGCGGGCGAATACACCGGCAACATGTTCTGGATCGTCGGCATCGCACTCATCGTGTCCTGGGTGGTGGCGGTCGTCTTCACCCCCTATCTCGGTGTAAAGCTGCTGCCGGACATCAAGAAGGTGGAAGGCGGACATCAGGCCATTTACAACACCCGTAACTACAACCGCTTCCGGGAGCTGCTGGCACGTGTTATCGCTCGCAAGTGGCTGGTCGCCGGCGCGGTGGTGGGACTGTTCGTGCTGGCCGTTGTTGGCATGGGCGCGGTCAAGAAGCAGTTCTTTCCCACATCTGACAGGCCTGAGGTGCTGGTCGAAGTTCAGATGCCCTACGGAACATCCATCCAGCAGACCAGTGCTGCGGCGGCGAAAGTCGAGGCATGGCTCGCCAAACAGGAAGAGGCGCGCATCGTCACGGCCTACATAGGGCAGGGTGCTCCGCGCTTCTTCCTGGCGATGGCGCCGGAGCTGCCTGACCCATCGTTCGCCAAGATTGTCGTGCTGGCAGGCGATGACAAGGAGCGAGAAGCGCTCAAGTTCAGGCTGCGCGAGGCGATCGCGAAGGGGCTGGCCCCTGAAGCGCAGGTGCGGGTTACTCAGATCGTGTTCGGTCCTCCTTCACCGTTCCCTGTGGCCTACCGTGTCATGGGCCCAGACCCCAATAAGCTTCGCGAAATCGCAGCCGAAGTCGAAAGCATCATGCGCAAGAACGACATGATGCGAACGGTCAATACCGACTGGGGTCCTCGGGTTCCCACGCTGCACTTTGCGCTTGATCAGGATCGTCTCAACGCCGTCGGTTTGACCTCCAGCTCCGTGGGATTGCAGTTGCAATTCCTGCTCAGTGGTGCCCCGCTTACCGAAGTGAGAGAGGACATTCGCTCGGTACAGGTGGTCGGTCGTGCCGCGGGCGACACACGCCTGGATCCAGCAAAGATCGCCGACTTCACTTTGGTGGGAGCCGGTGGGCAGCGGATACCTCTCTCTCAGGTGGGCGCCGTGGAGATCCGCATGGAGGATCCCATCCTCCGTCGCCGGGATCGTACGCCGACCATCACAGTGCGCGGTGATATCGCAGAGGGTTTGCAGCCACCCGACGTTTCCACGGCGGTACTGGGTGAGCTGAAGCCCGTCATCGAGAAACTGCCATCGGGTTACCGAATCGAGCAAGCGGGTTCGATTGAGGAGGCGGGCAAGGCGACAACTGCAATGCTGCCGCTTTTCCCCATCATGATTGCGCTCACCCTGCTCATCATCATCCTCCAGGTGCGCTCGATCGCGGCGATGATCATGGTCTTCGCCACCAGTCCGCTCGGCCTGATCGGTGTGGTGCCCACACTGATCGTCTTCCAGCAGCCATTCGGCATCAATGCTTTGGTCGGCTTGATCGCGCTGTCGGGAATCCTGATGCGAAACACGCTGATTCTGATCGGGCAGATTCATCACAACGAACAGGAAGGATTGAGCTCGTTTGACGCCGTGGTCGAGGCAACGGTGCAGCGCGCGCGTCCGGTGATCCTGACAGCGCTTGCCGCCATCTTGGCCTTCATTCCCCTGACGCACTCGGTGTTCTGGGGGACGCTGGCCTACACCCTGATCGGCGGCACTCTTGCAGGAACTGTCCTGACGCTGGTCTTCCTGCCGGCCATGTATTCGATCTGGTTCAAGATCAAGCCAGTCTCACCTGCTGACAGAACCTCGCCCGCGTTGGATGCGGCGCACTGAAGCGTTATCAACTACTAGAGCAGGAAGTGAAGATGAAGAAGAAAGTCGTTCTTGTCACTGGCGTCTCATCCGGCATTGGACGAGCAAGCGCCAGGGCCCTGGCAGACGAGGGGTTCACGGTGTACGGCAGCGTACGTCAACTTGAACACGCGGAGCCTGTAAAAGGGGTGACGCTGGTGCAGCTTGATGTGCGTGTGCAGGCAAGTGTCGATCACGCCGTCGCTAGCATCATCTCGAAGGAAGGCAGGATCGATGTCCTCGTGAACAGCGCTGGCCAGAATCTGGTGGGCTCCGTGGAGGAGACGTCCATTGATGAGGCCGAGGATCTCTTTGATACGAATGTCTTTGGCGTGATGAGGGTGATCCGCGCCGTATTGCCTCACATGCGCTCCCAGCGCTCTGGGAAAATCCTCAACGTAAGCTCCGTGCTGGGATTTCTTCCGGCGCCCTACATGGGCGTCTACTCCGCAAGTAAGCATGCGGTAGAGGGTTTGTCGGAGAGCCTGGATCACGAACTGCGGCAGTTCGGGGTCAGGGTGACGCTGGTGCAGCCGTCCTTTACAAACACGAATTTCAAGTCGAACACGCGGCTCGTGCAGAGCACAGTGACCGAGTACGACCGGGAGCGTGATCGTGCAATCGACGCTATCGGTCGCGCCTCTACTGAGGCGCCCGATGCGGCCTTGGTGGCAGACACGATCATGGAAGCAGTACTGGGTGGCTGGCAGATGCGGCGCACACCCAAAGGCCAAGCATCGCTACTGGCCAAGCTTCGGCGCTTCATGCCCTTCAAGCCGGTGGATGCAAGTCTGCGTCGGACCTTCGGCCTGGCGTGACCCAAGCGCGTCCAGCCGGTGCGCACCGCATCGCCGGGGCGCACTGAAAGACTACTCAAAGCCCCTCGAAGCACCCGATGAGAGCCGAACCGTCGTGTCGATCCCCGCACGCACCAGCCAAGAAGAGCCTAGCGTATCCCTGAAGAGCGGCTCGCCCTGGGCGGTATTCGGGGTCGTTAGCCTGTCGATGTTCGCCGTATCGATGGACGGCACCTTGCTGTTTGCGGCATTTAGTGCGCTTCGCGCTGGTTTCCCGGAGGCATCTGCGGCTGATGTCTCGTGGGTACTCAATGCTTACACGGTGGTCTATGCGGCACTGTTAGTTCCGGCGGGAAGGTTGGCCGATGGGCACGGACGCAAGAAAGTATTCATTTCTGGTATCTCGTTGTACCTGTTGGGCTCGGTCGGTTGTGGTCTGGCCTTTGATGTCGGCTGGCTCGTTGCCGCGCGTGTCATCCAGGCTGTCGGCGCCGCTCTGCTGACACCTGCCTCGTTGTCTCTGGTGCTTGCCGCATTCCCGCAGGACAAGCGCGCTGTTGCCATCAGCCTTTGGGGGGCGGTGGGTGGTCTAGCGGCGGCGGTTGGGCCCAGTCTCGGGGCCTTTGTGGTCGCTTCGGCCGGGTGGCGATGGGCGTTCTACTTGAATGTCCCGTTGGCCGCTTTCGCGCTGTGGCGCGGCGCAAGAGTACTCACAGAAGGTTGCCAGCCGACCACGCCTCGCTCTTTGGACCTGTTGGGCATGGGGCTTCTGATCACTGCGATAGCAGCGGTCGCGCTGTCCATCGTGCAAGCAAACGCGCCGGGCTGGACGCAGCCTGAGCTTCTAGCCGTGGCGGGAATAGGGCTGGTGAGCATGATCGCCTTCGTTGCATGGTCTCGAGTGAGCAGCCAGCCGATGGTTGATCCAGGTCTGTTCAAGAGCCGCACCTATCGCTACGTCAACCTCGCCACGCTGAGCTTTGGCGCAGTCTTCTCCATGATGTTCTTCTCCTTTTTCTTCTACATGAAGACCATCTGGAGCTACCCGTTGGCTCTGGCGGGGCTGGCAATCGCGCCGGGGCCTTTGATCGTGATTCCGGCGGCTGCCATATCGGGCCGGATAGCAAGCCGGCATGGGTACCGCGCGCTTCTGGTCCTCGGCTGCCTGATCCATGCAGCCAGCGCATTGTGGTTCCTGCGGGTTCCCGGCGCGGAGCCAGCCTATCTAACGCATTGGCTACCAGGTCTGCTTGTGGGCGGTATCGCTGTGGGCATGGTGATGCCCTCGCTCTCAGGTGCAGCAGTGGGTCAGTTGCCCGCCGAGCGCTACGCGGTGGGCGCCGCCGTCAATCAGGCGATACGTCAGATTGGATCTGTCATGGGTGTTGCCATCACCGTGTTGCTGCTCGGTGGCACGAATCTACAGCGCGCGGACTTCGATGCCGTCTACCTGTGTCATATCGCGCTGGCATTGCTTACGGCGACCTTTTGCATGCGTATCAAGGCGCTACCGCGTCAATAGCGCGATCTACCGACCCAGCGCAAGCGTACCGCGTCTGTGGAACCGAACAACTAGCCAATCAATTCAACGGGGGGAAGCATGAACGTAAGAAACAAGCTGTCTTGTGCCATTGTCTCGGCGATTGCCGTTGTCAGCATTCTGGCGCCCGTAGAGGGCCGTGCAGCTGCATTTCAATTGAAGGAAAAGAGCGCAAAGGCATTAGGACGCTCGTTCGCCGGCTCCATCAGCGCGCCAGGCGACGCTGCAGTCATCGCCGATAATCCAGCCGCCATGCGGCTGCTGGATGGACGGCTACTGCAGGTCGACCTGACGGCGGTGGACTACTCGATGGACTTCCAAGGCACGGGTAGCGATGCGCTGGGTCGTCCGCTCTCCGGAGGAGACGGCGGGGATGCCGGTAAGCTAGGCGCCGTGCCGGCTGCCTATTTCTATACGCCGATGGGCCAGCGCACGCATTTCGGCATGTCGCTCACCGCGCCATTTGGGTTCTCGACGGATTATGACCGCAACTGGATGGGTCGCTACCACGGTGTTTACACCGAGCTCCAGGCCGTTGATCTTGGGATGTCATTGTCATACGACGTGAGCCCGTACGTCTCCTTCGGTGGCTCCATTTTCATTGAGCGTGCGGAAGCAAAGATCGAAAACGCAATCGATTTTGGCGCCATGTTGGCTGCCACAGGCGTGCCCGGCTTCGCGCCCACTTCGGCCGATGGTTACACCAAGCTGGATGGAAGCAACACCGAGTGGGGGTTCACGGTTGGTGGACTGTTCTGTCCGACTGACCACACGCACATTGGTATCGCCTATCGGTCCGAGGTAAAGCACGAGATCGATGACGTGGACATGAGGTTTGATGTTCCGCCCAACGTGGCGGCAGTGATGGCGGTCGCTAGGCCGGGCTGGTTCACGGATACCCGTGCGGCCACCGAGCTGAAGTTGCCTGCAACACTCACGGCGAGTTTCTCCCATGAGATTGGCGATCGCTGGACGATCATGGGAGACGTGACCAGAACCGCCTGGGGGAAATTCAAGGATGTGCGGCTTGACTTCGAATCAAGCCAGCCTGACCAAGTACTTGAGTTCGGCTATCACGACAGTACGTTTGTCTCATTGGGAGCCGAGTACAAGCTTAGTCACCAGTGGACGCTGCGCGCCGGCGTCGCCTCCGACGAGTCTCCAGTGTCCAGCGAGGTGCGTGATGTCCGAGTGCCTGACGTCCGCCGCAAATGGCTGTCTGTTGGCGCGACCTGGAAGCCGGATCAAGTGTGGGAATACAGCCTGGGCTACACCCACCTGTTCCTGGATGAACCGGGCATATCGCTCAGATCGGCCACCGGAAGCACGCTGCGCGGCACGTATGAGTACGGGACCGACATTCTTGGCGTGTCGGTAGTCCGCAGCTTCTGAGGTCGCGCAGGATCGCCTTCTAAAGGGATGCGTGTAGCACAGGGAGCAGTCATTCGCTGCAGGCGGCATTGTCGCCTCCGACGGGCCTCAGGCATCGATAAGGGTGCCTGGGGCGGCTCTCAACTTAGGTTGTACTTCCACTTAAAGGTCTAAAGAACATGGGTCGTCCCATCTGGTGTGCCCTGGCTGCCGCATCGAGTATCCGTGCTGGTCTCACAGGCATGAGATTCGAGTGATGTCGAGTGGGAATCGTCTGCGCTGGGAACGTGCGCGCGAGCAGACACGCGCGGCCATCATTGAGGCGGCATCTCGAGCTTTTGAAGCCACCGGCTACGACGACACCTGCATGAACCGGATAGCGCAGATTGCCGGGTATACCAAGACAACCGTCTACTCGCACTTCCGGGACAAAGGCCGCTTGTTCGCGGCAGTCATGGAATCCCACGCCTCCAGATTTCACCTGATAGTTCTACCTCCCATGCCCATGCTCGCCCTGAATGAGGCGTTGGCCTATGTCGCGCTAGAAATTCAGAAGTTGGCGCAGGTAAGTGCGTGCCGTCGCTACTGTGCCACGATTCGACGTTCGGGCAGTGGCATGGGATTCTATGTCGAACTCTGGGCTGCCTACCTTGCTCCTTGCCGGGAGTTCGTCCATGTTGCTTTGGTTCGTGAAGGGGTTGAGCTGGCCAAATATCATGCCGATCTCTACTTGCAGTTGATGCTTCAGGCGAACTCGCTGCAGATTGGGCTCTCTGCTGAACCCAACGCTCAGGCGACATTGGACTTGTTTCAGCTGGCATTCGGCAAGACGTCGCTGAATGACGGATTCCACGACGATGCTGGATTACCCTGCGGGCCGGGGAGCTCCACGAAGCAATAGCGTTATCGGTATAGCTGGCACGAGTATCCGAATACCTCGCCTGATGATCCGCCGTTATGCTCGAAGGCTATACAGAACGTGGAGCTCATCGACATGCGCCAAGTGCTGTTTGCGTTCCTTTGCAGCGTCGCGATCCCTTGCGCTGCTGCGGATCAGCCCGCACGCCGGATTGACTTGGACATCGCCCAAGCACGGGAGCCGATCGATCGCTTCTATGCACTCTCGGTGGGCTCGGATTACCCAGGCACATTGATCCGTGAGGATTCGCAAGCACATCTGGCGGCGGCGTCCAACGAGCTCGGGTTCAAGTATCTGCGCTTCCATGGCCTCTTCCATGATGCGCTGGGCACGGTGCGTCGGGTCGATGGCCAGATCGTGTACGACTGGACTAGGATCGATCAGCTGTATGACGAGATGCTGGCTAAGGGGGTACGCCCATTCGTGGAGCTCAGCTTCACGCCCTCGGCCCTGAAAACATCCGATCAGTCGCTTTTCTACTGGAAAGCCAATACCTCGCATCCCGATCCCGCCCTCTGGCGCAATCTCGTCGAGGCCTACCTTAGGCACGTCATCGCTAGGTACGGCCTGGACGAAGTGCGTCGCTGGTATTTCGAAGTCTGGAACGAGCCCAATCTGAAGGATTTCTGGGAGGGTGCTGACAGGGAGGCCTACTTCGCCCTCTACGCCAATACGGCCAGAACCGTGAAGAAAGTAGATGCCCGGCTACGCGTGGGTGGCCCATCCACGGCGGGTGCGGCGTGGATCCCGGAGTTTCTGGCGTTCTGCGAGAAAGAGGGCGTGCCGGTCGACTTTGTCACCACGCATACGTATGGCGTCGACGGGGGGTTTCTGGATGAGGAGGGTGAGCAGGACACCAAGCTACTAAGTTCACCCGATTCCATCGTCGCCGATGTTCGTCGCGCACGACAGGAGATCGACGCGTCGGCATTCGCCGGCCTGTCGCTCTACTTCACGGAGTGGAGCAGCAGCTACAGTCCGCGCGACATGGTCCATGACAGCTACATCAACGCCCCATATGTGCTGACCAAGCTGAAACAGACAAAAGGGATTGCCCAAGCGATGAGCTACTGGGCCTACACTGATCTGTTCGAGGAAGCAGGGCCGCCGCCGACGCCCTTCCATGGAGGCTTCGGCCTGATGAATCGGGAGGGTGTGCGAAAGCCGACATGGTTCGCCTACAAGTACTTGAACCAGCTTTCGGGGCGCGAGATTCCCACGACGGACGAGTACACATGGGCGTCGGTAGATGGGCGCAGGATCGCGATACTGGCCTGGGACTGGCAACAGCCCGTTCAAGATACGAGCAACAGGCCCTTCTACAGCCGCAAGCTGCCTCCCGCCCCGGCAGCCCCGCTTTTGCTGCGCATAAGGAACCTTGAACCTGGCCGGTATCGCTTGAGCGTGCACCGTACTGGCTACCTCAGGAACGATCCATTGACGACCTACATCGACATGGGTCTTCCGACAGACCTCAGCGCGGACCAGCTGGCTAATCTGCAGGCTGCGACGACGGATCAGCCCGAGCGGGACACGCTTGTGACGGTGGGTCGCGATGGCACGATAGAGCTTAATCAGACGATGCAGAGCAACGATGTAGTGCTGCTCATCCTGGATCGACAGGATAGGTGAATTTAGGTGCAGCCCATTGTTGGCAGATCCTAGGGTATGCCTGGCCTTAACTTCAGAGCGCTTGCGTCTCCGCTGTTGGCCCAGAGCTGTCATGTGCGCGACGAATGCAGTAATGCCGCATCTCTACGGGGTTTGAAGCAGGGCCTGCCAAGTCTTTAGCTGATCTTCGTCGGCGACTTCCAACTGCGTCAGTGAGGCGACCGCCGAATGCAGCAACGGCTGGCCTTCCGCTCGGCGTCCGGATTGCATGAGGATCTGGCCACGCAATGCTTGCAGGCGATGCTCCCAACCTGGCGTGGAGTCTCCGGCCGTCAGTGCCGGCACGCTCAGCCCCTCGACCATTTCCAAGGCCTCGCGATATCGCCCCTGTTCGGCCAGATTGCCTGCCAAGGCATATCGGAAGCTGTGGGCTGCGACATTGTCCTGGCCGAAGTGCTTGCGCAGCCCGCTCTCGGCCAGGTGCAGGTAGGTCAAGCCTGCGTCACGGTCACCGCAGTCGTACTCCTTGAATCCGAGATTGCCTGTTTCGATCAGGGTGGCCTGGCGCTCCCCGCCGTAACGCTTGGCCATGCGTTCGCGAACCATACGCGCGATCGGTAGCGCCTTGGGACAATCGCCTGCATAGTCGTGGATGCTCGCCACCAGCGACATCTGAACCAGGGTGGTGTAGTCGTCGGGGCCGAGGATGCGCTCGGTCGTTGTCGCAGCGGCCTCTGCGATGGGCAGGGCTTCGGCGTAACGCCCCAGATTGCGCAGCGCGCGCGCTAGCATCACGCGATAGCCCGCTACAGTGGATTCGCCAATGCGCTCAGGCCGTAGCAGGGGATCGACCAGCAAGCTCTGCAGTAGGGGAATGGCCTGGTCGGCTTTGTCGGATCTGAGTAATCCATCGGCGATGTTGGAGCGGATGAGGGCCGCCATCGAGGCGTCGTCCGGTCGCAGCGCCCGCTGCAGGACATCGGCCCGCCGATGCGCCGCCAGCGACGGTTCTATCTGCAATTGCTGGAAGTGAAGCTGTCCACGTGCAATAGCCGCATAGAGGGCAACCTCGTTCTCTCCGTCCAGCCGTCGCTTGCCCGCAAGCCTGTCCGCTTCCTCCAGCTGACGTTCTGCCTCGGTGAATGATTCGGGCGTGCCGGCATAAGCCAACGTGCGCACCAAACCGTAACGCGTGATCAGCGTCTGGGCATCGTCCACACCAAAGGCGCGGCCATAGTCCTGCACGGCCTGGCGCAGGTGGCCGGCAGCACGCTCGCGATCCCCCAGCGTCCGCCATGCATCGCCCAGCGCGGCATGGATGCCGCCGCGCACCGCAGGATCCTGGTCGAATCGCTGTGCCAGGGGCTTGCCCGCCTGTTCGAGCATCTGCCGTACCGTCGGGTCGCGCTCAAAGCCTGATCCGCCCGGGCTAAGGGCGCCGATCAGGTCATCGCTCAGAAAGCGCGTCACGGCTTCAGCGCGCGCAGCTTGCATTTCGGAGGCGTGGCGTTGCTGCTCGCTTCGCCACCAGAGTGCCGAGCTGGCCAGCAGGCCCATGCTCAACATGGCGATCGTGGCGATCACCCAGGGCCTACGCGCTCGCGTATGCTCCAGCGCGCGCTGCACCTGCTGCGCGGCGGCGGCCGCTGCGGCATGTTGCTCTTCCTGCGTTTTGCGTTGCTCCTGCCCATGCGCTGCGCAGGGTCGCCATCGGTAGCGCGGCGGATGTCCTCCACAAGGAGCGGATCCTCGATATCGCGTTCCCAGCCTGGGGCCATCGGGCGTCGCAGATCGCCGGCCAGCCATTGATACAACAGCACGCCTAGTGCATACACGTCGCTACGCACGGTGGCAGTTTGTCCGGCGATAAGTTCCGGCGCCAGGTAAAGGGGCGTACCGGAACTGTCACCGCTGTGGGCCGTCGTCACCGTCATGCCCATGCCGGTGATGCCGAGTTCGGCCAGCCGCTCGGGTTGAAGCAAGCGGCTGTTGCCGAAGTCGGTCAGGCAGGGCTGGAAGGCATCGTCACCCCGGGAGCGAACCAGTACGTTCGCCGGCTTGATGTCCTTGTGCAGCACGCCCACGCCGTGGGCGGCGTCGACCGCCGCCGCTATGCGCTTGAAGAATGCCAGCTTGCGCTCGCGATTCCAGCCCTGCAGTGCTCCGTGCTCCTCGGCCCATTCCGGCAAGGCCTGCCCGCCGTACTCGCACTCCAGAAAGAACGGCTCGCTCTCGAAGTTCCAATCGAGCACGCGGACGAAATCGTCCCGCTCACCCAGAGTGTCTCGCAGCACACGCATTAGCGTGGCTTCGCGTTTGATGGCAACCAGTCGCTCGCCGCCCACGCTGAACTTGAAGACGCGGCTGTCCCGCGTGCGTGGCTGGCGTGCCAGCCAAACTTCGCTGCCCAACGTGCGGCCCAAGGGACGCTCCAGCAGGAAGTGTTCCCGGCCAGGTACCGGTTGCCCGGAAGTGAAAGTCAGCGCGCCCTCCATCCGCTGGCCCTGGGCCACACGCTCGACCGGACCCTCCAATCGGTAACCCACCCGAGGGACGGTGGCGATCCGATCCTCGCCGGCGGCATCCAGTGCCTTGCGCAACTTGCCCACCGCCGTGGCCAAGACGTGGTCGACGGTGATCCGGCCGGTCCAGACCTGGTCGAACAGCTCCTCCTTGGTCACCACCTCGCCCACGTGGCGCAGCAGCACAGACAGCACCTGCAGTGGCTTGTGCTCGATGTCGACAGCCAGGCCGGCCACACGCAGCTCGTGGCGGGCTTCATCGAACTCGACGGTGCCGAAGCGCCAGCGGTAGAGGCGGGCGTCGGGAGGCGGGGTAGGTGGCATGCGATCGATGATAACGCCGGTTACAGGCTCGATTGGGCAGGCGAAAAGCCCGTCCCGGCGGGCTTGAAGGTTTCTTGAAACCTCCGTGAGGACGCGGGACCGCCCGTGCCCTGACGCTCTCTCCATACCGGTGCGGCGCCATGACAGCCGCCGGACCACGGGGACGGGCAAGCGGATGAGGAACAGGGGACAGGTGGATTGGGGACCTCGCGGGTGGACCGGCCCGGGTACGGCGGTGCCCTTACCGACGATCAGGGTGGCGGCCCGCAAGGGCGTGCTGGGCCTGATGGACCTGAAGAGGAGCATCACCGGGCTCGTGGCCACCCAGGCCAAGGCGCGGTTCCACCCTTATGCCGATCAGTTCAACCCCCGGATACCGACAGGTCGCTTCAGAAGGACTGAAGCGTCCGGACGCACCGCGGCAGATGTCAACCGTCGCGTGCAGATCATGTTGCTGGACTGAACGGTCCGATGCGCGCCGATGAGGCCGGCCACGCTTGCCCAACCTGGAGAGAGTAACGATGCGAATGAAGACCCATCTAACCCTGCTCGCGTTGTCAGCCTTGATGCTGTCGGCCTGCGGTGGCAACGAGTTGGCAGAGGGCCAGGAGGAGGGCGGCGTGCCCCTGGACGAGCTGGAGGAGGCTGCGATGGCGGGACCTGACGGGCCTGCGCCATTGCGATGCCCCGCTAAGGTGCGCAAGGAACTCAGCGGCCCGGACATCATCGGGTTGCGTCTGGGCATGACACTGCCGGAAGCGATGGCGACGGCACGTTGCAGATTGGGTGAGGACGCTGTCGTCACCGAAGAGAATCGGTGGCTCGATCGCCTTGACACGAACGGCGTCGCGCTGGGCACGCAGTTCTTCACGGTCGAGAAGGGCAGCTACCGGCCCTGCAATTTCGCCAGCGAGTGGCAGGAGTGCCGCGGCAAGTTCAAGTGGGAGCACACCGACGAAATCGTGCGGGTCGCCACGCCGGGTGTGCCAGGCAAGGAGACCGCCATGGTGGTCTGGCGCACCCAGAAATTCCGCGACGGCCAGATGCCCTCGGTGGACGCGACGCTGGAAGCCTTGACCGCCAAGTACGGACAGCCGCAGGTCCGCGAGAACAGTGATTCGCCACGCGGCTACTCGGCCGGTACGCGCGACCTGCAGTGGGTCTACGACCGCTCAGGCAATCCATTGTCCGAGGCCAACCCCTTGTTCGGGCGCTGCCGCAATGGTGTCTACGCCGGGGGAGAAAACACAGGGGCCAGCTGGACCGACGGATGCGGGCTGAACATCAGTGCAAGGGTCGTCCTGAGCGGCAACAACCCGGGGCTGGTTATGGAGTTGCACACCGCGATGATCCAGCAGAGCACGACCTACGCCTACATCGAGGGCATGCAGGCGGAGCTGCAGCGCATCGGTCAGGCAAGGCGCGAGGCGGAAGTGAAGGAGGCCGGCGATGCCAGCGATGTACGCCTCTAAGTCGCGCCGCTACGGCAGCGTATGTCTGGCACTCCTGTGTGCGTTCACGCTTGCCGCCTGCGAGGGCGAGCAGCCAGCGCGTGATGTGGGCCAAACAATGCCGCAGCAAGAAGCCGCCGATACAGCTTCTCCCGCGGGCACCACTCAGGCAGCATCACCTGCTGGTAGCGTCATCGACGTTACGCCATCGGAGGCTCGGTTTGGCGATCGCCAGCTGGATCATCCGGATGATCTACAGATTCTCATGCTCGCCTACCGGCTGGAGGGCCGTACACCACCGATCGACGAGTGGGCTTCAGCGCAGTATCGCGTGAAGTATGCGGACGAGTTCAAGCGTCCGAGCCTGCTGAAGGAGGAGCAGGAGCGCCTGCAAGGCGTCTATGACGGCACCGCCGAGGTTGGCCGCCTGCGACTCAACGTCAACGCGCAGTTCGGCGAATACGACGCCGGTCGGGGCGGGTATTACCTGGATGCATTCATGCCGGGCAGCGCTTTCAGTTTCGACGCGCAGCCATCGCCGGAGATCCAAAGGCAGCGGATCAGTCTCCAGGTCGACAATCCGGGCGAGCTCAACTTTTGGCCACTGGATGCCGCGCAGGCGCAGGACGTACTGACGCGCAACAGCGGTCTGCGCAGCGTGGTCCTGGACAGCCGGTTCCTGATCACCGGAGTCAGTCGCCGTAGCGAGGGTCTGGTCATCCAGGCCCGCCTGCTGGGATACACGATCGGCAGCGATCACTACAACCGCCCGGCGACGTTTGGCGAGGTCAACTTCGATGCTCAAGGGGAGCGCTGAGATGACATGGCGAGCCAGGGGATTGTTGATTGGCGTCACGCTGCTGCTGTCGGCGTGTGGCGACGGATTGGTGGGTACCTACGAAGACTCGATGGGCCTGACCCAGCTGCGCTTCGAGCGTGGCGGGGTAGTGGTGCAGTCATCGGATCTGGGCGGGGTAGAGCGACAGATGCGCTACGAGTTGGATGGCGACCGCATACGCGTGCGCCATCCCGATGTAGACGGCGCAACCTTAGTACTCACCCGTGTTGACGACAAGACGCTGTCCGGACCGATGGGCGTGACCTACCGACGCGTGAGCCACTGAAGCCGCGTTCTGCTGTCATCGGTGCAAGCTGCACGAACAAACCATGGACTTCAAAGAGGAGAACTGACATGCGGGACTGGCTCTACTTCGACACGATGGTGACCCCCAAGATCATCACCTTCATCTATTGGATCCTCTTGGCCGGCGCCGTGGTGTCCGGCCTGGTGCTGATGGTCAAGGGCTTCGGCCTGATGCGTTACTCCGGGTTTGCGGGCTTCGGCATGATCGTGGCTGCCCCGATCTTGGCCGTGCTTTCCGCCCTGCTAGCGCGCATCTACTGCGAAATCATGATCGTCCTGTTCAAGATCAACGAAGCGCTGCAGGACATCCGCCGAATATAGGACTCGCGTGACGACTCGACAGCGGACCCGGAGACGGCCGCCGCCATTTCCACTAAGAATGGGGACAGCACCATGGGGACACGCATCCTGCACCGAGGCGGCGCATCATCGCGGCCTGCTCAGAACGCGGAGAAGAAACGGACGGCGCGATGTGCACGCCGCCTGTGCGCACTGGCGCTGCTGATGCTGTTACCGCTGCACGGTTTGGCCGTGGATCGCGGTAGGCAAGTAGTTGTGACCGATCCTGAGGATGCAGCAGGATTGATGGATGCGGTGGAGAATGCGGTTTGGGCGACCGACGGTAAGCCTGCGTCCAAAGCCGTCTATGTGGTGTACAGCACTGAATGCGCCTGGAGCAAGCGCCTTTTCGACGAAACGCGCGCGCTGGTGGGCAATGTGCAATTGCGCTGGATTCCCGTAGCGGGCAACACGGCCGCGTCCGTGGTGGCCGGACGCGATAGTACGAGTGTCGGCAGTGCCTTTGTCGGGCGCGGCGCGCGCGCCGCCGATGCCACTGCCCAGCGCGGCGTGGGCTACAACCAGGGTGTGATGGACAGTATCACGTACCAGCTGCGGCCCTACGATCGGTCGAAGACGTTCGCATTCCCGACGCTGGTGTACCGCAGCGGCAAGAGCGTCAAGGTCGTTGCGGGCAATCCCCGCAACCTGGCCACCTTAGCGGCCGAGGTGGCGAGCGAGCCGCGCGCGGCATCCCTCGTGCCGGCCGGCATCGCGCTTACTGCGCAGGCACCCACGCTTCTTCGCAGTCGCAACCTACCCAAATGGGCGCACCTCAACGACACGCCGATGATCTTCCGGGCCGCGCCGTCCCCGCAGGCGCCGGCCATCGACGACCTCGCTAAGGATTTCCTGGTGCCCGTGAGCGGCATCGTGGGCGCGACAGGCTGGATCGAGGTGGCGCCGTGGGGTTTGGATAAGCGCAAGGCCTACGTGCATGACCCACTGATGGCGCGCATGGCCCTGCTGGACTACCGGGTCAAGCCGCAGGGCGGACAATGGCAGGCCAAAGGGCGAGTGCAAGTGCGCGAGTTCCCTGACGCGGAGGCGCCAGTGCTCGAGACCTTGGGGCCGGGCGAGCGCTACCAGCGGCGTGGCGTGGTGGAGCGCGACGGCCAAGCGTGGGAGCAGATCGTGCTCTATGCCGATGGCACGCCTGGCTACGTTCTACGTTGATGCCACCATCTATGGAGATAGGAGCTTGCGTAGCGTCACCCCAGCGCATTGCGTTTCCGCGCATGTCTGTGGCCGTGATCTTGCTGATGGCGATCAGTCAGGTGTGGGCTGCGGGGCCCGACGCGGAAAGTCTGCAGTATTACCCCGACGTGCGACAGGTGCGAGCGGACGTGGAATCGACTTACCGTGATGGCCGCCCAGGAGAAGTCGATGGTCGCATCGCGGGGCAGTACCTGCTGCTGGCCGAAGTGCTGGAGGGGTCCTGGGGAGGAGAATTGGGGGCCATTGGCTTCGAACGCCGTGCCCCGGCGGAAGCCAAGCGCTTGCGTACGCAATACCTGAAGGCCTACGCCAGCGCACAAGAGAGCTTGCCAGAGCTCCAGCCCGAATGCTCGGGCCTGACGCTTGCCGAGCAGGCCGCGAAACGCATCTGCGTGAGAGCGAACTTCATGGAGGTTCGTAGCAGCCAGGAGAGTGACATCGCGCAGGTCAGGCAGGTGGCCGAACGCTACTTCCCGCCGCAATACCGGGACGCGTTCGTGGCGCACTCTTTTGCGGCGAAGCTGGGGGAGGAGCGGAGTGCGCAGGAGGCACAACGGCAACAGAACAACGCCCGTCTCGAGTACCAGCGGGAAGAAGCGATGTTCCGCCGCATCGCCGCCGGCATCCTGCTGGCGGTGCTGTCGGTTCCACTAGCCATCTTGGCACTGCTGATGGGTCGGGCCCGCCGAAGCTGGGGACGCAATACCGGTTCGTTCAACAGAATTGCCAGCGTCGAAGATATGCATCTGTTCGATATCGTTGGCCAAGTGGTGGACGTCCAACGCCATGCGAAGACGCACGTCACTACGACCACCACCGGTGGCGGATACGTCCATCAAGATAGCTGGCACGCCCAGCCTGTATCGACGACCACGACGATCAGGAGCACGGATCACCTTGCGCTCTTCGTCAGGACCGATGAGGGCAGGGAGCTTCGGGAAAGCTTCGTGGATCTGGGTATTGGTGTCCGGACGGGCAATCGCGTGAGGATCGTGTACGCGGGTGACCGATGGTCGCGCTCGGGTGTTGCGGTGGCGGTGGCAAACCTCGACACAGGGGACGTGGCGATTGAGCGGGGACAAGCGGGGCGGATTGCCTCTCCTTACTGTCTGCTCAGGGCGGCATTCTGGGGGGTGATGGTGGCGATGGCGGGCACGTTCGTGGACATGATGACGGGCGTCTTCGTGTTCACCCTGCCGGGGTTGGGGCTGGGCGCCGTGGCGGCCGTGGCGCTCGCCTTGGCATGGCAAGCATCGCTCAGAGCCGGCATAAACGGGCAGACCGCGCACTATGCCGCAGCCTTGCCAGCTCGGCCGCGCTGACACGCTTGAATGAGCCGACGCCCTTTCTCTAATGTCCAGGATCAGAGGCGGGAAGGAGTGTGCCGTGCAGGACTAGTTAACGATCGCTACTGGCCGGGAGCTGACAAGCATCAACGTGTTCGTTGTGTCGAGGATTTGCGAACTTTCTCGCCAAGGTTCTCATGATCCGCGTTCTTCCCGCTGAAGCCGCTTGAACCCCATGCGTTGGGTGATGAATCCGTCCCGTCGCGCCCGCTGGCGGAGTACTGCAGCGAGTATGTGGAGGCCGACGAGCCCCAGCAGGATCCAGGCGCCGTAGACGTGCACGTACCAGGCGACGGCGCGGCCGGTTTCATCCTCCGGCGGCACGAACAGTGCCGGCACCTTGAGTGCGCCGAACAAGGTCCGGTCCGCGCCCATCCACACCCAGATGACATGGCCGCTGACCGGCAACGCCAGCACCAGCAGGTACAGCAGGCCATGGGCCGCCGACCGCGCGAGGCGGAGGCCGGGCGGCTCCGCGGGGTCGGCCGCCGGCATCGGCAGCACCAGGCGCAGGCAGAGGCGCAGCGCCGTCAAGACCAGGATCACCATGCCGAGTTGGAAATGCAGCGGCAACACCATCGCCGAGAGCTGAGCGGCGCCGTATTCCGCCACCAATCCGAGTACGACTTGCACGGCCAGCAGCAGCGCGAGCAGCCAGTGCAGCACGCGAATGGTCCAGGGATAGCGGGCCACGGCCGATGGCGTCACGGCGCGCATCCGGGATAGCCGGGAATGTTCCGGCCCAGCACGATGTCGCGCCCTGCCTGCCATCCGTCCGCGGTCCGCACCGGCGTCACGATCCCGCTGCCGCCGCGTCCCCGGTCCGCCCTGCGCGCGGCCGCGGCGGTCAGGTGCGGGTCGTCGCGGAACAGCACGTCGTCGATGTAGTACAGCGCGCAGCCGGGCTCGATGACGTACAGGTGGATGTGCTGCGGCATCGTGCTGCGCGGATAGCTGCCGGGACGGATGGTCAGGAAGGTGTACCTCCCCTCCGCATCGCTCGCGGCCCAGGCGCGCAGTCGTCCATGCTGGCGAATGCCGTCATCGCCTTTGCCGCCTTCGCCCGGGTAGACGCCTTGGCGGTCGGTCTGGTGCGCGTATACAACCACGCCGCGGCGCGGCCTGCCTTGCGCGTCGGTCACGCGTCCGGTCAGACGCAGGCGCTCGCCGGGTTCGTCATCGGGCGCCAGGCGGACAAGGGCGGGAGGATCGGCGGGCAGCCCGATCAGGGGCACGTCGCAGTCCTCGCAGGGCAACCCGACGACGGGCGTGGCGGCGGCGCCCGGCGCTGAGCAAGCGGCGAGCAGCGACGCGAGGAGCACGCGCGCAACACGGACAGCGAAGGGTCGAAACGAGGGCGTGGGATGGGGCATGGGCGGTCTCCGGAGGGTCCACAAGGGAAGAGCCGGCGTCGCCACGCTGCGTTAACCGCGTCCGGCGTGTTAACACTTCCGCTCGGACTGCCCTCTACTTCCAGGCCACCCCGGACCCCATGGGCCATGAAGGCCACGATCGATCCCGCTGACATCGCCAGGCAGGTGCAGGACGCGCGGCGTGGATCGCAGTCGGCGTTCGCGTGGCTCTACCGCAGCTTCGTGCCGCTGGTGCATGCCATCCACCTGGGCGTGGCGTCGCGCGCGCGGGCAGAAGAACTGACACAGGAAACCTTCGTCGTCGCGTTCGAGCGATTGGCGCAATTGCGCGAGCCTGCGTCCTTCGGCCCGTGGATCGCGATGATCGCCCGCAGGAAGCGCCCGGTTTCAATGGTCGAGGAACGGGACCTCGCAGAGGTCGACGATCCCGCGTGGCGTGGCGCGGGTCCCGATGCGGCCGCCCAGGCCAGTGAAGCGTTGCGTGCGATCCGGCGCTTGCCCGAAGCCTATCGCGAAACTCTGATGCTGCGCCTGGTCGAAGGCCTGAGCGGTCCGGAGATCGCGAACCTGACCGGACTGACACCGGAGTCGGTCCGCGTGAACCTTCATCGCGGCATGGCCCGGCTGCGCGATGCGCTGGGCATCGTCACGCAACACGAAGAGAAGGGTGATGATCGAACGACCTGATCCGCTGTGGGATCCGCAGCAACCCGGCGACGAGACGCTGGCGCATCTCGCGTCGTTGCTGGGCCGGTACCGGCATGTTCCGCCACCCGAGCGGGTGTGGTCGGCGGGGCCGCCGGCCGTTCCGCGCAGGCGCGCGCGGCGCGGCTTGCTTGCCGCCGCCGTCGCGCTTGCGGCGTGCCTAGCCGGCGTCGCCGTCTGGGTGCCCTGGCGCCTGCACTGGGAGGAGCGCCGGCAATGGGCGGTCGATGCCGACGCCGATCCGGCGCCGGCATCGCTGGGTGTCGGCGGTACGCTGACGACCCGTGCCGGAGAGTCGGCCACCGTCCGGGTGGCGCGCATCGGCCGCATGGACGTGCTGCCGGGAACGCGGATCCGGCTGCTGGACACGCGTGGTGGTCATCATCGTCTGGAACTGCTGGAAGGGCGCGTGCGTGCGCGCATCTGGGCGCCTCCCGGATACTTCGGCATCGCGGCGGGTACCAGCGAAACCGTCGACCTAGGCTGCGAATTCGAGATGAGCCGCAACCTGCGGGGTGAGGGGACGATTGACGTCACCAACGGCTGGATCATGCATCGCGTCAACGGACAGGAGACGCTGGTGCCGGCGGGATCGGGCCTCGACTTCGATGCGACGCGCAGTGGCATTCCCCTCGCGACCACGTCGAGCGCCGCGTTCCGCGCGGCCGTCCGCCACCTCGATCTGGCGATGGCGGAAGGAGGGCGCCCGCCGGGCGGCGAAGAGGCCGTCGTCCGCGAGGCGACGCCAGCGGACAGCTTTGCCCTGCTCAGTCTGCTAACACGTTATCCAGCACTGGCCAACGGGCCGGTCTATTCGAAGCTGGCGGCGCTGCTCGGCGTGCCGACGGATGCCAAGCACCAAGAGGCGTGGTCACGTGGCAGCATGCATGCGATGAATCTGTGGTGGGAGCGTATGCCGCGCCCCCCCAAGGCGTGGTGGCTCAACTGGCGGGATGCATTCCTCTGGACGGAGTCTGCGAATCAGAAGGCCGCCGTCTCGGTCACTAAACGGGAGACTCCATGACGCAGTACCTCATATCCATCGCGTTCAAGATCATCTGGGGGTCTGTCGGACTTTTCTGGCTGTGGAGCGCGCGCAACGTGAAGCGCTCCAGCCGCACTGAACCCGTGTTGCTTCAGCTTTTCGTCTACTGGACGCCATTGGTTGTCGCCTTTGTCCTGCTGGGCCCAGGCGATTGGTTCGAGGGTAGCTTCCTCAGGGAACGTTTCGTTCCCAAAGCGGTATGGGTCAAAGGGCTCGGCCTGGCGCTCGCCGTTTCAGGTGCAGGTCTGGCTTGCTGGTCGCGGCATCTTCTTGGACGCAACTGGAGCAGTGTCGTCCAGCTCAAGCACGATCATGAGCTTGTCGACGTCGGGCCCTATCGCTACGTTCGCCATCCCATCTACACGGGCCTGCTGCTCGCCTTCCTTGGCACGGCGCTGAAGGTGGGAGACTGGCGAGGTCTTGTTGCCGTAGCCATCGTACTGGCCTCATTCTGGCGCAAGCTCGGGGTGGAGGAGCGGTGGCTCAGCGAGAAGTTCGGTCACGTCTATACGGCATACAAGCGACGCACCAAGGCGCTAATTCCCGGCGTGGTCTAGATTGCTAATGCCTGATCTGAGCAGCCCTACCTCAATCCATTCAACGTATGCTTCCGACCCAAAGCGGACGCGCCAGCACCCTACGCTTCGCCTCGCGGAATTCCATGCCAATATTAGTCAGCGATCATGCACTGCGAAGGCGTTTCGAACGGGTCGAGGGACGGCTCAAGATCCTAGAGAGCCAGGCCATTCCCGTGGGAGCCACGCCGGGCCAGCCAGACTGGCATTCTTGATTCGTTCACCGGTGGAAGGATGCAGATGCAGGATCCCGCTAATCGCCCCACGCCGTCGCAATTCATGCGCACGTTGCGACCGGAGCTGTACTCGGACTCGGCGTCGCGGAGCCGGTACCGCCTCAACGCGGAGGTACTTTCGCACCACCTGGAAACCATCACGGAGCGAAACCAGACGCACGAATTCGAGCTGTTCTGCCGCAAGCTGTGCGAGCGAACCATTTGCCCCAATTTGCGCCCCGCAACGGGTCCTGAAGGCGGCGGTGACAGCAAGGCTGATACCGAAACGACACCAGTTGCGGAAGAAATCAGCAAGCTCACCTACGTTGGCACGGCCAACAGCGGAAGCGAACGCTGGGCATTCGCGTTCAGCGCGAAGAAGAAGTGGGCCGAAAAAGTCCGATCCGATGTGGCCGGCATCGCCGCCACCAATCGCTGCTACACGCGGATCATCTTCGTGACCTCCCGCGCGGCCCGGGCCAAGGGCCGAGCCGCGCTGGAAGACGCCCTCTCCAACGAATACGGTATCCCCGTGACGATCCACGACCGCTCCTGGATCGTCGAGGAAGTCGTCGATAAGGACCGTCGCGACCTGGCGTTCCACTATCTGGGGATCGGCGAGGAAACCAGCGACAAGGACCTGGGGCCGTCGGATTACTCGCGCTCCCGCCAGCTGGACGAGATCGAGCGGGAACTCGCGGACCCTACGGCGTTTGTCGGCATGCCCATGCAGCGAGCCACCGACGCCTTGGTGGCTGCCAAGCTGGCGCGAGGCGTGGAGTTGCCCCGCCCCGACGTCGAGGGTCGATTCTTGCGGGCGATCCGACTGGCCGATGATGGCGGTACGCATCGCCAGCGGCTGGCAGCCCGCTATGAGGCGCTCTGGACCGGGGTTTGGTGGTACGACGATATACCCTCCCTGCTTTCGGGCTATGACGCGTTCGAGGCCCTGGCGCTCGATGACACACAAGCGTCCAATCTGGAACTGCTTTGCAATCTGGCGCAGGTGCTTTTCACCACGGTGATCACCGGCCAGATGACACCAGAGCAAGTGCAGCTGGAGCCGCGAATCGGGCGGTTGTCCTCCAGGCTGGATGCCCTGTCAAAGGACGCGGAGCGACCGAACAACGCCCTCGAGGCGACTACCTCGCTGTTGGTCGTCCGGGTCAATCTGGCGCTGCTCGCGCAGGATCGGACGACGCTCGCGTCGCTGTGGCCCCAGTTCGGTGATGTACTTCTAAAGGCGGAAGGTCTGGGCGAATTCGACGCCGCACGCCTGTCGCAGTTGATCGAGCGGTTCGGCGACGTCGCGGGCGACGATCGAGGCTATCGCGATCTGGTGGACCAGTTGGCCGACTTCACCACCAAGCGCACGGGCGAGAGCGAAGGCGCGTTGGTCCTGCTGCGCCGCGCCCGGCAGCTCGACTTCGACCAGAACATGGAGATGATCCGATTGCTGGGTCGTGCGGCGCGGCTGCTCTCCAAGAAGGAGCATGCGCACGAGCAGGTGCGGGCGCTGGCGGAACTCTCCGTGGCATACAAGAGCGCCGGGTTGGCGTGGGCCGCCCGGGCGAGCGCGACATCCGCGGCCGTGACGATGTTCGTGGACGCGGATGATGGGAGCGAGCTCCCCGCCAGCGTCTTCCCGATCCTCATGAACGTCGCGTGGATGGCGTTAGCGTTGAAGTACCTGCCCGAGGTGCTCGACACCATTCAGGTAGCTCGCGGCTGTCTGGCCGGACTCCCGTTCGACCAGGAGTCCGCGGAGCGCGCCCGCGAACAGCTGCAGGAGTTCGATCTGGTGTTGGCCTGTCAGCTGGTCACGCTGTCGGAGGCGGAACTGTCGTGCTTGCAGTCGGTGCCGGACGTGCTTCGTGGTTTGGGCCTGCACCACAGTTGGTCCGCCTTGATGTACCGACTGGGCTACGAGGATCAGCTCCGGACGGACGGGTGGATTCCCGCCAGTGAATCGGCAGATGACGTCGCCAACCTCTTTGCGCAGATGGCCGGGCAGCCCACGGGCGTAGCCCGCTGGCGGCCAGCGGTGTTCAACGGCGAGACGACACAGACGTGTGCCACGGCCGTCTTGGGCGTGCGAATCAATGTGTCACACGAGCCCACCGACACCGCCATTATTGTCGCTGAAGCCATCGCGGGCTCGATCGAGGCGTTCTTTGCGACCGCCTTCGAGTTGGAGGCTTTCGGCCACGTCGAGCGATTCGATGTGCGCGTGGTGGAATCGGACACCAGCACATTCGTCGTCGAGACCGATCTCGACCACATGCGGATGACCGTGCAATGCTCCCAAGGGGTGTTCCCCGGGTCACCCGGCGCTTATGCAGACTTCCAGCTCATGTTGTTCGAAGTGGCAACGAGAATTTTCTGGGCGACCTGCCACACCAAGAGCCACGGCGATGCCGCGGATCGTCTCCTGGGGCCCGATGCGGCCGCCGACCGGCTCGCCATGATTGGGTCCTTATGCTTGAGCCGGCATCGCATGTTTGGCGGTGTCGCGCGGCTGAGCGAGTGGGATCAGCACGCTCCGCAGAAGTACGCATTGCGTTTTGATCGTCCCACGGTGATAGCGCGGCCCCGGGCCACGCGCCAGATCGAGCAGGACGACACCGACGAGGGCACGCCCCCGAAGGTCACGAACCATGATGCTGTCGTGGTGCGATCGGTAATCGACCTGCACCTGTGGGATCAGGCCGGCTGGACAGGCACGGCGTTCGGCAGCTTCGGCGACGCGGCGCCGCCATTCCTTGCCCTGATGTTCAAGAACCAAGTCGCCGCGATCAAGCTCTTCGAGCGCTGGCGGGAGCGATTCGGGAGCAGGGACAATGCCGAGGAGATCTACATCGGCGTCATCCGACAGTACTCAGCCGAGCATCCGGCGCACTACGGCCTGGTAGTGACGTCTCGGCTCCCGGACGATGGCGACTCACGGGCGCAATTCTCCACCCTCGTCTCGCGATCGCTGTCGATGGAGCCGGACGATGACGTCAACCTCAGCCGGTTCCTGAAGGACTACGAGCGCGTCGGTGCTTACTTACTGATGCCGATGGTGCTGGAGGAGGGTCAAGCGCAACCAACGCTCCTCAAGGATCTGTATGTTCTCAAGCGCATGCTCCATGTAAAGCGGGCCGCCGACGTGGGACCCTTCGACCCCGAGAATCTGTTTCTGGGGCCGCGGGGTCTGGGTCCACTGAAGCCTTGAACCGCGTGTCGCGCCAACAGGCCATCCCGGTATCAGCGGGTAGCAGCTCGAAACGCCGACATAACGGATTTCCAGCCCCCCGAACATGAAGTCCTCACCGGGCTTCGTCCGGTGCGTTTCCCCATTAGCAGCAATTTCGGTCCAGGTCCCATCGACTTGCCATTTCTGCATATGTCCGCTCCTGGCCGGAACCAGGCAAATAGTCATGAAGCTTGCCCTTGATTGCCGTCCAAGTGAGCAGGCAAAGGCAATTGCCGAAACTGTTCATCGGACATCTCAGCTAGATCAAAGCGAAGATCGTTCTCAACTTCGGACTTCAGTCGACCGACCAGCTCTTGAACAGTGGACAATAGCTCTGCAAAGTCCATAGCCTCCAGCTGCCCAAGTGCGAACATGGGGATTGGCTCGCAGCGGACGTGTAGAGCGTTGCTCGGATCTAGCAGCGCTTCGATTCTGTATGTACGTTCAATCCCACCAGGGTGGCTGACGAGGGTGTCTCTCAGACGCCTGAAGTGACGGTGTCGGGCAAGGAGTATGTCGGTTAAACCTACCAGTACCCTAGATGCACCCCATGCGGGTGCGCCCTTACCAAAGCACCGTCCATAGCGGACAAGCGCGTCCATCCAAGCCAACTCCAGTTCCTCCTTGGGGCCGCCCCCAAGAACTCGATCAATGCTGACAACCGATCGATCTAGATCATCCGAAATCCCCGTCAACAGCTCCAGCCGCCGCGCGTGGCCACCATCCAACAGTCTAATGTCAGCCACGTACCACCTCTCTGGAACTCACTCAGGCGAGCACTTTGCAGGTTCTAGCGGCCATCCTGAGTGAAATAGGTAGCCGCACATCGGAATATTTCAGTAAACGTAAGTAGTGAGCCTTATAGAGGCACGTGCGCAAGACAGGTATCGGCGGATAGACGTCAGCTCTCGGCCAGAAGCGGATGTCAGATTCATATGCTTCAAGGGAAGGACTATCGTGAAATTGGGAGGCCTTCCTGGCCGGAGCAGACGGAGAAGGACGTTCGTGGATATGGTTAGATGCGCCGTGGCGGTGCGCTTCCACTAGTTTTGGTCTCACTCGGCGTTGATTGACATAGGGAGATTGCTGGGCTTCAGAGGCCATGACTCTTCCTGCGGTGCCAGCAAAATTTTCACGTTTAGACGATTGTAGTGATCCGGCAGGAGGACATCTTGACCACCACGGCACCCCGGGATTGGCCCGTCGTCATCTCCCTACATGGAATTCGAACAACGGGTCGATGGCAGAAGGAGCTCACTGACGAGCTCGTACAGCGCGGGTTCCGTCATATTGCGCTGGACTACGGCTACTTTCCGGCTATCTCGCTCATCCTTCCCTGGACCCGTCGTCGCAAGATTCGCTGGCTGCTTGATCAGTACGACAAGGAGATGCTGGACCTGACAGCGCCGCCGTCGTTCATTGCGCACAGCTACGGCACGTATCTCCTAACTGAAGCGATGTCATCGAACAGCCTCATGCGTTTCGATAGATTGATACTCTGCGGATCGATCGTCCGGCGCGAGTTTCCATGGTCGACCATCTTGATCGACAGGCGTCAGGCAAACCTCGTCCTTCACGAAACTGGTGGCCGCGACTTCTGGTCAAAGGTCGTAGCATGGCTTGTTTCTGATGCCGGATCGTCTGGCGTAGATGGATTCAAGGACATCGCAAAAGCTGAAGTTCTTCCAGGCCGCGAGACGGAGCTGGTGCACGAGATCAAACATGCAAGGCACAAGCACAGCGATTACTTTTTTCGACAGAACTATCGAGAACGCTGGATACCGTTTCTGGAGGGTCGCATACCTGCCAAAGAAGTGCCGCTCAGGGCTGCGAAGACAAACTGGAAGTTTGCGACGATTGCAGGGGTTCTGTTCGGGACATTGGTTGGCGCCAGCGCTTTATACATGACGCATACACCACCTCGACCGGACCTTGAGCCAAGCGCTGACAGCAGCGAGTCGAGGTCTCAATCGAAGCCTTATGACTCCAAGAATTCACCGCTGATTTATGGCCGGGAGACCGAGCCTCAGGCAAATCAAGCAACCCCGCCCGAAGCCATTAGTCCAGTTCATGAAGACAAAGCCCGCAACGCATCGCAGGGTTCCCAGCCTGCGAACCCGGTTCTCCAACCGAAGCCTACGACACTGTCAACGTTAGTAGCTGTGGTTAACAGGTCGTGCGAATTGACATTCGATGACGAGAACGAAAGCCACTTATTGCATGCGGAGAATGGCACCTCGTTCGAGCTCAGCGCAGGTAGTCATACCTTGGTCTGCGAAGATGGAGCCTATTCAGCGTCAGCCGAGGTCGAGCTAAAGGCAGCAGAAGAGCAGCACGTCCAACTGACCCTTGAACTGTCAGAAGACGCTTTATTTATGCAGCAGTCTTTTGCCACTTTACGTGGCACATGGAGAGCGACCTGGAGCAAAGAATCAACTCCCTTTGCTCGTTGCTCGTTGCAGATGAGAGCGGAGTCGATCGTTAGGATAATCGAGTTTGATGATAGGAACAGTGTCATAGTTGGCGCATGGGAGAGTAGCGCACCAGTTGAAGCTGTGTTCGAACCTCGATCCAATCCGACTCAGATTGATCTAATGAGCGAAGAATTTGAGCGAAATAGATGCGAGAAACCGGACCAATGGGGTTTTTGGCTCAGTACTAGAGTTCCTTTGAGTGCGGAAGGTCGGGTCGTCTTGAGTCATGCTGATAGGGGTATTGCGTTCGAACTATCGATATCAGAATGTAGAGCCCACTCTGGCGGCGATTGTGAAAGTCAAATGATCGGAAAGAATGCAGATCAAATCTATCTCACTAAGCAAGGCTATGGGTCTACAGCGTTTGTGATCGAGCGAGTTACGGAGAACGTACTGAAAGTCGGTGATTTAGTGTTTTATAGGCAGTAGATTTCAACATGCAAGGACTGGGTATCGACACATTTGAGATGCGTGAAATGCGCGCCGAGCGAGGTTGAAAAGTGTCCGCTTCGGGTCGGAAGTAGACGTCACACCTCAGCCTTCACTATCGGCCTTGTGTTCCCGCCTGGCACGACTCGCTCTCGCCCACGCGACTGGCAAGTTCTGCGCATAGGCGGTCGGCCTGGGCGTCGTCCCCTCCCGCCCGCAAAAGGCGGGCGAGCCCGCGGGTTGATTCCGGATGCAAGGGCGAGTGCGCCAAGACCCGGCGATACCAGGCCTCTGCACGCGACGGCTCGCCCCGGCCGGCGTAGCGCCGCGCAATCAATGCGCCTAGCTGCGCATGCCATGGCCTGATCTGCACGCGGTTTTTCGCGTAACCGCGCTCCATCGCCTCATAGGCCTGCTCGAAATACGGCAGCGCCTCCCGTGTGCGGCCGCTGATCTCCAATACGTCTCCGATGTTGATCAAAGACCCCCAGGCATCCGCATCCAGCTGGACGGCCCGCTGATACGAAGCCAGCGCCGCGTCGAAGCGTCCTTGGGCGCTGGCGACGAAACCTGTCGCTTTGTGTGCAGCCGCAGACTCGGGATCCAGCGCGACCGCGCGCTCGGCAAGGAGGCGTGCGCGTTCCAACTGTTGTGAGGCCGGGGGACGTGCGAGATGCCCGTGCGCCAGCGCGTCACCTAGCCTGCTGAACTGCAGCCCTTGCTGCCCGGCCAGCGCAGGCCAGCGGACCGAACGCTGCACCAAGGCGTTCGCCAGACCGGCCAGCGCGGGCACATTGTCGGGCTCAAGACCCAGCACGCGCTGGTAAAGTTCGATCGCGGACTCATTGTCCCCGCGGGAGAACTGGAAGTAGAAGTCATCCGCCTGGGCGATCAGGCCTCCAGAGTCACTCTCGTGGGAGTCCGTCGTATGCGACCACCGCCCGCTCCACCACCAGGCGCCCCCGACGACCAATACCCCGACCATGATCGCCAGGGCGCCCCACATCCCCCGTCGACGCACCGCATTTGTTCGCAGCGCCGGCGCAGACACCCCGTCGGACGTGGCAAGATCCTCCACTGGGGTCGGCTCAGCCATGAGCCTGTAGCCGCGCTTGGAAAGCGTTTCGATGTACCGCGGTGATTTGGCATCGTCCCCCAGCGCCTGCCGGAGTTTGAAGACCGCCCTCGCCAGACTGTCCTCGCCCACCACCTGGCCCGGCCACAGCGCGTCCATGATCTCCTCACGCGTCACGGGCTGGCCGCGTCGCGCGGCGAGCAGGAACAGCAGATCCGCGACCTTCGGTTCCAGACGGCTTGCGCCCTGCGTGCCAATGAGTTCACCCGTCGCGCGGATGACCTGCCACTCACCAACCCGGACGGCATCTGGATAAGCCTTTGATTTCAATGTGGTCATGAAGCGGAGAGTGGGCGTCAGAAAAGCAGGAGGAAACCGTCATGGCGCCCACAGCATTGCCGCGTTCGTAATGCACGGCAACCGGCAGACAAGCCCCGGCCTCCGAAAAGACACAAGGATCGATATGCCCCCCATTCTCAAGCGCCCGCTCGTGCTCGTCCTGCTAGTCCTGGCGATGCTGCCGACGGCATGTGCGGCGCCTCCCCTGCCGCCCACCGATGCGCCATTAAGCCAATCCCAGGCGCGCAAGGAACTGGAGCACCTGTACGCAACGTTGCAGGCCTCTCATTACGACCTGTTCGCTCGCCGCCCACGCGCGGAGTACGACGCCCTGTACCACCAGACCTGGGAGGGATTTGACGGTCCAAGGCATTCGGACGCACTGCGGCGCGAGTTCCAGCGTTTCGTCGCATACGGCAATGTCGCCCATGCCCGCATCGATCCGCCCATGGCCGAGTGGGAGGCGCACCGGGCATCGGGAGGGCGCGCGTTCCCCCTCTATCTTCGTGTCATCGATGGGCGAGTGTTTGTCCAGGATGACTACAGCGGCGTGGCGGACATCGCACCGGGCGACGAGGTGCTGTCGGTGGCTGGCGTTCCTGCGCTGCAATGGATGAACCGCGTCCGCACCCTGGTTTCGGCCGACAACGATTACCTCGCCTACACGCAGATGGAGACCCAACTGCCTGTGCTCATATGGTGGTACGGCGAGCGCGCATCGAAGTGGGACATCGCGATAGCGAAGCCGGCTGGACAACGCAGAACGCTCGTTATACCCGCCCGAAGTCGCTCCGAGTTCGAGGCCACCGCCGCTGCCCGGCCCTCAGGGTTCGAGCTCGACTGGAATGCACGCACTTGGCGCATTGCCGACGGCGGGATCGGCTACCTGCGCCCCGGCCCGTTCTACGACAATCGACCGGATGCATCGGACCCTTGGGACCCCTCCGCGTTTCGCACGTTCATTGATGAGGCCTTCGCGAACTTCATCGATGCAGGCACCCGGGCGGTGCTGATCGACCTGCGCAACAACCCGGGGGGCGATAACTCCTTTTCCGACCCGATGATCGCGTGGTTCGCCGACAAGCCCTTCAACTTCAGTTTGCAATTCGATATCCGCGTGAGCGAAGCCGCCATCAGGTCCAACGCAGAGCGCCTGCTCGCGGCTGGAAACGACCCTGACACCACGTCGGCAAGATTGGCTGCGGCATACGCGGAAAAGCCCGTGGGTAGCCGCGTCCACTTCTCGATCCCGCTGGTACACCCGCGTAATGGAACTCGCTATGCGAAGCCGGTCTATCTGCTGATCAACCGACACTCGTACTCCAATACCGTGTTGGTGGCCGCAATTTCCCAAGACTATGGGTTCGCAACGGTGCTTGGTGAGGAAACTGCCGACCTCGCCAGCACATATGGCGCTGCGGAGAAGTTCAGGCTGCCGGCCACTGGTCTCGAGGTCAGCTTTCCGAAAGCCCGAATCCTCCGGCCCAACGGTGACGGAAGAGCAAGAGGAGTCATCCCCGACAAGCTCATACCAACGTCCGCGTTCGCTACAGGAACGGATGAGGTGCTGGTAGAGGCGCTACGCATCGTGACCGAGGAATAATGTGCCGAACCCGGCTTCTGAAGGGCAACGCGTCCGCGCCGGATGCACAACCAATGACAGCTGGCTGCCCCGCTATTTCCCAGGCGTCCGCTTCGGGTCGATAGCAGACGTCCTCGGTTCTAGGTCAGCTATCGACTTAGAACGGAGCATTGCGGTACCACTTCGAGATTCTGGATGCGATCAGACCCAGCCCTGCTTTCGTGCAATTCTGACAATTGCGAGTTCAGCAGACTCAAGAGTCTGGTGCGCCTCACGAGTTGCGATGTGGATAGTGCAGGGTGCTTGGGTACTTCGAAAGCTGGCTCTTGCTTGGAAATATGCGGAACCTGATGCTGTTCTTCGCTCGTAAAAAGCGATATGAAGCGCCACGCCGGCTTCGTAGACTTTCTTGGATTCCATGATTGGCGCTCGTAGCGCCAAGGGTGTGCGCAAGCACGTTGTACGCCCCGCATCCGCATTCCGCAAGGGCCGTCAGATCGACAGGAGCCTGTATGAGAGTCGCCTGCGGCCTTCTAGTCAGCAGTGTGGCCATTGGCCAATAAGATCGGCGACGTTTGTTAGGACTATCTGAAGAAGCTCACCACGATAGACGCCGTTACACACCAGAGCACGACCCACAGAGCGGAAACTCGCATGGATGCCAGCAGCGCGAAGCCAATCACAGCAGTGGCGAAGTCGGCTGAGTCGCGTATCCCTTCAGTCAAAATTGGGTCGTAGAACGCGGCAACTAGTAGTCCCACGACGGCGGCATTGATGCCGGTCATCGTGCTAGTGGCCCAACGTCTTTGCGAGAGGCGCTCCCACATCGGGAGCACCGCCAACAGCAACAGGAAGCCTGGCAGAAACACGGCTACCAAACCGATCGTCGCGCCCAGCGCAGCCGGAAAGCCCAAGGGCACCTCGGCGCCAAGGAAAGCTGCCAGGGAGAACATCGGCCCCGGCATTGCCTGTGCCGCACCGTAGCCGGCAAGGAATTCATCCTGACTCACCCAGCCAGTGTCAACTACAGCGTGCTGCAGCAGTGGAAGCACGACGTGGCCGCCGCCAAACACCAGTGCGCCCGCTTTGTAGAACGCGGCCCACAGCCCCCCGGCGGTGGGCGCATTCGTGAGCGGAAACATCAGAGAGCCAGCCAAGCCAATCAGGAAAACGGCCAGGAACGCGGCTCCGCCTTGATGACCGTAGCGTACGGGGAAGGTCGCAGTTGCCGGCGCTGTCACATGGCGGCAAAGCCAGGCTCCGAGCATCCCGCCTAGTGCAATCGCGATTAGTTGCGCCCAAGCATTGCCGGTCAGCACGATCAGCGCGACCGCGCCCGACGCAATCAGGGCACGTGGTGCATCCGGTGCCAGTGTCCGCACCATGCCAAGCAGGCCGTGAGCAACCACGACAACCGCGACCAGCTTCAGGCCGTGCACGGCGGCCGCACCAAGGTCTTGCCCAAGATGCGGCGCCAACTCGGCGAAGGCGAACATCAGAAGTGCCGACGGCAGTGTGAATGCAACGAAGGCGGCCAGCGCTCCCAGCCAGCCGCCACGGAAAAAGCCAATCGCGAAGCCCATCTGACTGCTAGCCGGTCCTGGCAGAAACTGGCACACGGACAGCAACTGCGCGAAGTGAGCGTCGTCCAGCCAACCGCGCCGCGAGACGAACTCCTCGCGAAAATAGGCCAGATGGGCGATGGGACCACCGAACGATGTCAGCCCCAAGCGCAGGAAGACGCGGAACACTTCGCTCGCGCTACCCTGTGCCAGCGGAGCCTGTGGGGATATGGTGGACACAGCGACTCGCTTGAGCTGCCAATGTTGCGAAATGCTATCAGCGCGCCTGTGCGCATGACAGGTCCAGCGCTCCGGCTCGATCGGCCTATGCCGAACTAACCACTAAGGATCAGAAGCGGACATGGGCAGAGAGGGGCGGCACATCACTTCCACGCCTAGATGGCGCGGAGGCTGACCCGCTTGGCAAGCTGACCAGGTAGGGCGAGACATCCCGCGTCAGTAGCGTGAATTTCACTAGCTCTTCCATGACGTCCACGACGCGGTCATAGAACGCGGAGGGTTTCATGCGTCCATCCTCGTCGAACTCGTTGAATGCCTTTGCGACGGATGACTGGTTGGGGATCGTGATCATGCGCATCCAACGTCCAAGCACACGGAGCTGATTCACCGCATTGAAGGACTGCGAGCCGCCAGAGACTTGCATGACGGCCAACGTCTTGCCTTGAGTTGGCCGTACGGCGCCTTGAGATAGCGGAATCCAATCGATCTGCGCCTTCATGATGCCGCTCATGGAGCCGTGCCGCTCGGGCGAGCTCCAGACCATGCCCTCCGACCACTGCACCAGTTGCCGCAGTTCCTGCACCTTCGGATGCGTGTCGGGCTCTGCATCCGGAAGCGGCAGGCCAGTCGGATCGAAAAGCCGGGTCTCGGCCCCCATCGCCTGCAGTAGTCTTGCGGCCTCCAGCGCGAGCAACTTGCTGTATGACCTCTTTCTCAGCGATCCGTAGAGCAGAAGGATCCGCGGGGCGTGCATAGCGCGCGGCGTCGGGGATAAGCGGTCGACCTCGGGCAGATGGAACAGTTCGGCCGAGATGTTGGGCAGATCTCCGGGATTAGACATGAGGCTTTCCAAGTAGCTGGTGGATCATGGCGCCCAGAGCAGCCCCAATGACCTGCGCCACAACGAAGGCGGGCACGTCGCCAGGCGAGATGCCGGCGAAGCTGTCACTGAACATGCGACCGAAGGCTGCTGCGGGATTCGCGAACGAGGTCGATGAAGTGAACCAGTAGGCGGCACCGATGTACGCAGCCACTATCACAGCTACACGGGACGCGGGTGCCCGCAGCACCACCAGCAGCAAGCCCGCTGTTGCAACCACCTCGCCCAGCCATTGGCCTGCGCCAGTTCGCACTTTCGTGGAGAGCTCCAGCATCGGAAGATCGAACATGGCGTTCGCTAAGAGAGCACCGCATACCGCGCCCGTGAGCTGGGCCAGGATGTATGCCGGCAGCAGGGCCTTGGGCAGTTCGCCACGCGCAGCCATCACGGCGCTGACTGCAGGATTCATGTGCGCACCACTGATCTGGCCAAACACCTCAATGAGAACGTAGAGTCCGCCAACGGTCGCCAGGGTATTTGCCAGCAAGGCGACGGCGTCGTTTCCGTCGGAGAGGCGCTCGGCCATGATCCCGGAGCCCACCACCGTCACCAGCAGCAGGCCCGTCGCCAAGAACTCGGCAAAGAGACGCTGGCGGATCATTCAGCGCCGACGCGTCCGATCTCGCCAAGCTTTGCTTGTGCTGCCAACCGGTCGAGGCTTTGCAGCGGCAGGGACAGCAGTAGCTCAATACGGCGGCGCAGTGTTGCGAACGCTGCCGTATAGGCTCGACGGCGATCTTCTTCGTCGCCCGTCGCGGCTACCGGGTCGGGCACACCCCAGTGCGCGAGTGCAGGATGGCCCAGCCATACCGGGCACGCCTCTCCAGCGGCGTTGTCGCAAACCGTGATGACGATGTCCATCTCGGGCGCACCCTCCACCGCGAACTCGTCCCAGTTCTTGCTGCGCACCTGGCTGGCGTCATAGCCGATCGCCTCGGCAAGCTCACGCGCCATCGGCTGGACTTGTCCGCTGGGATGACTGCCGGCGCTATAGGCCTTGAACCGGCCGTGGCCCAGCACGTTGAGGATCGCCTCGGCCATGATGCTGCGCGCAGAGTTGCCGGTGCATAGGAACAGTACGTTGTAGGTCTTGTCGGTCATGTCGTACCTCTGGAATGCGGATCAACGGAGCTTCTTCTTGACTGCCGGTGCGCAGGATTTCCCTCCGCAGCAGTTCTCCGTCAGGAAGCCGATCAGACCGTTCATGCGGTCGTAGTCGGCACGTATCCGGATGACCCGTCCTTCCCGCTCGTCAGTAACAAGCCCTGCGGCGCGCAACTGGTTCAGATGCGCCGTAAGGGTGGCAGGCGGCAAATCGAGTTGATCGCGTAGCTCGCCAACGGACATCCCGCCTGGGCCGGCTTGTACGAGAGCGCGGTAGGCGGCAAGCCGGTGGTCGTGCGCGAGCGCACGAAGCGCTTGAACGGTCTGGGGCGTATCCATACTTCTATATTTCCGGAATATTAGAAGTATTGCAACCCATTATTGCAGGCAGATGTCAGCTTTGGGTCGTAAGCGGCCTCGGGAGCCGAGCCCAAAGGCCGCCTGGGAGCCGTTTGCTACCTAGGCCTCCGTCTGCTCGGCCATCTCCTACGCGAAGGAGATCGACCAATTGCCTCAGCCCCCTGCGTCACGAGGAGTTAATTGGTTGTTCCGTGTCGCGGCACGGCCAGGTCGGCCAACTCCGCTGTCCAATCCTCGGCAAATGCCTCGCACCGCTCGGCAAGATATTCGCTGCGACGCGCATAGGCAGGCACTACCGGGCCTAAGGAGGCAATCTCCAATGCTTCGCGCCAACTCGCCAGCAGTGTCTTTGAATCTCCATGAGCGCGGGCTAAGGCCTGCAAGGCAACCCGCAGCACATAGACCTGCGCTTGCAGGTCGCAAATGACCTCTTCATTCTCTCTGTCCACGACCGTTCCTCCTCGACGAGCTCGCTGCCCGGGCCAAGCCCGGGCAACGAAAGTCGGCATCACGAGTTGTATACCGCGCCCACCTGAATGCGCCGAGGCGTGGTTTCCGGGCGCTTGGGAATGACGATCTGCAACACGCCATTGTGACCAGAGGCAGTGATGCCATCGGGATCGGCGCTGTCGGGCAAGGCGAACCGGCGGTAGAAACTGCCGTGGCGGCGCTCAATGCGCGAGAAGCTATCTGTCTCGAGCCTCTCTTCGCTACGTCGCTCGCCTTTAATCGTCAGCATGCCTTTTTCCATTTGCACATCGATCTCCTGAGGATCGACGCCGGGCAAATCGGCAAAGAGCACGAAACGATCAGTTTCTTCCTTGATGTCTACACGGGGCACCCATTGGCTGGTGACCACTGAGGACTCATCCGTAGAGTCGTTTTGGAACAGGCTCCCTTCGAAAAGTCGGTCGAGTACTTGCTTGATCGGGTCATGCGCAACACCTTGGCCAGCCCATGGGGAAGAGCGAACTAAATTCTTCATGGCAGGGGTCTCCTATTAGCGTATGAGGGCAGCCGATACGCCGCCCATTCCGCAGATAGAATCGACCCCATATTTTTCAAGAATCGAAAAACGCTACGAGCTCGATATTAAGTATTTATTCAGGCATGCAAAGACAGCGTTAGACATGCCTCACAGCTGCCTAGCAGGCAGGAAAGTCGAAGTGCGGCTCGCGTCTGGTTTAAGCGAAAAGGAGCCGGTACCCAAGTCTGGCTGGACATGGGCAGCAATGACTGCCATGGGTCGGAAGCTGCCACGGCTGACCACCCCGCGGGTTCATAACGACTACAACACATAGGCAACTTGAGCCTCTCCTTCCCATCCGGGAATAGGAGACAGCTATGAAGGGCTTCACCAATCACTCTCCGGCTCGGCCGGCTTGGAACCTTGGCAAGATCGTCGGCCAGAAGGCGCCACTCAAGCTTAAGGAAATCTGGTCAGTCAGGGTCCGGCTTCAGCTGAAGGGGGATAAGCGTCAGCTGGCACTCTTTGATCTCGCAATCGATAGCAAGCTTCGGGCGTGCGATCTGGTTGGACTACGCGTCCGTGACGTTGCACATGGCTCCCACATTGGTACTCGAGGATGCGTCATCCAACGGAAGACGAAGCATCCCGTACAGTTCGAGATCACTCAACAGACCAGAGAGGCCTTGGCTACATGGATCGATAGCCAAAAGCTCGGGCTAGACGATCACCTCTTTCCAGGCGGTCAGCGTGGCTCTCCTCATCTGTCTACGCGCCAGTACGCCCGTCTAGTGAAGGCCTGGGTCTCAAGCATCGATCTGGATCCCGTGAACTACGGCACGCACTCCATGCGTCGCACCAAGGCATCACTCATCTATCAACGGACCAAGAACCTGCGTGCTGTCCAACTGTTGCTTGGGCACAGCAAGATTGAGAGTACCGTCCGCTACCTTGGCGTGGAGGTGGACGACGCCCTGCTGCTCGCTGAGCAAACCGAAGCATAGTTCGTCCAAAGAAAGCGCCCTCGCGCTCACAGGATCCTGACGCAATCCGTCGCAAGCTTGAACTGCATCCGTCCTGACGTGAGCCAATGAAATCCCGACATCTCCGCATGGGCAAGGGCTTCCTGCCCATCTTCACATGCCATGGCGTCCAGGCCGCGCAAATGGTGATCCCGCCGGGCGGCCGCGAGGGCGGGCCGCACAACTGTCACCGGGGTGCAGACCAGTGGTTGTTCGTGATGGCGGGCAATGGCCTCGCCATCGTGGAGGGCGCGCGACGGGTCCTCAAACCCGGCAGTCTGCTGCTGATCGAGCGGGGCGAAGTGCACGAGATCAGGGCGACCGGGCGCACGCCGCTTAAGACGGTCAACTTCTACGCTCCGCCTGCCTACACGGTCGCCGGCAACGAACGCGCCGCGGGCCGGCCGTGAAGAAAGGTGCGGCGACATGACCGGCGTAGTGCGAAGCCTGTTCGAACTCGGCATGCCATGGTGGGAATTCGTCCTCAGGGCGGTCGCGGTGTATGTCGCGGTGCTGCTGATGGTTCGCGTCACCGGAAAGCGTACCATCGGACAGTTCACGCCCTTCGACCTGCTGGTCGTGGTGCTGCTGGGCACGGCGGTACAGAACTCCCTCATCGGCAGCGACACCTCGCTGCTCGGTGGGCTGATCCTCGCCGCGACCCTGTTGGCGATGAACTGGGCGGTAGGGCGGCTTTCCGCCAGAAGCCGGCGCTTCGACCGCTGGGTGGAAGGTCGGCCGGTCATCCTGGTGCGGCACGGCGAGCTGTTCCGCGACGAGTTGCAGCGACAGGCGGTGAGCGAACAGGATTTCGCCATCGCGCGACGGTCTGCCGGTTACGCGACGCTCGCCGATGTGGAGCTGGCGGTCCTGGAAACCTCGGGCGAGATCACCTTCATCGGCAGCAAGGGCGATCGCTGACCGCCCCCGCGCCGGATCAATGCCGGTCGCCCGGCAGCTTCAATGCTTGCGACCCAGCATCTCGTCGCGGCTCTGCTCGGCACGCGACGCGCCAATGGCGGTTTCCACTTTCTTGACCTCTTCCGGCGGCGGCAGCACTGCGGGCATGCCAAGGGACTGAATCCACAACTCCCGGCACCATCCCATCGTGTGGTAGAGGTGGTGGTCCTCGTCGCTTTCGACCGCCTTGTAGGCTGGCTCCAGGATCTTGGCCAGGGTGCGGTCGTGTTCCACCACCTTGCCGATGAGCTCCCAGTTCTGGTGGTCCTTGGTTTCGGCCAGCACCACGCACTCGGCCGCGACGAGCTCGGCACCGGCCTTGTCGCCCTTCTGCATGGCCATCTCGATCGCGCGGACCAGCGAGGCGCCCATGTGCGCCACGACCTCGCGCCCGGGCGACATCTCCTCCGTGTCCATCTCCAGTTGTTCGAAGACGCGTGTCAGCACCTGCTCGTGCGTGCGGGTCTCCTCCAGGTATTCGCCCCATTCCTTCTTCAGGTCCTTGTTCACGGCGGCCTTGATGGCGGCGGTGTAGATCTGGATGCCGCCACGCTCGGTCTCCAGCGCTTGCAGGAGCAACTCGTGGACCTGGTCTGAACTGACTTTGCCGGCGCGTGCCATGGCGATAATCCTCGTGTTGGAAAGAACGTACTTGATAGCGCTCACCTCGCGAACTGCGTGTGAGTGCATCGTGAGCGTCGACTTCACCAAGCTAAGCAGGCGTGGTGCGTGGTTCGTCCATGCAGACATTTCGCGACTTAGCGCGACCGCACAGCAAGAGATTGGACGCGATTAGGCGATCGTGGATATCGCGTTGCATGCGCTCGTCGTCGCAGCGACCTGCATCGCACGATGCGAAAGCGCGTGTCCACGCATCGCGCGATGCGATGCCCGTCGTGATGTGCAGCTTTGTCGACGAAAAGTGAGTTCAGTGAAGTCGATCTTCATTAACTCAGCGTGCATTCCGCGCTCACATGCAACGGCGCAGAGTGGCTTCGCGATCACATGAGATCGCGTCCATCAGGAACACCGACATGCCGAACCAGACACAAAACGACAAGCAGCAGACGCCCGGTCGCAACCAAGACCAGACCACGCAGGGCACGCAGCACAATCGCGGCAAGGATGAGCAGCAGGGCCAGCAGAAGCCGCAGGGCACCCTGCAGCAGAAGCCGCGCGACGATCGCGACGACGCCTGAGCGCACGCCGCAGCGAGGGAGGCGAAGTCTTCCTCGCTCGTGCCGCACAGCGAGACTCTCGCACACACCGAACCACCCGCAGGGCGCTAAGGCGCCATCGCGACTCGCACACATCCATACCCCTCCGGCATGCCGATGCATGCCGTCAGCCCCAAAGGACACGCACATGGCACGCGATACTTCTCAGCGAGATGCAAACAGGGATCCCATCACCGGCGCACCGGGCTCGCACCCGGTCGGTGTCGGCGTAGGTGGCGTAGCAGGCGGCGTGGCCGCCGGTGCGCTGGCGGGCACGGTATTCGGACCGATTGGCACGCTGATCGGGGCCGCGGCGGGCACGCTCGCTGGCGCCGCAGCCGGAAAGGGCGTCGCCGAGCGCATCGATCCCACCGGCGAGGTCGAATACTGGCGCACTACCGCGCCGTCACGTCCGTACTACACGGGCGAGTACGATTTCCAGCGCGACTACGCGGGCGTCTATCAGGCCGGTGCCGTGGCGCGCGGCGAATACCCAACGAATCCTGGGAAGACGCCGAGCGTCGCTTGCAGGCCAGCTGGGATGCTGACCGCGGCGACTCGCGCCTTGACTGGGATCGCGCACGTCCGGCCGCGCAGGATGCGTGGGAGCGCGCCGACCGCACGTACAACGCCTACGCCTGGAGCGACGATACCTATTCCCGCCGCTTCGAAGCCGCGGATTACCGCAAGGAAGGCGACGAGTACGACGATTACCGCCCTGCGTATCGCTATGGCACCTATGCGCGCGGCGAGTACGCGGACCGCGACTGGGACGACAACCTCGCGTCGGACCTGGAGCGTGGTTGGGATCGGTTCAAGGGCTCTTCGCGCCTGACCTGGGAGCGCGCCAAGCACGCGGTCGCCGATGCGTTCACGCTGGATCGCCAGCGTCCGCACTGATGAGGGGAACGTCGCCGCCTCCCCGTGTGGGGGCGGCGTCGGACTTTCGACGAGGAGAACGACATGACGTCATTACCGCTGGACGCGCTGGTCGTGGTCGCCGATGGCGAGGGAGCGCGCGTGTTCCGCAATCGGGGCGAGCAGGGTGTGGTGTCGTTGCACCAGTACGATCTGCTCGAACTGTTGAACGTGAACGACGACGGGCCTGCCCGCAGCATGCCGGGCGAGTCGACGAGCCGGCAGCTCGACGAGGCTACGTTTGCCAAACAACTGGCCAAGGGTCTCAACGAAGCCGCACTCAAACAGCAATACGAACATCTGGTGCTGGTGGCGGATCCGACCACGCTGGGCCGCGTTCGCCCGCTGTTGCACAAGGAGGCCACGCAGCGCCTGCTCGCCGAAGTGGGCAAGGACCTCACCAACGTGCCGCTGGAAAACATCGAACGCGCGATCGCCGCGCCATGAGCTACCAGCCTCACTACGCCACGCGCGAACCGCTGCGGTCCGGGGTGGACGGCGAACCGGGCCTGGTCGTACTGGAGTTCGGCGCGCCATGGTGCGGCCATTGCCATGCCGTCCAACCGTTGCTGGACGAATTGCTCACCCAGCATCCGGAGGCCACCCACGTGAAAGTGGAAGACGGCAAGGGACGCCCGCTGGGCAGATCGTTCGGGGTCACGCTCTGGCCCACGGTCATTGTCATGGAGCAGGGCAAGGAACTTGCCCGTGCCGTGAGGCCCACGACGCTCCATGACCTGCGTTCCCTCGATGACGCGCTGTCCGCGCGCGTCGTGCCCCCTGTCCGATAGAACGGAGACGCCATGGCCACCCGGAAGAAGCCGACGACCGCATCCAAGACCTCGGCGAAGCGCGCGTCTGCCCGCGGCGCAGGCGACGAACGCCACGATCAAGCGGGAGGCCGCCATCCTCCGCTGACCACCAATCAGGGCATTCCCGTCGCCGACAACCAGAATTCCTTGAGGGCTGACCCGCGCGGCCCCACGCTGCTGGAGGACTTCATCCTCCGGGAGAAGATCACCCACTTCGACCACGAGCGCATCCCCGAGCGGATCGTCCACGCACGCGGCTCGGCCGCGCACGGCTATTTCGAACTCAAGAAATCGCTGGCCAAGTACACCACCGCCAAGGTGTTGACCGAAGTGGGCGCGCGCACGCCGGTGTTCACCCGCTTCTCGACCGTCGCCGGCGGCGCGGGCTCGGTGGATACGCCGCGTGACGTGCGCGGGTTCGCCGTCAAGTTCTACACCAGCGAGGGCAACTGGGACCTGGTGGGCAACAACATCCCGGTGTTCTTCATCCAGGACGCGATGAAGTTCCCCGACGTGGTCCACTCGGTGAAGATGGAGCCGGACCGCGGCTTCCCGCAGGCCGGCAGCGCGCACGACACGTTCTGGGACTTCGTATCGCTGACGCCGGAAACGATGCACATGATCATGTGGGCGATGAGCGACCGCACGATCCCGCGGTCGCTGCGCACCATCGAAGGATTCGGCGTGCACAGCTTCCGGCTGTTGGACCACTCCGGGACGTCAACGTTCGTCAAGTTCCATTGGCGGCCCGTGCTGGGCATCCAGTCCACCGTCTGGGACGAGGCGGTGAAGCTGCAGGCTGCCGACAACGATTTCCACCGCAGGGACCTGTTCGAGGCGATCAAGTCCGGTGCGTTCCCCGCATGGGACCTGGGCGTGCAGCTGTTCACCGAGGAAGAGGCGGAGGCATTCCCGTTCGACCACCTCGACCCGACCAAGCTGATCCCGGAGGAAACCGTCCCGCTGACGATCATCGGCCGCATGGTGCTGGATCGCTGGCCCGACAACTTCTTCGCCGAGACCGAGCAGGTGGCGTACTGTCCGGCCAACATCGTGCCCGGCATCGACTTCAGTGACGATCCGCTGCTGCAGGGTCGGCTGTTCTCCTACCTGGATACCCAGCTGTCGCGGCTGGGCGGGCCCAATTTCCATCAGATCCCGATCAATGCGCCGAAGTGCCCCTTCGCCAATCTGCAGCGCGACGGTCACATGCAGATGGCCGTGCCGAAGGGACGGGTGAACTACGAGCCCAGCTCGCTGCAGGCGGACTCGCCGCGCGAAACGCCTGCAGGATTCCGTAGCCATGCGACGCCGGTGGAAGCGGGTGGAAAGCAGCGCCTGCGCCCCGAATCCTTCGCCGACCACTACAGCCAGGCGCGCCTGTTCTTCCGCAGCCAGAGCGCGCATGAGCAGGCGCATATCGCGTCGGCGCTGGTGTTCGAGCTGTCGAAGGTACAGACGCCGCATGTCCGGGAAGCGGTCGTCGGTCATCTGCGCCATATCGACCCGGCACTGGCGAAGCGCGTGGGCGCCGGGCTCGGGATGGCCGGACTGCCGGAAGCGCCGCCGACTGCGGTTGCACCGAAGGATCTGCCGGCCTCCCCGGCGCTGCGCATCATCGACCGCATGCGCGACACGCTGGAAGGGCGCGCCGTGGGGCTGCTGGTCGATGATGGTTCCGATGCGGGCTCGGTGAGGGCTCTGCGCAAGGCGATCGAGCGGGAAGGCGCCACCGTCAAGATCGTGGCCCCGCGGGTGGGTGGCGCCACCCTGGATGACGGCGTGTTGCTACCCGCCGACGGACAGCTGGCGGGCACGCCGTCCGTCGTGTTCGACGCGATTGCGGTCTTGCTGAGTGCCGAGGCGGGCAAGCGTCTGGCGAAGGAAGCAGCCGCCGTCGATTTCGTGCGCGACGCGTTCGGCCATCTGAAGGCGATCGCTGTCGATGCCGGCGCGCAGGCGCTGGTGAAAGCGGCGGGGATCGGTCGCGATGCGGGGGTGATCGATGCCGATCTGACCGACGCCTTCATCGCCGCCGCGCGCACCCGGCAGTGGGATCGCGAGAAGAAGGTGCGGACATTGACTTAGGCGCGTAGCGCGTCCGCGCACGCATGACACCCACGACAGATCGAGGACTCGCACATGGAAAACCTGACCGCCGGCTATACCTTCCTGGGCTTCTTCCTGTTCGCACTGGGGCTGGTGCTCTCGGTGCTCTGGATCCTGGTGCCGTTCGCGGTATTCGGCATCAAGGGCTTGCTGCGGCGGCAGATCGAAGAGCAGCGACGCTCCAATGAGCTGCTGGCTACGATCGCGCAGCGGCAACAGATCTTCGCCGACACCTATGCGGCGACGCCGACCACCGTGGTACGCGAGCGACCGGTCGTGCCGCCGCTCTGAGGCGCGCTACCGCTCAGCGCGGGACGCCTTCGCGCGCATCCGGGTAGTCCTTCTCCGGGTCGGGCCGATCTTTCCGAGGTGCGTCGGGTTGATCGTGCTCCTTCCAGCACGCCTTGTCGTTGCGATGCTTGTCCGGCGTGTTCGCCTTCTCGCCGTCGCTGCGCGGGTTGGGCTTGTGCGTAAGAGGCTGGCTCATCGGGTTCACCCAAGGTATCGACCGATGCGATTGCAACCCTTGCCGGGTGAGCAGGGCGTGAGCCGTGACCTTTCGCATTCACTTCGCACTCACTGCCCGCGCGCGACAACATCTGCATGACGGAAACCAGCACGCGCACCTCGCCTTCGACAGCCGCTGAAGAGAGCAGGCTCTCACGACGGGCCGCGATCCTCGGCTTCCTGTTCCGCTACCGGAAGTCGGGCGTGTTCAACGGCCTCTCGTTGGAACCGACGATGCTGGACGAGGACATCGTCGACGACGGCAGCCCGGAGAAATTCGCCGACGAACTGGAAGCGTTGGGCCCGACATTCGTGAAGCTCGGCCAGATGCTGTCCACCCGGCCGGACCTGGTACCTGCGGCCTATGCCGCTGCGCTGGAGCGGATGCAGGAGAAGGTCACGCCCGTGTCGTTCGAGGTGATCCGCGACCAAGTGGAACAGGCGCTCGGCGTGCGCATCAGCAAGGCGTACGCGAGTTTCGACGAGACGCCCTTGGGATGCGCATCCCTGGCACAGGTCCATCGGGCGACGCTGCGCGACGGTCGGGAGGTGGCGGTCAAGGTGCAGCGGCCCGGCGTGGCGCAGCAGCTGATGGCGGATCTGGAGCTGTTGCGCGGCATCACCGGCACGGCGGACCGGTTCACCGACGTCGGCCGGCATGTGCGCTTCTCGGAATGGCTCGGCGAGTTCGCCCGTTCGCTGACGGCCGAACTGGACTACGTGGCGGAAGCCGAGAATCTCGAACGCTTCCGCAACCATCTGGCGCCCTTCAAACAGTTGTGGGTGCCCGCGCCGGTCTGGGACTACACCGCCAAGCGCGTGCTGACGATGGAACTCGCCGACGGTCGGCGCGTGGACCAGATCTCCGGACTGCGCCGGACCGAGCAGGGCATGACGCCGCTGGCGGAGGATCTGCTACGCGGCTATCTGGACCAGGTGTTCGTGCACGGCGAGATCCACGCCGATCCGCACCCCGGCAACCTGCGCGTGACCGACGACGGGCGCCTGGCCATTTTCGACTTGGGGATGGTGGCCAATGTGCCGCCGCGCCAGCGCGATCGCCTGCTCAAACTGCTGTTCGCCGCCGTCGACGGGCGCGGGGAGCAGGTCGCGGAGGAATGCATCGCACTCGGCATCCGGCTGGAGGACTACGACGAGCCCCGCTTCCTGCGCGAAGTCGGCCAGCTGATCGCGCGCTACGGCGCGCACCAGGCCTCCATGTCGGAGGGCAGGGTGGTGCTGGAGCTGGTCCGTATCGCCACGCAATGCGGGCTGCGCCCGCCGCCCGAACTCAGTCTGCTGGGCAAGACATTGCTCAATCTGGACACGGCCTGCCACCTGCTGGCGCCGGACCTGGACACGCAGCGCGTGGTGGAAGACCAGTTGCAGCACGTGATGCGCGCGCGCCTGCGCAAGTCGTTGTCCTCGCCGAGCCTGGCCAGCGAGCTGATGGAAGTGCAGGCACTGCTGCGCGATGGGCCGCGGAAGCTGTCGGACATCCTGTCACTGGTGGCGGAGAACCGCTTCCAGATGCGGGTGACCGGCCTGGAGGAATCCCGGCTGATGGAGAACCTGCAGAAGATCGCCAACCGCATTTCGGTGGGCGTGATCACGGCCTCGTTGATCCTCGCCTCCGCGATGATGATGCGCGTGCCGTCATCGCATACGCTGTGGGGCTACCCCGTGGTGGCGCTGGTGCTGTTCTTGCTGGGCGTGGCGCTGGGCGCCAGCATCATCGTCAGCTCGCTGCTTAACGACCACCGCGCGCGGTCGCGCGAGGAGCGCGGACCGCGCTGATGGCAACCGTATGCTCCGTTCAGCCCTTCGGTCCGCCCATTACCGGCAAGACAATGCCGTTGACGTAGGACGACATCACCGGGGACGCGAGGAAGACGAACGCGGGCGACAGTTCCTCCGGCTGCGCGGGCCGTCCCATCGCACTGTCCTTGCCGAACGCGGCGACCTCATCGGCCGGTTTGTCGGCGGGGTTGAACGGCGTCCATACCGGGCCGGGTGCGACGGCATTCACGCGGATGCCGCGTTCCAGCAGGTTGGCCGCCAACGCCTTGGTGAAGGCGTGCACGGCACCTTTGGTGGCCGAGTAGTCGATCAACTGCGGGCTGCCGAACAATCCGGTGACCGAGCCGCAGTTGACGATGGATGCGCCGCGTTCCATGTGGGGCAGGCACGCCCGGGCCATGTGGATGTAGCCCGCCACGTTGGTCTGCAGGGTTTCCTGAAGGTGTTCATCAGTCAGGTCTTCCAGTCGCTCGGCGTGCAATTGGAATCCCGCGTTGTTCACCAGCACGTCGATGCCGCCGAACTGTTTCGCCACTTTGTCGGCGGCGCGCTTGCAGAACGCGGAATCCCGGACGTCGCCGGGGATGAGCAGCGCGTTGCGACCTTCCTTCTCGATCCAGCGTGCCGTTTCCCTCGCATCGACGTGCTCGTTGAGATACAGGACAGCGACATTCGCGCCCTCGCGCGCGAACAGCACGGCGACGGCGCGGCCGATGCCCGAATCGGCTCCGGTCACGATCGCGGTAAGGCCTTCCAGCTTGCCGCTACCGCGGTAATCCGGCGCCTCAAACGCGGGAGCGAGCGCAAGGTCCGCTTCAGCACCTGGCTTGCGCAAATGTTGCGCAGGCATGTGTACCGGCTGAGTTCGCACGCCGGCCTGCATGGCCTTCTTTGGAGACTTCTTTTCCTTGGCGGCGACGTCCTTGCGGTCTATCTCGGTCTGCAGCTTGCGTTGGCGCTTGACGGTGTTCTGCGCGGCCGAAGACGAAGCACTTTTCCTCGATGCGGTCTTCTTGGTTCCCATTGCGTAGCCCTCCGGATGACGATGCCATGATGGCGCCATCGTGCGTCGCCAGCATGTGATCGCAGCCGGCTTACATCCCCACGTGTGCCGACAGAGCGCCGCGCCTCGCAAGAGGTACTTTGTGGCTCCCCATGCATTGGCGTTGAGGCCGACCCTGATGGAGCACAAGATCTTAAACGTGGTGAGCCCAACCAACTTCGAGATAAGGACTGCATATCCGACAAGGCTGCTGGCGGGGCAGATCCGGTACCACTCATCTACTTGATGTAGGTTTGCTCTCAGGGTTGGTATCCATGCGGTCCAGACGGCCAGGGCTTAAAGACCTGACACGGGCCTCATGCAACCAGTCTGAATCGTTCAGCTAGCGCCCCAGCCGTTTCTACGCGCGAGAGCGAGCACAGAAGCTTCGGCGCTCTTGGACGTCTGGTGACGTGCGGAGGTAACTACGTCAACGCGTGCTCGCTCGCCCGCAACCCGAAACATTGCGCGGCCTTGCCAGTATGTGGCGCCTAGGTGATCGGTCTTCTCGATGGTCTGGACTGTGACCTGGTGCCCGTTTTCCGTAATGGTCGTGACGCTCATCGGCCAGCTACCTCCGTTCACAACGGAGCGTACCTCAAGATTCGGCGTCAAAAAGAACAGCCGAAGCGCGCGCTAGATACCAGAGGAGGCGGATGTCCATTTCCGGCCGGAAACCGAGTTGCGAGTATCAGTTGATGGGCGCATCCGCGCAGTGCGGATGCGCCGACGGTAGCTGAGGTGCCCCGGAGGCCGTTTCTCGAGTTGCGATGGAACCGACCATCAAGGCGTCCCGATGCATGCCGCTATCGTGGAGTACGGTGGTGTTCCGCCGTACTCAAGAAAGAGGGCTTCACGCCGATCGTGCGCACTCTCAGTTAGCTTCCCGCCACCATGAAGCCTCTCTTCGTGTCATGGACCTATCACGAAAAAGACAAACCGGCGGCGCTTTCGAACCCAGAGGGGAAAGCACCATGGATCCCGGCGGACGTTCATGGAGGCGGCTGGGTGTGGCTCTGGGTCTGGTGCTGTCGGTGGCCGTGGTGGCCGCCATCTATCACGATCGCACTACGCGCATCGAGGCAGCGGAGCGGCGTGCGCTGGGGGTGGCAAAAGGCATAGACCGGTTGCTCTTCTACGAGATCCGCAATCTCGAGCGCGCGCTACGGGGCATGGCGAGCGTGGCGGACGGTTTCGCAGCCCAGGGCGGCGCGGCCGGGCCGTGGGATATCGCGAGCGAGATACGCGGCGTCATCGGGCGTAATACCGAGATCCAGGATATCGATCTCTTTGCGCGCGACGGCACGCCGATACGCGTGGGTGTCAGCATCGATACCGCGCCAGCCTCCCTGCCACGATTCGAGGGCCGGGACTTCCTGGTGGGGGATCTTCAGGCCGGCGGGCGCGGCGAGCCTGTGCTTCCGTTGTACTTCCGGACGCCGGAACACCATGTGCTGGCCGCCCGCCTGAGGACGTCCGAGTTGTCGCGCATGCTCGAAGGCGCCGACATCGGTACGTGGGGAAGCGCCGTGATACTCGACGAGAGTGGCCGCATCCTCGCACGCACCGGCAACAGCTACCGCTTTACCGGGCGGGTGGTGGACGTGCCATTACTGGGTCGCGACGGTACGGCGCAGGCGACCCTGGTGAGCCCGTTGGACGGCGTGAAACGCCGCGCCAGCTTCACCTCGACGAGCCAGTATCCCTTCGTCGTCGCCGTGGGCATTGCCGAGCGCGAAGTCTTGGCCGCCTGGTGGAACTACAGCGGCGCGGTCGCCCTGTTCCTGCTTGTGTACTGGACGGGCTTCTTCTACTACACGTACGCGCTGGAGAGGACGGAGCGCGCCCGCATCGCGACGCAGGCAGAGCTGTTGCGGCACGCCGACTGGCTGAGCAAGGCGCAGGACGCATCGCACGCAGGCGTCTGGGCGCTGGACGTTGACAGGGAACTCGTGCGCGCGACGGCGCAGGCGGCCTCGCTGTTCGGTTTCGCGCCGAAAGATGCGGTCATCCCGCTCGAGGATTTCTTCTCGCGCATCCATGGGGACGATCGCCACCCTGTTCAGGTCCAACTGTCGGACGCGCTGGCCGACCGGCGCAATTTCCGGTCCGAGTACCGCGTGGTTCTTCCCACAGGAGAGACCCGCTGGATCGAGGCTGCAGGTGCGATGGTGGGGCTGGATGAAGGCGGCCAGCTGATGACGGGCACGATCGTCGATATCACCGAGCGTCGCGAAGCGAGCGCTCAGGTCGAACGCGCCGAACGGCAGTTCCGCGAGTTGTTTGATCGCAATCCTCTGCCGTTCTGGGTGTTCGACGGCGCGACGCTGCGTTTTCTGGCGGTCAACCATGCCGCGGTCGCTCGCTACGGGTACACGGCGGAAGAGTTCCTGGCCATGTCGATCCTCGATATCAGGCCGGAGGACGAGCGTGCCGATGTGATCGACGATGCCATGCGCCTGAATGGCAGGGGCGACCCCGGCCGCGTGTGGGTGCACCGGCGGAAGGATGGCAGCACCCTGTTCGCCAGGGTCTACAGCAGCGACATCGTCTTCGATGGGCGTACCGCGAGGCTGGTGCTTGCCGAGGATGTCACCGAGCGCGTTGAGCACGAGAGATTGTTGGCGTGGCGCGCAACCCACGAAGAATCCATCGGCCTCTTGAAGCTGAGTGCATTGACGGCGGAGGTCGATGCCTGGCGCGCGCAGCAGGCAGCGGCCTTTGCGGTCGTCTACGTGCAGCTGCGGGACCTGGAGATCGTCGCGCCGACGCTGGGTCGCCGGCTGGGCCTGGCCCTGCTGACGGACATCGCGGATCGCCTGACACGCCTAGGCGCAGCCCACGGACCAGTCGCATACGTGCCCTCCGATGCCTTTGTGCTGGTGGCGAAAGACGCCGCTCAGGCGGGGATCCTTTGTGCCGCGATTGCGCACGCATTGTCCCTGCCCGTCGAGTTCGAAGGCGGCAGCTATCGCGTGGACGGGTCACTCGGCGTCGCGCACGCCGCTGCCGGCGATCCGTCGACGGCGGAACAGGTGATCGATCATGCGGCGCTGGCCGCGCTGGAATCGCGGGCGACCGGCCAGAAGGAAGTGGCTTACTCCGAAGGGATGGCGGAAATCGCCGCGCATCGGCTCGCCATGGTGGAAGGGCTGCGTGCGGCGATCGCGGCAGGAACGCTCGATCTCCACTTCCAGCCTATCGTGGATATCGCGTCCGGCAAGGTCGTCGCCGCGGAAGCGTTGTTGCGCTGGGACAGCCCACGGTGGGGCCAAGTCTCGCCCGCCACGTTCGTGCCGCTAGCGGAGGAATCCGGACTGGTCGTGCCGCTCGGGTGCTGGGTCATCGAACAAGCGGTGCGGGCGCGGGCGCAGCTGCGCGCGCAGGGGCATGGAGACATTGCCGTGGCGATCAACATATCCGCACAGCAGTTGTCAGCCGGGGGCGTGGCGGAATGGTTGACCCGCGTAGCAGGGGAACACGGCATCGACGGTCGCGGCTTCCATGTGGAGATCACCGAAACCGCCATGATGCAAAGCCCGGAGGAAGTGCGTCGCTCGCTTGAGGCGCTGCGCGATGCGGATGTCTGCATCTCGGTCGACGACTTCGGTACCGGCTTCTCCAGCATGACGTACTTGCGCGAACTTCCCCTGGACTATTTGAAGCTGGATCGGAGCTTCGTGCGCAACGTCCACCAAGATCAGCGCAATGCCGCGATCTGCAGGGCGCTGATCGAACTGGCGCATGGCATCGGACTGAAAGTCATCGCGGAAGGCGTCGAGGTGGAAAGCGAGTTCCATTGGCTACAACAGCACGGGTGCGACCAGGCACAAGGCTACCTTCTCGGCCGGCCAGCACCCTTGGATACTCTGATGGGACGCCTCCCTTCCGCATGAAGTTGTCCGATCTGCGAGGTAGCGATTGAAAGTCACGCCACCGGCGGGCGGCATGAGAGCCGCATAGCGAGCCTGCCAATGCCTTCTTCCTTACCAATGTCCCAGCGCAGCGCAGACAACCTTCCACACTAGTGGAGAGATCATCCTGCGGAGGTTTCCCAAGCGCGGGGGGGGGACGCATCGCCGATACCGATGCGATGGCCGCTTCTGGCCGGAAGCGGACCTGCCTTTGATGAAATCAGGCTGCTTTGGAATCGAGCTGCGCTTCTATTCCCATCGCTTTGCACGCGTCCAAATAGTCCGCCCACGCCTGCATCATCTTCTTTCGTTCAGGCATATGCTTGGCGAGGTTATAGATCGCCCGCACGCCTTGTCCCTTATGGGCGAGCTGACGCTCGATCGCGTCCGGATTGAATCCGAGTTCGTTGAGCAGAGTGGAGGCCATGTGGCGAAACCCATGGCCAACAATGGTGTTGCCATCGTAGCCAAGGTTTCTCAAGGCTGCGTTTACCGTGTTCTCGGACATGCAGCGCTTGGGGTCGCGCACCCCGGGGAAAACGTATTCTCGATGTCCGGTCAGTGGCATTAGGTCTCGGAGGATGGCTACCGCTTGCTCTGCGAGTGGCACAACGTGTGGCTCGGTGTTCGGATCCTCCTTGTCCGCCTTTAGCAACTTCCTCCGACTGGCTGGAATTACCCAGCGCGCGCCATCAGGATGATCAAGGTCGAACTCGGCCCAGCGGGCGCCCCGGAGTTCGCCAGGACGCACGAAGGTCATAGGGGCCAACTTCAAGGCCGCAGAGGTAGCGGGTTCACCCCGATATCGGTCCATTGCCCGCAGAAGTCCGCCGACCTCTTTCGGATCTGTGATCGTAGGAAAGCTGCGCTTCCGACGTGATGGAAGGGCCGCACCCAGGTCCGCAGCTGGGTTGCGGTCGGCTCGCTCCGTAGCTACGGCGTACTTGAACACGCTGCTCATCGCTGCCATGACCCGATGAGCCTGTTCATGATGACTGCGCTCAACCATACGGGTCAGTAAGGGGCGTAGATCCGAAACTCCGACTTCTGCAATCGGTTTTTTGCCAATCCAGGGAAAGACATGAGCTTCAAGACGCACTTTTTGCTTGGCATGGTGGCTGTCGGTCCAGCCGTGCGCTTTCACGGCCAGCCATTCACGTGAGATGACTTCGAAGCTATTGCCGGCCCGCTCGACGCCGGCAGATTGCTCTGCCTTCCGGTGCTCGCCGGGGTCGATCCCTGCGGCGAGCTGCTTGCGAGCCCGATCGCGCTCGGCGCGGGCTTCTGCGAGGCCTGTGTCAGGGTAGGTGCCCAGGCTAAGGGTGTTCCGCTTGCCTGAGACAGGGCGCCGGTAATCCAGTCGCCACCAGCGCGCGCCATCTGGTCGGAGAATTAGGTAAAGACCGCCGCCGTCGCGCAACTTGAGCGGCTTTTGTTCAGGTTTTGTTTTGCGGATGGCGGTATCGGTCAGGGGCATGCGGTAACGATCTTGGCGGTAACAGGTTTGGCGGCATGCCGCCTACCGCCAAAGTTACCGCCCCTTACCGCCGGCTTGCAACGGATGTCCCCGGACTACTCGGGACACAAAAAAGGCCGGAAGCCTTGATATATCGGGGCTTCCCGGCCTTAGTTGGACTTGCTCGTACTATCACGTGGTGGCTATGGGTGGACTCGAACCACCGACCCCAGCATTATGAGTGCTGTGCTCTAACCGGCTGAGCTACATAGCCGCGTGAACCGCGTATTCTTCATTTCTGCCCCCTCCGTGTCAACCGGGCGGCGCGTGCTTGTCGCTTCCGGCGGGGCGTGGCAGAGTCGGGGGCAGTAGATTTCAGGAGTCCGCATCGTGATCGATCCGGACGGCTACCGACCCAATGTCGGTATCGTGTTGATGCGGCCGGATGGCCGGGTGTTCTGGGCGCGACGGGTGCGCCGGGATGGCTGGCAGTTCCCGCAAGGCGGCATGAACACGGACGAGACGCCGGTCGAAGCCATGTACCGCGAATTGCGGGAAGAAACAGGCTTGTTGCCCGAACATGTCGAAGTGTTGGGTGTCACGCCCGGCTGGCTGCGTTATCGGTTGCCGCCACGGGCGGTGCGCCGGAACGAACGCCAGGTATGCATCGGCCAGAAGCAGGTCTGGTTCCTCCTCCGCTTGGTCGGGGATGAGGCCCATCTGCGTCTGGACCTGACCGAAAGCCCCGAGTTCGACCACTGGCGCTGGGTGGATTTCTGGTACCCGGTCGAGCACGTGGTCCTGTTCAAGCGTCGCGTGTATGCCAGTGCCCTGGGCCATCTGGCTCCGTTCGCACGGGGGGTGGCGGGAGTGCAGGCGATTCCGCCGCCCTTGCCAGCCGTCCGGCCGCAGGAGGGTGTGCGCCGGCGCGGACGTAACCGGCCCGGACGTAAATGGGGCGGCGGCAGCGAACCCGTTCAGAATTGACAATCATTCTCATCTCGGGTGCAATAGCCACGGGCCGTTCCGCGCCCGCCGCGCTTGCTCCATACCGTGTACGTCTGTGTCTGCAATGGCGTGACCGACCGCCAGATCCGTGAAGCCGCCAACGCCGGCTGCACGACCGTGGCCGAGCTGACGATGCGGACGGGTGCCGGTGCCAACTGCGGCAGTTGCCTCGACATGGCGATGGATGTGCTGCAGGCCGCGCAGCCTGCGCCGCGTGAGTCCTTGTTCCCGATCCTGACGCTGTCCCACGCCGCCTGATTGTCGCGGCGACCGTCTGTCGGCGGCGCCCATCCTTCCGAATGATCACGATTCGCGTTCCGTCACCGAGCGCGCGCACGGGCTAACCTTTGCCGTCCTTCCGCCCACGGAGCATGGCCATGAAAGGCGACGCCAAGGTCATCGAGTACCTCAACAAGGCGCTCTACAACGAACTCACCGCCATCAACCAGTACTTCCTGCACGCAAAGATGCTGAAGAACTGGGGCTTCAAGGAACTGGCCGAGCACGAGTACAAGGAATCCATCGACGAGATGAAGCATGCCGACAAGCTGTCGGAGCGCATCCTGTTCCTCGATGGGCTGCCGAACTTCCAGGCGCTGGGCAAGCTGCGCATCGGCGAGACGCCGCGCGAGATCCTCGAGTGCGACCTGGCGTTGGAGCAGGAAGCGTTGCCGGTGCTGCGCGACGCCATCAAGTACTGCGAATCCGTGGCGGATTACGTCAGCCGCAAGCTGTTCGCCGACATCCTGGATTCCGAGGAAGAGCACATCGACTGGCTGGAAACGCAGCTGTCGGTGATCGACCGCATCGGCGAGCCGAACTACCTGCTGACGAAGCTCGAAGGCGACGACTGAGGCGTGGTGGCAGGCTGCGGGATCAGCGGCCTGCCCAACTGCTGGGCGGCGTAGCCCTGCAGCGCCATCCGGGCGCGCGCATATTCCGCGATGACCAGCGCAACCGCGACGGCCGGGCGCTCGAGCTTGCGTGCACGCGCGCCGAGTTCGACACGCTTGGCCGCAGCCGACAGCGCCATCGCGCCGACGTTGGCGCTGGATGATTTCAGCGTATGCGCCGCATCGCGCATCGCATCCAGGTCGGGTATCGCCGCGGCCTTCTCCAGCGTGGAGATCAGGCGCGGCGCGTCTTCGAGGAAGACCGTGATGATGCGGGCCGTCTCGTCGCCAGCGATCTCACGCAGCTCTTCCAGCATCGTCTGGTCCAGCACCGGAAAGCTCGGCGCCGGCGCGCGTGCGGTGGCGACGGCGGGTGCCGCAGGCGCGGGTTCGGCCGGCGCGGCGAGAGCGGCATTGCGTAGCACGAAGTTCATCCGGTCGGGCAGCCAGCGATTGAGGCAGCCTTCCAGTTGCTCGCGCGACACGGGCTTGGCGAGGTAGTCGTCCATCCCGGCGTCGAGGCAGCGCTGGCGATCGCCGGCCATGGCGTTGGCCGTCATCGCGACGATGGGGAGGCGGCCCCCCGTGTCGCGTTGCGTCTCGATCTCGCGCCAGCGGCGTGTCGCGGCATAGCCGTCCAGCACCGGCATCTGGCAATCCATCAGGATCAAATCGAAATGTTCCACCTGCATGCGCTTCAGCGCGATGTCGCCGTTCGCCGCCGTCTCGCATTTGAAGCCGAGAGCCGACAGCAGCTTCTGCGCGACCAGCAGGTTGACCGGGTTGTCTTCCACCAGCAGTAACCGGGGTTCGATCCGCATGGCGCTGACGACTGCAGGTTCGGGCGCCGAGGGAATCTCGATCGCGGCATCCGGCGTGGCCGGTGTCGGCGCGAACGCCGCGGTACCGGCCTCGGCGACGTCGGGGCCCGACGTGACGGGGTAAATCTCCTCCACCTCGGGTGCGGTCACGTCCGCGTCCTGCTCCGGTGCCGCGCCGATGAGTGCGGCGCGCAGGTCGGCGTCCGGCGATTGCCGCGAGAGCAGCGTGGCGCGGGGATGCAGTTCGGTCGGTACGGTCTCGTCGCCGTACAGCCATACGAGGCGAAGCGAGTCGGGCAGGGGGCGGCGTGTGATCGCGCGGTGCAGCGCAAGTGCCGTGCTGCGGATGCTGCCGATGTCGGCCAGCACCGCCAGGTAGTCCTGTTGTGCCTGTTCGGACACCAGCCTGAGGCGGTCCAGCGCTTCCTGCGTCGTTTCCACGGCTACCGGCTGCATGCCCCAGTTGGTGACCAGCAGGGTCAGGCGCTGCCGCAGGCGCGCGTCGGGCGAGACGATCAGCACGCGTCCGTGGTCCAGCACGCCGTTGTCGCGCTGGCGCAGATCGCCGATGACTTTCATCAGCGGGACTTCAAACCAGAAGGTCGAGCCACGGCCGACCTCCGACACCACGTCGATGCGACCCCCCATCAGGTCGACGATGCGCCGGCAGATCGCCAGCCCCAGACCCGTGCCGCCGTACAGGCGCGTGGTCGATGCGTCGGCTTGGCTGAAGGAATGGAACAGGCGGCCGCGCGCGTCCTCGTCGATGCCGATGCCGGTGTCCCGCACCTCGAAGCGCAGCAGGTGCTGCGCGGCGGTTTCGCCGAGACGGCGGACGACCAGCGTGACGGAGCCGCGGTCGGTGAACTTGATGGCGTTGCCGACCAGGTTCGTGAGGACCTGCCGCAAGCGCACGGGGTCGCCGCGCACCGGAAGCCGCACGGCCGGATCGAGCTGCAGGCTGAGTTTCAGCCCCTTGTTCTCCGCCGGGCGGTACATCAGCTGGAGCACGCTATCCAGCAATTCGCGCAGGTTGAAGCCGGTGATCTCGAGATCGAGTTTGTTGGCCTCGAGTTTCGAGTAATCGAGGATGTCATCGACGATGCGCAGCAACTGGTGCGACGAGGCCGTGGCGGTGGCCAGCATCTCGCGCTGGTCCGGCGCCAGCGGCGCGCGCGACAGCATCTCCAGCATCGGCACGATGCCGTTGAGCGGCGTGCGGATCTCGTGGCTCATCGTGGCGAGGAATTCGCCCTTGGCCATCGCCGCGGATTCGGCGGCCTGCTTCGCACGCACGAGTTCCTGCTCCAGCTGATCGTGCCGCTGCAGGTCGCGGCGCAGGCCGTCGCGTTCGGATTCGGCCATCGCTGCGCGGGCCTGCACGCCTGTGTGCTGGTGCGCCTGCGTACGTGCGCGCAGTGCTTCCGCCAGCGCGGTCGCCAACGTGGCGCCACCTGCGCCGAGCGCCACCGGCAACCAGGGGCCGTCGACTCCCGCTGCGTGCAGGCCGCCTGCAGCGACGGTGGCGGCGGCGAGCGCCGTCGTCAGCCAGGGGACTACCGGTGTACGCCCCGTGGCGGGCATGCTTACAGCACCGCGTTGTGGAAGTCGAAGCCGAGTTCGCTGCCGACGGCCTGCACCAGGTTGCCCTGGATGAAGTCGACACCGCCCATCCACATCGCGGCGGCGGCCTGCGGATCCTCGATCTGCTGGCCGATGACCTGCAGTCCCTGCCGGTGCGCTGCATCGATGACGCCACGCAGCTGGTCACGCAGCGCCGGATCGGCATGCGCGCTGGCGTACTTGCTGGAGACGCGCACGAAGCCCAGCGGGAGTTGCGTCAGCAGGGCGTCGGCCTCCGTGCCGGGCTCGAACTGGCTCAGGCAGAACTGCACGCCGGCCGGCATCAACTGTTGGCAGAACTGGCGCAGCGTGACGGTGTGGATCAGCGCATCGGCCAGGCGCAGGTCGATGACCAGCGATGTGCCTTCGATGCCGCGCGCGCGCAGGGCGTCGAGCAGCCACTGCGCGTGCGACTCGCGTGCCAGCGAGCGCGGCGACTGCGAGACGAACAGGCGCAGCGACGGACCTTCGGTCTGGCGTTCGGCCAGCACATACAGCGCGTGCTCGAGCACCCAATGGTCGATCTGGGCGATGCCGCCGGCGGATTCGGCCGCCGGGATGACCTGCGAGGCGGGAAGCAGCGACCCATCCGGCTGGCGCATGCGCAGCAGTACCTGGTACTGCGCCTGGTCGCTGCCGGCAACGGCGACGATCGGTTGGTAGGCGAGTTCGAACTGGCCGTCTTCGAGCGAAATGCTCGGTGCGTCCTCGTCCACCTGCGCGGGCTCGTAGGCGGCGAGGCTTTCCGCCTTGAGGCGGGCCTGCAGCACGGCGCGTTCGGTCGCTTCCAGCGCGCTGCCGGCATCGGCGAAGCCGAGCGACAGGGCGGTGTAGCCGACCGAGCCGCGCAGCTTCAGCGGCTCGTTGGCGCGGGCCTGGAAATCATGCGCCGTCAGGCCGTCGCGCAGCTGCTGCGCCAGTGCGGCCAGGGTGCCTTCATCGACGGCGTCGGCGAGCATCAGGAAACTGTTGTCGTTCAGTCGCGCGACCGGGTGCGGGGACGCGGCGGCAGCGAGTTGGCGGCCGGCCTGGTTCATCAGGTGCTCGAACACCGCGTAACCGTAGCGCTCCCGCAGGCTCAATGCGCTGCTGACCTCGACGAAGAACAAGCCGCCGCCGGCGCTTCGTTGCAGGTTGTCGGTGAGCTGCTGCAGCACGAACGTGCGCGTGGGCAGGCCGGTTTCCGTATTCAACGTCGCGCGCGGAAGCGCCTGCTGGCGCTGGCGTGCGCGCAGGATGCGATTGGAAACGGCGGCGATCAGGTGACGGGGGCGGATCGGCTTGTTGAGGAAGTCGTCCGCGCCGCTCTCCAGCACCTCGAACTGGCGCTCCGGGTCCGGATCGCCGGTGAGGAACACGATCGGCAGGTGCAGGTACTCGGGCTGCTGACGGATCAGCATCGTCAGCGACATGCCGTCCTTGCCCGGCATGTGCAGGTCCATCAGGACGAGATCGGGGTGGAAGCGGCGTATCGCATCGAGCACGCCGTCGGACTGCATCTGCACCTCGGCCTGCATGCCGGCGCCATGCAGCACGCTCTGCGCGAACAAGGCCTGCCCGCGGTCGTCCTCGACGATCATCACGCGGTAAGGGGACTCCGGATCGGCCGGCGGGGGCGGGGTGCCGGCATCATTCGCCACGGGGTTCGGTGGCGTGGATACAGCGTTGGGCGTGGGGGGCGATGGGGTCATCTCGACGGGCTCTCCGGCTCCGGGCAGTTCCGCGTCTTCCGGGGCGGCATCGCCCGTCCAGCGGCGCCAGTAATGCGCCGGCGGGGTTTCGGCACGCTGGCGTGAGCGCGGGGGCTCATCCTGCATGCGGGACGTGGCATCGATGGCGGACATCAGGCTTCCCCAAGCTGAGCCCCATTATGCGATGAAGTTCACAGGTGAGGCAGACCCATGATCCCCGATGCGCTGGCGCCTGTCACGGGCCAGAGGTCGGGGGTGATGCCTCCGTCGCAGGGAGTGGCTGCAGCAGCCGTTTCAGTCCGCGCGACAGGGTGCGCCAGACCCACCACACCGCGATGGCGACCAGCAGCGATACCCCCACGACAAGGAACAACGCAATCCAGGGGTGCGCAAAGGCCAGCGACAGGCCGCCGACCACCGCGGCATCCTCCGCCACGGAGGCGGTCCAGTTGCTCACGGGCTCGGGCGAGGTGTTCATCAGGGCGCGCGAACCGCTCTTCAGCAGGTGGCTGGTCAGCGCCACGCCGGCGCCCGCCGCCAGGGCGCCCCCGCTGAGCTGGCCATCCGGGGAGAGGGTGGCCGCGGCCAGGAAGGCGCCCGCCGGCACGCGGGCCAGGGTCTGCAGCAGGTCCCAGCCCGAATCCACGCCCGGGATCTTGTCGGCGAAGAATTCGGTCAGCGCGAGGGCGCCGGAGGTGCCGAGCACCCACCAGGATTCGGTCACCTGCAAGGCCGGCGGCAGGTCCAGCCAGCCCAGCGCACCGGCCAGGCCCAGGCCGAATACGGTCAGGTAGACACGGATGCCCGCCATCCATGCCAACAGGATCCCAATTACGAAAAGATGCGCTTCGGACATGTCTGCCACTCCCGGTAAACTCGAGGGCTCGCGCCACTGCGGCGAGTATAGGGGTCCCATCGGGGTGCCGGCTGAGTGCCGGACGCCGTCTGTCCGTCATGTCAGAGCGTCTTCCGTCCCGCTTCCGCATCGTGCCGCGCGATGCGGCCGTGCGTCGCCGCAGCACGTCGTTCCTGTTCGTGCTCGCGTGGGCGGGCACGCTGGCGGCTGCCTGGTTCATCGCCAGCCACACCGCGGCGCCGCGGCTTGCGCAGGCCGACGCCGCGCGCAAGCGCGCGGAACAGGCGCTGGCCGCCGCGCGGGGCACCCTGGATTCGCTGCAGCAGCGCGAATCCACGCTTGCGCGTTCGGACCAGATCAGCCGTGCGGCGAATGCCGAAGTCCAGGACGCACTGGCTGAGCGCGATGAGGAAATCGCCGCGTTGCGGGCCGACGTGGCCTTCTACGAACGCCTGGTGGGCTCGACCAGCCAGCGCAAGGGCCTGGGTGTGCACGTGGCCGAGTTCGAATCGGCCTCGGGCGGGACATGGCGCTACCAGATCATGTTGACGCAGACGCTCAACCGCGGCGCGATCAGCCAGGGGCAGATGCGTTTCACCGTGGAGGGCGTCCGCGACGGCAAGCTCGCCGCGGTGGCGTGGGACGAACTGCACCAGCAGCGGAGCGCCCCCGGCCAGGCCTATTCATTCCGATATTTCCAACAGTTGGATGGCAGCGTGATGCTGCCGCCGGGCTTCACGCCGCAGCGGGTCAAGGTGACACTGCACGGCGACGACGCGGCGGTGGAACAGGCCTTCGACTGGAAGACCGCTACCGCCGCAGGAGGCAAGTGAGATGTTCAAGACCAAGCCCATCCGCCCGGACGTGGGCGCCATCGACACCTTGATCGGCCCCCAGGTGACCATCCGCGGCGACGTGGTGTTCAGTGGCGGCCTGTACGTCGAAGGCCACATCCAGGGCAAGGTGATCGCCGAATCCGGCGAGCGCGCCGTGCTGACACTGGCCGAACAGGGCAGCATCGAGGGCGAGGTGCAGGCGCCGGTGGTGGTGATCAACGGCCGCATGGTCGGCGATGTGCATGCCCATGAACGCATCGAACTGGCCCCCAAGGCCCGCATCCACGGCAATCTGCATTACAAGGTGGTGGAAATGAGTGCCGGCGCGCAGCTGACAGGCCACCTGGTGCACGCCGACGCCGCCGCCGTTGCCCCCCGGGAAGGCAGCGCCCTGCCCGAAGCCTGGGCCGCCGACGCCTGAGGCGGTCATTCAGAGCCTGATGTGAGACGCCGCGCTATCCTGCGGCCATGAGCACCAGGCCCGTCCCGCCGACCGTACCTCCGCCCCGTGCGGTGGGGTGGCCGGTGCTGGTCGCCGTTCTGGTGCTCGCGCTGGGCTTCGGCGTCTGGGGGGCCTGGCAGGTGTTCGCGCGCCACTCCGGCGACACGCCCACGCCCGGCCAGTTGCGGGCCCAGCAGCAACGCATCGAAACGCTGGAGCAGCGTGCCGCCACGTTGGCGCGCTCGGACCAGATCAGCCGCGACGCCAATCGCGACCTGCAGGCCACGCTCGGCGAGCGCGACGAGGAGATCTCCGGTCTGCGGGCCGACGTCGCCTTCTACGAGCGCTTCGTCGGCGCGACCGCCCAGCGTCGCGGCCTGTCGGTGCACGAGCTCACCCTCGTTCCCCAGGACGCGCAGGCCTGGCACTTCACCGCCACCTTGACCCAGAACCTCAACCGGGGCGCGGTGAACGCCGGCCGCCTGCTGGTGTCGGTGGAAGGCACCGAGGGCGGCAAGCTGCGGCGCCTGGGCTGGTCGGACCTGCGCCAGCAGGCCAATGCGCCAGGCGTGGCGTATTCCTTCAAGTACTTCCAGCAGGTGGAAGGCGACCTGCTGCTTCCCCCGGGCTTCAAGCCGGTGCGGGTGATCGCGCGCGTGGTGCCGCAGGGCGGCACGGCGGTGGAACAGTCGTTCCCATGGGCACAGGCCGCCGCGAAGGAAGGCGCCGGCGAAGGCGCCGCGGCGCGCTGAACTTGAACTGCCCCCGGCCAGCCCCCATCCTTTCGCCATGACCACCGTCGTTTCCCTGCCTATCGCGCCTGCCGCGCCGGACTACCAGTCCATCGACCGGCCGCTCAATTTCACCCCCGCTGCGGCGGCCAAGGTGCGTGAGCTGATCCAGGACGAAGGCAACGATGCGCTGGCGCTGCGCGTCTACATCCAGGGCGGTGGCTGCTCCGGGTTCCAGTATGGTTTCGAGTTCGACGAGAACCGCGCCGAGGACGATGTGGCGGTGGATACCGACGGTGTTTCGCTGCTCGTCGATCCGCTGAGCCTGCAGTACCTCATGGGCGCGGAAGTCGACTACAGCGAGAGCCTGCAAGGCGCGCAGTTCGTCATCCGCAACCCCAACGCGAAGACCACCTGCGGCTGCGGCAGCAGTTTCAGCATGTGACCCCTGGCCTGCCGCGTTCCGTGACAGGTCTTCCGCTTTCCTCCGCTCCGCTGACCGGGTTCGCCTTTGCCGGCGATACGCTCGATCGTGCCGATGCGCTGCGCGACGACGCCGATGCACTGGCCCGCCTGTGGCCTGGTGCGCGGGTGCTGCTGCTGGAGGACGATGGGCGCGCGCTGACCGATGCCGAGGGTGCGCTCTTCGCGCTTGACGGCGCCTCACTGGGCGGCGGGCCGGGCGCGAGCCTCTTCCTCGGGTTGAAGGACGGGGTCGCATGGTTCGCGGCGCATGCGCGTCATCACGCCGTACAGGCACCATCGCATGTCGACCTGCGCCGTGCGGCAGCGTCCTGGCCGCCGTTCGAATCCGGTGTCTTCGCGATGGCGCGCGCGCTGTTGCACTGGCAGGCGTCCACGCAGTTCTGCAGCGCCTGCGGTGGCGCGATCACGTTCAAGCGCGCGGGCTACACCGCGCACTGCACGCAGTGCGGCAAGGACCACTATCCGCGCGTGGATCCTGCGGTCATCGTCGCGGTCAGCGATGGCGAGCGGCTGTTGCTGGGGCGCCAGGCCGCATGGCCGCCGAGGCGCTACTCGGTGGTCGCCGGGTTCGTGGAGCCCGGCGAAACGCTGGAGCAGACGGTCGCGCGCGAAGTGTTAGAAGAGACGCAGGTGCGCGTGCGCACATGCCGTTACCTCGGTGCGCAGCCCTGGCCGTTCCCCGGTGCGTTGATGCTGGGCTTCAGCGCGGAGGGCGAGCCCGATCCGCCGCAGGTGGATGGCGAGCTCGAGGATGCGCGCTGGTTCACCTTCGATGAGGTGGATGCAGCGCTGCGCGGCGACGATGGCGACGAGGCTCCGCTGCTGCTCTCGCCCTCCATCTCCATCGCGCGCGCGCTCATCGAACACTGGCATGCCACCCTGCGGGCGCGGCGCGCATAGGCATGCCGCCCGCGCAGACCGGTCTTTAACGCCCGGTCGCGCTAGAATCCCGGCCCGGAGGACGTCATGTCGATCACCCTCGTCGCGGTCGTGATTGCACTGGTACTGGGCCATGTCGCGCCCACGCTGGTCATTTCGCTGCGCCAGTACGCCTGGTATCGCGCCTGGCTGGAATGGCTGACCCGCAATACGGGGCAGGGCGCTGCGTGGCAGGGGCGCTACGGCATCGCGCTCGCGATGGTGCCGGTGCTGCTCGTGGTCGCCATCCTGCAATGGCTGCTCGATGGCCCGGTCTACGGCCTGGTGGGATTGCTGTTCGACATCGCGGTACTCGTCTACGCCTGGGGGCCGCGCGATCTCGACGTGGATGTCGAAGCGGTCATCGATGCGCATGATGCGCCGACCCGGCGCGCGGCCATCGCCCGGCTCGGTCTCACCGGCGAAGCCGCCGCGCTCGATGGCCCCGCGCTGGTGGAGGCCGTGTTCCGCAATGCGCTAGAACGCTGGTTCGGCGTGCTGTTCTGGTTCCTGCTGCTCGGCCCGGTGGGCGCGATGCTGTACCGGTTGACGGTGCTCGCGGCACGGGACGCATGGGCCGACCTGCCGCCCGCGAACCGCGAAGGCGCGCGCCGTTTCAAGGCCGCGCTGGAATGGCCCGTGGCGCAGCTGATGACCCTGGCGATGGCGCTCGTCGGCAATTTCGACACCGTGTTCTCCACGTGGCGCGAAGCCGGCGGTGCGCGATTCGCACTGGATGCGGGTTTCCTCGGCAGCGCAGCGCGCGCCAGCGTGCGCTGCGAGCTGGCGGAGGAAGCCGAAGAGTACGCCGAGGAAGGCATGGTGCAGGCGATGCGCGAACTGCCCGAACTGCGCGATGCGATGAGCCTGGTGTGGCGGATCCTGCTGCTGTGGCTGGCGTTGCTCGCCGTGTTCGTGATCGGCGGCTGGGTCAGCTGAGCGCAATCGCGCGCGCGGTCAGCCAGGTGCGAGCAGGGTGAAGGGAAACCACGGCAGGTTGCGCGCGATCCAGTAGGCCGGCAGCAGCACGAGCCAGAACTTCGGCGCCGTCAGCACGCGCATCAGCGGTTCGATGGCGCGGGGGCGCCAGCCCCGGCCGTGGGCGATCATCATCGGAACGATGGGAAGCAACAGGACGCCCAGCGGGTTCATGGCGAATGCGCGGAGCAGGTCGCCGTGGACCAGGGCGTGCAGTGCGCGTGTCAGGCCGCAGCCCACGCAGTAGTAGCCGGTTATCGCACGGAAGATGCAGCCAGGAAACGGGCTATCCGCTGCGTTGGGATCGAATTTCAACAACAGCAAGACGCCAGCGGCGGCCACGAGGGCCGCCGCTGCGAGTGCTATCCAGTGCGAGAGTCGCAGCGAGGTCACTGCGACTGCTGCACCTGCTCCATCATCATCATGTACTGCTCCATGCCGCCCGTGGCGAACACGGCGATGTTGGCAAGCAGGCCGATGATGGCGAAAGCGGTGGCGACCCAGCACCAGATCTTGGCGTTGGCCGAGGCGCTACGGGCACCTTCCAGATCACCCTGGTTGAGCTTGCCGTTGACCTGCGACGAGAACACGATCGCGACGATACCGATCAGGCCGAGCGGGCAGCAGAGGCAGGTCGCGAGCACCGTGGACACGATCGCCCAGGCGAGATGATTCGGGATGCTTTCCGGCGCGGAGGTGGGGGGCATCGGAGGTACTGCGCTCATGCGGGCATTCCTTGTACGGGCTGAAGGGGTTGAGGGCCGCGTTGCTTGCGTCCCGGACGCTCCAATAGTGCCAGACCACCAGGCAAAAAGGTTCGTCCGGCGATGGGCGCAGGCCTCAGGGAGACGGCGCCTGCATCACGCCGCATCCCCGCGCAAGGCACGCACGCGCGCTTCCAGCACTTCCGCCGTCGCGGCCGCACCGTCCATCGGTTCGCCCGCCACGACATCCACGTTCGCGCGGAAGCGCCGCGGTACGCGCATGCGGCCCAGGCGTGTGTCGCGGCGGCTCCACATGCTGGACCACATGCCCTTCAGCGCCATCGGCACCACGGGCACGGCACGCCGCTCCAGGATCTTCTCGACACCGGACTTGAATGCGGCGATGTCGCCATCCTTCGTCAGGGCGCCTTCGGGGAAGATGCCGACGATCTCGCCTTCGGCCAGCGCCGCGTCGATCTCGTCGAAGGCGCGTTGCATCAGCGCGGGATCCTCGCGTGCGCCGGCGATCGGGATCGCCTTGGCGGTCCGGAAGATCCAGCTCATCACCGGGATGTTGAAGATCTTGTAATACATGACGAAGCGCACCGGTCGCGGAATGGTCGCGGCCAGGATCAGCGCATCCATGTAGCTGACGTGGTTGCAGACCAACAGCGCCGGGCCTTCGTCCGGCACGTGCTTCTCGATACCGTGCAGGCGCAGCCGGTACAGCGTGCGCACCAGCAGCCAGCTGAGGAAGCGCATCAGGAACTCGGGCACGATCGTGAAGATCCAGATCGCGACCACCGCGTTGGCGATCGCCAGCGCGAGGAACATCTGCGGGCTGCTCCAGTCCAGCGCGTGCAGGCCCAGGCCGACCAGCGCCGCCAGCACGATGAAGCCGGAGTTCTGGATGTTGAGCGCGGCGAACACGCGCGCCATCTGCGTACGGTCGGTGCGGCTCTGGATCAGCGCGAACAGCGGCACCACGAAGATGCCGGCGAACATGCCGATGCCCACCAGGTCGATCATGATCCGCACGCTGCCGGCATGGCGGACGAATCCGGCGATGTCCAGCCCCGTGGCGGGCGCGAAACCCGGGCGGGCGAAGTACAGGTCGAGCAGGAACGCGCTCATGCCGAAGGCGCCCACCGGCACCAGGCCGATCTCGACCGTGCGGCCCGACAGTTTCTCGCACAGCAGCGAGCCGATGCCGGTGCCCACCGAGAACAGCGCCAACGCGAACACGTACAGGGTCGATGAGCCGTCGGCGGCACCCAGGTGCAGTTTCGCGTACGCCGGCAGTTGCGACGTGAGCAACGTGCCGAAGAACCAGAACCACGACACGCCGAGGATGGCGTTGCGCACCGCCAGTTGCTGCCTGGCCATGCGCAGCACGGCCAGCGATTCGGGAATCGGGTTCCAGCGGATCTTCAGATCGGGTGCGCCGGCATCCATGCGCGGGATCATCCGCGACATCACGTTGCCCAGCACCGCCAGCAGCACGATGGCGACGGCCGCAGCCTGCGGTCCGTGCGCGCCCGCGATCTGGAAGATCATGCCGCCGGCGATCATGCCGCACAGGATCGAGATCGAGGTGCCCATCTCGACCAGCCCGTTGCCGCCGGTCAATTCCTCAGGCTTGAGGATCGACGGCAGCACGGAATACTTCACCGGTCCGAACAACGTGGACTGCACGCCGGTGCAGAATAGCGCCACCAGCAGCAGCGGCATGTTCTGCAGCAGGAAGCCGACCGCGGCCAGCGACATGATCACGATCTCCATCGTCGTGGTGATCACGATCAGCCGGTGCTTCTCCAGCTTCTCGGCGAACTGGCCGGCGATGGCGGAAAAGAGGAAGTACGGCAGGATGAAGATCGCCGGCGCCAGGGTGGCGTACAGCGAGAGCTGGTCGTCGCTCGCGCCCAGGAAGAACAGCAGCGCGATGATCGCCTGCCGGTAGACGTTGTCGTTGAAGGCGCCCAGCGCCTGGACGGTGAAATACGGCAGGAACCGCCGTTGTGTCAGCAGCGAGAACTGGCTGTAGCTGGACATGCGCCCTCCGTGGGTTGCGCGCAGCCTAGCAAATCGATGTGGCGGTGCCATCCTGCCTGCCCGACAGCGTTCCACTGCTGGCGTTGATGGGGTGGGCGAGCGGGCGGATAGTGTCGGCCCCACGTCGTTCCCGTCCTCCCTCATGAGCCTCCTGTTCTCGCCTGTCGACCTCGGGCCGCTGCGCCTGTCCAACCGCATCGTCGTAGAACCCATGTGCCAGTACTCCGCCGAGGAGGGCCGCGCCACCGACTGGCACGCCTTCCATTGGCCCAACCTCGCCCAGTCCGGCGCCGGGTTGGCCATCATCGAAGCAACAGCGGTCGAGCCGCGCGGACGCATCAGCTGGGCCGACATCGGCCTGTGGGACGACGCCACCGAACAGGCCTTCGCGAATGCGCTCGCGGCCACGCGCCGCCACTCGGCGATGCCGCTGGGCGTGCAACTCGCGCACGCAGGCCGCAAGGCGTCGACGCATCGCCCGTGGGACCACCACGGTGCGGCCATTCCGCCCGATGACGTGCATGGGTGGCAGACCGTCTCCGCGTCCGCCACGCCGTATGCGGAGGGCGGCGTGCCGCCGATCGCGCTGGACCAGGCGGGTATCGACGATGTTGTCGCGGCATTCGTCGCGAGCGCACGACGCGCGGTCCGGTTGGGCCTGGACCTGATCGAGATCCACGCTGCGCATGGCTATCTTCTGCACCAGTTCCTGTCGCCGTTGAGCAACCAGCGCGACGATGCCTATGGTGGCTCGCTGGAAAACCGCATGCGCCTGCTGCTGCAGGTGTTCGATGCGGTCAAGGCGGCCGTACCGGCGACGATGGCGCTCGGCGTGCGTATCTCCGCGACCGATTGGGTGGAAGGTGGCTGGGACCTGGCGCAAAGCATCGTGCTGGCGAAAGCGCTGGAGGCGCGCGGCTGTCATTTCATCGACGTGTCCAGCGGTGGGTTGCATCCGGCGCAGCGCATCACCGCAGTACCCGGTTACCAGGTGCCGTTCGCGGATGCGATCAAGCAGGAAGTGGCGATGCCGGTGATCGCGGTGGGCCTGATCACCGAGCCGCAGCAGGCGGAAGACATCCTGCAGCAGGGCCGGGCGGATGCCGTCGCGCTCGCGCGCGGCATCCTCTACGATCCGCGCTGGCCGTGGCACGCGGCCGCCGCGTTGGGCGCCGATGTCGCGGTGGCGCCGCAGTACCTGCGCAGCGCGCCGCGCGAACACGCCGCGCGCTTCGTGCAGGCGGCCTGACTCAGCCGGCGTCGCGCTCGCGTGCGATCGCACGCCAGCCGATGTCGGTGCGGTGGAATGCGTGGGTCCAGTGGATCTTCCCGACACCCGCATACGCCTGGCGCTGCGCGTCCGACACCGATGCCCCCAGCGCGGCGACGCACAGCACGCGGCCGCCTGCGCTGGTCACGCGACCCTCGGCGTCCAGCGCGGTGCCGGCATGGAACACCTTAGCGGAGTCCGGTACCTCGTCCAGCCCGGCGATGACATCACCGGTGACCGGCGTGTCCGGGTACGGCGCCGCTGCCATCACCACGCCCAGCGACGGGCGCGGATCCCACTCCGCCTGCGTGGCGTCGAGGCGGCCGTCGATGGCCGCTTCCACCAGGTCGACCAGGTCGGACTGCAGGCGCAGCATCACCGGTTGCGTCTCGGGGTCGCCGAAGCGCACGTTGAATTCGATGACTTTCGGTGCGCCGCTGTCGTCGATCATCAGGCCGGCGTAGAGGAAGCCGGTGAAGGGCACGCCGTCGGCGATCATGCCCTGCACGGTCGGATTCACGACCTCGCGCATCACGCGTGCGTGCACCTCGGGCGTCACCACCGGTGCGGGCGAGTACGCACCCATGCCGCCGGTGTTGGGGCCGGTGTCGCCGTCGCCCACGCGCTTGTGGTCCTGGCTGGTCGCCATCGGCAGCGCCGTGGCGCCGTCGACCATGCTGATGAAGCTGGCTTCCTCGCCTTCGAGGAACTCCTCGATCACCACGCGCGCGCCGGCATCGCCGAACGCATTGCCCGACAGCATGTCGCGTACCGCGGCCTCGGCTTCGTCCAGCGTCATCGCCACGATCACGCCCTTGCCGGCGGCCAGGCCGTCGGCCTTGACCACGATCGGCGCACCTTTTTCGCGGAGATAGGCGAGCGCGGCGTCCACATCGGTATGCACGGCGTAGAACGCAGTGGGAATGCCATGGCGTGCGAGGAAATCCTTCGCGAACGCCTTGCTGCCTTCCAGCTGCGCCGCGGCCGCGGTGGGGCCGAAGATACGCTGGCCGGCCAGGCGGAACCGGTCGACCACGCCGGCCACCAGCGGCACCTCCGGGCCGACGACGGTCAGGCCCACGCCTTCGTCCTGCGCCAGCGCGAGCAGGCCTTCGATATCGGTGACCTTGATCGCCGCGTTGCGACAACCGGCTTCCGTGGCGGTGCCCGCATTGCCGGGCGCGACGATCACTTCGTCCACGCGCGGCGACTGCGCCAGTTTCCACGCCAGGGCATGCTCGCGACCGCCGGAACCGATGACCAGGACTTTCAAGGGGACTTCCTCAAGACGTGACCGGCGGATCAGGCCGGCGGGGCGGGGCACTCGTGTGCGGGGAGGGTCAGTTCGAAGATCAGGACATCGTGGCGATCCACGAAGCGTCGGACGAAGACGGCATCCGTTCCCGCGAGCGGCTGCAATGCGGACTGCGCGCACAGCGCCGGCATTTCCCGCTGTTCGCTCTCACGCAGTGCGGCGAACTTCGGATGCGCTTGCAGGCTGCCGGCATCGCCTTCCGGCGTACGTACGACGAACACCAGGTGCGTGCCGTCCACGGCGACCGATTCGGTCACGAGGCCGTCGAGGTAAGGGGCGGGCAGCGTCGATGCCGCCTCGGCACGCGCCGTTTCCAGCTTGCCCGGCAACCCCCGGCAGCCCATGAGCGCCATCGCGCCGATCACCGGCGCGAAACGTACGACCTGCGTCCAGCCCTGGCGGCGCATCGCGGTCAGTGCCGGAAATGCCGCACGCCGGTGAACACCATCGCGATACCGTGTTCGTCGGCGGCCGCGATCACTTCGCTGTCGCGCATCGAGCCGCCCGGCTGGATGACCGCCTTGATGCCGGCGGCAGCGGCGGCATCGATGCCGTCGCGGAACGGGAAGAACGCATCGCTGGCCATCACCGAGCCTTCGACCACCAGGTTCGCATCCGCCGCCTTGATGCCGGCGATGCGCGCGGAGTAGACGCGGCTCATCTGGCCGGCGCCGACACCGATGGTGCGGTGGTCCTTCGCGTAGACGATGGCGTTGGACTTCACGAACTTGGCCACCTTCCACGCGAACAGCAGGTCGGTGAACTGCGCGTCGGTCGGCGCGAGCTTCGTCACCACCTTCAACTCGTCGCGCGTCACCACGCGATCGTCGGCCGTCTGCATCAGCATGCCGGAACCGACGCGCTTGGTGTCGATGAAGCCGTTCGAAGAAGGGGCGAGCGGGATGCGCAGCACGCGCACGTTGGCCTTCTTGGCCGCGTAGTCGAGCGCCCCTTGCTCGTAGTCGGGTGCGATCAGCACTTCGACGAACTGGCGATCCAGGATGACCTTCGCCGTCGCTGCGTCCAGCGTGCGGTTGAACGCGATGATGCCGCCGAAGGCGCTGGTCGGATCGGTGGCGTAGGCCAGTTCGTAGGCATCGCCGCAGGCCACGCCCACCGCCACGCCGCAGGGGTTGGCGTGCTTGACGATCACGCAGGCCGGCGCATCGAACTGGCGCACGCATTCCCACGCCGCGTCGCTGTCGGCGATGTTGTTGTAGCTCAACTCCTTGCCCTGCAACTGGGTGAGCGTCGCCAGCGAGCCGGGGGCGGGATACAGGTCGCGGTAGAACGCGGCCTGCTGGTGCGGGTTCTCGCCGTAGCGCAGATCCATCACCTTGACGAAGTTGCCATTGGCCTGCGCGGCGAAGGCGGCGCGCGCCGGCACGTCGCCCGAGGTATCGGTGACGGCGGAGAGATACGTGCTGATCGCGGCGTCGTACTGGGCCACGCGGTTGAACGCGGCTACCGACAGCGCGAAGCGCGTCGCCGCCGGCAACGCACCGCCGTTCGCGTCCAGCTCGGCGACCAGGCCCGCGTACTGCGAGGGATCGGTGGCCACGGCGACGCGCGCGAAATTCTTGGCGGCCGAACGCAGCATCGCCGGTCCGCCGATGTCGATGTTCTCCACCGCATCGGCCAGCGTGCAGCCGGCCTTGGCCGTGACCGCTTCGAACGGATACAGGTTCAGCACCAGCAGGTCGATCGCGCCGATGCCGTGCGCCGCCATGACGGCGTCGTCCAGGCCGGCGCGGCCGAGCAGGCCGCCATGCACCTTCGGGTGCAGCGTCTTGACGCGGCCGTCCATCATTTCCGGGAACCCCGTGACATCGGCGACGTCGCGGACGGTCAGGCCCGCGTCACGCAATGTCTTCGCGGTGCCGCCCGTGGACAACAGCTCCACGCCATGGCGCGCCAGCGCGTGGGCCAGTTCGAGCAGGCCGGACTTGTCGGAAACGGACAGCAGCGCCCGTCGCACGGGCTGGAAATCGAGGGTCATGGGGAGGGCGGTACGAAGCGGGGCGCGAATTATAACGCGCCGCAGCAACCTGCCCGGTGGCCGATCAGGCCAGCCCGTAGTCCTTGAGCTTCTTGCGCAGCGTGGCGCGGTGGATGCCCAGCATGGCCGCGGCGCGGCTCTGGTTGCCCTCGCAGTGGTTCAGCACTTCGACGAACAGCGGGATCTCCATCTCGCGCAGCACGATCTCATAGACATCGTCCGCGTCGCTGCCGTCCAGGTCGCGCAGATAGCGGCGCACGGATTGCGCCACGTGCTCGCGCAACGGCGGGCGCTGCGCGCCGCGCGGATGGTCCTGTCGGGTGGAGGCAGCGTTCAATCGGATCCCCTGGTGCCACGGATTGCTGAGGCCCGCCTTGTGCTTGTCGGTTTTCGGCGGGGGGACGAGTCTAGCGCCTGATCGGGGCGCGTGCATCCGCTTTTTTGATGAACTGGCGCGATTAACGGAAGTCGAAGGAAAACGCGACGACGCTGGCGCTGGGTTCCTTCACGTGTACCGCCATCTGGGCGCTCTGGCCAGGTCCGATCGAGGAAGATGCCTCGCCTCGCGGCAGGTAGTCGGCGGGCTCGAGTGCGCGAGCGCCGAGCGTGCGGCCATCGGCGTCCTTCAAGGTGAGCAGGATCACCGGCCACGCCTGCGACCAGCGTGCCTCGTTGCGGAACGTGGCCTGTGCCTGCAGCGTGCCGGGACTGCCGATGATCGGGCGCACATCGCGGCTCAGCATGGTGAACGCAGCCGGTTCGCGCCAGGTGGGCACATCGCAACGGAACACACCGCACAGCGCGACCACGATCGGCCGCCAGCCCGCTTGCGTGGCGAGACGTGCGCGGTCCGCAAGCAGCACCTGCGCGCACAGCAACAGCGACAGTGCGACTACCGCGAACCACTGGACCCTCGCGTGCCGCGCGTGCACCGACGTGGTGCGCGTGCGCTGCAGGAAGCGAGGGCCCGCCGGCCCCCGTGGTTTCGGTGGCGCGCCGACGATGGCCGCAGCCGGTGCCTCGACGGCAGGTTCTTCGTTGTGCAATACCGCATCCGCATCCGCATCCGCATCCGCAGCGACAGGAGCGGCGCCGTGCGCATCGGGTGGAGTGATCGCGTCGGCTGCCGACGCCTCGAAGGTTTCGGCGACGTCGATGGGCGCAAGGGTATCTGCCGTCGTGGGAGCTGGTTCGGGCGCAGCTGCCTCGGTATCGATGGCGTCCGGCGTCGTCGTATCGGCGAGCTGATCCCGCGTCTCGTCAGGCGACGCTCCTGCTTCCACCCCTTCAACCTCGGGTTCCTCAACCACCGGCGTGGCGGAGGGAGCGGGATGCAGGAACGTGGCCAGGCTGGGCGATGTCGTGGTGCCGGTCGCTTCATCCGACGGCAGTGGCTTGCCGCAACGCGTGCAGGCAACGGGCAACGCGTGCGTCCGCGGATCGCGGGCGACCAGAAACTGGCAGTGGGGACAGGCGACGAACATGAGGCCTATTCAACCACGCAGGCCCGCGCGCGTGTTGTGACCGGCGTGGCCTCAGCGGCGGACGCCGTCGATGCGCATCCAGTCGCCGTCCTGGGTGGCCTGGAGTGCGTCGAACCAGGCGGCATAACGGACCAGCAGGTCGTCTTCCTGGCCCTTGAGGATCCCGGACAACGCGATGCGGCCTCCGGATGCCACGCGTGCCGCGAGCGTTTCGGCCAGCGCGTCCAGCGCGGAGGCCAGGATGTTGGCCACGACCACCGGATAGGCGGCCACGGGTTCTTCTTCGGGCAGGAAGACGCGCAGGCGCTCGTCGATGCCGTTGCGTTGCGCATTGTCGGCGCTGGCCAACAGGGCCTGCGGGTCGTTGTCCACGCCGACCGCACCGGCGGCGCCGAGTTTGAGCGCGGCGAGCGCGAGGATGCCCGAGCCGCAACCGAAGTCGAGCACCTGGCGGCCCTGCAGCTCGCCGTTCGCGGCCAGTCCATCCAGCCAGCGCAGGCACAGGGCGGTCGTGGGGTGCGTGCCGGAGCCGAAGGCAAGGCCGGGGTCCAGTCGCACGACGGCGGCATCGTCTGTCTGGGCTTCGTCCGGCACGGCGTGGTTCCACGGCACGATGAAGGTGCGCGTGCCGAAACGCATCGGCTTGAACTGGTCCAGCCAGGCCCGCTCCCAGTCTTCATCGGCCACGGTGCGGAAGCCGACCTGCGTCCAGTCCAGCCCGGGGTCGAACGCTTCCAGCGCCGCGAGCAGGGTCAGCGCATCGGCATCGGCGTCGAACAGGGCGGTGAGCACCAGCGACTTCCACAACGGCGTTTCGCCCACGCCGGGTTCCAGGATCGCGTGTTCGTTGCCGGTGTCGGCATCGGCGTCCAGCAACGTGACCGACAGTGCGCCGACGTCTTCCAGGGCGTTCTCGTAGCGCGGCTGCTCGGCTTCGGTGCAGCGCAGGGAGAGTTCCAGATAGGGCATGGCGCGGGGCTGTCGCAGGGGCGGTCGCCTAGTGTCTCACGCGTGCCGGGGACGGTGCCGGCGACGGAAGGCTTGCCCGGGCCGCCCGGCGCGCGCCCGGTTCGTTGAAAGCCCGCGGATCGGCCGGGATAATGGCGATGTGCCCCGGAAGCTGCTACTGCCGATCCTGCTGGTGGGCCTGCTGGGCGCATTGGCGTGGATGCCGCTGCGCCAGGTGGGCTGGGACGACGTTGTCTCCGGTGGCCCCGCCGATGTGGCCGCCATGGCGTCTCCGGACGACGGTACGGGCCCGCGGTCGGCGGCGCGGCTGCGCCCGCTCGCGTATCGCACGGTGCCAGGGCTGTCCCCGCTGCGGCGCGGCTTCGAGGAAAGCGATGATCTGTTCGCCTATTCGCGCGAACTGATGGCCGGTGTGGCGGTTGGCGATGCCGACGCGATGTGGCTGCTCAGCCTGGTGCAGGATTACTGCGCCGGTTTCGCCGCCGATCCGACCGGCTATGCGCAGGACTCGCGCGTGATCGCGAAGCTGGGGCTGTCTGGCGGCGCGGCGATGCTGTCGGCGCGTCAGCGCGTGCAGCAACGGTGCGCGCGCTTCGTCCCGCAGGACGGGTTCTCGCTGCCGATGATCGTCAACCAGCGTATGCAGGCGGCACGAGCGGGCAGCCTCGCCGCGGAAGCGGCGCTGCTCGCGATGGATCGTCCGCTGGAGGCCGGCGATGAATACCGGCGCGAACTGGTGCAACGCGTGCTGGATTCCGGCGACCCGTTCGCCTTCGTCGCCATCGCACCGGCGATGGGCAGCGTCGGCAGCGGCCGCAGCGAAACCCTGGGCGACGTGTCCGGCAGCGATCTGAGCGAAATCGCATGGCGCATCGCGTCGTGCCGGCTCGGCATGGACTGCAGTCCGGCCGGCTCGATGATGACCAACTACTGCGTCAACGGCGGCATCTGCTCGCAGGACGAAACGCAGGATTTCAGCACCTTCGCACGGGACGCAGGCGTCCCGCGCCAGGGTGAGGACAACGTGGACGAGATGGTGGGCACCTTGCTGTCCCACACGGGAGTCGAAGGATGAAATACAAGCGCACGCGGCCCGGGGTGAATCTCCTGGTCTGGGGGCTGGTGGTGGTGGCGTATGCGGCGGCGGCGGCAACGATCGTCTTCGATACGCGCAATCCGGAGTACCGGGACCTGTCCCGCGTCGGGCACATGACGCTCCACGCCCCCGACGATGCGCGCCGCCTCGGCGCGGCCCAGGTCGCCGCGCTGTATCGCGCGCGCAGCGGCACGCCGTTCTCCACGCTCGCGCCGGGCAGCACCATCAAGGTAGTGTGGGCCGATGGTTCGGCCGAAACCGTGCGCATCACCGATCCGGCCTCGCCGCTGGGCACCGAGCCGGTGCCGGGCACGCAGCAGGCGCCCGAATAACGGTACGCACGCGATCTCCGTCGCGCACAGGCGAAGGGCCGGGAGAGAAACTCCCGGCCCTCGTCGTTTCTGCGTTCCGCACGCGCCCGTCAGCCGCCGATGAGGCCTTTCAGCAGGCCACGCAACGGCTTCTTCTGTTCCTGCGGTTTCTCTTCGTTGTCCTGGTCCACGTCCTGCATCTGCGACAGGTCCATGCCCAGCATCGCGCTGCCGGTGGACTTGGTGCGCACGCGCACGTTCCATTCCGGGTTCCACGGTTGCTTGGGGTCGGCCGGCTTGGGCGGCCACGCGATGTGGCTTTCGGGGCCATAGGCGATGATGCTGAGGAGGCCGCCTCCGCCGTCGCGGCCGCCTTCGCCTGGCGTGGCGAAGATGCCCTTCGGCACTGCGCACTGCGTGGTGGCCGGCGGCAGCAGCACCTTCTCCTTCGTCCAGCGATCGATCAGCGAGCCGGTCAGGTAATCGAAGATGCCCTGGCCGGCATCGGGCACTTCGGCGCTGCTCCACAACACCACATCCTTGCCCTGCGTGCCGATGGCGTGGAGGAAGTACGCCTGCGCCCGCTCCACCGGTGCCCAGCGCCATGTCTGCCCGTCGGCGAGTGAACCGGTGCTCTGCAAGTCGATCTTCGGCATGAAGTCGGCGACCTGCTTCAGTTCGAACTTCAGCGATTCCGGCACGCCGGCCCCGGTGATCTGGTGTGCGCCCTGCAGCGAGGCGCCGTCGGGCACGCGCTTGCCGGACTTCGGATTCGGCCACAGCGCGTAGGCGGGATCCGATTCGATGTCGCGGTCCGGTGCGTAGCGGCCCTGCATCGAGCCGCTGACCTCCACTTTGCCGCCGCTCGCGCTGATGCTGATGATCTTCGGCTGGCCCTTGCGCACGGTGGTGCCGCAGCCCCAGTAGATCAGCAGGCGTTGCTGGCCTTCCGGTGGCTTGTACTCACCGGTGTGGTCGGAGGGCGCGGCGGTGCGCACGGGCGGCACCAGCGGCAAGGCCTTGCCGAGGCGGAGTCCGGCCGGAATGCGCTGCTCGGCTTCCTTGCCCGGGTTGGGGCGGTTGTACAGCGCGATGTCGAGGTACTGCCCCGTCATCATCGGCATCCGCGTCTGCCCGTAGTGCGCCTGCTGTCCGCCGCCGCCCATCATGCGCGAGGCCATGCCGCCGAGCGGCCCCAGGTCGGGCATGCCGGCCATCTGGTGGGTGGCGACGTCGATCCAGACCTGCGTGGGCGGGCCGGAGGTGGGCGCGCTGGCGGCGGGTGCGGCCGCGATGACGGTGGCGAGGGCCAGGAACAAGGGGCGGGGCAGGGGACGCATCGTGCGTTCTCGTCGGGGGATCCGTTTCCTCCAACGCCGGAGCGATGCCCCGCCGGACACGCGCCCCACCCAGCTTTCGCCACATGCGGCCCCGCGATGGACGCGGGGCCGGGACGTGTCAGACCAGCGAGATCGCCTTGTTCTTGCGTTCGGCCAAGCGCTTTTCCAGGTAGTGGATGTTCTGGCCGCCGGCCTGGAAGCCCTGGTCGCGCATGATGCGCTGCTGCAGCGGGATGTTGGTCTTGATGCCGTCGATGACCATCTCGCTGAGCGCCACGCGCATGCGCGCGATCGCGGTCTCGCGGTCCGGGCCGTGCACGATGAGCTTGGCGATCATCGAGTCGTAGTTCGGCGGCACGCGATAGCCTTCGTAGATGTGCGTGTCCACGCGCACGCCAGGACCACCCGGCGGATGGAAGTGCTGGATCAGGCCCGGGTGCGGCATGAACGTATCCGGGTCTTCGGCATTGATCCGGCATTCGATGGCGTGCCCGCGCAGCACCACGTCGCTCTGCTTGATGGTCAGCTTCTGGCCGGCGGCGATGCGCAACTGCTCGCAGACCAGGTCGATGCCGGTAATGCGTTCGGTCACCGGATGCTCCACCTGGATGCGGGTGTTCATCTCGATGAAGTAGAAGCGGCCGTCCTCGAACAGGAATTCGAAGGTGCCCGCGCCGCGATAGCCGATGCGGATGCAGGCTTCCACGCAGACCTTGCCGATCTCGTTGCGCTGTTCGTCGGTGATGCCCGGCGCCGGTGCTTCCTCGACCACCTTCTGGTGGCGGCGCTGCATCGAGCAGTCGCGTTCGCCCAGGTGGATCGCGTTGCCCTGGCCGTCGGCAAGGACCTGGATCTCCACGTGGCGCGGATTCTCCAGGAACTTCTCCATGTAGACCTCGCCATTGCCGAATGCGGCCTTGGCTTCCGACTTGGTCATCTCGATCGCGGCCTTGAGCGCGCCTTCGACATGCACCACGCGCATGCCGCGGCCGCCGCCGCCGCCCGCGGCCTTGATGATGACCGGGTAGCCGATCTCGCGCGCGATCTTGGTGTTGGCGACGATGTCGTCGCCCAGCGGACCGCCGCTACCGGGCACGCACGGCACGCCGGCGGCCTGCATCGCGCGGATCGCTTCGACCTTGTCGCCCATCATGCGGATGGTGTCGGCCTTCGGGCCGATGAAGATGAAGCCGGACTGCTCCACGCGCTCGGCGAAGTCGGCGTTCTCCGACAGGAAGCCATAGCCGGGATGGATGGCTTGCGCGTCGGTCACCTCGGCCGCGGCGATGATCGCCGGGATGTTGAGGTAGCTGTCCTTCGACGCAGCGGGGCCGATGCAGACGGACTCGTCCGCCATGGCGACGTGCTTGAGGTTGCGGTCGACGGTGGAATGCACCGCGACCGTGCGGATGCCCAGGGTGTGGCAGGCGCGCAGGATGCGCAGCGCGATCTCACCCCGGTTGGCGATGACGACTTTGTCCAGCATGGCGCGGGCCTCAGCCGATCACGAACAGCGGCTGGTCGAATTCGATCGGCTGGCCGCTCTCGGCCAGGATCGACAGCACCGTGCCCGACACGTCGGCCTCGATGGGGTTGAACATCTTCATGGCCTCGATGATCGCCAGCGTCTCGCCGGCTTTCACCGACTGGCCGACGGCGACGAAGGCGGGCTTGTCCGGCGACGGCGAGGCATAGAAGGTGCCGACCATCGGCGCGCGCACCACATGGCCGTCGGGCAGCGCGTTGCCGGGCTTGGCGGTGCCGCCGGTCGAGGCTTCGGTGGGCGAGCTCATCGGCATCGGTGCGGCCGGGCGGGCTTCCACGGGGGCCGCCATCATCGGCGCGACGGCCTGCATGGCGTAGCCGCCCTTCGGCGCACGCGCCAGGCGCACGGACTCTTCGCCTTCCTTGATCTCGATTTCGGCCAGGTTCGACTCTTCCAGCAGGTCGATCAGTTTCTTGATTTTGCGGAGATCCATGGGAGCCTCGTGGTTGAACGCTGTTCCCCGCGGGGAACAAAAAGGAAGGTCAGGCCGGCAGCCGGCGCAGGGCGGCATCCAGCGCGTAGCGGTAGCTGTCGGCCCCGAAGCCGCAGACCACGCCCACCGCCTTGTCGCTGAAGTAGCTGGTGTGGCGGAAGGGTTCGCGGCTGTGCGGGTTGGACAGGTGGATTTCGATGAAGGGCAGGGCCACGCCGGCCAGGGCATCGCGGATCGCGACCGAGGTGTGGGTGAACGCCGCGGGATTGATCAGGATGAAGGCGGTGCCATCGGTGCGGGCGGCCTGGATGCGATCGACCAGGGCGTGCTCGGCATTGGACTGGAAGGTTTCCAGTTGGTGGCCGGCGGCCTGCGCCTGCGCGGTCAGCGCCAGGTCGATATCTGCCAGCGTCGCATGGCCATATACCTCCGGCTCGCGGGTACCGAGCAGGTTGAGGTTGGGGCCATGCAGGACCAGCAGTGTCGCCATTCGCGCCTCCAGCGGAAGGGCGGCAGTCTGCTCGAAGCGGGTGATGCTGTCCAGTTCGCCGAAGTTCGGCGCGTTTCAAGCAATTGTTTGATTTTCCTGCCCCGTCATGTCAGATCAAGGGCTTGCAGCCAGCGGTGATGCTGCGGGCAAGGTCTGCACTCTCGGCCCAAGGTGCGCGTTGATGGCGGGTTCGCCGACGTTGAGAGCAGAACCCCTACTGCGCCCAGCCGCTGATCTCGCCATGGGTGAACGGGCCGATCTTCTGGCGCGCGATGCGGCCATCGGCATCCACCAGCACGGTGTAGGGCAGCACGCCCTTGGCGTTGCCCAGCCAGACGCTGGCGTCGGCCGGGCCTGGCGTATCGAGCACGATCGGGTAGCGCACCGGGATTCTCGCAGTGAAGTCGCGCACGCCCTCCGGCGTGTCCAGCGCGAGCCCGATCACCTGTACGCCTTCGGCGCCCTGCGAAGCGGCGAAGCGATCGAGTTCCGGCATCTCCTCGATGCACGGCCCGCACCAGCTCGCCCAGACGTTGATCAGCAGCCGCTTGCCCGCGTAGCGGGTGCGCAGGTCGACGATGGCGCCATCCAGCCCCGGCAACGCGATGGCCGGCATGGGGTCGCCGATGCCGGCAGGCGTGACGCCCGCGGGCGGTGCGGGCGCCGTGGCGTTCGTCGCCGCATGCAGGGCGCGTTCGCCCACCTGCGTGCGCCAGAAGGGATTGCCGTTGAACCACAGGCTGGCGAGCAGGCCCAGGCCACCCGCGGCCACCGCCACGAGCAGCACGCGCGAGGTCGTCGCCTTCATCGTGCGGCGCGCTCGAGGGCCTGGCGCATCCCGTCCTGGGTCAGCACCGTCGGCAGGACTTCGCCGGCACCGCCACCACGCGGATACATCACGTAGAGCGGGACGCCGACGGCGCCGTGTTCTTCGAGGAAGGCGGTGATGGCCGGGTCCACGTTCGTCCAGTCGCCGGTCATCATCACGGCGTCGTGGGTCGTCAGCAGGTCGCGGAACGCGGGCGTGTTGAGCACCGCCTTCTCGTTGGCCTTGCAGGTGACGCACCAGTCGGCGGTCATGTCGACGAAGACGATGCGACCTTCGGCGCGCAAGCTGCCCAGCGCTTCGGCGGAATAGGCCACATGGTCATCGCCGCGCATCGTGAGCGTCGAGGCTTTCGGCATGCGATGCGCGACGACCAGGGGCAGTACCGATGCCGCGACCAGCAGCCCGGCGAGCACGCGCTGCAGGGGCGCGGCGCGCAACCGCAGGCGTTGCCACCACCACAGGCCGAGCGTCAGCACGACCAGGCCCGCGAGCGCGAGGCCCATGGCATCGACGCCGCGCTGGTTGCCGAGCACCCACAGCAACCACGCCGCAGTGAGGTACATCGGGAAGGCGAGCACCTGCTTCAGCGTGTCCATCCACGCGCCCGGGCGTGGCAGCCGGTTGGCGAGCGCCGGCACGAAACCGATCAGCAGGAACGGCAGCGCCAGGCCCAGGCCGAGCACCGCGAACACCAGCAAGCCCAGCACGCCCGGCGCGGTGAACGCGTAGGCCAACGCCACGCCCATGAACGGTGCGGTGCACGGACTGGCCACCACGACAGCCAGCACGCCGGTGAAGAAGTCGCCGGCCGGGCCGCTGCGCGTCGCCAGGCCGTGACCGGCACCTGCAAGGCGATGGCCCACGGTGAATACGCCCGACAGGCTCAGGCCCACGGCGAACATCACGTAGGCGAGCACGCCGACCACCCACGGCTGCTGCAACTGGAAGCCCCAGCCCAGCGCCTGACCCGCGTAGCGCAGCGCGATGGCGATCGCGCCGACCGCGATGAAGCTGACCAGCACGCCGGCCGTGTACCAGAGCGCACGATTGCGGGCGTCGTTGCCGCCGCGGCCGCTTTCGGCCAGCGACAGCGCCTTCAACGAGAGGATCGGCAACACGCACGGCATCAGGTTGAGCACCAGGCCGCCCAACAGCGCGAACGCGAAAGCGGTCAGCAGCGAGATGGACCCGTAGCCCTTGGTGCTTGCGATCACGTTCTTGGGCGGACGCGTGCGCTCGACATCGGCGGTCGCGGCGGGAGTTTCCTCGGTCGTCGTCTCTGCCGGCGCATCGACAGGCGTAGCCACGGGCGCCACGACGGCCGGCGCTTCGCTCACTACCGCGTCGGCGGGCGTCACCGTGCCGGCGGGGATGGCGAGCTTCACCCGGCGTGTCATCGGCGGATAGCAGATGCCATCGGTCTGGCAGCCCTGGAACGTCACCCGCAACGTCGCCGTCACGGCCTTAGCGGTATCGCGCTTCAGCGGCACCGGCACTTCGGCCTGGTCGAAGTACACGGTGACGTCGCCGAAATGCTCGTCGTGGTGCGCCACGCCCTTCGGCCAGCGCGGGGCCTGCAGCGAGACGCCCGAGGCGCCTTCCAGCGCCATCGACGTGCGGTCGCGATACACGTAGTAGCCGCGCGCGGGAGTGAAGCGCAGCAGCAGCTGATTGCCGTCGAAGGCGATGGCTTCGAAAGCGAACGCCTGTTCGGCCGGCAGTGGCAGCGCATCCGTGCCGGCCTGCGGCTTCGGGCCCAACAGGCTGCCACCGGTCGCACCCGCGCCCAGCGGCACGAACGCCTCGTCCTCGGCGGGCGGCAGCGCGACCTTCAGCGTGCGCGTCTGCGGCGGGTAGCAGATGCCGGCGTCCGCACAGCCCTGGTACTTGATCTTCAGGCTGACGCTGTCGATGCCGGGCGCGGGCCGGCCGGGCAGGGTGGCGACCAGTTCGCCGCGATAGGTTTCGACATCGCCGAAGAACTCGTCGCGGTATGCCTTGCCCTTGGGCAGTTGCAGCGGCTGCGCGGCGAAACCGGCATCGGCGTCCACCCCGGTGCGATGGCGGTACAGGTAATAGCCGTCGGTGATCTTCCAGCGGACCTCGATCCTGTCGCGGGCCGGCGCACTGACGGTCAGCATGAAAGCATCGTCCACCGGCAGCAGGTCGTCCTGGGTGATCGCGGCCGAGGCGGCGGGCGCCAGCAGCGAGGCCAGGGACAGCAGCAGGAGGGCGAGCAGGGCGCGGATCGGCGTCATCGGGTCACTCGGGTCGGGCGTCGGTGCGGGTTTCCGCGGTCACCCAGTCCAGATAGGCGGGCAGGCCGGCGGCGGTTTCGACCGCCAGGATTTCCGGCAGTTCATACGGATGGAGTTCCGCCAGCCGGGCCATCAGGGCCTCGCGCCGGTCGGCCGGGGTCTTGGCGAGCAGTTGGACCTCGGTGGCCTGTTCCACCTGGCCCTGCCAGCGATAAGTCGATGCCACGCCGGGCAGCAGGCTCACGCAGGCCGCCAGGCGCTCTTCCACCAGGGTCCGCGCCAGCCGCTGGGCGGTGTCGGCGTCCGGGCAGGTCGACAGGATCAGGAAGACAGGCATGGGCCGCCGATTATTGCAGACCCGCCCCGGCGGGCCCCTGCGACAAAGATGCGCACCCGCCCTTGAAAGCCCTGCGGCACCCCCAATATCCCCTGCATCCCGGCCTGGCCGGGTTTTTGTACCTGCGGCGTTGGCAGTCCCCTGAGGCGAGTGCTAACATCGCTGCCCCTTTCCCAGTCCAATCAATCACTTAAGAGGATTGACATGAGCAATATCAAGCCGCTGTACGACCGCCTGGTGGTCAAGCCGATCGAAGCCGAAGAAACCTCGCTCGGCGGCATCATCATTCCCGACGCCGCCAAGGAAAAGCCCACCAAGGGTGAAGTCGTCGCCGTCGGCGAAGGCAAGTTCATCGACGCCACCGGTGGCGTGCGCGCCCCGAAGGTCAAGGTCGGCGACAAGGTGATCTACGGCCAGTACTCCGGTTCGCCGTACAAGTACGAAGGCATCGAGTACAAGATCATCAAGGAAGACGACGTCCTCGCGATCCTCGGCTGATCGCGCGCGGCGGCCGCGTGCCGTCGCCCACGTCACCGCAATCCTCTTGATGGCGGGCCCCGTGCCCGCCGCACGACCCACTCTCAATATTCCCGGAGTTGCACATGGCAGCCAAAGATATCCGTTTCGGTGAAGACGCCCGTTCGCGCATGGTGCGCGGCGTGAACATCCTCGCCAATGCCGTCAAGGCCACCCTCGGCCCGAAGGGCCGCAACGTCGTGCTCGAGAAGAGCTTCGGCGCCCCGACCATCACCAAGGACGGCGTCTCCGTCGCCAAGGAAATCGAACTGGCCGACAAGTTCGAGAACATGGGCGCGCAGATGGTCAAGGAAGTCGCTTCCAAGACCTCCGACAACGCCGGTGACGGCACCACCACCGCCACCGTGCTGGCGCAGGCGTTCATCCGCGAGGGCTCCAAGGCCGTCGCCGCCGGCATGAACCCGATGGACCTGAAGCGCGGCATCGACCAGGCCGTGAAGGCCGCCGTCGAAGAGCTGAAGAAGCTCTCCAAGCCGACCGCCGACGACAAGGCGATCGCCCAGGTCGGCACCATCTCCGCCAACTCCGACAGCAACATCGGCGACATCATCGCCGAGGCCATGAAGAAGGTCGGCAAGGAAGGCGTGATCACCGTTGAAGAAGGCTCGGGCCTGGAGAACGAACTCGACGTCGTCGAGGGCATGCAGTTCGACCGCGGCTACCTGTCGCCGTACTTCATCAACAACCAGCAGTCGCAGCAGGTCGAATTCGACGACCCCTTCATCCTGATCCACGACAAGAAGGTCTCCAACGTCCGCGAACTGCTGCCGGTGCTGGAAGGCGTCGCCAAGGCCGGCAAGCCGCTGCTGATCGTCGCCGAGGAAGTGGAAGGCGAAGCGCTGGCCACCCTCGTGGTCAACACCATCCGCGGCATCGTCAAGGTCGCCGCCGTCAAGGCGCCGGGCTTCGGTGACCGCCGCAAGGCCATCCTGGAAGACATCGCCACGCTGACCAACGGCACGGTGATCTCCGAGGAAGTCGGCCTGCAGCTCGAGAAGGCCACCATCAACGACCTGGGTCGTGCGAAGAAGGTCGTGATCTCGAAGGAGAACACCACCATCATCGACGGCGCCGGCGATGCCGAGCGCATCCAGTCGCGCATCAAGCAGATCAAGGCGCAGATCGAAGAGACCTCTTCGGACTACGACCGCGAGAAGCTGCAGGAACGCGTGGCCAAGCTGGCCGGCGGCGTGGCCGTGATCAAGGTCGGTGCCTCGACCGAAATCGAAATGAAGGAAAAGAAGGCCCGCGTCGAAGACGCCCTGCACGCCACGCGTGCGGCCGTCGAAGAAGGCGTGGTCCCGGGCGGCGGCGTCGCCCTGATCCGCGCGCTGCAGACCATCGGCAACCTGAAGGGCGCCAACGAAGACCAGAACCACGGCATCCAGATCGCCCTGCGCGCGATGGAAGCCCCGCTGCGCGAGATCGTCACCAATGCCGGCGAAGAGCCGTCGGTGATCGTCAACCGCGTCAAGGACGGTTCGGGCAACTTCGGCTACAACGCCGCCAACGGCGAGTTCGGCGACATGATCGAGTTCGGCATCCTGGACCCGACCAAGGTCACGCGCTCCGCGCTGCAGAACGCCGCTTCGATCGCGGGCCTGATGATCACCACCGAAGCGATGGTGGCCGAGGCCCCGAAGAAGGACGAGCCGGCCGCGCCGGGCGGTGGCATGGGCGGCATGGGCGGCATGGACTTCTAAGTCCCGCTTCCCGCGTCACCGTTCCAAGAAGGGCCCCGCAGCGATGCGGGGCCTTTTGCTTTCCGCGATATGCGGATCGCGGCGCGTGTTCTCTTACCCCAGACCGTAGGGCAGGTTCGGCGACGACACGACCTTGTCGCCGATCGCTTCGCCTTGCAGGAAACGGACGCAGTCCCGTAGCACCACCGGCTCGTTGAGCACGCCGTGGTGGCCGAGGTCGAGCGTGGTCAGCAGGCGCGCTGCCGTGAGATGCCGCGCGAAACGCTCGCCTTCGTCCCACGGCACTTCGTCGTCGAGCAGGTCGTGCACGACCAGTACCGGGATGCCGATGGCCGGCGCGATGCGGTGTGCCTGCAACGCGTCCAGGCCTTGGCCGATGCGGGATTCGAGCAGTGCCAGCATGCGTGCGCCGACGCGCGGTCCCATGCCGGAACGATCGACGAAGCGCTGCAGCGCGGCGCGCGGATCGGCCTGCGCGGAGACCAGGATCGCCTGCTTCGCGCGCAGGCCCTGGTGCAGCGCGAGCACGACCGACATGGCGCCGAGCGAATGGCCGATGACGGCGGCGGCTTCGCCGCAGCGACGGCCCACTTCGAGCATGTCGCCGGTGGTGTCCAGCAAGGTGGACGTCTGCGTGGTCGCCGTGCGGCCCTCGCGGGCGAAGGCGACGACCGCATACCCGCTCGCCGTCAGGGCGCGCACCCAGGCGGCCATCGCATCGCGTCCCGTCGCGTCCAGCGGCGGCAACAGCACGTACGGCTGCCGGCGCGGATCGCCCCAGGACACCATCTGCACGCGCCGGCCGCGCAACACCAGCGTTTCCTGGTGTTCCGGGCAGCCTTCGATGTGTCGAGGGTAACCGGCAAGGGCGGCTTCATCATCCAGCTGCAGCAATCCCTTGCGCGCGGCGTGGTGCGGTGCCAGCAGACTGGTGAGGCGTCGCATCGCACGCGTCCATGGGCGGAGCGGTGTCGGAAGCGTACGTTCGGGATCGGCGCCGCGTGCTGCGGTGTCGGGCGAGGCGGGGGCGTCGGTCAGCGGGTCGGCGTGGCGGGAAAGCAACATGGAAGTCCGGTCTCTGCGGGTGGGTCCACAGAAATGAGCGCTTTCCTGCCTGTCGCACTGACACGCAGCGGCACCGGATGGTTCAGGGGGCGTTGGCCATCGTGACGGTTGCGGGTGCTACCAACGCGCGGCGCGCAGGATGCGCCCTGGGGATCTCCATGCGGTCGGCGAAGGCGAGGCCTTCGCGGCGCGCGCGTGCCGCGGCCGCAGTATCGCCGGCGCGCTCGTACAGGTGCGCCAGCGTGGCGTACCACGCGATCAGGTCGTGCGGGAACGCGCGCGGACGCGCGCTGATCTGCAGGGCCTGCCGGATCATCGAGATGGCGCGCGCATCCTCGCCCTGCCGCGCGTGCGCCAGGGCGCGCACGTACAGCGCAGTCGCGGACAGATAGGGCTCCTGTAGCGCATCGACGCGCCGCTGCAAGTCGATCGCCTGCTCCCGCAGATCACGATCGAGGCCGGCGACCAACTGCAGGCGGAGGACACGGAGTTCGGCATCGAGGCGTTGCTCGTGCGTCGGCGGTAGCACCCTGTCCAACTGCGCCCGCGCCTCATCGGCCAGGGTGCGCGCACCGGCCAGATCGCCGCGCAGCTCCTGGATACGGGACAGCTTCGCCAGCGAGAACCCGATGCCGGGGGCGCGCTCGCGACCGATCGCATGCTCGATGGCCATGGCCTCGCGCAGCAGCGGCTCGGCCCGGTCGAGGCGACCCAGCGCCAGGTAAACCCCGCCGAGGTTGTGCACACGCGGCGCGACGTCCGCATTCGGGCCGCGGTAGATGCGGCGCGCGATGCCGACGGCTTCGAGGAGCGGCGGCTCGGCGTCCGCCATCTGCCCGGCCGCCATCAATGCGATGCCGTAGTTGCTGAGGCGTCGCGAGGTTTCCGGATGGTCGTTGCCGTACGCCGCGCGCGTCAGCGCCAGGGCATGCCGTTGCCAGCGCACGGCCTGGTCGGCCTGGTGCGCGCGCGTGTACGCGGTGCCGAGCGCGCCGTAGCTGCGGATGAGGCGGGGATCGCGCGGCGGCAGGCGCGCCTGCTGGAGGGCGATGGCCGCCAGATGGTCGGCGATGGCGGCCTGGTGCTCGTCCATCTCGCTGCGCACGATCGCGCGGCGGTGGTAGGTGAGCGCGGCGGCGAGCCCGTGCGGGTCCACGCTGCGCTGTACGGTGAGGGCTTCGTTCAGGAGTGCCAGCGCCGCCGGATAGTCCTTCTCGCTGGAGGCGAGCTGACCCTGCTGGCTCAGGGCCATGCCGAGCGCGGCATGGTCGCGCGCGGGCAGCGTGCGCGCGGTGGCGACGGCGCGCGCCAGCAGCGGCCGCGCATCGTCGTAGCGCGACATCTGGTCGTAGATCCGCGCGATCACCACCAGCATTTCCACCTGCAGTGCGGGCGAGGCCACCAGGTCGGTGCGCGCGCGCTCGGCGCCGCGTTCGAGCAGTGTGGCGGTGTCCGGCAGCGCGGCGCGCGGGCCCCGCGGGACTTCGTTCTCGAACAGCTGCACCAGCAGGTCGCGCACGGCGTTCGCGCGCTGCGCTTCGTTGCGCGCGCGCCACGCCTGCTCCTGCGCGTCGGCCGCCGCCACGCGGGCGGTGTGCGCCTGCCAGAGCGCCGCCGACAGGCTGGCGAGCACGGCGACCATCAGCAGGGCCGCGACGGCGACGCCACCGCGGTGGCGGCGAGCGAACAGGCGCACGCGATGGAACGGCGACGGCGTGCGCGCGCGGACGGGCTCGTGGCGCAGGTGATGTTCCAGGTCGTCGGCGAGGTCGCCCGCCGATGCGTAGCGGCGCGCGGGGTCGGCGGCGGTGGCCTTCGACAGGATCGCGCCCAGGTCGCCCTTCAACGCGATGTCCGGGCGCGCGGTGTCGCCGGGGCGCTCGCCGCTGAGCAACTCCTGCATCAACACGCCGAGCGCGTACACGTCCGTGGCCGTGGTGACCGCGGCGCCGGTGTACTGCTCCGGTGCCGCATATCCTGGGGTCAGTCCGATCGCCGCCGCGCCTTCGCCTTCGCCGTCGCCGGTGGCGTCGATCAGGCGCGCAATGCCGAAATCCAGCAGCCGCGGTGCGCCTTCGGACGTGACCAGGATGTTGGAGGGCTTGAGGTCGCAATGGACGACCAGTTGCCGGTGCGCGGCATCCACTGCGCGGCAGACATCGCATAGCAGTTGCAGGCGTGCAGTCTGGTCGAGGCTGCGACGTTCCGCGTGGCGTGTGATGGGCAGGCCGTCCACGTGGTCCATGACCAGATAGGGCACGCCTTCGTCGGTGACGCCGCCGTCGATCAAGCGCGCGATGGCCGGATGCGTGAGCGCGGCCAGCGTCTGTCGTTCGCGCCGGAACAGTTGCTGCTGCAGTTCGGAGTAAGGCCCGCGGCGCAACAGCTTGACCGCGACGCGCTGCTGGAAATCCACATCCTCGCGTTCCGCGAGGAACACGCTGGCCATGCCGCCCTGGCCCAGCGGGCTGATCAACCGGAACGCGCCGATGCGCTCGCCGATCCAGGCGTGCGGTGGGCGCATATCCTCCGCCTTCATCGCGTCGATCACCGCGGCAACGGGCGTGTCCAGCAGCAGTGGCTCGGTGCGCGCGTGCGCGGCGAGCAGGGCTTCCAGGTCGCGACGATCGGTCGGGACGGGGCAGTGCCGGTCCATCCAGTCGCGCCGTGCCTCCGGGGGCAGGTCCACGACCGCATCGAACGACTGGCGCAGGGAAGGCATGGCGGGGGTCTGCGGAAGAGGGTCTGCCATCAAGCGTCTTTCGGGGCCCGACCCTGACATGCCGGCGCGCTTATGCGGCCAGCTGGGCGCCCAGGAACGCCCGCGCGTACTGCCAGTCGCGGTAGACGGTGCGCACGCTCAGGTCGCAGAGCGCGGCGATGCGTTCCAGCGGCAGGCCGGCGAAGTAGTGCAGTTCCACCACCTCGGCGGCGCGCGCATCATCCAGCGCCAGACGGCGCAGCGCCTGGTCCAGTTCCAGCGCGTGCTGCGGATCGATCGTCACCTGGCCGGCGAGGGTGTCGCGGTAGTCGGTGCGACGCAGGTCGCCGCCATGCTTGATGCGCGCGCGTTCACGCGCACGGTCGACCAGCATGTGCCGCATGGCGCGCGCCGCATACGCATAGAACTGCCGCGTATGGGTGAACTGCGGCTGCTGGTGGCTCATCTGCAGGTACAGCTCGTGCACCAGCGCCGTGGTGTCCAGCGTGGCGCCGTCGCGGGGAAACCGTTGTTTGTGCGCCAGCCGGCGCAGTTCCTGGTAGACCTCGCCGAACATGTCGTCCAGCGGGCGGGGGGAAGCGTCGTTCGGGGGCATGACGATCCGGGGAGAGCGGAGGGGACAGCGGGTCATCGCCTTGCGACGACCGGCAATGGGAACCAACGCGCAAATCCTGGCGCAGGGGCCATCGCGCGCGGTTGCCGTTCGTCGGGCGCGTTCAGCCCGCGATCGCACGCACCGCGCGCACCGCCTCGTCCACCTCCGCGGGCGTGTTCACCAGGCTCGGCGCCAACCGCGCGTAACTGACCGCATAGGGACTGGTGCTGGCGACAATGCGACGTGCGAGCAACTGCTTCACGATGTCGGTCGGCGCCACGCCCTCTATCTCGAAGGCCACCAGCCCCGCCGACAACGCCGCAGCGCGCGGCGTGTGCACCTTCACCTTCGACAGGCCGGCCAGGCCCTGTTTCAGTTGATCGTTCAGCGCGCTGATGCGCGCGGCCACGCGTGGGCGCTGCATCTGCCGGTGCATGCGGAACGCCGCGGCCATCGCCCACTGGTGCTCGAAGGCATGGAAGCCGCCGGGCATCATCCGCGCCGCGTTGGCGGGACCCGAGGGCGGACGTTCTTCTGCCCAGGCCTTGTAGCTTTCCAGTTCGGTGAAGTTGGGCACCAGCGGCTGCAGGCGCGCCCAGTTCGCCGCACTCGCCCATACCAGGCCGGTGCCGCGCGGCGCGAACATCCACTTGTGCGTGCCCGCGCAGAAATAGTCCGCGCCCATCGTGGCGACCGTATCGTCGGCCGCGCCAAGTCCGTGTACGCCATCGACCACCAGCAGCGGCGGCGAAGGCAGGCTGCGCAGCATCGCGGCGATTTCACGGATCGGCAGGCGGATGCCGGTGCTGGAATGCACCCAGGTGATCCCGACCACGCGCGTGGCGGGACGTACCGCCGCCTTCAGGTGGCCGACGATCTCATCGACGCTGGCCGTGGCAGGCGAGGCGAACAGCGCGATCTTCCGCATCGAGGCACCTGCGCGCGCGGTCGCCAGCCGGATGGATTCGTGGTGCGAGTAATGGTCGTGGATCGTGGTCAGCACTTCATCGCCGGCCTTCAGCGGCAGGCCGTGATAGACCAGTGCGAGGCCTTCGGTCGTGCTCCGCGTCAGGCAGACCTCTGCCGCTTGCCCGCCCAGGTAGTCCGCGGCTTCGGTGCAGACCTGCAGCGGCAGGTTGTGTGCGTCGTCCTCGAACATCGCGCGTTCGACGAACAGGAACGGGTTCGCATCCATCGCGCGCCGATAGCCCTCCAGTGCCTCGCGCACCGGCGTCGGGTGGCTGGCGATGAAGAACGAGGCGAAGTGCAGGTAGGCCGGGTCGAGCGCGAACTGCGCGCGCACGGCTTCCCAGTCGGACAGGTCGGGCAGGGTGGGGGTCTGCGCGGCGGCGGCGGCGAACAACGAGCCGGGCAGCAGGGCCGTGGCGGCGAGGGCGGCGGGGGCCGCAAGCAGGTGTCGGCGGGACAGGGCCATGGTGCACGGGAGGTGGCGTCGCTGGCTGCGACAAGGGTGCCAACGCGACCGCATGCGGCACGCGGTCACCGTTCGGCGGCGGAGGCGGCGATCAGGGAGCTTGTCGGCGTTCGGGCGTCCGGATAGCCTCGACGTCCATGCCTACCTCACTGCTGGTCGTGGACGATTTCCTGGGAACCCGTGATGCGCTCGCGTTGCGCGAGGCGGGCCTTCGGCTGACCTACCCCCCGGACCAGAAGGGGGCGTTTCCCGGCCGCAATTCGGTCGAACGGGTCGAGATCGACGGGCTCACCGAGGCGGTCTCGCAGTTGGTGGGCGAACGCTTGCGCCCAGCGCCGCCGCCGCAATCGCACGCCAAGTTCAGGATCACGCTGGCCGGCGACATCGGCCGGGCGAAGGTGCACATCGACAAGGCGCACTGGTCCGGCGTCCTGTACCTGAGCCGGCCGGAGGACTGCCGGGGGGGCACCGAATTCTTCCGGCACCTGCCCACCCGGAGCGACCGCGCGCCGATGACCCACGAGGAACTGGCCGCCGCCGGCTTCGCCTCGCAGGAACAGATGTACCAGGAGATCGTCAGCAAGCACACGGTGGACGACAGCAAGTGGGAAATGACGATGCGCGTCCCCATGCGCTTCAACCGGTTGCTGATGCTGCGCCCGTGGATGTGGCACACGGCGGGCGAAGCATTCGGCGATTCCCTGGAGGACGGCCGCCTCGTCTACCTGCTGTTCTTCGAAGTCGCCTGACCCGGGTCCGCCACGTTGCAGATGAAACATTCGCGCGCCCGCGAATGGCGTGGTATCACTACGCCCCGATGAACCCGACCCGCGCCCGCTTTTGGTTTTGGTATTACCGCGATCCCACGGCGGTGGCGAGGCTGCGTTCATTCTAGGTAGACACCAGAAGAATCCCCTTGAAGCCGCCAGCGAACCTGGCGGCTTTTTTATTGACTCCGGAGAACCCCCATGGCCCCCCATACCGACGACCTGCGCATCAGGAAGCTCGATGAGCTGGTCACGCCCGCCGCGATCATCGGCGAACTGCCTTGCGACGATGCGGTGTCGCAAACCGTGTCCGAAGCGCGCGATGCGTTGCACGACATCCTGCACGGACGCGACGATCGCCTGGTGGTGGTGATCGGTCCGTGCTCGATCCACGATCCCGCCTCCGCGATGGAGTACGCCGCGCGCCTCAAGCCGCTGCGCGACGCGCTGGCGGGCGAACTGGAGATCGTCATGCGCGTCTACTTCGAGAAGCCGCGCACGACGGTGGGCTGGAAAGGCCTGATCAACGACCCCGCGCTCGACGGCAGCTTCGACATCAACCGCGGCCTGCGCCTGGCGCGTGGTCTCCTGCGCGACATCAATGCGCTGGGCCTGCCGGCCGGTTGCGAGTACCTCGATACCATCTCGCCGCAGTACATCAGCGACCTGGTGGCCTGGGGCGCGATCGGCGCGCGCACCACCGAAAGCCAGGTGCACCGCGAGATGGCCAGCGGCCTGTCCTGCCTGGTCGGTTTCAAGAACGGCACCGACGGCAACGTGAAGATCGCGGTGGACGCGGTGGGCGCGGCGTCGCATCCGCATCATTTCCTGGCGGTGACGAAGGAAGGCCGCTCGGCGATCGCGGCGACGGCCGGCAACCCGGATTGCCACGTGATCCTGCGTGGCGGCAAGGCGCCCAACTACGATGCGGCCAGCATCGAGGCGGCGAGCCAGGTGCTCGCCAAGGCGGGGCTGCCGGCGCGCTTGATGGTCGATGCCAGTCATGCCAACAGCGGCAAGAATCCCGACAACCAGCCCGCAGTGATCGACGACATCGCCTCGCAACTCGAAGGCGGCGAGCGCCGCATCGTCGGCGTGATGGTGGAAAGCCACCTGGTCGGGGGGCGGCAGGATCTGGTCGACGGCCAGCCGCTCCGGTACGGCCAGAGCATCACCGACGGGTGCCTCGGATGGGAGGCGTCGGTGCAGGTCCTGCAGCGGCTCGCCGAAGCGGTCCGGATCCGGCGATTGGCCAAGGCCGCCTGAGGACCCGCGCCGCGATGTCCGCTCACGGGGCGGCGCACCGAAAGTGAGGGTGTCGATCACGGGCGCCGTCGTGATGCCGGCATGACCGGCATCGCGGGCGTCCCTCGCCGGAAAAGGGACGCTGATGCTGTGGAAGCAACTCCGCAAGTGCTGGGCGCTGCCGCATGCAGATGCGGCCACACGTGCGGCATTGCTGGACCGGCAACTGCGCAACCTCTTCCGGGTCATCCCCTGGTACGTCGCGTCCAACCTGTTCACCGGCTTCGGCGTCTTCCAGGTCATGACCCCTTTCCTGCGGGGGCATCGGTGGCAACCCTGGGCCCTCGCCTTCATCGTCGTCCACGTGGGCTGGGCCGTGCATGCGGTCGGCCGGTGGGGGTGCGCCCGACGGCCGGCGACGCAAGGGCACCGGTTGTCCGACCTGTGGGTGTCGGCGTGCTGGTGCAGCCTGGCGGCCCTGGCCTGCGGCGTCGGTCTCTACCTCGGTGCGCCTCTCGCCGCCAGCGATGGCAGCCGGCTGCTGTTGGCCGCCTACACCCCGGGACTGATCGCGACCGGGGTGCTGGTGGGCGTCACCGCACCGCTTGTGTCGTTCGTGTGGCTGGTCATCCTGACCGTGGCGTCATGCCTGATGGTGGCGCGATTGGGCTTCCTGGCGCAGGGCATGACGGTCCTGCAGCTGTGTTGCTACGCGGTGATGCTGACGGTCGCCCTGTTGTTCGTATCCCGGACGCTGGTGAAGCGGATCGAGGCGGAGACGTCGGCGGCGCGGCAGAAGCACATCGTGGGCCTGCTGCTGCGCGAGTTCGAGAGCAATGCCAACGACTGGCTGTGGGAAAGCGATCGCGCTGGCATCCTCAGCCGGGTAGGGCCCGGCCTGGCGCGGACGCTGGGACGGGACGAGACGACCCTGGTGGGGAAGCACCTTTACTCGCTGTTCGCACGGAAGCGCCTGATCGCCGTCGCCAGTGACCGGGAGGTCGGCACCGAGGCGCTGCAGCGGCGGCTGGATGCCCCGGTACCGTTCGGCGGCGTGGTGGTGGAAGCGGCGACCGCCGAGACCTGCAGCTGGAAGATCAGCGCCCGCCCGCTGCATGCGCCTTCCGGTGCGTGGACCGGCTGGCGTGGCGTGGGCTGCGATGTTTCCGATGCGCGCCTGCGCGAAGCGGACGCGTTGCAGCGCGAGCGCCACCTGCATCACCTGGCCCACCACGATGCGCTGACCGGGCTGCCGAACCGGCGGGCTTTCATGGGCCAGCATGCTGAAAGCGCAGCGTCGACCCGGTCGGCGGCGATGGCGCTGATCGACCTCGATCACTTCAAGAACATCAACGACAGCCTCGGCCATCCGGTAGGGGACCAGGTGTTGTGCCTGGTGGCGCAGCGGCTGCGGCGGACATGCCGACCCGGGGATGCGCTGGCGCGACTGGGCGGCGATGAATTCGCGCTGTTGCTGCGCGATCTGCCGGCGGAGACCGCGCAAGACGAGGCCCGTTGCAGGCTCGAGGACGTGCTCCACGCCCTGCGCCAGCCGGAATGGGTGGACGGCTTCCGCGTGGACGTCCGCGCCAGCATCGGCGCAGCGCTGTTCCCGGCTGTGCCGACCTCGCACGACGAACTGCTGCGTCGCGCCGACACCGCCCTGTATGCCGCCAAGCGCGACGGCCGCGACACGCTCCGTCTATATGAGCCGGCCATGAGCGAGCACCTGCGCGAACGCTTGGCGCTGGTCAGCGACCTTGCCATCGCGGTCGACAGCGACCAGTTCGAGATCGACTACATGGCGGTGCACGCGGCCGATACGCTCGAGGTGCGTGGGTACGAGGCGCTGCTGCGGTGGCGGCAACCCCTGCATGGACGCATCAGTCCGGCCGACTTCATTCCTGAGGCGGAGGAGTCCGGACTCATCCTGCCGGTGGGTCTGTGGGTATTGGAGCGTGCCTGCCGCGATGCGTTGCGCTGGCCGCCGTCCACCCTGGTGGCGGTCAACGTGTCGGTGGTGCAACTGGCCTGGCCGCCGCTGGCCGATGCCGTGCTGGATATCCTCCACCGGGTCGGCCTGCCTCCTTCGCGGCTCGAGCTGGAGGTTACCGAATCGGCGCTGGCGAAGGATCCGGCGTCCACGCGCGCGGTACTCGCGCGGTTGCGTGGCATGGGCATCCGCATCGCGATCGACGACTTCGGCGTGGGCTATTCCTCGATGGCCCAATTGCGCGAACTTCCGTTCGACCACATCAAGCTCGACCAGTCGTTCGCAGCGGGCCTGCTGCAGGACGCACCTGGCACGACGATCGCGATCATCGCCGCCATCCTCCAGCTCGCGCGCACCATGCAGGTGTCGGTGACCGCCGAAGGCGTGGAGCAGCAGGCGCAACTGGATGCGCTGCGTACGCTGGGCTGCGTTTCGGTACAGGGCTTCCTGTTGGGGCGGCCCACCCCCGCGAACCGGCTGCCACTGGCCGGGCATATGAAGAAGTGACTTCCGGCAGGTCGGATCGATGACCGTTGGCAACTGACCCGGCGCAGGGTGCGGACGAGACTGGCGACACGTTCCCGCCATCCACCGGAGTCCGCCATGAACCGCTTCGCCTGCCGCGCCTTCCTCCTGTCCGCCCTGCTCACCGCCACCGCGGGTGCGCAGGCCGCGGAACTGACCGTGGTCCTGCAGGACGTCCGCGCGCAGACGGGCCTGATCAAGGTCGCGCTGGTCGATTCGCAGGCGGGGTGGGATGGCCAGGCCGCGCCGGTGCAGGCCACGGGCGCACCGCCCAGCGGTGAGCAGGCCACATTCGTGTTCAAGGACCTCAAGCCGGGCGCTTACGCCGTGCTGATCACCCACGACGAGAACGGCAACGGCCAGCTCGACACCAACATGATGGGCATGCCGGTCGAGGGCTACGGCTTCAGCAACAACCCGCGCGTGATGCGCAAGCCGACCTGGGACGAGGCGCGCTTCGAGCTGGCCGGCGAAGCGACCCGCATCGACGTCGCCCTGCGCTGAGGCCGCCGCCATGGATCGCCGCCGCTTCCTGCGCAACCTGCTCTCCGGCGCCACCGCGCTGGCCATCGCGCCCGCGCTGCTGCGGGGCGAGCACGCCTTCGCCGGCGACCCCGCCCGCTTCGCCGACGGCCTGCACGAACACCCGTGGTTGGCCGGTTGGAAATCCGTCCAGTCCGAGACCCTCGGCCCGGCGACCGTGTCGCTCGAAGGCCGGCTGCCGGCCGGCTTCGCCGGCACGCTGTACCGCAACGGCCCGGCCTGGACCGAGCGCGCCGGCTTCCGTTACGAACACTGGTTCGACGGCGACGGCATGGTGCACGGCTGGCGCTTCAACGGCGACGGCACGCTGACCCACCACGCGCGCATGGTGGCCACACCGAAGTTCACCCGCGAGCAGAAGGCGGGGAAATTCCTCTACCCGGTGGCCGGCACGACCATCCCCGGCATGCAGGCCATCCGCAACAACGATGACGCGAACACGGCCAACACCTCGGTGACGATGATCAACGGTCGCCTGTTCGCATTGTGCGAGGCCGGCTCGGCGTTCGAACTCGATCCCGACCAACTGACCACCCTGGGCCCGGTGACATGGCGGCCCGACCTGGCCGCGATCCCGTTCTCGGCGCACCCGCTGGTCGATCGCGACGGGTCGTCGTGGAACTTCGGCTCCATTTCGATGCTGGGCGGCAACGGCCTGATGGTCTGGCATATCGGTCGCGACGGCGCGCTGGCGTCCGCCGATGTGCTGGAGACGCCGGTGCCCGGTTACCTGCACAGCTTCGCGATGACCGATCGCCACCTGGTGTTCGTGCTGATTCCGTTCCGCTATGCGGAAGGTTCCGGTGCGTTCTTCGAACGCCTGCGCTTCCAGCAGGACCAGGCGCTGCGGATCGCGGTGGTCGACAAGGCATCGCCGTCGGTCGCGCGCTGGTTCGAGGCCGACTTTGCGGCGATCTATCACTTCGGCGATGCCTTCGAGCGCGACGGACGCATCGTGGTGCGCGCCGTACAGCACCCCGACGTGGACGATGCGCGTTCGCCGATGAAGGCGGCGATGAGCGGACAGGCGGAGGCGCATGGCGGCGAGGGGCCGGTGCGCGAGCTCGTGCTCGACCTGCGCAGCGGCCACGCGCGCTGGGAAGACACCGGCGTCGCCGGCATCGAGTTCCCGGTGTTCGACGCGCGCACGCCCTCCCGCGGTCCGGCGCGACTGTACGCACCGGTGCGCGCCAGTGCATCGACGGCGCCCTACTTCAACGGCCTCGGTGCGTTCGACATCGCGCGTGGGCGCCGGCAGGTGCACGATTTCGGGCCGGACGTGCTGGTCGAAGAGCATCTGTTCGTACCGCGCCCGGGCAGCCGGCGTCCGGATGATGGCTGGCTGGTCGGCACGCTGCTGGACGGCCGGCGCGGCCGCAGCGGCGTCGCGGTATTCGACGCGCGACGCGTCGATGCCGGTCCGGTCGCACAGGCGTGGCTGCCCTACACGGTGCCGTTGGGCTTCCACGGACACTTCGCCGCGCGCTGACCCGTCGGGTCGTGCCTTGTGCGCGGCCGGAGATACGGCATCCTGTGCGGATGGAACGGACATCCTTTCGCACCGTCGTGCGGCGCAGGTGGTGGTGGCTCCCGGTCGCCCTGGTGGCGCTCTACGTGGCCTATCTGCTCGCCGCCGCGATCTTCCTCAATACCTCGCTGGGGCCGTCGGTCATCAACCGGCAGCCGGAGCGTTTCCAGATGCAGTGGGCCTCCGGCCACAGCTGGTGGCCGGGACGGGTGACGTTGACCGACGTGCGGCTGCAAGGCCAGGCGCGGCGCGTGGCGTGGCAGGCGCAGGCCGCACGCGTGCAGGGCAGGATCGCACTGCGGCCATTGCTGGACAGGCGGCTGCAGGTGCCGGAGGTGCGCGCGGACGATGTCGAAGGCGGCGTGCGCCGGACGGCCACGGAGCTGGCACCGAAGCCCGCGCGCGCAGGCGGCTGGGAACTGCAGTTCGATGCCATCGCCAGCGACAGCGTGCGACGCGCGTTCTACGACGGACTGGAGCTGACCGGACGGGGCACGGCGCGGGTCGGGTTCTACAAGCAGTTGCGCGGCGGGCCGATGGAGCTGCTGCCATCGATCGCGGATTTCAAGCAGGCGCGGCTGACCCGCAACGGCGCCGAAGTACTGCGCGAAACGACGCTGCATGCGGGGTTCGCGATCGACCGGCACCGGCGCGAGGACGCCGCCGGCATCGACAAGCTGCGCAAGACCCGGATCGACCTGGTGCTGGGCGGACGCACCGCCGGGCTCAACGTCGTGGTGAGTCCGCGCGGCGACGTGTCGCTGGCGCTGGCGCCCGGAGAAGGTCGCGCGGATATCGACCTGGGCTTCGAACGCGGCCAGTTGAAGCCCGGTGGGCGACTGCAGTGGACGATGGCCGTGGCCGGCAACGACATCGCTGGCGCCGCGCGCCACGACATCCTCGGTATCGATCTCGCCGTCGACCAGGACATCGTCGTGAAGGCGATCGTGCCGCCGCAGGCCGACGGACGACTGGCGGTGGAGGCCGACCTGCGCCTGCGCGGACGCGAGGTGCCGTTGCGCGAGTTCGCCGGCGTGTTGCCGCGTGCGTCCGGCCATGTGGTCGGCGCCTGGCATTTCGATTCGCTGCGCTGGCTGTCGGATCTCTTCCCGCAGGCGCCCTGGCTGACACTCGACGGCGCCGGTGCCGTCAGTGCCGATGTGCAGGTGGTGGACGGGCGCCTGGCTGCGGGCAGCCGCATCGTCGTGCCGGGCGTGGATGCGGTGGCGGACGTGATGGGTAACCGCATCCGCGGGCGCGCACGCGCCGACATCCGCCTGGAGGCGGGGTCGCAGGGCGAACTCGTGCCACGCCTGACCGCGGTGATGGAGCACTTCGACGTGGCGTCGGTGAAGGCGCCGGCACGCGCCTACGTACGCGGGCGCAACCTGCGCTTGTGGCTCAATGCGGACGGGCCGGTGGCGCAGCTGCGCGATACGCTCAAGGCGCGGGTCGCCTTCGAGGGTGCGACCGTGCCCGACCTGCGCGTCTACAACCCGTTCCTGCCACGCCGGCACATGCGCTTCGACGGCGGCGCCGGTGTGTTGAGCGGCGACCTGTCGCTGGATGCGGCTGGCGACGTGGGCCACGGCACGCTGCGGATCGCCGGTCGCGGCACGCGCATGTACCTGGCCGGCCTGCAGCTGCGTGGCGACGTCGATCTGGGCGTGCGCCTGCGCCGCGCAGACCTCAAGCGTCGCGCGTTCGTGGCTGACGGCAGCACGCTGCAGGTGCGCCATGTCAGCTTCACCGAGCCGGGTGGCGAGGCGCGCCGCGGCTGGTGGGCGCGCGCGCGCTTCGCCCGGGCCAGGCTGGACATCGATGCACCGCTCGATGCCGGCGGCCAGGCCGAGGTGACGATGAAGGACGTCGGCTTCCTGCTGGCGCTGTTTTCCCGGAAGAAGGAATACCCCGGGTGGGTCTACACGCTGCTCGATGCCGGCCAGGCCCAGGTGCAGGGACGCGTGCAGTGGCGGGACGATGTGCTGGTGCTGGACCGGCTGCAGGCGCGCAACGACCGCTACGAAGTGCTTGCCCGGCTGCGGCTGCAGGGTGGCCAGCGCCAGGGCGACCTGTACGCCAAGTGGCGGGCACTGAGCCTGGGGGTGGAAATGCAGGGCACCCAGCGCACCTTCCATCCGGTGCGCGCGAGGGCGTGGTACGACGGGCGGCCGCACTACCTGAAGTAGATGGCGTACAGCCGGCTTCGCGCGCGCGATCGGGGTGAGCCCTGTTCAGGTAAATGGAGTGAAGAACGTAATGATGATTTCCGGACTCGCCTCATCAATTGGTCTGATATCGGTAACACCCTTTCCAGGCTTGGGTTTTGCTCGCATTCATAATCGTGACATCACACCTGAACGTACTGAACCCATCGGTTCTGTTTTGCAGTGCAGCGTGCATGGCCCGTAACGGACCCTTCACGATGGCCCCGCATCCCGACGTGGGGGAGGGAGCAAGCCCGCAATTGGCCTAGCCTTTGCGGGCTTTTTTATTCCTGCGCCGCAGGAATGAGAACCCAAGATTCGCTGCGCAAACCTTGGGCCCCGAGCTGCGCTACCGCACCCCGCGGCTTCGCCGCGCCCCCTGACTCAGGGGGCTCGCATCAGCAGCGGTCCCGGCGAGGCCGAGGGCAGCCTGGCGAAAGCGGCTAGAATTGCCGTCATGGCCGACACCCCCGCACGCGTCATTCCCCTCGAAGTCGTCAGCTCCTCGTCCGCCCCCCTCGAGGCCGGCGCCAAGCAGCTCGGCGGCGACAAGATCGGGCGCTCGCCGGTCCAGTTCGCCGATGCGCCGGTGCTGCGCAAGCCGTCCTGGATCCGTGTGCGCATCCCCTCCGACGGCTCGGTCGCCAAGCTCAAGGCCAAGCTGCGCGAGAACCGCCTCGTCACGGTGTGCGAAGAAGCCAGCTGCCCGAACATCCATGAATGCTTCGGCCACGGCACCGCCACCTTCATGATCCTCGGCGAGGTCTGCACGCGGCGCTGCTCGTTCTGCGACGTCGCCCACGGGCGGCCCAAGCCGCCGGACCCGTCCGAGCCGCTCAGCCTGGCGAATACCGTGGCCGACATGGGCCTGAAGTACGTCGTCGTGACCAGCGTGGACCGCGACGACCTGCGCGACGGCGGCGCCCAGCACTTCGTCGACTGCATCGCGGCCATCCGCGAGCACTCGCCGACGACCCGTATCGAGATCCTGACCCCGGATTTCCGTGGCAAGGGCCGCATGGACCGTGCGCTGGAGATCCTGGCGGTCAACCCGCCGGACGTGTTCAACCACAACATCGAAACCGTGCCGGACCTGTACCCGAATGTCCGCCCCGGCGCCGACTACCAGTGGTCGCTGACCCTGCTGCAGCGCTTCAAGCAGCAGCACCCGCACCTGCCGACCAAGAGCGGCATCATGCTGGGCCTGGGCGAAAACATGGAGCAGGTGCAGGGCACGCTGCGCGATCTGCGCGCGCACGACGTCGACATGGTCACCATCGGCCAGTACCTGCAGCCCACGGCGCACCACCATCCGGTGCTGCGCTACTGGACGCCTGAAGAGTTCAAGGCGTTGGAGGAGTACGGCATGGCGCTGGGCTTCAGCCATGTGGCATCCGGTCCCCTGGTCCGCTCCTCGTACCACGCCGACCAGCAGGCGGCGCAGGCCGCCCACGCCGCCCGCCAGGCGGTCTGAACGTCGCCTCCCGTGATGCCGGCCCCCTTGGGCCGGCGTCGCCGTGCGCCCCTGCGGGCCTTGGCACGGGCGCGGTTCACCTTTCCCTACGCCAGGGCCTTTAGGCTGCCGAAAGGCAGATGACAAGGCGCGCAACTTTGTGCACTGTCATCGTGTCGAACCCGCCATCGTTCCAGCCTGACGGTCCCCCGGGACCACGAGTGCCCATGAAACTGAAGAAAGCCCCCCTCCTGCTGCTGGCCCTGGCCCTGTCGACCCCGCTGGCGCTGCTCGCGCGCGGCGACGGCGATGCGGTCGCCGTGGCGCCCACGGCGGACCAGGCCAACACGTCCAAGCTCGTGTACGGGCTGCTGTCGGACAGCCGCTACGCCTACCGGCCGCGCCCGCTGGACGATGCGCTCTCGCAGGATGTGTTCAAGCGATACCTCGATGCGCTGGATGGCGGCAAGCAGTTCTTCACCGCTGCCGACGTGGCGCGCTTCGCACCGTACAAGACCAAGATGGACGACGCGATCCGCAGCGGCGACCTTGCGGCCGCGTACGAGATCTTCACCGTCTACAAGCAGCGCGTGGGCCAGCGCGTGGCGTATGCGCGCGCGCTGCTCAAGCAGGATTTCGACTTCACCGGCAGCCAGCGCTGGGATTACGACCGCGAAGACGCGCCGTGGCCGACCGATGGCAAGGAGCTGGATGCCATCTGGAAGAAGTCGGTGATGAACGACTGGCTGCGCCTGAAACTGGCCGGCAAGAAGCCCGACGACATCCGCAAGACGCTGGACAAGCGCTACGCCAATCTCCAGCGCAGCATCAACGAACTCAAGACCGAGGATGTCTTCCAGACCTTCCTCAACGCGTACACCAGCGCGATCGATCCGCATACCGATTACTTCACTCCGCGCACCGCCGAGAACTTCAACCAGTCGATGTCGCTGTCGCTGGAAGGCATCGGCGCCGTGCTCCAGCGCCAGGACGACCTGGTCGCGATCCGCGAGATCGTGCCCGGCGGTCCGGCCGACCTGAGCGGCAAACTGACGGTCGGTGACCGCATCGTCGCGGTGGGCCAGGGCAAATCGGGGGCGATGACCGACGTGATCGGCTGGCGCATCGACGATGTCGTCGCGCAGATCCGCGGCAAGAAGGACACCCAGGTGCGCATCGAGTACATCCCGGTCGAAGCCGGCATCGATGGCAAGCACCAGACGGTGACGATCACCCGGCAGAAGGTGAAGCTGGAGGAACAGGCGGCCAAGGCCGAGACCATCACGCTGCCGGCCGACGCGAGCGGCCCCGCGCGCCGCATCGGCGTGATCAAGCTGCCGGCGTTCTACCAGGACTTCGAAGGCCGCCGCCGCAATCCGAACGACTTCAACTCCGCCACCCGCGACATCGCAAAGCTGCTCGCCCAGTTCAAGGCGCAGGGCGTGGATGGCGTGGTGATGGACCTGCGCAACAACGGCGGCGGTTCGCTGGACGAGGCGGTGGAACTTACGGGTCTCTTCATCGACAAGGGTCCGGTCGTGCAGGTGCGCGAATCCGGCGGTCGCGTGACCGTCAACAGCGACCGCAAGACCGGCGTGTCGTGGGATGGCCCGCTGGCGGTGCTGATCAACCGCGCGTCGGCCTCGGCGTCGGAGATCTTCGCTGGCGCGATCCAGGACTACGGTCGTGGCCTGGTGATCGGCGAGACCAGCTTCGGCAAGGGCACCGTGCAGAACATGGTGGACCTGGATCGCTGGCCGGCGAACGAAGCGCCGCGCTTCGGCTCGGTGAAGCTGACCATCGCGCAGTTCTTCCGCGTGGCCGGCGGCAGCACCCAGCACAAGGGCGTGGTGCCCGACATCGCGTTCCCGGTGAGCGTGGATGCCAGCGAGTACGGCGAGAGCACCTACGACAACGCGCTGCCGTGGACGCGCATCGCCGCGCTGCCGCACACCACCTACGGCAATTTCGCGCCGCTGCTGCCTCGCCTGCAGGCACTGCACGCCGCGCGTTCGGCGAAGGACAAGGAATTCCAGTGGTGGTCGGAAGACGTCGCCCAGTTCCGTGCCGAAGCCGCGAAGAAGTACGTCTCGCTCAATGAAACGGAGCGCCGTGCCGAGCGCGATCGCCAGGATGCGCAGCGCAAACAGCGCCAGGCCGAACGCAAGGCGCTGGGCCTGGCGCTCGACCCGCTCGCCGACGACCTGGCCGACGACGGCCTGGGCGCGTCCGAGCGCGACATCGTCCGGGACGCGCAGCGCGAGAAGCTGGCGGACAAGCGCCCGGATCCGCTGTTGCGCGAATCGGCCGCGATCCTCGGCGACGCGATCGAGATCCTCGGCCAGGACCGCAAGCTGTCCGCGCAGGTCCTGCCGGATTCGCCGGGCCCCGGCCGCTGGGCCGAATGACCTTGCCCTTGTAGGAGGGGCTTCAGCCCCGATGCTTTTCGATCCGATTTCATGCGATCTCGAAAAGGCGGTCGGGGCTGAAGCCCCTCCTACAGGAAATCCCCGGGACCGAAGCCGCTTCAAGCGCAAGATCCGGATAGCGCGCCCGCTACGCCCGGCCTAGTCTGGGCGCATGGACACCATGACGCGCCGCCCGCCCGCTCTCCACGTGCCTTCGCCCGACCCGCTCGAGGTCGCGCGCCGCCTGCTCGACCACGGCGAGCCTTCGCTGTCCGATCTCGCCGCGCGCACCGGCCTCAGCGCTTCGCATCTGCAGCGGCGCTTCCGTGCGCGCTACGGTCTCAGCCCCGCGGAGTACCTCGCGCGCCGGAAGCTCGGCACGCTCAAGTCGGCGTTGCGCGACGGGCATGACGTCACCACCGCGCTGTACGACGCCGGCTACGGCTCGCCTTCCCGTCTGTACGAAAGCGGCGCCGCCCGCCTGGGCATGACCCCGGCGACCTATCGCGCCGGCGGGCGCGGCGTGGAGATCCGTTGGACGCTGGTCGACACCATGCTCGGGCGCGCGTTGGTCGCCGCCACCGAGCGCGGCATCTGTGCGATCGAACTGGGCGACGATGACGCGGCGCTGGAGCAGCGACTGCGCGAGGAGTTCCCGCAGGCGCAGCTCGAACGCGTGGAAGCCGGGCGCGATGATTTCCTCGCACCGCGTCTGCAGGCCGTGGCTGAGCGCCTGGCCGGACGCGAGGCGGAAGTGCCGGTGGACCTGCTGGGCACCGGCTTCCAGCAGCGTGTGTGGGATGCGTTGATGAAGGTGCCCGAGGGTGAGACGGTGAGCTACGCCGGGCTCGCGCGCCAACTGGGCGCACCACGCGCCGCGCGTGCCGTGGCCAGCGCCTGCGCACACAACCGCATCGCAGTCGTGGTGCCATGCCACCGCGTGATCCGCGGCGACGGCTCCTTGGGCGGTTATCGCTGGGGCCTGCCGCGCAAACAGCAGCTGCTGGAGCGGGAGCGCGGGTGATCCTGCGCTGTATTGTCTGTGGGAGCGGCGTGAGTCGCGACGCGTGCTGAAGCAGGAGCGCCTGATCGGACAGGGCCATGCTCCGATCACCGCAATCCTGTCGCCTCCGGATACCAAGCTTGGCCGTCGTTCCCGTCGCGACTGACGTCGCTCCCATAGCAGGACCAGCGACAGGCTTGAGCGGAATTCAAGCCGGGGCGGAAAGGTTTCAAACGATCGAGGGCATGTTCGCCATGCCGTTGGTCCGCGCCTGGCCTAGAATTACGGCATACCGCACTCCCCACGGTTTCCCATGAACTCCTCCGTTTCCGCCGCCGCGCCTGCGCGTGGCGGCCTCGCCGTCGCTGCCGCCCTGGCCATCGTCTACGTGGTGTGGGGCTCGACCTATCTCGGCATCCGCTTCGCGCTCGAAGGCGGGTTCCCGCCGCTGCTGATGGTGTCGGGCAGCCGCTTCGTCGCGGCGGGCCTGGTGCTGTTCCTGTTCCTGCGCTGGCGCGGTGTCGCTGCGCCGACGCGCGCGCAGTGGAAGAACCTGCTGGTGATGGGCGCGCTGTTGCTGTTGATGGGCAACGGCATGGTGGTGCTGGCCGAGCAGACCGTGTCCTCCGGACTCGCGGCGGTCGCGGTGGCTTCGATGCCGTTGTGGATGGGGTTGTTCGGCGCGATGCGCGGACAGCATCCGACGCGCGGCGAATGGCTGGGCATCATCGTCGGCTTCGCGGGTGTTGTCTGGCTCAACGCAGGCAGCTCGCTGACCGGCTCGCCGGTCGGGCTGGTGCTGTTGCTGATCGCACCGATCGCCTGGGCCTACGGCTCGGTGTGGTCGCGCGGGCGCGACCTGCCGTCGCCGTTCATGACGGCCGCCGCGCAGATGCTGGCGGCGGGCGTGATGCTGGTGGCGGCGGGCCTGCTGCACGGCGAGCGCTTCAACGTCGCGGACTGGACGGTGAACGGCGCGCTGGCGGTCGCCTACCTGGCGGTGTTCGGGTCGATCATCGCGTTCACCGCCTACGTGTGGTTGCTCCACCATGCGCGTCCCGTGCTGGTCGGCAGCTATGCCTACGTCAATCCGGTCATCGCCGTGGCGCTCGGCGCCTTCATCGCCAACGAGACCTTCACTGCGCATGACCTCGGCGCGATGGCGGTGATCCTGTGCGGCGTGGTGGTGATCACCCTGGCGCGCGCGCGGCAATCGAAATGACCCCGCAGCCGCTCGACCGCAAAGGGCTGGCGATCACCGTCGGCACCTTCCTGATCTGGGGCGTGGTGCCGCTGTACTGGCATCTGCTCAAGGTGGTGCCGTCCTTCCAGATCATCGCCCACCGCATCGTGTGGAGCGCGGTGCTCGTGCTGGGCTGGTTGCTGCTGAAGAACGGCCTCGGCTGGTGGCGGCAGATCCGCGCGCAACCGCGCGCCGTGCCGCTGCTCGGCGTCAGCAGTCTGTTGATCGCGTTCAACTGGGGCCTGTACATCTGGGCGGTGAATGCGGGCCATGTGGTGGAAACCAGCCTGGGCTACTTCATCAACCCGCTCATCAACGTGGTACTGGGCGTGCTGGTGCTGCGCGAACGCCTATCGCCCGCGCAGTGGGTCGCGGTGGCGTTCGCGCTGGCGGGCGTGGCGTGGCTGACGCTGGAGGCCGGCTCGCCGCCGTGGATCGCGCTGGGCCTGGCGTTCTCGTTCGGCCTGTACGGCCTGGTGCGCAAGCTGGTGGCGGTGGATGCCGTCGCGGGTCTGGGCGTGGAAAGCCTGTACCTGTTCCTGCCGGCACTCGCGTACGTCGTGTGGGGCGAGTTCGGTCATGGTGGCGGCTTCATCGACGGCTTCGGATGGAAGACCGACCTTCTGCTCATCCTCGGCGGCGTGGTGACCGCGGTTCCGTTGATCGGCTTCGCCTACGGCGTGCGCCGCATTCCGCTGTCGGTGGTGGGGCTGCTGCAGTACATCGCGCCCAGCCTGCAGCTGCTGATCGGCGTACTGGTGTTCAAGGAAGCCTTCGATGCCACGCGCGCGGTCGGCTTCGCCGCGATCTGGGCGGGCCTGGTGATCTTCGCCAGCGACGGCCTGTGGCGTGCACGTCGCCGCGACACGCTGGTCGCGGCTCCGTCGAGCAAATAGCGGCGCTCAGTGCGCCGCGCCGCCTGCGGCGGCGGCGCCCGGCGCGGGGCAGGGTCCGCCGGCATCCACCCACGTCTTGAAGGCGGCGACGAACTGGTCGTGCGGCACCGGCACCGGTGCGCGTTCGCCACCGGGATTCCAGCCCCACAGCACCAGCTTGTCTTCGGCGACGTGCTTGAGCAGCGCGTCGAAGTCGCGGCCGCCGTTGCGGTCCTTGTCCTGGATCATCGCGCACAGCTGGTCGGCGGGCAGGCCGATCCACGCCATCTTGTGGTCGGGTGGCGGCAGCTGCCAGTGCGGCGCGCCCGGCGGCGCATGCGGGCCGTAGCTCGCTGGCGAGTTCTGCTCGTTATGGCAGGTCGCGCAGGGCAGGCCGGGTGCGCCCTTGCCGTCGGGACCGCGCACGACGTTCATCGCATGCGGCGTCTGCGCGTCGAACTGCAGCGGCGCGTCGCCCGGGATGTGGCAGTTGCTGCAACGCGGATGCTGGAACACCTTTTCCACCGTCGCGAACGCGGTCAGCGCCTGGGCTTTCTGTTCCTCGCTGACGCGCGGCTTGCACGCCACCAGCAGGAGCACGGTCAAGAACATCATCAGGATGCGCATGGCGGGCCTCAGGCGACGGGTGTGGTGGACGCGGGCGTCGGCAGACGCAGCGGCAGTTCGCGCAGTCGCTGGCCGGTGAGCGCGAACACGGCGTTGGCGACGGCGGGTGCGATCGGCGGCGTGCCGGGCTCGCCCACGCCGCCCATTCTCTCGGTGCTCGGCACGATGTGGACCTCCACCTTCGGCATCTCGTTCATCCGGAGCACCTGGTAGTCGTGGAAGTTGGACTCCTGCACCTGGCCTTCGCGGAGCGTGAGCGCCGAATGCAGCGCCGCGCCCAGGCCGAAGGCGATGCCGGACTCCATCTGCGCCTGCACGCCCGCGGGATTGACGGCCACGCCGCAGTCGATCGCGCACACCACGCGATGCACGCGGATCTTTCCGTCCTCGATCGACACTTCCGCCGCCTGAGCCACGTAGCTGCCGAACGATTCGTGCACGGCGATGCCGCGGCCACGGCCCTGCGCCGGTGGCGTATTCCAGCCGAACTTCTCCGCGGCCAGGTTCAGCGCCGCGAGGTGGCGGGGATGATCCTTCAGCAGCTTGCGCCGGTACTCCATCGGATCCTGGCCCGCGGCATGCGCGAGTTCGTCGACGAAGCTTTCCATGACGAAACCGTTGACGCTGTGGCCGACCGAGCGCCACCACAGCACCGGGATGCCGGTGACCGGCGAGTGCAGGTCGACGCGATGCGCCGGCGTGCCGAGCACGTAGGCCGAATCGGCCACGCCCTCCACCGAGGTCGCGTCGATGCCGTTCTTGACCATCATCGCTTCCATGAAGGTTCCCGCCATGATCGACTGCCCGACCATCACGTGGTGCCACGCGACCGGGTTGCCGTCCTTGTCCAGGCCGGCCTTGATCTTCTCGACGAAGGCCGAGCGGTAATAGCCGCCGCGGGTGTCGTCTTCGCGCGTCCACACCGTCTTGACCGGCGCCTTCGCCGCCTTGGCGACTTCGACCGCTTCGGACACCACGTCCGCCGTCGGCGTGGCGCGGCGGCCGAAACCACCGCCCAGGAACGGCGTGTGGATGCGGATCTTCTCCGGCGGCATGCCGAGGATGCGCGCGGCGCTGTTCTGGTCCAGGGTCGGGAACTGCGTGCCGCACCAGATGTCGCACTCGCCATCGCCGATCTTCACGGTGCAGTTCAACGGCTCCATCGCGGCGTGTGCGAGGTAGGGCACGGCGTACTCGGCTTCCAGCGTCTTGGCGGCCTTGGCCAGCGCGTCGCCCACGTCGCCTGCGCGCGCAGCGACGGCGCCGTCCGTGCGCGCGAGCTGCGAGAACTGCTCGCGCAACGCGGTGCTGTCGAGCTTCGCGTTCGCGTCGCCTTCCCAGACCACCTGCAGGGCGTCGCGGCCGAGCTTGGCGGCCCAGTAATGGTCCGCGATCACCGCTACGCCGCTGGGCACCTGCACCACGTTGCGCACGCCGGCCACGGCGCGCGCCTTGGTGGCGTCGAACGATTTCACCGTGCCGCCGAACACCGGCGAACGCAGCACGACCGCGGTGAGCAGGCCTTCGAACTGCACGTCCATGCCGAACTTGGCCTTGCCGGTGATCTTCTCCGGCGTATCCAGCCGCTTGGTCGGCTTGCCGATCAGCTTCCAGTCCTTCGGGTCGCGCAGCTTCAGCGTGTCCGGCGCGGGCGGGGTCTGCTTGCCGGCGTCGTTGGCGAGTTCGCCGTAGCGCAGCCGCGTGGTGCCGGACACCACCGCGCCGTTCTCGGTGCGCAGTTGATCGACGGGAACCTTCAGTCGCGCGGCCGCCGCCTGCAACAGCATCGCCCGCGCGGTGGCGCCGGCCTGCCGGTAGCGATCGAACTCGGACCAGGTGGTCGTCGAGCCGCCAGTGCCCTGCATGCCGAACACAGGACTCGTGTACGCCTTGTCGGCCGCACCGTGTTCGACGCGGATCTTCGACCAGTCGGCGTCGAGCTCCTCGGCGATCAGCATCGGCAGCGTGGTCCAGATGCCCTGGCCCATTTCGGCATGCGCGAGCTGTACGGTGATGGTGTCGTCGGCCGCGATGCTGAGGAACGCATTCGGTACGAACGTGGTGGGCGCCGTTGCCGCGGCCTCCTGGGCCATGGCGAAGCGGCGCGCGCCGGGCACGAGGAAGCCGATCACCAGGCCGCCGCCGCCGAGTGCGGTGGCGCGCAGGAAGTCGCGGCGCGAGGAAGAGGTTTCGAGGTTCACGGAACAGCCTCCGTCGAACGAGGGGGAAGGCGGCGACCTGCGTCGCCGCACCGGATCACGCCTTGCCGATGTCGGCGGCGCGATGCACGGCGGCGCGGATGCGCTGGTACGTACCGCAGCGGCACAGGTTGCCGGACAGCGCCTGGTCGATGTCGGTGTCGGTCGGCGCAGGCACCTTCGCCAGCAACGCCGCGGCCGACATGATCTGGCCGGACTGGCAGTAACCGCACTGGACGACGTCCAGCTCCGCCCAGGCTTTCTGCACCGGATGCGAGCCGTCGGCCGAGAGGCCTTCGATGGTGGTGATCTTCTTGCCGGCGACGGCCGACGCGGGCGTGACGCAGGCGCGCAACGGTGCGCCGTCGACATGCACCGTGCAGGCACCGCATTGCGCGATGCCGCAGCCGAACTTGGTACCGGTCAGGCCCATCAGGTCGCGCAGGACCCAGAGCAGCGGCATGTCATCCGGCGCGTCGATTTCGCGCTCGGCCCCGTTGACGTTCAACTTCATGGCGTCTCCTGGCGGCGGCGTGGGACCGGACGACGATACTCCGCGCCCCCGTTGCATGCCAGTGAACGCGCGGGCCGATGCTTGCACGATCCTGCGGCATCGTTGCCTGATGCCCCGACCGGCGCGCCGGACGTTGCCTTCGCCCCGCGGCTTGCGCCATCGTGGTGCCATGACGGCCTTCCGCTCCCCGCTCGACGCCTCCGCGCATGCCAGCGACGCCGCCGACGGCCGCGTACTGGCCGTGGTGATGGCGACCGAAGGCTCCACCTATGTGCGGACGGGCGCGCTGGCCGTGTTCGGACCGGGCGATGCGCAATTGGGCTGGCTCAGCGGCGGTTGCCTGGAACCGGAGATCGCGCGCCGCGCACGGCACGTGGCCGAAGCGGGTGCGCTGGACGCGATGGAGATCGACACGCGCGACGACGAAGACCTGTTCGCCGGTTCCGCCGTCGGCTGCCGCGGCCGCCTGCGGCTCGCGTTGTTGCCATTGGACCGCATGCCCGGCTGGGCGCAGGTCGTGCGCGCATGGTGGAACGGGCAGGGTGCGTTGACGCTGCAGGTGTCGGCGGAAGGACAGGTGCGCGCCAGCGCGGGCGACACCACCTGCCACTGGGCGATGCAGCGCCTGGCGACGGAAGGTGTGGATGCGGCGGGTGCGGTGCGGATCGCGCCGCCGCCGCGCGTGGCGATCTTCGGCGCGGGACCGGAAACGCAGCGGCTGATCGACGCGCTGCGTCCGCTCGGGTGGCACGTCACCGTGGTCGAACGGCGGGCGCGCTGGATTCCCGATACCGATATCGCCGACGCGTGGTTGATGCAGGCGCCGGCCGATGCGTTGCAAAGCACGAAACCCGCGCCCGATGCCGCGTTGGTGATGCACCACCATTTCGAGCACGACCGCGAAGCGCTGGAGGCGCTGGCGCACACCGACATTCCCTTCATCGGCCTGCTCGGCCCGGTGCGGCGACGCGAGGATCTGCTGCGCGTGTTGCCGGCTTCGCTGCATGCCCCGTTGTTGTCCCGCCTGCGTTCGCCGGTGGGATTGAAGCTGGGGGGCGAAGGCCCCGAAGCCATCGCGCTGAGCATCGCCGCGCAGTTGCAGGCGTGGCATCACGGCGAGGCGTCGTGACGTCGGCGCTGGTCGCGGTGGTGCTGGCGGCAGGCGGCAGCACGCGGTTGGGCCGGCCGAAGCAATTGCTGACGCGCGACGGCGAGACGCTGGTGCATCGCGCGGCGCGGCTGGCGCTGGCCGCAGGCGCTTCGCGCGTGCTGGTGATCGTCGGTGCGCAGGCAGACGATGTCGTTGCCGCGGTGCGCGACTTGCCGGTGGAATACGTGGTCAACGCGCGATGGCGCGAGGGGTTGGCAGGAAGCGTGCGCGTCGCCGTGGATGCCCTCGCCCCACACGATCACGCGACGTTGCTCATGACCTGCGATCAGCCGGCGCTGGATGCCGCACATCTCTGGGCGCTGCGGGAGGCCTCCCGTCGAGCGACGTCGGGTTCCGCTGCGACACGTTTCGGCGACCGCGTGGGTGTGCCCGCTGTCGTGGCGCCGACGATGTTGCGTGCCGCATTGGCCGCGCAAGGAGATCGCGGCCTGCGCGATGCGCTGAATGCCGCCGGTGCCGATGTCATCGCGTGCGATGCACCGGATCTCGGAGTCGATATCGACACGCCGGAGGATCTCGCGGCGGCGGTGGCGCGGGGGTGGCTCGATCCGCTGGAATGAAGAGGGTGCCGGCAGGCGCCGGCACCCCTTCGACCGACGTCAGATCGCGCGCAGGGCCTGCGTGATCGGCAGGCGTGCCGCGCGCAGGGCCGGGAACAGCCCGCCGACCAGGCCGATGCCCAGCGCCCACTTCAGCCCGCTCCACAGCAGTTCCGGCGTGACCTTGAACTGGAACACCACCTGGCTGAAGTTGCTGCCCAGCGTGGCCACGCTGTAGCCGTTGAAGACCACCCAGGCGATCAACCCGCCCAGCAGGCCGCCGAGCAGCGCCAGCAACATCGTCTCCAGCATCACCGCCATCACCACCGGCACGCCGCGGAAACCGATCGCCCGCATCGTGGCGATCTCGCGGGCACGGCCGGCGACGGCGGCATACATCGTGTTCAACGCGCCGAACACGGCGCCGATGGCCATGATGGTGCCGATGATCATTCCAAGCCATTTGATCAGCCCGGTTAGCTGCGTCGATTGCTTGGTGTAGTAATCCCGCGTGGTCAGCACATCCAGTTTCAGGCGCGGGTCGTTCTCCATCGCCTGCTTGAACTGATCGAAGCCCGCCTTGCCTTCCGTGCGCACCGTGACCGACTGGTAGGCGCGACGGTCGTACGCCGACGACAGGGTGTCGATGTCGGTCCACAGCTCCGAGTCGTGCGCGTCGCCGGAGGCGAACACGCCGACCACCGTCCATTCCTGGTTGCCCAGTTTCAGCGTCTTGCCGACATCAAGGCCGCGGTACTGGCCCTTCGCACCCTGGCCGACCACGATCTCGCGCACGCCGACGTTGAACTTGCGGCCTTCGGTCAGTTTCACCTGCGGGCGGATAGACCAGGCGGCTTCGCTGACGCCGCGGAACTGCGCGTTGGCATCCTCGCCGGTGCTGGCCGTCGGCAGGTTGACGATCTGCGACAGCTCCGGCGACAGCAACGCGCGACCGTCCTTGCCCTTGGCCACGCCGGCCAGCGTGGAGATCAGCGGTACCTGATCGCGGCTGATGACGGAATTGGTCTCCGCCTGCGATCCGCCGCGCAGCACGATGGCGGTGTCTTCGCCGCCGGTCTGCTTGAGCGTGGCCGAAAAGCCTTCGCCCATCGCCAGCATCGCGACCAGTACGCCGACCACGCCGGCGATACCCACCACGATCACCGACGAGGCGCCCCAGCGCTGCGGCAGACTGGCAATGCCGATCTTCGCGATCTCGATTGCATTCTTTCCCTGTCGGGTAAGGAACAACCAGAGGGCGATCAGGCCCAATAGCGAGATCAGGGTGATGAGCGCAAATGTACTGGAATCAAAAAACAAGAAAACCAGTACTGAGATCAGTGTGAAGAATAACCAGGAAGAGGACACGTTCCGCAGCAGCGATGACAGGAAGCCATCCCCTTTTGTCCATTTCGAGAAAGCCTCCAATGCCCGGGGGGCCAGCAGCGTCAATGCTGCAAGAACTACGAGGAAGAACAGGGGGTAGGCCAGCATATGCGTGACCTTCCGGAACATTGCCAGTTCCGTTACGAACGGCGTGGCAGTTAAGAGGAGTGCGATCGTCCAGCGGATCGTGGTGAGGATCGTGCTAAGAATTGATTTCATGGGTTCTTTCTCCTTAGCGTCCAGCCAATGCATCGACGATTCTCAAGCGCATGGCGCGCATGGCAGGTAGGGCGCCTACCACCATTCCAATCAACAGCATCAGTGAAAGTCCAAGCGCCCAGGTTTGGCCCGGGATGTTGGGCAGCGCGATCGCGCCATTACTTGCTTGGCTCAATGTCGGAATGATCAAAGAGGCGATCGCCATGCCCAGCACGCCGCCCAGCACGATCAGCAGCACCGATTCCACCAGCACCAGCACCAGCACGGTGCCGTTGGTGAAACCCAGCGTCTTCAGGACCGCCAGTTCCGGGATGCGCTCGCGCACCGCCTGCGCCATGGTGTTGCCGGTCAGCAGCAGCAGGGTGAAGAACACCGCCGCCATGATCGCGGTGACGATCAGGCCGATGTCGGCGAACTGCTTCGCGAAGGACTGGTTGAAGGCTTGCTCGGTCTGGGTCTTGGTCTCGTGCGCGGAGTTGGCGGAGATCGCGTCGATCGCGTTGGCCACGCGGGTGGCATGGTTCACGTTGTCCAGCTTCACCATGTACCAGCCGATCTGGCCGTTGACGTACTGGTTGGCCTCATCGAAGTACTTCCAGTGGAACAGCAACTGGTTCTCTTCACCCTTGCGCTTGCTGTCGGACAGCTTGAACGTGCCGCGCAGCGTCAACGGCCAGGCATTGCTGCCGTCCTTCTGGGGGAAGATCGTCGCCTGCAGCGGGATGGTGTCGCCGATCTTCCAGCCGAAGCGCTTGGCCAGGTTCTCGCCGACGATGGCGCCGGTGCGGTCGGCTTCCCAGGCCTTGAGTTGCGCGGGGTCGATGATGTACTCCGGATACATGTCCATGTAGCCGGGGCCGACCGAGAAGTTGGGGAAGAAGTTCTTCGGGTCCTTGTAGATGCCGCCGAACCAGGCGGCGTAGGCGCTCTTCTTCACGCCGGGCGTCGCATCGATGCGGCCCAGCAGGCTGTACGGCAGCATCTGCGTGATCGACAGGCGCGACGCCACCACCAGGCGGTCCGCGCCGGCGACGCTGCCGCCGGAGTTGAACGCCACGCGCACCGAGTCGAGCAGGCCGAACAGCAGGAAGGCCGCGACCACCGACAACAGCGTCAACGACGTCCGCGTCTTGCTGCGGAACAGCGCCGACCAGATCAACGAGAAATATTTCATGTCCGTCTCCGGATCAGTGCGCGGCGGCTGGGGCGTCGACCAGTTCGCCCTTGTCCAAATGGATGGTGTGGGTGGCGTACTCGGCCGCCTTCGGGTCGTGCGTGACCATGATGATGGTCTTGCCGTGCTCGCGGTTGAGCATCTTCAACAGGTTGAGGATCTCTTCGGCCGAATGGCGGTCCAGGTCGCCGGTGGGCTCGTCGCAGATCAGGAAGGTCGGGTCGGAGACGATGGCGCGGGCGATGGCCACGCGCTGCTGCTGGCCACCGGACAGTTCGTTGGGGCGGTGCGATTTGCGGTCGGCCAGGCCGACCAGCTGCAGCGCGATTTCGGCGTTGCGCTTGCGCTGCGCGGCGCCGAGCTTGGTCAGCAGCAGCGGCAGTTCGACATTGCGTTGCGCGGTGAGCGTCGGCATCAGGTTGTAGAACTGGAACACGAAGCCGACATGCGAGCTGCGCCAGTGCGCGAGCTGCCCGTCGTTCATCCGGTCGATGCGCTGGCCCTCGATCTCGATCTCGCCGCCGGATGGCGTGTCCAGGCCGCCGATGAGGTTCAGCAGGGTGGTCTTGCCCGAGCCGGACGGGCCCATCAGCGCGACGAAGTCGCCGTGCGGGATGTCCAGGTCGATGCCGTGCAGCACCTGCACCTTCTCGGGGCCGCGCTGGTAGGTCTTGGTGACGTTGCGGATGGAAACCAGGGAAGACATCGGCAGGATCCTTGTTGGAGACGGGAAGGCGAACGGCGATGCTGCGGTTCAAACAGGGCGGATCCCGTCCTCGATGGACATGGCCCCCCCGTCAGGACGACGAAGGGCGTCGCCCGGAATCGACAGGCGCCGGTGGGGCGGCGCCGGGTGTTCGGTGGTTCGCCGCGGCGAGGCAATCCTCACGCGGCGTCTTGCGGCTTACTCGGTGTCTTCGGCCAGCACGACCTTGGCACCGTCCTTCAGTTCGGCCGGCGGGTCCAGCACGACAGTCTCGCCGGGGGCCAGACCGTCGGTGACGTGCACGTCGTCGCCCAGCTTGCCGGCGACCTTGAGCGTGCGTTGCTCCACGGTGTCCTCGTCGCCGACGACGAAGGCGACCTGGCTGGCGCCGCGTTCGACCACCGCGGCGCCCGGCGCGCGCACGCCCTTGGGCTGCTCCGCCTGCTGCGGCTTGGCCGCTTCCAGGAAGCTGACCCGCACGCCCATGTCCGGGACGATCCGCGCGTCCTTGGCGTTCAACGCCACGCGCACCTTCACCGTCGCCTTGCTGCGGTCGGCGGTGGGGATGATGGCGATCACCTCGCCGGGGATCTGCCAGTCGGGATAGGCGTTCAGCGTGGCCTGGATCGGCATCTTCGGTTGCACGCGGCCGATGAAGGACTCGTTGACCTCCACTTCCACTTCCAGCGATTCCATGTCGACGATGGTGCCGATGCCGGTGCGGGTGAAGCCGCCGGTGGCCAGCGGCGATACGATCTCGCCGGGCTGCGCCGCCTTGGCGATCACCACGCCGGCGAACGGCGCGCGGACGATGGTGTTGTCCACGCCGTTGTCGGAAATCGCCAGGCTGCGGCTGGCCACGGTGACGTTGCGCTGCGCGGCCTGCATCTGCGCACGCAGGGCGTCGCGCGTGGCGACGGCCTGGTCGTATTGCGAGCGGGCGACCAGTTGCTGCTGCACCAGCGAGGCGAGGCGTCGCGCATTGGCCTCGGCCTCGGTGAGCTGGGCCTGCACGTTCGCCACCTGCGAGCGCGCCGACTCGACCTGCGCCTGCGACAGCGCGCGGCTCGCGTCGGCGTCGACCGGGTCGAGCGTGGCCATGACCTGGCCAGCCTCGACCTTCATGCCTTCCTCGATCAGGACTTCGCGCACCTTGCCGGTGATCTTGGCCGACACCGTGGCCATGCGCCGCGCGACCACATAGCCGGAGGCGTCCAGCACGGACGAGGACGCGCTGCCGTTGCCCATCGCCACGGTCGGCGCGGTGCGCACTTCGATCGGCTTCTCGCGCCCGAAGAACGCCCAGCCCGCCGCGGCCAACGCCAGCAGCACCACGCCCACGCCCAGGGTGATCCACAGGCCACGACGCGACCGGGGTTCAGGCGGCGGCGCCTTGCGGTCGATGCGGAGTTCCTTCAGCAAGTCGGCAGACGTATTCATGCGTATCCAGACGGTGAATGCGGGGAAGTGTGACCAGCAAGGGTAACGGAAGCCTAGTTGCCGGAAGTCACTTCATGCGGGAACCGGCGGATCCGGGTGAAGCGGGGCCGGGACGGTGCGCATCATGGGCGTGGCGGGTGGCGTGGCCCAGTGACAACTGTCACCTGATTCGCCTGAGGGGCGCCACTGATCACGGGCGGGGCGGCGGCGCAGGCTGTGTCCATCTTCCGACAAGGCCCCCCGGCATGGACATGGCGACCCCTTCTTCCCACGCACTCGCCCGGCTGCGCGGCGTGCGCCACCAGTATGGCCGCACGCTGGCGCTCGATGGCCTGGACCTCGCGCTGCCCGCCGGCCAGGTGCTCGCGCTGCTGGGCCCCAATGGCGCGGGCAAGACCACGGCGATCGGCCTGCTGCTGGGCCTGCAGCGTCCGCAGGCCGGGCAGGCGGAACTGTTCGGCCTGCCGCCGCAGGACCTGGCCGCGCGCCGTCGCGTCGGGGTGATGCTGCAGACGGCGGCCGTGCCGGACACGCTGAAGGTGCGCGAGCTGATCGACCTGACGCGCAGCTACTACCCGCGGCCGCGCAGCGTCGCCGACTGCATGGCGCTCGCGGGGCTGGATGGCCTGATGGATCGCCGCTACGGCCAGCTGTCCGGCGGGCAGCAGCGGCGCGTGCAGTTTGCGCTGGCGGTCTGCGGCCGGCCCGAGCTGCTGTTCCTCGACGAACCCACCACCGGCCTGGACATCGATGCGCGGCAGACGCTGTGGAAGGCGATCCGCGAACTGAGCGCGCAAGGCTGCGCGGTGCTGCTGACCACGCACTACCTGGAAGAAGCCGAAGCGCTCGCCGACCGCGTCGTGGTGGTCAACCACGGACGCGTCGTCGCCGAAGGCACCGTGGCCCAGGTGCGCGCGCATGTCGCGCAGCGGCGCATCCGCTGCAGCACCATCCTGCCGGCGGCCCTGGTGCAAGGCTGGCCGGGCGTGCAACTCGCCCAGCACGACGGCGAGCGCCTGGACATCGTCGTCGACATCGCCGAGCCCATCGTCCGCCGCCTGCTGGCCGAAGATCCCGCGCTCACCGACCTGGAAGTGCAGCGCGCCGGCCTGGCCGACGCCTTCCTCGCGCTGACCCGCGATGCCACCGCCCCCGACCTGCACAAGGAAGCCGCCTGATGGACACCGCCGTCCCGCTGCCGTTCTCGTCCACGCGCGCCTACCTGCTGGAAGCGCGCTACGAATTCCTCCGCCTGCTGCGCACGCCCTCGTTCTCGCTGCCGTGCCTGCTGTTCCCACCGGTGTTCTATCTGCTGTTCGGCGTGCTGCTCGGCGGCAAGGGCGGGCCGATGGCGGCGCACTACATGCTGGCCGGTTACGGCGTGTTCGGCGTGATCGGCGTGGCCCTGTTCGGCTTCGGCGTGACCGTCGCGATGGATCGCGAACAGGGGCTGCTGACGCTCAAGCGCGCGCAGCCGATGCCGCCGGGTGCGTACCTCGTCGCGAAGATGGCGATGGCGCTGCTGTTCGCCGCCATCATCCTGCTGCTGCTCGCCGCGCTCGCGGCCGGCGTGGCGCACGTGCACTTGTCGGCCGCGCAGTGGGCCGCGTGGGCGGCGACCTGCCTGGTCGGCGTGCTGCCCTTCAGCGCGCTGGGCTTGTGGCTGGGTACGCTGGTCAGCGGACGCGGCGCACCGGCGCTGATCAACCTGGTCTACCTGCCGATGGCCTTCCTCTCGGGCCTGTGGGTACCGCTGACGATGCTGCCGAAGCTCTTGCAGACGTTGGCGCCCGCATGGCCGGCGTATCATCTGGCGCAGGTCGCGCAGCAGGCCGTCGGTGTCGGTGCCGGGCGTCCGCTGGGGCTGCACGTGGCCGTGCTGGCCGTCATCACCGCGGTGTTCTTCGTGCTGGCGCGCCGCCGCCTGGTGCAGTGAACCGGCACGCCGACGCAAGGAGTCGTCCATGAACCATCCGTTGCCGTCCCTGCTGGCCTGGCTGACCCGCCAGCGCGATCGCCTGGTGCCCGAAGCGCTCGGCCTGGGCTGGATGCCCATCTTCCTGCTGGGCTACCTGGTGTTCCTGTTCGTGCCGGTGCTGGTGCCGTCCAACGCCGACTGGGGCGATGGCGTGCGCTGGTACCTGTGGCCGACGCTGCTGTCGATCGCGGTGTTCCTGCCGATGTACTTCCTGGCCTACCGCGCCAGCGCGATGACGCGCGTGCTGTGCACGCTGGGCATCGCGGCGCTCGGCTATGGGCTGATGCCGTTCAACGCGTTCTCCAACACCTACGTCATCTATGCGGCGGCCTTCGTCGCGCTGCTGCCGGGCTCGATGTGGATCCGGCTGGAAGTCTTCGCGGTCCTGATCATCGCGTACTGCGGCATGGCGGCGTGGCTGGGCTTCCCGGTGTTCGTGCCGGTGGTGACCGCAATCGTGTCGGTGGCGGTGTTCACCGGCAACTACTTCCAGTCGGAGACCGTGCGCAAGCGCGCCGAACTGAAGCTCTCGCACGAGGAAGTGCGCCGGCTGGCCGCGCTGGCCGAACGCGAGCGCATCGGCCGCGACCTGCACGACCTGCTCGGCCACACGCTGTCGCTGGTGGCGCTGAAGTCCGATCTTGCGGGACGGTTGATCGACCGCGACCCGCAGGCCGCGCGCAACGAGATCAACGAAGTCAGCCGCGTTGCCCGCGATGCGCTGGCGCAGGTGCGGCGCGCGGTGACCGGCATCCGCGCGGCCGGGCTGGCGGCCGAACTCGCGTCCGCGCGCCTGCTGCTGGAATCGGACGGCGTCACCCTGCGCTACGAAGCGCAGGAAGTCGCGCTGCCCGCCGACCTGGAGACCGTGCTCGCGCTGAGCCTGCGCGAAGCGGTGACCAACATCCAGCGCCATGCGCGCGCCAGCCTCGCGGAAGTCGTGCTGTCGTCCACGCCCGATCACGTCACCCTGCGCGTCCGCGACAACGGCGTGGGCAGTGCGGGCGTGCCCGGCAACGGCCTGGCCGGCATGCGCGAGCGCGTAGAAGCGCGCGGCGGCCGCCTGCGCATCGATTCCACGCTGCGGCAGGGCACCTGCGTGGAGATCGTGCTGCCGTTGCCGTCGGCTGGCGAGGTACTGGCGGCCCCCGAGAAAACCCCTGTAGGAGCGACGTAAGTCGCGACCGCACGGCCGGAACATCCATCGACCTCGGCATCCCTTCTATGCGAGCCCCCGGCCCGCTGTTTTCTGTAGGCCCTCTAGGCATGCGGTCGCGACTTACCGGTGCAGACTTGCCTGCACCACTCCTACAACGAGCGGTGCACTTCCCCGCGACGATTTGCTAGCGTGTCGTCCGACTCTTCCTTCCCGGCCTTCCGATGATCCGCGTGCTGCTTGCCGAAGACCAGGCCATGGTGCGTGGCGCACTCACTGCGCTGCTGGGCATGGAAAGCGACATCGAGGTGGTCGGCAGCGCGGCCGATGGCGAGACCGCATGGCGCGAGCTGCAGCGGCTTTCGCCGGACCTGCTGGTCACCGATATCGAAATGCCCGGCCTGACCGGGCTGGAACTCGCGCAACGCATCCAGCGGCATGAGCTGCCGTGCAAGGTGGTCATCGTCACCACGTTCGCGCGCAGCGGGTTCCTGCGGCGCGCGCTGGAGGCCGGCGTGTCCGGCTATCTGTTGAAGGACGCGCCCGCGGAAGACCTCGCCGAGGCGCTGCGCAAGGTGCACCGTGGCGGCCGCGCGATCGATCCGCAGCTGGCGGTGGAAGCCTGGTCCGAGGCCGATCCGCTCAACGACCGCGAACGCCAGGTGCTGCGGCTGGCCGGCGAAGGCCAATCCGCTGGCGATATCGCCAAGCAGCTCAACCTCTCGCAAGGCACGGTGCGCAACTACCTGTCCGAAGCGATCGGCAAGCTCGGCGTAGCCAACCGCATCGAGGCCTATCGCCTGGCGCGTCAGCGCGGCTGGCTGTAGCGGCGCCAAGATGTGCCGTGGTTGGCAGTTCCGGTGTGCGCCGGGTTGTCCTTGCAGGCACGGCCCCCTAGGCTCCCCCTGACCCCCGCGCTCCGGACCGGCATGCCCCTGCGCCGCCCTCACGCCAACCGTATCGGCCTGCTTGTCGCCGCCGCGATTTTCGTGGTGATCGGCGTGGGCGTCGTGCTCGGCGCACAGCGCTTCATCGGCGACGCGAACCGGGTCTCGCACACCAACGAAGTCATCGCCCTGGTCGGTGCCATCGAAGCGCACCTGCGCGATGGCGAATCCGCCCAGCGCGGCTACCTGCTCACCGCCGATGTCGACTACCTCGCCGATTACCGGCGCAGCCGCGGCGAACTGCCCGAACGGCTCGTGCAATTGCAGCAGCTGGTCCGCGACAACCCCGACCAGAGCCGCCTGGCATTGGCGTGGAAGCTCGAGATCGAGCGTCGGCTCGGCCAGATGGACGCCACGCTGGGCAACTACGCCACCGGCGGCCTGCCGTCGGCGCAGCGTTCCATCGGCCAGGAAGTGCGGCGCACCTCCGGCGCGCTGCGCGCGCAGGCGCGGCAACTGGTGGCCAACGAGCGGCAGCTGCTCGTGCAACGTGCGGATTCCAGCCGCAACAGCGCCACCCTGCTGCGCGTGCTGGCGTTGCTCGGCATTCCACTGGGCCTGGCCATCATCGGCGTGGTGTACACGCTGCTGGTCGGCGAGATCCGCCGCCGCGCGCGCGCCGAAGACGCCGGCGACGAGGCGCGCGCACAACTGCTCGACAACATCGACGCGCTGGAGCGGCAGGGCGCCGACCTCAACGAATTGAGCCGCTACGGCGGCATGCTGCAGAGCTGCGTCAGCGTGGAAGAAGCCGTCGGCCTGGCCACGCAGTACTTCTCGCGCCTGCTGCCGGAAGCCGGCGGCACGCTGTACCGCGTGCGCGCCTCGCAGGACTACGCCGAGGAAGTCGCGCACTGGGGCGAGCACGCGCTCAATGGCCCGGCGATGTTCCCGCTGCAGGATTGCTGGGCGCTGCGCCGCGGCCAGCCGCATGTGCACCGCGCCCACCACGAGCTGCTGCCGTGCGCGCACGTGACCACGCCATCGCTCAACGCCACGCCGACCTACGTGTGCGTGCCGTTGATCGCGCAGGGCACCCAGCTCGGCCTGCTGTACCTGTCCGGCCACGACGACACCTTCCTCGTCCGCATGGACCTGGTGAAGACCGCCGCCGAACAACTGTCGATGGCGCTGTCCAGCCTGGAACTGCAATCGCGCCTGCGCGTGCAGTCCATCCGCGAACCGCTGACGGGCCTGTTCAACCGCCGTTACCTGGAAGAGTCGCTGGCGCGCGAGCTGGCGCGCTGCGAGCGCCGGCACATGCCGCTGGGCCTGATGATGCTGGACCTGGACCACTTCAAGGGCTTCAACGACGTGCACGGCCACGCCGGTGGCGACGCGCTGCTGGCCGAGTTCGGGCGCCTGCTGCAGGCGTTGTCGCGCGACGAGGACATCGCCTGCCGCTACGGTGGCGAGGAGTTCACCCTGATCCTGCCCGAAGCCGATCCGATCACCGTGCAGGCACGTGCCGAAGCGATCCGCGCGGGCGTGGAAGGCATGCGGGTGATGCACCTGGGGCAGGAGCTGCCGCACGTGACCGTGTCGATCGGGATTGCGATGTTCCCGCAGCACGGCGGGTTGGGCGAGACGCTGCTACGGCAGGCCGATGCCGCGCTGTACCGGGCCAAGCACGCCGGCCGCAACCGGGTGGAAACCGCGGCGAACGATGTCGCCGTGGTTCAGGCCGTGGCGCCGTAGCGCGCCTTCAGCATCGCGTAGGCGCTGCGCAGTGCGAGCGCTTCGCCGCCGGCCGGACGACCGGCGCGGTCGCTGTCGTTCCACGCATAGACGTCCAGGTGCGCCCACGGCAGGCCATCGGGCACGAAGCGCTCCAGGTACAGCGCCGCGGTGACGGCACCGGCCATCCGCGAGCCCGCGTTCGCGAGGTCGGCGATGCCGCTGGTGAGATAGCGCAGGTAGGGGCGCCACAGCGGCATCCGCCACACCGGGTCGCGCATGCGTTCGCCGGCGGCGATCCAGTCGTTGGCCACGCTGTCGTTGTTGGCGAACAGCGCCGGCAGGTCCGGGCCCAGTGCGATGCGTGCGGCGCCGGTCAGCGTGGCGAAGTCCAGCAGCAGTTCCGGCGACTGCTCGCCAGCATAGGTCAGCGCGTCGCAGAGGATCACGCGGCCTTCGGCATCGGTGTTGTCGATCTCCACGCTGACGCCCTTGCGGGTGGCGATCACCTCGCCGGGACGGAACGCGTTCGGGCCGATGCTGTTTTCCACCGCCGGCACCAGCAGGGTCAGCCGCACCGGCAGCTGGCGCGCCATCACCAGGCGGGCCAGCGCGATCGCGTGCGCGGCGCCGCCCATGTCCTTCTTCATATTGCGCATGCCGTCGGCCGGCTTGATGTCCAGGCCGCCGGTGTCGAAGCACACACCCTTGCCGACCACCGCGACGTGCGGCGCGGCGGCGTCGCCCCAGCGCAGTGCGATCAGGCGCGGCGCGCGGTGCGAGGCGCGGCCCACGGCGTGGATGGCGGGGAAGTTCTGGGTCAGCAGCGCGTCGCCGGCGATCACCTCGATCTCGGCCCCGTGGGTGGTAGCGAGCTCGCGCACCGCGGCTTCGAGATCGTCCGGGCCCATGTGCTCGGTGGGCGTGTTGACCAGGTCGCGCACCTGCAGGCTGGCGGCCAGCAGGTCGAGCGCTTCGGCATCGGCCTGCGGCAGCACCAGGCGCGCGGGCTTGCGCGCGGGCTGCTTGTAGCGGTCGAACTTGTAGCTGCCCAGGCCCCAGCCCAGTTGCAGCGCGGTGCGCGCGTCGGCCGGCAGGTCGGTGGCCAGCTGCCAGTCGCCGGCCGGCAGGCCGAACGGCGCATGCGCGTACGCATACGGGTCCAGCGCATCGCCGATGCCGATGACCGCCCCCGCGAGGCCGTCATCGCCCGGCAGCAGCACCAGCGAGCCCGCGCCGGCCGCGAAGCCCTGCGCGTCGATCCACGCGTTCACCGCGGGCGACTGCGTGGCGCGCCAGCCGGCCAGCTGCGTGCGGTCCAGCACGTGCAACGCGCGGGCGGTGGTGGAGGCGTCGGTATAGGCGAGGGCAGCGCTCATGCGGCAGCGTGTTCCGTGGCGAAAGAAGGATGCGCGTCCAGCCAGTCGGCCAGCGCGGTGAGGGTGGCGAATTCCAGGTCCGGGCGCAGCGTGGCATCGGTCCACACTTGCGGCCGGCCGTCGTGGTCTTCGGGCCGGTTGATCCAGCAGCTGCGCAAGCCCGCGCGCGCGGCGCCCAGCACGTCCATCTCGATGTGGTCGCCCACATGCAGTACTTCGGCCGGCGGTACGTCCAGCAAGCGGCAGGCGGCGTGGAAGATGCTGGCCTCGGGCTTGGCCGCGCCGTGTTCGCGCGAGTGGATCTGGTGGGCGAACAGGTGGCCCAGGCCGATCCGCTGCAGGTCGGCGTTGCCGTTGGTGACGGCGGCCACGGGCAGGCGGGCGGCGATGCGGTGCAGGGCGTCCAGGGCGTCCGGGTAGTACTCGACCTGGTTGCGGGCGGCGTAGAAGGTTTCGTACGCGGGTTCGAGCAGGGCCATGTCGGCGCCGCTCTCGCGCAGGGCGTGTTCGAGGGTCATCCGGCGGAGGATGCTGAGGTCGTGTTTGTGTTCGGGGTGGGCGGCGAACACGGCTTCGCGGACGGCGCGCATGCGTTCGACGGGGAACAGGGCGGCGGTGGCGGGGCTGTGTTCGTGCAGCCAGTCGTCGAGCACGCGTTCGATCCGGGCGCCGATGGGGGCGAACGGCCACAGGGTGTCGTCGAGGTCGAGGGTGATGGCGCGAACGGGAAAGCTCATCGGGGTGATTTTACACGGGGTCTTCGGGGGGCTTTCACCGGGGGCGGCTCAGGCCCCGCTCCCAGGCTTCAAGCCCCTCTCCCGCCGGGAGAGGGGTTGGGGTGAGGGGCAACGAAGCCGGTCCATTCCAAACGACCGGTGTGCCAGCAGCATGCGCCATGAGCGTGGTACGCACATGGGGGTGTGAGCGCATCGGGTTCATGGCCTTCGAGAGGCACGCGGGTGTTCATGCATGGCGCCGCTCGCCGCGGGGGCCCTACTTTTCTTTGCTTGTGCAAAGAAAAGTAGGCAAAAGAAACACGCCCCGGCGGTCCGCCCGCCGCATGCGGCGGGTGCGCAGTCCCGGCGGGAATTTTCGTAAGGGGCATCCCCGTATCAAGTACGGGGCAGGCTCTGCCCCATACGAAAACGGCGCACGTCCTGTGCGCCGCCCTGCGGGTTTGACCCGCCGTGACTGCCGGACCTCAGGGGCCCCGAGAGCCGACACGGACAGATCCGGCGTGCACGCCTTTGACGTGGCTCTTCAGGGTCCCCATGAGGCACGGCGAGTGGGCCGGGTAAAACCCGAAGGGCGCCGCCCTGGATGGGTGGCGTTTTCGTATGGCACATGGATGTGCCTTACGAAAATTCCCGGTCCGCTCGCGGACCCGGAGCGAAGCGCAGGGCGTGCCGCCTGGGGTGTGTTTCTTTGATTCTTTCTTTGCACAAGCAAAGAAAGAATGCCTCCGCGGCGAGCGGCACCATGCTTGAACCGACTGAACGCATCCAACGAGCGAACGTCGTGCGCTCAGAATCCATGAGCGCATCGCGCTCATGGTGCNCGGAGCGAAGCGCAGGGCGTGCCGCCTGGGGTGTGTTTCTTTGATTCTTTCTTTGCACAAGCAAAGAAAGAATGCCTCCGCGGCGAGCGGCACCATGCCAAGAAAATGAAAGTCCATCCCGCAAGGCCATCAAACCATAAGCTCCAGCGGACGTGGTGGCCGTCAAGGCAGCGCGAAGACACGGGCTTCGTTGGCTCTCTCCCCAACCCCTCTCCCGCCGGGAGAGGGGCTCAGGGATGCAGCGGTCACTCCAACAACCGCGCCCACCCCTCCATCCCTTCCACCCGCGCCAGCACCAACTTCACGCACACTAACAGCGGCACCGCCAGCAACAACCCGATGATTCCCCACAACCACCCGAACAACATCAGCGCCAGGATCAACACCAACGGCGACAACGCCATCCGCTTGCCCAGGATGATCGGCGTGACGATCTGCCCCTCGATCGTGTGCAGTACCAGATAGGCGACCGCCGGCAGCATCGACTGGAACGGCTCCTCGAAACTGATGAAGCCCACCAGCAGCATCGCCACGATCCCGATCAACGGCCCCACGTACGGCGCGAAGTTCAACAGCGCCGCCATCGTGCCCCACAGCAACGCCTCGGCCAGCGGCAGGCCCAGCAGGTACAGCACGCCGGCGAACACGAACCCCACCACCGTGTTGATCACGCTGATCGTCAGCACGTAGCGCGACACCTCGCGCTCGATGGAATGCAGGATGTCCACGGTGAACTTCTTCTGCTGCCGCCCCGGCAACAACGCGATCGCGTTGCGCTGCAGGTTCTCGCCATAGACCATGAAGAAGAACGTCAGCAGCACCACCGCCAACAGCGACGCCAGCACGCGCGGCGTGGCCAGCAGCTTGCGGTAGGGATCATCTGGCGCCGTCTGCACCACCTGCGGCGCCTTGCTGGTCTGCGTGCCGGCGGCGGCGCGGGCGAAGCTCTCGGCGGCCTTGTTGGCGTCCTGCACCGGCTTGGTCAGCTCGCGCAGCTTGGGTGCCAGCTGGCGCATCTCGCGCGGCGCCTGCTGCGCCCAGTCCATCGCCGACGGCAGCATCTTGTGCGCGAGCAGGCCCGTCACCGTCATGCCGCCGAGCAGCACCAGCAACGCGCCGACGAAACGCGGCACGTACATCCGCCGCAGCACCCGGATGATCGGGTTGCCGACCAGGGCGAAGAACATCGCCAGCAGCACCGGCAGCAGCACATCCTGCGCGGCCCACAACGTGTAGCCCACGGCCAGCGTCGCCAGCACCAGCAGCGGCACGGAAGCGCGCGGCCGGGACGGTGGCGGCGCGACGGGGGCGGGGGATGCGTCGGGTGGCGCAGGTGTGCTCATGGGCAGGAGGCCGCCTGATGGGATGCGCGATTGTGGGGGCAATCCTGTGGGAGCGACGTGAGTCGCGAAGAAGAATGCGGCGCCGCGGTGGCGGCATCGCGACTTACGTCGCTCCCACATCCCCAGACCAGAGGGAGCTTTCAGCGCTCGGACAACTCGGTCGCCGCTTCGGCCGGGCGGGGCGCGGTGACGACGATGTCGTCGTCCTCGAACGCTTCGTCGACCAGCGGCTCTTCGGCCTCGGCCTGGTCCTGCACGTCCTGCGCGGTGTCGGCGGCCTGCTCGGCCTGTTCGGCGGCGGCCGCGGCCTGGGCGGTGGCCAGCAGGCTGGAAACCGCGCTGAACATCTGCATCCAGCGCGCGCCGGTCAGCGTGCGCAGCGGTTCGGCGCGGCCCACCAGGAAGCCGCTGACCACGCCGGCGATCAGGATGCGCCCCGGCGTCCAGCCCTCGCGCCAGGCTTGCTTCAGCGTGGTCCACTGGGTCTGCGTATGCGTCGCGCGCAGCTCCACCCGCTGTTCCGCGCGCTGCACGTGCTGCAGGAGTTTCTCGAAGCGCATCAGGCGCCCCCGTGGTCCGACGCGCGCGGGTCGTGCGCGGTGCCGGCGGCGGGCGGGTCGTCGTCGATCGCCGCGTCCTCGTCGAACAGGCCCAGCTTCGACAGCTGTCGGCGCGTGGCGTGCATGCCGGTGTAGTCGAAGTAGCGCCCCACCTTCCACACCGCGAACGCGGTGACGGCCAGGCTCAGGAATGCCGCCAGCGACAGCGACTGCAGCCACGAAAAACCGAAACGCTGCATCAGCGCGATCAGCGCGCCGGTCACCAGCAGCCAGGCCGATGCGCCGAACACGATCGCCACGCCGGCCCACGCCAGCGCGCGGCCGAAGGCGCTGCGCGCCAGCGCGAAGTCGGCCGACACCAGTCCGCGCAGCGCGCGACCGGTGTCCTTCGCCGAGCCGTACGCCGCACGGCCCGCCGCACCGACCTCCTTCAGGGTGTCGGCGAGGTCGGGCGGTGCGGGGGCGTCGGTGTCGCGGGGCGCGTCGGACACGCGGCGGGCTTACTTGTCGCCGCCGCTGCGCGCGAGCTTGGCGATGATCCAGCCAGCGGCGAAGGCCACGCCGAACGAGGCCAGCGGACGTTCGCGGATCAGGTCGGCGGCACTGTCGATCAGGTCGCGGCCCTTGTCCATCAGCGCGTCCACCTGCTCGCGCGCGGCGCCACCACCGGCCTCGGCCGCGGCGATGCCGGACAGCGCGCTGTCGGCCAGTTCGGATTTGACGTTCGCCTTGCCCAGGCGCAGCTCGTCGCCCGCGGCGCTGGCGGCGCCCTTGATCGCTTCGCCAGCGGCGGCCGCCGCGGAGGCGAGGTGCGAACCGGCTTCGCCCAGGTTGGACTTCAGCGCATCGGTATTCGTCGGCATGGTCATCAGGTGCTCCTGCGGGCGGGGGATGGGGGCCACTCTAATGCACGGCGGTGAACGGGCTGTTATCCCGTCCACCGCGCACGCTTCACTGCATCAGCACGCGCCCGGTGCCGCGTCCGCGCAGGATCTGCAGCACCAGCTGCGGCGGCGAGCGCTCGAAGGTCGCGCGGAAGCCGGGCAGGTCGCCGAATTCGCCGCTGCTGCTGGCCACGATCACGTCGCCCGGACGCAGGCCGCTCTTCCATGCGCGGCTGTCGCGCGTCACGTTGCTGACCTGCACGCCGCCATTGGCGCCCTGGCTGCGCAGCACCTGCCGCGCGGATTCGTCCAGTTCCTTCAGCGTGGCGCCGGTCAGGCGCGCGTCGATCGTCGCGCCGTCGGCCGAACGCGCGCCTTCCTTCAGCGCCACGTTGAGCTGCACCGGCTTGCCGTCGCGGCGCACGTCCAGCGCCACGCGCGTGCCGACCGGTTGCAGGCCTTCGAAGTTGTGCAGGGCCGCGCGGTTGTCGATGCGCTGGCCGTTGGCGGCGGTCACCACGTCGCCGGGCTGCAGGCCGGCGGTGGCCGCGGCCGAGCCGGGGTAGACGCGCGTGACCAGCGCCCCGCGCGGCGCGTCCAGGCCCAGGCCGCGCGCGGTGCGCTCGTCCACGTCCTGCGATTCCACCCCGAAGGTGCCGCGCTTGACCACGCCGCCGTTGGCGATCAGCTGCTCCATGATCCCGCGCGCCATGTTGATCGGGATCGCGAAGCCCAGGCCGATGTTGCCGGCCATGCTGCCGCGCGGGTTGAAGCTGGCGGTGTTGATGCCCACCAGCCGGCCCTGCAGGTCGACCAGCGCGCCGCCGGAGTTGCCCGGATTGATCGAGGCGTCGGTCTGGATGAAGTTCTGGTAGCCCGCCACCGGAATGCCGCTACGGCCCACCGCCGAGACGATGCCCGAGGTGACCGTCTGGCCCAGCCCGTACGGGTTGCCCATCGCCACCACGAAGTCGCCCACCTGCAGCTGGTCGCTGTTGGCCATCTGCACCGCAGTCAGGCCCTGGGTGGGGATGCGGATCAGCGCGATATCGGTGTCCGGGTCCGAGCCGATGAACTCGGCTTCCACCTGGCGCCCGTCGCTGAGGGTGACCGACACGCCGTCGGCGTTCTCCACCACGTGGTGGTTGGTCAGCACGTAGCCGCGTGCGGCATCGACGATCACGCCCGAGCCCAGCGCGCGCTCCACCCGCTCGCGCGGCATGTCGGGAATGCCGAACAGCCGGCGGAACACCGGGTCGTCGCCGAACGGCCCCAGCGGGCTGGCCACCCGCACGGTCTGGCGGCTGTACACGCTGACCACCGCCGGGGTGACCCGCTTGAGCATCGGCGCCAGCGAGGGCAGCACCTGGCCATCGACGGCGGTGGGCAGGGCGGCCGCCGCCGGGACCGCGGCGGCCGCGCTGGGCGCGGCCTCGGCCGGTTGCTGCAGCAGCTCGTTGAGGCCGGTGGCGGCGAACCCGCCGAACGCGGCGGCGGCGGTCAGGGCCAGCAGGGTGGGGAATGGGCGCATCGCGTTCTTCATGGTCGGTCGGCGGGTCGTCGCATCAGGAAGGGGGTGGGCCGGGCCGGGAGCGGCCGGCGGCGAACCTGAATGAGTCTGCTGAGGGACCCCTAAACCGGCAATGAAGTTCAGGCCGGCGCGGCCGCCGGGCGGGCGTCATGACGTGATGACGGACGGTGCCTTGGCGTCACCGGAATGTCATGTCAATCCGGTTGACAGGGGGCACCCCCGGGCGTAGTTTGCATCCCTCGTGCGGACACAATATGTTGCGGTCCAGCACGTGGCGGACCCAAGCGATGGTGTTTTCAGGCGGTTTTGCTTGGGAATTCGGGCGCCTTTGGGGATTGGCGCATGAGGGCGAGGGAAGCAGTGGGCGACACGGCGATTTCATGGTCGATGGCACGGCCCACTTCCACAATCCGGCAACCCGGGCGGCGCATCCTGAGCGACTGCCTGCGGCGCCGTCCCCGTCGTCCGGGTCCGCGTTGAGATACAGGGGGTGGGCCCGGCGCCCACCCGGCACAGCCATTACGGGTTCCAGTCGTTTTTAGGAGAACAACAAAACCATGAGTACGGTGCGCCTCGAGGCGATCAAGACGGAACAGCCCACCCTGATCCCCATGCAACCGGCGTCCCAGGACATCTGGGACAAGAAGTACCGGTTGAAGACCAAGCAGGGCGAGGCCCTCGACGCCGACATCGACGGCACCTACCAGCGCGTGGCCCGCGCCCTGGCCGACGCCGAAGCGACCCCGGAGAAGCGTGCCTACTGGTACGAGCGCTTCGTGTGGGCGCTGCGCCGCGGTGCCATCCCGGCCGGCCGCATCACCTCCAACGCCGGCGCCCAGCAGCACAAGCCGGCCACCAGCACGATCAACTGCACCGTGTCCGGCACCATCGAAGACTCGATGGACGGCATCCTGGAAAAGGTCCACGAAGCGGGCCTCACCCTGAAGGCCGGCTGCGGCATCGGCTATGAATTCAGCACGCTGCGCCCCCGCGGCGCCTTCGTCGCCGGCGCCGGTGCGTACACCTCCGGCCCGATGTCCTTCATGGATATCTACGACAAGATGTGCTTCACCGTCTCCAGCGCCGGCGGCCGCCGCGGCGCGCAGATGGGCACGTTCGAGATCTCGCACCCGGACGTGAAGGACTTCATCCGCGCCAAGCGCGAAGACGGCCGCCTGCGCCAGTTCAACCTCTCGCTGCTGATCACCGACGGCTTCATGGACGCCGTGGACACCGACGCCGACTGGCCGTTGGTGTTCCCGGTGAACATCAAGGAGAAGGGCGACATCGACGTCGAGGACGCCGCCCAGGTCGTCTGGCGCGAGTGGCCCACCCACAAGAACTACATCGTCCGCGACGACGGCCTGGTGGCCTGCAAGATCTACGGCCACATCCGCGCCCGCCACCTGTGGGACATGATCATGGTCTCGACGTACGACTACGCCGAGCCGGGCTTCATCCTGATCGACCGCGTCAACGAGATGAACAACAACTGGTGGTGCGAGACCATCCGCGCGACCAACCCGTGCGGCGAGCAGCCGCTGCCGCCCTACGGCGCCTGCCTGCTGGGCTCGGTCAACCTGACCACCTTCGTGCGCGACCCCTTCACCGACCAGGCGCGTTTCGACTGGGAGGAATACAAGGAAGTCGTGCGCGTGTTCACCCGCATGCTCGACAACGTGGTCGAAGTGAACGGCCTGCCGCTGGAACAGCAGCGCGCCGAGATCCTGCGCAAGCGTCGCCACGGCATGGGCTTCCTGGGCCTGGGCAGCACGCTGACCATGCTCAAGCACAAGTACGGCAGCGCCGAATCCTGCGAGTTCACCGAAGCCATCGCCCGCGAGATGGCCGTGGCCGGCTGGGAAATGGGCCTGGCCCTGGCGAAGGAAAAGGGCGCTGCCCCGATCATGGACGAGCTGTTCACCGTCACCGCCGCCATGCTGCGCCAGCGCCCGGAAATGGCGAAGGACGGCTGGAAGGCCGGCCAGGAAATCCCCGGCAAGGTGCTGCACGCCAAGTACAGCCGCTACATGCAGCGCGTGGCCGAAGTGGCCCCGGACCTGGTGGACGAGCTGGCCGAGATCGGCAGCCGCTTCACCCACCACAGCTCCATCGCGCCCACCGGCACCATCAGCCTGTCGCTGGCCAACAACGCCTCCAACGGCATCGAGCCCTCCTTCGCGCACCACTACAGCCGCAACGTGATCCGCGAAGGCAAGAAGTCGAAGGAGAAGGTGGACGTCTATTCCTACGAGCTGCTGGCCTACCGCGAGCTGGTCAACGCCAAGGCCATGCCGTTCTCGGACGACGCCGACGCCAAGCTGCCGGAGTACTTCATCGCCGCCGACGACATCAGCCCGAAGGAACACGTCGACGTGCAGGCCGCCGCGCAGAAGTGGGTGGACAGCTCCATCTCCAAGACCGCCAACGTGCCCACGGACTACCCGTACGAGCAGTTCAAGGACATCTACCGCTACGCCCACCAGCAGGGCCTGAAGGGCTGCACCACGTTCCGCTTCAACCCGGCCGCCTTCCAGGGCGTGCTGGTGAAGGAAGCCGACCTGGAGAACACCACCTACCGCTTCGAGCTGGAAGACGGCAACGTCATCGAGGTGAAGGGCAACGAGCAGATCGAGTACGACGGCGAGATGCACACCGCCGCCAACCTGTTCGATGCGTTGAAGGAAGGCTATTACGGCAAGTTCTGAGGCATCCCCTCAGCGCGAGCTTGAGCGTTACCCCTCTCCCCTCGCGGGAGAGGGTGCCCCGAAGGGGCGGGAGAGGGGGGGGCGAGCGCAGCGAGTTGCGTTTGCTCCCAGCGAAAAGCATCCCCTCATCCGGCCTTCGGCCACCTTCTCCCCGCTTGCGGGGAGAAGGGAAAAGCAACAAGCGATTCATGAGCTTCACCGTTCCACCCCGCGCCATCGGGTATAGCATCGGCAGCGTCAACCAACCTCGCCCACAGGAGGGCAACATGAGCAACGGTAATGGTGTCACCGCGACGCTTTCCGGCGCCGCCGAGAGCGTGAAGGACAAGGCCGTGGAAATCGGCGAGGCCGTCGCCGCCACCGCCAGCCAGACGGTCGCCAAGGCGAAGAAAGCCGCCAAGAAGGCCAAGAAGACCGTGACCGCCGACATCGCCAAGGCGAAGAAGGCCGTGGCCAAGCGCACCGACAAGGCCGCCAAGGCGGTGAAGAAGACCGTCGCCAAGGCGAAGAAGAAGCTGGCCGCCGCCAGCACCGCCGCCAAGGCCGAAGCCGCCAGCCTGCAGAAGAAGGTCGCCGGCAAGAAGCCCGCCAAGAAGACGGCGAAGAAGGCAGCGAAGAAGGCCACCAAGAAGACGGCCGCCAAGAAGGCGGTGAAGAAGGTCGCCAAGAAGGCCGCCGCCAAGAAGGCGCCGGCGAAGAAGGCCGCCAAGAAAGCCGTGAAGAAGGTCGCCCGCAAGGCGCCCGTGAAGAAGGCGGCGAAGAAAGCCGCCCCGAAGAAAGCGGCCAAGAAGGCCGTGAAGAAAGCCCCGAGGAAAGCCGCGAAAAAAGCGGCCCGTAAGTAAGACCTGATGCTTCACCCCACCTCCCCCGGTTTCGGGGGAGGGTTGGGGCGGGAGCCGGCCCGGAAGGCCATCGCCCCGCCCGTCGTCGTCACCATCAACAAGACAAGAACAGGATTCCCCCGTCATGGCCGTCAAGATCGACAAGAAAATCAAGGGCTACAGCGTGCTCACCCCGGAAGACAAGGCGCGCGAAGCCGCAGCGCCGGTCGCCACCGCGTCGGTGCCGCGCGAGACGGTGGAAAAGGAAACCCCGCAGGACAACATCATCCAGATGCACGAGCGCATCGAGCGCCCGGAAGTCCTGATCGGCAGCACCTACAAGATCAAGTCGCCGCTGGTGGAGCACGCCATGTACGTGACCATCAACGACATCGTGCTCAACGCCGGCACGGAGCACGAGCTGCGCCGTCCGTTCGAGATCTTCGTCAACAGCAAGTCCATGGAGCACTTCCAGTGGATCGTCGCGCTGACGCGCATCATGTCGGCCGTGTTCCGCAAGGGCGGCGACGTGACGTTCCTGGTGGACGAGATGAAGGCCGTGTTCGATCCGCGCGGTGGCTACTTCAAGGCCGGTGGCGTGTACATGCCGTCGCTGGTGGCCGAGCTGGGCGCCATCGTCGAAGAGCACATGAAGTCGATCGGCCTGATCCACGACCCGGAAATGAGCGCCCACCAGCGCGCCATCCTGGCCGAGAAGCGCAAGCAGTACGAAGACCGCGCAAAAAAAAACTTTGACGTAAGCCTGTCTCCTTCTCCCGCCCCTGCGGGAGAAGGTGCCCGAAGGGCGGATGAGGGCGCTTCTGTCGTCATGCCCGGCTCTTCGGAAGACATCGCCGTCACCGGCGATGGCGCCAGCTTCCCGCCCTCTGCCACCCTCTGCCACAAGTGCAGCACCAAGGCCCTCGTCATCATGGACGGGTGCGCGACGTGCTTGAACTGTGGGTATTCGAAGTGCGGGTAATCAAGCCGAAAACGCCTTCGGTTAGAGCGGCAGGCGCGCGCCGCATGAACATTTGGAGTGTTAGCAATGCTGGATGAGCAGATCAGTTCGAAACGACGTGAGATCAAGACGGATGGCTATCCCATGTCTGTCGGTGAATGGGTGAGCATGTACGAAAGCTTGGTTCGCCCCCGCTTTCGTAGACGGTTAGGGGCTTTGTTTTGAGTTAACCGCCTCAAACATCATTGGCGCAAGGCCTCCCAGATGTCCATGGCGGCGCTGTCG
>NZ_LMGY01000001.1 GCF_001427585.1 Pseudoxanthomonas sp. Root630 | reverse complement strand
CTGTCAGCGACGCAAAAAAAGAAGGCCCCGCGATGCGGGGCCCTCTCTTCAAWCTGGCGGGCAGTGCCCGACGAAGATGAGCACTATGAAGTCGTCATAAGCATCTGATTACAGATATGAAAGTTTAGTCTGTGCGGCGATCGGCAGCTATAGGTGCCGATCGCGCGCCTTTGGGTAGCCATGGAGGGGTTTCGGCTATCCTTTGATGTTGCGAGGATCATTTCCATGCGAGTCTGACTGTCCGATCCGGCCATCCCGGTTATGGATTTTCAGTTCCGTCTCGGCATTTCTGCTGATCTGACGACCACGATCCACTGCATCCTGTTTGATGTTGAAATGGCCGCTCGATCGGTCGCTGCCTCCGCGACGGACGTCCCATCCGCCTTTCGGGTTCGGGACCACGTGATGGGTGCCCCCACTGCTCTTACCTTTGGACATTGGCGAATTCCTTTCGTTTTGCCGTGATCCACGCCCGGTTTTGCAACAAGCCTCACTTCATGTGCAACGGATGGCTAGTGTTACGCATCGAGCAAGAAGGCAGATACAACAATTTTGATTGACATGCAACATTTGTCGCATTATATGCACCATACGACATTAAGCATGCATCAAATCACGGATTTAGCGCACATGGAGCACTTCTCAATCATACAGGCCCTTTGCCGGGCAGCCATGGCGGAGCCGTCGCCAGCATTGCGCAAGCAGGTCGAGCGATTGCGTGATGCCTTGAGTAAGGATGGAGAGGATAAGCAGGCGGCGTCGCTTGGCGGCATACTGGCTGCGGCGGAGCGCCTGAAAGAGATGGCTCCCAGCCGTATCGAGCGCTCTCGCGCAACGCTTCCCGGTGAAGTGCTGGGCCGTAATACGCCAGTGCCCGTGGACCGTGAAACTGCGGCACCGCTGGCGGAGATTATCTTTCCCGCAGAGATCAATGCAGATTCGCCATTGTTCAATCCGACCGTTGCTCAAGCGGTCAGCACGATCATTGATGAGTGGACAAACTTTGAAGCACTGTCAGCCGTCGACATTTCGCCGGCGAAAACCTGCTTGGTTTATGGAGCACCAGGCACCGGGAAGACGCGCTTGGCTCTCTGGATCGCGCGCAAGCTGGATTTGCCAGTGATACTTGTTAAGTTGGATGGGCTGGTCTCTTCGTTTCTTGGGACGACAGCCAGGAACATCGGGAATCTGTTTACGTTTGCCAACCGCTATCGCTGTGTTCTTCTGCTCGATGAATTCGACGCAATTGCGAAGGTGCGGGATGATCCGCAAGAGGTCGGCGAAATAAAGCGTGTTGTAAATGCACTTCTTCAAAACTTGGATGTGCGTCAGAATATTGGTCTCACCATTGGTATCACCAATCATCCTAAGCTTCTTGATCCTGCGGTCTGGCGCCGCTTTGAGATCCAGCTAGAGATTCCGAAGCCCGATTTTGCTGTGAGAAAGGCGATAGCGCAGCACTTCATGCCGCCGGTCCAGGCACCGGACAGTCATCTCCGATTAATTGCGTGGTTTACCGAAGGGTCAACTGGCGCGGAAATCGAAGCGCTTGTTCGTACTTACAAGAAAGCCACGACGGTTCGAGAGGAGGATCGTCGCGGCTTGCTAGATACGCTCCGGCAATTCGCAACGCTCAATGCAGCGCGCATTCAAAGCGAGCGGCGAGCACTTTTGTTTGACGATCCGGCCAACCTCTTTCGAGCGATGCATGAGGATCCCGCACTTGCGTTTTCCATGGGCGATATTGGGGATATCGCCGGGAAGGATAAATCCACAATCAGCAGATGGCTTGGTCGTCAGGGCGGAAAATCGGGTGATGGCGAGGTGACGCATGGCTAGTCCTATTCAGATCGTCCTCAACCCGGAGAATTTCGAGGAGGCGCGCGAGGCCGGCGGCGGCGGCGGGCGCAAGGATTTCTTCGCCAACCGGGATCGCGATTTTGGCGCACACAAGGCTGCGCTTATGAGCCAGCTCGACACGATAGCCGATGTCCTTTCTGCGCAATCGCAAGGTCCCATTGGTTATGTGAAGGTAATCCTGAAACGGGAGGCTTGGGCCAAAAGTCATCGTCCCGTCGGGGCGCTGTTCCGAAATGACCGCGCACCAGTCGTTGGAGGTGGCGACCTTGGCGTCATGATTGTCGAGGGGCATCCATCCGCGCTTGCGAAGGTCAAGGCTGAGATCGGGAAAGCCGAAACGCTGACGCGCATGAAGTTCGATGAAAACAAGGGGAAGGACGTTCCCAACCCTTCCGCTCAGAAGAGCGAAACCGGGGCCATCGAGCGGATTGAACTCTATGGGGCATCCGATAAGCGCAGGTTTTCCGTCGAGGAGGCCGTTGCCTGGCTTTCAAACCCCATGACCGGCAGTGGGTATGAGGTTGAGTTGTTTGACGTGGTGCCTCCGCGATCTGAGTGGGATCGTCTTGATGACTCCCATCGTCGTCTCGTCGAATCCTTCGTAAACGGGTTTAACCGTCTTGGTTACAGCATGTCGGTCGAGCGCTTGCCCATTGGGCGAAACAAGTTGCCGATGCTGGCAGTACGCCTTGATCAAGCTGGTGATGGCGCAATTCTGCGCCTCACTGGAACGCCGACCAAAGAGCGACGTGATCTGGCTCCCTTCGATCCAGATATTCAGCGTCACGGTAGACTGCTGGATTTTCTCGACAAGCACCCGCTGGTGAAGCGCATTGAACTGCCTGGTATCGTCGTGCGTTCGGCCCGGCCTCCGGCACCTGCGCGTGTCCGTCCGGATAATGTCACCATGCCCGTTCGCGACAGTCGGCGTTCCCATCCGAAGCTGGGAATCATTGACGGAGGTCTCAGCCCGACATTGGCAGATTGGGTTATCGATCGATGGGATGTTCTTGCTGATGAAGACATGGACCTGTCTCACGGCACGTTTATTGGCGGCCTTGCGGTGGCGGGTTCCAGCCTCAACGGTGCAGCCACATGCCCGGAGGCAGATGGGACGGAGCTTGTCGATCTCGCGATTTTTCCCAACGAAAGGAAAGCGGGCGCTTTCGCATCCTATTATTCGGGCGGACTTCCACATTTCTTCGATGAAATGGATGCTGCTGTGGCGGATGCCCGTGCGCGACATGGTGTGCGCGTATTTAATATGAGTCTGAACATTCTTCAGCCTGCTGCGCCTGACAGATATAGTCCGCACGCCGTCCGTCTGGATCGTCTCGCGGAGGAAAATAACGCTGTGGTGTTCGTGTCGGCAGGCAACATCCAGCCGCAGGATCTCCGAGCGGAGTGGCCGTCTGACGCTGCGGCAGCTTTGGCTAACCTGGCGCTTGCTCGTAACGATGGTCTTCTCACTCCGGCAGAAAGCGCCCGGAACGTCGCTGTGGCGGCTGTTAACCCGCCTGACCATGCGGGTTGCCTGCCATTCGCACCCACCCGCTTCAGCCGCAGGGGGCCGGGGCTTCGTTCTGGCGTCAAGCCTGATCTCGCTCATGTCGGTGGCTCTGGCACGCTGCATCCGACATTGGGACATGGCCTATTCTCCATTTTGCCAGATGGCACGGTCACTGATGGTTGTGGGACCAGTTACGCCTCGCCGTTGGTCGCAAAAACAGCGGCGGCCCTTGATCATGCAATCGAAGGGGAAGTATCGCGAGAAACGTTGATTGGTTTGCTGGTCCACCATGCGGAGATACCTGAGCCGTTACGCGCCAAGGAGTTGGGGGCTGTAGCTCGCCATTTGGTCGGCTTTGGAATGCCACCTTCTGCAGAGCGAATTTTGGAGACTGGCGATCACTCCATCACTCTGGTGTTCGCATCTCGTATTCAGCACGGCCAGCAGATTAGTTTCCGATTTCCGTGGCCGGCGTCACTTGTTGGTCCAGGAGGAAAGTGCCGGGGGCGTGCGAAGCTCACTCTTGTAACTACACCTCCGCTGGACGCGAGATTCGGCTCGGAGTTCGTTAGGATCAACATCGATGCCGCCCTTCAACAGGAGCAAGCCAAAGGTTGGAAGGGGCGATTGGACCCATTGTACCTCCCTTCTTCTCGTGGTGCCCATGCGGTAGAAGCTGAACGTATCGAGCATGATCTCAAGTGGAGCCCGGTCAAGGTCTTTGGAAAGACATTCCCACAGGGGGGACTGTCAGGATTTCCGTGTGCGGCCGGGCGGTTGATCATCAGGCCGCCATGGCTCTGATGAAACGTTCGCCGAAGATCACGGCAAATTGCGCCTTCGCCATGGTCCACTCACGTGGTGGCATCTTCCACTCTTTCTCCGACCGATTCAAGATCAGGTAGAGCAGCTTGGTGGCGGCCTCGTCGCTGGGGAAGTGTCCCCTGGCCCTGACAGCCCGCCTGAGCTTCGAGTTCAAAGCTTCGATGGCGTTCGTAGTGTAGATGATCCGGCGGACCTCGTCGGGGAACGCAAAAAACGGGATCACCTCGCCCCAGGCGCGCCGCCAGCTCTGGCCGATGGCGGGATAGCGCTGCCCCCAAGGGCCAGCCTCAAATGCTGTCAGCGCCTTTTCGGCGGCATCTGCGTCGGTGGCACGGTAAATCTCCTTGAGCGCGCTGGCGAGGTTCTTTCGGTCCTTCCAGGAGACGAAGTCCATCGAGTTGCGCAGCAGGTGAACGATGCAGGTCTGGACGATCGCATCGGGGAACACTGCGGTGATCGCATCGGGAAAGCCCTTCAGGCCGTCAACGACGGCCAGCAGGATGTCTTCAACGCCACGGTTGCGAAGCTCGTTCATCACCCGAAGCCAGAACTTGGCACCCTCATTCTGCTCGAGCCACAAGCCGAGCACCTCCTTTGCGCCGTCGGCGCGGACGCCCAGCGCAATGTGGATCGCCTTGTTGCGCACCATGCCCTCGTCGCGGATCTTGACCCGGATCGCGTCGAAGAAGACCAGCGGGTAAACCGGATCGAGCGGCCGCTGCTGCCAAGTGGCGACCTCATCGAGCACGGCGTCGGTCACCGTGCTAATCAAATCGGGTGAGACGTCGATGCCGTATAGATCGTGCAGGTGCCTGGTGATCTCGCGGGTGCTCATGCCGCGCGCGTACATCGACACGATCTTGTCGTCGAAGCCGGGAAAGCGGCGTTGATACTTGGCGATCAACTGCGGGTCGAAGCTCGACTGGCGATCGCGCGGCACGTCGATCGCCAACTTGCCGGTGTCGGTCATTACCGTCTTCCGACCGTAGCCGTTGCGCATGTTGCCGGCGCCGTCTTCGCCAGCGAGGTGGTGATCCATCTCCGCATTCAGGGCACGCTCTGTCAGCGCCTTCTTCAGCGAATCGAGCAGACCGCCCTGCTCGAAGGCGGCACTGGCAGCGCCGCCCGCCAAAAGCTGATCGAGAAGCTCATTCGGTATGGCAGGTTCTTTGCGTCGTGACATAGTGGGACTCCTTGTTGCCCATTATGCCCGGCCACACACGGAAATCCTGACAGTCCCCCACAGGGCGTTGGACCATCATCGAACTGGCGTCTGTTCATTGAATACCTGACACGAACCGGCGAAGTTATGCCTGATGAAGGCGTTCCTTTCACAGCGATCCTGACGATCAGCGACCCTGATGCGGAAAAGCCGGTCTTTAATGATATGCGCCAAAGCCTTCAGGCTATTGGTACGCAGATCGCGGACATTCGCACCGCAGCCCGTATCACGCCGCGCATCTAGCCGTCTCATATAGGAGAAATTACTTGGCTCGTTCGAAAGAGAAGCGAATTGGTTATCTCAGAGGAAAGGGGCCTGATGGAACTGAGGTCGTGGTCAGCGTTTCCAAGATTGGTCGCGACTACAGGATAGGATGTGGATTCAAAGATCACCTCTGCCACCCATCTGTTCGAGATATTGAAGGCGTAAGGCGTGAGGCATTGCTCGTCTTCGACGTGCGCGATGCGACTTACCAGTCAATTTAGATGGGCCGCAAAGCGCAAAAATATGATCCGCGAGTTGGCGGAATGACGAAGGAGAGGAAAAGACATGGCTAGATGCACTGCACCATCGAGGGGGCACCGTTCAGCAGCCGCCGCAGCCGACTGTCCTGCATGCGGGAGCCGGTACGGTCGTTACAGCGGTTACGGTGGCTACGGCAGCGGATATGGCAGCTCTGGATCATACTCAGCACCTTCATATTCGCCCTCAAGGAGCACTGGCGGGTCGGGGCGGCGCACCTCAAAGCCGCGTTGGTCAGGAACTGGCTCGGCTGTGTGGTACACGCCCGAACAAGTGCAGGCGCTTACGCCCGTTCGAGAGAACGTTGAGAATCTGGCAGCCTCGCAGCCTGACCTTCGAGACGTATTTCTTTGCCACGCATGGGATGACAGGCAGGGCTCCGCCAAAGAGCTGCATGATCTGCTCGAAGCGCGCGGTGTCCGCGTGTGGTTCAGTGAGAAGGATCTTGGCCTCGGGGTGCCGATGATGCGGGCGATCGACAAGGGCTTAGTGAATTCGCGCGTCGGTATCGTTTTAGTGACCCCGGCTATGTTGCGACGCCTTCCGGCGGAAGGCATCGCCGACAAGGAACTTTCGGCGCTCCTTCGGCGTGAGCGGCTGGTCCCGGTCGTTCACGGAACGACCTATGACGAGCTTGAGCAGGTCAGTCTTCTGCTAGCCTCCCGAGCCGGGCTGAGCACTGCCGAAGAGTCGATGGCAGATGTCGCGACTAAGATAGCCGAGCTGGTCGCCATTTAGTCGCGCCGGGGTTAAACCGGGGGCCGCGCGGTGTCTTCGCCGAATACGGCAAGTTTGACGTTTCATCGTCCAAGCCCTCCGACTACGCGCGGACGCATGAAGTCTCGACGATCCGCCCGCCAGGAATCGAATGAGCGGGAGTTCGGTGCCTCAAACATCATGATACCGCTTGGCCCCGCGACTACCGGCCTTACCACTTTGAGCCGGCCCTCACCGTCAAGTTCGACATAAGGGTAGAGGCCCAGAAATTCTCGTCCACGATAGTAGCGCTCGTGTTCCTCCAGCACTGGAAGAACGCCGACTGTGCCCTTTGCCGCATCGAACCATCCTAGCTCCCAGCACATCCAGAGTGATTGGACCGCGCCTTCGGTATCGAGAAACAAGAGGGAATCGCTCACGCCCATCGTCGCTCGCACAAACGCAGCGTTTGCTGGTGTGACCTGGCTGCGATCGGCTGCCGGAGCTTCAATCCAGTCGCAAAAGACCTTATAACCCGCGGAGGTGAGGAGGTCATAAACTCCAAGCACGATCTCGGCGTCGCGTATCGTTTGGGATAAGAAGATGTCGTAATGCCCAGACCGCTGCCGAGCCGCACGACCGAGTGCCTCTTCAACCGTCGCCCCCTGCGCTGCGGCGCGACGCTGGGCACGTGCGCGCATCTCGCGTTCCCTTAGAAAAGCCATTGCTCGCGTTTACTCCTTGGCACGAGGTCTCCAGAAACGTTCATCCTCGGCGGCTGGCTGCTCGGCGGGACTTCTGAAACGCTCCTCCTTAACCGATACGCCAAGATGGCGATGAAGGAGTGCCACATAGTCTAGTTCATTGGTGAGATCGGCGGGCAACGCGCCGATTCGTTGCGCCACCTCCAAGGTCGCCCCTCCCGTTGATATGATTGGAATCACGGAGGCTTGCGGCTGCAAGCGACGGAACAGTTCATACTCTTGAATGATTCCACCCATGCCGCCGATAAACACGGCAGCCTTGAACACATGTTCTGAGAACATGCGCTCTCGCATAGCCAACAGGCTTTTCTCACGGTCGCCCTCAATGTCGTCCGTGTAGGTGACGTTCCGGAAGCGTTCGTTGTCTTCAGGGAACTCGTCCTTGAAGTGTCTCGACTGATAGAGTTGAACCCAGCTCCCATAATCGACACCAATGTCATGGGCGACCACCCAAATCATTGGCGTGATGGCTGGCTGACCGCCCCAGACCAGAAGGCGACGTCCTAGCGTAATATGGACCAGAGCAGACACGGCGGCCCCGATCGCCACACTATCGGCTGTGGCAGCATATTCCGGCCCCCGCTTCGGGTCGGGAACGCCGGCAGAAAGGAAGATAGCATCGGCCATGCTCAGTCCTCCCATGCCGCGAGCGCCCAGCCTGCTTCAGACACCTTTATCGCGCGGACGGATAAGATCTGTTCATCCAACCATCGTAGGTGAGCGCTCCAAGCGTCGCGAATGCCGAGATGATCGTACACGAGAACCGGCACTTCGCCTTGCTCGGCGCGTCGCGCCTTCTCCGCAACATCGTTCAATATCTCGGCGGTCGGCACGCCAACAATCGGATAGGCCCAAACCTTGCGATCCCCGATCAACCGCACAGCGATTGCACGATGTGCGCCCACACCTTCGACCGAAGCGCCAATCTTCTCGACATCAGCGCGAAGCTTGCCGGTGATCGACATATAGCGGGCCGCGATGCTCCGGCTCCGCAACCGCTCCACCCGAAGCACTATCGATTCGGCCGTATCATTGATTATCGGACCGTCAGATGCTGTAAGCTCAGCAGGGTCGAGATAAACTGTCTCGGCCATATCGGTCAGCTTGCTTGGCACATGTTCAGGCCAGATCACACGAAGAACTTGGATGTCCTTCGCTCGCGCCCGACCGATCTCTTGTCGGGTCCAGCGGCTATCAAAATAGCCAGGGGTATCGAGCATGACCATCACGTCAGAGTCGACTAGACGGTGCCATAGCACGTCCTGAAAGGGATCGCCCGGACGTATATCATGTGTGTCGAGAAAGACGTCAAAGCCGCGAGCGTTGAGCAAGTCATGAAGCTGAAGCGCCGCGGCGCGAGATTCAACCCGCCGATAACTGACGAATACGCGGCGCTGCCTGCGTAGCAAACCAACGCACTCAAGCATCGCCGCCGCGAGTTCGGTCATTGCTGGATCGTCGGCACGACGTTTCAGACCGTTAGCTGACTGTAGAAACTCTGGCACATGCAGGGCGAAGTCGCCATTGGCAGCGATAGTTGGGATGATCGGCGCGCTCGCAAGCACCAGTTCGTGCGCGGCCTCTATGTCGGTGGGTGCCGCCGCACCGAAAAACACGGCGGCAAAGGCGGCGCGCTTGTCGCGACCCGACACCGTCCCTCCGTCATAAACGAGCACGTCGGTGCCTAACACGAGACCAAAATCCTCGACCATTCCGTGCAAGGTCGCGGTTAGGGCATCACGCTCCTCGGTGGCTGGGCTTCCTAGGATTGCAAGCTCGTAAAGGCTCATGCCTCGCCTCAGCGCCCCGCTGCCACGGCCGCAGCCTCAATCCAGGTCGACATATTATTATAACCATCATCATTGACCCAGTCATAGGTCCTGTAGAGACTGCTGAACGGAACCTTTTTGCCATTCTGCTCGACATGCCAGTAATCGAGAGGGTTCTTTCCTTGAACGTCAGCTCCGAGTTGCGGATCTTTGATACGGTGGATGTCGATGGCGAGGATGCCTTTCTTGAGTTCGTAGCTCCGCTTGATTTCGTGTCGCACCCATTCGCGGTCGTAGGTTTCGGCACCGAACAGCACCACCGTGACCGACGTACCCTTGAGCTGTTCCTCAATCCACTTCTCTATGCCACCGGCGCGCTTCTTGGCCTCCTCAAACTCGGCGGCATCATAGAAGGGCTGCGCCTCACCTTTTGCGCGAACGACCCAGGAATTGCGCACCTGAACGATGCGGCGAACGTCACGCGCATAGTGAAAACTGAAAAAAACTTTCCGGGCCATGCATTACCTCCTTATTTTCTTAGACTATGTTGGTGCGCTTGGGCCGCGCCAGCTGTCGGAATGTGCGTTCCTCATCTGAAAACTGCCATCCCGAAAAAAGAGACAGAATCGCCGTAGTCTATCCTAGCAGAAAATGCGGCGATCAGGATGCACGACTTCCAGCTTCCGAGGCTTTGCCATCCTGATCCGGTTCTCGTGCCCGGCGCCCGCTGGCGCTCATGCCGGGCGGGTGGCTTGTGGGCTCCGCCCCCCGGCGCGGCGCAAGGGATCGCTGACGCTCGGCCGGGACGGTTTCCCCGGCCTTCCGCGCGAATGCGTGTTTCACACTCTCAGTTATGACTTCGATCCGCTTGTGCAGGCCGGGTGATCCCCCTCCGTCCCGGCCGCCCTTGCCCCTTGCACCCCCCGGTCTCGGCGACGGCCAGGGTTTCAGCGCGGCGCTTCGCTGCGCGAAACCCAAGCCAAAGGATCAAGACCATGACCAATACTGTCGAAACGACCGCCACGGTTTCCGAAGCCCCCGCCAATGAGAACGGCGCGGTGCTGTTCGTGCCGCTGAACAAGTTGAAGAAGTCGCCCCGCAACGCCCGCAAGACCCCGCACAGCGAAGCCCATATCGAAGCACTGGCGGCCAGCATCGCCGCCAAGGGGATGCTGCAAAATCTGGTGGTGGAGCCGGAGACGAACGCGGAAGGCGAAGCGACCGGCTTCTATCTCGTCACCATCGGCGAAGGCCGCAGGCTGGCGCAATTGCTGCGCGTCAAGCGCAAGCAGATCAAGAAGTCGGAAGCCATCCGTTGCGTTCTGGATACCGAGAACGACGCAGCGGAAATCTCCCTCGACGAGAATATCACCCGCGAGGCGATGCACCCCGCCGATCAGTATGAGCGCTTCCGTGAACTTGCGGACAATCGTGGTTGGGGCGCGGAGGAAATTGCCGCCCGGTTCGGCGTGACCCCGCATGTCGTCAGGCAGCGGATGCGTCTCGGCGCGGTCAGCCCGAAGTTGATGCAGGTCTATCGCGATGGCGGCTTGTCGCTGGACCAGTTGATGGCCTTCGCCATCACCGAGGATCACGACCGGCAGGAACAGGTGTTCGACAACCTGTCCTATAACCGTGAGCCGTGGATTATCCGCCGCGACCTGACCAAGATGAACGTGGAAGCCAGTGACCGGCGCGCGCGTTTCGTCGGCGCGGACGCATACGCCGAGGCGGGCGGCACGATCATCCGCGACCTCTTCACCGAGGATCGGGGCGGCTATTTCGAGGATGCCGCGTTGCTGGACCGGCTTGTCATCGACAAGCTGGAAAGCATTGCTGCCGAGGTTCAGGCGTCGGAGGGGTGGAAGTGGACTTCGGTTCACATCGATTTCCCCCATGCGCACGGGATGCGCCGCACCTATCCGCATCCGGTGGAATTGTCGGCGGACGATGCCGCCGCCTACACCGCCGCGCAGGAGGAATACGACCGCCTGTCGTCGGAATACGAAGGCTACGACGAACTCCCGGACGAAGCGGATCAGCGGTTCGGGGAGTTGGAAGCGGAGATCAAGCGGATCGACGGCAAGCGTCATGCCTATGATGCCGACGAGATCGCGCGTGGCGGTGTGTTCGTCATCCTGAACCATGACGGCACGGCCCGCATCGAACGCGGCTTCATCCGCGCCGAGGACGAGGCTCCCGAACCGGAAGCGGGCGAAGACGGCGAAACCGTCATCGACGGTGTGCGCGTTAACGGTGATGGCGAAATCATCGAAGATGAGGACGGCGGCGAGGATGAGGAACCCGAACCTCACCCGGAGGACGAGGATGCCGGGGATGCGGGAAAGCCGCTGTCGGACGCGCTCGTCCGCGACCTGACCGCGCATCGCACCCTTGGCCTGCGTCTCGCCCTTGGCGAGCAGCCGGACATGGCGCTTGTCGCCGTGGTTCATGCACTGGCGGCGCAGACCTTCTATCGCGGCGGGGAAGCGTCCTGCCTCGAAATCCGCCTGACCAGCGCGTATCTGGCTTCTCACGCGGACGGGATCGAGGACACGCCCGCCGCGCAGGCGCTGGCGGATCGTCATGCCGGATGGGCATCGGATATGCCCCGCGAGGTGGCGGACCTCTGGGCCTTCGTCGCCGGTCTGGATCAGGCGAGCCTTATGGCCTTGCTCGCCCATTGCGTATCGCTGACCGTCAATGCGGTCAGGACACCGTGGGAGCAGAAGCCGAACGCCCGCGCGACGGCGGAGAAGCTGGCGAGCGCGGTGGCGCTGGACATGACGGCGCACTGGACGCCGACGACGCCGACCTATCTCGACCGCGTCACCAAGGCGCATATCCTCGCCGCCGTTCGTGAAGGTGTCAGCGATGAAGCCGCCGAGCGGATCGCGGGCTTGAAGAAGCCGGAGATGGCGCAGGCCGCCGAACAGCTTCTCGCTGGAACGGGCTGGCTACCGACCGTGCTGCGCACCACGCGACCCGCATGGTTGGAGGCCGAGCCGGAAGCCGACGCCTACCTCCAAGCCGCCGAGTGAGGACCGGGCCGGGATCGCGCAAGCGGTCCCGGCCTTCCTGTTTCCTACCCTTCCCAAAAATCGCGGTCGCGCGGGGATCGACCCCGCGCGACCGATCCGATGCCCGTCAGGGTCATCGGCACAGGAGGATTCTGCAAATGATCGTGCTCATGTTGATGGCCGTCGCGCTGGTCGCCGGTCTCTCTGTCCTGGCCTATACGCTGGCCGTTTATGCACTGCCCTTCATGATCGGCGTGGAGGCGGCGCGTTTGGCCTATGCCTCCGGTTCCGGCCTGATCGGCGCAGGACTGGTCGGGTTGGCGGCGGGCGCCGCCGCCTATGGTCTGCTGGTGGTTCTGTTCATGATGGTGAGGACACCAATCCTGCGCCTCGCCGTGGTGCTTGTTTTCGCCGCGCCTGCCGCCGTTGCGGGCTATGCACTGGTTCACGGCATCACGCGCGAGGTCGTGCCGTCCGAGGTCTGGCGCACAATCTTCTGCCTGATCGGCGGCGGCGTGACAGGCGCGTCGGCGCTCGTGCGGCTGGTAGCGAATATCAGCCCGCCCGCCAAATAGCGGAACCACATCCATTCGGCTGCCGCATCTTGATAAATGATAGCAAAGATTCTATAGTGATGGCGTCGCCATCAATTAGCCGGAGACGCCATCAGATGCCCGCCGTCACCATTCGCAACCTGTCAGACGAGGCGCACCGCGCCCTCAAGGTGCGCGCGGCCCATCATGGTCGCAGCACCGAGGCCGAAATCCGCGATATTCTGGAAGAGGCGGTGCGTCCCGCCAACCGCCTGCGCATCGGTTCCGCCATGGCGGCGTTGAGCCGGGAGGCAGGCTTGACCAATGCCGATTTCGAGGCGCTGGAACAGAGCCGCGACCGGACGCCCGCCGTGCCTATGAGCTTTGAATGATCGTTCTGGACACCAATGTCGTTTCCGAGGCGATGAAGCCGGAACCGGCGCCCGCCGTGCGCGACTGGCTGGATGAGCAGGCCGCCGAAACCCTCTATCTCTCCAGCGTCACCGTCGCGGAACTCCTGTTCGGCATCGGCGCGCTGCCGGACGGGCAGCGCAAGCGGAAGCTCGCCGCAACCCTCGACGGGCTTCTCGGCCTGTTCGACGGCAGAATCCTTCCCTTCGATACGGATGCCGCTCGCCGCTATGCCGACCTCGCCGTTGCGGCGCGCAACGCGGGCAAGGGTTTTCCGACGCCGGACGGTTACATCGCGGCCATCGCGACTGCCCATGGCTTTGCAGTCGCCACGCGCGATGCCAGCGCCTTCAAGGCGGCGGGTGTCCCGATCATCGACCCTTGGACGGCCGGGCACTGAACACGAGGGCATCGCCCGATTGCGAAAGGAAGCGTCACCTTATGCTCAAGGTCATCGCCGAGGATTTCATCAAGCCGGAAGCCGTTGAGACCGTCCTGCCGCTCTACCGCGAGCTGGTCGATAAAACCCGACAGGAAGACCTCTGCATTTCCTATGACCTCTTCATCGACCAGAAAGACCCCGGCCATTTCATCTTCATAGAGGAATGGCCGGATCGGGCGGCACTGGACGCCCATTGCAGGACCGAGCATTTCACGCGGCTGGTCCCGCTCATCAATGCGCACCAGCGACAGAAGGCGACGTTCATCCTCATGGATGCGTTTCCGGCCTGACTCGATCAGGAAGATGTTTCCCACTGAACGGGTTTGGGCGTTGCCCTTCGGGCCGCGCTCTCGGCTGCGCCGGAACCACGTCCAGGAGCGCGTTTCCGCCATTCGGCTTCGATCACTAACGCAAGAAGCAGCGGCGGATCGCGTGAAGCCCCGCAACAACGGGGAACGGTGTCTTGCCGCGGTGTCCAGGGCGGCGGACTCAGGATTTGCGGGCGTTGCCCGGTTCCATCACCCGCAATAGCGGATCACGCTTGGAGCGACGGTCCATCTCGCATTGCCGTGCGATAGTGAAGCCGGACGGGAACGCCCAATTCAGCAGTTCCAAACTTGGCGGCCTCCGCAATCCTTGAGGCATGGCCGCAACCTTCGCCTGCGCCGGTAGCACACAAACAGCCTTGTTCAGGAACAGCGCAGGCCATACCGGGGATGCCATCGCTAGGTTCACCGCGTGACAGGGGCCTAGGTCGGATCGACATTCAGGATTGAACGAACCCGCTGACGCGGGAGGGGTGAGCGTATTGGCTGGAATGGCCTCCTGATGGGAAGGTTTGGTTGCTGAAGACCAACCCCTGATCAGGAGACCATCCCATGGCTGATACCACCACGACAGCGGTGAGCCCGCTGCGCCGCCGTATGATCGACGACATGATGCTGCGCAACCTGTCGCCGGCGACGCAACGATCGTACTTGCACGCCGTCACGAAGTTCAGCCGCTATTTCAGACGTTCGCCGGATCGGCTCGGGCTCGAGGATGTCCGGGCATTTCAGGTCTATCTCGTGTCACAGGGGATATCCTGGCCGGCGCTCAACCAGACCGTGTGCGCTCTGCGTTTTTTCTACGGCGTGACGCTGAACCGGGGCGAGATACCCGAGCGGATTGCCTATGCGAGGATGCCCCGCAAGCTGCCGGCGATCTTGAGCGCTGACGAAGTGGTGCGCTTTCTCGAAGCGGTGCCGTCGTTGAAGGCGCGGGCGGCGTTGACCACAGCCTATGCCGCCGGACTTCGCGTATCGGAGGTCGTGAGCCTCAAGGTCGGCGATATCGACAGCGACCGGATGCTTCTCCAGGTGCGGCATGGCAAGGGCGCCAAGGATCGCACGGTGATGCTGTCGGCCCAACTGCTCGATATCCTGCGCACCTATTGGCGCCTGACGCGGCCAACGGACTGGCTTTTCCCGGGACGGGAAGACGGGCCGATCAACGTTACCGTTCTGCATTCGGCGTGCCGATCCGCCGCCAAGGCGGCAGGCTTGACCAAGAAGGTCAGCGTGCACACGTTGCGGCACAGCTTTGCCACCCATCTTCTTGAGAGCGGCGTCGATATTCGCATCATCCAGGTTTTGCTGGGGCATAACAGCCTGTCGACGACAGCGCGCTACACGCAGGTTGCCACGACCACGATCGCTGCGGCGCAGAGCCCGCTTGATCGCTTGACCCTCGAGGTGGTGCCGCCCGCCTGACGCGCCGCCGTGCGCTCGACATTGGAGGTGGCGGATATCTTCCGCCGCCACGGCACTGCCTATGCTCAGGCTCACGACGGCCACCTCGGTCGGGTGGAACGCCGCGTCATGTCCGCGATCCAGTTGTGCCGGACGGCGGCGCTCGGTGGGCACGTCGAGACCTGCGATGACTGCGCACATAGCCGGGTCGCCTACAACTCCTGCCGCAACCGGCATTGTCCCAAGTGCCAAGGCGCCGCCCGCGACCAGTGGCTTGCCGATCGCGAAGCCGACCTTCTGCCCGTTCCCTATTTCCATGTCGTATTCACCGTGCCCGGCGAGGTCGCTGCGATCGCCTACCAGAACAAGCGGCTGCTCTATGGCATCCTGTTTGAAGCCGTCGCCGCGACGCTCAAGACCATCGCCGCCGATCCTCGGCATCGTCTGGGCGGCGAGCTTGGCTTTATCGGTATCCTGCACACTTGGGGGCAGACGCTGACCCATCACCCCCATATTCATTGCCTTGTCCCCGGCGGCGTGCTTGCCGACGGTAGCTCTCGCTGGAGATCGTGCCGGCGCAGCTTCTTCCTGCCCGTCCATGTTCTCTCCAAGCTGTTCCGCAGGGTGTTCATCGAACGGCTGCTGACCGCCCATGCTGCCGGGCAGTTGCAGTTCTTCGGCAACCTGGCGTCACTCCACGATGCCGGATGCTTTGCCGAGACGATCCGCGCGCTGCGCAGGAAGCGCTGGATCACCTATGCCAAGCCGCCATTCGGCTCGCCCGCGCACGTGCTGGCCTATCTTGGCCGCTACACCCACCGCGTCGCCATCGCCAACAGCCGACTGGTGCGCGCCGACGACACCAGCGTGACCTTCCGCTGGAAGGATTATCGCCACGGCAACGCATCGCGCGACATGACCCTTGAGGCCCACGAGTTCATTCGCCGCTTCCTGCTCCACTGCTTGCCCGACGGATTTCACCGCATCCGGCATTACGGTTTCCTCGCCAACGGCATCCGCCGTGCCAGGCTCGCGCAGATCCGGCATCTACTCGCCGACACGCCAGGCGAACCCGCGGTACCTGCCAAGCCTCGAACGCAGCGGCATCCCTTCGATCCCAGCGTCTGCCCATGCTGTGGTGGCAGCTTGCAAATCACCGCGACCTTCGCCCGAGCGCGGCGATGGCCCAACACATCATGAGCATGCTTCGCGGCTCTGATCGACCACTCCGGCATCGCGGCGACATTGCTGATCGATGCGACGATGACGCGCGCCCACGCCAATCTTGGGCGCGGCGTCGGCCCCCACCAAGCGCGCCGCAACCACGCAAATCGACGCTTCCGGGCCGATACACAGGCCGGATTATTCCCCGCGGTGAACATGTCGGCGAACACGTGCAGAGCCTCGAGGTCATGCCCGGACCCACCCGCGAACAACAATATCCATAGCACAGCGCGCGCGTCAGCGGGTTCGTTCAATCCGGCTTCAATGAGGTCGCGCACACAGCGCCAGGACGCCCGCGTTGCGCCCCGCGACCTCACAGAACCCTCCAGATTCCCGCGGCGCGGATTGCGTGATTCATGGGTGGTCGGCTTTCTGGAGGGCCGGCCATGGACGAGCGCTGGAAGTCTGATCTCGAGGGCTGGCTTACGCCCTTTCTCGATGCTCTGCGGCACAAGGTGCGAGCGCGGATGTGTCCGGCCTATGTGGCGGGGCTGATTGGTGCCGGTGATCGCAAGAGCGTCCAGCCGATGGCGGCGCGCGATGGTGGCGTCGGCTACGACCAGCTTCATCACTTCATCGCCGGCGGTGTTTGGGACGCGGCACCGTTGGAGAAGGCTCTTCTCACCGAGGCGGATCGGATGGTCGGCGGCAGCGAGGCCTGGCTGATCGTCGATGACACGGCTTTGCCGAACAAGGGCGAGCGCTCGGTCGGCGTCGCGCCGCAATACGCCTCGGCCCTGGGCAAGAACGCCAACTGCCAGACCTTGGTGTCGCTGACGCTGGCTTCCGGCGAAGTTCCGGTCATGGTGGGCTTGCGGCTGTTTCTGCCCGAGAGCTGGACGAGCGATCCCGCGCGACTGGCCCGAGCCGGCGTGCCGAACGATCACGCAGGCTATCGGACCAAGCCCGAGATCGCGCTCGCCGAGATCGATCGGGCGCGCACGGCCGGCCTGCGCTTCGGCTGCGTGCTGGCTGATGCCGGTTATGGCCTCTCCGCGCCATTCCGGCAGGGTTTGAGCGAGCGTGGCCTCACCTGGGCCGTCGGCATAGGAGCACGCCAGAAAGTCTATCCGGTCGACGTGGCTCTCGTCTTCCCCGTTTCCGGGCGTGGCCGCCCGCGGAAGAACCATGTGCCCGATGCGAAGTCGATATCGGCGGAGAAGATGCTGGCGACGGCGCCCTGGCGCACGCTGAGCTGGCGGCGTGGCACCAAGGGACCGCTGAAGGCTCGCTTCGCCGCCATGCGGATCAGGGTGGCAGACGGGCCGCCCCAGAGGATCGGTGACATGGGACAGCAGCATCTGCCGGGAGAAGAGGCCTGGCTGATCGGCGAACACCGCTCGAATGGAGAGCACAAATATTACCTCTCGAACCTGCCCGCCGACACGTCGCTCAAGCGCTTGGCCGGCGCCATCAAGGCACGCTGGATCTGCGAGCAGGCGCATCAGCAACTGAAGGAGGAACTCGGCCTCGATCACTTCGAGGGACGATCATGGACGGGGCTGCACCGGCACGCACTCATGACCATGATCGCCTATGCCTTCCTTCAATCCCGGCGCCTCAAGCAGGCGAAGCGGGAAAAAAAGAATCCAGGGCCCGCCGCCTCAGCCGACCTTGCCAGCGGTCCGCGCGACCATCATCACGGCCTTCGAAGAGCAACCATCAACACGATGTCCGCACTGCCGCCGCTGGTTCAGCTCTAAAATTCTGCCAAAGTAGTGCTAGATCGTATCATCGTTTCTCTGCCGTCCTGAAGGGGCGCACCTACGGCGTCCTCGAAAGGCATGGGTCTGACCGAAGACCGGCTCCGCCTCGACCATCCTCCCGCAACGTCCGTCACCGGCTTTTTTCCGCCGCGTGCGAGCACGCTTTGCATCGCGAAGCAAAAAAGCCGTCGTCGACTGCCCTCCATTTCATTCCGGCCCTGTGGGTGCGGGCTGATCGCCTCCGGTCTCACGACCGCCATCGAGGACGCGATAGGCGCGGCCCGAGCAACGGAGACACGACAATGGCGACCATCGGCACCTTCACCAAGACAGCGAACGGCGACATCACCGGCACGGTCAAGACCCTGACCCTCAACGTCAAGGCCAAGTTCGCCCCGGCGGCAGGCGAAAGCGAGCGCGGTCCCGACTATCGCATCTTCGCTGGCACCACCGAGTTCGGCGCGGCCTGGAAGAAGACCGCCCGCGAAACCGGCCGCGACTATCTCTCGGTCAAGCTGGACGATTCGAGCTTTCCAGCCCCGATCTACGCCAGCCTGGTCGAGGACGAAGGCGGCGAGGTTCACAACCTCATCTGGTCCCGCCGCAGCGCAGACTGAGCCCGGACACCTCCGAAGCCCCGCCTGAGTAGCGGGGCTTCGTCATACTTGTCTGCGCCTTCAAGAGAATACGGCAATCAGGATATGCGGATTTTAGATTCGGCGGCTTTGCACATCCTGATCCGATCTTCATGCCCGGCGCCCGCTGGCGCTCATGCCGGACGGGTGGCTTGGGGGCGCTGCCCCCTGGCGCGGCGCAAGGGATCGCTGACGCTCGGCCGGGACGGTATCCCCAGCCTTCCTCCACGTCGTTCCTCGTTCCGTGCAGGCCGGGTGATCCCCCTCCGACCCGGCCGCCCTTGCGCCTTACACCCCCCGGTCTCGCCGACGGGCAAGGGTTCAGGAGCCGCGCTTCGCTGCTCTGAACCCCAAGCCCAAGAGGATCAAGACCATGAGCTATCATACCCTTGCCACCCGGTTCGGCCGCAATTCGCATCAGATCAGCGGGCGTGAAGCCCTCGACAATGAAGCCCTGTTTCGCCACGTCCCATCCGTGTTCGCCCGCGAAGCCCATGACAGCCGGTCGGAGCGGTACGTCTATGTCCCTACCATCGAGATTCTGGAGGGGTTGCGCCGGGAAGGATGGTTCCCGTTCTTCGCCGTGCAGGCGGTTCCGCGTGATGGGAACCGTGTCGGCCATGCCAAGCACATGCTGCGCCTGCGCCGCGATGACGGCATCGGCAAGCCGGAGGCGGCGGAAGTCATCATCGTCAATTCGCATGACGGAACGTCCAGCTACCAGATGTTTGCTGGAATGCTCCGCTTCGTTTGCACAAACAGCATGATCGCGGGCGAGCGGTTCGAGGAAGTTCGCGTGCCCCACACGGGCCGCATTCAGGATCAGATTATCGAAGGCGTCTACACGGTCGCGGAGGACTTCCCGCGCCTGATCGACGCCACCGAAGGCATGAAGGAAACCCGTCTCACGCAGGCCGAACAGACCGTGTTGGCCGAGGCGAGCCTTGTCGTCCGCTACGGCGAGGACGAAAGCCCGATTCGCCCGGATCAGATCATCGCCCCACGCCGCCGCGAGGATGTTGGGCAAAGCCTCTGGCAGACCTTCAATGTCATTCAGGAAAACCTCATCCGGGGCGGGATCAGCGGACGCCGCCAGACCGCCGATGGCCGCATCCGCCGCAGCCAGACCCGCGCCATCAACGGCATCGACCAGAATGTCGGCCTCAATCGCGCGCTGTGGACGCTGGCGGAAGGAATGCAGCGCCTCAAGACCGCCTGAAACCCGCAAAGCCGTAGAGCCGCCAATCCGGTTCTACGGCTTTACATCTTTCTGCAATGTCGGATTTCAGATTTTGCGCCGATCCGCTTGTGCGGATCGGCGGAACGGCCGCGCCCAAAAATGCGGCCGCCGCTCGCCGGGCACGCCCGGCTCGCGTAGACTTGAAGAAATACTTCGGATCAGGTATAAATCATTAACCAATATTGATCGACTTGCACGATCATCGTATTATATTGCGAATACTTCAAAGCATACCCCAAGTTGTGGACACTCTATCTTTCCAGCGGCGATCATCGCCGGGGAAGAAAGGGTGACGCCATGCCGAGTTCTGATTGGCGCTCACCGGCAGCCTATGGACATGCCGAACGCATTGCCGCTGCCGGTTTTGCTTGGGAATATCTTCGCCGCCACGACGCGTATCGTCGCGATTTTCGCCGGATGAAAGCCCAGCCGCGTGGCGAGACGCCGACACGGACGGCTTTCGCCGAGCGCTGGGGGTTGCGATTTCCCGGCTGACCCGGACTTGCCTTCCACCGAGGCGCCGGTGTTCTGGTTGCCTGCCTTATCACCGCACGCTTTCGAGCTACGGACTTCACCGGCGTCCGGTGACGATCCCGCCGAAATGCTGGTGGACCTGTCGGGGTTGTCCGGCCTCGACGTTTGCATGGCGTCAGACGGCGCATCGCATGGCCTATGGCGATCTGACGACGCCGCGCACCAATTCTGGCTGGCGGAGCCGTTGCCGATCGATGCCGGCACCTTCATCGTCATCCTGCCGTTCGATCGACTGCTGGAATTGCGCGTCGCCGCCATGCTGCACTTCTGGCGCGCGTTACAGGGCCGTCCGCCCGGAGACTGGCGTTCCGAGTTGCCACAGCAGACGCGGGACCGCCATATCCTGACCTTGCGGGCGCTCGACGGTCGGTTATCCGGCGCGAGCTATCGCCAGATCGCCGAAGTCCTGCTCGGCTTTCGTGGCGCCAAGGCCGATTGGGAAACCGATCCCCGCAAGAACCGGGCGCGCCGCCTGGTTGCCGACGGCGAACGCCTCATGCGAGGCGGCTATCGCGAACTGCTGCACTATCCCGTTCACCTGCCGCGTCGGCGCTGACTACATCGCAAATCGTCTATCGAGATGTTCGTGGCGCCGGAGCTTATCGTGACGCCACGACCGCTACGCCCGCGCCGACCATGACACCGCCAGCCGTCCTGTTGACGCGACGCACAATGGTCGGCGTCCGCAGCAGCCTGCGCGCACGGCCGGCGAGCATCACATGCCCCCCGACCACGACCACCTCGACGGCCAGAATGACGGCCGCCAGAGCCGCGATGTGGCCGGGCGTGAGCGACGATCCGACCACGTTTGGCAGCAGCGCAATGTAGAATAGCGGCATCTTCGGATTGCCGAGGTTGAGGGCTACGCCCGTCGCAAAGACCGCCAGCAGGCCGCGCCGCTCGGATACAGGTCGCAGGTCAGGCACGACGGGCTCGGCCGTCCAGAGCTTGATACCCATCCAGATCAGATAGGCAGCGCCAGCGTAGCGCAGGATCGTCATCACGATCCCCATTTCGGCGGCGATGATCGACAGGCCGAACGCCGCGAGCGTCAGAAAGATGAGGATTCCGGCGACCGTTCCCGCACCATAGGCGATGCCCGAGGCTGCACCGTGCGAGATCGTGCGCGCCACGATGGTCATGTTGTCCGGGCCAGGGCTGGCGGCGAACACGAAAAAGGCCGCCGCGAAGGCGAGTAAGGTCGAAATATCCATGCCGTTCTCCCGATTGTTGTGACCTACCGAATTACAAGGTGAAGCAGCGAGCCGAGCGCATAAAGGCCGAAACCGATCAGGATCAGCCCGGACAGTCTGGACACCCAAACCGCAAAGCCTTCCGGCAAGCGCCGCCGTGCCATCGCCACCCCGCCGCTCAGGACAAACCACCAGAGCAGCGAACCAAGGAATACGCCAGCAACGACGATAACAGCATTGATCGCTCCGGGCGCATCGGCCAACCCGAGGCCAGCGAACATCGCGGCGAAGGCAAGAATGGTCATCGGGTTGGTGATCGTCAGAAGGAACGTCGCCGCGACCGTGCCGAGAAGGTCTCGCGTGCCGACCTGCGCCGCCGGGCGCGGAGGCTTCGGCCTCGTGCTCTTCCAGCCGAGCCACAGCATGAACAGACCGCCGACGAGCTTCAACGGCGCGTCGATCATTGCCAGTGTCGCCGCAAACGCCGAAAAGCCGATCGCCGCAAGGCTCGCGTAGATCGCATCCGCCAGCGCCGTTCCCAGACCTCCGGCCACACCCGCCCAAAAGCCGCGTTCGAGCGTGCGGTTGATGCACAAGGCGCCGATCGGCCCGAGCGGGGCGGCGACCGCCAGGCCGAGAAGCAGGCTTTTGCCGAACAACAGAATGTCCATCAGGCCATCCCCTCTTTCAGAATGAAAGGACCGTCCACGACCGAAGACAGGGCGATGATCGTTTCGGAGCGGGCGAGGAACCCGTGCCCCTTCATATCGGCCAAAAACGCCTCGATCCCGGCGAGTGAGCCAGTGTGGATTTTCATCAGATAGGACCATGGGCCGGTGACGTGATGGCACTCGGCGATGGACGGTTGCGCCGCCGCATAGTTGCGGAACGCGGCCTCGTCGGTGCCCGGCGCGAGCGCGATCCAGACAAAAGCGAGGATCGGCAGGTCCAATGTCTGCGGATCGGCGTCGACGGTCGTGCGGCGGATCGCGCCGCTTGCCGTCAGGCGGCGGATACGTTCGTTGACGGCCGACGCAGACATTTCGACTGCGCTGCCGATATCAGACAGCGAGCGACGGGCGTCCTGGGCCAGAAGGCCGATGATTTTGCGGTCAATGTTGTCCATGGCCGCAATTTATGCCGAATAAAGCCCATAATCAACAAATATTATTGAGCGAGTTGCCCTTCGCCAGTGATTTTGCGGCTACATCGCGGCTTTGCCGCAATCTCTATGGGGGTGCCGAAATCGCACCCCCCTGATTCCGGCACGCTGCAAGCCGCCGTTTCTTCGCCAGGGTTCGCCATAGCCCGCTGCCGCCCTCGGTAGTCCGCTCGAACCCGACCGGAGATCCAATCATGCTTGATCCCAAAACGGGGCTACCGCCCCGATACCTGCGCACGCCCGATGCGGCGCGCTTCCTCGGCATTTCCATCCGCACGCTGGAAAAGCACCGCACCTACGGCACCGGCCCGACCTATCGCAAGATCGGCGGACGCATCGTCTATTCGGTTGATGACCTTCAGGCGTGGACTGACGACGGCATCCGCAAATCCGCCTCGGAGCAGACTGCCACCCGTGTCTTTCCCGCCCGGCCGCTGACCGCAGCCGAAAAGGCGTCCCGCTGAATGCCGGGCGCCGATCATCATGCCCGCAGACGCCTTGGAGAGGGCAGCGAACGCGAACGGCTCGATCCCTTCGTGGTCGCCACCGGCGACGCCAGCCCCCGCGATCAGCGCGATCTCATGGAGCGGCCGTTCTTCTCGCTTGCCAAGGCCAGGCGCATCGCGCCGATCCTCTACGAGGCCGGCGGGCAGCGCGTCGAAGTCTTCGGGATGCCCGAACACGGCATGGCGACGATCTGGGACGCCGACGTGCTGATCTGGGCCGCCAGCCAGATCGTCGAGGCCGAGAACCACGGCCTGCGCACCTCGCGCTTCCTGCGCTTCACACCCTACCAGCTCTTGCAGGCGGTCGGCCGCGCCACCGGCGCGCGCGAATACCGCCTGCTGAAGGGCGCGCTCGCCCGTCTGCAATCGACTGTGATCCGCACCACCATCCGTCACGGCGAGCATTGGCGGCGGCATCAGTTCTCCTGGATCAACGAATGGGAGGAATTGACCACCCGCGACGGCCACGTCGAGGGCATGGAGTTCGTCCTGCCCGACTGGTTCTATCGCGGCGTCATCGACCGTTCGCTGGTCCTGACCATCGACCCAGCCTATTTCCGGCTGACCGGCGGCATCGAACGCTGGCTCTACCGCGTCGCCCGCAAGCACGCCGGCCACCAGCAACATGGCTGGCTGTTCGAGGTCGCCCACCTGCACGAGAAATCGGGCAGTCTCGCGCGCCTCTCCGACTTCGCGCTCGATCTGCGCCGCATTGCCGCCCGCCAGCCGCTGCCCGGCTATCGCCTCGACATCTGGCGCGAAGGGCGGCGCGAGATGATGCAAATCCGCCCCTCCGGTTTATCCACAGTGCCTGTGTATAACCGTGTGGAAACGCTCGTGACTTCGGGCGCAAACGGTATCGGGACTTCGGGCGCAGCACTATCGGGATTTCGGGCGCACGAACCGCAGTTAAGTCTCTGGCCTGAAACGCGGAATCCGGCTGCTAACTTAGAGTCTAACAAAGAATCTAACTCTTCTTTGTTGGCGCGCGCCTGCGCGACCCGTGGTGCCGGTGCCGCCGGCAGGCGGTCGTCATGATCGTCGCGCTCCTCAACCAGAAGGGCGGCGTCGGCAAGACGACGCTGGCGCTGAACCTCGCCGGAGAATGGGCGCGACGGGGCAAGCGCGTCACCCTGATCGACGCCGACCCGCAGGGTTCGGCGCTGGACTGGTCGCAGCAGCGCGCCCGAGAGGGGCTGGGCCGCACGTTCGGCGTCATCGGCCTGGCCCGCGATACATTGCACCGGGAAGCGCCTGAGTTGGCGCGAGACGCCGATGTGATCGTCATCGACGGCCCGCCGCGTGTCGCCGCCCTGATGCGCTCGGCTCTGCTGGCGGCCGACCTGGTGCTGATCCCGGTGCAGCCATCGCCGCTTGACGGCTGGGCCTCGGCGGAAATGCTGGCGCTCATCACCGAGGCGCGCATCTACCGGCCCGAACTGGTCGCGCGCTTCGTGCTCAACCGATGCGGTGCGCGTACCGTGCTCGCCCGTGAGACGGCCGAGACGCTGGCCGATCACGATCCGCCGGTGCTTGCCGCCACCATCGGGCAACGCATCGCCTTCGCCGTCGCTGCACAGTCGGGACGGCTGGTGTCCGAACTGGACGACGACACGCCCGCCGCACGCGAGATCGCGGCGCAGGCAGATGAGATCGACCATCTGCGCATCGGGAGGGTAGCGCCATGAGCGAGCGCCCGACCCGCCGGGGCTTCGCCGCCCGTCCGGCCGATCCCGAACACTGGATCAAGGCGGCGAACGCTTCGCCGCGCGACGGCGATGCCGGCGGCTTCACCGCGCGGCTGACCATCGACGTGACGCCCGAGCTGCGCGGCCGGATCAAGATCGCCGCGTTCCGGCGCGGCGTCACCGTCGCCGACATGCTGCGCGATCTGCTCGCGCGCGAATTTCCACCAACCACCGAAGGAGACCCATCATGACCACCGCCGCGGTTCCCCGCGCGCGGGGCGGCCCCGTGCCGTCCGCGCTACCGGCCGACAGCCTCACCCATGTCGAGCTGACGCATATCGAGAAGCGGATCGAGAACTGGATCAGGTTCGGCCGAGAGGTTCACGAACAGGTGCAGGACCGCCGCCGCCGTCTCTTCTCCTATCGCGCTGGCAGCATCTTCGCCTTCGTCCGCTGGGCGGCCAACGACTTCGGCACCATCATCTCGCGCATCGACATCGTGCGGGCGGTGGAGGCCGGCGAACCCTATCAGACTCTGCCTTTCGTGCGTCCTGGCGGCGACATCCTTCTGAAGATCGAAGGCTGGCCCAAGGTCGAACAGGTGCTCCGCCATATCGACGCGGTGGAAGCGGCCGACATCGACGCTTGCGAGGTCGCGCCGGACCACTGGCGACACGTCGGCAACCGCATCGGCGCGGGCCACCAACCGCGCCCCTACACGGCGGATCGCCATCAGGCGTGGCTCAAGCGGCGGGAGATCGAACAATGACCCGCTTCGGCTATGTCATGGTGACGTACTTTTCCGTGATGGGTATCGCCATCGCGTCCTTCATCCCGACGCCGCTGCGTCTGGTCTGGAACGCTTCCGCCAGCGTGCCGATCGGCCTCTACGATCTCGATCCGCCGCGCAATCTTCGTGTCGGCGATCTGGTCGCCGTCATGCCCTACAAGCCGCTCGCCGATTTCATGGTGGAGCGCGGCTATATCGGTCGCGACGTACCGCTGATGAAGCATGTGGCGGCGCTTTCCGGGCAAGAGGTCTGCCGCACCGGTCGCACGATCACGGTCGATGGCGTGCCATTCGGCGATGCACTCGACCGCGACCGGCGCGACCGCGAACTGCCCGTCTGGCAAGGCTGCCGCCGCATCGCGGACGGCGACATCTTCCTGATGAATCCGTCCGTGCCGGACAGTCTCGACGGCCGCTATTTCGGGCCGATCCCGGCACGCACCGTCATCGGCAAGGCGACGCCGCTCTACACCGACGAAGCCGGTGACGACCATTTCGTCTGGCGTGCCGCCACCCACTGACCCGCTTTCGATCGGCGGGAGCGGTGCTCGCCGATCGCTATCCCAACGCCACCGCCGGAGATTTCCCATGCCGCAAATCGGCCAGTTCACCCGCGAACCATCCGGCTTTGCCGGTCGCATCGAAACACTGACGCTGCTGAGACACATCCATGTCGTTCCGGCCGAGCCGTCCGACGCCGAGAACGCGCCGGACTACCGCGTCCATCTCGGCGACGCGGACGGGCCGGAGATCGGCGCCGGCTGGAAACGCACCGGCGAGAAAGCCGGCGACTATATCGCGCTCACTCTCGACGATCCCGCCTTCCTCGCACCCGTCCGGGCCAACCTCTTCCGTGACGACGACACCGGCAACGCATGGTCGCTGCACTGGAGCCGCCTGCCAAAACGCGACGGGAAGGACTGACATCATGCGATCCGTCAGTCTGTTCGCGCGCGCGATTGCGTTGACCAAGATCATTCCTTTGTTCGCGGGAAAGCCGTCTCATTCCTTCGTCCCGCTCGACCACAAGTCGGCCGGCGCGCGCATCGAAGGTCAAGGGCGGCGTTTCGCCGGCGCTTTGCGCGCACCCTTGACCGTAGCGAGCACGCTGGCAGGCTGGCATCACAGCGGAGACAGTGTGCCTGTCCGATGCGCGCGCCTGCTGCTGGCGGGATTGTTCGCCTGCGCTTTGCCCGTCGCTGCCGTGGCGCAGCCCCAACCGGCGGAACGCAGCGCACCCGCCGATCCCTATGCCGCGCCGATCGCGGAAGCCTCGCAACGGTTCGGCGTTCCGGTCGCATGGATCAGGGCGGTGCTGCGCGCCGAGAGCGCCGGCGATCCGCGCGCGGTGTCGTCGGCCGGTGCGATCGGACTGATGCAGATCATGCCCGACACCTGGGCCGGTCTGCGCGCCCGGCATCGGCTCGGCAGCGATCCCTACGACCCGCGCGACAACATCCTCGCGGGCACGGCTTACCTGCGCGAACTGCACGACCGCTACGGCAGCGTCACCGCCATGCTGGCCGCCTACAACGCCGGCCCCGGCCGCTACGAGGCGTCGCTGTCTGGTCGGCCGCTGCCCGCCGAAACCCGCGCCTATGTTGCCGCCATCGCGCCGGTCATCGACAGCGGCGTGACCGTCCCGCCTGTCATGGTCGCGGTGGCCGATCAGTCGGCATGGACTCGTGCGCCGCTCTTCGTCGCGCAGCCGGATCGCGGTCCCGTTGTCGATCGCGTGCAGGCCGAGAGTCGGTCGAACGATGTTGGACCGGCTCTGCCCGTGCGCGATGTCTCCGCCATCGTGCCGCAGTCGGGCGGCCTGTTCGTCGCGCGGGCGAGCACCGGATCACGACCATGAGGATCGTAGTCGGCGGGATCGCGTGGCAGGTTTCAGTGTGCAGCGGATGGGGCTGGCGACAGTCTCATCCGTCAGCAGAAGGGGCAGAACAGGTAGGAAGGCGGGAGGGCAAGATAAAACCGGGCGGCACCCTATGGGGCCGATCCGGGGGGCAAGCCCTTGTCTGCACACTGTTCCGGACGGCACCGTCTCCGGGCCGTCATGGTGCCGCGAGGCGCGGCAAAGCCAGCATCCGCCGCGTTTTTCGCGGCACTCTGCGCCCAAATCGACGGTTTCGGGCGGATCGGCCATGAGTGGCGACGACGACAACCGCTTCCGGCCAAGGCCCGGCCGCGTCCGCTCCGACGCGCCGAAGGCGGGGCAGACGAAGAGCTTCTTCAGCCAGGTCAAGAAGATCGCCCGCCAGCAGAGCACGGCGGCATCCTCGCGCCACTCGGCATCGGCGAAGTCGGCCTCGTCCGGCAAGGCAGGTCCGAAGCACAATACCTTCGCGGGACCGGGCGTCCGGCGCGGCCGGGGCGCCAGCTTCGTCCAGTCCCGCCACATCGCCGGCGGCTGGCGGCACAGCGCGCCGGGAATGCGCCGCGTCGTCATCAAGACCCGCTTCGTCAAGGGCGCGGGCAAGAGCGGCAAGGCGGCCGCCCATCTGCGCTATATCCAGCGCGACGGCACGTCACGCGATGGCGAGCGCGGGCAGCTCTATTCGGCGGGCGAGGATCGTGCCGATGGTGATGCCTTCCTTGATCGCGGCAAGGATGATCGCCACCAGTTCCGTTTCATCGTCTCGCCCGAGGACGCCGCCGATCTCGCCGACCTGACGGGCTATACCCGCGAGCTGATGGCGCAGGTCGAGACCGACCTTGGCACCAAGCTCGATTGGGTCGCGGTCAATCACCACAACACCGGCCATCCGCATGTCCACGTCATCGTCAACGGCCGCGATGCGCTGGGCGAGGATCTCGTCATCAATGGCGACTATCTCGCCAATGGCATCCGCGAGCGGGCGAGCGAACTGGCGGCGCTGGAACTCGGCCCCGTCACCGAGATCGAACAGGGCCGCAAACTCGCGGCCGAGATCGACCAGGATCGGCTTACGCGGATCGACCGGGCGATGATCGCCGAGGCCGATGACCGTTTTATCGATCTGCGCCATGAACCGGGCGATCTGCGCGGCCAGTCCGACCGAACCCTGCGCCTGCGCCGTCTCGGCAAGCTCGGCGACATGGGCCTAGCCACCGAGCACGCGCCGAGCGTCTGGGAATTGAGCGAAAGGCTGGAGCCGACCCTGCGCGAGATGGGCGAGCGTGGCGACATCGTTCGCACCATGCAGAAGGCGCTCCGGGCCGAGGGCGCCGAGCGCGATCCGATGAGCTTCGAGATTCACGATGCCGCGCCGGCGACGCCGATCATCGGGCGCGTCATCGACAAGCATCTTTCCGACGAGTTGGGCGAGAACCTGACGCTGGTGGTCGATGGGATCGACGGGCGCACGCACCATGTCTCCGGCATCGATCCGGCCCGCGTTGAAGACGCCCGCATCGGCAGCGTCGTCGAGATCGGCCCGGCGGACGGCGCAGCTCGCCCGTCCGATCGTGCCATCATCGGCATGGCCGAGGACGGCATCTATCGGCCGAGCCGCCATCTGGAGCAGGCCCGGTTCGAGGGCCGCGTGCCGGGCGGGGAATATGAGGGTTTCGTCGATGCCCATGTTCGCCGGCTGGAGGCGTTACGACGGGCCGGGATCGCCGAGCGGATCGACGCCGATCAATGGCGTATCCCGGATGATTTCGAGGCGCGCGTCGCCGCCCATGACGCGGGGCGTAACGCCCGCGCCAATATCCGCGTCCTCTCGACCTTCGACCTCGATCGCCAGATCGGATCGGACGGCGCAACCTGGCTCGACCGCTGGCTGGTCGGCGCGGGTACATCGGACCTGTCGGTGTCGGGGTTCGGAGAGCAGGTTCGCGAGGCGATGGATCGCCGCCGCGAGACCCTGATCGACCGTGGCGATGCGATCCGTCAGGTCGATGGCCGCACCGCCTATCGCCGTAACCTGATCGCCACGCTTCAGGAGCGTGAAGTCGCCCGTGCCGGTGACGAATTGGCGGCGAAGAAGACGCTGCCATTCCGCGCCGCCGCCGATGGCGAGACCGTCACGGGGAAGTTCACCGGGACCGTGCAGCTATCGAGCGGCAAGTTCGCCATCGTCGAGAAGTCCCACGAGTTCACCCTTGTCCCGTGGCGGCCCGTCATCGACCGGCAGCTCGATCGCGAGGTGTCAGGCATCGTCCAGAGCGGATCGGTGTCCTGGCAGTTGGGGCGGCAGCGGGGATTGGGGATTTGATGCTCTTCAATTCCTCGCGGGACTATACCGCGCCATCATCATCGCAACGGCTTCCTCGACGACGCGCTTGCGCTCGGTGGCGGATGGCGCCTCTCCGACACCGACGACGCGCAGCCACAGAAGGGGTTCGTTGAGCAGGCCGAGGAACTGCCGCGCGGCCAGTTCGGCATCGGGGATGGCGAGCGTTCCGTTCTCATTGATCTGCTTCAGATAGCCGATCAAGGCGCGCATGGCCGGCGCCTTGCCGGCCTCGAAGAAGTTGCGCGGCAGGTCGGGAAACCGCGTACCCTCGCTGATGACCATGCGCAGGAAGGCGACGGCGATCGGCGGTTCCCAGAAATCGACGATCGCCTTGCCGAGACGGCCGAGTCCCACGGTCGGGTCATTCAGGGCTTGCCTGTCTGCCGTGATCTCCACCACCGGAAAATCCCACCAGACCCGCTGGACGGCCGCCGCGAACAGCGCCTCCTTGCTCTCGAATTGATTATAGACCGTGCACCGCGCCGCGCCGGATTCCTTCGCCACGAGGTCCATGCTCGCGCCCTCGTAACCGTGTGCCAGAAACACGCGCGTCGCCGCGTCCAGAATGGCGTCCCGCTTCGGCGTCTCCGCGCGAACGGTGTCCTTCTGCGGCAAAACGGTTTTCCCGGCATGGGAACGCGGACCTGACAAGGCATTCTTCTCCTGTTGACTGCACTGCACAGTGCAGTGTAATTAATCCAGCACTGCACTGTGCAGTGCATAGGAGATACACGATGTCAGACTCCATTTCCACCACATCCCCATCCAATGATCGATTCAGAGAGGGCAGCGAGCGGTTCGCCGCCGTCACCGGATTTCCGGCTCAGGCTTTTCTCGACAACTTTAAGAACAGCTCGCCCGATATCGGGCGCTATGTCGTCGAATGGGTGTTCGGCGATGTCTACGGCCGCGACGATCTTGATCTGAAGACGCGCGAACTCGTCATCATCGCTGCCGGAGCCGCGCTCGGGACGACCGGCATTGATGTCCTGAAGTTCCACATCCCAACCGCGATCCGCGCCGGTGCGACCCGCGAGGAAGTCTTCGGCACCCTGATCCAGGTCGCCATCGTCGCCGGCGTCCCGGGCGCACTGGCCGCGATCACGGCGGCGGGGCAGGTTCTTTCCGGCATGGATGGAGCCGCCGCATGACCGAGGCGCCCTCCGTCCGCGAACTGGGAGCGCCCGCGATCGTCATCATGGCGATCGCGTCCGCACTCACCGTGGCCAATGTCTATTTCAATCAGGCGCTGCTTCCGGCCATCGCGGCGGATTTCGGCGTCAGCCCGCGCGATGCCGGCCTGATCGCCACGCTGTCGCAGCTCGGCTATGCCCTCGGCATCCTGCTCGTCGTGCCGCTGGGCGACCGGAACGAGCCGCGTTCTCTCGTCCGCATTTTGCTCATCGGCGTGGCGGCGGCGCTGGCTGCCGCTGGCCGCCGGACTGACCCGCCCTGAACGGCGCGGCCGTGTCATCGCGGCGGTGCAGACGGGCCTCGTGCTCGGCATCCTCATGTCCCGCACCCTGGCGGGGGTGGGGGCAAACAGTTTCGGATGGCGGCCCGTCTATCTGGTTGCGGCCGGGCTGATGGCGGCGTCGGCCGTCATTCTGCCGGCCGTGCTGCCACGGCGCGGCATCGTCCCGGCAGCGACGCCCTATCTCGCCCTGCTGGGGTCTCTCTGGGGATTGCTCCGCCGCGAAAGGGCGCTGCGTCTGTCGTGCCTTCTTGGTGCGGCGATCTTCGCGGCCTTCTCTGCCTTCTGGACCACCATCCCGTTCCGCCTGGGACAGCCTCCGTTCGATCTCGACCTTGCCGGCGTCGGCTATTTCGCGCTGTGGGGCGGGATCGGCGGGCTGGCTTCGCTGTTCGCCGGCGGATTGATCGATCGGTTCGGACAGGACCGGGTGAGCAACGGTGCGATCGTTCTAGCGGCGATCAGTCTGGCGCTCGTCATCTTCCGATCGGACGACTATCTCGCGCTGGTCATCGGCGCAAACCTCCTGAGCTTCGCCCTATCGGCCGGGCAGATTGCCAATCAGGCTCGTATCTTCGCCCTTGGCGCGGACATCCGCAGCCGTCTCAACACGATCTACATGGCCTTCACCTTCGCGGGCGGCGCTATCGGCAGTGCCGGGGCCGGGATCGTTTGGGCATCCCATGGCTGGGTCGGCGTCTGTGGCTTCGCACTGGTCTGTGTGGCCGTAGCGGGCGCGAGCATCGCTTTTACCCTCATAGGTCGGGCGACCCGAGCAGGTGCGCCCTGACGATTCAGCAAGGCACAAATAAGATGCGTAGGACGTGCCGCGTTTCTGATATTCCGGGCGTCGCCAGCGGTCGGATACCGATGGTCTCTCTTCTGCACGTTCTTGCAGTCGCGGAGCATCTGAACTTTCACCATGCGGCGAATGTGCTGGGCACGACGCAATCGAGCGTCAGCGCCCGGATCAAGGCGCTGGAGGAAACACTGGGCATCTTGTTGTTCGAGCGGCGTCATCGCGGCGTTCGGCTGACGGAAGCCGGACGCCGTTTCGTCGCCGAGGTCGCGACCGGGATCGACCATCTCGACCATGCCATCCGAACCGCCGGAGCAATTTCCTCCGGTGCGACCGGGCAACTCGCCATCGGTCTCATTTCGTCTATTGCGGGCGGCTTCCTCGCTGATCTGCGCGCAAGTTTCCGTGCTGAACATCCCGATGTCGAGCAAATCGTCACGGAAGGCCCTTCCGCGCAGACGGTAGCTCTGGTGCGCGACGGCAAGCTTGACGTGGCGTTGGTGCTCGATCCGGTCGACGCGCCGGACTGCCATTCCCGACTGCTCTGGAGCGAGCCTTATCTAATCGCTTTGCCCGCGGCTCATCCCTTGGCGATGAGCGATAGCATCACATGGTCTGACCTCGCGCCGGAGACATTCTTGGTGCGAACCGCCGGAGGCGGGCCGCAGCTCTTCGAGCATATTGTCCGGCGCATCGCCGAGCGCGGGCGATCTCCGCATGTTCAGCGTCGCGATGTCGGCCGCGATACGCTGATGCACATGGTCGCAAGCGGCGAAGGCGTGACCCTCGTCAGCGAGACCGCACGGCACATGAACGTCCCCGGCATCGTGCTGCGCGCGATCGCCGACGAGACTGAACAGGCCCGGTTCAGCGCCATCTGGTCGCCGCACAACCGCAGCCCGGCGCTCATGAACCTGCTAGACCTCGCCGCGCAGATGGGGCGGTCAGCCCGAGCGGGGTGACGCTTTCAACAATTCGCCGGGTTCGACCGCGAGCGCCTCGGCGATCTGCCCCAATACCGTGACGCTGGCCGACACGTCGGCCCGTTCGATCGCGCCGATATAGCGTGCGCTTAGTGCTGCACGGTCGGCCAGCTCTTCCTGCGTCATGTCTCTGTCATGACGCATCCGACGCAGATTGACCGCCATGACCTCTTTCAGGTCCATGGCTGCACAGGAACCTGCGTCGGAACGATCGTTCTAGGAATGATCGTTCCGATTCGTCGATTCTTGTGGTAACTGAAGGAGGATTATTGTCCGCAGACGACACCTTGCTTGCCGCGGTAAAGGAAACATCCGGTCGGTCGCTCGTATTCGAGAGCGATTTGCGGTAAAGCGTGAAACGCCGTCGCGGTGCCGAAAGGAGAACCGCAGGATGCGCGTGCGCCCCGAACTCGATCCCGATGTCGATGATCTGGCCCCAACCGGGCCGGATATCACGATCTATGACGAGAAGCATTTCGTGACCTATCTACGCCTGCTCGACGCCGAGGCGGACGGCGCCGATTGGCAGGAGGTGGCGCGGATCGTTCTGCATCGTGATCCGGTCACGGAAACCGAGCGGACCCGGACATGCTGGCAGAGCCATCTCGCCCGCGCGCAATGGATGACCGGCGTCGGCTATCGCAAGATACTGGAACAGGCGGCGGCCGAGGCGCGATCGACACGGCACTGACCGTCCTTTTTCTTCGCCATGGTATCCGAAACCCGCACGCTTCGGAATTGCTGTTGCTTGTGGTCGGAACGGCTATTCTCTGATCGGCTCCGTCTCTTTTGCCGATCGGAGCCTGTATGCGCGGAGGCCAGATTCTCTGGGGGCAGATCGCCCTCGTGTTCACCATTGTCCTGCTAACGACCTGGGCGGCGACGCAATGGGTTGCTTATAGGTTGGGGTTTCAGGCGCAGCTTGGGCCGCCCTGGTTCGAGGCGGCGGGTTGGCCGGTCTATTATCCTCCAATCTTCTTCTGGTGGTGGTATTGCTACGATGCCTATGCGCCTTCGATCTTTGTCGAGGGTGCGTTCGTCGCGGCATCGGGCGGTTTCATCGCCATCGCCGTTGCGATCGGCATGTCCGTTATCCGCGCCCGGCAGGCGAAGACCGTCGCAACATACGGATCGGCGCGATGGGCGGAACCGGAAGAGATCAAGGCGGCCGGGCTGCTCGACCCCGATGGCGTCCTGCTCGGCCGCCTCGACCACGACTATCTGCGCCATGACGGCCCCGAGCATGTGCTGTGCTTCGCCCCGACCCGATCGGGCAAGGGCGTCGGCCTTGTGGTGCCGACGCTGTTGACCTGGCCCGGTTCGGTCATCGTCCACGACATCAAGGGCGAGAATTGGGGGCTGACCGCCGGCTTCCGGTCGAAGCATGGCCGCGTGCTGCTGTTCGATCCGACCGATCCGGCTTCGTCGGCCTATAATCCGCTGCTGGAGGTGCGGCGCGGCGACAAGGAAGTCCGCGATGTGCAGAACATCGCCGACATCCTCGTCGATCCCGAAGGCGCGCTCGACAAGCGCAACCATTGGGAAAAGACCAGCCATTCGTTGCTGGTCGGTGCGATCCTCCACGTTCTCTACGCCGAGAAGGAGAAGACTCTCGCTGGCGTCGCCAATTTTCTCTCCGACCCCAAGCGCCCCGTCGAGGCGACGTTGCGCGCGATGATGAACACACCGCATCTGGGCGAAGCCGGCGTTCATCCGGTGATCGCGTCATCGGCGCGCGAACTTCTGAACAAGAGCGACAACGAACGGTCGGGCGTGCTTTCGACCGCCATGTCGTTCCTCGGTCTCTATCGCGATCCCGTGGTGGCGAAGGTGACGGCGCGGTGCGACTGGCGCATCGCCGATCTGGTCGCGGGCGAAAAGCCCGTCAGCCTCTATCTCGTTGTGCCACCCTCCGACATCAACCGCACCAAGCCGCTGATCCGCCTGCTGCTCAATCAGGTCGGGCGGCGGCTGACCGAAGACCTGAAGACATCGTCCAACCGCCATCGTCTCTTGTTGATGCTCGACGAGTTTCCCGCACTCGGCCGCCTCGACTTCTTCGAAAGCGCGCTCGCTTTCATGGCGGGCTATGGCATTAAATCCTTCCTGATCGCGCAGAGCCTCAACCAGATCGAGAAGGCGTATGGCGCGAACAACAGTGTGCTCGACAATTGCCATGTGCGAGTCGCCTTCGCCACCAATGACGAGCGCACCGCTAAGCGCGTCTCGGATGCGCTGGGCACCGCGACGGAAATGCGCGATTCCACCAACTATGCCGGCCACCGGCTGTCGCCCTGGCTTGGGCATCTCATGGTGTCGCGGCAGGAGACGGCCCGGCCGCTGCTGACCCCCGGCGAGGTCATGCAGCTTCTGCCCGCCGATGAACTGTTGCTGGTCGCGGGCGTGCCGCCGGTGCGGGCGAAGAAGGCGCGCTATTACGAGGACGCCCGGTTCATGGAGCGCATCCTGCCTCCGCCGAAGCTGGCTGAGGCAAAAGGTCCGGCGAAGCAGCCCGCTGATGACTGGTCGGCGCTGGCGATCCCGTCCACGTCGGCAGGCGCCGCACCGGGTGACGGGAGCGGCGGCGTCGTCGATCCAGCCAATGCGGGTATCCGCCGTGAGCCGGAATTGCCCGAGCACGAGGAAATCGCGCCGCCCGAGCCTTCGACCTTCAACGAGTTCGACGTGCTCGACGACGATCCCGACATCGACGCCGCGAAAGCCCGCCGCCTCCGCCTTCAGGTCACGTCGGTCGCCCGGCAGGCGACGATGGACCCGGCTGACGGCATCGACCTGTGAGGATGGCGGTCATGCAGACCAAGACCCGCATGAACGTCTATTTCGATCCCGATCTTCTGAAGAAGGTCGAGGCGCTGGCGCTCCGCCGCAACATCTCCAAGTCCGCTGTCATCGAAGCCGCCGTCGCATCCTTCCTGTCCGCCGACGCCTCCGAACGGCTGGAGGCGGTGTTCGCCCGTCGCATGGACCGGATCGGTCGCCAGATCGACGGGCTGGACGAAGACCTCGCCATCCTCGGTGAGACGCTCTCGCTGTTCGTCGAATACTGGATGACCATCACACCACCGCTTCCCGAGAGTGCCCACGCATCGGCCAAGGCGAAGGGCGGGGAACGGTTCACGAAATTCCTCAACACGCTCGGCCGGAAACTCGCGACCGGCGATCGGTTCCTCAAAGACCTGTCGCGTGACATTGATGCACGGCGAAATGGCAGTGGTGATTCACAATCATGAAGGGCTGATGGCGGTAGTCGGCAAATATTCAATCCCGCCGATTGCCGCCTTTTCTCGCCGATCCCCGCACGACATTCGATAGTTGTTGAACCGACCTGATTTCCGGCTCTTTTAATCATCCCCGTCCGGGGACCGTGTGTTTCTCCCCGGCGAGATCGGGGATCGAATGGCGGTTTCGCATCACAATTCGGAAGGTCTGGCACGCGGCGCGCGGATGCTGCGCACGGCGCTCGGTCCGGCCATCGCCCGGTTTCTGGAAGACGTTGCCGTCGTCGAGGTTATGCTGAACCCGGATGGCCGCATCTGGATCGACAGACTTTCCGAAGGGCTGTCCGATACGGGCGAACGCCTGTCGCCTGCCGATGGCGAACGCATCGTGCGCCTGGTCGCCCACCATGTCGGCGCCGAGGTTCATGCGGGTAACCCGCGCGTCTCGGCCGAACTGCCGGAGACGGGAGAGCGGTTCGAGGGGCTGTTGCCGCCGGTTGTCGCGGCCCCGGCTTTTGCCATTCGCAAGCCCGCCGTCGCGGTGTTCACCCTCGACGATTACGTCGCGGCCGGGATCATGTCGGCGGCCCAGGCCGAGGCGCTGCGTGAGGGCGTAGCATCGCGCGCCAACATTCTCGTCGCCGGCGGCACCTCGACCGGCAAGACCACGCTGACCAATGCGCTACTCGCCGAGGTGGCGAAAACCGCCGACCGCGTCGTCATCATCGAGGACACGCGCGAACTGCAATGCGCAGCGCCCAACCTCGTCGCCATGCGGACCAAGGATGGCGTGGCGTCGCTCTCCGATTTGGTGCGCTCATCGCTGCGACTGCGTCCCGATCGTATCCCGATCGGCGAAGTGCGCGGCGCGGAAGCGCTCGATCTCCTGAAGGCATGGGGCACCGGTCATCCGGGCGGGGTCGGCACGATCCACGCCGGCAGCGCCATCGGTGCGCTGCGCCGCATGGAACAGCTCATTCAGGAAGCCGTCGTCACCGTCCCGCGCGCGCTGATCGCCGAGACGATCGATCTCGTCGCTGTCCTTTCCGGCCGTGGCTCGGCCCGCCGCCTGTCCGAACTCGCCCGCGTTGAGGGTCTTGGCCCTGACGGCGACTACCGCGTCGTGCCCGCCGTCAGCACTCCGGTTTCCGGGGACGACGGCGACCCGATTTCCACCTCCCAAGCCCCCAACCTCAACCCCGAAGGAGATCGTCCATGATCCAGCGCCTGCGCGTGATGCGCCACCATCTCACCCTGTCGGCCTCGGTCGCCGTCGTCAGCATCCTGACGGCCGTGCCCGCCCACGCCTCCGGCTCGTCGATGCCGTGGGAACAGCCGCTCCAGCAAATCCTCCAGTCGATCGAAGGCCCGGTCGCTAAGATCATTGCCGTGATCGTCATCATCTCGACGGGTCTGGCGCTGGCCTTCGGCGATACGTCGGGCGGGTTCCGCCGTCTGATCCAGATCGTGTTCGGCCTGTCGATCGCCTTCGCGGCAAGCTCGTTCTTCCTGTCGTTCTTCTCCTTCGGCGGCGGGGCGCTGGTCTGATGGCGGGCGTCGTCGATCAGGGGAGCGAGGTTCCGGGCTTCACAGTGCAGGTCCACCGGGCACTGACCGAGCCGATCCTGCTCGGCGGCGCGCCGCGCGCCATCGCCATCATGAATGGAACGCTGGCAGGCGCGGTCGGCCTCGGCCTGCGCCTGTGGCTGGTCGGCCTCGCCATCTGGGTGATCGGCCATTTCGCGGCGGTTTGGGCGGCGAAGCGCGATCCGCTCTTCGTCGAGGTCGGCCGCCGCCATCTGCGCATCCCCGCGCACCTCACGGTCTGACAGGGAGCCGCGCGATGATGAACCTTGCCGAATACCGTAACAAAAACGCACGGCTCGCCGACTTCCTCCCCTGGGTGGCGCTGGTCGGCGCCGGCATCGTCTTGAACAAGGACGGCAGTTTTCAGCGGACAGCTCGCTTCCGTGGGCCGGACCTCGACAGCGCCGTGCCGGCCGAACTGGTCGCCGTCGCCGGGCGCTTGAACAACGCCTTCCGCCGTCTCGGTTCTGGCTGGGCGATCTTCGTCGAAGCGCAGCGCCATGCCGCCGCGACCTATCCGAACAGCTTGTTCCAGGATTCCGCCTCCGCTTTGATCGATGCCGAGCGCAAGGCGGATTTCGAGGAAGCGGGCGCGCATTTCGAGTCCAGCTATTTCCTGACCTTCACCTATCTGCCGCCCGCCGAGGACGCCGCGCGCGCAGAAACCTGGCTCTATGAGGGCCGCGAGAAGACCGGCATCGATCCCAACGAGGTGATGTCGGGTTTCGCCGACCGCACCGACCGGCTCCTGCGCCTGATCGAAGCCTTCATGCCGGAATGCCGCTGGCTTGATGACAGCGAGACGCTGACCTATCTGCATGGCTGCGTGTCCACGCACCGGCACCGTGTACGCGTCCCCGAAACCCCGATCTATCTCGACGCGCTGCTCGCCAATCAGCCGCTGACCGGCGGGCTGGAGCCGCGCCTGGGCGATCAGCATCTGCGCGTGCTGACCATCACCGGATTTCCGACCGCGACGACACCGGGCCTGCTCGACGAACTGAACCGGCTGGCTTTCCCCTATCGCTGGTCCACTCGCGCCATCCTGCTCGACAAGACCGACGCCACGAAGCTGCTGACCAAGATCAGGCGGCAATGGTTCGCCAAGCGCAAGTCCATCGCCGCGATCCTCAAGGAGGTGATGACCAACGAGCAATCCGTGCTGGTGGACACGGATGCGTCGAACAAGGCGGCGGATGCCGATCTCGCGCTTCAGGAACTCGGTGCCGACTATGCCGGCATCGCCTATGTCACGGCGACGGTAACGGTCTGGGACAATGATCCCCGCATCGCCGACGAGAAACTACGCCTCGTAGAGAAGGTCATTCAGGGCCGCGACTTCACGGCGATGGCAGAGACCATCAACGCCGTGGATGCCTGGCTCGGATCGTTGCCCGGCCACGTCTACGCCAATGTCCGGCAGCCGCCGATTTCCACGCTCAATCTCGCCCACATGATCCCGCTTTCAGCGGTGTGGGCGGGGCCGGAACGGGATGAGCACTTCAGTGCACCGCCCCTGCTGTTCGGCAAGACCGAAGGCTCGACCCCGTTCCGGTTTTCCCTTCACGTCGGAGATGTCGGGCATACGCTCGTTGTCGGCCCGACCGGCGCGGGCAAGTCGGTGCTGCTGGCGCTGATGGCGCTTCAGTTCCGTCGTTACCGAAACGCGCAGGTCTTTGCCTTCGATTTCGGGGGCAGCATTCGGGCCGCAGCCCTCGCCATGCGCGGCGACTGGCACGATCTCGGCGGCGGGCTGACGGACGGATCGGAAACCTCCGTCTCGCTGCAACCGCTTGCCCGCATCGAACAGACCGCCGAACGCGCCTGGGCGGCCGACTGGATCGTCGCCATCCTGATCCGCGAGAGCGTCGCCATCACCCCGGAGGTGAAAGAGCATCTCTGGACGGCGCTGACTTCGCTCGCCTCCGCGCCGGTCGAGGAACGCACCATCACCGGCCTCTGCGTCCTGCTCCAGTCGAACGACCTCAAGCAGGCGCTGCGTCCCTACTGTGTCGGGGGTGCCTGGGGCCGCTTGCTCGATGCGGAGGCCGAACATCTCGGCACCGCGACCGTTCAGGCGTTCGAGACAGAAGGGCTGATCGGCACGGACGCCGCACCCGCCGTGCTCCCCTATCTGTTCCACCGCATCGAAGATCGGCTCGACGGGTCGCCGACCCTCATCATCGTCGATGAAGGCTGGCTCGCGCTGGACGACGAGGGCTTCGCCGGCCAGCTCCGCGAATGGCTGAAGACGCTGCGCAAGAAGAACGCCAGCGTGATCTTCGCCACGCAGTCGCTATCCGACATCGACGGCAGCGCGATCGCGCCTGCCATCATCGAGAGCTGCCAGACCCGGCTTCTGCTTCCCAACGAACGGGCGATCGAGCCGCAGATCACCGCCATCTACCGCCGTTTCGGTCTCAACGACCGGCAGATCGAGATCCTCGCGCGGGCCATGCCGAAGCGCGACTATTACTGCCAGTCGCGGCGCGGCAACCGGCTGTTCGAGCTGGGCCTGTCGGAGGTGGCGCTGGCGCTCTGCGCCGCATCCTCCAAGACCGATCAGGCTGCCATCGCAGCCGTCATGGCCGAACACGGCTCGGAAGGCTTCCTCGCCGCCTGGTTGCGCCATCGTGGCGTCGAATGGGCTGCCGATCTCATCCCCAACCTCACCAATCTGGAGACACTGCCATGACTTTCCGCCGCACCCGCGCGGCGCGGCTCGCTGCCGCGCTCTTGACCACTCCCATCATCGCCGCGCCAGTGTTGACGACACTGGTGGCGACACCGGCCCACGCCATCGTCGTGTTCGACCCATCGAACTATGCGCAAAACGTCATACAGGCGGCCCGCGCGCTCCAGCAGATCACCAACCAGATCACCTCGCTTCAGAACGAAGCGCAGATGCTCATCAACCAGGCGAAGAATCTGGCGAGCCTGCCGATCTCGTCGCTTCAGCAGATTCAGCAGTCGGTGCAGAAGACCCAACAGCTTCTGCAACAGGCGCAGAACATCGCCTATGACGTGAAGCAGATCGATCAGGTCTTTTCCCAGAAATACGCCAATGTCTCGATGTCGGCGTCGGACAAGCAGCTTGTCGCCGACGCCCGCTCGCGCTGGCAGAACACGGTCGGCGGTCTTCAGGACGCGATGAAGGTGCAGGCCACCGTCGTCGGCAATATCGACACCAACCGCACGGAGATGTCACGGCTGGTCGGGGCCAGCCAGGGCGCCACCGGCGCGTTGCAGGCGGCCCAGGCCGGCAACCAGCTTCTCGCCCTTCAGGCCCAGCAGCTCGCCGATCTCACCGCCGTCGTCGCCGCCAACGGTCGGGCGCAGGCGCTGACCGATGCCGAACGTGCCGCTGCCGCGGAACAGGGCCGCGAGCAGCGCCGCCGCTTCCTGACACCGGGCGCGGGCTATCAGCCGGGCAATGCCCGGATGTTCCCGAACAGCGGCAATTGAGGGGAGCGACGCCATGGACGGCAAGATGCTCGCCCGGATCGGCGCCGTCGTCTTCGTCGGCGTCGCCATCACTGCCACCGCGATCGAGATGACGCGCAAGCCTGATGAACCGGAGGTGCGTATCCTCCGGCCCGACCTCGATGCGCAGACCGCACCGTCGCGGCCGATATTGCGCCGCTGCCGCGACATGGGCGAGGCCGCCACCCGTGATCCGGCCTGTCTGAAGGCATGGGCACAGAACCGCGACCGCTTCCTGAAACAGGGCAGCGAGATCAGCACATCGGCACCCGATGCGCCGGGCGCGCCGACGACATTGTTCCCATCCGCGCCGGACCCAGCCGCTGATCCGATCCGCAAGGAGTCCATGCCGGCCGATGCGCCCATCGACCTGGAGGCGCGCTGACATGCAGGGCACCGGCGTCATCGACCATTTCCTCGAAGTCTTCACCCGCTACATCGACGGCGGCTTCGGCCTGCTCAAACCCGAGGTGGCCTTCATCGCCACCACGCTGATCGTCATCGACGTGGTGCTGGCGGCGCTGTTCTGGTCGTGGGGCGCCGACGAGGACATCATCGCCCGGCTGGTGAAGAAGACGCTGTTCGTCGGCGTCTTCGCCTACATCATCGGCAACTGGAACAACCTTGCCCGCATCGTCTTCGAGAGTTTTGCCGGCCTCGGCCTGAAGGCCAGCGGCACAGGGTTCTCGGTCTCCGACCTGATGCGTCCCGGCAAGGTGGCGCAGACCGGCCTCGATGCGGGTCGCCCGCTACTCGATTCCATCTCCGACCTGATGGGCTGGGTGTCGTTCTTCGAGAACTTCATCCAGATCGCCTGCCTGCTGTTCGCCTGGGCGCTGATCCTGCTCGCCTTCTTCATATTGGCCGTGCAGCTCTTCGTCACCCTGATCGAGTTCAAGCTGACGACGCTCGCCGGCTTCGTGCTGATCCCCTTCGGCCTGTTCGGCAAATCCGCCTTCATGGCCGAACGCGTGCTCGGCAACGTCATCTCGTCCGGCATCAAGGTGCTGGTGCTCGCCGTCATCATCGGCATCGGCTCGACGTTGTTTTCCGAGTTCACCAAGGGCTTCAGCGGTGCGACGCCGACCATCGACGATGCGATGGCGATCGTGCTCGCGGCTCTTTCCCTTCTCGGCCTCGGCATCTTCGGTCCCGGCATTGCCAACGGTCTCGTTTCCGGCGGCCCGCAGCTTGGCGCCGGCGCGGCGATCGGCACGGGCCTCGCCGCCGGCGGCATGGTCGCGGCAGGCGGTGCGGCCATCGGCGCCGTCGCATCCGGTGGAGCGGCCTTGGCGGGAGGCGCCGCTGCCGCCGCCCGTGGCGGGGCTGCGCTCGCGGGTGGCGCTTCCGCCGCCTACAGCCTCGGCGCGGCCGGTCAGTCCGGCGCATCCGTCGTCGCATCCGGCCTCGGCAATGTCGCTTCGACTGGCGCGCAAGCCGCCGTCTCGCCGCTGAAGAAGGCCGCTGGTCGCGCCGCCGACAGCCTCAAGCAGAGCTACCAGTCCGGTGCGCGCGGCGCGTTCGAGGTGACAGGCGGCTCTTCGACTGCTGGCACGATCGGCGGAGAGGCCGACGCCGCCTCAGCCCCTGACGCACCGTCCGCATCCGCCGCCGGCAGCCCGCCCGCCTGGGCGAAGCGGATGCAGCGCTCCCAGAAATTCTCCCACGGCGTCCAGGCCGCCGCCCACGCCGTCAAGTCCGGCGACGCCCATGGCGGCGGCTCTTCCGTCAATCTCTCCGAAAGCGACTGATCCATGTCCATCTTCAAGCGACCCGCCACCCATTACGGCAAATCACCCCAGCCCGAGACGCCCTATCAACGCGCGAGCCAGGTCTGGGACGACCGCATCGGTTCCGCCCGCGTGCAGGCGAAGAACTGGCGGCTCATGGCCTTCGGTTCGCTGGCGCTCTCGGCGGGCTTGTCCGCCGCGCTGGTCTGGCAATCGACCAGCGGCTCGATCGTGCCGTGGGTGGTGCAGGTCGACAAGCTCGGACAGGCGCAGGCGGTTGCCCCCGCCATCGCTGACTACCGGCCGACCGATCCGCAGATCGCCTTCCACCTCGCGCGCTTCATCGAGCAGGTCCGCTCGATCCCCGCCGACGCCATCATCGTCCGCCAAAACTGGCTGCGCGCCTACGACTTTACCACGCAGGCTGGCGCGCTGGCGCTGAACGATTACGCCCGCGCCAACGACCCCTTCACCAAGGTCGGCAAGCAGCAGGTGGCCGTCGAAGTCTCCAGCGTGATCCGGGCGTCGCCCGACAGTTTCCGCGTCGCCTGGATTGAGCGCCGCTATCAGGACGGCGCACTCGCCAGCACCGAACGCTGGTCCGCCATCCTGACGATCGCGCTCCAGACCCCGCGCGATGCGGAAAAACTCCGGGCCAATCCGCTCGGCATCTACGTCAACGCCATCAACTGGTCGAAGGAGCTTGGACAATGATCCGGCCGTCTCATCCGACCGCCGGACGTCCGGCGGCACGCACTCCCGTATTCCCGTCTCTCCGTAAATCCGCCTATGCGGTCGTGCTGCTCTCCGCCACGGCGCTCGCCGGCTGTGCGACCACGACCCCGCCGCCCGACATCGCCTATGACGACGCGGCGCCCGCCGTGCAGACGGTCGATCCGCCAGCGCCCGTCACCGTGGTCGAACTGCCCAAGCCTCTGCCGCTGCCCGGCCAGATGAAGCCGGTGGGAGCCTCGCGCCAAACACCCGAGCCGGTCGATCCTGCCGCCCGCGTCAATCAGGCCAATGCCGCCGCGCGCATCCAGCCTGTCCGCGACGGCTTCATCAACTCCATGCAGGTCTATCCCTTCACGCAAGGGGCGCTTTATCAGGTCTACACCGCTGTCGGGCAGATCACCGACATCGCGCTTCAACCGGGCGAAACGCTGGTCGGTTCCGGCCCGGTCGCCGCCGGCGACACGGTGCGCTGGATCATCGGCGATACCGAGAGCGGCGCTGGCGCGGGCAAGCAGGTCCATATCCTCGTCAAGCCGACCCGGCCCGAACTAATGACCAATCTCGTCATCAACACGAACCTGCGCACCTATCATATGGAACTGCGCTCGACCGAGCGGACCTATATGGCCTCGGTGTCCTGGCAGTACCCGCAGGACCAACTCATCGCGCTGCGACGCCAGAATGCACAGGCAGAAGCCCAGCAGCCGATCTCGACCGGGGTCGATCTGTCCCGCGTCAATTTCCGCTACGAAGTGTCGGGCGACCGTGCCCCGTGGAAACCGCTGCGCGCCTTCGATGACGGCCGGCAGGTCTTCATCGAATTCCCGCGCGGTATCGGCCAGGGCGAGATGCCGCCGCTGTTCGTCGTCGGGCCGGAAGGCGCGACCTCCGAACTGGTGAACTACCGCGTGCGCGGCAACTACATGATCATCGATCGGCTGTTCGCCGCCGCCGAACTGCGTTTCGGCGCCGACCGCAGCCAGAAGCGCGTCCGTATCTCCCGCACCGACGGAAGGCCGGCATCATGAGCGCCGCCGATCCCTATAAGGAAGAAGGCCGCGAGCCGGATGCTCCGCGTCCGACCGATGCGGGGGGCGACGACGCCCAGCCGCTGACCGGCGAGCCGGTCGCGCCGATGCGACTGAGGTCCGAGCCGCCGCGCGTCACCCGCCTGTCGCGCAAGGTGCTAGCCGGTCTGGGTGTCGTCGCCAGCATGGGCGTCGGCGGAGCGTTGATCTATGCGCTTCAGGTCGGCCATGGCGGCGGCAAGAGCGAGGAACTCTATTCCACCGATAACCGGACGACGCCGGACGGGCTGAACGGTCTGCCGAAGGACTATACCGGCCCGGTGCTCGGCCCGCCGCTGCCCGGCGATCTCGGCCGCCCCATGCTCGACGCGCAGAACCGCGGCCAGCCCGTCACGCCGCCGGCGATGACGACGCCGATGCCCGCCGGTCCCAGCCCGGAGGAGCAGCGCCGCTTGCAGGAGCTGGAGGCCGCACGGCTGGCGAAGCTGTTCGCCCCGACCGAGACACACAAGGCGACACCGGGGGCTTCCACGCCTTCCGCAGCGCCCATGCCGGACCTCGCCAGCCTCGGCCTGGCACCGCAGCCGGCGACACCCTCGGCGCAGGACCGTCAGCTCGCCTTCCTCAACCAAACGCCCGACAAGCGCACGGTCTCGCCCGATCGCGTCGCGGCCCCCGCATCGCCGAACGTGCTTCAGGCCGGGGCGGTGATCGCCGCCGCCCTCATCACCGGCATCCGCTCTGATCTGCCCGGCCAGATCACTGCGCAGGTGACGGAGAACATCTATGATAGCCCGACCGGCCGCATCCTGCTGATCCCGCAGGGCACCCGTGTCATCGGCCAGTACGACAATGGCGTCGGCTTCGGACAGCGCCGCATCCTGCTCGTCTGGAATCGGCTGATCTTCCCGAACGGCCGCTCGATCGTGCTGGAGCGCCAGCCCGGCACGGACCCGCAAGGTTATGCCGGTCTTGAGGATGGCGTCGATTATCATTGGAGCGAGCTGTTCAAGGCCGCAGCACTTTCGACCCTGCTCAGCATCGGCAGCCAGGCGGGATCGTCCGGTGACGAGAGCGAGATCGCCCGCGCGTTGCGTCAGGGCGCATCCGACAGCGTGAGCCAGGTCGGACGGCAGGTGGTCGGCCGCCAGCTCGACATCGCCCCGACGCTCACCATCCGCCCCGGCTTCCCGGTCCGCGTGATCGTCACCCGCGATCTCGTGCTCGAACCTTACGGGAGCGCGCCATGAGCAAGCTCAAGCTCGGCCCGATCGCCGATGACAAGCCGGTCAAGGTCACGGTCGAACTGCCCGCCGCCTTGCACCGCGATCTGACCGATTACGGGCGTTTGCTGGCCGACGGCGGTTCTCCGATCGAGCCGACAAAACTCATCGTCCCCATGCTGGAGCGGTTCATCGCCACCGATCGCGGCTTCGCGAAAGCCCGCCGTGCGACCGATCCGTCCTCGTCCCGAAAGTCTGACCAATGACCCCATCCCATTCTACGGGAGGCCGCCATCGCCTTGCCGCCGTCCTGATTGCTTCCACCATGCTCGCCGCACCGGCGCACGCCAACAATTACGGCGAAAGCTATGGCTGGCAGTTCCGCACCTCCGCCGACCGTGCCAATCAAGCGATCGTCCTCGACCTGATGGAGAAGCGGCGCGGCGGCTTCTATCAGGCGCCCAGCTACACCACGAATATCGACCGCCAGTATAATTGCGGCGTCACCGCCACCTCGGTCGGCAACGAGGGATCGCAGAGCGCGATCGCCAATTCGCCCTCGGTCAGTGGTCCGACCGCGCTCGCCACCGGCAACAATTCCGACACGGTGCTGAATGGTCGGGGTACGGGCCGCGCCGGAAGCTGGCAGAGCAACAGCGGCGCCGTCTCTGCCGGCGTTACCGGATCGGCCTCCGCTTCGGTGAGCGGCAGCCCGACCCAGGCGCTCAATTCAACCCAGACCAACAGCGGATCGCAGCACTCCAGCGTTTCCGGTTCGAGCGCTTGCAGCTTCGGCGGTGCGAGATGATCGGTGCCGCCCGTTTCACCGCCGTCGCCATGGTGGCCGTCTCACTGACGGCCTGCGCCTCGATCCACACCGAACAACTGGCGGCCGGCGAAGCCGCCCAGCCGGTCGGGCCGCCGGTGCGTGACAATCGCACACCGATGGACCCGGTGTTCGCCTGCTTTTCCACGCAGCTTCCCACAAAGGCGAAGGCGCTGGTCATCGGCGTCGGCGAGGTCCGAGACTATACCGGCAAATTCTCCAATCTGGAGGGCAATGCGGTCACGCAGGGCGGCGCACTGATGGTCACATCGGCGCTCGGCAAGCTCGGCGACCGTATCCGTCTTGCCGAACGCTTCGATCCGTCTGTCGCCGAACGCGAGCTGCTGTGGATGGACAAGCGCCAGCTCGGCGACGGTGAACAACATAGCGTTCCCGGCCAGCCTGGCGGGCCGGTGAAGTGGCTGCCGTATTTCGGCGGCTCGCTGATCGGCTCTGATTATTTCATCGTCGGCGGCATCACCGAAGTCAATTACGACCTCCATTCCGGCGGCGCCGAGATCGGCGTCAACGGCGTCGGGCCGAAGGCGCGGGTGTTCACGCAATCGGTCGCGGTCGATCTGCGCATCGTCGACACCCGCTCACTGATCGTCGTGAAGACCGTCAGTCTGACCAAGCAATATACCGGCTACGAGATCGGCGCCGGCACCTTCCGCTTCTTCGGCTCCAACCTCTTCGACATCAACATCGGCGCCAAGGGTCAGGAACCCCTTCAACTCGGCATCCGCACGACGCTCGAAGAAGTGACCCTGCGCCTCGTCGGGACCGTCCTCAAATCCGATCCCGAAACCTGCCTCGCCTCGCGTCCGCCCGAGCAGCGTCCACGCCTGACCGGCGATCGGATTGCTGCTGTCACGACCCATCGCCGCGATCCCGGCCAGTCACTGCCCTGACTGGCGGCCTCAGCACACCTTCCGTTCCCCCACGGCCCAATTCCGGGCCACAACCCAAGGAGACCATGATGACCAGTATCCATTCCCACCGTGCGCGCGGGCTTCTCGCCGGCACCGCCGTCGCGATGCTCGCCACGCTGATCGGCAGCGCCGCCGGCGCTTCCGAGCTTCAGGGCCAATATACCGCCGCCAATCACCAGAAACTCGAACAGGCATGGAGCAGCGAAGGTCAGCCGATCCCGACGACCGCCACCGCCGATGGCCGCTATGGCGTTTCCACTGGCTGGGCGTCGGCGAGTGATTCCGCGCTCACCATCTCCGGCAACCGCCAGTCGGCGGAAGTTGCGGGTAATGCCGCTACGACCACGCTGACCGCGAAGACCGTGCGGGCCGAGGGCGGTGGCACCTATGAGCCGACGCCGTTCGCCGTCCTGTCCAATCGCCAGACTGGTAACGGCGCGGTGAAGGCTACGTCCCGCATGACCGTTGCGGTTCCCGGCGAGATCGGCGGATCGAGCGTTACCCTGTCGGACAACGCCAACACCGCGCTCGCCCGCATGAACGATGCCTCGAATGGTCTGACGGTCGAAACGGTCGGCCTGTCCGGCGATGTGCAGCTCGGCAGCCGCCAGCGTGCAGCCGGCCAGGTCACGACCAGCGCATCCAGCCGGATCGGCGTCGGCAACGCCGGATCGCCCATTGCCTCGTCGCGCGCGACCGTTGAGAGCAACAGCACCGCCTCCGAGGCGACCGCCAACCGGGCGCTCAACAGCCTGACGGCGACGGCAGCGAGTGTTTCCGGCGGGCGCACCGTGCTCGATAACCGCCAGAGCAACGATGCCGAGGTCCGTTCGACGACCAAGGCGGCGTTCGGCGTCGCCGGCAGCGGAGCCTATGGGTCGGCTATCGGCATCGAGGGTAACAGCGCCGCATCGCTGGCGCGCGGCAATGTCGCGGAGAATCGCATGACCGTCTCCGGTGGTGTCGGTAATGGCGACTATCCGGGCGGCGGCGAGGTGCCGATGCTGGCGCGGGCGTCCGTCTCCCTGCCGATCGCCGGTTCAGTGCTCTCCAACCGACAGGTGAACACTGGCGCGGTCACGGCGAAGACTGTTGCCGGCGCAGGCGTCGCGCTCAACTGCGGCTGCACCAACGACAGCCGGATCGGCGCCACCGACAATACCGGCTCTGCGTCCGCCTATGGCAATGCCGCGCTGAACGGCGCGACCGTCAATGGAAATGGTCAGCCGGTCGCCCTGGTCAGCAATGTGCAGGTCAATCGTGGTCCGGTCTCGGCCACCGTCGTCGGTCACTTCGGCGCGTCCATGACCGGCGGCGTCAATGCCGGCCTGGTCACGATCGCCGGCAACAGCCTCACCGCCACCGCCATCGGCAACCAGGCCGTCAACACGCTCACCGCCAGCCGCTGAGCCACCGCTACCGATGACGCCGGAGCCGCCCCGGTGTCATCGGGAAGGCCGCCATGCCGCTCCCCCTCGGCATGGCGGCCTTTTTGATGAGAGCGGCATCATTGCGATCGTGAACCACGAACGAGGTATCGGAACATGCTGACTTCAAACCCACGCCACCATCGGCAGGATCATCGGGCGGCGCTTTGCCGCGCCTTCCGATCGGGGGAACCGACGCCTGCCTATCGAACCGGATGGTGAGTTCATGTCTCGGCGCCAAGATCATAAGACCCGGCGTCAGGCGCGTGCCGCCCCCGGCATTCTGCCCGACGACCTCTACGACTATATAGACGAAGCCGAAGGAGAGGCCGCGCCTCCCGCATCAGTCAAAAGCCGGCCGGTCGATCCGTCGCTCACCCACTGGACGGTCTCCGACGACTGGCCCGAGCGCGTGCCGGTGACGGAGGCCGAAATCGACCTGTTCGAGGCGTGGTTCGGTGACATCTTGGATGAACTGTTCGGCAAGTCCGCCTGATCCGTCTCCCCTCAACGGCAGGCGATTTTCCTTGATTAAATTATGTTACTATGATAACTGAAATGGCGAATATCCGCTTCGCCATCTGGCGCCTTCGTCCGGTCGGCAAGCGCCACGACGGAGGCTTCTACGCCATGACCACGCTGAAGGTCGGCATCGCCGATACCGGGGAGATGAAGGCCCGCACGCTGCGCATCGCGCGCGGCGAGGAAAAGCCGTCGCCCGATGATCCGAAGATCTGGTTCATCTCGACGGAATCCTTTTCCAAGGTGCTGTCCGCGCCCAATCGCGAGATGCTGCGCCTCATCGCCGAAGAGGAGCCGGAGTCGCTCGACGCCCTGGCCGAGCTGACGGGCCGCGCCAAATCCAATCTCTCCCGCACGCTGAAAGCAATGGTCGGCTATGGCCTGATCCGCATGGAGCGCAGCGGCAAGAAACTCGCCCCCAAACTCGTCCATGATCGCGTCATGCTGGAACTGGCGCTCGCCAGCCCACGCCGCAAATCCTCACGTCCGAAGGAGACCATCCATGAATAAAGAAGCTCCCTTGGTCGCCACCCGCGCCGCCCTCTATCTGCGCGTCTCGACGGCGCGGCAGGCCGAACATGACGTGTCGATCCCGGACCAGAAGCGGCAGGGCGAAGCCTATTGCGTATCACGCGGCTACCAGCTCGTCGAAACCTTCGTCGAGCCGGGTGCGACCGCGACCAACGACCGCCGACCGGCCTTCCAGCAGATGATCGAAGCGGGCACGTCGAAGCCCGCGCCGTTCGATGTCGTCGTGGTTCACAGCTTCTCGCGTTTCTTCCGCGATCATTTCGAGCTGGAGTTCTACGTCCGCAAGCTGGCGAAGAACGGCGTCAAGCTGGTCTCGATCACGCAGGAGATCGGCGACGATCCGATGCACGTCATGATGCGGCAGATCATGGCGCTGTTCGACGAATATCAGTCGAAGGAGAACGCCAAGCACGTCATGCGCGCCCTGAAGGAGAATGCCCGTCAGGGCTTCTGGAACGGCGCGCTGCCGCCGATCGGCTATCGCATCATCGCCGCCGAGCAGCGTGGCGCCAAGACCAAGAAAAAGCTGGAGATCGACCCGCTGCACGCCGACACCGTGCGACTGATCTATCGGCTGGCGCTCCAGGGCGAAGGCGGCTCCGGGCCGATGGGCGTCAAGGCCATCGTCAACTATCTCAACCGCAACCGCATTTTCACGCGCGACGGCGGGCGCTGGGGCATCGGCCAGCTTCACCGCATACTGACCCGGCGCACCTATATCGGCGAGCACGAGTTCAACAAGCGCTCCAAGTCCAAGGAGTTGAAGCCGGTCAGCGAGATCGTCGTGGTGCCGGTGCCGCGCCTGATCGATCAGGAGACGTTCGACGCGGTGCAGGAGCATCTGCGCATCCGCAATCCGAAGGTCACGCCGCCGCGGGTGGTCAGCGGGCCGACCCTGCTGACGGGCATCTGCTTTTGCGAGAAGTGCGGTGGGGCCATGACCATCCGCACCGGCAAGGGCGGACGCTATCGCTACTACACCTGCTCGATCAAGGCGCGGCAGGGCGAGACCGGCTGCTCCGGCCGCTCGATCCCGATGCCACAGCTCGACGCCATCGTCTGCGACCATATCGAGAACCGGCTGCTCCAGCCCGAGCGGCTGGAGGACATCCTGGCCTCGATCCTCGACCGGCGCGAAGAGCGGGCCGATCGCCGCCGCGAGCATATCGCCGAGTTGAACCGCCGTGCGGCCGAGACCGAGCTTCGGCTGAAGCGGCTCTATGAGGCGATCGAATCAGGCGTGGCCGATCTGAACGATCCGGCGCTGAAGGAGCGCGTCGTGGCACTCCGGGCGCTGCGCGATCAGGCGCAGGCCGATTCCGAGCGCGCTCAGGCCCAGCTCGAAAGCTCCGGCAGCATGGCCGTCACCCCGGCGGCGCTCCGCAAGTTCGCGACCGCCGCTCGCAAGCGTCTACGTCAGGACGGTGGCGGCTATCGGCGGGATCATCTGCGCGCCTTCGCCCAGCGCGTCGAGGTCGGGGAGAGCCATGTCCGCATCATGGGATCGAAGGGCGAACTGCTCCGCACCCTCACTTCGGTCTCTAGCGGGAAATCGGCGGGAATCGGCGTGCCCACTATGGGACTGAAATGGCGGAGNATGGGATCGAAGGGCGAACTGCTCCGCACCCTCACTTCGGTCTCTAGCGGGAAATCGGCGGGAATCGGCGTGCCCACTATGGGACTGAAATGGCGGAGTGAGAGGGATTCGAACCCTCGATAAGGCTTTTGACCCTATACTCCCTTAGCAGGGGAGCCCCTTCGGCCACTCGGGCATCACTCCGGGTTTTGTCGCACGCTGCAGCCGTGCTGCAGCGGCCGCATAGAATAGCGGCTCGCCGCGCAGGCGGCAAACATATTCACTCCGAAGTGACGTTCTCGGACGCCGATGGCGAACCGATCTCTTCGCCACGCTGGATGCGCTGATAGATTTCTTCGCGATGCACAGCCACGTCCTTGGGCGCGGTGATGCCGATACGCACTTGGTTGCCTTTCACGCCAAGCACGGTCACCGTGACCGAATCGCCGATCATCAGGGTTTCGCCGACACGGCGGGTCAAGATCAACATGTTTCTTCTCCGTAATCCGGCAAAGGATAGTGCCGGGGGCGCGCCTGCCCCGTGAAAAGGGGTCGGCGGCTTCCTGGTACATTCATGAACCTAAAGCATGTTAGCGGCCGGAGATACGCGGCCGCAAGCACCGGATGGTCCAATAGGTGGGCAAATCAGCCGAGTCGCTGCTGAACCCATTCAGGAATGCCGTTAAGGGCCGTGGCAAGGGCGGGCCCGTCGTCGCCACCACCCTGGGCGAGGTCCGGGCGGCCACCGCCCTTGCCCCCGATCTGACTGGCGACGTGGGATAGGAGTTCCCCCGCCTTGACCCGTCCGGTTGCGGCGCCGTTCACTCCCGCGACCAGGGCCGCCTTGCCGTCCGCGGTACCGGCCAGCACGATGACCGCGTCGCCGAGCTGCTGCTTCAGACGATCCACCGCATCGCGGAGCGCCTTGGCGTCGAACCCTTCCAGGCGCGACGCCAGAACGCGGATGCCAGCCACGTCCACAGCCGCACCGGCCAGGTCGGACGTAGCGCTGGAAGCAGCTTTGGCTTTCAGGGACTCCAGTTCACGCTCGAGCTTCTTCTGCCGGTCGGCCAGCGCACGGACCTTCTCGACCAGCTCGGTCGCGTTGCCGCCCAGCAAGGTGGCAGCCTCGGCCAACCGATGCTCCTCGTCGGCCACGTAATCCAGCGCACCCTGCCCCGTGACGGCTTCGATGCGGCGGACACCCGCCGACACGCCACCTTCGCTGACCAGCTTGAACAGGCCGATGTCGCCCGTGCGGCCGACATGCGTGCCGCCGCAGAGTTCAGTGGAGTACCCGCCCATCTTCAGCACACGGACGTGCTCGCCGTACTTCTCGCCGAAGAGCGCCATGGCACCGAAATCCAGCGCCTCCTGCATGCCCATGTGATGGACCTCGGCCTGATGGTTGGCCCGGATCTGCGCATTGACCCGTCGCTCGATCTCGGCCAATTCGCCGGCCGTCATGGGTTGGAAATGCGAAAAATCGAAGCGAAGCCGGTCCGGCGCCACCAGTGAGCCCTTCTGCTGGACATGCGTGCCCAGCACTTCGCGCAGGGCCGCATGGAGCAGGTGGGTCGCCGAATGGTTGAGGATGGTGCTGGCACGGCGAGTGGCGTCGACCGAGGCAACCACATGGTCGCCGACCTTCAGCCCGCCCTTGGCGACACGACCGACGTGACCATGGAACTGGCCCGCGAACTTGAGCGTGTCGGCGACATCGAATTCGACGCCCTGCTCGGCCAGCACGCCGGTGTCACCGACCTGGCCGCCGGCTTCGGCGTAGAACGGCGTGCGATCGAGGATCACTACCGCATCGTCACCCGCCCCGACGGATGCCACCGGACGACCGTCCTTCAGCAGCGCGACAATCTGCAGGCCACCGGCATCCAGTTGGTCGTAGCCAAGGAACACCGTCGGCGAGATCTGCGCAACCAGTTCGGCGGGCAAGCCGGTAATGGAGGCGAACTTGCCGGCCGCGCGCGCGGTCTCCCGTTGCTGCTCCATGGACGCGTCGAAGCCGACCATGTCCACCGTCAGCCCACGCTCGCGCGCGATATCGGCGGTCAGGTCGACCGGGAAGCCGTAGGTGTCGTACAAGCGGAAGGCATCCGCGCCCGGAATCACCCCATCGGTCACGCGCGATGCGACGTCGTCGAAGATGCGCATGCCCGCGTCCAGCGTCTCGGCGAAGCGCTCTTCCTCGGCCTTCAGCGCCCTCTCGACCAAATCGCGCGCAGCCGGCAATTCCGGATAGGCATCGCCCATCAACTCGGACAACGTGCCGACCATCCTGTGGAAGAACGGCTGGCGCACGCCCAGCATCCAGCCATGACGCAGCGCTCGACGGATGATCCGGCGCAGCACGTAGCCACGACCTTCGTTGGAAGGCAGCACACCGTCGACGATCAGGAAGCTGCACGCGCGGATGTGGTCGGCAATGACGCGGAGCGACTTGTTCTCGAGGTCGTTCGTGCCCGTCAGCTCGGACGCCTTTCGGATCAGCGTCTGGAACAGGTCGATCTCGTAGTTCGTATGGACGTGCTGGAGCACTGCGGCAAGGCGCTCCAGGCCCATGCCGGTATCGACGCACGGCGCGGGCAACGGCACCAGCGTACCGTCGGGCTGACGGTCGAACTGCATGAAGACGTTGTTCCAGATCTCGATGTACCGATCACCGTCTTCGTCCGGAGAGCCCGGCGGACCACCGGCGATGTGATCGCCATGGTCGTAGAAAATCTCGGTGCACGGGCCACAAGGGCCGGTGTCGGCCATCTGCCAGAAGTTGTCCGACGCGTAGGGGGCACCCTTGTTGTCGCCGATGCGGACGATGCGCTCAGGCGGGAGGCCGATCATGTTGTGCCAGAGGTCGTAGGCTTCGTCGTCGGTCTGGTAGACCGTGACCAGCAGGCGTTCCTTCGGCAGCTTCCAGACCTCGGTCAGCAGTTCCCACGCCCAGGCGATGGCTTCCTTCTTGAAATAGTCGCCGAAGGACCAGTTGCCCAGCATTTCGAAGAAGGTGTGATGGCGGGCCGTGTAGCCCACGGAATCCAGGTCGTTGTGCTTGCCACCCGCGCGCAGGCAGCGCTGTACGTCGGCCGCGCGCACATAGCTGCGCTTCTCGGCGCCCAGGAACACATCCTTGAACTGCACCATGCCGGAATTGGTGAACAGCAAGGTGGGGTCGTTGCCGGGCACCAGCGAGGCGGAAGGCACGATGGTGTGCCCCTTGCCAGCAAAGAAATCGAGAAAATCCTGGCGGATCTGGCGGGTACTGAAGGTCTTGGGCGTGGTCATCTGGCAGGCATTGGCTGGAAGGCGCATCCTGGCGCCGCGATACCCGCTACATGCGGATGCGGCCGGGCGGAAGCAACCCAATGCACTAGATTATCAGGCTGCTCCGTCCCAGTCCTCCGCCCCCGCCCAACTGGCAGCCCTGACGCTTGCGCCGTCGAAGCCCCGGCGGATCAGGAAATCGGCGATCTTGCGCCGTTGTGCGAGATCGGCCGGATCGACCGGACCGAAACGCCGGCGGACGAGGTCGCACGCCGTTTCGGTCCAGTCGCCGTCGAAGGTGGCCATGGCGGCTTCCACCGCCTCACGATCCAGCCCATGGGTGGATAGTTCGGCCCGGATCCGCAGCGGGCCATAGCCACCGGCGGCCCGGCTGCGGACCAGGGTTGCGGCAAAGCGCGTGTCGCTCTGCCAACCCTCGTCCTCCAACCGATCCACGGCCGATCGCACTTCGGCCGCGTCCAGGCCGCGGGCGGTCAACTTACGGGATAGTTCGCGCCGGGAGTGTTCCCGGCGCACCAGCAGGCCCAAGGCTCGCTGCACGGGTGTCTGCTCAGCAGCCCGGCGACGCGATCTGCGACCGCCCGCGTTCTCATCTGCCACGCTGAACACCTCTTTGCGCCATCAGCACTCAATCGTCGCTGTCGTCGTCGGCATCCTGATCGCGCTTGGCTTCTTCCGGCTGGAACTTCTCGCGAAGCTCAGCCTCCAGCTTGGCTGCTACGGCGGGATTCTCGCGCAGGAACGTCCGCGCATTGTCCTTGCCCTGCCCGATGCGTTCACCGCCATAGCCGTACCAGGCGCCCGCCTTGTCGACCAGCTTGGCCTCCACGCCCATGTCGATGAGCTCGCCCTCTCGGCTGATGCCTTCGCCATACAGGATCTCGGTGACCACCTGCTTGAAGGGGGGAGCCAGCTTGTTCTTGACCACCTTGATCTTGGTCTGGTTACCGATGATCTCGTCGCCCTTCTTGATGGCACCGATGCGGCGGATGTCCAGGCGAACAGAGGCATAGAACTTCAGCGCGTTGCCGCCGGTCGTGGTTTCCGGGCTCTGGCCCGGCATCATCACGCCGATCTTCATGCGCAGCTGATTGATGAAGACAACCAGCGTGTTGGAGCGCTTGATATTACCGGTCAACTTGCGCAAGGCCTGGCTCATCAGGCGCGCCTGCAAGCCGGGCAACTGGTCGCCCATCTCGCCCTCGATTTCAGCTCTGGGGGTCAGCGCGGCGACGGAGTCGATGACCACGATGTCGATGGAACCCGAACGGACCAGCATGTCCGCGATTTCGAGCGCCTGCTCACCCGTATCGGGCTGCGACAACAGCAGGTCATCCACGTTGACGCCCAGCTTGGCGGCATAGACCGGGTCCAGCGCGTGCTCGGCATCGATGAAGGCCGCCGTGCCGCCCTGCTTCTGGCATTCGGCGATGGCCTGCAGGGTCAGCGTGGTCTTGCCGGAGGACTCAGGGCCGTAGATTTCGACGACACGACCCTTGGGCAGGCCCCCGATACCCAGCGCCAGGTCCAGCATCAGGGAGCCCGTGGGGATGACCTCGACGGGCTCGATCACCTTATCGCCCATGCGCATGACCGAGCCCTTGCCGAACTGGCGCTCGATCTGGGTCAGTGCGGCGGAAAGGGCACGCTTCTTGTTCTCGTCCATCGTCGGGGTCCTCGTCAAAGTGGTCAGGTGCGATCAGTGTGGGGGGCTTCCATCGCACAGGCTGCGACGGGGCGGGCATGGAAGACGGTAACGGCCTGCTTCGCCGCAGTGGATCGGCGACAGCCGCATGGAATGGTCGGGAATTGCCGCACGGCGATGCCGGTCGAATACGACGGCCGAGGTTCGCCCCGGCTCACCGGTTCGGCCTCACCAGGCCGCAGTACAGGCCTTCGATGGCGAAATCCTGGTCGGGCAAGACCTCGATCGGCGCATAGTCGGGATTGCGGGGAAGCAGGCGGATGCGGTCCTTCCCCACTTTCAGCAGCTTGACGGTGATCGCATCATCGATGCGCGCCACCACGATCTGACCCGAACGCGCATCGCGGGTACGGTGCACCCCGATCAGGTCGCCGTCGAAGATGCCCTCGTCGCGCATCGAATCGCCTTTGACCTTCAGCAGGTAATCCGGCGCGGGGGCGAAGAAGGCACGGTCGAGCAGCACATAGTCGTGGTGGTCGGCGTCGGCCCCGATCGGCGCGCCCGCGGCCACCTGGCCGAGCACGGGGATGCGCAGCGCGTCTTCGTTGGCGGCTGGGAAAGCGAGGTCCGGCTGAGGCGACGGCAGTGCTTTCAGCACCCGGATACCGCGGGCCCGTCCCGGCACACGTTCAATGGCGCCCGCCAGTTCGAGTGCTTCCAGGTGGTATTGCGCCGCCCGGACTCCCTTGAAGCCGAAAGCCTTGGCGATCTCGGCCTGCGACGGGGGCATGCCTTCGGCCTCGAGCCGCTCCGTTATCAGGGCAAGGATGGCGGTCTGGGTATCGGTCAGGTCCATGGTTAGTAGTATTACTACTAACTGGCCGGGCTGGCAATAGCCTTGAGCGGACCCCTGTACGCAAGCGCCCGCCGGAGGATCGACCGCTACAGCAACTCCAAGCCCTGGAGCGCCTTGGCGACCGTCTGTCTCCGCACCGCGTCGCGATCGCCATCGAAGTGGAAGACCTCTGCGCGGGCGTAACCGCCGCGCCGCTTCCAACCGATCCACACCGTGCCAACGGGTTTGTCCGCGCTCCCGCCGCCGGGGCCGGCGATGCCGGTCACCGCCACCGCGATGCTCGCCCCCGAGTTGACCAGCGCACCCGATACCATCTCGATGACGGTCTCCCGGCTGACCGCGCCGTGCGTCTCGAGCGTTTGCGGACGTACGCCCAGCAGCGCCTGCTTGGCCTCGTAGCTGTACGCCGCCAGGCCGCAGTCGAACCAGTCCGAAGAACCCGCGATGTCGGTGACGCACTTGGCGATCCACCCGCCCGTACAGCTTTCTGCGGTGACCAGGTGGTCGCGCGCGAGCCGGAGCCGTTCGCCCAGCGCCTGGGCGAGGACGCGCAGCACTTCATCCGAGGGAGCGGACATCGGGGTTCCTGCAGGTGGGGTATGCGTGTTGTAGCCGATTTGACCGTCGCCTGTCGCGTCGCAGCAAGCGCCGGAAAGAAAACGGCCCGCCAGGGGGCGGGCCGCTCGCCACGATCAGCGAAGGGGGATCAGTAGCGGACGCGCAGGGTCACGCCGTACATGCGGGGCGCGCCCAGGAAGGCGTTGAAGGTGTTGAAGGGATTGTTCGGTGCCGGCGACACGTTCTGCAGCGGGCCATCGAAACCGACCTGCACATAATCCTCGTCGGTGATGTTGGTGCCCCAGAACTCCAGCATCCAGCGCTGGTCCTGTGCGCCGATGCCGAAACGCGCATTGGCCACGGTGTAGGCGTCCTGCATCTTCTCCGGATCCAGGTCGGAACCGGTGTTGTACTTGGACACGTACTTGGCGCCGATGTTGAAGCGCGCCGTCAGATTGCCCACGTCCCATTCGTACGTCACGGACGCAGAGCCGGACCACTTCGGCGCGAAGCTCATCTGCGCGCCGGGCAACTTGTACAGCGCACCGGTCGGGGCGACGAAATCGCCGCCGGGGATGTCGTCGCCGTACTTGGTGTCGGCGTACATCAGGCCGCTCTGGAACATCAGGCCCTTGATCGAGCGCGGCTGCCACAGCAGTTCCGCATCCAGGCCCTGCGAGGTGACTTCCGGAATCGACCGCACCACGAAGCTGGTGCCCAGGAAGCTGTTGAGCTGGAAGTCCTCGTACTTCTGGTGGAACAGCGTGGCGTTCAGCAGCAGGTTGCCGTCCAGCCAGGTGGTCTTGGTGCCCAGCTCATAACTGTCGACGAACTCGCCCGGGAACGAGGTGTCCAGCACGGGCAGGATGCCGGTACCGCCGCTGGACAGGCCGTTGGAGGACTGCACGCGGTCCAGGTTGAAGCCACCGCCCTTGTAGCCGCGCGCGAACGAGGCGTAGGTCATGATGTTTTCGTTCCAGCGGTAGGCCGCCTTCACCGTGCCCGACCATTCCTTCTCTTCACGCTCCTGCACGGTGTCGCGCGTTGCCGCGTTGTGCAGCGGGTTCGCCCACGGCAGGCAGCCGTAGCCCACCACCGTGGGAGCCGCGGCGGACGCTTGCGCCACCGTGAGACCGCGTGCGACCAGCGCCGCCACGACCTGTGCGGGGTTGGCCAGCATCGCGGCGCAGCCCGCGCCACCGTTCGGGTTGCTGTAGTTGGAGATGAGCTGCTTCTTTTCCCGCGTGTAGCGCAGGCCCAGGGTGATGTCGAGGGCGTCGGTGGCGTGCCAGGTGTTGTTGGTGAACAGCGCCGTGCTCTTGGCATTCTGCTTGTAGGTGTCGAGTGCCCCCAACCCAGCGAACACCGTGCCGTACGGACGGCCGGTGGCCTGCGACAGGAACAGCGGCGCGGTCGGCGATGTACCCAGCGCGGGGTTGATGATCGACAGCAGCGCGACCGACAGATAAGGCTCGTAATGCGGGCCGATGCGATAGGTTTCGGTGCGATCGAGGTCCTCGTCGGAATAGAACGCACCCACCATCCAGTCGACCCGGTCCGTCGACCCGGTCAGGCGGAACTCCTGGCTGAAGGTATCGAAGCCCGTGAAGGACTCATCCTCGTCCGCATTGCGGTACAGGATGTCGGCGGTACTGAAGTCGTAATCCAGGCCGTTGATGGCTTCCCATTTGCGCTGCGCAGTGATCGAGGTCAGCGTCGCGTCGCCGAACCACGGCGAGTCCCAGTTGACCTCCACCGAGACACCGCTGTCCTTGATGTCCTGCGTGGTCGGGCGATTGCTGTAGGCCACGCGATCGGACGGATCGTCGCCAGGCGCCGCGACCGCCTGGCCGCCGACCAGGCGGTTGAGGATGGCAGCGGTGGCGCCGACCGTGGTCTGCACGGCGGTGCAGCAGTTCTCTTCGCGGCTGGTGTAGTCGCCGGCCACCAGGATGTCGAGGCTCTCGCTCGGCTCCAACAGCAGCTTGCCGCGCACCGTGTGGAAGTCCTGGTCGTAGTCGTCGGTTTCCTGGCGCGGACCGCTGCCGGTGCGCACGTCCATCCAGCCATCGCGCTTGCGCTTGGCCGCGTAGATGTTGAACGCACCGGCTTCACCCAGCGCGTCGTTGTAGCTGCCGGACACACCCATGGCGCCGTAGTTGCCCACGGTCACTTCGCCTTCGGCGCTCTGCGTGTAGCTGGGGCGGCGGGTCACGACGTTGATGACGCCGGCCGACGTGTTCTTGCCGAACACGGTGCCCTGCGGGCCTTTCAGTACTTCGATGCGTTCGAGCTGGCCGAGGTCGCCGAAGCCCACGCTGTTGCGCGGGCGGTAGACGCCATCGATCACGACGCCTACGGAGGACTCCAGGCCCACGTTGTCGCCGACCGTGCCGATGCCGCGGATGCGCGCGGTGGTGATGGCCTCGCTCTGCGTGCTGGTCACCGTCATGCCGGGCACCAGGACCTGCAGGTCCTTGATGTCGCGGACACCGGTGTCCTGCAGCAACTGCTCGGATATCGCGGTGACCGCGATCGGCACGTCCTGCATGGCCTCCTCGCGCTTCTGCGCGGTGACCGTCATGGTCGCGAGCGTGGTGGGTTCTTCCTCACCCGCCGGTGCGGCGGCCTGTTGCGCGTAGGCATGCGAGCTGGCGCAGAGCGCAGCGAAGACGGCGAGCGAAAGCGCTTTGTGCCTGGGCGATGCAGTGACCATGTTCTCCCCTCCCAAGGGTCATGTTCTGAGCGACGGGTGCTTGCAGTTATCCCGATGTTGACGAGCGGCGGTGCCGCCGATGACGAACGCAACTCCCCTTGCGTCAACGCGAAATTAACACCCGCTTCACAGCGCGGCATTCTGCACTGCGTCGATACGCAGGCCATCACTTTGGCACGGATAACCCACTGATTTTTCGAACGATCGTGCGGAACCAGCATTACGCCGCGGTCCGTTACGCACCCGCTGCACGTTGGCGTCCCCGTCGGCGCACATGCTCGCGTACCCGGCGCAAGCGCGGCCAGCGGCTACAATCAGCGTCCTTTTTTACTCCCCTTCCCCGCAGGCCTTGTGAGCAAAGACAAGTCGGAACACACGCCCCTGATGAAGCACAATCGGACGTGCAAGTCAGAACTGCCGGAATATGCAGTTAGATCAATCGGTTAGACGGGTTGCGAGAAGAATCTAACAGCATTTGGCTAGATCGTGGCTATTTTTCTTCCAGCCACTCCGGCTCACTCTGGTTGGACCTAAAAACACACCCCGCTAACCAGTCAGTTCCCATCCGGAAGACCCACGGATGATTGAAAGTGGGCAGTTATCTAGCCACGCGCTTCTTCTCGTGGCCGTGGCTAGATAGACGGGGCTAGATGACATTGGGCAGCAGCAGACCAAGCCCTGTCTCAAGGCATGAGAGGTCAAGCCGTAGCATTGCAGCTCCTGATTACCGAAGAGACAGTGAAGTTATCGCAACGGCTCCATCTTGTTCCACTTCCATCCCTCGGTGATGTCCACGCCTAGGTACTTCTTAAACAGCGGCCGTACCCGATCGGCACTTGGCGTATGGAAGTACTTGAGGTCGTTCGCCAAGCTGTCTCGCATGAACACGGACAGATGGGACTCCCATGACCCGGCCACGGCCTCGACGGCCTCGACGAGCCGGTCTTCGAAATAGGTCTCCAACGCGGCCAGAGCCATCGCCAGACTTCATTCTCCGGCGGTGGTGACTGGGTATTGAGTCGGTCGAAATGGTTGACCAGATCAACGGCGTCCTGGATGCCGTGGTCAAACGTCAAGCTGGCTCTGGATGGCATAGGTTGTTGGCGCGCATCCAGAACTGACCCACTTGCGGCGGCGGGCGGTGTTCCTGGACTGGTTCGAGGAACTGATGCGCGGCTACTTGGAGGCTTGGCCGGCGTCCTCAGCGCGTGGGCAGCACGGGAAGGCGGCTTCGCTCGTTGATGCGCGAAGCGCCGGAGGACGTCAGGCGCTTTCAGAGAGGCAGCGACGCTCAAAAAAAAAGAGTATGCTCATTAATGAGCGTACTCAGTTATTTTGTGGCTTTCATGAAATTGATGACATCGGCACCCCGGTCGGGGCGTCGCGACCGCAACATGTCGGACAAGCAGGCGCGCATATTCCAGGCGGCCGCCGGGCTGTTCGACGAACGCGGTTATTCCTGCGTCACCACCCAGGCGATCTCCGAGCGGGCCGACGTGGCGGCGGGCACGCTGTTCCGCTACGCCGCCTCCAAGGACGAACTGTTGCTGATGGTCCTCAACCAAGCGCTGCACGCAGGCCTGACGGAGGGGGCGAAACGGGCCCGTGCGCTGCGCGATCCGGTGGACGTAGTCGTGGAGATGGTCACGCCGATCTTGCACCTGGGCCACCGGCACGCGGAGAACCTGGCGGTCTACCAGCGCCAGCTGATGTTCGGGCCGCCGGGTGAGAAGTACCGCAGCGAAGGCCTGGCGCTGCTCGCCAGATTGGAGGCCGCCGTGGCCGCGCGCCTGCTCGAGCAGGCTGCCGCGCGCGGTTTGCCTGCACGCCCGGAGCTGGCGCGCGTGGCGAGCATTTCGGTATTCGGCGCCGCGCACCTGGCTGTCTCGCGCGCCTCCACCGGCGCCCATCCCGACCATGCCCCGATGGACGACGTGCGTGCACAGGTCCGGCAGATCGTGGATGGGTATTTTGCGGGCTTGGCAACAGACACCACGAAAGGAGCGCCTTGATGGCAAGCATTAGCAAGGTCACGGTAGTGGGCACGGGCGTGCTGGGTTCGCAGATCGCATTCCAGACCGCCTATAGTGGCTTCGAGGTGTCGGTCTACGACATCGACGCCGCAGCCATAGGCAGAGCGCGGCAGCGTCTGGACGGGCTGGCCGATACCTACGAACAGGAAGTGGCCGGCGCCGATGGCGACAAGCTGCACGCCGCGTTGGCGCGCATCGCCTTCCACACGGACCTGGGCGCGGCCGTGGCCGATGCCGACCTCGTGATCGAGGCGATTCCCGAGGTACTCGAACTCAAGCGGAAGACCTACGTCAGGCTGGGCCAGCTCGCGCCGGAGAAGACCATTTTCGCCACCAACTCCTCCACGCTGCTGCCGAGCGCGATGAAGGATGCCACCGGACGGTCCGACCGCTTCCTCGCGCTGCACTTCGCCAACGAGATCTGGAAGTACAACACCGCCGAGGTGATGGGCACCGAAGACACTGACTCGAAGGTGTTCGACGCCTTGGTCGGCTTCGCCGTCGCCATCGGCATGGTGCCGATCCCGGTGAGAAAGGAGAAGGCCGGCTACGTGCTCAACTCGCTGCTGGTGCCGCTGCTCAATGCGGCCGCCGAACTGGCAGCCGGCGGCTACGCCGACCCGCACGACGTGGACAAGGTCTGGCGCATCGCCACCGGTGCGCCAATGGGGCCGTTCCAGATCTACGACGTGATCGGCCTCAGCACACCCTACAACATCCTCGTGCAAGGCAACGAACACGCACAGAAGCTCGCCGCCTGGCTCAAGGCGAACTACCTCGACCAAGGCAAGCTCGGCGTCGCTTCCGGCGAGGGCTTCTACGTCTACCGACCAGTTGCCTGACCATTACAACCCGTAGAAGGAGCTATCGATGCACTACAGCAGCGGAAACTATGAAGCGTTCGTGCGCCCCCGCAAACCCGAGGGCGCAGACAGAAAAACGGCCTGGTTCGTCGGCTCCGGACTCGCGGGGCTCGCCGGCGCCGCCTTCCTGATCCGCGACGGCGGCGTTTCGGGCGATCGCATCACCATATTGGAAGAGCTGGAAATCCCCGGCGGTGCGCTCGATGGTCTGGATGTACCCGAAAAGGGCTTCGTCATTCGCGGTGGCCGCGAGATGGAGGAGCATTTCGAGTGCCTGTGGGACCTCTATCGCTCGATCCCATCGCTGGAGATCGAGGATGCCAGCGTGCTCGACGAGTTCTACCGGCTCAACAAGGATGACCCCAATTTTTCGCTCCAGCGCACGACACAGAAGCAGGGACAGGACGTGCCCGACAAGGCGCTGCTGAAACTGAACGACAGGGCGCAAAAGGACCTTCTCTCCGTTTTCCTGGCGACACGCGAGGAGATGGAGAACAAGCGGATCAACGAGGTCTTCGGTGAGGACTTCCTCAAGAGCAATTTCTGGCTCTATTGGCGCACCATGTTCGCCTTCGAGGAATGGCATTCGGCGCTGGAGATGAAACTCTACCTGCACCGCTTCATCCACCATATCGGCAGTCTCGCGGACTTTTCCTCTCTCAAGTTCAACCGCTACAACCAGTATGAATCGATGGTCCTGCCGCTGGTGAAATGGCTGACCGATCATGGCGTCACGTTCCGCTACGGGGTCGAGGTGACGGATGTCGATTTCGACATCCAGACGGACTGCAAACAGGCGACCCGCATTCACTGGAAAGAGAGAGGCGTCGAAGGCGGCGTCGATCTCGGACCTGACGATCTCGTCTTCATCACCATTGGCTCGCTGACCGAGAATTCCGACAATGGCGATCACAAGACGCCAGCGAAGCTGAACGAAGGACCGGCGCCGGCCTGGGACCTGTGGCGCCGCATCGCGGCAAAGGATCCGGCCTTCGGCCGCCCCGATGTGTTCGGCTCCCATATCCCGGAAACGAAATGGGCCTCTGCCTCTATTACTGCGCTCGACGCCCGAATTCCGGCCTATATCGAGAAGATCACCAAGCGGAACCCGTTCACCGGCAAGATCGTCTCGGCGGGCATTGTCACCGTAAAGGACTCGGCTTGGCTTCTGAGCTGGACCGTCCATCGCCAGCCGCATTTCAAGAAGCAGCCCAAGGACCAGATGATCGCGTGGTTCTATGCTCTCTTCGTCGACAAGCCCGGCGACTTCGTGAAGAAGCCGATGCAGGAATGCACCGGCGAGGAGATCACCCAGGAGTGGCTCTACCATCTCGGTGTGCCGGTCGAGGACATTCCGGAACTCGCGGCATCCGGCGCCAGCACTGTACCCACCATGATGCCCTATATCACCGCCTTCTTCATGCCGCGCCAGGCGGGCGACAGGCCGGACGTGGTGCCTGAAGGCGCGGTCAACTTCGCCTTTATAGGCCAGTTCGCGGAATCGAAGCAGCGCGATTGCATCTTCACGACGGAATATTCGGTCCGCACCCCGATGGAGGCGGTATACACGCTGATGAATGTCGAGCGCGGTGTGCCGGAGGTCTTCAACTCGACCTATGACATCCGCACGCTGTTGGCGGCGATCGGACCGTTGCGGGATGGCAAGGGGCTAGATGTTCCCGGACCGGCCTTCATTCGTGACCTGCTGATGCGCAAGCTTGACAAGACCGAGATCGGTGCGTTGCTGCACGAGTTCAAGCTGGTCAAGGAAGACTGATATGCCGGACCACTGCTGCAGTGGGCTAGCAAGGGAGAATCGATAATCCCCCACTCTTAGCGGTGGCCAGAAGTGGAACTAAGCGGCCATCCCAACTGACCGGACATTCGTCTGTTCAGAGCCATGGCCGGCGTGATGCCGTCGAGTGCTATGTTCGGGCGCTCGTTGTTGTACGCCCATGGTCAGCGGGTGGCTCTGTCCTGCACCTGGTCGATGGTGTCGTAAAGGGTTCGGGCCAGGCAGGCGTAGCGGATGGTGCGACTGTAGCGTTACTTGGGTGCCATGCCGCTGCACCTAGGACAGCAACGCGCCACTGATGTACTCAGGGTCGTTGTCGCAGCGGAAACAGGTCTCACTGACCGCTAAGGTCGGTAGGCGTGGCGGATGTTCGTACGCCCGCTTGTGACTGCTGCTTGGGCCATCTGGTGTCGCTGAGATGGCCTCACCATTTTTCGCGAGCGCCTTACTTCAGCAGGTCGGTACCGTACCGAGCTGCGCCTCGGCGTACATCTTCCTGAGCCGGCGGTTCTCCTCTTCCAACTCCTTCATGCGCACGACCATGGACATCTCCATGCCGCCGAACTTGCTGCGCCACAGGTAGTAAGACGCCGCACTGAATCCGTGACGGCGGCACAACTCGGCCTCCGCCACGCCCGCGTCGGCTTCACGCAGCAAACCGATGATCTGCTCGTCCGTAAATAGTTTCTTCACGCCCAATCTCCTTCTCATAGGGGATTGGACTCCAGATCATCGCGCTACTCAAACCTCAGGGGGGGGGGGGCGTCGCTCAAATAGAGGTTGCTCAGCCTTCATCCAACTCGATATGAGCACGCTTGTCCGGCTTCCCGAAATAGGCGAACTCGTAGATCATGTCGCCGCGCGCTCGCTTGATTTCATCATGCTCGGTGATGACGAGCTCGGCCTCAGCCACGTAGCGTATGTAGGAAGGATCCAGATTCATCTGGTCAAACCGCTTCTTCGTCTCTTCGTCGACGACGTCGAAAATATTCTTCGAGGATCGGACCTCGATCTCCTGCTTCCACCGAATCGTATAGTCGATTTTCTTGCCGCTGTGCTCATAGGTGTAGGTTAGAAGCTTGGGATGCGGCTTTTGGGTCTCAGGCTCCAGATACATCTCTTTGATACTGCACACAGCATGATCGGTGTTTTGAAAAACTGCCTCCCCGCTGGTGTTGTCGATGAGGCCGAAAATTGGAACTCTCTTGAAGCCGTATTTTTCATTAGCGACGATGTCAAAGATAACGACCGTATAATCGTCCAGAGACTGGCGCCCCCAGAGCCAGTGATGGATCGTCGTCATGGAATCGACGTTGTGAAACTGATGATCGTGATAGCCCATGCCCGTCACGTCATGGGTTTTGCCGGCATAGGTTAGAGAACCTGTGACCCTTCCCCTGGGGAAGCAGATCCAGGTATATTCCTTGGCCTCATCGTCTCCGAAGGCGACATAACCGGTCCCTGGCCGGAAAGGCTTCACCAGCACCTGCAGATGCAGATCGCATCCAATGCCGCTCACCGGCTCGACCTTAATGCGATAATCGACAAGATCGCCGATGAAGCTGTGCGGCCCCATCTGCACGTGACATTCGCCCTTGCGTATTTCGCAATCCGCCGCCGGCACCTCGATGAACGATTCATGGTGCTGCCCGGAAGGATCGGTGATCTGGATCCTGAGATTCGGATAGTCTTCCGCCAGATGCCGTTTTTCTGACGAACTGGTGAGGAACACAACAACTGCCTTGGTTCCATCCTCCATGATGGAATCGAAGTACCAATTTTCCATGAGACCGGGGCCTGGATCGCGGCGCCTTCCGTCTTCCCAGAGTTCCACGACATCGGGGTTCAGTCCGAGTCTTTTGAAATCCTCGGGGTGGTTCAAAACTCGTACTTTTTCCGTGCGCGCTCCTTAGACTCGTCGCTTATAGCCGATTGTCAACCATACACTACTTAAGCCCCCGTCCAACTATCATTTGGTTCGCTAGCGGGGATGGCGATCGATCACACGCCTCTGATGAAATGGGGTTTCTCTAGCGCTCGAACTCAGCGGAAAAGCCCCCTCTAGCCACAGCGCCTTCCCAAACCCAGAGCAGCGTCCTTGGCTATCCTATGGCTAGAAAAAACATCACTCTGGTTCACTCCAAGCCACTCGGCCCCGCTTCGCTTGCTTTCAGATAGACGCTTTCAAGCGTGTTTTGACGAACTTAAGCACATTTACCGCACACGCCGATAATTTTCACCATCCAAACGCGCCGGAACGTAACTCATTGAATAGAAAAGATAAAACAGGCACTCCGGAGCATTCTCCTGCGATGAAGCAGTTCTTCGCCGCCAAGGCGGAGTACCCGGACCTGCTGCTGTTCTTCCGGATGGGCGACTTCTACGAGTTGTTCTACGACGATGCCCGCAAGGCGGCCCGGCTGCTCGACATCACCCTGACCCAGCGCGGGAGTTCGGGCGGTGCGCCGATTCCGATGGCCGGCGTGCCCGTGCACGCCTACGAGGGTTACCTGGCGCGGCTGGTGGCGCTGGGCGAATCGGTCGCGATCTGCGAGCAGATCGGAGATCCCGCCCTGGCCAAGGGCCTGGTGGAACGCAAGGTCGTCCGCATCGTCACGCCGGGCACGGTGACCGACGAAGCCCTGCTCAACGAGCGCCGCGACACCCTGCTGATGGCGGTGGCGCGCGGCCGCTCGGGCTACGGCCTGGCGTGGGCGGACCTGGCCGGTGGCCGCTTCCTGGTCAACGAAGTCGACAGCGACGACGCGTTGGAGGCCGAACTGGCACGGCTGGAACCAGCCGAACTGCTGCTGCCCGACGAAGAAGGCTGGCCCGCATTCCTGCAGCAGCGCACGGGCACGCGCCGGCGCGCGCCGTGGCTGTTCGACCCGGACAGCGGTCGCCGGCAGTTGCTGCAGTTTTTCGGCCTGCACGATCTCACCGGGTTCGGCATCGAGGACAAGGCCCTGGCCACCGCGGCCGCCGCCGCACTGCTGGGCTATGTGGAAGAAACCCAGAAGCAGCGGCTGCCGCACCTCACCGCGATCGCGGTGGAATCGGCCGGCGATGCCATCGCCATGAACGCCGCCACCCGCCGACACCTGGAACTCGACACGCGTGTCGATGGCGATACCCGGCACACCCTGCTGGGTGTGCTGGATACCACGGTCACGCCGATGGGTGGCCGCCTGCTGCGCCGCTGGCTGCACCGTCCGCTGCGCGACCGCCGTGTACTCGGCGAACGCCACCATGCCGTCGCCACGCTGACCGGCGGGGCCGAACGCGATCTGCGCATGGGCTTCCGCGCGCTGGGCGACCTCGAACGCATCCTCACCCGCGTCGCGCTGCGCTCGGCGCGGCCGCGTGATCTGTCCACGCTTCGCGACGGTCTGGCACTGCTGCCCGACGTGCAGGCGAACCTCGCGCCCCTGGATTCGCCCCGTCTGCGCGCACTGTCGGCGGAACTGGGCGAGCATGCCGATACCGCCGCGCTGCTCGTTGCCGCGGTGGCGCCACAGCCGCCGCTGAAGCTCAGCGACGGCGGCGTGCTGGCCAACGGCTACGACGCCGAACTCGACGAACTGCGCCAGCTCAGCACGAACGCGGACCAGTTCCTGGTCGACCTGGAGGCGCGCGAACGCGAAAGCAGTGGCATCGCGACGCTCAAGGTCGGCTACAACCGCGTGCATGGCTACTACATCGAGATCAGCAAGGGCCAGGCGGAGCGTGCGCCCGTCCACTACACGCGGCGGCAGACGCTGACCGGCGCGGAGCGCTACATCACCGAAGAGCTTAAGCAGTTCGAGGACAAGGTACTGTCCGCGCGCGAACGCTCGCTGTCGCGCGAGAAGCTGCTGTACGACGCGCTGCTGGACATCCTCAACGCGCGCCTGGAGCCGCTCAAGCGCTGTGCCGCCGCGTTGAGCGAACTCGACGTGCTGGCCGCGTTCGCCGAACGCGCGCAGGAACTGGACTGGGCTCAACCCGAATTGAGCGAAGCGCCCGGCCTGCGCATCGAGCGCGGCCGCCACCCGGTGGTGGAAGCCGTACGCAAGGAGCCGTTCGAGCCCAACGACCTGCTGCTGGACGGCGACGATGGCGACGGTGGCCGCCGCATGCTGGTGATCACCGGCCCGAACATGGGCGGCAAGAGCACCTACATGCGGCAGAACGCGCTGATCGTGCTGCTCGCCCACATCGGCAGCTTCGTCCCCGCCTCGCGCGCCGTGCTCGGCCCGATCGACCGCATCCTCACCCGCATCGGCGCCGGCGACGACCTGGCGCGCGGGCAGTCCACCTTCATGGTGGAAATGGCGGAAACCAGCTACATCCTCCACCACGCCAGTGCGCAGTCGCTGGTGCTGATGGATGAGATAGGCCGCGGCACGTCCACCTACGACGGCCTGGCGCTGGCCGACGCGGTTGCGCGCCACCTGGCCATGGCGAACCGCTGCTACACCCTGTTCGCCACCCACTATTTCGAACTGACCGCACTGGCGGGCGAACCGGGCAGCGGCATCGCGAACGTCCACCTGGATGCCGTCGAGCACGGCGATGCGCTGGTCTTCATGCATGCGGTGAAGGAAGGCGCGGCCGATCGCAGCTTCGGCCTGCAGGTGGCGGCGTTGGCCGGCCTGCCACGGACCACGCTGCAGCAGGCGCGCCGGCGTCTCGCGGAACTGGAGCAGCGTGGGCGCGAGACGCATGCGTCCGAGATGGCGCCGCAGGCACTGGACGCTCCCCAGCAGTTCGGACTGTTTGCCGCCGCGCCCTCCGCGGCACAGGAAGCGCTTGCCGCGCTCGATCCGGACGACCTGACGCCCAAGCAGGCCCTGGAAGCGCTCTACCGGCTCAAGGCGCTGCTCTAGACCCGGACCCCACTGCGCACGCGCGCCATACGCCGCCCTCGTTGCGGCGTGGCAGCCCGCACGGGACTACAACACCTGCGTAACGCACGCGGAGTATCGTGCCTCCTCACCGGGGAGGCCTGCGATGGCGCATCGCACCATTGAATGCCGCTATCGGATTCTTCGTCACAAACGATTTTCATTGATCGTTCGCAGTACCTAGTCTGGTCGTCATCCGCCAACGCCCTTGAGGACGTGAGCCCATGCTTCCCACGACGGTCCGCCCCGACACCGCACCTGCGGGTCGTCCCCCACCTCCCTGACCATCACCGCGCTCGAAGACCCCCGGGTTTTCACGGGCGCGCGTGTTACGCACACATCGACTCCGTACCGTTACCCACCCACCGCCATAGGAAGGAAACCCATGACCACCGAATCCAAATGCCCGTTCCACGCTTCCGCCGGCGGCGGCACCGGCAACCGCGACTGGTGGCCCAACCAGTTGCGCCTGGACCTGCTGAACCAGCACTCCGCACGCTCCAATCCGCTGGATGACGGCTTCGACTACGCCGCCGCCTTCAAGAAGCTGGATTACCACGCGCTGAAGAAGGACCTGCGCGACGTGATGACCGATTCGCAGGATTGGTGGCCGGCAGACTTCGGTCACTACGGCGGCCTCTTCATCCGCATGGCGTGGCACAGCGCCGGCACCTACCGTATCGGCGACGGGCGTGGCGGCGGTGGCCGCGGGCAACAGCGCTTCGCACCGCTCAACAGTTGGCCCGACAACGTCAGCCTGGACAAGGCGCGGCGATTGCTGTGGCCGATCAAGCAGAAGTACGGCCAAGCCGTCTCGTGGGCGGACCTGATGATCCTGGCCGGCAACGTCGCGCTGGAAACGATGGGCTTCCGCACCTTCGGATTCGGCGGCGGACGCGAGGACGTGTGGGAACCGGACCAGGACGTGTACTGGGGCCGTGAGACCACGTGGCTGGGCGGCGACCTCCGTTACGCGCACGGCTCCGAGGGCGTCGAGAAGCCGACGGATGAAGGCGTGCTCGTGTCCGACGACAACGCCGATGGCGACGTGCATTCGCGCCGGCTGGAGAACCCGCTCGGCGCCGTGCAGATGGGCCTGATCTACGTGAACCCGGAAGGCCCGGACGGCAATCCCGATCCGCTGCTCGCGGCGAAGGACATCCGCGACACCTTCGGTCGCATGGCGATGGACGACGAAGAGACCGTCGCCCTGATCGCCGGTGGCCATACCTTCGGCAAGACGCACGGCGCCGGTCCGGCCGACAACGTCGGTGCGGAACCGGAGGCGGGCGAGCTGGAGCAGCAAGGCTTCGGCTGGCACAACAAGTTCGGCAGCGGCAAGGGCGGCGACACCATCACCTCGGGCATCGAGGTCACCTGGACGCAGACGCCCACGCTGTGGAGCAACAAGTTCTTCGAGAACCTGTTCGGCTTCGAGTGGGAACTGGAGAAGTCGCCGGCAGGTGCCCACCAGTGGGTCGCGAAGGATGCACCGGAAGACGTACCGTTCGCGCACGACAAGACGAAGAAGCAGCGGGTCAAGATGCTGACCACCGATCTGTCGCTGCGCTTCGATCCGATCTACGGCCCGATCTCCAAGCGCTTCCTGGAGAACCCGCAGGCCTTCGCCGATGCGTTCGCACGTGCGTGGTTCAAGTTGACCCACCGCGACATGGGCCCGCGCGTGCGTTATCTCGGCCCGGAAGTGCCCAAGGAAGAACTGGTCTGGCAGGACCCGCTGCCCAACGCCGACTACGCCACCATCGATGCCGCCGACGTCGATGCGCTGAAGGCCAAGATCGCCGCATCAGGCCTGTCCGTGGCCGAGCTGGTCTCGACCGCGTGGGCCTCGGCGTCGACGTTCCGCGGTGGCGACAAGCGCGGCGGCGCGAACGGTGCACGCATCCGCCTGGCACCGCAGAAGGACTGGGCCGTCAATCGACCGGAGCAACTGGCGAAGGTGCTCAAGGCGCTGGAGCGCATCCAGATGGAGTTCAACCTGGATGCCAGCGGTGGCAAGAAGGTGTCGCTGGCCGATCTGATCGTGCTCGCCGGCGGCGTCGGCGTTGAGCAGGCCGCGAAGGCCGGCGGCGTCTCGCTCACGGTGCCCTTCCGCCCCGGCCGTACCGACGCACGCCAGGACCAGACCGATGTGGAATCGTTCGCCGTGCTGGAGCCGTTCGCCGACGGTTTCCGCAACTACCTCAAGGGTCGCTCGGCCGTCCCGGCCGAACATCTGCTGGTGGACAGGGCGCAGTTGCTGACGCTCACCGCACCCGAACTGACGGCGCTGGTCGGCGGCTTGCGCGTACTCGGCGCCAACGCGGATGGCGGCGATGCGGGCGTACTCACTGACAGGCCCGGCACGCTCAGCAACGATTTCTTCGTCAACCTGCTCGACATGGGCACGGAATGGAAGGCCACGGGCGCGAACAGCTACGCCGGCCAGGACCGCAAGACCGGCGCGAAGAGGTGGAGCGGAAGCCGCGCGGACCTGGTGTTCGGCTCCAACGCCGTGTTGCGTTCGCTCGCCGAGGTCTATGCCAGTGCGGATGGCAAGGACAAGTTCGTGAAGGACTTCGCCGCGGCATGGGTGAAGGTGATGGAGTTGGACCGCTTCGACCTGCGCTGATTCCGCTGTACGCAGCATCGCGACGCCGCATGGCCCCTGGGGTCGTGCGGCGTTGCTGTTTCCGCCGGTCGGCCCATCGTAAATGTGAGTCGGTGAGCGCTCAGATTGGCGCTAGCATCATCCGCGACTTCCCACCCCCGTCCAGGAGGACGAACGCACGATGAGCAACGCTTCCCTCGCAGAAGAACTCTTCGCCCAGTTGCAGGGCGCGCCGATGCAGCAGGTCTCCCAACAGCTCGGCATCGGCCAGATGCAGGCCTCCAGCGCCGTCGGCGCGGCATTGCCGTTGCTCCTGGGCGCACTGGGCAGGAATACGGCGCAACCCCAGGGCGCGGAAGCGCTGTTCGGCGCCCTGCAGCGCAACCACAGCGGCCTGGACCTCGGCAGCGTGCTGGGCGCGGTGCTCGGTGGCACGGCGTCGCCGCAGGCCAACGGTGCCGGCATCCTCGGCCACGTCTTCGGCGGCCAGCAGAACCGGGCCGAACTCGGCCTGGGCCAGGCGACCGGCCTCGGTGGCGAACGGGCGGGCCAGCTGTTGAAGATCCTCGCCCCGATCGTGCTCGCCTTCATCGCCCAGCGCATGAGCCAGGGCAGCGCGCAGAACAATCCGCTGGGCTTGGCGGAAGTGCTGGGCCAGGAACAGCGCCAGGTGCAACAGCAGGGCGGCCTGGGCGGCGGTCTGCTCGGCGCTGTGCTGGACCAGGATGGCGACGGCCAGCTGGGCCTGGGCGACATCCTGAAGATCGGCAGCGGCATGTTCGGCGGCAGTCGCTGAGCAACGCGCCCGTCCGCAGAAGAAGGGCGCCTCGGCGCCCTTCTTCTTTACATCGCATCGATATCGCCCAGCGCGCGGATCAAGCGCCGCGCACGCTTGTCGGGCTTGGACTGTGGTGCCTGGTAGCCGGTGCGTTCTGCACGGCGCTGGGCCAGGGCCGCCTCGCGCCGCAGGCGTGAGGCTTCGGATTCGAGGTACAGCGCCTGCGCGACCGGCGCCGGTCCGCGCTGGTCGCTGATTCCGCGCACTTCGACCTCGTGGACCTCATCGCCGCGCGCGATCACCAGCACATCGCCCACGCGCACCGCGCGAGACGACTTGGCGCGCTGGCCGCCCACATCGACCTTGCCCGTTTCGACGGCCTGCTTGGCCAAACTGCGGGTCTTGAAGAAGCGCGCGGCCCAGAGCCAGACATCGAGCCTGACGGCTTCCGCTGAAGGATCCTGTTTCTGCATCGGACGTGGGGAACCTGATTCCGGGCCCGTAGCGTGAATGTGGCGCCGGACACAGCGGCATCTTGCCATTCGCGCGATGCCTGGAAAAGCGAACCACCGTCGGATCGGGCGCCCGCGTCGGGAAGTTCGAGGCTGGCGCCGCTACGGCACTTCGTAAAGCCCCGCCTTGTTCGCGATGGTGCGCGACAGCTCCACGCTCCGGGGCGCGGCAAGGCCTCCGTACTGCGCATCCAGCCGTGCCAGCAGCCGCTGGGCATCATCGAGTTTGCCTTCCTCGACTTTCTCCGCGACCACGTCCAGCTGCGCACTGATGTGCCGGGCCAGGCTGGCCATGCAGGCGGCGGCATCGGCCGCCGCCTCCACCGGGCGCTCCAGCTCATTCATCACCCTCCTGAAGCCACGCCCATCCGGCACCCAGTGCTCCACTCCGTTCTGGGGCACGAGCCGGATACCCTGCATGCACAACGCCTCCAGATTCTTCCGCGTGCGCGAGTCCTTCGCGCGATTGGGGAAATCGTTGCCACCGGTGGAGAACACGAAACGCGTCTGTCGCTGCATCAGGTGGGAAAGCGTCGCGGATGGAAGGGTGAACCCGCTTTCGCCTCCCAGCGAATCGCTGCCACCGACCAGGAACACGCCACGGAAGACATCCGGATACGCCATCGCCACTCTCTGCGCGGTACGCGAACCTCCGGAGAAGCCGCCGACGTAGACCCGTTCCGCGTCGATGGCGTACTTGCTGCGCACGTAGTCGTAGCCATGCAGGGCCAGCGGCACGCGCCTGTCGAAGATGTTCTCGACATTGCTCGACCGGCGCGACGCGACATAGATGATGTGCTCCTCGCGGAACACTCTCCACCAGCCCTCCGGCACCTGGATATCGTCGGCAGGCCAGATGAACACCATGACCCCGTATTTGCCGTTCGCGTCGGGCTCCGGCACGAACAGCTCGAACGGCTCCTCGCCCACCGCGATGGTCTGCTCCTTGAAGCTGAAATCGACCTTGTCGCGGAATTTGTCGATGCGATCCTGCGTCACCGGCGTAAGGAGGCGGGACGTCAGTTCGGATGCCGATGCCAGCGGCGAGAGAGCATCCAGCGTGAAACTCTTGCTGGGCGAGTTGGCGGCGGACAGTCCGCTCGCCAGGAGCATCCCGGTGATCGCCGCGAGGATTCGGAACAGCTGCGGCATCGGCACATTCCTCGGCATACAGGCGCTCGTGTGGATGGCGGGAGACCCTGACGGAACGCTGGGCGATCAAGTTTCAACACGGAACGCCCAAACGCAAACGGCCACCCGAAGGTGGCCGTCTGGGTGCGCTTGCCGCGAGGATTACTCGGCGGCGGCAGCGGCCGCCTGGCGTGCAGCCTTGGCGGTGGCGTTGGCGGCCAGGTCTTCCTTGATGCGGGCAGCCTTGCCCTGCAGGTCACGCAGGTAGTACAGCTTGCCGGCGCGGACCTTGCCGCGGCGCTTCACTTCGACCGAGTCGATGGTGGCGCTGTGGGTCTGGAACACGCGCTCGACGCCGTAGCCGTGCGAGATCTTGCGGACGGTGAAGGCGGAGTTCAGGCCGGCGTTCTTCTTGGCGATGACGACGCCTTCGTACGCCTGCACGCGCTCGCGGTTGCCTTCCTTGACCTTCACGTTGACGACGACCGTGTCACCGGGGCCGAACGCGGGCAGCTCGCGCGTGATCTGGGAGGCTTCGAATTCCTGGAGGAGCTTGCTCATGTTGGCACCAATGCTTGTATGCGTGATCGTGTCTTGCGACAGCGGAAACTGATGCGGTCGCAGAATTGCGCCGCACGATATTGTTATGGGGTCCGAAGGCGTGAACCGCCCAAGGGTCGCGCATTCTACCGGATTTCCCCTCCGGGTGGCTACCCTGCCCCGTCCTGGCCTGCCAGGCCGGCCCTGAAGGCTTCCAGCAGCAGCCGGTCGGCCTTCGACAGACCCGCCTCGTCCAGCAGATCCGGGCGGCGGAGCCAGGTCCGGCCCAACGCCTGCTGCCGGCGCCAGCGCGCGATGGCCGCATGGTCGCCGGAACGCAGCACGGCTGGCACATCGCCCAGCGCATGGCTGGACGGCTGGGTGTAATGCGGGCAATCCAGCAGTCCGTCGCCCTCGAAGCTGTCCTGGACCGCGGATTCGGCATCGTTCAGCGCCCCCTCCTGCAGCCGGCCGACAGCATCGATGACCACGGCGGCCGCCAGTTCACCGCCTGACAGCACGTAGTCGCCGATCGACAGTTCCTCGTCCACCTCGGCCTCGAGGAAGCGCTCGTCCACGCCCTCGTAGCGCCCGCACAGCAGGATCATCCGCGGCAGGGCGGCCAGCTCGCGCGCCTTCTTCTGGGTGAGCGGCGCGCCCTGCGGGCTCATGTAGATCACCGGTGCAGGGGCCGGATCTGCCGCTCGGACCGCCGCCAGGCAGGCCTGCAAGGGCTCGATCAGCATCACCATGCCAGGGCCGCCACCGAACGGCCGGTCATCCACGCGGCGATAGCCACCGGTGGCGTAGTCGCGCGGGTTCCAGCCGTGCAGCGACAGCAGTCCTCGCTCCTGCGCACGCCCCACCACGCCCACGGCCGCGGCCTGGGCGATGAAGTCGGGAAACAGGGTCATGACGTCGATGCGCATGGCGATCGGCTGCGGCTCGTTGGGGAAGCAGGGTAACCGCCAAGGCGGTCGGCGGCGACCGCTAGAACCCGGGGTCCCAGTCCACCGTCACCACGCCCGCCTCGAAATCCACCGAGCGGACGAAATCGGGTTCGACGAAGGGAATCAGCCTTTCGCGGTCGCCACGCGCCACCAGCACATCGTTCGCGCCGGTGGAGAACAGGTGCGAAACGGTGCCGAAATCGGTGCCGTCGGCATTCACTACACGCAGGCCCTCCAGGTCCACCCAGTAGAACTCGCCGGGCTGCGGCGGCGGCAATGCCGACCGCGGGACGTGGATCTCGATACCATGCAGCGCTTCGACGGCGTCGCGATCTTCCACCTCGGGCAGCGTGGCCACCAGATGCTTGCCGGACGCCTTGCCACGCACGCCGGTGAGCTCGCGCTCGCCACCACGCGCATCGCGGAGCGTCCAGGGCTGATAGCGGAAAATCGCGTCGCGCGGCTCGGTCCAGGATTCGATCTTCACCTGGCCGCGCACACCAAAAGCGCCCAGGAACCTGCCCAGCAGAATCGTTTTCTGCGGGTCGGTCGGGCGCTCTTGGCTCATGCGAAAAGGCCGCGCGCGGGGCGCGGCCGGACCACTCAGGCCGCCGGAGCGGACTTGGTGGCTTCCTTGTACAGGTTGCGGACCTTCTCGGTCAGCTGGGCGCCGTTGCCGACCCAATGGTCGACGCGCGCGATGTCGAGTTCGACACGCTTTTCGTTACCGGCGGCGACCGGGTTGTAATAACCCACGCGCTCGATGTTGCGGCCGTCGCGCGCGCTGCGCGAGTCGGTGACGATGATGTGGTAGAACGGACGCTTCTTCGCGCCGCCGCGGGTGAGACGGATCTTGACCATGGTGTTTTCCAGTGTTGCCCAGTCGCCAGAATGGCGAGGTAAGCCGGCTATTCTAAGCCATTGAATCGGTCAGGAAAACCCACCCGGGATCCCCCGCCCCCATGGTCAGACCAGCGGATCCCATCGCAGCGCGTCCAGCGCCCCTGCCAACCGCGCCATCAGGGCGGTATCAGCGCCCCATGCGACGGCGTCCACGGCCACTACCGGCTGTAACCCACTGGCATTACAGGCAAAAGCGGCCTGGAAACGCGCCAGATCACCCTGGCGAACCGGCACAGATCGCTGCGAGACACCCCCGCGGGCGAGGGCGACCTGGAGCAACCGTTCGGCCGTGCCCCGAAGCGCCGGCCCTTCGGGCCAGGTGACGGTTTCGCCGTCCCACAGGCCCAGGTTCCAGATCGAACCCTCCACCACCTGCCCCGCCGGATCGACGAACAGCGCGTCGTCGAATCCGTCCGCCAGGGCCTGCCGGCGGTAATGGAACAGCGGGAACGTGCCCACATGCTTGAACTGCGGCAAGGGGCGCACGAACGGGTATGTCTTCACCCGTAGCGCCGGCTTTTCCGCCGCGGACGGGGGCGACAACGTGACCAGGACGTCCGGCACGACGGCACGCGCGGGATCGCGGTAATCGAAGTGCATGGAGAACACGGTGATGCGCACCGACGCATCACGCAGGCCGGCCGATTCCAGCGCGTGCGCCGCCTGCCGCAAGGCCGCACCGCCATCGAGCGACGTGCCGAACAACGCCCGTGTGGCGTCTTCGAGCCGCTGGATGTGCAAGTCACGGCCCTGGATTGCACCGTCGCGCACCTGCATCGAGGTGAAGTGGCCGTAGTTGGCCAAGGCCAGCGCACGCAGCGCGTCCGCGAGGGCCGGTTCACCGTTGAGGAAAGCGAGGGTCATGCGGGCCGGATCTCCGCTTCAATCACATGCGGGAGCGACGCAAGTCGCGATGAACGGAGACAAGATCGCGACTTGCGTCGCTCCCACGGCAAGCGAAAGCATCAGCGGAACGGCATACCGCCGCGGCCGCCCATCATGCTCTTCATGTTGCGCATCATGCCCTTCATGCCGCCGCCGGCCAGCTTGCCCATCATCTTTTCCATCTGCTGGTACTGCTTCATCAGCTTGTTGACGTCGGCCGGCGTCAGTCCCGCGCCCTTGGCGATGCGCGAGCGGCGCGAGCCGTTCAGCAGCGCCGGGTTGCGGCGCTCCTTCTTCGTCATCGAGTTGATGATGGCGATCATGCGCGGCACTTCCTTGCCCTGTTGCACCTGCTGCTTCACGTGCTCGGGGATCTGGCCCATGCCGGGCAGCTTGTCCATCAGGCCGCTGATGCCGCCCATGTTCTGCATCTGCTCCAGCTGGTCGCGCATGTCGTTGAGGTCGAACTTCTTGCCCTTGATGACCTTGGCGGCGAGCTTTTCGGCCTTCTCGCGGTCGACGTTCTGCTCGACCTGCTCGACCAGCGACAGCACGTCGCCCATGTCGAGGATGCGGTTGGCCACGCGCTCGGGATGGAACACGTCCAGGCCGTCGGGCTTCTCGCCCACGCCGATGAACTTGACCGGCTTGCCGGTGATGTAGCGCACCGACAGCGCCGCGCCACCGCGCGCATCGCCATCGGTCTTGGTCAGCACCACGCCGGTCAGCGGCAGCGCTTCGCTGAAGGCCTTGGCGGTGTTGGCGGCATCCTGGCCGGTCATCGCATCGACGACGAACAGCGTCTCCACCGGCTTGACCGCCGCGTGCAGCGCCTTGATCTCGGCCATCATGGCCTCGTCGATCGCCAGGCGGCCGGCGGTGTCGACCAGCAGCACGTCGACGAAGGACTTGCGCGCATCGTCGATGGCGGCGCGGACGATGTCCTCCGGCTTCTGCCCGGCGTCGGACGGGAAGAACAGCACGTCCACTTGCTCCGCCAGCGTCTTCAGCTGCTCGATTGCAGCCGGACGGTAGACGTCCGCGCTGACCACCATCACCTTCTTCTTGCGCTTCTCGCGCAGGTGCTTGGCCAGCTTGCCGACGGTGGTGGTCTTGCCCGCGCCCTGCAGGCCGGCCATCAGGATCACGGCCGGCGCCGGCACGTTGAGGTTCAGGTCGCTGGCCTGCGACCCCATCACCGCGGTCAGCTCGTCGCGGACCACCTTGATCAGCGCCTGGCCCGGCGTCAGCGACTTCAGCACTTCCTGGCCGACGGCGCGCACCTTGATGCGCTCGATCAGCGCCTGCACCACCGGCAGGGCCACGTCGGCCTCCAGCAGGGCGATGCGGACCTCACGGGTGGCCTCGCGGATGTTCTCCTCGCTCAGGCGGCCACGGCCGCGCAGGCGTTCGATGGTGCCGGAGAGTCGCTGGGTCAGGGATTCGAACATGGAAGCAGGCACGCCAGGGGAAAACGGATGCCGATTATAGCGGCCCCGCCCCCCGCCTCCTCCTCGCGCGACGCGGGCCGCCTTCGCCCCTGCGCCGGCGCCGTCCGCTGTGCGACACTCCCCCGATGACAGTCATTCTCATCGCCGTTGCGCTCTATCTGTTGGCCGCCGGCCTGCTGGTCCGCTCCGTGGCCCGCGACAGGGGGGAGACGTCGCGGCCCTGGCTGTGGCCGGCGCTGGTCGCGGTGGTGCTGCACGGCGCCTACCACCTGCTGGTGGCCTGGCGCACGCCCGGTGGGCCGGACATGCATTTCTTCGCCGCGCTGTCGCTGGTGGCGCTGGGCATGGCGGCGATGACGCTGCTGGTCGCCATTCAGGGCCGGATGGCCGCACTGGGCGTGGTGGCGTTCCCGCTGGCCGCCGTCCTGCTGGCGGCTTACCACTTCTACGGCCACCAGGCCTCCAGCGGACTGGACTGGCGCCTCCAGTTGCACGCCTGGCTGGCGCTACTGGCCTACGCCGCCCTGGCCATCGCCGCGCTGCTGGCGGTGATGCTGTGGGCACAGGAGCGCGCCCTGCGCCGGCGCGAATTCCACGTCTGGCTGCGCGCCCTGCCCCCGCTGACGGAACTGGAAGATCTGCTGTTCCGCACGATCACGGTCGGATTCATCCTGTTGACCGCCACGCTGCTGACCGGCGTGCTGTTCGTCGAGAACTTCCTGGTCCAGAAGCTCACCCACAAGACCGTGCTCAGCGTGTTGTCGTGGCTGGCCTTCGGCGGCCTGCTGGTCGGCCGCTGGCGCTACGGCTGGCGCGGCGCCAAAGCGGTGCATTGGACCCTCACCGCGATGGTTCTGCTGTTGCTGGCGTTCTTCGGCAGCAAGTTCGTCTACGAGATGGTGTTGAGGCGCGGTTGAGTACACGCCTGGGCGATCGCATCCTGAAGGTCGATCACGCAGGCGAGCACGGCGCGGTCAACATCTATCGCGCGCAGATCCTGGTGGCGCGCTGGACGGCACCGCACATGACGCCGGTACTTCGGCATTTCCTCGAACACGAACGGGGGCATCGCGCCCTGTTCTCGAATGCGCTTCAGGTTCGCGGTGTCCGTCGCTGTCGCAGCTACGTGCTGTGCGGCGTCGGTGGCTGGACGCTGGGGCTGGTGACCGGCCTGCTGGGGCCCTCCGCCATCGCGGCCACCACCTTCGCCGTCGAAAGCGTGGTGTTGCAGCATCTGATGGAGCAGCAGCGGCACCTCGAGCCGATTGACTCAGAGGCCTTCGAGGCCGTGTCGCGCATCGTGGCCGAAGAACAGGAACACCACGATCACGGTCGCGACACGATGCAGGCCGGCGCCTTCTGGCCGCCGATCCTGACCCCCGTCGTGCGCGCTTCGACGGAAGCGGTGATCTGGCTGGGAATGCGTCTTCAGACAGCGCGCAGACCGGCTAGCGTTCGACCGGACGCCACCCTTCCGGGGTGGCAATGAACAGCGCATCGCTTACCGCATACGCCGCATCGCCCCACATTTTCCTGGTCAGCGCCTCGAGTTGAGCGACCGCCTCCGGATTGCTGGAGTCGACGAACAGCAACAGGTCGCGGGCCGGCACCGACACCATGGGAGGCCCCGCCATCCGCGCCCGCTCCCCGTTCCAGAAATCGTCGAACAGCAGGATCGACGCTTCGTAGGAGCCTCCGGCGGCCACCATGGAGAACACCTCCTCGCGGTACACCTCGATCTCCGGCATCTGTCGCTTCAGGTTGGCGACTGCGAGGGGTCGCAACCCGGAGCGGTCGAGCCCGGCGGCCTCCAGGTCGCTCTTGTTCAGATAGCGAATGCGGGTGGGCATGTCCTGCGCGTAGAAGACCAACAGGTCGGCGTTCAACCGCTCATAGATGCCCTCATAGGGCTTTCCCTGTTCCTTGGCCAACCGCTCCATCTCCGCCAACCAATCGTTGCCCTTGATCACGGCGACGACTTCTTCCCGCTTTACCGGTGCTTCGGGCAGCGGCTCCGTGTAGGAGGCGATGTAGCGCTCCAGTAGGGCGGGCCTGCCGTCCACCTGCTCAGCCAGGTAGAGCGTGTAGATGTTGTTGAGATAGATCCGCGCATCTTCGCCCGAGGCCGGAACCAGGTTCAGCTCCAGCGGCGCCATGACCTCGACCTTCACGCCCGGCATCCGCTCTCGCACCATCTCCGCCACCTGCCGCGTGAACACCTCGGCTGACATGGCCTTGTCGGCCGCGTACGCGTACGCGCACGCCAACAACAGGCAGAGCATTAGACCGCCCGCCACCATCAGCACCTCTTTCAGCATGTCGTCTCCCCATTCCATGGTCAGCCCCTGGCGGCGCGTGCGTTCTGTTCTACCCGAGTGACCCTACTCCGCCGCCGCCTCCAGCGCCTGCGACAGCCGTTCCACCGCCACGACTTCCAGGCCCTTGAACGTGCCCGACTTCGGCGCGTTGCCCTTGGGCACGATGGCGCGCTTGAAGCCGTGCGTGGCCGCTTCGCGCAGGCGTTCCTCGCCGTTGGGCACGGGGCGGATCTCGCCCGAGAGGCCCACTTCGCCGAAGGCGATGGTTTTCTCGGCCAGCGGACGGTCGCGCAGCGAGGACAACACCGCCAGCAGCACCGGCAGGTCGGCCGCGGTTTCCTGCACGCGGATGCCGCCGACGACATTCACGAACACGTCCTGGTCGCCCACCACCACGCCGCCGTGCCGATGCAGCACGGCCAGCAACATCGCCAGGCGATTCTGTTCCAGGCCCACCGCCACGCGACGCGGATTGGACAGCGGCGAACTGTCGACCAGCGCCTGCACTTCCACCAGCAGCGGGCGTGTGCCCTCGCGGGTGACCATCACGCAGCTGCCGGGCTGCTGCGCGCTGCCGGAGAGGAAGATCGCCGACGGATTCGGCACTTCCTTCAGGCCCTTCTCACCCATCGCGAACACGCCCAGTTCGTTCACCGCGCCGAAGCGGTTCTTGAACGCACGCAGCACGCGGAAGCGGCTGCCGCTCTCGCCTTCGAAATACAGCACCGCATCGACCATGTGCTCGAGCACGCGCGGGCCGGCGATGCCGCCTTCCTTGGTCACGTGGCCGACCAGGAACACGGCGGTGCCGGTCTCCTTGGCGTAGCGCACCAGCCGGGCGGCGCTCTCGCGCACCTGGCTGACCGAGCCCGGCGCGGCGGTCAGCGATTCGGTCCACAGGGTCTGCACGGAGTCGGCGACGATCAGTTTCGGCCGGGCCACCGAGGCGTGCTGCAGGATGGTCTCGATGCCGGTCTCGGCCAGGGCCTGCAGGTTGTCCAGCGGCAGATCCAGCCGCACGGCGCGACCGGCGACCTGGGCCAGCGATTCTTCGCCCGTCACATACAGGGCCGGCAGGCTGGCCGACATCCGGGCCAGGGCCTGCAGCAGCAGGGTGGATTTGCCGATGCCGGGGTCGCCGCCCACCAGCACCACGGCGCCCTCCACCAGGCCGCCGCCCAGCACGCGGTCGAACTCGCCGATACCGGTGGTCACGCGCGCTTCTTCGCTGTGGCGCACGTCCTTCAGGGCGGTGATCTTCGGGGCCTCGGCCTTGCCGGCCCAGCCCGAGCGGCGGGCGGCGGGCGGCGCGCCGGCGGCGGCGGCGGTCTCGAGCACGATCTCACTCAGCGAATTCCAGGCCCCGCAATCGGCGCACTGGCCCTGCCATTTGCTGTGGTCGGCCCCGCATTCGGCGCAGACGTAGGCGATGCGGGACTTGGCGGAGGTCTTGGCCACGGGAAACCTGTCGGGACGGCGAGCGGCTACTGTATCGGCCCGCCGTCTCCGCAGGCGAGACCCGGAAAAAACAAAGCCCCGCCGAAGCGGGGCCTTGTCACAACTGGTGCCGGAAATAGGAATCGAACCTACGACCTACGCATTACGAATGCGCCGCTCTACCAACTGAGCTATTCCGGCGGAGCCGCGAATTTTAGGGGTTGGGGTGGGGGCGGGTCAATGCGGGGGGGTGGTGGGTGTGGTGGGAAGCCGCTGGGAAGCCGGGGGCCTTAGCAAATCACCACGCTCGATAGCGCCGAGAGGAGAGAGTTGGACTTCATCTAGCCCTTCTTGGAATCGCGGTCCGCTTGGATCTGTGCAACCAGCGCCACAAGTATCCGTGCCTCTGTCTGAACTCCCTGCCAGTCGCCATGGGGTGGGAACAAGCGATCGGTATCAAGACCACGACGTACCATCACCGAATTCAATTGGTCGGCAAAAATGTTAGCTGCCAGTTCTGGGCGGCTATCTCGACACAATGCTGCAGCTTTGAACTCATCGACTAGTTGCCCCATCACGGCCGGTATGGCCTGAGAGTCTGGAGTGGAGCCGTCAACGGGCTCAACATGCAACGCCACGCGCTCCAATGCGTGATTTTCCTCCGTCGGAAGTCTGGCAAGAATCTCTTTCAACAGCGCTTGTCTGGACATCTCAGGGAACGCATCACCGAAGGCATGATCGAGCCTATTACGAAAGAACTCTATGCAAACCTCCTTCTTATCCTCCTGGGCAGCAAGTTGAGCGAGCCCATCCCGTGCACTCGCACGGCCATGAGTCGCACAACCAAGCAGAGCGACCAGCAAGACACCGAAAGTGATTGAACGAATCATTAGTCGCAGCCCCCGAAACAGGGAAACAGGGAAACAGGGAAACAGGGGTCAGAGTACCTTTTCCTTGTACGTACTCGATATGCGCGTCGTCGGGCAATTCATCAATCATCGCATCGATGAGCGCTTGGCGCGGCTTACCCTGAGACAGCGCCCTGGCACGGAATGTGAGCGCCCCCATCAATGGCAAACCAGCATCGACGCTACTGCAGCCCTGATGTCACCCATCGCTGGGATACGCCCCACTGCAAGTACAAATCAGCGGGCATCCCTGGCATCGGAGCGTCTTAGGTCGGGGCATGGGGCGGGGCTGGTCAACGTGGGGAGCCCGAGCATCTCCGCCATCGCTTCATCCCTGCCTCACGCATGCTACGTCGCCGCCCCATGTGCAGAGGACAGGCTTACAGGCGTCCTCCCGACACGCCCTCTCCTTCCATGTCGTCCATTGCAGGCCATGCGGCCGCCGGCATCACCGTTTATCTCTCCAGCCGCGGACACGGCCGTGCGCCGTCGAAACCCGCGCTCGGACTATCGGTGTTCCTCGCCACATGCCCCGACCTGGACTACCTGGCGGTCTGGCTATTCGGGTATTCCGCAAATCCCCGCTTCACCCACAGCCTGCTATTCGCGTTGGCGATCACGACCCTCGTCCGTGTGGGGCTAAACCGATACAAGGAATTCCATCTGCCGGTCACGGCACTGGCGGCGGCGAGCCTGTCCCATCCCCTGCTCGACTTGCTGGTGGGGGCGCATCCGGTACCGCTGTTGTGGCCGCTGTCCATCGAAGTATCGATCCCCTTCGGGGTCCTTCCGAGTGCAGGATCGCTGGACCCCACCAATCGCTACCTGTGGCGGAACCTGCTCATTGAACTGGGGGTGCTGCTTCCGGTGTTCGCCGTATGGATCGTCGTCGCTCGTGGCAACGCCTGCCGCAAGACGTTGGCGAGCGGAATCCTCGTCGCCCCGATCTGGCTGCTCTTCGTCGCCTGGTCCGTCGGCCTGTCCCGATGAGCCCGCTCCCTTTGAGTGGAAGCAAGGCCATCGCATCAAATGGTTCCGCCCAAAAAATAGGGGTCGGGGGTCGGAGTGCCTTTCCCAGACCGGCGACATGCCCCTGAAGCACCTGATGCCTGCCACCTGCTTGATGCGGGCGCCACGCTGACTCAGGCCGTCGCCCTCGCCGCTTCGTCGATGAGCGCCGCAACATCCTTCGCACGTGATGCCAGCGACGCATGACTCGCGTCCAGGGTGATCACCTTGCGCGCATCCATGCGGCCGGACATGCGCTGCTGGTTTTCCGGCGCAATCATCCGGTCCTTGCTGGATATCTGGTACCAGTTGGGTTTGTGTTTCCACGCCGGATCGGTGATCGCGTCACCAAACGTGCCCGCCAGCGGTGCCTTCTGGGTGACCGCCATGACGAAGCCCTCATCCGCCGGGAGATCCTGGCAGAAGCTCTCGTGGAATTTGTCGGGCTTCAGCCACAGATAGCCATCGCTATCGGGCGCCAGATTGGGCGCTGCCTCGGGGAGATGCTCCTGGGTGATGGCCCCTGGGCTCTCGCCTGCGTCGGGAGCGAACGCCGCGATGAACACCAGCGCCTTCACGTTCGGCAGATTGCCTGCCTGGGTGATGACGGCGCCCCCGTAGGAATGTCCCACCAGCACGACCGGGCCGTCGATCTGGGCCACCATCTTGCGGGTTCGCTCCGCATCGTCCGCCAGGGACGTCAGAGGATTCTCGACCGCGCGGATGTCGGTGTGCCCCAGCGCTTTCAGTTCGAGGATGACGCGGGTCCAATGCGCCGCGCCGCCCCAGAAGCCATGCACCAAAACGATCGCCGGCTTGCTCATGACCTGCTCCCAAGGTTCGACGGAAGCACGCACCGGAGCGCGCGTGAAGCGCCCGGCGCCATTCCCGTCATCGCAACCCCTGCGGATTGAAGTGTCCTCCGCTGCGGTTAAGTTGGAGTGATGCGGCCGCAGGATCAACCTATGGCCCTTGAGTCATTCCAGAGACGCAGCCCGAAACGACACCCAGTCGGTGCGAGCAACATCCACATCACCTGAAACCAGTAAGGCCCTGAACAAGTACTGCTCATTGGGGGCTAGGCAGCGAGTTGCTGTAAGAGCGGTCAACTGAACGGACAGGACCATCTTTTCACCGGGGGGTACAGACACACGCGATCCAGTGCCCACATAGTCCAGGTAACCACAAGGTGGAATGATCGTTCCGTCAGCTTGCGCCACTTCCACTTTGACCGAAGATTCGATACCCAGTCCGAACAACCGATCATCAACAACCAGCACGTCTGGAGATCTGTTGCTCACGGCAATTGCGAACTCTTTCCCTGTAATAAGCTCGACTTCAACGCCTGAACCAGGCGGCTTACAGGCCCATAGAAGGGCGGCAGACGCCAGCACAACAAGCAGGCGGAAACAGCGCGATTGCGAGACAACCAGACGATTCATTTGCCCCCCTTGGAATCTCACTATTCTCCCGCGGGCTTGGGCACTCCTGCGCGCACCTTCAACAAGGTGCTGGAGCGATGACACTCCTCCAAACAGTTGCAAACCCTGCGGATCGCAGGGCCCTACGCCAAGCCGACGTCGACTAGAAGCACAACCCATGCTGCTTCGCCAGCACCGCCTTCTCAGGATCCGTGCGCACCAGATAGTCGCAGACCAGGCTTTTGCCGTAATCGGACGACACCTGCTGCGCCTCGGCCGAGTTGATGTAGGCGATGGTCTTCTTGAAACACGGCGCTTCGAACATGGCCGCAATGCCTTCCTTCTTCTGGTCGGGCAGCTTTTCCAGTTCCGGCAGCAGCGCATCGAGCGTGGCGGCCCTGCGGCCGGCCTCGGCCAGGGCGAGTCCGCTGTCCGATGCGATCAGGGCCAGGCAGTGCTCGGCCTCCTGCGGCGACAGTTGGCGCGCCAACGGTACGTCGAGCCGCATCGCCAGCGTGTCGACGTCGAAGGCCGCGAGCGCGCCTTCCATCATCGCCTTCTCCACCGGATCGGCAGGCATCTGTTCGCGCATGGCCTGCACGATCACTTCGTCGCCACGGAATACTTCGAACAGGTAGGTCACCAGCTTCGCCGACCCTTGCGGCGCGGTCGTCTGGGCCATCACGGCGCCGCACATGCACAGCAACGCGGCTCCCGCCGTCATCATCGAACGCTTCATCAAATCCCCTTGTCATCCCCGCGTGCGGCAGCCCGATGACATCCCGGCTGCCTTTGCATCCACAGCGCCCCGACACGGCGCGCCTCCCCTGGATGCACGGTCGATATTAGGCGGCGTGCCGACCCCAGAACAAGCGCGCGCGTCGGGATCAACGTGCGGCGGCGGCGCTCGCCGGTGGCGCGGCCTTCAGCTCGCGCCAGGCGGCGCGCAGCACGCGCGAGGACGAGCGCAGGAACATCACCAGCAACGCGGCGGCGATCAGCAAATCGGGCCACCCGGCCCCGAACGCCCAGACCAGCGCAGCGGCCAGCAGCACCGCGCCGCCTTCGAAGATGTCGTTGCGCGAGCATTCCCACGCCGAGGCCATGTTGACGTCGCCGGTGCGGTACGGCGTGAGCAGCCACAGGCAGGCGACGTTCGCCACCAGGTTCAACGCAGCGGCGATGCCCATGCCTTCGAACAGCGGCACCGCGGGATTCGCCAGCCGCCACGCGATCTGCACGCCCACCGCGACGGCGGCGCCGAGGATCAGCAGACCCTTGAAGAACGCGACCTTGGCCTTCGCGCGCAACGATGCGCCCACCACCGCCAGGCTGATCGCATAGGTCAGCGCATCACCGAGGTTGTCGAGGCTGCCCGACAGCAGCGACGACGAATGCGCACGCCAGGCGGCGAACATCATCATCGCGAAGGTGGCCAGGTTGATGGCCAGCACCAGGCGCAGCACGCGACGTTGCTTCGCCTCCAGCGCGGCGACATCGACGACCTTCCCGCAACCGCAGCATTCGGACATGACGATACCGTTCGCTATTCGACGATGACGCGCCGGCTCAGCCGACCAGCTGCAGCCGCAGTTCCTTGGGCAAGGCGAACACCATGTTCTCGGGTTCGCCGTCCAGTTCGCTGACGCCGGCGGCGCCGAGGTCGCGCAGGCGCTGGATGACGCCGTCGATCAGTACGTCCGGTGCGGAGGCGCCGGCGGTGACGCCAATGCGCTGCTTGCCATCGATCCAACGCGGGTCGATCTCGTGCGCGCCATCGATCAGGTACGACTCCACGCCGTCGCGCTCGGCCAGCTCGCGCAGGCGGTTGGAGTTGGAGCTGTTCGGCGAACCGACCACGAGCACCAGGTCGCACTGCTTGGCCAGGTCGCGCACGGCATCCTGGCGGTTCTGGGTGGCGTAGCAGATGTCGTCGTTCTTCGGCCCGTGGATGGCCGGGAAACGCGCCTGCAGCGCCTGGATGATGCCCACCGTATCGTCCACCGACAGCGTGGTCTGGGTGGTGTAGAACAGGTTCTCGGGCTGGCTGACTTCCAGCGTGGCCACCTGGTCGATGTCCTCCACCAGGTAGATCCGCCCTTCCCCGCCCTCGCGGTTCCACTGGCCCATCGTGCCTTCCACCTCGGGGTGGCCGGCGTGGCCGATCAGCACCACGTCGCGCCCGGCGCGGCAGTGGCGCGCCACTTCCAGGTGCACCTTGGTGACCAGCGGGCAGGTCGCATCGAAGACTTTCAATCCGCGCCGCGTGGCTTCGCCGCGCACCGCCTGCGAAACGCCATGCGCGCTGAAGATGACGGTGGCACCGTCCGGCACTTCGTCGAGTTCTTCCACGAAGATCGCGCCGCGCTGCTTCAGGTCGTCGACGACGAAGCGGTTGTGCACCACTTCATGGCGCACGTAGATCGGTGCGCCCAGCGTCTCGATGGCGCGCTTGACGATCTCGATGGCGCGGTCGACACCGGCGCAGAAACCACGGGGATTGGCGAGCAGGACGTCCATAAAACCGATCTTACCGAAGACAGGGAGACGAAAAGGTAAATGTGTTGCCGGCGCCGATCCCGCATGGCACCTCCGCCCCTCGCCCGCCTGCGGGAGAGGGGACGGGGTGAGGGCGAACCACCGCGATGCGCTTCGCAAGGTGGGTCTTGGCCCGCCGCTCGATGACGCACCGACGGCAGGCCAAGGCCCGCCCTACGTCAATCTTTCTTCTTGCCTTCGAACAGGCCGAACAGCGCAATGCCGATGGCCCCGCCCACGACCGCGCAGTCGGCGATGTTGAACGCCGGCCAGAAGTGGTCGCGCCAGTGCCACTGGATGAAATCGATCACGTGGCCGTGGATCTGGCGGTCGATCACGTTGCCCAGCGCACCGCCGATCACCAGCGCGTACGGCAGCGCCTGGCGCCAGTCGCCCCGGCGCGTGCGCGACAGCCAGTAGCCCAGCAGGCCGCTGATGCCCACCGCGAGCACGGTGAAGAACCAGCGTTGCCAGCCGCCCGCATCGGCCAGGAAGCTGAATGCCGCGCCGGTGTTGTAGGTGCGGAACCAGTTCCAGAAGCCGTCGATCACCGGGATCGCGGTGTATTCCGGCAGCGACGCCAGCACCCAGGCCTTGGACCACTGGTCCAGCACGATGACGATGGCCGACAGCAGCAGCCAGGCCAGGGCATTGGGTTTGGGGTGTTTGCTCATCACATTCCTATGAGGGTGACCTGTAGGAGGGGCTTCAGCCCCGATGCTTCTCGGTGAGAGCGTCGGGGCTGAAGCCCCTCCTACAGGAGAAGGTCAGAACCAGTAGCGATCCTCGCCGGCACCGTCGATGTTGGTCACGCAACGGCCGCACAGCTCCGGATGTTCGGCATGCGCGCCGACATCGGCGCGGTAATGCCAGCAGCGCACGCACTTGCTCTTGGTGGTCGGCGTGGCGAGCACGAAGACCTCGTCGGCGCTGACTTCGGAGACGGTGACGTCGCCGCTGATGAAGAAGAAGCGCAGTTCTTCGGCCAGCGGCTGCCACTTGGCAGCGGTGGCGGCGTTCACCGACACCGCGATCTCCGCTTCCAGCGCGGCACCGATCAGGCCGTTGGCGCGCATCGGCTCCAGCACCTTGGCGACCTGTTCGCGCAGGGCCAGCAGTTGGTCGAAGTCGGCGGCGTTCAACGTGGCGTCGGCCGGCAACGGCGCCAGGCCGTCGTACCAGGTGGCGAACAGCACGTTGCCGGTGCGCTCGCCGGGCAAGTAGCCCCACATCTCGTCGGCGGTGAAGCTCAGTACCGGCGCGATCCAGCGCACGAAGGCTTCGGCGATGCGGTACATCGCGCTCTGCGCGCTGCGACGACCGCGCGAATCCTCTCGCATCGTGTACAGGCGGTCCTTGGTGACGTCCAGGTACAGCGAGCCGAGGTCGACGCTGCAGAAGTTCAGCAGCGCCTGCACGATCTCGGCGAAGTCGTAACGGTCGTAGGCGGCCTTGATCTTCTCCTGCACCTCAAAGGCGCGGTGCACGATCCAGCGGTCCAGCGCGACCATGTCGGCCGGCGCCACCAGGTCGCGCGCGGGATCGAAGCCGTTGAGGTTGCTGAGCAGGAAGCGCGCGGTATTGCGCAGGCGACGATAAGCGTCGGCGTTGCGCTTCAGGATTTCCTGCGACAGCGACATCTCGTTGCTGTAGTCGGCGCTGGCGATCCACAGGCGCAGGATGTCCGCGCCGAGGGTCTTCATGATGTCCTGCGGCTCGATGCCGTTGCCCAGCGACTTGGACATCTTGCGGCCATGCTCGTCCACGGTGAAGCCATGGGTGAGGCACTGCCTGTAGGGCGCGGCCTTGTCGATCGCCACGCCGGTCAGCAGCGAGGACTGGAACCAGCCGCGATGCTGGTCGGAACCTTCCAGATAGAGGTCGGCCGGCTTGGGGATGCCGCGTTCCAGCAGCACGGCTTCGTGCGTGACACCGGAATCGAACCAGACATCGAGGATGTCGGTGATCTTGTCGTAGTCCTTCGCTTCATCGCCCAGCAGCTCGGCCGCGTCCAGCGTGTACCAGACATCGACGCCGCCCTGCTCCACGCGGTCGGCGACCGCACGCATCAGCTCGACGCTGCGCGGATGCGGCTCGCCGGTCTCGCGATGCACGAACAGCGCGATCGGCACGCCCCAGGTGCGCTGGCGCGAGATGGTCCAGTCCGGACGGCCATCGACCATGCCGGCGATGCGGGCTTCGCCCCACTGCGGGAACCAACCGACCTGCTTGATCGCTTCCAGCGCGTCGGCGCGCAGGTGGGCTTGCTCCATCGAGATGAACCACTGCGGCGTGGCGCGGAACGCGATCGGCGTCTTGTGCCGCCAGCAATGCGGGTAGCTGTGTTCCATCTTGCTGAAGGCGAGCAGCACGCCGCTCTGCTTCAGCACATCGATGATGACGTCGTTGGCCTTCCAGATGTGCAGACCGGCCAGCTCCACGCCATGCGCGGCCGGCGTGGACGGCAGGTAGACGCCGCGGCCATCGACCGGGTTGAGCTGCGCGGCGGTGTACTTGTCCAGCAACCCGTACTGCTTGCTGACGACATAGTCTTCCTGGCCGTGGCCGGGTGCGGTGTGCACGGCGCCGGTACCGTCTTCGGCCGAGACGTGGTCGCCCAGCAGCACGGGGATGTCGCGCGTGTCGTAGAACGGATGCGCGAACAGCAGGCCTTCCAGCGCACTGCCCTTCACCCGCGCGTGCACGACCACGTCGGTGACGCCGTAGCGCTGCAGTGCGCGCGCCGCGAGCGCATCGGCCAGCACCAGCCAGCGACGCTTGCCGTCGTGCGCAGGGCCTTCGACCAGGGCGTATTCCAGCTCGCCGCCAATGGAGATCGCCAGCGACGCGGGCAGCGTCCACGGGGTGGTGGTCCAGATCGGCAGCGCGACCTCGACATCCGCCGGCACCGTGGCACCAAACGCCGTCGCCACCGCTTGCGCATCACGCGCGGCGTAGGCGACATCGACGGCGGGCGACACCTTGTCGGCGTACTCGATCTCCGCCTCGGCCAGCGCCGAGCCGCAATCGAAGCACCAGTGCACCGGCTTCACGCCGCGGGTCAGGTGGCCGTTGGCGACGATCTTGGCCAGCGCGCGGATCTCGTTCGCTTCGAAGCGAAAATCCAGCGTCTTGTACGGATTGTCCCAGTCGCCGATCACGCCCAGGCGCTTGAAGTCCTTGCGCTGGATATCGATCTGCGACTCGGCGTATTCGCGGCACTTCTGCCGGAACTCGACCGCATCCAGCTTCACGCCGACCTTGCCGAACTTCTTCTCGATGGCGATCTCGATCGGCAGGCCGTGGCAGTCCCAGCCCGGGATGTACGGCGCATCGAAGCCGGCCAGGTAGCGCGACTTGACGATGATGTCCTTGAGGATCTTGTTGACCGCATGGCCCAGGTGGATCGCGCCGTTGGCGTACGGCGGGCCGTCGTGCAGCACGAACAGCGGGCGGCCCTTGGCGTTCTCGCGCAGCTGCGCGTACAGGCCCTGGCTTTCCCAGCGCGCTAGCGTATCGGGCTCGCGCTTGGGCAGGTCGCCCCGCATCGGGAAATCCGTGGCGGGCAGATGGAGGGTCGCTTTGTAGTCCTGGCTCACGCCGTCGCTCGTTCTTTGTGTTCGGAAAGGAGTGCGCGCGCCTGGTCGGCATCGCGGTGCATCTGCTCGGTGAGGCTGGGCAGATCGGGGAATTTCAGTTCGTCGCGCAGCTTGGCGACGAATTCGACTTCGATATGGCGCCCGTAGAGGTCGCCGGCGAAGTCGAACAGATGGGCTTCCAGCAGCGGCTCGACGCCGTCCACCGTGGGGCGAGTGCCGAAGCTGGAGACCGAAGGCCACGGTGCATCGCCCACGCCGTGTACCCAGGTGGCGTAGATGCCGGACAGGGCGGGCGTCTTCGGGAAGCGCAGGTTGGCGGTGGGAAAGCCGAGCGTGCGGCCGAGCTGCTTGCCGCGCACGACCCGGCCGCCGATGGCGTAGGGACGGCCGAGCAGGCGGGTGGTCGTGGTGAAGTCGCCGCTTTTCAGGGCTTCGCGGATGCGGGTGCTGGACACGCGTTCGCCCTGCACTTCGACCGGCGCGATCGCGTCCGCACGGAAGCCCAGCTCGCTGCCCATCGCCTGCAGCAGGGCGACGTCACCGCCGCGGCGGTGGCCGAAACGGAATTCCGGGCCGATCCAGACTTCGCGGGCGGCCAGCCGGCCGACCAGCAGGGTGCGGACGAAGTCCTCGGCGGACATCGCCGAAAGCCTGGCATCGAAGCGCAGCAGGCCCACGTGATCGGCGCCCAGGTCCAGCAGGCCTTCGACCTTGGCGCGGGCCAGGGTCAGGCGCGGCGGCGGATGGTCCTTGGAGAAGAACTCGCGCGGCAGCGGTTCGAACGTGACCACCACGCACTCGACGCCCAGCGCTCGCGCACGCGCCACGGCATGCCGCACCAGCGCGCGGTGGCCCGAGTGAAGGCCATCGAAGGCGCCGATGCAGACCACGCTACCGTGCGGGCACAGAGACCCGCCATCGACGTCACGGAACAGCCTGCTCATGGAATCCTGTCAGAGCGGACCGGCCGATGCGGGCGATCCGGGAGGAATGCAACAACCTTGAAGTATAGCCGGGCGTACCGGCTCTCAATGGCCACGCAGGTCACGGGGCCGGATGCCCTGCACCCACAGCAGGCCGGCATACAGCGCACCGCCCGCGCCCACCATCGCGCCCAGGCGCCAGCCGCGGTCCCACCAGGCCCAGGGCGTCCATTCGGGCCAGAGCATGCGGAACGCCAGTACCACCAGCGTCATCGCCACCGTGGCCACGCCGATCTGGCGCAGGAACCGGCCCCAGCCGGGCTGCCGCCGGTAGACCCCGGCCTTGCGCAGCAGCCAGGCCAGTTGCAGCGCGTTGACCCAGCCGGCGACGGCGATGGCCAGGGCCAGCAGCGCATGCGCGCCCTGCACCTGGCCCAGGGCCAGCTTCAGGTCGCCGCCGGCGGCCTGCAGCGCCTGTCGGCCCGGCTCGGTGCCGTACAGCATGGCGGCGAAGAACAGCAGCATGCACAGCGCATTGGTCAGCACCGCCACCACGGCCGCCTTGACCGGCGTGCGGGTGTCCTGGCGCGAATAGAACGCCGGCGCCAGCACCTTGACCAGCAGGAAGGCCGGGACCGCGATGGACTGGGCCATCAGGCTCCAGCTGGCCATGCGGACGTCTTCGGCGTCGAACTTGCCGTACTGGAACAGCGTGGCCAGCAAGGGCTGGGCGCACAGGATCAGGCCGGCGCAGGCCGGCAGGCCGATCAGCAGGCAGAGCCGGAAGCCCCAGTCCAGGCCCTTGGAATAGCCTTCCGGATCGGTCTCGGCATGGCGGTTGGACAGGTGCGGCAGGATCACCGTGCCGATGGCGACGCCGAACATGCCCAGGGGGAATTCCAGCAACCGGTCGCTGTAGTACAGCCAGCTGACGCTGCCGCTGATGAGCGCCGCGGCGACCCAGGTGTTCAGCAGCAGGTTGAACTGGGCCACCGACGAGCCGAACAGCGTGGGCACCATCAGGGTGAGGATCCTGCGGACGCCGGCATGGGCGAAATCCAGCCGCGGCCGAGGCAGCAGGCCGAGGCGGGCGAGTGAAGGCAGCTGGAAGCCCAGTTGCAGCACGCCGGCGGCGAACACGCCCCAGCCCAGCACCATCACGGAATAGTCCATCAGCGGCGCCAGGCCGACGGCGGCGGCGATCATGGACAGGTTCATCAGCACCGGCGACAGCGCCGGGATGGCGAAACGCTGATAGCTGTTGAGGATGCCGCCGGCCAGCGAGGCCAACGAGATGAACAGCGCGTACGGGAAGGTGATCCGCAGCAGGTCGGTCAGCACGTCCATCTGCTCGGCGTCGAAGTTCGGCGCGATCAGGCGGGCAATCTGCGGGGCCAGCAGGATGACGACGCCGGTCAGCACCAGCAGCGCCGCGGCCAGCGTACCGGTGACCCGGTCGATCAGGGCCTTGACCTCCTCCGGGCTCCGGGTGGCCTTGTACTCGGCCAGGACCGGGACGAAGGCCATGGAGAACGAGCCCTCGGCCGAGAGCCGGCGCATGAAGTTGGGGATGCGGAACGCCACGAAGAAGGCGTCCATCATCCCGCCGGCGCCGAAGACATGGGCGTAGACTTGGTCCCGGACCAGTCCCGAGAGCCGGGACAGGAACGTCATGGAGCTGAAGACGGCGGCGGAGCGCAGGAGCTTCCCGCTCATCGGGGCAGATCCCCCGACAGAATCACCAGCTTGACGCAACCCATTGAATGCCCCATAATTTCCGGCTCGATTATCCGTCTTCCGTTCAACCCCTGAATTCTCTCAGGTATTCACCAGGAATCCCACTGTGGCCAATATCAAGTCCGCCAAGAAGCGCGCCAAGCAGACCGTCGTGCGCAATGCGCGCAATGCCGGTCAGCGTTCGATGCTGCGCACCGCCGTCAAGAAAGTCCTCAAAGCCCTCGACGCCAACGACGCCGCTGGCGCCCAGGCAGCGTTCGTCTCGGCCCAGCCGATCCTCGACCGTCTGAGCTCGCGCGGCCTGATCCACCGCAACAAGGCCGCTCGCCACAAGAGCCGCCTGAACGCCCGCATCAAGGCGCTGCAAGCCGCCTGATCCAGCGGTACACGGACGCGAAGACACGGAACCCGCCGAAAGGCGGGTTTCTTTTTACCTGCCCCCCGCACACGACCCGTGCGGGGCGCATACGAAAAACCCGCCTTCCGGCGGGTTTCGGGCATCAGCTTTCGTGGGCGGCCTCGTCGGCCTCTTCCTTCTGCCGATCGAAGAAGGCCATCACGTCCTTCATGATCGGCCAGGTGCCTTCGCGGGAGATCGCCGAGACCTGGTACCACGGCTGGCTCCAGCCCAGGCTGGCGATGATCTGCGCCGCCTGCTCTTTCGCTTCGTCCTCGAACATCAGGTCGGCCTTGTTGAGCACCAGCCATCGCGGCTTGGCCAGCAGTTCCGGGTCGTGCTTCTCGAGCTCGCGCTCGATCGCACGCACCTGCTCGACCGGATCGATGCCTTCCACGCCGCCTTCCATCGGCGCCATGTCCACCAGGTGCAGCAGGATGCGCGTGCGCTGCAGGTGGCGGAGGAACTGCGCGCCGAGGCCCGCGCCATCGGCAGCGCCTTCGATCAGGCCCGGGATGTCGGCGATGACGAAGCTGCGGTGGGCCTCCACGCTCACCACGCCCAGGTTCGGGTAGAGCGTGGTGAAGGGATAGTCCGCCACCTTCGGCGTGGCCGCCGAGACCGCACGGATGAAGGTGCTCTTGCCGGCGTTGGGGAAGCCCAGCAGGCCGACGTCGGCCAGCAGCTTGAGCTCCAGCTTCAGCAGGCGCTCTTCGCCCTCTTCGCCCGGCGTGGCCTTGCGCGGCGCACGGGTGATCGAGCTCTTGAAATGCATGTTGCCCAGGCCGCCCTTGCCGCCCTTGGCGACCAGCAGGCGGTCGCCGTGCTGGGTGAGGTCGCCGATCACTTCGTCGGTGCTGACGTTGGTGACGACCGTGCCGACCGGGACGGTGATGGTCAGGTCGTCGCCCGCCTTACCGTACATCTGCCGCCCCATGCCGTTCTCGCCGCGCTGGGCGCGGAACGTCGTCTGGTGGCGGAAGTCGACCAGGGTGTTGAGGTTTTCGTCGGCCAGCAGCCAGACGCTGCCGCCGCCGCCGCCATCGCCGCCATCGGGACCGCCCAGCGGGATGAACTTCTCGCGGCGGAAGCCCACGCAGCCGTTGCCGCCATTGCCGGCGGTGACCAGGATTTCAGCTTCGTCTACGAGTTTCATGGCGGGGATCGGTTCAATCGTTGGAGGGTGGGACGCGGGGATCGGATGTCCCCGCAAACGAAAAGCCCCGCACGCGGCGGGGCCCTTCGCGACGCGTGTGCGCGAAGCCTCAGGCTTCCGCCACCACGCTGACGGTGCGGCGCTTCTTGGCGCCCTTGATCGAGAACTCGACCTTGCCGTCGACCAGCGCGAACAGCGTGTGGTCGCGACCCAGGCCGACGCCCGGACCCGGATGGAACTGGGTGCCGCGCTGGCGGATGATGATGTTGCCCGCGTCGATCGCCTGACCGCCAAAGACCTTCACGCCCAGCATCTTCGGGTTGGAGTCGCGGCCGTTGCGCGATGAGCCTACGCCCTTTTTATGTGCCATGACTGCTTCTCCTTACTTGTTGATGCCGGTGATTTCGATTTCGGTGTAATGCTGCCGGTGACCCTGGCGCTTCATGTGGTGCTTGCGGCGGCGGAACTTGATGATGCGCACCTTGTCGGCGCGGCCATGGCCGACGACCTTCGCGGTGACGTTCGCGCCCTTCAGGGCGTCGCCCAGGCTGATGGTCTCGCCATCGCCCAGCATCAGGATGTTGTCGAAGGTGATCTCGTTGCCGGCTTCGGCCTCGAGCTTCTCGACGCGGAGCGTCTCGCCCTTCATCACGCGGTACTGCTTACCGCCAGTGACTACGACTGCGTACATGTGGATTCCTTGGTTTCTGTAGTTATTTTCTGGAGCCTGCCTGCCATCGAGGGCGGACAGAAGCGGAATTCTAAGGGATTCATACGGTTAGGGTCAACCACCCCCTCCTCCTGACGATCCTTTCCCGATTGCGGACGGAATCCGCCCTCGGAATGGCGCCACACTGACCGGATTCGGTCATCGCCCCCTCCCTCAACCCTTGAAAATCATGCGCTTGCCTGACTCCCCTGCCTGTATCCGCGCCCAGGAACCCCGGGGCCTGGCCATGTCCGGGCTGCCCGCCGGGACGGGCCCCGATAACCCCGATCCCGCCTGACCGCCCCCTTACTTCCGCGTATCCCTGCACTGGTGCATGGGGCGATTTGCCCCCATCTGAGCAGATCGCTACGCTTCCTTGTTCGCTTTCCGGATCCCCCCACCCGATGGCCATGGACTTCATCCGCATCCGCGGCGCGCGGACGCACAACCTCAAGAACATCGACCTCGACCTGCCGCGCGACAAGCTGATCGTGATCACCGGCCTGTCCGGTTCGGGCAAGTCGTCGCTGGCGTTCGACACCATCTACGCCGAAGGCCAGCGCCGCTACGTGGAATCGCTGTCGGCCTATGCGCGGCAGTTCCTGTCGGTGATGGAAAAGCCCGATGTGGACCACATCGAAGGCCTGTCGCCGGCGATCTCGATCGAGCAGAAATCGACCAGCCACAACCCGCGCTCGACCGTCGGCACGATCACCGAGATCTACGACTACCTGCGCCTGCTGTACGCCCGGGTGGGCCTGCCGCGCTGCCCGGACCACGGCTATCCGCTGGAAGCGCAGACGGTCAGCCAGATGGTCGACCAGGTGCTGGCGCTCGACGGTGAGCAGCGCTACATGCTGCTGGCGCCGGTGATCCGCGAGCGCAAGGGCGAACACGCGCAAGTGTTCGACCAGCTGCGTGCGCAGGGCTTCGTGCGCGTGCGCGTGGACGGCGAGCTTTACGAGATCGATGCGGTACCGGCGCTGGCGTTGCGCCAGAAGCACACGATCGAAGCGGTGATCGACCGCTTCCGTCCGCGCGAGGACCTCAAGCAACGCCTGGCGGAGAGCTTCGAGACCGCGCTGAAGCTGGGCGACGGCATGGCCCAGGTGATGTCGCTGGACCAGCCCGAATCCGCGCCGCTGCTGTTCTCGTCGAAGTACTCCTGCCCGGTCTGCGATTACTCGCTGCCGGAGCTGGAGCCGCGCCTGTTCTCGTTCAATTCGCCGGTCGGCGCCTGCCCGACCTGCGACGGCCTCGGCGTGGCGCAGTTCTTCGACCCGGCGCGCGTCGTCGTCCATCCGGAGCTGTCGCTGGCGGCGGGCGCCGTGCGCGGCTGGGATCGCCGCAATGCCTACTACTTCCAGCTGATCGCGTCGCTGGCCAAGCACTACCGATTCGACGTGGACGCGCCTTGGCAATCGCTGCCGGAGAGCGTGCAGCAAGCGGTGCTGTACGGCAGCGGCGAAGACGTCATCACGTTCACCTACCTCACCGAATCGGGCGGACGCACGCAGCGCAAGCACCGCTTCGAGGGCATCGTGCCGAACCTCGAACGCCGTTACCGCGAGACCGAATCGCCAGCGGTGCGCGAGGAACTCGCCAAGTACATCAGCGACCGGCCCTGCCCCGACTGCGCGGGCGCGCGACTGAACAAGTCGGCGCGCAATGTGTTCGTGGCCGACCGTCCGCTGCCTTCGCTGGTGGTGCTGCCGGTCGACGAGGCACTGGCGTTCTTCCGCGGCCTCGACCTGCCCGGCTGGCGTGGCGAGATCGCCACCAAGATCGTCAAGGAAATCGCCGAGCGCCTGGGCTTCCTGGTCGACGTCGGCCTGGACTACCTCACCCTTGAGCGCAAAGCCGACACATTGTCCGGTGGCGAGGCCCAGCGCATCCGCCTGGCGTCGCAGATCGGCGCCGGCCTGGTCGGCGTGATGTACGTGCTGGACGAGCCCAGCATCGGCCTGCACCAGCGCGACAACGAGCGCTTGCTGGGCACGCTGACGCGCCTGCGCGACCTCGGCAACACGGTGATCGTCGTCGAGCACGATGAAGACGCCATCCGCATGGCCGACTACGTGCTCGACATCGGGCCGGGTGCCGGCGTGCATGGCGGCGAGATCGTCGGCCAGGGCACGCTCGACGACCTGCTGAAGGCGCCTCGCTCGCTGACCGGCCAGTACCTGTCGGGCAAGCGCCAGATCGAGGTACCGAAGGCCCGCCACAAAGCGAACCCGAAGATGACGCTGCACCTGCGCGGCGCAACGGGCAACAACCTGAAGGATGTCGATCTCGACGTGCCATCGGGCCTGTTCACCTGCATTACCGGCGTGTCCGGCTCGGGCAAGTCGACGCTGATCAACGACACCCTGTACGCGCTGGCCGCGAACGAGATCAATGGCGCCTCGCACAAACCCGCGCCCTATCGCGAAGTGACCGGCCTGGACCTGTTCGACAAGGTGGTCGACATCGACCAGTCGCCGATCGGTCGCACGCCGCGTTCGAATCCCGCGACGTACACCGGCCTGTTCACCCCGTTGCGCGAGCTGTATGCGCAGGTGCCGGAGGCGCGCGCGCGCGGCTATTCGCCCGGCCGTTTCAGCTTCAACGTGCGCGGCGGCCGCTGCGAAGCGTGCCAGGGCGATGGCCTGATCAAGGTCGAGATGCACTTCCTGCCGGATGTGTACGTGCCCTGCGACGTCTGCCACGGCAAGCGCTACAACCGCGAGACGCTGGAAATCCTCTACAAGGGCTACAACATCAACGACGTGCTGGAGATGACCGTCGAGGACGCGCTGACCCTGTTCGAGCCGGTGCCGTCGATCTCCCGCAAGCTCGAAACACTGATGGACGTGGGCCTGAGCTACATCAAGCTGGGCCAGAGCGCGACCACGCTGTCCGGTGGCGAGGCGCAACGCGTCAAGTTGTCCAAGGAACTCTCGCGCCGCGATACCGGCCGCACGCTGTACATCCTGGACGAGCCCACCACCGGCCTGCATTTCCACGACATCGAACACCTGCTCGCGGTGTTGCACAAGCTGCGCGACGAGGGCAACACGATCGTGGTGATCGAGCACAACCTGGACGTCATCAAGACCGCCGACTGGGTCGTGGACCTGGGTCCGGAAGGTGGCCATCGCGGCGGCCGGATCCTGGCCACCGGCACGCCGGAGGACATCGCAGCGCATCCGGATTCGCATACCGGCCGCTTCCTCGCCAAACTGCTGCCCGTCGCCAAGACGCCGAAAGCGACGAAACCCGCCGCCGTGGCCAAGCCCGACGTGCTCCCGCCCCGCAAATCCGCCACCAAGACCACGAAGAAGAAGGCCGCATCATGAGCCAACCCCACGATGACGGCCGCAAGCTGCTGGCGAAGATCCCGATCAGCGTGCGCTGGCGGGACATGGACAGCATGGGCCACGTGAACAACGCCAAGTACATCTCGTACCTGGAGGAAGCGCGCGTGCGCTGGATGCTGACAGTGCCGGAGGTTTCGATGACCGACCGCATCGCGCCCGTCGTGGCCGCCAACAACATCAACTACAAGCGTCCGCTGACCTGGCCGAACGACGTGGTGGTGGAACTCTACGTCGACCGGCTCGGGACCAGCAGCGTCACCATCGGCCACCGGATCGTGTCGGCGAAGGACGACAGCGTGCTCTATTCCGACGGCAACGTGGTGGTGGTGTGGATGGACACCCAGACCGGCCACAGCGCACCGCTGCCGGCGGCGATCCGGGCGGTGTCCGAATAGCGACGGGCGGAGCGGGCGCAAACACGTTCGCGACTCACGTCCGCCCCCACGCCCGTCCCCGGGATCAGGGCGCGCTCTTGCGCGCTTCGAACTGCACCGGCAACGAGCGCCCATCGGCGAGCTTCAGTGTGATCACCACCTTCTCACCGACGGCTACCGGCGCATAAGCACCATGCAGCATCAGGTGCAGGCCGCCGGGCTTGAGCTCCACGGCCTTGCCGGGTGCGACAGGCAGGCGCTCGACTTCCCGCATCCGGCTGACGCCGCCTTCCTCGCGCGTCTCGTGCAACGACACATCCGCGAACGCCAGGCTCTCCGCGCCCACCACCGTGAGCGGCGCGCGGCACGGGTTCTCGATGCGGACGAACCCGGCCATCATCGGCATCGCCACCGGCGGTACGCGCACCCACGCGCCCTGCACTTTCGGCAGGCATTCGGCGGCCATGGCGGGGAGCGAGGCGGCGAACGCCAGACCCAGCAACGGGTGCATCACGAAGCGTCGGTTCATGCGCCTATGATAGCGGCCTGACTCCAGGGAGATGGTGAATGAGCGCCCTCATCGAAATCGCCGACCACGGCGACATCCGCGAAATCCGGCTGGCGCGCGCGCCGGTCAACGCCCTCAATACGGATCTGTGCCGCGCGTTGATCGATGCGCTCGACACCGCGCTCGACGACGGTGTGCGCGGCATCGTGCTGGCCGGCAATCCGAAGATCTTCTCCGCCGGCATGGACGTGCCCTACCTGATGTCGCTCGGCGACGACCGCAAGGCCCTGCTCGATGCCTGGCAGGCGTTCTTCGGCGCCGCGCGCACGCTGGCGGAATCGCGCGTGCCCGTGGTCGCCGCGATCACCGGCCACGCGCCGGCGGGCGGCTGTGTGCTGGCGCTGTGCTGCGACTACCGGGTGATGGCGCGCAGCCCGGATCCGGCGCGCCCGTTCGCGCTGGGCCTCAACGAAACGCAGGTAGGCCTGGTGGTGCCGGAGGGCATCCAGCGCCTCATGCGCCGCGTGGTGGGTCCGTATCGCGCGGAACGCCTGCTGGTGGCGGGCGAAATGGTGCCGGCTGAGCGTGCGCTGGAAATCGGCCTGGTCGATGAACTGGTCGACCAGGACAATGTCACCGCGCGCGCCGTTGCCTGGCTGCAGCAGCTGCTGGCCCTGCCGCATCATCCGATGCTGCAGACCCGCGCCCTCGCCCGCCGCGATCTGGTGGAAGCGCTCGATCCGGCGCTGATCCAGCTCGAGCGCTTCGTCGATGCCTGGCATGCGCCGGACACGCAGGCCGCGCTGCGCGCATTGATCGACAAGCTGAAGAAGTGATCTTCCGCTAGAGCAACCACACTTCGACGCGCTCGTTGCGATCGCGTCGTCCACCACCGGCCAACGGGCGCAGATCGCCCAGGCCAACGGAACGGGCCACCGGGATGCCGTTGCGGGTCAGGTAGCCGGCCACCATGTCCGCGCGCTCGTTGCTGAGCATGGTGGGCAGCAGGCGATTGCCCGGATCGTGGTCCGCGAAAGCGACGACCACCAGCGAACGTCCCTGGTTCCGGGGAAGGCGCATGAACGCCACCAGGCGCTCCATGTCCAGGGCGCTGCGGCTTTCGAACAGCGTACTGAGCGAGCCCATGTTGAAACGCATGCCGACCGGCAGCCGCGTAGCGCCTGCGACGGCATCGCGATACGCCTGCGCACCGGTCACCTGCGCGGGCTGCAATGCCGTTCGCAGCATCACCGACTGCAGACCCGTCCCCTCGACGGCGCGCTGCCCCTCGCGCCCCACGGCGTACAACGCCAGGCTGCGCCCCAGCGCCGACATCAGCGGAGCGCCGTAGAGGCGGTAACGGCGCACCAGTGGATAGTCTTCGCTACTCACGTTGAGGCGCGAGGGAAGCACCGCGCCACCGCCATCGGATACGGCCAGCGTGCGGGTTCCTGCGGGAATGCGGGTGGCCAGCTCCACAATGGCCATCGCATGCCGGTCATCGGCCACGGCCCGGGCTGCCTGCCGCAGGCGCGCGTGTGCGGTGATGCCGCTCGATGCGCCGCCCAGCATCACGCGCTGCTGCAGGAACTCACGGCTGCCGCCCGCCTCAGGGCCGGCATGCACGAGGATGGGCGCATCCTCGCCCCCGAGCTGCGACCACGAGCGAATGCGTCCTGCCGCGATGTCGCGCAACTGCGCGACGCTAATCTTCCGTACCGGGTTGCGGTCATTGACCACGATCGCCAGCCCGTCCAGCGCCACGGTGAACTCCTGCTCGGGCGAAGCGAGGTCGCCGAGCTGCCAGGCCGCATAGCGCTCGGCGGCGGTGGGTGCGCGGGCCATCATCGCGAGTTCCGCATTGCCCTCCACTAGGGACTGGAAGCCGGACGCGGACCCGCGACGATCGATCTCCACGACCAGGGCTTCGCCATCGCGGACCGCTGCGATCTCGGTACGGCCGGGGCGTGGCGTGCGGCGCTCGATGCCGGTGTAGCCGATGGAACGCAGCCATGCATCGACGATGCGCGGCATCACCTCGGCGCCGACGGTGTTGGATCCGTGGATGCGAAGGCGTTCGGCCTCCACGTCCTGCGCGACGGCGGGCGCGCAGGCGCAGCACAACATGGCGACCATGACGGTCGCATTGAGCAGACGATGAAGCACGGACGATCCCCCTGATGAAACCGCGGGAGCGTGCCGCGCATCGATGACAGGGCCATGACGGCCCCGGGCGGATCAGTCGCCGCGTGCGACGGGATGCGCGGGATCGCTGATCCAGCCACTCCACGAGCCGGGATAGATCCGTGCGCCGTGCAGGCCGGCGTGCTCGAAGGCAAGCAGCAGATGGCAGGCCGTCACCCCGGAGCCGCACATCAGCACGCTCTCGGAAGCCTCACGATCGCCCAGTAAAGGCGATAACAGGGAACGCAGCTCAGCGGCCGGCTTGAAGCGCCCATCGCGGAGTGCCTGCGCGAACGGCAGGTTGACCGCACCCGGCACGTGACCCGCGATGGGATCGATGGGTTCGACTTCGCCGCGGAAACGTTCGGCGGCGCGCGCATCGAACAGCCAGCCGGCGGCGTCGTGCAGGCGCGCGACGACCTCGTCCGCACCCGCGCATTGCCGCATGTCGAAGCGACCGGGATAGGCCGGTGCAGGCGCGATGTCGGGGATCGCGTCCGTCTCCGCACCGCCCACGGCACGCCAGGCGGCCAGTCCACCGTCAAGGACGGCAACGCGTTCATGGCCCAGCAGCTTCAGCAACCACCACGCGCGCGCGGCCGCCATGCTGCCGTCGCCTGCGTCGTACACCACGACCTGGTGCGCCGGCGTGATGCCCCACTCGCCGAGCCGGCGCGCGAAGGCCGCTTCGTCGGGCAACGGGTGCCTCCCCTCGCCCGTCTTGGACAGGTCCGACAGATCGAGATTCAGATCGGCATGGACAGCACCGGGCAGATGTCCCTGTGCATAGGCCTGGCGGCCTGCATCGGGCGCTGCGTTGAGCATGACGAAGCGCGCATCCACCAGCCGCAGGCCGGGTGCACCGAGGACGGTCGACAACGTGTCCGCATCGACGAGCGCGGTCCAGTTCATGCGAATTGCTCCAGCCGTTGCCGCAGGTTGAACAGGATGGCGGCCGTCGCGCCCCAGATGCGCTGCCCGGGCCACGCGTACTCGAGCACCGCACGGCGACGGCCACGGTAGTCGACCTCGACACGGCGCAGGTTGTCGGGCGCGAGCAGGTAATCGAGCGGGACTTCGAACACGTCGGCGACTTCGTTCGGCTCGGGCACGGGCACGAACGCCGGATCGACCAGCGCGACCACCGGCACCACGCGGAAGCCGCTGATGGTGGTGAACGGGTCGAGGAAGCCCAGCGGCGTGACCTGTGACGCCTGTAGCGCTATCTCCTCGCGGCTCTCGCGCAATGCAGCGGCGACGACGTCCACGTCGGTGGACTCGATGCGTCCCCCGGGGAAACTCACCTGCCCCCCATGGTGGCGCAACCCATCGGTGCGTCGCGTCAGCAACACCTGGGTGCCCGTATCGCGCGGGACGAGGCCGGCGAGTACGGCCGCTTCCGCCAGCGGTCCCGGCGGGAGCAGATCGACGAGTTCTTCCTGGTTCCATCCCGGCGCGCGCGGCACGGCGCCCAGCGGATGCAGGGCGCGCTGCAGGCGGACGCTTTCGCGCAACTGTTCGACAAGCGGCGCGCGCGCGCGTTCGCGTGCGGGCAGCACGGATTCCATTAGGCGCAGGCGTTCGTCATCGTTCATCTGCGACCAGCGTGCGATCTCCGAGGTGGTGCGCAGGCAACCCTGGCAGAGGCCGGCGTCGTCCAGCGTGCAAACGCCGGTGCACGGGCTGAGCACGGCGCGGAAAGCGGTATTCATGTCGTCGGACACCTGCGGAGGGTAGCGCGAAAACGCTTCCTGCCGCGCAAAGCACTGCGCCGGCACGAGGCCGGCGCAGGGATGGAACGATCAGGCGGGAATTACTTCGCGCTGACCAGCTTGATCTCGAACACCACCGCCACGTTCGGCGGGAAGCCCGTGCGCGGATCCGCGCCGTAGGCCTTTTCCGGCGGCAGGGCGACTTCCCACTTCGAGCCGACCGGCATCTGCAGCAGCACTTCGCGCATGGCCTGCATCTCGATGGCGCTGACCTTCACGTCCTTCATCTGCTGCGGCGGACGCGCTTCGGTCGGACGCTGGCCGAACGGGTAGGCACCCGCGACCTGCAGTTCCACCGTGCTCGCCTGCGTGGGCTTGGCGCCAGTGCCGTTCTCGAGCACCTTGTAAGCCACGCCGCTGGGCAGCAGCTTCACGCCGGACTGACCCTTGAAGCCGGCGATGAACTGATCGCTCTTCGTCTTGTTCTCGGCCGCGACCTTGTCGTACTCGGCCTTGGCCTGCTGGGCGCGAGCCTGCTCACGCTTCTGGAAGGCTTCCAGCGCGGGCTTCAGCTGCTCGCTGGTCAGGGCGGGCTTCTGCTTGGCATACGCATCCTGCAGGCCCTTGACCACGGAGTTGATGTCCAACTGCTCGCCACGGGCGGTCAGCTCGGCCAGGTTGTTGCCATAGTCGTAGCCGAAGTAATAGCTCAGCTTGCCCTTCTCGGACGAGACGTCCTGGGCCAAGGCGCTACCGGCCATGGCGAATGCCGCAACAGCGACCACTAACGTACGCAACTTCATCAACACACTCTCCGGGATGGGCGGCGTACCGCCTGGAATGGACGCGCTAGGATAGCGGCCGGGGCGCTTAACCGCCACTGACAGCAGGCTGCTCTGACCGGGTCTCCGGGGCAGAGTTCCCTCTTTACCGAAATTTTACAAAACACCTGAAAATCCCATGTCCGAAAGCCTTGTCCTCGTTAGCGATGCCGATGGCATCCGCCGCCTCACCGTCCATCGTCCCGACAAGCTGAATGCCCTCAATGCCGCCACCCTGGACGCGCTGCAGGCCGCCTTCACGGCGGCGGGCGAAGACCCCGCCGTACGCGTGGTCGTGCTGACCGGCGCGGGGCCGAAAGCCTTCGTGGCGGGGGCCGACATCGCCGAAATGGCGGACCTGCGGGCCACCGAGGGTCGCGACTTCTCGCTGCGCGGCCAGCGGTTGATGCGCACCATCGAAACCCTGCCCAAGCCCGTCATCGCGATGGTCAACGGGTTTGCCCTGGGCGGCGGCCTGGAGCTCGCCATGGCCTGCCACCTGCGCATCGCCGCGGACACGGCCAAGCTCGGGCAGCCCGAGATCAACCTGGGCCTGATCCCCGGTTTTGGCGGCAGCCAGCGCCTGCTGCGCCTCGCCGGTCGCGCCGCGACGCTCGAGCTGTGCCTGCTGGGCGCGCCGATCACGGCCGAACGCGCCCTGCAGTTGGGCGTCGTCAACCGGGTCGTGCCGGCGGCGGAGCTGGAAGACGAAACGCGCAAGGTGGCCGCGCAACTGGCCGCCTCCGCGCCGCTGGCCCTGCGCGCCACGCTCGACGTGGTCAATGTGGGCGGCGAATGCGGCATCGAGGAAGGACTGCAGTATGAGACCGCGCAGTTCGGCCTGATGTTCTCGACCGACGACATGCGCGAAGGCACGCGCGCCTTCACCGAACGCCGCAAGCCCGCCTTCACCGGCCGCTGAAGCGGATGTCCGCACCCTGCCCCGGCTGCGAACAGGCGCGGATCCTGGCGGACCTGCTGGCCGGAGATGAACTGGACGCCGCGCTGGATGCCGGCCTCATGGCGTGGAAGCCGTGTGGCGAGCGCGACGGCGACCGGACGCATGCCGACGTGGTCGCGCGTGCGCAGACCCGCCTGCGGACGGCATGGGCCGCGCGCGACCGCTATCTCCAGCGCGCCGCGCGACTCGAACGCCGTGCCGCCGAACGCGAGGCGCGACGCATCGCCGCCCTGCCCACCGGACCGGCGGCGCCCGTAAAGCCTGCGTTGCCGGCAGCGGCGGCGGCCATCCTGGAACGCGCACGGGCCAAGGCCGCGGAGCGCTCGAAACCATGAGTGCGCCGCGGCGGAGCCCGACGCTCAAGCGTGATGAAGTGGTGGAACTGTTCTCGCGGTTGCGCGAACTCAATCCGCGTCCGACCACGGAACTGGACTACAGCACGCCCTTCGAGTTGCTGGTTGCGGTGACCCTGTCCGCGCAGGCGACCGACGTGGGCGTCAACAAGGCGACCCGACGGCTCTTTCCCGTCGCCAACACCCCGGCCGCGATCCTCGCGCTCGGCGAGGACGGGCTGAAGAAGTACATCGCCACGATCGGCCTGTTCAACGCCAAGGCGAAGAACGTGATCGCCACCTGCCGCATCCTGATCGATCAGTACGGCGGCGAAGTGCCCCGTTCGCGCGAAGCGCTCGAAGGCCTGCCCGGCGTGGGCCGCAAGACCGCGAACGTGGTGCTCAATACCGCCTTCGGCGAACCGACCATCGCGGTGGACACGCATATCTTCCGCGTCGCCAACCGCACCGGGCTGGCACCCGGCAAGGACGTACGTACGGTGGAGGACAAGCTGCTGAAGGTGGTGCCGGCGGAGTTCATGCTGGATGCGCATCATTGGTTGATCCTGCACGGACGCTACGTGTGCAAGGCACGCAAGCCGGACTGCCCGCAGTGCGTGATCCGCGATCTCTGCCGGTTCAAGGAGAAGACGGCGGCCTGATGCGGCCGCCGTCGCTTGCGCTTACTGCTCGTCCCGCTCGACGAACGGCTTGCGCGGCAGTCGCTCTTCGCGCATCGCGGCGTGGTACGCGAACGAGGCGATGATCGCCGCCGCCTGCTTGAGGTCTTCCGGCACCACGTGGTCGTACGTGTCCAGGTGCGTGTGGTGGACGTGGGTGAAGTAGTCCGCCGGGTCCTGCACGAACTGGAAGCCCGGCAAACCGACACGGTCGAACGAAACGTGGTCCGTACTACCCGTGTTGCGGGTGGTCACGATGGTCGCGCCGACATCGGCGAAGGGTTCCAGCCAGGCCTTGAAGACCGGCACGGCGGCGTGGTTTTCCTGCGCATAGATGCCGCGGATGCGGCCGGTGCCGTTGTCGAAGTTGAAATACGTCGAGAAGCCATCGTAACCGCGCTGGCGTTGCAGCGGCCCGGTGCCGCGCTGGTAGGCACGCGGCAGCGCCTTCTGCTCCGGATCGGTCGGGGCCGGGTAGTCGGCCAGGTACTTGGCGACGTAAGCCGCCGAGCCGTGCAAGCCTTGTTCTTCACCGCCCCACAGCGCCAGCCGGATCGTGCGGCGCGGCTTCACCCCGATCGCCTTCAGGATGCGCATGGCCTCCATCATCACGACGACACCGGCACCGTTGTCGCTGGCGCCCGTACCGGTATGCCACGAATCCAGGTGCGCGCCGATCATCACGACCTCGCCCGCTTTGCCGCCACTGCCCGGGATTTCCGCGAACGTGTTGGTGGCCGGCAGGTCCTGCTCGCTGGTGAAGCGGGAATCCACGTCGATGCGCAGGCGCACCGGCTGCTTGCCCTGCACGGCACGCACCAGCGGGTTGTAGTGCTCGGTGGGCAACACCAGCTCGGTCACGCCGACCGGCTCGTCCGCCTTGCGCGCGCCACCGCCGGTGGCCCGGATGATGCCGTTATCCCATGAGCTGAGCGACAACGTCGCCAGCACGCCCTCCTCCGCGAGGAACGTGTTCAGCGCCTTGGTCAGTGCCTGGCGCTTGCGGTATTCCTCCAGGCGCTTTTCCTGCGCGTCAGGCGCCGCATCCGCCGCGACGGGGAAGGTCTGCAGTTCGCCCAGCTCGGTCTCGCTGTATCGGCGGAAATCGGCCTTCTCGGCAGGTTTGTAGGCACGCGCGTCGTCCAGCAGCACGATCTTCCCGCGCAGCTTGCCGCGCTGCTTGTCGATGTCGGCCAGCGTCTTGAACGAGGCCAGCACCACGTCGCCCTCTACCGGCCCAGTCGTGCCGCGTGTCCAGGCTTTCGGCAGGGCATGCACGGGCACCTGCCGCGGCGACACCATCTCTACCCGCACGGAGCTGAACTCCCAGCCGCGGCCGAAAGCGGGATCGAAGACTTCTTCGTGCACCCCGGAGAGACCCCAGCCGGACAGCTTGCCGCGTGCCCATGCGCTGGCGCGGGTGTAGTTGGGCGACGCGGTCAGGCGCGGCCCGACGGTCTCGGTGAGCTCCTTCAGATTGGCCGCGGCCTGCGAGCGGTTGAACGCCTCGTGCCGGATCTTCGCGACCACATCCAGGTCCACCGGCTCGGCGGCCCGCACGTCGCCCGCCATCACGCACATCGCCACGCAGGCGACAATCCACAGCCGCTTCATCCAACCCCCTGATTGATAAGGATCCCCATCCCTGTGACCCATGGCGCACGCCAGGGGCCGCCCCGCAGTGTCCCTGCTGGGCTTCACCGGGACCCCTGCCAATGGTCATGGTCGGTGGGCCGGAAACGCGAAGGCCCGGGATGCGATCCCGGGCCTCCGTGTCGCGGTGACGGCGCGCGTGCGCCGCGCGGCTTACCAGGCGAACTGCGTGCGCAGCGCGTACTGCGCGGTTTCGTCGCCGGTGACTTCGTTGTCGCCCTGCGTGTAGTTGAACATGAAGCGCAGGTTGGGATTGACGTAGTAGTTCACGCCGAGGATCCAGCTGGTGACTTCGCGGTTCAGCGTTTCGTTCTCGACATAGTCGTAGCGACCGGTCAGCTCCCACAGGCCCTTGTCGGCGACCTTCGGCGAACCGAACACGCCGGTGGCGCCCTTGTACGGCTTGTGGCCGCCGTTGAGCATGAAGCTGCCCTGCACGTAGTACGTCGTCACATCCTGGTCGCGGCCCAGCGGCTGGCCGAAGGTCGCGTCGGCGTACTCGGCCTGGAAGAAGGTCGGGCCGAACGAACCGGCGGCTTCCACCGCCATCACGTCCACGGTGTTGCGGCTGGCGCCGGTCGTGGTGGCGATGACCTGCGACGGACCGCGGCGACCCGCGTAGTTGGAGGTGGCAACCAGGTCTGCCGAACCCTGGTTCTGGTCTTCGAAGCTGTACCAGGCGCCGAAGTGCAGGGTGCTGTTGTCGTTGTTGATCGGCGCGAACGTCACGCGGCCGGCAGCGCCGACGCCTTCGTTGCGCGTACCGGCGGCACCACGCAGATTGAACACGCTCAAGCCCGCCGTGTAGTTCTCGCCGGCACGCAGGTAGCCCACGCCCTGCTGGAACTGGCGACCGTTGAACAGACCGGTGGCGGACGCGAACGGACGCTCCATGGTCAGCAGCTCGTTGGAGCTGGTCAGCTCCTCCATCGCGCGGTAAGGCTTGAAGTGACCGATGGTGAACTTGCCGCCCAGCGCCGACTTGGCGATGTAGACGTCGCGGAAGCCGTCGAGGCCACCGCCCGCACCGAAATCGTTCTCCATCTTGTATTCCCAGCCATAGGCCTTGCCCTGCAGGGTCAGGCGCGCGCGGCGGAACTCGGTGGTACCGGTGGTGCTGGCCAGGTCGCGGTCGAACGCATAGGTGTCGAACTGGATGCGGCCACCGACGGAAGCTTCGAACTTGCCGTCGGCCGAGGTGATCTTCAGGCCGCCCTTGGTATCGACCTTCGGCGAGCCGGTGTTGAGCTTGTCCAGCTGCGAAGCGGTATCGATGTTGACGTCCGACTGCGCGTCGCTGCGCTCTTCCAGCTCGGCCACCTTGGCCGACAGCGCTTCCAGCTGCGCCTTCAGTTCGGCGATCGTCTGATCGCGGGAGTCGGCGGCGGACGCCGAGAAGCTGGTGCTGCCCATGGCGACGGCGAGCGCGGCAGCCAGGAGGGAATAACGCATGGTGACTCTCCGAGTGGAAGTAGAAGTAAGAGCGCTGGCTTCGTGGGCGCCGGCTTCACTTCCGAGATCACCTTCGGAAATCATTAAGCGCCCGTCAAAGATGCGCTAAAGGATGGGAGTGAAATCTTGCAGTCACATGTGCGTTTCGTGACCGGAATATGACAAGGGCGCATCGCCACCCACCGCCTGCCGACCACCCCGGCGTGCGCTCCTATAGATAGGTGCGCACGCATCCGCGCACCTCCCGGATCCGTCGCGCGCGCGAAGCACGCCACTCCTGTACGGAATGCCAGCACGGCCTGGGCCGCATCGCCCGCCGTCACGGGACTGTCTTAATCGCGACACCGGGCTGTCACACAAACGTCGTGGAATGGCCACCCAACGGGCACGCCCGTCCTTCCACCCTGCCTTCTCCCAGGAGACTTCCGTGTTGAACTCGATCAAATCCCGCGTGGCGCTGCTCGCGCTCGCCTCGGCCTTCTCGGTGCAGGCGTTCGCCGCCGACGTGACCGGCGCCGGTGCGTCGTTCGTGTACCCGGTGATGACCAAGTGGTCCGCCGACTACGCCAAGGCCACCAACAACCGCGTGAACTACCAGTCGATCGGTTCCGGCGGCGGTATCGCGCAGATCAAGGCCGGCACCGTGGACTTCGGTTCGTCCGACGCCCCGCTGAAGCCGGAAGAACTGGCGAAGTACGGCCTGGCCCAGTTCCCGTCGGTGATCGGCGGCGTGGTCCCGGTGCTGAACGTGGCCGGCCTGAAGCCGGGCCAGCTGAAGCTGGATGGCCCGACCCTGGCCAACATCTTCCTCGGCACCATCAAGACCTGGAACGACCCGGCCATCGCCGCGCTGAACCCGGGCGTGACGCTGCCGGCGCAGCGCATCACCGTCGTGCGTCGTTCGGATGGTTCGGGCACCACCTTCAACTTCGTCAACTACCTGTCCAAGGTCAGCCCGGAGTGGAAGAGCAAGGTCGGTGAAGGCACCACCGTGCAGTGGCCGACCGGCGTGGGCGGCAAGGGCAACGAAGGCGTCGCCGCCTACGTGAAGCAGATCAAGGGCGGCATCGGCTACGTCGAGCTGTCGTACGCGCTGCAGAACAAGATGGCCTACGCGAGCCTGAAGAATGCCTCCGGCAACTTTGTGCAGCCGAGCGACGAGTCCTTCGCCGCCGCTGCGGCCAGCGCCGAGTGGGCCAAGTCCAAGGACTTCTACCTGGTCATGACGAATGCCCCGGGTGCCAACTCCTGGCCGATCACCGCCACCAACTTCATCCTGATGTACAAGGCACCGAAGAAGGGCAACAAGGACGCCCGCGATTTCTTCCGCTGGGTCTACGCCAATGGCGACGCCCAGGCCAAGTCGCTCGACTACGTGCCGCTGCCGCCGGCGCTGGTGCAGCAGATCGAGACGTACTGGAAGGCCAACCTGAAGTACTGATCGCAGAACCGCCGGCACGTTCTCTCCTCCGTGCCGGCACCGGGATCGCGTCCCCTCCCGCGCGATCCCACCTCTGGCGGGCCTTCGGGCCCGCTTTCTTTTTGCCCGGACGCACGGACGTGGCGGTCGCATGACGGCGCGAGACCGCCATGTCATCACGCTGTAACAAAAACATCATTTCATAGCGTGGATCACAAACGACCCGTCTGGAGCGCCCATGCACGTCCGTAACGCCCGCCTGGCCACGTTGGCCCTGGCCACCGCCTTCTTCGCCGCCGCCTGCGGCGGAAAGACCGATGCCCCGGCCACGAGCGCGGGCGCCGAAGGTGCCGCTGCCCCCGCCGAAGGTGCACAGAAGATCTCGGCCGAGCTCACCGGCGCCGGCGCATCCTTCATCTATCCGCTGATGGCCCGCTGGTCCACGGACTACAACAAGGCCACCGGCGCCAAGATCAACTACCAGTCGATCGGTTCCGGCGGCGGCATCGCCCAGATCAAGGCCGCGACCGTCGACTTCGGTTCGTCCGACAAGCCGCTGTCGCCGGAAGAACTGGCGCAGGCCGGCCTGGGCCAGTTCCCGTCGGTGATCGGCGGCGTGGTCCCGGTCATCAACGTGGAAGGCCTGCAGCCGGGCCAGTTGAAGCTCAACGGGACCGTGCTGGCGGACATCTTCCTGCACAAGATCACCACCTGGAACGACCCGGCGATCGTCGCGCTGAACCCGGGCGTCACGCTGCCGGCCGGCAAGATCAACACCGTGCACCGCTCCGACGGTTCGGGCACCACCTTCAACTTCGTCAACTACCTGTCCAAGGTCAGCCCGGCGTGGAAGGACACGGTCGGCGAAGGCACCAGCGTCAACTGGCCTGGCGGCGTCGGCGGCAAGGGCAACGAAGGCGTCGCCGCTTACGTGCGCCAGCTGAAGGGTTCGATCGGCTACGTCGAACTGGCCTATGCCGAGCAGAACAAGATGTCGTACGCCTCGCTGCAGAACGCGGCCGGCCAGTTCGTGCTGCCCACCGCCGAGAGTTTCGCCGCTGCCGCGGCCAGCGCCGACTGGGCGAATGCCAAGGACTTCAACCTGGTCATCACCAATGCGCCGGGCGAGCACGCGTGGCCGATCACCGCCACCAACTTCATCCTGGTCTACAAGCAGCCGAAGGACGCGGCGAAGGCCAAGCACACGCTCGAGTTCTTCAAGTGGGCCTACGCGCAGGGCCAGGCGCAGGCCAACGAACTGGACTACGTGCCGCTGCCGCCGGAACTGGTGGGCCAGATCGAGCAGTACTGGAACACCGAGATCAAGCTCTGAGTCGCCCGCACCGGGCCGCCGTGATGGGCGGCCCGGTGTCATCACGCGGTAACGACATACCCGTGCACTAGCCAGACCGCCACACCGCCCTCCCCCACCCTTCGGGTTGCATGAACGCCACTGCCCTCCCCGTTTCCCTGACGGACGTGCGCACCGCCAAAGATGCGCGCGCAGACAAGCTGTTCCGGCTCACGCTGACCGGCGCCGGCCTGTTCGTCCTCGTTTCGCTGATCGCCGCCGCCGTGTCGATGCTGTGGGGCGGTCGCGAAGCCCTGCAGACCTTCGGCCTGGGCTTCTTCACCAGCACCGAGTGGAACGTCGGCACGCGCGAATTCGGCGCGCTGGTGCCGATCTTCGGCACGCTGGTCAGCGCCGGCATCGCCATGCTGATCGCGGTGCCGGTGAGCTTCGGCATCGCGGTCTTCCTGACCGAAGTCGCACCGGCCTGGATGCGCGGCCCGGTCGGCATGGCCATCGAACTGCTGGCCGGCATCCCCTCGATCATCTACGGCATGTGGGGCCTGTTCGTGCTGGCGCCGCAGCTGAGCGAACACGTCTATCCGTGGATCAACGACAACCTCGGCCAGATCCCGCTGGTGGGCGTGCTGCTCTCCGGCCCGCCGCTGGGCATCGGCATGATGACCGCCGGCCTGGTGCTGGCGATCATGGTGATCCCCTTCATTTCGTCGGTGATGCGCGAGGTCTTCCTGACCGTGCCGGGCCGCCTGAAGGAATCGGCCTACGCGCTGGGTTCGACCAAGTGGGAAGTGGTCTGGGACATCGTGCTGCCGTACACCCGCTCGGCGGTGATCGGCGGCGTGTTCCTCGGCCTGGGCCGCGCACTGGGTGAAACGATGGCGGTGACCTTCGTCATCGGCAATGCCTACGCCATCAGCCTGGCGCTGCTGGAGCCGGGCACTTCGATCGCCGCGACGATTGCGAATGAATTCGCCGAAGCCACCGACCCGCTGCACAAGGGTTCGCTGCTGCTGCTCGGCTTCACCCTGTTCGTGCTGACCTTCATCGTGCTGGCGATCGCCCGCCTGATGCTGCGCCAGCTCGCCAAGCGGGAGGGCAACTGATGTCCGCTTCGCTCTACACGTGGCGCAAGGTCAAGAATGTCGCCGCCCTCACCCTGTCCATCGCCGCGGCCATGTTCGGCCTGATGTGGCTGGTCTGGATCCTCTGGACCACGATCACCAAGGGCATGGGCAGCCTCAACCTCGATCTCTTCACCCAGATGACGCCGCCGCCGAATGAACCGGGCGGCCTGGCGAACGCGCTGTTCGGCAGCGTGGTGATCAGCCTGCTGGCGATCGTGCTGGGTACGCCGATCGGCATCGCCGCCGGCACCTACCTGGCCGAGTACGCCAACAAGCACTGGCTGGGCGAAACCGTCCGCTTCGTCAACGACATCCTGCTGTCGGCGCCGTCGATCGTGCTGGGCCTCTTCATCTACACCGTGATGGTGGCGCAGATGGGGCACTACTCGGCCTGGGCCGGTGCCGTGGCGCTGGCGTTCATCGCGCTGCCGGTGATCGTGCGCACCACCGACGAGATGCTCCGGCTGGTGCCGCAGCAGATGCGCGAAGCCGCGCTGTCGCTGGGCGTGCCGCAGTGGAAGGTCACCACCCAGGTGCTGATGCGTTCGGCGTTGCCGGGCATCGTCACCGGCATCCTGCTGGCGCTGGCGCGCATCAGCGGCGAAACCGCGCCGTTGCTGTTCACCGCCTTCAACAACCAGTTCTGGAGCACGGACCTCAACCAGTCGATGGCCAACCTGCCGATGGTCATCTTCCAGTACGCGATGAGCCCCTACGACTCCTGGAATTCGCTGGCCTGGGCCGGCGCCTTCCTCGTCACCGGCATGGTGCTGATCCTCAGCCTGATTGCGCGAACCATCCTTCTTCGAAACAAGGTGACCCATGAATGACGCCGCCCGCATTGCCGTGGTGACGCCGCAACGCCACGACGACCTCGCCGCGCCGGCCAGCGTGAAGCTGGCCGCCAAGGGCCTGGACTTCTACTACGGCGACTTCCACGCGCTGAAGAACATCAACCTGGAGATCCCCGAGAAGCGCGTCACCGCGCTGATCGGTCCCTCCGGCTGCGGCAAGTCCACCCTGCTGCGCGTCTTCAACCGGATCTATTCGCTGTACCCGAAGCTGCGCGCCGCCGGCGACGTCCTGCTGGATGGCGAGAACATCCTGGACCCCAAGTACCCGATGAACCGCCTGCGCAGCAAGGTGGGCATGGTGTTCCAGAAGCCGGTGCCGTTCCCGATGACGATCTTCGAGAACGTGGCGTACGGCATCCGCCACCACGAGCGCCTGAACAAGGCCGACATGGAAATCCGCGTCGAGCAGGCATTGCGCCAGGCGGCGCTGTGGGACGAGGCCAAGGACAAGCTGAAGCAGAGCGCGCTGGGACTGTCCGGCGGCCAGCAGCAGCGCCTGTGCATCGCGCGCGCCGTCGCGCTGCGCCCGGACGTCATCCTGCTGGACGAACCGACCTCCGCGCTGGACCCCATCTCGACCAGCAAGATCGAACAGCTGATCGAAGAACTGAAGCACCAGTACACCATCGCCATCGTGACGCACAACATGCAGCAGGCCGCGCGCGTGTCCGACTACACGGCCTTCATGTACCTGGGCGAGCTGGTCGAACACGACGCCACGTCGACGATCTTCTCCAACCCCGGCAAGCAGCAGACCGAAGACTACATCACCGGACGTTTCGGCTGAGGACGCCCATGAACACCCAACCCAACGACCATATCGTGAAGAGCTACGACGAAGAACAACGCCGCCTCGTGGCCGAGATCGTCCGCATGGGCGAGACCGCCGTCGCCCAGTTGGAGGCCGCGCTGGACGTGGTCGAACGCCGGGACGACAAGGCCGCACAACGCATCATCGCCAACGATGAAGCGATCGACGCCATCGAGCACCAGGTCAGCCACGACGTGATGCACCTGGCCCTGCGTGGCCCGATGGCGCGCGACCTGCGGGAGATCCTCGCCGGCCTGCGCATCCCGGCCGACATCGAGCGCATCGGCGACTACGCCGCGAACGTCGCCAAGCGTTCGATCGCCCTCAACGTGTCGCCGCCGATGCCGCAGATCACCGGCCTGCGCGCGCTCGGCAAGCTGGCGGCGCGCCAGGTCCGCGACGTGCTGGCCGCATACCAGAACGGCGACGCCGAACAGGCCGTGCAGGTGCGCGAACGCGATGCCGAGCTGGACGCGCACTACACCGCGCTGTTCCGCGAGCTGCTGACCTACATGATGGAAGACCCGCGCAACATCACGCCGTGCACGCACCTGCTGTTCATGGCCAAGAACCTGGAGCGGATCGGCGACCACGCCACCAACATCGCCGAGAACGTGTGGTTCCTGGTGCATGGCGAGCAACCGCTGCCGCCGCGGGCCAAGCGCGACGACACCAGCACCACCGGCGCCGTCTGATCCCGGCGCCACGCCGCAACACGCGACGGGCCCCGCTCCGGCGGGGCTTGCCCGTTCTGGGCCGTGCGCAAACGGCACGCTAACGTCCCGCGGCTACAATCGCGCCACGCTGGTGCGGATCCCCCGCACGCCCTGGGAGAGAACACGATGTCCAAGACCACCAAACCCGCCGCCGTCGCCGTCGCGCTGGCGGGCGGCATCCTGCTGGCCGGCTCGAGCTTCGCGATGGAGCCGCTGGCGCAGGGTTACCTGCTGGCCGCGCCGGAAGCCGCGAAGGCAGGCGAAGGCAAGTGCGGTGAAGGCAAATGCGGCGAGGGCAAGTGCGGCATGGCCAAGGCCGATACCGACAAGGACGGCAAGGTCTCGCAGGCCGAATTCGCCGCCGCCCATCCCGGCAAGGCCGCCGACTTCGCCGGCATCGACACCAACAAGGACGGCTTCATCGACGCCGCCGAGCACAAGGCCCACGCGGGCGCCAAGGGTGCCGAAGGCAAATGCGGTGAAGGCAAGTGTGGCGAAGGCAAGTGCGGCGCCGACAAGAAGACCGGCGACAAGTAAGCCTGTGCGCAAGGGTCCCGGCGCATCCGCCGGGACCCGACGCCTTCCTGCATGACCACACCCCTGCCCTCCGCCTCTGCAGGCCTCGGCCTGCGCCGTGCCCTGCTCGATGACCTGCTGGACGCGCCCGCAGGCAGCTTCGACTTCCTCGAGTGCGCGCCGGACAACTGGATCGGCGTGGGCGGCCGCTACGGCGAGGCGCTGCGTGAGCTGTCCTCCCGCCACCCGATCACCTGCCACGGCCTGTCGCTGTCGCTGGGCGGCATGGCGCCGCTGGACGACACCTTCCTTGCGCGCACCCGCCGCTTCCTCGACCAGCACGGCGTATCGCTCTACAGCGAGCACCTGAGCTACTGCAGCGACGATGGCCATCTGTACGACCTGATGCCGATCCCGTTCACCGAGGAAGCCGTGCACCATGTCGCCGCGCGTATCCGCCAGGTGCAGGACACCCTCGGCCGGCGCATCGCGGTGGAGAACGTCTCCTACTACGCCGCGCCTTACCAGGCGATGGCGGAAGCCGACTTCATCGGCGCGGTACTCGACGAGGCCGACTGCGACCTGCTGCTGGACGTCAACAACATCTTCGTCAACGCCATCAACCACGGCTACGATGCGCGCGCGTTCCTGGCCCGCATGCCGTCGGCGCGGATCGCGTCGTACCACATCGCCGGCCACTACGACGAAGCCGACGACCTGAAGGTGGACACCCACGGCGCGCCGGTGAAGGACGACGTGTGGTCGCTGCTGTCGCTGGCCTACGAGCGACACGGCGTGCGCCCCACCCTGCTCGAACGCGATTTCAACTTCCCGCCGCTGGCCGAGCTCGCCGCGGAAGTGCAGCGCATCCGCGACCTGCAATCCGCATGCTCTGGCACGGCCGTGCGCGCCACCCATGGCTGACACCCTGCACGACCAGCAGTTCAGGCTGTCGCGGCATCTGCGGGATCCGTCCGCGCACCCCCCGCCTCCCGGCATCGAAGAACGGCGGCTCGCGATCTACCGCGACCTGTTCTTCAACAACATCGAAGGCCTGCTGGCCGGCAATTTCCCGGTGATACGCAAGACGCTGGGCGACGACGCCTGGCGCCGGCTCGTGCGCGGTTTCTACGCCGACTACCGCAGCCACACGCCGCTGTTCCCCGAGATCGCGCGCGAGTTCATCCGTTTCCTCGACACCCGGACGGACGACGGCGATCCGCCATGGCTGCGCGAACTCGCCCACTACGAATGGGTGGAGCTGGCGCTGCAGATCGCGGACGACGCCGTGCCGCCACATGACCCGGAGGGCGACCTGCTCACGGGCGTACCCGTGATGTCGCCGTTCGCGTGGGCGCTGGCGTACCCATGGCCGGTGCACCGGATAGGCCCGGATTTCCAGCCCGAGGCGCCACCGGCGGAACCCGCCCTGCTGCTGGTCCGGCGCGACGCAGGCCACCACGTGCGCTTCGCCACCATCTCGCCGCTGGTGTACCGCCTGGTCGAACTCCTCGGTGAAGGCGGCCGCAGTGGCGCCGATACGCTGCGGCAACTGGCGGCGGAAGCGGGAGTCGACGACGTGCCTGCCTTCGTCGAACAGGGGGCGGCGATGCTGTCGCGCATGCGTGAGGAAGGCACGTTGTTGGGCGCACGCCCGTAACTGCAGTGGGAGCGACGTCAGTCGCGATTCCGCGACTGCACGTCGCCATCGCGACTGATGTCGCTCCCACACCTCGATTTCGCCCCCAGTCGGGGTCCGACCACGGCGACCTGCTACGCTTTCGCCCATGGAAAACGCCCCCGAAACCGCCCGCATCACCCCCATGGCCCACCGCTTCCGCGGCTATCTGCCCGTGGTGGTGGATGTGGAGACCGGCGGCTTCGACTGGAACCGGCACGCCCTGCTGGAATTGGCGGCGGTCCCCCTCGATCTGGACGAGAACGGCCTGCTGGTGCCCGGCACCACCTCCAGCGTGCACCTGCATCCGGCGCCCGGCCTGGAGATCGATCCCAAGTCGCTGGAGGTCACCGGCATCGACCTCGACCATCCGTTCCGCTTCGCCAAGCACGAAAAGGATGGACTGGACCACGTGTTCGCGCCGGTGCGCGCGGCGGTGAAGAAGCACGGCTGCCAGCGCGCGATCCTGGTCGGCCACAACGCGCACTTCGACCTGAACTTCCTCAATGCCGCCGTGGCGCGTGTCGGCCACAAGCGCAATCCGTTCCATCCCTTCAGCGTGTTCGACACGGTCACGCTGGCCGGCGTGGCGTACGGCCAGACCGTGCTCGCGCGCGCCGTCGCAGCCGCCGGTTTCGACTGGAATGCCGAAGACGCGCATTCCGCCGTCTACGACGCGGAACAGACCGCGCGCCTGTTCTGCACGATCGCGAACGCGTGGCCGCGGCCGCTGGCCTGAGATTCCGCGTGGGCCTGCGATGCAACTGACTGCGCTCCTGGCCGACATCACGACGCTGCACGTCGATGCCATCGTCAATGCGGCGAACTCATCGCTGCTCGGCGGTGGCGGTGTCGACGGCGCCATCCATCGCGCCGCCGGGCCGGAACTTGTCGCCGAGTGCCGCCTGCTGGGTGGTTGCCGCACGGGCGAGGCGAAGATCACCCGCGGCTACCGATTGCCCGCGCGGTCCGTGATCCACACTGTCGGCCCGGTGTGGCACGGCGGCGAAGAGGACGAACCCGCGCTGCTGGAAGCCTGCTACCGCAACAGCCTCGCGCTGGCGGCGCGGCATGGCGTGCTCAGCATCGCGTTTCCCTGCATCAGCACGGGTATTTACGGGTATCCCGCCGATCTCGCGGCGCGCGTGGCGGTCGATACCGTGCGCACAAGCCTGGCCAATACGACGCTGCCGTCGGGCGTGATCTTCTGCTGCTTCTCCCAGGACGATCTGGCGCGCTATCGCGCCCTGCTGGCCTAGCCTTCACCACTGCCCGCCGACTCCACCGGCGCACGTGACGTCATCGCGGCACCCGCGGACGCGACGATGATCGCGGCAATGGCCAGCCACTGCAGCACGGTGAGGCGCTCGTGCAGGAACAGCAGGCCGCACAGTGCGCCGATGGCGGGTTCCAGGCTCATCAGCATGCCGAACGTCCGGGTCGGCAGTTTCGTCAGCGCAACCATTTCCAGGCTGTACGGCAAGGCCGTCGACAGCAGTGCGACCGCGAACGCGATCGGCAACAACGCGGGCGACAGCAATGCTGCGCCGGCATGCACCACGCCGAACGGCACCGCGACCACCGCGGCGATGCAGGTGCCCAGCGCAACGGTCTGCGGACCGTGTTCATTGCCCGCCTTCTGCCCGAACACGATGTACAGCGCCCAGCACGCACCCGCGCCCAGCGCATAGGCGGCGCCGAGAGGATCCAGCGCCTGCGTGCCCTGTTCCGGCACCAGCAGCACCAAGCCCAGCACCGCCAGCGCGACCCAGACGAAGTCGCGCAGATGGCGCGAACCGAACAGCGCCACCGCCAGCGGCCCGGTGAATTCGAGCGCGATGGCGATGCCCAGCGGCACGGTTTCCAGCGACTTGTAGAACATGAGGTTCATCAGGCCCAGCGAGACGCCGTACGCCAACAGCGCGGGCCATTGGTGGCGTTCGACGCGCATGCGCCAGGGACGGAACACGGCCACCAGCAGCACCGTGGCCAGGCTCAGGCGCAGGGCCGTCGCCCCCGTCGCACCGACGGCGGGAAACAGATGCTTGGCCAGCGACGCGCCGGACTGGATGGACACCATGGCGACCAGCAACAGGGCGATCGGCTGCCAGCGCGAGGCGGCGGGGGAAGAAGAGACGAAGTTCATGGAGGAGCTACCTGCCAGGGCACGTGAAAGGCCCTGCGCTTGTGGGGAGATACGATTGCGCACTATATTGCGCAATCGAAGCTTACCCGATGCGCAATATACTGCGCAACCCCTACCCATGAGCGTACTTGAACACGTCGCCGAGAACGTCCGCCGCCTGCGGACCGCCGCCGGCCTCAGCCAACAGGCCCTGGCCGACGCGGCGGACGTCAGCCGCCGGATGCTGGTCGGCATCGAATCCGGCGACGCCAATGTCAGCCTGAACACCCTGGACCGGATCGCCGAGGCGTTGCAGGTCAGCTTTGCCGATCTGGTGAAGGCGCCGGCCCGGGACCTGCGCAGGATCGAGGCCCTAGCCTGGAGCGGCAGCACGCCCGGCTCCCAGGCCGTGCTGCTGGCCACCGCGCCGGCGGCGCACGATGTCGAACTGTGGGCATGGACGCTGATGCCCGGGGATCGCTACACCTCGGGTGCCGATCCGGCCGGCTGGCACGAGATGTTCTACGTCATGGACGGTCGGCTGACCGTGGAGTTGCCCAGCGGCGAGCAGGTGATCGACGCAGGCGACTTCTTCGTCTTCCCCAGCGACTGCAAGTACGCCTACCGCAACGACGGGCAGGCGCCGTTGCGCTTCATCCGCAACGTCGTGCACTGAGCCACGGGCGCATCACTTCGCCGGTGCGATGCCATGCCGGCGCAGGATGTCGCGCACGCGGTCCAGCGGAATCGCTTCGACCGTCTCGCCGTTGCCGCTGACGGTGGTGGCCATGAACAGCGCGTTGTAGATCGCTTCCTCGATCGCATCCACGCTGGCCTGGAACACCGCAGTGGTCTGTTCGTTCGCCAGTTCACTGGTTTCCACGCGTGGCGCGTCGAATGCACGGCGCACGGAGTCCGCGGTGGAGAACGCCACGATGTAGTCGCCGCTGCCGTTCGAAGCGGCACTGCCGGTGCGCCCCAGCCCCATCATGCCGCGCGAGGCCAGCCGGCGCAGGTTGCGGTCGCCCAGTGGCGCATCGGTGGCGATGACGATGATGATGGAGCCGTCGCCGCGGTCGTCCGCGCGGCCGCGCGCACCATTCGCGTTCCCCGCCACGGCGTTCTGGAACGCGTAGCGGTCCAGGTCGCGCCCTACCGGCGCACCGGACACCTGCAGCACGCCACCGAAATTGGCCTGCACCAGCACACCCACCGTCCACCCGCCCAGCGACGCGGGAAGCTTGCGCGACGAGGTGCCGATGCCGCCTTTCCAACCGAACGCCACGGTCCCCGTACCCGCGCCGACGCTGCCTTCCTGCACGGCGCCATCGCGGGCGGTGTCCAGCGCGCGCCGCACGGCCTCGGCCGTGACCGGACGCGCGCGGATGTCGTTGAGGCCGCCATCGTTGGTCTCGCCGACCACGACGTTGAGCGAACGCACCTGCTGCATGTCCGGACGTTCCAGCATCCAGGCCGCCATCGCATCGGCGGCCTTCCACACGCACAAGGTGCAGGTCAGCACGATGGGGGTTTCGAGTTCGCCCAGTTCGTTGACCTGGGTGCTGCCGATGAACTTGCCGAAGCCGTTGCCGACATGCACGGCAGCAGGCACCCGCGAACGGTAGGTGTTGCCAGGATGCGGCAGGATCGCAGTGACGCCCGTGCGCACGGTGTCGCCTTCCACCAGCGTCACCTGGCCGACCCGCACGCTCGCCACGTCGGTGATCGCGTTGTGCTTGCCGGGGGCGAAGATACCGGGGGCCACGCCCAGATCACGGGCACGCGCACGCGGTGCGTCCTGCGAGAGGGCGTTGGCGGAAACGGCGGCGAGCAGCAGCGCCGCCAGCCGGATCGAGGAACGGTGCGGCGCAGCGGGCATGCGGATTCCTTTATTGGCGCTGACGGACGGCTTCGAACAGGGTGACGCCGGCGGCGACCGACACGTTGAGGCTTTCGATCTCGCCGGGCATGGGAATCTTCACCAGACCATCGCAGTGTTCACGCGTCAGCCGGCGCAGACCGTCGGCTTCGCCGCCCAGTACCAGGGCGACGTTGCCGCGCAGGTCGAGCGAATACAGCGACGCGTCGGCCTCGCCGGCCAGGCCGTAGATCCAGACGCCGAGTTGCTGCAGGTCGCGCAGGCAGCGCGACAGGTTGGTCACCTGCACGACCGGAATGCGGTCGGCGGCACCGGCCGAGGTCTTGCGCACGGTGGCGTTGACGCCCACCGACTTGTCCTTCGGAATGACCACGGCGGTGACGCCGGCACCGGCGGCGCTGCGCAGGCACGCGCCCAGGTTGTGCGGATCCTGCACGCCGTCCAGCACCAGCAGCAGCGCCTTGCCTTCGGCGGCTTCGACCAGGCCCTGCAGTTCGCCTTCGTCCCAGGTCTTCGCAGCGGCATAGCGCGCGGCGACACCCTGGTGGCGCAACGAACCGGCCACGCCATCGAGCGCCTGCCCGGTGACGCGGCGCACGTCGATGCCCTTGCGGCGCGCGTTCTCTTCGATCTCGGTCAGGCGGGCATTCTTGCTGCCGCCCTCGACCAGCACCTCGCGCACGTTGTCGGCATCGTTCTCGATGGCCGAAGCCACCGCGTTGACGCCGACGATCCACTGGTTCTGCTTGCTCATGCGCTGTGTGGCCGCGTAGGAAAGGCCGGCATTATCGCACCGACCAGCCGGTCAGCGCGGCGGCCAGGCCGGCGTGTCGTGGTCCGGGTGCTGGAAGGACACCACGTTGGCGAGGAACGCGGCGGCGGCCTCGTCCTCCTCGGTGCGTCGCTGCGGCAGCGCAGGAAGCCCGTCGACATACGGCAGCTTGCCCTCGACGCCGTACTGCACCCACGGCGCCAGCCCGGCCGGATCGTCGAACGCACCCGCGGCCAAGGCCACGCCATCCGGCGCTTCGTAGGTCAGCGGCGTACCGCAGCCGCCGCAGAAGCCGCGCTGCACCACGTTCGACGAGCGGAAGCGCTTCGGCTCCCCGCGCGTCCATTCGAGCCGAGCGCCACGCGTGGACACCAGCGGTGCGTAGTAGGCACCGAAGGCCTTCTGGCACATGCGGCAATGGCAGATGGACGCGTCTTTCAGCTCACCGGTGACCCGGAAGCGGACCGCGCCGCATTGGCAGCCGCCGGTGTGGATTTCGGGGGACATGGGCGCTCCGGATCAGCAAAGAAAAAACAAAGAAATCCCAATCGTCATCCCGGCGAAAGCCGGGACCCAGCGACTTCCGTTCCATCGCCGTGATGCCTGTGCGCAGGCTATGCAGGGGCAGGCGCTAAAGACACTGGGTCCCGGCGTTCGCCGGGATGACGGAACTGCATCAGTACGGGAACGGCGTCAGTGCAGAAACGGCATCAGTACTTCTGCTTCTTCCGCTTGGCCGGCTGCCCGCGCGGCGCGGGTGGCGGCAGGCCGCCATCCTGGGTCTTGTCCTCGACCAGGCGGAAGTCGATCTTGCGCTCCTCCAGGCTGGCCTTCAGCACGATGATGCGCACGCGGTCGCCCAACCGGAACTGCAGGCCGCGGCGTTCGCCGGAGAGCGTCTTGCGGACGGGATCGAAGTGGTAATAGTCATGCGGCAGCTGGGTCACGTGGACCAGGCCGTTGACCTTGGACGCGTCCAGCTCCACGAACAGGCCGAAGCTGGTGACGCCACTGATGACGCCATCGAACTGCCCACCGACATGCTTCTCCATCCAGGCGGCGCGATAACGCTCGTCGACTTCGCGCTCCGCCTCGTCGGCACGACGTTCGCGCTCGGAACACTGCAGTGCCAGCGCCGCCATGTCGCGCGGCGAATACGGGAAGGCATCCGGCTGTTTCCGCGACAGGCCATGCTTGATCGCACGATGCACCAGCAGGTCCGGGTAACGGCGGATCGGCGACGTGAAGTGCGCGTAAGCCGCCAGCGCCAGGCCGAAATGACCGACGTTCTCGGGCGCGTACACCGCCAGGCTCTGGCTGCGCAGCAGCACCGATTCCAGCAGGGCGGCGTCCGGACGCTCGCGCACCTTCTTCAGCAACTGGGTGAAATCCTTCGGCTGCACCTTGCTCCATGACGGCATCGACAGCTTGAATTCCTTGAGGAATTCCAGCAGGTCCGCGTACTTGGTTTCCGGCGGCTTGTCGTGGATGCGGTACGGCGCCGGGATGTGCGCGGCGAGCAGGTACTTCGCGGCTTCCACGTTGGCGGCGATCATGCACTCCTCGATCAGCTTGTGCGCGTCGTTGCGCACCAGCATGCCGGCCTGGGTGACCTCGCCGCGATTGTCCAGCACGAAGCGGACTTCCGAACTCTCGAACTCGATGGCGCCGCGCTGCGCGCGCGCCTTGGCCAGCACGTGGTACAGCTGGTACAGCCGCTCCACGTGCGGCAGCACCGGCGCGATCAGCGCACGCACTTCTTCATCGTTCTCGCCGACGGCCTTCCACACCTGCGTATAGGTCAGGCGCGCGTGCGAATTCATCACCGCCTCGTAGAACTTCGACTGCGTTACTTCACCGTCGCGATTGACGTGCATGTCGCAGACGAAGGTCATGCGATCGACCTTCGGGTTCAGCGAGCAGATGCCGTTGGACAGCGTCTCCGGCAGCATCGGCACCACGAACCCGGGGAAATACACCGAGGTCGCGCGCTTCTGCGCCTCATCGTCCAGCGGCGTGCCGGGACGCACGTAGTGCGACACGTCGGCGATGGCGACGACCAGGCGGAAACCGTCGCGCGTGGGTTCGCAGTAGACGGCATCATCGAAGTCCTTCGCGTCTTCGCCGTCGATCGTCACCAGCGGCGTCGATCGCAGGTCGACGCGGTCGCCGATCATCGCCGGCTCGACCACCAGCGGCACCGCCGTGGCTTCGTCCAGCACTTCCTGCGGGAATTCGTGCGGCAGGTTGTGGCCGTGGATCGCGGCCTCGACCACCAGCGACGGGGTCAGGCTGTCGCCCAGCACCGCGATGATCTTGCCGATGGGGGGACGACGCGCATCCGGCGCCTGCGTCAGCTCGACGACGACCAGCTGGCCGTCGCGCGCGCCACCGGTGGCGTCCTGCGGGATCTGCACGTTGCGCTGGATGCGCTTGTCGTCCGGCGCCACGTAGGCGATGCCGGCCTCGAAGCCGAAGCGCCCGATCAGGCGGGTGACGCCACGTTCCAGCACGCGCGCGATGCTGCCTTCGCGGCGGCCGCGACGATCGATGCCGGTGACGTTGGCCAGCGCGCGGTCGCCGTGCATCACCTTGCGCATCTCGAACGGCGGCAAGAAGAGATCGTCGCCACCGCCCGTGTCGGGACGGAGGAAACCGAAGCCGTCGGGGTTGGCGATCACGGTGCCGGCGATCAGGTCGGTGTGCTGCACCGGTGCGAAGCCACCGCGGCGGTTCTGCACCAGTTGCCCGTCACGGACCATCGCGCCAAGCCGCTTGGACAGCGCGTCGAAGCGGTCGGGTGCGTCCAGACCCAACGGCCCGGCGATCTCTTCGGCCGTCTGCGGCCCCCCCGCCGCCTCCAGGAAACCAAGGATGGCTTCGCGGCTGGCGATGGGCTGGTCGTAGCGCTGCGCCTCGCGCTGCGCGTGCGGATCGACGAAGCGTCCCGCGGCACGCGGCGGCGGACCGGCGCGATGGGGCGCCGACGCAGCGGTTTTCGCACGGCCACCCGATGCCGGCAGGTCTGGCATCCAGGGGGGCAGGCTCTTTTTGGCCGGCTTGCCCGGTTTGCCGGCGGGCTTGCCCGCCTTGGCTGAGGTATTGCGGGAGGCGGGCTTTGCGCCGGCCTTGGCGGTCGCGGCGGGCTTCTTGCCGCCGCCAGTCGGGGTCTTCTTGGTCATCGGCGCATCGTACACCCCGCCTGAACAACACCGCGCGAAGACACCCGTTGACATTCCCCCGCCCTATCCTCAAAATGCGCGCCTCGCTTACCTGCCCAGGTGGCGGAATTGGTAGACGCACTAGTTTCAGGTACTAGCGGGTAAAACCGTGGAGGTTCGAGTCCTCTCCTGGGCACCACGCAAAACGGAACCCTCGCGCAAGCGGGGGTTTTTCGTTTCCGGGCATCGCTCACGCGCGCAAGCGCTGAGACCGCGACGGGTAGAATTGCGGCAGGACACTGCTGCAGACGAATGCACCCGATGAGCGACACCATCCGCCCCACCTTCCACGGTTTCGAACAGATCCCGCTACGCGAGTACGCCGAGCGCGCCTACCTCGATTATTCGATGTACGTGGTGCTCGACCGCGCCCTGCCCTTCATCGGCGACGGCCTCAAGCCGGTGCAGCGCCGCATCATCTATTCGATGAGCGAGCTCGGCCTCAATGCGGGCGCCAAGCCGAAGAAATCCGCACGTACCGTCGGCGACGTGATCGGCAAGTACCACCCGCATGGCGACAGCGCGTGCTACGAAGCGCTGGTGCTGATGGCCCAGCCTTTCTCGTACCGCTATCCGCTGATCGAAGGCCAGGGCAACTTCGGTTCGCCGGACGACCCAAAGTCGTTCGCGGCCATGCGTTACACCGAATCCAAGCTCACCCCCATCGCCGAAGTGCTGCTGGGCGAACTGGGCCAGGGCACGGTGGACTGGGCATCGAACTTCGACGGCACGCTGGAAGAACCCACGTGGCTACCGGCACGCCTGCCGCACCTGCTGCTCAACGGCACCACCGGCATCGCCGTGGGCATGGCCACCGACGTACCGCCGCACAACCTCAACGAGATCGTCAGCGCGTGCATCCGCCTGATCGACGATCCGGACGCGACGGTCGCCGACCTGTGCGAACACGTGCGCGGCCCGGACTACCCCACGAAGGCGGAGATCATCACCGCGGCGTCCGATCTGCGCACGATGTACGAGAACGGGACCGGCAGCGTCCGCGCGCGCGCCGTGTGGCGCAAGGACAACGCGAACCTCGTGATCGACGCGCTGCCCTACCAGGTGTCGCCTTCCAAGGTGATCGAGCAGATCGCCACGCAGATGCGGGCGAAGAAGCTGCCCTGGCTGGAAGACATCCGAGACGAATCCGACCACGCGAACCCGGTGCGCGTCGTGCTGATCCCGCGCTCCAACCGCGTGGACGCCGAACAACTGATGGGCCACCTGTTCGCCACCACGGACCTCGAGAAGAGCTACCGGGTCAACCTCAACATCATCGGGCTGGATGGCCGCCCGCAGGTCAAGAACCTGAAGATGCTGCTGACCGAGTGGCTGGCATTCCGCAGCGACACGGTGACGCGCCGCCTGAAGCACCGGCTGGAGAAGGTCGAGCGCCGCCTGCACCTGTTGGAAGGTTTGCTGGTCGCGTTCCTCAACCTGGATGAAGTGATCCGCATCATCCGCACCGAGGACGAGCCGAAGGCCGCGTTGATCGCCCGCTTCAAGTTGAGCGAGGAGCAGGCGGACTACATTCTCGAGACCAAGCTGCGGCAGCTCGCCCGCCTCGAGGAAATGAAGATCCGCGGGGAGCAGGACGAGTTGCAGGCCGAGCGCGAGAAGATCGCCGGCATCCTGGATTCCAAGGCGAAGCTGAAGAAGCTGATCAAGGACGAACTGACGGCCGACGCGAAGAAGTTCGGCGATGGCCGCATGTCGCCGCTGGTGCAGCGCGATGCCGCGCAGGCGCTGGACGAAACCGAACTGGTCGCCAGCGAGCCGATGACCGTGGTGGTGTCGGAGAAGGGCTGGATCCGCGCGGCGAAGGGCCACGACGTGGACGCTGCCACGCTGTCCTACCGCGACGGCGACGGTCTGCTGGCAGCGGTGCGTTCGCGCAGCACGCAGCAGGTCGCGTTCCTCGATTCCGAAGGCCGCAGCTACTCGACGGCCGTGCACACGCTACCCTCGGCGCGCGGCAATGGCGAACCGCTGACCGGCCGCTTCTCGCCGGCCGCGGGCGCATCGTTCCAGGCGTTGGCCAGCGGCGACAACGACAGCCGCTTCGTATTGGCCTCGTCGCACGGCTACGGCTTCGTCACCCGCTTCGAGAACCTCACCGGCCGCCAGAAGGCGGGCAAGGCGATGCTCAACCTGACCGTGGGCGCGAACGTGCTGCAGCCCGCGCAGGTGGCCAACACCGAGACCGACCGCATCGTCGCCGTGACCAGCGCGGGCCACCTGCTCGCCTTCCCGGTCAGCGAACTGCCGGAACTCGACAAGGGCAAAGGCAACAAGATCATCGAGATCCCGAAAGCCAAGCTCGGCACCGAGCGCGTGGTCGCCATCGCGGCCGTCACGCCGGGCAGCACGCTGCTGGTGAAGAGCGGCCAGCGCACGATGAGCCTGTCGTTCAAGGACCTGGACGAGTATGTCGGTGCACGGGCGACACGCGGCGGGCTGTTGCCGCGTGGGTGGCAGAAGGTCGATGGATTGGATGTCCAGTAACTCGCCATACGGGCGCGCTGCGGCGCGCCCATGGAGGCATCGCCATTGCAGGAGGGGCTTCAGCCCCGACCGCTTTACGGCGGAAAAGCATCGGGGCTGAAGCCCCTCCTACAACAGTCGGATAGGTTCGACTCTGGGGTTTCAAGAAAGGACCGCACGATGGATGCCGATTTCTGGTTGCAGCGTTGGCAGGAAGGCCAGATCGGCTTCCACCGCAGCGATGTGATGCCGCTGCTCGAGAAGCACTGGCCGTCGCTGCAGCTGCCCGCAGGCAGTCGCGTGCTGGTGCCGCTGTGCGGCAAGTCGCTGGACATGCACTGGTTGGCGGCACAGGGCCACCGCGTGCTCGGCGTGGAGCTGTCGCCGCTGGCGGTCACGCAGTTCTTCGAGGAGGCCGGACTCGAACCGGTACGGACCACGAGCCCCTACGGCGAGCATTTCAGCGCGGGGCCGGTGGAGATCCTGCTGGGCGACGCCTTCGGCGTCGATCCGGCGCTGCTTGCGGACGTGGCGGGTGTCTACGACCGCGCGGCACTGATTGCGCTACCCGCGGACCTGCGTTTGCGCTATCGCGATACGGTGTATGCCTCGCTTCCCGCGGGATCCCAGGGGCTGCTCATCACGCTGGAATACCCGCAGGCCGAAAAAGCCGGACCACCGTTCTCGGTGGAGCAGCCGGAGGTCGAAGCGCTGTTCGCCGCACCGTGGCGGCAGACCCTGCTGGAGCGGCGCGACATCCTGGACCAGGAGCCGCGCTTCCGCGAAGATGGCCTGAGCGCGCTGGAAACGGCGGTCTACCGCCTGCGCCGGGCCTGACGCCGCCGCTTATCCGGCGACGGCTTCGCCGTCCAGCTTGGAGGTCAGGTACAGCTGGATGCCCAGGCGCTTGATCAGGCCGAGCTGCTGTTCCAGCCAGTGCGCGTGGTCTTCTTCGGTGTCCTGCAGCTGGGTCAGCAGGATTTCGCGGCTGACGTAGTCGCCATGCTGCTCGCACAGCGCCACGCCCTTGGCCAGGTGCGCACGCACCGCGTACTCGACTTCCAGGTCGCGCTGCAGCATCTCCTCGACCGTCTTGCCGGCGGTGAACGCTTCCGGGCGCATGTCCGGGTCGCCTTCCAGGAACAGGATGCGGCGCAGCAGCGCGTCGGCGTGCTGGGTCTCTTCCTGCATCTCATGGTCGATGCGGTGGAACAACGCCTTCAGGCCCTGGTCCTCGTAACGCCGCGAATGGATGAAGTACTGGTCGCGCGCGGCCAGCTCGCCACGCAGCAGGAACTTGAGGTAATCGACGACGTCCGGGTGGCCTTTCATGGGGGCGGCTCCTGTGGCGAGGCGCACAGGATGCCCGATCCCGCCGGCCGGCGACCGAATCGGAATCAGTCGCGTTCGTCGTCGCATCGCGGCATGGAACGTCACCGCTTCCATGGAATAATCGCCCCGCCCGCCCCTACCCTCAGGACCTGCAATGCTGAAGTGGACCCGCCGCATCGCGCTGCTGCTGTTGGCCTTGATCGTCGTGGTGGTGCTGGTTGCATGGTGGATGTTGCGCGGCAGCCTGGCTCAGCTGGACGGCGAGTCGGGCCTGGTCGGACTGTCGGCGCCCGTCAGCGTGCAACGCGACGCGTTGGGGGTGGTGACCATCGACGCGGCCAGCGAGACGGATGCCGTCCGTGCGCTGGGCTACGTGCACGCGCAAGAGCGCTACTTCGAAATGGACCTGATGCGCCGCAGCTCGGCGGGCGAGCTGTCAGAGCTGTTCGGCCCCATCGCCGTCGACCTGGACAAGGAACGTCGCGTGCACCGCATCCGCGCGCGCGTGTCGGATCACCTGGACGCCTTCGCGGGCAACCGCGTGCCGCAGCTGCAGGCGTATGCCGACGGCGTGAATGCCGGGCTGGGCAGCCTGCGCGCGCGTCCCTGGTCCTACCTGTTGCTGCGACAGGAACCGCGTCGCTGGGAGGTGCTGGATTCCGCGCTGACCGGTTACGCGATGTACTTCGACCTGCAGGATGCGCAGAACGTGCGCGAACTGGGGCTGTGGCAGATCCGCCAGCATGTGCCGCAAGGCCTCTACGACCTGCTCGCGCACGATGGCACCGAATGGGATGCGCCCCTCCTGGGGGAACCGCGCGGGAACGCCACGCTGCCGGACGCCGGCCAGGTGGACCTGCGCACGCTGCCGATGCCGAAGACGGATTCCCACCAGCGCCTGGCCGACAAAGGCACGCCCGGCAGCAACAACTGGGCGGTCGCCGGCGCGCTGACCGCCGACGGCCGCGCCATCGTCGCCGACGACATGCACCTGGGCCTGCGCGCACCCGGCATCTGGTTCCGCGTGCGCCTGCGCTATCCCGACCCGCACGCACCGGGCGGCAAGGTCGATGTGTCCGGCTTCAGCCTGCCTGGCCTGCCCGCGATCATCGTGGGCAGCAACGGCCGTGTCGCCTGGGGCTTCACCAACAGCTATGCGGACACGGCCGACTGGTATCCGGTGGTGCCGTGCGAAGGCAAGACGACCGAGGGCTGCGAGGCCGTCGAGCGCCACGCCGAAACCATCAAGGTCGCCGGTGGCGAAGACGTAGCCTTCGAGGTGCTCGAAACGCGCCACGGCCCGATCGTCCATCCCGCGAAAGGCGATCGGCCCGCACTCGCACTGCGCTGGGTGGCGCAGCAGCCGGGCGCGTTGAACTTCGGCCTGTCGGAACTCGCGCGCGCAGACGACCTGTCCGCCGCCCTGGCCGTGGCCCAGCGCACCGCCACGCCGGCGCAGAACCTGGTCGTCGCCGACCGCAATGGCCGCATCGCCTGGCGCATCCTCGGGCCGCTGCCTTCGCGTGCGGGTGCATGCACGCACGCCCTCGATGGGGTCGCGACGACGGCGCCCGCCGACGCTGCGGCCGCGCCCTGCAAGCCGTGGGATCTCTCCTACCAGCTCTCGCCGGTGCTGACGTCGCCGGAAAACCATCGCCTCTGGACCGCCAACGCCCGCGTGCTGGACGGCGCCGCGCTCGCCCGCGTCGGCGATGGCGGCTATGCACTGGGTGCGCGCGCGAAGCAGATCCGCGACGGCCTGATGGCAAAGGATCGCTTCACCGAAAAGGACCTGCTGGCGATCCAGCTGGATGATCGCGCCCTGTTCCTGGAGCGCTGGTGGACGTTGTTGCAGGACGAAGCGAAGAAGCTGCCGGCCGATTCCGCCGTGAAGGCCCTTGCCGACGCCGGCAAGACCTGGGATGGCACCGCGAGTATCGATTCGGTGAGCTACCGGTTGGTGCGCGCGTGGCGCCTGGCCGTACATGCGCGCATCGCCGACGGCCTCACCGCACCGGCGCAGGCCGCGCTGGGCAGCGACTTCATCATGCCCGACCTGCCGCAATTGGAAGGCGTGGTGTGGCCGCTGCTCGAACAGCGCCCGGCCCACCTGCTGTCGCGCCGCTACCAGACCTGGGACGCCCTGCTGGAAGACGCAGCGAAGGAAGTGCGCGACGACCTGGCCGAACAAGGACCGCTGTCCGAGCGCCGCTGGGGCGAGCGCAACACGGCAAAGATCTGCCATCCGCTGGCGACCGCCCTGCCCGCCTCGCTGAAACCGCGGCTCTGCATGCCCGGCGAGCCGCTGGCAGGCGACGGCGCCATGCCGCGTGTGCAGGGTCCGGCGTTCGGCGCGTCCGAACGCATGGTGGTGTCGCCGGGGCACGAGGCCGACGGCATCATCCACATGCCCGGTGGCCAGAGTGGCCACCCGATGTCGCCGTTCTGGGGCGCCGGCCATGACGATTGGGTGCATGGCAGGCCGACGCCCTTCCTGCCGGGCGAAGCGACCCACACGCTCACGCTGCGGCCCGCCAACGCTCAACCCAGGTAGTGATCCGGGACCGCCAGCCCTTGCTGGCGGAAGAAGCTGAGCTGGTCGAAGTAGCCGCGCTGGAACACGATGCGGCCGTCGCGCACCTGGAAGAAGCCGCAGCCGCGCAATCCGAGCGGATCGCGCCATTCCATGACGGCCCACTCGCCGTCCTCGAGGATCTGTTCCACCTCGCACACCATCGTCGCGCGCGCGAATTCGGTGCGGAACAGGTTCGCGATCGCCTCGCGGCCGTGCAGCGGATCGGTCACCACCTGGTGGTTGACGGCATTCTCCGCGTACAACGCCGCCAGTCCGCCGACGTCCGCCGCATTGAAGCGGCGGACCCATTCGCGGACGACCTCGGACGGCGTCATGTCGTCGTCGCCTGCAGCGCGGACGCATGCACGCCCGCGACGGCGCGACCGGACGGATCGGCCATCTTCGCGAAGCTGGCGTCCCAGGCGATGGCGGCCGGCGACGAGCACGCGATCGATTTGCCGCCGGGCACCGTCTCGGCGCAGGCCTGGCCCGGGTAGTGCTGCTCGAACAGCGTGCGGTAGAAGTAGGCTTCCTTGGTCTGCGGCGGGTTCACCGGGAAACGCTTGTCGGCCGCCGCCAGTTCGCGGTCGCTGACCTGCGCTTCGGCATGCGCCTTGAGCCCGTCGATCCAGCCATAGCCGACGCCATCGCTGAACTGCTCCTTCTGCCGCCACAGGATCGACTCCGGCAGATAGCCGTCGAACGCCTCGCGCAGTACGCCTTTCTCCATGCGCCGCGCACCCTGGCTCGTCTTGTCGATCATCTTGTGCGCGGCGTCCATCTTCATCGCCACGTCGAGGAATTCGACGTCCAGGAACGGCACGCGCGGCTCCACGCCCCAGGCCATCATCGACTTGTTGGCGCGCAGGCAGTCGTAGTTGTGCAGCGCGTCCAGCTTGCGCACCAGTTCTTCGTGGAACTCGCGCGCGTTCGGCGCCTTGTGGAAGTACAGATAGCCGCCGAAGATCTCGTCGCTGCCTTCGCCCGACAGCACCATCTTCACGCCCATCGCCTTGATCCGCCGCGCCAGCAGGTACATCGGCGTGGAGGCGCGGATGGTGGTGACGTCGTAGGTCTCTATGTGGCGGATGACCTCCGGAATCGCGTCCAGGCCCTCCTGGAAGGTATAGGTGAAACCGTGGTGCACGGTGCCCAGCGCCTTCGCCGCGACCTCGGCCGCCGCCAGGTCCGGTGAACCGTCCAGGCCGATGGCGAAAGAATGCAGTCGCGGCCACCACGCTTCGGTCGTGTCGTTGTCCTCGATGCGGTGGCGTGCGTAGCGCGCGGCGACCGCCGCGACCAGCGACGAATCCAGTCCGCCGGAGAGCAGCACGCCATACGGCACATCGGTCATCAGCTGCCGGTGCACGGCACGTTCGAAGGCTTCGCGCAGTTCGTCCTTCGGCACCTGCGCGCCTTCGACATCGGCATAGTCGCGCCAGGGCTTCTCGTAGTACTTCACCAGTTCCCGCGTGGCGGTGTCGTAGTAGTGGCCCGGCGGGAACTGCGCCACGTCGGCGCAGATCGGCGCCAGGGCCTTCATCTCCGAGGCCACGCACAGGCGGCCTTCGCGATCATGGCCCCAGTACAGCGGGCAGACGCCGATCGGGTCGCGTGCGATCAGCGCACGCCCTGTCGCGCGGTCCCACAGCGCGAACGCGAAGATGCCGTTGAGGCGGTTGAGGAACGAGGCCGGCGTGTCCTCGCGATACAGCGCGTTGATCACTTCGCAGTCCGAACCGGTCTGGAAGGCGTAGTCCTGCGCCAGCTCGCCCTTCAATTCCCGGTGGTTGTAGATCTCGCCGTTGACCGCCAGCACCAGCGCGCCATCGGCCGAACGCAGCGGTTGCGATCCACCCGCCGGGTCGACGATGGCCAGGCGCTCGTGCACGAGGATCGCGCCGTCGTCGTGATGGACGCCGCTCCAGTCCGGCCCGCGGTGGCGCTGCTTCTGGGAAAGTTCGAGCGACTGCCGTCGCAGCGCCGCGATGTCGTCGCCGGGCTGCAGCCCGAAGATGCCGAAGATGGAACACATGGGTGGAAGCTCCTGGTGGGGTTCGGGATCGGGGGCCTGAAACGAAGAAACCCGCATCTTGCGATGCGGGTTTCTGGAATCCGGCAGGTCTTTCTTTGCCTAGTCGCAGAGCCGCATCGCCCGCGTCCCGTTGTTCGGGCGCAGGTTGTTGCGGTTATTGGCGATGGTGGTGCGGCAAGGCATGGGGCGACCGTAACCGGTCCCGGCGGGGCCGCGCAACTGTTTCATCCGTAAGGGAACCGTGTCGCCTGCCGCCGTCAGGTCGCGGGCCGGGTCAGCATCAGCCGCTCCACCAGCGCCTGGTAGAGGCCCGGCAGCGCTTCCAGGTCGGACATCCGGACGTGCTCATCGACCTTGTGGATGCTGGCGTTGACCGGACCGACCTCGATGCACTCCGCGCCCAGCGGGGCGATGAAGCGGGCATCCGAGGTGCCGCCTGCCGTGCTTTCTTCCGGTGGGGCACCCGCGAACTCGCCGAGCACCGTGCGCGCCGTGGCCCGCAGGTGGCCTTCGGGCGTGTAGAACGGCTCGCCGCCACGCAACCATTTGATGCTGTACTCCAGCCCGTGCCGCCGGAAGATCGCCTCGATCTCCTGCTCCAGCCTCTCCGCCGTCCACGACGGATTGAAGCGCAGGTTGAACACCACCTGCAGTTCGCCGGGGATGACATTGCTGGCGCCGGTGCCGGCGTGGATGTTGGAGATCTGCAGGCTGGTCGGCGGGAACGTCTCGTAGCCCTCGTCCCATTGCCGTGCCGCGAGTTCGTCCAGCGCAGGCATCGCCTTGTGGATCGGATTGAGCGCCTTGTGCGGGTAGGCCACGTGACCCTGCACGCCATGCACGCTGAGCGTGCCGGTCAGCGTGCCACGCCGGCCGACCCGCAACAGGTCGCCGAGCGCCTCCTTCGAGGACGGCTCGCCGGTGATGCACCAGTCGATCCGCTGGCCGCGCTCGCGGAACAGCGCCGCGACTTTCTTCACGCCATCGTGCGCGTCGCCTTCCTCATCCGAGGTGACGAGCAGCGCGACCGTGCCCGGATGGTCCGGGTGCGCATCGACGAAACGCTCCAGCGCGATCGTGCACGCGGCCACACTGCATTTCATGTCCGCCGTGCCACGCCCGTACAGCACACCGTCGCGCACGGTCGGCACAAAGGGATCGCTGGTCCAGGCGGACAGCGGACCCGGCGGCACCACGTCGGTGTGGCCGAGCAACACCAGCACCGGCTCACCGCTGCCGTGGGTCGCCCACAGGTTGTCGGTATCGCCGAAACGCAGGTGTTCGCAGTGGAAGCCCCACTGGTTCAATCGCGTCGCGAGCGCCTGCTGGCAACCGGCGTCGTCCGGCGTCACCGAATGGCGACGGATCAGTTCGCTGGAAAGTTCAACGACGTCGCTCACGCGCCGGCTCCGAACAGTTTCTTGAAGCCATTGTCGCTGAAGCCCTGTGAAAAGCCCGCCACGTCGCCGACGACCACCGGACGGCGGACCAGTTGCGGGTACTCCTTCAACAACAGTTTCCATTCCGCATCGGAGCCGGGCGACTTGCGGTTCTCCGGCAGCTGCCGCCAGGTCGTCGACGACTTGTTGATCAGCGCGTCCCAGCCGCCCGCCTTGTCCGCCCATTCCTTCAGCGTCTCGGGCGCCTGCCGGTTGTCGCGGTAGTCGATGAATTCATGCGCGACGCCGAAGCGATCCAGCCATTTCGTCGCCTTCTTGCAGGTGTCGCAGTTCTTCAGGCCGTAGAGCGTCGTCGCCATCGGTCAGTCCGCCAGCCCACGCAGCAGCTCGTTGACGCTGGTCTTGCTGCGCGTCTTCTCGTCGACCTGCTTGACGATCACGGCGCAGTACAGCGAGTGCGAGCCGTCCGCGGCCGGCAGCGAGCCGGAGACCACCACGCTGCCCGGCGGCACGTAGCCGTAGGTGATCTCCTTCGTCGCGCGGTTGTAGATGCGGGTGGACTGGCCGATGAACACGCCCATGCCGATCACGCTGTGATGGCCGACGACCACGCCCTCGACCACTTCCGAACGCGCGCCGATGAAGCAATGGTCTTCGATGATCGTGGGGCTGGCCTGCAACGGCTCGAGCACGCCGCCGATGCCGGCGCCGCCGGACAGATGGCAATGCTTGCCGATCTGGGCACAGGAACCCACCGTCGCCCACGTATCGACCATCGTGCCCTCGCCGACATGCGCGCCGATGTTGACGAAGCTCGGCATCAGCACCACGTCCTTGCCGAAATAGCTGCCGCGACGGGCAATGGCGCCCGGCACGACGCGCACGCCGAGCTTGCGGAAGTCGTTCTCGTCGAAGGCGCCGAAACGCGCTTCGACCTTGTCCCAGAACGGCGCGGGGTAGGCTTCGACCAGTTCCATCTCGTTGACGCGGAAGTACAGCAGCACGGCTTTCTTCAGCCACTCGTTGACCTTCCAGCCGCCTTTGCCGTCCGGCTCGGCGACGCGCAGCTTGCCGGCTTCCAAGCCTTCGATGGCGAGCTCGACGGCGGTACGGGTGGAGCCTTCGATTTCGGCGGGCGTGAGTTCGGCCCTACGCTCGAACGCGCTCTCGATGGTGGACTTCAGTTCTTCGGTCTTGGTGGCTTTGCGGGTCATCAAACGTCTACCGGATTCTGCTCAGGTGGGGGTATCGAGGCCGGCGCGCAGCGCATCGCGCAGCGCGTCCTGCTGGGTGGTGTCGGTGAGGGGCTGGTCGTGCTCGTCGGTGATCTGGAAGACGTCCTCGGCGCGCTCGCCGAAGGTCGCGATGCGCGCGTCGTGCACGCGCAGGCGCTGGCCACGCAGCACCTGGGCCACGTCGGACAGCAGGCCCGGGCGGTCGGGCGCGACCAGGCCGAGGACCGTGCGGCGGCCATCCGGCGTGGTGCCGAACTCGATGCGTGGCGCGAACCGGAAATGCTTCAGCTGGCGCGGCACCGCGCGGCGCGAGGTGCGCACGCTGTCCAGCGGCCTTGCCAGCGCTTCGCCGAGCCCGCGCTCGATGTCGGCCGGGTCGCGTGGTGCGTAGGTGTCTGCCGGCAACACTTCGAACGTATCGAAGATGGCGCCCTGCGGCCCCACCAGCACGCGGGCCTGGTGGATCGCGAAGCCCATCCGGTCCAGCGTGGCGAGGATGGCCGCGAACAGACCGTCGCGATCCGGCGAGTGGACGAACACTTCCATCGCATCGGCGTCGTCGGCGATCCGGCGCGCACGCACGCGGGTCTCGCCCGGCGTCGCGCCACGGAGCGCGTGCGCCTGCCAGGCCAGTTGTTCCGGACGGAAACGCAGGAAACTCTCCTCCGGCATCGTGGCGAACAAGGTGTCGGCCTGCATCGCCGTCATGCCCTGCACCTCCAGCAGCGCGCGCACGCTGCCGCGCGCCTCCGACAGGCGCTCATCCACCGCCACCGGATTCTCGAGCCCCTCGCGCAGCACGCGGCGCGCGGCGAAATAGAGGTCCGCGAGCAGCCGGTCCTTCCATGCGTTCCAGAGCTTCGGGCTGGTGCCCGCGATATCGGCGCAGGTCAGCAGATAGAGGTAATCCAGTCGCTCGCGGTCCTTCACCAGGGCAGCGAAGGCATGGATGACGTCCGGATCGGCGATGTCCTGCTTCTGCGCGGTCACCGACATGCGCAGGTGTTGCTCCACCAGCCAGGCCACCAGGTCGGTATCGGACTCGCTGAGCGCGTGCGCAGCGCAGAACTCGCGCGCATCGACCGCACCGAGTTCGGAATGGTCGCCGCCGCGGCCCTTGGCGATGTCGTGGAACAGGCCGGCCAGCAGCAGCAGTTCCGGCTTGCGGAGTCGTGGCCACACCTCGTGCGCGATCGAGAAGCGCTCATCGGCGCGACCTGCGGCGAAGGCCGCGATGTTCCGCAGCACCATCAGCGTGTGCTGGTCGACGGTGTAGACGTGGAAGAGATCGAACTGCATCCGCCCGGACACGCGGGCGAAGGCGGGAATCCACTGCCCCAGCACGCCGAGTCGCGCCATGCGGGTGAGCGTCTCCACCGCGCGCGGCCCGCGCAGCAGCGCCATGAAGGCATCCCGCTGGAGACGGCCCGCCTGGGGATAGGACTGCAGCTTCGGCAGCGCCTCGGCCAGCGCACGCGCCGTGCGCGAATGCAGCCCGCGCACCTGCGGGTTCGCCGCCCACGCCGCGAACAGCGCGAAGACCTGCGTCGCGTCGCCGGACGGCCACGCCGGATCGCGCGCGGCCAGGTAGCCACGACGAAGCGCGAAGTCCGCGTCCAGCGGTTCGGCCAGCGCTTCGCCGTCGAACTGTTCCTCGAAACGCTGCAGCAGGCGGTCGCTGATCCGGCGCACGATGGCGGCGCTGCGGTAGAACCCCTGCATCATCTTTTCGACGCCGAGGTTCTCCGCGTCGTCGGCGAAGCCCAGCCGCTGGGCCAGGGTCTTCTGGTAATCGAAGCGCAGGCGTTCTTCCGCCCGTCCGGCCACGCGGTGCAGGCCATACCGCAGGCGCCCCAGCGCACGGCGTTCGCGCGCCAGGGCCACGGCTTCGTCCTGGCCCAGGTGGCCCATGCCCACCAACGGCTCCAGGTCGCGCACGCCGAACGTACGCAGCGCCATCCAGCCCAGCGTATGCAGGTCGCGCAGGCCGCCGGGGCCATCCTTGATGTTGGGTTCGAGATTGTCCGAGGTGTCGCCGAAGCGTGCGTGGCGGATGCGCAGTTCCTCGCGCTTGGCCACGAAGAAATCGCGCGGCGGCCAGACGCGGGCCGGGCCGATCGCATCGATCAGCAAGCCTTCGTCGACGGGCTCGCCGACGATCAGGCGCTCTTCGATCAGCGCGGTCAGCACGGTCTGGTCCGCAGCAGCGGCGGCGGTGCATTCCGCGGCCGAGCGCACACTGTGGCTGATCGGCAGGCCGGCATCCCAGAGGGTGGCGAAGAATCGCGCGACCGCATCGTGGTGGACCTGCTGGACATCGCTGCCGGCCAGCACCAGCACGTCGACATCCGATTGCGGGAACAGTTCGCCGCGCCCGTAGCCGCCGACCGCGAACAGCGCCATCGGCGCCTGCCCGGGGATGCAGCGAAGCCACGCATCTTTCAGAAGATGGTCGACCGCGCGTGCGCGCAGGGCCAGGATGCGGTCCATGCCGTCGTCCTGGTCGAAGCGCTTGTCCAGGCGGGCGTCGGTGTGGGCCAGCGACGCGCGGGCCGCCGCCGACCAGGCCGCGTCATCTCCGACATCCGGGCCGATGTCCGGAAGCCGCGTCGCATGTCCGTTCGCGGCTGCCGGGACGCTCACAGGTCGTTGTCGTCGCCCGGCACGCGGGTCAGGATCTCGACACCATCCTCGGTGACCGCCACCGTGTGCTCCCACTGCGCCGAGAGCTTGCGGTCCTTGGTCACCACGGTCCAGCCATCGGGCAGCACCCGGGTATGGCGGGCGCCCTCGTTGATCATCGGCTCGATGGTGAAGGTCATGCCCGGCTTGAGCACCACGCCCTCGCCCGAGCGGCCGTAGTGCAGCACTTGGGGTTCGTCGTGGTAGACCTTGCCGATGCCGTGCCCGCAGTACTCACGCACCACGCTGAAGCGTTCGCCCTCGGCGTACTGCTGGATCGCGTGCCCCACGTCGCCGAGGGTGGCGCCCGGCTTCACCGCCCGGATGCCGCGGAACATGGCCTCGCGGGTGACGTCCACCAGGCGCTTGGCCATCACCGACGGGGTGCCGACGACGTACATGCGGCTGGTGTCGCCGTGCCAGCCGTCCTTGATGACGGTGACATCGATGTTGAGGATGTCGCCGTCCTTGAGGACCTTCCCCTCGCTGGGGATGCCGTGGCAGATGACGTTGTTGACCGACGTGCAGACGGTGGCCGGGAAGCCCTTGTAGCCCACGTTCGCCGGGATCGCCTTCTGCACGTTGACGATGTGATCGTGGCAGATGCGGTCGAGTTCGGCGGTGGTCACGCCCGGCTTCACGTGCGGGGCGACCACCTGGAGCACCTCGGCGGCCAGCCGGCCGGCGATGCGCATCTGGGCGAGGTCTTCGGGGGTTTTCAGCTGGATGGCCATTGGCCGATTATCCCCCATTTGGCGTGCCAGCTGAACGCCCCGGAGCCCCGGGCCCTTCCGCGGCCCGCCCCCGGTTTGCGGCCGGCCGCGCATGACGGCTATAATCCCGCGGCTTCGCGCCCGGGCACGCCCGGCCGGACCGCCCACGTCGGGCGCCACCGACGAATCCACACCTGTCGCCACCACCCGTGCCGGGGTGCCCTTCGCCTGAAGGGTTCGGTCACGGAAGCGACAGGGAGGCCCAACCCCGGAACCCTGCCCTCGCGGGCACCGCCTTCCATATGCCTGGCGGCGGGTTCCTTATCAGGAGTAGAGCAATGCCCCAAGTCACCATGCGCCAGATGCTGGAAGCCGGCGTCCATTTCGGCCACCAGACCCGCTATTGGAACCCCAAGATGGCGCCGTACATCTTCGGTGCCCGCGGCAAGATCCACATCATCAACCTCGAGAAGACCGTTCCGCTGTTCAACGACGCGATGAACTTCCTCTCGGGCGTCGCGCAGAAGCGCGGCACCGTCCTGTTCCTGGGCACCAAGCGCAGCGCGCGCGAAGCCGTGAAGGAAGAGGCCGTGCGTTGCGGCATGCCGTACATGACCCAGCGCTGGCTGGGCGGCACGCTGACCAACTTCGCCACCGTGAAGAAGTCGGTCGCCCGCCTGAAGGAGCTGGAATCCGCCGAAACCGACGGCACCTTCGAGAAGCTGGTCAAGCACGAAGTACTGGGCCTGCGCCGCGAGCGCGACAAGCTGGAAGCCTCGCTGGGCGGCATCAAGGACATGAACCGCCTGCCGGACGCGCTGTTCGTCATCGACATCGGCCATGAAGACATCGCCATCAAGGAAGCCAAGAAGCTCGGCATCCCGGTGATCGCGGTGGTCGACTCGAACTACGACCCGGCCCTGGTCGACTACGCCATCCCCGGCAACGACGACGCCATCCGCGCCGTGCAGCTGTACGCCCGCGCCGCCGCCGACGCCGTGCTGGAAGGCAAGGCCGCGTCGCCGAACGCCGCGACCGTCCGCGAGGAAGAGTTCGCCGAAGGTGGCGACGACAAGGGTGCCCGTCGCGCCCCGGCCAAGAAGGCCGCCGGCAAGAAGTCCGACGAAGCCGCTGCCGAGTAATCCGGCTGCAACGCCGCCGCGCCATGCTGCGCGGCGGCCCATGTTCATCCCTTCTCCCATCGGGAGAAGGTGCCCGAAGGGCGGATGAGGGTGCGGTAAGCACGTTGGCGCTCCATGCGTCGCGACACCGCCGGACCCCCACCCCAACCCCTCTCCCGACGGGAGAGGGGCTTTGCCAATCTAAACCGAGGTAATCCCGTGGAAATCACCGCTTCCCTGGTCAAGGAACTGCGCGAGCGCACCGGCGCCGGCATGATGGAGTGCAAGAAGGCGCTCACCGAGAACAACGCCGACATCGACGCCGCCGCCGAGTGGCTGCGCAAGTCGGGCCTGGCCAAGGCCGACAAGAAGGCCGACCGCGTCACCGCCGAAGGCCGCGTCGCCGTGGCCCAGGCCGGCGGCAAGGCCGTGCTGGTCGAGATCAACTCCGAGACCGACTTCGTCGCCAAGGACGCCAACTTCATCGCCTTCACCGACGCCATCGCGCAGGCCGCGCTGACCTCGGGCGCCGCTGACGTCGAAGCCCTGAAGAGCGCCAAGCTCGCCTCGGGCGAGACCGTCGAGGAGGCCCGTGCCGCCGCGATCGCCAAGCTGGGCGAGAACATGCAGATCCGTCGCCTGGTCGCCATCGACAGCGCCAACAACGTGGCGGCCTACGTCCACGGCGGCAAGATCGGCGTGCTGGTCGAGGTCAAGGGCGGCGACGCCGACCTGGCCCGTGGCCTGGCGATGCACATCGCCGCGATGAACCCCCCGCACAACAAGGCGGCCGACGTGCCGGCCGAGTTCGTGGCGAAGGAGAAGGAAATCGAACTGGCGAAGATGTCCGACAAGGACAAGTCCAAGCCGGCCGACATCCTGGAGAAGATCATCTCCGGCAAGATCAACAAGATCGTCAACGAAGTCACCCTGTACGGCCAGCCGTACGTGCTGGACAGCGACAAGTCGGTCGAGCAGGTGGTCAAGGCCGCCGGCGCCGATGTGATCGGCTTCCAGCGCCTGGTGGTCGGCGAAGGCATCGAGAAGGTGGTGGAAGACTACGCCGCCGAAGTGATGAAGCAGGCCGGCCTGGCGTAAGCCATCGCCCCACCTGTCGTACACGGGAAAGCCGCGGGGAACCGCGGCTTTCCTGCTTTCCGGGAATGCATCTTCCGCATGCAGCGACCGCTCGTCGCGCTCCGCTAAAGTTTGTCCTTGTTGCGCCGAAACTGGTTACAAAGGTGACACTTCGTCACGCTTTGCTGGCATGCTGCCGGCGACCTCTCTCAACGCAGTGCGCACCCGGATGCGTCCCGAACTCGAAGCCCAGCTCCTGAATTGCCGCAACCTGCCGAGCCCGCCGGGCGTGGCGTTGCGCATCCTCGAGCTCGCGCAGGATCCGGAAGTGGTGATGGCCACTGCCGCCGACGCGATCGGCCTGGACGCCGCCCTCAGCGCGCGTATGTTGCGCATCGCCAATTCGCCGCTGTATGCCAGCCGTCGCCGCGTGGAGAATCTCTCGCAGGCGCTGACGGTGCTGGGCCTCAACGCCACCCTGACGCTGGCGCTGGGCTTCTCGCTGGCGCGTTGCGGCAGCGGCAGCCATCCGGTTGCGCAGGCGCGCGTCTGGCGCCGCAGCGTGGTGGCCGCGCTGGCCAGCCGCCTGCTCGGCCAGCATGCCGGCATCCGCAAGGCGGAAGAACTGATGCTGGCCGGCTTGCTGCAGGACATCGGCATGCTCGCCCTGCTGGAAGTGCTGGGCGAGGACTATGCCCGCCTGGTGGAGAACGCCGAGGACAACGTGGCACTGCTCGCCGCCGAGCGCGACTGGCTGGGCTGCGACCACGCCACCGTGGGTGGCTGGCTGGGGCGCCAGTGGAACCTGCCGGCCCTGCTGCGCGAGGCGATCATCGAAAGCGAGCAGCCCGCATCGGATACGGCGTTCAATGCCTGCGTCGCGGTCTCTGGCCACATCGCCGACATCTGGCTGTCCACCGGCGATGCCGATCGCACCGAGGCCGCGCATCGCGATGCCGCCTTGCAGGCCGCCACGCGCCTGGGGCTGGATTACGCCGCGTTCCTGGCCCTCACCGAGGAGATGGTGGCCGCCCTTCCCGACGTGTGCGCGATGTTCGACGTGCCGCCCGCGCCGCCGGCCCGCATCCAGGCGCTGCTGGACCAGGCCCGCGAATTGCTGGTGGTGCGCAACCTGCGCGAGATCCAGGAAGCCGCGCGCGCGCGCAAGGAAGCCGACGAACACGAGGACCGCGCCCGCCGCCTGGCCGAGGAAGTCCGCCGCGACCCACTGACCGGCGCGTACAACCGCAGCCAGTTGGAAGAGGTGCTGGAGAAGGAATTCGACGCCGCCACCCGCCATGGCTGGCCGCTGTCGATCGCCTTCATCGATCTCGACGATTTCAAGCAGGTGAACGACCGCTGGGGCCACCTGGTCGGCGACGAGGTCCTGCGCAATTTCGCCAAGGCGCTGATGCGGCATGTGCGCAGCAGCGACATCGTCGCCCGCTACGGCGGCGAGGAGTTCCTGGTGGTGTTGCCGGGTATCGCCGAAGACGCGGCGGCCCATGTCGTGCGCCGCATCCTGTCGGAAGTCTCCGCGGCCGCCATGGCCGACGTCAGCGGCCAGCCGTTGCACGTGACCTTTTCGGCCGGACTCGCGACGCAGGGAACACTGGAACAGTTCCACCACGTCGACGACCTGCTCCGCGCGGCAGACGAAGCGCTCTACGGCGCCAAGCGCGAAGGCCGCAACCGGGTGTCGGTGGGCGCGATCGGCGCCCCGTGACGCTCCGCGGCCGCGGCTTACTGCCGGGGCTGCAGCACCACTTCCTCGTAAGGCTGGACGACCACCCAGCCCTCGCCCGCGAACCGCAGTTGGATGCTCTCGCCGGAGCCACGGCCCAACAGGGTGCCCAGCGAAACGTCGGCGACGATTTCCGGCGTCAGCCCGCCCGACCAGGCCACCGTCGCATTCGGATCGGTGAAGACGGGGCCGGTCTGCGCGGTCACCGGCAGCGTCAGCGGCTCGTAATGGGAGGTGATGGCGACGATGCCATGGCCGCTCAGGCGCACGTTGAACAGGCCGCCCGACAGCATGCCGGCCACCTTGCGCATCATCGTGATGCGGCTCTCGATGCCCGACTCCACGGCCAGTACATCGTTGCCGTTGACGAAGATCGATTCGCCCGCCAGGCGCAACAGCGTGATCTTCTTGCCGGCATCGGCCAGGTAGACGCGGCCCTGCCCCTCGATCTTCATCAGCTGCATGCCCTCGCCGCTGACGGCCTTCTTCAGCAGGTTGCCCAGGCCCTGTTCCAGCAGGCCCTGGCGGGTGAATTTCACCGCCCCCTTGCGCGCCACCATCGCGCCGGCCTTGGCCCACACCAGCCCGTCCAGGCGCACCTCGAGCAGGTGCGGGCTCTCGAGTTCGAAGGCGTCCGCACTGGCATCCTTTTCCCGGGAAGAAGCGATGAACTCCTGCAGCGTGCGCACGCTCATGTCGATGCCTTGATGGTCGCCTGACGGGAGCGCCATCATAAGCCGCATCCCCGGAGACCACGCCATGCCCGAGATCGTGCCCGTCCCCCACGCGCTGGACAGCGCGCCGCGCGAAGCCGTCGCCGCCGACCGGCTGCTGTCGGGCCACCCCACGCAGGCGGTCGCCAATGCGTTCTCGTCCCCGGACGCGCGCTTCCATTGCGGGGTGTGGGAGGCCGATGCCGGCGCCTGGCGCGTCAGCTACACCGAGCACGAGTTCTGCCACCTGCTCGCAGGCCGGCTGAGACTGCGCGGCGACGACGGTGACGAGACCGTCTGGGAGGCGGGCCAGAGTTTCGTGGTGCCGGCGGGCTTCAGCGGCACCTGGGAAGTCCTCGAACCCGCACGCAAGCTTTACGCGATCTACGAACCCGGCGACTGACGCAATACGTGGGCTCGGATAGAATTGCGTCCGTTTGCCCCCACGCTGAGAGCCCCCATGACCGCACCCCTCGCCTATCGCCGCATCCTGCTCAAACTGTCCGGCGAAGCGCTGATGGGGGCCGAGGACTACGGCATCGACCCGGCCGTGATCACCCGGATCGCCCGGGAAATCATCGAGGCGCGCGACGCCGGCGCCGAGATCGGACTGGTGATCGGCGGCGGCAACATCTTCCGCGGTGCCGGCCTGGCGGCCGGCGGCATGGACCGCGTCACCGGCGACCAGATGGGCATGCTGGCCACGGTGATCAACGCGCTCGCCATGCAGGACTCGCTGGAGAAGCTCGGCGCCAAGTGCCGCGTGATGAGCGCCATCAAGATCAACGATGTGTGCGAGGACTACATCCGCCGCCGCGCCATCCGCCACCTGGAGAAGGGCCGCATCGCGATCTTCGCCGCCGGCACGGGCAACCCGTTCTTCACCACCGACTCCGGCGCCGCGCTGCGTGCGATCGAGATCGGTGCGGACCTGCTGCTGAAGGCGACCAAGGTGGACGGCGTCTACGACAAGGACCCCAGCAAGCATGCCGACGCCAAGCGCTTCGACCAGCTGACCTACGACGACGTCATCGCCCGCGACCTGCAGGTGATGGATACCGCCGCCTTCGCACTGTGCCGCGACAGCGAGGTACCGCTGCGCATCTATGATCTCTCGGTGCCGGGCAACCTGATGCGCATCCTGCGCGGCGAGCACGTGGGCACCCTGGTGAAGGGCCGCAACTGACGCGACCCCGCTGTAATAGTGTCCGTGCCGGCCCGCCGGCACCCTAGGCGACATGGCACACGGACACGGACACGGCGCACACGCGCACCCCCACGGCTCGGCCACGCGCGCCTTCGCGCTGGTCACGCTGATCAACCTGGCCTATACCGCTCTCGAGGCGGGCTACGGCTTCTACACCAACTCGCTGGCCCTGCTGTCGGACGCCGTGCACAACCTCGGCGACGTGCTGGGACTGGCACTGGCCTGGAGCGCGGCCGCGCTGGCGCGGCGCCCGCCCCGCGGACGCCATACGTACGGCTGGCGGCGCGCCACGCTCTTGTCTCCCCTGGCCAACGCCCTCCTGCTGGTGGTGTTCTCCGGCGCCCTGGGCTGGGAAGCCGTACGCCGCTTCAGCGCGCCGCCGGAGATTCCCGCGACCCCCGTGATCGTGGTGGCTGCGCTCGGCATCCTGGTCAACCTGGGCGCCGCCTGGCTGATGCGCGACGGCCACGCGCACGACCTGAACAAGCGTGGCGCGTTCCTCCACCTGATGGCCGATGCCGCCGTTTCGCTGGCAGCGGTGCTGGCCGGCGTGGGCATGGCGACGCTGGGCTGGGCCTGGCTGGACCCGGCCACCGCCCTGCTGATCGCCGTGGTGGTCGCCGTCGGCTCCTGGGGGTTGCTGCGCGACAGCTTCGACGCCGCGATGGACGCGGTGCCGGGCAGCATCGATCCCGAGGAAGTCGGCGTGTTCCTGCGCGAACAGCCCGGCGTGTCGGCCGTCCACCACCTGCACATCTGGTCCCTCGGCGCCAACGAGATCGCACTGACCGCACACCTGGTGCGGCCCAGCGAGGACGATCACGACGCCTTCATCGACGCCACCGTGCATGCGCTGGACCACCGCTTCGGCATCAACCACGCGACGCTGCAGATCGAGCGGGGCGCGGGTTGCGGCCACGACCTGCACGATGCCGCGCCGCATCATTCCCACTGAGCGCCCTCCGGGCGGTCGGCAAGGGCGCCGAATCGCCCTATAATCGGTCGTTTACAGCTTTGCAACGGAAAGGGCGATGCTCAACGACATCAAGAAAGACGCGCAGGCGCGCATGACCAAGAGCATCGAGGCGCTCCGCCACACGCTGGTCAAGGTCCGCACCGGCCGGGCCTCCACGGCGCTGGTCGAGCACCTGAAGGTCAACTACTACGGCTCCGACATGCCGCTGAGCCAGGTCGCCACGGTGACGATCTCCGACTCCCGTTCGCTGACGATCACCCCGTGGGAAAAGCAGATGGTCGGCGCGGTGGAGAAAGCCATCCTGGCCTCCGACCTGGGCCTGACCCCGAATACCGCCGGCACCACCATCCGCCTGAACCTGCCGGCCCTCACCGAGGAACGCCGCAAGGAACTCTCCAAGGTGGTCCACGGCGAAGGCGAAGACACCAAGGTCGCGATCCGCAACATCCGCCGCGATGCCAACCAGCAGGTCAAGGACCTGCTGAAGGACAAGCAGATCACCGAAGACGAAGAGCGCCGGACCGAAGACGAGATCCAGAAGCTCACCGACAAGTCCATCAAGGACGTCGATGACGTCGTCAAGGCCAAGGAACAGGAACTGATGGCGGTCTGAGGACTGCCATGTCCCCTGCCGTTTCCCCGTCCGTGCCCCGCCACCTCGCCGTCATCATGGACGGCAACGGGCGCTGGGCCGAACGCCGCCGGCGCCCGCGGGTCATCGGCCATCGCGCCGGGGCCCGCGCGGTCAACGTCTGCATCGACTTCTGCCTGGAGCGCGGCATCGGCGCGCTGACCCTGTTCGCGTTCTCCAGCGAGAACTGGGGCCGGCCGGAAGAAGAAGTCGGTGCGCTGATGAAGCTGTTCCTCAATGCGCTGGACCGCGAGGTGGAGGAACTCCATCGCCGCCAGGTGCGCGTACGCTTCATCGGCGACCGCGCCCGTTTCTCCGACGACATCCGCGCGCGCATGCACGCGGCCGAAACGTTGACCCTGGGCAACACGCGGCTGCACCTGGTGATCGCCGCGAGCTACGGCGGGCGCCAGGACATCGCGCACGCGGCACGCGCATTGGCCGAAGAGGTCGCCGCGGGCCGCCTGCGACCGCAGGACATCGACGAAGCCGCCCTCGGCGGTCACGTGGCGCTGGCCGACCTGCCGGCGCCGGATCTCTTCATCCGCACGGGCGGCGACCACAGGATCAGCAATTTCCTGCTGTGGCAGCTGGCCTACACCGAACTCTGGTTCACCGACGTGTTGTGGCCGGACCTGGATGCCACGCTGTTGCAGCGCGCCCTGGACGACTTCTCGGGGCGCGAGCGCCGCTTCGGCCTGACCAGCGCCCAGGTGGCCGGCAGCACCACGGAGGACACCCCTGCATGAGCGTCACCCGCACCCGCGTCATTGCCGCGCTCGTCATGGCTCCCTTCGCCATCGGCGCCATCCTGCTGCTGCCGACGTCCTGGCTGGTCATGCTGGCCGCCCTGGTGTTCCTGATCGGCCTGTGGGAGTGGTTCAAGCTCGCCGAGATCGACGACACCCTGCAGCGGACCGTGCTGCTGACCGCCAACCTGCTGCTCATGGTGTTGCTGGTGTGGGCCTCGCGGGGTTCGACCGACCTGGTCCCCTTGCGGCTGATGGCCCTGGTTGGCACGGCCTGGTGGCTGCTCGCGCTGCTGTGGCTGCGCTTCTACCACTTCGCGTCCGACCACGAGACGTGGGCCCGCGTGTTCAAGCTGGCGGCCGGTACGCTGGCCGTGGTGCCGGCCTGGTGCGCGCTCGGACTGATCCACGCTTCCGAACCGAATGGCCACATCTGGCTGTTCGTTGCGCTGGCCATCGTCTGGGCAGCCGACAGCGGCGCCTACTTCGCCGGTCGCCACTTCGGAGGCCGCTGGTTCGCGGGCCGCAAGCTGGCGCCGCGCATCAGTCCCAACAAGACCCTCGAAGGCCTGCTGGGCGGCCTGGCCGCGGGCCTGCTGGTCGCGGGCATCGGCGCGCTGATCGCAGGCGCCGGCGTGGCCCAGCTGCCGGGCGTGCTGGTGGTCGCGATCTTCACCGTGCTGTTCTCGGTGGTGGGCGACCTGTTCGAAAGCCTGCTCAAGCGCCATGTAGGCGCGAAAGACTCGGGCGACGTGATCCCCGGCCACGGCGGCGTGCTGGACCGCATCGACGGCGTGCTGGCCGCATTGCCCGTGTTCGTGCTGGGCAAGGAAGTCTTCGGATTCTGAGCATGGCCGCGCACGCACCCCGCAATGTGGCGGTCCTGGGCGCGACGGGCTCGATCGGTGCCTCGGCGCTCGACGTCATCGCCCGTCACCCGGATCGCTATCGCGTCAGCGTGCTGGCCGCGGGCCACAATGTGGATGCACTGATCGCGCTATGCGTGGCGCACCGGCCCGACCATGCCGTGATCGCTGACGCATCGCTCTATCCGCGCCTGCGCGATGGCCTGGCCGGCGCGGGCCTGTCCACCCGGGCGCATGCCGGCGACGCACCTCTCGATGCGCTCGTGGCCGATGCCGCGTGCGATACGGTCGTCGCCGCCATCGTCGGTGCCGCAGGCCTGTCGTCGACGCTGGCGGCGGCCCGCGCAGGCAAGCGGCTGCTGCTGGCCAACAAGGAATCCCTCGTCCTGGCCGGCGAGCTGGTCACCGGCGCGGCCGATGCGGCCGGCGCCGACATCATCCCGATCGACAGCGAGCACAACGCCATCTTCCAATGCCTGCGTTCACGACAGGCTCAGGGCGATGTCAGCCGCATCGTGCTGACGGCATCGGGTGGACCGTTCCGCGGCCGCAGCCGGTCCGAACTGGCGCAAGTGACGCGCGAACAGGCCGTCGCGCACCCCAAGTGGTCGATGGGGCCGAAGATCAGCGTCGACTCCGCCACGCTGATGAACAAGGGCCTGGAGCTGATCGAGGCCCACCACCTGTTCGGCGTGGGACGCGAGCGGCTTGACGTGCTGGTGCACCCGCAAAGCCTGGTGCATTCCCTGGTGGAATTCGCCGACGGCTCCACGCTCGCACAGCTCGGATTGCCCGACATGCGGACGTCGCTGGCGGTGGGACTGGGCTGGCCCGAACGCATCGACTCCGGGGTTCCGGGACTCGACCTTCTGCAACACCCGCGGCTGGACTTCGAAGCCCCCGACACCGATGCATTCCCTTGCCTGCGCCTGGCCTGGGAGGCGATGGAAGCCGGCGGTACCGCCCCGGCCGTGCTGAATGCTGCGAACGAAGTCGCGGTTTCAGCCTTTCTTCAGGGCCGCGTGGGTTTCCTATCCATTCCCGCGCTGGTCGAGGACGCCCTCGCTGCGCTGCCCGCGACGCCGGCCGATTCGCTGGAGGCGTTGCTGGAAGCGGATGCGCAGGCTCGCCGACTGACCGAACGCAACCTCGCAGGCCACCTCTCCCCCATGAGCGCCGAGATCCGATGAGTGACCTGCTGGGCTCCGTCTGGTGGATGATCGTGGCGCTGGGCATCCTGGTGACCTTCCACGAGTTCGGCCACTACTGGGTCGCGCGCCGCTGCGGCGTCAAGGTGCTGCGCTTCTCCGTGGGCTTCGGCAAGCCGCTGTGGTCGCGACGCGACCGCCACGGCACGGAGTTCGCGGTCGCCGCGATCCCGCTCGGCGGCTACGTCAAGATGCTGGACGAAGCCGAAGGCGATGTCCCCGCTGCGCAGCTCGACCAGGCCTTCAACCGCAAGCCGGTCTGGCAGCGCATCGCTGTGGTCGCCGCCGGGCCCCTGGCCAATGTGGTGCTCTGCATCGCCCTGCTGTGGGCGATGTTCGTGCTGGGCAAGCAGGACTATTCGGCCACGCTGGGCAGCGTGACCGGCATCGCCGCGGAAGCGGGCCTGCAGCGTGGCGACCGGATCGTCAGCATCGGCGACCGCGCGATCGACACCTGGACCGATGCGTCCATCGTGCTGACCAAGGCCGCCATCGATGGCGATGACATTTCCGTCCAGGTCGAGACTGCCGCAGGCACGACCGCAGACCGTCGCCTGGCCCTGTCCCGGCTGCCGACTGACTTCGACCAGGAGAACGCCGTGGGCCTGATCGGCCTGACCTGGCGCCATTGGGTCGTGCCGGCGACGATCGGCAAGGTCAGCCCTGGTGCCCCGGCCGATGGCGTGCTGAAGCCTGGCGACGTGGTCACCGCGGTCGACGGCCAGCCCGTGCATGGCTTCAACGATATCGCCACCCAGGTGGACGCCCTCGGCAAGCGCGGCGGGCCGGCCATGGTCGAAGTCGATCGCGCCGGCGAGCGGCTAGCCTTCGAGCTCGAGCCCCGCCGGATGAAGCGCCCCGACAATGGGCAGGACTACTGGGGCCTGGGCCTGGCGCCGCCGGAAACCGCGCAGATGCCCGGCTACGACGCGACCCTGCACTACGGCCCGCTGGCCGCGCTCCCCGCCGCGCTGCGCGAAACGGGCAAATTGACGTCCGATTCCCTGGGCATGATCCGTCGCATGCTGACCGGCGACGCCTCGCTGAAGAACGTCTCCGGCCCGATCACCATCGCCCAGGTGGCGAATGTTTCGGCCAAACGCGGGCCTGACTGGTTCCTCTGGTTCCTGGCGGCGATGTCGCTGAGCCTGGCGATCATCAACCTGCTGCCGATCCCCGTCTTGGACGGCGGGCACCTCCTGTATTACCTTATCGAGTTGGTCAAGGGCAGTCCCTTGAGCGAGCGCCACATGGTGGCCGGACAATATGTGGGCCTGGCTGCGTTGGCAGGCCTGATGGGGTTGGCGTTCTACAACGACATCCTGCGTCTGGTGACCTGATGCCCCTGAACTTTTCCGGGCAGGCCCGCTCCAAGGGCCACCCCCAGACGGCAAAACCCGGGACCGTAGCCCTGCGGCCCACCCCTGCATCGCAGGAACTACCCCAATCGGATGTGATGATGACGCGACTGCCTTCCCGCCGCCTGCTTGCCCTCGCCCTGGCCTCGGCCATCGCCATGCCGGCACTGGCCCAGACGACGGAACCTGCGGCTACCCCCGCCGCGGCCGCACCGCTCAGCAGCGAGTCGTTCACCGCGACCGACATCCGCATCGACGGCCTGCAGCGCATCTCGGCCGGCACCGTGCTGACGTACCTGCCGATCGAGCGGGGCGACATGGTGACGCCGTCCGGCGTGTCGGAATCGATCCGCGCCCTCTACAAGACCGGCTTCTTCGAAGAGGTCAAGCTCGACCGCCAGGGCGACATCCTGGTGGTCACGGTCACCGAGCGCCCCGCCATCAACAAGCTGACGCTCACCGGCAACAAGGACATCAAGACCGACGACCTGATGTCGGGCCTCAAGGACATCGGCCTGGCCGAAGGCGAGACGTTCGACCGCCTGAGCCTGGACCGCGTCACGCAGGAACTGGTGCGCCAGTACAACAACCGCGGCAAGTACAACGTCGAGATCACGCCCACCGTCAGCCCGCTGGACCGCAACCGCGTGGACGTGACGATCGCCGTGAAGGAAGGCAAGGCGGCGAAGATCAAGCACGTCAACGTCGTCGGCGCCGAGAAGTTCGAGACCGAGGACCTGCTGGAGAACTGGGAATCGAAGGAATCCAGCTGGCTCTCGTGGTATCGCCGCGATGACCAGTACTCCAAGGAAAAGCTGTCGGGCGACATGGAACGCCTGAACTCGTACTACCTCGACCGCGGCTACGTGGACTTCAACATCGACTCCACCCAGGTGTCGATCAGTCCCGACAAGCGCGACATGTTCATCACCGCCGGCATCACCGAGGGCGAGCAGTACAAGATCTCCGAGGTCAAGGTCACCGGCGACACGGTGCTGCCGAAGGAAGAGATCGAGAAGCTGGTGATCGTGAAGCCGGAACAGACGTTCTCGCGCATCCTGCTCGAGATGACGTCCGACTCGATCACCGCCACGCTGGGCAACATCGGCCATGCGTTCGCGCAGGTGAACCCGATCCCGACGATCGATCGCGAGAACCGCACTGTCGCGATCAACCTGCAGGTGGTGCCGGGCCCGCGCGTCAACGTGCGCCGGGTCGTCTTCAAGGGCAACACGCGCACGTCCGACGAAGTGATGCGCCGCGAGATGCGCCAGTTCGAGGGCAGCTGGTTCTCGCAGGTCGCCGTTGACCGTTCGCGCGTGCGTCTGCGCCGCCTGGGCTACTTCGAGACGGTCGATGTCGAGACCACCCCGGTACCGGGCACCACCGACCAGGTGGACGTGGTCTACACCGTGAAGGAAACCACCTCCGGCAGCTTCGTGTTCGGCCTGGGCTATTCGCAGCTCTCCGGCCTGACCACCTCGATCCAGCTGTCGCAGAACAACTTCCTGGGCGGCGGCAACCGCGTCGCCGTCGAAGCGCAGCGCAGCGACTACCTGCAGCGCTATTCGTTCTCGTACACCAATCCGTTCTTCACCGACGAAGGCATGTCGCTCGGGTACAACCTGTGGTGGCGCGAGTTCGACTACTCGGACTTCAACACCGCGCAGTACTCCACCACCAGCGCCGCCGCACAGGGCGTCCTGGGCCTGCCGATCACCGAGAACGACACCGTCTCGCTGTTGTTCGGCGTGGACAGCAACGAGATCCTGACGTTCGAAGGCTCCACGCCGCAGTCGATCGTCGACTACATCAATGCGGTCGGCCAGCGCACCTTCCATGCATGGCGTACCGAGCTGGGCTGGGCGCGCGACACCCGCAACGACTACTTCATGCCCACGGGCGGCACCTACCAGCGCGTGTCGGCGGAGATCGCACTGCCGGGCTCCACCGTCGAGTACTACAAGCTCAATTACGAATTCTCGAAGTACTGGTCGCTGAGTCCGTCCTTCGTGCTGAACACCCGCGCCGAAGTCGGCTACGGCGACAGCTACGGTTCGGAAATCTATCGGTACATCTGCCGCGTGAACGGGTCCGACCCGCAGATTCCCGGAGGGTCGAACACGACGACCACGCCGGCCGCGGATGGAACGTGCGCGGACGGCGGCACCCTCCACAGGACCCTCGTGGCGGACGGGCTGCCTTTCTTCGAGAACTTCTACGCGGGCGGCACGCGCTCGGTGCGCGGCTTCCGCGACAACACGCTGGGCCCGCGCTCCGAAGTCATCAGCGGTTACCGCGGCCAGCCGCTCGGCGGTTCGCTGAAGACCACCGGCTCGGTCGAACTGATCTTCCCGAAGCTGTTCGATTCCAATGCCGCGCGGGTCTCGGCGTTCTTCGACTTCGGCAACGTGTTCGATGGCGTAGACAACTTCGATGCCGGCGAGCTGCGCGCCTCCACGGGTGTCGCGCTGCTGTGGCGCGCACCGGTAGGCCCGATTTCGATCAGCTACGCCTTCCCGTTGAAGAAGGAAGAAGGCGACGAGCTGGAGCGCCTGCAGTTCACCTTCGGCGGCGCGTTCTGACGCCCGCCATCCGGTGACGGACCGGGGGAGAACCTCCCCCGGCCGCCTTCCACCATACGCCCCCGTCAAAGCGGTTCGGCGTTGGCTGGCGCTAAACTACGCGCCTTATGACGCTGCCCACTTACACCGCCCGCGCACTGGCCGACCGTTTCGGCCTTGAGCTCAGGGGCGACCCCGACCTTCGCATCGAAGGCGTCGCCACGCTGGGGCGGGCCGAGCCCGGCCAGTTGGCGTTCCTCGCCAATACCCGCTACCGCGGGCAGCTCGCGGACAGCCAGGCCAGCCTGGTCGTGCTGCGCCTGGAAGACGCCGACGCCGCACCCGGCGCCGCGCTGATAGCGAAAGATCCCTACACCGCCTTCGCCAAGATGGCGGCCCTGTTCGACAGCAAGCCCGTCCGCGCGCCTGGCATCCACCCCAGCGCGGTCATCGACCCCAGTGCCCGCGTCGCCGCGGATGCGCACGTGGGCCCCTTCGTCACGGTGGGCGCACGCAGCGTGATCGGGGACGGTTGCGTCATCGGACCCGGCTGCGTGATCGGCGACGACTGCACGGTCGGCGAAGGCAGCGAGCTGATCGCCCGCATCACCCTGGTCACGCGGGTTCGCCTGGGCAGGCGCGTGCTGGTCCATCCGGGCGCCGTCATCGGCGCGGATGGCTTCGGCCTGGCGATGGACAGCGGGCACTGGATCAAGGTCCCGCAGCTCGGCGGTGTGGTCATCGGCGACGACTGCGAGATCGGCGCCAACACCACGATCGACCGCGGCGCGCTGGACGACACGGTGCTGGAAGAGGACGTCCGCCTCGACAACCAGATCCAGATCGGCCACAACGTCCGCATCGGCGCGCACACGGCGATGGCCGGCTGCAGCGCCGCCGCCGGCAGTGCGCGCATCGGCCGCTATTGCCTGATCGGCGGCGCCGCCGGCGTGCTGGGCCACCTCGAGATCTGCGACCGCGTGGTGATCACCGCGATGTCCCTGGTGACCAGTTCGATCACCGAACCCGGCGAGTATTCCAGCGGCACGCCGCTCACCGACAACCGTACCTGGCGCAAGAACGCCGCCCGCTTCAAGCAACTGGACGCCTTGGCACGACGCGTGCTGGCGGCCGACAAGGAAAGCTGATGACCCTGGACCTGCAACTACCGATCGACTCCACCACCATCCGCAAGCTGCTGCCGCACCGCTATCCGTTCCTGCTGGTGGACCGCGTGGTGGAGTTCGAGAAGGACAAGCGCGTGCTGGCCTACAAGAACGTCACCCAGAACGAGCCCTTCTTCACCGGCCACTTCCCGGACCGTCCGATCATGCCGGGCGTGCTGATCATCGAGGCGCTGGCGCAGGCCGGCGGCCTGCTGACGCAGCTGTCGCACCAGGGCGACACGGCCGGCCGGATGTTCTACATGGTGAAGGTCGAGAACGCGCGCTTCACCCGCATGGTGGTGCCGGGCGACCGGCTGGACCTCGACGTCACCCTGAAGCGGCTGATCCGCAACATGGCGTTCTACACCGGCGTGGCGTCGGTCAACGGCGAACAGGTCGCCTGCGCCGACGTGCTGTGCGCCGAGGACACCCGCTGAGATGGGCGCCCCCACCGCCATCCATCCCAGCGCGGTCGTCGATCCCGGCGCCTCGCTGGGCGAAGGCGTCAGCATCGGCCCGTTCGCCTACGTCGGCCCCGAGGTCGAAATCGGCGATGGCACCGTCATCGGCCCCCATTGCACGGTCACGGGTCCGACCCGGATCGGCCGCGACAACCATTTTGTCGGCCACGCCGCCATCGGCGGCGATCCGCAGGACAAGAAGTTCAAGGGCGAACGCGTCGAACTGGTGATCGGCGACCGTAACCAGGTGCGCGAGTTCGTCACCCTGAATCGCGGCACCGTCACCGGCACCGGCATCACCCGGATCGGCAGCGACAACATGCTGCTGGCCTACACGCACGTCGCCCACGATTGCATCGTGGGCAACCATTGCGTGTTTTCCAACAATTCCACGCTGGCGGGCCACGTCACCGTGGAGGATTGGGTGATCATGAGCGGCTTCGCCGGGGTGCACCAGTTCTGCCGGATCGGCGCGCACGCCTTCATCGGCATGGGCGTGTTGCTCAGCGGCGATGTGCCGCCGTTCACCATGGTCGCGGGCGAGGCTTCCGGCCGGCCGCGCGGGATCAACAGCGAAGGCCTGAAGCGCCGCGGCTTCGACGCCGACCGCATCGCGGCGATCAAGCGTGCCTACCGCACGCTGTACGTCGCCGGCCTGCCGCTGGCGGAAGCCAAGCAGCAACTCGCCGAACAGGCCCAGGCCAGCGACGACGTGAAGGCGCTGCTGCACTTCATCGACAGCGGCGAACGGCCGTTGCAGCGCTGATGGATGCGACTCCCGCGGCACGGCCGCTCCGCATCGCGCTGTGCGCGGGCGAAGCGTCCGGCGACGGGCTGGGCGCGGGCCTGATCGCGGCATTGAAGCAGCGGTTCCCGGAGGCCGAATTCGCCGGCATCGGCGGCGATGCCATGCGCGCCGCCGGGTGCGACACCTGGTACGACGCGGGCGAACTCGCGGTGATGGGCCTGGCCGAAGTGCTGCGCCACCTGCCGCGCCTGCTCCGGCTGCGCAAGGCATTCCGTCAGCGCATGCTCGACTGGAAGCCCGACGTCTTCGTGGGCATCGACGCGCCCGACTTCAATCTCGGCGTCGAGGCCTGGCTCAAGCAGCGCGGCGTACGCACCGTGCATTACGTCAGTCCGTCCGTCTGGGCCTGGCGCGAGAAGCGTGCGGAAAAAATCGGCCGCAGCGCGGACCGGGTGCTGTGCCTGTTCCCGATGGAGCCGCCCATCTATGCGCGGCACGGTGTGGATGCGCGTTTCGTCGGACACCCGATGGCCGACGACATCCCGATGCAGCCGGATCGCGACGCCGCACGCGCCACGCTGGGATTGCCTGCCGGCGCGCCGGTGCTGGCGGTGCTGCCGGGCAGCCGGCTGGGCGAAATCCATCGCCTCGCGCCTGCGTTCTTCGAAGCCGCACGCCGCATCTCGACCGAGATTCCCGGGCTCCGGGTCATCGTGCCCGCTGCGAACGCGGCGTGCCGGCAGGCCCTGGAAACGCAGTTCGCAGCGCATGGCGCAGACACCGCCTGGCATCTGCTCGACGGCCGGGCGCGCACGGCGATGATCGCCAGCGATGTCGTGCTGTTGGCCTCCGGTACCGCCACGCTGGAAGCGATGTTGTGCAAACGGCCGATGGTGGTGGGCTACCGGATCGCGCCGCTGACCTACCGGATCGTCAAGGGATTGGGCCTGTTGAAGGTGGAGCGTTACGCACTGCCCAACGTGCTGGCCGGCGAGGACATCGCGCCTGAGCGCATGCAGGACGACTGCACGCCCGAACACCTCGCCACCGACGTCCTGCGCTGGTTCCGCTCGCCCGATGCGGTCGCTGCGTTGCAGCCCACCTACCAGCGCCTGCACGCGCAGCTGAAGCAGGACGCATCGGCCAGTGCCGCCGATGCGGTCGCGGACGTGCTCTGCGCAGCGTCGCACGCATGAGCACGGAAGGCCTCTTCGAGATGCCCCTCGCCCGCCTGATCGCCGGCGTGGATGAAGCCGGCCGCGGGCCGCTGGCCGGGCCGGTCGCCGTCGCGGCGGTGATCCTCGACGCGGCACGCCCCATCGCCGGTATGAACGACTCCAAGCAACTCAGCGAAGCGAAGCGCGAAGCACTGTTCCCGCTGATCCAGGAACGCGCGCTCGCGTGGCGCGTGGAATTCGTCGAGCCCGACGAGATCGACCGCCTCAACATCCTGCAGGCCACGCTGGAGGGCATGCGCCGTGCGGTGATGGCGCTGCAGCCGTTCCCGGACCTGGTGCGCATCGACGGCAATCGCGCGCCCAAGGGCCTGGACTGCATGGTCGAGACACTGGTCGGGGGCGATGCCATCGAGCCGGCGATCATGGCGGCGTCGATCCTGGCGAAGGTATCGCGCGATCGCCTGATGGTCCAATTGCACGCGACGTTCCCGCAGTACGGCTTCGACGTGCACAAGGGCTATCCCACGCCGGCGCATCTGTCGGCACTCGCGCAGCACGGCCCCTGCTCGCACCACCGGCGCAGTTTCGCCCCCGTGCGCGAGGCGTTGCTCACGCGCTGAATCGCGTGACCATCGGCACCGTGCCCATGGTCACGATGGCTTCTTGCAGGCGCATCCCGGCGCGGCGCGCGGCAGCATGACGGTCATGCCCGCACCCTCCCCCTGGACGCGGGTTCCTCTCCCCCACGAGGCCTGCATGACCCTGATGCATTCCGCCGTCGCCCCCGCGACGGCGCTCCGTAGCCACCACCCCGACGACGAACGCCTCGCGCTGCTGCGCTGCCTGTTGGCCGACCGCAGCTGGACGCAAGACGCCGGCCAGCGCGCGCTTCTCCAGCAGGTACTGGCTGCGCTGCGCACGCCCGGCCTGGCGACCCTCGATGAAGGCCAGTGGACGCTGCTGGCGGACGAGACCGCGCGCTACCTGGATTTCCGCCGCCAGCAGAGCCTGGAGCGCCTGCTGCACTGACCCCGGCCACGCCGCTGAAGACGGCACGCCTTCCGCTTCCCCCTGCCGCTCCCCTGGGCGGCTTTTTTTTACCCGGTGGAGCCGGCCGGCGGCGTCGGAATGTCAAGCCTTGCCCCACCCCACCCCCGCCGTTACGCTGGCCCGACAGTACCCCGAGCCGGCATGTCTTCCCGTTTCGTCCACCTCCACCTGCACACCGAATTTTCGTTGGCGGATTCGATCATCCGCGTGCCCGAGAAGCCGGATCACGCTGACCCGAAGAAGGCCAAGCAGGCGAACCTGCTGAGCCGCGCGGTGGAACTGGGCATGCCCGCGCTCGCGGTCACCGACCGCAACAACCTGTTCGCGCTGGTGAAGTTCTACAAGGCGGCCGAAGGCGTGGGCCTGAAACCCATCGCGGGTGCCGACCTGCTGGTCGCCGAAGGCAACGAGGCTCCCTGGACGGTCACGCTGCTGTGCCGCGACCGCGAAGGCTATCTGTCGTTGTCGCGCCTGCTGACGCGCGCCTGGATGGAAGGGCACCGCACCGACGGCGTCGCCATCGATCCGGACTGGCTGCGCCAGGACCATGCGGGCCTGTTCGCGCTGATGGGACGGCAGAGCCTGGCCGGCCGGATGGCGCTGGGCGGCCGCCATGACCTGGCCGAGCAGCACCTGGCCGACTGGCAGCGCAGCTTCGGTGAAGACCTGCACCTCGAACTGACACGCACCCAGCGCGATGGCGAGGAAACGTTCAATGCGTTCGCCCTGCATGCCGCCGATACGCGCGGCCTGCCGGTGATCGCCAGCAACGACGTGCGCTTCCTGTCGCCGGATGATTTCGATGCGCACGAGGCGCGCGTCTGCATCGCATCCGGGCGCGTGCTGGACGACCCCAAGCGTCCGCGCGACTACAGCGCCGAGCAGTACATGAAGTCGGCCGCGCAGATGGCCGAGCTGTTCGCCGACGTTCCGGACGCGATCGACAACACGATGGCGCTGGCCCAGCGCTGCAACATCGAGATGCGGCTGGGGACGTACTTCCTGCCGGCGTATCCGGTACCCGACGATGAGACGCTGGACAGCTGGATCCGAAGCCTGTCGCACGAAGGACTGAAGACGCGGCTGGAAAAGAACCCGCTGGCGCCCGGCCACACGCGCGAGGACTACGAGAAGCGGCTGGACTTCGAGCTGGACACCATCTGCAAGATGGGGTTCCCCGGCTACTTCCTGATCGTGGCCGACTTCATCCAGTGGGGAAAGAACCATGGCATCCCGATCGGGCCGGGCCGCGGCTCGGGCGCGGGTTCGCTGGTGGCGTGGGCGCTGCAGATCACCGACCTGGATCCGCTGCCCTACGGCTTGCTGTTCGAGCGCTTCCTCAACCCGGAACGCGTGTCGATGCCCGACTTCGACATCGACTTCTGCATGGACCGCCGCGACGAGGTGATCGACTACGTCGCGCGCAAGTACGGGCGCGACCGGGTCAGCCAGATCATCACCTACGGCACCATGGCGGCGAAGGCCGTGGTGCGCGATGCCGGCCGCGTACTGGGCTTTCCGTACGGCCTGGTCGATGGCGTCGCCAAGCTGATCCCGAACATCCTGGGCGTGACGCTGAAGGATGCGATGGGCGAAGGCAGCAGCGAGATGGCCTCGCAGGAGCTGATCGAACGCTATCGCGACGAGGACGATGTCCGCGACCTGATCGACCTGGCGCGCCAGCTGGAAGACCTCACCCGCAACGCCGGCAAGCATGCCGGCGGCGTGGTGATCGCGCCCACGCCGCTCTCGGACTTCTGCCCGCTGTTCGCCGAACACGACGAAGGTGGCCGCGGCAGGAACCCGGTCACCCAGTTCGACAAGGACGACGTGGAAGCCGTCGGCCTGGTGAAGTTCGACTTTCTCGGCCTGCGCACGCTGACGATCATCGACTGGGCCGTGAAGGCGGTGAATGCGCGGCGCGCGCACCTTGGCGTGACGCCGGTCGATATCGCGACGATCCCGCTCGACGACGCCAGCGTGTACCGCGACGTGTTCGCCAACGGCAACACCGGTTCGGTGTTCCAGTTCGAATCCTCGGGCATGCGGCGCGCGCTGAAGGAAGCCAAGCCCGACCGCTTCGAGGACCTGATCGCGCTGAACGCGTTGTACCGCCCCGGCCCGATGGACATGATCCCGTCGTTCGTCGAGCGCAAGCACGGTCGCGAAGAGTTCGATTACCCGGACCCGCGCACCAAGGCCATGCTGGAAGAGACCTACGGCATCATGGTCTACCAGGAGCAGGTCATGCAGATGGCGCAGATCGTCGGCGGCTACTCGCTGGGCGGCGCCGACCTGCTGCGCCGCGCGATGGGCAAGAAGGTGCCGGCCGAAATGGCCAAGCACCGCGAGATCTTCCGCGAAGGCGCCGCACAGGGCGGCGTGGACGAGCGCAAGGCCGATGAAATCTTCGACCTGATGGAGAAGTTCGCCGGCTACGGCTTCAACAAGTCGCACGCCGCCGCGTACTCGCTGGTCGCCTACCAGACCGCGTGGCTGAAGAAGCATTACCCCGCCGAATTCATGGCGGCCACACTGTCGTCGGACATGGACAAGACCGACAAGGTGGTCGGCTTCCTCGACGAGGCACGCGGCCTCGGCCTGAATGTGTTGCCGCCGGACGTGAACCACTCGGACTTCATGTTCGTCGCCACCGATGCCAACACCGTGCGCTACGGCCTGGGTGCGGTGAAGGGCGTGGGCCAGGGCGTATGCGAGAGCATCGTCGAGGCGCGCCGCGATGGCGACGCGTTCCGCGACCTGCTGGACTTCTGCAAGCGCGTCGATTCGTCCAAGCTCAACAAGCGCGCGCTTGAAGCGCTGATCAACGCCGGCGCGCTCGACGCCCTCGGCAGGAACCGCGCCTCGTTGGCCCTGCAGCTGCCGGAAGTGCTGAAGGCGATCGACCAGATCAGCAAGAACCGCAGCGCCGGCATCGTCGACATGTTCGGTTCCAGTGCGGGCACCGACGACATCCATGTCGAGCTCCCGACCACGGACGAGTGGCCACTCACGCAGAAGCTGCACGGCGAGCGCGAGACACTGGGGCACTACCTCAGCGGCCACCCGATGGACCCGTATCGCGACGACCTGCGCACGCTCGTGGGCAGCGACCTGAGCGAGCTGGACCGCATCTGGACGAGCGGTTCCAGTGGCGAGAAGAAAGGCTGGCGCCCCGAGGTCAACGCGATCGTCGCCGGCCAGGTGGTCGGCGTGCGGCGCAAGGGCGACAGCCAGGTGTTCGTGCAGTTGGAAGACGGCCGCGGCCGGATCGAGTGCAGTGCGTTCTCGGATGCCTTGAACGAATTCGGCGCGCTGATGACGCGCGACCGCGTGCTGGTGATCAAGGGCGGCCTGCGCGAAGACGAGTTCAGTGGCGGCTACAGCCTGCGCATCCGCCAGGTGTGGGACTACACCGCGTTGTGCCAACAGCATGCGCAGCGCCTGCAGCTGCGCCTGGACCTGCGCGTGCCGGGCTTGTGGGAACGCGTGGATGCCCTGCTGTCGCGGCATCGGCCCGGCGGCACGCCGCTGCGCCTGGACCTGTTGATGGGCGCGGGCGGCAACACCATCGCCGGCATGCTCGACCTCAACGGCCAGAAGGCCGTGCGCGTGGATGCCGAGCTGCTGGACGCCCTGCGCGCCATGCCCGGCGTACGCACCGCCAAGCCCGCCTTCTACCGTCCGTGGGCCAACTGACGCAGGCCGTGCGCCACGTCACGGCCCTACCCCCCCGTACGTGACCGCCGGACGGCTTCGGCTACACTTCCCCCCTTTCCGGCCCATGGCCCGCAGATGAATCCGAACTACCTCGATTTCGAACAGCCCATCGCCGATCTGGAAGCCAAGATCCAGGATCTGCGCGCCGCCAGCACCGGCCCGGCGGTGAATGTCGATGCCGAGGTGCACGCGCTGCAGGACAAGCTCCGCATCCGCACCGCGCAGATCTTCCGCGACCTGTCGCCCTGGCAGGTGTCGCAGCTGGCACGCCATCCGGCGCGCCCGTACACGCTGGACTACATCAAGGTCTTCTGCGACGAGTTCCAGGAGCTGGCCGGCGACCGTGCGTTTTCCGACGATGCCGCCATCGTCGGCGGCCTGGGCCGTATCGACGGCCGCAGCGTGGTCATCATCGGCCACCAGAAGGGTCGCGACACCAAGAGCAAGATCGCGCGCAACTTCGGCATGCCGCGCCCGGAGGGCTACCGCAAGGCGCTGCGCCTGATGAAGATGGCCGAGCGCTTCAAGCTGCCGCTGCTGACCTTCATCGACACCCCCGGCGCGTACCCGGGCGTGGGCGCGGAAGAGCGCGGCCAGTCCGAAGCCATCGCGCGCAACCTGATGGAGATGGCCGAGCTGAAGATCCCGATCATCTGCACGGTGATCGGCGAAGGCGGCAGCGGCGGCGCGCTCGCCATCGGCGTCGGCGACCGCACGCTGATGCTCGAGTACGGTACGTACTCGGTGATTTCGCCCGAAGGCTGCGCTTCCATCCTCTGGAAGGATGCCGCCAAGGCCAAGGACGCCGCCGAGCAACTGGGCCTGACCGCCAAGCGCCTCATCGCGCTGGGCCTGGTCGACAAGGTAGTGCGCGAACCCATCGGCGGCGCACACCGCAACCCGCGCCAGATGGCGGTGCGCCTCAAGGCCGTGCTGCTCAACGAACTCGATGCGCTGGAGCAGCTGCCGGTCGAGGAACTGCTGGCCAAGCGCTACGCGCGCCTGCGCGGCTACGGGGCGTACGAAGCCGCCTGAGCGGCCCGACCTTGCACCCCTTCGAAGCGCCGGCACGCCCGGCGCTTTTTCGTTGCCACGTGGGCTAGAGCGACTTCAGGAAATCCACCAGGGCGCGACGGTCGTCGGCGTTCATCGCTTCGAACCGCTGCTTCGCCGCAGTGCCCTGCCCGCCATGCCACAGCACGGCCTCCTCCAACGTGGCCGCGCGCCCGTCGTGCAGGTAGCGCACGGTCGGATCGATCGTCGCGGCCAGGCCTAGCCCCCACAGCGGCGCGGTACGCCACTCGCGTGCGGTGGCGCGGCCCTCGACATAGGTGTCCGCCAGTTCCGGCCCCATGTCGTGCAGCAGCAGGTCGGTGTACGGCCGGATGGTCTGGTAACGCAGCTCGACGAAGCGATGGTTCCCGGTGCGCAGTTCCGGCGCATGGCAGGTACCGCAACGCGCGGCTTCGAACATCTGTGCACCGCGCTTGACGCGCAGTTGGCGTGCACGCGCCTGGGCATCCTGTTCCAGCGGATTGTCGAAATCGCGCTTCGGCGGCACGCCCAGCAGGCTGAGGTAGAGCGTGGTCTGGTGGATGTCGGCGGCGGTCAGCTTCGCACCGCCGGTGTTCGCCTGCGCACACGCGACGCCTTCGCTGCCGCGCGCGCACTCCAGCGACGGCAGCAGTGGCGACCCCACGCCCATGTCGGTGTTGAAGGCCAGCGAGGTCTGTTGCTCCAGCGTGGCGGCGGCGCCCTTCCATCCGAAGCGACCCACGCGGCTCACGCCGGCATCGCGCGCATCGGCGACGATCTGCAGGCGGCCCGCGATGCCGTCCGGATCGCCCTGCTGCGCGAGCGCCAGGCGTTCCAGTTGCTGCTCGGGCACCGCTTCCAGCAGGCCCAAGCCGATCAACGACGGCGCCACGCGCACCGACAGCGCCGTCGGCAGCGCCAGCGGCTGACCCGCGCGATCGCGCAGGACGTAGTTCGGCCGGCGCAACACATAGCCCGTGCCGTCGGCGTAGCGGCCAGGCAGTTCGGTATGGCCGGCGAGCACCAGCTCCGCTTCGCGGCCATCGAGATTGGCGCCCGCCTCGCGGTAGGTGCCCTGCTGCAGGCGGAGGCCGAAGCGTGCGTCCGGTGCCTGCGTGCCGTTGCCTGCCATGCCGACGAACACGCCGAGCCGGTCCAGGGGCGCGCCGACCGCCGGGGAGCTGCGGCCGTTGCCCGTGTGGCAGTCCACGCAGCGGGTCTGAGAGAAGTGCGGCGCCGTCTTGCCGGCATGCGCAGTGAAGACCGTATTGCTCTCTTCGGAGTGCCGCCCGCTGGCGAACGACGTATGGATCAGCCTGCGTCCTTCGACCCATGACTGCATGTTGTAGCCGGCGATGTTGTGCGACGCCTGCTGCAGCATGCGGTACGGCTCGCTGGACGTGTCCTCGTGCAGCGTCATCCACGGGCCCGCGCTGAGCGCCTCGGCCGGCATGGCCAGCGAATCCAGCGGCCGCTGCACGCCGTAGCCCGGCCCACGGAACCACGACACCAGGCCGTGCGAACCCGCGCGGTACACCAGCGCCTCGGCGTAGTAATTGAAGCGGCCGATGACGTCGGGATCGCCGGCCAGGAAGATGCCCAGCTCGAACTCCACCAGGTCGCCCTTGCGCAGCGTGCGATGCGCGTCGTTGGCGGCGGTCCGGATCTCCTTCACCAGCACGAAGTCGTTGCCGGGCGTGCCAGCGGGGGGTGTGTAGTTGGCGTTCGGGTCCTGCCCGAGTTGCGCATAGCCGGGGATCGGTGTCTGCGCCGCCACGCCGCCGGGCAACCGCTTCATGCCGCCGTTGTCGGCATACAGCGCCACCGAAGTCGGCTCCAGCGGGTCTTCGCTGCGCCGCCCGATGTAGCCGTGGCGGAAGTTCGTCCCGTACCAGTAGTGCTGCGGCTTCACGACGATGGTCAGGATGCGTTGCTCGCCCGAGGTACCGGGCACGGCATCGTCGTGGATGATGATCTCGTGCGTCCGCCGCTCGAAGTAGTGCGGCGGGAACACCTGGTAGCTGTCGTCGACGATGGGTTCTCGCGCATGTCGATCCCGCACGCGACCGCCCACGTGGGTCACCAGGGTGCCGTCGTCCTGGGTGTACTGCACGGGAGCGGCATCGTCCGGCCATAGCAAGGGCTGGTACGTGGCCGAGGGCGGCACCGGCGGCGGAGGCGGCAGCATCGGGTGCGATCCGTTCTGCCGTACCGGTTGCGGCTCGCCGACGCCGAGGTGGAACTGCTGGGCGGGCGCGGCCACGCAAGCGAGCTGCTCGATGGAAACGCCCACGGCCGCCGAAGCACCGACGATGCCGAGGCACTTGCCGCTGTTGACGTTGACGATGCGGTAGCGGTCGCTTGTATCGATACGCTGCAGGCGGAATCGCTGTGCGCCGCTGCCGTTGTCGTCCCACTGCTGCACGATGACGTGGTCGGCCGCGGACGCGGCAGGGATGTCGGCGGACTTCTGCGTGTGCAGATTGCGCAGGCGGTACTGCCCGGTCGTGGTTTCGGCGATGTCGAAGAACTGCCGGCGCAACGTCGCATCGCAGGCCGACTGCACCAGCGGCGTGCCGTTGGCCACGTTCCCGTCGCGAACCTCGATGCACAGGCCGCTCAGCACGCTGGCGATCCGATAGCGACCGGATGGCACCGGGTCGACATCGATGTTCTGCGGCGGCGCGACCGCGATCGGCGCGTTGCCCGCGGCGATCTGCACAGAGGCTTGCGCAGGCACGAGCAGCGGACGGACGCGGCTCCAGAACGGCGCCTCTTCTTCCGCCGTCTCCGTCTGCACGGAACAGGCGACCAGCGAGACGGCAGCGGCCGCGGCGAACGCGCGGCATCGCCACGCACGGGCTAGGCGGGGGACTTGCATCGGGGACCAACTCCTTGGGACGCGTGGGGGACGTCGGCGGGGCCGCTGCCTCACTCCCCGAAGCAGCACGGCCCGCCATCCGAGGCAGGACGCGGCATCGTCGCAGAGCGCGTGCCCTGCCACTGTGACCTTCGCCGCACAACCCGTGCCGGGCCGACGCTGGCACACGCGACGCGGATGCCCGATGCTGGGCGCCTCTGCCACTGCCTCCGGCGCCCGCCTGCCCGCATGAGCCCTCTGATCCTGCTATCCCTCGCCCTGCAGATCGCCTGTTGCGTGCACGTGGTCCGCACCGGGCGACCGCTCTACTGGGTCTTCATCCTGCTGGTGTTCTCGTTCATCGCGGTGATCGTGTACTTCATCGCTGAGATCCTTCCGGACCTGCGCCACAACCCCTCGGCGCGCCGCACCGTCCGCAACGTGCGGAACCGGATCGATCCGGATCGGGACCGGCGCGATGCCGCCAAGCTGCTCAAGGCAGCGGACACACCGGAGAATCGCCGCCGCCTGGCGGAGGAAAGCCTGCGCAGCGGCGACTACGCGCATGCGAGTGAATTGTACGAACAGGCCTTGAAAGGCCTCTACGCCACCGACCCGGATCTGATGCTCGGACTGGCGAAGGCACAGTTCGGCCTGGGCGCTTCGCAGAAGGCGCGCGCCACGCTGGATGCGTTGATCGCCGCGAACCCCTCGTTCCGTTCCGCCGACGGGCACCTGTTGTACGCACGCACGGTGGAAGACACCGGCGATGCGACAGCCGCCATCCACGAGTACGAGGCTGTCGTGCAGGGCTATCCCGGTGAGGAAGCGCGCGCCCGGTTCGGCCTGCTGCTCAGGCGTGCCGGCGAAGACGGCCGCGCGCGCAACGTGTTCCAGGAGATCCTCGACCGCTCCGACGCCGCACCGCGCTATTACCGGCGCGAGCAGCAGGACTGGATCGAGCTGGCCAAGCGCGAACTGGCCGCGCTGGCGCGCTGACCGCCCGACGGGTGGTTGATCGGAATCAATGCAAGCGGCCGCGCCGCGCAGGATGATGCAGTCAACGGACGGCCCATCAGCCGCCCAAAGGGAGGACCGTCATGGACCTGCTTTCGTTGCCCTGGTGGCTGCTGCCCGTCGTGTTGTTCACCGTGCCGGTCCTGGTCGCGCTGGGCGTCAACCGATGGCGCTTCCACCGCACCGGCATCAGCCAGCACCTGGTGCTCGGGCTGTTCGTCGGCACCTGCTGGATCGCGGCGCTGATCGTGATCCTGCAGCAGCTGCGCTGAGGCCGGCTACGCGGCCTGGCGGTTGCCGGCCAGCGCATCTTTCTGGTCGCTGAGGTCTTCTTCGGCGCGCAGATACACCCGCATCAGCGCATCGTCCGCCGCGGTCGACGCCGCGGCACCGACCAGCAGCACCAGCCCCTGCCGCTGGCCGGCCTGGCGCGCCGCCGCGCGCAGGGCGTCGATCCGCGCGGCGACGTCGCCGCCCTGCAACAGGACGACGAACTCGGCACTGTCGGTCACCCGACTGACATGGTCGCCCCCGGCAGGGTGCAGGCAGGCGTCGAAGACGGGTTCCAGGCCCTGCAGGGTCTTCTCCAGCGTACGTTCGCCCAGCCTCCTTGCCGCTTCAGCCATGCCCTGCACCTCGATCAACGCCACGCTGTAGGCCTCGGTGGCGGCAGGTGGCGCATCGTTGCCACGCAATGCCACGAGCGCCTGGCTTTCGTGTTGTACGCGGTGCGCATCCAGCAGCATCGCGGTGATCCGCGCGAGCGCGCGCAGCGAGGTCTTCTGCTGGTTGTTCAAGCGACGCGGCTGGGTGTCGACCACGCAGACCGTGCCCAACGCCTCGCCGCTGCCGGCGACCAGCGGCATGCCGGCGTAGAACCGCGCCTTCACGTCGCCAGTGACGATCGGGAAGCCCGCAAAACGCGTGTCTTCGACGAGGTCCGGGATCTCCAGCAACTCCTCCGGTTGCCGGATCGCGTGGTCGCACACCGCGGTATCGCGCGTGGTCTCGTGTCCATCCAGTCCGATGCGCGCCTTGAACCACTGGCGCTCGCGATCGATCAGCGATACGACGGCGATGGGCGTGCCGCAGACGGCGGCGGCCAACGCGACCAGGTCGTCGTAGACCGTGCTGGGCAGTGTGTCGAGGGCGTGGTAGCGGTCCAGCGCATGCTGGCGGACGCGTTCGTGATCGGCAGTATCGGTCGGCTTCACGGAGGTTCCTGTGGGACGTCAGACACCATGTTCGCGGCGTGCCGGTTCAGATTCCGTCAACGCGCGCGCGAATTCCAACGGCCATCACAGAGTCCCCGCGCGCCCACCATGTGTCCAAGCCGCTGCACGCGGCACGCATCGCCGTTAGCATGCGCGCATGGACGCCGTATCCCCGTCGCTGGACCTGCTGCTTGCGCACGCGCCGGGCCGCGTGTGCGTGGCTTTCAGCGGCGGACTGGATTCCACGGTGCTGCTGCACCGGCTCGCCCACGACGCAGCGACCCGGGACCGGGGCCTGTCCGCACTGCATGTCCACCACGGCCTGATGGACGAAGCCGACGCCTGGGCCGGGCACTGCGCGGAGGTCTGCCGCGCGCTCGATGTGCCGTTGCGCATCGCGCGGGTCCGGGTGGATCGACGAGGCGAGGGCCCCGAGGCTGCCGCGCGCGTCGCCCGCCATGCGGCGTTCGTCGATGCGATGGCGGATGGCGACATCCTCGCCACCGCGCACCACCGCGACGACCAGGCCGAAACCTTCTTGCTCCGCGCCCTGCGCGCGTCCGGCCCGGATGGCCTGGCGGCGATGCGCCCGTGGCGCGTGTTCGGCCCCGGATGGCTGTGGCGGCCGCTGCTGGACACACCGCGCGGCGACCTGACGGCGTACGCACGCGCGCACGGGCTGGCGTGGATCGAGGACCCCAGCAACGCGCAGACCGATCTCGACCGCAACTTCCTCCGCCATGAGGTGCTGCCGCTGCTGGCGCGGCGCTGGCCGCACGCCGTCGCGTCCTTCGCGCGCAGCGCAACGCTGAGCGCGGATGCCGCCGACCTGCTGGCACAACACGATGCCCGACTGCTCGCGAATGCGGCCACGGCAGACCCCGCCGCACTGCGCATCGATGCCTTGTGCTCCTCGGATGCGGTCCAGCGCGCGCGCATCCTGCGCCGCTGGATCGCTGCGTTGTCCCTGCCGCCGTTGCCCGCCGAAGGTATTGCGCAGATCGAAGCCCAGCTGCTCGGGGCACGCGCGGATGCGCAGGCCACGTTCGCCTGGCAGGGCGCCATCGTGCGGCGTTGGCGCGATCTGCTGCATGCCGAATACCTGCGTCCCGCGTTGCCGGACGACTGGCAGGCCACCTGGGACGGCATCGCACCCTGCGCGCTGCCGGATGGCGGACGACTGACGCTGGAGGGGGACGGCACGGGCTTCGGCGCGCCGCTGACGCTCACGGCACGCCAGGGCGGCGAACGGATCACGCTGCCGGGACGCACGCATACGCACGCCCTGAAGGATGTACTCCAGTCGCTCGGTGTACCTCCCTGGGAACGGCGCCAGCTGCCGTTGCTGTGGCGCCGGGACGACCTGTGGGCTGCCGGCGATCTGGTGCTTTCGGCGGAAGGCGACGCGTGGCTTCGTACGCGTGGCGCCCGCCTCGCCTGGCAGCGCGGCTGACGCCCCGCGTTGACCTGGCCGGAGTCGATCCCCACACTTGCCGCATGGCCAAGAAGAACACCCCGGACGCCTCCCCCGTCGCCCACTTCGAGCAATCGCTGGACGAGTTGGAGAAGCTGGTCGACAAGATGGAACACGGCGACATGAGCCTGGAAGAATCGCTCGCCGCCTACGAACGTGGCGTGGGCCTCTACCGGCAGTGCCAGACCGCGCTGGAGCAGGCCGAACTGCGGGTGAGGCTGCTCAGCGATCCGGAGCAGCCCGAGAACGGCGAGCCCTTCGCCCCGGCACCCGATGGCCGCTGATCCCCGCTTCGCCGCCTGGGCGGCAGGCCTGGAAGACCACCTGGACCATGCGCTGCCGGCGGCGGATGCCACGCCACAGCGTCTGCACCAGGCGATGCGCCATGCCGTGCTGGGCGGTGGCAAGCGCATGCGCGCGTTGCTCGTCTACGCCAGCGGCACGCTGGTGGGCGCCGACGAAGCCACCCTGCACGCGCCCGCAGCAGCGGTGGAACTGATCCATGCGTATTCGCTGGTCCACGACGACCTGCCCGCGATGGACGATGACGACCTGCGCCGCGGCAAGCCCACCGTCCACGTCGCCTTCGACGAAGCCACTGCGATCCTGGCCGGCGATGCGCTGCAGACGCGCGCCTTCGAAGTGCTCGCCTCCGCGCCCGCCTCCGCCGTACTCCGCGTGAACTGGCTGGCGACGCTGGCGCAGGCGTCCGGCGCGGCCGGCATGTGCGGCGGGCAGGCATTGGACATCGACGCCACCGGAACGCAGCAGACGCTGGACGCCCTGCAGCGCATGCATGCGCTGAAGACCGGCGCGCTGATCCACGCATCCGTGCGGATGGGTGCGCTGGCAGGCAGCGCGGATACCGGAACGCTGGCGCGCCTGGACGACTTCGCCACCGCGTTGGGCCTGGCCTTCCAGGTGCGCGACGACATTCTCGATATCGAAGCCAGCTCGGAACAGCTCGGCAAGACCGCCGGCAAGGACCAGGCACAGGCCAAGGCCACCTACCCCGCACTGCTGGGCATGGAGGGCGCGAAGGCGAAACTGGAAGAACTCGCCACCACGATGCAGGCCGCGCTGGCGCCGTACGACGCGCGCGCCGATGCGTTGCGCGCGTTGGGCGAATTGACGGTGCAGCGCTCGCACTGACTGACGCCACGTAAGAAAAAAAGCCCGGCGATGCCGGGCTTTTTCGTGGGCGTTGCGCGAGCTTACTTGATCAGGCGCAGCGCGAACGGGTAGCGATACGCGACGCCTCCCTTGACCTTCAACGCCGCGATGATGCAGAGGATGAGTCCCGCCAGCCACAACGCCATGTAGAGCAGGCTACCCACCATCGCCAACTTGGGCGTCAACATGACCAGCACGAACGTCACCACCCACAGCGCGACAAACCCGATCGCCCATGTGATGGCCCAGTTGAGCGCCTCCGTCGTCTGGTCCTTGGCGAACGGCCCCTTCGTCTTGAATACGGCCCAGCCGACCGCCGCTCCGACGATACCCAGGAAAGCCGTAAGCAAGTAGGTGATCAACGCGGCACTGCGTTCTTCAGCTGAAACGTTGGAGTGGGACATGGAGTTCCTTGCGTGTGAGTTGGAAAGCGCGATGTCGTCGGGATGGATTCTCCATCCATGCCCCGCCGCGGCCGGGGATTCTATGGCACCGGTTTCCACTTGACACCTAACATTAAAAAAGCCCGGCAATGCCGGGCTTTTCCATGATCGGTACGCGTGACGCTTACTTGATCAGGCGCAGGGTGAACGGATAACGGTAGGCCTCGCCGTTGCTGGCCTTGATCGTGGCGATGATGGTGAGGACCAGCCACGCGATGCCCACCAGCACCATCAGGAAGAGGCCGATCACGACCAGCATCAGGATGGCGGAGATCACGAAGGCGATCGCCACGGTGATGTTGAAGTTGAGCGCTTCCTTGCCCTGGTCGTCGACGAAGGGCAGCGTGTCCTTCTTGATCAACCAGATCACCAGCGGGCCCAGCACGCTGCCGAACGGAATGATGACGCCGACGAGCGACGACAGGTGCGCGAAAAGCGCCCATTGCTTCTCTTCGGCGCTAGGGCTGCCCGACGGCGGCGGCGGTGCGGTGACGTTCTCGAATTCGCTCATGCAAGTTTCCCCGGAATGGATGCGGTGGTCGGGCCCCGCGGCTGCGCCGCAGGTGCCCCTCGGCAAGGATAACGGTAATCCGGGGCGGTTTCGGTCAGGGCGTTCCCCAACCCGCGCCCATCACTCACCTGCCACTGTCATCCGGCCGACCAGGACCGAGCCGATGGCCACGTGCGAGCGGCGGTCGACATCGGTGCCCACGGCCTCGATGCCCGCGAATATGTCCTTGAGGTTGCCGGCGATGGTGATGCCGTCGACCGGGTAGGCGATGGCGCCCGCCTCGACCCAGAAGCCGGCCGCGCCGCGCGAGTAGTCGCCGGTCACCCCATTCACGCCCTGCCCCATCAACTCGGTGACCAGCAGGCCGGTGCCCATGCCGGCGAGCAGTTCGTCGAACCCGCCCGCGTTTGCCTGCACCTGCAGGTTGTGGACGCCGCCGGCGTTGCCGGTGGTCTGCAGGCCCAGCTTGCGCGCCGAATAGCTCCCCAGCACGTAACGCTCCAGCACGCCGTTACGGATGATGTGCGAACGCCTCGTCGCCACGCCTTCCGCATCGAAAGCGGCCGAGCGCAGCCCATGCCGCATCAACGGCAGTTCTTCGATGGCGAACCAGTCCGGAAAGATCCGCTGGCCCACATGGTCCAGTAGGAAGCTGGCACGCCGGTACAGCGCACCACCGGACACGGCGCCAAGCAGATGGCCCACGAGCGAACGCGCGACCTCTGCGGAGAACAGCACCGGATGCTGGCCGGTGGCCAGCGAGCGTGGCTGCATGCGGGCCAGCGTGCGCTCGGCGGCCTTGCGGCCGATGACGTCCGGCGCCTCGAGCGCCAGGTGCGACAGCGCCGTGCTGTACCAGCCGTCGCGCTGCATGGCGTCGCCCTGCCCGGCGATCAGCGCGCAGCCGATGGTGTGCTGGGTTTCGCGCTCGCGACCGATGAACCCATGCGAGTTGGCGTACACGGACAGGCTTTCGCCGCTGCCGATCGAGGCACCGTCCGAGTTGGCGATGCGCGCGTCCAGGTCGCGGCCCGCAGTCTCGCAGGCGAGCGCCAGGTCCACGGCCTGGTCCATGTCCAGCGCCCACGGGTGCCACACGTCCAGGTCCGGGAACTCGCGCGCCATCAGCGCCGCGTCGGCCAGACCGGCAGCTTCGTCGTCCTCGGTGAAGCGCGCGATCGCGCAGGCTTGCGCCACCGTCGCCTCCAGGCTCTCTTCGCGCAGGTCGGCGGTGCTGGCGCTGCCCTTGCGCTGGCCGAAGTAGACGGTCACGCCGATGCCGCGGTCGCGGGTGGACTCCACCGTTTCCACGTCGCCCAACCGCACGTTGACGTTGAGGCCGGTCTCCTCGCTGCAGCTCACTTCGGCCTGGGTGGCGCCGGCCGCCTTCGCACGCGCCAGCAAGCGCTGGGAGAACGATTCCAGGCGTTCGAGCCTCGCGAGGCTGTCGTCGACGGGGGTCGGGAGGGTGGCGTTCAATGCTTTATCCTTGTGTCCTGTGATCCGCGCGGAGGCGCCGGATCGGTACCCTGGTCAGGCTCCCGCGCGATGCGGGAGCGAAAGAGAGGCTTCACCATGCGCGGACGCGACCCCGAAACCGGCGAATTCCTTGGCCCGAGCCGCACCCAGCAGCGGGGCGAAGCCCTGGAGATCCGCAGCCTGGCCGAGAAGCTGGTCGCGCTGCCGGCCGCGCAACTGGCGCGCCTGCCGATTCCCGAGGAGCTGATGCCGCATATCGTGGAAACGCAGCGCATCACCTCGCACATCGCCCACAAGCGCCAGCTGCAGTTCCTCGCCAAGCAGATGCGGCGCGAGGAAGACGAGGTGCTGGAAGCCATCCGCGATGCGATGGACGAAGGCGGCGAAGCCGCGCGCCGCGAGACGGCCCTGTTGCACCGTGCCGAACAGTGGCGCGACCGCCTGCTGTCCGGTGGCGACGACGCGCTGGCCGCGCTGCTGGAGGAATTCCCGACGGCGGACCGGCAGAAGCTTCGCCAGCTGGTGCGCAACGCCAATGACGAGCGCGCCAAGAACAAACCGCCGCGTGCGTTCCGCGAACTGTTCCGCGAGTTGCGTGAGCTGCTTGCCGAGGCGAGCGCGGTGCAGGACAGCGGCGAAGACGACGCGCATTAGCCCCTCTCCCGCCGGGAGAGGGGTTGGGGTGAGGGTGCGGCGGAGTCCGTGACGTGCGTGCCGCATGGACTCCGCCACGCCCTCATCCGCCCTGCGGGCACCCTCTCCCTGAAGGGGAAGGAGAGCATCGAACGGCTCACGCCTTCGTACCACCCACCGTCAAGCCTTCGATCAGCAACGACGGCTGGCCCACGCCCACCGGCACGCTCTGCCCGTCCTTGCCGCATACGCCCACACCGGCATCGAGCGCCAGGTCGTGGCCGACCATCTTCACCTTCTGCATCGTCTCGGGACCGTTGCCGATCAGCGTGGCGCCCTTCACTGGCGCGGTGATGCGGCCATCTTCGATCAGGTAGGCCTCGGTCGCCGAGAACACGTACTTGCCACTAGTGATGTCGACCTGGCCGCCGCCGAAGTTCACCGCGTACAGACCCTTCTTCACCGAGCGGATCATGTCCTCCGGATCGTGCTGCCCGGCCAGCATGTAGGTGTTGGTCATGCGCGGCATGGGCAGGTGCGCGAACGACTCGCGCCGACCGTTGCCGGTCGGGGCCACGCCCATCAGGCGCGCGTTGAGCGAATCCTGCATGTAGCCCACCAGCACGCCGTCCTCGATGAGCGTGGTGCAGTTCGTCGGCGTGCCTTCGTCGTCGATGTTGAGCGAACCACGACGACCCGGCAGCGTACCGTCGTCGACGATGGTGACGCCCTTCGACGCGACCTGCTCGCCGATACGCCCGGCATACACGCTGGTGCCCTTGCGATTGAAGTCGCCTTCCAGGCCGTGGCCCACGGCTTCGTGAAGCAGCACGCCGGGCCAGCCGCTGCCGAGCACCACCGGCATGATGCCGGCCGGTGCGTCGATCGCCTCCAGGTTCACCAGCGCCTGGCGCAACGCTTCGCGCGCGAGGTCTTCCGGCTTTCCGTCGGCGAACAGTTCCGCATAGCCGTAACGCCCGCCCATGCCGGCATAACCGGATTCGCGGCGCCCGTTCTGCTCCACGATCACCTGCACGTTGAGGCGCACCAACGGCCGCACGTCGGCGCCGAGCACGCCATCGCTGCGCGCCACCAGCACCGTATCGATGCCACCCGCCAGGCTGACCGTCACCTGCTTCACGCGCGGGTCGGCGGCACGCACGAAACGGTCCACCGCGCGCAGCGCTTCGACTTTGGCTTCATTGCCCATCGCGTCGATGGGGTCGTCGCTGGCATACAGCGCGCGGCCTTCGCTGCGCACCAGCGTGCGCGGTGCATGCGCGGCGCCGTCGCGGGCGATGGCGCGCGCCGATTTCGCCGCACCCAGCAGGGCCTGCGCATTGATGTCGTCGGAGTAGGCGAAGCCGGTCTTCTCGCCGGAGATCGCGCGCACGCCGACGCCCTGTTCGATGGAGTGGGCACCGTCTTTCACGATGCCGTCCTCGACCGTCCAGCTCTCGCGGCGCGCATGCTGGAAATAGAGGTCGCCGAAATCGACGCCGGGCCCCAGCAGGGTGCCGAACGCACGGTCCAGGCTGGACGAGGCCAGGCCGGCAGGCAGGAGGAGACGGGATTCGGCGAGAGCGATCGGCAGGGTCATGGACATCACAATGGGGGTGAGGGACGGCGACGGCAAGGACGGCCGCGCGTCGGGCCGGTTCAGGGTGCGCCGGCAGCGTCGGTGCGGTCGTCGTTGACGACGCGCGACTGCTCGCGGCCGACGACTTCGACCTTCGGCGATTTCCAGGGCCCGGTGACGCGGTAGGTCTTGGCACCCATTTCGGCCAGCGGCTTCTTCAACACCGCATTGGCCACCGCGCCCACCGCGGCACCGATCGGGCCACCGGCCACGGCACCCACGGCAGTGAGCACGTTGGCGGACTTGGGCTTCACGTCGACGGTCTGGTCGAAGCGTTCGCTGCGCAGGTCGGTATCGCCGCGGATCTGGATCTCGGCCGCGGGCCCGTCGATCACCAGGTTGTCGCTGCGCGCCAGGCCGCCGGCGATGCGGATGTCGCCATCGATGCGGTTGAACGCGAAGCCCTTGGAGAAGAAATCGCTGAAATCCAGCATCAGCCGGCGGCGCACTTCCGCCACGCTCAGCAGGCCCAGCACACGTCCCGCGCCCGGCTCCACTTCCAGCAAGTGGCCATCGCGCGCGGAAAGTTTCACGCTGCCTTCCAGCGAGGCCAGGCGGAATGCTGCCGGACTGCCGGGCCAGCCGGCCTGCGCGGTGATCTGCCCGTGGCCACCGCCGACGCGGTCGCCCAGTCCCAGGTCGTCAAGCAGCACGCCGAAGTTCTCGCTCTTCACGTCGGCGCTGAAGCGGGTGCGGGCCGCCTCGCCCAGGCCGGTCCACTGCCCGCTCACGTCGATGTGCTGGCCCGGTGAGCGCAGCTGCAGCTGGTCGATGTGCATGCCATCGGCCTGCTGGCGCGTACGCAGCTTGGCGGCACCGAGGCTCGCATCGCCGAAACGCAGGTCCTCGATGTCCAGCGACAGCGGTGGTATCCCGGCCGGATCGATATCGTCCGTCGCGCCTTGCGCGGCCGCAGCGGTGCCGCCGGTATCGGCGGCGGGCGCTTTTCGCCAGTGCACGCGGGCCAGCTTGCCGGCGATCGCCGCACCCTTCGCATCGGGCACGAGCAGTGCGCCGGACAGCGCGTCGCCATCCAGCGACACGGCCAGCGCCTGTTGCGCGGGCGCCAACTGCAGGCGTGTATCGGGGAACACCGAGCCGATCATCAGCAGGCGCTCGGCGGTGATGTCGATATGGCGCAGCGGCAGCGAGCCGCCTTCGCCGCCGCCCTTGGCCAGCGCAACCCACTCCATCGCATCCAGCGTGCCGGCGCGACCGGTGGCGATCAATCCGGACGCAGGCGCGGCGTCCTTCACCTCATCGCTGCCCAGCACCACGCGCACGCCGGTCTGGCCGTTGCTGGCGCGCGCGCGCAGTGCGAGCAGGTCGCCGAACGCCACGTCGATCTGCCCGCTGCCCATCGGCAGCGGCGCGCGCACCGTCGTCTGCAGCGGCGCCGTCGCCGCCTTGCGCAACGGTGCCGGCAGGCTCATCGCCGTGCCCACGAGGTCGGAGGTGAGGTTGAGCTGCGTGGGTGCTTCGGGCTTGCCCGTCGCAGTGCGCGGAATGTTCACGCCCACCGTCCACGACGAACGCCCGTCCATGTACGGCTTGAGCCAGGCCACTTCGGGCGCGCGGTCGAGCAGGCGGTCGGCGTCCACGACGGCGGTCAGGTCGGCTTCGAACGCCTGGTTGCGGTCGCGCGTGCCGCTGCCCGCGCGCAAGCCGAGCACGCCCGCCTGCCCGTCGTGCACGACCTGCAACGGTCCCGAGGCGAAGCCGCCGTCGTCGTAGCGCGCCTTGCCGCGGACGCTGTCGAACACCAGGTCCCAACGTTTCTCCGCCAGCTGCGCGCCCTTCAGCTCCACGGTGCCGGCGAGCTTCCTGCGCGCCTGCCCGTCGGCGTGCAGCGGTTGCAGCAGGTCGAACGTCGCCGCCACCGGACCTTTCGCCTGCAGGTGGTCGAGCGTGTCGCCGTAGGTCTTATGCAGCGGACTCTGCCGCAACATCGCGAGCAATTTGCCTGCGTCGGTGTCGGTGCGCGCGGTGATCTTCAGGTCGCCTGCGCCGAAATCGGCGATGCCTGCCTCGAAGGCGGGAATCGCGACCTCGGCCAGCACACCGCGGCCCTTCAACTGGAAGCCGTTGCCGATGAAGGCGATGTCGCCATGCACCTGTTCCACCTGCGGCCAGTCGTGCTGGAACTTGAACTGCCCGCCGTCGATATGCGCCACCGCTTCGAAACGGCCGTTCTGGCGGGTGAACGGCCAGTCGTCCAGATCGCCGGTCACGATCGCGCGGCCGTCGCGGACCGTGCCACCGACCAGCGCGCTGTTCAACCAGTCCACGGCCCCCTTGGACATCTTGTGGTGGATCCAGAAGCCTTTCGCCGCCGGCACCGGTGCATCGCCGAGATCGGCGGCCAGATCGATCCACGGCCGCGTGCCGTCGCCCTGGAACCACATGCCGCCACGCACATCGGCGGCGTAGTCCTTGCCCTGCACATGCAACGCGGGGGTGCCCACGCGCCAGCCCTGGCCTTCGCGCCAGCCCAGCAATTCGCCCTGCAGCCTGACGTCGTGCACCACCGCGAACCCGCTGGGCCAATCGAAGCGCATGCGCGACGCGGGGTCCAACTTCAGGCGGAAACCGGCCGCATCGCCATCGAAGTCGCCCGCGAGTCCGCTGAGCCCCGGCGCATCGCCGACGGCGGCGAAGGAGATGTCGCGCAGCGCGCCCTCGCCATGCACCACGCCATCGGGACGGCCCGCCAGCGCGAGCCGCGCGAGCCGTGCACCCGGCTTCGCCTGCACCAGCCAGCGGCGCAGGCCCGGATCGACCTTGTCGCTCAATCCCAGCACCGCGAACAACGGCGCGGCGTCCACTTCGTCGGCCAGCAGTGCGTACTGCGCGCCGCCGGCAAGCACCAGGCCATCCAGCGTCTGCACGGCCGGTGCACTGCCTGCGCGCAGGTGCGGCGCGTCGAGGCGCCAGCCACCCTGGACGAGTCGCCAGCGCATGCGACCTTCCAACTGATCGAACGCCACGCGCGTCGGCGTCGCGGAGGCCGGCAGCGGCGCACCCCGCAGGCCGACCTGGCGCAATTGCGCGTCGGCCGTCACCAGCACGACGCGATGCCGCCGCAATTCGGTCCACGCACGCACGCGGCCGTTGCCGCGCTCGGCCACCACGCCGGCGTAGCGCAGCAAGGGCGCCCAGGCGCCGATGTCATCGGCCACGACGTCGAGATAGGCGCGGCCATCCCCGGCCTTGCGATCGAAATCCACCGCGACGTTGAGCGGCGCCGCATCCTTGCGGATCCAGGCGCGCGTGCCCGCACGCACGCGGTCGCCCTGCACGCGCAGGCGAAGGTCGATGTCCGGCACCTGGATATCCCAGCCCAGCGACGGCGCCACGATGGCGAGCCGACCGTCGATCACTTGCAATTCGCCCAACCCTTCCAGGCTCTGCAACGGATCGTCGCCGGCCTGCTGCTGGCCCGGCAGACCGCGCACCGACCATTTGCCGTCGTCGCCGCGCTGCAGCGTCAACGCCAGCCCGCGCAACCTCAATTCGGTGAACGAACGCCCCGGCAGCAGCCCGCCGTACATCGACACCAGCACTTCCGCCTGGCCGATGCGCACGCCGGCGTCGCCTTCGCCCAGGCGCAGGCCGTCGAGCTGCAGCAGCGGCCCGCGTCGCGTCCACTGCGTCTTGACCGCATCGAAGGCCACCGGCCGGCCGGCCCGCTCACTGAGCCACGCGGCGATGCGATCCGGGTGGCGTTCGGCCAGCGGCAACACCTGGCTGGCGACGCCGAGCACCACGGCCATGCACACGAGCACGACCGCGATGCCGTAGACGGCACCCCGGCGGGCCAGGCGCAGGCGGCGGCGCAGCGGCGTGGGCATCAGGCGTGCGCCCCGCTCCGTGCGTCAGAGCAGCACGACATCGAACTGCTCCTGCAGATACTGTTCGTCCGCCTGGAAGCGTATCGACTTGCCGAGGAATTCCTCCAGCTCGGCCACCGCCGCCGATTCCTCGTCGGTGATCCGCGCCACCACTTTCGGCGACGCGATCACCAGCAGGCGGGCCGCCTCGAACTGGCGTACCGCGCGGGTGATCTCGCGGAAGATTTCGTAGGTGACGGTCTCGGCGGTCTTGATGCTGCCGCGACCGCTGCATTCCGGACACGGCTCGGACAACTGGCGCGCCAGGCTTTCCACCGTGCGCTTGCGCGTCATCTCCACCAGGCCCAACGGCGAGAACTCGTAAACCGTGGTCTTGGCATGGTCCTTCGCCAGCGACTTCTCCAGCGTGCGCAGCACCTGGCGACGATGCTCCGGATCGGTCATGTCGATGAAGTCGATGATGATGATGCCGCCCAGGTTGCGCAGCCGGAGCTGGCGCGCGACCGCCTGCGCAGCCTCCAGATTGGTGCGGTAGACGGTTTCCTCGAGGTTGCGCTGGCCGAGGAACGATCCGGTGTTCACGTCGACCGTCGTCATCGCCTCGGTCTGGTCGATCACCAGGTAACCGCCCGACTTCAACGGCACCTGCTTGTCCAGCGCGCGGCCGATCTCGTCCTCGACGCCGTACAGGTCGAAGATGGGGCGCTCGCCGGCATAGAGTTCGATGCGTTCGGCCAGCACCGGCATGTACTTGGCCACGAAGGCCTGCAGCCGCTCGTGGGTTTCTTTCGAATCGACCTTCACCTTCTCCACGTCCTTGCGGATCAGGTCGCGCACGGCGCGCAGCGGCAGGCTGAGGTCTTCGTAGAGGATGCTGCACGACGGCGATTCGCGGCCGCGGCGCTCGACCACGTTCCAGACGCGCGAGAGATACGCGATGTCCTCGGCGAGCGCTTCGGCCGGCTGGCCCTCGGCATTGGTGCGGATGATGTAGCCGTGGCCGCCGTGCAGACCGGCCAGTTCGGTGACGACCTGCTTGAGGCGATGGCGCTCGGCTTCGTCCTCGATGCGCGCGGACACGCCGATCACCTTGGATTGCGGCAGCAGCACCAGGTAGCGCGACGGGATGCTGATCTGCGTGGTCAGGCGCGCGCCCTTGCTGCCGATCGGGTCCTTCACCACCTGCACGACGATGTCCTGCCCGTCGCGCAGCAGGTCCATGATCGGCGCCGGCGGCGGCGCGGGCATCGGTGCGTCTTCGCCTTCGATCACGGCGCCGGGCGAGGACCGCACGATGTCGTTGGCGTGCAGGAATGCCGCGCGTTCCAGCCCGACTTCGACGAACGCGGCCTGCATGCCCGGCATCACCCGCTGCACCTTGCCCTTGTAGATGTTGCCCACCACGCCACGACGCCAGCCGCGCTCGATGTGCAGCTCCTGCAGCATGCCGTTTTCGATCACCGCGACGCGGGTCTCGCGCGGGGTGACGTTGACCAGGATTTCTTCCGACATCGGGGTCCTTCCCTCAGGCTGTAGCGTGGGCGGCGGTCGCCGACGACGGATGGATGCCGAATTCGCGCAGCAGCTTCGCGGTCTCGTGCAGGGGCAGGCCCATCACCGCCGAGTAGCTGCCCGCCAGGCGGGTGACGAACTGTTCGGCGCGCCCCTGGATACCGTAGGCGCCGGCCTTGCCCATCGCTTCGCCACTGGCGACGTAGGCCGCGATGTCGGCATCGTCCAACTCGGCGAAGCTGACGTCCGTGACGACCAGGGCCTGCGCTTCGCGGCCGGCACTGACCACCGACACCGCGGAGACGGCCTGGTGGGTACGGCCGGACAGCCGACGCAGCATGGCGGCGGCCTCCGCTTCGTCGGCAGGCTTGCCGAACACCTCGTCGCCCAGGATGACCTCGGTGTCCGCCCCCAGCACGACCGCGCCGGGCGTGGCCACGACCTTGAGCAGGCCGGCCCCCGCCTTCTCACGGGCGACGCGGCGCACGTAGTCGATGGCCGGTTCGCCAGGCTGGCGGTGCTCGGGGATGTCGAGGTCGATCCGGCCGAACGCGAGCCCCAGGCGGGTCAGCAGTTCGGCACGGCGCGGGGATTGGGAGGCCAGGTAGAGCATCGAAGAAGAATAACCCGCGGCACCTGACTGAATGGGTCCTGATGCGGGGCGGGAATCGCTAACCCTGCCGTAGATCACGACCCGTTCATGTCATCGTGAACACCCTTGCGCGTCGACAACGACCGGGTGCTCCATCACCCGAATCACGAAAAGGAGATCCCATGCGTCTGCCCCTGATCCGCCCCCTGCTGCTCGCCCTCACCCTGTCCCTGGGAACCACTGCCGCCATGACCAGCCACGCCCAGACCGCTCCCGCCTACGCGATCCCGTCCGACGGCACCCTGCTCAACGTGTCGGCGCAGGCCGAGGCCTCGCGCGTGCCGGACATCGCCACGATCTCCGCCGGCGTCGTCACCCAGGCCGTGGACGGCAATACCGCCATGCGCCAGAACAGCGAGCAGATGGCCAAGGTGGTCGCGGCCATCAAGGCCGCCGGCATCGCCGACAAGGACGTGCAGACCAGCGGGATCAGCCTCAACCCGCAGTACCGCTACGCCGAAAACGAAGCCCCGAAGATCACCGGCTACCAGGCCAACAACACGGTCAGCGTGAAGGTCCGCGACATCGCCAAGCTGGGCAAGGTACTGGACGCGCTGGCCGGCGTGGGCGCCAACCAGATCAACGGCCCGAGCTTCGAGATCGACAACCCGGAACCGGTCTACGACGAGGCCCGCCTGGCCGCGCTGAAGAAGGCCCAGGGCCGTGCCGAGACCTATGCGAAGTCGCTGGGCCTGAAGGTGCGCCGGATCGTCAGCATTTCCGAGGGCAGTGGCGGCTTCCGCCCGGTCCCGATGATGGCCATGGCCAAGATGGAAGCCCGCGACGCCAGCGGCGCGCCGCCGGTCTCGCCGGGCGAAACCACGGTCTCGGTCAACCTGGACGTGGTGTTCGAACTGGGCAAGTAAGGCCGGCCTCGCGGCACCCGCAGACGGCGCCCTCCGGGGCGCCGTTTTCGTTGCTGGCTGACCATCCCGGTCTACGCCCAAGGTCGAAGCCCTTCCCCCTTGCGGCCAACGTGCGGGGGAGTACAGTCTGGGCTTGCGGCGCGGGGACGTTGCAACCCCACTCTTCGCGGCCGAGCGTTGTTCCGTTCACAGCCCTCAGGAGGTGGATCATGGTTCGCGCACTACCCCACGGTTCCGACACCCGCATCGACATCGGCCGCATCGCCGCCATCGCGGCCGCCATCGCGGTCCACGCCGTCGCCCTCCTGATGCTGCTCGCGCCCATGGCCGCGCCGCAGCTGCAACCGGTCGTCAAACCCAAGATCGAGGTCCGCTGGATCCAGAAAGATCCGCCGCCTGAGATCGTCGAGATCAAGGAGCAGCAGGTCATCAAGCACGTCGAGCCGCAGCCGGTGACCACGCCGACGCCCACCACGATCACCCCGACGGTCGATACCTCCGTGATCGTCGAAGGCGGCAGCGAACCGGTCGTCGAGCAGTCCGTGGTCGACGCCGGTGACATCACCGGCCCGGTCGTGAGCGGTCCGCTGCCTTCGGCGACGCTGGAATACGTCCGCGCCACCTCGCCGCGGTATCCAAGCAACGAGTTGCGCAACGGCGTGCAGGGCACGGTGATGCTGCGCGTGCTGGTCGATGTCGATGGAGCGCCGGTCAGCGTGACCGTGGAGAGCAGCAGCGGCAACCGCAACCTGGACAAAGCGGCGCTCCAGCACGTGCTGAAGACCTGGCGCTTCAAGCCGGCCATGCAGAACGGGCAGGCGGTGCAGGCTTACGGTCTGGTACCGATCGCCTTCAGCCTGCAGTGATCCTTCGCGCATGAAGGAAAAAGCCCGCCGGAAGGCGGACTTTTTCTTGGGGTTCCCACAATGCACCACCGCATCAGGCGCGGTGATAGGGATGGTTCGCCAGCATCGCCGCCGCGCGGTAGACCTGTTCGGCCACCACTAGCCGCACCAGCATGTGCGGCAGCGTCAGCGGACTGAGCGACCATTTCTCGTGCGCCGCGGCGACCACATCGGGCGCATGGCCTTCCGGCCCGCCGATCAACAGCGCGATATCGCGCCCCAGTGTGCGCCAGTGCTCCAGCCGCTGCGCGAGCTGTTCCGACGAATAAGGCTTCCCGGTGACTTCCAGCGCGACGATGTGGGCGTTCTTCGGCAGCGCTGCGAGCACGCGCTTGCCTTCGTCCTCGATCGCGCGTTGCGGATCGCGGCCCTTGCCACGCAGGCCAGGCTCGATCTCGACCAGCTCGAACGGGAGCCAGTGCGACAACCGCTTCTGGTATTCGGCGAATCCCTGGGCGACCCAACTGGGCGCGCGCTCGCCGGTGGCGATGAGACGACATTTCATGGCGTCATGATAGCGGGCGCCGGAAACGACGAAGGCGCCCTCGGGCGCCTTCGCTTCAACGTTCGGTCGAACCGGTCAGAGACGCGATTCGTCGGCGGTCTCGACGTCTTCCGGCGGCTGGTCGCCGACCGTCCACAGGCGCTCCAGCGCGTAGAACTCGCGCACGCGGGGCAGCATGACGTGGACGATGACGTCGCCCAGGTCCACGAGCACCCATTCGGCCTCGCGCTCGCCTTCCACGCCCAGCGGCATGACATCCAGTTTCTTGGCGAACTTCACCACCTCGTCGGCGATCGACTTCACATGGCGCGTCGACGTGCCGGAAGCGATGACGAGGTAATCGGCGACGCTGGACTTGCCGCGCACGTCGATCTCAACGACATCCTTGGCTTTCAGCTCCTGGACCGCGGCGTGCACCGTGGCGAGCAGATCCGGCAGGGCCGGGGGCGGGCTGGGCAGGCGGGTCTTGATGACGTGGGCTTGGCTGGACAAAGGCTTGGTGGCTCCGGAGGTACGGCCGCGATTATAGCGGACCGGGCCCGGCCGCCTGGCCAAGGTAGAGCCTTTCGTCGGCGATGGCCTCCGCCACGCGCGCGGGCACGAGGTGCCGCCAGGCCTGCCCCGCCGCGATCCGGCGCCGGATTTCGGTGGCCGATTCGGGTTGCAGCGGGTGGCTCAGCCGGTAGACCAACCCGGCGGGTACGTCGCCCAGCACCTCAGGCGAGGACGTCCAGCGCGACGCCAGCACGTCGGCCAGCTCGCCCGGCAGATCCACATCCAACGGACTTCCCGGCCGGTCGGCGACGATGAAATGGGTGAGCCCGAACAACGTCCGCCACTCCCGCCACGTGGGCAACCCGAGCAGGCTGTCGGCCCCGATCAACAAGGCCAGCGGCACGGCGTCCCCCGACTCGGCGCGCAGTTCGCGCAGCGTGTCGATGGTGTAGGAGCGGGCTTCCGGCAGGCGTTCGGCCCGGAGGAGTTCACGACGATCCACGCGCAGGCCGGCTTCGTCCTGCACCGCGAGGTCGAGCAGTCGCGCGCGCTGCACGGCGCTCGCGCCCGGCGGGGCCCGGTGCGGCGGGTCCGCGGCGGGCATCAGGCGCACCGGCACGCTCAGTTCATCCCGCGCGGCGCGCGCGATGGCCAGGTGTCCGTTGTGGATGGGGTCGAACGTGCCGCCGTAGAAGAGCTGCAGCATCCCGCGCGCCCGTCAGGCCACCAGCAGGCGCACGGCCTTGGCCTCGGCGATGGCCAGCAACAGGCGCTCCAGCGCCACCCAGGCATCGCCGTCGCCGCGACCCTTCGCGGTGCGGTCGATCTTCGAGGCTTCGGCGACGAAGCGGTCCCAGCGTGCGGGCGAGGCATGCCGCTGCAGCGCGCGCTTGAACGGCGCCTGTTTCGCTTCCCAGATGCCCTGCGCCTTCATTTCGGCCGCGAGATTGCCGCCACCGGCCTGCACGCGCGCCAGCGAGGCGGTACGCAGCAGTTCCTTGACGATCATCGGCATCAGGCCGGCGACCACGTCGCCCTCGGCGCGCAGGCCGGCGAGGATGCGCGACACCTGTGCGCCCTGCCCGGCCAACACGGCGTCGGTCAGGCGGAACACGTCGTAGCGCGCGGCATTGGCGACCAGCGCCTCCATGCGGCCGGCATCCAGCGGCTGTCCGTCGCTGAGGAGCGCCAGCTTGTCGATCTCCTGCGCGGCCGCTAGCAGGTTGCCCTCGACGCGTTCGGCCAGCAGTTGCACGGCGTCGCGATCGGCACGCAGGCCCTTGCTGCGCAGGCGACTCTCGATCCAGCCCGGCAGCTCGTGCGGCTTGATGGCCCACGCCACCGCGACCACGCCGATGCGGGCGATGGCATCGCTCCACTTGCCCTGGTAGGCCTTGCCCCATTCGCCCGCCGTGATCAGCAGCACCACATCCGGCGGCGGGTTCGCGCAGAAGGCGCTGATGACCTCGGCGCCCTCCTTGCCTGGCTTGCCGCCCGGCAGGCGCACTTCCACCAGCCGGCGCGCACTGAACAGACTGGGTGCGTTGAAGCTCGCATCGAGCTGGCCCCAGTCGAAGTCGCGACCGTCGGCATCGAACACCTCGCGCTCGCCGATGCCCTGCGCCCTCGCTTGCGCGCGCACGGCGTCGGCGGCTTCCAGCACGCGCAGGATCTCGGGACCCGCGATCAGGTAGACCGGATGCAACGGCTCGGACGCGCCACGCGCGGCCAGCTGTTCCGGCTTGAGTTCCATCAGGGCGCCGCGGTCACCGGACCGGAACGCACCACGCCGTCCACGCGGCGCAGGATCGACGCCGCCATCTCGCGCCGGAGTTCTTCCGCCAGCACTTCGCGTTCGGTGGTCGTGCCGGTCGCGTCCTGTGGCGGCGACACGTAGTCGCGCGACAGTTCGACCACCTGCTGCGGCACCAGGTCGGTGCCGTCGGCCTTGCTGAAAGCGAATACCACCGCGTAGCGCAGGCTGAACTCCTGCGCACGGCCGAACTGGTCCACGGCGATGGGCAGGTCGCCCCAACGCTCGGACAGGATGCGCAACGTAGCCACCTGCTCATCCGCCGCGGTCGCGTCCTGTTCCTCGCCGATCTGAGCTGCCAGCGTGGCGCCGGCGGCCTGCAGGCCGCGCGAGAGACTGGTGACCAACGGACTGTAGGACGTCGAAGCGCCCACCACCCTGACCGGCCCCAGGTCTGCTGGCAGCGCGATCTGGTTGCGCAGGTGGAAGCCGCAACCGGCGAGCAGGACCAGGGCGGCGAGGAGCAACGGCAGGCGGAATCGGGTCATGGGCGAAGTCTGGACGAGGCCGTCATGGGCGGCAATAGCGTAGCCCGCCCGCAGGTGAACACGGAGGCAAGGCGCCGCCGGCGCCCGTCCTCAGCCCGCGACGATGTTGACGATCTTGCCCGGCACCACGATGACCTTGCGGATTGCCTGACCCTCAAGGAACTTGGCGGTGTTCGGCTCGGCCTTGGCCAGGGACTCGACCAGGTCGCGCGGTGCGTCCGCCGCCACGTCGATGGTGCCGCGCAACTTGCCGTTGACCTGCACGGCCAGCGTCACCGTGTCGCGCACCAGCGCATCGACATCGACCTGCGGGAACGGCTGGTCTTCGATCAGCGTCTCGACATGGCCCAGCGCCTGCCACAGCGCGTGGCTGGCGTGCGGGGTGATCGGGTTCAGCAGCAGCACCGCGGCCTCAAGCGCCTCCTGGCGCACGGCGCGGCCCTGCGGGGAGGCGTCGTCGAACTTGCCCAGCAGGTTGGACAACTCCATCACCGCCGCGATCGCCGTGTTGAAGCTGTGGCGCTTGCCGTAATCGTTGCCGACCTTGTCGATGGTTTCGTGGGTCTTGCGGCGCACGGCCTTCTGGTCGGCGCCCAACGCGGCCACGTCCAGGGCCGACGACGGACCATCGGCGGCATGCTTCTGCACCTGCGCCCACAGGCGGCGCAGGAAGCGCGCCATGCCTTCCACGCCGGCCTCGTTCCACTCCAGCGATTGCTCGGGCGGCGCAGCGAACATCGAGAACAGGCGGACGGTGTCCGCGCCGAACTTGTCGACCATCGATTGCGGGTCGACGCCGTTGTTCTTCGACTTCGACATCTTCTCGACCGCGCCGATCTTCACCGGCTGGCCGTCGGACTTCAGCGTGGCGCCGACCACGCGCGCCTTGTCGTCGCGCTGGACTTCCACGTCGATGGGGTTGATCCAGTCCTTCGAACCATCGGCGTTGTCGCGGTAGAACGTCTCGGCGATCACCATGCCCTGCGTCAGCAGGTTGGTCGCCGGCTCGTCGCTGTCCACCAGTCGGGCGTCGCGCAGGAGCTTGTGGTAGAAGCGGAAGTACATCAGGTGCAGGATCGCGTGCTCGATGCCGCCGATGTACTGGTCCACCGGCAACCAGTAGTTGCCGCGCTTGTCGACCATGTCCTTCGCGCCCGGCGAGGTGTAGCGCGCGTAGTACCAGCTCGACTCCATGAACGTGTCGAAGGTATCGGTCTCGCGCTCGGCGGCCGCGCCGCACTGCGGGCACTTCGTCTTGCGCCATTCTGGATCGGCCTTGATCGGCGACTTCACGCCGTCCAGGGTCACGTTCTCCGGCAGCACGACGGGCAGGTCCGAATCCGGCACCGGCACCGCGCCGCAGGCGTCGCAATAGATCACCGGGATCGGGCAGCCCCAGTAGCGCTGGCGGCTGACGCCCCAGTCGCGCAGGCGGTAGTTGACCCGGCGCTGGCCCTGGCCCTTGCGCTCGAAGCGCTCGGCCAGCGCCTCGAACGCGCCGCGGTAATCCAGGCCATCGAACTCGCCCGAGTTGACCAGTTCCAGGTCGTCGCGCGTCTTGTCGCTGTACCAGTCGCGCCACGTGGTGGCGTCGTAGGTCTTCTCTTCGTCGTTCTTCGGCGCCTTGAGCGCAATCACCTGGCGGATCGGCAGCGCGTACTTGGTGGCGAACTCGAAGTCGCGCTCGTCGTGCCCGGGCACGGCCATCACCGCGCCGGTGCCGTAGCCCATCAGCACGAAGTTGGCGACCCACACCGGGATCCTGTCGCCGGTGACCGGATGCACGGCCACCAGGCCGGTATCCATGCCGCGCTTTTCCTGGGTCTCCAGTTCCGCTTCGGACACGCCGCCCTGCTTGAGTTCGGCCAGGAACGCGGCAAGCACGGGATTCGATGCGGCGGCCTTCTGCGCCAGCGCGTGCTCGCCCGCGATCGACACGAAGGTCACGCCCATCAGCGTGTCGGGACGCGTGGTGAACACCGTCAGCGGCTCGTGGCCGTCGACGGCGAACTGGATCTCCAGGCCTTCCGACCGGCCGATCCAGTTGCGCTGCATGGTCTTGACGGCATCGGGCCAGCCCGGCAGGTCATCCAGGCCGTCGAGCAATTCCTGGGCGTAGTCGGTGATGCGCAGGAACCACTGCGGAATCTCGCGCTTCTCCACGACAGCACCAGAGCGCCATCCCTTGCCGTCGATCACCTGTTCGTTGGCCAGCACGGTCTGGTCGACCGGATCCCAGTTCACCACCGAGTTCTTGCGGTAGGCCAGGCCCTTGCGCAGCAGGCGCGTGAACATGCGCTGCTCATGCACGTAGTACTCCGGCCGGCAGGTCGCGAACTCGCGCGACCAGTCGATCGCGTAGCCCAGCGACTTCAGCTGGCTGCGCATATGGTCGATGTTGGCGTAGGTCCACTTGGCCGGCGCGGTCTTGTTCTTGATCGCGGCGTTCTCGGCCGGCAGGCCGAACGCGTCCCAGCCCATCGGCTGCAGCACGTTGTGGCCGGTCATGCGCTTGTAGCGGCTGATCACGTCGCCGATGGTGTAGTTGCGCACGTGGCCCATGTGCAGCGCACCCGACGGGTACGGCAGCATGGACAGGCAGTAATACTTCGGCTTGTCCGACCGCTCGTCGACCTCGAAGGCGCGCCGGGCCTCCCAGAAGGACTGGGCCTGGGACTCGACGGATTTCGGATCGTAGGAAACGGGTTCGGCGGCGGTGGACATGGTGGCGTGCGGCGACGGCTACGGCAAAGCCGCCAAGGGTACCGCAGCGCACCATGGCCCGCCATGGCACCGGTTAGCATGAGGGGGGTCGAAACCGGGGATTCCAGATGAACAGAACCGTCCTTGCCCTCGCCGTGGCCGCCTGCGGCTTGTCGGCCAGCCTGTCCGCCATCGCCGCCGCGCCCGCGACGCTGGCCCTGCATTGCGAACGGGTGTTCGACGCCCGCAGCGGCAAGGTGCTGGGCGAGCACACCATCCTGGTCCGCGACGGCCGGATCGCCGATGTCATTCCCGGCCGCGCCAAGCTGGCCGATGCCGAATCGATCGTCCTGGCGGATCACACCTGCACACCGGGCTGGACCGACCTGCACGTCCATCTGGACGGCGAATCCAGCCCGCAGAGCTATTCGGAGGGCTTCCGCCTGGATCCGGTGGATTTCGCCTATCGCTCGGTGGGCTACGCCGAAAAGACCCTGATGGCCGGCTTCACCAGCGTGCGCGACCTCGGGGGTGAGGTGACGCTGCATCTGCGCGACGCCGTGAACCAGGGCACGGTGAAGGGCCCGCGCATCTTCGCCGCGGGCACGTCGATCGCCACCACCGGCGGCCATGCCGACCCCACCAACGGCTTCAACACCCATCTGGCACACCTGATGGGCCCGCCCGGCCCGACCGAAGGCGTCATCAACTCGATCGACGACGCACGCCAGGCCGTGCGCCAGCGCTACAAGGACGGCAGCGACGTCATCAAGATCACCGCCACCGGCGGCGTGCTGAGCTACGCCAAGTCCGGCGACGCGCCGCAGTTCACCGTCGAGGAGGTGAAGGCCATCGTCGACACCGCGCGCGACTACGGCTTCCGCGTCGCGGCGCATGCGCACGGCAAGGAGGGCATGAAGCGCGCCATCCTCGGCGGCGTCACCAGCATCGAACATGGCACCTACATGGACGACGAGGTGATGCGGCTGATGAAGCAGCACGGCACCTGGTACGTGCCCACGATCTCGGCCGGCCGCTTCGTCGCCGAGAAGGCGAAGATCGACGGCTATTTCCCCGCCGTGGTGCGGCCGAAGGCGCAACGCATTGGCGCGCTGATCCAGGAAACCGCCGGCAAGGCCTACCGCAACGGCGTGAAGATCGCCTTCGGCACCGACATGGGCGTGGGGCCGCACGGCGACAACGCGCGCGAGTTCGTCTACATGGTCGAAGCAGGCATGCCTGCCGCCTACGCGCTGCAGGCGGCGACCATCCGCGCGGCAGAGGTGCTGGGCGTGGACGACCAGGGCGTGATCGAAGCCGGCAAGCGCGCGGACATCGTCGCCGTGCCGGGCAATCCGGTGGACGACATCAACGCCGTGCTGAAGGTCGATTTCGTGATGAAGGACGGCAAGGTCTATCGCCAGCCGTGAGCGGTCGCACGGCCTGGCAGCGGACTACCGTCTCCAGGCCGCCACGCACATCCACAGCAGCCACGCGGCATAACCCAGCCGCTGCGCGATGCCTGCCGGCATCAACGCGACCGCGATCAGCGCACTGAACAGCACGATCACGGCGGCGATCACGCTCGCCGTCACGGCGGGACGCCACCCGGTCCGCCCACGCATGCCGAAGGCGAACAGCACTGCGCCGGGCACGAACGCCACCCACCACAGCAGCCACGCCGTCGCATGCAGGCTGCTGGCGTGGTTGTGCAGGTCGCCGGGATCCAGCGGCAACACGCCCAGGCCGATGAAACCCAATGCGGACAGCAGCAGGAACTGCGCGCCCACGCGGGCAGGCCACCCTGTGCCGGCAGGCAGCCGATGGCGCAGGTCCAGCGCCACGAGGGCGGCGAGCGCGCCGGTCAGCATGAAGCCGAGCAGATTGAAGCCGAGCGCGTGCGGCACGCCTTTCGCGCCAAGGACCGCGACCGGGTGCCAGACCTGCGAGTAGCCGGACAGCGCCATTCCGAAACCGCACACCGCCGCGGCAAACACGATTGCCGCCGAAAGTCCGCTCCATCGCCATGCCCTGCTCATGCTTCCTCCCACCGGAACACCTGCTCGATCCCCACACCGAATGCCCGCGCAATGCGGAACGCCAGCTCCAACGACGGCGCATAGCGCCCGGCCTCCAGCGCGATGATGGTCTGCCGGGTCACCCCGCAGGCATCGGCGAGGGCCTGCTGGGTCATTTCGCCCCGTTCGAAACGCAGGCGACGGATGTCGTTGGCGACGGGCGTGCCGGTCATGCGGTCCCCCGCCGGTCGCGCCAGTACATCACCGCCGTCGCGACGTACTCGCACAGCCAGCCCCACATCAGCGCGAACACCAGCAGGTTCGCGATCATGAAAGGGGTCGCCCATGCCAGGCGCTCGACCGGCGAGAAGGCCAGCATCAGCGCCAGTCCGATGATGCAGGCGATCAGCGCACCCCGCCCCCAGCCGGCGGCCTGCTTTTCGATGTCGCGATCACGCTCGTCTTCCTGCACGCGCCCCTTCCAGCGCGCGCCGAGCACGCCGGACAGCACGCTCCACGCCACCAGCAACAGCACTAGGTTCCGGCCCACCGCCGAGGCATCCGGGTTTTCCCGCAAGGGCGCAGCGGAGAAGACATCCGCGTGGGCGAGGAAGTAGCCCGTCGCCGCCAGCATGAACGCCACGCCGATCCAGGCCCGCCATTCGCCCGGCGACAGTCCGCGCTCGGCTTCGCCCTGCGGCATCCGCGAGATGGCGTACAGCGCGGCCCATGCCACCAGCACCAGCGTCGCGGTGCCCGCCTTGCCCAGGTCGAACCCCATCAGGGTCGACGGACCCGCCAGCAGGGCCCAGAACGCAAGTAGCCCCACCACCAGCAATCCCAGCCATCCCCCACGCCGCCATGCCATGACGTATCCTCCACCGCACAATATGTAATTTATACATTACATTCAACCCAACTCATGTCAAGTGCTTTTTACATCTCCTTGTATCCTGCGTCCCGCGCCACCATGTGAACGCGACTCCCCGTAGCCACGAACCTGCCCGATGAGCGAGCTGCCCCACGTTTTCGACGCCACCACCGAGACCTTCGAGGCCGACGTCCTGCGCAAATCGCTGGACGTGCCGGTACTGGTGGATTTCTGGGCCACGTGGTGCGGCCCGTGCAAGACCCTGGGGCCGATCCTCGAGAAGCTCGCCGGCGAGTACAACGGCGCCTTCGTGCTGGCCAAGGTCGATGTCGACAAGGAGCAGCAGATCGCGGCCGCCTTCCAGATCCGTTCCGTCCCGACGGTCTTCCTGGTCCAGGGCGGGCAGATCGTGGATGGCTTTCCCGGCGCCCTGCCCGAAGGCCAGCTGCGCGAGTTCCTCGCGTCGCACGGCGTCGTGCCGGCCGAGGGCGGCCCGATCGAGGAAGAACTGGCACCCCTGGATCCCCAGGCCCAGGTCGCCGCGCTGCGCGAGGCCATCAGCGCCGAGCCCGACAAGGAAGAGCTCAAGCTGGACCTGGTGCTCGCGCTGCTGAAGACCGGCGAAGCCTCCGAGGCCGAGCGCCTGCTGGATGCGTTGCCGGCCAATCTCGCGACCGACGACCGCGCCGTGAAGGCGCGCGCGCGCTTGGGCTTCGCGGCGGCGCTGAAGGACGCGCCGTCGCCCGAGGCCCTTCGGAATGCCGTCCAGGCCGATCCGGACGACCTGCGCTCACGCCACCTGCTGGGCGTGCATGCACTGGTCGCTGGCGAGTCGGAACCAGCGCTCGAGCAGTTCCTCGAGATGCTGAAGCGCGATCGCACCTACGAGGAGGGGCTCGCCCGCAAGAGCCTGATCGACGCGTTTCGGGTGATCGAGGATGACGCCCTCGTCAGCCAGTACCGCCGGAAAATGTCCTCTCTGCTGTTCTGATCGCCGACACCTATCGTACCGACCCCTTGCACGCGCAGTACCCATGAAACCCACTACCCTGCGGCACGTCTTCAACGTCTGGCCGCCGTTCCTGCTCAGCGGCATCCACGTCACCGAAATGGCCCACGACTGGAGTTTCGCGCGCGTCGAACTGCGCATGCGGCCCTGGAATCGCAACTACGTGGGCACGCATTTCGGCGGCAGCCTGTTCGCCATGACCGATCCGTTCTGGATGATCCTGGCCAAGGAGCGCCTGGGACCGGATTACTACGTCTGGGACAAGGCCGCCGAGATCGAATTCGTGAAGCCCGGCAAGGGCACGCTGCACGCCGAATTCCGCCTGGACGAGCGCGTACTGCAGGAGATCCGTGCCGAAGCGGCCAACGGACAGAAGCACCTGCGCTGGATGCCCGCGGACGTCTTCAACGCCCAGAACGAAGTCGTCGCGCGCGTGCGCAAGCAGATCTACGTGCGCCTGAAGCCCGAGGCGCGGACGGCAGCCGGCTGAGCCCTGGACGGCGCCACGGCGTTCCATCGATGGCGCTACAGCCGCAGCCTCGCGGCGGCCTACAATAGACGCATGCCCCCCGACCATCCCCCGCACCGCGCCTCGGTGCAGAAACTCTTCATCACCGGCCTGCTGACCCTGCTGCCTATCTGGCTGACCTGGGTCGTCATCAAGTTCGTCTTCGTCCTCCTGTCGGACATCAGCAAGCCGTGGGTGGAGCCGCTGTCGCACCGCATCGCGGCGACGTTCCCGCAGTCGCTGGGCTGGTTCAACGGCCTGTGGGTGCAGAACACGATCGCGATGGTCGCCACGCTGTTCGTGATCCTGGCGGTTGGCGCGCTGACGCGCCGCGTCGTCGGGCAACGGCTGCTGCGCTGGTTCGAGGCGCTGATCGCGCGGGTGCCGCTGGCCAACGTCATCTATACCAGCGCACGCAAGCTGCTGGACATGCTGGAGACCAAGCCCGGCAGCACGCAGCGCGTGGTGCTGATCGACTTCCCTCACCGGGACATGAAATCGGTCGGCCTCGTCACCCGCGTGATGCGCGAGGAAGGCAGCGGTCGCGAACTGGCCGCGGTCTACGTTCCCACCACGCCGAATCCCACCTCCGGCTACCTGGAAATCGTGCCGGTCGAGCTGCTCACGCCGACCGATTGGACGGTGGACCAGGCGATGAGCTTCATCATCTCCGGCGGCGCCGTGGCGCCCGACGCGATGCCCTTCACCCGCGCAGGGGATCGCTGACCGATGAACGCACCGCGCACGCTGGACGATCGCGCGGTCCGTCTCTTCATCGTGCTGGCGGCGGTGTTCTGCGCGAACGCAGTGCTTGCCGAGTTCATCGGCGTCAAGATCTTCGCCCTGGAAGACACGCTCGGCATCGCGCCGCTGGAATGGAACCTGTTCGGCCAGACCGGCTCGCTCAGCTTCACGGCAGGCACGCTGCTGTGGCCGTTCGTGTTCATCCTGACCGACACCATCAACGAGTTCTTCGGCAAGCGCGGCGTGCGCTTCATCTCGTGGTTGGCGGTGGCGCTGATCGTCTATGGCTTTCTCTTCGCCTTCGCCGCCATCGCGCTGGCGCCGGCAGGCTGGTGGGTGGAGGCGGCGCAGGCGCAGGGCGTGCCGGACTACCAGAAGGCCTTCGCCGCGATTTTCGGCCAGGGCATGTGGACCATCGCCGGCTCGGTGGTGGCCTTCCTGGTCGGGCAGCTGATCGATGTCTCCGTGTTCCATCGCATCCGCGAGGCCACCGGCGAACGCTGGGTATGGCTGCGCGCCACCGGCTCCACCGCGATCTCGCAACTGGTGGACAGCTTCGTGGTGATCTACATCGCCTTCGTGCTGGGGCCGCAGAAGTGGCCGACATCCCTCTTCCTCGCCGTCAGCACGGTGAACTACGCCTACAAGATGCTGGCTGCCATCGCGTTGATCCCGCTGTTGTACCTGATGCGCCACGGTATCCGCCTCTACCTGGGGCGAGACCGCGAGCAGGCGCTGCGCGACGAAGCGGCGGCGGACTGACCCCCGCCACTTGCGCTAGGCTTCCTTCGCTCCATCACGGGGACGGCAATGAAGACCGCTTGGGCGCTGGGAGTGATGCTGATGGCGACGGGTGAAGCAGGCGCCGCATCGCGCGATGCCACGATAGACGCATGGATGCGCGACTACGGCGGCGACGCGCCGGGCGCATCGGTGCTGGTGCTGGAGAACGGGAAGCCCGCGTTCGAACGCAGCTACGGCATGGCCGAGCGCGAGACCGGCCGCCACGCCACGCCCGCCACGCAATACCGGCTCGCGTCCATCAGCAAGCAGTTCACCGCCGCATGCGTGCTGCTGCTCATGGAGGATGGTGTCCTCACGCTCGACGATCCAGTAAGGCGATGGTTGCCCACGTTGCCGGCGTCAGCGGACGCCGTGACGCTACGCCACCTGTTGAGCCACACCTCGGGGCTGATCGACTACGAAGACCTGATCCCCGACGGCCAAACCGGGCAGGTGCACGACGCCGACGTGCTGCGCCTGCTGGCGCGCGAGGATCGCCTCTACTTCGCGTCCGGCAGCGGTTACCGCTACAGCAACAGCGGCTATGCGCTGCTGGCCCTGGTGGTGGAACGCGCGTCGGGGAAACGCTTCGCCGAGTTCCTGCATGCGCGCGTGTTCTCGCCGCTCGGCATGACGCAGACGCTCGCGCGGGAGGACGATGGACCTGCCGTCGCATCGCGCGCGTACGGCTACAGCCTCGTGGATGGCCAATGGCGGAGAACGGACCAGAGCACGACGAGCGCCGTGCTCGGCGATGGCGGCATCTATTCCTCGCTCACCGATCTCGCGCGGTGGGATGCGGCGTGGTACGACGAACGGCTGTTGTCGGCGGCGTCACGTGCGCTGGCGGTGCGACCCGCTACCGCGACCACCGAAACGGACGTGGCGCACTATGGGTTCGGCTGGCGGCTGCAGGGCCGCATGCGCTGGCATTCCGGCGAGAGCATCGGCTTCCGCAACGTGTTGCTGCGGTTCCCGGATCGCCATCTCACCGTCGTCGTACTGACCAACCGCGACGGCCCTGAGCCTTACCCGCTCGCACGACGGATCGCAGCCCTGTGGGGTGCGGAGCCCTGATGCAGGACGCGTCTCACGATCAGGACTAATGTGACGTGAGAAAGGCTTCTCACCGGCCAGTGCAATGCAACGTTTCTTCTATAATTGTGACCGACGCAACACTTTTGTGACAGCGGGGGCAACGATGCAGAAGCGGACGATCCAACGGATGGGATGGCGGGCGGGAGCACTGGCGCTCCTGCTGGCCCTGGTATGCCCGGCGACAGCGCAGGACTGGACGTATCGCGTGCGTCCGGGCGACACGCTGTGGGACGTTGCGGGTGAATACCTCGCCCCCTCCGTGCCCTGGCAACGCCTGCAGGAGCACAACCGCGTCGCCGACCCCTATCGGCTCACGCCTGGAAGCACGCTCCGCATTCCGGTGCAATGGCTGCACCGCCAGCCAGCGCGCGCCAAAGTCGTCGCCGTCAACGGCGACGCCTCGACCCGGACCACGGCCGGCCGTGCCGCGCCGGTGACGGCCGGCATGTCGCTCGGCAGCGGGGCCGTGGTGGAGACGACACCGGAAGCCTCCCTCAGCCTGCAATTCGCGGACGGCTCGCGCCTGCTGCTGCTCGGCGACAGCGAGTTGCTGCTGGAGCGACTGACGCGTCTCGGGCGGTCCGGCATCGCCGACACGCGCCTGCGCCTGCAGCGCGGACGCATCGGCAATGACGTACGCCACCTGCGGGGCCCTGCGGCGAACTTCATCGTCGATACGCCCAGTGCGTCTTCAGCGGTGCGGGGCACGCAGTTCCGCGTTGAAGCCAATGCGGCAGGCACACAGACCGAGGTGCTGGAGGGACGGGTGGCGGTCAGTGCCGGGGCCCGCAGCGCACTGGTGCAGCGCGGCTATGGCACCGTGGTCGCGCATGATCAAACCGAAGTGACACCGGTTACCCTCCTCGGCGCACCGGATCTGTCCAGGCTCGTGCCGGCGCCGCAGGTGACGCGCGCCCCGCTGGCCTGGCCTGCCGTGGCGGGCGCGCGCCAGTACCGCGTCCAGATCAGCGAGCACCCGCGTTTCGACAGCCTGCGGCTGGACGTCGAGGTCGACACGCCCGACTACACGTTGCCGCCGCTCGAGGAAGGCAGCTACTACGTGCGCGTACGCGGCATCGATGCGCAAGGGCTGGAGGGCCGCGATGCCGTCGCGCACCTGCAAGTGGACGGCCTGCTCCAGCCGCCATACTCCATCGCCCCCGCGGCATCCAGCGTGGTCCGTACGCACGACGTGGCGCTGAGCTGGACGCGTGCACCGGGTGCGGCGGCCTACGACTATGAAGTCGCCGGCGCGGCAGGCTTCACCCAGCCGATCGCCCAGGCGCGCGTGAAAGACGCCACCACGGCCACCCTGGGCGCCATCCCGCCGGGCGACTACCACTGGCGCATCCGCAGCGTGGACCGCGCGGGCACGACGGGGCCTTTCGGCGACGCCATCGCCTTCACCCTGCGACCGATGGCCGAAGTCACCGCCATCGACAGGCATGCCGCCGAAGCCGGGAACACCCGGCAGGTGACGTTCCGCTGGCCCGCAGGCCAGCCGGGGCAGCGCTACCGCTTCCAGATGTCGCGGACCGCCGATTTCCGGGAAGTGACCGTGGACAAGACCGTCGGCGAGGCAGAAATCACCCTGCCCCGCCTGCGGAGCGGCATCTGGTACCTGCGTGCCCAGACCATCGACGTGGACGGCTTCGAAGGGCCTTTCCCCCGCCCGCAGGCGGTCGAAGTGCCCTGCCGCTTCTGCAGGATTGGCGCTGGGGCGGGGGCGTTGCTCATACTGCTCGCCTTGTGAGCACCCCTGCGCCCGCGACCAAATGGAAAGCCCGCCTGCTGACGGCGGTGGGCGCGGCCGCGCTCGCGGTGCTGGTGACGCTGTCGGGCCTGACGGCCACGCCGGACGCCTGGCTCTACGACCGGCTGGTGCGCGGAGCGGCGCCCGATGCGGATCCGCGCATCGTGGTGGTGGACATCGACCAGAAGAGCCTGGCCGAACTCGGTCGCTGGCCCTGGTCGCGACGCGTACACGCGCAGTTGATCGATCGCCTGCGCCTGGCGGAGACAAAGGGCATCGCCTTCAATGTGCTGCTGTCGGAGCCGGCGCTCTTCGATCCGGAAGGCGACGCTCTGCTGGCGCGCGCGATCGGCCGCAGCGGGCGGGTCGTGCTACCGGTGTTCGCGGAACCCGTGCAACGCAATGGCCCCAGCGTGGAGCTGATGCCGATCCCCGAGTTCGCCGCATCGGCGGCGTCGCTGGGCCACGCCGAAATGGCGCTGGAAGAGGACGGCGTCGCCCGCAGCGTCTACCTGCGCGCGGGCCTGGGATCCCCGCACTGGCCCGCCCTGGCCCTGGCGTTGCTGCAACTCGACCAGCCCAGTGGCGCCAGCACGGAACTGCCCGGGCGGCGCCTGGTGGCCACGGAGCTGCCCCCCGCATCGGACACCGACTGGGTGCGGGACCACGAAGTGCGCATTCCGTTCACGTCGCCGCCGAATGCCTTCCGGCATGTCTCCTACACCGACGTGCTCAACCAGCGTATACCGACCTCGCTGCTGCGCGGGAACTGGATCGTGGTCGGCGTGAACGCGACCGGCATGGGCCAGATCGCGCGCGCTCCCGGCCAGCCGCTCACCGCCAGCATGAGCGGCGCGGACTACCAGGCCAATCTCTTGAACATGCTGTTGAAGGATGCCGCCATCACGCCGATGGGCGAAGGCGGACAGGCCCTCCTGGCCGCCCTCCTGGCCGCCCTGCCGCTGCTGCTGTCGATACTCCCGGGCCTGCGTCGCGTATGGCTGCCGACCGTGTTGACCATGGTGGCGGCGCTGGTGCTCGCCGTGCTGTTGCTGCGGTACGGCCACACCTGGTTCTCGCCGGTGCCGGCGCTGCTGGTCTTGGCGTTGGGCGCATCCCTGTGGCTTTACCGGCTGCTGCGGCGCACGCACAAGCAGGCGCAATCCGATGCGTTGACCGGCCTGGCCAACCGCAACCGCTTCGACCAGGCGCTGGATCAGGAGCTACGCGTCGCTCGTCGCAGTGGCCAGCCGCTGTCGCTGCTCGTGATGGATATCGACCACTTCAAGCAGCTCAACGACAGCCAGGGCCACACGGCAGGCGACGCGGCGCTGAAGGCGCTCGGCCGCGTGCTGCGCAGCCGGGCACGTCGCCCGCGCGATCTGGTCGCGCGCCTGGGCGGCGACGAGTTCGCCGTGCTGCTGCCGGAAACTTCCGCACAGGCGGCGGCGACCATCGCGACCACGATCCATGTGGACCTGGCCAACCTGGGCCGCAAACCCCATGGCGCCAACGCGAGCGCGTCGCCGCCGTTCACGGCCAGCATCGGCATCCACACGTTCCAGTCCGGCGACGACCTGGGCCCGGAGGACGTCTTCGACCGCGCCGATGCCGCGCTCTACCGCGCCAAGCAGACCGGCCGGAACCGCAGCTTCAGCCATACCGGCGAGCACGAACCGGTCGGCGTCTCCGCCACGCGGATCTGAGCGACGCCGGCCTGCCGGCCTAGACGTCCACCACCATCCCGGGACGCGCCAGGTCCACCGGCGCACCGTGCCGCTCGCCGATCTCGCCCGCCAGTGCTTCACGCGCTTTGTCCTCGCCATGCACCAGCACGAGCGGGGGCGAAGGCTGGAACTGGCCATACCACTCCATCAACCCGCGCTGGTCGGTATGCGCCGACAGCCCGCCCACCGTGTGGCGCTGCGCGTTGACGCGATAGTCGCGGCCATGGATGCGGACCCACGCGGCACCATCCACCAACCGCCGGCCCAGCGTGCCTTCCGCCTGGTAGCCGACGAACACCACGTGCGCATTGCGGCGGCCGATGTTGTAGCGCAGGTGATGCTGGATGCGGCCCCCGTTCGCCATCCCGGAGCCGGCGATGATGATCGCGCCGTTCTCGACCTGGTTGATCGCCATCGACTGCTGGGTGGTCTCGGCGACATGCAGGTTCGGCAGGCGGAACGGATTGGGCGACTGCGACCAGACCCGGCGCGCATCCTCGTCGAACAGGCCATGGTGGCGCGCGTAGACGTTCACCACCTTCGCTGCCATCGGACTGTCGAGGAAGATCCGCCAACGTGCGAGCTTCCACGCATCCCAGTTGCGCGCGAACCAGTACAGCAATTCCTGCGTGCGGCCCACCGCGAACGCGGGGATGAGCACGTTGCCGCGGTCGCGCCAGGCATGCTCGAAGATATCGCCCAGTTCGCGCACGGTCTCCGGGCGGTCGCGATGGTTGCGGTCGCCGTAGGTGGATTCCATCAGCAGCAGGTCCGCCTGGCGCACCACGGCGGGGTCACGCAGGATCGGCGTGCCCTTCGGCCCGAGGTCGCCGGAGAACACCAGCTTGCGGCCGTCGGCCCAGAGTTCGACGATCGCCGAGCCCAGGATATGGCCGGCGTCGCGCAGGGCGATGTCCACACCCGGCACGATCGTCGTGCGCGTGTCGTACGGCAGCGGCTGCACCTGCTGCATCGCCTGCCGCACGTCTTCGGCAGCGAACAAAGGTTCGACGGGCGCGTCGCCCTTGCGCAGGTGTCGATTCGCGCGCTCGGCCTCGGACTCGGAAAGCGAGGCCGCATCCGCCAGCATGATCGGCATCAGTTCGGCGCTGGCCTGCTGGGTGTGGATCGGCCCCCGGAAGCCGCGCTTCACCAGCAGCGGCACGCGCCCGATGTGGTCGATGTGGGCGTGGCTCAGCACCAGCGCATCGAGCGTCGAGGGATCGAAGGGGAACGGCTCGGCGTTGCGCGCCTCCGCCTCCCGGCTGCCCTGGATCAGGCCGCAATCCAGCAGCACGCGCTTGCCCGCCGCTTCGACCAGGTGCATCGAGCCGGTGACCTCGCCGGCCGCGCCATGGAAATGGACCTGCATGGGTTCGCCCTCCTCCGCCTGACGGCGAGTATGCGGCCTGCCGGGGGGCGAAATCGGCCGTTTGGGCCCGCCCGATGGCGCAAGGCTGAAGGCGATGCGTCTACCACCGGTTTCCGGGTGTGCACCCATGACCTTCGACACACCTGCCCTCATCCGGGCAGGCGTAGAGTCCCCGCACGCCCCCGCCTGGGGGTTCCTTTTTTCCATTGCCCCTGCCCGGGGCCGGAGTAGACCGTGATTGCCCGCAAACCCCAGATCCTGATGCTTTCGCTCGCCGTGGCCGCCGCGCTGGCCGCGTGCGCCAAGAAGGAAGAGGCCGCCCCGGCCGCCGACACGGCCGCGAAGGCGCCTGACGCGCTGGAACTCAAGCTGGACGAAAGCACCCTGCCGGGCGTCAACCGTTTCCAGATCGGCGACCTCGACACCACCAAGAATGCCTGCGCCGACTTCGCCGGCTACGCCAACGGCAAGTGGCTGGCCGCCAATGCGATCCCGAGCGACCGCACCAGTTGGGGCGCCTTCGAGATGCTGGCCGAACGCTCCACCGCCGTGCAGAAGCAGTTGGCCGAGCAGGCCGCCGCGCACGCCGGCGCGACCGGTGTCGAGAAGATCGTCGGCGACCTGTGGTCCACCGGCATGGACGAGGCCAAGGTCAACGCGCAGGGCATCGAGCCGATCGTCCCCGTGCTGAAGACGATCGACGGCCTGCAGGACAAGGACGCCATCGTGGCGTACCTCAATGAATCCGCGGCCAAGGGCCAGGCGTTCCTGTTCGGCTTCGGCGCCGAAGCCGACTTCGACAAGCCCGACACCAACCTGGCCTACGCCTTCCAGGGCGGTCTGGGCCTGCCGGACAAGAATTTCTACTTCGACGCCGACAAGAAGGACATCCGCGACGCCTACGTGGCGCACATCGCCAAGGTCCTGGAGCTCTCCGGCGTGGCCACGGCTGACGCGCAGAAGCAGGCGGCCGACATCATGGCGTTCGAGACGCGCCTGGCGAAGGTGTCGAAGTCGCGCGAAGAAATGTCGCGTGACGTGTCGATCTACTACAACCCGGTGACGCTGGCCGACGCCGACAAGCTGACCCCGAACTTCTCGTGGACGAAGTTCTTCGAATCGCAGGGCGTGGCGCCGCAGGAGAAGTTCTCGCTGGCCGTGCCGGCGTTCCACCAGGAAGTCAGCAAGATGCTGGGCGACACCGACCCGGCCGCGTGGCGCGCCTACCTGCGCTTCCACACCATCGACGGCGCGTCGCCCTACCTGAGCGACGCCTTCGCCAACGAGAACTTCAATTTCTACGCCAAGACGCTGCGTGGCCAGAAGGAGATCGAACAGCGCTGGAAGCGCGTGCTCTCCACCATCGAAGGCCAGAGCGGCGAAGCGCTGGGCCAGATGTACGTGAAGGTCGCGTTCCCGGAAGAGTCCAAGGCCAAGATGGAGAAGCTGGTGGCCAACCTGGGCACGGCGTTGAAGGCGCGCATCCAGTCCCTGTCGTGGATGAGCGACGAGACCAAGGCCAAGGCGATGGAAAAGCAGGCCGCCTTCACCACCAAGATCGGCTACCCCGACAAGTGGCGCGACTGGACCGGCCTGTCCACCAGCCGCGACAGCTACATCGGCAACGTGTTGTCGGCGATGGAGTTCAACTACAAGTGGAACCTCGGCAAGATCGGCAAGCCGGTCGATCGCACCGAGTGGGGCATGCCGCCGCAGATGGTCAACGCGTACTACAACCCGCTGCAGAACGAGATCGTGTTCCCGGCCGCCATCCTGCAGCCGCCGTTCTTCGACCCGAACGCCACGGATGAAATGAACTACGGCGGCATCGGCGCGGTGATCGGCCACGAGATGACCCACGGCTACGACGACCAGGGCAGCCGCTTCGGTGCCACCGGCAAGTTCGAGAACTGGTGGAGCGCTGCCGATTCCAAGGGCTTCAAGGCGCTGACCGGCAAGCTGGTGGCGCAGTTCGACGGCTACCGCACCGCCGACGGCCAGAAGATCAACGGCAACCACACCCTGGGCGAGAACATCGCCGACCTGGGCGGCCTGGCCACGGCCTACGACGCGATGAAGGCGGCGGCGGGCAATACGCCGGACCCGAAGACCGACGGCCTGACCCGCGACCAGCGCTTCTTCCTCAACTGGGCCACCGTGTGGCGCCGCAACTTCACCCCGGAAGAACTGAAGAACCGCATCGCCACCGACGAGCACGCCCCGGCGCAGTTCCGCGCCATCGGCGCGCCGTCCAACCTGCCCACGTTCGCGGCGGCGTTCTCCTGCAAGGCGGGCGACGCGATGGTGCGTGGCGGCGACCAGCAGGTCGTGATCTGGTAAACGCAAATGTAAATTGCGGAACTGTGATTGTTCGAGCTAGTTTCTTCTAGTGGCAAGAAGCCACATTCAGGAGTACAAAATGAAGGAACTAAGCAAGAATGACGTCGAACTAGTTTGCGGAGCAAACATCGCAAGCTCACAAATCCGCACTGAAGTCAGATCGTCCATGGACAACAGAAGTGAGGGGGGCAACTCCTGTACGCCGGGCACATCCAGCTCTACAAACATGCCCTACTTCAACTTCGCGTGTACGTTACGTTGACTAACAAGAGGCCTGATTATTCAGGCCTCTTCTATTTTTGATTAGTGAATGTGCATTTCATCAATCTGCGAGAGCTGTGACAGGCTGCCAGAATATTCGCCACCTTGGTCGAAAGTTTTGTCGCTCGCAAAAGGCTTAACCCGGAGGTGCTTGCTAGAATCGCCCGACCCCTGAATCACGGAACCCCCCTGATGTCCCTCCCGCGCACCGCACTCGGCCGTCCCACCCTGATCGCTCTTGCCCTGGTCCTGGCCCTGGGCGCCCCGGACGCCGATGCGCAGCGCAAGAAGCGCGCCGCGCGTGCCCCCGCCGTCAGCGCGGAGTGCACCGACTTCTACACCGCCACGAATGCCGCCTGGTTGAAGAACCACCCCGTCCCCGCCGGCGAAGGCGGCGTGAGCGTGCTGGGCGCCTTCCGCGAGCGCACCCTGGAGCAGCAGCGCGCCCTGCTCGACGCGGCGATGAAGTCGCCGCAGGGCAACGTGCAGAAGCTGCTGGGCGACTTCTGGGCCAGCGGCCTGGACGAAGCCGCCGTGGAAGCCGATGGCGCCAAGCCCATCGCCCCGCTGCTGGACCGCATCAACGCCATCAAGAAGCCCAAGGACGTCGCGCCGGCCATCGCCGCGCTGCACCAGGTCGGTGTCCCGGTGGCGTTCAACTTCAGCCCGGACGTGGACCTGCAGGCGCTGGACCGCCACATCGGCTACTTCATGCAGGGCGGCCTGGGCCTGCCCGACCCCGCCTACTACACCCGCAGCGACGCCGACACCCGCGAGCTGCTGGGCCGTTACCGCGCCTATGTGAAGCAGGTGCTGGCCCTGACCGGCACGCCGGCCGCGAAGCTGGATGCCGAGTCCGCCCTGGTGATCGACCTCGAATCGCGCCTGGCCCAGGTGTCCAAGCCGATCGTCGACCTGCGCAGCCCGTTCGCCAACTACGCCCCCGTGCCGACCAAGGACCTGGGCAAGCAGTACCGCAACCTGCAACTCGATGCCTTCCTGAAAGCGCAGGGCGTGAACGACGACACCGTCTCGCTCGCCGATCCTGCCCTGTTCAAGCGCCTCGACGGTCTGGTCGCCAGCCTCAAGCCCGACCAGTGGAAGGCGTACCTGCGCTGGCGCGTGGGCGATGCGATGGCGCCGTACCTGGCCAAACCATTCCGCGACGCGGAGTTCGACTTCCGTGGCCGCGTGCTGCGTGGCGAGGCCGCGCCGGCCCCGCGCTGGCGCCAGGTGCTCGACGCCATCAACCTCGCCGCCGGCCCGATGCTGGGCAAGGAATACGCCGAGCGTTACGTGCCGTCCGACCACAAGCGCCGCGCCGAACAGATCGCCGGCCAGGTGCGTGATGCACTGGGCCGCGGCATCGAGCGCAGCAGCTGGTTGAGCGACACCGCCAAGGCCGAAGGCAAGGCGAAGCTGGACAAGCTGAAGATCGAAGTCAGCACGCCCAGGCGCGACCTCGACTACACCGTGCAGCCGATGGGTCGCGGCAGCTTCGGCGGCAACATCCTGATCGCGTCCACGTGGCGCCATCGCGAAGAGATGAAGCGCATCGGCAAGGGCAACGCCGACCGCCGCTGGGACGTGCTGCCGCAGCAACCGGCGCTGGCCTACGACCTGGCGCAGAACCGCCTGATCGTCACCGCTGCCGTCCTGCAGGAAGAGATCTTCGATGCGAAGCAGCCGGCGGCCGTGCAGTACGGCGCGTTCGGCGCACTGGTCGGCCACGAGCTGAGCCGCGGCTTCGACAGCAAGGGCCGCATGGTCGATGCGAAGGGCCAGCTGCGCGACTGGTGGAGCCCGGCCGACGTGGCGGCATGGAATGCCCTGGGCAGCAAGGTCGCCACGCAGTACGGCGCCTACGCCTATCCCGACCTGAAGAACGTCAAGGTCAATGGAGCGCTCACGCAGGACGAGAACCTCGCCGATCTCGCGGGCGTCGAGCTGGCGTGGGATGCGTTCGCGACCGCCGAACCGCAGGCCAGCGCCGCAGCGAAGCAGTCGTTCTACAAGGCCTGGGCCACGTTGTGGGCGCAGAACCTCTCGGAGACCGAGGCGGCGCAGCGTGCCGCCGTGGATGTGCATGCACCCGGCCAGTGGCGTGCCAACGGCCCGTTGACCCAGCAGCCGTCCTTCGCGCAGGCGTTCACCTGCAAGGCCGGCCAGCCGATGCAGGCCAACGAGGCCGAACAGATCCGCGTCTGGCGCTGAGTTCCGCCGTTAACCGCGGGACAAAAGAAAGGCGCGGAATTCCGCGCCTTTCTTCATCCACCGATCACTTGACGATACGCATGCGGGGCGGACCGCGCCGGCCGCGCCCGAATGGCGGCTGGCCGCGCCAGTAGCGGATCATCAGCCAGCCGAACACCATGCCGCCCAGGTGCGCGAAATGGGCCACGCCCGGTTGCAGGCCGGTGAACCCCATCAGCAGGGCGAGTACGGCGTAGATGATCACCAGGGTGCGCGCACGGATCGCCATCGGCAGCGGGAAAATGATCATGCGGTTGTCGGGGAACAGCATCCCGTACCCCAGCAACAGGCCGAACACACCGCCGGACGCACCCAGCGTGGGGTACGGCATGCCGCCGCTGCTCACCATCCACCAGCCGACGCCCAGCTGCAGCAGACCGGCGCCGACGATGCAGACCAGGTAATAGGTGAGGAAACGCTTCGCGCCCCAGGTCTGCTCCAGCGGACTGCCGAACATCCACAGCGCGAGCATGTTGAACGCCAGGTGCGCAACGCCCGACGGATCGTGCATGAAGCCGTAAGTCAGCAACTGCCATGGCATGAAGCCATACCCGACCGGCCTCAGTGCGAACAACGTCTCGAACGCCCCGCCCAGTAAGAGCTGCAGGAAGTAGACGGCGACATTGGCGATCAACAGGTTGCGGGTGACGGGAAGCAAACGGGGAAACATGGCGGTCCTCATGTCATATGCCGCCATGATACTTGTGTCACGTTAAGGCTGGCCGGGACCCCACAGCGCCTCGTCGAGGGTGTCGGCCTTGCGCGGACGCTTCACCCGCCCGTTCTCCACCTTCACGCCCTCCGCGCGCAGGCGCTGGCTCTGCTCGCGATACGCCCGCGAGCCTTCCGGGAATGCGATGCGCCCATCCGAGCGCAGCACGCGGTGCCAAGGCAGCCCAGGATCGTCGTTCTGGCTGAGGATGCGCGCTGCCAGCCGTGCCCGCCCGGGCAGGCCCGCGCGGTACGCGACTTCGCCATAGCCGGCCACCTGTCCGCGCGGGATCGCGCGGATCGCAGCCAGGATGCGGTCTTCGGGAGACTTGGCGCTCATGCCGGATTAGCATAGCGGCATCGGCAACACCGGAGCACGCCATGGAAAACTTCGAACAGGTTCGCGGCCACCTGAATTCTTCCGGCTACAAGGTCACCATGCACGATCCCTTCGTGGCCTGCGTGGAACTGTCGCTGGGCAACGGTAAACGGCACCAGGCGATCTTCCTGTCCGAACTGGGCAACGACGACGAGCGCGGCTACCTGCGCGTGAGCACCGTGATCGCACCGATGACCGGCATCGATGCCCGGCGCGCGCTGACATTCAACTGGCAGAGCAGCGTGGGCTACCTGGCCATCGGCGAACTCGACGGCGTGCCCTACCTGCAGCTGTGCGAGAACCGCCCTTACGAGAGCCTGAGCCCGGCGGAAGTGGACCGCCTGGTGCTGGAGATCGGTGGCCTGGGCGACAGCATGGAGCGCGCGCTTTCCGCGGAAGGCGACCTGCTGTAGGGCGCGCCGCGGCCCGCCATCGCGGACGCCAATGGAAAACGCCGGGCAAGCCCGGCGTTTTCTTTTTCAACGCATGCGCGGAGGCATCACGCCCAGCCGATCGACTCCAGCAAACGCAGCAGGCCGTAGGCAATACCGCCCGCCGCAGGAATCGTCAGCACCCATGCCCACAGGATGCGTTCGATGACGCTGAACTTCAGCGCGCGCGGGTTCTTCGCGAAGCCCACGCCCATGATGGCGGTGGAGATGCTGTGCGTGGTCGAGACCGGCATGCCGAAGTGCGCGGCCACGGTGAGGATCGTGGCCGAGCTGGTTTCCGCGGCGAAGCCGTTGATCGGGTGCAGCTTCACCATCTTGTGGCCCAGCGTCTTGATGATCTTCCAGCCACCCGACGCCGTGCCCAGCGCCATCACGATGGCGCAGGTGATGACGATCCACATCGCGATGTCCTGCTCGCCCGCGCTCCCGGGATGCAGGAACGCCAGCCAGCCCGGCAGGTTGTCCAGCGCACCGGTCGCTTCGGCGCCGAACAGGGTCAGCGCGATGATGCCCATGGTCTTCTGCGCGTCGTTGTGGCCGTGCGCGTACCCCATGTAGGCGGCCGACAGGATTTGCGCCTTGCCGAAGAACCTGTTGACGAAGTGCGGCCGCGCCAGGCGACCCAGCCAGCCACCCATGCGCGCCAGCAGGACGATCAGGCCCCACAGCGCCACCATCACCACGATGCCGAGCAGGAAACCCGCGACCGGCGAGGTGATCATCGGCAGCACGACCTTCCAGAGGATGCCCTTGTTCTGCGTCCAGTCGCCGGCCGCCTGCGACCAGATCAATGCGGCCCAGTCGTTGTGCGCGGCCGCGAGCGCGGCACCGCACAGGCCGCCGATCAGCGCGTGCGAGGACGAGGACGGCAGGCCCTTCCACCAGGTGATGAGGTTCCAGATGATGCCGCCCAGCAGGGCGCACAGGATCACCTGCGAGGTGACCTGCACCACGTTGGTATCGATCAGGCCCGAGGCGATCGTCTTGGCGACCGCGGTGCCGGTCAGCGCACCGATCAGGTTCATGCCGGCGGCCAGCATCACCGCCTGGCCCGGCGACAGCACCTTGGTGGCGACGACCGTGGCGATGGAGTTGGCGGTGTCGTGGAAGCCGTTGATGAACTCGAAGACGAGCGCGGCGAAGATCACCACCAGCACGAGGGTAAGCATGGGCGCGACCCGTCAGCTGTTCTTGAGGACGATCTGGTACGCCACCACGCCGGCCTCGCGGCAGCGGTCGATGGCCTTTTCCAGGATCTCGAAGAATTCCTTCAGCAGGAACATCTGCAGGTGGTCCAGGCGGCCGGAATAGATGTCGCGGTACAGCTCCAGCATCAGCCGGTCGGCTTCGTTCTCGATCGCGCGCAGCTTCTCGTTGAGCGAGGTCATGCGGTCGATGTTCATTTTCTTGATCTCGTGGACCATCTCCACGACGACCGACGCCGCCTGCTCCAGCATCGCCGCGCGCGGCGCGAAGTCGATGCCGTCCAGGTGCTGGATGGCCAGCGAATAGCGGTCGGCGAACTTCTCGACCTGCTTGGGGATCTTGTACAGCGCCGAACCCAGCGCCTCGATGTCCTCGCGCTCGATCGGGGTGATGAAGCTGTCCACCAGCGCCTTGCCGATCTTGTCCGAGGCCGCGCGCTCGCGCAGGCGCGCCAGCTTGAAGGCATCGAGCGCCGGCTGGCGGTCGGTGGCCTTCATCATGGTGTGCAGGGCCTTGGTGCTGTCGTGGGCGGCTTGGGCGGCCTCGTCCAACAGCGTGTAGAACTGCTGGCCGGAGCCGAAGATCGTCTGGAGGGAGAACATCGGGCGGTCCCACCGTCACGGGATGGACGGCTTCAGGGGCGGAATTATGACCGTTTCGTGACTCCGACGGACAGCCCGGCCTGCCCGCGACAAGGGTTTCCGAGGGCGCCATTAGCCAAACGTCTTGTTCAGCTTCGCGTCTCGTGCACGGGACCGTTTGCTAAACTCGCCCCGCGCCCCCTGGGGTGCACCCTATGGACGACGACCCTACCCCCCCCCACTGTCCCCCGCGACAGACCCCGCCCGCCCTGCCGGCCCTCCCCGCGTTGAACGGAGGCTCCCGTGCTTGAGCTGATCGTTGTTTTTGCCCTGGTGCTGTTGAACGGCTTCTTCGCCATGTCCGAGATGTCGGTCATGACTTCGCGCAAGAGCCGGCTCAAGCAGATGGCGCAGACCAGTCACCGCGCCCAGCGCGCACTGGACCTGTCCGAGAAGCCCGAAAGCTTCCTGTCCACGGTCCAGATCGGCATCACCCTGATCGGCGTTCTCACAGGCCTGTTCGGCGGCGAAGCCATCGGCATGGCCATCGCTGGCTGGCTGCAGGGCGTGTTCCCTTCACTTTCGGCCAGCTTCACCCTCGTCGGCGAGCCGCAGCCGTGGTCGGAGCTGATAGGCAAGACGCTTGCCGTGGCCCTGATCACCTTCCTCACGCTGATCTTCGGCGAGCTGGTGCCGAAACGACTGGCGATCACCGCGCCGGAAAAGATCGCCGGATTCGTCGCGGTGCCGATGGGCTGGCTGGCGAAGATCGCCTTCCCCTTCGTATGGCTGCTCTCACACAGCACGCGCTTGGTCCTGCGCCTGCTGGGTCTGGGCAACGACGAAGCGACCACCGTCAGCGAAGAAGAAATCCGCATGCTGGTCTCCGAGGGGCACGAGGCCGGCGTGATCGACGCCGACGAGCGCAACATGGTCAACCGTGTGCTGCGCCTGGGCGACCGCACCGCCGACAGCCTGATGACCCCGCGCAAGAAGATCGTCTGGCTGGATGCCGCTGCCTCCTACGAGGACAACCTGGAAACGATGCACGAGTCCGCGTTCTCGCGCTTCCCGGTCTATCGCGGCAGCGACCAGGACGTGGTCGGCGTGCTGGAGGTGAAGTCGCTGCTGCCGGCGCTTGGCGCGGCGAAGCCGGACCTCTTCATCAAGCTGCGCGAACCGCTGTTCGTCTCCGAGTCCACCCATGCGATGAAACTGCTGGAGATCTTCCGCGAAGAACAGCAGTCGCTGGCGTTGGTCGTGGACGAGTACGGCGAGATCCAGGGCCTGGTGACCCAGAGCGACCTGATGGGCGCCGTGGTCGGCCGTCTCCAGGCCGCCGAGCACAACATCGACGAGGCCCCGCTGGTGGTGGTCCGTGACGACGGGTCACTGCTGGTGGACGGCTCGCTGCCCAACGACGACCTGCGCGAACTGCTGGGCGGCGTGGCCCTGCCCGACGACGACGAGTACAACACCCTCGCCGGCATGATGATCGAGCGCTTCGGCCGTATTCCGCACGTTGGCGAGCAACTGGAATGGGCCGGCTGGCGTTTCGAAGTGGTCGATCTGGACGGCGCGCGCATCGACAAGCTGCTGCTGCAGAAGCTGCCGGAAACCGACGGCGAAGACCTGGCGGTCTGATATGGCCGCCGACGACGCGCCGCGACACACCAGCACCGCCACGCTGATCGACGGCTTCGCTGCCGGCGACCCCGACGAAGTCCTGCGCCTTGGCGACCTGCTGAAGGGTTTCGGCCCGGCGGCCTTCGGCATGCTGCTCTTCATCGGCGTGCTGCCGGCCTTCATCCCGGTGCCCGGCGTCGGCGGCGCGATCGGCGGACCGATGGTGATCCTCGTCGGCGTGCAATTGCTGTTGGGCATGCGCAAGGTCTGGCTGCCGGACTTCCTCGCCCGCCGCGGGCCGCATCGGAGCGCGATGATGCGCTTCCGCCAGCGCATGGCGCCGTGGCTGCGCCGCCTGGAGAAGCTGGTGCGTCCCCGCATGGCGGGCTTCCTCGACAACCGCATCGCCCTCAGCTTCACCGGGCTGCTGCTGGTGCTGCTGGGCATCCTGCTGGCGTTGCCCATCCCGTTCACCAACTACGTGTTCGGCTTCCTGTTGCTGCTGTTCGCGCTGGCGTTGCTGGAACGCGACGGCGCCCTGCTGCTGGTGGCATGGATCGCAGGCGGCATCGCCGTCGTGGTGTTCGGCTTCCTGTCCGGCAACCTGGTCGAATCGCTGGGCCGACTGGTCGATAGTTGGTTCTGACCCAAGCGTCGCGCTGTTGTGGGAGCGACGTAAGTCGCGAGCTTCTTCCCAGCGGCACGTCATCGCGACTCACGTCGCTCCTACAGAAAGCAGCCTCCGGTCAGGCGATCAGCTGCGAAAACTCCGCCGCCGTGACCGGGTAACCCAGCCAATAGCCCTGCGCCAGGTCGCAGCCGCGTTCGCGCAGCAGGTTGAACGGGCCTTCCTTCTCCACGCCCTCGGCCATCACAGGAATGCCGCTGCGTTCCCGCGACTCAAATGTGAGTTGTGCCTGCGGAAAAAAGCCACTAGCTTCGTCGCGTCTTTGAGACTGGCGGCATCGATCATCAAAGCAGGCTGCGACTGATCGCCATCGCATCGCGGCATCGTTGCCGCGAGAGAGGGATCCACTTCAACAAGCAGGGACGCACGATGCGGCACGAGCCATCGAGGGATCGATATGCTGGCACATGATGTCAGGAAGAAGAAGGCCGCCCGGTTCGCACCTTGGCTGTGCACGGCACTGCTGCTCAGCGCCTGCTTCAAGCTGCCGCCTCCGGCATCCCGGTCGAGCTACGACCTGGAGCAGTGGTTCCCCCGTAATCCCGAAGCCCAAGCGCTGGCCGTGGCCGCCGAGTTTGGCGAGGTGAACGAGATCCGGCGACTGATGAAGGACGAAGGCGTCGATCCGGACACGGTATTCAGCAAGGGCGGCACACCGCTGGTCGCGTGGCCCATCGTCACCGAGAACCCGCAGGGCCTGAAGGCGATGCTGGAGAACGGGGCTGATCCGAATGCACGCGAGTCAGAACCTTTTGAGGTTTATCGCGGGGAAGACGGTAGCGTCGGTATCTACTACCACGACAACGCGATGGTCTGGGCGGCGAAAGCCGACAACCCGATCTATCTCAAGCTGCTGCTGGATCATGGTGGCGATCCGAACACCCGCAACAGCAATGATGAAACGCTCCTGCTTCAAGCGCGCTTGATGGGCAACCAGTGGGAGAACGTGAAGTTGCTCATGGAGCGCGGCGCGGATGTGAACGCCAGAAGCCAGCAAAGAGCGTTTATCAACGAATATGCATCGCTTGGCGGCTTCATGCAGACGCACTGGTTACTGGAGCATGGCGCTGAGCCTGACCATTTCACGCTTGACCACGTGTTCTGGCATCCGGGCGACCCCAAGAATCCAGAGTGGCAGCGCCGTTGCCAGCAATGGTTGCTCCAGCATGGTCACAAACGGCCACCAATGCCGGAGCACTATCGCAGGATGCGCGAAGCCTTCGGCTTTCCGACCGAAGTAAAAGACATTCCTTTGCTATGACCGATAAGGAGCGACACCATGCGCACTGAGAAGGATCTTCAGTCCCAGCAACAGCTCTTGGCCGATCTACGGACCAGCAGCGACTCCCATGCGGCAGCGCTCGCACATACTTTGCAGGAGCGGTACTACCACGAGCAGATGGGAATGCTGAGCGAGGATGTATACGAGTCCGCGCGCGGCGAGGGCGAAGCACCTTTGGGCTGGGTACGCGCCAGCGAGAACCTGGCCTTGTTGCGCCAGCAGGTACCGGAGTTGGCAGAAGTTCCAGACATGCGTTTGCGCGAAATGCTCAAACCAAGGCAGTCCGGCTTCCGCGCCGAGATCTACCTCCCCGACCCCGCAGTACTGGGTCCCGGCTACAAGCCGACCGTGGTGTTCAAGGGCTCCAATGGCGAGGTGCTGCAAGTCGATGGCACACGACGCGAGACGGGGCCGGAGGATTTCGGCGCCAACAACTTCCCGCAGGCCATCGGCCTGAAGACCGACTACTACGACCGCGCGATGCGTTTGGCAGCAACACTCAAGGAACTGGGAATCTCTGCCGACTATGCCGGCCACTCGCTCGCCGGCGGAATGGCATCGGCCGCCGTCGCGGTCAGCGGCGAGCGTGCCACCACCTTCAACGCCGCCGGCCTGCATCCGGAGACCGCACGCCGGTTCCAGCAGGAAAACCCCGACGTCCGCCTGTACGACCCCCACCGCCGCATCGTCGCCTACCAGGTCCGCGGCGAAGTGCTCACCGACGGCTTGCAGAACAACGTCGAGCGCATGGACGTGGCCGAGCGCCGCGTGCTGGGCGCGGTGCTGAAGGAAACGGCCGACCTGGTGCAGGACGTCCCGCAACTGAAGCAGGCCGTCGCGCGGCAATTGCAATCGATGGACATGCCCGACCATGCGCGCCAGTCCATCACCCGGTTCGTCGACACCCTGGCCCAGGGCAACGCCGACCGGATGCTGGACGAACTGCCGCTGGCGGCGGGACAGGTGCGCCCGCTGGACGCCCGCATGTGGCACGACGGCCGGATCGTCGACCGCCCCGCGGAATTGCCGCTGGACCAGGTACTGGCCCTGGCGGGACCGACATTGCGCGCGGTGAGCGAAGTGCAGGCAGGCGCGCACCTGGGCCATGAGGCCGGCAAAGTGGCGCAGGCCGCCGGCCAGATCGCCCAGCGCAGCCTGGACGCCAGCGGCGACACGGTGCGCGCAGGTGGCGACAAGGCGTCCGACGCCTTCTCCGCGACGGCCGATGGCCTCCAGTGGGTGTCCTGCAAGACCGGCGAAGCCTTGGCCGACGCCTCCGCGAAAGCCCGCGTGGCGGCAGGCGTGGTGGATGCCAAGGCGGAGGCGCTGAAAGCCGACGTATCGATGGGCGTCCGCACCACCGGGGGCGTGTTCTGGCAAGGCGTCGCCAACCTCGCACCGGACGGCAGCCGACTGGAGCGGCTGGCCGATGCCCATGTGGACCAGGCCATCCAGGACAATCTGCGTACCGGACCCGCGGCCCAGGCCGCTTCGCATGCCGCACGCGAGGACGCCATCCGCGATGCGGCCACGACCCGCGCGGCCGGCGAGGATGTCTGCCAGCTTCTGGAGACCGTGCAGGTCACGGCCGACCGGACCCAGCGGGCTGCGATCGTGGCCACGACCGCGCAGGTGGATACGGCGCTGGACCGTACGGGCGATCAGGTGAAGGCTGCCTCCGACTATGCCCCCGCGGCGGGCGCGGCGCTCGGCGGCACGGCCGCCGCCCACGCCGCCCTGAACCCGCTGGCGAACCCCGCGGCGGCGCCAAAGCTCGCCGAACTGGCGCGGACAGTGCCCGAGCTGCTTGAACGCGCAACGCCGGCGGCAGCCGAGGCGACGGAGCGCCACCTGATGGCATCCACCGTCCTGCCGAGTCTGCAGAACGGCACCGACACGATGAAGCGCGAAGCGCGGCAATGGCTGGAGGCGCAACGAGAGGCGCCACAAGCCGCCAAGGGGCCGTTCGACGATCCCTACCTCAACCGGGCCTACGACGCCCTGATGGCCGGGAACAGCGACAGGCTCGACCACATCGCCCACGACTTCGCGAAATCCCCCGAAGGACAACGCCTCGCGCAATGGGGCGACGAACTGCTGGCGCAACAGCAGGCCATGGAACAAGCGCACTTGCACCAACAACGGCCGTTCTCGTCGCACCAGGACATGGCGATGAGCCGGTGACATGCCGGACGACGACAGGACTCAAGGGAGATGGACATGGAGAATCGGGAATCGGCGGCGGCCCAGGCAACGCTGGAACACACCGCCAAGGCCGCGTTGGCGCTGCTTTCGGAGATCTCGCAGCGTGGAGCCCGCATTGACGCTTCGGTCAACCAGCAGGTCCAGTCCCTGAAGCAGGAAGTCGGCCAGTTCCGCCGCGATGTCGCCAGCATCGTCGATGGCGCCGGCGCCCGGATCGCCAACGATGCCAGGGACGCGATGTCTCCCCTCGCGGTCGAACATGGCCGTGCCGTATCGGCCGCATCGGCGCGACTCAAGGAATCCGGAAGGATCGTATGGGTGTGGTTCGGCGCATCATCCCTGCTGCTGGGACTGGCGCTGTTGGCCGGCTGGGCCGTGCTGGGCTACTACCGACGCGAATTGGCGGCGGTACAGGACGAACTCCACCGCTACGAGGACGCGGTGCCTGTTGTCCAGGCCTTCTATGCGTCCGATGCCGTCCTCTGTGGCGGCCGCATCTGCTCGAACGAAGATCCCAAGGGACAACGCGTCGGCGACAAACGCCAGTACCGACAGGCGAAGCCGCGTCCATGATGCGATGCCGTCGTCCACCGAGCAGGCTTCAGTGGCCATGCGCATCGCAGCAGGCAGCCGGCCCCAAGGTGACACATCGACCTCGCGGGAATGGTCTCAGGCGATCAGCTGCGAAAACTCCGTCGCCGTGACCGGGTAACCCAGCCAGTAGCCCTGCGCCAGGTCGCAGCCGCGTTCGCGCAGCAGGTTGAACTGGCCTTCCTTCTCCACGCCTTCCGCCACCACGGTGATGCCCAGCGAATGCGCCATCGCGATGATCGCGGTGGTCAGCGCCAGGTCGTCGGGGTCGCGCAGCATATCGGCGATGAAGCTGCGGTCGATCTTCACGCCATCCACCGGCACGCGGCGCAGGTGGCTCAGGCCGGAGAAACCGGTGCCGAAGTCGTCCAGCCACACCTTCACGCCGGTGCGGTGCAGCGTGGCGAGCAGCGCGCTCGCGTGCGCTTCGTCGGCGATCACGGCCGTCTCGGTCAGCTCCAGGTGCAGGCGCGACGCCGGCAGGCCGGTGTCGCGCAGGCATTCGGCCACCACGTCGGGCAGGTCGCCGCTGCGCAGTTGGCGCGGCGATACATTCACCGAAACGAACAGCGGATCCATCGCGTCGCGATCGGTACTCCAACGCGAGGCCGCGGCGCACGCGGCACGCAGCACGCGCGGACCGATGCTCTCGATCAGCCCGCTCTGTTCGGCCACGTCGATGAAGACCGACGGCGCCACCATGCCCAGCTCCGGATGCTGCCAGCGCAGCAGCGCTTCGGCGCCCACGATGCGGCTGTCGGACAGGCGGAACACCGGCTGGTACATCAGGCTCAACTCGCCACGCTCCCAGGCGCCGCGCAGCTCCTGCTCCATCCGCACGCGGCGTTCCACCGCCTGGTCCATCGCGCGGCTGTAGAAGCGGTAACAGTTCTTGCCGGCCACCTTCGCCTGGTACATGGCGATGTCGCCGTTCTTCATCAGGGCCGTGGCGCCCGAGGCATCCTCGGGGAACAGGGTGATGCCGATCGACGTACCGAGGAACACCTGGCGCTCCTGCACGACGATCGGGCGACCGAGTTCGGCGACCAGTTTCTCTGCCAGCCGCGTGGCGCTGCCGCGCACGTCGCCGTCCTGGATCAGGATGACGAACTCGTCGCCGCCGAAGCGCGCGAGCAGCGCATCGTCGCCGCCCAGTTGTTCCACCGCGTCGCGGATGCGGTGCGCGAACTGCTGCAGCACTTCGTCGCCCGCTTCGTGGCCTAGGGTGTCGTTGACGCGCTTGAAGTCGTCGATGTCGGCGAACAGCAGCGCCAGTTGGCGCCCGGCGCCGCGCAGCATCATCAGCCGATGGTCCAGGCTCTCGCGGAACGCCAGCCGGTTGGTCAGACCGGTCAGCGAATCGGTGTACGCCATGCGGCGCACGTCGCGGTCGTGCCGGGCGATGCTGTCGCTCATGGTGCCGAACGCACGCACGAGCTCGCCGACTTCGTCCTGGCGAGCGCTGGCCATCCGCTCGCCGTTGTAGTTGCCCACCTCGATATCGTGCGCCGCCCGCGCCAGCTGCCGGACCGGCCGCACCAGCGTGCGTTGCACGTACACCATGGTCGCCACGCTGACGCCCGCCAGCGCCGCGAGCAGCAGCGCGATCCAGCCCAGATGGCGCGCGCCGAGCTCGTTCAGGCGCGCACGCGCGGCGTCGATCGCCTTTTCCTCGTAGGCGCGCACGGAAGCCACGGAATATCCCACGCGTACGCCACCGATGCGCTCGCTGCCGATCATGATCGGCTCGGACACATCGACGATCTGGGTGGACCATTGCGTGTGCATGGCACGGGCGTTGATCGCCTCGTAAGCCAGCGGATCGGTCATGGTCTGGCCGTAGACGGCGATGTCGGCGGTACCGTCGTGGATGATGCGGCCCTGGTTGTCGTACACCAGCACGTAGCTGACGTCGGGTTCCTTCTGCGCGGAACGCACCAGGCTGCCGACGGCATCCAGGTCGAAGTAGTAGAGCGGATTGGCCAGCGCATCCGCCAACTGGTCCACGGTGGCCTCGCCGTGCCGGCGCAGGCTGTCCTCGACCATGCCGTGCATCGCGTCGCGGCCGAGCTCGGCGACTTCCTTCTGCATCACCTTCTGCCGGTGCAGCAGGGTGGCGACCAGCGCGATGACCACCAGCAGCATGATCGCCATGGCGGCCAGGAAGCGCGCCTGCAGGCCGAAGCGCAGGGCCTTCATTCCACCTGCTCCCTGACGCGGGCGACGCCGCGGCGCAGGTTGTCCAGCGCCTCCTGGGAGGCAGGATCGACCGGCAGGAAGCGGGTCGTGCGGAAGAACACATTGAGCGCATCGCGCGCGGCCGGATCGTTGGCGGCTTCCAGCAGGACTTCGCGCAGGCGCGCCTCCACCCTGGGGTCGAGGTCGCCACGCACCATTTCCAACGCGCGCGGGAAATCCTGCGTTTCGTGGATCACGCGGAAGTCGCGACGGAAGGCCGGCGGCATGCGGCGCACATCGTCCCAGTCGAGGTTGCTCACCACGCCGGCATCGACCAGCCGCTTGTGCACCCAGGCCGCGATGTTGAGCTCGGAACGCGCGAACACGTAACCGACCGAATCGGCCGACGGGCGGTCCATCGGCGAAAGCAGGATCTCCAGCCGCTGACCGGCATCGAGCAGGGCCGTTGCCGGCGCGAAGTAGGCGCTGGTCGAGGCCGTGTTCTGGAAGGCGACCGTGCGCCCTTCCAGGTCATCGAGGCGCTCCAGCTCGCTGTCGCGCCGCACGAAGAACACGCCGTGGTAGCGGCTCACGCCGCCGCGCTCGGTCAACAGCAGCGGCCGGGCGCCGGCACGTTCCTGCAGGCGCATGCCCGTGCCCGCCGTCTCGGTGACCCAGTCCACGCGCCCGCGGCGCAGGTAGCTGGTCATCTGCTGGGTGTCGCGGGCCATCAGGATGCGGCCCTCGGTGATGCCCACGTCGCGCATCCGCGGGACCACGTAGTCCAGCAGCGGCTTGAGCTGCTCGTAATGAGCCTTCGGGTCGTCGCTGATGCGTCCCAGGACGAGGACGCGGTCGTCGCCGGCCGCACTGGCGGGCGCGATGGTGGCGGGAATCAGCGCTGCGCCGATCGCGGCCAGCGCCAGGCTGAACCAGGTTGTACGCAACGATAGGTGCCCGCCGAAACGATGGCGGCAGCCTATCGGAAATCGTGTGAGTTAGACAGCTGTCAGCCGCCCGCGCCGCCCGCCAGGCGGGCCATCCGCTGGGCGTCGGCCAGGATGCCGCGCAGCAGCCGGACCTCCTGCTCGTTCAGGGCCGCCTTGTGGAACAGCCGCCGGAGTTTGCGCATGGCCGAATCTGGGGTGCGGCCCTTGTGGAAGTCGATGGCGTCCAACGTGTCGCCCAACTGGGCATAGAAACCCTCCAGGTGCGCATGGCTGGCCGGCGCCTCGTCCGGCGCCGCATCGGCATCGGGAACGGCCTGCACCCGCCCCAGCAGGGCGATCCGCAGCTCGTAGGTCAGCACCTGGACGGCGGCCGCCAGATTCAGCGAGCTGTAGTCCGGATTGGCGGGGATATGCACCGCGGCCTGGCAGAGCTGGAGTTCCTCGTTGGTCAGGCCGGTGCGCTCGCGGCCGAACACCAGGGCGACCTCGGCCCCCGCCTCCACGCGCCCGACCGCCACCGCCGCCGCCTGCCGGGGTGCATGTTCCTCCAACTGGACGCGGCGGCTGCGGGCCGTGCACCCCATGACCAGGTGGCAGTCCGCTACCGCTTCGGCCAGCGTGGCCACCACGGGCGCGGCAGCCAGCACGTCGTCCGCCCCCGCCGCCCGCCGGAAGGCTTCGTCCGCCGGATAGTCCTCCGGCGCCACCAGCACCAGCCGGCCCAGCCCCATGGTCTTGAGCGCGCGGGCCGCCGCACCGATGTTGCCGGGGTGCTGCGTGCCCACCAGCACGACGCGGAGACGGGCGGCAAGCGCCGCAGGAACGGGATCGGTGACGGCGATATCGATGACAGAGGGGGGCGTGTTCATGGGGGCAAATGGTAAACTGCGCGGGCCGGCCTCTGCGCCGCGCTGCTCTTTTCCACTCGTTTGCCCCACCCTACGCCTGTCCGAGGTCCGTTCGCATGCAGAAGCCCGTCGTCACCGTCATGACCAAGGCCGCCCGCCTGGCAGGGAACGTGCTGTTGCGCAGCATCAACAAGCTGGACGCGCTGAACGTGGTGCAGAAAGAGCGGATGGATTACGCCAGCGAAGTGGACGCCGACGCCGAGAAGGTCATCATCAAGGAGTTGCGCCGGGCGTACCCGGACTACGGCTTCGTGGGCGAGGAAAGCGGCGCCCAGATCAACGGCCGCTACACCTTCGTGATCGATCCGCTGGACGGCACCAGCAACTACCTGCGCGGTTTCCCACACTACTGCGTGTCCATCGCGCTGGTGGACAACGGCGAACCCACCGACGCGGTGATCTTCGACCCGCTGCGCAACGACCTGTTCACCGCCAGCCGCGGTGCCGGCGCCCAGCTCAACGAGCGCCGCATCCGCGTGGCCGACCGCAAGGAACTGGCGGGCACCGTCATCACCACCGGCTTCCCCCCCCGCGAGCGCGCCCGTGCCGGCGCGCAGCTGGAATGCGTGCGCGAGTTGCTGGTGCATGCCGAAGACATCCGCCGCACCGGCTCCGCCGCCCTCGACCTGGCCTACGTGGCCTGCGGCCGTTCGGACGCCTATTTCGAAGCCGGCGTGAAGGACTGGGACATCGCCGCCGGCGTGTTGCTGGTGCGCGAAGCCGGCGGCAAGGTCTGCGATTTCCGCGGCGCCGCCCTGGGCAAGATCGACGGCCGCACCGCCCTGCCCCGCCAGATCGTGGCCGGCAACCTGAAGGTCGCCGAGGCGCTGCAGAAGACCATCGTCTCGTCGGGTTACGCGGCTTCGTTCAACGGTTGAAAGCCGCTAGCTTCAGGTGTGGGAGCGACGTAAGTCGCGAAGCGGAAATCCGGCCTCATCGTGGATGGCCGAGAAGATGCCCGCTGGCCCAGAACTGCGGGCAAGTCCACGGGAATCGGAAGGTTATTGATCGCGACTGACGTCGCTCCCACACCCCAAGCTCCAGCGTCTAAAAAAAGGCCGCGCAATGCGCGGCCTTTTCCTTGTCCCGTGCGGCGGAAGGCTTACGGGCGACGCGCCAGCGCCGCTTCGTCCTTCGCCTTGGGCATCAGGTCCTGCTTGGTGACCTTCAGGAAGCCGATGGTCAGCAGCGGGCAGGCCACGAAGATCGAGGAGATCGTGCCGATCACGATGCCGATCATCTGCGAGATCGCCATGCCTTCCAGCGAACCGCCGCCGTACAGGTACAGCGCCAGCACCGTCAGGAAGGCCACGAACGAGGTGATGATCGTGCGCGACAGGGTCTGGTTGACCGAGCGGTTCAGCACTTCCACCGGATCCACGCGCAGGCTGCGGAAATTCTCGCGCACGCGATCGAACACCACGATGGTGTCGTTGATCGAGAAGCCCATCACCGACAACAGGCCGGCCAGGATGGTCAGGTCGAACTCGCGGCCGGTCAGCGCGAAGAAGCCCGCGCAGATCAGCACGTCGTGCAGCGTGGTGACGATGGCGGCCACGGCGAACTTCCACTCGAAGCGGAAGCCGATGTAGATCAGGAAGCCGGCGACCACGAACAGCAGGGTGTACAGGCCGTTGAGGGCGAGTTCCTTGCCGATCTGCGGACCGACGAACTCGCTGCGCATGATGGTGGCGCTGTTGCCATCGCTGGACGCCAGCCGGACAACGTCCTGCGCGGTGCGGTTGGTGGCGTCTGCGTCGGCGGCTTCGGGCGCATCGGCGCCTTCCTCGCGCGGCTGCAGGCGCACCAGCAGGTCGCTGCCGGTACCGAAGGTCTGTACCTGGGCGCTGCCGTAGCCGGCGGACTCCAGGCGCGAGCGCACCTGGTCCACGTCCGGCGGATTCTGGAAGCGCAGTTCCACCACCGTGCCGCCGGTGAAATCCAGCGCGAAGTTGAAGCCCTTGAAGGCGATGGCGCCGATCGCGACGACCGCCAGGATCACGGCGACGGCGATGGACACCCAGCGCAGGCGCATGAAATCGATGCGGGTGTCGTTCGGGACGAGATGCAGGGGAAAGAGTTTCATGGTTCGTGTGCTCTCGTCAGATGGCCAGCGACTTCAGCTTGCGGCGGCGGCCGTAGATCAGCGTGGCCAGGCCGCGCGACACGGTGACCGCGGTGAACACCGAGGTCAGGATGCCGATCACCATGGTGATGGCGAAGCCCTTCAGCGGGCCGGTGCCGAACGCGTACAGCGCCACGCCGGCCAGCAGTGCGGTCATGTTGGAGTCGAAGATGGTGCCGGAGGCCTTTTCATAGCCCGTGGCGATCGACGCCAGTGGCGGCACGCCCGCCCTCAGCTCTTCGCGTATGCGCTCGTTGATCAGCACGTTCGCGTCGACCGACATGCCGATGGTCAGCGCCAGGCCGGCGAAGCCGGGCAGCGTCATGGTGGCGCCGAACAACGACATCACCGCGACCACCATCACCAGGTTCAGCAGCAGCGCCACGCAGGTGATCAGGCCGAACATCCGGTAGTAGACCAGGAAGAACGCCAGCGCGAAGACGAACGAGTAGACCACCGCCTTGGTGCCGCGGGCGACGTTCTCGGCGCCCAGGCTCGGGCCGACCACGCGTTCCTCGATGAAGTCCATCGGCGCGGCCAGCGAACCGGCGCGAAGCAGCTTGGCGAGGTTCTCGGCTTCGCTCTTCTCCAGGCCGGTGGTCTGGAAGTTCTTGCCGAAGACGCCGGCGATGCGGGTCGGAGACAGCGCTTCCTCGCGCACGCGCACGCTGCGCACTTCCTTGCCGTCGACGATGCTCACCGTCGGCACGCGCTCGATGTAGACGACGGACATCAGCTTGCCGACGTTGGCGCTGGTGTAGTCGAACATGCGCTGGCCGGCGATGTTGTTGAGGGTCACGTCCACGGCGGGCAGGCCGTTGTTGTCCACGCCGACGCGGGCGTTGACCATTTCATCGCCCGAGGCGAGCACGCGCTTGTTCAGCAGCACCGGGCCGGCGTTGTCGCGCAGCTGGAACACCTTGGCTTCCGGCGGGATGCGGCCGCTGGCGACGGCGTCGGCCGCGTTGCCTTCCACCACGGCGCGGAACTCCAGCGTCGCGGTCGCGCCGATCAGGCGCTTGGCTTCGGCGGTGTCCTGCACGCCGGGCAGCTGCACGACGACGCGGTCGTTGCCCTGGCGCTGGATGATGGGTTCGGACACGCCGATTTCGTTGACGCGGTTGCGCAGCGTGGTGAGGTTCTGCTCGATCGCCTCGCCGGCGATCTGGTCCAGCTCCGCCTGCGGCAGGCCGATGATGATCTGGTTGCCGCTGGTCTGGTACGACAGGCCGGTGCCCGGCAGCGCATTGGCGCTACCCCGCGCACTCAGCGTCGAAGCCAGCACCTTCTGCGCCGCGGCCGTGTCCTCGCCCTCGGCCAGCGTCACGACGATGCTGTTGTCGGCGCGGCGTTCGACGGCGGTGTAGCGCACGCTCTTGTCGCGCAGGGTGACGCGGGTGTCTTCCAGATAGCCTTCGATGCGCTTGTCGAGCGCGGCCTTCTGGTCGACCTGCAGCACGAAGTGCACGCCGCCCTGCAGGTCCAGGCCCTGCACCATCGGGCGGGCGCCGAAGTCGCCCATCCAGTCCGGCACGGTGGACGCCAGGTTCAGCGCGACCAGATAGTCCTCACCGAGCGCCTTGCGCAGCGCATCGTTGGCCTTGGTCTGCGCATCCAGGCCCGGCAGGCGCACCAGCATGCTGGCGGCTTCGGCCTCGACGGCCTTGGGCTGCACGCCCGCTGCCTTCAGCGCGGTATCCACGCGGCCGCGCAGGGCGGCGTCGATGGCGAAGCCGCGGTTGGCGGTGATCTGCACGGAGGGATCCTGCGGGTACAGGTTGGGCAGCGCATACAGCGCGCTCGCCAACACGACGATCAGGATCAGGGCGTATTTCCAGCGTGGGAATTCAAGCATCGGGGCGACCCGCACAGGCCCTTCCCGGGCATGCGCTCAGCAGTGGTTCGGAATGAAGCGGGAACCGTCCCGCCGCGCGGGCGACGGGACGGGATGGATCAGGCGGACTTCAGCGTGCCCTTCGGCAGCACGTTGCCCACCGCGGCCTTCTGGACGCGCACGCGCACGTTGTCGGCCACTTCGATGGTCACGAAGTTGTCGCCGATGTCGGTGACGGTGCCGGCGATGCCGCCGGAGGTGATGACCTCATCGCCCTTGGACAGCTTGTCCAGCATGGAGCGGTGCTCCTTGGCGCGCTTCATCTGCGGGCGGATCATCAGGAAGTACATGATGGCGATCAGCGCGATCGGCATCAGCAGGCCGAAGCCGCCCATGCCCTGCTGGGCCGGAGCGGCCTGGGCGAATGCGGGGGCAACGAAGAAATCAAGCAGATTCATGGACTTGTCCAGTCGGTATCAAAAGCAGCCGGGGATTATGCCACGCGCCGACGGGGGCCGTCCGGGCATCCCCTTGGCCCGGACTGGAAAAGACCGCCCCGGCGCCGGATGGTTCCCCGGCGGAGAGCGCGGCCAGCGTCAGGGGACCGGCGCGGCGACCCCGCGGGCGGCATAGAACCCGTCCCGGAACGCCTGGAACCGGCCTTCCGCGATGGCCGCCCGCATCTGCGCCATCACCTGCTGGTAGTACCAGAGGTTGTGCAGGGTGCCGAGCATCGGGGCCAGCATCTCGTTGCAGCGGTCCAGGTGGCGCAGGTAGCTGCGGGTGAAGCCGTTGCGGCAGGCGTAGCAGCCGCAGCCGGGTTCGATCGGCTGCAGGTCGTGCTCGTACTTCGAATTGCGGATGCGCACCGTGCCGAACGAGGTGAAATAGTGGCCGTTGCGCGCGTTGCGGGTCGGCATGACGCAGTCGAACATGTCCACGCCGCGGGCCACCGCCTCCACCAGGTCCTCGGGCCGGCCCACGCCCATCAGGTAGCGCGGCTGGTCCGCGGGCAGCTGCGGGCAGGTGTGCTCCAGCATCGCGTTGCGCTCGTCCTCGGTCTCGCCGACCGCCAGGCCGCCGATCGCGTAACCGTCGAAGCCGATGCCCTTCAGCCCGTCCGCCGAGCGCGAGCGCAGGTCGTGGTGCACCCCGCCCTGCACGATGCCGAACAGCGCGGCGTCGTTGCCTTCGTGGGCGCGCTTGGATCGCTCGGCCCAGCGCAGCGACAGCTCCATGGAGCGTTCGATCACGCGCTTGTCGACGGGCTTGCCGTCGATGTTCACCGGCGGGCACTCGTCGAAGATCATCACGATGTCGCTGTCCAGCACCTTCTGGATGCGCATGCTCTCTTCGGGACCGAGGAATACCTTCGCCCCGTCCACCGGCGAGGCGAACGTCACGCCCTGCTCGGTGATCTTGCGGCGGTGCGCCAGCGAGAACACCTGGAAGCCGCCGGAGTCGGTGAGGATCGGCTTGTTCCAGCGCGCGAACCCGTGCAGGCCGCCGTGCTCGCCGATGACCTCCAGCCCGGGCCGCAGGTACAGGTGGAACGTGTTGCCGAGGATGATCTCCGCACCGAGGTCCTCGACGTGTTCGGGCAGGATCCCTTTCACCGAACCGTACGTACCCACCGGCATGAAGGCCGGCGTTTCGATGGTGCCGCGCGGAAAGGTCAGCCGGCCCCGGCGGGCGGCGCCGTCGGTGGTCAGCAGGTCGAAGGAAAGCCGGCTCACGCGGCCACGTCCGGGAACAGCAGCATCGCGTCTCCATAAGAGAAGAACCGGTACTGCTCGCGCACCGCATGGGCGTAGGCGGCCAGGATCCGGTCCTTGCCGGCGAACGCGCTGACCAGCATCAGCAGCGTGCTTTCCGGCAGGTGGAAATTGGTGACCATCGCGTCGACGCTGCGGATGCGGTAGCCGGGGAAGATGAAGATCCGGGTCTCGCCGGCGAACGGCTGCAGTTCGCTGTCCCCGGCTTCTGTGCGGCGTGTCGCGGACTCCAGCGCGCGCACGACCGTGGTGCCCACCGCGACTACGCGGCCGCCACGCGCACGCGTCGCGCGCACCTGCTCGACCAGCGCCGCGCCCACGTTGAGCCATTCGCTGTGCATGTGGTGATCGTGGATGTTGTCCACGCGCATCGGCTGGAAGGTGCCGGCGCCGACGTGCAGCGTCACATGGCCGAACTCCACGCCTTGCTCGCGCAACGTGGCCAGCAGCGCATCGTCGAAGTGCAGGCCGGCGGTCGGTGCGGCGACCGCACCCAGTTCGCGCGCGAACACGGTCTGGTAGCGCTCGTCGTCGTCCTGCCCGGGGGCACGCTGGATGTAGGGCGGCAGCGGCAGGCGCCCTGCCTTCTGCAGCCAGCTCTCCAGCGCGCCGGGCACATGGAAGCGCAACTGGTAGAACTCGCCGTCGCGGCCGACGACTTCCGCCTCGCCGCCGGCATCGAGCTGGATGCGGCTGCCCGGCTTGGGGGATTTGCTGGCGCCGACCTGCGCGCGCGCCGCGTTGTCCGGCAGCAGGCGTTCGATCAGGATCTCGACCCGCCCGCCGCTTTCCTTCTGCCCGAACAGGCGCGCCGGGATGACGCGCGTGTCGTTGAACACCAGCAGATCACCGGGCTGCACCCATGCGGGCAGGTCGCGCACATGGCGATCCGCGAACGGCGCATCGCCCGGGGGCACGACCAGCAGCCGGCTGGCGGAACGCTCCGGCAGCGGTGCCTGGGCGATCAGCGCCTCGGGCAGCTCGAAATGGAAATCGGACTTCTTCACGGTCGGGGCCTTGCGGGGGCGTGCATTGTACGTGACCGGCCCGCGCGGCCCAGCGCCGCTCAGCGTTCGAACTTGGTCGACAGCACGATGGACGAGGTGGTGCGCTCGACGCCATCGAGCGCGCCGATGCGGTCGGTCAGCACGTCCATGTCGCCCACGCTGGGCACCGCGCCGACCGCGATCAGGTCGTGGCTGCCGCTGATCGAATGCAGTACCCGCAGTTCCGGCATCGCGCGCAGGGCGGCGACCACCGAGGTCATCTGCTTCGGATGCACCGCGATCATGATGTGGGCGCGCAGGTGGCTGCGGTCGTATTCGTCGTGGATGCGGACGGTGTAGCCGCTGATCACGCCTTCACGCTCCAGCCGCTCGATGCGGCTCTGCACCGTGGTCCGCGACAGGTTCAGCCGGCGGGCGATCTGGGCGGTGGAAGCGCGCGCGTTCTCACGGAGCACTGAGAGCAGTTGCTGGTCGGCGTCGGTGAGCTTCATGGGGCGGGTTCGTTTCGTCGAATCGACGAAATATCCATGAATTTCGCGCAGATCACAACTGTCAAGCGACGAGTTTATCCAGATAATAGGGGTTTGCCCTTCCTGCCGGAGCTATCCCATGGCCCTGACCGACGCCCTCGCCCCCCTGCGCGCCCATACGGGCCAGCGCCTGACCCTCGGCCTGGACGATGCCGCCGTTGAACGCCTGGCCAAGGGCCATCCGGACTTGGCCGCCGTGATCGAGGCCGCCGCCGCCGAACATGCGCGCCTGAAGGACGAGTTCGCCGAGCTGTTCGACCTGGACGAAACCGAGCAGCTGCGCGCCGTGCAGGCCGGCTACGTCAACTTCTATGCCGACGACGCGATCAACCCCTATATCGCGCTGGCCGCGCGTGGCCCGTGGGTGGTCACCCTCAACGGTGCGGTGCTGTACGACGCGGGCGGCTACGGCATGCTCGGCTTCGGCCACACCCCGGCGGCGGTGCTGGAGGCGATGGCCCGCCCGCAGGTGATGGCCAACATCATGACGCCCAGCCTGTCGCAGTTGCGCTTCGACCGTGCCCTGCGTAAGGAAATCGGCCATACGCGTGGCGGGTGCCCGTTCGCGAAGTTCCTGTGCCTGAATTCCGGTTCCGAATCCGTCGGCCTGGCCGCGCGCATCGCCGACATCAACAGCAAGCTGATGACCGACCCGGACGGTCGCCACGCCGGCCGCACCATCAAGCGCATCGTGGTGAAGGGCAGCTTCCACGGCCGCACCGAACGCCCGGCGCTGTACTCGGATTCCTCGCGCAAGTCCTACCAGCAGCACCTTGCCAGCTACCGCGGCGAGGATTCGGTCATCGCCATCCCGCCGTACGACGTGGACGCGCTGAAGCAGGCGTTCGCCGATGCCGAGAGCAAGGGCTGGTTCGTCGAAGCCGTGTTCCTGGAGCCGGTGATGGGCGAAGGCGACCCGGGCCGGTCCGTGCCGCCGGCGTTCTACGCCGCCGCCCGCGAGCTGACCCGCAGCCACGGCAGCCTGTTCCTGGTGGATTCGATCCAGGCCGGCCTGCGCGCGCACGGCGTGCTGTCGATCGTCGATTACCCCGGCTTCGAAGGCCTGGATGCGCCGGACATGGAGACCTACTCCAAGGCGCTCAACGCCGCGCAGTACCCGCTCTCGGTCCTCGCCGTGAACGAGCGTGCCGCCGGCCTGTACCGCAAGGGCGTGTACGGCAACACCATGACCACCAACCCGCGTGCGCTCGACGTGGCCTGCGCCACGCTGTCCCAGCTGACCCCGCAGGTGCGCGAGAACATCCGCAAGCGCGGCGTCGAAGCCGTGCAGAAGCTGCAGCAGTTGCAGGCGGAGCTCGGCGGCCTGATCACCAACGTGCAGGGCACCGGCCTGCTGTTCTCGTGCGAGCTGTCGCCGGCGTTCAAGTGCTACGGCACCGGTTCGACCGAGGAATGGTTGCGCCAGCAGGGTCTGAACGTCATCCATGGCGGCGCCAACTCGCTGCGATTCACCCCGCACTTCGCCATCGATGGCGAAGAGCTGAACCTGCTGGTCGGCATGGTGGGCAAGGCACTGCGTGAAGGCCCGCGCATCAGCCAGGCCGCGGCGGCCTGATCTCCAGGCCCCTCACGAAAAAGGCGAGCTGCGGCTCGCCTTTTTCTTTCTCGTAGAGCGGGCTTGGCCCGCCATCTGGATCCTGCTGGTGGGCCAAGGCCCGCCCTACGGTTGTGCGGTGAAACGCTCCAGCGATGCCTGGATCAGCGCCTTCGCTTCCGTCGCATCGCCATAGCCGTTGAGCTGCACCGGATTGCGCCCCTTCGGCAGGTCCTTGTAGACACGGAAGAACGCCTCGATGCGCTGGCGCTCGATCTCCGGCAGGTCGGCCAGATCGCGGATGCCCGCGTAGGTCGGATCGATCTTGTCGGTCGGCACGCCGATGATCTTCTCGTCGTGCTTGCCGTCATCGAGCATGCGCAGCACGCCGATCGGGCGGAACTTCACCAGCACGCCCGGATGCAGCGGCTCGCGCGTCAGCACCAGCGCGTCCAGCGGGTCGCCGTCGCCGGCCAGCGTGCGCGGCATCGACCCGTAGTTGGCCGGATACGCCACCGGCATCGACTGGAAACGATCCACGAAGACCAAACCTTCGTCGTTGATCTCGTACTTGGTGAAACTGCCCGCGGGAATCTCCACGGCCAACAGCACCTCGTCCGGCGCGGCCTTCGGCTGCTGGGCGAGGAACGGATGGCGGATGTGCGCTTCGCGCGCGGAAGCGCCCGCGCAGAGCGTAAGCAGGAACATCAGGCAGACAGAACGCATGGCAGGCCTCTTGGAGGAGGGGCTTCAGCCCCGACAGGATGCATTGATGGACACTGAGCAGTCGGGGCAGAAGCCCCTCCTACAGGAACCGGACTATTCCCAGCACCGGTCGGCGCGACCCTTCAGGGTCTCGGCGCGGCGGCAGGTACGTTCCTCGATGCGACCTTCCGCATGTTCGACGAGGTGCTTGCCAGCCGTACCGCTGTCGACGAGCTCGAAGGCGTCATAGAGACGACCGGTCGCCGTGCGCGCTTCGTAACGCAGGCGCGGGCCATCGAAGCGCAGCACCTGGAACAGTTGGGTGTCCTCGGCGACCGGCCGCATGGTCTTGCGCGCTTCGTCGGAAAGGCGGTACTGCTTGGCGCCGGTGACCGACACGACGAACACCGGCGTCGGCGCTTCGTTCTTCAAACGACCGTAGACGTGGTCGTGCCCCTGCAACACCAGGTCGACCTTGCGCTTGCGGATCACCGGCAGAAGATGCTGGCGCAGCAGGACGTTGTCGCGACCTTCGCGCGGAGAGAAGAACGGCTGATGGGTCAGCACGATGCTCCAGCGGTGCGGGTTGCCAGCAAGGACGTCATCCAACCAGGCGGCCTGCGCCTTCGCCGTGCCGAGGTCGAGCGCCGAGGTGCCATCGATCACCACCACGCGCACGTCCTGGTAGTCGAACCAGTACGTGGTCCGCTTCGCCTGCGCTACGCCGTTGCCCGGCAGCGCGAACGTCACCGGCCAGTGCGCGCCCAGCACGCGACGTTCCTGCGGCGTGTCTTCGAACTCTTCGAAGTATTCGTGGTTGCCCGGTGCCGGCGCGACCACCAGCGAGGTCGGCAGCACTTCGTTCGCTTCGAACCACTCGCCCCACTCGTTGTCGTCCTCGCCGTCACCGCCGCTGACCAGGTCGCCAGCGAACAGCGCCAGGCGCGCCTCCGGCGCCGCACGCATCGCCTCGCGGACCACTCGGGTCGTCAGGCTGACGTTCTTGTTCTGGGTATCGCCGAAGTACAGCAGCGTCAGCGGCGCCGTGACCACGGCCGCCGTGCGCGTGTGGTGCCAGGCGCTCCAGGTGCGATCGCCCTGCACGCGCCAGGCGTACAACGTGTCCGGCTGAAGGCCGGTGATATCCGCCCGATGGTGATGGGCTTCGCCGTTCTCGGTCTTCAACGGCGTACTGGTCGCCTTGATGCTTCGCGGCTCCCCCATGTCGGGCGAATCGCCAGCGACGACGATCTCCAGCGACGGTGCGCTGACGCGCGCATCCGTGCGCCAGGCCACCGAGAAGCCGGTGGCCGCATCCTGCGCGGGCGAGGCCACGATGCGATCCGGAAAGCCGCTCGGCGCATAGCGCACCACGCCCTGCGGTACGCGCGTATTGGGTTCGGGCTGGCGCGCCGTCGCATCCTGCGCGAGCGTCGTCGCGCAGATCCCCAGCAACAGCACGGCCAGCACCCACTTCATCCCCGCATCCCCTGCGTGCTTCATTCGGTACGGCACTCGGGCAGCGACAGCGCCTTGGCGATATCGCGCCAGTCGAACGCCGCGACCGCCTGGTCGTCGTCGACGGCATAGAACGCGCCCTGCGGGAAGCGTGCATCGGCGGTCTGGTCCAGCCAGACGCCGTCGGTGTTCGCGGTCTTGTTGCCGGCGAACGCCCCCTTGTACGCCAGCGTGGCGCGATCGAATACGTGGAACACGCTGCGATCCTTGAACTGGTCGGTGGCGATCCAGTAACCGGTGCCGCCGGCGCATTGGGCCAGCGCCATGCCCTCGGCCTGCGCCTTGAACAGGTCCGCGCCGATGTCGCGGCCGCGGTACTTGCCGTCCAGGCCGTACTCGCGCAGGCGCGTACCGACGGCGACGTCCTCTTCGGCCAGCAGCAGGCGGTCGTTCGCCGCATCGCCGAACACGGATTCCGCGATCCGGATCGCACCCGCCTCCCCGGTATCGCCGAAGGTGCCGGCGAGCGTGGCTTTCCAGCCGCCTTCGGCGCGCTGCAGGTGGTAACGCTTGAAGCGCTGGCCCAGCTCGGCGAGCGGCGGTGGCGCGTCCTCGTTCTGCGGCGACATGTAGTTGTCGCTGACGATCACCTCGTATGCGTCTTTCTGCGGACGCACCCACAGGCCATAAGGCTGCTTCAGCGCTTCGGTACCGAATGCCAGCAGCGGCGTGAAGTCGGGCAGCTGGAAGACCTGCACGCGCCGGTTGTCGCGCTCGACCACCAGCACCAGATCGTCGATCACCGCGATGCCGTTCGGCCGTTGCATCTGCCCCAACGCATTGCCCGGGCCCGAAACCGTGCGCAGCTGCTTGCCCGTGCTGCCGTCGTAGACGACCAGGCGGTGCGTGTCCTTCGCGGTGGCGATCAGCCAGCGGCTGCCATCGGCGGCACGCCAGCTGGCCGGCGAATCGACGTTTTCGGCCGGCGTGGCCGCGGTGATGAAGGCTTCAGGCACCACGACATGCGCGATCTTCGCTTCGCTGAGCAGGGGATCCTTCTCGACGTTTTCGTCCGGCTCCTTCTCGCGCGCCTGCCCGACGAGTGCTTCGACCGTCGGCGCGGAGGGTTTTCCACCGCAAGCGACAAGCAGGAAAGGAAGGGCGAGCAAGGCGAGACGTGGTTTCACTGGATTCCCCATGACATGAAGGCGTCAACAAACGGCCATGTTCTACGCAGGCGCCATGACACTTTCATGTCAGCGCACTGCACGTGGATACCTGTCACCGCACGGGAACCTCCGTGTCATGTTTCCGCCATGTGACGTGCTTACAAAGTGGCGTTTACTTTCGTCACGGGGACGACACACATGAAACGCAATGCCTTGGCCGCCTCGCTCGCGCAGGCGCTGTTCTGCGCTGCCCTGCTTCCGGCCAGCCTCGCCGCCACCGCACAGAACCAGGCACCGGACGCCGGCACCGCGGGTGATCCGAAGCAGTTGGACACCGTCGTGGTGCAGGCCGAGATCACCTACCGCGACCGCACCGACGACATCGCGCCCACCCTGGTCTACGACCTGGAGTACTTCCAGCGCTTCGAGCCGAACACCGTGGGCGACATGCTCAAGCGCGTGCCGGGCGTCGGCTTCGTCGGCTCGGACATCATGGAATACGACGGCGTGCAGCTGCGCGGCCTCGGCGGCGGTTACACGCAAGTGCTGATCAACGGCAAGAAGGTGCCGGGCGCCGGTGACGACCGCTCGTTCTATGTCGACCGGATCCCCGCGGAGATGGTGGACCACATCGAGATCAAGCGCAGCGCCAGCGCGAACCGCAGCGGCGACGCGATGGCCGGCGCGATCAACATCGTGCTGCGCGACGCCTATGAGTTCACCGGCAGCTACATCCGGGTCGGCGTGAACCGCTGGGACGACGGCGAGATCAACCCGACCTTCGGTGCCGTGACCTCGTTCGAAGCGCTCGGTGGCCGCCTGTTGGCCGGCATCAACGTGCAGGACCGTTACCGCGCGAAGTCCAAGCGTTCCGATCGCTTCACCGACAACACCCGGGAAGAGAAGGTCAGCTGGGAAGACCAGACCGAGGTCAAGGACGGTCGCGATTACTCGGCCAACCTGTCCTATACCGCGGATGTCGGCGAAACCGGCCGCTTCAGCATCGACGGCTTCTACGTCAAGACCGACCGCGACGTCACCGAAGTGTCCTTCGAAGAGGAACTGGACGACGACGAGACGGTCAACATCCGCGTGCCCGGCCTGGACCCGTACGACCAGAAGAACTACGGCGTCGGCGCCGAGTACAAGTTCGACATGGCCGGCGGCACCACCGCCGTGAGCGTGGACCATGCGCGCTTCGAGAACTCGCAGGCCACCACCGAGGGCGAACACGTCTACGTGAGCGGCGCGGAGAACTGGGACGACACCTGGAGCATCCCCGCCGACGCCGAGTGGGACGAAACCGTCTACGAAGCCGAGTCCGTGACCGCCAAGGACGCCGAGACCGGCTTCAGGCTGACCCATGCACGCCCGGTGGGCGGTGCCGAACTGGAATTCGGCGTGGACTACCGCACCAAGAAGCGTGAAGGCCTGGTGGTCAGCTATGAGTGGGAAGCGGACGACGATGGCCAGACGCCGGCCTCCCTGGCGGACTACGACCTGGACGGCAGCGTCGCGTCGGTGATCGAGGAAAAGCGCCTCGACCCGTACATCATGCTCAGCGGCAAGGGCGAAGCGTTCTCGTGGGAAGCGGGCCTGCGCTACGAGACCACCAAGTCCAAGGTGGAGTATCTCGAAGACGAAGAAAGCGAAGGCCGCGTCAGCAAGGACTACAACGAACTGCTGCCGTCGGTGAACCTGCGCTGGAACCTGGGCGATGCGGACCGCATCAGCCTGTCGCTGGCCAAGACCATCAAGCGCCCGAACTTCAACGAGCTGCTGCCGGCGCTGCTGGATGGCGAGTTCGGCGACAACGACTACATCGGCAACCCGGAACTCGATCCGGAGACCGCCAACGGCCTCGACCTCGGTTTCGAACACCGCCTCGGCCGCAAGGGTGTGGTCGGCCTGAATTTCTTCTATCGCGACGTCAAGGACCTCATCGAGATCGTCAACACCGGCGAGCCCAGCGAAGAGATGCAGGACACCTGGGCCGACATGATCGACGACGGCGACGCCGTCGATCTGGCGGATGCGATGGCGCAGGAGCCGGCGTCGAGCTGGTTGTACACCTCTTCCAATGTCGGCGACGGCAAGGTCTACGGTTTCGAGTTCGACGTGTCCACGCCGCTGTCCGCCTTCGGCCTGGAGAACACCGGCGTCTTCGCCAACTACTCGTGGGTGAAGTCGAAGGTGGACGACTTCCTCGGCGAGCGTCGCTTCAACGACCAGGCCAAGTCCGTCTACAACATCGGCTTCATCCAGGATCTGCCGACCCTGGGCGCCAGCTTCGGCGCGACCTACCGCAAGCAGGGCGATGCCTACACGCGCGTGCTGGGCGAAGAAGTGCTCATCCGCTACGGCGGCGAGCTGGACGTGTTCGTGGAGAAGCGCTTCGGCAAGAGCGTGTCGGTGCGCCTGAGCGCCAACAACCTGCTGGATGCGAGCAAGGACGAGTTCTTCGACAAGTTCAACACGCTGCAGGACCAGATCGACCGCGACTACGACGAGTACGAGCTTGAGACCGAAGAGGCAGGCCCGAGCTACCAGTTGGTCATGCGCTGGGCGTTCTGATCGACGGCGTCGCCACGCGCCGATCCAGGCAGGAAGCCGGCGCAAGCCGGCTTCCTGCTTTGTGGGACAACAGGGTTTGATGCAGACTTCCCGCATCGCCTGCTGCCCTGCCCCCGCCATGAAGACCGTCGAAGTCCGCCACCCCCTCGTACAGCACAAGATCGGCCTGTTGCGGAATGCCGGCCTCAACACCAAGGATTTCCGCGAACTGGTGACCGAGCTGGGCACGCTGCTGGCCTACGAGGCCACCGCCGACCTGGAACTGACGACCGAGACGATGGCGGGCTGGGCCGGTCCGGTGGCGGTGAAGAAGATCGCCGGCGCCAAGATCACCCTGGTGCCGATCCTGCGCGCCGGCCTGGGCATGTTGCCGGGCGTACTGGCGCTGATCCCCACTGCGCGCGTCAGCGTGGTCGGCCTGCAGCGCGACGAGGAAACGCTGCAGCCGGTGCCGTACTTCGAGAAGCTGACTGGACGGCTGGAGGAGCGTGATGCGCTGATCCTCGACCCGATGCTGGCCACCGGCGGCACGCTGATCGCCACGATCGACATGCTCAAGCGGGCCGGGGCGAAACGGATCAAGGGCATCTTCCTGGTCGCCGCCCCGGAAGGCCTGAAAGCGCTGGAAGCGGCGCACCCCGATGTCGAGGTCTACACCGCCGCCATCGACGAGCGCCTCAACGACAAGGGCTACATCCTGCCGGGCCTGGGCGATGCAGGCGACCGCATCTTCGGCACGCGGATCGGCTGACCGCCGCGCTCAACGGCGCAGCCAGCGCTCGGTCTGCGAATCCGGCGCGTCCAGCACACTCGCCGCGGCCGCATCGTCCAGCACTTCGGCGCGCAGGAACGCCGTGCCGACATCGCGGGCGCGGAGGTAGGCCGCTTCGGATTCATCGCCGACCAGGTTGTGCTCGCCACCGGCCAGCACCAGGGCGAACTTGTCGCCGGCCGGCGCGGTTTCCACCGGGTACAGATGGTCCTTCGCGTCGCTGACGAAGCCAGGCACGAAATCCCTGTCGCCGGTGACGATAAGCACCGGCACCGCGACGGACGCATAGGTGGTGGGCGTGACCAGGCCAGGAATCCTGCCCGGTGAGGAATACCCCACCACGGCCGTCACCGATGGATCGCGCAGCGGCGCCATGTCGGCCATCGCGCCGCCCAGTGCCAGTGAAATCAGCGTGCCGTAGCTGTGACCGGCGGCCGCGACCGGTACGGCTGGCCAATGCGCCGCCGCGTAGGCGCTGGCCGCCTTCATGTCGGACAGACGCTCCATGAAGCCCTGCTGCGGCGAGAACTTCTCGCGCTCCGGATACTTCATCGAGTCGACATGCAGCGGCGCGACCACCGCGAACCCCGCCTCGCGCCACGCCTGCAGCAAGGCGTCGTAACGCTCCGGCCAGGAACCATGGCCCGTGGAAAACAGCACCACGCCTCGCACCTGCGCCGGCTCCCACACGGCCAGCGTGGTGGCGCGTTCGGGCGACACCTGCAGGGGCACCGTGACAGTGGGGGCGGCGAAGGCGGCCTGCGCCATCGCCAACGACGTGAACGCCAGGGCAACGATGCTGCGGAAGGAGAAGCGCTTGTTCATGCCGGACCCCGTATGGAAGACGGGGCCAGTGTGCCGACGGAGCCGTGCCGCGACAGGAGCCGGTGGTCACCCGCAGCGGGTGCCGAAAGTCACTTCATGCAGCCAGCGGGCGCGCGTGCAGTTCGGCGACCTCGTGCGCGACGCCGAACCTGCCCTTCTCGTCCCGGGTCACCTGCGCCAGCGCGCAGCCCGGGTCGTGGGTGAAGAACAGATGGACGTTGCGCGCCAGCTTGTCTTCCAGGAAGGCGCGCTTCTCGTCGATCAGCAGTTCGGCATTGCGGTCGTAGCCCATGGTGATGGGCACATGCACCCAGGATCGGCCCGGAATCAGGTCGGCGCAGAACACCACGCCGCCATGCGGCTGGCCGTCGGTACCTGCCGCACCGATCACCTCCGCCAGCATCAGTCCCGGCGTGTGGCCATCGCTGAAGCTGAAACGGACCGCGCTGCCCAGCGCATCCGAGTACTCGCCCGAAACGAGTTCCAGTCGCCCACTGGCTTCCAGCAGCGGCTGCAACTCCGGGATGAAGCTGGCGCGATCGCGCGGGTGCGGCTTCAGCGCCCGCTGCCAGTGGTCGGCGCCGACGATGAAGGTCGCGTTGGGGAACAGCAGTTCCGGCGCACGTCCTTCCTGCCACGGCGCGAGCAGACCGCCGGCGTGGTCGAAGTGGAGATGACTGAGCACCACCACGTCGATGTCCTCGTGGGAGAAGCCCGCGTCGCGCAAAGAATCCAGCAGCACATGCCGTTCTTCCTGCACGCCGAATCGCGCGCGCATCTTCGGCTCGAAGAACGCGCCGATGCCGGTTTCGAACAACACCGTCTTGCCGTCGAGCGGCTGCACCAGCAGCGCGCGGCAGGCCAGCTCGATGCGGTTCTCGGCGTCGGGCGGCGACCACTTTTCCCACATGGCGCGCGGCGCGTTGCCGAACATCGCACCGCCATCGAGTTTCTGGGAATTGCCCAGCAGCGACCAGAGTTTCATGGGGCGATTCTACGCCCCGTTTCGCTGTGGGAGCGACGTCAGTCGCGACGATGCTCCCGGGCGACCTTTCGCGACTGACGTCGCTCCCACAACGTGGATTTCAGGGCCTGGCCGACTCGACCACCTTGGCCGCCCCGACCGGATTGCGCGGATCGCTGCCACCCATCAGCGTGTTGGTGGCCTTGTCCCACTCCACCGTCTGCAGGTTGCCCCAGACATGGCTGGAACCGCGGCCACCCTGCGCAGTGTTGCCTGCGACCTTGAACCGGTGGCCCATGGCTTCGAGCGTCTGTTGCGTGGCCGGGCTCAGCGCACCGGTCTCCATCTCGATCAGGTCCGGCATCCACTGGTGGTGGAAGCGCGGCAGCGCAGCGACCGCTTGCGGCTCCAGCCCGGCGTCATAGCCGAGGACACCCAACAGCACCATGGTGATGATGCGGCTGCCGCCCGGCGTGCCCAGCACGGCGACCTTGTCCGGCGATTCCAGGAAGGTCGGCGTCATCGAGCTGAGCATGCGCTTGCGCGGTTTCGGCGCATTCGCGTCGTAGCCCATCACGCCGAACGCATTCGGCGTGCCCGGCTTCAGCGCGAAATCGTCCATCTCGTTGTTCAGCAGCACGCCGGTACCGGGCGGCACCAGGCCCGAGCCGTACAACAGGTTGACGGTCTGGGTGCCGGCAACGCGGTTGCCTTCGGCATCGATGATGGAGAAGTGGGTGGTTTCTTCGTCCTCGAGCGGCGTCTGCAAGCCGGAGAGCAGATCGCTGGGCGTCGCCTTCTGCGGGTTGATCGTCGCGCGCAGCCCGGCCGCGTAGTACGGGCTGGTCAGCGTCTTCATCGGGATCTCGACGAAGTCCGGATCGCCCAGGTAGAAGGTACGGTCGCGGAAGGCGCGGCGCATCGATTCCACGACCAGGTGCGTGCGCTGCGCTTCGTCCAGCTTCGACAGGTCGTAGGCGTCGAGGATCTGCAGCATCTGCGTCAGCGCCACGCCACCGGACGACGGCGGTGGCGCGGTGGTCACCTGCCAGTCGTTGTACTTGAAGGTCAGCGGCTCGCGCTCGCGCACGGTGTAGCCGGCCAGTTCCTTCGCGGTCCACTGCCCACCTTCGGCCTTCACCCCGGCCAGCAGCAGCTTCGCGGTTTCGCCACGATAGAAACCATCGAAGCCCCGTGCGGCCAGGCGCTCCAGCGTGCGCGCCAGATCGGGCTGCCTGAAGACATCGCCCTCCTCGATCGGCTTCCCGCCCACCAGGTAGACGGCGCGCGTGCCCTTGTAGCGCTCCATGACGTCGCGACGCGCCTGGTAACCGCGCGCCATGCGCGCATAGACGGGAAAGCCCTCGCGTGCGGTACGGATCGCCGGTGCCAGCGAGGCTTTCAGCGGCAGCCGCCCGTACTTCTCCGCCAGATGCACGAAGGCGGCCGGCAGGCCCGGGATGCCAGCGGCCCACGGGCCGTTCTCGGCGCGATCCCGGTTGAAGTCGCCATTCGGCAACAGGTATTTGTCGGGCGTCGATGCGGCGGGCGCGGTTTCGCGCGCATCGATGAAGACGTCCTTGCCCGTCTTGCCATCGTGCAGCAGGAAGAATCCGCCGCCACCGAGGCCGGAACTGATCGGCTCCACCACGGAGAGCGTCGACGACACCGCGATGGCGGCATCGAACGCATTGCCCCCCTGCGCAATGACATCCAGGCCCGCCTGCGTGGCGAGCGCATGCGCGCTCGCGATGGCGGTGCCGGGGGGATGCGGGGAAGACGTGCGGGTGGCGTCGGCCGCCCATGCGGCGGGCGCAAAGGCGACGACGAACAGCAAGGCAAAAAGACGGCGTTGGATCACGATCGCTCCTGGTGCGAAAACCGGCACGAAGCGATGGCGCGTGGGCGATGCTCAGCCGGCCTGCAGCCGCAGCATCTTCGCCAGCAACGCTTCGTGGGTCTCAGGATACGCCGGATCGGGATCGATGCACTCGACGGGGCACACGACGACACATTGCGGTTCGTCATGATGGCCGACGCATTCGGTGCAACGCGCCGGGTCGATCACGTAGATCGTGTCGCCCATCGAGATGGCCTGGTTGGGACAGGCCGGCTCGCAGACATCACAGTTGACGCAGAGCTCGTTGATCTTGAGTGACATTTTCTTTCGTCATTCCCGCCTTCGCGGGGGCCGCCGTGCGGCGGCCACGCGCCGGGAGGTCACTTGGCTTCGACGAACAGGTATTCGGCGCCGCTCGGGGTTACCGCAGCCTTCACGCGCTCGCTGTCCTCGGTCTTGCCGATGAACAGGATGCGCACGCCCTTGAAGGTATCGGCCTGCACGCCGTCGAACGCGGCCACGGCCAGGTCGGCGATCTTGACGCTGGACGGCGAACCGAACGCGATCAGGTTGCCGCTGGTCACGCCGCGCGCCACGGCGCCCTTGGCCTGTTCCAGCTGGCGGCCGTACTTGGCTTCGAACTCCGGATCGGTTTCAGCCGGCAGGTAGTACACGTACGGGGTGTTGGTGATCGTGCCCATGTTGGCGTCGACGACCTTGCTCAGGTACTCCTTCCACGGGCCGTCTTCGCCGGTGGTCGGCGCGACCAGGGCGACTTCCGCCGGTTCGGCCGGGGCTTCTTCCTGCTTCTTGCACGCCGTGAACGGCAGCACGAGGCAGGCGGTGAGCAGCATGCGGGTTGCGATGTTCTTCATGGGTCTTCCCCCTCCTGTTGGATCTGTTGTCGGAATGCGGGCGCTCAGGCGCCCTTCTCGGTCTGCCATTGTGCCTTGAGCGCGGCGACCACCGCCGGCGGCACGAAACCGGACACGTCCCCGCCCAGGCGCGCGATCTCGCGGACCAGCGACGAGGAAATGAAGCCGTACTGCTCGGCCGGCGTCAGGAACAGCGTCTCCACCTCGGGAATCAGGTGCCGGTTCATGCTGGCCAGCTGGAACTCGTACTCGAAGTCGGACACGGCGCGCAGGCCGCGCAGCAGCACGCCGCCGCCCACGTCCTTCACAAAATGCGCGAGCAGGCCGTCGAAACCGCGCACTTCCACGTGCGGGTGCCGCGCCACGGCGTCGCGCGCCAACTCCACGCGCTGCGCCAGCGGCAGCGCCGGGCCTTTGCCGGGGCTCTCGGCCACACCGATGATCACCCGCTCGAACAGCGGCGCGGCCCGATCGATCAGGTCGATATGGCCATTGGTGATCGGGTCGAACGTGCCGGGATAAACGGCCGTCCGGGTGCGTGCCACAGTCATGCAGTCGTCGCCGGCGAATCGTCGGGCCGCAGTGTAACAGCGGCCTGCGCCCCGGGGGTGCGGTAGAGCGCGTAGCGGACGTCGCGGGTCTGGCCTTCGCGGTGCAGGGCCCAGCCCGGCGGCACCGCCGGGATCGTCCCCGCCGGCGCTTCCACGTAGACCCAGGCATCCGTCGCCAGCCGTGGCGAGAGCGCCGCCAGCGCGCGTTCCCACAGCCCGTCGGCGAACGGCGGATCGAGGAAGACCAGATCGAAACGGGCTGCCTCGCTGGACAACCAGACCAGTGCGTCCTGCGCCACCACCGTGGCCTCCGCCCCCAGCCGGCCGACGGCCTCGCGCAGTGCCCTCGCCAGATCAGGATCCCGCTCCACCAGGACGGCATGCGCCGCGCCACGAGACAGGGCTTCCAACCCCAGCGCGCCAGTGCCTGCGAACAGGTCCAGCACGCGCGCGCCCGGCAACACCGGCATCAGCCAGTTGAACAGCGTCTCGCGCACGCGGTCGCTGCTGGGTCGCAGACCCTGCCGGTCCGGCACCGCCAGTTTCGTGCCGCGCCAGCGCCCGCCGATGATCCGCACCTGGCCTGCGCCACGCGCGGCAGGGGCGGAAGGTGTCTGGCGCGGCGAAGAGGGCTTCCGGGGCATCGGCGGCATCGTGCGAGGGGCTTCGCATGATAGCGGCGGAGTCCCTTCCACCGGGCCAGGCCGGTTGAAAACCCCCGCCGAACCCATACACCTGTCCCATCGGCCGCACCGGCTGCCCACGCCCGATTCCATGGAGCAAGACCGCGATGACCGTTGAAGCGCACAAGGAAACACTGGGTTTCCAGGCCGAAGTGAAGCAGCTGCTCCAGCTGATGATCCACTCGCTGTACTCGAACAAGGAAATCTTCCTGCGCGAGCTGGTCTCCAACGCCGCCGATGCCGCCGACAAGCTGCGCTTCGAAGCGCTGAAGGAACCCGGCCTGCTCGAGGAAGACCCGACGCTGCGCATCCGCATCGGCTTCGATGCCGGCGCGCGCACCGTCACCATCGACGACAACGGCATCGGCATGAGCCGCGACGAAGCCATCGCCCACCTGGGCACGATCGCCAAGTCCGGCACGGGCGAATTCCTGCGCGCCCTGAGCGGCGACCAAAAGAAGGATGCGAACCTGATCGGCCAGTTCGGCGTGGGCTTCTACAGCGCCTTCATCGTGGCCGACCGCGTGGACGTGTACAGCCGCCGCGCCGGCCTGCCGGCCAGCGAAGGCGTGCACTGGGCCAGCGCTGGCGAAGGCGATTTCGAAGTCGCGACCGTCGACAAGCCCGAACGCGGCACGCGCATCGTGCTGCACCTGAAGGACGGCGAGGAAGGCTTCGCCGACGGCTGGAAGCTGCGCGGCATCGTCAAGAAGTACTCCGACCACGTCGGCCTGCCGATCGAGATGCCGAAAGAGCAGCATGGCGAGGACGCGCCGGCGACGATCGAATGGGAAGCCGTCAACAAGGCCAGCGCGCTGTGGACGCGTTCCAAGTCCGAGATCAAGGACGAGGAATACACCGAGTTCTACAAGCACATCGCCCACGACTTCACCGATCCGGTCGCGTGGAGCCACAACAAGGTCGAAGGAAAGCTGGAGTACACCTCGCTGCTGTACGTGCCGGGCCGCGCGCCGTTCGACCTGTACCACCGCGACGGCGCCAAGGGCCTGAAGCTGTACGTGCAGCGCGTCTTCATCATGGACCAGGCCGAGCAGTTCCTGCCGCTGTACCTGCGCTTCCTGCGCGGCGTGGTGGATTCGTCGGACCTGTCGCTCAATGTCTCGCGCGAAATCCTCCAGTCCGGCCCGGTCGTCGATTCGATGCGTGCGGCGCTCACCAAGCGCGCGCTCGACATGCTGGAGAAACTGGCGAAGGACAAGCCCGAGGACTACAAGGCGTTCTGGACGAATTTCGGCCAGGTGCTGAAGGAAGGCCCGGCCGAGGATTACGGCTATCGCGAGAAAGTTGCCGGCCTGCTGCGTTTCGCCTCCACCCGCGACGGTTCGGCCGACCCCTCGGTATCGCTCGCCGATTACGTGGGTCGCCTGCAGGACGGCCAGGACAAGCTGTACTACCTCACCGGCGAGTCGCATGTGCAGATCAAGGACAGCCCGCACCTGGAGATCTTCCGCAAGAAGGGTATCGAAGTGCTGCTGCTGACCGACCGCATGGACGAATGGATGATGGGCTACCTGACCGAGTTCGACGGCAAGTCGTTCGTCGACGTCGCCCGCGGCGACCTGGACCTGGGCGCGCTGGACAGCGAGGACGAGAAGAAGGCACAGGAAGACACCGCCAAGGCCAAGGAAGCGCTGACCGGCCGCCTGAAGACGGTGCTCGGCCTGGACGTGGCTGACGTGCGCGTCTCGCACCGCCTGACCGATTCCCCCGCGATCCTCGCCATGGGCCAGGGCGACCTGGGCGTACAGATGCGCCAGCTGCTGGAAGCCAGCGGCCAGCAGGTACCCGAGAGCAAGCCGGTGTTCGAGTTCAACCCGGAGCATCCGCTGATCGCCCGACTGGATGCCGAGACCGATGCCAACCGCTTCGCCAGCCTGACCCGCGTGCTGTTCGACCAGGCCGCACTGGCCGCAGGCGAGAGCCTCAAGGACCCGGCCGGCTACGTGAAACGCCTCAACGCACTACTGCTGGAGCTGTCCGCGTAGCCCGGGTAGAGCCAAAGGCGAAACCCGGGGACCCGCAGTCCCGCCAACACCATCGAAACCATCGCGCGGACAGCCCCGGGTTTCGCTGCGCTCTAAGGCGAAACCCGGGGACCCGCAGTCCCGCCAACACCATCGAAACCATCGCGCGGACAGCCCCGGGTTTCGCTGCGCTCTACCCGGGCTACGTGGGGTGATTCAGGCGTTCACGTCCAACAGGCTGCCCAGGGCTTGGTCCGCGATGTTCAACACGAAAAGGGGCACCAACATCGCCTCTTGGATCCGTAGCCCGGGTAGAGCCGAAGGCGAAACCCGGGGACCCGCAGTCCCGCCAACACCATCGACACCAACGCGCGGACAGCCCCGGGTTTCGCTGCGCTCTACCCGGGCTACGTGGGGCGGTTCAGGCGTTCACGTCCAACAGGCTGCCCAGGGCCTGGTCCGCGATGTTCAACACGAAAAGGGGCACCAACATCGCCTCTTGGATCCGTAGCCCGGGTAGAGCCAAAGGCGAAACCCGGGGACCCGCAGTCCCGCCAACACCATCGAAACCATCGCGCGGACAGCCCCGGGTTTCGCTGCGCTCTAGAGCCAAAGGCGAAACCCGGGGACCCGCAGTCCCGCCAACACCATCGAAACCATCGCGCGGACAGCCCCGGGTTTCGCTGCGCTCTACCCGGGCTACGTGGGGTGGTTCAAGCCTTGACGTCGAGCAGGCTGCCCAGCGTCTGGTCGGCGACTTTCAGGACGAACAGGTTGGCGCCGAACATCGTCCGGTACGACAGCATGGCGCCGATGTCCTCGACCGGTGCCGCGGGGTCGGCCTGGGCGCCGACCACCGTCGCGGACACCCCGTTGCCAGGACCGGCGGACAAGGCCACGCCCTGCCGCGCTGCATCCGGCGTGGCGAGGTTGGCGATGTTGTGCGCGGCGGCCTGCATGCCGAGCGAGGCGGCGCGCAGTCCCGAGGTGGCGATGCCGGCGATGGGGGTCATGCGATGACTCCGCAGGGTATCCAGCCTCGATATCGGCCGCGGTCGACCCCACTTTAGCCCGGCGTCCACGGCCCGCCGACGGACGGGTGGTAGCATGTCGCTCTCTTCGAGATACCCCCTGAAATGATCGGTTTTTTCCGCCGCAAGAAGCCTCAGGACGGCCCGGACGCCGCCCCGCCCCGCCCCAGCACCGAAGACCTCGCCGCCGCGCTTCCGCGCGCGCCGGGTGAATCGCTGTCGGACGCCGTCGAAGCGGATCAACCGACGCTCGCGTCGCCGGACGTGGCCACACCCGCACCTGAAGTCTCCGAGCCCGATGCCCTGCCCGCGGCCGCGGCCGGCAAGTCGGGCTGGCGCGACCGCCTGCGCCGCACCAGCGCCGCGCTCGGCCTGGCCGGCCTGTTCACGCGCAATCCGCGTCTGGACGACGACCTGCTGGACGAGATCGAAACCGCACTGCTGACCGCCGATGTGGGCGTACCCGCCACCACGGCGATCATCGAAGACCTGCGCAAGCGGATGAAGGAGCGCGAGTTCGCCGATGCGCAAGCGCTGCTGAAGGCGCTGCGCGCGGACCTGATCGCGCTGATCACGCCGGTCGCCAAGCCGCTGGCGATCGACGCCAGCCGCAAGCCCTTCGTCGTGCTGACCGTCGGCGTCAATGGCGTGGGCAAGACGACGACCATCGGCAAGCTCGCGCGCCGCTTCAAGCAGGATGGCCACAGCCTGATGCTGGCCGCCGGCGACACCTTCCGCGCCGCAGCCGTGGCGCAGTTGCAGACCTGGGGCGAACGCAACGGCGTGCCCGTGGTCGCGCAGGGCCAGGACGCGGATGCTGCGTCGGTGGCGTTCGACGCGTTGCAGTCGGCCAAGTCGCGCGGCTTCGACGTGCTGATCGCCGACACCGCCGGCCGCCTGCACACGCAGACCGGCCTGATGAACGAACTGGGCAAGATCCGTCGCGTGCTCGGCAAGATCGACGACACCGCACCGCACGAGGTGCTGATGGTGATCGACGGCACCACCGGGCAGAACGCGCTGTCGCAGCTGCGCCAGTTCCACGCCGCGGTCGGCGTCACCGGCCTGGTCGTCACCAAGCTCGACGGCACGGCCAAGGGCGGCGTGGTGTTCGCGCTGGCGCGCGAGTTCGGCATCCCGATCCGCTACGCCGGCATCGGCGAGCGCGTGGAGGACCTGCGTGTGTTCGACGCGGAATCCTTCGTGGATGCGCTGCTGCCGGAAGCGCTGGGTGGCGGCTGACATCGACCCGCTCCTCGTGGGAGCGACGTCAGTCGCGATCGGCCGCCACGATGGCGTCATCGCGACTGACGTCGCTCCCACTGGTCGCGGCGGATGAGCGACACCCCCTCTTTCCCGCAACGCCTGCTGGCGTGGTTCGACCGGCACGGCCGCCACGACCTGCCCTGGCAGCATCCGCGCACGCCGTACCGCGTGTGGCTGTCGGAAATCATGCTGCAGCAGACGCAGGTGGCCACGGTCATCCCGTATTTCCTGCGCTTCATCGACCGCTTCCCCACCCTGCGCGACCTGGCGACTGCCTCCACCGATGACGTGATGGCGCACTGGGCCGGGCTCGGCTATTACGCCCGCGCCCGCAATCTCCACGCCGCGGCGAAAGCCTGCGTCGCTGAGCAAGGTGGCGACCTGCCGCGCGATTTCGAGGCGCTGCACGCGCTGCCCGGCATCGGCCGCAGCACGGCGGGCGCGATCCTGGCGCAAGCCTGGAACGACCGCTTCCCCATCCTCGACGGCAACGTCAAGCGCGTGTTGACGCGCTTCCACGGCATCGCCGGCTGGCCAGCCCTGCCCGCGGTGGAAAAGCAGCTGTGGGCACTGGCCGACGAACACCTGCGCCACGTGCCGGACGGACGCCTGGCCGACTACACGCAGGCGCAGATGGATTTCGGTGCCACGCTGTGCACGCGCGCCAAACCGGCATGCGTGGTGTGCCCGGTGCAGGACGATTGCGTCGCACGCCGCGACGGACTCACGGCCGTGCTGCCCACCGCCAAGCCGTCGAAGGTGTTGCCCGAACGCGAGGCCGTCGCGCTATGGCTCGAGAACGCGGCCGGCGAGATCCTGCTGCAGCGGCGCCCGGAAACCGGCATCTGGGCCTCGCTGTGGACGCTGCCGCAGGCCGACACCGATGCCGGCATGCGCGACTGGTTCGCGCAGGAGATGAAAGGCAAGTACGACGCGGCGGAAGACCTGCCGGTGGTCGTGCACACCTTCAGCCACTATCGGCTGCACCTTCAGCCGTTGCGCCTGCGCAAGGTCGCCCTGCGCGACCGGGTGCGCGACAATGACGGTCTGCGCTGGGTGGCGCGAGGCGAACTCGCCACGTTGGGCCTGCCCGCGCCGATCCGCAAACTGCTAGGGAATTGACCGATGGCCCGCACCGTTTTCTGCCAGTACGAACACCGCGAAACGGAAGGCCTCGATTTCGTGCCCTATCCCGGTGAGCTGGGCAAACGCATCTTCGCGAATGTCGGCAAGCCTGCGTGGGCGGCGTGGCTGGCGCACCAGACCATGCTGATCAACGAGAACCGGCTGTCGCCGCGCGATCCCAAGCATCGCGCGTTCCTGGAGGCGGAACTGGAGAAGTTCCTGTTCGGCGGTGGCGCCGACAAGCCGGCGGGCTACGTCCCGACGCCGTAACCGGCGCCGACGCGCCGTCAGTTCTTCGTCTGGCGCTCGACCGCGGACGCCTCGCGCAATTCCTTCTCGCTGGCGCGCAGGGCCTTCACGTCCAAGGGACGGATGGTATCGATGCGGCAGGGAATCTTGATGCTGGACGTGCCCGGGCCTACCGGCAGGACGTCATCGAAGCGCGCGTTCACGCGATTGGCGAACTGCGTGATGCTGATCGCCGTCGCGTATTCCAGGTCCTGGCAGCGGCCGGCGAACTCCAGCAGGTAGGCCTCGTTCGGCTTGGTCCAGACGGCCAGCGCCGAATCGCCGATCGGGGCCCAGCCGTTGAGGTGGCCCAGATACCGGAAATCCTTGACCGGCTCGCCAGCATGGTCGCGGTAAAGGGCCAGTTTCTCGGCGGTGCCCAGTTTGCCGGTGGCGCAGCCTGCCAGCAGGGTGGCGGCCAGCAGGGCCAAGGGAATCATGGGTTTCATGGTCGGACTCCTGTCGTTCCGGGGCGGGCCCTCGATAACGCCGATGATGCGCCCGCGGTGGACAGGCGGCGCAGGGCAGTCCGCGACGCATTCAGCCCGGGTGCGGCTTGCCATCCCCCGCGCCGATCCGTATCATTTGCGGCCTTCGCACCGGCTCGGCCGTCCTGCGACAGATCCTGGCCTGGTAGCTCAGTTGGTAGAGCAGCGGATTGAAAATCCGCGTGTCGGTGGTTCGAATCCGCCCCGGGCCACCATATCGATTCCGGAAGGCCTGCAGCGATGCAGGCCTTTTTCGTGTTCGCCGGCCTCGCTCCGTTGCGCCTCGCTGCGGGCCCCGTCCGTCGCGGCGCGACCTCCTCCCACCCCGAGACATCCGGCCCCCATGTCCGAGCCTATCCGCCTTGCCAAGCGCGTTGCAGAACTGACCGGCTGCTCGCGCGCCGAAGCCGAGCATTACATCGAAGGCGGCTGGGTCAAGGTGGATGGCGAAACGGTAGAGGCGCCACAGCACCCCGTCACCACCGAGCGGGTGGACATCGATCCGGCGGCCGAACTCGGCGCGGGTGAGCCCGCCACGCTGCTGCTGCACAAGCCCGAAGGAATCGCCTGGCAGGATGCCGCTGCGCTGGCGGTGCCCGCCACGCACATGACGGACGACGACAGCGGCGTCCGTCCGTTGAAACGCCACCTCCACCGCCTCACCGCGCTGGTGCCGCTGGATACCGAGGCCAGCGGGCTGATGGTGCTCAGCCAGGATGGTCGCGTATGGCGCCGCCTGACCGAGGACTATGCGCAGGTCGAGCAGGAGTTCGTAGTGGAAGTCCGCGGCGAAACCGGCCCGTACACGCTCAGCCGCATCGGCCATGTGAGCACGTACCAGGGCACCGGGCTGGCGCCGTGCAAGGTCAGCTGGCAGAACGAGGTGCGGCTGCGATTCGCGATCAAGAACGTGCAACCCGGCGAGCTGCGCCATCGTTGCCGCGAAGGCGGGCTGGAGGTGGTGTCGATCCGCCGCCTGCGGATCGGCCGGGTCGCGCTGGCGAAAGTACCGGTGGGACAGTGGCGTTATCTGCCGGTGGGCGTGCGGTTCTAGGCCTTTCCCGCAAAGAACGCGGACAACGACCCTGCGTCGTTGGACGTGATTGGTCATCAGCACGTGGGCATGCACACGGCACTCGAACTTGAGCGCGGCTTCCCGTAGATCCTGCAGATAACGCGGGCAGTCCTCTTGCCGGAAGAAGCACGCCCGCCTGTCGTTCCCTCGCTGCACCACGTGCTGCGCAACTCCCGGCAAATCCAGGCGCTTCGTTCTTGGCATCTCCGTCCCTCCATGCTCTGGAGGGCATTGTGTGCGGCGACCTGCAAATCGAGAAGCAGCGGGGCGCGCGGCTGGAGGTCAGGAGTTGCCACTACGCATTGTCGGAAAATGCACTCTGACCCCTGTTTCCACTCCTGTTTCCGCCCCCCGTTTCCGGCCGGCGCTGTAGCCACCAACAAACTCACCAACAACAACCTTAACTATCAGCCCCGCTTATCACGAAGAAGCGCAACAGCAAGGATTCCGGCGACTGCTGGCAGCCAAACCACAACTGCGGTCAGGAGACTAAAGTCCGTGAAATATAGCGAGGCAACATTGGTCAACAATGTCCCGACAGCAATGAAGATGCTTTTGCTATCGCGTTGCTTGAACGCTTTCAAAGGAGCGGCCATGAACATCACATTCAAATAAGCACACACAAGCATAAGAGCGACGATCAGCACCGGTTCTTCGCCGTGTTTTAAGGCCAAAAACACAATCAGCAAAGTCAAGAGCGATGCCCACGCTACAAACCGATAGGCGCGCCTCATTTCTCATCCTCAATCCTGCGCTCTACATCTTTGACAACGGCTTGTCCTGCACCTGCCGCCACTACACCTGCTTGAGCTGACTTCTGCGCGACATCCTGTTTGAGCGCAGGTCCCGCAGACCGCGCTCTTTTCTGCTGAGCAGTCCTCGCGCCGGGTTTATCTCCTATGCGCTGAAGGCGGCCAGCTTGACGCTGCGCAACTTTGTGGCTCGCAGAGCCTGTGATTGCTTTGGCAGCCATGTCGCCACCGGCCTTCCCCAAAGCGACATCGGCCACCACTCCAAGAACTGTAACTTGCTCGCCCTTCGCAGCAGTAGAACCCGCGCTTATAGCCGCATCAACAACCATTCCTCCTATCTGCCCAAACTTACCAGCAAGCCCAACACCAAGCGCTCCGCTCCCCGCCGAAACAAGGAGACTTGTGCCGCTGATTTCCGTGCGAGCCCCCATCGCCATCTCGGTTAGTTGTATTGCCAAGTCAAGACCAAAGCCGATGGCTGCACCAGCACAGGAAGGGCAGCGTCCATCCGGGTCGGTGAACTTATACGGGTTGTTGAAGGCGTAGGCGTAGCGGTTGAAGAACCGGTAATCGCCCTTGTCATAAGCGGTCACCGGATCGACGCTGAGAAACACCCCCACCTGCGGATCATAATACCGCTGCTGCATATACGTCAGCCCGGTAGCCCCATCTTGCACATGCCCCGTGTAGCCGATGCCCTGGTAGTTCGGCTTGCCAATCACGGCGCCGTAAGGCTCGTAGTCATTGCGCTCGATGACAGTGCCGGCTTCATTCGTCACGGCCACCGGACTTCCAAGTGCATCCGTGTGCTGGTACTTTTTCGAGTACACGTTGGTGACGATACCGCGGTCACGGCTCGCAATGATGCTTCCTGCAAGGTAGATATGTTCGGTTGCCTTCTGAGCATTCGGGCGATAGTTCTCCTCATACATCAGCTGCCCGCCGTTGGCATACATCGACAGGATGCTCTGGGTGCTGGCCACTTCCCAGGCAAGCACCCGCCGGCCATGGCCGTCGTAACGATAATTTTCCTTGTTGACGATCGAGCGCAACCGATTGCCATAGTCGAACAGGTAAGCCTGACCGTTCTTGTTCGCCAGATTTCCCTGCACGTCGTAGTCCAGGCCAACAATACTTGCGTGTGCGCTGTTCTTGATATTGGTCAGGCGGTTCTGGGTATAGACGTACTCCGCATAGTCTTTGATACCCGCCAGCTTCCAGGACTTCATATTGTCCAGAGCGTCATAGGTGAAGCGATGCCAGTGGTCTCCGCCGAACATGGCTGAGCCCGCCGCGGTCAGGCGATCCAGTCCGTCGTACTCCATGAGCCGGTACTTCGGCGAGCTGCCCGGGATCATGTCGGGGACGTGATCGTAAATCTGGTTGACGTTGCCGTTGGCGTCGTAGCGGTAGCTGAAGTCCATCGCCAATCCACTTCCCGTGACCCTGTCGGGCAACTGACGCGCATTCTGCGTCATCGAGTGCGTCAGGCCATTAGCGTACGTGAACTGCTTCAGCGCGCCATTCGGATAGTAGGTAGCCCCATATGCATAGCTGTAGCCGGTCTGATCGCTGGCACGAGTCGCCTGCCCCAGCGCGTTGGGGCCGTAACTGATCACCAATCCCGTGGGATACGTCTGCGTGGACAAGCTACCGTTGCCGTCGTATCCGTAGCCCAAGCCCCACGTATACCAGCCCAACTGCGTGGAGCTCTCACCCGTCAGCAGGCGGCGCTTGTTGTAGACATAGTCGTTCTCGACCACACCCGCGTTCAGGCCATCGTTGTGCGTGGTGATCTTGCGAGGCAGGCCATCAGCCCAGTACTGCCACGTCTGGTTGCCGCTTCCTCCCGGGAAGGCAAGGTCTTGCAGGCGATTACGATTGTCGTAGGTACGATCGCTGCGCCTGGCTGCGACTGCAGTGGTCGTCCCGTTGCTCTCGCACGCCTGGCCCGCCGGCAAACCTGAAGCCGACCACTTGAGGTTGCCCGCGGTGTCGTACCCCATCAACGTCGTGCCGGTCTCCGGCTCCTGCGAGCGGCAAAGTTCCTGATAGTCGTTGTAACCATAGTGGCGATCCACGAACAGACTGCCATCCGCATTCCGCTTGCGGATGCGCTGGACCTTTCCGAACACATCGCGGTGGATTTCCGTTGCGGAGGTATCCGCTCCGGCCGACTGCGTTACCCCCGCAGGACTGTCGTAGCTGGGTTGATCGTATGCCTGGTACTCGGTGATCGTGGTGTAGTTGCGCGGATTGGTCACATGCGTCTGGAAGCCCGGCGCATAATTGGTTGTCGTGGTGAGTAGACCCAGTTCGCTGTCCTGGCTAGAGGCCGTCACCCGCCCGAGTGCGTCATATACGGTCCAAGCTCCCTTCGTCAGGTCGGTGATAGCCGAGGCACTGGCAACCGGATACGAGGAGAAGACCGCCCGACCGTCATGGTCGAAGGCCTGCCGCGTGAAACGGACGGTGCCAGGCTCACCCTCCTCCTGCACGAAGATCGGGCGCCATAGCGCATCGAAGTGCGTGATCTTCCGGTACGCGCCGCGCGTATGGACCTGCGCCCAGTGTCCCGCGGGAATTCCGAACTGCGCTGTTGTGGGAACGAAGTACAGAACTTCTTCGTTCCAAGCGGAGGCATCGCATACACCGGCCGTCGTCTCCGACGGATAGGTAACACGGGACAGCCGTCCCATCGCGTCATACTCATAACAGGTCTTGCTGCCTGCCGCGTTGGTGACCGAGGTTATCCATCCCTGCGGATTGACGATGGCGCTCTCCACCGCACTGTCGGCATACAGGATGTTGCGTGGGATGCCGCGATACCAATCCGTCAACGTGGCGACGTTGTTGTTGCCGTCCTTGACCGTCGCCAGCGTGCCGTCGGCATAGTAGGTAGAGGTCTGTATGAGCTTGCCAGACGTCGCGGCCGTACCGGGGCCGTACCTGCGCAAAGGAAGCGCAGTCACCGGGTCATAGTCGGTCTTGAACTCGACCACACCGGTGTTGGTGTTCGTGCTCGACACCTGTTGCCCCAACACCCAGCTGGTCAGATTGTCGTGGTAGACGATCTGATCGGTACGCGTGTAGGTCTGGGCTTGCGCCAGTTGCGGCGCCCAAGCAGCAATGGCCAGCAGGACGGCGACACCCAGTGTCGTCGGCGCACCAGTCCGATGATTCGCTACGGAAAGACTCTTCACTTCATTCTCCTTGTGAAGGCAATTCATGGGCTGGGCTGGCTCTTGCGCGTGACTTGTTTCGGACGGACCAGTACGTCGAACGTGTCCACCTGATAGATGAAGTCGCGCGCCTGCTGACGGGTCACCGAACGCTTCATGGGTCGGTTGTAATCCGAGCGCCCGCGAATGAACTCGTACGCCAGCGGCTGGCCCATCCAGTCCGGGAATGGCATGGACGCCATCTCGGAGGTCTGCACATAGGTGTTGTCCACCCGGCGTAGCAGGACGTTCTGGCCGTCACGCGCCTCCTGGCTCAGCAGCTGCGCCTCGTTGGCCAGCGCGTCGGTTCCATAGACCTCGATGGTGCTGGAGCCGTCGGGATCGGTCGTCGTCACCGTGCGCGTCCCGGCGACAGGCCAGCCCGGCGTCACCGCGTACGCATCGACGTGTTGATAGGTCCAGGCCTGACTGGGCACGCCAGGACCCACCATCGTCTTCGTCTTCAGCGCCAGCACATCCGACCGGTTGGGGATACGCGGCATATGGGACCAGAACGTCGTCGGGGAGGCCACGCCATTGGTCTCGACACCATTGATGTAGTCGCACTCCATCGTGGATCCATCCAGGTTGGTCCGCATAAGCCGTTTGTAGCCCAGCCTGAAAGTTCCCTGGATGCCGGCCGGGTGCGTCAAGACGATGTCGGCTTCGTCACCTTTGAGGCGACGCATCAACTGGCACGACATCGGATGATCGAAGGGGTTTGCGTCGGACAAGGGGACAAAGCGCGCCAGATTGACCATGGCCGAGGTGGAGAATGTCCAGGAGCTGCTATCAGGCAAGGTCACCGAGGACAGTAGTCCATCGGCATACGCGTACTGGAACACCTGGGACCCTGCCGTGACGGAGGCGATCCGGCCGTTGGCATAGGCGAGCGAGATACTGCGGCCGTCGCTGGCCGTAATGGAATTGAGATTCGCGCCACTCCACCCGTAGTTGACCCAGTTTCCGAATCTATCCTCGACCCGTGTCACGTACAGCCTGTAGTTCCGACGCACCAGGTCGGCGTGCGTTCTGAAGGTAATCCCATTCTGCAAAAGCATCGCAGCAGTACCGTGCAATGGCCGCTCTGGATAACTCACCATCCAGTTGAACCAGTACTTGGTTCCGTCAGGTGCGAGCCCCAGGAACCCCTCGCCCGCCTGCCCACTCGGCAGGGTCGACAGGCAACTGAAGTGCCATTGGCTGCGTGTCGTGAGAGGCGTCCAGCTGCCGGTCGGCATGGGCAACGGGCCACCTGCTGGCCGATGCAGCAACCCCTGCTCTCCGCTACCGGGGACGTTCAGACTGATGCCGTTCCAGAAGTTGTAGCTGGTGAAGTACACGTCGCCTATCGAGACATCCTTCGGACGAAACTGATTGAACGTCGCGGGAGACGAACAGCGCGCATTGGGTGTCGTGGTGTTCACAACCCATCCGGCTGTCTCGGAGTACATGCCTGTCAGGTAAGGCAGATCCAACTCCCACTCGCCGAACATGTAGCCGCGCCACAGGTTCTCGTCGTTCGGCTTTGACGGCGACTTGTTGCCATCCACGATCAGCCGGCGACGCACCGCGACTTCCAGCGCATTGTTGCCGGGCAGCGCCACGTCCGTCTGGCTGAAAGAGATGCCGCCCGTGTAGGCGCTGATCTCTTCTCCGAAAGCGTCAGGCCCCAGCGCACGCACGTTGATCGCGTGTTTCTGTGGGCCGATCACCTGTTCGCCGTAGCTGATCGAATCGATGGCCGACGCCGTTGGCATCGCGACAAGCAGAGCCATCCCGACCAGCATTGCACTGGCCATGCGCAACTGAAGCATCCTCTATCCCCTTATGACTGCCTTGTCGGCGACTACACCCCGATGCCGGCCCGATAACTCGAGCGGCGACAACTCGGCACTAGCGTACACATCAGTAGCGCTCTGACAAGAAGCCAACTCGAAGTAAATGCATGTAGGGCCTACTTGGCTCGCATCCCTGCCGCCATGTTCCCGCAGGGCCTACATAGACACAGGCACGCGCGCGGCATCACCGGCGAGAACATCACCGCCCGGCCCTACTCGCCCCCGAGCGTCGCCCGCTTGTTGAAGTGGTAGCCGATCAGCTTCCACGCGCCGGCCTCGTGCTGCAGCACCACGTTTTCCACGACGCTGACGTTGCCGGCCACGCTCCGGTACTCCACCACCACGTAGTCGCCCTTGGGCAGTCGTGCGTCGATCTTCGGCGTGAACTCGTAACCCGCGACCTCGCGCTTGTCGGGAAGGGTCGTGGCGCGCGCCATCTTCAGCGCGCTGGAGAAAACGAGCTTGCTCGTTGTTTCGTGCAGGCCATTCCCTGCGGTCGCCCAGACCTCATCATCCTTGCCGGCATCGATCAGGCGCAGGTATGCGCGCGCGCCCGCGTCCGCAGCCTGTTGGAGTTCGGGCGTGCCCGCACTCGTGTCCGGCAGCGCTTCCTGCTTGCCGCCTGTATCGAACGAGAAATTGCAGCCCGCCAGCGCCAACGCCACCAGCAATGCCGTGACCCAAGCTTTCATGCGCGTCGCCCCCTATCCCCAGGAACGCAGCTTACCCTACCCCGCGCTCTGTCTTTGGCCGCTTCCTCAAGACGTCGCGGGACGCGGGCGCGGCTTTGGAATATCCGCCTTCGGTGCGCGTCCCGAGCCGATCATCGCCACCGCACGCATCTCCACCACCGCACCCGGCGACAGCAACGCGGTGGTGCCTACCGCACTCCATGCGGGGTAGTGCGTGGGGAAGAACTCGTGATGGATCGGCGCGAAGCGCGCGAACTCGGCCTGGAAGCCCTGCGGATCGGTGGGGCCCGTGTGGAAGGTGGTCAGCTCGACCACATCGGCGTAGCTGGCGCCGGCATGCTCCAGTTCCTTGCCCAGTGCCACGAACATCCGCCGCACCTTCTCTTCGTAGGTGCCCGGACCCGCAGCCGGAATGCCGGACACGATGACCATGTCGCCCACCTTCACCACGGGTGTGTAGTGCCAGTCGTGGTACGCCGCCTCTTGGCCGGGACGGGCGAAGTGTTCGCGCGTAGGGGCTTCCTGCGCGAACGCAGGCAAGGTGGCGAGCGACAGCAGCAGGCAGGTCAGGCGCAGCGACATGGGTGGGCTCTCCGTGGGGGGAAGCGCGAGTCTTGCCGCCGCCCGCACGCCCGCCATGTCCCATCCGTCACGCCTGCCCCACCCCGTTCACGACCGGCGGACTGCCGTAGGGCCGGTCGGCCACGCTGCATTCCGGCTTGACGTCGTCTGCACACCTCCTGTCGCAAGGTCTGTGCAGCCCAAGCCGGAGCTTCCACGTTGGATATCGTGATGAAGAACGCCCAGCACGCCCTCCCCGAGCGTTTCGCCTGGCACTGCGGCCCGACGGGCTACGAACTGCACCTGGACGACGTCACCATCGCCGAAGTCCGGCCGCTCGACGCCGGACGGGTATTGCGCATGCTGGTGCAGGCCGGCGACATCGCGCCCTTCGAAATGACGGTGCGCTGCGAAGAACGCGCCATCGGCTGGGCGACGCAGTGGGCCCGACAGCGCGCCGGCATGTTGTGCCGGCACGTCGATCGCCAACGTGCTCAAGCGGCCGGCAGTACGCGGCCCTTGGATGTCGTTCCGTTCGCCGCCACCGCCTGACTCCGCCCTAAGGGTGCTTGGCCGCGCCGCGGCCCAGACCATCCAGGAACGCGACGCTGCGATCCATCGCCTGCTGGCCCGCTTCGTTATCGAGATTGAACTGGTACTCGTGGGCCAGTGCGGGGACGTAGTCCTTGGGAAAGAAGAGCGCATCCACGCGTACCCCCTTCGCACGCAGGGCGTCAGCGAGCGCGCGTGAATGCGGCTCCAGGGGATCCGCATTGCCGGCGCTGATGAAGGCCGGCGGGAATGCGGGAGTGACGTGCCGGACCACCGAGAACGTATCCAGCCGCGGATCCTCGCGGAAGTCCTTGCGTCCGGTGTAGGCCCACAGGACGGTACGCATGAAGCCTGCGAAGGGGCTCTCCCACTGGACCAGTTCCGTATCGTAGGGGCCGCAGAACAGCAGCACGCCCGCCACCTGCCCGGGCTGCAACGACGGCGACACCCCCACGCGCTGGGCGTGCGCAGGCGACGTGATGGCGTTGGCCGTTTCGGCAGCGATCTGCGCCCCCGCCGAGTCACCGGCCAGCACGATGCGTGACGTATCGATGTTCAACGCGCCGGCATGTTGTTGCAGATAGCCCAGCGCCGCATTGAGCTGGCGCGTGGGCGTGGGCCAGGTCGCGCCTGGCGCGATGCTGTAGTCCACGTTCACCACGACGAAACCACGCGCAGCGAGGATGTGCAGGTAATTGGCGATGTCCTCGCGCCGCCCGGAAACGAAGCCGCCACCATGCACCCACACCACGGTCGTCAGGCGCTGGGTGCTGCCCTGGACCTGGGGCGGGAAGTACACGTCCATCCATGCGTCGGGATCGCCCGCGTCGTAGCGGAGACCGCGCTGCTCGGTCACGCCCGCTGGCAAGTGCTTCCGGAGCGCGTCGCTGGCCTCCGCCGCACCCCGGTCGAAAACCCAGCGGATCGCCAGCACCGATGGCCATGGGCTGAGCTGGAAGGCGACCCAGATGCCCGCGCCGATGATGCCGATGACAACCAGCAACCGGATCGATCGGCGGCGCCACCGGCCGCTTCCGCCCTCCGTTTCCATGATCCGCCCCCCTCCGCTCGGCACCTGCCGACGATGTTCCTCCTTTGCGTGCCCCGCGCAAGGGGTGGCGTTGCGCAAAAGAAAAGCCACCGGGCGGAGAGTGGCCCGGTGGCTTTGGGGGGGTGCGCGCCGGCCTCTCTCCGGCGCGCACCGCACTCAGTGGCCGCTACCGGCGGCCAGCTTGTCCAGGTCGATGCCCTGCTTGCGCAGCGTACGTGTCGCGGCGATGGCATAGAACGCCAGGTAGGCGAAGCACGCCACGCCGACGATGAAGCTGTAGTGGATGCCGACCTTGTCGGCCAATGCACCCTGCAGCCAACTGACGATGCCGCCGCCCATGATCATCATGATCAGCAGGCTGCTGCCCTGGTTGGTCTTGTTGCCCAGGCCGGTGATGGCGAGCGTGAAGATGCACGGCCACATCGTGCTGCAGAACAGGCCCACGCTGATGAAGGCGACCACGCTGGTCCAGCCAGTCGTGAACATGCCAATCAGTTGCGCAGCGATACCGCACGCAGCGAAGTACAGCAGCATGCGTGCAGGATTCCCCTTGCTGGCCAGCGTCGCCACAATCATCAGCACGATCACCAGCGCGTAGCCGAAGAACTGCGAGGGATCATGGCCAGTGATGGCATTGACTGCCAGGAAGACACCAAAGGCCAGGTAAGGGAGGATGAGCATGAGCATCTTCTTGGCGCTATTGCTGACGTCGAACGCGCCGGCGGCACCACTCCAGCGCCCGATCATCAGACTGGCCCAATACAGCGACACGAAGGGCGCGATCATCGACGTCTCAAGGCCGAGACCGCCTTTCTCGGTCGGCAGCTCCAGATACGCAGGCAAGTTGTCGATCGTGGAGACCTCGACGCCGACATACAAAAAAATCGCGATCATGCCCATCACCAACTGCGGGTAGGAGAGCGCCGATTTCTTGTGGATCAGCTTAGCGCTGTCTTGCGCCTCGCTCTCGGACAGTTCCTCTAGATCGATATGGTTGGGAACGGATGAGAACTTCAGGAAGATTGCCACCACGATGAACGCAACACCCAATGTCAGGTAAGGCGTCTTGACGCTTTCGATGCTGGCTTCCGTGTTGCCGGCTGCGACCGAACCGAAGATGGCCACACTGACCAGCAGCGGACCAATCGTGGTACCGAAGTTGTTGATGCCGCCCGCCATCGTCAACCGTTGTGCGCCGGTTCGCGGATCGCCCATTACGATTGCCAGGGGATTCGCGGCGATCTGCTGAAGCGAGAAGCCGAGCCCGACGATAAACAAGCCCGAGAGCATCAGATTGAAAGACCCCGTGTTGGCGGCAGGGTAGAACAGCAGCGCGCCCAAGGCAGAGATCACAAGGCCGATGCATATGCCGTTCTTGTATCCGATGCGATTGAGCAAGTCGGTACCCATCGCTTTGGACACGGCGACGTAGATCAGCGAGCCCACGGTATAAGCGACGTAGAACGCCATCGCCACGTACATGCTCTGAGCCTGCGTGAGATCGAACGCCTTCTTGAAGACCGGGATCAGGATGCCGTTGCTGGCAGCAACGAAACCCCAGAAGAAGAACACGCTGATCAGCACGCCGAACTGCGACCATCGGGTGGGTTGGGTGGTCATGGATTGGTATGCCTGCTGGTATGGAATCCGGACGGAACGGCCAGCCTACGGAGCCGCCGCGCGATTGCAACTTGCACTGCGTCAGTGATGCCCCGCGGCCGTCCGGCCACGGGGCACACCGATGTCACTGGGCGCACTTCACCACGTCCGCCCCATCGGCGGCGCCGGCCACCACCTGGATGTCGGTGAAGGCAGCGGCGAACGGTGCGTCGGCGGTGATGCTGAAGGGTGTGTCGACGCCCGTCAGATCGGCGCCCAGCTTGCCGAAGCAGGCCAGCGGGACCTTGACGGTCTGCTTCTTGCCGACGGCAGCCCCGGAGAACGTCGCGGTCAGGTCGAGGCTCGCGCCGCAGTTCGCGCCGCAGCCCACGGTGAACTGCACCGGCTTGGTCGGCGCCTGTTTGACGATGACGTCGAACTGCACCACGCCGCGCGCGGTCGCCATCGCGGCCAGGTTGTTCTTCGACGGGTTGCGGGCGAAGAAGCGCGCGGGCGCCAGCCAGGTCACTTCCTTGGCATCCTGCTGCGTGTTGACCTGCACGGTGGCGATCTGCAGCGCCGGCTTGGCCTGCGGCCAGCGCTGGATGGCGTTCATGTCAGAACCCACCGCCTTCTCTTCATTGCCCGCAGCCATCTGCAGGGTGAAGGGTGCGATGTCGGACTGCTTGAAGATGCCCAGCGCGGTGGCCTCGCCACAGCTGGCCGCCGCATCCTCCGGCAGCTTGCCGACCGTCTTCGCGTCGCCGTAGCGCAGGCCACTGTCCAGCGCGAACTGCGGCGTGCTGTCCCCATTCGGACAGGCCACGGCGGGCCACGGGAACGTCAGCTTGCCACGGAAGTCGTGCGCGGCCTTGCCATCGGCGCCCGCCACCAGCACATCGGTAACGCCCTTGCCTTCCGTGCCCGGCAGCCATGCCGCAACGAAGCTGTTCGACAGGTTGATCAGGTCGTTGGCGTACAGCGCGCGCCCGGACAGGAACACCGTGACCACCGGCTTGCCCGTCGCCGCGGCGGTCTTCAGCACCGCGAGGTCTTCCGGATGACGACGGCTATGGGCCATCGAGTCGGAGGGCACGATATCGCCGTTCGTTTCCGCATACGGCGTTTCACCGATGGCGGCGACGATGACGTCGTAGCTGGCCGGATCCACGCCCTCGGCGCTCTCGCGCAGGATGACGTTGGCTTCTCCCAGTTGCTCGCGCAGGCCCGCCGCGATGCTGTCCGCGTTCGGGAAGTCGGCATTCGTGTTGTCGGTGCCCTGCCACGTGAGCGACCAGCCACCGGTCTGGTTGGAGATGCTGTCCGCGCTCTTGCCGACCAGCAGCACGCGCTGGCCCTTCTTCAGCGGCAGCGCTGCACCGTCGTTCTTCAGGAGCACCAGCGACTCGCGCGCGGCGCGGCGGGCCAGGTCGCGGTGCACCAGCGACTCCGGCTTGCCCGCGAACTGGCTCGCGGACGGCTTGTGCTCCCAAAGACGGGCGCGCAGCTTCACGCGGAGGATGCGGGTGACGGCGTCGTCGATGCGCGCCTGCGGGATCTCGCCCGACTTCACCTGCGCGATGGTGTTGGCGATGAAGGTCTTCCACTTGTCCGGCACCATCACCATGTCGATGCCGGCATTGATCGCCTGCGGGCAGCTGTCGTCGCTGCAGCCGGTCACCTGGCCGATGCCGTTCCAGTCGGAAACGACGAAGCCGTCGAAGCCCATCTTCTCCTTCAGCGCGACCGTCAGCAGGTCGCGCGTGCCATGCATCTTGCCGTAGTCCTTGCCGGCGGCGACGTCGTTCCAGCTGTTGAACGACGCCATCACCGTCTGCACGCCGGATTCGATGGCGCCGTAGTAACCCTGGCCATGGATGTTGATCATCTGCGACTGGGTGACCGTCGCATTGCCCTGGTCCTTGCCGCCATCGGTCGCACCGTCGCCGATGAAATGCTTGGCGGTGGCGACGACATTGCCGTCCTTGTCCAGCATGCCCTGCATGCCTTTCACGTACGCCGCGGCGTACTCGCGGATCAGCGCCGGCTGCGAGGAATAGCTTTCATACGTACGGCCCCAGCGCGCGTTCTGCGCGACGGCGACCGTCGGGGCGAACGTCCAGGTCACGCCGGTCGCGCGCGTGGACTGCCCCGTGGCCTCGGCGATGCGCTCGATCAGTTCGACGTCGTGCGCGGCACCCAGGCCGATGTTGTGCGGGAAGATGGTCGCACCGTACACATTGCTGTGGCCGTGCACGGCATCCGTACCCCAGATCACCGGCACCGGCATCTTCGCGTCGGTGGACATCGATGCGTCGTAATAGGCGTCCGCCAGCTTGACCCAATCCTCGACCGTGGCGTGCTTGTTCATCGCCGGCCAGGAACCGCCGCCATTGAGCACCGAACCGATGTAGTACTTGCGGACGTCGGCCGGGGTGATCGCCTTGATCTCCGGTTGCACCATCTGGCCGACCTTCTGCTCCAGCGTCATGCTGGCCAGGATCTCCGCCACGCGCGCTTCGATGGCAGGGTCCTGTTTGAAGCGGCTCTCCAGCGCCGGCCAGTCCTTCAATTCGGCCGTTGCATCGGCCGCTGCGGCGACCGGCTTGGTCTCGGCGTCCTTCTGCGCGGTACACGACAGGCACGCCAGCAGGCTGGCCCCCAGCAGGGTCATTCGGATCGGCTTCACGGGTATCTCCCTCAGTTTGGCGGCGCGCACGCGATCCCCGACAGGATCCGCGCCACATCGAAAAATCCGACGGGATGCGGGGGCATGCCCCGCATCCCGTCAGGTACTGCGGCGTTCAATCGCGACGCGCGGTCACAGCTTGTAGCGGAAGCCCAGCATGTACTGCCGGCCGTACTCCGTGTACTCCTCCGGGAACAGCAGCCCCGTACCCGTGCTTTCGCTGACTTCCGTGCGGAAGGGTTCGTTGGTCAGGTTGTTGACCTGCAACAGGACCGACAGGCCGCTCAACGCGCTCGTGTCCGGGAACTCGTAGCCGACCTGCATGTCCATCGTCCGCTCGCTCTTGGTGAAGCGGATCTGGCGCTGGCCGAACAGCGAGCTGTACTCACCCCGGTAAGCGTCGCGATAGCGCTGGCTCAGACGTGCCGAGAAACCGTGCTTCTCGTAGTACACGGTGGCATTGGCCACGATCTTCGACAGACCCGGGATGGTATCCGTGCTGGCGCCATTCTCCGGACCGTCGGGATCGATCGAGGACTCGGTGTACGACACGTTCAACAGCGCACCGAACCCGTCGAGCGATTCGTGGAAGGTATCGCCGGTGATCGCACCGCTGAGCTCCAGACCGCGCATGTAGCCGCCGCTGCCATTGGCCCAGGTGCTGTAGTTGCCGAAATCGGAAATCGGCGTCTGTCCGTCCGGGTCGTACGCGCTGAAATCCCAGTTGGGGAAATTCTTGCGGTAGATGTACGTCTCGAGGCTCTTGTGGAACGCGGCCAGGCTGACGTAGTTGCCTTCGCCGAAATAACGCTCGAAGGACAGGTCGTACGAGTTCGCGCGGTAGGGCTCCAGCGTGGGATTGCCACCGCTGCCCGACCACACGAACGGCGCGATCGTACTGACCGATGCGCTACTGTCCGCGCTGAGGTAGTTGATCGGCGGGCGCACCAGGGTCTTGGCCGCGCCGAAGCGGACCATCCAGCCGTCGCCGAAATCCAGCACCAGGTTCAGGCTGGGCAGGATGTCGCCGTAGCTGGCGCCCAGCGTCTGCGCGCCAACGACGGTGCTGTTGTTCGCATTGAAACCGGTGGACTGCTGGTCGGTGCGGATGTACTGGAAGCCGGCGTTGCCCCGCAGGCGCACGGTATCGGTCACATCCATGTCCAGATTGGCCTTGGCGTAGAACGTCCTGACCGTTTCTTCGACGATGAAGTCCTTGCGCAGGTCGTCGTTGCTCTCACTGACGTAGACGTCGTAGTAGCGATTGACCAGATCGCGGGGATTGAAGCTGAGGATGTCCCCCATGCCCACGAAGCCCAGCGACGTCGGCGAGTAGAGCAGGCTCGCGTCGACCAGGGTGGGCGTGCGCCCATCGGGAAGATCGGCGAAGAACACCGTCGCCACCTTCTCCTTGGTACGGCGGTTGTAGTTGAAGCCGACGTCGAAGCTGCGGAGGAAGTCGGATTCGACGGTGCGATTCAGCTCGACGCGACCGGCCTTGATGACGTCCTTCTGGAACGAATCCTCCAGGCGACCGTCATGGCCCCAGTTCTGCGGGTCCCACAGGTACACCGCATTGGGGTCGGCCATGTCGGGCAGGCCGTAGTGGTTGAAACCCGACACGGGCCGGATCGAGAAATCGATGCTCTGCCCGCCCAGCCGGCCCGCATACAGTTCCAGCGCCGACTGTTCGCGCTCGGCGCGCGAATAGCTCAGGTCGGTCTTCAACGTGTAGATCTCACCGAACTCGAACGTGTTGTTCCAGCCCGCCGAGAACAACTTGTCCTCGCGCACGTTGCTGTCGTTGCGGATGACGGGGCGTACGCCGTTCAACGTACCGCTGGTGACGACCGGATAGCCTTGGTAGTCGGTGGTCGTCGCGTTGCTGTACGACACACCACCACCCGGCGCCCAGGGATCGTTGCTCCACATCGCGCCGTGCATCACCTCGTCCTGGTCGAACTTGGAGTAGTACACGTCCAGGATGCTGTGGAAGCTGTCGTTCGGCTTGAACTCGAACACGCCCATGACGCCGTCGCGCGTCAGTTCGCGCGACTTGATCCAGCCTTCCGAACCCTGCAGCGCGATGGCATTGGCCGGACGGCCCGGCTGGGCCGGGTCGCCCCAGTCCACCGCGTCCATGTCCGCCCACCACCACGCCTTGTAGTGCTTTTCCTGGAACGGCGAGTTGATGCGGGCCACGCCAAGCGCGATGCCCACCGTGTCGTTGGCGAACTGGTCCACGTAGGACGCGCTCGCGCGATAGCCCTTGTCGTTTCCATCCTGGCTCAGCTTGCCGAAGGAATTGGCCTCGTACTGGCCGCTGAATACGATGCGGCGCTCGCTCAGGCTGAGCGGGCGGATGGTCTGCAGGTCCACCGTGCCGGAGAGACCCTGGCCGATCAATGCGGCATCGGGCGTCTTGTAGACGGTAACGGCATTGATCAGCTCGGCCGGGTACTGGTCGAACTCGACGCCGCGGCTGTCGCCGGTACTCACCTGCTCGCGCCCGTTCAGCAGCGTGCCGGCGAACTGCTCGGACATGCCGCGGATATTGATGACCTGCGAGCGGCCGTCGATGCGCTGCGTGGCGAGGCCCGGCAGGCGCGAGATGGAATCCGCGATGCTGATGTCGGGCAGCTTGCCGATGTCTTCGGCGGAAATCGCCTCGACGATCGAGGTGGATTCGCTCTTGGTTTCAACGGCGGTCGCGATGGCGGCGCGGATGCCGGTGACCTTCACGGTGTCGAGCGTCTCGACAGTCTGGTCGGAAGACGATGCCTGCGCGGCCTGCTGCGCCTGCGCCGCCATCGGGAGCGCGAGCGCCAGGCAGCACGCCATGGCCAGATGCTGTTTGCGCAGGACGCGGCGCGGCGCGCGCGGGGCAATGCCCGCAGTGTGATTCGAGTGCTGCATGTGGTCCCTCTCCGACCGTTGTTGACAGCGCTGTCATATACAAGCTCAAATGCAGTGTCAACAAATTCCTAACATCCCGCGAAGCAGCGCGCGCACAGGATTGAATTTGCTCGACGTGCGTCATTTCACATGAACTGTTTCGCTGCAATGCAGCACCCGCCAGCGCGGATTCCGGGAGGGATTCGCTGCATCGAATCCGCACCACGGGAGGCCCTTACCATGACGCGTTTTTTCCCCTTGCAGCGACGACTGCTGACCATCGGCATCGCCGTCTTCGCAGCGGCGTCGGTGTCGTCCGCGCATGCGCAGGACGTCTCCGTATGGATCACCACGGCCGACCATGCGACCGCATTGAAGCCGTCGGCTGCGGCGCGCTTCGCGAACGAGAAGGCCTCGAAACGGTCGATCGCCGTCGACGATGGGCAACGCTTCCAGGAGATGGTCGGTTTCGGCGCGTCGCTGACCGATTCCTCCGCCTGGCTGATCCAGCACAAGCTGGACGCGGGCCAGCGCGATGCGTTGCTGAAGGAGTTGTTCGGTCGCGAGGGCGACGGCCTGGGCTTGAGCTTCTCGCGCCTGACCATCGGCGCGTCGGACTTCTCGCGCCATCACTACAGCCTCGACGACGCGCCGGACGGCAAGCCGGATCCCGAACTGAAGCACTTCAGCATCGACGAGAACCGCGGCGACGTGATCCCGGTGGCGCGCGAGATGCTCGCCATCAATCCGCAACTGAAGATCATGGCGTCGCCGTGGAGCGCTCCGGGGTGGATGAAGGACAGCAACAGCCTGGTCAAGGGTCGCCTGCTGCCGCAGTACTACGACGCGTTCTCGCGCTATCTGCTGAAATACGTGGATGCGTACGCGGCCGAAGGCATTCCGATCTTCGCGCTGACCGTGCAGAACGAGCCCGACTACGAACCGACGGACTATCCGGGCATGCGCCTCAACGCGCCTGCGCGCGCGCGGTTGATCGGCGACCATCTGGGGCCGATGATCGCGCAGCGCGGCAGCGGGCCGTTGATCTTCGATTGGGACCACAACTGGGACAAGCCGGAGGAGCCGCTGGGCGTGCTGTCCGATCCCGTCGCCGGCAAGTATGTCGGCGCGGTGGCGTGGCACTGCTACGGCGGCGACGTGACGGCCCAGTCGCCGGTGCACGACGCCTTCCCCGACAAGGACGCCTACATGACCGAGTGTTCGGGCGGCGACTGGGAACCGGTACGCAGCGGCGGGCTACCGCTGCAAGCGAAGAACATCATCATCCGGAGCGCACGGAACTGGGCGCGCGGCGCGTTGTTCTGGAACCTGGCGCTGGACGAGAACAACGGTCCCTATGCCGGCGGCTGCCACACGTGTCGCGGCGTGGTGACCATCGATTCGCGCACGGGCGCCATCACCCGTACCGACGAGTACTACGCGCTGGCGCATGCCAGCCGGTTCGTGCGTCCCGGCGCGCACCGCATCGCCTCGACCGAGTCCGGCGGCGATCTGGACAACGTGGCCTTCCGCAACGCGGACGACGGCTCGCTGGTACTGCTCGTCACGAACTCCGCCAAGCAGGCGCGTCGGTTCTCGGTCGAGCAGGGCGGTGGTCGCTTCACGTACACGCTGCCTCCGCGCAGCCTGGCGACCTTCGTGTGGACGCCTGACGCAGCGCAGCAAGACTGAGCGGCCGCATCATCGGCCCCGGCCGTCGCCCGGGCCGCCATACGCCGTAGTATCCTGCCGCTTTCCATGATGGAGCCGCGGCATGATGCGTCGTATTCCCCTGCTGGGCCTGGTGCTGGCGTCGGTCCTGTTGGCCGGCTGCGGCAACGGCATGGTCCGGCGCGTGTCCGACCCCGCCATCAGCGTGCAGCAACTCACCGTGAAGGCGGACGGCCAATGGGTCGTGGAGCTGCGCCTGCAGAACTACAGCAGCATCCCGATGCGCTTCGATGCCGTGAAGGTCGAGGTGCAGGTGGGCGACCAGGCCGCCGGCACGCTGCAAGCGACGCCTGGGCTTTCGGTCGGCCCCGAGTCGGCGGATGTCGTCTCCGTCCCCTTCGCACCTCCGAGCGCAGCGCGCATCGTCGTCGCCGACGCACTCGCCGGGCGCCGTGCCCTGCCCTACACCTTGAAGGGCACCGCCAGCGCAGCCCCTGAAGACAAGAAGGTCCGCACCTTCGACGTCGATACCCGCAACACCCTCAATCCTGTTCCCGGCCTGGACGGCGTGCTGCGCTGAGCCGCACACCACCCCTTCCCCGCATCCCGAGATCCTGCATGAGCGCTTCCTACAAAGCCCCCCTCACCGACATCCGCTTCGCCCTGTACGACGTGCTGGGCGTCGAACCGCTGTTCCAGCGCCTGGGCTATCCCGACGCCACGCGCGACATCCTCGATGCGGTGCTGGACGAAGCCGCGCGCTTTTCCGAGACCGTGCTTGCCCCGCTCAACAGCGTGGGCGACGAGATCGGCAGCACGCTGGACAAGGCCACCGGCGAGGTGACCACGCCGCCGGGCTTCAAGGCCGCTTACGCGCAGTTCGTCGAGGGCGGCTGGACGGGCCTGACGGCTTCGCCGGACTTCGGCGGCCAGGGCCTGCCGCATACCATGGGCGTCCCGCTCAACGAGCTGGTCAACGCCAGCAACCTGGCCTGGGGCAATTTCCCGCTGCTGTCGCATGGCGCCGTGGAAGCGCTGAAGCACCACGGCGAAGCCTGGCAGCAGGAGGTTTTCCTGAAGCCGCTCGTCGAAGGCCGCTGGACCGGCACGATGTGCCTCACCGAACCGCACTGCGGTACCGATCTGGGCCTGCTGAAGACCAAGGCCGAACCCAATGCCGACGGCAGCTATGCGATCACCGGCACGAAGATCTTCATCACCGCGGGCGAGCACGACCTGACCGACAACATCGTGCACCTGGTGCTGGCGAAGCTGCCGGATGCGCCGCCAGGCGCGAAGGGCATCTCGCTGTTCGTCACGCCGAAGTTCAAGGTGGCGAAGGACGGCACCATCGGCGAGCGCAATGCGCTGTCGTGCGGCTCGATCGAGCACAAGATGGGCATCAAGGCATCGGTGACCTGCGTGATGAACTTCGATGGTGCCCAAGGCTACCTCGTGGGCCAGCCGCACAAGGGCCTGCAGGCGATGTTCACCATGATGAACACCGCGCGCCTGGGCGTGGGCCTGCAGGGCATCGGCCTCAGCGAGCGCGCCTACCAGAACGCGCTGCGCTACGCGCGCGAGCGCCTGCAGACGCGTTCGCTCAGCGGCCCGAAGTTTCCCGACAAACCGGCCGATCCGATCATCGTCCACCCCGACGTGCGCCGCATGCTGCTGACGATCAAATCGCTGATCGAGGGCAGTCGCTTGCTCGCATTGCATGCCGGCAGCCTGATCGACGTGGCCAACCACGCCGAAGACCCGGCGGAGCGCGAGCGCGCGGACACGCTGGTCAGCTTCCTCACCCCGATCTCGAAGGCGTGCCAGACCGAGTGGGGCATCGAGAACACCTACCACGCACTGCAGTGCTTCGGCGGCCACGGCTACATCCATGAGCACGGCATGGAACAGCTCGCGCGCGACGCACGTATCACGACCCTGTACGAAGGCACGACCGGCATCCAGGCGCTGGACCTGATGGGCCGCAAGACGGCGGCCACCCAGGCGGCAGGGCTGAAGCTGTTCCTCGCCGACGTGCATGTGTTCGTCCAGCAGCACAAGGACGACGCGACCCTGCGCGAGTTCATCGATCCGCTACAGCAGAAGGCCGCCGAATGGGCCGGCCTGACGAAGAAGGTGCTGGAGCGCGCGGCAACGAATCCGGAAGAGATCGGCGCAGCCAGCACCGACTACCTCTTCTATTCCGGCTACGTGGTGCTGGCGTACTGGTGGGCACGCAGCGTGGCCGCGGCCGATGCCTCCGCGCATGGCGATGCCTTCAAGCAGGCCAAGCGCGAAACCGCGCGGTTCTATTTCGCACGCATCCTGCCGCGCACGCTGGCGCATGCCGCCGCGATCGAATCCGGCGCGAACACACTGATGGCGATGGACGACGCGCGTTTCGGCGACTGACGCAGGATGCCGGAGGAGCGCAGGACATGCGCTCCTCCGACGAAATACGCGCGCGCTATACACATTTCGTCAACATTTGGGTATAACCTGCTTCTCCATGGAAGCAGACAGAGCTCAGCTTCACCTGGTCCAGGCCGGTTTCCCGCAACCACCGGCCCTACTCCCGTCGTCTCCGCGCCCCCACCCCGCCGCCCTCCGCCTGCTGTCGCTCGACGCGCACGGCCGTGTGCTCGACTGGATCAACTGGCAGGACGCTACCTGCCTGTATGCCCGGGGAGCGGTCGCCTGGACGCTCGGCGAACCCTGCCTGCACGTGCATGGCGGCCTGAGCCGATTGACGGGCGAGCAGAGCCTGATCGAGCTGCACCCTATCGTGGCTTCCCGTGGCCACGCAAAGGCGCATGCGCTGTCGCCCACGCCTACGCTGACCAATACCGCCCTGTTCGCCCGCGATGCGCACCTGTGCCTGTACTGCGGCCACGAATTCTCGCGCCCGCATCTCACCCGCGACCACGTGCTGCCCATCTCCAAGGGCGGCAGGGACGTGTGGGAGAACGTGGTGACGGCGTGCTTCCACTGCAATTCGCGCAAGAGCAACCGCACGCCGCAGCAGGCCCATATGCCGCTGCTGGCCGTGCCCTACCGGCCGAGCTGGATCGAGCACCTGATCCTGTCCAATCGCAACATCCTGGCCGACCAGATGGCGTTCCTGAAGGCGCAGCTACCGAAGAAGTCCAAGCTGTCGGCCTGATATCCGGCGCTGCGCCAGCCGGCGCACCCGCGCACTTTCCTGAACCCCGTACCCGGCTTCCGGCCGGCTTCACCCCTTTGCTTGCCCCGCTTCACACAAGAGGGGGAAAATAGCGGGCCAGACCAATACCAGCCCGATGATCGACGCCGCCCGCTACCCCCGCCTGTCCCGGATCCAGATTCCCGCCGACCTGCGCCAGTTCGACGAATCCGAACTGCCCGCCATCGCCGAGGAACTGCGCGGCTATCTGATCGAGTCGGTCGGCCGCAGCGGCGGCCACTTCGGCGCAGGGCTGGGGGTGATCGAACTGACGGTCGCACTGCACTACCTGTTCGAGACGCCCAACGACCGCCTGGTGTGGGACGTCGGCCACCAGTGCTATCCGCACAAGATCCTCACCGGCCGCCGCGAGACTATCCACACCGTCAAGCAGAAGGACGGCGTGGCGCCATTCCCGAAGCGCGAGGAAAGCGAGTACGACACGTTCGGCGTGGGCCACTCGTCCACCTCGATCTCGGCCGCGCTGGGCATGGCCATCGCGCTGGCGCAGCAGGGCGACGACCGCAAGGTGGTCGCCGTGATCGGTGATGGCGCGATGACGGCCGGCATGGCCTTCGAAGCGCTCAACCATGCCGGCGGCATGGAGCCCGAACCCAACCTGCTGGTGATCCTCAACGACAACCAGATGTCGATCTCCGAGAACGTCGGCGGTCTGACCAAGATGCTGGGCCGGCTCAGCAGCAGCCGCACGCTCAACGCGTTGCGCGAAGGCGGCAAGAAGCTGCTCGGCGACAAGAAGAAGCCGCCGGCCCGCTTCATGCGGCGCTGGGAAGAGCACTGGAAGGGCATGTTCGTGCCGTCCACGCTGTTCGAACAGATGGGCTTCCACTACACCGGGCCGATCGACGGACATGACGTCGAAGCCCTCGTCGGCGCGTTGAAGACGCTCAAGACGCTCAAGGGCCCGCAGTTGCTCCACATCCTGACCACCAAGGGCAAGGGCTACGAGCTCGCCGAGGGCGACCAGATCGGTTACCACGCGGTCGGTCCGTTCGATCCCGAGAAGGGCCTGGTCAGCAAGGGCGGCGCGAAGAAGCCGACCTACACGGACATCTTCAGCGATTGGCTGTGCGACATGGCCGCCGCCGAACCCAAATTGCTGGGCATCACCCCGGCCATGCGCGAAGGCTCGGGCCTGGTGCGCTTCAGCAAGGAATATCCCGAGCGCTACTTCGATGTCGCCATCGCAGAACAGCATGCGGTGACGCTGGCCGCGGGCATGGCCTGCGAGGGCAGCAAGCCGGTGGTCGCCATCTATTCGACGTTCCTGCAGCGCGGTTACGACCAGCTGGTGCATGACGTGGCCATCCAGCAGTTGGACGTGCTGTTCGCGATCGACCGCGGCGGCGTGGTCGGCCCCGACGGCGCTACGCACGCCGGCAACCTGGACCTGAGCTACCTGCGCTGCGTGCCGCACATGGTGGTGATGGCACCGGCGGACGAGAACGAGTGCCGGCAGATGTTGAGCACCGGCTACCACTTCAATGGCCCTGCCGCCGTGCGCTACCCGCGCGGCACCGGTCCCGGCGTGGCGCTCCAGTCAAACCTCGACACGCTGCCGATCGGCAAGGCCGACCTGCGTCTGCGCGGCACCCGCGTGGCGCTGCTCGCGTTCGGTTCGACCGCCGCCGCTGCCGAACAGGTGGGCCGCGAGCTGGGCCTGACCGTGGTGAACATGCGCTTCGTGAAGCCGCTGGACCGCGACCTGGTCCTTGAGTTGGCGAAGAGCCACCAGGGCTTCGTTACCCTCGAGGACAACGTGGTGATGGGCGGCGCGGGCTCCGGCGTGGCCGAGCTGCTCAATGCCGAAGGCATCGTGCTGCCCGTCCTGCACCTGGGCCTGCCTGACGAGTTCCAGCACCACGCCAGTCGCGAGGATCTGCTCGCCGAGGCCGGCATCGATGCCGCCGGCATCCGGGCCAGCGTACTGAAGCGCTGGCCCCAACTGGCCGCCGGCCAGCCACCGATGACGGCAGCGGGCTGACCGCCGCGCCGGTTCACTCCGGCGCTTCGATTTCGTAACCCTTGGCCTGCAGGGCCGTCAGGTAGCCGTCTGGCCTCACCAGGTCCCAGACGGAAATCGTGGCGAAGGTGATGCGGTTCTTGCGCAACGATGCCTCCGCGGTCTCCAGCCACTGGGCGCGCACGCGCGCTTCGACATCCCGAATGCCATGTTTGCGCGCAGTGTCGGTGTCGAACCATGCCGAGCTGCAGGCGGCGCGTTCGTCCGCCCGTGCGGTATTGCGGATCGCCGTCCAGTCGCCGACGGCCCATGCCCGCGCACTGGCGGCGGTTTGAGGCAGTTCGTGCTCGATCAGGTCCAGCGTCCTGCGGAAACACTCCAGGTCCTGCGGCTTCAATCCTTCCTTCCGGAAATCCGCCAGCGCACCCCGGGGATCCTCAAGCTTGATCGCCAGTTGGGTGGGGGTGCGCTTCATCCCGCGCGCCTTCAACACGTTGTCGACTACGGGGTTGATCACGCTCCCGGCGCCCTGCAGGCCGCTCTTCGAGAGCGCCTTGCCATAGAGCTCGTACACGGCAATCAGCGGACGCTTCTTCTCGATGCCTCCGTCGCGCCCGAGATAGCGCTGCTTCAGCGTGGACCAGCGTGCGTAGAGATCGGCGGGTAGCACGTCCTCGAGCTTTTCGCCGTCGGGATTCTTCGCCGCCTTCATGGCGGACGGCAACATGGTCATGATGCGGAAAAAGCCGACATCGGCGTTGACGGTGACGCCCGGTGAACCCAGCACCTCATCGGCGAGCTGCAGCGCCTGGGTCACTTCGTCCGAACGCCACGTCATGTTCTTCGGCAACGGCGACTGCGTGCCCAGCACGTACATCAGGTGATCGCCGTGGCGCACTTTCCACAGACCCGGACCGGGCTGTACGCCTGCGACGACCACGGCGTCCATCTCGATCACGCCGTCCTTGTCCGTCACAGTGGCCGCCTCCGGAGGCGACTCGGCCTCCTGCGCGCGGGCGGTGTTCACGATCAGCAACGACAGGCACAACATCCCGTAAAGCGGCAGGCGCATCCAGGCGACTCCATGCGAAAGATGCCGAGAGTGTGCCCGCGGACCGCGCGTGCCGGGCATGCCGGCGCGGTGCGCCGGGGGTATCCGTTCAGGCGACCTTGCCGCCCGCGTCGAGCAGGTGGCGGGCGACTTCGCTGCCCGCCTGCATCAGCTCGAACCCCTTCCATGAGAAGCCGGGCGACACCGAACAGTCGACCAGGGTGTAGTCGCCGAGCGAACGCGCGCTCTGCCAGATGCCGGCCGGGACCACCTGGTTGGCCTGGCCGCCGCGCGCGGAGGTGTCCAACTGGACCCGGGTCAAGGTGCGTTGCTCGGGATCGAACAGCGACAGCTCCATGGCCCCGCCTTCGCTCCAGTCCCAGACCTCGGTCGCATCGACACGGTGCCAACGGCTGGTCACCCCGGCCGGCAACAGGAACTTGATGGCGGTGAGCGTGGGCCGCTCGATGCCGTTGACTTCGGTGCGCTTGGCCGACTCGTAGATGCGCCGGAAGTAGCCGCCCTCGGGGTGCGGCATCAGCTGCAGCGTCTGTATCAGTTCGTCGGCGCGTGTCGGCATGCCGCGATCCTAACCAGCGCCTGTCCGTTTGTCTCGTGGAAGAACCCAAAAGCCCGCAATTGAGATCTCTTAACCGTCCACCCTTGGGCTCCAGCGTGTGGCTGCAGAACGCCATGGATCTGTCGCTCCTGAGCCTGCAGCGTCGTGAGGGCATCGTGGCCGCTCAGTTCGCACACGTGCGCGAAGCGGTGTGGCGGGTGGTGCCTCAGCAGACGGAGAACAGCAGCCAGGCCCGGCTCGAGATTGTCCCGACGCCAGACCTGCAGGCTGTCGTCGATCGCTGCCGAGACAAAGTGGTCTCACCCTACCTCATGCACCGCCTGCCGGAGGAGCAGAAGCCCCGTGGCCACCAGGCCGCCGCGCGGTCACATCCTACCCAAGTGCTGCCGGAACAGCTGACGCGCGAGTTCGCATCGATTCGGGACCGGCTGGAGCTAGGCGGCGATCACCCGCCAACTTTCCACGAGATCCGAAGCCTCGGCGCTGCGCCGTTGATGTCGGAGGCCGGCTGGACCAAGCAGCAGGTGCAGGAGCTGCTGGCGCACCAGGAAGTGTCCACGACCGAGATCTACCTCGAGGACCACGAGCTGCCGTGGACAAGGGTCACACCAGGCCTGAAGCTACCAAGCCAGCTCAGACAATTGCGATCGGCGGTGTCGAGGTCGCGACTTGATCTCGCTGCGTGATCTTCAAGGACAGTCCACGCAACTCCACGTCATCCACAACCGCGCGCATGCGCAACGTGCAAGGGCCGGTGAGCTCAAACGGAGATAGCACGATCTGGCCATGGATGACCGACATCAGGCTTTCGTCCGCGCCTTCCGGCGCTGCCGCCGGCATTGTCTCAGGGGGAAGATGTCCCACCACCAACTGCTCGTCGTCGCGTAGCAGGCGAAACGACACGCTGCTTGGCGGCTCATGCGCCGAGAAGATCACGCGCACGAAGACACAAAGCTTCGGCAGCGTTGCAGGAAAAGATTCCACTTGCATGCCGCCCGTGTAGCAGCCCACGAGCGAGATCTTGCCGTTGACCTCTTCTCGAATATCGTCACAGAAGATGCCACCAATCGATCTCTGGATCCTCACGAAGCAGCCTCAACGGAGTCGGCAACCTGCGGCATATACTCGTTTAATGTGTTCATGTCGACACCCAGTGCCGACGCTAGGCGACGGCAGGTCTGTAATGTTGGGCAGCTGTTTCCCTTCTCTATACGTGCGATATGAGGCTGTTGCATGCCGATAGCGCTAGCCAAGTCGGATTGCGACATGCCCCGACTCAAACGGAGGGACTTCAGGGACTTCACGCCCTCTGCTGCAGCACGATCCGCACGGCGCCGACGGCTGGCCTGCATGTCTTGCACCAGAGTCTCGTCACGCTCCGCCATCGATGCGATGAGAGAGTCAATCGATTGACCTGGGCCGTAGTCGACATCGCCGCGCAGCACAAAACGCACAACCTCACCTGAGGTCGCGGTCTGGGGTAGCTGGTCGCCAGCCCTAAAGGAGGGCGTAGGCGTCGAGAACTCTTCGAGTAATAGGGTGACTTGGCTCATAGTTGAAACGATCCCTGTGGACTACGGCGAGGATATGAATGGTGCGGCTGCGTGGAGCGAAGGCATAGATGTAACGGTACTGAATGCCCTCTCGTTCCAGGTCCCACAACTTCAGTCGCCAGAGGTTCCGTCCGGCTTGCTGCTGCGATTCGATCCGCGAAACGTCGATGTTTTCCAGCCAGTCTCCGTTTTCATAGCTGTGGCCATGGACCGTAAGGAGGTCGAGTTGATCCTGGTCATCATTAAGCTCCTGCAGGTAGGTCAGAAGATCGGCGCCGGTGTGGCGATCGGCGGCGCGAATTGCCTGGAGGTCGGCGGCAGCGTCGGGGTGGATTAACAGTTTGAACACTATACCTTCCGTGGTATGTCCTAGTAAACGCCACACCGCACAGTTTGCGGCCCCCGACAGCTGTGATTTGGATCACGTTTCACAAGATATTGATGCCATATCGCGCCCCAGGCCTCAAGCCTTGGGTGTCCAGATAGGGAGGAAATAGGGAGGAATAAGGAGGAAATGAAAAAGCGGCCACCGGATGAACCGATAAGCCGCTGAATTTCAAAGCTAATTTGGTCGGGGTAGCCGGATTTGAACCGACGACCACTTGTCCCCCAGACAAGTGCGCTACCAGGCTGCGCTATACCCCGGATGGGTCCGCCCTGAGGCGGGCGCTGATTATACCGGCATTGCCGCGCCCATTCCTAGGCGCGGGCGGCGCGCTCAGCGGCGCAACAACTGCAGGATTTCTTCCAGCTCCATGCGCACCTGGCGCACGATCTGGTGGCTCAACGCGGCTTCCTGCTTCGCGCCCTCGCCTTCCAGGCGCAGGCGGGCGCCGCCGATGGTGTAGCCCTGTTCGTACAGCAGGCTGCGGATCTGGCGCACCATCAGCACGTCGTGGCGCTGGTAGTAGCGGCGGTTGCCGCGGCGCTTGGCGGGCTCCAGGCTGGGGAACTCGGTCTCCCAGTACCGCAGCACATGCGGCTTCACGTCGCAGAGCTCGCTGACCTCACCGATGGTGAAGTAGCGCTTGGCCGGGATCGGCGGAAGCTCGCGGTTACTGCCCGGATCCAGCATACGTTTCCACCCGCTCCTTGAGTTTCTGGCCCGGCCGGAACGTCACGACGGTCCGGGCCGAGATCGGGATTTCCTCGCCGGTCTTCGGGTTGCGGCCGGGGCGCTGGTTCTTGCGGCGCAGGTCGAAGTTGCCGAAACCGGACAGCTTCACCTGGCGACCCTGTTCCAGGGCTTCGCGCAGGACGTCGAAGTAGGCGTCGACGAATTCCTTCGCCTCGCGCTTGTTCAGACCGACCTCGTCAAAGAGACGTTCGGCCATCTCCGCCTTCGTCAACGCCATGGATTACTGCTTCCCCGTTGCGGCCGTCGCCGGCCTTGCCACTGCCTTCAAACCATTCATCCGCGGATCCGGGCGCCATGCGCCTCACCGATCGCGGCCACCACCGTGGCCACTACCTGCTCCACGTCGCGGTCGGTCAGAGTGCGTGAGTTGTCCTGCAAAATCAAGCCCATAGCGAGACTCTTTTGTCCCGATTCGACCCCCTGCCCGACGTACCGGTCGAACAGCAGGATGTCCCGCAGCAGCGGGCCAGCCGCCGTGCGCACGGTGGCCGCGATGGCCGACCAGGGCACATCGTCGGCGGCGACGAACGCGAGGTCCCGGCGGACGGACGGGTAGCGCGACAGCTCGCCGGCACGCGACAACGCGCGGACGCTGAGCGGTGCGAGGTCCACTTCGAACGCGACCACGTCCGCATCCAGGTCCAGGGCGCGCTGCAGGCGCGGATGCAGTTGACCGATCCAACCGACCTTTTCGCCGTCACGGTAGACATCGGCCGAGCGACCGGGGTGGCCGTGCGGGGCATGCGATGGCCGGTACTCCAGCGTGGCGCCGGACAGTGCCGCAACCGTCTCGAGGTCGCCCTTCAGATCATGGAAATCGACCTTGCGCGCCGGTTCGCCCCATTGCTCGTTGACCGCATCGCCGATCACTGCAGCGGCCAGGCGGGTCGTCTCGCGCGGGGCCGCACCGGCCACCGCCTCGAACACGTTGCCGATCTCGAACAGGCGCACGCGGCCCGCCTGGCGGGCGGCATTGCGCTGCAGCGCGGCCACGACACCCGGCAGCAGCGCCGTCCGCATGATGGCCAGCTCGGCGCTCAACGGATTGGCCAGCGGCACCGCGCCTTCCGACTGCTGCCACTGCGCAAGCCACTGGGCGTCGACGAAGGCGAAGTTCACGGTTTCCAGGTAGTCGCGCGCGGCCAGTTGGCGCCGCACGACACCGGCTTCCACCCGCGTCTCGCTCGGTGAGGCGATGCGCGTGGCGCCACCGGGGAGCGTGGTGGGTACGCGGTCGTAGCCGTGGATGCGGGCGAGTTCTTCGATCAGGTCTTCTTCGATCGCGATATCGAAACGGCGCGTGGGCGCGACGACGCTCCAGCCCTCGGCGACCGCCGCAGCCTGCAGGCCCAGCGCACGGAGGATGCGCTCGACCTCGGCGTCCGCGATTTCCACGCCCAGCACGCGGGTGATGCGTGCACGGCGCAGGCGGATCGCCGTCGGCGCGGGCAGGTGCTCGGCATGTTCGACCACCGTCGTCGGGCCCGGCGTACCGCCGGCGACGTCGAGGATCAGGCGGGTCGCGTACTCGACGGCCACGCGCGGCAATTCGGGATCGACGCCGCGTTCGAAACGGTGGCCGGCATCGGTGTGCAGGCCGAGCTTGCGGCTGCGGCCGATGATGGCCGACGGAATCCAGTGCGCGGCTTCCAGGAAGACATTCGTCGTCGCGTCGGTCACGCGGGTGTCGAGGCCACCCATGATGCCGCCCAGGGCGACGGCGCGCGCGGCATGGCTGCCGCGGCTGTCGGCGACGACCAGGAAGTCGTCATCCAGCGAAACCGTACGGCCATCCAGCAGCTTGGCCTGCTCGCCGGCGCGCGCGGGGCGCACGACGACCGGGCCCTCCAGCGTGTCGCGGTCGAAGGCATGCATCGGCTGGCCCAGTTCGAGCATCACGTACTGGGTGACGTCCACCAGGAAACTGATCGGGCGCACGCCGCTGCGGCGAAGGCGCTCGGCCATCCACACCGGCGTGGGCGCCTGCGCGTTGACGCCTTCGATCACGCGACCAGCGAAGCGCGGCACCTTGGCGCCGGCCTCGAGCGCGATCTCCATCGTCACCGGGCTGTGCGCGGGCACCGGCGCGGCGTCCAGCGGCTTCACCTCGCTGCCCAGCGAGGCCGCCACGTCGTAGGCGATACCGCGCACGCTGAAGCAGTCGGCGCGGTTCGGCGTCAGCTTGATCTCGATGCTGGCATCGGGCAGGCCGAGGTAGTCGGCGACCGGCGTGCCGACCGGCGCATCGGCGGGCAGCTCGAGCAGGCCGGACGCATCGGCGTCGATGCCCAGCTCCTTCGCCGAGCACAGCATGCCGTTCGATTCCACGCCCCGCAGCTTGGCCGCCTTGATGGCGATGCCGCCGACGTTGGCGCCGACCATCGCCAGCGGCGCGATCAGACCCGGGCGCGCATTCGGCGCGCCGCAGACGATCTGTAACAGGCCGCCCTGCCCCGCATCCACCTGGCAGACCTGCAGGCGGTCGGCTTCGGGATGCTTGGCGCACTCGACGATGCGCGCGACCACCACGTTCGCCAGGCCATCGCCGAGCGCGGCGACCTCTTCGACCTCCAGGCCGATCGCCGTCAGCGTGGCCGCCAGCTCGTCTCGAGTGGCCTGGGTGGGAACGTGGCTGCGCAACCAGTTTTCAGAAAACTTCATCGTTCGTGATCCGTAGGGCGGGCCCGGGCCCGCCGTCTTCAAGAGTCGGGTGTCGTAATACCGCGGGGGCGCTACGCGAACTGCCGCAGGAACCGTACGTCGTTCTCGAAGAACGCGCGCAGGTCGTTGACGCCGTAGCGCAGCATCGCAAAGCGTTCGACGCCCAGCCCGAACGCGAAGCCGGTGTAGCGCTCCGGATCGATGCCGCAGTTGCGCAGCACGTTCGGGTGCACCATGCCGCAGCCCAGCACTTCCAGCCAGCGCGTGCTGCCGTCCGGCTGCTGCCAGGCGATGTCGACTTCCGCGCCGGGTTCGACGAACGGGAAGTAGCTCGGGCGGAAGCGCATCTCGAAGTCGCGCTCGAAGAAAGCGCGCACGAACTCGGCCAGCGTGCCCTTGAGGTCGGCGAACGTGGAGTGCTCGTCGACCAGCAGGCCTTCGACCTGGTGGAACATCGGCGAGTGCGTCTGGTCGCTGTCGCTGCGATACACCTTGCCCGCCGCGATCATGCGCAGCGGCGGTTGATGGGCATCCATGTAGCGCACCTGCACGCCCGAGGTGTGGGTGCGCAGCAGGCGACCGTCGCCGAAGTAGAACGTATCGTGCATGGCGCGCGCCGGATGGTGCGGCGGGAAGTTCAGCGCCTCGAAGTTGTGCCAGTCGTCCTCGATCTCCGGACCGTCGGCCAACTCGTAGCCCAGGCGGCCGAAGATGTCGGCGATGCGCTCCAGGGTGCGGCTGATGGGGTGCAGCCCGCCGCGCGTACCGTTGCGGCCCGGCAGGGTGATGTCGATGGTTTCGCCGGCCAGGCGCGCATCGAGTGCGGCGTCTTCCAGCACGGCCTTGCGGGCCGAGAGTGCGTCGCCGATGGCGTCGCGCGCGCGATTGATCGCTTCACCGGCGGCCTTGCGCTGGTCGGCAGGCAACGCGCCCAACTGCTTGAGCTGTGTCGTCACGCTGCCGCTCTTGCCGAGGAGGGCGACACGCAGTTGTTCCACCGCATCCGGCGACTGTGCCGCCGCGATGTCGGACAGGGCTTGCGTGGACAGGGATTCGATATCGCTCATCTGGTGGCAGGACCTCATGTCGTCATCCCGGCGAAAGCCGGGATCCATTTTGCCGTTGCACTTGCTTCACAGGCGGAACGTTGCGCGCGAAGATCAAGATGGATTCCGGCTCTCACCGGAATGACGGCAACCCAAAAAACAATGGGGAAGGACTCGCGCCCTTCCCCACGTGTTCCCGGCGGTGGATTGCCGGAGAGTGCTTTACGGTGGAGACGCGGCTTACGCCGCGAGTGCGCCCTTCGCCTTTTCAGCCAGAGCCGCAAAACCGGTCGCATCGTGCACGGCGATGTCCGCCAGCACCTTGCGGTCCAGGGTGATGCCAGCCTTCAGCAGGCCATTCATGAAACGGCTGTAGCTGAGACCGTTCAGACGGGCGGCCGCGTTGATACGCGTGATCCACAGCGAACGGAAGTTGCGCTTCTTCTGCTTGCGGCCGATGTAGGCGTACTGACCCGCCTTGATCACCGCCTGCTTGGCGACGCGGAACACCTTGCGGCGGGCGTTGTAATAACCCTTGGCCAGGTGGAGGACTTTCTTGTGACGGCGACGCGCCGTCACGCCACGCTTAACTCGTGCCATGTCTCAAATCCTCAGAGGTAGGGAAGCATGCGGTTCAAACGGCCGCTGTCCTCGGCGCGAATGATATTCGTCGCACGCAGGCCGCGCTTACGCTTGGTCGCTTTCTTGGTGAGGATGTGGCTACGGTTGGCGTGGCCAGCCTTGAACTTGCCGGATGCGGTCTTGCGAAAACGCTTCGCCGCCGCCCGGTGGGTCTTGATCTTGGGCATTGCTATGTCCTTGACGGGTTTATGTCACTGATCCGGGCGGCAGTCTGACGACCACGCTTTCCATCCATGCCCATATCGGCTTGTAAGTCGTTGATTCCAGAAGGGAACCCCCGACGGGTCCATCGGCTGCGAACAGCCTCCCGGCGTACCGGGCCGCGTATTATGCCCGCTGCCGTTTTTTCTTGCAAATCCGGCCACTTAGCCGGGGATGGCGACTACCGGAAACAGCAAAGGCGCCTCTCGGCGCCCCTCCTGCGGATCCTGCGCCCGGAGGCAGCCGGGATCACTTCTTCTTCGGCGCGATCATCATGACCATCTGGCGGCCTTCCAGGCGCGGACGGGACTCGATGACGATCTCGTCGCCCAGCTCGGCTTCGATGCGCGCGGCCATCTCGCGACCCAGCTCCTGGTGGCTCATTTCACGGCCACGGAAGCGGATGTTGACCTTGACCTTGTCGCCCTCTTCCAGGAAGCGGCGGATGTTGCGCATCTTGATCTGGTAGTCGCCCTCGTCGGTGACGGGACGGAACTTGAGTTCCTTGATCTCGACCTGCTTCTGCTTCTTCTTGGCCTCGTTGGCCTTCTTCTGCGCTTCGAACTTGAACTTGCCGAAGTCCATGATCTTGCAGACCGGCGGTTCGGCGTTGGGCTGGATCTCGACCAGGTCCAAGCCTTCGTCCTCCGCCTTGGCCAGGGCTTCGTCGCGCGTGAGCACGCCGATCATCTCGCCATCGGAACCGATCACGCGCACCCGCGGCACGCGGATCTCGTGGTTTTTGCGGTTTTGCTTGTTGTCAGGGATGCTGATGTTGCAGTCTCCAGGGATGAATGCGCCGGCCCGCGGGGGCCGGAATCAATTATTGCGCGGCGTGCTCGTTCCGCAAACGTTCGGCGAAGGCGGCAACGGACATCGTGCCCAGATCCTCGCCCGAACGCGTACGCACGGCGATGGCGCCATTTTCCTTCTCGCGGTCACCGACCACCAGCAGGTACGGCACCCGCTGCAGCGTGTGCTCGCGAATCTTATAGCCGATCTTCTCGTTCCGCAAATCCGCCGCGACCCGGAAGCCTTGATTTGCAAGGGTTTTCCGGACTTCGGCCACGTAATCGGCCTGGGCATCGGTGATATTCATCACCACGGCCTGCTGGGGAGCCAGCCAGGAGGGGAATGCACCAGCATGGTGCTCGATCAGGATGCCGATGAACCGCTCCATCGAGCCCACGATGGCCCGGTGCAGCATGACCGGCTGCTGGCGCTGGCTGTTCTCGTCCACGTACTCGGCGCCGAGGCGGCCGGGCATCATGAAGTCGACCTGCATCGTGCCCAGCTGCCAGGTACGGCCGATCGCGTCCTTCAGGTGGTACTCGATCTTCGGGCCGTAGAAGGCGCCCTCGCCCGGCAGCTCCTGCCACTCCACCCCGCAGCTGCGCAGGGCGGCGCGCAGGGCGGCCTCGGCCTTGTCCCAGGTGGCGTCGTCGCCCAGACGCGAGTCCGGACGCAGTGCGATCTTGATCTGGATGTCGTCGAAACCGAAGTCCGAGTACACCTTCAGCGCCTGCTGGTGGAACGCCGTGACCTCGGCCTCGATCTGGTCTTCCGTGCAGAAGATATGGCCGTCGTCCTGGGTGAAGCCGCGCACGCGCAGGATGCCGTGCAGCGCGCCCGACGGCTCGTTGCGATGGCAGGCGCCGAACTCGCCGTAGCGGATCGGCAGGTCGCGGTAGCTGTGCAGGCCCTGGTTGAACACCTGCACATGGCCCGGGCAGTTCATCGGCTTGACCGCGTAGGTACGGTTTTCCGACTCACTGAAGAACATGTTTTCCTTGTAGTTGTCCCAGTGGCCGGATTTCTTCCACAGGGCGACATCGAGGATCTGCGGGCAGCGCACTTCCTGGTACCCGCTGTCGCGGTAGACCTTGCGCATGTACTGCTCGACCACCTGCCAGATGGCCCAGCCCTTGGGGTGCCAGAACACCAGGCCCGGCGCCTCTTCCTGCAGGTGGAACAGCTCCTGCTGCTTGCCGATCTTGCGGTGGTCGCGCTTCTCGGCTTCCTCGACGCGCTGGATGTAGGCCTCGAGCTGCTTCTTGTCGGCCCAGGCGGTGCCGTAGATGCGTTGCAGCTGCTCGTTCTTGGCATCGCCACGCCAGTAGGCGCCGGAGATGCGGGTCAGCTTGAACGCCTTCAGGAAGCGCGTGTTCGGCACATGCGGGCCGCGGCACATGTCCACGTATTCCTGGTGGTAGTACAGGCCCATGGTCGCCACTTCGGGACCCATGTCCTCGATCAGGCGCAGCTTGTAGTCCTCGCCGCGCGCCTTGAAGACATCCACCACCTCGGCACGCGGCGTCACCTTCTTGATGACGTCGTAGTCCTGCGCGATCAGCTCCTGCATGCGCTGCTCGACCGCCGCCAGGTCTTCCGGCGTGAACGGGCGCTCGCTGTAGATGTCGTAGTAGAAGCCTTCGGCGATGACCGGGCCGATCACCATCTTCACGTCCGGGTACAGCTGCTTGACCGCGTGGCCGACCAGGTGCGCGCAGGAGTGGCGGATGATCTCCACGCCCTCCTCGTCCTTCGGCGTGATGATCCGCAGCGCGGCGTCATGGTCGATGACGTCGCTGGCATCGACCAGTACGCCATCGACGGCACCGGCGACGGTGGCCTTGGCCAGGCCGGCACCGATGGACTGGGCCACCTGCATGACGGAGACGGGGTTCTCGAACTCGCGGCGGCTGCCGTCGGGGAGCGTGATGGTGATCATCGGGTGCGGACTCGATTGGGAGGGGCGCCAGCGCGCAGGGCAGCCAGGCAGGGGGACTGACATGAAAAAAGCGCCGCAAGGGCGCCTACGGGATGCAGTGCCTCGGGCAATACCAGGTTCAGGCGGTGGTAGTGCTCATGTCGCACGCTCGGCCGGCGTTTCCGCGGGCCACCTCGTGAATGCGGATGGCGCGAAGGGAAGGCCCGGCTTGCCGGAATCCACGCTCTGGAAGCGTGGTGGGCGGTACAGGGTTCGAACCTGTGACCCCTACCATGTCAAGGTAGTGCTCTACCGCTGAGCTAACCGCCCGGTCTTGCCCTTTGCAGGGGCGCGAATTCTAGCCCGGAAGCGGGGTCGCCGACAACCGGGGGGCGGCACCCGGCGCCTCAACCGCCGAGGCTGGCGTCCTTCAGGCGCTGGATCTGGTCGCGCAGGCGCGCGGCATCCTCGAATTCCAGGTCGCGGGCGTGCTGGTACATCTGCTGCTCCAACAGCTTGATCCGGGCGACCGCCTTCGCCGGGTCCATCACGCCGTACTCGGCAGGCTCCTCGGCCACGCGGCGTCCCTTGCCCCGGCCCGTCTTGCCTTCGCTTGCGGCCTCACTGCGGGCGCCTTCCAGGATGTCCACGATCGGCCGCGCCACCGATTTCGGCGTGATGCCGTGCGCCTCGTTGTACTCCACCTGCTTCTCGCGGCGACGGCTGGTTTCGTCCATGGCGGCCTGCATCGAGCGGGTGATCCGGTCCGCGTACAGGATCGCCTTGCCGCGCAGGTTGCGCGCGGCGCGGCCGATGGTCTGGATCAGGGAGCCGGTCGACCGCAGGAAGCCCTCCTTGTCGGCGTCCAGGATCGCGACCAGCGAGACCTCCGGCATGTCCAGGCCTTCGCGCAGCAGGTTGATGCCCACCAGCACGTCGAACTTGCCCAGGCGCAGGTCGCGGATGATCTCGACGCGCTCCACCGTATCCACGTCCGAGTGCAGGTAACGCACCTTGATGCCGTGTTCGCCCAGGTATTCGGTGAGGTTCTCGGCCATCCGCTTGGTCAGTGTGGTGACCAGCACGCGATCGCCCCATCCCACCCGCTCATTGATCTGCGACAGCAGGTCGTCCACCTGCGTACCCACCGGGCGGATCTCCACTTCCGGATCGATCAGGCCGGTGGGGCGCACCACCAGTTCGACGATCTCGTCGTTGGATTCGCGCAGTTCGTAAGGCCCTGGCGTTGCCGACACGTAGATGCTGCGCGGCGAACGGGCCTCCCATTCCTCGAAGCGCAGCGGCCGGTTGTCCAGCGCAGACGGCAGGCGGAAGCCGAACTCCACCAGCGTTTCCTTGCGCGACCGGTCGCCTTTGTACATCGCGCCGATCTGCGGGATGGTCACGTGCGACTCGTCGATGACCAGCAGCGCATCGGCCGGCAGGTAATCGAACAAGGTCGGCGGCGGTTCGCCGGGGGCCTTGCCGGTCAGGTGGCGGGAGTAGTTCTCGATGCCTGAGCAGAACCCTACTTCCGCCATCATTTCCACGTCGAACTGGGTGCGTTGGGCCAGGCGCTGCGCCTCCACCAGCTTGTTCTGCGCATACAGCTGTTCCAGCCGATCCTTCAGCTCGACCTTGATGGTATCGATGGCGGCCAGCACGCGCTCGCGCGTCGTGGCGTAGTGCGTCTTCGGATAGACCGTGTAGCGCTGCAACTTGCGCAACGACTCCCCTGTGAGCGGATCGAACAGACTGAGCCCCTCGACTTCCCCGTCGAACAGCTCGATGCGCACGGCCTCCGCATCGCTTTCGGCCGGGTGCACGTCGATGATCTCCCCGCGCACGCGGAAGGTGCCGCGCTGCAGTTCGTACTCGTTGCGGGTGTACTGGAGCTGGGTCAGGTGGCGGATCAGGTCGCGCTGATCGATCCGCTCGCCCAGTGACAGGATCAGGCGCAGCGACAGATAGTCTTCCGGCGCGCCCAGGCCATAGATCGCGGACACCGTGGCCACCACCAGGGCGTCGGGCCGCGACAGCAGCGTCTTGGTCGCGGCCAACCGCATCTGCTCGATGTGCTCGTTGATCGAGCTGTCCTTCTCGATGAAGGTGTCGCTGGCCGGCACGTAGGCTTCCGGCTGGTAATAGTCGTAGTAGCTGACGAAATACTCGACCGCGTTGTGCGGAAAGAACGCCTTGAACTCCCCATACAGCTGCGCCGCCAGTGTCTTGTTCGGCGCCATCACCAGGGTCGGTTTCTGGATCCGCTGGACGACGTTGGCCACGGTGTAGGTCTTGCCCGAACCCGTCACGCCCAGCAGCGTCTGCTTGGCCACGCCCGCCTCGAAGTTCTCCACCAGCTTTTCGATGGCCTGCGGCTGGTCGCCGGCCGGGGAATAGGGTGAAACCAGCTGGAAACGGTCGGTCATTTCAGGTCGCCGGGGGGCCGACCGATGAGTATAGCGGCGCGATCGTGGTCGCTTCGCGGGCGATTTCCTACACGCGGGCAGGGACTGACCTGATGGCGCACGACTCGTGGCGAGCCGAGGCTGGACTTGCCGGATGAATCAAGGAGATACGCCATGGCAAGGATGCCAGTGTCAGCAGCCCAGCCCGCTCCACGCCAAGCCTGTGCCAGTCCACGTGGCTTCACGCTCATCGAGATGATCGTGACCATGTCGCTGATCGCAGTTCTTGCCGCACTCGCCGTCCCGTCTTTCCAGGCCCTATCCAAACGCAGCCGGGTCGACAGCACCTTGCATCTGCTGACCGCTCATTTCGCCTCCGCGCGCATCGCGGCGATCACGCACAACATCCCAGTCGTCATCTGCCCCAGTCGCGGAGACGGCGCATGCAGGCAGGACGGCGACTGGAGCGACCACTGGCTGACCTTCCGGGATCCGGACGGCAATCGCCAGCCCGACGAAACGATCGACCTGTACCGGAACGATCCTGCGCCCCGCAGCCCCAGGCTTCGCATCCTCTCCACGGCAGGAAGGCGCCAACTACGGTACCTGCCGACCGGCTACAGCTCCGGAAGCAACCTGACATTGCGGGTCTGTTACGACGGCGAAGTCAGCGGCCTGGTGGTTGTCAACAACGCCGGACGCGTACGCACCGCACGCCCCAGCGAACCAGAGCCTTGTGGCGATGTCACGGACAGCCTTTGAATTCAAGGTTTTGTGGAAGGCTCCCCGCAGGTCCGGCAAGGCACCCGCCCCGCTCCACCCGAATGACTTGCCCCGGCACGGAACCCGCCGCTACAATACGCGCCCCGCCCGAATAGCTCAGCCGGTTAGAGCACTTGACTGTTAATCAGGGGGTCGTTGGTTCGAGTCCAACTTCGGGCGCCAAGCACTACACGCACTCAGGCCGCGAGCGATCGCGGCCTTTGTCGTTTCGGGGCGCTGGAAACATATAGCGGCGGCGGCCTGCGAGGGCGGTGCTCGACCGCTGACCCCGCCTCACCGGCAGCCTAGCCGGCGCCGATGTCGAGGCACATGCGACGCCGACCTACGCCTGCAGTCCACGCGAGGAAGCGATGAACGGCAGGGCCCGGATCAGAGGCCCTGCCTCCATCGCCGCAACTCAGAAGCAGTTCGACGGCGTGGAGGAATACGAGCCCGACACGGACTTGGTACCACGCTCGTTGATGCTCAACGTGGCGCACTGCGTGTCGTTGCTGGCTTGCCCGCCCTGCGGCGTGGCCGCCAGCGTGTAGGTGGTGGCAGTGGGCCCGGCTGAAAACGCGAAGGTGTAATGGGTTCCCAGCTCGGTTGCGCACGCTGCGGCGGGCAGCGCGGCACCGGTATACCCCATGTTCGTCGAGTAATAGCGCTCCATGAACTGGGCCCGTTCGAGCAGGCATGCCGCCGCCGCAGATCGCCTGGTCTTCGTCACTTGCCCGGTGTAGCTCGGGTAGGCGATGGCCGCCAGTATGCCCACCACCGCAATGGCGATCATCAGCTCCATCAAGGTGAACCCTTCGCTCCGCTTTTTCATGTTGATTCCCTTGCTCATTCTGCTGGAACGAGTTCGCGCCAGTTCACGCGCGCCGGACGGCCACCCGCCGGTGGGGTGATCGCCTGGCTCGATGTGTTGCCTTCACCGCCATTCTCCGTCGAGAACGCACCCGTACCCACGGTCGCCAGCGCACTCGTCACGTTCGCTTCGGTTGGCATGCCGCCCGTGATCCCGATCGAACCAACGATCCCTTGGCCGACGTTTCCGCCGTTGGAGAAGTAGCTTCCCGACTCCGGGCTGGTGCCGGTGAACAGGTTTATCGCATTCAGGAAGCCGCTGCCGATGGAACTATTGCAGTCACTGCCCGTGGGAGGAACGATCGAAGAGACATACATCGCCGTACCGTAGATGGTAGGCGCGGACACCACACGTTCGGGAACAGGCAGATCGATGTACCAGCCCAACCTTCCGGCGGAGAGCGCCGAATAGTTCTCGAACCCTCGCGTCGCCGTACCTGAGTACGGGATGGAGCGCGCCTGGAGGCTGGCACGATTGGGAATCGTGCTTCCCTGGTCCTTGATGCCGTACAGGCTCTGCGTGGTCTGCGTGGCGACACCCGGCATATCGGTGCTGGAAATGAAACGCCCCGTGCCGAACCCCACGAAGATGGTGCCCGTGTTGTCGCGCCCCACGCCCAAGCCACCCGTAATCGGCTGAGCCGTGTTGGCACTGTCCACGGCCTGGAACAACCTCACTGCCGACGAGGGCGGCGAGTTGCCGGTGAAGTCCCAACGCCAGATATTGCCCTTGAGGTCGCCGCCGTAGACGGTATCGACCTTGTTGTCTCCGTCCAGATCGGCCATGCCCAGCGACATCAGTCCATTGCCGCCGCTGGCGTCTGCCACCAGGCGGGTCGTGGAGGTGATGCCACCGTTCGCATTCAGCTCATAGACGAACAGCGTGGCCGAGCCGTTCGGGCTTTCGATGCCGTTGGGGACGAAGGCGTACGTCTTGTCGCCGTTACCCTTGCGGATCAGCACACGCCCCAGCACGTAGCCCATGTTCGGCTCGGTGGTGGTGCCCTGTGTCGTTTCGTCCCACAGCACCTTGCTCGTCGTCATTGCCGCGGGCGCCGTGACGTCCAGCGCGAACACGCCGCGCCCACCACGACCCAGGGCGGCCACCAGGATGTTCTTGCTGTTGCCCTGGTTGGCCCGGCTGATCACGTCGATCTGGCCATCGACAAAATAACGGTGCTCGTAGGCCGTGGCGCTGAGGCTGGCCAGGGCGGTGTAATCGAGACCCTTCGGGACATAGGAGAACAGGACCTGGCCGCGCGTGGCGGAAGCACTATCGGCATTGATGGCATGCAACATGCCATCGTTCGCGCCGATGAAAACGGTCTTGGTGTCTTCCGAGTAGGCAGGCGACGAATTGACGATATCGCCGATCAGGCCCGTCCGCCGGCGCAAGGTGCCACCTGTCTGGCCGACCTCCTTCGTGCGATCGCCCCTCAGATACGCGATGTTCTCATCGGTGGTCGCTGCATCCGCCTGGCCGGTGCGCGCGGCGAGGTCGGAGGCTCCGGTCATCGTGTTGTTGAACAGGGACGCCGTACCCCCCTTCATGGTCAGTACGGTGCGGTTCCTGTAGTTGGTGTTGGCCTGGCCCGCCGAGAAGGTCTGCGACAGGATCCAATCGGGCGTCGTCGACACGCCCGTCAGCGCCGCGTTGAACGGACTGGCGACCAGGTCGCCGTTCCAGGTGCCGGAGGTGAAACCAGCGACGAACGTGAGCGTGGAGGTATCCGTCTTGGTCGAGCTGGACGCGATGTTGGAGCCGGACGCGCTGCGGGAGTCGATGGCCGACAGCGCACTCACCAACGCCTCGGCGAACCTGTCGCTATTGCTCGCGACCACGAACTTGCCGCGCCCATTGAGGGCGGCGTGCCAGAGGTCGTCGATACGCTTGGGACCTTCGCCGCCCGTGTTCGGATCGACATTCCACGGGGTCGGCGGCGCGAGGTTCGGATTCAGCGTGCCTTGCAGGCCGATCGAGACGCCGAACGTAACCATATGCTGCCAGTCGGCGGGGTCAGCGGCGCTGGTCAGCACGTTGTTCGCCATTCCGGTGCGAAGATCGGTACTCCAGTAGCGGTACGCCACGTCCGCCAGCGTGTCCGAGTAAGTATCGGGGTACTGCGGCGGATTGTTGTCGACGTCGCGACTGGCGGCGGCATCGGCATTGCCCACGCTGGTATAGCCAGCGTTGTCGTTCCAGTAACCGTCGGTGGTCAGGATCGCGAAATTCTGCCGGCAGGTCAGCATGCTGCCCGTGGAATTGACCTTCCAGGGGTTGTCCGTGGCGAAATAGCGCGCGGCGCGCTGCAACGCACCCTTGAGCGGCGTGCCGTCGTCAGCACCCGTTCCATGCAGCCTGCTGTAGAAATCGGTGCGGTTGCTACCCTCGAACAGGCCGCCGTTCGTCGCCCACGGGATGGGATAGGCGGGAACACTCCCGGCGGTGCCGATCGTCGCTCCCCCGGCATTGCGATTCCAGATGGTGTCGTAACCCACCCGGTAGTTCCTGCCGAGACGGCCGAATGCTTCGGAAGCACCGGCCTTGGCCATCTTGTTGCGGGTGCGGTGATACTGGTACCAGTTGGCGAAATTCTGCAGCTCGGCCTGCTGCAACACCGCGGTATTGCCGCTCGGCGTCATGTCGGACCACGTCTGGGCGGTTACCGTGTAACTGATATTGGAAACCGCCGTGTACGCATAGATCCGGAAACTGATCGTGGCACGAGGCGAATCGATCGTCACGCTCTCATTGTTGTTGTTGCCCGTGCTGCTTGTCTCGTTGTCCGAGCAATCGCTGCGCCTCGTATAGACATACAAGTCGCCATCGCCGCTACCACCAGAGGTTTCGATGGTCACGCTAGTGGCATTGTTGGTGTTGACGACAATGCAGCTGGACCAGTTCCTGTTGCCGATGGAGGCGATGGTCGTAGGCCCCAACAACGTCACGGCCGCGAGCTTCTGGACAACGCCTCCGCCGTAGCTCGTGGAGGAACTCGAACTGGTGATGCGGTATTTGTCGTAATTGCTGGTAGTCAGCCCCGGGTTGGCCACTCTGGGGACGTAGAAGTACGTCTTGCCAACGTTCGAACTCGACGTCAGGTCGATCGGGCTCGCTGTCGGGCTGGTCGCGCTGTCGGATACGGACCTGAAATTGGCCGCAGTCAGACGATCGGTGAGATCCATGCTGGCGGTACGCCACGGCAGATACGTCGTCGCCGGGTTGTAGTACAGCGAATTGTTGACGTAAGAGCGGTCCTTGACCGTGTCCGATGTACCGCTACTGGTATCCGTGTCCGCCCACATCCACGACCGCTCCATGGAGCCGGAGTCGTCGAGGATCAGCATGATGTTCGGCGGGATGGCGTTACCGCCCGTCAGCAACGGGTAATCCGGGAACGAGGTGGCTGCGTGGACGGGCAACCCGGCGAGCGTCGCCAGTGCGGTAAAACCGGTCACGGCAAGCGTCTGCAGCCAGGAAGGCTTGCGGGACGACATCGTCTTCTTCGTCTTCATGATGCGCTCCAATTAGCGCCGGTACAGCGACTGGAGAATCACCTCGCCGCCCGTGGGCGTCGTGGCGTAGGAGGTGATGCGATACACCGTTTGAGTCGTCCCCGCCGACGGCGGCGGCTTACCCAGATCGATACTGCCGGAGGCACCGGAGGACGCCGTGGTGACCTGGCCGAAATTCTCGATCACGAAACGCGGCGCCACGGTCGCCGATTCGCTGACCGACAACGCCGTTCCTGTCTGGTAACCGCCCGCGGTCGACCAGAAACTGGTGCCCGACCACGCGGGCTCGGCCGGAGGGGCGACCATCGCACAACGGCCTGCGCTGCACCCCGACGCGGGGAAGGTCACGGTACCGTCGCGCACGATGATTTCCGCTTGGCGCAACCCGGCTTCCGCCACCTGGAACGCCATGCTGCGTGACGCCGTGTTGGACGCCATGCGCTCCTGCATGATGGCCCCACGCATGGAAGCGATACCGAGGATGGTCACGATCAACAGCAACAGCAGGACGACCAACAGGGCGGCACCCGACTGCGCGGCTCGCGTCTGACCGAGGGAAGGAGGCGTCTTCATTGGATGTCCTGGTGGTTTCTGAGCACGACGTAGTCGTCCAAGGTCCGGGTCAACGGCGCATTGTCCGTCCCGGCCACGTCGCCCTGGGTCAGCGCCCCCTGGGCGGCTTGGAACGTCATCTGCACGCGTACCGCCGATACCGTGGCCCAGCCGCCCGCCGCAGTGACCGCAGCAGCATCCGAATAGCCAACGGCATTGCCGATCTTGTAGGTCAAGGTGAGCCCGTTCACGCCCTCGGCGATCTCGCTGCGCGTGCCGGCCACCGTGCGGTACAGCGAATTGCCACCACGGCCATTCGCCGCGACCGTCCACAGCGCGCTGCCGGGCACGACCACGTAAGCGGGCGACTGTCCGATCCCGCCGGGACACGCGGTGACATCGGCCGCCGTGCGCGCGACGCCGGCACCCAGCCAGAAGCAATAGCCGGGATTGGCATTGATGGCCGTGCAGCTCGCCGAGCCAAGCTTGGGACGCGTGAAGCTCGTCCCGCAGTTCGCCGATCCGGTATGACCGATGGTGGTTCCCCCGGATGTGATGCCGGTCGTGGAAAACACGATGGCGTAATCGTTGTTGCAGACCATCACCTGCTGCCCGTTGACCATGCCAGCGGTGGGCGTGCTCACCGTGATGACGTTGCCCGGACGCTTGTGCTCGTTGACGGCATTGGTGCCGTTGTTCGCCATGTACAGCGTGACTTCGTCCGATCCGTTGGCTCCCGTGCCGTCGACACCAAAGACGCCATCCGAGAACCGCGACCAGAACGTCAGATCCGGCGCCGCCAACTGGACGCCGAAGGTATCGGTATTGACCCCGCCAAGGCGGAGGCAGGGATTCGTCCCGGCCTCGCGGATGTCTCGCGCCAGGATCTCGAACGCGCTGCGTTGATTCTCCTGGATGCGGCCGACCGCCTCGGTCGCGCCATAAACCCGCTTGTTCGACAGGAACAGACTGCTCGCCGCGGCCACCACCAGCAGGCCCAGCAGCAAGGCGATCATCAGTTCGATCATCGTGAAGCCGCGCTGCGCGGCCGGATTCTGCCTCGGAACGTGCGTCATAGCTGGCTCGTGATGTTGATGCATGTCTTGTCCGAGGCGGGTGCCGGACACCCTCCGCCAGAACCGTTGCGATCGGTCCATTGGACGCCCACGCTGCAGGTCATGGTGTTGGCATTGCAAACCACCCGCCCCATGGCGTCGGGCGCCACGGTGGTCTTCAACCCGTCCAGCCAGCCCATCATCGTTCCAGCGCCACCGGTGCCATTGCCGTCGGCGTAGATATTGGTGTTGTAGGTGCCGAGGTTGGCGCGGTCGGCGCGGATGATGTCCATCATCGAATAGATCTGGATGGACGCCTGCGTGCGGCTTGCCGAACCCATCGAGTTCTTCAACGTCAGCGCCTGCAATGCGGCGACGCCGAGAACACCGATCGCCAGCACCAACACCGCGATCAATACTTCAATGAGCCCCACGCCACGCTGGCGTCTGGGTGCAACAAAGGCGGATGTGCGCTTCATCGTGACCTCAATTGTCTGCTGGCGCCGAGCAGCTGGATGTGGCAGCGCGTCTCGCCGTACTGATTCGGCCTACATTCGAACTCACGTCGATTCCATTGTTTCCGGTCAACTGCGCCACACAGAAACCAACGGCCCCGTTCGCGGTGCCTGCGGCATTCGTGCCCACGACGGAGAAGCCGCTGGGGAAGAACGTGAACCTGTTGTTGCCTGCCGAGAGGTTCGTACTGCTCCGCAGCGTGACCGCGCCGTGGAACGTCTGGTCCCGGAGGACCGTATTGACCCCGTTCTTGGTCATCACGGCGATCCAACGGTTGCCCAGCGTCGCCGTGCAGGTGCTTCCATCCGTACTCGGACACACCGCAACGCGCGCGCGGTTGCTGATCGCACTGGCCCGGGCGGTCTGCAACGTGACCGCCATCTCATTGGCCGCGGACGACAATCTGTTGCTGCGAATGAAGCTCGACAGGCTCGGCACCGCCAGCGTCAATACGATCGCAGCGACAGACATGGTGACTAACAGCTCGATCAGGGTGAATCCGCGCTCACGGCGCGCCCCCTCGAACTTTCGACTGCGTCGCAGCATGGCCCTCCCCCCCCTAGATGGCGGCAGCACACACCCTAGGGCAGTGGATGGCGGCGGCGCCAGCCACCCCCGATAAGCGGGCTATTCCCATGCGTGGACGGTTCAGCCCATTATTGGCGCTGTCCGGCGGAGACCGGGGCGACCGGAACTGGACCCTTGAAGAACCCCGGCAGAAGTCCTCTCGATGCGCTGTTCCGAGCCCCCGTACTGATCGCCGTACTCATGGCGGGCGAGGCGCTGGCGCTGATCATGGCCCTGGCGTGGGAGGCGACCGGTCCGCGGCTGGTCCAGTTCGGGCTCGCCTCACTGGGCATCCAATGGGTCTCGCTGGCCACCCTTTGCCTCCTTTATCTGCTGCGCCGGCCACTGGCCAGGCTCCCCCCGCCCTTGCTGGCGTGGCTGTGCCTGGCTTTCCTGCTCTGCATGACCTTGCTGGTCGCTTCCGCTGCGTGGAGCCTGCTCGAAATATCCACGAACGCGACGGAAGGCAGAACGTCTTTCGTGCTCAGGATGCTGGCGATCGCGGTCATTGTCGGGCTGCTGATGCTGCTCACGTACCAGAACTATTGGCATGCCAAGCAGCTGGCCGTGCGAGCCAAGCAGCTGGAGCTCGAAGCCCTGCAGGCCCGTATCCGGCCCCACTTCCTGTTCAACACGCTCAATACCGGCGCAGCGCTGGTCCACCAGCGACCCGAAGAGGCCGAACGATTGCTGCTGGACCTGTCCGACCTGTTCCGCGCCGCGCTGGCCGGGCCGCGCGAGATCAGCCTGGCGGATGAGTTGTCGCTGGTGCGCCGCTACCTGGAGATCGAGGGTTTGCGTTTCGGGCAGCGCCTGCGGGTCGAGTGGCAGCTGCCGGAGGTCATGCCGGCCCTGTCGGTCCCCGCCCTGTCGATCCAGCCCCTGGTCGAAAATGCGATCCGGCATGGCGTGGAGCCGGCGGCCAGCGGGGGCGACGTCAGTGTGGCCATCGCCGAGTCGGGCGGCATGGTGGAAATCAGGGTGGGCAATGCGCTGCCCACCGCGCCGGTGCGCCCCACGACGGGACACCAGGTGGGGCTCAACTCCGTCAGGGCACGCATCCAGGCGATGACCCAGGGGCTCGGCAGCGTGGAAACGCAGGCGAAAGACGGCCGCTACACCGCTGTCCTTCGCCTGCCGATGCCCTGATCGCTCAGGTCACCACGCGATAGCAGGGCTTGTACTCGCCCGCGATCTTCATGCGCCGCTGTTCGACGAAGGCACGCAGCAGCGCATCGAGGGCCTGCATCATGGCGCCGTCGCCGTGGATCTCGAACGGACCGAATTCCTCGATCCGACGCATGCCGTCTTCCTTCACGTTGCCCGCCACGATGCCGGAGAACGCTCGGCGCAGGTCGGCCGCCAGGTCGTGCACCGCACGGCCCGGACGCAGCTGCAGCGCAGCCATCGCTTCATGCGAAGGAATGAACGGCTGCTGGTAGTCCTCGGGAATCTGGACCGCCCAATTGAAGAAGAACGAATCCTTGTGCTCGATGCGGTACTCGCGCACGCGCCGGATACCGGCCACCATCTTCTTCGCGACCGCCACCGGATCACCGATGATGATCTCGTAACGCGCCGCTGCTTCATCGCCCAGCGTCAGCCGAATGAAACGGTCGATCTGCTCGAAGTAAGGCGCCGCGATGGTCGGGCCGGTGAGGATCAGCGGGAACGGCAGGTGCGCATTCTCCGGGTGGAGCAGGATGCCGAGCAGGTACAGGATTTCTTCCGCCGTGCCGACGCCGCCCGGGAACACCAGGATGCCATGGCCGATGCGGACGAAGGCCTCCAGGCGCTTCTCGATGTCCGGCATGATGACCAGGTGGTTGACGATGGGGTTCGGCGACTCGGCGGCGATGATGCCGGGCTCGGTCACACCGATGTAGCGGGTCTTCGCACGACGCTGCTTGGCGTGCGCGATCGTCGCGCCCTTCATCGGCCCCTTCATCGCGCCCGGGCCGCAGCCGGTGCAGATGTCCAGGCCACGCAGGCCGAGCTCGTAACCGACCTGCTTGGTATAGAGGTATTCGTCGCGCGAGATCGAATGGCCGCCCCAGCACACGACCAGGTTCGGATCGGTCGGCTTGAGGATGCGCGCATTGCGGAGCAGGCCGAACACCGCATTGGTGATGCCGGCCGACGATTCGAGGTCGGCCGCGTATTCCGGACCCAGTTCGATCGCGGTGTACGCCAGGTCGCGCACCACGGCGAACAACAACTCGGCCACGCCGCGGATGATCTCGCCATCGACGAAGGCCATCGCGGGCGCATTGATCAAGTCGATGCGCACGCCCCGGTCCTGCTGCAGGACCTGGATATCGAAGTCGGGGTAGAGATCGCGCGCGGCGCGCGGATCGTCCGAAGCGCTGCCACTGGTCAGCACGGCCAGCGCGCAGCGGCGCAGGAGTTCATGCATGCCACCGCTCGAGGCGTCACGCAGACGCGCCACTTCGGCGCGGGAAAGCACGTCCAGTCCGCCGCGCGGATAGATCCGCGCGTCCTGCACCGGCAACGCCCTCGATGCCGTTTCGCTCATGGTATTTCCTGTTTTCCGTCGTCAGGGGCGGGACTTTAGCGCAGTCCCGCGGGCAAGAGGAGCCCGCCCAAAAAAGAACGGCCGGGTTTCCCCGGCCGTTCGTACTTCGTATCGCTTGGGTATCGCAGGATCAGAACTCGTACTTCAGACCCACCTGCAGCGACCACTGCGAGACGCCGTTGGTCTGCTGGTCGGCATCGGTTGGCACGGCCAGTGCACTGGCCTGGCCGAACTCGGTGCCGCTGCGGTAACCGTAGACGTACTTGCCCTGGTACATGCCGATCATGCTGGCAACGGCGTTGTTGCCATTGAAACCGTAATCCAGGATGTGGCCCCAATCCTTGTTGATCAGGTTGCCGACGTTCTGGATGTCCAGCCAGATCTTCGACTTGTGGCCCTTGAAGAAGCCCGGCAGTTCCTGGCTGATGCGCACGTCGAACGTGTTCACCCAGCCGGCGCGGAAGCCGTTCTCGGGCGCGTAGGTGCCCTTGTAGCGGCTCAGGCCTTCCTGGGTTTCCAGCCACGACCAGAAGGCGGCTTCCATCGCTGCGTTCGGCGTGAACACGCCGGCCGAGGTCAGGCTGCCGAACAGCACGTCGCCAGGGCCTGCGGGCACGTAGAACAGGTCGTTGAAGGTGCGGCTGTCGCCGTTCGCGTCACCCGTGAAGATGTAGCTGTACGGACGGCCGCTGCGGCCTTCGTAGTACAGGCCGACCTGGGTGGCGTAGTCGCCGAAGAACTTGTGCGACCAGTTCAGGGCGCCGCTGAAGCGGTCCCGGATCTCGTAACGGGCGGTGGTGGCCTGCGGCTCGTTGATGTTGAAGCCGTACTGCGAACCGTAGCCGGAACCGGCGGTCGAGCTGGTCAGCGCGGAGACTTCTTCAGCGTTGGTGTAGGTGTAACCCAGGGTCCACGACCAATCGCTGTCGTTGCTGAAAGGCTTGTTCAACGACACGGTCAGCTGCTGGCCCTTGCCCTGGTCGGTGTTCTCGATCAGGAGCACGTCACCGAAGTAGGTATTGCGGCCGAAGCGCGCCTGCGCGGTGTTCGAGTTCCACAGGCCACCCGGTGCATTGGGGTTCCAGTACAGCGTGCGGCCGTCCGGACCGGTGAAGCCAGGACCCACGTTCAGCGTGCGATACACCAGGCCGCTCTTGACGTCGGTCAACAGCAGCTCGGCCGACGCGACGATGCCGTACCACGGCGTCTCCACGTCGAACGCCAGGTTGGCCTTCCACACGGACGGCAGCTCGAAGTCCTCGCCGATCACGTTGACGTTGCGCACGCCCGTGCCCGTGGCCGGGATCGAGGGGTTCAGGCCGTCGGCGGAGAACTGCACGCCGTTGTCGCAGAGGCCATCCGCATTGGCGTCGTTGCAGACCAGGTTCTGGTACGAGATGTAGTTCATGCCCGTGCTGCTGTAGGCATTGCCCACCCACACCTGCGGCGCGTCACCCTGGAACAGGCCGATGCCACCGCGCAGCTGCATGGAGCGCTCGCTGTCGAAGGTGTAGTTGAAGCCGAAGCGCGGCTGGATGATGTAGTCGCCGTTGTAGGTGTTGCTGTTGTCCAGGCCGAAGCCGCCGGTGTAACCGGTGCCGCAGGCCGCGTTCACCGTGCCGGGGGCGGCGGCGAAGCAGGCGTTGTACGGCGGGGCCGGGCTGGCGGTCGGCTTGTCGGCGCGCACGCCGAAGGTCAGCGTCAGGTTCGGCGTGACGTACCACGTATCCTGGATGAAGAGGCCCAGGTTCTTGTTCTTGTACTGCGCCGCGATCGCGTCCGGGTTGGTCGGATTGGTCTGCAGGTCGTAGTCGAAGTACTGGCCGCGGATCAGGTTGCCGAAGTTCGAGACACCACCCACCGACGGGACGTAGAAGCTGTAGTTGCCCCACGAGTCCTGCAGGAAGAAGTTGTAGATGTCGTTTTCGCTGTACTCGGCACCGAACTTGATGTCGTGGTCGCCCAGGGTCCAGGTGGCCGAACCGAAGTAGTTCCAGGTCTCGGTCAGCAGCGTGTTACCGGGCGAGCTGCGCTCGGTACCCAGGCGGATGAAGTCGCCCGACGTGATCGCGTTGCTGTTGTTCAGGTCGTCGAAGTACACCTGGATGGTCGGCGCGGTGGTCGGGCTGACGCGGATCGCCGAGTAGTCGCGGTACGACACCTTGAACTCGGTCGAGAACGTGTCGGTCCAGTCGCTGAACAGCTGGCCGACGTAGCTCTCGACGGTCTTCTCGTGCGAGAACCAGTTCGAGCTCAGGGCCAGCGTGCTGGCGCCGGAACCTTCCGGACGCACGCGGGTCTGCTCCAGCTTGCTGTAGCGGACGCTGGCGCGGTGCGCGTCGCTGATGTTCCAGTCCAGCTTCAGTGCGTACTCTTCCAGCTCGGTATCGCCGTTGCCGGAGGTCTCGCCCGGCTCGAAGCCCCAGATGTCGCGCGCGATGCGCTGCACTTCCGCAAGATCGGCGGCATCGAAATCACCGTCGGCGCGGATCAGCGGGGTGTTGCTCAGGTCCGGGCTGGGCTTGCCGCGCTTGTACTTTTCGTAGTTCGTGAAGAAGAACAGCTTGTCCTTCACCACCGGGCCACCCAGCGTGAAGCCGTAGGTTTCCTCTTCGGTGAACTCGCCGAACTCGGCATTGGTCACCGGGTGCTTGCCGAACCAGTCGCCATCGCGATAGCTGCCGTACACCGAACCGTGGAACTCGTTGGTGCCCGACTTGGTGACGGCGTTGACGTTGGCACCGGCGGCGCCGGCGATCGAGACGTCGTAGCTCGACAGGTTGATGTCGATGGCTTCGATGGCTTCCATCGAGACCGGCTGGCGCTGGGTCGGCATGTTGTTGCCTTCCAGACCGAAGGTGTCGCTGGCCGACACGCCGTCGATGGTGATCTTGTTGAAGCGCGGGTTCTGGCCACCGGCGGTGATGCTGCCCGAGGCGCGATCGGTGAAGGTCACGCGCGGATCGAGGCGCATGTAGTCCTGGATGTTGCCGTTGACCGACGGCAGCGACTGGATCGCGCGCTGGTCGACGCTGGTACCCGAACCCATCTTGGTGGCGCTGAACACTTCCGAGCCACCGCTGAAGCCCACGGCGGTGACGGTTTCCAGGGTGGTCAGGTCGCCGGTCAGGGCGGCATTGACGGTGTTCACCTGGTTGAGCGTCAGGTAGACGTTGTCTTCGGTCTTGGTGCCGGAACCCGACTTGGTGATGGTCACCTGGTAGGGACCGCCGACGCGCAGGCCGCGTGCGGTGTAGCGACCGCTCGCATCGGTCGTGGCGCGGCTGACCGTACCGGATTCGACGTGGGTGATGGTCACCTCGGCGCCGACGACGGGCTGGCCGCCATTGTCGGTGACCAGGCCGCCCACACCGGCCGAGGTGCTCTGCGCGAAGGCAGGCGCGGCGGCGAGTGCGACAACGAGGCCAAGGCTGAGCTTGGACAAGCGAAGACGACGGGATTGGTTCATCGGATAAACCTCGGTACGGGAGTGATGTGGCGAAGCTGGCTGACAGGACGTGCGGAACCGGCCGGCGAGGTCGGTTCAGAGGGCGTGCTAGGGGTTCCCATGGCCCACGCGGCGTCCGCGGAGGTTAATAACAGGTTAACACGATAGGACCATTTTGTGACCGCGGCATGACAATCTTCCGCGGTGCAACATGACAGTGGCGAAGCCCCGTGGTGCACCGTCGAGGTGCGCGTAGCCGCAGGGCGCTGGACGCCCTGCCGTCAGATGTTGGGGGGCGTCAGCTTCAGGTAGGTCCCGACCCCGTCCAGCACCATCTGGACGGAGATGGCGACAAGAAGCATGCCCATTAGCCGCTCGATCGCGGTCAGCACGCTGCGGCCCAGCCACTTGTAGAGCACGGTGGCGGAAATCAGGATCGCGGCGGTCGCCGCCCAGGCGATCAGCAGGGCCAGGCTCCAGTCCCCCAGCCGATCCGGCTCGGAGCTGCCCATCAGCATGACCGCCGCCATGCCCGAGGGGCCGGCAACCAGGGGGATCGCCAGCGGCACGATGAAGGGTTCGCCGCCGGGCGTTTCGCCCATCAGTCCCTCGGGACGCGGGAAGATCATCCGCACGCCGATCAGGAACAGCACGATGCCGCCGGCGATGGCCACCGACTCCTGCCGCAGGTGCATCAGCTCCAGCGCGTACTTGCCGCACCACAGGAACAGCATCAGCACCACCAGCGCGATCAGCAGTTCCCGGACCACCACGATGCGCTGCCGGCGCGTCGGCAACGGCTTCAGCACGCTGAGGAACACCGGGATGTTGCCGAGCGGATCGAGGATCAGGAACAGCAGCATCGCCGCCGACAGGATGGTCATGCGCGCACTTTCCAGACCTGGCCGCGGTGGGCGGCGCCGGAAGATGACAGCAGGGTGACACAGGCACCGGCGTAATCGGCCGCTTCACGGGCCTGCAGGTCGGTGTCGTCCGCGTAGGCGCGCGACCTCAAGCCGGTGCGCATCGGTCCCGGCTGCAGCGCGGAAACACGGATCGACGACGAGCCCAGTTCCGCATGCAGCATGCCCACCATCGCGGCCAGGCCATGCTCGGCGATGCCGTAGGCGCCCCAGTAGGGCTGGCCGACACGCTCCAGGTCGTCCAGTGCGAACACGAGCGCTGCATCCTGCGACTGCCGCAGCAGCGGCAGGCATGCCTGCGACAGCCACCACGGCGCCGTCAGGTTGACGTGGACCACCCGCGCGAACGCCGCAGGGTCGGTGTGCTCCAGCGGCGTCAGCCCCTTGAACTCGACGGCACAGTGCAGCACGCCATCGAGGCGCCCCAGTTCGGCCCGCAACCGGTCGGCCAATTCGGCGTAGTCGTCGGGCGTCGCGCCTTCCAGGTCCAGCGGATACAGCAGCGGCTCCGCGCCGGCCTGCGCGACCGCGTCGTACACGCGATTCAACTTCGGCACCTTGCGGCCCAGCAGCACCACGGTGGCGCCTGCCTGCGCGCAGGCGATCGCCGCCGCGCTCCCCAACCCGCCGTGCGCGCCACTGACCAGGATGACGCGCTGGTCCAGTCCGCGCGGCGCGCGGGTGGGCAATCCGATCAGGCTCACGGCGACAAGGCCTCGGCGACGATGCGCTGGAGTTCGCCGGACTCGTGCAGTTCGAGCGTGATGTCGCAGCCGCCGATCAGCTCGCCGTTGATGAAAAGTTGCGGGAACGTGGGCCAGTTCGAGAAGCGCGGCAGGTTGGCGCGGATCTCGGGCTCTTCCAGCACGTTGATCGTGTAGAGGTGTTCGGCGCCGGCTTCGCGCAACGCCTGCATGGCACGGCTGGAGAATCCGCACATCGGAAACTGTGGCGTGCCCTTCATGAAAAGGACGATCGGGTGGCCATCCACTTCGGCCTGGATGCGTTCCATCACCGGCATGCTGATTTCTCCTTCCTTGACGGTTTGGCAACCACCGTCGGGTACACTTTCGGTCCGCTCCGCAGGCCTCGCCGGCGGATTGCCCATTGTAAGCCCTCGCATCGCTCCGACGATGCCCGGCATGCCCCTTGACCCGCCTAGCATAAGGAACCGAGCCATGGCCATCGAACTGCCCCCCCTGCCCTACGACCGCACCGCCCTGGAGCCGCACATCTCCGGCGAGACCATCGACTTCCACTACGGCAAGCACCACAAGACCTACGTGGACAACCTCAACAAGCTGATCGAAGGCACCGAGCTGGCCGACGCGTCGCTGGAAGAGATCGTGCGCAAGTCGCAGGGCGGCATGTTCAACAACGCCGCACAGGTCTGGAACCACACGTTCTACTGGAACTGCCTCAAGCCCAACGGTGGCGGTGAGCCGACCGGCAAGCTGGCCGAACTGATCAACAAGACCTTCGGCGACTTCGCCAAGTTCAAGGAAGAGTTCACCAAGACCGCCATCGGCACCTTCGGTTCCGGCTGGGGCTGGCTGGTGCAGCGTCCGGACGGTTCGTTGGCGCTGGCCAGCACCTCCAACGCCGCCACCCCGCTGACGGGCGAGGACAAGCCGCTGCTGACGATCGACGTGTGGGAACACGCCTACTACATCGACTACCGCAACGCGCGCCCGAAGTACGTCGAGTCGTTCTGGGCCCTGGTCAACTGGGACTTCGTGGCCGGCAACCTGCGCTGATCGCACGGCCAGCGCGGTACGTTCGAACGGCCGGGGAAACCCGGCCGTTTTCTTTTCGCGACGCTGGCTGCCGGATGAATCGCGGCCACCATCGCGTCAACACAGGCAGCGATGCAGGCGTTCCCCGGGGCGTGGTCCCACCCCGAGGAGAACACCATGGCACTGCGTTATGGATTGGCTGGATCCCTGCTCACCGTCCTGCTGGCGCTATCGGCGAATGCCGACGCCGCACCGCGCGACCGCGACAACAACCCGCCCGGCCCCGTCGGCGGCCGCGGCACCAATTGGGAGAACCCGCCCGGATGGAAGGGCGGCCCGGGTACGTCGCCCGACCGGCGCTGGTACCGCCACGGCGGCAAGCGCTACGAGTTCGTCGTGGTGAAGAACGGCTACTACTTCAATCCGCAGTACGGGTACTGGCACCCGCGCTACGGCTTGTGGAATCAGGCGAAGCGCTGCTGGTTCGACCTGGACAACAATCCGCCGGGCCCGCGCGGCGGCCGCGGCACCAACTGGGAGAATCCGCCCGGCCCCAAGGGTGGACCGGGCGCGTCGCCGGACCGGTTCGGACGCTGCCGCTGACGCGTGGCAGCCCGCAATGGAGAACGGCCGGGTGACCCGGCCGTTCTTCGTTCCGATCGATGGCCGCCGACGTCAGGCGGTAAGGCGCGCGATGACCGGCGCGACCTGCGCCTGGCGTGCGAGGCCGACACCGATGCGCGCCAGCGCGTGGGCGAGCGCCTCCACATCGTCGGCGCGGACGGTGGCATGTCCCACCTTGCGTCCACCGCGCGGCTCCTTGCCATAGTCGTGCCAATGGCCGCCGGCTTCCTGCAGCACGGGCGCGGCGGCAGGCATCTCGCCGATCCAGTTCAACATGCAGGCGTGCCCCAGCACGCGCGTATCGCCCAGCGGCAGGCCCAGCACCGCACGCAAGTGGTTCTGGAACTGCGACGTTTCCGCACCCTCGATCGTCCAGTGACCCGAGTTGTGCACGCGCGGCGCCATCTCGTTGGCCAGCCATTGGCCATCGCGATGGAAGAGTTCCAGTGCGAACACGCCGACGTAATCCAGCGCTTCGGCCAGCTTGCGTGCATGTTCACGGGCAGCGTGCGCCAGTACCTCGTCGATGCGCACGGGCGCCAGGCTGGCCGACAGCACGCCGTCGACATGCCAGTTCTCGGTCAGCGGCCAGGTGCGGAATTCGCCATCACGGCCACGCACCGCCACCACCGACAGCTCGCGCTCGAACGGAATGAAGGCTTCCACGATCAGCCCGACCGTCGCCGCCTGCGCACCCAGCGCTTCCCACGCCGCATCGACGTCGTCGACCGACCGCAGGCGGAACTGGCCCTTGCCGTCGTAGCCCAGGCGGCGCGTCTTGAGGATGCACGCGCCCCCGAGGCGCTCCACTTCCTCCCGCAGTTGCTCGCGCGAGGCGACATCGGCGAACGCGCCCACCGGAATACCCAGCTCGCGGAACAGCGTCTTCTCGACCAGCCGGTCCTGCGCGACGGCGAGCGCGCGCGGATTCGGGAACACCGGCACGCGTTGCGCCAGCCACTCCGCGCTTTCCGCGGGCACGTTCTCGAAATCGAAGGTGGCCACATCGACCTTCGACGCGAATTCGGCGAGGGCCGCTTCGTCGCGGTAGTCGCCGACCAGCAACGGCGCGAACTGGCCTGCGCAGGCATCCGGCGCGGTGTCCATCACGAGGAAGCGCAGGCCCAGGGGCGCGCCCGACAGCGCCAGCATGCGTGCCAGTTGCCCGCCGCCGAGGATGCCGACCGTCGTCATAGCGGCTGGCGCGGGTCGTCGTGCGCCATCACGTCATCGGTCTGGCGCGCGCGGAACGCGGTCAGCGCCGCACCGATGGCGGGGTATTCCGGCGCGAGCAGCGCGGCGGCGAACAGGCCCGCGTTGGCGGCGCCCGCGTTGCCGATCGCGAACGTCGCCACCGGGATGCCGGCCGGCATCTGCACGATGGAGAGCAGCGAATCCATGCCGTTGAGCGCCTTCGACTGCACCGGCACGCCGAGCACCGGCACCGCGGTCTTCGCCGCGAGCATGCCCGGCAGGTGCGCCGCGCCGCCGGCGCCAGCGATGATCGCGCGCAGGCCGCGCGAGGCGGCTTCATCGGCGTACGAGAACAGCACGTCGGGCGTGCGGTGCGCCGAGACCACCTTCACCTCGTAGGGCACACCCAGCGCATCCAGTTTCTGCGCGGCGTGCTGCATGGTGTCCCAGTCGGAGCGGGAGCCCATCACGATGCCCACCACGGGGCTGGAAACGCTGGCGGTCATGGCCGTCCTCGGTCGCAAAGACGTATTCTACCCTCCTGACTGAACCACCGATCGAGTCCCGACCTCCATGGACCGCAAACTGCTGGACCTCCTGTGTTGCCCCACCACCCGCCAGCCGCTGGCCGTGCTCGATGCGCGCGGCCTGGACGCGTTGAACCGTGCGATCAGTGACGGGCAGGTCAGGCGTGCGGACGATACGGCCGTCACCGAACCGCTTCGCGAGGCGCTGCTCACGCACGATCGCAAGACGGTCTACCGGGTCGAAGACGGCATCCCCGTCCTGCTTGCCGAAGAGGCCATCGCCACCACCCAGGCAGGCGACTTCCCCGCCCGATGAACGAGCGCCCGACGCCCCCGCCGGAAGACGTGGTCCGCGCCGATGCGGCGCGCGCGCTGGCCGAGGACGTCGGCACCGGCGACGTCACCGCGGCGCTCTTGCCCGACACCACCGACATCGCCTACCTGCTCTGCAAGGAAGACGCCGTCATCGCCGGTCGCCCGTGGTTCGATGCCTGCCATCGCGCCCTCGACCCGGACGTCCGCATCGAGTGGCGCGTGCAGGAGGGCGACCGCGTTTCCGCCCGCACCGTGCTGGCCACCCTGTCCGGCCGCACGCGCGCCCTGGTCACGGCCGAACGCGCCGCGCTGAACTTCCTGCAGACGCTGTCGGGCACCGCGACCACCACCTCGACCTATGTCGATGCGGTGCGAGGCACGGGCTGCACGATCCTCGACACGCGCAAGACCCTGCCCGGCCTGCGCCTGGCGCAGAAGTACGCCGTGCTGTGCGGCGGAGGGCGCAATCACCGCATCGGCTTGTACGACGCCGTGATGCTGAAGGAGAACCACGTGCGCGCCGCGGGCTCGCTCACGGCGGCGATCCGCGCCGCACGCACCGCGCAACCGTCGTTGCCGCTGATCGTCGAGGTGGAGACGCTGGCGCAGCTGGATGAAGCGCTGTCCGAAGGCTGCGAACGCATCCTGATCGACGACTTCGATGCAGGCACCCGCCGCGAAGCCGTTCGGCGCGCGAAGGCCGCACCTTACGACGGTCGCATTCCGTTGGAAGTTTCAGGCGGCGTGGATATGTCGACACTCGCCGGCATCGCCGCAGACGGCGTGGATTTCGTCTCCATCGGCGGACTCACCAAACACGTCCGCGCCATCGACCTGTCGATGAAGCTCGGTCCCGCGCCATGAGCATGTCGCCGCTCAGCGCCCTCTTGTGGATGGTCGCGGCGGCGGCCGCCTTCGCCTACTGGAATGCCGCGCGTGCGGCCGCCGAGCGCGCAGGTGTGCTGGGTCGCAATGCCTGCAAGGCAGCCGGCGTGATCTGGCTCGACCAGAGCGTGCACGCCGCAGGACTACGCGTGTGCCGTGGCGAGGATGGATGGCTGGGTTTCGAGCGCAGCTTCCGCTTCGAGTACTCGCACGACGGCATCGACCGCCATGTCGGCCGCCTGGTGCTGCGCAAGGGCGAACTGGTGTCGTTCGTGGGGCCGGTCGTCCCGTCGGTCACACCGCTCGACCTGCACTGACCCCGCTGCGATCGCAGCGGGTTATTTCACCACGCGCAGGAACGGCGGGCGCTTGCCCGGCGCCGGCGGTGTCTGGTCGTCCGGCGGCGTATCGGGCGACGGCGGCTCATCGTCGCCGTCGTGTTCCGGGCCTGGCGCAACGTCATCAGGCAGTGCCATGCCCTGCCCCGTCTCGCGCGAATAGATCGCGAGCACGGCGCTGATCGGGACGTACACCGGATGGCTGACGCCACCGAAGCGCGCGGTGAAGCTCACCGCCTCGTTGTCGATCAGCAGCCGCACGACGGCGCGTTCGGCGATGTTGAGCACCACCTTGCCTTCCTTCACCGCGCTCATCGGCACCTGCACGCCGGCCTGCGTGGCATCCACGAGCAGGTGGGGCGTCATGCCGTTGTCCGCGATCCACTCGTTCAGCGCCCGCAGCAGGTACGGGCGGTGGCTGGTCATGCGGGAGGAGTCGTCGGTCATGGGGGTCTCTGAGGCCGATCGCGAAAGGCGTGCGCGCGAATCGGCCGGGCGTGATTCCGGTTAGGCCGGAATCTCGCGGAGCTTCTTCTCGGCGTCCGTCAGGCTGCGGATGAAGCCGGGGTTGCGGAAGATGCGGTTGCCGTAGTCCTCGATGGCCTTGCCGTCTTTCGGCAGTGGCACGTCCAGCGAGGGCAGGCGCCAGATGATCGGGGCCATCGCACAGTCGGCCAGGCTCATCTCGGGGTTGAGGAAGAACTTGCTCGCCTTGAACAGCGGCACCGAGGCGGTCAGCAATTCCTTCAAGCGCTTGCGGCCGGCTTCGGCCTGCTGCTTGTTGCCCAGCTGGATGGCCTGCACTTGCGGCACCCAGTCGTGCTCGATGCGCAGCATGGCCAAGCGCAGGCGCGCGCGGGACAGCGGATCGACCGGCATGAGCGGCGGATGCGGATAGCGTTCGTCCAGGTACTCGCTGACCACCGAGGCGGCGTAGAGCACCAGGTCGCGCTCCACCAGCGTGGGCACGGAATGGTAGGGATTGAGATCGATGAGGTCTTCGGGCGGGTTCTGCGGATCCACCGGTACCAGGTCGTAGTTCACGCCCTTGGCGGCGAGCACCAGCCGCACGCGGTGGCAGAGCACGTCATCGGTGGAGGAAAACAACGTCAGTGTATTGCGCATACGTGGGCTCGCAGCCATTCACGGCTCTCCGACGACCGGAATCCGCCGATCGCACCGACGCCACCGGCCCCTTGCCGAAGGTCGCCCCGGTCCCTGAGTGTGCAATCCCCGCCGGAAAAAGCCAAGCAACCCCACGCCCGGCCGACTCCGTCTACGGCGCGGGCACGAAGCCCGCACCGTGGCGGCGATATGGCGCCCTTAGTGGACGTCCTTCCAGTACTCCTGCTTCAGCAGGTAGGCCAGGAACGTCAGCGCTGCCAGGAACAGGATCACCCAGACGCCGATGCTCTGGCGCTTCAGGGCCGCCGGCTCGCCGACATACTCCAGGAAGTTGGTGATGTCGCGCGCGGTCTGGTCGAAGTCCTTCGCACTCTGGCGACCGGCCTGCGTCACCTTGAGGCTTTCGACGTGGCGCTCGCCCGTGGCCGGATCGGCCGGACCGAACTCCGCGTGCTGCAGGCCCTGCAGTTCCCACAGGGGGTTCGGCATGGAGGCGTTCGGGAACAGCTTGTTGTTCCAGCCCAGCGGACGCGATTCGTCGAGGTAGAACGACTTCAGGTACGTGTAGATCCAGTCGCTGCCACGCACGCGGGAGATGACGCTCAGGTCCGGCGGCATCTTGCCGAACCACTTCGTCGCCGGATCGTGCGGCATCGACACCTGGACCTGCTCGCCGAACTTGGCGCCGGTGAAGTTGAGGTTGTTCATCACCTCGTCTTCGGTCAGGCCCAGGTCTTCGGCCATGCGCGAATAGCGCATGTACTTCAGCGAGTGGCAGCCCGCGCAGTAGTTCATGTAGAGCTGCGCGCCGCGCTGCAGCGAGGCGCGGTCGCCCAGGTCGTTGCCGGCCTGCAACGTGGCGCCGCCTTCGGCGGCGAGCGCGGCGAACGAGATCAGCAACCCGCTGGCGAACACAGCTAGGCGAGAGGCGAAAGTCTTAGTCATGCGTCGTCACCCGCTCGGGCACTGGCTTGGTCTTGTCGATCTTGGTCCAGATCGGCATGGTCAGGAAGAACAGGAAGTAGAAGCCGGTCAGGAAGCGGCCGATGATGGTCTCCACCGGATCCGTACCCGGGCCCGCACCGATCTTGCCCAGCCACACGAAGCAGATCGCGAACACGCCCAGCAGCACCTTCGACAGCACGCCGCGGTAGCGGTACGACTTGACCTTCGCGCGGTCCAGCCACGGCACCAGGAACAGGATCGCGATCGCACCGAACATCACCAGCACGCCGCTCAGCTTGTGCGGCACCACGCGCAACATGGCGTAGTACGGCGTGTAGTACCACACCGGCTTGATGTGCGCGGGGGTCACCAGCCTGTTGGCCTCGGTGAAGTTGTCGTGCTCCAGGAACCAGCCGCCCATGGCGGGGGCGAAGAACACGATGAACGCCGCCAGGATCAGGAAGCCACCCACGTAGAAGCCGTCCTTGACCGTGTAGTACGGATGGAACGGCACGCCGTCGGCCGGCGCGGTCGGCGACCAGCGGTTGCCCTTCGGACCCTTCTTGATCTCGACGCCATCCGGGTTGTTCGAGCCCACTTCGTGCAGCGCGAAGATGTGCAGCACCACCAGCAGCAGCAGCACCAGCGGCAGCGCGATCACGTGCAGGGCGAAGAAGCGGTTCAGCGTGGCGTCGCCGGGCAGGTAGTCGCCCATGATCCACTCGGTCAGGCCGTTGCCGATCACGGGGATGGCACCGAACAGCGAGATGATCACCTTGGCGCCCCAGAACGACATCTGGCCCCACGGCAGCACGTAGCCCAGGAAGGCTTCGGCCATCAGTACCAGGTAGATCAGCATGCCGAGGATCCACACCAGCTCGCGCGGCTTCTGGTACGAGCCGTACATCAGGCCGCGGAACATGTGGATGTAGACGACGATGAAGAACAGCGAGGCGCCGGTGCTGTGCATGTAGCGGATCAGCCAGCCCCACTCCACGTCGCGCATGATGTACTCGACCGACGCGAAGGCTTCCGCGGCGCTCGGCTTGAAGTGCATCGTCAGGAAGATGCCGGTCAGGATCTGGTTGACCAGCACCACGATCGACAGCACGCCGAAGATGTACCAGATGTTGAAGTTCTTGGGCGCGTAGTACTCGCTCATGTGCTTGCGGTACACGGGCATGAAGCCCGGCGCGCGCGCGTTGAACCAGTCCATCAGGCCATCAGCGGTACGGGTGATGATGTTCGCCATGGCTTATGCGCCCCCCTTCGGGTCGACGCCGACGATGATCGTCGTGTCGTTCTCGTAGTAGTGCGGCGGCACCACGAGGTTGGTGGGCGCCGGGACGCCCTGGAACACACGGCCGGCCATGTCGAAGCGCGACTTGTGGCAGGGGCAGAAATAACCGCCCTTCCAGTTCGGGTCGTACGGCTCGGGCTTGATCTCGGCCGCCATCTCGGGCGAGCAGCCCAGGTGCGTGCACAAGCCGACCAGCACGGAGATATCCGGCTTGATCGACCGCGTCTCGCCGGTGATGTAGGCCGGCTGCTGGTCCTTGTTGGACGACTGCGGGTCGCGCAGGTTGCCGTCCAGCGTGGGCAGCGCGTCGAGCACGGCCTTGGAGCGCTTGACGATCCAGATCGGCTGCCCGCGCCATTCCAGGATCAGGCGCTGGCCTTCCTGCAGGCCGGTGATGTCGGCGGTCACCGGGGCACCGGCCAACTTGGCCCGGGCGCTCGGATTCCACGACTTGATAAAAGGTACAGCTGCAATACCGGCACCCACTGCACCCACCACAGCGGTGGTCGCAGTCAGGAACCGGCGTCGGCCCGTATTCACAGGCCCATTGACCCCATCGATGGCCATCCGGCACTCCGCAAAACAATCAGGTAGCTAAAAAGGCTGCCAAGGCCGCACCCCAACACCGGTGCGGGCCGCAAAAGACGGCAAAGTGTAACGGAAGGCTTAATCGGCCGACAACGGCTGCCTTGAAATCAAGGAGTTGCGCGCGCATCGGCGCGCTCCGAACGACTCAGCGCGCGGCAACGGCCTGGCGGTAGCGGTCGGCCAGCACGGCCACGCGCTCCACGTAGCGCTGGGTTTCCTTGTACGGCGGGACGCCGCCGTGGCGGTCTACCGCGCCTTCGCCGGCGTTGTAGCCCGCGGCGGCCAGGGTCAGGTTGCCGTTGAATCGCTTCAGCAGCCACGCCAGGTACTGGGTGCCGCCGCGGATGTTCTGGCCGGCGTTGTAGCTGTCGCTCACGCCGAACCGGCGCGCGGTGGCGGGCATCAGCTGCATCAGCCCCTGCGCACCGGCATGGGACAGGGCCAGCGGGTTGTAGGAGGACTCGGCATGCATGATCGCGCGGATCACCGCCTCTTCCACGCCGAATTCGCGCGCGGCGGCGGCTATCTCGGCCTGGTACGCGCCCGTATTCAGGCGCAGGCGACCGAAGTCCACGCTCGGATTGCCGCAGGCGAAGCAGGTTTCGATGTAGCTGTACTTGATCGTGCGCAGGCTGGCGACCTGGGTACTGCCGCGCGGGCGCGTGCTCGTGTAGTGGCGCACGCCGTCCTTGATGTAGGAGTAGACTTGGCCGCTGACCACGCGGCGCGGGCCGGTGGCGGGCGCGGGCGCAGGCGGCGCGGAGGCAGGAACCACTGCGCTGGCGGAATCGGAAAGCGCCGGGGTCACGGCGGCGCCCAGTGCCGGCGCGACAGGCGGCGGTGCGGCCGGACGCGACACGGTGGTGACCTGCGCGGGGCGGCTGCGATCCGGGGTGTAGCGACTGATCACTTCGCAGCTGGCGCCGCTGACGCGCTTGCTGACGTAGTTCGGCACACCGTCATCGCCGGTGCACTTGTACAGCGTGCCCGCGCTGGCCGGCAGTGCGGTCAACGCGGCCAGTGTGGCCAGAAGCGTCAGAGTCCCCCTCATGCCGCGCAGTGTCCCCAATTCGCCAGCGGTTGCCAAGTCCTTGTCCAACAAAGGTTTCCTCCAATCTGTGCGGCCGGTCGGAGTTCGAGGAGCCGGCGGCACGATGGCCCGGGATGGCCTGTTACCTACTATCAACGCCATCCGGGAGGGGTTCCGGCCGCCCCAGCGCGTAAACTACGCGGCCCTGCCCGCCCACCCGACTGGATTAAGCACCATGACCGGGACGCAAGCCCCCGACCTGCCGACCACGGCCGGCCCTGCCGTGACCGACCCCGCCCTCGTCCCCCTGCCCGTTGGCCGTGCGTGCACGCCCGACCAGGCGCGCGGCAAGCCCAGCGAAGGCTCGCCTTCGCGAGGAAAGCTTTTCATCAAGACCCACGGGTGCCAGATGAACGAGTACGACTCGGCCAAGATGGCCGACGTGCTCGCCGCCTCCGACGGCCTGGAGCTGACCGACAACCCCGAGGAAGCGGACGTGGTGCTGGTCAACACCTGCTCCATCCGCGAGAAGGCGCAGGAAAAGGTCTTCAGCCAGCTCGGCCGGTGGAAGGCCCTGAAGGCCGGCGGCCGCGACGTCATCATCGGTGTCGGCGGCTGCGTGGCCTCCCAGGAAGGCGAAGCGATCGTCAAGCGCGCACCCTACGTGGACCTGGTGTTCGGCCCGCAGACGCTGCACCGCCTGCCGGAGCTGATCCGCGCGCGCCGCGAGCAGAACAAGCCGCAGGTCGACATCAGCTTCCCCGAGATCGAAAAGTTCGACCGTCTGCCCGAGCCGCGCGCCGAAGGCCCGTCGGCGTTCGTGTCGATCATGGAAGGCTGCTCGAAGTACTGCTCGTTCTGCGTGGTGCCCTACACCCGCGGCACGGAAGTCAGCCGGCCGTTCGAGGACGTGCTGGTGGAAGTGGCGCAACTCGCCGCGCAGGGCGTGCGCGAGATCAACCTGCTCGGCCAGAACGTCAACGCCTATCGCGGCCGCTACGCGTCTGATGAAAGCGGGGGCGACGGCGAAGTCGCGGACCTGGGCCTGCTGATCCGCACCATCGCCGAGATCGATGGCGTGGGCCGCATCCGCTTCACCACCTCGCACCCGCTGGAGTTCAGCGACTCGCTGGTGGACGCGTACCGCGACGTGCCGCAGCTGGCCAACTTCCTGCACCTGCCGGTACAGGCGGGCAGCGACCGGGTGCTGTCGGCGATGAAGCGCGGCTACACCGCGCTGGAGTTCAAGCAGAAGATCCGCAAGCTCCGTGCCGTGCGGCCCGACATCTCGATCAGCTCGGATTTCATCGTCGGCTTCCCCGGCGAAACCGATGCCGATTTCGAGAAGACGATGAAGCTGCTCGAGGACGTCGGCTTCGACCAGAGCTTCAGCTTCATCTACTCGCGCCGCCCCGGCACGCCGGCCGCGGACCTGGAAGACGACACGCCGGACGCCGTGAAGCACGCGCGCCTGGAGCGACTGCAGCAGCACATCAATGCCCATGCCGCCGGCATCTCGCAGCGCATGGTCGGCACGGTGCAGTCGGTGCTGGTGGAAGGCCCGTCGAAAAAGAACCCGAACGAGCTGACCGGCAAGACCGAGAACATGCGCTCGGTGAACTTCCCCGGCCATCCGCGCCTGGTCGGCCAGTTCGTCGACGTGGCGATCACCGAGGCGCTGACCAACTCGCTGCGCGGCCGCATCGCCGACACCGACTGACGTCGCGTGTCAGCCGACGGCGGGCAGAGGCACGCCGTCGCGCTCGTTGTCCCAGATCATGTGGATGATCTTCCAGCCGTCCTCGCCCTTGTAGAGCTGGATGCTGTTGATGCCGCGGCGTTCCGCCACCGCATCGCCGGGTGCGTGGCGGGCCTCGTACGCGCTCCAGACGTGGGCGATGTTGCCGAACACGCGGATCTCCCGCCCGGTTTCGACTTCGAAGAAATCCATCTCCGCCAGCAGGGCGTCGGCGTTGGCGCGGTATTCCGCCAGCGAGAAGGACAGGCGCCACGGCGCACCCTGCGCGTCGACGCCGGTGCGTATCTGGCGGCAATCGGGATGGAAGACCTCGTCCTGCGTCGACCAGTCGCGCGGACCCGCCGGGCCCGAGATCATCGCGTACATAGCGTCCACCACCGCACCGATCGCTGCTTTGTCCATGCTCGCCCCTCTTGCCGGAAGAGCGCCAGCCTATCAGTCCAGCCGCTTGCGGAAGCGCAGGATGGCCGCCGTCATCATCACGGCGGTGAAGGCCAGCAGCGCGAGCACGTCCGGCCAAAGCTCCCACAGGCTGGCGCCGCGCAGCATCACGCCACGGATCAGGCGCAGGAAGTGGGTCAGCGGCAACGCCTCGGCGATCCACTGCACGACCTTCGGCATGCCGGCGAACGGAAACATGAAGCCCGACAGCAGGATCGACGGCAGGAAGATGAAGAACGTCATCTGCATCGCCTGGAACTGCGATTTCGCGCCGGTGGAGATCAGCAGGCCGAGCGTCAGGTTGGCCACGATCAGCAGGCAAGCAGCGATGTACACGTGCAGCAGGCTGCCGCCCAGCGGCACCTGGAACAGCCACATGCCCAGTGCCAGCACCACCGTGGTCTGCACGAAACCGATGGCGACGTAGGGCAGCACCTTGCCGATCATCAGTTCCGCGCTGCTGACGGGCGTGGCGATCAGCAGTTCCATGTTGCCGCGTTCGCGTTCGCGCACGATGGCCACGCCGGTGAACAGCACCATCGTCATCGTCAGGATCACGCCGATCAGCCCCGGCACGATGTTCACCGCCGAGCGCCGCTGCGGGTTGTAGAAGCCGACCACACTGATCGTGCGCGTCGCCAGCGAACTGCTGCTGCCCTCCAGCGGCATCTGCGCCAGCTGCGCCGCGGCGCTCTGCACGGCGTTGTCGCTGCCGTCGACGAAGATCTGCACCGCCTCGCGGCCCTCGGCCCGGCGCCGCACGTAGTCCGGCGGAATGACGATGCCGATGCTGATCTCGCCGCGCCGCATGGCCTCGACCAGTTCCTGCGGCGTCGCGGCCTCCTTCGTCGGCGTGACCACGCCGGTGGCGACGATATCCATCATCAGCGCGCGCGAGGCGGCCGTGCGCGACTGGTCGGCGATCCCGGCGGACAGGTCGCGCAGGTTGGTGTTGATCGCGTAGCCGAACAGCAGCAGCTGCATCACCGGGATGCCGACGATCATCGCCAGGGTGATGCGGTCGCGCCGCATCTGCCGCAACTCCTTCACCATCACGGCCATCAGGCGACGGAATTTCATGCGGCTTCCTCGCGCGCCGGCTGCCCGCGCGTGGCGGAGACGAAGACGTCCTCCAGGTTGGCCGGCGCCGCGGACACCTCCGCCCCGATCCCGGCCGCTCGGAGACTCTGCGCGATGCGGTCCGCGGCCTGTCCGTTCTCGGCCAGCAGCACGCGCAGCACGTTGCCGATCTGCGCCACGCTGATCACGCCAGGCAGGCCGACCAGCACCTTCTGCGCCTGGCGCGGCTCCGGCGCTTCCACCACCAGCGTGCGGCCGGCGAGTTCACCCGTCAGCGCATCGGGCGTGCCGTCCGCCACCAGCACGCCACGGTCGAGGATGGCGATGCGATGGCAGCGCTCGGCCTCGTCCATGTAGTGCGTGGAGACCAGCAGCGTGGTGCCGGCGTCGGCGAGCTCGAAGAGCTTTTCCCAGAAGTCGCGGCGCGATTCCGGATCCACCGCGCTGGTCGGTTCGTCGAGGAACAGCAATTCGGGCGAGTGGATCACCGCGCCCGCAAGCGCGAGGCGCTGCTTCTGTCCACCGCTCATCGTGCCGGCCAGTTGCTTCTGCCGGTCCTGGAAGTGGTACTGCTCGACCAGTTCATCGATGCGCCGCCGTGCCGGCGCGCGCGGGATGTCCTGCACGGCCGCCAGGAACTCGAGGTTCTCGCGGACGGTGAGGTCTTCGAACAGGGAGAACTTCTGGGTCATGTAGCCGATGCGCGTGCGCAGCGCCTCGGCTTGTTCCGGGATGCGCAGGCCCAGCACGTCGATGTCGCCCGCCGTCGGCGTCAGCAAGCCGCACAGCATGCGGATGGTGGTGGACTTGCCGGAGCCGTTCGGGCCGAGGAAGCCGTAGACGTTGCGCCGCGGCACGTCGAGGTCGACGTCGTTCACCGCGACCAGCGCACCGAAGCGCTTGGTCAGTCCGCGGACGCGGATCGCCAGTCCTTCGTCATTCGTCGCCATCGGACACCACCTGCAGCGGCGCACCCACCGGCAAGCCGGCGGCGTCCTGGCCCAGGCTGATTTCGGCGAGATAGCTCAAGCGTGCGGCGTCCTGGCCGGTCAGCGCGAAGTACGGGGTGAAGCTGGGTTCACTGCGGATCATCCGCACGCGGCCTTCGTGGGTCGCACCCTCGCCGTCCAGGCGCACACGCACCGTGTCGCCGACCTTCAGCCGGTTGCGCATCGCCTGCGGCAGGTACACGCGCGCATACGGCGCCTCGCCGACCAGCATCACCGCCAGCGGCGCGCCGACCGGCGCCTGGTCGCCCAGCTTGTACGGCAGGCTGTCGATGCGGCCCGCGCGCGGCGCGATGATGTTGAGCTTTTCCAGCGTCACCGCCTGCACGCGCGCTTGTGCGTCCGCCGATGCGACGGCGGCTTCGCCCTGCGCGACCTGTTCGGCGCGCGTGCCGTGTTCCAACTCCAGCAACGCGGCCTGCGCCAAGCGCACCTGGGCCTGCGCGCCCTGCGACGCCGCGCGCGCGCGATCCACCTCGGAAGCGGCGACCAGGCGCTGGCGCCCCAACGGTTGCAGGCGCGCGTAGTAAGCGTCCGCGTCCCGGACCTGCGCCTGCGCGGCTGCCAGGCTGGCGCGTGCCTGGGCGATGGTCTCGACGCGCGGGCCGGCGCGCAGTTCGGCCAGGACTTCGCGGCTCTGCGTGGCCTGCGCCTGCGCGGCGGCAAGTTGCGACTGGGTGCGCGCCAGTTCGAGCTGCAGCAACGGCGCACCTGCCGCCACCTGCTGCCCTTCGCGCACGTCGATGCGCACGATCTTCTCGGCGACCGGCGACGGCAGCGTCACCCGGTCCCATTCCAGCGTGCCCAGGGCCGCGGGTGCGTCGGCGGCGCAGCCCGCGATCGCAAGGATCGCGGCGGCCAGGGCACCGCGTTGCAGTTCATTTCGCATGGTCCAGCTCCAGTCCACGGTCCAGCAGCACCAGCGTGTGCCGGCGCAGGTCGTTGAAGTCGATGTCGTCGGCACCGAACAGCTGGCGCCAGATCGGCGCGCTCGCCATCGGGAACATGGTCAGCCCGATCAGCGACACCATCAGCAGGCGCGGATCGAGGTCCGGGTTGAGCTGCCCCGCCTGCTGCGCGGCGGCGAAGCGCCCGGCCATCATCTTCGGCAGCAGCGGGCCGACCTGGTTGATCATCATGTCGCGCAGTGCGCCGCCTTCGCACAGGATTTCGCGCACCCACAGCGTCGGCAGCCAGGGGTGCTGCTGGACCACGCCTGCGATGCCGTGCACGAACCCGGCGACCAGCGCGGCCACGTCGCCGTCGCCCGCCTGCAAGAGCGGCGCGCGCAGCTGGCCGATCACCGGCAACAACCGCTCCGCCACCACCGCTTCCTGCAGCTGCGCCTTGTCGCCGAAGTAGTAGTGCACTAGCGCCGGCGTTACCCCCGCTTCCGTGGCGATGTCGCGCAGCGAGGTGGCCGCAATGCCGCGACGGACGAAGCACGCCAGCGCCGCATCCAGCAGGGTGGCGCGCAGATCGGCGGTTTCGGCGGTCGGGCGGCGCCCGCGGGTGCGTTTGCGCGGCGTGGACGGAGAGGACGCCTTGCGGCCGCCGGTTCGCGTCGGGGGTGATGTCGTCGTCATAGCCATTATTTAATTTTGTGATTAATTAAATTTCAAGCCGATCCCGACGAACGGCGCCCGGCTGGCTGGTCCGGGGTGGTCGCGCTACCCTGCGCGCCCGCCTTGCGTTTGCCAGGATCGCCGCCATTTCCTCGGATAGCCCCCGCCTGTGGGTATTCACGCTGGAAGCCCGGCCGCGTGCCGACAGCCCGGACTTCGCCGAAGCCGGCGGCGCGTACGTCACCTGCTACCAGAAGCCCGGATTCGCCGACGACCCGATGCGACGCGCCTCCGAGTTCATCCGCGAACAGGGCTGGGTCGTCATCGCCGTCGAGGACGAGCCCGCCCAGATCGGACGTGACGAAGCGCCCAACATCGAGCACTTCGACCAGGCCCTCGTCGAGGACGAGGTCTACGTCTTCAACCAGTGGCCCGTCGACGATGCCGACGACCAGACGCGCCACTAGCCAACGAACCGAACCATCCCCTGCCCCATGACCGAACCCAGCAAACGCGAATTCACCCTGGAACCCGAGAACACCGAACGCCTGGCCAACCTCGCCGGCCCCTTCGACGCGCACCTGCGCCAGGTCGAATTGCGGCTGGGCGTGGAGATCGCCAACCGCGGCGCGGTCTTCCGCGTCACCGGCCCGGAGAAGGCCGTCGTCGCCACGGAAAAACTGCTGCATTCCCTGTACGAAGAAGCCGCCGGCGAGACCTTCGACAGCGAAGCCATCCACCTGCGGTTGAACGCCGCCAACGTGGAGCGCGTCGCCGAGGACGGCTATGAGCCGCAGGACGTGGCGATCAAGGTCAAGCGCGGCACCGTGCGCGGCCGTGGCGCCAACCAGGCCAAGTACCTGCACGCCATCGCCACCCACGACATCAACTTCGGCATCGGCCCAGCCGGCACCGGCAAGACGTTCCTGGCCGTCGCCAGCGCGGTGGAAGCACTGAACGAGTCGCGCGTGCAGCGCCTGATCCTGGTCCGCCCGGCGGTGGAGGCCGGCGAGAAGCTGGGCTTCCTGCCCGGCGACCTGTCGCAGAAGGTCGACCCGTACCTGCGCCCGCTGTACGACGCGCTGTACGAGATGCTGGGCGTGGAGAAAGTGGTCAAGCTGCTGGAGAAGAACGTCATCGAGATCGCGCCGCTGGCCTACATGCGCGGGCGCACGCTCAACGACGCGTTCGTCATCCTCGACGAAGCGCAGAACACCACCATCGAGCAGATGAAGATGTTCCTCACGCGCATCGGTTACGGCAGCACCGCCGTCGTCACCGGCGACCTGACCCAGGTGGACCTGCCGAAGCACCAGAAGTCCGGCCTGAAGGACGCGCTGGAAGTATTGCGCAACGTCGACGGCATCTCGTTCACCTTCTTCACCAGCCGCGACGTGGTGCGCCACCCGCTGGTCGCGAAGATCGTGCGGGCTTACGATGCACGCGACGGCAAGGACGCGGAAACCGGCCCGGCTGCATAACCCTTGCGTTCGGCGTCATCCCGGCGCGCGCCGGGATCCATGTTGAGCTTCCCCCTTGGCTTGCATTACCCCATCATCGAGCGACATCAGAATGGATTCCGGCTTCCGCCGGAATGACGAGCACCCAAGATGACCCAAGGCCCCGTCCGCCTCGAAGTCTCCGTGAACTACGCGTTGCCCCGCGCCGGCATTCCGTCGGCGGTGAGCTTCCGCAAGTGGGTGGCCGCTGCGCTGGCGGGCCGCATCCGCGAGGCCGACCTGGCCATCCGCATCGTCGACAGCAAGGAAGGCCGCGCGCTCAACCGCCATTACCGTGGCCGCGATTACGCCACCAACGTGCTGAGCTTCCCGGCCGAGATGGCCGAAGGCGTGAAGCTGCCCAAGGGCGTGAAGATGCCGCTGCTCGGCGACCTGGTGATCTGCGCACCGGTGGTCGCGCGCGAGGCCCGCGAGCAGAAGAAGCCGCTGGCCGCGCATTACGCCCACATGACCGTCCACGGCACCCTGCACCTGCTGGGCTGGGACCACGAGGACGACAAGGAAGCCGAGTGCATGGAGCAACTCGAGCGCGAGATCCTCGCCGACCTCGGCATCGACGACCCCTACGCGGAAGAATGACCATGCTGCGCTCCCTGTTGCTCGCGTCCTGCGTGGCGCTGGCCCTGCCCGTTTCCGCGCGCGCACAGGCCGCGACCGACCTCGCCTCGCTGATCGAATGCCGCGGCGACATCGCCGGCCTCAGCGCGCTCGCACCCGCACTGGAAGACCCGCTGAAGGCCGTCGCGCTCGGCTGGCAACCGCTGCCGCAGGCGAACATGTTCATGACCGAGTACCGGCTGGCGTCGCCGATCCGCGTGTTCGGCCACGACACCGGCCACATCGCCTTCTCGGGCGGCAGCGTGATGGCGATCCTGGACTTGCCCGATCCGCGTCCGCTGGCGAAGGAACTGGCGCTCGAGACCGCCATCGATACGCCGGCCAAGGCCATGTTCGGCAAGGAACTGCGCAGCGAGGAGACCCGCGATGCGACGAGCGGCAAAGTGCTGATCGAATCCGTCGTCCTCAACGTCAGCAACGTCGCCTCGCACCCGGGGAAGACGCTGGCGGGCTGCAGCTACAGCCTGGACCTGCCCGAGGACGCGCCCGAAGACGAGGCGCCGGCCGCGCCTGCAACCGTGACCCAACCGGGTTAGACTGGCCCCCACGCCCGACCGGGCGCACACCCCCACGAGATGTCAGAAGACGACAGTACCCACGCGCCGGATGGCTCCGACAAACCCTCGGAGAAACGGCGCACTTGGCTGGACCGCCTCAGTTCGGCGTTCTCCGGCGAACCCAGCACACGCGAAGACCTGGTGGCCCTCCTGCGCGACGCGCAGTCCGACGGCCTGATCGGCGGCGACACCCTGAAGATGATGGAAGGCGCCATCGACGTGGCCGACCTCACCGTGGGCGACGTCATGGTGTCGCGCTCCCAGATGGTGTCGCTGCCCGTCGAGGCGCGCTTCCTCGACCTGATGAAGCAGGTGGTCGAATCCGGCCACTCCCGCTTCCCGGTGCACGGCGAGAACAAGGACGAGATCCTCGGCATCCTGCTGGCGAAGGACCTGCTGCGCGGCGTGGTCGCCGACAACGGCCCCGGCAGCGTGCGCGAACTGCTGCGGCCCGCGGTACTGATCCCGGAGTCGAAGAAGCTCAACCTGCTGCTGAAGGAATTCCGCCTGTCGCGCAACCACATGGCGATCGTGGTGGACGAGTACGGCGGCGTTGCCGGCCTGGTGACGATCGAGGACGTGCTGGAACAGATCGTCGGCGAGATCGACGACGAGCACGACGAAGCCGAGGACGGTGCCGCACTGATCGCCGCGCAGGCCGATGGCCAGTTCGTGGTGGACGCGCTCACGCCGATCGCCGATTTCAACGAGCGCTTCGGTGCCGACTTCCCCGACGACGAGTACGACACCGTCGGCGGGCTGGTGACGGCCGCGATCGGCCACCTGCCGGAAACCGGCGAGGAGCTGACGCTGGGCCGCTTCATGTTCCGGGTGGCGCGCGCGGACGCGCGACGCGTGCACGCGTTCCACGTCGGAGTGCTAGCGGATGCGTAGCCTGGCCACGCGCCTGGCGCTGCTGGGCGTGTTCTGGCTGCTGGCGGCGACCGCCTGGGCGGCGCCGCGCATCGGCGTGGCGACCATGCAGCCGGGCGAGGTCTTCTTCGAGCGCTTCGGCCACAACGCCATCGTCGTGGTCGACCCCGCCAACGGCGACGCGATCTCGTACAACTTCGGTTTCTTCGACCCCTCGGAAGCCGACTTCGTCGGCAATTTCGCCCGCGGCCACATGATGTATTACCTGGTCGCGCTGCCGTTCGAGCAGGACCTGGCGCAGTACCGCGAGAGCGGGCGCGGCGTGTCGCTGCAATGGCTGGACATCACGCCCGGGCAGGCGCAGGCACTGGCCGATGCGCTGGCCGAGCGCGCGCGCCCCGAGAACGCGCGCTACCGCTACGACTACTTCACTTCCAACTGCTCCACGCAGGTGCGCGACGCGTTGGACGCGGCGCTCGGCGGTGGGCTGAAATCGCAGCTGGCCGGCCGCTCGCGCGGCAACACCTTCCGCAGCGAAGCGGTGCGCCTGGCCTCGCCGGCGACGTGGATGTGGCTGGGCTTCGACGTAGGCCTGGGGCCGTCGGCGGACAAGCCGATGTCGCGCTGGGAAGAAGCCTACGTGCCGATGCGCCTGGCCGACAGCCTGCGCGAGGCGAAGAACGCGGCGGGACGTCCGCTGGTGCAGTCCGAGATGCAATTGCTGCCGCACCGCATCGCGGCAGAACCCGCCGAGACGCCGCGCCGTTGGTGGCCGTGGCTCGCGGCCGGTGTCGCGGTCGCGCTGTTGATCGCCTTCGTGGGCCGTCGGAACGCGCGCGTGATCGCGGCGCTCGCGCTGCCGTTGTGGCTGGCGTGCTTCGTGGCGGGCGCGCTGCTGGTTTATCTGTGGGGCTTCACCGAGCACTGGGCCGCGTGGGCCAATCGCAACCTGCTGCTGTTGAACCCGCTGTGCGTGTTGCTGATACCCGGCGCAATTGCCGTGCTGCGCCGCCGCATCCCACCTGCGTGGTTCGGCTGGCTCACGGTCGTCGTCGCGGTGGGCGCGCTGGTCGCGTGGTTCCTGCACTGGCTGCCGCTGCGGCTGCAATACAACCAGTCGTGGATCGCGTTGTTGCTGCCGGTGCATCTGGCGCTTGCATACGTATTCATGCCCCGACGCTTGTCGCACTGAGTCCCGCCACGCACGATGCGGCCCTCTGCTTATCGCGAGGGTCGCATGTCCCGTTTCCTTCTTCCGCTCTTCGTCCTGCTGTCCAGCGCTGCCGCGCACGCGGCACCGGGACCGCGCGTCGCCTCGCCCGACGGCTCCATCGTGGTGGAGCTGTCCACCGACAACGACGGCCGGCCTGCGTATGCCGTCTCGCGCAAGGGCCAGCCGGTCATCGCCTCGTCGCGGCTCGGCTTCCTGCTGCTGGACGCGCCGAAGTTCGAACGCAACATCGAGATCGTGCAGCCGCGCACGCGTGCGTTCGACGAGACGTGGGAACAGCCCTGGGGCGAGCGCCGCTTCATCCGCAACCACTACAACGAACTGACGGTCACGCTGAAGGAGAAGGCCAAGCCCTTCCGCAGCTTCGACGTGGTGTTCCGCGTGTTCGACGACGGCGTCGGCTTCCGCTATCGCTTCCCGAAGCAGCCCGGCCTCGAACAGGTGAAGATCAGCGAGGAACTGACGGAGTTCTCGCTGGCCCGTGATGCGACCGCGTGGTGGATCCCCGCCGGCGAATGGAACCGCGAGGAATACCTGTACCACCGCACGCCGGTGCAGCAGGTCGGCGACGCGCAGACGCCGATCACCTTCAAGTTCGCGGACGGCACCCATCTGTCGATCCACGAAGCCGCGCTGGTCGACTACAGCGGCATGAACCTGACCCGCGTCGAGGACCGCAAACTGAAAGCGGACCTGACCCCCGGCATCGGCGAGGGCAAGGTGGTGCGTGCGGCACCATTCGACACGCCGTGGCGCACGCTGCTGCTGAGCGACGATGCCGCCGGGCTGGCGATGTCCGGCCTGACGCTCAACCTCAACGAACCCAATGCCCTTGGCGACGTGTCGTGGGTGAAACCGATGAAGTACGTCGGCGTGTGGTGGGAAATGCACCTGGAGCTGAAGAGCTGGGCCTCCGGCCCCAAGCACGGCGCCACCAACGAGAACGTCCGCAAGCACATCGATTTCGCCGCGAAGAACGGCTTCGGCGGGGTGCTCGTGGAAGGCTGGAACGTCGGCTGGGACGGCGACTGGTTCGGCAACGGCGAGGACTTCAGCTTCACGAAGTCGTATCCCGACTTCGACCTCGAAGCGCTCAGCCGCTACGCCCGTTCGAAGAACGTGGTGCTGATCGGCCACCACGAGACCTCGGGCAACGCCGCGCACTACGAGTCGCAACTCGATGCCGCGTTCGACCTGTACCAGCGCGTCGGCGTGCCTGCGGTGAAGACCGGCTATGTGGCCGATGCCAGCCAGGCCAAGGTCACCGGCACCGACGGCAAGCGCCACTACGCGTGGCACGAAGGCCAGGACATGGCGCGCCACCACATGAAGGTGGTGACCGAGGCGGCGAAGCGCCATATCGCCGTCAATCCGCACGAGCCGATCAAGGACAGCGGCCTGCGCCGCACGTATCCGAACTGGGTCACCCGTGAAGGCGCACGCGGCATGGAATTCAGCGCCTGGGGCCAACCCGGCAATCCGCCGGAACACGAAGCCAACCTCGTGTTCACCCGCCTGCTCGCCGGGCCGATGGACTACACGCCCGGCATCTTCGGCATGAAGACGCGCTCCACCGACGGCATCGCCACCACCTGGGCCAAGCAGCTTTCGCTGTATGTCGTCATCTACAGCCCGCTGCAGATGGCCGCCGACCTGCTGGAGAACTACGAGAAGAACCCGGCGCCGTTCCAGTTCATCAAGGACGTGCCGGTAGACTGGGACGACACGCGCGTGTTGAACGGTGAGGTCGGCGACTACGTGACCATCGCGCGCAAGGAGCGCGGCGGCCCCAACTGGTACCTCGGCGCACTGACCGACGAAGACGGCCGCACCCTGAGCGTGCCGCTGACCTTCCTCGACGAGGGTCGCCGCTACACCGCGCAGATCTACCGCGACGGCGACAAGGCGGACTGGAAGACCGCGCCGCAGGACATCGTGATCGAGGAGCGCAGCGTAACGCGCGGCGACACGATGACGCTGAAACTGGCGCCGGGTGGCGGCCAGGCGATCCGGTTCGTGGCCCAGTGAGGTGAACCTGGTGGTGGGAGCGACGTAAGTCGCGAACCGGGATCAGCGATGCGCTGGACCTGCCATCGCGACTGACGTCGCTCCCACAACAGCGGACCGGGCTTGTCGGATACGGCTCCGTGGCGCACGATTCACGCCATGAATGACGTCGCCAGCCCCACCGAAAAACCCGTCCTGCCCCAATGCGTCGTCAACTGCGTGGTCTACGACCAGGGTGGCAAACGGCGCGACATCGGTCTGGACGAAATCAGCGACGTCCTCGCGGTCGATGACGGCAGCTTCATCTGGGTGGGCCTGTACGAGCCGGCCGATGCGATCCTGGAGAAACTGCAGGAAGAGTTCTGCCTGCACGACCTCGCCGTCGAGGACGCGCAGAATGCCCACCAGCGCCCGAAGCTGGAGGCTTACGGCAACTCGCTGTTCGTGGCCGTGCATACGGCGCAGGTGGTGGACGACCGCATCAAGTTCGGCGAGACCCACGCCTTCCTCGGCCCGCGTTACCTGGTGACCGTGCGCCACGGTGCGTCGCTGTCGTACGCGCCGGTGCGCGAACGCGTGCAGCGCGAACCGGACCTGCTGGCGCTCGGCCCGTCGTATGGGCTGTACGCGGTACTCGACTACATCGTCGACAACTACCGGCCGATCATCGACCAGTTCAAACAGACGCTGGATACGCTGGAGAAGGACATCTTCGCCGACACCTATCGCCGGGTGACGGTGGTGAAGCTGTACGAACTGAAGCGCGAACTGACCCAGATGCGGCTGGCCGTGGCGCCGCTGCAGGATGTGCTCGCCCAGCTGACCCGCTCGCAGAGCGCGCTGATCCCAGAGGAAGTGCGGCTGTACTTCCGCGACGTGCAGGACCACGTGCTGCGCGTCAACGAATACACCGACACCTTGCGTGAAATGCTGACGACCGCGCTCAGCGTGAACCTCTCGCTGGTGACGCTGGCGCAGGGCGAGATCGTCAAGCGCCTGGGCGCCTGGGCCGCGCTGCTCGCCGCGCCGACCCTGATCACCAGCTGGTACGGCATGAACTTCGAGCACATGCCGGAACTCGGTGGTCGCTTCGCCTACCCCGTCCTGATCGCGGGCGTCGCGCTCGCCTGCTTCGGCCTGTACCGGCTGTTCAAGCGTTCGCGCTGGCTCTGAGCGCCCTACGCCATCGGATTGCGACCAAAGTCGAAGGCTGAATCGGTCATTACGGATTGACCGGCCTCCCGCATGGGGTGACCCTTGTCCGGACTTGTCGGAGGGTTCCCGAATGAATGGTTTTTCCAAGATCGGCTGGGCGGCGCTCGCGCTCCTCGGCGCAGGGTGTCTGGGCGTCGTGGCATTGCGCCAGGGCGAGCAGATCAGCGCGCTGTGGATCGTCGTGGCGGCGGTGTCCATCTACCTGGTGGCGTACCGCTACTACAGCCTGTACATCGCGAAGAACGTGATGGGGCTGGACCCGACCCGCGCGACCCCCGCGCACATCAACAACGACGGCCTGGACTACGTGCCCACCAACAAGCACGTGCTGTTCGGCCACCACTTCGCCGCGATTGCCGGCGCCGGCCCGCTGGTGGGCCCGGTGCTTGCGGCGCAGATGGGCTACCTGCCCGGCATGCTCTGGCTGATCGCCGGCGTGGTGCTCGCGGGCGCGGTGCAGGACTTCATGGTCCTGTTCATCTCCAGCCGCCGCAACGGCCGCTCGCTGGGCGACCTGGTCCGCGAGGAAATGGGCCAGGTGGCCGGCACCATCGCGCTGTTCGGCGCGTTCCTGATCATGATCATCATCCTGGCGGTGCTGGCGATGATCGTGGTGAAGGCGCTGGCCGAGAGCCCGTGGGGCATGTTCACGGTGATCGCCACGATGCCCATCGCGATCTTCATGGGCATTTACATGCGCTACATCCGCCCCGGCAAGATCGGCGAGATCTCGGTGGTGGGCATCATCCTGCTGTTGCTGGCCATCTGGTTCGGCGGCAAGGTCGGTGCGCATCCCACGTGGGGCCCGGCGTTCACCTTCACCGGCACCCAGATCACCTGGATGCTGATCGGCTACGGCTTCGTCGCCGCCGTGCTGCCCGTGTGGCTGCTGCTGGCGCCGCGCGACTACCTGTCGACCTTCCTCAAGATCGGCGTGATCGTCGCGCTGGCCATCGGCATCGTCATCGCCAGCCCGGAAGTGACCTCGCTGAAGATGCCGGCGCTGACCCAGTTCGCCAGCACCGGCGACGGCCCGGTGTGGAAGGGCGGCCTGTTCCCGTTCCTCTTCATCACCATCGCCTGCGGTGCGGTCTCGGGCTTCCATGCGCTGATCAGCTCGGGCACGTCGCCCAAGCTGCTGGCCAATGAAACCCACACCCGCTACATCGGCTACGGCGGCATGCTGATGGAATCGTTCGTCGCCATCATGGCGCTGGTCGCGGCCTCGATCATCGAACCGGGCGTCTACTTCGCCATGAACAGCCCCGCCGCCGCCATCGGTACGAGCGCGGTCGACGTGGCTGCGAAGGTCAGCAGCTGGGGCTTCGTGGTGACGCCGGAAATGCTGACGCAGACCGCGCACAACATCGGCGAAAGCACGATCATCTCGCGCGCCGGTGGCGCACCGACCCTGGCCGTGGGCATCGCGGTGATCCTGCACGACGCCCTGCCGGGCGGCGACGCGATGATGGCGTTCTGGTACCACTTCGCCATCCTGTTCGAAGCGCTCTTCATCCTGACCGCGGTGGATGCGGGCACGCGTGCCGGTCGTTTCATGCTGCAGGACCTGCTGGGCAACTTCATCCCGCCGCTGCGCAAGACGGATTCCTGGGGCGCCAACGTCATCGGCACCGCCGGCTGCGTCGCGCTGTGGGGTTACTTCCTGTATCAGGGCGTGGTCGATCCGCTGGGCGGCATCAACACCTTGTGGCCGCTGTTCGGCATCGCCAACCAGATGCTGGCCGGCATCGCGCTGATGCTGTGCACGGTGGTGCTGTTCAAGATGAAGCGCGACCGCTACGCCTGGGTCACTGTCGTCCCGGCGATCTGGCTGCTGATCTGCACGACGTATGCGGGTCTGATCAAGATCTTCGACAGCAATCCGGCGGTCGGCTTCGTCGCCCAGGCGAAGAAGTACCAGGCCGCCGTCGCCGACGGCCAGCTGCTCGGCGCCGCCAAGAGCATGAGCCAGATGCACCAGGTGGTGGTCAACAGCTACGTCAACACCGGCCTGACCGTCCTGTTCCTGTTCGTGGTGTTCAGCGTGCTGCTGTATGCGATCAAGGCGATCCTGAAGGCGCGCGCCAGCAGCGTGCGCACCGATCGCGAGTCGCCGTACATCGCGCTGACCGACGAACAGCAGAAGGCCTGGCTGTAAGCCATGGGCACGGAACTCGTTCCGATCTCGCACTTCGCCACGCACAAGCGCGTGTGGCGGAGGCTGGTGCAGACCGCGCGCCTGTGCTGTGGCATTCCGGACTACGACAACTACGTCCGGCACGTGCTGGAGAAGCACCCGGACCGCGAGCCGATGGACTACAAGACGTTCTTCCGCGAACGGCAGGAAGCGCGGTTCGGTGGCAGGAGCGGGTTCCGCTGTTGCTGATCGATTCCGTCAGACGAACAAAAAAGGGCGAAGCCAGTGGCTTCGCCCTTCTTGTTTGATCTCCTGTGGGAGCGACGTGAGTCGCGAACTGAAGCATCAGGATCGCGACTCACGTCGCTCCCACGAGGATCATGTTCTCAACCCTGCCCCGCCATCGCACGCAGGCCGACGCCGACCGCGTACGCCGCCACGGTACCCGTCGCATAACCCAACGCGCCCAACAATGCGCCCACCGGCGCGAGCGAGGGATGGAACACCGACGCCACCACCGGCGCCGAAGCCGGACCACCGATATTGCTCTGCGAGCCCATCGCGAAATAGAAGAAGGGCACGCGCAGCAGCTTGCCCAGCAGCGCCAGCAGCACGATGTGCACCAGGATCCAGATCACGCCCAATGCCAGCAGCCACGGCTTGTCGGCTAGCGAGCCGATGTCCATCTGCATGCCGATGCACGCGATGAGGATGTACAGGAACAGCGCGCCGATCTTCGACGCACCCGCACCGTCCAACGCGCGCGCGCGGGTCAGGCTCAGGCCCAGGCCGATCAGGGTGGACAGCACGACCACCCAGACGAACGGCTCGTGCAGGCTCACCTGCTTCGCCCATGCGAAGCCGCCAAACCAGGCCGACGCCGGTCCGGCAACGGCGTGCGCAAGGCCCACCGTACCGAAGGCGATCGCCAGGATCACCATCAGGTCCGTCAACGTGGTGACCCGCTCGTGCTGCTTCTGATAGGACGCCAGGCGTTCCTTGAGTTCCTCGATCGCACGCGTGTCCGCGCCCGTATGCGCATCGATGGCCTTCGCACGGTTCGCCAGGAAGATCAGCACGGCCATCCAGACATAGCCGACCGCGACGTCGATGACGACGAACTGGCCGAACGTGGTCTCGTCGACTTCGAAGACCTCCTTCATCGCCACCATGTTCGCGCCGCCGCCGATCCAGCTGCCCGCCAGCGCGGCCATGCCGCCCCAGGTGTCACCGGCCACGGTCTCCGGGTGCACCGCATCCATCACGCCGAAGGCCACGAACGCACCGATCATCACGCTGATCGACGCCGCCGCATACATCACCAGCAGCTTGGGCCCCAGTTTCAGCACGCCCTTCAGATCGATGGTCAGTGTCAGCAACACCAGCGCCGCCGGCAGCAGCACGCGGCTCGCCACCGGGTTGTAGAGCTTGCTGGCCGCGCCATCGATCAGGCCGACGCTGTTGAAGATGCCGGGGATGAAGTAGCACAGCAGCAACGCCGGCACGTAGGTGTAGAACTTCTTGAAGAAGCCTGTTTCGCGCGAGGATGTCCAGAACACCACGCCCAGCGTGGCGGCGATCAGGCCGAACAGGACGATGTCGTTCTGGATGAGCGCAGTGGAAGGTTCGGTGGCTTCGATCGCCATCGGCGGGGTTCTCCTTCAGTCAAAGAAAAAGGGCCGGCATGACCGGCCCTTTCGAGAAAGCGTCAGCGGCCGATGTGCTGCTTCAGCCACGCATTGACGGTGTCGTGCCACAGGATGCTGTTTTGCGGCTTGAGCACCCAGTGGTTCTCGTCCGGGAAGTACAGCAGCTTGGATTCGATGCCCTTGCGCTGCAGCGCGGTGAACGTGGACAGGCCCTGGTCCACCGGCACGCGGTAGTCCTTCTCCCCCTGCACCACCAGCATCGGCACGCGCCACTTGGCGATGTGGTTGACCGGGTTGAACTTCTCGATGTTCTTCGGCACGTCGTACGGGGTGCCGCCGTTCTCCCACTCGGTGAACCACAGCTCCTCGGTGACGTAGGCCATCGAGCGGATGTCGAACACGCCGTCGTGGTTGACCAGGCACTTCCACGGCTCGTTCCAGTTGCCGGCGATCCAGTTGATCATGTAGCCGCCGTAGCTGGCGCCCAGCGCGCACGCGTTCTTGCCGTCGAGGAAGGCGTACTGCTTCTGTGCCGCTGCCCAGCCCTTCTGCAGGTCTTCCAGCGGGCGGTCGCCCCAGTGCTGGCTGATCGCATCGGTGAAGGCCTGGCCGTAACCGGTCGAGCCGTGGAAATCGATCATCACCACCGCGTAGCCCTGGCCCGCGTAGGTCTGCGGGTTCCAGCGATAGCTCCAACCGTTGCCGAAGCTGCCCTGCGGGCCACCGTGGATCAGGAACGCCACCGGGTATTTCTTGCCTTCCACGTAGTCGTGCGGCTTGACCACGTAACCGTGCACGGTCTCGTTGTTCCAGCCCTTGAAGTTGAACTGTTCGAAGTCGCCAAAGCTGACATCGCCGAGGGCTTCTTGCGCACTCGGCGTGATCGCACGCAGCGGCGCGCCGGACAGCGTCGTCGTGAACAGCTGGTCGCCGCTCTTCAGCGTATTGCGGGTCAGCGCCAGCGTGTCGCCGGCGATGTCGAAGGCGGAGATGCTGCCTTCGCCCACGACCGACTTCACCGCGCCGCTGGCGACGTCGACGGCGAACAGCGGATGCTGGCCCACGTCCTGCGCCGTGGTGTAGATCGTCGCGCCGTCCTTCGACAGTGCGATGCCGTCGGCGGAGCGATCCCACGACGGCGCGATCTCGCGCACCTGCTTCGAGGCCAGGTCCATCGCCATCAGGCCGAAGCGGTCGGCCTCGAAACCCGGGCGCTTCATTGCGCGGTAGTACAGCGCGTTGCCGTCGGCGCTGAACACCGGGCCGGTGTCCCACGCGGGATTGGCGGCGGTCAGGTTGACCGGCGCGCTGCTGCCGTCGGCGGCGATCTTGTACAGGTCGAAGTTGGTCGACCACGCCTCGCCCTTGCCGGCGACGCGGACCGATGCCACCACCGAGGCGCCGTCCGGCGACCAGGTGTACTCATCGGCGCCGCCGAACGGCTTGGACGGTGCGTCGCCATCGAGGCTGTCCGTCAGCGAGGTGGCCGTGCTCACCGCCTTGGCCTTGGCGCCCGGCAACGCCGCCACGAACAGGCGACTGCGACGGCCATCGGCCCAGGTGTCCCAATGACGGACGAACAGGCCGTCGTAGACCACGCCGGTGCTCTTCTTCGCCGCGGTGGCGTCGAGCCTCTTCTGCGTGCAGGCGAAGTCCGCCTTGCAGTCGGCGAAGGTGTCGGCGCTGAACAGCACGCGCGTGCCATCCGGCGACAGTTTGTAGCTGGCGACGTCCAGCGCGAACGCCGTCAGCTGGCGTGGCGTGCCGCCGGCCAGCGGCAACGCGTAGAGCTGCTGGATGCCCGACTTGCCGCTGAGGAAGTAGACCGTCTTGCCATCGGGCGAGAACGCGGGCGAGTTGACGTTCCAGCCTTCGGGCGTGAGGCGCTTGGGCGGGCCCATGTCGCGCGTCAGCAGGTTGCGGACCCACAGGCTACTGCTGCCCTTGGTCACGTCGGCATCGACCACGCGCTTGGCGAACAGCACGGTGCTGCCGTCCGGCGACAACACGGGCGAGGAAACGCGATCCAGCTTCTGCAGGTCGCGCACGTCGAGGCCGCGCGCAGCGGCCAGCGACGGCAGCGCCGCCAGCAAGCAGAAGGGCAACAGGGCGGATTTGAGCTTCATCTAGGGCTCCGGCAACAGGGAAACCCCGATGTTAGGCGCTAAGCGCGCCGCGGCGCAAAGGCGTGAAGTCACGCCCTTGCGCCGTGTATTGGCTTAACGGGGGCCGGGTTCGGCGTCGCCCAGCGCCTTCGCCTTGGCGCCCGCGCGATAGAGCAGCCAGCCCACGATCGCCAGGATCACCAGGCCGACGATCTCGCCCTGCTGGAAGGCTTCCGGCAGCACCAGCACGTCGCGATCCTTGGACACGTAGATGGCGATGCCGACCGCGATGCCCATCAGCGCTTCACCAGTGATCAGGCCCGCAGCGAACAGGGTGCCGGGACGGTGGATGCGGTCGCGCGCTTCCTCGTCCTTCGTGCCGACCATGCCATGGCGCTTCTCGACCAGGTAGGCGAGCAGGCCGCCGAGGAAGATCGGCACCATCAGCTCCAGCGGCAGGTAGATGCCGATCGCGGCAGCCAGTACCGGCACGCGGAAGCTGCTGCCCTTGGCTTTCAGCGTCTCGTCGACGGCGATGATGATCGCGCCGATCACGCCGCCGATGATGATGATGTTCCAAGGCAATTCGCCGCCGAACAGGCCCTTTGCGACCGAGGCCATCAGCGTGGCCTGCGGCGCCGACAGCGGATTCGGATGCTCGGCCGTCGGCGCACCGATGCCGTAGGCCTCGGACAGGATGTTCAACACCGGCGCCATGATCAGCGCGCAGGAGAACGCGCCGATGCCCAGCATCAGTTGCTGCTTCCACGGGGTCGCGCCGACGATGTAACCGGCCTTGAGATCCTGCAGGTTGTCACCGCCCACGGCCGCCGCGCAGCACACCACCGCGCCGATCATGATCGCGGCGACCGCACCCAGCGGTGCGCCACCGGCGCCGACTGCCATGCGTCCACTTTCACCCAGCAGCAACAGCAGCACGAGCGAGGCGAACAGGATGGTGGCGATGGTGATGCCCGACACTGGGTTGTTCGACGAGCCCACCAGGCCGGCCAGGTAGGCCGACACCGAGACAAACAGGAAGCCGGCCACGATCATGATGATCGCCATCGGGATGCTGACATGCCACACGCCGACGATGGCCTGATAAAGCAGCAGCAGCGGAAGCACGAAGATGACAAGCGCCACCAGCATCCACTTCATCGGCAAATCGCGATCGGTCTCGGCTACCGCGGCGCCAGAACCAGCGCGCGCGGCAGCAATGCCGCTTTTCACGCCCGACAGCAGCGACTTGCGGAGCGAGAACAACGTCCAGATGCCACCAACGAGCATCGCGCCCACGCCCAGGTAGCGAATCTGCTTCGACCAGATCGCGCCGGCGATATCTTCGGGACCGGCACCGACCAGGCTCTGCGCCAGCGCAGGATCGGTACCCATGAAGAACATGTGGTACAGCGGGATGGCGATATGCCAGGACAGGATGCTGCCCGACAGCACCACGATGCCGATGTTCAGGCCCACGATGTAGCCCACGCCCAGCAATGCAGGCGACAGGTTGGTGCCCATGTAACCGAGATACTTGCCGAAGAAGCCCGCGCCCGCGGCGGTGTCCGGGATCAGGCGCATGCCGCTGTGCGCGGCCACCTTGAGCACGGCGCCGATGGCGGCGGAGAACGCCAGGATCTTCAGGCCCGGGCCCGGATTCTCACCGGCCTTGAGCACTTCGGCCGCGGCCTTGCCTTCGGGGAACGGCAGCGGCTCCTCGACGATCATCGAGCGGCGCAGCGGCACCGAGAACAACACGCCCAGCAGGCCGCCGAGGCCGGCGATCGCCAGCACCCAGGAATACTGGAAGTCCTGCCAGTAGCCCAGGATGATCAGCGCGGGGATCGTGAAGATCACGCCGGCCGCGATCGACGAACCGGCGGAGGCGCCGGTCTGCACGATGTTGTTCTCCAGGATCGTGCCGCCGCCCAGCAGGCGCAGCACGCCCATCGAAACGACGGCCGCCGGGATGGCGGTGGCCACGGTCAGGCCGGCGAACAGGCCCAGGTAGGCGTTGGCGGCCGACAGCACGACGGCCAGCACGATGGCCAGCACGACGGCGCGGAAGGTAAGTTGCGGGGTCCCCGAGCTCATTGCATGTTCCCGAATTGCGGAAAGCCGACACGCTAGCGTCCGCTGCCCGGCAAGTCCAGCCGGGACGCGCGCCGTCGCTATACTCGCCCCGGAATCCCCGCCGGAGCGGCCCTTGACCCCCCTCGCCCCCGCGGCCACCGGCCGCGACGACTTCCTGGGCCACCCCAAGGGGGTCTACGTCTGTTTCTTCACCGAGATGTGGGAGCGCTTCTCCTTCTACGGGATGAAGGCGCTGCTGCTGCTGTACCTGACCAAGTACCACCTGTTCGCCGACGGCGCGGGCTACGACCTGATCGGGGCCTACGGCGGACTGGTCTACTGCGTGCCGGTGATCGGCGGCGTGCTGGCCGACCGCTGGCTGGGCATGCGCAAGGCGGTGGTCTTCGGCGGATTGCTGCTGGTGGCCGGCCATGCGGGCATGGCGCTGGAAGGCGCGGCGGCGACGATGGACGCTGGCGTGGTCACCCGCGACGAAGGCGCACTGCGCACGATGTATGTGTCGTTGGCCCTGATCGTCATGGGCGTCGGCTTCCTGAAGCCCAACATCACCGGCATCGTCGGTCGGCTGTATCCGGCGGGCGATCCGCGCCGCGATGGCGGCTTCAGCCTGTTCTACGCCGGCATCAACCTCGGCGCCCTGCTCGCCTCGCTGGTGTGCGGGTATCTCGGCGAGACGCTGGGTTGGAAGTACGGTTTCGGTGCGGCCGGCATCGGCATGCTGCTGGGCCTGGCGATGTTCCTCTGGGGCCAGCGCTACCTGCACGGACATGCCGAACCTCCTTCGCCTGCGTCGTTGCGCGCAGTGGTGTTGGGTGTCCCGCGGGAATGGCTGATCTACCTCGGCGCCGCGCTGGGCGTGCTGCCCGTGGCCTGGCTGATGTGGGCGGCGGCCAACGGCGCCTTCGCGCTGGGCGGCGAATTCTCGCTGGCGCTCGCGCTGATGCTGCTGGTACTGGCCACGGTGCTGGCGTGGTTCCTCTGGTTCATCACCACGCAATGCACGCCGGTGCAGCGTCGCCAGATGCTGGCGCTGATGGCGCTGATCTTCATGTGCCTCGTGTTCTTCACCCTGTACGAGCAGACCTATGGCTCGTGGGTGATGTTCACCGACCGGATGCTGACGAAAGACCTGTTCCCGTCGCTGGTACAGCCGGCATCGGCGGTGGTCTGGTCGGACAGTTTTGCCGCGAACATCGCGCTCTTCCTCGGCAGCGCGCCGTGGTCCACCTGGGCGCTGGTGGCGATGCCGCTGTCGTTCGTGATCGCGTCGCGCTGGTCGGAGCAGAGCACGCGCCCCGGGCCTCCGCGCGCACTGTTCCTCGGCACGGCCGCACTGATGGTGGTGCTGGTGTTGCGTGATTCGCTGGTGCTGCCGCAGACGGCCGGCTCCCTGACCTACCTGGGTGCCATGTTCCTGGTGGTGCTGGCGCCGGTGTTCGCCTGGCTATGGGCCACGTTGGGACGCCGCGGCCTCGACCCCTCCAAGCCGTTGAAGGGCGCGCTGGGTCTGCTGTTCGGCGGCCTGTCCTTCATCCCGTTGGCCTTGGCCGCGCAACAGGTAGGCGACACGGGCGTGGTCGCGAGCGTGTGGTGGCTGGTGCTGGCCTACCTGTTGCTCGAGATCGGCGAGATGTGCCTCGCTCCGGTCAGCCTGGCCGCCGTCACCGAACTGTCGGTGCCGCGGGTGGTGAGCTCGATGATGGGCATGTGGCTGCTGGCCACTGCATTCTCGGAAACGCTTGCCGCACAGTTCGGCAAACTTGCAGCGATGGATGTTCCGGACGATGGCGCACTCGATATCGCGCGCGCCGCCACCGCCTTCGCCGACCTGTTCTGGCTGATGATGTGGATCGGCCTGGGGTGCGCCGTGATCGCCTTGCTGGCCTCGCCGTGGCTGCGGCGGGCGATGCGTACGACGGACTGATCCGCCTTGGGCATGGACGGGCGGCGGATGACCGCCCGTCCAGCAGGGGCTTCACTTCGCTGTCGCACCGCCCAGGTGGCGGCTGAAGAACGCCAGCAGTTTGGTGTAGTAGTCGCGCTGGTTCTCTTCCTTGTAGTAGCCGTGGCCCTCGGTGCGGTAATAGACCGCTTCCACCGGCACGCCGGCCGCCTTGAGCTTGCGCTCCATGATCTCGGTGTGTTCGACAGGCGCCACTTCGTCTTCCCCGCCGGCGGCGAGGAACACGGGCACCTTGATCCTGTTCGACATGTTGACGGGGGAAACAGCCGCGAGCGTCGATGGCTCGCCTACCCAGTCCCGCGACCAGAGCCCGAGGTTGCGGCTGTCGCTGGCATCCTGTTGCTGCATCATCGGCAGGTCATAGACACCCACGTTGCCGGCAGCGCAACGATAGAGGCCGGCCTCCTTCGCGGCGCCCATCAGTGCCGCATACGCACCGTAGCTTGCGCCGTAGATGCAGATCTTGCCCGGGTCGGCGATGCCTTCCTTGATCGCCCAGCGGGTGGCGTCCGTCAGGTCGTCCTGCATCGTGCCGCCCCATTGGCGCGCACCCACCTGCTGGAAGTTGCGACCATATCCGCCCGAGCCCCGGTAGTTGACCTGCAGCACCGCGTACCCCGCGGACGCCAGCAGTTGGACTTCGCTGTTGAAGCCCCATACGTCGCGAACGCCGTAAGGGCCACCATGCGGATGGATGATCAAGGGAAGGCCCTTGCCTGAGCTGCCCTTGGGCACGGTCAGGTAGCCATGCAACACCAGCCCGTCCCGCGCCTTGAGCTGGACCGGCGCCATGGGCGCGAGTTGCTCGGGGTCCACCCACTCGCGACGGCTGAGCAGGTAGTTCATTTTCTTCGCCGGCACATCGAACACATAGAAATCGCCGGGATTCACGTCTGAAGAGACCTCGACCAAGGCCAGAGTCCCGTCGCGCGTCATCGAGGTGATCTCGACGAACTCGCCTGGAAAGGCTTGCTGCAAACTGCGGAGCAGCCGGCCGTCGGCCTGCTCTTTGTCGAGCAGGGAGAACGTCGGCTTCCCATCAAAGAACACCGCGCCCATCGGGACGCCCTTGCCGTCGTGCGAACGCAGGATATCGGCAGGATCCACATTGGGATTGCGCAGCACCTCGGTCCGCTTGCCGCTGGCGACATCCAGCGCCACCATGGCATCTGATCCTTGCGCTTGCTCGACCCTCAGATAGGCGGTCTTCTGGTCGGCACTGAAACCGACCGGCACCTCGATGCGCTGCGACATGCGTTCATCGTTGATCAGATCCCATTCCTGGTGCTCGCCCGCACGGTAATAGAGCCGATTGACGTTCTCCGAGGTGATGCCGTAGGCGAACCGCACCGTGCCCGCACCGTCGCTGACGAACTCGGCCTCGGGTACCGGCGACCGGGCCAACAGGACGCGGCGCCCCGTGTAGACGTCCATCTTTTCGGCGCGCGTGTAGGTCAGGTCCCCGAATGGCCGCACCATCACGATGACGTTGCGGTCGTCTTCCGGCAACGTATCCACCAGATAACCCGCGACAGCCTCCACCTTCTTCTGCTGGATACGCGTACCCGGCCCTGCACCCTCGACCCGGTACCCCAACAGGTTCTCCTTGTTGGTGCCGTCCGCGCTCATCGCGAACAACTCGCCCGTCATTTGCGGCGAGTCCAGTGCACCAAATTTCTGCGCCACGGAAAACAGCACGCGCTCGGCGTTGACCCACCAGAAATCCGCGACATGGTTGTGCCGCCCCAGCGACATCGAGCCGGTGATGCGGATTTCCTGCCTGTCCAGCACCACGAGCGCGGTCCTGTCCTCCTGCTGCACCGTCGCAGCCAGGTACTTCCCGTCGGGCGACAACTTGATGTCGGTGAACGCATCCTTGCGGATGAATGCACCCACATCAATCGGCGCGCCTGCTTGGACCGCCGCGCTCACCGACGCCAGCGCGATGCAGATGCCCGTCAGCACGACCGTTGTGGCCGGACGATTCCAGTTCCCCATGTCGCCTCCCCAGGCGTTGTAGTGCCGCCATCCTTCCACAGCGTCCTCATGCATTCAATGCACATGCCGGACGCAAGATGAAGGCACCGCGCGCCAGCGGATTCAGCCGCCAAGCACCTGTTGCAGGCCGGCGCGCCATTCCGGCAGCGGATGCCCGAGCACCCGCTCGACCTTGCCCACGTCGAGGCGGGAATAGCCGGGCCGACGTGCACGCGTGGGATAGTCTGCGGTACCGATGGGAAGTACCCGGGGCGCCTTCGCGATCAGGCCTCGCTCGACAGCCGCTTCGAAAATCGCTTCCGCGAAGCCGTGCCAGCTGGTTTCGCCCCTGGGCGTCAGATGGAACGTGCCGGAAGGGTCGTCCTGCATGCGCAGCAACGCTGCCGTCACGTCCGCGATCAGCGCTGCCGGCGTGGGCGTACCCACCTGGTCGGCTACGACGCGCAGTTCGTCGCGGTCGGCGCCGAGCCGCAGCATCGTCTTCAAGAAATTGTGGCCATGCAGACCATAGACCCATGCGGTACGCAGGATCAGGTGGCGACCACCGGCAGCGCGGATCGCGTCCTCGCCGGCCAGCTTGCTGGTGCCATAGACACCAAGCGGCGCGGTGGGATCCTCTTCGCGGTAGGGCTGCGCGCCCTGCCCATCGAAGACGTAGTCCGTGGAGTAATGCACGAAGGGAATGCCATGCGCAGCGCAGGTCCGTGCAAGCATGCCGGGCGCTTCGGCGTTCGCGCGGAATGCCGCTTCGGCATCGTCTTCTGCCTTGTCCACCGCCGTGTAGGCGGCGGCATTGACGACGACGGAGGGGGCGATGCGCTCGACGAGCTCCGGCAGGGTCGCAGGGTGGTCGAAATCCGCCACCTCGCAAGACCCGCCGCCGGGCAACGCGCCGGACCGCGTCGTGGCGACGATCTCACCCAACGATCCCAGGCTGCGCCTCAATTCATGGCCGACCTGGCCATTGGCCCCGAACAGCAGGATGGTCATGGCGTATAGGCCGGGAGCCTCTCAGGCGCGACGTCGGACAGCAGCGGCGCGATGGCGTCCTTGGCGGACAACTGCGGGTCGGTCACCGGCCAGTCGATGCCGATGGCGGGATCGTCCCACCGCACACCAGCATCCGCCACCCTGTCGTACGTCGCCGTGCACAGATAACTGAACACTGCACGCTCCGAGAGCACGGCGAACCCATGCGCGAAACCTTCCGGAATCCAGAACTGCCGCTTGTTCTCCGCACTCAGCACGACGGCTGCCCATTGCCCGAAGCTTGGCGAACCCCGGCGGATGTCGACCGCCACGTCATAGACTTCGCCTTCCAGCACGCTGACCAGCTTGCCCTGCGGATTCGGCCACTGGTAGTGCAGGCCGCGCAGCACGCCGCGCGCCGAAGACGACACGTTGCTCTGGACGAACGCCGTCGGCAGACCCTGCTGGCCGTAGCGATCCGCGTTCCAGGTCTCGAAGAAGAAACCGCGCTCATCGCCGAACACCGCGGGCTCGACGACGACGCAACCCGGCAGCGAGGTTTCGATGACCTTCATCGCACGACCCCGCGTGCCGCGAGCGAAAGCAGGTACTGGCCGTAGCCATTCTTCGCCAGCGGCGCCGCCAGCCGTTCAACCTGCGCGGCGTCGATCCAGCCGTTCCCGAACGCGATTTCCTCGGGGCAGCAGACGCGGAGGCCCTGGCGCGCCTCGATCGTCTCGATGAAATTCGAGGCCTCGAGGAGCGACTGGTGCGTACCCGTATCGAGCCACGCATGCCCGCGCCCGAGCGGTTCCAGGTGCAGCGCGCCCGCGTCCAGGTAACGCCGATTGAGGTCGGTGATCTCCAGCTCTCCGCGTGCCGATGGCTTCAGGTCCGCCGCATAGTCGCTGGCAAGGCCGTCGTAGAAGTACAGGCCGGTGACTGCATAGTTGGAGCGCGGCTTCGCCGGCTTCTCTTCGATGCCCACGACGCGGCCATCCTTGTCGAATTCGGCCACGCCGTAGCGCTCGGGATCGTTGACCCAGTAGCCGAACACGGTCGCACCCTCGCCACGGGCATCCGCGCGCCGGAGCATCTCGGTGAAGCCGTGCCCATAGAAGATGTTGTCGCCCAGCACCAGGCAGCTCGGTTTCCCGCCGACGAACTCCTTGCCGATCAGGTAGGCCTGCGCCAATCCATCCGGACTCGGCTGCACGGCGTACTGGATGTCCATGCCCCACTGGGACCCGTCGCCCAGCAGCGCCTTGAACAAGGCCTGCTCGTGCGGCGTGTTGATGACCAGTACTTCCCGGATCCCCGCCAGCATCAGCACGCTGAGCGGGTAGTAGATCATCGGCTTGTCGTAGACCGGCAGGAGCTGCTTGCTGATCGCCTGCGTCAGCGGATAGAGGCGCGTACCCGAGCCGCCGGCCAGGATGATGCCCTTGCGTTGCGTCATCGCTGTCCCCTCAGGCGGCCGTGCCGATGCGTTCGAGACGGTAACTGCCGTCCAGCACGCGCTTCACCCACGCCTGGTTGGCCAGGTACCAGTCGACGGTCTCCGCGATGCCCTGCTCGAACGTGTACTCCGGCTCCCAGCCCAGTTCGTCGCGCAACTTGGACGCATCGATGGCATAGCGACGGTCGTGACCGGGGCGATCGGCCACGAACGTGATCTGGCTGCTGCGCGGCTTCCCGTCAGCGCGCGGCACGCGCGCATCGAGCAAGGCGCAGATCGCGTGGACCACCTCGAGGTTCTGCATTTCGGCATTGCCGCCGACGTTGTAGGTCTCGCCCACGCGCCCGTTCTCGAGGACCGTGCGGATCGCCTGGCAGTGGTCGCCCACGAACAACCAGTCACGGACGTTCTTGCCATCGCCGTAGACCGGCAGCGGCTCGCCGGCGAGCGCCCGCGCGATGATCAGCGGGATGAGCTTTTCGGGAAAATGGTACGGGCCGTAGTTGTTGGAGCAATTGGTCGTCAGGACCGGGAGGCCGTACGTGTGGTGGAAGGCACGCACCAGGTGATCGGAGGCGGCCTTCGAGGCGGAGTACGGCGAGTTCGGCGCGTAAGGCGTGGTCTCGGTGAACTTGCCGGTGTCGCCCAGCGAGCCGTAGACCTCGTCGGTGGACACGTGCAGGAAGCGGAACTGGTCGCGCGCGGCGCCTTCCAGGCCCTTCCAGTAATCCCGCACGGATTCCAGCAACCCGAGCGTGCCCACGACATTGGTCTGGATGAATGCGGAGGGACCGTCGATCGAACGGTCCACATGGCTCTCGGCGGCGAAATTCACCACCGCATCCGGACGGTGCTCGGCCAGCAGCCGGGCGACCAGCGCGCGGTCCCCGATGTCGCCCTCGACGAAGACATGCAGCGGGTTATCCTGGACCGTCGCCAGCGTGTCCCGGTTGCCCGCATATGTCAGGGCATCCAGGTTGACCACCTTCACGCCACGCGCGATCGCGCGCAGGACGAAATTGCCCCCGATGAAACCGGCTCCGCCGGTGACCAGCCATGTCGGCACGCTACTGCTCCTGTTGAATCAAGTTGATTGCACTATCCGGCCAAGCAACGCGGGATCAGAACGGAATGTCGTCGTCCGCGAAATCGTCCATCGGCGGCGCCTGCTGCGGTGCCGGGGCCTGGCGACGCTGCGGCTGGCCGCCGCCCTGGTTGCCGTAGTCCTGGCGCGGTGCGCGGGCCGGGCGATCACCGCCGCCTGCGCCACCGCCACCACCGCCCTCACGGCCGCCCAGCATCTGCATCTCGTCGGCGATGATGTCGGTGGAGTACTTCTCCTGACCGTCCTGGCCGGTGTACTTGTCGTAGCGGAGCGAGCCCTCGACGTACACCGAGCTGCCCTTGCGCAGGTATTCGCCGGCGATCTCGCCGAGCTTGCCGAAGAACACCACGCGGTGCCATTCGGTGCGCTCCTGCTGGTTGCCATCCTTGTCCTTGCGCACGCTGGTGGTCGCCAGGCTGATGCGGGTGATCGCCATGCCACCCTGGGTGTAGCGGGTTTCCGGGTCGTTGCCGAGGTTGCCGACCAGGATGACTTTATTGATGCCGCGGGCCATATCGATATCCGTTCAGGGATGCCCGCCGAGCGCGGGCAAAGACCAGTGGAGTATACCCGGGAGCCCCCCACCGTCGGCCGCTACCGCGGCCCCGCGTAGGAAATCGCCGCCCTCTAACGCCTATAATTCAGCCACTTCCCGAATCCTGTCCCCATGGCCGTCGTCGAATTCCCCCGCCCCGCGCTCGGCTTGGCCGACATCCAGTCGCTTGCCCGCGCCGACATGGGGGCGGTGGATGCCCTGATCCGGGCCCGCCTGGCGTCCGACGTGGTGCTGATCAACCAGATCGCCGACCACATCATCTCGGCAGGCGGCAAGCGCCTGCGGCCGATGCTGGTGGTCCTGGCCGGACAGGCCTGCGGGCCGACCACGCCGGATCACCACCAACTGGCGGCGATCGTCGAGTTCATCCACACCTCCACCCTGCTGCACGACGATGTGGTGGACGAATCCGACCTGCGTCGCGGCCGCAGCACGGCGAACGCCCTGTGGGGCAACGCGCCGAGCGTGCTGGTCGGCGACTTCCTGTATTCGCGCAGCTTCCAGCTGATGGTGGAACTCGACCGCATGGACGTGATGCGCCTGCTGGCCGACACGACCAACCGCATCGCCGAAGGCGAAGTGCTGCAGCTGCTGCATGTCCACAATCCCGATACCGACGAAGCCGCCTACCTGCGCGTGATCGAGCGCAAGACGGCCGTCCTGTTCGCCGCGGGCACGCAACTCGGCGCGATGGCATCGGGTGCCGATGCCGCCACGCAACGCCACCTCTACGACTACGGCATGGCCCTGGGTTACGCCTTCCAGATCGCCGACGACGTACTGGACTACACCGCCGATGCCGAGGCGCTGGGCAAGAACCTGGGCGACGACCTGGCCGAGGGCAAGGCCACGCTGCCGCTGATCCACGCCATCCGCCACTCGGATGCCGCCACGGCAGACCGTTTGCGCGCCATCGTGCAGGCGGGCGAAGCAGACGCGATGCCCGAAGTACTGGCGGCGATCCGCGCAACCGGCGGGCTGGACTACAGTCGCGAGCGCGCGCACCACTACGCGACGTTGGCCGAGCAGGCGCTCGACGCGCTGCCGGCATCCGACGCACTGGCGGCGCTACGCGGCCTCGCGCGCTACGCGGTCGAACGCGGGCACTGAACGCGCCCGCACCCGGTCACCGGGCGAATACGTCCCGGAAGAAGTCCGCCATCATCCGGTAGGCCCGCTTCGCCGAGGGTGCGTGATACACGCAGCCCGGCGGATTCTGTGCGTCGGATTCGGCGAAGCAGTGCACCGCGCCGCCGAAACTGACGAACTGCCAGTCGGCGCCCGCCTTGCGCATCTCGTCCTGGAACGCGGTGATTTCCGCGGCGGACACGTAGCTGTCATCGCCGCCGTTGAGCACCAGCACCGGCGACTTCACCGGGCCGGCCGCCGGCAGGTCGGTGGCAAGCCCGCCGTGCAGGCTGACGACACCCGACAGCGCATCGCCCGCGCGGACGAGCTCCAGTACCGTGCTGCCGCCGAAGCAGTAGCCGAATGCGCCGATGCGGGTCGCGTCGACCAGTGTCCCTGGTTGCTGCTTCAGCACCTCGACCGCCTTCTGCACGCGGGCACGCAATTTCGGCCGGTCCGCACGCATCGCCGTGGCGACGGGACCGGCCTCGGCATCGGTTTTCGGGCGGATGCCTTTGCCGTACACGTCGGCGACCAGCACCACGTAGTCGTCGCCGGCAACCAGGCGCGCCTTCTCGATCGCGGACGCATTCACGCCTTTCCAGTTCGGCACCATCACCAGGCCCGGCCGAGGTTGCTTCACCGCATCGTCGTAGACGAGGACGCCGGCGAACGTGTCGCCGCCGATCTTCCATTCAACGGGCTTGGCCACGGGCGCGGCCGACAGTACGGGCGACCACAGCAGGAACAGCAGGCAGGGCAACAGCAGTTTGCGGCGCATCGCGCGTCCTCCTCGGGGGATGGCCTGCGAGTGTACGCCCGCCGTGCTCACGCGATTTGAGGAGGCGTGCGGCCTCAGCCGGCACCCAGGCCGGGAATCGACGTGATCGCGTCAGGGTCGAAACCGGCGAGTTCCGCGAAGTTGCGGCCGCGCGCCACGTAGTCGCGGTACTGGCCGAAGCTCGGCGCGCCAGGCGACAGCAACACCACGCCCTCGTCGCCCAACGCCTCGCGTGCGGCGGCGATCGCCTCCGGCAACGTCTCCACGCCGATCAGCGTGAACCCCGCCTCACGTGCCACGGGCGCCAGCAACGCATGGATACGCGGGCCGTTGGCCCCCATCGTGATGATGGTGGCCGGCGCGTCCTCGCGCATGTGCGCCGCGAAATCGGACCAGTCCACGCCGCGGTCGTGCCCGCCCACCAGCAGCGCGATGCGCCGGCCGGCGAAGCACTCCAACGCCGCCAGCGTGGCATGCGGCGTGGTGCTGATCGAATCGTTGACCCAGGTGATGCCGTCGCGCGCGCCCATCGCCTGCAGGCGGTTGGGCAGCGGACGGAACGACTGCGCGTGCGCCACCAGCGGCAGCGCGTCGATGCCCCGCGCTTCCAGCGCCGTCAGCACGGCGCACAGGTTGCTGCGGTTGTGGCGCCCCGGCAGCGGCAATGGGCGGGTATCCATCACGAACACGTCGCCGCGGTACAGGTCGTCCTCGCGCAGATGCCAGCCGTCGGCGCGATTGAACCAGCGCACGTCGCTGTGCGGCAGGTCCAGCGCGGCCAGGCGCGGATCGGCGGCGTTGAGTACGGCGATGCGCGGGTGCGCACCGGTGACGAGCTTCAGCTTGTCCGCGATGTAGCGCGCTTCGCTGCCATGCCAGTCCAGATGCTCGGGGAACAGGTTCAGCACGATCGCCACGTCCGGGCGTGCGCCGCTGTCGGCGACATCGCCGGTCTGGTAGCTGGACAGCTCGATGGCCCATTCGTCCGGCACCGGCTGCGGATCCAGCACCTCCAGCATCGGCAGGCCGATATTGCCGGCCAGCACCGTGCGCCGCCCCGCCGCGCGCAGCAGGTGCGCCAGCAGCGAGGTGGTCGTGCTCTTGCCCTTGGTGCCGGTGACGCAGAACGTGTGCGCCACCACACCATCCTCACCGGCGTGTTCCGCGAACCACAATCCGGTGCCGCCGATGAAGCGCGTGCCGGCTCCGGACGCGGCGACGGCCACCGGCGTGTTCGGACTGATGCCAGGCGATTTGATGACGATGTCGAACGCCGACAGGCGTTCGGCGGTCGCCACGGTCTCCACTGCGAGCAGCGGATCGCCGAGTGCCGCGGCATCCGCTGCTTCCTGCGCGTTGCAGAACAGCGTCAACGGCAGCGACGGGAGCCGCGCGCGTACCGCGTGATGGGCGGCACGGCCTTCCCGCCCCCATCCCCACAGCGCGACACGCCGACCCTCAAGCTGCGAAATTCGCACGCAGGCGCTCCCACAGCGCAGCGGGGATGCGGTGCTCGCCGCCGATCTCCAGCAACGGGGCCACCATCAAATCCGCGGCATCGAGCTGCGGGCGGATCTCGTGGTTGAAGCGCGAGACGATCACGTCCTCGCGCCATTCCGGCCGGTCGCCCAGCGTCGCCATCGCCGCGCGCGATTCCTGGCCTTCGCCGACGCACTCGAACGGCTTGTGGTCCTGGTACTCCAGCAACGCGTCGAAGCCGCCCGTCTGGTTGGCGTCATCCAGCAGGTTGCGGCCGAAGATGCCGACCAGGCGCGGCTTGGGCATGAACGGCGCCAGCGCGAGGAATACGAAGTGGCACTTCGGGCACACCCCGCACCAACGGTTGGTGGGGCGCTCGCCGAGCAGATGGAAATTGCGGTTGCAGCTTGAGAAATGCGCGTCGTAATGATCGGTGCGGGCGAACTGCCGCGCCACCGCGAGCTCCGACAACGGACGCAGCAGCGAGTAGTACTGCAGGTCGGCGGCCACGTGCGACTGCACGTGCGCGCCGAACGCGCTCTCGAACGCCCAGCCCTTCGACCACTGGTGGTTCACCTCGCCGGTGCCCGGGATCATGCTGCCGTAGCTGGCCGAGCGCTCGTTCGAGAACACGACCTGGTCCACGCCGTGCAGCAGCGCCGCCAGCACCATGATCGCCGAGTTGATCGCGGTCACCGGGATGTGCCCGTTCCACGCGCCCTGGCGGTTGTACTCGAACAGCTCCGGCGCCAGCGCACGGCCGATATTGAGCGTCGCCAGGCCGGTGCGCGCCGCGCAGGCGGCGATCAGCTGCGAACCGCCGATCCAGGTGACGGTCTGCTCGATGCCGGCGCCTCGCAGCGCCTCGATGCTGACCAGCGAATCCTTGCCGCCGCCGATGGCGACGAGTGCGTGCTCGCGCAGTCCCGCCGACGGCGCGGGCGACGGCCCCTGGGCACCCACCGGGAAGCGCACGCGGCCGTGCAGGCTCAGACCGTTCCGGTAGGCGAACTCCCCCAGGCCGTGCACGTACACCTGCTCCATCAGCACGGCGGTGGCCGCGTCGATCGCGTAGCCGTCGATGCGGATCTCGTTCGGCACCGCGGCCTTGTAGTAGCTGACGCCGGTGATCAGGTGCAGCAGGCGCACCGCCTGCTCGACCGCCTGCGCACGCGTGGCGTCCAGCACGAAGGGCGCCCCCGGGACCGTCACCGTCTCGGTCAGCTCCGGACCGTCATCGAAGGCGTACACCAACCGCGCGACACCGGTCTCCGCATCGAAGGAACAGCGGACGAAACGGAAGGTGCGGATGCTGGATTTATCGAAATTGCTCATGCGGTACCCGGAATGACGACAGCGATCCGCCGCAGATAGCGGCGGCAGACGAAATATTCAAAGAAGAAGGCAGGGATGGCACCGAGCATGATCGCGAAACCCACCATCAACCCCGCGAACGCCGCTGCTTCTCGTAGCACCCCAGCCACGGAATAGCCATCGAACGAAGCCAGCGCCATCATGGCACTCGTCGACAGAACCGCATACGCCAGGAATGCCAACGCCACCACTCGTAATGTCATGCCCGCGGGTTGCCAAACCCGCTTCTCGATCCGCGATCGGCGCTCCTTCGATCCAACCACCGATGCAGCCAGGGCAGCGGACAGTGCCGCAGGCAGCGCGAACGCCAGGGTACTGATCGCGCCCTCACCACCCAGCACGCGTTTTGGGTCCCCCACAAACAGGAGTGCGGCCATTGCCAGCGCGAACGCGAGCAGACCACTGACCAGGACGAGCTCAGCGCGCGGATTCATGGTCCGTACCCGCTTCTATGATGGATTCCGCCGGCAACCCCCGCAGGTTGTAGTGGCTGGCCATCACGAATCCGTAAGCACCGGCATCGGAGAACAGCAGCACGTCGCCTTCGGCGGTCGCGGACGACAGCTTGCGGTGCTTGCCGAAGATGTCGCTCGATTCGCAGATCGGTCCGACCACGTCGAACGGCACCTGTTCCGCATCGTCCAGACGCGACAGGTTCGCCACGTCGTGCCAAGCGTCGTAGAGCGCGGGGCGCACCAGCGTGTGCATGCCGGCATCGCTGCCGACGCGGCGGATGCCCAGCTTCTCGACCACCTGGGTCACGTTCGCCAGCAGCGCGCCCGACTCGGCCACCAGGAAGCGACCGGGTTCGATCACCAACTGGTACGCCGGATAAGCGGCCTTGATCGCAGCCAGGCCTTCGCCCCAGGCCGCGAGGTCGAACGGCTCGTCGCCCTCGGCATAGGGAATCGGCAGGCCACCGCCGATGTCGATCGTCTCGATGGTGCCGATCTGGTCGGCCAGCCCGCCGAGCTCATCGGCGATCTGGTTCCAGTGCTGCGCGCTCTCCACGCCGCTGCCCAGGTGCGCGTGCAGGCCGACGATGCGCACGTCGATCGCGCGCGCCGCCGCGAGGAACGCCTCCAGCTTGGCCAGCGGCAGGCCGAACTTGGAGGTCTTGCCACCCGTCTTCACCTTGTCGTGGTGGCCGTCGCCGCGCCCCAGGTCGACGCGCAGCCACAGGCGGCGGCCGCGGAAGACCTCGGGCCAGTGCTGCAGCGCTTCGACGTTGTCGAGCGTGACGTTGATGCCGCGCTCCAGCGCGAATGCGTACTCCTCGCGCGGCGCGAAGCTCGGCGTGAACAGCACGCGCTCCATCGGCAGTGCCGGCGCGATATCGAACACACGCTCCAGCTCGCCGCGCGATACGCACTCCAGGCCGAACCCTTCCTCCACCAGCGCGCGCAGGATCGCCGGATGCGAATTGGCCTTGATGGCGAAGAAACGATGATCGACGGCCGTGATCGCGGCCAGCGCGCGGGCCCGGGCGCGGACGATATCGAGGTTGTAGACGTAACGCGGCGTGCCAGCCTGCGCCAGCGACAAAAGCTGTTCCCGCGCGGCCGGCGCGCTCCACCAGCGCACGCCGCGATGGCGGACGGCACCGTTGATCTCGCGCCAGCTGGGGCCGAACACGCTGGCCTCCTCGACCGGCATGGCACCGCTGTCGATCAGCGCCTCGTGCAGCAACGGCAGCATGCCCTCGGCATCCGCCTCGTCGATCACGAAGGTCAGGTTGAGGTCGTTGGACGACTGCGAGATCAGGTGCACGCGCTCGCGACCGAACATCGCCCACACATCGGACAGCTTGTGCAGCAGCGAGCGCATGCCACGACCGACCAGGGTGATGGCCGTGCACGGCGCGATCACCTTCACCCGGCAGATCTCCGCGAGGTCGGCCGACAGCGCGGCCAGCACATCGGTGTTGACCAGGTTCTCGCTGGGGTCCAGCGACACGGTGACGTTGGTCTCCGACGAACCGATCAGGTCCACCGACAGCCCGTGCTTCTTGAAGCGCGCGAACACGTCGGCGAGGAAGCCGACCTGCTGCCACATGCCGATACCTTCCATCGACACCAGCACGATGCCGTTGCGGCGGCTGATCGCCTTCACGCCCGGCACGGTCAGGGCGTTCCCGTCGATGGTGGTGCCGGGCAGCTCCGGCCGCTCGGTGTCGAGGATGGCCATCGCCACGCCGGCATCGCGGCACGGCTTGATCGAACGCGGGTGCAGCACCTTGGCGCCGGTGGTGGCGATTTCCTGCGCTTCGTAATAATCCAGCCGCGTCAGCAGGCGCGCATCCGGCACTTCGCGCGGATTGGCACTGAACATGCCGGGCACGTCGGTCCAGATCTCCACGCGCTGCGCGCCGAGCAGCGCGCCAAAGTAGGCGGCAGACGTATCCGAGCCGCCGCGGCCGAGGATGGCGGTGCCGCCGTCGGCATGCCGTGAGATGAAGCCCTGCGTCAGCAGCAGCGCAGAGGGCTGCCCCGCGAATGCGCGACGCCAGTCCTGGTCCGGTGCGGTGTTGCACGACACCGACAGCCGCTGCGCCCACGGGCTCTGGTTCGGCAGGAAGTTCGCCTGCAGCCAGTGCCGCGCATCGACCCAGCCGAAATCCAGCCCTTGCGCGCGCAAATAGGCCGCGCCCAGCGTTGACGACAGCAGTTCGCCCTGCCCCAACACCTCGGCCTGCCAGTCGAGCGCGCGGCCCGCGGCGCGTGGATCGGTCAGCAGGCCACGCAGCGCGGCCAGGCGATCGCCGAGCACGGCATCGGCGTCCAGCTCCAGTTCTTCCAGGAATTCGCGGTGGCGCTGTTCCAGCTTCGCCACGCGTTCCGCGCTGTCGGCCGCGCCGTCGGCGATGGCGGTCAGCTCGTTGGTGACGCCGGACAAGGCCGACACCACGACCAGCACACGCGCGCCTTGTTCGTCCGCCCGCTGTTTCGCCAGTTTCCCGATGGTGTTCCAGCGATGGCGACGCGACACCGAGGTGCCGCCGAACTTGAGGACGATCCAACGATCAGACGCGGGAGTGGCAGAAGGCATGGATAGAATGAGGAGGAATGCCCGAACCCTTCGGGCGTGAACCGTCGATTCTAGCCGAAGCCCCCGCGCGCGACCGGACCGTACCGCATGCAACGAACTACCCACCGCTACCTGCAGGTCGACGTCTTCGCCGACCGCCCCGGTGCGGGCAATCCGCTGGGCGTCGTACTGGACGCCGCCGCGTGGGACACCGAGCGCATGCAGGCGTTCGCGGGATGGACCAACCTGTCGGAAACGATCTTTTTCCTGCCCCCGACCACGCCCGACGCCAGCTACCGCATCCGCATCTTCACCCCGCGCCAGGAACTCCCGTTCGCCGGCCACCCCAGCGTGGGTGCGGCCTGGGTAGCGCTGCATACGGGCCTGATACCCGCATCCGACCGGCTGGTGCAGGAATGCGCAGCCGGCCTGCTGCCGGTGCGGGTGGAAGGCGACGGGTTGCAACGCACGATCCATCTGCGTGCACCGCGGGCGTACCCGATGGAGGTCACGCCCGACCCGCCGGAACGTGACACGACACTTGCGTCGCTACCCACGGCAGGGCTGCCCGCGGCGCTGTGGAACAACGGCCCCGCCTGGTGGCTGGTGGAACTCCGCGACGCGGCCGCGGTACGCGCCCTGGAGCCGGACCTTCCGGCAATCGCCGCGCTGACACAGGCCACGGGTGCGATCGGGCTGGCCGTCTTCGGCCGCGCCAGCGCGCAGGACGACCACGATCTGGCGGTGCGCGCGTTCTGCCCCGCCGACAACATCCCGGAAGACCCGGTCACCGGCAGCGTCAACGCCTGCATCGCCGCCGCGCTGACTGCCGCCGGTGTGCTGCCCGGCACCGCGGGTCGCTATCTCGCCAGTCAGGGCCGCGAGCTGGGTCGCGATGGTCGCGTCCATCTGGAGGTGGATGGCGAGGACGAGGTCTGGATCGGCGGTCAGGTGCAGTGGGTCATCGACGGCCAGGTGACTTGGTAAGCTGCGCGGCCCCCACGCGACAACGCCCCCATGACCCTCCGCCGCTACGTCCAGCTGGACGTGTTCGCCGACCGCCCCGGCGCGGGCAATCCGCTGGCCGTCGTCCTCGATGCTGCCGGCCTTGACGATGCCGCCATGCAGGCCATTGCCCGCTGGACGCGCCTGCCGGAAACGACGTTCGTCTTCGCGCCCACCCAGCCGGGCGCCAGTTATGCCGTCCGCATGTTCAGCCCGCGCCGCGAAGTGCCGTTCGCCGGCCACCCCAGCGTCGGCACCGCGCATGTGGTGCTGGAGGCGGGCCTGGCCGCGCCGGCCGACGGCCTGCTGATGCAGGAAGGCGTCGTCGGTGTGTTGCCGTTGCGTGTCGATGGCGACGGCGCGGACCGCACGATCGCCGTGCGCACGCCGCGCGCGACGGTGGTGAAGGAAGGCGATCCCACGGATGACGGCCTGCTGCGCGCCGCCCTCGAGGGACTGGCGCCGGGCACCCTGCCCCCCGCGCTCGTCGACGGCGGCCGCCGCTGGTGGTTGACCGAGGTGCGCGACGAAGATGCGCTCCGCGGCGCCTCGCCGGACTGGAACGCGATCAGTGCGTTGGCGCGCGCCACCGAGAGCATGGGCGTGTGCGCGTATGCGCGTACACCGGGCCGCGACTACGACCTGGCTGTGCGTGCGTTCGTCGGTGCGCCGGCCGCGTTCGAGGACGCGGCTTCGGGCGCCGCCAATGCAACGCTGGCCGCGTGGCTGGCATCGCGCGATGCGCTGCCCGGTCACGGAGGCCGCTACGTCGTCAGCCAGGGCCGCGAAGTCGGCTACGACGCGCGCCTGCAGCTGCACGTGGACGCCGCAGGCGATGTCTGGTCCGGCGGCCACGTGCGTACCATCGTGACCGGCCAGATCGACTGGTAGCGATGGCGGCTTCTTGTGGGAGCGACGTCAGTCGCGAAGGCGCATCGTTCGAATGCGCGAGAGGCAACCAGTCGTCGTGAGCTATCGCGACTGACGTCGCTCCCACAAGAGCCAGACGGCTTTACTCCGCCTCGTACACCGCCTTGCCATCCACCCAGGTCGAGCGGACGTGCAACCCGTCGAGCTGCTCGCCCGGCACCGCCAGCGGATCCTCGTCGAGGATGACGAAATCCGCACGCAAGCCGGGAGCGAGCTTGCCCACCTCCGCCTCGTCATGCGCCGCCCATGCCGCGTCGGCGGTGAAGCCGCGCAATGCTTCGGCCGCACTCAGGCGCTGATCGGGCATCCACCCGCCTTCGGGGGCGTCGTGCCCGTCCTGGCGCGTCACCGCGGCGTGCAGGCCGCGGCGCGGATCGACCGATTCCACCGGAAAGTCCGATCCCAATGCCAGCTTCGCCCCGCTCGCCTGCAGGCGCTGCCACGCATAAGCGCCCTTGATACGTGCCGGCCCCAGCCGGTCCTGCGCCCACGGCATGTCCGAGGTCGCATGCGTGGGCTGCATCGAAGCGATCACGCCCAGGGCGGCGAACCGCGGGAACTCCTCCGGCGCCACCACCTGCGCGTGTTCGATCCGCCAGCGGTGGTCGGTCTTCGCCGCATCGCCCAGCACACGGGCATACGCATCCAGCACCAGCCGGTTGCCACGGTCGCCGATCGCATGCGTCGCCACCTGCACATGGCAGCCGCGCGCCTTGCGCATCGCCGCTTCCAGCGCCGCCGGCTCGGTTACCAGCAAACCACGGTTGCCCGGGTCGTCGCTGTAATCCTCCAGCAGGGCGGCGCCGCGGCTACCCAGGGCGCCGTCGGCATACAACTTCACACCGCGCATCTGCAAACGGCCACCCGCGTGGCGGTACAGGCCCTGCGCGCACAGGTCCGCCAGCGCATCGCCATTGCCATCGGCGTACGTGTCGATGCGCAACGGCAGTCGGCCTTCGTCCGCGAACTGCTTCATCAGCGCCAGATCCTCGCGCGACACGCCCATGTCGTGCACCCCGGTCAGACCATTGCGCACGGCCGCCTGCGTGGCTTTCTCCAACGCCTGCCGGCGGTATGCCGCATCGGGCGCCGGCACCACCGCATTGACGAGCGACATGGCCGCATCGACGAAGACGCCGCTCGGCCGTCCACCCACACGCTCGATACGTCCGCCATCGGGTTGCCAGTCGCCGGTCAACGGGCGCGACGCACGTGCCGCGGCCGCGCGCAACGCCGCGCTGTTGGCCCAGCCGGCATGACCGTCGACACGTTCGAGCCACACAGGCCGATCGGGAAAGGCAGCATCCAGATCGGCGGCGGTCGGAAAGGTCTTTTCGGGCCAGTCGTTCTGGTCCCAGCCGCTGCCCAGCAGCCACGCATTGGCGGGCAGCTGCTTCTCGTATTCGCGCAGCCGCGCGATCACGTCGGCCTTGTCGCGCGCATCCACCAGGCCCGCGCGCATCAGCGCGTAGCCCAGCCCCATCACGTGGCCGTGCGCATCGATCAGGCCGGGAATGACGGTCTTGTCGGGGGCGTCCACACGGCGCGCATCGGGATAACGCGTGCGCAGTTCATCCGCACCGCCGACCGCGAGGATGCGGCCCTGCGCATCCCAGGCGATCGCCTGCGCGACCGGGTGTGCCGGATCGGACGTGTGCACGCGCCCTGCGGTCAGCACGTGGACCTGCGCCTGGGCCAGGCCCGCGACGACCACGCATCCCACACCGAATCCCGTCAACCACGCCAGACGCCGCATGCCGCTCTCCCGTATCGGTCCAGGGCGCGACTATGCGCAATGGCGTCGTGCACGGCAATAAAAAGAGGGGCCTTGCGGCCCCTCGGTTGCGGCATACCCCTGTCCTGCGACGCTGCGTCCGCAAAAGAACCGGTGCGAAGGCTTACTCGGGACGGACATCCACGCGGATGCGGATGCGGTCGCCGGGATGATGGTCGGTGCGGGTGTGGTAGGTACGGTTGCCGTACTCGTAAGTCACGTCGTATCCACTGACGCGACCGTCGCCGTAATAGTCATCGCCGTAACGGCTGTTGCCGGCAGGCACCGGGTCGCAGACGCGCACCTGTCCCCGCTGCACGCGACGCTCGCGCTGCGCGTTGTCGTAGATCGAGCGCCCGGCCATGCCGCCCACCATCGAGCCGACCGCGGTACCGACATAGCGACCGCTGCCGTCGCCGACCTTGCTGCCCAGCACCGCACCGGCGATGCCGCCGATCACGGTCGCGACGGTACGGCCCGATTCGGTGCTGCGGTCGGGATAGCGGCGGTCGCCGTAGTAGCCGTCATCGCCGTAACGGTCATCGTTGTAACCGTCGTTGCGGTAGCCATCGCGGTAGGTATCGCGCGCGTAGACGTCGTCGGCGTCGCGGTAGTAGCAGCGCTGGCCCGTCGTCGTGTTGGCATAGCCGTCATTGCGGCCGTAGCCGTTGTCGATGACCGGGTCGACGCGTACCACGCGGGCGTAGTCGTAATAGGGTTCGTCGCCGTAACGGTCCGTCGTGCCGTAGTAGCGCGTGGATTGCGCGGATGCCACGCCGGAGGCGAGCAGGCCGATGGCCAGCACGGTGGCGGATAAGCGCTTCATGTCGGGTACTCCCCCACGCCGGATTGGCGTGCTGGCATGCTCGGCCGATGCGGGTGAAACATGGCTGAACTCAGCCGGCTTTGGCAGCCCGGTTTAGCCATTCGACAGCTTGCGCGGCGATGCCGGCGGCTTCGCGCCCGAGCAACGGCCCGACATGCGAGCCTGAAACCGTTTGCAGCACCTCCGCGCCCCAGGCCCCGGCCATGGCCCGCGTGACCGCAGGCGGCACGTCCTCGTCATGCCCGGACACCACGCACACCATCGGGCATGCCGGGCGCACCACCGCGACGCCACGCTGGGCGTCGCGCAGGACGGCACCGGATTCGTCTCGCCAGTGGCGGAACGCGAACAGCGCCGTCGCGTCATCGCCCCCCGGCAACGCCCTGCGCGTGCCGGACAGCCGCGCATCGCGCCGCCACGGCACCACGTCGGGCCAGTCGCGCGCTGGCAGTCCGGCGTGCCAGGGCACGGGAGGCAATGGATTCACCATCACCAGCGCGTCCGCGCCGTCGGCCGCGCCCAGCGCCAGCAATCCGCCCAGGCTCGCACCGACCAGCACGCGCGGCCGCGGCAACGCCGCGAACGACGCGCGCACCTGGGCCTGGTAATCCTCGAGACGCGTCGCCGCCCATCCGTCGCGCACGGGCATGAGGTCGGGGGCCGCCACCTGGAAGCCCGCCGACTCGAACACGCCACGCCATACGTTCCACTCCCAGCCGCCACCGCCCGCGCCGTGCACGAGCAAGGCGGCCCGCGCGCCCGTCAAAGCAGGGTCGCTTCCAGCGACACCGGCACCGACAGCGCGCGCGAGATCACGCACCCGGCCTTGGCCTGCTGGGCGATCTCCTCGAACTGCGCCGCACTGATCCCCGGCACGCTCGCCGAGACGGTCAGCTTGATCGCGGTGATCGTCGGGCCCGGGTCCATGCCCGGCTCCATCGTCGCCTCGGCGCGCGTCTGCAGCTTGTCGGGCGTGAAGCCGGCCTTGCCGAGCACCGCCGACAGCGCCATGGTGAAGCAGCCCGCGTGGGCGACCGCCAACAGTTCTTCCGGGTTGGTGCCCTTCTCGTCGCCGAAGCGGGTCTTGAACGAATAGTTCTGGCCTTCGAACAGGCCGCTCTGCGGCGTGCTCAGGCTGCCCTTGCCGGACTGCAGATCGCCAGCCCACACCGCATCCGCGTAACGCTTCAAAGCCATGGTCGTGCTCCTCGGGTCAGGGGAAGCGAAGGGTACACCGACGGATGTTCATGCCATGTACCGCAGTGCGACTTGACCCCTCCCCCGCGCGCGCGGATGCTGGCCGCCCGCCATGACCGCCCGCCGAGCGCACGCTCACGGGACGCGCTCAGCCCGGACAGCCATGACGGCCCTTCGACCCAACCTACGGGAGGAACGGCCTCATGTCGTACAGCACACAACAGATCCGCAACGTGGCCCTGGCAGGCCACCCCGGCGCCGGCAAAACAACGCTCTTCGAAGCCCTGCTGCATGCCGGCGGCGCCCTCCAGGTGGCAGGCACCATCGAACGCGGCACCACGGTCTCCGACCACGACCCGATGGAACGAACGCGCGGCCACTCCATCGATACCGCCATCGCCAGCACCGACCACGGCGGCATGCACGTCAACCTGATCGACACGCCCGGCTATCCGGAATTCCGCGGCCCGGCCCTGTCGGCGTTCTCCGCGGTGGAAACCGCGTTGATCGTGGTCGATGCCGACAGCGGCGTCGCCCATGGCACGCGGCGGCTGATGGATCGCGCCGCCCAGCGCAACCTGTGCCGCGCCATCGTCATCAACAAGATCGACCACGAGGGCGCCGACTGCGCCGGTGTGCTGGCCGCGTTGCGCGAGGAGTTCGGCGCCGAGTTGCTGCCACTCAACCTGCCTGCCGACGGCGGCAAGGCGGTCATCGACTGCTTCTGGCAATCGACCGGCACATCGGACCTGGGCGATGTGGCCGACTGGCACCAGAAGATCATCGACCAGGTGGTCGAGATCAACGAAACGGTGATGGAGCACTACCTCGACCTGGGCGAAGGCGGCCTGTCCGGCGAAGAGCTGCACGACGCCTTCGAGCAATGCCTGCGCGAAGGCCACCTGGTGCCGGTGTGCTTCGCTTCGGCGCGCACGGGCGTCGGGGTCAAGGAACTGCTGGACGTGGCCGAACGCCTGTTCCCGAACCCGGCCGAGGCCAATCCGCCGCCTTTCATGAAGCTCAACGGCAGCGGCCCGCAACCCGTCGAGGCGGTTCCCGACCCCCGCGCGCACGTCATCGCCGACGTCTTCAAGATCGTCAACGATCCGTTCGTCGGCAAGCTGGGCGTCTTCCGCGTCTACCAGGGCACGCTGAAGAAGGACACGCAGCTGTTCGTCGACGATGGCAAGAAGCCGTTCAAGGTCGGCCACCTGTTCAAGCTCAAGGGCAAGGACCATGTGGAAGTGGACCAGGCCATTCCCGGCGACATCGCGGCGGTAGCCAAGGTCGAGGACCTGCATTTCGACGCCGTGCTCCACGACAGCCACGACGAAGACCACATCCACCTGGCACCGATCGATTTCCCCAGGCCGATGTTCGGCCTGGCGATCGAAGCGGCCAGCAAGGGCCAGGAGCAGAAGCTGTCGACCGCGCTGCACAAGCTGTCCGAAGAGGATCCCGCGTTCGTCGTGGACCACCAGCCGGAATTGAACGAGACCGTCATCCGCGGGCTGTCCGACCTCCACCTGCGGGTGATGCTGGAGCGCCTGAAGGAGCGCCACGGCGTGGAGGTGAAGACGCGCCCGCCGCGCATCGCCTATCGCGAGACGATCGGCGCCAAGGCCGAAGGCCACCACCGGCACAAGAAGCAGACCGGCGGCGCGGGGCAGTTCGGCGAGGTGTTCCTGCGGGTGGAGCCGCTGCCGCGCGGCAGCGGGTTCCAGTTCGCCGACGAAGTGAAGGGCGGCACGATCCCGGGCCAGTTCATGCCGGCCGTGGAAAAGGGTGTGCGCCAGGCGCTGGGCGCAGGCGTGCTGGCCGGTTATCCGATCCAGGACGTGCGCGTGACGGTGTACGACGGCAAGCACCATCCCGTGGACAGCAAGGAAGTGGCCTTCGTCGCGGCGGGCAAGAAAGCCTTCCTCGACGCCGTCGCCAAGGCCCGCCCGCAGGTCCTGGAGCCGGTCGTGGACCTGGAAGTCGCGGTCCCGGAAGCCCAGGTGGGCGACATCACCGGCGGCCTGGCAGGCAAGCGCGCGCGCATCAACGGCACCGACGCGGTGCGTGGCGAGATCGTGGTGAGGGCGCAGGTGCCGCTGGCGGAGCTGGACGGCTATGCGGCCGAGCTCAAGTCGATGACCGCGGGACAAGGGCGTTACAGCCTGGACTTCAGCCATTACGAGCCGGTGCCGCCGAACGTGCAGCAGAAACTGGCGGACGCCTACAAGCCGCGGCACGACGAAGAGTGAGTTGTGCGGGTGCGGCATCCGGTCGCGGACACGCGCCGGATGCCGCCTCCGGCGCACATCCGCACCGGGAATAAGGGCATTCCACGCGGTGATTTCAGCCACTTCGGGCGCCGGATCGAAAAAAAACCGAAAAAAAGCCGCTTTCGATGCCAATCGCTCTTGGCGGCGCGAATGCTTTGCCCTACATTTCGCTTGCCGATGCGATCGGCCCGATTACCCAACCACTCGACCGTAGAGACAGGACACATGGCAAAGAGCACCAAGAAGGCCGCGCCGAAGAAGGCCGCCAAGAAAGCTGCACCGAAGGCCGCCGCCAAGCCGGCCGCGCCGAAGCCGATCAAGGAAGCGCTGAGCAAGTCGGGCCTCGTCGCCCACATCGCCGAAGCGACCGCCGTCGCCGCCAAGGACGTCCGCGCCGTGCTGGCCTCGCTGGAAAGCGCCGTCCACGCCTCCGTCAACAAGAAGGGCGCTGGTTCCTTCACGCTGCCGGGCCTGCTGAAGATCAGCGCCGTCAACGTGCCGGCCAAGCCGAAGCGCAAGGGCATCAACCCGTTCACCAAGGAAGAGCAGTGGTTCGCCGCCAAGCCCGCCTCGGTGAAGGTGAAGGTGCGTCCGCTGAAGAAGCTGAAGGACGCTGCCGCCTGATAGGCGCGCGCCAAGGTTGCACCGGATCGGGACGGCATTGCCGTCCCGATTTTTTTGGCGCTCGCCGGCCTGGCATCGACCACTCGGGCGAGGTAAAGCCGATCTTCGCGGCAGCCTCCGGGCGCACTGCGGCGCGCAGTGCTTGCCGGCGCTTCCCTTGCTGCGCGGCGCCCCCTTGTGATGGCGCACTCCCGCCCGCAGGTCTGTCCTTGTCCCTTTCGATACAGGCAGGCGTTGCATGAAGATCCAGGGTTTCCTCGACCATCTGCTCAAATCCTCCAGCGGCAGCGGCAGCGTGCTCAACGCCGACTTCGGCAAGGGCGCGATCACCGGCGGCGCGCTTGGCCTGCTGCTTGGCAAGAACAAGACCTCGCGCAAGCTGGCCACCTACGGCGGGCTGGCGGCGGTCGGGGTGATGGCGTATCGCGCCTACAGCGACTACAAGCAACAGCAGGGCGGTTTCGCCGCCGGCGCGGGCCCGCAGACGGTGGACCGCCTGCCGCCGCCTCAGGCGGAGCTGCACAGCCAGGCGATCCTGAAGGCACTGGTGGCGGCCGCGAAGGCGGACGGCCACATCGACGCGCGCGAACGCGAGGTGATCGAAGGCGAGTTCTCGCGCATCGGCACCGACACCGAACTGCAGCAGTGGCTGCACGCCGAACTGGAAAAGCCGCTGGACCCGTCCGAAGTCGCGCGCGCCGGCAGCACCCCGGAAATCGCCTCGGAGATGTACCTGGCCAGCCTGATGGTGGTCGACGAGCAGAACTTCATGGAGCGCGCCTACCTGGACGAGTTGGCGAAGCAGCTTCGGCTGGAGCCGTCGCTGAAAGCGCAGCTTGAGCGCCAACTGGCGCAACCGCAGCCGCCCCCGCTGCCCTGACCGATGCGCCCTGCCGCGCGACGGTTGCGCCGCCTGGCGTGGACGCTGCTGTGGCTGGCGGCGCTGGCCGTGCTGCTCGCGTGGGCGTGGGGCCAGCCGTTCATGGCCTCGCCGCGCATGCTCTGGGATATCGCGCGCGCGCCGTCGCCCGTGTCGCTCCCCGTACCGGTGGAGGGCGTGCGTGCGAAACAGATCGCCGATACCTTCGGCGCACCGCGCGGCACCGACCGCACGCACCAGGGCGTGGACATCTTCGCGACGCGCGGTACCCCCATCCGCAGCGCCACCCGCGGCGTCGTGGTCGACGTCAGCGACGGCGGACTGGGAGGTCGGCAGGTGTGGGTGCTGGGCCCGGGCCGCGAACGGCACTACTACGCGCACCTCGACGACTGGGCGCCCGGCCTGTCCGCCGGCCAGGCGATCCAGGCCGGTGATGTCCTGGGCTTCGTCGGGACGACGGGCAACGCGCGCGGGACGCCGCCGCACCTGCATTACGGCATCTACGGAGCACAGGGCGCCTACGATCCCCTGCCGCTGTTCCGGGCGGGCGCCGCCTCCACGTCCGCTCGCTGAACCACGCCGCCGAGCGGAACAGTCCGTCACGGCATGCCCCCTCGTTCCCCCGCCGGCACGGACCTATCTTGGCCATGGTCCCCACCGCGCCGCCGGCGCACGCCCCCATGCCCAACGATACCCACCGCTACCGCATCACCGTCACGCCCATCGAAGACGATGGCCTCCAATGCAATGGCCGTTGCACCATCGAGTTCGAACACGCCTGCCATGACGACTGGATGCGCATCCTCGAAAACATCCAGCGCCAGCGCGGCTTCAGCGGCGACGAGCGCGCCGCGCTGATCGTCGGCACCAAGCTGCTGAGCGGCCTCATGCTCGACCACCGCAAGGATGCCGACGACCTGTTCGCGCCGCTGCGCCCGCACATGGGCGAGTTCATCCGGACGTTGAAAGAACGCACCCGCGACGCCCGCTGAAACGAGCGTGGCGCGGTAAGCTGCGGCCATGAAAGCCCGTCATGCCGACTACGCCAGGGTACTCGAGGACATTCCCAACATCGGGCCGTCCATCGCCGGTGACCTGCGCGGCATCGGCATCACCGCGCCGCAGGCATTGGCCCACCAGGACCCGTACGCGCTGTACGAACAGGTGAATGCCGCCACCGGCCAGCGCCACGATCCCTGCCTGTGCGACTGCTTCATCGCCGCGGTGCGCTTCATGGAAGGCGGCCCCGCCACGCCGTGGTGGCATTACACGGCCGAACGCAAGCAGCATTTCGCGCGGCACGCCGGCATCGCCGGTTAGGGTCCGGACAGGCGCGCCCGGCTATGGTGCGCCGACGTCTTCCGGAGCCCGCCATGCGCAGTAACCGACGCCACTTCCTGACCGCCACCCTCGTCGCGGGCGCCGCGCTCGTACTGGCGGGCTGCAGCACGCTCAACGCGGTCACCGGCCTGCTGGGCAACCAGATCAACTTCACCCAGCCGCAGTTGCAGCGCTACCTCAACCAGAGCTTCCCGCGCGAGTTCGACAAACTCGGCGGCCTGGTCTCGGCCACGCTGACCAACCCGCGCCTGAGCATTCCCTCCGGCGACAACCGGTTGCGGCTGGATTTCGACATCGGCGTCAGCGCACTCGGCGCGCGCGACGTCAGCCGCGGGCATTTCGCGCTGGCCAGCCGGCTGCGCTACAACCCCGCCACCCAGGGCCTGCACCTGGACAACCCGGAGATCCTGTCCGTGGACGTGCCCGGCGCCGGATCGCTGATGTCCGGCGGCACCCGCCAACTGGTCAACACGGTGCTGCAGGAGTACGCGCGCAACGAGCCGGTCTACAAGATCGACAGCGATGTGCTGCGCCGCCTGCCGGCCAGCAAGCGGATCGGCAATCCCCAGATCGAGGATGGCCGCGTGGTCATCCCGCTGCAGTGAGAGGTGTCGCGATGTTGAAACCCTTCCTGGCCCGCCTGGCCTTGCTCGTCTTCATCGCCGTACCGCCGCTGGCGTCGGCAGCCACGCCCTCGGTGCTGCGCTTCGATGCGGGGCAGTTGCAGGCGGCGGCGCGCGCGGGCTTCCCGGTGGAGGAATCACTGCTGGAAGGCTTCGCCTCACTGACGCTGAGCGACCCCGACATCCGCATCCCGACGCCGGGCGAACGCGTCCAGTTGCAGATGGACTACGACATCGCGCTGGCGACCGGCGAACGCCTGGAGTACGGCAACGTGGTCGTCAGCAGCGGTCTGCGCTACGACCCAACGACGCGCGGCCTGCACCTGGTGGACCCGCAGTTGGAGCACCTGGGCACCGGCGCCGGTGGACGTGGCCTGCCTGGCGGATCGCGCGAGGTGCTGCAGGACCTGATCCGCGAGTACGCCCGCACCCGGCCGCTCTACCAGCTGAGCGCCGACGACCTGGCCCAGGTGCCGGGGACGCTGACGGCCGATTCGCTGCGCATCCGCGACGGCCACGTCGAGCTGACGTTGGACGCCGCCGCGCGCTGACGCATCGCGACGGCGCACCCTCACAGTTCGAAGCGGTAGCTCAGCTTCACGACCAGCTGTTCGTCGTTGCGCAGGCTGAAGCTGTCGCGCAGCGCGTCGTCGGTGCCGTCCGTGCCGGCCAATTGTTCATAACCACCGCGGGCGTACACCACGTACAGGTAGGACAGCGGTGCGAGTTCGTAGCGGTAACGCACCTGGAAACCGAGGTTGCGCACGCTGAAGTCCTCGACCGTATCGCTGGCCGCAACCGCGTGCCCGGCGGCATCGAAGCGCCACGCATCGTGCGCACGCGCACTGATGGCGATCGCCTCCAGCTTCACGCGCAGTTCCTGGCGATTGTCGATGTTCCAGTCCAGGCCGGCGCGTAGCTTGGTCTCGCGGCCGTCGAACGCACCCACCAGGTCGCCCTGCGCCGCGCCCTGCCAGATCAGCCAGTCGGGGCGACGCACCACGTTCAAGCCGGCATTGACGCTGAAGGCGTCGTTGATGAAATACGTGGCGCCGTACCAGAACGCCGAGCCCAGCTTGCGGTTGCCCGCCAGCCCGCCGCCGAAGGCCTCGACTTCGACCTCGTGCGCCCAGTTGCCCTTGCGCGGGCGCTCGTATTCGAAATACGCATTCATGTTCGCCGGCAGGCGCACGATGCCGTTGCCGCGCAGCAGCGTGTCGTTGAGGCCGGCGCTGTTGACGTTGATCTGGGCGTATTCGTAACTGCCGTCGCGCAGCTGGCCTTCGCGGCTCATCCGGAACTGGTCGTTGAGCTTCTCGCCATGATTGTTGTGGCTGCTGCTCACGCGCCAGCGCCAGTCCTTGGACGAATAGCGCGACGCATCAGGCAGGTCGGTGAACCGCTTGCGCGCTTCCCAGTGCAGGTAGTTGGTGCTGTTGCGCGACAGGTAACCGAAATCGTTGAGTTGCAGATCGTTGCCGAAATGCATGGCGATCCACTGCTGGCGCCAGCCACGGTCCATCTCGTAGTCGGCCCAGACGGTCGCGCCGTAATCCTGCACGGTGTCGCCGGCCTGCTCGATGCGGCTGCCCAGCAGGCGCGTGCGGATGTTCCAGCGCGGCGTCGGCCGCCAGTTGTGGTCCACGCCGAGCACGGTGGCTTCGCGGTCGCGGGCATCGTCGTCCACGCGGGTCAGCATCGCGCCCAGGTTCTGCCGTTCGAAATCGCGCACCAGTCGCAGCGCGTGGTAGCTGCGTCCGCTGGTGCCGTCCTCATCGGCGGAGAACAGGCCGTAGTTGGCCTGGCCCAGGCTGCCGTTCAACTTGACCGCTGCGGTGATGTCGCCGGTGCTGCCCACGCGGCGCGTGTAGAGCTGCTGGCTGTCGTCGGAGGGCGTGGTCAGCTCGAAGATGCCCTGGTTCTCGGTGAAGAACGGGCGCTTGTCGCTGATGAAGGTCTCGGTGGCGCTGAAATTCACCACCAGGTCGTCCGCTTCCACCTGGCCGAAATCGGGATTGACGGTGGCCGACAACTGGAAGCGTCCGTTGGGCTTCCAGAAAATGTCCGCGCCGCCGTTGAAATCGCTGCCGCCGCCGACGTTGTCGTACAGGCCCGAGACGTAAGGCGTGATTGCCAGCAGCGACTGGTCGTACCGCGCGACGGTGATCGGCGCGAAATCCGACAGGAAGCGCGGACGCTCGAAGCTCGCCTGCGGCCACGCCATGCGCTCGCCGGTGGAGCCGATCACGCGCGCGAGGAACACCTTCAGCGTGCGCTGGCCGTCGGTACCGTCGCGCATCGGCGCGGTGTGCCACGGGATCAGCAGTTCGACCGACCAGCCCTGCTCGTCCTCGGTCACCGCATACCGCCACTGGCCGTCCCAGTCGTCGCTGAACTGGTTCTCGTTGGTGATGATTTCGTCGGCGATGCCGCCGGTGGAGCTGACGGTGAAGGCATAACCGGTGCGTCCGTCGCCATCGAAATCGATGAAGGCGTTGACGCGGTCGACCTGCGCGTCGAAATCGCGCTGCACTTTCTGCCGCGTGCGCGGCACGCCGGCCGGCTGGGTGTTGCGGAACGCGATCGCCAGGCCCTCGGGCGTGGCCAGCACCCAGGCTTCGGTGGCGAGCGAGCCCGGCTCGCCGGTCAGCGGCTGGGTCTTGCGGAAGTCGCTGACGTGCCGCGCGTCCTGCCATTCGGCAGGATCGATGCGGCCGTCGATCTCGACGGCCTGGGCCACGGTGCACGGCAGGGCCAGCGCGAGCAGGCCGGCGAATCGGGTGAGGGTCATGGCGTTCGGGTGGTGGTCCGGTGCGCGCACGTTATCGACGCGGGGCGGATGCCACACCTGCCTTCGGTCATTTCAACCTTTCGGCATCCTGCGGCATCCGTGCCTGGGAGAGATCAGCGCCCTTTCTTGGGCTGCAGCATGGTGCCCGTGCATTTCTTGCTGCCGCAGCGGCAGGCCCAGATCTTCTTCAGGCGCGCGGTGTGCGGCTCATCCAGGGTGATGCCGTAGTTGTAGGTCAGTTCCTCGCCCGGCTTGATGGCGCGGATCGCCTCGATGAAGACCTTGTCCTTCTTGCGGTTCTTGCCGTCGTGCTCCTCGATCACCGCCTCGCAGTTCGGGTCGCAGCTGTGGTTGATCCAGCGCGCCTTGTTGCCCTTGTGGTTGGCGTCGATGACGTAATCGTCGTTGAGCGTGAACAGGAAGGTGTGGCCGGAGTCCACGTCGCCGGCGTCGTCGGCATCGACTTCGTCGTGCGTGCGCCGCTTGCCCTTGTATTCCACCACCCGCTCGCCCTTCTTGATCGGGGCGATGGCGAACACGCCGTTGCCGTGGATGTCGGATTGGCGGGCTTCGATCTTGCGGGGCATGCGGGGGTCCGGCGGAAGGGAGGAAGGGGGATTCTCGCCCATGCGCATGGCGTTTCCCAACTTTCCCTCGCCTGAACGCTTCGGTGGCGGCGCGTGGCCGGTCCGTGCAGGACGGCGCGTTCGATGCCCGTTCCCCTTATTGCGACCACCACCATGCGCGCCAGCCCGCTCCTGCTCGCCACCGCCCTGTGCCTCACCCTGTCCGCCTGCCAGCCTGCGCAAACGCCGACGACGGCCAGCCTTCCGCCACCCGCGCCCAACGACGCCGACCTGCTCGCCCGCGGCGAATACCTGGTGCGGACCACCGGCTGCAACGACTGCCACACCCCGGGCTATGCCGAATCCGGCGGCACGACCGACAAGGCCGGCTGGCTGGTGGGCTCGCCGATGGGCTTCCATGGTCCGTGGGGCACCACCTACCCGAGCAACCTGCGGCTGCGCATGCAGCAACTCACCGAAGCGCAGTGGCTGGAGTACAGCGCCAACCTGCGCACCCGCCCGATGATGCCGGACTTCGCCGTGCGCGCGATGACGGAGGAAGACCGTCGCGCGATCTACCGCTTCGTGCATTCGCTCGGCGCCGCCGGCCAACCCGCACCCGAGGCGCTGCCGCCTGGCCAGACGCCGCCGGCGCCTTACCTCGGCCTGGTGCTGCCGACGCCGCCGGCGGACGCGCCTGCCGCCCATTGAGGTCCCGCGGCCGCCTCACCAGGGGAACAGGCGGCCGTTGAACATCCAGAACAGGCCCAGTGCCAGGCCGAACACGGTCCAGAACAGCTGGCCCAGCCCGCGGAACAGCTTCACCGCCAGGTAGACGCCGCCGATGGCGAGCAGCACGCGCCAGAGGAAGCCTTGATCCAGGCCGCTGGCGGACGCAGTGGAACCGGAAGAGGCATGGGTGGTGTTCATGAGGGCGATCCTGGAAGGGACTGTCCGGGAGTGGACGGGGCCCATGTTCCCGATCTGCGGGCCGCCGCATCAGTCGCGGGCGTCAGCCATCGCGGGTGACAACCGTCAGCTGGCGCGCCTCGCCTGAACGGGGAAAACCCCGGGGTTTGAGCCGGGCGGCATGAAAGCGTACAATTTCGGTACGTTTTCAGAGTCCCTCCCCCCATGCTTCGCGTCACCAAGCTGACCGACTACGCCACCGTGGTCCTGACCGTGCTCGCCGCCAGGCCGGGCGAGGTCCTCAGTGCCTCCGACCTGGCCGAGCACTCCGGCCTGGAAACCCCGACCGTGAGCAAGGTGCTCAAGCCGCTGGCGCAGGCCGGCCTGGTGGAAGGCCTGCGTGGCGTGCACGGCGGCTACCGCCTGAGCCGCGACGCGGCCGAGATCAGCCTGGTGGAGATCGTCGAGGCCATGGAAGGGCCGTTGGCCATGACCGAATGCAGCCAGAGCGAAAGCCAGTGCGGCATCGCCCACCAATGCGGCGCGCGCGCCAACTGGCGGCTGATCAACGACGTGGTGGCCGACGCCCTGCGCGGCTTCACCCTCGCCCAGATGATCGCCCCTCCCCCCTCTTCCGACGACGTGCGCAGGCGACCCATCGCCGTGCAGGTCGCCACCCGTTGAACCGTAGGCAGCCCGATGGCCACCGAGAACGCTGAAATCCTGGAACAGCTGGGACGTCGCTACGACGCCGGCTTCATCACCGACATCGAATCCGATTCGTTGCCGCCGGGCCTGGACGAGGACGTCGTCCGCGCCCTGTCGGCGAAGAAGAACGAGCCGGAGTGGATGACCGAATGGCGCCTGGCCGCCTATCGCCACTGGCTGACGATGCAGGCCCCGCACTGGGCCAAGCTGAAGATCGGCCCGATCGATTTCCAGGCCATCAGCTACTACAGCGCGCCGAAGGCGAAGTACGCCTCGCTGGACGAAGTGCCGCAGGAGCTGCTGGACACCTACGACAAGCTGGGCGTGCCGCTGCACGAGCGCGCCAAGCTCGCCGGCGTGGCGGTGGACGCGGTGTTCGATTCCGTCTCCGTCGGCACCACCTTCCGCAAGGAACTGGCCGAGAAGGGCGTGATCTTCTGCTCGATGTCCGAGGCCATCCACGAACACCCCGAGCTGGTGAAGCAGTACCTGGGCAGCGTGGTGCCGGTGGGCGACAACTACTTCGCCGCGCTCAACTCTGCGGTGTTTTCCGACGGCAGCTTCGTGTTCATTCCCAAGGGCGTGCGCTGCCCGATGGAGCTGAGCACCTACTTCCGCATCAACGCCGGCCACACCGGCCAGTTCGAGCGCACGCTGATCATCTGCGAGGACAAGGCCTACGTGTCCTACCTGGAGGGCTGCACCGCGCCGATGCGCGACGAGAACCAGCTGCATGCCGCGGTGGTGGAGCTGGTCGCGCTGGAAGACGCCGAGATCAAGTACTCGACGGTGCAGAACTGGTACCCGGGCGACGAGGAAGGCCGTGGCGGCATCTACAACTTCGTCACCAAGCGCGCCGAATGCCGGGGCGACCGCAGCAAGGTGACCTGGACGCAGGTGGAGACCGGCTCGGCGATCACCTGGAAGTACCCGTCCTGCGTGCTGCTGGGCGACGACTCCGTGGGCGAGTTCCACTCGGTCGCGCTGACCCACCACCGCCAGCAGGCCGACACCGGCACCAAGATGATCCACGTGGGCAAGCGCACCAAGTCCAAGATCGTCAGCAAGGGCATCAGCGCCGGCCGCGGCCAGAACACCTACCGCGGCCTGGTGAAGGTGGACCGCAACGCCGACGGCGCGCGCAACTACACCCAGTGCGACAGCCTGCTGATCGGCAAGAAGTGCGGCGCGCATACCTTCCCCTACATCGAAGTGAAGAACCCCACCGCGACGCTGGAGCACGAGGCCACCACCTCGAAGATCAGCGACGACCAGCTGTTCTACTGCCGCGCGCGCGGCATCGGCCAGGAAGACGCGGTCTCGATGATCGTCGACGGCTTCTGCAAGCAGGTCTTCCGCGAACTGCCGATGGAATTCGCGGTGGAAGCGAAGAAGCTGCTGGAAGTGTCGCTGGAAGGCAGCGTCGGGTAACGGCCACTCCCTTCTCCCGCCGGGAGAAGGTGGCGCGAAGCGCCGGATGCGGGTGCGACGGAATCGGACGGGTTCACCCCCACGATTCCACCGGACCCTCACCCCAACCCCTCTCCCAGTGGGAAAGGGGCTCAAGAAATCAAACGGGAAACGCACCATGTTGAAGATCGACAACCTCCACGCCAGCGTCGCCGGCAAGGACATCCTCAAGGGCCTCTCGCTGGAGGTGAAGCCGGGCGAAGTGCACGCCATCATGGGCCCCAACGGCGCCGGCAAGTCCACGCTGGGCAACATCCTGGCCGGCCGCGAGGGCTATGAGGTCACCGCCGGCAGCGTCGAGTTCGACGGCAGGCCGTTGCTGGAACTGGACCCGGAAGAACGCGCCGCCGCCGGCGTGTTCCTGGCGTTCCAGTACCCGGTCGAGATCCCGGGCGTGAACAACACCTACTTCCTGCGCGCGGCGCTCAATGCCCAGCGCAAGGCGCGCGGCGAGTCGGAACTGGATTCGATGCAGTTCCTCAAGCTGGTGCGCGAGAAGCTGGCCGTGCTGCACCTGAAGGACGAGCTGCTGCATCGTGGCGTCAACGAAGGTTTCAGCGGCGGCGAGAAGAAACGCAACGAGATCTTCCAGCTCGCCGTGCTGGAGCCGAAGCTGGCGATCCTCGACGAGACCGACAGCGGCCTGGACATCGACGCGCTGAAGAACGTCGCCGATGGCGTCAACGCGCTGCGCTCGCCGGACCGCGCCTTCCTGGTCATCACCCATTACCAGCGCCTGCTCGACTACATCAAGCCGGACGTGGTGCACGTGCTGGCCGGCGGCCGTATCGTCGAGACCGGCGGCCCGGAACTGGCGCTGGAACTCGAACAGCACGGCTACGCCTGGATCAAGGACCGGGTCGCCCCGGAGCAGGCCGCCTGATGAGCGCGCTGCTCGACTCCCTGTCCGCCGGCTTCAGCGGCGACGCCGCGCGCCGCGCGGTGCTCGACGAGGCGCTGCGCGACGGCCTGCCCGGCCCGCGTACCGAAGCGTGGAAGTACACCTCGCTGCGCCAGCTGGAGCGTCGCAGCTTCGCTGCCGTCGATGCGTTGCCGTCGCTGGACCCGATGCTGCTGGCCGACATCCCGGCGCCGCGCGCGGTGTTCGTCAACGGCCGCTACTCGGTGGCGCTGTCGCTGACCACCGATTTGCCGGACGGCGTCAGCCTGCAGCTGCTGTCCGAGGCGCTCGCCGATGGCGGTGATGCGGCGCGCTTCCTGCAGCGCCGCTTCGAGCGCACCGACGAAGTCTTCGCCCGGCTCAACGCCGCATTGGCGACCGAAGGCCTGCTGCTGCGCGCCGAAGCCGATGTGCGCAGCGAGCAGCCCTTGCACCTGGTCTTCATCGGCACCGACGACGGCGCCGATCGCGCCTGGCACCTGCGCAACCTGATCGAACTGCGCGCGGGCGCGTCGCTGACGGTGGTGGAGCACCACCTCGCCGCCACGCCACACGCGCACTTCATCAACGCGCTCAGCCACGTGCATCTCGCTGCCGGCGCCACGCTGTCGCACGCCCGTGTGCAGACGGACAGCGACCGCGCCACCACACTGCTCCGCACAGACGCAGTACTCGCACGCGACGCCGATTACCGGCGCGTTGACCTGGAACTGGGCGGCGCATTGTCCCGCCATGAACTCAACGTGCGCCTGGAAGGCGACAACGCCCGTCTGGCGGCGAACGGCGTGCTGCTGGCTGGTGGACGACGCCACGTCGACACCCGCTTGGGCATCGACCACATCGGTCGCGACACCGCATGCGAACTGACCTGGCGCGGACTCGGCGCCGGACGCGGGCGCGCGGTATTCCATGGCGGCATCCTGATCCGCGAAGGCGCCGACGGTACCGACGCCGCGCTGTCGAACAAGAACCTGCTGCTGTCGGACAATGCCGAAATCGACACCCAGCCGGTGCTCGAAATCCACGCCGACGAAGTGAAGGCCGCCCATGGCGCCACCGTCGGCCAGTTGGATGCCAACGCCCTGTTCTACCTGCGCTCGCGCGGGCTGACCCAGCCGGAAGCGCGGCAACTGCTGACGACCGCGTTCTGCCGCGAGCCGCTGGGCGTGATCGAGGACGCCGGCGTGCGCGATGCATTGCTCGCCCGCGTGGACGCCGCGCTGGCGGCAGTGGAGGCGGGATGAACCGCGAGGTCCTGGCCGATGCCGGCACCGCCATCGATTGGGCACGCGTCCGCGAGGACTTCCCCCTGCTCGCGCGACAGGTCAACGGCAAGCCGCTCATCTACCTGGACAGCGCCAACACCGGCCAGAAGCCGGTGTCGGTGATCCGGACGACCGACGACTTCTACCGGCAGCACAACGCCAACGTCAGCCGCGCCGTGCATACCCTGGGCACCGAGGCGACCGAAGCTTACGAAGGCGCGCGCAAGACGCTGGCCCGTTTCCTCAACGTGCGTGCGGACGAACTGGTGCTGTGCAGCGGCACCACGTTCGCGATCAACCTGGTGGCGTACTCGTGGGCGCTGCCGCGCCTGAAGGCCGGCGACACGATCCTGGTGTCGCGCATGGAGCACCACGCCAACATCGTGCCGTGGCAGCTGGTCGCGCAGCGCACCGGCGCGGCCCTCAAGGTCGCGGAGATCCACGCCGACGGCACGCTCGACCTGGATGCCCTGTACGCAGCGATGACCGGCGACGTGAAGCTGCTGGCCATCACCCACACCTCCAACGTATTGGGCACCGTCAATCCGGTTCGCGAGATCTGTCGCGAGGCACGCAAACGTGGGATCACGACGGTGGTCGATGGTTCGCAGGCCGTGCCGCATCGCGCGGTTGATGTCGCTGCGATCGGCTGCGATTTCTACGCGTTGACCGGCCACAAGATGTGCGGCCCCACCGGGACCGGCGCGCTGTGGGCGCGCAAGGAACATCTGAACGCCATGCCGCCCTTCATCGGCGGCGGCGAGATGATCAAGGAAGTCAGCTTCGACGGCACCGTGTTCAACGATCCGCCGCACAAGTTCGAAGCCGGCACGCCCAACATCGCGGGTTTCATCGGGCTGGGCGCAGCCGTGGACTACCTGGATGTGTTGGGCATGGCGAACGTCGAAGCCCGCGAAGCCGAGCTGCTCGCGCACGCCACCGAGGAGCTGGACCGGATCGAGGGCCTGCGCATCTTCGGCCGCGCGCCCGAGAAGGCGGCAGTGATCTCGTTCCTGATCGAAGGGGCGCACGCCCACGACCTGGCCACGCTACTGGACCTGGAGGGCGTCGCCGTCCGCTCCGGCCAGCACTGCGCGCACCCGCTGCTGCAGTTCTTCGGCGTCGCCGCCACCCTGCGGGCCTCGTTCGCGTTCTACAACTCGCACGAGGATGTCGAGCGCTTCATCGCGGCCCTGAAGAAAGCGCGCAGCCTGCTGGCCTGACGCTGGGGTAAAAGGGGTTGCCGCCCTACAATGGGCGGCATGGATACCCTGACCTTCCGCTCCGCCGTCCCCGCCGACATTCCGGCCCTCGTCGCCTTGGTGACCTCCGCCTACCGCGGTGATGTCAGCAAGCAGGGCTGGACCACCGAAGCCGACATGCTCGACGGCCAGCGCATCGATCCGGACGTACTCGCCCGCGACATCGAACGCGACCGTAGCCGCATCCTGCTGGCCGAGCGCGACGGCGTGCTGCTGGCCTGTGCGCACGTGGCGGAGGACGAGGGCGCGGGGTATTTCGGCATGTTCTCCGTGCGGCCCGACCTGCAGGGCGGTGGCGTGGGCAAGGCCATGCTGGCGGAAGCCGAGCGCGTGGCGCGCGACGAGTGGCGGTTGCCCGCGATGCGGATGACAGTGATCGACATCCGCGACGAACTGATCGCGTTCTATGTCCGCCGCGGCTATGTGCGCACGGGCATCAAGAAGCCCTTTCCCTATGGCGACGAGCGCTTCGGCATCCCCAAGCGCGACGACCTGCGCTTCGAGATCCTGGAAAAGCCACTGGCGGGGGCCATCGCGTGAGCGAGGCCTGGACCTTCGTCTGCGCCACCGGTGAGCTGCTGCCCGGCGAGCTGAAGACGGTATTCGACGAAGTCACCGGAACGCCCATCGTCGTGCTGAACCACGATGGCGACCTGTACGCACTGGAGGACAAGTGCAGCCATGAGGATTTCGAGCTGTCCTCCGGCCACTTCGATCCCGCCGAGGCCAGCATCGAATGCGTCCTGCACGGGGCCCGCTTCGACGTCCGCGACGGTCGCGCCCTCTGCGCCCCGGCCTACTCGCCGGTGGCCAAGTTCCCGGTCCGGCTGGAGCACGGCGGTATCTGGACCCGGGACGACCGGGACTGAGTCCGGATTGTAAATATTCTGTTGTAATCGCAAATCATTCTCATTATCCTGTCGCACCCTGCGGCAGATCGTCGCAGCCCGCCCCTCCGAGGCCCCGGTGCCGCGCGTCCCCCGCCCAGTCCTGCCGACCGTCATCTGCCTGCTCCTGGCATGCATGATGGTGCTCGCGGGCGCGCTCAACGCCGCCCCCTTGCAGACGGCCGCCGGCATCGCCGCCCCCGTGGCCGCGCCCCCGGCGAATGAAGACCTCGCGCTGACCGCAAGCGACGGCGAAGCAGACCACGCCGCCGTGCCGACACCGGCCGAATCCGAACCGGCGGCAGGCGGCGCGCGCGCCCTCGCGTCGCGATGCCCCATCGACGGGCGATACCTCGCCGCGTCCACGGACAACGGTCCGCCCGCACGATCCCCCGCCTATCGCGGCTGCGGCCCTCCCCGCTGATCGCGTATCGACGCTGCGCACCTTCGCGCGATGCCCGATTTTTCCTGCTCGCAGAACACTGCGCGCACGCTCCGAACCCATCTCTCAATCTGCCCCGTAGCCTTCGCCACCGGGTCATCCGCTCAAGCACACAAGGATGCCTATGAACTTCCGTCCCTCTCCCCTGACCGCCGCCCTGTTGATGGCGATCACTGCCCCTGCAATCGCCGCACCCGGTGGCGACATGCCGGCCGACGCCGCCATGCAGGCCAAGGAACTGGACACCGTCGAGGTGCACGGTGAGCGCGTCCAGAAAGCCAGCTCGCCGAAGTACACCGAAGACCTCGTCGACACGCCGCAGACGATCACCGTGGTGACGAGCGAAGTGATGGCGCAGCAGAACCTGCTGGGCCTGCGCGACGTGCTGAGCACGCTGCCGGGCATCACCTTCGGCGCTGGCGAAGGCGGCGGCGGTTACGGCGACAGCATCAACCTGCGCGGCTTCACCGCCAGCAGCGACATCACCACGGACGGCGTTCGCGACAGCGCGCAATACACCCGTTCCGACAATTTCAACCTGGATTCGATCGAACTCGTCAACGGCGCCAACTCGGCGATGTCCGGTGCGGGCTCGGTCGGCGGCAACATCAACCTGGTCAGCAAGGTGGCGCGCGAAGGCGACTTCAGCACGTTCACCGTGGGTGCGGGCACGGACAAGTACGGCCGCGTGACCGCCGACAGCAATCATGACTTCGAGAACGGCATCGCCGTTCGCCTGAATGCGATGGTCCACCAGAACGACGTGCCGGGCCGCGACCACGAGAGCTTCCAACGTTGGGGCTTCGCGCCCTCGATCGTGTTCGGCCTCGGCTCGGACACGCGCGTCACCCTGAGCTACCTGCATCAGAGCGACGACAACCTGCCCCAGTACGGCGTGCCGTACGCGCTCAATCCGTTCAACGATGGCCCGCTCCCGGGCGTCGATCGCGAGAGCTACTTCGGGTACCGCAACATCTCCGAACAGCAGATCGACATCGACATGCTCACGGGCCTGTTCGAGCACGACTTCAACGACCAGGTCTCGGTGCGCAGCCTCGCCCGCCTGCAGAAGGTCGATCAGCTGAGCAATGTCACCGCGCTGCAAGGCGCATGGTGCCTGGACAACGGCACCAACCCGTACACCGGCGCGAGCTGCTCACCCGCGGGCATGTGGAATCCGAACTCGGGACCGCGCGGCTTCGTGCGCGACACGAGCAACTTCATGGCCATCAGCCAGACGGACCTGACGGCACGATTCGCCACCGGCTCCATCGAACACGCGCTTGTCGCGGGCGTGGCGTTCGCCAAGGAAGATTTCGACCTGGATACCGGCAGCGTCTTCAATACTTCGACCGGCACCTCCGTCACCGCGTTCCCGCTGGTCGACATCAACAACCCGTACAACGTCTGGACGGGGCCCGTGAATTACTACGCCACGTCGAGGACCAAGGGCTCGCTGAACAACCAGGCCGTCTACCTGTTCGACACCCTCAACTTCACGCCGCAGTTCTCGCTCAATCTCGGCGCCCGTTACGAGCGCAACGAAGGCGACACGATCACGTGGACGGCCTCCACCGCGGCCGCGACGCGAGGCCAGTACCTGACCGCCCCCTCGCCGTCGGCGGGCAACAGCGACAACCTGTTCTCGTATCGTGCGGGCCTGGTATACAAGCCGGCAGAGAACGGCTCCATCTACCTCGCCTATGCCAACAGCAAGACGCCGTCGAAGGCATCGGTCAACGGCTCCTGCACGCTGACCAGCGCGACGGGCGGCGCCAACTGCTCGGTCGATCCGGAAACCGCGGTGAATGTCGAACTGGGAACGAAGTGGGACCTGTTCGGCACCCGCCTCGCACTGACCGCCGCGATCTTCCGCAATGAACGCCAGAACTATCGCGTCGCCGACCCGGATCCGCTCAACTTCACCGGCGAGCAGTCGCTGGATGGCAAGGCACGCGTGGACGGTATCGCCCTGGGTGCAGCAGGCAACATCACCCGCGAGTGGTCGCTGTTCGCCAACTACACGTACCTGGACAGCGAAGTGCTGCACGGCGTGTCGAAGTTCTGCGCGGCCAACCCTGGCGCGGCGAATTGCGGCAACACCGCACTCTTTCCCGATCCGCTCAAGGGCAACCCGCTGACCAATACGCCGAAGCACTCCATGAGCCTCTGGAGCACCTACCAGTTGAACGACTGGACCTTCGGCTACGGCGCAACGTACCAGGGCAGCTTCTACACGCAGAACAGCAATCTGCTTGGCGATCTTGACCCCTACAAGACCGAAGCCTACTGGGTGCATCGCGCGATGGTGGGCTACCGCGTCAACGACAGCCTGAGCCTGCAGCTCAACCTCAACAACCTGTTCGACGAGGAGTACTACACGCGCATCCGCAACAACGTCACGCTGACCAGTGGCGTGATTACGGCGGGCAACGGTTGGGCGACGCCCGGCGAGGGCCGTTCGGCCGTCCTGACGGCCACGCTCAAGTTCTGAGGCCATCGGCCCGGCTGTACGCACTCCACACCCCGCCCATGCACAATGGGCGGGGTTTTCTTTTCGAGGTGAACCGACATGCTGCTGGCGATTCCGGATGTCCTGACCCCCGCGCAGGTCGCGCAGGCACGGGCGCGGCTGGATGCCGCCGATTGGGCGGACGGCCGCATCACCGCGGGCTACCAGTCGGCCAAGGCCAAGGACAACGCGCAGCTGCCGGAGGATTCGCCGGCGGCGCGTGACGTCGGCGCACTGATCCTGGACGCGCTCTCGCGCAACAGCACTTTCTTCTCGGCGGCGCTGCCCAAGCGCATCTATCCGCCGCTGTTCAATCGCTACGACGGCGGCCAGTCGTTCGGCTACCACGTCGACAATGCGATCCGCTACGACCGCAGCCGCGGCGGCGTGGATCCCGTGCGCACGGATCTTTCCGCCACGCTCTTCCTGAGTGCGCCCGAGGACTACGACGGCGGCGAACTGATCATCGAGGACACCTTCGGCACGCAGAGCGTGAAGCTGCCGGCCGGCCACATGGTGCTCTACCCCGGCACGAGCCTGCACAGGGTGACGCCAGTGACGCGCGGCGCGCGGGTGGCTTCGTTCTTCTGGCTGCAAAGCATGGTGCGCGATGATGGCCACCGCCGGTTGATGTTCGAACTGGATGTGTCCATCCGTCGCCTGACCGCCGATGTGCCCGAGCACCCTGCGCTGGTGCAACTGACGGGCGTGTACCACAACCTCCTCAGACAGTGGGCAGAGACCTGAGCGGAGCAAACAAGAGTCAACCTCGTTTGCACTTGATAAGTATTCTCATCTAGAATGTCCGTTACGGCCGCCGGTATGGCGTGCCCACGGGGACATTCTTGAAACAGCCGCCTGACAAGCCGATCGACCTGCACCAGGGCATGGCGCATTCGCCATGGCGCTGGACAGTGGGCTGGGCGGTCCTGGTGGTCGCCCTGGCGGTTCTGCTGGGCGCGCGCTTCTCTGCCGCCCCCGGCTCCGCAAGAGACGTTGTTGCGGAAGCGGCCACCACGCCGGCTTTCGTCTTTCACGACATCCGCCATCCGGGCGAACCGTGCGAAGAGCAGCATCGCGAGACGCCGGCCAAGAAAGCGCGACTGACGACACTCAAGGTGTTGACCGAGCGCGCAGCGTCACCGCCGCAGGGCATCGCATTCCATCTGCAGGCTTCACCACTGCTGCCGGACACCGGCTCGCAGGCGGCCCTGCCGAGCCTGAAGGCCCAGGGCGCTCCACGCCGACCCGACCCCTCGCTGAGCCTCCATCACGGACAGGCGCCTCCGGCCGCCTGATCCACGCGCGCGACCGTTCAACGGCCGCCCCTGCCCTTCGCTTCCAACAGCCTCGCATCCGCGCAACGGCTGCCCCTTTCTTTCATCCCATCCGACAGATCCCATGAACGTCATCCGTACGTCCGTGCGCGCGCCCTTGCGCCGCAACCGCCTTGCCCTCGCCTTGCTGACCCTCGCGACCGCGCCTGCCGTCGCCCAGACCGCCCCGGATGCGTCCGGCGCCAATACGCTCGACACCGTGGTGGTGACCGCGTCGGGCTTCGAACAGAAGATCACCGACGCGCCCGCCAGCATCAGCGTGATCACGCGCGAAGAACTGGCCAAGCGGCCCTACATGAGCCTGTTGGACGCCGTACGCGACCTCGAGGGCGTGGACGTGGGCGAAACGCGCGACAAGACCGGCCAGGGCACGATCTCCATGCGCGGCATGGGCTCGGACTACACGCTGATCCTGGTCAACGGAAAGCGCCAGAACAACCATGGCGATATCTACCCGAACAACTTCGGCGGCAACCAGTTCAACCATATCCCGCCGCTGGACGCGATCGAACGCATCGAAGTGATCCGCGGCCCGATGTCCACGCTCTACGGCGCGGATGCGATGGGCGGCGTGATCAACGTGATCACCAAGAAGAACCTGGACGCCTGGAGTGCTTCGGCCACGATCGGCCGCACCTTCGAAACCGACGATCAGTTCGGTGACGATGCCACGCTGGATTTCTACGTGACCGGGCCGCTGGTGCGTGGCGTGCTGGACTTCAGTGCGCGCGGCAGCTGGTACGAGCGCGATGCCTCGAACCCGGTGTACGCGCCGGTGACCGATCCGGCGGGCGTCACCCACACGCGCCCCCTGGGCTTCGGCGGCGGCGGCAAGACGGTGGACAACACCAACAAGGCCGGCGGCTTCAGCCTGGACTGGACGTTGTCGGACAACCAGACACTGACGTTCGACTACGACACCTCGCGCCAGGAATACGACAACAGCACCAAGATCAATGACTCGGGCGCCGAGGAATACCCGGTCGGCACGGTCGACAGCATCGCGAGCATCTGGTCCGCAGGCAACGCGTGCCTGGGCGCCGCGGGCACGAACGCCAGTACCTGCGCGGCCAATGGCGGCACGTGGGGACGGCGCGCGAATCCGCGCGTGGGCTATGGCCCGACCCAGGAATTCACCCGTGAAAGCTGGTCGCTCACGCACGAGGGCACGTGGGCCTTCGGCAACAGCCTGGTCTCGCTGGCCCACATCGCCACCAACAACGACGGCCGCACGCTGCCCTTCACCGTGGCCGAACGCGAGCAACTGCTCGCGATGATCGATGGCACGGGCGCCTATGCCGGCATGAGCCTGGCCGATCGGCGTGCGTTGGCGGAATCGACCTTCCTGCCACGACCCAAGCGCACCCTGGAAAGCCGGCAGTACACGCTGGACGCCAAGGTGGACATGCCGTGGCAGTGGCGTGGCGACCACACCCTGGTACTGGGTACGCAGGTGATCCGCGGCGAACTGGAGGACGGCGTGTTCGGCATGGAAGCCGGTACCTCCAGCGCCGTACAGGAGCACAACATGTACTCGCTGTTCGCGGAAGACACCTGGCGCGTCACCGAACCGCTGGCGATCACCGCCGGCCTGCGCTACGACGACCATGAAGTATTCGGCGACCACCTCAGCCCGCGCCTGTACGGTGTGTACACCGTGACTGATCAATGGACGGTCAAGGGCGGCATCAGCACCGGCTTCAAGACGCCGAAGACGACCCAGTTGTACGACGGCATCATCGGCTTCGGCGGGCAGGGCACGACGCCGTTGTTCGGCAATCCCGACCTGCAGCCGGAAACCAGCACCAGCACGGAACTGGCCCTGTACTGGCAGCACCCCGACGGGCATGGCTTCAACGCCACCGTGTTCCGCAACGAATTCGACGACAAGCTCTCCACCGAGAGCTGCGGCGTGGCCCTCGCCCTGGCCTGCCCGACCGGCGAATACGCCGAACTCGGCTACGTCAGCGGCAGCGTGCCGGTGAACATCGACGAGGCCGTGGTGCAGGGCGCCGAGCTGGCCGGACGCTGGCAGATCAGCGAGCGCTTCGGCTTCCGGGCCAACTACACCTATACCGACAGCGAACAGAAGAGCGGGCCCTCCCGCGGCCTGCCGCTGGGCAACAGCGCCAAGCACATGGCCAACGCCACGCTCGATTGGCAGACCACCGACAGGTTCAACCTGTTCCTGAGCGCGGAAGTCCGCTCCAAGCGCTATCGCGGCGTGGATGCCGTCACGGGTGCCCCGCAGTACTGGAAGGACTATGAAGTGTTCCACCTCGGCGCCGGGTACAAGGCCACCGACTGGCTCACCATCAATGCCCGTATCAACAACCTGCTCGATCGCGACTTCACCAGCTACGAGTACGCGTTCGTCGACAACAACGATGGCACCTACACGCTCTCGGCCCAGGACGACTACAACAACAAGGACAAGGCCCGCAGCGTCTGGCTGAGCTTCAACGTCAACTTCTGACGTCCTGGTGCGTTCCCCTCCCGGCCGGGAGGGGAATGCCTTTCAATTGAGAGCCATTCTCATCTGTGATGTAATGGCCCTCCTGCCCGCACGCCTTCGAGACACCGTTTGTCGCCACCCGCCTCCCCTGCCCTGCAACAGCAACGCCGTGGCTTCTGGCTGCGCACGCTGCACCAGTGGCACTGGATCAGCTCGGCAGTCTGCCTGGTGGGGATGCTGCTGTTCACGATCACCGGCATCACGCTCAACCACGCCGCGCGTATCGAGGCCAAGCCCGACGTCAGCAACCGCACGGCGACCGTACCTGCACCGGTGCTCGCGGCGCTGGGCGATAGACAGGAAGGCAACGCACCGCTCCCCCCGCCTGTCGCGGACTGGCTGGAAGACGAGCTCTCGATCGCCATCGGTGCGCGGCCGGCGGAATGGTCCGATGTCGAGGTCTACCTCTCCATGCCCGGCCCGGGTACCGATGCCTGGCTGAGCATCGATCGCGAAACCGGCGCGGTGGAGTTCGAGCGCACGAACCGCGGCTGGATCTCGTATTTCAACGACCTGCACAAGGGACGCAATGCGGGGACCGCGTGGAGCTGGTTCCTGGACATCTTCGCGGTCGCCTGCCTGGTGTTCTGCATCACCGGCCTGTTCCTGCTCTACCTGCACGGGCGGCAGCGCCGCATGACCTGGCCGATGGTCGGCCTGGGCCTGCTGATACCGCTGCTGATCGCCCTGCTCTTCATCCATTGATCCCCTTCCACGAACCCACGAGTGACCGCATGTCGAAGATCGCCGTCCACACCACGCTGACCATCGCGCTCAGCGGCCTGCTGGCCACGCCGGCCTACGCCGCCACCCTGGACATCAATGTCGAAGTCCCCAAGCTCAACGTCGCCGAGTACCACCGTCCGTACGTGGCGATCTGGGTCGAGGGCGCGGACCAGAAGGTCGCCGCCAACCTGTCGGTCTGGTACCAGCAGCGCGATACCGCCGAAGGCCACGGCACCAAGTGGCTGCCCGACATGCGGCAGTGGTGGCGCAAGTCCGGCCGCACGCTGAAGGTGCCGGTGGACGGCGTGACGGGCCCCACCAAACCGGTGGGCAAGCACGCGCTGAGCTTCACCGACAAGCAGCCCGAACTGGCCAAGCTCGCGCCGGGCGAATACACCCTCGTGGTCGAAGCCGCGCGCGAAGTCGGCGGCCGCGAACTGCTGAAGATCCCCTTCAGCTGGCCGGCCAAGAAGCCGCCCCAGACCGGCAAGGCGCAGGGCACCACCGAACTCGGTGCCGTCACCCTGACCGTCAAGCCCTGATTCCCTTCCACGTACGCAGGAGATTCCGATGAAGCGTTCCCTCGCCGTGGCCATTGCCCTGGCCTCCGTCATTCCCGCCAGCGCCCTGGCGCACAAGGCCTGGATGATGCCGTCGCAGACGGTCATCGCCGGCACCAACCCGTGGATCACGGTGGACGCCGCCGTGTCCAACGACCTGTTCTATTTCAACCATGTGCCCCTGCGCACCGAAGGCCTGGTCATCACCGCGCCGGACGGCAGCACCGCGGAGGCGCAGAACCTCGCCACCGGCAAGTACCGCACCGTGTTCGACGTCGAACTGAAGCAGCAGGGCACCTACCGCATCGCGACCGTCAACAAGGGCCTGATGGTCCGTTGGGAGGGCGCGGACGGCAAGCCGGCCGGGCTGCGTGGCGCCAAGCCCGAAGACCTCGCCACCAAGGTGCCGAAGGACGCGAAGAACCTGCAGGTCTCGCAATCGGTCGGTCGTATCGAAACCTTCGTGACCAACGGTTCGCCGAGCGACACCGCGCTGAAGGCGACGGGTGAAGGGCTCGAACTGGTTCCGGTGACGCATCCGAACGATCTGTTCGCCGGTGAAGCGGCGAAGTTCAAGATGCTGGTCGATGGCAAGCCGGCCGCCGGGCTCGAATTCGAGATCACGCGTGGTGGCACCCGTTATCGCAACGCGCAGGACGAGATCAAGGTCACCACCGACGCCAACGGCGAATTCAGCGTGACCTGGCCGGAAGCCGGCATGTACTGGCTGGAAACCGGCACGGAAGACACCAAGACCACGATCCCGCAGGCCAAGCAGCGCCGCCTGAGCTACGTGGCCACGCTGGAAGTGCTGCCGCAGTAAACCGCACCATGCCGCCGGACACGGTCCGGCGGCGTCCCGGCATGAACGCGCCCCTCCCCGCTTTCCCCGCACCGACCGTGCCCTCGCAAGCCCTGCATGGCCAGACGATGGGCACCACCTGGTCCGTGCGCTTCCACGCACGTGCACGCATGGACCTGCATGCCCTGCATGACGCCGTGCAAGCGCGGCTGGATCGCGTGGTCGCGCAGATGAGTACCTGGGAGCCGGATTCCGACATCAGCCGCTTCAATCGCGCGGATGCGGACACATGGTTCCCGTTGCCGGACGACTTCACCGCCGTACTCGCTGCGGCGCTGGACATCGCCGCACGCAGCGATGGCGCCTTCGATCCCACCGTGTCGCCGCTGGTCGCGGCCTGGGGCTTCGGCGCGCACGCCGACGCCCGGGAACGACCGACCGACATGGCGCTCGCGCAGGCTCGAGCCCGCGTCGGGTGGGAGCAGCTGTCCTTCGATCCGGGCGCCCATCGCGTGTTCCAGCGCGGTGGCGTCACCCTGGACCTCTCGGCCATCGCCAAGGGCTACGGCGTCGACCTGGTGGCCTCGCTGCTGCGCCAACGCGGCATCGAAAGCGCCCTCGTCGAAGTCGGCGGCGAGCTCTACGGCTACGGCCACAAGACCGACGGACAACCCTGGCGCGTCCTGGTGGAATCGTCTCCCGACGAAGAAGCCGACAGCGAGGGATTGGAACCCCGCGTGCTACGGCTGGAAGGCGTGGCGGTCGCGACATCGGGCGACCGCTGGCACGCCTACGAACATGACGGGACCCGCTACTCGCACACCATCGATCCGCGCACCGGCGTACCGGTCCACGACGTCGCGGCCGCCGTCACCGTCGTCGCGGAGACCGCCATGCACGCCGATGCCTGGGCAACGGCACTGACGGTGATGGGCATCGACGCGGGCCTGGCGCATGCATCCAAGCTCGGCCTGGCCGCACGCTTCCTAGAGCGGACGCCCGAAGGTCTGGTAGAGCGCACGACCGCCGCCTTCGAACGGCATCTCGACACATGAGTCAGCCGTCCGCTGGATCCAATTTTCGCGCGCGTGCGGGCAATGGCCTCGTGCTGCTTGCGCTCGCCGCCGCGGGCGGATTCATGGCGTCGTGGCAAGGGGGCGATTGGTGGGTGGCGACGCCTGCGACAGGTCGGTGGGCCGCGGCGGGCGCGGCGCTGGTCGCTTATGCCGGACTGACGGCAGGATGGTTGTGGTTTTCGCATCGCCGGGATCGCGCGACCTCCCCCGGCGCTGCCGTGCCGCGTGGCGCGACATGGGTCGTGCACGCCAGCCAGACCGGCTTCGCCATCGAACTCGCGGACCTGACCGCGGCATCGCTGCGCAAGGCCGGCATGCAGGTGCAACGCGCGGCACTTGAGCACCTGGATGGCGAACGGCTGGCCAACATCGAACAGGCATTGTTCGTCGTCAGCACCACCGGCGAAGGCGATCCGCCGGACCCGGCGCTGGGTTTCGTGCGATCGGTGATGGGACGATCCGCGACGCTCGCCAATCTGCGCTACGCGGTTCTCGCGCTGGGCGACCGGGAATACCAGCAGTTCTGCGCGTTCGGCCATCAACTCGACGATTGGCTGCGTCGGCACGCCGCACAACCCCTGTTCGATCTCGTGGAAGTCGACAACGCCGACGACGGCGCACTCCGCCACTGGCAGCATCACCTGGCCCAGATCAGCGGCGGCACCGACCTGCCCGATTGGGATGCGCCCCGATACACGACGTGGACGCTGGTCGAGCGCCAGCAACTCAATCCTGGCAGCATCGGCGGCGGCGCTTTCCACATCGCCCTTGCTCCTCCCCCTGGAACAACGCCGGATTGGGCGGCCGGCGACATCGTCGAGATCGGTCCACGGCATGCCCGCGCAGACGTCGATGCCCGCCTCGCGTCGCTCGGTCTTTCTCCCGAGGCGCGTGTGACGTGGCAAGACGAGGCCTGCACGCTCGCAGACGTGGTCGCGCGCAGCCAATGGCCGTCGGCCCCGCTGCTTCCACGCGGCACCACCGCGCAAGCGCTGGCCGATGTCGCGATGCTGTTGCCGCATCGCGAGTATTCGATCGCCTCGATCCCGAACGATGGCGCGATGCATCTTCTCGTGCGCCTGATGACGCGTGATGACGGTTCACCGGGGTTGGGAAGCGGTTGGCTCTGCCGGCATGCTGCGCCGGGTGATGGCATCGCGCTGCGCGTCCGCCGCAACCCCAACTTCCACGCACCACCCGCAGACGTGCCGATGATCCTGATCGGCAACGGCACCGGACTGGCGGGCCTGCGCGCGCATCTGCGCGCTCGCGAGCTCGAGGGCGCCCACCGCAACTGGCTGCTGTTCGGCGAACGGCAACGTGCGCACGACCATTTCCACCGCGAGGAGCTCGAGCAGTGGCGTGCGAGCGGGCACCTGGAGCGTATGGATCTCGTGTTCTCGCGTGACGGTGGACCGCACCGCTACGTCCAGCATGCGCTGCTCGCAGCGGCGCCCGTGCTGCGCGAATGGATCGCGGCGGGCGCCGCGCTCTACGTGTGCGGCAGCCTTGAGGGCATGGCCCCGGGCGTGGACGAGGTGTTGCGCGATGCGCTGGGCGACGCGCAGGTCGAAGATCTGCTGGCCACGAGTCGTTATCGCCGGGACGTCTACTGACCGGCCGTCAGGGCGAAGCATCGTCGGCCGTCAGCGCTTCGATACGGATGGCAAGCAGTTCGCCTCCACCATGCAATGCGTAACGCCTGCGGCCTTCCGTCGAAACGAGCACTGCGGTATCCCCGCTCCACAGCGCCGGCAGATCGTCCGCCACGTCGAACTCGGCCTGACCGGCGAGCAAATGGATAGCCCAGGTAACGCCGGGCTCGGCGAAGAAAAGCATCGGACCGACCAGTGGGCGGTGGAACAGTTCCGCCCGCACCGCGTCGCGCCGCCACATCAGGTTGAAGTCGTGGGTCAGGCCGTCGACGAGCTCACCCATCACCGCATCTTCGCCACGGAAACGGACACGCCCGTGCGGGGGTGGCAGCTCGACGCATTGGCCGTCATCGAAGCGCAGACGAAGTCCGTTTCCGCGTAGCAGCAGCAATTCTCGATCAACGCCGGGAAACGACGAGAACGCCGCATCGCGTTCGATCTCCGCGATCGACAGCCGCCAATGCCAGGCGTCGCCATCGGGAACCCGCACGATCTCACGCGTCCAGCCCAGGCCGTTCTTCCACCGTTCGCGCCGGTACTCATTCGCTGGAATGACGTGCGATCTCTCGAACATGGAGCCCCCGAAGACGAAGCGCGATTCTAGCGCTATCGGAATCGCCACCCATGCCGACAGGACGCCCTCCGAAAAGCACATCGCCCGGGAACGCGTCATGCGTGCCCGGGCGATGCTTACTTCCGTGTCGGCTCCTGCCTGACGCCAGGCTCCTGCCTGGCCCTAGCGCGTCCATCGCGCGAAAGGTACGTCCTTGTCGGCATCCTGCCTGTTTCCCCTGGCGTCCTGCCCCTGCGCATGGCGCTCCACGTCCTGTGGGGCGCCTCAGCGCGGGAATTGATCAGCGCCTGGCGACCGGCTTCGGCTTGGCGGCGCTGGCGGCGGCGGCAGGCTTGGCCTGCGCGACACCTGCCCGCAATTCGATGCGATCCCGGTTCTGTTCCACCGTGCTCAGCCCGATGCCCTTCACCATCGCCAGTTCCTCGGCGCTCTTGAACGGGCCGTTGGCTTTCCGGTACTCGACGATGGCGGCCGCCTTGGCCGGCCCCACCCCGATGAGCACGCGGTCCAGCGCGGCGGCGTCGGCCGTATTGATGTTGACCTTCTCCGCCGCCAGCGCCGGTAGGGCCAGCAACAGCGACAGCACGAGGATCTTGGCAAACTGGACGAACGACTTCATGACGACTCTCCTTGTGACGTTGGACTCTCCATGGATGACGGATGCGTCGCCGTATCCGCCATGTTCCCGTCGCCTGCGACGGTGTAGAGAGTCTCCAGCGCCCACGGCATTCAAGGTATCGCCCTGTCACGCGCGGGTCTGCCCGTAAACCCCGCGCCGCCGTGTAGGAAAAGTCCTACCCGCCAGGGGGCGTAGAATGGGCGGTCACCGCATCCAGTACCCGGAGTTGCCATGGATACCGCCAAAGTCGACCGCTACGTTGCCGAAAAATGGGATGACGAGATCGTCCCGCAGCTGGTCGAGTACATCCGCATCCCGAACAAGTCGCCGATGTTCGACAAGGACTGGGTGGCCAACGGGTACATGGAGCAGGCGGTACAGCTGATGGAACGCTGGGCGAAGGCCCAATCGGTTCCCGGCATGCAGGTGGAGGTGGTGCGGCTGGAAGGCCGCACGCCGCTGATCTTCATCGAGATCCCGGCCAGCGGCCCGGAAACCGGCGCCGACACGGTGCTGCTGTATGGCCACCTGGACAAGCAGCCGGAGATGACCGGCTGGGACGACGACCTGGGCCCCTGGGTGCCGGTGATCAAGGGCGACAAGCTGTACGGGCGTGGCGGTGCGGACGACGGATACGCCATCTTCGGTTCGCTGGCCGCCATCCAGGCGCTGCAGGCGCAGGGCGTGCCGCACGCGCGCTGCGTGGTGCTGATCGAAGCATGCGAGGAATCCGGCAGCTACGACCTCCCCGCCTACGTCGACCACCTCGCCGACCGCATCGGCAAGCCCTCGCTGGTGGTCTGCCTGGATTCCGGGTGCGGCAATTACGAACAACTGTGGTGCACGACGTCGCTGCGCGGCCTGGCCGGCGGCAACTTCACCGTCAAGGTGCTCGAGGAAGGCGTGCACTCCGGCGATGCCTCGGGCGTCGTGCCCTCCAGCTTCCGTCTGCTCCGCCAGTTGCTGTCGCGGCTGGAGGACGAGACGACCGGCCGGATCCTGCCCGAAGGCCTCCGGGTGGAGATTCCCGCGGACCGTCAGGCGCAGGCGCAGGAAGCTGCCCGCGTGCTGGATACGGCCGTGTTCGACAAGTTCCCGTTCCTGCCCGGCATGACGCCGATGGCGGAAGAACTGGCGGAACTGGTGCTCAACCGCACCTGGCGGCCCGCGCTGTCGGTGACCGGCGTGGACGGCATGCCTCCGCTGTCGTCGGCGGGCAACGTGCTGCGTCCTTACACCGCGGTGAAGCTCTCGCTGCGGCTGCCGCCGACCCTGGAAGGCAAGCAGGCCGGCCAGTTGCTCAAGGATCTGCTGGAGAAGGATCCACCCAACGGCGCGCAGGTCAGTCTGGAACTGGAAAAAGCCAGCACGGGCTGGAATGCGCCGGCGATGTCGCCGTGGCTGGAGCAGGCGATCGATGCCTCGAGCCGCGAGTTCTTCGGCAAACCCGCGATGTACATGGGCGAAGGCGGCACGATCCCGTTCATGGGCATGCTGGGCGAGAAATTCCCCGGCGCGCAGTTCATGATCACCGGCGTGCTGGGTCCGCACTCCAACGCACATGGCCCGAACGAGTTCCTGCACATCCCGATGGGCAAGAAGGTCACGGCCTGCGTGGCGCGCGTGGTGGCCGAACACCACGCGGCCAGCGTGCGTGGCGAAACCACGGGCGTGGCCGCCGTGGCGGGTGGCGAGCAGCACGGCGACCACGGCTGCTGCTGACCCGCACGCGCACGAAACCCGTCAGGGGAGACGCCGGGGAGACCCGGCGTTTCTGTTTCCGGCGCCGGGGATGGCCCATCCACCCGACGGCCTGCTAGGCTCGCATCGCCCCACACCTTCCCAACCGGAGCGATTCGATGGAACAGATCTTTGGTGGCGGTATTCTCTGGACCTTGCTCATCGGCTTCCTGGCCGGCCTGCTCGCACGCGCACTGAAACCCGGCGACGACAAGCTCGGCTTCTTCATGACCATCCTGCTGGGCATCGCAGGCGCGCTGCTGGCGAGATTCCTTGGCGGTGCGCTTGGCTGGTACGGCCCGGGCGAGCCCACCGGGTTCATCGCGTCGGTGATCGGCGCCATCCTGCTGCTGGTGATCTACGGCTTCGTGCGCAAGAAGAAGTAATCCGGAAACGAAAGGCCCCGCTCGCGCGGGGCCTTTTTTTTCGGGCGCCGCCTGCCAGGGCGGGCGATCACTGGCTACGGCCGTACACGTCCTCGAACCGCACGATGTCGTCCTCGCCCAGGTAGCTGCCCGACTGCACTTCGATCAGCTCCAGCGGCACCTTGCCCGGATTCTCGAGGCGATGCTTCACGCCCAGCGGGATGTAGGTACTCTCGTTCTCCGAAAGCAACAGGGTTTCATCCCCGCGCGTGACCTTGGCGGTGCCGCTGACCACGATCCAGTGTTCGGCGCGATGATGGTGCATCTGCAGGCTCAACGCGGCGCCCGGCTTGACCTTGATGCGCTTCACCTGGTGGCGCCCGCCGTTGTCGACCGAGTCGTAGCTGCCCCACGGGCGATGCACTTCACGGTGCAGGACGGCCTGGCTGCGCTGTTCTTCCTTCAGGCGCGCCACGACCTGCTTGACGTCCTGCACGCGATCCTTGCGCGCGACCAGCACCGCGTCGTCGGTCTCGACCACCACGATGTCGTCCACGCCGACCAGTGCGACCAGTCTCTGCGCATAGGCGTAGCTGTTGCGGCTGTCGACGGCGATCACGTCGCCGTGGTGCGCATTGCCATCCTCGTCGCGCTCGGCCACGTCCCACAGGGCCGACCAGCTGCCCACGTCGTTCCACCCGATGTCCACCGGCAGCACCATCGCATCCGCGGTCTTCTCCATCACCGCGTAGTCGATGGAGTCCGACGGGCAGACGACGAACGCGTCCTTGTCGAGGCGAACGAAATCACCGTCATGCCGTGCGGCCGCATGCGCTGCGCGCACCGCTTCGACGATGTCGGGGCGGAAACGCGCGAGTTCTTCGATATACCGGCTGGCGCGGAACAGGAACATGCCGCTGTTCCAGTAGTAGCCACCCGCGTCGAGGTAGGACCGGGCGGTGGCGGCGTCGGGCTTCTCGACGAAGCGCGAGACCTTGCGCAACCCGTCGCCGGCTTCGGCCTGGATGTAGCCGAACCCCGTCTCGGGCGCATCGGGCACGATGCCGAAGGTCACCAGCGCGCCCGCTCCCGCCGCCGTCGATGCCTCGCGCACGGCGCGCTGGAAGCCGGCCACGTCTCGGACGACATGGTCGGAAGGCAATACCAGCAGCAACGGATCGGCTCCGCCCGCCATCGCCTGGAGCGCTGCCGCCGCGATCGCCGGTGCCGTATTGCGGCCGACCGGCTCCAGCAGGATCGCCGGCACCGGCGCGCCCACCTGACGCAGTTGTTCCGCGACCAGGAACCGGTGTTCCTCATTGGCGACGACGATCGGCGCAAGATCGGCCAAGGCTTCGACGCGCCGCCAAGTGGCCTGCACCATGGTCTCGTCGCCGGCGAGGGGCAGGAACTGCTTGGGATACGCCTCGCGCGAGAGTGGCCACAGGCGCGTGCCGGAGCCGCCGGAAAGCAGCACAGGTTGGAGTTTGGCCATGCAAGCCTCGCAAGTCGGTAGGGCGCCAGTTTACCCTGTAGGTCTTTATCGCCTGTGCCTTACCGCAACCGCATGAACCCTACGATTCAGGACCCCTCCGGGCGCGGCGCCCAGCGCCTGGACTGGGCGCGCGGTGCGCTCGGCGACCCATACGCGCAGCTCGAACGCGCGTCGATGGATGCCGGCTTCCGCAGCTATTGGCGCAGCCTGGGCGATGGCCCCGGGCGCATCGTGATGGACTCGCCTCCGGGCCTGGAAGACGTGCGCCCCTGGCTGGCCATGCGCGAGCTTCTGGCAAGCGGCGGCGTGCGCGTGCCCGAGGTGCTGGCCATCGACATCGAGCACGGCTTCCTGCTGCTGGAAGACCTGGGCGGCCCAACGCTCGCGCACGTCATCAGCGACGACAATGCCGACACCTGGTTCGATGCCGCCCTTGAGCAGCTGCTGCGCCTGCAGGCGATCGCGCCGCCGGAGGGCATGGGCGAGTTCGGCGAAGCGCTGCTGCAGCGCGACGCGGGCTTGTTCGACGAATGGTTCCTGCGTCGCCACCTGGGGTTGACGCTGGATTGCGGCGAAGCCGAGGGGTTGGAACTGGCGCAACGCCGCCTGATGGACAACGCGCTGACGCAGGCGCGCGTGCTGACCCATCGCGACTTCATGCCGCGCAATCTGATGCCGGTCACGCCCGGGCCGGCGGTGCTGGATTTCCAGGACTGCGTGCGCGGGCCGATCGCCTACGACGCGATGAGCCTGTTCAAGGACGCGTTCCTGAGCTGGCCGCTGGAACGCGTCGATGGCTGGCTGGCTCGCTACCACGCGCGCGCCACGCGCGCAGGCCTGCCCGTGCCGGAACTGAAGGTTTTCCTGCGCGACGCGGACTGGATGGGCATCCAGCGGCATCTGAAGATCCTCGGCATCTTCTCGCGCCTGCACTATCGCGACGGCAAGACCCGGTACCTGCCGGACGTGCCGCGCTTCATCCGCTATCTCGACGAAGTGCTGCCGCGCTATCCGGAGCTGGAGGGGCTGCGCACCTTGCTTGATGTCCGCATCAAGCCCGTCCTGCACGCCCGCGGTGAGATCGCATGAAGGCCCTGGTCTTCGCAGCGGGCCTTGGCGAGCGCATGCGGCCGCTGACCGACCACACACCGAAGCCGCTGATCGAGGCCGGCGGCAAGCCGCTGATCGTCTGGCACCTGGAAAAGCTGGCGGCGCTCGGCGTACAGGACGTCGTCGTCAATACCAGCTGGCTGGCCGACCTCTTCCCGTCGACACTCGGCGATGGCGAGCGCTGGGGCCTGCGGATCCACTACCTTTACGAAGGCGACACGCCGCTCGAGACCGGCGGCGGCATGCTCAACGCGCGCGCGCTGCTGGGCGAGGCGCCATTCCTGCTCGTCAACGGCGACATCTGGACCGACTTCGACTTCGCCCGGCTGCCACGCGAGCCCCGCGGGCTGGCGCATCTGGCACTGGTGGATCCGCCCGCCTTCGCGCCGCGCGGGGATTTCGCGCTCGACGCAACGGGCGCGCTGCACCGCGAAGGCGAGCACCGGCTCACCTATGCAGGCCTGGGCATCTACCGTCCCGCCCTGCTCGACGACTGGCAACGGCACGCTGCCGCCCAGGTCCGCGACACCGCGGCGGGAAAGCCACGGTTCCCGCTGCTGCCGTTGCTGCATGCCGGCATGGCGGATGGCCGCATCACGGGGGAGCGCCTGTTGGGGCGCTGGACCGATGTCGGCACGCCGGAGCGCCTGGCGGACCTGAACCGGGAGCTCGCGCCCTAGCGTCCACGGGTGCGACGGAAGACGTCCTTCGCACGTACTGTGGGGTGTATGGATGCCCGTGTCCCCGACCACGCCCCCGCCACGGAAGCGCACCTGCTCCGGCAGGCCCGGCGTGGCGACCAGGCGGCTTTCGAATCGCTGTACCACGACCATGCGCGCGCAGTGCACGCATTGGCGCTGCGGCTGACGGGCAACGCTGCGGAAGCGGAGGACATCGCGCAGGAGACCTTCCTGCGGATGTTCGGTTTCCTGTCGGGCCTGCGCGAAGACACACCGCTGCGGCCCTGGCTGAAACGCGTGGCCGCCAACCTGGCCATCGATCGCCTGCGCCGGCACCATCGCGCCGACACGGAAACGGATCTCGCCACGCTGGCGGACGAGACCCACGCATCACCGGCCGACGCCGTCGATGCGGACGCCCTGTTGCGACGGTTGCCTCCCCTCGCCCGTACTGTCGTATGGCTGCACGAAATGGAGGGCTGGTCGCACGAGGACCTCGCCCGCCGCTTCGGACGCACGCCCAGCTGGTCCAAGTCGCTGCTCTCGCGCTCACTCGCGCGACTGCGCGAGGACCTCGAACCCCATGGAGCTCCCTCCCATGACCGCTGAATCGATCCAGGCGCGCCTGGCCGCCCTCCCGGAGCCGGATCTGCCGCCAGCCCTATGGCCACGCATCCACCTCGCCCGTGTGCGCCAGCACGAACGGCGCAGGCGCATCGTCGTGGGCTGCATGGCGGTGTTGGCCGTGGTCGCGCTGCCTTTCGTCTACACGCGCGTCGCCGCCCCTCCGGCTGCCGCGCCAGACGTATTCGCCGCCGCGCCGCGCGCACCGGTGCATGAAGAGCCGCTGCGCGTTGTCGACCGCGAGCTGCAGCACGCCTACGAACGCGGCGCCAGCGAGCAGGAACTGCAATGGCTCTGGCAGCGACGCCAGGCGCTGGCACGTAGCGGCAGCGCCGCCCTTCCCCAACCCATCGAAATCTGAGGCGATTGCCATGGATACTCCCCGCATTCCCACGCGCGCCTTGTTGGCCGCGGCCCTGATCGTTGGCGCGGCTGCGAGCAGCCACGCGCAATCGACCCGCGAACTGGATGCCGCCCTGCTGCAAATGTCGGAGCGCGGCGACCTCAAGGACGCCGGCGCTCCCCAGGTGATCCAGAAGCCGGCGCAGGTCCGGTACGAACTCGGTGCGGTGGTCGATGTACGTACCGCGCAGCGATCCGGCTTGCCGGTCATGGCATTGACGCCCGATGGACCGGCCGCGCGCATCGGGTTGAAAGTCGGCGACCGGCTGGTCGCGCTCAACGGCGTGCGGCTGGATGGCGCCTCACCGCCGGCGCCGCTGCTGGAGCAGGCCATGCAGCGAGGCGAAGGACGCGTGGTCGCCGACGTACTGCGCGGCAGCACGCCCACGAAGCTCAGCGGTTCGGCAGGAGTGGTGGCCGTGCCGGCGTACCGCATCGAGATCGGCGCGGACGCCAAGGGTGCATGCGGGTTCGTGAGTGCACGGGCAGGCGCGGTCCCCAAGAGCCGCGACGTGTTCCGTGCCGACATCACCACGGTGGATGGACGCAGCACGCCGCTCGAGCCGGTCAACCGCCACCGTCTCGCGGTCGGTCGGCACGTGCTGGTCGTGCGCGAACTGATCGACACCAATCGTCTGAGTTCTGCGCAGTTGGTGCAGATAGACAGGATGAAGCGCTTCGCGTTGGCGAAGGCGTACAAGCCGCTGGTGGTCGACATCAAGCCGAACACGAGCTACCGCATCGGTGCACGCCTGTTGCGCGACAAGCTCGATACCCAGAGCCTGCGCGACAACGCCTATTGGGAACCCGTGGTGTGGGAGGAAGTCGCGGAGCGTTGCCCCTGACTCAGGCGGCCGGCGGCTTTCCGCTGCCCAGCGTCTGCCGCAGGAACGGGACGGTGATGCGGCGCTGCGCCGCGAGCGACGCGCGATCGAGCGTATCCAGCAGCGCGACCAGCGCACCCAGGTCGCGCTGGGTATGGGTCAGCAGCCAGTCGAGCGCGGCATCCTCCAGCACCAGGCCGCGCCGGTGCGCGCGCTCGCGGAGGACATCGCGACGTCCTTCATCGTCCAGCGGATCCAGCATGACGCGCATGCACTGCTGCAGGCGCGAGCGCAGGTCCGGCAGGCCCAGGCCGAGTTCGTCCGGAATGCCTCGCGCGGTGTAGAGCACGTTCTGTCCCTGCGCGCGTGCACGATTGTGGAAATCGAACAGCGCGACTTCATCCTCGCGGTTGCCGGCGATGGCTTCCAGGCCGTCGAGCGCGATGACGTCGTAACCTTCCAGCGCTTCCAGCGCCTCGCGCGCACGGCCGGCGGCGGCCATCATCGGGAGGTAGGCGGCGCGCCGCCCCTGCTGCTCGGTGGCGGCGCACAGTGCCAGCGCCAGGTGGGTCTTTCCGGTACGCGAAGCGCCCGCGATGTAGGTCCACGTCGCGTCCGGCTGCACCGCCAGCGCCTGCAGGCCCGGCAAACCGCCTTCCGGCGGCCGGACGAACGTTTCGAATCGCTGGTCGGCGGGATAACGCAGCGCCAGGGGCAGCTGCGGCCCCACGTTCGCACCGCCCGGGGCTTTGCTCACGGCGCTTCGTTGCCCCGCTCGGACGCCTGCTCCAGACTGCCCTTGTCGATGTAGGAATCCAGCAGGATGGCAGGCCTGTCGCCGGCATAGAGGCGGCTCTGGGTATAGCGCTCGTGGGCGAAGCGCAGCAGCACGTTCGCGATCGCCGCGATCGGCAACGCCAGCAACATGCCCAGGAACCCGAACAGCTGGCCGCCCGCCATGATGGCGAAGATCACCGCCACCGGATGCAGGCCGATGCGGTCGCCGACGATGCGCGGCGTGAGCACGTAGCCCTCCAGCATCTGGCCGACGACGAACACGCCCATCACCATCGCCACCAGCGACCAGTCGCCGCCCGACTGCACCAGGGCGGCGATCACACCCAGCACGATGCCGCTCGCGGTGCCCAGGTAAGGCACGAAGCTGATCAGGCCGGCGATGATGCCTACGAGCAGGCCGACCTTCAGGCCCACCACCGACAGGCCGATCGCATAGATCGCGCCGAGCGCCAGCATCACCAGGAACTGTCCGCGCAGGAAGGCGCCGAGGACTTCGTTCGATTCCAGCGCCAACCGGTTGACCGTCGCGATGTGGTCGCGCGGCACCAGCGCGGCAATGCGTTCCACCAGCAGGTCCCAGTCGCGCAGGAAGTAGAACGTCAGGATCGGCAGCAGCACGAGATTGGCGATCCACGCCATCACCGCGAAGCCGGAACGGGAGAAATAACCGAACAACGTCGCCGCGACGCCGCCGGCCTGCTGCCAGTGGCCGCGCACCCATTCGGTCAGTCGGTCCGGATCCAGCCAGGCCACCAGTTCCAGGCCGGTGCGACGTTCGACCCAAGGCAACGCCGTCTGCACGAACCAGTCGCGGTAGGCCGGCAACGATTCGATCACCGTCACCACCTGGCGCTCGATCATCGGCACCAGGATCACCAGCGCGAGCACCAGCAACAGCAGCATCAGCGTGAACACCAGCACCACGGCCGTGGTCCGCGAGCGCCCCGTGCGCTGCAGGCGATCCACCCAGGGATCGCCCAGCCAGCCCAGCAGTGCGGCGCAGACGAACGGCGTCAGTACCGGCGCCAGCAGCCAGATCAGCCACCCCACGATCAGGGCGATGAACAGCCATTGCCAACGGCGGGCCAGCGTTCCTACCGGCGAGGAAGAAAGGTCCATGCGATCCCCAGGTCAGCGCATCTGGAAGGCAGGCGGCTCGCCTTCGCCCCCGGTGAAAGGTGCCTGGTCGCCCATCGTGCGGCGGAAGCCGGCCAGGCCGGAGACCAGTTCGAGATCCAACTCAAGCGTATCGCCGCTCGCGCGCACCGGCGTGATGCGACGGACGACGGCCATCTTCTGCAGGTGGCCGGTCAGGCGCAGGTAGTCATCCGTGCTGCGCACGCCGGAAAACACGACGCGATAGGTGCCCGCCGGTCCGGCAGTACCCCGCTTGCCGTAGCGCTTCACCAGCGCATCGGCCGTGCCATCGGCACCGGACGCCATCGCGCGCCGCGCATCGGCGTCGGTGATCGACCACTTCGCCAGCACCTTGCCGGCATCGACGAACACCCAGTCGGCCGTCCAGCCGCTCTTGTCGCGGTACAGCTTGCCGATCACCTGCATGGGCGGGCTGTAGCGCGAGGACGCACGCGCCACGGCGGCGGTGTCCTGGCGCCAGATGGCGCCGACCAGCGCCTGCTCCGCAGCACCGCCGGCGGGCAGGCCGAGGCTGTAACCGCGCTCGACCGCGCGATTCAGCAGCGGGCGCGCGGCGTTGGATTGCGGCAGGCCTACCAGGCGAGGACCGCTGCCATCGTTGATCGCCAGCCACACCACCGGCTTGGGGCGCGGCTGGGGCCAGATCGGCAGGCCGAGCGCGCCGGCCAGGCCATTCACCTGGTCTTCGTCGAAACGCACGACCAGCGTGGTGCGGAACGTGGGGGCGCCGGAAGCCGACGTGCCCTGGTCCTGGCGGTAGTCGTAGCCATCGACGTAGTCCTTGGCGTTGCGCAGTTCGGCGCCCACGCCCGGACGCGACATCACGCCGCGGTCGCCCGACAATTTGCCGAGCACGCTGCCCAGCGCGCGCGCGAAACCGCCCTGGCGCTCCGCTTCGCCCTGGCCGTTGACCGGCACTTCCGCCTGGTACAGCCCGCGCGCCGACACGGCATCGCCTTCCGTGCGCAGGCCGGACTGGGCCTGTACGGGGAGCGTCGTGAGCGTGGCGGCCAGGAGCAGCGCGGCAGCGAGGGCAAAACCGGAAATACGGCGCATCGAGCGTCCTTGAGCTCTTCAGACCCCCCGAATTGTTGCCCGAATGACCTGCCCTCGCCAACGCCAGCCGTTCAGGCCGGCCGATTCCGGTGGCGATTCCTTTAAAATCACGCCTCTTGCCCCGCCGAAGACCGCCCGTGACCCAGCCGACGACGCCCGCCCCCACCCCGATGACCTATCGCGACGCGGGTGTCGACATCGACGCCGGCAACGAACTGGTCGAACGCATCAAGCCGCTGGTCAAGCGCAGCTTCCGCCCCGAGGTGATGGGCGGCCTGGGTGGCTTCGGGGCCCTGTTCGACCTGTCGGGCAAGTATCGCGAGCCCGTGCTGGTCTCCGGCACCGACGGCGTGGGCACCAAGCTCAAGCTCGCGCAGCAGCTGGGCCGTCACGACACGATCGGCATCGACCTGGTCGCCATGTGCGTCAACGACGTGCTGGTGCAGGGCGCCGAGCCGCTGTTCTTCCTCGACTACTTCGCCACCGGCAAGCTCGACGTCGACACCACGGTGGCCGTGGTGGGCGGCATCGCCCGCGGCTGCGAGCTCTCCGGCTGCGCACTGATCGGCGGCGAGACGGCGGAAATGCCGGACATGTACGGCCCGGGCGAGTACGACCTCGCCGGCTTCTGCGTGGCCGCGGTGGAGAAATCGCGCCTGCTGGACGGCGCCAAGGTGCGCGCCGGCGACGTGCTGATCGGCATCGCCTCCAGTGGCCCGCATTCCAATGGCTATTCGCTGGTCCGTCGCATCTACGACCGCGCCGGTCGCCCGTCCGACATCGACGTCGGCGGCGTGAAGCTCGCCGATGCACTGATGGCACCGACCACGCTCTACGTGAAGCCGATCCTGGAACTGCTGCAGGCGCATGACATGCACGGCATGGCGCACATCACCGGTGGCGGCCTGACCGAGAACATCATCCGCGTCATTCCCGACGGCCTGGGCCTGGAGATCGACGCCAGCGCATGGGCGCTGCCGCCGGTATTCGACTGGCTGCAGCGCGAAGGCGCGGTGGAGAACACCGAAATGTGGCGCACGTTCAACTGCGGCATCGGCTTCGTGCTGGTGGTGGCGCCAGACCAGGTGCCGGCCGTGCAGGCCGACCTCGCGCGCCTGCAGCTGGCGCACTGGCAGATCGGCCAGGTGGTGCCGGCCCAGGGCGGCGAGCGCGTCCGCATCGGTTGAGCGGCGCGATGTCGCGCGCCAAGGGGATCGCCTTCGGCCTGACGCTGGTCGTGTTCGCGGCCAGTTGGATCGCGCCGCGTTGGCCCGTCGAACAGGCCATGCACAGCAGCCTGACGGTGCTGGGCCTGGGCTGGCTGTGGTGGCACGACCGTCGCTGGCCCCTCCGGCCGCTCCATTTCGTGCTCATCTGCGCCTTCATCGTGGCGCACTGCGTCGGCGCACGCTGGCTCTACTCCTACGTGCCGTACGACGCGTGGCTGCAGGCCGCGTTCGGCTGGTCGCCTGCGGAGACGTTCGGCTGGCGACGGAACCACTTCGACCGCTTCATCCACCTGATATACGGCGTATGTTTCGCCCCGGCGATCTGGCACTGGCTGCGCCAGCGCTGGCCGGCGCTGACGCTGGGTCAGGCCTTCGGCGGCGCGGTGATGCTCATCATGTGCAGCAGCCTGGTCTACGAGTGGCTGGAATGGGGCATCGCGCTGACGATGTCGCCGGACGCCGCCGAGTCCTACAACGGCCAGCAGGGCGATGTCTGGGATGCCCACGCCGACATGCTGCTCGCCACGCTCGGCGCCCTCGCGACCTGGCCACTGGCGCGCGCCGAGCGCAGGCAGGTCGCGCCATGACGGCCCGCATCGCCATCCTGGCGTCCGGCAGGGGCAGCAACCTGCAGGCGATCCTGCGGGCCATCGAAGCGGGCACGCTGGAGGCCGAGGTCGCAGGCGTGTTCTCCGACCGTCCGGCGGCGCCCGCGCTCCAGCTCGTGCCGCCCGCAGCCCGCTGGAGCGCCAAGCCCTCCGGCTTTCCCGACCGAACGGCCTACGAAGCCGCACTGACCGACGCCGTTGCCGCATCGCGACCGGACTGGATCGTCTGCGCCGGCTACATGCGCATCCTGGGCGAAGCCTTCATCGCGCGCTTCCGCGGCCGGCTGCTGAACATCCATCCCTCCCTGCTGCCCAGATACCGCGGCCTGCATACCCACGCCCGCGCCCTGGAGGCTGGCGACGCCGAACATGGCGCCAGCGTGCACTTCGTGGTGCCTGAACTCGATGCGGGCGCCGTCATCGGCCAGGTGCGCATCCCGATCACGGCCGGCGACACCCCTGAAACCCTCGCGGCACGGCTGTTGCCGCGTGAACATGCCCTGCTGGTGGCGGCCCTGCGGCTCGCGGTGGCCGGCGAGTTAGCTGAACAGGGAGATACGGCATTCCGTCATGGTCAGGCGCTATTAAATCCCCTGTCTCTAGATTCAACCGACCGTTTGATTCCCTGACGCCGCCCCTCCGGATGCCCTTCAACCTACGCCTCCCCCTGCTTGGCCTGCTCCTGGCCGGACTGGCAGTGCCTGCCCAGGCGCTGGAGCCCTTCGTGGCCAGCTACCAGGCCTACAACGAGGGCAAGCTGGCAGGCAGCGCGAGCATGAAGGTCGTGCCGCGTGGCGGGGAACAGTGGCAGATCGACCTCAACGTGAAGGGCACGCGCGGTTTCGCGCGGCTGGCGGGCCTGAACATCGAACAGAGCACCGTCTTCGACGTGGAAGGCGACCTGTTCCGTCCCCGTAGCCAGGCCACCGTCCGTCACGCCCTGCTGATGGGAAAGAAGATGGTCGGCACCTACGACTGGACCACTCACACGGCGCAATGGCAGGGCGACATCAAGAAGAACCGCCGCGCCCCGCTGCCACTGCAGGCGGGCGACCTCAGTGCGCTGCTGATGAACCTGGCCGTCATCCGCGATGCCGCGCCCGGCCGGCAACTCACCTATCGCGTGGTCGACAATGGCCGCGTCCGCGAATACGCCTATGCCGTATCCGCCGAGGCGGAGACGGTCGCCGTCGATGATCTGAGCTACAGTGCCTTGCGTGTCAGCCGCACCAATGGCGGCAACGACGAAACGATTTTCTGGGTCGCCGACGGCGTACCCACCCCCGTGCGCATCCTGCAGCGGGAGGACGGTCAGGACGGCATCGATCTGCGCCTGGTCGAATACCAAGGAGTGCCCTGAGCATGACGAAGAAGCCCTTCCCCATCCCGCGCATGCTGATCGCCGCGATGCTGCTCGGCGCCGCCGCCGCACCGGCGCTCGCCGTGGAGGCTTTCACCGCGAACTACAACGCCAGCGCCCTCGGCATGAGCGGCGAAGGCCAGATGGTGGTCGCACCGCAGCCGGGCAATCGCTGGCAATACACGTTGACCGTACGCAACCAGGCTGTCGATCTCAGCCAGAAGACCGTGTTCGACGAGCAGGATGGCCGCATGCGTCCGTTGAACAGCAGCGACAGCTCGCGCCTGCTGATCAAGAAGAAGAACGTCAACACCGTGTACGACTGGTCGAAGGCGCAGGCGACCTGGACCGGCGACATCAAGCCCGATCGCGCCGGCCCGGTGAAACTGCAGGCGGGCGACATGGACGCGCTCCTGGTCAACCTGGCCATCGTGCGCGATGTCGTCGCCGGCAAGCCGCTGACGTACCGCATGGTCGAGAACGGCCGCGCCAAGGCGATGACCTACCAGGTCGCCGGCAAGGAACGCATCACCCTGGGCGGCAAGGCGCAGGACGCCACCAAGGTCATCCGTACCGACGGCGACAAGCAGACCATCGTGTGGGTAGTGGCCGATGCGCCGGTGCCCGCGCGCATCCTGCAACGCGAGAACGGCCAGGACACCATCGACCTGACGCTGAAATCCTGGCGCTGAAGCGAGGCCGGCCGTGACACGGATGTCCATCCCGCTCTCCGCCACCTGCGTTGCCCTGCTGTCGTGGGTAGCCGCGCCTGCACTGGCGCTCACGCCGTTCACCGCGCAGTACGAAGCCTCCTTCAAAGGCATCTCCGCAGGTGGCGCCATGTCGCTGACGCAACAGGGCACACGCTGGACCTACTCGATGGGCATCCGCAACTCGGTGGCGAACATCAGCCAGGCCACGGTCTTCGAGGATGCCGCCGGCCGCTATCGGCCCCTTGGCGGAAGCGACCGCTCCACCTATCTGATGAAAACGCGATCGATCGTCACCCACTACGACTGGCGGGCGATGCGGGTGCGCTGGACGGGCGACGTGAAGCCCCAGCGCGCAGGTCCGGTGGCCATGCAGACCGGCGACATGGATGCATTGCTGGTGAATCTGGCGCTCGTGCGCGACGTCGGGTTCGGGCGCACCACGATGAATTACCGGCTGGTGGAGAACGGCAAAGCCAAGCCACAGGCCTACCGCGTCGCCGGCCGCGAAAAGATCACCGTCGCAGGACGCGCGCTGGACACCACCAAAGTGGTGCAAAGCGCCGGCGGCAAACAGACGACGGCATGGATTGCCGCCGGGGTGCCCGCGCCTGTGCGCATCGTGCAGCGCGAGGATGGAAGCGAAGTGTTCCGACTCCAACTCACTTCCTGGCGCTGACGCACGGGAAGCACCATGAAAAAGCCCGGCAATGCCGGGCTTTCTTCATTCCTTGGCCGGGACTGCGTCGGCCTGGAATACGGTCTTGCAATCCATCCGGATCGTGCCCGCTCCGCTTCGCCAGGCGAAGGTGTCGCACTGCCGCCGGCCATCCTGCTTCTGCTCCACCACCACGGTGAAGATCGCCTGCGCGATCTCGCCCTGCGTGACCGTGCCATCCGCGTTCCAGTCCATGTCCCGGGTGGTGATGCCATGGGTGGCCGCGGAACCCGTGTAGTGCAGCCACGCCACCAGCGCCAGCAGCGCGACCACGATGCCTAGCAGGATCTTGCGGCGCAGCGGGAATCGCGGCCGGATGCCCGACAGTGCCGGATCGGGCCGACTCACGACACGCGCCTGATCTTCGCGCCGAGCCCACCGAGTTTTTCTTCGATGTTCTCGTAGCCACGATCCAGGTGATAGATGCGGTCGATGGTGGTTTCGCCGTCGGCTACCAGGCCCGCCAGGATCAGCGATGCCGACGCGCGCAGGTCGGTCGCCATCACCGGCGCGCCACCCAGCCGCTCAACGCCGCGCACGATGGCGGTGTGGCCTTCGACGCGGATATCGGCGCCCAGGCGCAGCAGTTCGTTGACGTGCATGAAGCGGTTTTCGAAGATCGTCTCGTTGATCACACCCACGCCGTCCGCCACGCAGTTGAGCGCCATGAACTGCGCCTGCATGTCGGTGGGAAATGCGGGGTACGGCGCCGTGGTCAGGCTGACCGCTTTCGGTCGCTTGCCGTGCATGTCGAGGGTGATGCTGTCGGTGGTGGTTTCGATCGTCGCGCCGGCTTCGGTCAGCTTGTCGAGCACGGCCTCCAGCGTGTCCGGGCGCGCGTTGCGCACGATCACCTTGCCGCCCGTCATGGCACCGGCCACGAGGAACGTGCCGGTCTCGATGCGGTCCGGCACCACCGAGTGGCGACCGCCGCCCAGGCGTTCGACACCATGGATCACGATGCGCGACGTGCCGGCGCCTTCGATCTTCGCGCCCAGCGCATTGAGGCACTCGGCCAGGTCGGTGACCTCCGGCTCCATCGCGGCGTTTTCCAGCACGGTGGTGCCTTCGGCGAGCGTGGCGGCCGCCATGACATTCTCGGTGCCGGTCACGGTGACCATGTCGAACACGAACCGGGTGCCCTTCAGGCGCGCCGCGCGGGCCTTGATGTAGCCGTTCTCGACGGTGATCTCCGCCCCGAGCGCCTGCAGGCCCTTGATGTGCTGGTCGACCGGGCGCGAACCGATCGCGCAGCCGCCCGGCAGCGACACCACCGCCGCGCCGTGGCGCGCGACCAACGGGCCCAACACGAGGATCGAGGCGCGCATCGTCTTGACCAGCTCGTACGGCGCCACGAAGCGGCTGACGGTGGTCGGATCGACGGTGATGCCGCGCCCCTTCGCCAGCGTGCCCTCGTCGATGGTGATGCCGGCGCCCAGCTCGCCCAGCAGCTTCACCGTGGTCACCACGTCGTGCAGGTGCGGCACGTTGGTGATTTCCACCGGCGCATCCGCCAGCAGGGTCGCGCACAGGATGGGGAGCACGGCGTTCTTGGCGCCGGAGATGGTGACTTCGCCGTTGAGCGCGTTGCCACCGGTAACGATGATCTTCTGCATGGAAGTCCGGAAGGAAAGGTCGGAGAGGAGAGTGGGGACGGAATCGCGAGGCGTCAGGGCGCCGCGGCCGCTTCTTCAGGCGTCAGCGTGCGCAGCTGCAGGGCGTGGATCTCGCCGCCCATGCGCTCGCCCAGGGTCGCGTAGACGAGGCGGTGGCGCGCCAGCGGCAGCTTGCCGCGGAAGGCCTCGGCCACGACGGTGGCTTCGAAATGGACGCCATCGTCGCCCTGGACGTCGGCCTGGGCGCCCGGCAGGCCGGATTCGATCAGTTTACGGATGGTTTCGGCGTCCAACGGGCTTTCCTAATAAAATACCCGGCCATTCTAACCGTCGGCGCCCCATCCGCATGTCCCAGCCGAACCCCCTGTCCCGCTCCGTCCTGCCTGCCAGCCTGGCCGCCAGCGGACGCCGGGTCATCGAGATCGAGGCGCGCGCACTGGATGCCCTGGCGGCCCGCCTGGACGGCACGTTCTCGGCCGCCTGCCACGCGATCCTGGCCGGCCACGGCCGCGTGGTGTGCACCGGCATGGGCAAGTCCGGCCATGTGGCGCGCAAGATCGCCGCGACGCTCGCCTCCACCGGCACGCCTGCGTTCTACGTCCATCCGGGCGAGGCCGGCCACGGCGACCTGGGCATGATCACCGATGCCGACGTGGTGCTGGCGCTGTCGTACTCCGGCGAATCCGACGAAGTGCTGACGCTGCTGCCGGTGCTCAAGCGCCAGGGCAATACCGTCATCGCCATGACCGGCCGGCCGCAGTCCACGCTGGCGCGCGAAAGCGATATCCACCTGGACGTGAGCGTGCCGGCAGAGGCCTGCCCGCTCGATCTCGCCCCCACCAGCAGCACCACCGCCTCGCTGGCGATGGGCGATGCGCTGGCCGTGGCCCTGCTCGATGCCCGCGGCTTCACCGCCGACGATTTCGCCCGCTCCCACCCGGCCGGCAGCCTCGGCCGCCGCCTGCTGCTGCACATCACCGATGTCATGCATGCCGGCGACGACGTGCCGCGCGTGGACGTTTCCGCCACCCTCAGCGAAGCGCTGGTGGAGATGAGCCGCAAGCGCCTGGGCATGACCGCCGTGGTCGATGCCGATGGGCGCCTGGCAGGGCTTTTCACCGACGGCGACCTGCGCCGTACCCTCGACAACCCGGCGCTGGACCTGCGCAGCGCGCGGATCGCCGACGTGATGACGCGCCAGCCCAAGACGATCGGTGCCGACCAGCTCGCCGTGGAAGCGGCGCGCCTGATGGAAACCCACCAGATCAGCGGTCTGCTGGTGGTGGATGATGAACAGCGCCCGGTCGGTGCCCTCAACATTCACGACTTGTTGCGCGCCCGCGTGGTGTAACCGCGTTTCCCTCCCGCAACCGGCTTGCCGTGCCGCCTTCCCCACCCCATCCTGAGCCTATGCCCCTGCGCCATCTCCACGACCTGACCGACGATGTGCTGGCCCGCGCCACGCGCATCCGCCTGGCGTGTTTCGACGTGGATGGCACGCTGACCGATGGCCGCATCTACCTGGACGGCGAGGGTCGCGAGCAGAAGGCCTTCCATGTCCAGGACGGCCAGGGGCTGGTCCTGCTGAAGCGGGCCGGCATCGAGGTCGCCTTCATCACGGCCCGGGGCGGCACCGTCGCCGCGGCCCGCGGGCGCGAATTGGGCGTACAGGTCTTCACGAGCACCAAGGACAAGCTGGCGAAGGTGCGCGAACTCTGCACGACGCTGGCCATCGGGCTGGACGAAGTGGCCTTCATGGGCGACGACCTGCCGGACGTGCCCCCCTTCGATGCCGTGGGCCTGGCCATCGCACCCGCCGACGCACACCCGTGGACCGCCCGCCGCGCGCACTGGCGGACCCGCCGGCCCGCCGGCCAGGGCGCGGCCCGCGAAGCCTGCGACCTGCTGCTGGGCGCGCAGGGCCATGCGCCGGCGTTCGAGGGGGGGATGGCATGAGCTGGCGCGCCGTCCTCGGCCTGGTGCTGCTGCTGGCCGCCATCGTCAGCGGCTGGTCCGCCTGGAAGAACCGCGACATCCCGCCGCCGAACCGTGTGCTGGCGGACCGCTCCGACTACGTCATGCGCGACTTCGAGATGATCGCGCTCAACGGCGAGGGCAAGGAAGCCGTGGCGGTCCGTGCGCCACTGATGACCCGCGACCCCCGCGACGAGACCTACACGATCGCCACCCCGCTGTTCCTGCTGCCGGAGGAACAGGGCCGCTCGTGGGAGTTGCGCTCGAAGACCGGCTGGCTGAGCGCCAAGGGCGAGGAGCTGCGCCTGCGCGGCGACGTGCACGGGACCTCGCCGGCGGGCAGCGCGCGCCAGGCGGACTTCCGCACGGCGTCACTGAATGTATTCCCCGACCGCGACCTCGCTCAGACCGACGACGAGGTGACGGTCACCCAGCCCGGCTCTAGACTGACCGGGCGTGGTTTCGAGACCAATCTCAAGACCAAGGCCTACGAATTCAAATCCCAGGTGAAATCCATCTATGAACCGCGTTCTGCTCGCTAGCGCCGCACTGCTGCTCCTGCTGCCTGCCGCAGGTGCGGCGGCCAAGTCCACGGACCGCAACCAGGCCATGTCGATCGACGCCGGTGGCCAGTCCGGCAACCTCGAAGGCGACGGCAAGACCCTGCTGTCGGGCGGCGTGGTGGTCACCCAGGGCTCGCTGGAGATCCGCTCGAGCGCGGCCGAGATCTACATGGCCGGCGGCGAGATCTCGCGCACGGTCTTCACCGGCAAGCAGGTGAAGATGAAGCAGCAGATGGACAACGGCAGTTGGATGGACGCGCAGGCGGACCGCGTGGAATACGACATGAAGACCGAGACCATCACCTTCATCGGCAATTACACCGTCAAGTCGGATCGCGGTTCGAACAGCGGCCAGCGCATGGTCTACAACACCAAGACCGGCAACATGCAGGCCGGCGGCGATGGTTCGCGCATCAAGACCGTGATCCCGCCGAAGACCGCCGCGCCGGCACAGGGCAAGAACTGATGTTGATCGCGAAGGGACTGCGCAAGCGCTACAAGCAACGCGAGGTCGTCGCCGACTTCGGCCTGACCCTGCAGCCCGGCGAAGTGGTCGGCGTGCTGGGCCCCAACGGCGCCGGCAAGACCACCTGCTTCTACATGATCGTCGGCCTGGTCGCCGCGGACGCCGGCACCATCGAGCTCGATGGCAAGGACATCACCGCAGAGCCCATGTACCGCCGCGCCAAGCTCGGCGTGGGCTACCTGCCGCAGGAGCCCTCGGTGTTCCGCAAGCTGTCGGTGGCCGACAACGTCCGGCTGGTGCTGGAGCTGCGCGAGGACCTGGATGCGGCCGGCATCGACCTCGAACTGGCCTCGCTACTGGACGAGCTGCAGATCACCCACGTCGCCGACCAACTGGGCGCCAGCCTCTCCGGTGGCGAACGGCGGCGCGTGGAAATCGCGCGCGCCCTGGCGGCCCGGCCGCGCCTGATGTTGCTGGACGAGCCCTTCGCCGGCGTCGACCCCATCTCGGTCGGCGAGATCCAGCGCATCGTGAAACACCTCAAGGATCGCGGCATCGGCGTCCTCATCACCGACCACAACGTGCGCGAAACCTTGGGAATCTGCGACCGGGCGTATATCCTCAATGCCGGTAGCGTTCTGGCGCAGGGGGCCCCGGACGCATTGCTGGCCAATCCGGACGTACGCCGGGTCTATCTGGGCGAGACCTTCCGCCTGTGATCCCCGTCGGCGGCTTTTGGCCGCCTCGGGTTTCCAAGGTCGGGAATGAAGCCACGCCTTCAGACATCGCTGGGACAGCATCTGGTCATGACGCCGCAGTTGCGTCAGGCCATCCGCCTGTTGCAGATGTCGACCACGGAACTCGAAGTCGAACTGACCGAGGCCGTCGAAACCAACCCCCTCCTCGACTGGGTGGAATCCGACCAGGAGTCCACCGCGCCCCGCGGCAACGAGGAGGAGGCCCCGCCCGCCGAACGCACGCGCAGCGAAGAAGGCGAAGGCGAGGGAGGCGAAGCGCGCGATGACTGGTCTCCCGACGATGGTCCCTGGACCTCGTCCGGCGGCGGCTCATTCGACGACGACGAGAACGGCAGCCCCGCCGAGCGCGTGGTCGAAGCGGACACCCTGCACGGCCACCTGCTGTGGCAACTGCACCTGTCCCACCTGTCTCCGCGCGATCGCACGATCGGCGCCGCACTGATCGACGCACTGGAAGACGACGGCTACCTGCGCGAACCGCTTTCCGACATCGTCGAGGCGTTGCGCCCCGAGATCGAGGCCGCGGAGGACGACATCCTCGTGGTGCTGCACCAGGTGCAGCGCTTCGATCCCGTCGGCGTGGCGGCGCGCTCGCTCGGCGAATGCCTGCATCTGCAGCTGTCGGTGCTCAGCGACGACACGCCCGGCAAGGCACTGGCGATCAGGATCGCCGAGACCGCACTGGAACGCCTGCCTCGCAGTGGCGTGGCCGGCATCGCGCAGGAAATGAAACTTCCCGTCGCCGAGGTCGAGGAAGCGGTACAGCTGCTGCGCACGCTCGACCCCAAGCCCGGTGCGCAGGTCGGCGACCTGTCGCACGACACCTACGTGGTGCCCGACTGCGTGGTCTGGCGCCAGCGCGGCGTGTGGCGCGCGGCGCTCGCGGGCAACACCTTGCCGCGCATCACCATCCATCGCGGCTACGAGCAGATGATCCGCCAGTGCGGCGACAGCGATGCCGGCTACCTCAAGGCGCAGTTGCAGGAAGCGCGCTGGCTGCTCAAGAGTGTCGAAGCCCGGGGCGAAACGCTGCTCAAGGTGATGCGCTGCCTGCTGCACCAGCAGGCCGGGTTCCTGGAATTCGGCGAGCAGGCGTTGCGCCCGCTCACTCTGCGCGATGTGGCCGAAGACGTCGGCCTGCACGAATCGACCGTGTCGCGCGCCATCGCGCGCAAGTACGTGCGCACGCCGCGCGGCACCCTGCCCATGCGCTCCTTCTTCGCCTCGGGCATCGACACCGAAGGCGGCGGCGAGGCTTCCAGCACCGCCATCCAGGCCATGATCCGACGACTGGTGGATGCGGAGAATCCGCGCAAGCCGCTGTCCGACGCCAAGCTGGCGGACCTGCTCAAGGCGTCCGGCATCCCGGTGGCGCGCCGCACCGTGGCCAAGTACCGCGAAGCGCTGAACATCCTGTCTTCTCACGAGCGCGTGCGCATCGGCTGAACCGACGACCGGCGCAAGCCGTTTCCGTGACCGCGTACGCGTCGCCCGAAACACTTTCCTAACACCTCGCCTCGCGCTCGCAAAAAATGCACGCGGACGGTTGATAGTTGCCGCCAACGGGTCCATCTTGTCCCTGAAGGCAGCCTTTTCCATCGCTCCACGAAGGAGGAATTGCAGGAACCCAGACGCACCTGCGTTGTCAGTTCACCTGACACGCGTTCCGCGCAGCCGCGCGGCTCTACAGACCCGAAGGAGGCACACATGCGTATCGAGACTTACGGCCATGAAATCGAAGTCACTCCCGCCCTGCGCGAATATGTCGAGACCAAGCTGAAGCGGCTGGAACGCCACTTCGATCAACCCTTCGAAGTCCGTACGCAACTGGGGACCCGCAAGCCCGATTACCTGGCCGAAGCCACGATCAACGTCGCCGGCCGCACCCTGCATGCCGACGCCGGCGCGCAGACGATGTACGCCGCCATCGATGTCCTGGCAGACAAACTCGATCGCCTGCTGGTCAAACACAAGGAAAAACGTTCCGACGTTCAGCGCATCGGTGTGCGCGGCGAACTGATCGGTTGAGTCGATGCGCGGCGATCGCCGCGCCCTGTCCCCGGGCCGCTCCGCAACGGAGCGGCCCTCTGCGGTCGCGAAGCAGGCACCGCCCCTTTACACTGGCCTCGCCGATTCCACCGTCCGCTCGCGAACCGGCACCCTCTTCCTGCCGGCCGCCTCCGCATGATGAACACCAGCATCACCGCCCGTGAATTGTTCGACCACCAGAAGGACAAGCTGGTCCTGCGCTGGCTGGCGGGCCAGAAAGGCGAGAAGCGGGTGCTGGAAGCCGGCGACACCCTTTCGCGACGCCCATCGCTGGCCGGCTACCTCAATGCCGTGTATCCCAACAAGGTGCAGATCCTCGGCACGGAGGAGCTGACCTGGCTCGACTCGCTGGATTCGCGCCAGCGCTGGGAAACCATCGAGAAGATCGTGCAAGCCAAGCCGCTGGCCCTGGTCATCAGCAAGAACCAGTCGTGCCCCGAGGACCTGCGCGAGGCCGCCAACGAGAACGACACGCCGCTCTGGGTCTCGCCCAAGCGCGGCCACGAACTGCTCAACCACATCTCCTACCATCTCGCGCGCACGCTGGCGCCGCGGGTGACGCTGCACGGCGTCTTCATGGAGATCTATTCGATCGGCGTGCTGATCACCGGCGAAGCCGGATCCGGCAAGAGCGAACTCGCGCTGGAACTGCTCAGCCGTGGGCACCGCCTGGTCGCCGATGACGCGCCCGAATTCACCCAGATCGCGCCGGACGTGCTGGACGGCACCTGCCCCGAGCTGCTGCAGGACCTGCTGGAAGTGCGCGGCCTGGGCGTGCTCAACGTGCGCGAGATGTTCGGCGACACGGCGGTGAAGAAGAACAAGTACCTGCGCTTGATCGTCCACCTCACGCGCCCGATGACCGAGCCCAACCCGCATGGCTACGAGCGCCTGACCGGCGACTCCGGCACGCGCCACGTACTGGACCTCGACGTGCCGCTGATCACCCTGCCGGTGATGCCCGGCCGCAACCTGGCCGTGCTCACCGAAGCGGCGACGCGCCTGCACATCCTGCGGACGAAGGGCATCGACCCCGCCGCCATGTTCATCGCGCGCCACAGCAACCTGCTCGAGCGCAGCACCCCATGACGGACCCGACCGCCCCGCAGGCCGACCCGGCGCACGACGAGAACGGCGCACCGCCCCCGCCTGCGCCCACCGTCGTCATCGTCAGCGGCCTGTCCGGTTCGGGGAAGTCGGTCGCCCTGAAGACCTTCGAGGACCTGGACTACTACTGCGTCGACAACCTGCCGGTGGACCTGCTGCCTTCGTTCGTGCGCAGCCTGATGCGCGAGGACGAACTGCCGCCGAAGATCGCGGTCGGCATCGACGTGCGCAGCCGCCAGAGCGATCTGTCCCGGTTGGCGCAATGGCGCGCCGCCCTTGCGCAGCTGGGGCTGGAAGGCCGGCTGATCTTCTTCGACGCCAGCGACGAGGTCCTGCTGCGGCGCTATTCCGATACCCGTCGCCGGCATCCGCTGGGCCATGGCGGCCTGTCGCTACAGGAAGCCATCCGGCAGGAGCGCACCATCGTCGAGCCGTTGCGCGCGGAAGCCGATGTCATCATCGACACCAGCCAGCTCAACGTGCACCAGCTGCGGCGCCGGATCATCGCCGAGTTCGCCTTCAACAAGAGCGCACAGCTGTCGCTGCTGTTCGAATCCTTCGCCTACAAGCGCGGCGTGCCGGCCGATGCCGACTTCGTCTTCGACGCCCGCGTGCTGCCCAACCCGCACTGGAACCCGGACCTGCGCCCGTATGCCGGCCGCGACCCGAAGGTGCGGACGTTCCTGGACGCGCAACCGGAGGTCGCCGAGTACGTCGGCCAGGTGAGCGGCTTCCTGGACACCTGGCTGCCACGCCTGCGCGGCGAGACCCGGAGTTACGTGACCATCGCCTTCGGCTGCACCGGCGGCAAGCACCGCTCCGTGTACCTGGCCGAGACGCTCGCCCGGCATGCGCGCGAGCAGGGCTGGGAGGAAGTGGCCACCTTCCACCGGGAACTGGACTGACAAGAGCGGGGCGGACCGGAGATGGACTGACGCCCACTCCGGGCGCCGCATCGTTCCACCGGCGCGGCTTCCAGCGCGTCATGCCGGTCTGTTAACGTTCCAGCATGGCCTGTGGCATTCTTCTTGTGACTCATCCCGGCGTGGGTGCGGCGATCCTCGCCGTCGCCACGGCGCTGTTGCGGCAACTGCCCCTGAAGGCAGAGGCCTTCGAGGTGCCGTTCGACGCCGACCTGGACGCGCTGCTGCCGCAGGCGTCCGCCGCGCTGCGGCGCGTGGACGGCGGCGACGGTGTGCTGGTGCTGACCGACCTGTACGGGGCCAGCCCCAGCAACCTGGCCGGCAAGCTCGCCCGCCTGGGCACGCCGGTCCGGCGCGTCTCGGCGTTGAGCCTGCCGATGCTGCTGCGGGTGATGAACTATTCGGAACAGGGACTGGACGAACTGCCGGCGACCGCCGCCGCCGGCGCACGCAATGGAGTCATTCACGACGATGCTTGAGCGCGAACTCACTATTTCCAACCGCCTGGGCCTGCATGCGCGCGCGACCGCCAAGCTCGTGCAGACGCTGGCCGGCTTCCGCTGCAACGCCACGCTGGCGGCCAAGGGCCGCGAGGTGAACGCCAAGAGCATCATGGGCGTCATGTTGCTGGCTGCCGGCCAGGGCACCCCGGTCATCGTCCGCATCGAAGGCGAAGATGAAGTGGCCGCGATGCAGGAAATCGTCTCGCTGTTCGAGCGACGATTCGACGAGGACGCCTGATGCGGGCGCTGCTGCCGGGCCACGGGGCTTCGCGCGGCAGCGCGCTGGGACGTGCCCGGGTCCGGCTGCCGCACGTCCTGGACGTCGCCGAGCAGCACATCCGCCAGGACCAGATCGACGATGAACTGGTGCGGCTGCACGAAGCCGTCGACGCCACCCGCCGCGAGATGCACAGCCTGCGTGCGCGCCTGCATGGCGCGCTGGCGAAGGAAGTCGGCGAGTTCCTCGACCTGCACGCGCTGCTGCTCGACGACCCCGAACTGCTGCACGGCCTGGACGAACTGATCCGCGCCGGCCGCTACACCGCCGACTATGCCCTGCGCCTCCAGCGCGACCGCCTTGCCGCCGTGTTCGACGGCATGGACGACGCGTACCTCAAGAGCCGCATGGACGATCTCGACCATGTGATCGGGCGCATCCACGCGCACCTGCACCAGCGCGCGGCCGACACGCCCGGCGTGGCCGGCGAGATCCTGGTCAGCGACAACGTGGCCCCGTCGGAACTGGCCGAGCTCCAGCAGCAGGGCGTCGTGGCCGTGATCACGGCGGCCGGCAGCGCGCTGTCGCACAGCGCCATCCTCGCGCGCAGCCTGCACCTGCCGCTGGTGGTGGGCAATGCGCAGGCCCTGCAGCGCATCAACGACGGCGACGTGCTGCTGGTGGACGGCAGCACCGGCGAAGTCGTGGTCAATCCCGACCCGGACGACCTGCGCCGTTACCGCGAACGGTTGCGCGACGCCGCACGCGAAGCGCGCGAGCTCGGCCGCCTGCGCTCCAAGCCCAGCCGCACCCGCGATGGCGTCGACATCGGGCTGTGGGCCAATGCGGAATCGATGGAGGATGTCGCCAACGCCCATGCGCTCGGCGCTGCCGGCGTGGGGCTGTACCGCACCGAGTTCCTGTTCCTGCAGCGCCGCGAGCTACCCGGCGAGGACGAGCAGTTCCAGGTCTACCGCGACCTTGCGCTGGGCATGAGCGGGCGGCCGGTGACGATCCGCACGCTCGACCTTGGCGCCGACAAGGCGGACCGCACCGGCCTGGTGGTGGGCGACGAGGACAATCCCGCGCTCGGCCTGCGCGGCGTGCGCTTGTCGCTCGCGCATGCGGACGTGTTCGACACCCAGTTGCGGGCGATCCTGCGAGCCTCGGCCTACGGCCCGGTACGCATCCTGGTGCCGATGGTCAGCGGCCGCGAGGAGCTGCTGGAGGTCCGCCGTCGCCTCCGCCGCGTCGGGCTGCAGCTGCGCAAGCAGGGGCACGAGATCGCCGAGCATGTCGAACTGGGCGCGATGATCGAGGTGCCCGCGGCCGCGATCGCCTTCCATGGATTCGTGGACGTGGTGGACTTCGTCTCGATCGGCACCAACGACCTGGTCCAGTACCTGCTCGCGGCCGATCGCAACAACGAAGCCCTGGGCGAACTCTATTCGCCGCTGCATCCCGGCGTGCTGCGCCTGCTTCGCCACATCATCAGCATCGGCGCCGAACACAAGGTGCCGGTGGCGATGTGCGGCGAGATCGCCGGCGACGCCACTCTCGCGCCGATGCTGCTGGCCCTGGGCCTGCGCGAGTTCAGCCTGCATCCGGCGACGTTGCTGGAGCTGCGCAAGGCGATCCGCGACAGCGACCTGTCCGACCTGCAGGCCCGCGCGGCGAAGCTGCTGCAGGCGCGCGACCGCGCCGGCATCGAACGCTGGCTCAAAGCCGCCATCGCACCCTGATCCTTCCGTTGTGGGAGCGACGTCAGTCGCGATCGACCACCGCAGGTGCCTCATCGCGACTTCTGCAGGGTGTCCATAAATCGCAGGCCGGGCGATAATGGCGGAATGAACGCTTGATGCCCCGGTCGCATCCGCCTGACGGATCGGCCCCATTCCGGAGTACCGAATGGTCGAGACCATCCGCCACGACAAGACCGCACGCCAGTTGCGCCTGCTCTCCGACGCGCTCGACAGCGGTCGGCTGGGGCCCGTGCGCCGGTTGGTCAATACCTTGTCGCCCGCGGAGATCGGCAACCTGCTGGAATCGCTGCCGCCGGGCAAGCGCGAAGTGGTCTGGGGCCTGGTCGATCCGGAGGACGACGGCGAGGTGCTGGTGCACGTCGGCGACGAGGTGCGCGAGAGCCTGCTGGCGGACATGGACACCGACGAGATCGTCGCCGCGGTCGAGGACCTCGACATCGACGATCTCGCGGACCTGGTCGAGGACCTGCCCGACACCGTCATCGACGAAGTCCTCAAGTCGATGGACCGCGAGAACCGCGAGCGCCTGGAACAGGTGCTGTCGTACGCGGAGGACACCGCCGGCCGCCTGATGAACCCGGACGTGGTCACCGTGCGCGCCGACGTCAACGTCGACGTCGTCTTGCGTTACCTGCGCCTGCGCGGCGAACTGCCGGACCACACCGACCACCTGTACGTGGTCAGCCGCCGCCACCAGTACCTCGGTCGCGTGCCGCTGGCCGCGCTGGTCACGCACGAGGACACCACGCCCATCAACCGGCTGATCGACGACGAGCAGCCGGCCATCGACGTGGGCGAGAGCGCGCAGGAAGTCGCGCGCCAGTTCTCCGACCACGACTGGGTTTCCGCCCCCGTGGTGGACGACAACAACATCCTGCTCGGCCGCATCACCATCGATGACGTGGTCGACATCATCCGCGAGCAGGCCGAGCACCAGGCGCTGGGCGCCGCCGGCCTGGATGAGGACGAGGACCTGTTCTCGCCGGTCAAGCGCGCCGTGCGCGGCCGCGTGGTGTGGTTGGGCATCAACCTGTTCACTGCGTTCATGGCGGCGACGGTCATCAAGGAGTTCGATGCTACCCTCGAGAAGATCGTTGCGCTGGCCGTGCTGATGCCCATCGTCGCCGGCATCGGCGGCAACGCCGCCGTGCAGGTGCTGACGTTGATGGTGCGCGGCCTCGCATTGGGCCAGGTGGGCGCCAGCAACGCGCGCATCCTGTGGTGGAAGGAACTGCGCGTGGCGCTGATCAACGGCGTGCTGATCGGCGGCATCGTCGGCCTGATCGCGTTCCTGTGGTTCCGCAGCCCGATGCTGTCGCTGGTGATCGCGATGGCGCTGGTGCTCAACTTCTGCGCCGCCGCCACCGCCGGCGTACTGCTGCCGCTGCTGTTGAAGCGCATGAACATCGACCCCGCCGTCGCCGGCACCGTCGTCGTCACCGCGGTCACCGACGTGATGGGCTTCTTCTGCTTCCTCGGCCTGGCGACGCTGATCCTGCTGCACTGAGAGCCGCGCATGGAGCGACTCGGCAAGGTCGGCGAATGGAACGACGACCGCGGCTTCGGCTTCATCGCTCCGCTCGATGGCGAGCCGGCCCGGGTGTTCTTCCACGTCCGCGATTACCGGCTCGAGGGTCGTCGGCCCGAGGTCGGTGAAATGGTGAAGTTCACCGCGCAGCGCCAGCCCGACGGCAAGTGGCGCGCGCGGGCGGTACGCCGGGCCGTACCTGCCGCGCGCCATGCGAAGCCGTTCATGCGCGCAACCGATGCGCCACGCACTGCCTCCCCGCTCGCCGGAGCCGGGGCGGTGACTCTGTACGCACTGTTCCTCGCCTGGGCGATCCGCAGCGATCGGCTTCCATTCGAAGCGGTGTTCGTCGTGTTGGGAGTATCGGCGATCACCTTCGTCGTCTATGCGCTGGACAAGCATGCGGCGCAGACCGGTCGCTGGCGCACGCCCGAATCGACGCTGCACCTGCTCGAACTCGCCGGGGGTTGGCCCGGCGCATGGATCGCGCAGCGGACGCTGCGGCACAAATCGCGCAAGCCCGGCTACCGCGCCGCGTTCTGGGCGATGGTGGCCCTGCATGCCAGCGCGCTGATCGCGTGGTGCTGGACGCGGCCTTGAACCCGGTACGCCGGGTTCCCCCCGCTCGGCGAGGCTGATCCTGCTGCCCCGACCGATCACGCCACGGGGCGCTTTCCTATAGACGGACGCGAGGTGTGCCGATGCCGGCACTCGGCCACGCACGCGAGGCTGACGCTTCCTCGGCCCTGTTCGCCATCGCCATGCGCCTGTTCCTGACTGCCCTGCTATGCCTGCTGGCCTGGTCCGCCCTGTCGGCGCCACCCCCCGATCCGATGCTGGCGACCACGTACCGCGGGGGCGTGCCGGTCGCGGCGTTCCTGGTCAGCGAGAAGCTGGATGGCGTACGCGCACGTTGGGACGGGCGGGCGCTGTGGACGCGTGGCGGTGCGCGGATCGCGGCACCGGACGGGTTCACCCGCGGGTGGCCGGCCGAACCCATGGACGGCGAGCTGTGGATGGCACGTGGACGCTTCGACGAAATCAACGCCCTGGTCCGTCGCGTCGGAGCCGATGCGCAGGCCTGGCGTGGCGCGCGCTTCATGGCGTTCGACCTGCCGGCGCACCCGGGGCCGTTCGCCGAGCGCGTCGTGCGCATGCGCGCCCTGGCCTCGGCCGCGCGCAGCCCGCACCTGGCGATGATCCCGCAGCGACGCTTCGACACCACCGCCGAGTTGGAGGCGGAACTGGCGCGCGTGGTCGCCGTCGGCGGCGAGGGCCTGATGCTGCATCGAGGCACCGCGCGTTACCGCGCCGGGCGCAGCGAGGACCTGCTGAAGTACAAGCCCCACGAAGACGCGGAGGCGCAGGTGGTCGCGCACCTGCCCGGCAAAGGCAAGTACGCAGGCGTGATGGGAGCCCTGCAGGTGCGCACGCCGGAAGGACGCAGCTTCCGTATCGGTACGGGCTTCACCGATGCCCAGCGGGCCACGCCGCCGCCCGTGGGCGCGTGGCTGACCTACCGCTACAACGGCCTCACTTCGACGGGGCTGCCGCGTTTCGCCCGCTTCATGCGGGTACGCGACGACATGCCTCCCTCCGATCCGAAGCGCTGAAACCCACAGAACGACGCGGCGCTGTCCCGTGTACAACGGGGTATGCTGCCGCCCGGCTCCCCGACATCGCGACCGCCATGCGCTTTCTTGCCACCGCCTGCCTGGCCCTGCTGCTGACCCTGATGACTGCCTGTGCCACAACGTCCCCGATGACCCCGACCGGCGAATTCCTTTCGCGCGAAGTCACGCTGGAAGGCAAGACCTACCGCTACCAGGTCTTCGTCCCCGCCGCCCGCTTCCGCTCCGGCGCAGTGCCCACCGTGCTCTTTCTCAACGGTTCCGGCGAGCGTGGCAGCGACGGCGTGAAGCAGACGATGGCGGGCCTGGGGCCGTACCTGCGCCAGCACGCAGCGGATTTCCCGGCGCTGGTGGTGTTCCCGCAGGCGCCCGACGACACCGAGTGGACCGAGGATGCCGGCCCGATCGCTTTCGCCACGCTCGACGCGGCGCTGCGCGAGTTCAAGGGCGACCCCGCGCGCGTCTATCTCACCGGCATGTCGATGGGCGGCTACGGCACCTGGGAACTCGCACTCCAGCAGCCCACCCGTTTCGCCGCGCTGGTGCCGATCTGCGGTGGCGTCACCGTGGACTGGACCGACGCACGGCCCGGCCTGCGCGCACATACGGTGGGCCATGCGGCCGACCCGTTCGCCGCCACCGCACAGCGCCTGAAGGACGTTCCGGTGTGGATCTTCCACGGCGGCCAGGACGACGTGGTACCGCCCTCGCAGTCGCGCCGCATGGATGCCGCGCTGAAGGCCGTCGGCGCGCGCGACGCGCGCTACACCGAATTCCCCGACGCCAACCACAACAGCTGGGACGCGACCTACGCCTACGCCCCGATGTGGGACTGGCTGTTCGCCCAGCGCCGGGGTCGCTGAGCATGTCGGAACTGGTCGAGGACTATTTCGCCGATGGCTGGCGCGAACGCACGCTGGCCTGTCCCTGCGGCTGGGAAGGCGACAGCCGCGGCATGGCGATGGAACTGCACGACGCCGTCACCGACTACGCCTGCCCCACCTGCGGCAACCTGCTGTTGATCGTCAGCCACCCGGACCTCGCCCGGGTGCGCAAGGCCGCCGCTGCCGGCAACGCCGAAGCCGCCGGCCAGTTGGCGATCATCGAAGAAGCCCTGGCCCGCTTCCCGCCCGCCGACTGAGCCGCGGCGCCGGTCACGCTTCGCAACCGCGGCAGGCCCGGGTCGCCATCGCGCCCTCAACCGCCGCCGATCCCGGCCGATAACCCGGCATCCCCTGGTGGCTGACGGGCATCCGCCCATGGCCGTGCGAGCGACTTCCGATGGCTGACGTAGCCGACGACAACTCCGGAATTTCTGGCGGCCTCCGCCGGTTTTGGTCGCGCCGTCGCGAGGCCACCGCATCCTCATCGCACGAACTCACCACGACGGGCACGGCCCGGTCGCGGCCGGCGATCAGCAGCGCGCAGCTGCAGGCCTTGTTCGCCCATGCGGAAGAACCCGCAGCGCTCCTCTCCGCCTTCGCCCATGGCGTCGCCGGCCTGCCGGGCGAACTGCAAGGCATGGGCGAGCGCCTGCAGTCCGCGCATGCGGACGGCGACTGGCCGCGCTATGGCCGCGCGATGCGCCAGCTCATCGACAAGTACATCCGCACGATCCTGGACGAGCCGTTGTCCGGCGAAGCCGAGCAACTGCGCGACCTGCTGCACCAACTGCTCGCGGGCGGCATCGAACACCTGCTGCGCGACGACGCCGCCCTGTTGCCGCAGGCGCATGCGCTGGCCGACCGCGTCCGCCAGTGGCAACCCGCGCAGGCGTTGGACCCGCTGGGCGCGGACCTGAAGGAACTCTGCCTCCAGGTCGGCGTGCGCACGCACGAGGTCGACGATGCACAGGAACTGATGCGCAGCCTGTTCGACCTGCTGCTGGAGAACGTCGGCGAACTGATCGAGGACGGCAGCTGGCTGCAGGACCAGATCGGCGCGGTGCGCCAACTGCTGGCGGGCCCGCTGGACCGCACTTCGCTGGAACAGACCCGCGCCGGCCTGCGCGAGGTGATCTACAAGCAGGGCCTGCTGAAGCAGGGGCTGGCCGAATCGAAGGCCTCGATGAAGGACATGATGGTGACCTTCGTCGAGCGTCTGGACGGCATGGCCAACAGCACCGGCGAATACCACGACCGCATCACCTTCCACGCGCAGGCCATCCGCGAGAGCCGCAGCATCGCCGAGCTCGGCAAGCGCATGGAGGACATCCTGCAGGACACCGCCGACGTGCAGGCGCAGGCACTGCGTGCGCGCGACAGCCTGCTGGAGGCACGACGCGAGGTGGAAGCGGCCGAACAACGCGTCGCCGACCTGGAAGTGGAACTGCAATCGGTCTCCGAACTGGTACGCGTGGACCAGCTGACCGAAGCGCTGAACCGGCGCGGCTTCGACGAGCTGTTCAAGCGCGAATCGGTACGCGCCCTGCGCAGCGGCCAGACCTTGAGCCTGGCGATGCTGGACCTGGACGACTTCCGCCACATCAACGCCGCCCACGGCCACCTCGGCGGCGACGCCGCGCTGTGCCATGTGGTGGTGATGGCGCGCGCCACGCTGCGCGCGAGCGATGCGATCGCACGTTTCGGTGGCGAGGAGTTCGTGCTGCTGCTGCCGGACACCAGCTTCCTGGAAGCCACCGGCACGCTCGAACGCTTGCGCGGCCGGCTGGCCCACAAGCCGCTGATCCACGATGGGCGCGGCATCATGGTGACCTTCAGCGCCGGCGTGGCGCGTTGGCGGCCGGGCGAATCGCAGGATGAACTGCTCGCGCGCGCCGACCGCGCGATGTACCAGGCCAAGCAGGCCGGCAAGGACCGCGTCGTCGCCGCCGAGGAGTGACCCCGGCGCGACGCGCCTCAGCCCAGCAGCGTCTCCAGCACGGCCATGCGCACGGCCACGCCGTTGCTCACCTGGCGCAGCACCAGCGACTGCGGGCCATCGGCGACCTCGTCGGTGATCTCCACGCCGCGGTTGATCGGGCCGGGGTGCAGCACCACGGCGTCCTTGGCCGCACGCGTCAGGCGGGTGGCGGTGAGGCCGTAGTCGCGGTGGTAATCCTCCAGCGAGGCCACCAGCCCTTCTTCCATGCGCTCGCGCTGCAGGCGCAGCATCATCACCGCATCCACGCCGTCGAGCATGGCGTCGAAATCCTGGCCGACCTCGCAGCCGGCCAGCGTGCCGTCGTCCGGCAGCAGCGACCGCGGGCCGCACACGCGGATCTCGCCCGCACCCAGCGTGCGCAGCGCATGCAGGTCCGAGCGCGCCACGCGCGAATGGTTCACGTCGCCGACGATCAGCACCTTCATCTTCGAGAAATCCGGACCCTTCGCCTGGCGCAGCGTCAGCACGTCCAGCAAGCCCTGGGTGGGATGCGCGCTGCGGCCGTCACCGGCGTTGATCAAGGCCGTGCCTTCGCCCGCTTCGGCCGCCAATGCGGCGACCGCACCGTCGTCCGCGTGGCGGACGATGAAGCCGCGCACGCCCATCGCCTCGAGGTTGCGCAGCGTGTCGCGCGCGGTTTCGCCCTTGCGGGTGGACGAGGTGGACGCGTCGAAGTTCAGCACGTCGGCGCCCAGTCGCTGTGCGGCGATGTGGAACGAGCTGCGGGTGCGCGTGGAGGGTTCGAAGAACAGCGTGCAGATGGTGGTGCCGTCGAGCACCGTCCGCCGCGGCGTGCGGCCCAGCGCCGCGTCGCGGATCTGGCCGGCGCGGTCGATCAACCGGCACAGGGTTTCGCGGGGCAGCCCTTCCAGGGTCAGCAGGTGCCGCAGGCGTCCATCCGAATCGAGTTGTGGGGTCATGGGGTGTCGTGTGGGAGAAGTCAGGTCAACTGGGTCGCGTCGTGCGGCGCGGCCAGCCAGCGTTCGATGATGACGGCGGCGGCGACGGCATCCAGCGCGGCGGCGTCGCGGCGGCGCTTGCGCCCTTCCGCGCGATCCAGCGCGAAGCGTTGCGAAGCTTCCACCGAGCTGGTGCGTTCGTCCACCAGCACCACCGGCAGGTTGTAGCGCAGGCGCAGTTCGCGCGCGAACGCATGGGCGCGCTTGCGGATCGGCTGGTCGCCGCCATCGAGGGTCATGGGGTCGCCGACGACGAGGCCATCGGGCTTCCATTCCGCATGCAGCTTGTCGATGGCCGGCCAATCAGGCCCATGGCCATGCACGTCGATCACGGCCAGCGCGCGTGCGCCGGTGCCGAAGGCGCTGCCCACCGCCACGCCGATGCGGCGGGCGCCCACGTCGAATCCCAGTACGGTGCCGTCCAGCTTCATGCCATCTGCCTCCGTTCGGACATATGCATCCCATCCTGCACCCGTGGCCGTGGAGAGGGCGTCTGCGGGGCGGGGCGCGCGATCATGCGTGGCCGCTGTAGTCCGTCAGGCGCGTCATGTCCACGCCGATCCGCTGGCCGGCCGCCTGCCAGCGCCGCTCCAGCGGCAGCGCGAACAGCAGCTCGGCATCCGCGGGCGCGGTGAGCCAGCTGTTCTCGCCCAGTTCGTATTCCAGTTGCCCGGCGCCCCAGCCCGCGCAGCCCAGCGCGACGATCGCATGCGCAGGGCCGTCGCCGGCCGCCATGGCTTCCAGGATGTCGCGGGAGGTCGTCAGGTAGAGCCCGTCTGCCACGGCCAGCGTGGACTCCCATGCGCGCGGGCCGTCATGCAGCACGAAACCACGCTCCGGGTGCACCGGGCCGCCGGCGAGGACTATCTGGTCGGCCAGGCGCGGATCCTGCGCTTCCAGGTTCATCTGCCGCAACACTTCGCCCAGCGTGTACTCGGAGGGTCGGTTGACCACCACGCCCATCGCGCCTTCGTCGTCGTGCTGGCAGATCAACGCCACGCTGCGGGCGAAGTTCGGATCCGACAGCGCCGGCGACGCGATCAGCAGCTGGTTGGCCAGGGGCGTGGCGGCGTTTTGCATGGACGTCATTCTAGCCCGGCGCGCGCAGGTGCGCCCCCTGCGGACGGGAACCGTCCGCGATGCCGCCTAGAATGCGGCGACCCTCTCTCGATCCTTTTTCCATGTCCGGCTACTGCGACATCGCCCCCGGCCACCCGCTGCACGGCCCCTACCACGACCACGAATACGGTTTCCCGCAGCGCGAGGAAGCGGTGCTGTTCGAACGCCTGCTGCTGGAGATCAACCAGGCCGGGCTGAGCTGGGAAACCATGCTGCGCAAGCGCGAGGGTTTCCGCGCCGCCTACCACGGCTTCAGCGTCGACAAGGTCGCCCGATACGGCGAGCGCGACCGCGCGCGGCTGATGGCCGACGCCGGCATCATCCGCAACCGCCTGAAGATCGAAGCGGCCATCCACAATGCCCAGGTCATCCAGGGCCTGCGCGGCAGCCATGGCGGCTTCGCCGAATGGCTGGATGCCCACCATCCGCTGGGCAAGGCCGAGTGGGTCAAGCTGTTCAAGAAGACCTTCCGCTTTACCGGCGGCGAGATCACCAACGAGTTCCTGATGAGCCTGGGCTACCTGCCCGGGGCGCACCGCGAGGACTGCCCCGCCTATCGCCGCGCCGCGAAACAGCGGCCGCCGTGGATGGCGCGCGCCGGGCATTGATCCACCGCAATTGCGGCGTTCCACGATGGTCGTATGCTGGTGTCCGACCCCGGGCTCGATAATGTCCGTTTCGTTCCAGCCACCGCCCTCATGTCCGAAGACCGCATCCGCCACGCCGCCCTGCGCGCCCGCCTGACCACGCCCGAGGCCGCCGCCGCGCTGATCCAGCCCGGCGAGACCGTCGCGATGAGCGGCTTCACCGGCTCGGGCTATCCGAAGGCGGTGCCGCTCGCCCTCGCCGCCCGCATCGAACACGCACATGCGGCCGGCCAGCCGTTCCAGATCAAGCTGATGACCGGCGCCTCCACCGCACCGGAGCTTGATGGCGCCCTGGCCAAGGCCGATGCCATCGCGCTGCGCATGCCGTTCCAGAGCGACCCGGACGCGCGCAAGCGGATCAACGACGGCACCCTGGATTACATCGACATCCACCTCAGCCACGTGGCGCAACACGTGTGGTTCGGCTTCTACGGCCCCATCGACACGGCCGTGGTGGAAGTTTCGGCGATCCGCGAGGACGGCACGCTGGTGCCGTCTACCTCGGTGGGCAACAACAAGACCTGGCTGGACCTGGCGAAGAAGGTGATCGTGGAGGTCAACGACTGGCAGCCGGCCGGCCTGGAGGGTATGCACGACATCTACTACGGCACCGCCCTGCCGCCGCACCGCAAGCCGATCCCGCTGGAACACGTGCAGGACCGCATCGGCGACACCGCGCTGCATTGCGACCCGGACAAGATCGTCGCCGTCGTGCGCACGCACGGCCCGGACCGCAACAGCCCGTTCAGCCCGATCGATGCCACCAGCGAGCGCATCGCCGCGCACCTGATCGAATTCCTCAAGCACGAAGTCGCGCAGGGCCGCCTGCCGGCGAACCTGCTGCCGCTGCAATCGGGCGTGGGCAACATTCCCAACGCCGTGCTGGCGGGCCTGGCGAAGAGCGGTTTCCGCGGCCTCACGGCGTTCACCGAGGTCATCCAGGACGGCATGCTCGACCTGCTGCGCGATGGCGTGCTCGATGTCGCCTCGTGCACCGGCTTCGCGCTGAGCCCGGAGGCGAACGAGGTGTTCAAGCGCGACATCGCCTTCTACCGCGAGCGCATCATCCTGCGCACGCAGGAAATGTCGAACCATCCGGAGCTGGTCCGCCGGCTCGGCTGCATCGGCATGAACGGCATGATCGAGGCCGACCTCTACGGCAACGTCAATTCCACCCACGTGATGGGCAGCCGCATCCAGAACGGCATCGGCGGCTCGGGCGACTTCGCCCGCAACGGGTTCATGTCGGTGTTCCTCAGCCCCAGTATCGCCAAGGGCGGCAGCATCTCCGCGCTGGTGCCGATGGTCAGCCACGTGGACCACACCGAACACGACGTCTCGGTCATCGTCACCGAACAGGGCCTGGCCGACCTGCGCGGCCTCACCCCCAAGCAACGCGCAAGTACGCTGATCGCGAACTGCGCCCATCCCGACTATCGCGACGCCCTGCAGGACTACTTCGACCGCGCCCTGCACCACAGCTACGGCAAGCACACCCCGCACCTGCTACCGGAAGCGCTGTCGTGGCACCAGCGGTGGTTGGAGACGGGGAGCATGAAGGGCTAGGCGCCTTCAAACCTTCGCCCCATCCACCTAGGTCGGGGTGAGCCCAACGCGACACGCCGTCCGCGATCTGGGGGTTAGGACTCGTGGGCTAACCCCAAGCAATGGCCATGGCGAGGAACGCCGTCGCCGCATCGCCTCTCGCGCAGGTCGCGCCATGTCAGCGTCAATGATCGGTGCGGAACACAACTATGGATGGCCGCCAGCTCTCAGGCACCGGTAATACCGCCGCTCGAGATAGTTGCTCAAGAAGCCGACAGCCCCAAAAGCAGCACCCCACTTCTGCATGTAGGGCAATGATCCCTTCACGAAGATCATTGCGGCAAGCACCAGAAACGAAGCAACGACCAAGGTCAGGACAATCTTTCCGACCTGGAGCGTGTGGGCTTTCCAGTTCACGATAAGCACCATCACGGCCGTCGCGAACAGCAAGGCATTCAAGATATTCAAAGTGAGGAGAAGCGCACTCATTCGTCTTCAAGCTCCTTCTTCATCATGCTTGCTGCTTGGACCATATCGTTCGTAAAGAGAAGGCAACAACCACCCGCGTAGCCCCGCTCCTAATGCTCCAGCCCTGGATTGTTTGCGTCTGCTGATTATAAAAGGTCTTCGTCAGCCCATAGGTTGGGGTGAGCGCAGCGAACCCCAACAGCCTCAGCCTTCCCCCGCACGGACATCGTGCTCGGGCGTTGGCGCCCAATCCTCCGGCATCTCGCCCAGCAGAATGTGGCGATGGCTATGGCTCATCATCTTCCCCGCGCGCCGGGGTTCGCAAGCTCGCCCCAACCCATGGCTCTGCCGCTTCGTCAAGCCTCGCCCGCAGCGGCATCCGAAATCTCACGAAACCATCGACGCCTTTCACTCGGCTGATCCAGCCTGTCGTAGTCCTGCGTGAAAGCATCCAACAGCGCCGACGTAGCCGATTCATACTTCCAAAGCTTCTTCGCAAGCAGATGTTGAAGGACGTCCAGTTGGGACAGGACCTCGTCATCCCCTTCGGTTGCCAGGGCGGCGTCGGCAAAACGGCGATACAGGCCTGCCAGCAGGTCGCTGCCCTCGCGGGAAGAAAGCGCTTCATGGAGGTATCGCTCGTCCACCACAGGATCGACCGACCCCGCATGTACGCCATGCTCCGAGAGGAAGCCTTCAATCAGCTCCGACCGGCACGCGATCTCGGCCGCCAGAAGCCTGTAAACCCCGGCGAGCGCTTCGACCGCTGTCATGGGTGATCCTTTCCCCTGCACGTTGACCTCTGTGTCCACGACGAGTGGGGGGCTGGATCGAGCCGTCATCGCCGCCCACCCCATCCTACCCGTTCGCCGTCAGGCGCTGTGCTCCACCAGGCGCAACTGCTTCATCACCCCCAGCACCCGCAACGCGCGCGCCATGAACACGCCGCTGAAGAGTCCGTACGTGCCGGCCACCACCACGACGGCCGTTGTCGTTTCAAGGATGCCCGGCTTCATGGCATGGACCACGGCCACGGCGTACTTGAAGAAGAAGATGCCCATCATCAGCGCCAGCGGCACCCAGCTGCCGGTCACGGTGAACTGCTTCGTCGATGCGTCGTAGGCCGCGCGGCGCGACGGGGCCCGCACCAGGGCGATGGCGACCACCGCGACCCACGCGCAGGCCCAGGCGGCCAGCGCGGCGAGGTGGGCGTCGAAGGTCGACCAGACCGAGTACAGCGACCAGGCCAGCATGGCGACCGGGAGCACGATGAGGCGGCCGCGCGACACCTGACGCGTCCTGCTCTGCACGTAACCCAGGTAGACCAGGCCGAAGAACAGGCCGAAGACCCAGAGGGGGGTGTGGGTGAGGATCTGCGTCATGGGGCAAGGGTCCTGGAGAGGCCGACACCGTGTCGGTTCACGCACATCTTCCGATCCGCCTGCCCTCCCGTGAGGTGCCGGAAGTCAACACTTTCAGGTGCCGGAGGTCGTGGAGCCTACCCGCTTCGATCCACTCCGTTGACCCTGTGCCCGGCCTCGGCAGCCGGTCAGATGCTGCAGCCGCGACGGCTCATCGAAGCCTGGATCGTGTTCGCGCTGGAGGGGCTGTTGCGCATGGCACGGCGAAGCTCTTCACAGGTCACGTCCTTGAGGAACTGCTGATAACGGCCGACGAACGAGCTGTCGTGGAGGGTCACGTTGAGCCGTGACGGTGCCTCGAACGCACGCTTGTCCTGGCGGGCGAAGAGATCACGCTCGCCTGCGCGCAGCGGCGCAGCCGGCAGCGAGAGCACCAGCGGCCCCTCGCCCTGCGATGGCAGCGGCGGCGCGTCGTGCGGCGCGACCTCCGGAGGCGTCGCCGGCATGCGCGGCGCGGGTCGCGGGCGTGCAGGCAGCGACGGCAGGTTCGGGCGCGAAGCCACGGTGCGTGGAACCACGGTCGGGCGCGCGATGAAGCGCAGGCGCGGGCGATCGCTGTCCTCCGCCATCCGACCCTGCCCCGGCGATCGAGGGTCCAGCAGCACAACGCCGAAACATGCATGCACCAGCACGACCACGACGACGGCGACGATCCTGTCCCTGCGCATGCGTTCCATCCTGATGGCGAGCGAGTGTGCGAATGGCTCGCCACCCTACCTGCACGATCAGCGCGCCACGCATCGCGGCGCGAACACGTTCAGAACGAAGTCAGCCCCATGTAAGGGACGGGTTAAACGCCCACAGAAAAGGGGCGGTCGCCCGCCCCTTTTCTTGATGACGCGATGGCGCGTTGCGCGGCCGTCAGCGGACTTCCGCGATCTCCACGCCGTCCAGGCCCTGTGCCAGCGTGCGAGCGTCGCCGCCCTGGGCCAGCTTGATGCGCAGGCGCACTTCGTTCTGCGAATCGGCGTAGCGCAGCGCGTCCTCGTAGCTGATCTCGCCGGCCTGGTACAGCTCGAACAGGCTCTGGTCGAAGGTCTTCATGCCGAGGTTGGTGGATTCCTTCATCACTTCCTTCAGCTTGTGGATCTCGCCGTCGCGGATGTAGTCCTGGATCAGCGGCGTGCCGAGCAGGATCTCCATCGCCACGCGGCGGCCCTTGCCGTCCGGCGTCGGGATCAGCTGCTGCGCGACCACGCCCTTGAGGTTGAGCGAGAGGTCCATCAGCAGTTGGGTGCGGCGGTCTTCCGGGAAGAAGTTGATGATGCGGTCCATCGCCTGGTTGGCGTTGTTCGCGTGCAGCGTGCACAGCACCAGGTGCCCGGTTTCGGCGAAGGCGATGGCGTGGTCCATGCCTTCGCGCGTGCGCACCTCGCCGATCATGATCACGTCGGGCGCCTGGCGCAGGGTGTTCTTCAGCGCCGCATCCCAGCTGTCGGTGTCGATGCCGACCTCGCGCTGGGTGATGATGCAGCCCTCGTGCTTGTGCACGAATTCGATCGGGTCCTCGATCGTGATGATGTGGCCGGTCGAGTTCTGGTTGCGGTAACCGATCATCGCCGCCAGCGAAGTGGACTTGCCGGTACCGGTCGCGCCGACGAAGATGATGATGCCGCGCTTGGTCATCGCCAGCGTCTTGATGATCGGCGGCAGGTTCAGCTCTTCCACCGTCGGGATGCGCGTCTCGATCCGGCGCAACACCATGCCCACCTGGTTGCGCTGGTAGAAGCAGCTCACGCGGAAGCGACCCACGCCGGCCACGCCGATCGCGAAGTTGCACTCGTGGGTCTTTTCGAATTCCTCGCGCTGGCCCGGCGTCATCACGTTCAGCACCAGGTCGCGCGACTGCTGCGACGTCAGCGGCGTCTGCGTGATCGGCGAGATCTTGCCGTGCACCTTGATGGACGGCGGCATGCCGGACGTGATGAACAGGTCCGACGCCTTCTGGTGCGCCATCAGCTTGAGGAAGGAGGTGAAGTCGATGGTGCTCATGGGTCTGCTCCGTAGGCGAGGCGGCGGTCAGGCGGCGTGGCGCCGCGCGGGCCCTGCCGTCATTCGAACAACCGCTTGTCCTTCGCGTATTCCTTGGCCTGCTGGCGGGTGATCAGCGCGCGCTTCACCAGGTCCTGCAGGTGCTGGTCCAGGGTCATCATGCCGCTCTGCTGGCCGGTCTGGATGGCCGAGTACATCTGCGCCACCTTGTCCTCGCGGATCAGGTTGCGGATGGCCGGGGTGCCCACCATGATTTCCCACGCCGCGGTGCGGCCGCCGCCGATCTTCTTCAGCAGCGCCTGCGAGATCACCGCGCGCAGCGATTCGGACAGCATCGAGCGCACCATCGGCTTCTCGCCGGCGGGGAACACGTCGATCACGCGGTCGATGGTCTTGGCCGCCGAGCTGGTGTGCAGGGTGGCGAACACCAGGTGGCCCGTTTCCGCGGCGGTCAGCGCCAGGCGGATGGTTTCCAGGTCGCGCAACTCGCCGACCAGGATGTAGTCCGGGTCCTCACGCAACGCCGAACGCAGCGCCTCGTTGAAGCCGTGCGTGTCGCGGTGCACTTCGCGCTGGTTGATCAGGCACTTCTGCGAGGTGTGCACGAACTCGATCGGGTCCTCGACGCTGAGGATGTGCCCGTACTCGTTCTTGTTGATGTGGTCGATCATCGCCGCCAGCGTGGTCGACTTGCCCGAACCGGTCGGGCCGGTGACCAGGATCAGGCCCTGCGGCTGCTGGATCAGCTCGCGGAACAGCGGCGGGCAGGCCAGGTCTTCCAGGGTCAGCACTTCCGACGGAATCGTACGGAAGACGGCGCCGGCGCCGCGGTTCTGGTTGAAGGCGTTCACGCGGAAGCGCGCCAGCGACGGGATCTCGAACGAGAAGTCGACCTCGAGGAATTCTTCGAAGTCGCGCCGCTGCTTGTCCGACATGATGTCGTAGACCAGCGCATGCACCTGCTTGTGGTCCAGCGCCGGGATGTTGATGCGGCGCACGTCGCCATCCACGCGGATCATCGGCGGCAAGCCGGCCGAGAGGTGGAGGTCCGAGGCCTTGTTCTTTACCGAGAACGCCAAGAGTTCGGCGATATCCATGACGCTGCTTCCCCAAGTTGCTGCGAACTGGAACGTTCATTCCCCGAAGGGCAGTATAGCGCCCTTGCCGTTCCCGCCAATGGTTGGATGAACATGCTCGCCGACACCCTCAGCGAGACCCTGCAACATCTTGAAAACGCAGCGAAAGCCGCACATCGGCCAACCCCCGCGTTGCTGGCCGTGTCCAAGCTGCAACCGGCCTCTGCCGTGGCCGAACTGGCGCGTGCCGGACAGCGCGCCTTCGGCGAAAACTACGTGCAGGAAGCCCAGGCGAAGATCGGCGAACTGGCGGACATGGGCCTGGAATGGCATCTCATCGGCCACCTGCAGTCGAACAAGGCCGAACTCGCGGCGCAGCTCTTCGATTGGGTGCAAACGGTCGACCGTCACAAATTGGTCGGCGCTCTGTCACGCTATCGTCCTTCCGATCGGGTGCCGCTGAATGTGCTCGTGCAGGTGAACATCGATGACGAGGCCAGCAAGCATGGCTGCCAGCCGGACGAGGTCGCCGCCCTCGCCGATGCCATCGCGGCCGAACCGCGGCTGCGGCTGCGCGGCCTGATGGCCATCCCCGCGCCGCATCCCGACGCCGCCCGGCGCATCGCGGCCTTCCAGCGCATGCAAGCGCTGCAGGACGGGCTGGCGGCGACGCATCCCGGCGTGGATACCCTGTCGATGGGGATGAGCGACGACTACCCGCTCGCCGTCGCGCACGGCGCCACGATGGTCCGCATCGGCACCGCCCTGTTCGGCGCGCGACCGGCGCGAACCACCTGACTCCTTTCTACTTTTTTCCAGAGGCCTGACGCCATGACTCCTTCCACGCCGCGCCTGCTGACGCATCCGCTGGCCTTCGTCGGCGGCGGCAACATGGCCCGCAGCCTGATCGGCGGCCTGCTCAAGCGCGGGGCGGATGCCTCGCGCATCCGCGTGGCCGAGCCCAACGAGCCCCTGCGCGCCGCGCTGGCGGCGGACTTCGGCGTGCAGGTCTTCACCGAGGCCGGGGAAGCGGCCTACGGCGCGGATACCTGGCTGTTCGCGGTGAAGCCGCAGGTCATGCGCACGGTGTGCGAATCCCTCGCACCGTTGGCACAGGCGCAACGCCCGCTGGCCGTTTCCATCGCCGCGGGCATCACCGTCGCGCAGATGCAGCGCTGGCTGGGCGGCGGCGTGCCGGTGGTGCGCAGCATGCCCAACACGCCGGCCCTGCTCGGTGCCGGCGTCACCGGCCTGCATGCGAGCGATGAGGTCGACACCGCCGGCCGCGAACGGGCGGAATTGCTGCTCTCTGCCGCGGGCCCGACCGTGTGGATCGACGCCGAAGCGAAGATGGACGCCGTCACCGGCGTGTCCGGCAGCGGCCCGGCCTATGTGTTCCTGTTGGCCGAGGCAATGGAATCGGCCGCGGTGGCCGAAGGCCTGTCGGCCGATGCCGCACGCACGCTGGTGCTGCAGACCGTACTGGGCGCAGCGCGCATGCTGACCGAAAGCGGCGAAACACCTGCGGAACTGCGCCGCCGGGTGACCTCGCCCAACGGCACCACGCAGGCGGCGATCGAAACCTTCCAGGCCGGTGGCTTCGAAGCGCTGGTCGCCCGGGCCGTGCATGCGGCGACCGCACGGGGCGGCGAACTGTCCGCGGCGAACGATTGACGCCGCATCCGGCCCGCTCAGAACCTCGTAACGCCCTTACCGCACACAGGCACCGACGCCGATGAAACTCCTGATCGCCCCGCTCGTTCTCGCCCTGTCGCTGGCCGCCTGCTCCGGCGGCGAGACGCCGCGCGCCGCCGAGTTCGTACCGCCCGCCCCCGCCGAAACCGACTTCGGCAACCTGCGCGTGCGCTTCAACGCCCTGCCCACGCTGGCATTGAGCGAAGCCGTCGCGAAGCAGTACGGCGTGCCGCGCGATGCCGGCACCGCACTGGTGCTGATCGCCCTGCGCGAGGTGAAGGGCGCCGAGGAGCTCGATGCCGACGGCGACGTGAGCGTCACCGCGCACGACCTGTCCGGCGCGCGCCAGGTCGTCGCACTGCGCAAAGTGGAGGCCGGCGAGTACACCGACCTGATCGGCACCGCGCGCATCTCGCCACGCAATTCCTACCGCTTCGAGATCGTGGTGCAGGCCGGTGGCCGCACGGAAACGGTGAAGTTCCAGCGGAATTTCTGAAGCGCAGCAGCCTTCGACCGTTGTGGGAGCGACGTAAGTCGCGATGGAGCACCGCGGTGGCCTATCGCGACTTACGTCGCTCCCACGCCAGACCATCCGTACAGGGAGAACCGCCTCAGCGGTGGCGCGACGACCACGCCTGCACGATGGCCGCGATGGCGCGCACGCCATCGGTCAACGCCGCCGGCCCGGGCTGCAGGATCAGCGGCGATTTGATTTCGTGCAGTTCGCCGTCGCGCACGGCGGGAATCGCGTCCCAGCCGGGGCGTGCCGCCACGCGGTCGGCGCGGAACTTCTTGCCGCACCATGAGCCCAGGATGAGGTCGGGTGCGCGCCGCACCACCTCGCTGCCGTCGGCGAGGATGCGGTGCTTGGCCAGCGACTCGCGCGCCATCTCGGGGAAGACGTCGTCGCCGCCCGCGATGCCGATCAATTCGGACACCCAGCGGATGCCGGTGATCTGCGGCTCGTCCCATTCCTCGAAATAGACCGTCGGCCTGCGCGGGAGCCGCGCCGCCTGCGCACGGATATCGTCCAATCCACGTGCGAGCGTGTCGGCGTACGTGTTGGCGCGCGTCGCGGCACCCACCAGCGCGCCCAGCCGCCGCACGTAGTCGACGATGCCCTCCACGCTGCGGTGGTTGCTGATCCACACCTCCACGCCCTGCCGCACCAGCGCGGCGGCGATGTCGGCCTGGATGTCGGAAAAGCCGATGGCGAGATCCGGCTGGAGTTTCAGGATCTCGTCGATCTTCGCGCTGGTGAACGCGCTGACCTTCGGCTTTTCCTTGCGTGCCTGCTGCGGACGCACGGTGAACCCGCTGATGCCGACGATGCGGTCCTGCTCGCCGAGCGCGTACAGCGTTTCGGTCGGCTCTTCGGTCAGGCAGACGATGCGCTGTGGGCCCCTCACGGCGATGCCCGCCCTGTGGGAACGACGTCAGTCGCGAGCTCTTGGGACGCCGCGAAAGGCTCGCGACTGACGTCGCTCCCACCGGGATCCTGGATATCCCTCAAGGGAACAGCATCCGCTTGCTCCACGCGCCGGCGGCATCGCATGCGTAGCGCCAGCGCTCGTGCAGGCGGAACTGCGCGCCGTACCAGAACTCGAGCGCGTCGGGCGCCACACGGTAGCCGCTCCAGCCCGCCGGCCGCGCTACGTCGCCGCCAGCGAAGCGCGCTTCCACTTCAGCCATGCGGCTTTCGAACGCTTCGCGCGAGTCCAGCGTCTCGGACTGGATCGACGCCCATGCGCCCAGCTGGCTCTGGCGCGGACGGGAGGCGAAATAGGCATCGGCTTCGGCATCGCTGACCGGCGTCACCACGCCTTCCACGCGTACCTGGATGCCGGCCTCGCGCAGGGTGCGCCACAGGAACAGCAGCGCGGCGCGCGGATTGTCCTGCAGCTCGCGGCCCTTCTGGCTGTGCGTATGCGTGTAGAAGACGAAACCGTGTTCGTCGAACGCTTTCAGCAACACCGTGCGCGCGGACGGGCGGCCGTCCGGCGTGGCGGTCGCCACCGTCATCGCATTGGGTTCGATTTCGGTGCCCGCGGCCTTCGCTTCGCCGAACAGCGTGGCGAACGTGGACAGGGCTTCGGCGTACAGGTCGGTCATGGCATCGCAGCGGCAGCGCCCGCGTCCCGGGCATGCGCTATTGTCGCGCGATGACGACACCTGTGCATCCCGAGGGTTTTCCGGCGCGGCTCGTCGACGACGCGCTGCAGGCCGCGCGCGCGTCGTCGTCGTCGTCGTCGGCCACGCCGGTGTTCGCCATCACCGGCCTGCAGGGCAGCGGCAAGTCGACGCTGGCGGACCAGGTCGCGGCCCGGGCGCGCGGCGAGGGCCTGCGCGTGGCGGTGCTGTCGCTGGACGACCTGTACCTGACGCACGCCCAGCGGCAGCGGCTGGCAGCCGACGTGCACCCGCTGCTCGCCACCCGCGGCCCACCCGGCACGCACGACGTGGCGCTGGGCTGCCATGTCCTGGACGCACTTCGCAAGGGCCAGGACGTGGTGCTGCCGCGCTTCGACAAGCTGGCCGACGATCGCGCGCCCGACGAGGCCTGGACACGGACCGAAGGCCGCATCGACCTGGTGCTGTTCGAAGGCTGGTGCCTGAAGGCGATGCCCGAGGCCGACGCGGCGCTGGCAGCGCCGCTCAATGCGCTGGAACGCGACGAAGACGCGGACGGCCGTTGGCGCCGCTATTGCAACGACGCGCTGCGCACCGACTACCCGGCCTTGTGGTCGCGCATCGACGCGCTGTGGTTCCTGCAGCCGCCCGGCTTCGACATCGTGCGGACCTGGCGCGGGGAACAGGAACAGGCCCTCGTGGCGCGCGACCCGCAGCGGACCGGCATGGACCGCGCGCAACTGGACCGCTTCATCCAGCATTACGAGCGGACCAGCCGGCACTTGCTGGCGACGCTGCCGGCGGTCGCCGAGCGGACGATCACGCTGGATGAAACCCGGCGACCCGTCGCGGCGCAGGGTGGCGTGGGAGCGACGTAAGTCGCGATGACGCACCCTGATACCTTCAATCGCGACTTACGTCGCTCCCACGACGCGCCCTCCCGCCCCCCTCACGTCACCACAAAACTGATCCGCAGGTTCACGCGCCACTCGGTGACGTTGCCGCCGTCGTCGGTGACGACCTTGATCTCGTTCACCCAGGCACCCTTGATGTTCTTCACGGTCTCCGAAGTCTTCTTGAGACCGACCTTCACGGCATCTTCCATGCTGGTCTTGGACGAGGCGTTGACCTCGATGATCTTGGCGACGGACATGGTGCGCTCCTCTTCGGTGGCCCGGCCGATGCCGGGGGGGTCACCGTAGTCCCGCCGGCGTTAAGACCGCGCCACGCACCGGCGGTGCTAGCATCTGCCCATCATGAATCCGGCCCCCAACCTGATCCTCGTCGGCCCCACCGGTGCAGGCAAGACCTCCATCGGCAAGCGCGTGGCCGAACGGTTCGGGCTGGCCTTCGTCGATGCGGACCAGGCCATCGTGGACCGCACCGGCGCCAGCATCGCGACGCTGTTCGAACACGTGGGCGAAGCCGGCTTCCGCGAGCGCGAGAAAACCACCCTGCGCGAGCTGCTCGCCGGCCACGGCCAGTTGGTCTCCACCGGGGGCGGCGCGGTGCTCGATGCCGACAACCGGGTGCTGATGAAGCAACGCGGTTACGTGGTCTACCTGCAGGTGAGCGTGGAAGCGCAGTTGCGTCGCCTCGGCCGCTGCACCAACCGCCCCCTGCTGCAGCGCCCGGATCGCGAACAGGTGTTGCAGGAGATGGCCACGCTGCGCGAACCGCTGTACCGCGAGGTCGCCGACCTGGCCCTGGACACCGACGGGCTGACCCCGCCGGAAGCGACCGCCCGCCTGACCCAGCTGCTGGCGCACTGCTGGCAGCCCATCGAAGAGAACGCATGAACCACCCACGCACCGTCGATGTCGGCGGCGAGATCCCCTACACCATCACCATCGGGCCGGGCCTGCTGGGCGACGGCGCGGCGCTCGCGCGCCACGTGCGCGGCCGGCACGTGCTGCTGGTCAGCGATTCGGTGGTCGCGCCGCTGTACGCGGGCGCCGTGCGCGAGGCGCTGCACGCCGCGCGCCCGGACCTGGCCATCGGCACCTTCATCCTGCCCGCGGGCGAAGAGTCGAAGACGTTGTCCCACTTCGGCCACGCCATCGACGCGCTCGCCACCCTCGGCGCCACCCGCGATGCCTGCGTGGTCGCCCTGGGCGGCGGCGTGGTGGGCGACCTCGCCGGGTTCGCGGCGGCGTGCTGGATGCGCGGCGTGGACTGCGTACAGGTGCCGACGACGCTGCTGTCGATGGTCGATTCGTCGGTGGGCGGCAAGACCGCGGTCGACATCCCGCAGGGCAAGAACCTGGTGGGCGCCTTCCATCCGCCGCGCGCGGTGTTCGCCGATACCGCGGCGCTGGCCACGCTGCCGCCGCGCGAGCTGCGCGCCGGCCTGGCCGAGGTGATCAAGTACGGCGCCATCCGCGATGCGCGCTTCTTCCAGTGGCTGGAACAGGAGCGCGCGGCGCTGCTGGCCATGGACGGCGAAGCGCTCGCATTGGCGATCGCCGCGAGCTGCGAGCACAAGGCCGAGATCGTGGCGCGCGACCCGCTGGAGAAGGGTGAGCGCGCCCTGTTGAACTTCGGCCACACCTTCGGCCACGCCATCGAGACCGAACAGGGCTACGGCGGCCTGGGCAACGACAACCTCAACCATGGCGAAGCCGTGGCGGTGGGCATGGTGCTGGCGGCCCGCCTGTCCGCGGACCTGGGCCTGGCGCCGGCCACCGACACCGAGCGCGTGGAAGCCCTGCTGGTGGCTTATGGCCTGCCGGTGCGGATTCCGGCCGGCCTGGCGCCCGACGCCTTGCTGGCCCGCATGCGCCTGGACAAGAAGAACCTCGCCGGCCGCCTGCGGTTGGTGCTGTGGCGCGGGCTGGGCCAGGCCGAGGTGGTGCCGGACGTGGACGAAAGCCGGGTGTTGGGCGTGCTGTCCGGCTAACATGTCGCCATGCGCGTCTTCCTCCAGCAACGCCCCGACGCGGGCGAAGCGCCCCGCTACGTCCAGTTGACCCTCCAGCCCGACCTGTTCGGGGGCTGGGAACTGTTGCGCGAAACCGGCCAGGTCGGCGGCCGCGCCACGCTCAAGCGCGAGCAGTACCTGCTGCAGGACGAAGCGAACGCGGCGTTCGAGAAGGCCCGCGACAGCCACCTCAAGCGCGGCTTCCAGCTGATGTTCGCCCGCGGCGCCGACGCGCCCAAGTAACCTTTTCCCGGATGTCCCGATGACCGCTCTGAAGAACGACCGCTTCCTGCGCGCCCTGCGCCGCGAACCCGTGGACTGCACGCCCGTCTGGCTGATGCGCCAGGCCGGCCGCTACCTGCCGGAGTACCGGGCCACGCGCAAGGAAGCCGGCAGCTTCCTGGGGATGGCGAAGAACCCCGAGATCGCCTGCGAGGTGACGCTGCAGCCGCTGCGCCGCTACGACCTGGATGCGGCGATCCTCTTCTCCGACATCCTGACCGTGCCGGATGCGATGGGGCTGGGCCTGTACTTCGTCGAAGGCGAGGGTCCGAAGTTCGAACGCACCATCCGCAGCGCCGCCGACGCCGCCAAGCTGGGCGTGCCGGACATGGAAACCGAACTGCGCTACGTGATGGATGCGGTGCGGGTGATCCGCCGCGAACTGGACGGCAAGGTGCCGCTGATCGGCTTCTCCGGCAGCCCGTGGACGCTGGCCTGCTACATGGTGGAAGGCGGCGGCAGCAAGGACTTCGCCCGCATCAAGGCGATGGCGCTGAACGAACCGGCTGCGCTGCATCGCCTGTTGTCGGTCAATACCGATGCCGTGATCGCCTACCTGGCCGCCCAACGCGCCGCCGGTGCGCAGGCGTTGCAGGTGTTCGACACCTGGGGCGGCGTGCTCAGCCCGGCGATGTACCGCGAATTCTCCCTGCCCTACCTGCAGCGGATCGCGCACGAACTCGACCGGGGCGAGGGTGCCGAACGCACCCCGCTCATCCTGTTCGGCAAGGGCACCGCGGCCTATCTGGAAGATCTGGCGGCCACCGGCGCGGAAGGCGTGGGCGTGGACTGGCTGGTCGAACTGGGCGACGCCGCACGCCGTACCGGTGGCAAGGTCGCGCTGCAGGGCAACCTGGACCCGGCCACGCTGTACGGCTCGCCCGAGGCGATCCGCGCGGAAGTGAAGCGCACGCTGGACAGCTACCGCGACGGCAACGGCGGCTCGCGCGAGGGCCATGTGTTCAACCTGGGCCACGGCATGTCGCCGGACATGGATCCGGACCACGTCGCCGTCCTGGTCGATGCGGTCCATACGTTCAGTAGGCGATGAATCCTGCGCGGCCCCGCCGCGCCCCACCCGGAGTGACGCAATGGAATGCCGCCACCTGCTTGCCCCTGCCGCCGCCGGCCTGTTGCTGGTGGCCGGAGCGCGCGTGCGCGCCGAAGAGGCAGCACCCCGCCCGCTGCAGGTCGCCGGAGGCGACTTCCCCGCGCTGGTGATCGTGGTGCCCGGCGAACAGGCCGGCTCCGGTCGCGAGATGCTGCCGGGCTGCGACCGTATCCGTGCACGCCGCCTGGACGAGCTTGCGCCCGGCTGGCGCACGCGGGTGGCGCGGGTGGAACTGGACTGCGAGGACACCCTGGCCGACGACGCGCGCGACGCCCTTACCGCCGTCACCGCGCGCGCGGTACTGCAGCCCGATCGCGTGCGGATGGCCGACCAGCCGGTCGCCGAAATCCGGCTGACGGATTCCCAGCGCTGGGGCGATCACCAGTACGTGGTCGACGCGCCTTATGCGACTGCGGCACCGGCGCTGCGCCGCCTCGTGGAAGATGCGTGCCGCCAGCGCACGCTGGCACAGGAAGTACCGCTGGAGACCTGCACGATGGTGGAGGCGGATGCCGGCTTCTATCTGTCGCACGACGAGGTCGGCGGCATCTGGATCCACGCCGATCCGGACGACGCGACCCGTACCGTGTACGTCGAAGCCTGGGCCGATTGATGGGCCGATCGAACGGCTCCGTCAGCCCAGGCCCCTGCGCGGGCTCCTGAGCCGCGGCGTGGTGCCGTCGGTGCCCTCGCCCGGAAGCCGGTACTCGAAGCGGATCTCGCGCATGCCGTCGGGCACCGGGATCTCCATCATCTCCGGCGACACGCAACGCCCGCGCAGCACGTTGCGGATCGACTGCGCCTCGTTCCTGAGCCGCGCCGCATCGTCCGCGCGCGCGATGACGTCGGGCCGCAGGTAGACCGCGTCGTCGGCGACCCACATTTCTTCGTCCTGTCCGTCGTTGGTGCTGGCCAGGATCGCATCCGGTCGCGGGCCGGCCGCGGGCATGGGACGCACCTGCAGCACCTGCCAGCACGCGCCGGTGTTCAGCACACGGACGTCGGCGGCAAAGCCCGCCAGCAGCGCCTCCGCCTGCCGCTGCACCGCGTCGTCGGACGTGCTGTCCGCTTCCACGCTGTAGCGGATCTTGATGAAGTACAGGTCCCGCACCGTCATCGCGAGTACCGAGCGGTAACGCGTGTCGCGCATCGGCATTTCCATGGCGAAGGAGCGGGCTTTCACGGCCAGCTGGCCCAGCATCCGTTCGCCCATGCTCGGCGCCGTGGCGAAGGTTCTTGTTTCGCCCAGGCGCACCTCGCCCGCATCCCGCTGGCGCGCGATCAGCACGATTTCGTCGATGCTCTGCTGGAACGCCCGCTCGAAGACCGGATCGAACATCACCCCCGCCGGATACAGGTACAGGTCCATCCAGCGGTCCGACTTGCGCGTGTCCTGGTAGCGGACCGATACCCCCAGCTCCGGCTGTTCGTAGCGCTTCTCGCCGACGGATTCCCAGTCGCCCACGCGCAGCGGATACAACGCGCGCGTATCGGTGATGTAGCCGCCCAGCAATGGCGGCACGGGCTCTTTGGCCCGCGTCGGGGCAGCCATCGCAAGCAGGGCGACGAGGCCGATCCAGCGGATCGCCCGCGTCACGGGACACCCTCCGGCCCGGCGTTCGCCGGCCGCTCGCGCAGCGAAGCGATGACCGCCGCCAGCATGTCGCCGGTCACCGGCTTGCGGATGAACTCGTCGAAGCCGGCCTGCCGCGCCGCGGGTTCGGCTTCGGCATCGGTACGCGCGGTGAGCGCGACCAGCGGGGTCGCGATGCCACGCATCCGCAACTGCTGCGCCAGCGCCATGCCGTCGAGCCCGGGCAGGTCGAGGTCCAGGAAGGCCACGTCGAAGGTCGTCGCGGCGACGTCGGCCAACGCCGCCAGGCCGTGCGGCGCATGCGTGACCCGGTGACCGCGGGCGCGCAGCAGGCCGGCCACGACCTCCGCGACGGTGGCATCGTCTTCGACCAGCAGGATCTCCAGTGGTCCGGACTCCGCGTGCGTGCGTGCGTGCTCGCCCGCGGACGGGGCGGCGGTGCCGTCGCCTTCGGTCGCCTGCAGGCCGGGCAGGTCGACGAAGAAACGCGTTCCCTTGCCGGGCGCGCTGTCGACGTTGATGCGCCCGCCCATCGCGACGGCGAGTTCCTGGCAGATCGCCAGCCCCAGGCCGCTGCCGCCGTAGCGTGCGGTGGTCTGCGCACCTTCCGCCTGCTCGAAACGGCGGAACAACCTTTCCTGCTGTTCGGCGTTGATGCCGGGGCCGGTGTCGCCGACTTCCAGGCGCACGCCCTGGCCGGCCATCGGCAGCGCGCGCAGCGACACGTGCCCGGCCTCGGTGAACTTGATCGCGTTGCCCAGCAGGTTCAGCAGGATCTGGCGCAAGCGCAGGGGATCGCCGCGCACCGTGCGCGGCACGCCGGCGGCGATGCCATCGTGGAACGCGAGCCCACGCTTGCCCGCCACCGGGCCCATCAAGGCCACCACGTCGCTGAGCAACGCGTGCAGGTCGAATTCGATCTGCTGCAGCTCCAGCTTGCCGGCCTCGATCTTGGCCAGGTCGAGCGCGTCGTTGACCAGGCGCAGCAGGTGCATGCCGGCGCGCTGGATCGCATCGGTATAGCCCTTCTGCTTCGTATCCAGGGGGGTGGCCTGGAGCAGCTCGGTCATGCCCAGCACGCCGGTCATCGGGGTGCGGATCTCGTGGCCCAGCGTGGCGAGGAAGCGCGTCTTCGCCAGCGATGCCTGTTCGGCCACCTCGCGCTTGTGCTCGGCCAACTGCCAGGCGCTGCGCCGGCGCACGCGACGCCGGTAGGCCGCGCCGAGCGCGAGCAGCAACAGCACGCCCAACAGCGCGAACAGGGCCAGGCCCCACGCGCTGCGCCACCACGGCGGCAGCACGTGCACCGCCAGCACGCGTTCGCGCGACGCATTGCCGGCGGCGTCGAAGGCCTGGATGCGCAAGCGGTAGCGACCGGGGGTGAGCGCGGAGAACACACGTTCGCCGCTCGCGCCCTGGTCCACCCAGCCGTTGTCGAATCCTTCCAGCAGCGAGCGGTAACGGTTGCCGAGCGGGTTCTCGTAACTGAGCAGGCGCGTGCCGACGAGCAACTCGTGGTCTTCGGGACGCAGTTCGATGCCTTCGCCCACCGGCAGGTGCAGCACGCTGTCGCCGCGGCTGACCTGCAGGCCGTCGAGCACGAGGTTCGGCGTCACCGGGCGCGGGTCGGGCAGGTGCGTATCGAGCAGCGCGACCGAGCCATCCGCCGCGGTCGTGACCAGCAATCCCTCGGCGGTCATCATCAGGCCACGATCGTTGAGCTCCTGGCTCAACAGGCCTTCGCGCACGCCAAAGTTGCGCAGCAGCGCGCGCGAACCGCGCAGGTTCGTGTCGATGCGGAACAGGCCGCGCCGCGTGCCCAGCCAGACGCGGCGTTGCGGGTCGACGGCCAGTCCGGTCGATTCCACCGCAGGCAATCCCTCGGCCGCACCGATGCGGCGCTCGCGCGCCCACGTTCCGCCCTCGCGCCGCCACGCCTCGACGCCGGACATGCGGTGCAGCCAGAGGCGGTCGGCGTGTTCGAACGCGAAGGCGTACACGCGGTCGGTCCCCATTTCCGGCACGGCGGCGAAGCGGTCGGCGGCGGCGTCCCATTGCAGCATGCCCTGTGCGCCACCGATCCACGCACGCCCATCCGGTGCGACCGCGATACCCTCGATGTCGGGCAGGCCGGTGCCGGCATCGGGATCCTTCAATATCGTCCGCAAGACGCGTCCGTCGGCATCGCGCTGCTGCACGCTGCCCATCTGCGTGACCAGCCACACGCTGCCGTCCGCGCCTTCCACCAGCCAGTCGATCGACGTGGAGTCGGGCACGGTATCGTCGCCTTCGTGCGCCCACTGCAGGTGCGCGCCCGTCGTCGGGTCGATGCGGATCAATCCGTGGCGATTGCCGATCCACAACTGGCCGCGGCGATCCTGCAGCACCGAGGTCAGGCGCAGTTCGGCCAGCTGCGCGGCATGGTGCGCCAGCGGGACCACACGGCCGCTGCGCGTATCCAAGCGCTCCAACTTGCCGGTGCTGCTGGCGATCCAGATGCCATCAGGCCCGGCCTGCGACAGGCCGCGGTAGAGGCCGCCGCCCAGGCCCTGCGCCGTCGAGAACGCCGCGATGCGGCGCCAGTCGGAGCGCAGATAGGCCAGGCCACGTGTCGGTACCGGCACCCACAGGCCACCATCGGGCAATGCCAGTACCGTCTGCAGCACGCGGCCGATGCCGATGCCCTGCGAGTCGTAGTTCACCGGCGCCGGCGCCCGGTCGCCTTCGGTGCGCCACAACCCGCCCTGGCTGGCCAGCCAGTACTCGCCCTGGCCGTCGCTCGTCATCGCCATCAGGGCGTTGGGCCGCACGAACATCGGCGACCACGGCGGCGACACCCAGCGGCCATCGGCCAGGTGGCGGTACACGCCGTCGGAGGCGCCGACCCAGAACGTGTCGGCTTCGACCGCGATCGAATAGACGATCGGCCCGTCGCCTCCGGGCAGCGCGACGCGCCGGACACGTCCGTCCTCGTACTTCGCCAAGCCGGACATGGTGCCTACCCACAGCACGCCTTTCGCATCGAACGCCAGCGACAGCACATTGTCGGACGGCAGGCCCTGCGCATCGGCGGCACCGGCAGCGAAGCGCGTGATGCCGCCGTCCGCCGCCAGCCGGTGGAGTCCGCCGCCGAACGTGCCGAACCAGACTTCGTCACCGCGGCTGGTGATCGTGAAGACCTCGTCGCTGCCCATTTCCGGATGATCGGCCTGCCGGTAGTGGCGGAAGCCGCTGCGGTCGCGGCCCATCATGCTGAGCCCTCCGTTCTCGGTCGCCACCCAGATCCGGTCCGCGGCATCGATGTGCAGCGCCTGCACCACGTTGCCCGGCAGCGAGGACGGATCGGCCGGATCGTGGCGCCACACCTTGAAACCGACACCGTCGTAGCGCGCCAGGCCGTCCCAGGTGGCCACCCAGAGATAACCGGAACGATCGCGCGCCAGCGCGGGAATGCTGGTGGAAGGCAGCCCGTCCCCCGCGCCTAGCAGGCGGAAGCGCGGAATCTCGGGCACGGTCGCCTGCACCGACGCGCAGACCAGCCACAGCAGCAACAACCATCCCGCGCGCATCGCCATTCCTGCCTGCCCCTCGTCCCTGTCGACCCTTCCGGCATCGTCGCAACGGACCGTTGCACGTGCAAGCGGGGTATCTTCATGGACCGGCCCCTAGAATCCGCCCCATGCCCGGATCGTCCGCCCGCCGCCTGTTGCTGAGCTCGCTGTTCCTGCTGGCCCTGTCGCCCGCCGCGGCGCGCGCGCGCGATGCGTTGGCCGAGTACCGGCTGGACCCGGTCCACACGCGCGTGATGTTCGCCATCTCGCATGCGGGATTCTCCAGGGCCCTCGGCACCGTGTCCGGCAGCACCGGCACGCTGACCTTCGATCCCGACGACTGGACCCGCGCGAAGGTCGACGTGCGCGTGCCGGTCGGGCGCGCGGACCTCGGCGACGCGGACTGGAACAAGGCCACGCTGGCGAAATCCCTGCTCGACGCGGAGGGCCATCCCGAAGCGCGCTTCGTCTCCACCCGCGTCGAACCGGTCGATGCGACGCATGCCCGCGTGCACGGCGACCTGACCCTGCGCGGCGTCACGCACGAGGTCGTCCTGGATGTGGTCCTCAACGCCGCCAAGCGCCATCCGATGCCGCCGTTCCGGCGCACGGTGGGCTTTTCCGCCACCACCATGCTGAGCCGCGCCGACTTCGGCATCACCGCATGGAAGTCGGTGATCGGCGACGAGGTGGAACTGCGCATCGAAGCCGAGGCCACCTACGACGGCAAGGCCGACGCTGATGCACCGGCCACCGACACACTGCCTTCCCCATCACCACCGCCGGAGCCGACGCCATGACCTTGAAGAACACCGACGACCGTTGGGGTGCGATAAGCCAGCTGTTCCACTGGGTCATCGTCGTACTGATCCTGGTGATGGCGTATATCGGCCTGACCATGGGCGACCTGCCCAATGGTCCACGCAAGATCAATATCTATGCGCTGCACAAGTCGATCGGCCTGACGATCCTGGCGCTGGTCGTGCTGCGCGTGCTCTGGCGCGTGTACGCCGGCGCCCCGGCGCCCGTCGCCGGCACGCCCACGTGGCAGCAGCGCATCGCATCGGTGACGCACGTCCTGCTGTATGCCCTGCTGTTCGCGATCCCGCTGTCCGGCTGGGTGCTCAATTCGTCGGCCGGTTATCCGCTGCAGTGGTTCAAGCTGTTCAACCTGCCGGCGATCACCGGCCGCAACGACGGCGTGCACGAAGCCGCCGAAGGCGCACACGAGCTGCTGTTCTGGGTGCTGGTGGTGCTGGTGGTCGCCCACGCCGGTGCGGCGCTGTACCACCATCTTTTCCAGGGCGACACCACGCTGACGCGCATGCTGCCGGGGCGCGGCAAGGCGCTCGCGCCGGCCCCCGTGGCGGCGCCCGCTCCCTCTTCCCCCACCCTGCAGGATTCCCCCGATGAAAACCCCTGACCGCGCGCGCCTCGCGCTCGCCTCCCTGTTGCTCGCGACCGCCGGCCAGGCGGCGGCCGCCGACTACGTGCAGGCCCCCGGCTCGACGCTGGTGTTCGCCAGCAACTACCAGGGCGAAACCTTCACCGGCAAGTTCGGCAGCTTCGCCACCACGATGAGCTTCGACCCCAAGCAGCTGGCGACCAGCAAGCTGGACGTCGCCATCCAGCTGGCCGGCACGCAGACCGGCAACAAGGATCGCGACGACACGCTGGTGTCGAGCGATTTCTTCAACGTGGGCAAGTTCGCGCAGGCGCGCTACACAGCGACCAAGTTCCGCACACTCGGCGGCAACCAGTACGCGGCCGACGGCACGCTCACGCTGCGCGGCGCGAGCAAGCCGGTGACGCTGACGTTCACCTGGACGCCCGGCGCGCAGCCGGTGCTGACCGGCAAGGCGACGGTGAAGCGGCTGGACTTCGGCGTCGGTGGCGGCGACTGGGCGGACACCTCGACGATCCCGAACGAGGTCGCGATCAGTACGAAGGTCGTGCTGAAGCCGCGTTGATGCCCTGGGCCCGGCAGTCCCGCCGGTCGGTCGCATCCGGCGCCACGGTGACGCGGCCCAGGCCGTAACTGAGGGCACCCAACACATCGCCCTCGCGATGGTTGCGATGGCACGCCAGGCAATCCGGGCGGGCGCGGATGGGTCCCATCGCGCGCTCGCCGCTTGGTCCTGCTTGCACGACGATGTCGGCGCCACTGACCAGCCTGGCCAAGGCCTCGCGCTCCCACGCCTGCAGTGTGCGGGTCGACGTGGGTAACGCGGGCATGGCGGCATCATCGTCGCGGTGCTGGAAGCCCATGAACCCCGCGCGATGGACGACGGGCGGATCGTGCCGGGCGACGCCGACCAGTTCCACGTCGAAGACGCAGCGCCCTTTCTCGCCTACGCCTTCGAACTGGTAGTGGCGCATGCGCGCCATCATCGGCGTCACCCGCCGCTTGCCGAACCCCTGGCTGTCGATGAAGGCCTCGACGAAGGCGTCGTGCATGCGGCGCAAGGCCGCGTCGTCTTCGCGCGGGGTTTGGCCGCGCGCGATCGGCGCGCCGATTGCGACCATGGCCAGCGCCAGCCATCCCCATCGCATTCGACCCATCGGCGAACCCCCGTGCACAGACGGCGCCAGCCTAGCCCGCCACGCTCACGCCGGGATGCCGCGTGCAACCACCGTTTCGCGACGGGACAGCTTCAGCGTTGCAGGAACGCGGCCACGGCATCGGCGCCGAACGGCCAGTCCAGCTCCGCACCAGTGTCGCTGCGATGCAGCACGGGCACGCGGATGCCGTAGCGCGCCTCCAGCGCGTCGTCCTCGTCGATGAAAACGCTTTCGAACTCGGGAATCCGCGCATTCGCGAGCACGTCGAGGGCGAGGTCGCAGAGGTGGCAGTCGTCGCGCTGGTAGAGGATCAGGGGCATCGCAGGTACGGAGTGAAAGGCGGAAGGCGCGTACCTGCTTAGAATAGCCGCCTTTTCCGCGGCGGCTCGCAGCATGGCAGTCAGTACGTTCGACCTGTTCAAGATCGGCATCGGCCCCAGTTCCTCGCATACCGTCGGGCCGATGCGCGCCGCGGCGCGCTTCGTCGCGCGCTGGCTGGTCGATGCCGGGCGCCTGCAGGACGTAGTGCGGATCCGCGCCGAAGTGTTCGGGTCGCTCGCCCTGACCGGGCGCGGACACGGCACCGACAAGGCGGTGCTGATGGGGCTGGAAGGCCACTACCCCAACGAGATCGACCCGGACATCATCCCGCCGGCGCTGGAGCGCATCCGCACCGGCAAGCGCATCCTGCTGGGTGGCACGCACGCGGTCGCCTTCGACGAGAAGCGCGACCTGCTGATGAACAAGCGGCAGAAGCTGCCGTACCACACCAACGGCATGCGCTTCACCGCGTACGACGCCAACGACGAGGTGATCGCCACGCGCGATTACTACTCCGTCGGCGGCGGTTTCGTTGTCAACCAGGACGATGCCGCGGTGGACCGCATCGTCGCCGACGAGACGCCGCTGCCGTACCCGTTCAAGAGCGGCGACGAGCTGCTGGCGCAATGCCAGCGCAGCGGCCTGAGCATCGCCGCGCTGATGTTCGAGAACGAGAAGGCCTGGCGCAGCGAGGACGAGATCCGCGACGGCCTGCGGGCGATCTGGAATGCGATGCAATCGTGCATGGCGCGCGGCATCCGCGAAGAGGGCACGCTGCCCGGCGGCCTGCATGTCTCGCGTCGCGCGCCCACGCTGCACCGCGAGCTGTCCAGCAAGCCGGAGGCCGCGATGCGCGACCCGCTGACCGTGCTGGACTGGGTGAACCTGTATGCGCTGGCGGTGAACGAAGAGAACGCCGCGGGCGGCCGCGTGGTCACCGCACCCACCAACGGCGCGGCCGGCATCATCCCGGCGGTGCTGCACTACTACGACCGTTTCTGCCCGGGCAACAGCGAGCAGCGCGTGTTCGATTTCCTGCTCACCGCGGCGGCCATCGGCATCCTCTACAAAGAGAACGCCAGCATCAGCGGTGCCGAAGTCGGCTGCCAGGGCGAGGTGGGCGTGGCGTGCTCGATGGCGGCCGGCGGCCTGGTCGCCGCACTGGGCGGCAGCCCCAGCCAGGTCGAGAACGCGGCCGAAATCGGCATGGAGCACAACCTGGGCCTGACGTGCGACCCCATCGGCGGCCTGGTGCAGATCCCGTGCATCGAGCGCAACGCGATGGGCGCGGTGAAGGCGATCAACGCCAGCCGCATGGCGATGCGCGGCGACGGCAAGCACAAGGTGAGCCTGGACAAGGTCATCAAGACCATGCGCGACACCGGCCGCGACATGCAGGACAAGTACAAGGAAACCAGCCGCGGCGGGCTCGCGGTCAACGTCATCGAGTGCTGAGCGAAGACATCGCCAGAGCAGGGGTTCGACAGATCCCCACGAACCAGGCCGCGCCAGCGTAGCCCGGGTAGAGCGCAGCGAACCCGGGGATCCGACACGACCCTGCATCCCCGGGGTGCGGCCGTGGCCGTACCCGGGGCTACGACCTTCCCGGTTCAGGTTGCCGCCCTTTAGACGCATCCGTGCGCGCCGATAGGTGTAGGTAAACCTACTTACCGGAGACGCGTCCTGTTCCACCTCGTGGACAAGATCCGCCGCGGCCGGCCCTCCTGGCGATACCGACTGACGGCCTGGTGCCTGCCCCTGCTGGGCGGGATGGCGCTGCTTTGCCCGTCCGCGCACGCGCTGGACCCCTCCAAGTCGTTCCATCACTACGTCCGCAACCACTGGAGCCTGGAGCAGGGCCTGCCCCAGCTCAGCGTGCTGGCGATCGCCCAGGACAAGCCGGGCTACCTGTGGTTCGGCACGCAGGCGGGGCTGAGCCGCTTCGACGGCGTGCGCTTCACCAACTTCGACCTGGACAACACGCCGGAACTTCCCAGCACCTGGATCCAGGCGCTGCGCACCGACCGCGAGGGCCGCCTGTGGATCGGCACGCCACAGGGACTGGCCGTGCGGGAAGGCAATCGCATCCGCGCCGTGCCATTGGCACCCGGCGAGGCGGCCGGCGTGGTGGACGTGCTCGCCCTGTCGGCCGACGCCGCCGGCCGGCTGCTGGTGGCGACCAGCCGCGGCGTGATGGTGGTCGCCGACGGTCATCTGAACATGCGGCATGCGATCCCGGACGGAGGCGCACTGGCCCTGCACGTCGATGAGGACGGCACGCTCTGGGTGGGCGGTCGCGGACGGGTCCACGTATTCGATGGCGGCGGCGAACGCACGCTGCCCCTGCCCGCCGCCACGTCGCTGGCCACGATCACCTCGCTGGCACGCCACGATGGCCGCCTGTGGGCGGGCACCGATGCGGGACTGTTCGTGCTGATGGGGCGCCAGTGGCATCGCCATGCCGACGTGGCGGTTGCCAGCGGCGGCATCCAGGCGCTGTACGAGGACCGCGACGGCATCCTGTGGGCGAGCACGCGCGACATCGTCTATCGCCTGCGCCGGGGCCGGTTGCTGGAACGGATCCGTGGCGACGGTCCGCTGGCGGAGATCCGCGCGTTCTACGAGGACCGCGAATCCAACCTCTGGCTGGGCAGCAACAACGAGGGGATCAGCCGCGCGTGGAACGGATGGACGCGCCGCTACAGCCGCGCGGAGGGATTGTTGCAACCCTTGTTGTGGTCCACGGCGCAGGGGCCCGACGGCCGCATCTGGGTAGGTAGCGACGATGGCGTGAGCGTATTGGAGGGGGGCCGCTTCCGCCTGCTCGTTCCCGGACCCGCCCTGCCGCATCCCGCCGCCTACAGCCTGCTGCCGGAAAACGGCCAGACCTGGATCGGCACGCGCGATGGCGTCGCGCTCTATCGCGACGGTCGCGTGCAGCGCCCGCGGATGCTCGAGGCCATGGATGCCGCGCAGGTGAACGGCATCGTGCGCGACCGGCAGGGGCGCTTGTGGTTCGCCACCAGCACGGGGTTGTACCGCTGGGATGGCGGCGACCGCCTGCGTCGCTACGCCGCGGATGCCGGCCTGCGCGACGTGCGCGTCCGCGTGCTGCTGGAAACACGCGACGGCCGCCTGCTGGTGGGCACGCAGAGCGGGCTGTACGAATTCATCGACGAGCGCCTGGTACCGGTTCCGCTCACCGGCACCGGCCTCGACGCGCCGCACATCGTCGCGCTGCACGAACTGGCCGGCGGCCAATGGCTCGCCGGCGCGCTGTCGGAAGAAGTGATGCTGGTGTTCGACGGCCAGCGCTGGACGCGGCTCGACAAGACGCGTGGCATTCCCGCGAATGCGCCGTTCTTCTTCGGCGACGACGGCAACGGCCTGCTCTGGGTCGGCGGCCTGCGCGGTATCTACCGCGTACCGGTGGCGGACATTCTCACTGCCACGCAGGACCCCGCCTTCCGCATCACGGCGCGCACGCTGCTCAACGAACGTGGCGACCGTCATGGCGGCCAGAAGGGCGATTGCTGCAACGGCGCCGGTAACAGCCGCGGTTTCATGGTCGACAACGCGCTATGGCTGCCGACCCGCGACGGCGTCGTGGTGATGGCGACGGACCAACCGCTGGACAACGACTACGTGCCCGAATCGGTGATCGAACGCGTGCAGGTCCAGGGCCGGTGGCAGCCCGCCGACGCAACGGCGACATGGGCGCTAGGCAACGCCGCGCGCGACCTGCGCTTCGAATTCACCACGCTCAGCTTCCAGGCCTCCGACCACATCGATATCCGCTATCGGTTGAGGGGCTACGACGAAGACTGGAAGCTGCTCGACGATCCGCACCAGCGCAGCGCGACCTATACCAACCTGCCCGCCGGTCGCTATGTGTTCGAGGTGATCGGCACCAACAACAGCGGCGTCTCCGGGCGCGCGGCGGCCACCCAGACGTTCACCATCGCACCGTACTTCTACGAGAGCCCCTGGTTCTATGTGCTGCTGGCGATGGCGCTCGGCGTGCTGGTGTTGCTGTCCAACCGTTGGGTGCTGCGGCGGCACCACAACCGCAACATCGCGTTGGAGCGCCTGGTGCAGCGGCGCACGCTGGACCTGCAACAGGCCAACCGCCAGTTGGAGGCGATCAGCCTTACCGATCCGCTGACCGGCCTGCACAACCGCCGCTACCTGACCCGGCAACTGCCGGCCGACATCGCGTACTACCAGCGCATGCCCAAGTTCGCCACCGGCGCGGAGGTGCTGGCATTCGTGCTGCTCGACATCGACCATTTCAAGTCGATCAACGACGGCCACGGCCACCAGGCCGGCGACCACGTGCTGCAGACCGTCGCGCACCGCCTGCGCACGCTGTCGCGCGACGGCGACTACGTGATCCGCTGGGGTGGCGAGGAATTCCTGATGGTGTTCCGGCCGATGCCGCGGCACGACCTGCACGCGCTCGGCCGGCGCATCTGCACCGCCATCGCCAGCGAGCCCGTGGACGTGGCCGGTACGCGCCTGCAGGTGACGGCGTCGCTCGGCGTGATCGGCTACCCGCCCCTCCCGGATGCGCCCGACCTGCTGGGGTGGGAGCAACTCGTCTCGCTGGCGGATCGCGCGCTGTACGAGGTCAAGGCGCATGGCCGCAACGGGTGGGCGTTGTACGAAGCCACTCCGTCGCCCTCACCGTTGCCGGATACCGACCACGTACGTCGCGATCCCGGCGAACTCGTCCGCGCCGGCCACCTGGCGTTGCGCGGGCCGCATCATCCCACCGTGGCGCCATCGCGGCCCGATTGACGGCTCCGCAACACATCCGCGCTACGCTGGCCTGCCACGTTGCGGAAGTTTCCATGAAGATCGCATCCCCGATGCTCGCCCTCGTGGCGATGTCCATCGCCCTCCCCTCGCTTGCGGCGCCCGCCTCTCCCGCGCGCTACGGTGCCCGGCTCGAAGGCTTCGAGTACCCGTACCCGGTGAAGACATTCACCTTCACCTCGCAGGACCAACCGCTGGAGATGGCCTACCTCGACGTCGCGCCGCTTGCGCCGAACGGCCGCACCATCGTGCTGCTGCATGGCAAGAATTTCTGCGCGGCCATCTGGGACGCCACGATCGCCGCACTGACGCATGCGGGCTACCGGGTGATCGCGCCCGACCAGATCGGTTTCTGCAAGTCGAGCAAGCCCCCGCGCTACCAGTATTCGTTCGCCCAGCTCGCCGGCAACACGGCGGACCTGCTCAAGCAGCTCGACATCGAACGCGCGACGATCGTCGGTCATTCGATGGGTGGCATGCTGGCGGCGCGCTTCGCGCTGCAGTACCCGCAGGCGACGGAACGCCTGGTGCTCGTCAATCCGATCGGCCTGGAAGACTGGAAGGCCGAAGGCGTGCCATGGCGCAGCGTCGATGCCTGGTTCGCGCGCGAGCAGAAGACCTCGTCCGAGAGCATCCGCGATTACCAGCGCACCGTGTACTACGGCGGCGACTGGAAACCGGCCTACGAAACGTGGGTGCAGATGCTGGGCGGCATGTACGCCGGCGACGGTGGCAAGGCGGTGGCATGGAGCCAGGCGCTGACCTCGGACATGGTGTTCAACCAACCGGTGGTGTACGAACTGCCGCGCATCTCGGCGCGCACCACGCTGCTGATCGGCCAGAAGGACCGCACCGCGATCGGCAAGGACCTGGCGCCGCCGGACGTCGCGAAGCGGTTGGGCGACTATCCGGCGCTGGGCAAACGCGCCGCGGCGGCGATTCCCGGCGCGACGCTGGTGGAATTCGCCGACCTGGGCCACTCCCCGCAGGTCGAAGCGCCGGCGCGCTTCAACGCGGCGTTGCTGTCCGCGCTGGAGTGAGCCGTCTGGCGATCAGCGCGCTGTCGCGATCGCCAGCACATCGTCCAGCAACGCGGCGGCGGTGACGTCGGCGCCGGCGCCAGGGCCCTGCACGACCAGCGGCTGCTCGTCGTAGCGGTCGCTGTAGATCGCCACGCGGTTGTCGGTGCCGCTGCCGCCACACAACGCATGGTCGGCCGGCAGCACCTGCAGGCCGACGCTCGCGCGCTCCGTGTCGAAGCGGCCGACGAAGCGGAGGCGACCGCCATTGCGGTAGGCATCCTTGAAACGCACGGCCAACGGCGCATCCAGCTGGCCGAGCGCGCCATCGACGCTTTCGAGCGGCAGCGCCGCGAGTTCGGCCGGCACCAACGACTCCACCCGCACGTCGCCCTGCTCCAATGGCAGGCCGGCGGCGCGCGCGAGGATCAGCAGCTTGCGGCGCACGTCCTCGCCGGACAGGTCGATGCGCGGATCGGGCTCGGTATAACCGGCCTGCCGCGCCTGGCGCACGAAGCCCGAAAAGGGACGCATGCCGTCGTAGTGGTTGAACAACCAAGCCAGCGAACCGGACAGCACGCCCTCGACGCGGTGGATGCGATCGCCGCCGGCCACGAGCGCACGCAGGCTGCGCAGCAGCGGCAGGCCCGCGCCGACGGTGGCGGCTTCGCCATAGCGCGCGCCGGAGGCCACGCCCGCCTGCTCGATGGATTGCGCGCGCGACAGCGCACTGCCCGCACCCAGTTTGTTGGCCGTCACCACGTTCACGCCGCGCGACAGCCATTCGGCATGCCAACCCGCGACGGCGTCGCTGGCGGTCGCATCGATGACGATGTCGCCGGCATGCAGCGCCTCGGCCTCCGCCCACGGCGGAAGGTCGTCGGCGCGAACATCGGCGCGGTTGGCCGCTTCCAGCGCGCGCTGCGGCGCGCCCGCGCAATCGTGCAGGGCGCGCGAATTCGCCAGCCACGCCAGCGCCGGCAGCGCAAGCCCGCCGGTCTGCAGGCGCTGGTAGCGCGCGACCAGCGCACTGCCCACCACGCCGGTGCCGAGCAACGCGAGTCGCGGCGCGCGGCGCACAGGTGTGCGCAGCGGGACGACCGTGCTCATGCGTCGGCGAGCCTGCGTTTGGAATCGGCCACGACCGCCTCGGCACGCGCGAGCGCCTCGGCGATATCGGCCAGCAGGTCGTCGGTGGCCTCGATGCCGACCGACAGGCGCAGCAGGCCGTCGGAGATGCCGGCCTTGACGCGCGCTTCCGGCGTCATCGCCGCGTGCGTCATCGTGGCCGGATGCGCCACCAGGCTTTCCACGCCGCCCAGCGATTCGGCCAGGGTGAAATAGCGCAGGCCCTCGACGAACGCGCGCACGGCCTCTTCGCCACCCTCGAGTTCCAGACTCAGCATCGCGCCGAAGCCCTTCTGTTGGCGCGCAGCCACCGCATGGCCCGGATGCGTGGCCAAGCCGGGGAAGTAGACCTTCGACACCGCCGGATGCGTCTCCAGCAACGCGGCGATGGCGTCGGCGTTCTCCTGGTGCGCACGCAAGCGCGCGTCCAGCGTGCGCAGGCCGCGCAGCGTCAGGAAGCTGTCGAACGGGGACCCGGTCAGGCCCAGCGCATTCGCCCACCACACCAGTTGCTGGTGGGTCTCCGCATCGCGCGCGATCACCGCGCCGCCGACCACGTCGCTGTGGCCGTTGATGTACTTGGTGGTGGAATGCAGCACGAGGTCCGCGCCGAAGGCGATCGGCGTCTGCAGCGCCGGCGACAGGAAGGTGTTGTCCACCACCGTGCGGGCGCCGGCCTTGTGCGCGGCCTCGATGACGAAGCGCAGGTCGGTGATCCGCAGCAGCGGGTTGGACGGGGTTTCAATCAGCACCAGCTTGGGCGATTGCGCCAGCGCGTCCGCCAGCGAACGCGGATCGGTCAGGTCGGCGGTGATCAGCTCGAAGTGGCCCTTCTTCGCCAGCGCGTTGAACAGGCGCCAGCTGCCGCCGTACGCGTCGTGCGGCACCACCAGGCGGTCGCCCGGCTCCAGCAGCGCGTTCAACACCAGGGTGATCGCGCCCATGCCGGTCGCGGTGACGACGGCGCCGGCGCCGCCCTCGAGTTCGGCCAGCGCTTCGGCCAGCAGGTCGCGCGTGGGGTTGCCGCTGCGGGTGTAGTCGTACTCGCGCTTCTGCGCGAAGCCGGCGAAGCTGAAGTTCGACGACAACACGATCGGCGGCGTCACCGCGCCGTAGGCAGTGTCGCGGTCGATGCCGGCGCGCACGGCGGCGGTGGCGGGACGACAGGGCGCGTCGGTGTCGGTGGGGGTGTAGCTGCTCATGCGGAATCTCCGGCGGCGCGCAGGGCCGAGGTCAGGATGGAATCGATGCGGTCGGTTTCTTTCAGGAAGGCGTCGTGGCCGTAGGGCGAACGCAGCACGCGCAGCTGGCCCAGCGTGCCGAGGCCTTCCACCAGCGCCACGGAATCGGACAGCGGCACCAGGCGGTCGCCTTCGACGGCGACCACCAGCGTGGGCACGCGCACGTCGGCCGGGTCGACACGATGCAGGTCGATGGATTCGGACAGGCGCACGTAGGCGGTCACCGGCGTGCGCGCAACGTACTGCGCACCGGCGGCATCCAGGTAATCCTCGGCGGCCACGCGCACGCGACCGTGGATGATCTCCGGCGCGGCATCGAAGCGCTCGCCGAACTCCTCCGGCGTGCGGTAGCTCAGCATCGCGAACTGGCGCGCCAGCGACAGGCCCTGCGCATCGGCGCACTGCAGCTGGCCGAGCGTCACCGCGCGACGTTGCAGCGCGCGCCAGGCAGCGGCATACGGATGCGCGCGGTGCGCACCGCTGACGGCGATGAGTTTCTCCAGGCGCTCGGGATGGCGCGCCGCGAGCTGCAGGCCCACCAGCGCGCCGTAGGAATAGCCGACGAACGCCTGCAGGCGCGCGATGCCCAGCGCGGACAGCAGCTTGGCGATGGCGTCGGCCTGGTCGGCGGTATCGATCGGGGCATCCAGGCGGCCATCGGCGCCGATGAAGTCGAACGCGAGCAACTGCCTGTGCGCCGGATCCAGCGCGCGGTCCCCGCCGACCAGCGCGTTGAGCCAGCCGGCCTCGGCGAACACGTCGCTCGCGGCGAGGTGGCGATGCGCCGAGATGCCGCCCGCCACGAACACCACCGGCGCACCGACCACGCCCTGCAATTCGTAGCGCAGCGTGACCGCGCGGTTGCCGGCGTGGCGCGTCGACAGCTCGACCACGACCTCACCCCGCACCGCACGCGGCGCGTCGTCCTGGAACGAGGAAATCGCCGCGCCGTCGATGGAGGACGGTTCGGCAAGGCGGTTCAGCGCGGGACTGGCGTAGCTCATGGCGGCTTCCGGTGGGCATCCCTCGCGGGACGGGACTACACCACCGAGCTTCGCGGAGCTCGCGTTCGCCGTGCTGAGGACACGGTACGAACCATCTTCCGGCAGACGCTGAGGTCCCCGCAGGATTTGGCACCACCACGGCGCTTGCGCGTCGCTGGCTGCCCCGGCTTCTTCGGGCCTGTCCCTCTGCCGGTCTCGATGGTGAGCGTACTTTGCCGGGCGCCGGGACGGATGTCAATCGCTTTATTCGGATGAAGCGATGGAATTTGAACCCCGTCACGCTGCCCCACTCCCACGGGATCACGCATAATTCGCGCCATGATCCGGAAATGCCTTATCGGCGGTCTCTGCGCGGCGCTGCTGGCCGCCTGTTCCACCGCCCCCCTGCACACCTCCACGCCCCCCGCACCCGCACCCAAGACCGCGGCCGACGCCATCGTGGCCGAAGCCTGGGTCTCCGAGCCGGTCCCCGGGGACGAACTCGACTCCCTGGTCCCCTGGCCCACCGAAGACGGCAGCGTCTGGCTGATCGCCACCGCGAAGGCCACCCACCACCTGGCGCTCTATGACGCCGACACCGGGCAGCGCCTGCGCACGATCGGCGGACCGGGCACGGCGGTCGGCCAGTTCAACCGCCCCAACGGCATTGCCGTGTTCGGCGACCTGTTGTTCGTGGCCGAGCGGGACAACCATCGCATCCAGGCCTTCCGCCTGCCCGAGTTCGCGCCGCTGGGCGCGTTCGGCGCCGATGCCCTGCAGGCGCCGTACGGCCTGTGGGTGCACGAAACCGCGCCGGGCGAGCTGGAGCTGCTGGTCACGGACAGCTTCATGGCCGATTTCCGCACCATGACGCTGCCGCCGATGGAGGACCTGGACGGCCGCGTGAAGCGCTTCCGGGTCCGCGTGGAGGAAGGCGGCAAGCTGGAAGCTTCGCTGGTGGAGCAGTTCGGCGACACCGGCCCGGCCGGCGCGCTACGCATGGTGGAGTCCATCGCCGGCGACCCCGTGCATGATCGCCTGCTGATCGCCGAGGAAGACCGCCGCGTCGGCTCCACGCTGCGCGACTATTCGCTGGCGGGTCGGTACCGCGGCCACAGCCTGCCCATCTTCGATGCCGATGCCGAAGGCGTCGCGCTGTGGGCGTGCAGCGCCGAGGACGGCTACTGGGTGGCGGTGGACCAGCTGACGCCGACGCGCTTCCGCGTGTTCGACCGCGCCACGCTCGCCCCCACCGGCGTCTTCTCCGGCCGCGTGACCGCCAACACCGACGGCGAAACCGTCTACGCCATGCCGACCAAGCGCTTCCCCGCGGGCGCGCTGTTCGCGCTGCACAACGACGTGTCGCTGGCCGCATTCGACCTGCGTGACATCGGCCACGCGCTGAAACTGCGCGAAGACTGCCTGCGGTGAACGGCCGGCGGGCCCTGGCGGCGCTGTTCGGCGCGGTCTTGTTGCTCGCCAGTGTCGGCGACCTGTCCGCCGCCCGGCTCTACCGCTGGAAGGACAAGCAGGGCTACACCCAGTATGGCGACCAGCCGCCTCCCCCCGACCAGCTGGCCGGCAGCGCGCTGGACGTGGTGCGCTTCCGGAACCCGCCCAGCGCGCTGGTGCGGCTTCGGCTCGAGAAGCAAGGCCTTCGCTACGAAGCCTGGGCCGACAACCTGATGCACGGGCCGGTGGAAGTGCAGTTGGGCTTCCGTCGCCAGCGCGACGTGCGCAGCGCGCCGGCCCTGCCAGCCCGCGCGGTGGTGCCGGCCCGTAGCAGTGTGCTGGTCGCCACTGTCAGCGTGACCGACCCGCTGCGCGGTGGGGATTTCGAACTGACCCTCGACGGGATGCCGGGCGACCCCGGCAGCCGCCCCCAGGACTACGACTACCGCCTGCCGTTCGACTACGGCCGCGTGCGCGTCGACCAGGGCCCGGGCGGCCGCTTCAGCCACAGCGATGAGCAGAACCTGCATGCGGTGGATTTCGCCGTGCCGGAAGGCACGCGGATCGTCGCCGCGCGCGAGGGGCTGGTCATGCAGGTCGAGTCCGATTTCGACAAGGCCGGCCTGAACCGCGAGAAGTACGGCGGCCGCGCCAACTTCATCCGCATCCTGCACAGCGACGGCAGCATGGCGTTGTACGCGCATCTGAAAGCCGAAGGCGTGCAGGTGCGCGTCGGCCAGTACATCCGCAAGGGCCAGTACATCGGCCTGTCGGGCAACACCGGCTTCTCGACCGCGCCGCACCTGCATTTCGTGGTGCAGGCCAACCGCGGCATGCGGCTGGAGTCGGTGCCGTTCCGGATGTTCGGGCCGCTGGGCCAGTTGCAGTTCCCCTCGGCGCGCTGACCGGCGCCCCTGCCGGTACCCGGTATAATCGCGCCCTTCCCGCATCTTCCGCGCCCGCCCGGGCGCCCGCCCCATGTCCGATCCGAACAGCGTCGTGGCCAACGAAGCCACCCGTCGCCGCACCTTCGCCATCATTTCCCACCCTGACGCGGGCAAGACCACGCTGACGGAAAAGCTGCTGCTGTTCGGCGGTGCGATCCAGATGGCCGGTTCGGTGAAGGGCCGCAAGGCCGCGCGCCATGCGACCTCGGACTGGATGGCGCTGGAAAAGGAGCGCGGCATCTCGGTGACCTCGTCGGTGATGCAGTTCCCGTACGAGGGCAAGATCGTCAACCTGCTCGATACGCCGGGCCACGCCGACTTCGGCGAGGACACCTACCGCGTGCTGACCGCGGTCGACAGCGCGCTGATGGTCATCGACGTGGCCAAGGGCGTGGAAGAACGCACGATCAAGCTGATGGAAGTCTGTCGCCTGCGCGACACGCCCATCATGACCTTCATCAACAAGCTGGACCGCGAGGGCAAGGACCCGATCGACCTGCTGGATGAAGTGGAGAGCGTGCTGGGCATCCAGTGCGCGCCCGTCACCTGGCCGATCGGCATGGGCCAGCGGCTGAAGGGCGTGGTCCACCTGCTCACCGGTGAAGTGCACCTGTACGAGCCAGGCCGCAATTTCACCCGCCAGGATTCGACGATCTTCCCCTCGCTGGATGCCCCTGGCCTGGTCGAGAAGATCGGGGCGGACATGCTGGCGCAACTGCGCGACGAACTGGAACTGGTGCAGGGCGCCAGCCATTCCTTCGACAAGCAGGCCTATCTCGACGGCAAGCAGACGCCGGTGTTCTTCGGCTCGGGCGTCAACAACTTCGGCGTGCAGCCGCTGTTGGACTTCTTCGTCGAGCACGCGCCGCCGCCGCAGGCGCGCGAGACCACCGGCCGCGAGGTGGAGCCTGACGAAAACAAACTCACCGGCTTCGTCTTCAAGATCCAGGCCAACATGGACCCGCAGCACCGCGATCGCGTGGCGTTCATGCGCGTGTGCTCGGGCCGCTTCGAGGCCGGCATGAAGACCTTCCACGTGCGCACCGGCAAGGAGATGAAGCTGGCGAACGCGCTGACCTTCATGGCCAGCGATCGCGAAATCGCCGCTGAAGCCTATCCCGGCGACGTGATCGGCATCCACAACCACGGCACCATCTCCATCGGCGACACTTTCACCGAGGGCGAGGCGCTGTCGTTCACCGGCATCCCGAACTTCGCGCCGGAACTGTTCCGCCGCGCGCGCCTGCGCGATCCGCTCAAGCTCAAGCAGCTACAGAAGGGCCTGGCGCAGCTGAGCGAAGAAGGGGCCACCCAGTTCTTCCGCCCGCTGATGAGCAACGATCTGATCCTGGGCGCGGTGGGTGTGCTGCAGTTCGACGTGGTGGCCTACCGGCTGAAGGACGAATACGGCGTGGACGCCTCGTTCGAGAACGTCAGCGTGGCCACGGCCCGCTGGATCCGCTGCAACGATGCGAAGAAGCTGGAGGAGTTCCGCGACAAGAACGCCATGAACCTGTCGCTGGACGCGGCCGGCCAGCTGGTCTACCTGGCGCCGACGCGGGTCAACCTGCAGCTGGCCCAGGAACGCGCGCCGGACGTGCAGTTCCTGGCCACCCGCGAACACGCGCACAGCATCGATCTCGGCTGACAGGCCGGGGCGTGGCCGGCGTTTCGTCGGTTACGCCCGGAACGGCGCCGCGCCCCCGATTCCTCCCGTCACGCCGATCCGCTACGCTTCCCGGGCCGCCATCCGGCGGCCACATTCGGGGAGATCAGGGATGTATTTTCTAGGGGCATTGCTGCTGCTGGTGGGCGCCATCTGGATGACCGTCAACGCCGCCAAGAAGGACGGCGCGGTCGCGGCGATCCTGTGCTTCATCTGCGGCTTCTACACGATCTACTACGGCATCAAGAACTTCGCCGAGAACAAGGTGCCGCTGATCCTGTTCCTGGTCGGCCTGGCGGTCTGCATCGTTTTCCGCCCGGACATGGCGGCGATGAGCGGGGCCGCGGCGATCTGACCCGCCGTCCCGCGCGGCGGAGGGCGCCGGCCATGCCGGAAGCCCTCCCGCCGCTGACCAACGGCAGTCCGGGTCATGCACCCCGTGCTGCATTGCGGTAACGTGAGTGCATGAGCCGATCCTCCTCGTTCAATTCCCTGCGCGCGCGCAAGCGGGCCGACCATCTCGTCGACCTGCGCGACGAGATCGCCAGTGCCCTGACGCACGGACTGGGCGCAGTCGCCGCCCTCGCTGGCGGCGCGGTCCTGATTACCCTGGCGGCGATCTACGGCGACGGCTGGCAGCTGGGCGCCTCGATCGTCTTCGGCATCACCCTGCTGCTGCTCTACACGGCCTCCACGCTGTACCACGCCATCCAGCATCCGGTGGCCAAGGGGCGGCTGAAGGTCTTCGACCACTGCGCCATCTACCTGCTGATCGCCGGCACCTACACGCCCTTCACCCTGATCGGGCTGCGCGGACCGTGGGGATGGGGCCTGTTCGCGGCGATCTGGACGCTGGCCATCGCCGGCGTGATCTTCAAGCTGTTCTACACCGGCCGCTTCAAGTTGCTGTCCACGGCCATCTACATCGCGATGGGCTGGCTGGTGGTGGTGGCGATCAAACCGATGCTCCAGTCGATCGATGGATGGACGCTGGGCTGGCTGTTCGCCGGCGGTCTGTTCTACACGCTGGGCACGTTCTTCTATCACCGCGAATCGATCCGCTACTCGCACGCGATCTGGCACCTGTTCGTGATCGGCGGCAGCGTCTGCCACTTCGTCGCGGTGACCAAGCAGGTGCTCTGACGCGCATGTGAAACCGTCGCGAGGTTCATGTCCCGCACATGAACCGCGGCCGGCCGGTTTCGCGGCATGTAAACACGCGGGTCCCAACCATGGGGCCATGAACGACGCGCCCCGTCCCCGCCGCCGTTTCGCCCTGCGCCCGCTCTCGCGGTCGCGTGCCGTGGTGCTCGGCGTGCTCTCTGCCCTCATCGTCGTCGGTGCGCTGTTCTTCGAATGGAACTGGTTGCGCGGCCCGATCGAACGCGTCGTGACCTGGAAGACCGGGCGCGCATTCGACATCGGCGGCAATCTCGATGTCGACCTCGGCCGCGTGACCACGATCCGCGCCGACGCCCTGAGCTTCGGCAACGCTGCGTGGTCGAAGACGCCGGCGATGGCCGTGGCGGATCGCGCGGAATTGAGCGTGGAAGTGTGGCCGCTGATTTTCAGTCGGGAGACGCGCCTGACCGCCATCCGCCTGACGCGACCGCGGGTGCGCCTCGAATTCGGCCCCGACGGCACCGGCAACTGGGTCTTCGGCGACAACACGGGTGAGAGCCGCCTTCGTTATGACGGTTTGTGGATCGAGGAGGGGCGACTGGTGTTCGCCGATCCCAAGCGGCGTACCGATCTCGACATCCAGCTGGACAGCGTCACTGGCGACGGTGCCGCGTCACCGCCGGTGGACGTGAAGGGCAAGGGCCGCTGGGCCGGCAATGCCTTTACCGTGGCCGGCCGGGTCGAATCACCGCTCGCCCTGCGTCAGACGGACAAGCCCTATCGCATCGATCTTCGTGCGACCGCGGGAGCGACGCGGGCGCATGCGCGCGGCACGTTGCTCGATCCGTTCCGGCTGCGCGATTTCGACCTGGGGCTGATGCTGGCGGGCCAGAACCTGGAGGACCTGTTCCCGCTGATCGGCGTGGCGACGCCCTCTTCGCCACCGTACCGGCTGGACGGCCGCTTCACCCGCGACGGCAACACCTGGCACTACGACGACTTCAACGGCATCGTCGGCGATAGCGACCTGGGCGGTTCGGCCAGCGTTACCGTCGGTCGTGAGCGTCCGCTGCTGAAAGCCGACCTGGTGTCCAAGCGCCTGGACTTCGATGACCTGGCCGGCTTCGTCGGCGCCCCACCGCAAACCGGCGGCGCGGAAGCGAGCAATGCGGAACAACGCCAGGAAGCCGCCGAACTCGCCGTCGATGCGCGCGTGCTGCCCGACACGCCCTACGACCTGACCAAGCTGCGCGCGATGGACGCCGACGTGCGCTGGAAGGCGCACCGCATCAATGCGCCGAAGCTGCCCATCGACGACATGGACGCGCACCTGCTGCTCGACGCCGGCCTGCTGCGCCTGGAACCGCTGAACTTCGGCGTGGCGCAGGGCGACATCCGTTCGACGATCCGCATGGACGCACGCAGCGACGTGATCCGCACGCGCGCCGACATCGCTGTGCGAGGCCTCGACCTGGGCAAGCTGTTCCCCACCGCGCAGCTGACGCAGAGCGCCATCGGCCGCATCGGCGGCAACGTGTCGCTGACCGGCACGGGCAATTCGATCGCCGCCCTCCTGGGCAGCGCGAACGGCGACATCGCGCTCGGCATGGGACGTGGCCAGGTCAGCAATCTGCTGATGGAGCTCGCCGGCCTGGATATCGCGGAAGCGCTGAAGTTCCTGCTGACCAAGGACCGTACCGTCGCAGTGCGCTGCGCCTTCGGGGATTTCGGCGTGAAGGACGGCGTGATGCAGACGCGCACGCTGGCCTTCGATACCACCGACACGATCATCGTGGGCAAAGGCCGGATCAGCCTGAAGGAAGAAGCGCTCGACCTCGAACTGAAGCCGCGGCCGAAGGACCGCAGCATCCTCGCGCTGCGCTCGCCGCTGGTGATCGGCGGTACGTTCAAGGACCCGTCGTTCCGGCCGGACTTCAAGCGCCTGGGCCTGCGCGGCGCGACGGCGCTCGTGCTGGCCAGCATCACCCCGCCCGCGGCGCTGCTGGCGACGATCGAGGTGGGGCCGGGCGAAGACAGCGGCTGCGGCGGGCAGTACGCCAGGTAGCCTGGCGGCTCAGCCTGCGATGTAACGCTGCAACTGGTCGAGTTCCACCTGCTGGTCTTCGATCACCGCCTTGACCAGGTCGCCGATCGAGATCACGCCGACGATGGCATCGCCCTCGCTCACCGGCAGATGGCGGATGCGGTGCGTGGTGACGACCTGCATGCAGTGGTCGACCGTGTCGTCGGGACGGACGGTGACCACCTTCGCGGTCATGATGTCGCGCACCGGCGTGTTGGCCGACGAGCGCCCCTGCAGCACGACCTTCCGCGCGTAGTCGCGCTCGGACACGATGCCGCACAGCCGCGGCCCCTGCATGGCGAGGACGGCACCCACGCCTTTCTCGGCCATCAGCTTGATGGCCTCCAGGACGGAGGCGTCGGGCGATACCGCGAAGACTTCAGGGGTCTTGGACCCCAGCAAATGACGAACCGTGCGCATGGCGATCTCCGGGGTGGGGAGCGGGGCGATCCGATGCGGGCAAGGATACTCCTGCCGCCCCCGGTTGCCACGCATCCACCAGGTACAGCGGCCGTTGCTTGGACTCTTCGTACAAGCGTCCCAGATACTCGCCGATCAGTCCCAGCGCGACCAGCTGCATGCCGCCCAGGAACAGGATCACCGTCATCATCGTCGGCCAGCCCGCGACCGGGTCGCCCCAGAGCAACGCCTTGAGCACCACCCAGATCGCGAACGCGAACGCCAGCACCGCCGTCATCACGCCGACATAGGTCGCCATGCGGAGTGGAGCGGTGGAGAAGCTGGTGATGCCTTCGAGGGCGAAGTTCCACAGCTTCCAGAATCCGAAGCTGCTCCGCCCCGCCACCCGTGCTTCGCGGTGGTAGGGCACGGCGACCTGGTTGAAACCGACCCAGCCGAACAGCCCCTTCATGAAACGATGGCGTTCGCGCAGTTCGCGCAGCGCCGCCAATGCGCGCGGGGACAGCAGCCGGAAGTCGCCGGTGTCGGCGGGGATCGGCGTTTTGGAAAGGCGTCCGATCACGCGGTAGAACGCATGCGCGGTGCTCCGCTTGATCCAGCTTTCCCCGTCGCGCTCCACGCGCGTGCCATGTACGTTGTCGTAGCCGGCCTGCCACTGCCGCACGAACTCGCCGATCAGCTCGGGCGGATCCTGCCCGTCGGCATCCAGGATCAGCGCAGCCCCTTCCCGCACGCGATCCAGGCCTGCGGTCAGCGCCGCTTCCTTGCCGAAGTTGCGCGACAGCCGTAACGCGGATACGCGTGGATCGGCTGCCACCAGCGTCTGCAGCACCGTCCAGGTGCCATCGTGGCTGCCGTCATCGACGTACAGCACGCGGCCATCGATGCCGGGCAGACCGTCCAGCGCCGCCGCCAGACGCGGCTGCAGCAATGGGATCGCCTGGGCTTCGTTGTAGGCGGCGATCACCACCGTCAGCAGGGGCGCGGCCATCGTCTTACAGAGCCTCCAGATATGCCTTGCCGCCCAGTTGGCCCACCTGCCGCTGGATCCAGCGTGCGCGGCGTTGCACATAGGGGCCGGGGTTCGCAGCGTTGTAGCGCCGGGGCGCCGGCAACACCGCCGCCAGGCGGGCGCTTTCGGCGGGCGTCAGGCGCGCCGCATCCTTGTTGCAGAAGCGCACCGCGGCCGCCTGGCCGCCGTACACGCCATCGCCGAATTCGGCCACGTTGGCGTACACCTCAAGGATGCGCGATTTCGGCCACAGCGTCTCGATCAGCAGCGTGTACCAGACCTCCAGGCCCTTGCGTGCCCAGCGCGACACCCGGTTCTGGCCTTGCCACAGGAACAGGTTCTTCGCGACTTGCTGGCTGATGGTGCTGGCGCCGCGCAGTCGCGTGGCCGGCCGCCCCCGCTTCTCGGCGCGCGCGGTCATCCGCTTGTTGTGGGCCTGCGCCTTCTCGATGGCGGCCAGGTCGAAGCCATGGTGCACGGCGAAGTTCTGGTCTTCGGCCGCCACCAGCGAGACCGGCAGGCTCGCCGCCATCTGGTCCAGGTCGCGCCAGTCGTGCGCCAGCCGGAACCCCCATTCGCCCTCGCCCAATGCCTCGATCTGGCGGGCGGCCATGAACGCCGTGAACGGAGGATCGACGAAACGAAGCACCGCCACCTGCAGGATGCTGGCGGCGGCGAACAGGAACGGGAGCGCCAGCAACCAGCGGAACCAGCGGCGGCGGCGAGTAGGCGGGTGGACGTTGACCATGTTTAGTAATTAAGGTTACGCGAACGGCTCGTTCATTTATCGTTATTCTGGCTTTAGACCACCGCAAAGTCCCGCTGCCGATGAATACATCACCGCAGGCAACCCTGCCCCAGGCCGTCGCCCAGCTGCTGGAACAGGGCGCGCAATGGGTGCAACAAGGCCAGCAGGACCGCGCCGCCGACTGCTGGCGCCGGGCCATCGAGATCGCGCCCGACTGCGCGCCCGCACTGAACAGCCTGGGCGCCTACCGCCTTGCTCGAGGCAGCATAGACGAGGCGCAGGGTTTACTGGAGCGGGCGATTCTCCACGCCCCGGGAATGGCGATCGCCCACGCGAACCTTTCCCGCATCCACTCCCAGCGCGGCGACACGCTCGCGGCCCTGGGCGCGATCGACCACGCGATCCGTGCGGAGCCCACGTCCTGGGGCCCGCACATGGAAAAAGCCCGGCTGCTGGAGTCGGCCGGCCGCCACCGCGAGGCGTCGAAAGCCTGGGGCAGCGCGCTGGCCTACATGCCGGAAGCCGCACGCCAGTCGCCGCACCTGCAACCGCTCATCCAGCAGGCCAGCGCCTCGGTGCGGGAGAACGAGGGGCAGTTGAGGGCATTCCTGCAGGATCGCCTGAACGGTCTGACGGAGCGGCGGGGCCATCGCGAACTGGAACGCTTCAACCATTGCCTCGACATCATCACCGGGCGGCGCAGCTTCGTCACCGCACGCCCCCTGATGCTCCCGTTCCCCCGCCTGCCCGCCATTCCGTTCTTCCACCCGGAGGACTATGACTGGGTCCCGAAGGTGGAAGCCGCGTTTCCCGAGGTGTTGCGCGAACTCAACGCGTTGCTGGAGCAGCAGCGCGATTTCGTGCCCTACGTGCAGACCCAGGAAGGACAGCCCAAGGGACAGTTCGCCGCCCTTGATCGCACCCTGGACTGGGGCGCCTACTTCCTCTGGAAGAACGGCCAGCGCATCGATGCCCAGGCGGACCTGTGTCCGCGCACCGAAGCCGTCCTGCTCGAACATGCGCCCCTCAACTCGGTCGCAGGCCGTGCACCCGTCGCCTTCTTTTCGGCCCTGAAACCAGGCACCCACATCCCCCCGCACAACGGCGCGACCAACACGCGGCTGACGGTGCACCTTCCCTTGATCATTCCCCGCGACTGCGCCCTGCGGGTAGGCGAGGAAACGCACGTCTGGCAGCCCGGCAAGCTGGTGATGTTCGACGACACCATCGAACACGAGGCATGGAACTTCAGCGACCAACTGCGCGTCGTCCTCATCTTCGACGTCTGGCATCCGATGCTGACCGACTTGGAAAGGCGGCTGGTCGCCCATACCGTGGAAGGCATCATGGCCTACTACGGCGAAGGCGCCGACCTCGGAGAACTGTGAGCAGCGACCTCGATACCCTGACCCGCTTCCTGCTGCCTGCCGCCGGCGTCCGCGGCGTGGCGGTCCGCCTGGACGACACCTGGCAGGCAGTGGCCGGCCGCGTCCCCTACCCCACCGCCGCCCGCGAACTGCTCGGCGAAGCGACGGCCGCCTCGGCGTTGTTCACGGGGCACACCAAGGTCGATGGCCGGCTGTCGATCCAGCTCCGCAGCCAGGGCGCCCTGCGTACGCTTTTCGCCGAGTGCACCGCCGCCGGCACGGTCCGCGGCATCGCCCAACTCCAGGACGGACTCGATGCCCCCCGCGACCTGCGCGACCTCGGCGAGGACGCCCTGCTGGCCATCACCATCGAGAATCCCGGCCTGGACCCGCGCGAACCCCAGCGCTACCAGAGCCTGGTCGGCCTGCAATCCAGCCGGCTGGCCGAGGCATTCGAAGACTACTTCCGCCAATCCGAGCAACTCCCGACCCGCTTGCTGCTGGCGGTGGACGAAGGGCGCGCCAGCGGCCTGATGCTGCAGAAGCTGCCCGGCGACGAGGGCGATGCGGACGGTTGGAACCGGGCCGGCGCCCTGTTCGACACCCTCCGCGAGCCCGAGCTCCTGGCCGTCCCCACGCGGGAGCTGCTGCATCGCCTGTTCCACGAGGAGTCGCCGCAAATCCTGACCGAGCGCCCAGTTCGCTTCGGATGTTCTTGTTCCCGCGAACGCGTTGCGAGCATGCTGCAATCGTTGGGGGAGGAAGAGGCGACGGCCGCACTGGCCGATGGCATGGCGGAAGTCCGTTGCGAGTTTTGTGGGCAGGAGTACCGGTTCACGCCTGCGCAGATCTCGGAACTTTTCAGCCTGCCGCCGGTCGATGTGGAAGCGCCCGGCCGGTTGCAGTGAGCCGGCCGTCGGGCCACCGCCCCGGGGACTTGTTAAAGAAACATAAACGGCATAGCATCAGTTCCCCTTCGGGAGGGGAACTCCAGGTCGTCCTAGGAGTCTGAAGCGAGCCATGAACCTGCGTAGCCTGACACTGTCGCTTGCCCTGCTGCTCGCCTCCGGCGTGGCGGTGGATGCGTATGCGCAGAAGGCGCCGGCACGCAAGGCCGCCGATCCCCAGGCCACGGCCCTCCCCATCTGGAACAACGACGGCAAGGTCGAGGCGGTCCTGCTGCTTGAGCCCACCGGCCAGGCCGAGGCCGGCGCCCGCTGGCGCTTGGGCCGCAACACACTGACCACCGCCTTCGGCCTGGACAGCGGCGATGCCCTGGGCCTGGTCTGCAACCGCAAGGCCGGCGTGGTGGGCAATATCGGCAACCTCGCCAGCCATTGCATGCTCGCCACGCTCGGCGACGACGATGACGACACCGACAGCCAGCGTGTCGGCGCGTCGGCGGTCCTGAGCCGTCCCGGCGGCAAGCTGGGCCTGTCGGCGGGCACCGGTCGCGACACGCTGCCGGCCTGGCTGTCCTCCGGCCGTGCTGCAGGCCGCATCGAACAGAACGACCTGGCCGTATTCGGGCAGAAGAACATCGGTCGCGAAGGTTTCGTGTCGATCGGCGGCGCCGTGGCCAAGGCCACCCTGGTGCCGGTGTCGGATGTGCCGGCCTTCGCCGACCGGTGGAATACGCGCAGCCTGACGGTCGGTGGCGGCTACGGTCCCTTCAGCGCCAACATCATCGGCCGCGTCGTCGACGTCCCGGGCCAGCCCGGCAAGTGGGAAGGCCTGGGTCTCGGCGTGACCTGGCGCACGCCGTGGAGCGGCCAGCTCACCGTGGGCGCGGAAAACGTCATCACCCGCGGCAAGAATCCCTTCTCGCTCACCAACGAGAATGCGGACGAGGGCACCGTGCCCTACGTCCGGTACGAGCAGGATCTCTGACGCCGCGTTTTCCGGCGGTGTCCGTCGCGCATCGCGCCGACGTGTTCGCATCATCCCCGCACCGTTCCCTGCTGCCTGCGCTCCCCTGAAAACGGCGCGGCCTCTACACTAGCGTCCTCGACAAACGACAGACGCCTTGCAGATGAAAGTTGCGGACCGGCTCAATGCGGCCAAGAAACAGATCGAATCGGGCAATCTCGCGGAAGCCCGCAAGATCAACGCATCGATCCTCGCCGCACGACCGCAGAACACCGCAGCGCTCCTGCAGGCATCGCGCCTTGAAGGCCTCAGCGGCCGCTATCGCCTGGCACGGGAGTACGCCCTGAAAGCCCTGGCGAGTCGCTCGGGTGAGGAATCCGTTGGCGCTGCCTTCCTCCTGCGGCGCCTGCAGGCATTCAACCTGGGCGGCGAAGCCATGGCGTTGATCGATGCGCTCGAAGGCATGCCCGGCATCACGCCCCCTGTGTACGACGCCCTCGGCACGGTACTCAACCAGTTGAACCAACCCGAACGCGCGCTGCGGGCGCTCGACAAGGGCCTCGCACTGGCGCCCGAGGCGATCGAGCTCAAACTGACGCGCGCGCATACGCTGGTGTTCCTCGGCCGCTTCGACGAAGCGGAGCGCGAGATGGACGATTGCATGCGGCGCGTACCCGAGATCGGGTTCGGCTGGTGGACCTTGTCCCGACTGCGCAAGCAGCGTCCGGATGCGAATCACGTGGAGGCCCTGCGCAAGCAGATTTCGCTCTCCGGGCACAACCCGGCGAACACGGCTTTCCTGGCGTACGCGCTGCACAAGGAACTGGACGACCTGGGCGACTACGAAGGCGCGACCAAGGCCCTCGACATGGCTTGCCGCGCGAAGCGCAGCCAGGTCAACTACTCAGCGGAAGATACCGAACACCTGTTCGCCAAGCTCCGCGCCATGCCCGTCAGGCCATCCGCGCCCAGCGAGCCAGGCGCGCGCACCCCTATCTTCATCGTGGGGATGCACCGGTCCGGGACCACGTTGCTGGAACAGTTCCTGGACGGCCACTCCCGCGTCCGGGGCCTGGGCGAACTCTACGAGTTCACTGCGCAGATGCGCCTGGCGACGGATCACTGGTGCAAAGGCGTGGTGGACGAGACGGTCGTCGATCGTGCCCCCGACGTCGACTACGCGGCCGTGGGCAGGGGTTACCTGGAGTCGGTGGCCTGGCGTTGCGGCGAGGAGCCCTACTTCGTCGACAAGCTGCCTTCGAACTTCCTCAACATCGGCTTCATCTGCCAGGCCCTGCCGCAAGCGAAGATCCTGCACATGGTCCGCGACCCCATGGAGAGCTGCTTCTCCAACCTGCGCGAACTGTTCTCCGACAACACCAACCAGTACTCCTACAGCCAAGGCGAACTGGCGGCCTTCTTCGCAGCCTACGAAGGCCTGATGGCGCACTGGCACAAGGCGTTCCCGGGACGCATCCACGACGTGTCGTATACCGCGCTCACCCGCGACCCGGAAACCACGCTGCATGCCGCGTCGACATTCTGCGGATTGGATTTCGAGCCCGGCATGCTCGCCCTGGAAGCCAGCAACCGCGGCGTCACCACCGCGAGCGCCGTACAGGTCCGCCAGGGCGTCGTAGCGCTGGAGAAGCCACGCTGGGCGCCTTACGCCACTTATCTGGCGCCGCTTGGGGACGCGCTCAGGCATGCCCGCAGGCAGACCTGGGCCGGCCAACCTCCGTCAACCTGACGTCCCGCCATCAGGTTGCCTGCGAACCCAGTCCACGGATCAACGGCGCCAGGTATTCGCGGTACGGGTCCCACTTCGGGACCTCACGTACGATCACCGGACTGCGCACCTGCACGGCGCTGGCCGTGGCGACGCTCTGCACGCGGGAGCGCGGGTCGACCATGGTGGGCAGGAAATCCAGCCCACAATGCGAAGCGACACCGCGCATCACGCCTTCAGTGTCGCGAGTCAGTTCGGCGTAGTGGATATCGAGGATGCGCCCCGGGAACGTCGCATGCCAATGCGCCATGAGATCCTGGTACATCAGGTAGAACTCGGCGAGTTCGGCCTGATCGTAGGAATAAGGACTCGCTCCGGAGAACAGCTCACGCAGGTTCGAGAAACACGTCTCGACCGGGTCCCGCACCATGTGCAGGATGCGCGCATCCGGTAGCGCCCTCAGGATGTAGCCGATGTTGAAGAAGTTCGCGGGCAGCTTGTCGGTCAGATGGGTCTGGCCCGGTTCCAGCCGCCATTCCACGCCACGGACGTAGTGCTCCGCGACTTCATCGAAGTCCATCGTTTCAGCGCGACGCACCATGTCCTCGTCGAGGAATCCGGTGCTCTGGTAGTCCGCCACGTAGCGCATGCTGGTCACGAAGTCGTGCAGCTCGCCGGCATTGAGCATCGCCGGGTTACCGCCCAGCAACTGCTCCAGCAGCGTGGTTCCGGAGCGGAACATGCCCACGATGAAGACCGGCGTGAAACCACGGTCAACTCCCCCGGCCGCCACCTCCGGCATCGGCGCGGCCTTGAGGCGGGCCATCAAGGCCCTGCTCTGCGCCGTGCTGTACTTCAGTTCCGAGCGCTTCAACTTGCAACCCAGGGTCAGGGCTTCACCCGCGCCAGCGATATCGCCCAGGTCGTCCAGCTCCTTGTGGAGCGCGAATGCCAGGAAGGCCCGCTCCCCGGGCGGACGGGCGACTTTCAGTTCGCGGCGCAGCTCTTCCACGTGATTGGATGTGGGCGTCTGCTTGCGCAGGCGGGCCAGCGTCCACCAGATCGCCGCCATCCCCTTGTTGTACATCATGCAGTCGCGAAGGTCGTGCTCGGCCTCGTCGAAGCGGCCCAGGAACGTATTGATCTGCGCTCTCGCCAACAGCACGGGCGCGTTCGCGGGTTGCCGGCTCAGCGCGAGATCGAGCAGATCCAGGGCGCGCTGCTGGTCGCCGAGGTAGCTGGCCTGTGCCGCCACGGCGTGCAGTTGGCGTGCATCGAGTCTCTGCGGTTCGAAGCGCCCGATCAGCTCATGGAGCGCCGATGTCTGATTGAAGTTCCTAAGGCGATTCAGCACTTTCACCATCAGGGCGGGCGAAAGTCCGGGCAGTGCGTATGCCCTCAGCGCGTAGTCGCATGCGGCCCGGTAACTGCCGATCTTCGACTCGATGTAGGACAGGTGGACCAGCGCTTCCGCATGCTCGCCCGTTTCAAGCACCCGAAGGAAGCTCTTGCGGGCCTCGTTGAAATTGCCTGCTGCGGCCGCGCGTTCCGCCGCCTGCATCAGCCTCGCCACATCATTCATCGATCCGATCCCAGGTTCCCAAATGCGCGCACCAGGCACATGACACGTCCAATCTAGTGTCGGTCGCCCAAAAAACAAAGGGGCCGAAGCCCCTTTGTCTTTGACGCTGCAGCAGTGTTCCGATGGATCAGAACGTCTGCGTGTAGCGCAGGTACACCTGACGGCCGTACGCGTTGAACAGCAGGCTGTTGTAGCCCTGCGTGAAAGCCTGGTCCAGACGCGGCTTCTTGTTCGTCACGTTGATCGCACCCAGCGTGAACTTGCCGTTCCAGGGCGTCTTGTAGCTCGCCTGGAGGTCGTGGGTCACGTAGATGCCGCTGCACTTGTACGCGTAGCCCGCATCCACCGTGTCCTGGCAGCTGTAGCCGTAGTTCGTCTCGAACAGGTCGACGTAGTACTCCGGGGTGTAGTCGATCGCATTGACCGTCCACGACACCGAGAAGTCACCCTTGCTCCAGGTGTTGAACAGGCTGGCGCGCCACTCGGGGTAATCCGAGAGGTTGACGTACTCGGTCGAACCGGCGACCGGCGACGAGATCTCGTAGCTGTTGACGAAGCTGACCTGCAGCTGGCTCTTCAGCTCGCCCCAGGTACCGAAGTCAAAGTTGGTACCGGCGCGGAAATCCAGGCCATCGGTGGTGACCAGACCTTCGTTACCCCAACCCGCGCGGACCTGGATGATCGCCTGGGTGCCCGGATCGCGGGTGACGTACAGGTGCGACGGCAGGAACTGGCCGTTGCGCTGGCGGTTGATGACGGTCTGTGCCGAGTAGAAGCGCTGCTGGTTCTCGATCTCGATGTTGTAGTAATCGAGGCTCAGGTTCAGCCAGTCGGTGGGATCCCACACGACGCCGGCGCTCCACTGGCTGGACTCTTCCGGCTCCAGTTCCGGCGTAGCAACGCGCAGGCCATTGATCTGGATCGAAGCCGTCGGCGAGACGCCCAGCTGGGTGGCGGTCGGCGCGTCCACCACCGAGTCAGCCGAGAACGAATCCAGCTGGTTGATGATGTTGAGCGGCGGAGCGCGGAAGCCTTCGCCGTACGACGCGCGCAGGGTCAGGTTGTCCAGCGGCTGGTAGCGGAACGAGATCTTGGGCGAGGTGCTGTCGCCGAAGTCCGAGTAATCGTCGTAACGGGCAGCCAGGTCGATCTCGAAGTTGCTCAGGATCGGGAAGATCCATTCGCCGTAGAACGAGGTCAGGGTGCGGCTGCCGAAGGACGAGTTGCCCGACGAACCGCCGACGTTGCCGGCAGCGGACTGCGCGTCGTAGATATCGGCGTAGTCGTCTTCGCGGTACTCGGCGCCCAGGGCCAGCACCGAGGTGCCGCCGCCCATCTCGAACAGGTCGAACGTCGCCTGCGCGTAGAGCTCGTCCTGCTTGTAGAAGCCATTGCGCGAGGTCGTGGTGCGGATTTCGTTCAGAACCGCTTCGGAGTTGCCGTTCGGGTTGAAGATGTTATACGCGCCCGAGTTGAACAGCTCGGTGGCGACCGGGATGTTCACGTAGTTGCTGCCGAACGACTTGAAGCTCGATTCGTTGCGACGCAGGCCGAAGTCCAACGCAATCTTGTCGGTCGCCTGCCAGTTGAAGCCCAGGTTGAAGTCGTAGACGTTGGTGTCGTCGTAGTTGTCGCGCGGGCCCAGGGCCGCGAAACGGTGCTTGACCAGCTGGTCGGTGGCGCCCGGGTTGTTCGGGGTGCCGGCGGCGACGAAGATGTACTCCGGCGTCGGCGCGAAACGGCCGAAGCTCTCCACGCGGGTCACGCTGCTCGAGAAATAGACGTTCCAGTCGTCATTGATCTGGTAGTCACCACGGGCGAACGCACCCTTCTGGTCGATCGACGCGGTGTCGGCGGCAACCAGATTGAAGTCGTACAAGCAGCTCCACAGGTTGTTCCGAGCGCTGTAGCTCGTGTAGAAACCGGGATTGTTACAACCGTTGGCTGCCGTGGCGGCGGTCTGACCACCCACCGCGCCATTGTTGCGGGTCGGCGCACGATTGCCGTTCGCGTCCAGCGCGAAGTTGTAGTAGTTGTTCGAGTACGACGATGCACCCGCGCCAACCCAGTCCAGATCCGAGATGTAGTTGATGCCGCGGCTGTTGTACGACACGCCGGCCAGCAGGCGGCCGCGGTCGCCGGAAACGCCGAACAGGGCCGAAGCCTCTTCGGTGTCGCCGCCACGGTAGCTGTCACCCTTGCCGATGGTGAGCTCAGCGCCGTTGAAGTCCTTGCGCGTGATGATGTTGACCACGCCACCCAGCGCGTCGGCGCCGTAGATGGCCGAGGCACCGTCGGTCAGGATTTCGACGCGCTCGACAGCGGCGAGCGGGATCGAGTTCAGGTCCTGGCCAATGCCGCTCTGCGGCGAGGTCGGGGCGCGACGGCCGTCGATCAGGATCAGCGTACGACCGCCACCCAGGCCACGCAGGCTGAGTTCGGAGAACGACTGGGCCGAGCTGCCGGAAGCCGGCGTGAACGAACCGAACGAGTTGAACGTGGAGTTCTGCAGCAGTTCGGCCACGGAGACCTTGCCGCTGATTTCGATGTCCTGACGGCTGATCACGGTGACCGGCAGCGCGCCTTCGATGTCCGCACGCTTGATGCGCGAACCCGTCACTTCGATGCGATCGAGGGTCTTGGTGTCCGAGCTGGAACTCTCGGCTTCCTGTGCGAACGCGTTGCCGGTAGCCAGCGACGCCGCGCTGACGAACAACGCAAACTTGATCGCGCTGGGCAGCTTCTTGAGGTTGGTCATTTAGAGGCTCTCTCTCCAAAGTTCAATTAAACGACAGAGATCTCACGATCCCGGCCAATGGTTCAGACGCCAACGGCTGCGACTGGTGCCCGAAGGATAACGTAAATTTTACGGCGATGAAAAGAACCCGCTGATTTTCTGAGAAAAAATCGTTTTTCCCTGCAACGTCAGTTACTTGCGAAACAGTTTCTTCTGAAACGAAGGCCCGGTGTGTGTGCCGTATGTCGGGCGGCGTCGGCAAGGCACAAGGACCTCCCTATTCATAAAACAGAACGGGGCCGCGCTGGAAAGCGCGGCCCCGTGGTGTCGGCTGAGTGGGCTCGACTGTTATTCGACCCGTACTTCCGCGCTCCCGGAGAACGTCTCCACACTCACCCGTCCGGCACCATCACCGTAACGCGTAGTGAAACTGGAGCCGGGACCGCGGCGCTTCTCGATGGTGACGCCAGTGGCCTTGAGCGAACCGCTGAAGCTTTCGCCGCTGACCTGGGCCGACACGTTCTTCGGCAGGCGCAGCACGAGGTCGCCACTGACGGACTCCATGCTGATCTCCCCTGCCGGCGCGAGGCCCGTGGTGACATCCACGCGGCCGCTGACCGTACTGGCACTGAGATCACGGACCAGTTCGCCGTTGACGATCACTTCGATGCGCCCGGACACCGTCTCCGCATCGATCTCGCCGGCGAGGCGGCCGCGCAGCAGGATCGAACCGCTGACGGTGGCGACATCGACATCGTCGCTGTTGAGCGTCAACGTGGCGTTGCCGCTGACGGTCTCGACATCGGCCTTGCGCGGCGCCGCGGCCGCCACGACGCTGCCGCTCACGGTGCTGATCGACATTTCGCTGGATGCGATGCCACTCACATGCACGTCGGCGGCGACCGACTCGATGTCGAGATCGGCTCGCAGCGGCACCATGACCACCAGGTCGGTCGGCCCGGTCTTTTCACCGCCCCAGCCGTTGTTACGGGGATAACGCACCTCGATGCTGATCTGCGGGCCGGAACCGTCGATGTCCAGCTTCTCCACGCCCTTGCCGAGCGTGCCGGTGACCTGCACTTCGTTGCGCTCCCAGCCGCGCACTTCGATGCGGCCCTTGAGGTTGCTGATGTCCACCCGGCCACGCGCATCCAGCGGGCGGGTCTCGTTGATCGCAGTCTGAGCGAGCGCGGTCGGTGCGAGCAGCGCCATCGCCAGCAGCAGTGAGAAGGAAAGGGTCGTACGCATGGGGAACTCCTCAGGTCATGGCCGCGCGCTGGGTCAGCACCAGGCGGCGGGCGTAGGTACGGCGCAGTTGGTCGAGCAGGAAGCGCGCGTTGGGATCGGTGGCGATGGCATGGCGGATTTCGGCGGCGCTCTCATCCAGTGCGTGCAGTGCCGGACCGTATTCGGGCGAGCCCTTGGCCTGCACATCCAACTGCGCCAGCGCACCGGTGTAGTCGCGGGTCAGGGCCGCGGCCTCGCGCTGGATCACCGCATCACCGGTGGGTGCGCGCTGCAGCTGCCAGGTAACGGTGACCGCCAGCAACACCGAAGCGGCCAGCGCGAACGGCGCCAGTGCCCGTCGCTTTGGCGCGGCGGTCTCTTGGGGTGCGGTCGCCAGGCGAGCGGCGATGTCGGGCCACAGGTCGCGGGCCGGGGGGGCGTCCTGGCGCAGCGCGCGCAACTGCCAGCGCAGTGCGTCGTCGGACGGGGAAGCGGGCTCGTGGGGGGTCATGCGTGTACTCCTAGGCGCTCGCGCAGCAAGTGCCGCGCTCGGTGCAACTGGGCTTTTGAACTGCCTACCGCCATGCCCAGCTCGGCGGCGATCTCTTCGTGCTTCCAGCCCTCGACGTCGTAGAGGACGAGCACCGCGCGGGCACGCGGCGGCAGGGTGGCGACGGCCCGCTCCAAGTCCATCGACAACGCGGTGGTCTGGCCTGCGCTGTCGGCCAGGCCCAGTCCTTCGATGGCGTCCTCGTCTTCGTCGAAGCGCGGACCGTTGCGACGGCTGCGCAGCTCCATCAAGGCGGTGTTGACCGCCAACCGATGCAGCCAGGTACCGAAAGCGCTCTCGAACCGGAAGGCCGGCAAGGCCTGCCAGGCACGCACGAAGGCTTCCTGGGTGAGGTCTTCGGCACGGACGCCGTGGAAGCCCACCAGGCGCTGGATGACACCATGCACGCGTCCGGCGTGGCGGCGGTAGAGCGCCTCGAACGCCTGCATGTCGCCGCCCGCGGCGGACCGCGCCAGGGCGCTGTCCACGGCGGCGGCCGCGTCCGGTGAGGGGCTGTCGGCGATCGGTTCCATGATGGTTGCATTCAGCATACTGACTACGATGCGCCCCTGCGGAGAAAGGTTTAGACACCGCCGCCCCAAACGCAGAAAGCCGCCCGGGGGCGGCTTTCCACATGGCCGGTGGCGGCTGGCCTTACTTCTTCAGGCGGGCCGCGATGGCGGCACCCAGGTCGCCCGGCGAACGGACGGTGGTGACGCCTGCGGCTTCCATCGCCGCGAACTTGCCTTCCGCCGTGCCCTTGCCGCCGCTGGCGATCGCACCGGCGTGGCCCATGCGCTTGCCGGCCGGAGCCGACGCGCCGGCGATGAAGCCGACGACCGGCTTCTTGACGAACTGCTTGATGTACTCGGCGCCGGCTTCCTCGGCGTCGCCGCCGATCTCGCCGACCATGATGATGCCTTCGGTCTGCGGGTCTTCGTTGAACAGCTTCAGGCAGTCGACGAAGTTCAGGCCGTTGATCGGGTCGCCGCCGATGCCGATGCAGGTCGACTGGCCCAGGCCCACTTCGGTGGTCTGCTTGACCGCTTCATAGGTCAGCGTGCCGGAGCGCGACACGATGCCGATCTTGCCCGGCATGTGGATGTGGCCCGGCATGATGCCGATCTTGCACTCGCCCGGGGTGATGACGCCGGGGCAGTTCGGGCCGACCAGCACGGTGTCCGGATGGGCGCGGGTCAGCACGTTTTTGACGCGCAGCATGTCCAGCACCGGGATGCCCTCGGTGATGCAGACGATGACCTTGATGCCGGCCGCGGCCGCTTCAAGGATGGCGTCGGCCGCGAACGGCGGCGGCACGTAGATGACGGACGCATCGGCGCCGGTGCTCTTGACGGCATCGGCGACGGTATCGAACACCGGCAGGTCGATGTGGGTGGTGCCGCCCTTGCCCGGGGTGACGCCGCCGACGACCTGGGTGCCGTACTCGATCATCTGGGTGGCGTGGAAGGTGCCCTGCTGGCCGGTGAAGCCCTGCACGATCACCTTCGTATTCTTGTTGATCAAAACGCTCATGGAAGATTCCTGGTTCGGTGACGTGGATTAGGCGGCGGCCTTGACCGCTTCAACGACCTTCTTGGCGCCGTCGTTGATGTTGTCGGCCGGGATGATGGCCATGCCGCTGTCGCGCAGCAGTTGCTTGCCTTCTTCCACGTTCGTGCCTTCCAGGCGGACCACCACGGGCACCTTGACGCCCACTTCCTTCACCGCGGCGATGATGCCCTCGGCGATCATGTCGCAGCGGACGATGCCGCCGAAGATGTTCACGAAGATGCCTTCGACCTTGTCCGAGGACAGGATCAGCTTGAACGCCTCGATCACGCGCTGCTTGTTGGCGCCGCCGCCCACGTCGAGGAAGTTCGCCGGCTCGCCACCGTTGAGCTTGATGACGTCCATGGTGGCCATCGCCAGGCCCGCGCCGTTGACCATGCAGCCGATGTTGCCGTCCATGGTCACGTAGTTGATGTCCATCTCCGAGGCCAGCACTTCGGTCTCGTCTTCCTGGCTCTTGTCGCGCATGGCGACCAGGTCCTTGTGGCGGAAGGCGGCGTTGTCGTCGCTGTTGAACTTGCCGTCCAGCGCGTACAGGTTGCCGTCGTCCAGGATCGCCAGCGGGTTGATCTCGACCAGCGCCAGGTCCTTCTCGTTGAAGATGCGGTACAGGTTGACCATGATGTTGGCGAACTGGCCCGCCTGCTTGGCGGTCAGGCCCATCTTGAAGCCGAACTCGCGGCCCTGGTACGGCTGCACGCCTTCGACGAAGTCGACGTTGAGGCTGTGGATCTTGTCCGGCGTCTCGGCCGCGACCTGTTCGATCTCCACGCCGCCCTCGGACGAGGCGATGTAGGTGATGGTACGGGTGCCACGGTCGACCAGCACCGACAGGTACAGCTCCTTGACGATCTCGCCGGCGGTGGTCACCAGCACCAGGTTGACCGGCAGTTCGACGCCGGCGGTCTGGTAGGTGGCCATCTTGGTGCCGAGCATCTTGCCGGCGGCCGCCTTGACGTCATCGACGGTCTTGCAGAACTTGACGCCGCCGGCCTTGCCGCGGCCGCCTGCGTGGATCTGGGCCTTGACCATCCAGGGGCCGTTGCCGAGGGACGTGGCGGCTGCGACCGCTTCGTCCGCCGTGGAGGCGACTTTGCCGGCCGGAACCGGGATGCCGTACTCGGCCAGCAGTTGCTTGGCCTGATATTCGTGGAAATTCATGCGTCACCGTGGGTAGGGAACAGAAGACATCGCCCGCGTCCGGGGCCGGGGGCAGCGGCGTGGGCAAGCCCCCTATTGTCGCTGACCGGGGCGGGGGGCGCAAAACCTCGGGTCTAAGTCTTTGGTGGAAAAGGACTCGCTGGGCCACGCAGGGGCCGTCATGCCTATACTGTGGGCCTCGCTACAGGGGAAGTACGCGTTTGCGCCAGGCCCAGTCGCTCCTGTCCCGCATCGAATCGGTGCCGCGCCGCGAGCTGTATTTCTTCGCGCTGTACCGGCTGCTGGAGGCCGGGATCCTGGCGGCGCTGATGTTCAGCCCCCTGGGCGAAGTCCTGGGGCAACCCCGCCATCCCGTCATGGGTACCACCGTCACCATCGGCTATCTGGTGGTGGCGTTGATCCTGTTCTTCGTCGGCCGCAACGTCGGCTGGCTGACCTCGATCGTTTTCGCCAGCGTCTGCATCGACATCGCGGCGGCCACCCTGGCCACCCATGCCCTGCCCGGGGCCACCGCCGGCATCGCGATGATGCTGCTGTTCAATGTGTCGGCCGCGGCCCTCCTGCTGCCGTCCACCCGGCTGGCGCTGCTGGTGGCGATGATCGCGATCGCGGCCCTGTTCGGCGAGTACTTCTTCACCCTGTTCCACGACCGCACGACAAGCCGTTCGGTGGCCGAGGTCATCATGTTCGCGGTCAGCTATCTGGCGCTGGCCTACCTGGCGCACCAGGCCGGGCAGAAGGCACGGACCAGCCAGGCGCTCGCGGACAAGCGCGGGGAAGAAGTCGCCAACCTGTTCGAGGTCAACGAGCTGATCATCCGCCGGATGCGGACCGGCGTGCTGGTGATCGACGCCGACAACCACATCAAGCTGGCCAACGAAGCGGCCAGCCTGCTCCTGGGCGACGGGGGCGATGGCCAGGGGGCGGACGGCAAGGGCGTCTCGCTGTTGCATGCCGCACCCGAGCTAGCCCGCCGCCTGCAGCGCTGGCGCAATGGCTGGCAGACGGACGAGTCGCCGATGCAGCTTTCGCCGGAACAACCCGAGGTCCAACCCCGGTTCGCCCGCCTGCTCGCCGACAGCGAGACCTCGCTGATCTTCCTGGACGATGCCACGGTGGTATCCCGCCGGGCCGAGTCGCTGACCCTGGCCGCCCTGGGCCGTTTCTCGGCCAGCCTCGCCCACGAGATCCGCAACCCGCTCGCGGCCATCAACTACGCCGTGCAGTTGCTGGAGGAATCCCAGCAGATCACCGACGGCGACCGCCGCCTGCTGCAGATCATCCACCAGCAGTGCCAGCGCACCAACGGGATCGTCGAAAGCGTCCTGGGGCTGGCCCGCCGGGAACGCGCGACGCCGGAGCACGTGGACCTCAACAGCTTCGTCCGCCGCTTCGTCGACGAGTACCAGCAGACCTTGTCCATCGAGACCGACACGCTGGAGCCGATCATCGGCGCACGGCCGGTCCCGGCCCTGGTCGACCCGCGCCACCTGCAGCAAGTGGTCACCGTGCTCGTCCAGAACGCGCTCAACTACGGCCGCCTGCCAGGCGAATCCGCGCGGGTGCGGTTGCGGGTGTTCAATGCCGAAGGGCGCCCCACCATCGACGTGATGGACCGCGGGCCCGGCATCCCGGAAGCCGTCGCCGCACAGCTGTTCCGCCCGTTCTTCACCACCTCCGAGCACGGCACCGGCCTGGGTCTCTACATCGCACGCGAACTGTGCCGGGCCAACCAGGCCACGCTGGAGTACGTGCCCGTGCCCGGTGGCGGCAGTTGCTTCCGCATCACCCTGCCCGGGCCGCATGCCCTGCTGCCTGCCTGATGGCGCGCTCCGGGCACCGGGGCTCGCCTATCATGATTCACATTGTGCCGTTACACTGGCCGCACAGGGGCATGAGGGGGATGCATGAATCAAAGCCGTAGCGCCCTGATCGTCGACGATGAACGCGACATCCGTGAACTGCTGACACTGACGCTGGGCCGCATGGGCCTGCGCATCGATACCGCAGCCAACGTCGGCGAGGCCCGCGAGCTGCTGGCCCGCAACACCTACGATCTCTGCTTCACCGACATGCGCCTGCCCGACGGCAACGGCATCGACCTGGTCGGCGAGATCTCGCGCAGCTACCCCAACACGCCGGTGGCGATGATCACCGCGTTCGGCAACATCGAGCTGGCGGTGGAGGCCCTGAAGGCCGGCGCCTTCGACTTCGTCAGCAAGCCGGTGGACCTGGCCGTGCTGCGCGGCCTGGTGAAGCATGCGCTGGAGCTCAACAACGCCGAGCGCGCCCCGCCCCCGCCCCCGCCGCCGGAACAGGCCAGCCGCCTGCTGGGCAATTCCGCCGCGATGGCATCGTTGCGCGAGACGATCGGCAAGGTCGCGCGCAGCCAGGCGCCTGTCTACATCATGGGCGAATCCGGCACCGGCAAGGAGCTGGTCGCCCGCACCATCCACGAGCAGGGCGCGCGTGCATCGGGCCCGTTCGTCCCGGTGAACTGCGGCGCGATCCCCGCCGAGTTGATGGAAAGCGAATTCTTCGGCCACAAGAAGGGCAGCTTCACCGGCGCGCATGCCGACAAGCAGGGCCTGTTCCATGCCGCCAACGGGGGCACCCTCTTTCTCGACGAGGTCGCCGAGCTGCCGCTGCCGATGCAGGTCAAGCTGCTGCGCGCGATCCAGGAGAAGGCCGTGCGCCCGGTGGGCGCGTCCAGCGAAGTGCAGGTGGACGTGCGCATCCTGTCGGCCACCCACAAGGACCTGGGCGAGCTCGCGGCCGATGGCCGCTTTCGCCACGACCTGTACTACCGCATCAACGTGATCGAGCTGCGCGTGCCGCCGCTGCGCGAGCGCACCGGCGACCTGGCCCAGCTGACCAGTGCCATCCTCGAGCGCCTGGCCAACCAGCACGGCCGGATGTCGCCGTCGGTCTCGCCTGAGGCGATGGAAGCCCTGGGCCGCTACGCCTTCCCGGGCAACGTGCGGGAACTGGAGAACATCCTGGAGCGCGCCCTGGCGATGTCCGAGGGCCACAGCATCGAGATCGACGACCTCTACCTGCCCCAGGCCCCGGCCGGCAAGAAGTTCGGCGGCGATTTCAACCCCGGCGAAGTCATCCGCGATGCCCCCGGCGCCGTGGACGTGGACCCCGCCGCAGGCGCCTTGCCCGACTACATCGAACAACTCGAGCGCGCCGCCATCCAGAAGGCCCTGGAAGAAAACCGCTGGAACAAGACCAAGGCCGCCGCCCAACTGGGCATCACCTTCCGGGCGCTGCGCTACAAGTTGAAGAAGCTGGGGATGGAGTAGGCGGAGGGGCTGTAGGTGGAAACGCCTCGGCCGCCGGATAACCGTCGCGGCAGCGCTTCGCCAACCAAGAACTGCGGCTTCAGGCGGTCATGCGCACGGCAATGCGGGCCGCACGGACCCTCAGCGTCACAATGTGACGCTTCGCGTCAGGCGGCCCACTCCGCGTCAGGGCTTTGACGAAAACCGATATCGCCATGGCAATGTGTGAATCTGTGATCGCACCCCGGAATGGCCGGCTTTCCTGATACACATCGTCTTTAAATGATGCGATAGTCGCCCCCGACTTCGGCGTCTGGGTTCCATTCCGGGGAAGGTTTGGGGGAACCGCTGGGGGCACTGAAAGTTGGCACACATCCTGCTCCATCTTCCTAGCACGTGCAGCCGTACGCGCGGCGCCCACGGTCCAAAGCTAGGGACACGGGGCTTGTGTGTCCCTACCATCCAAGCCAAATCCTGAAAGGGGAATTGTTATGAAGAAGAACATGCAGGGCTTCACCCTGATCGAACTGATGATCGTCATCGCCATCCTGGGCATCCTGCTGGCTATCGCCATCCCGGCCTATCAGGATTACACCGTCCGCGCCAAGGTCTCGGAAGCCATGACCATGGCCGCCCCGCTGAAGCTGGCCGTGGCCGAAACGCTGTCCTCGACCAACGGCATGCCCGCCGACAACGCTGGCGCCGGCTACTCGTTCCCGGGTGCCACCAGCTTCGTCAGCGGCATCACCTCGGCCAACGGCGTGATCACCGTCGCCACTGCCAACACCGGCACCACCGGCAACCTCGTGCTGACCCCGGCCCGCGTTGGCGGCAACAGCTCGGCCCAGCTCACCTGGACCTGCACCGCTTCCACGATCCCGGAAAAGTTCCTGCCGGCGAAGTGCCGCTGATCGCCTGATCGGCTAAGCTTCAAGGAAGGCCCCGGCCATGCGCCGGGGCTTTTTTTTGGGGATCATTTCGTGTCGAGACCTGCCAGGCTCTTTCTGCTCTTCCTAGGCATCGCGCTGGCGATCTATTGGCCGGGTTTGTCCGGCCCACTGGTGTTCGACGACCACCAGAATCTTGCGCCATTGAAAGAGTGGCTCGCCGGGAACACCAGCGCCTGGCGCGTGATATTCGACAACGCATCCGGCCTGCTGGGCCGGCAGGTGTCGATGGCCAGCCTCGTACTGAACGTACAACTGCTTGGCCCAGACATCTGGGGGCTCAAGCTCGGCAACCTGCTCATCCATCTGGTCAATGGGGTACTGGTCTACCTGCTATTCACACGTCTTGCGCGCGCGCAGGCACCCGTGCAGGGCATGGGACCCACCGTCATCCGATGGATGCCCTGCATCGTGGCCGGCATCTGGTTGCTACATCCACTACAGGTCAGCACAACGCTTTACGTCATCCAGCGCATGGCCATGCTGTCGGCCCTGTTCACGCTGGGCACGCTGATCGCCTACATCGAGGCTCGCGAAGCGCTGCGTGACGGACGCCGCGCCCGTGCTTGCGTGCTTTTCTTCCTGACTGGCACTTGCACGCTGCTTGCCGCATTTTCGAAGGAAAACGGCGTACTCGCCCCTGCGCTCTGCGCAATCATCGAGTTCTGGATCTTCTCGCCTGTTGCAGGTAGACGGCGGCATCCTCTGTCCTGGCTCTTCATAACAGGTGCGCTGATCCTGCCCGCCGTCGCTGGACTTGCGCTGACCGCGGCGCAAGCACCTTTCATCGTTGCGGAGTACGCGAATCGTCCCTTCACGCTGGGCGAGCGACTGATGACACAGGGTCGGGTCTTGTGGGACTACGTCGGCGCATTGATTCTGCCCTATGGCCCGCGCTTGGGCCTGTACCACGACGACTACCTCGTCTCCTCAGGTTGGATGTCGCCTGTCACCACCCTAGCCGCCTGGCTGGGCTGGCTAGCCACTCTGTTGGTCGCCTGGTATCTGCGCAAACGAGCCCCTGGAGTGGGCCTGGGCCTCGGGTTCTACCTGATCGCGCAGGCCCTGGAGTCCAGTGTTTTCCCGCTACTCATGTATTTCGAGCATCGCACCTATCTGCCTTCGGCTGGCGCCCTCTGGGCCATCGCCAGCCTTGTCGTGCTTGGTGCTCAGCACCTATCGTCGCGCATGGATCATCCGCGCCGCATATTTTCGATTGCGACCGGGGCTTTGCTGGTGGTCCTATCTGTCGCAACGTCTGCACGCGCGTATGTCTGGCAATCGCAGCACTCCTTGCTTGCCCAAGGCCTGGAGCACCACCCTGACTCGCGGTGGCTACGCGCCGACATCGCCCAGGACCTCATGTTTCGCAACCCGCCTGACGCGGCAGGCGCGCACATTCAAGTTCACGCGCTGGAAGCATCTCCACAGGAGAGCACGCGCAGACTCGCCGGAGTTTGGCAGTTGCTGATCGACTGCTCGACGGGCAAGCCCACGCGACCAACAAGCAAAGCGCTAGCGTTCGGAGGCGTCGCCAACGACATTGAAGCTGACTTGCTGGTCGCTTTCGAGACGTTGGGGAACGGGATACTCAACAAACCCTGTGTCGACATGGATGCTTCGTATCTCGGTCGCGAGATGGCCCAAGTAGCCGACAAGACCTCGGTTCCGCAGACCCACTTCAATGTGCGCCGGCTACGTTTCAAAGCAGCGCAACTGTACGTCGCAAGCGGCGATGCGGACACGGCGATAGCGTTATCCCGGCAGGCGGACTCTGGCACGAGAGAAGATGCCCCCATTGGCGCTTTCCTGGCCGAGCTATTGATTGCCAAAGGGAGAATCCAGGAAGCACGCCCGATACTGCTTCGGTTGCAAAGCCAGGTCCCTCGAGATGACGCGACAGGCCAAGCAATCCTAAAAGCGCTGGAAGATCGCTCTGCAGCTACGACGCATCACTAGTCTGGGCAACTCTTTCCCGCCATCCGAGCAGGGCGGCCACGCACGCAGACCCCAGATCGAAGCCAGCCAGCACCAGACGGACGAGGGCCGCGAATGCCAACGCGCGATCGCCAGGAAGGACGCTTGCTGCCAGTGCCACGAAAACCCCTTCGCGCACGACGATGCCGCCCGGCACCACGACCACCAGGATCCCCACGGTCGTCGCCACGCCGTAGAGTGAAGCCACGAGCAAAGCGTCTACCCACGCCATGCCCAATCCTGCTTTCGACAGCAGTGCCACCATTGCCAACTGAGAAATCTGATGGAGTGCAGTGAGAATGGCCGGACCGACCAACCGCCGATGAGGGATCGCGCCAAGGGAGACACGCTCTAGCGCCCCCCATCTCAGCCAACCGCGGAGATGCGCCAGCACGGTGGAAAGTACATGCCATCCCGCCACTGCAACATATGGCACGGCCGGCAGAAGCAGCAGGAATGGATAGCCGGTGCTGAAATCAGACCAGGCAAGCGAGGCCAACAGTGCGAGTGTCGACAGCCCAATCCATTGCTCGAAGGCGCCCGCCACCACCAGCCTCGAGATCTGTTGCTCGGCAGGCGTGTCGGCGAGTCTTGCGGTAAAGCCCCAGATACCGCCGGGCAGATACTTCCCCAGCAACAGCAACGACAGATGGCGCGCGGAACGGGCGAACGACAGGGGCATTCCCGTGTAGAGCAGCACGATCCGCCGCCAGGCCTCCACGAGCGCCCCCCAAGATGTTGCCAGCAGTGCGGCAATAGCAAGCAGGCCTGAATAACCCAAGCGTGCGAACAGTTCCGAGATCTCCGAGAAATGGCGTTGCAGCACCAGCACGCACGCGATCAGCGCCACCCAGAACACGCTGGCGACCAGCAGCTTTCTCGCTTTCGGCAGCCAACCAAGCGGCATCGTCTCAGCGCTCCGCGAGGCTGGCGTCATGGATCAGGCGCGCAAGCAACTCGCTGTATCTGCCAGCAATCGCCCTCCAATCGAATCGATCACGGACCGACGCCGCGAGCGCGCGCTGCGAGGCGGGGCCGGCGGACAGAACTGAAACGATCCGGTCCGCAAGGGCGTCCTCATCGGTCGCGTTTACGGCCACGTCGCGAAAATGCAGGCCCAACGTGTCAGCGACGGCACCGACATTGCCCACGACGACCGGACAGCCACATCCCAAGGCCTCCACGACGACCAGCCCCAACCCCTCCTGATCGCCGGAGCCGGCCTCCACGAAAGGCGCGACGAATACCCCTGCCCTGCGATACGCAGCAGGAAGAGAATCCGGCGAAGCAGGCCCCATGAAGCACACGATCGCCTCCAGCCCGAATCGCTGCACGGCGGCCCGTAAGGAAGGCTCTTCGGGTCCGAACCCCACGATCTCCAGCCTGGCGTCGGGATGCCTCCGTCGTATGGCCGGCATCGCGCGAATGAGGTGGATGACACCTTTCTTCTCCACCAGGCGTCCGACGAAAAGGATCAAGCAGGGGTCCCGCTCGACGGTCGGCGACACCGTGAACGTTTCCTCAAGATCGACACCCATGGGGATGATTTCGGCCAGCCCTTCCGCGGGCATCTGCGGAGAAAGCCTGTCCAGCAACGCCCGACTGACGACCGTCAGCGCCTGCACGCGACGCAGCACATGGCGCCTCACCACATCGAACGTCTTGCCCCGCAAGGCAAAGACATCCGCGCCATGCGACGTCACCAATATCGGGGCATGGGAACGCGTCAGGGACCTCGCCACGCATGCGATGAGCCCCTGGGGAACCAACCAATGCGCATGGATCGCGTCCACACGCCTGCTCACCAGCATCGTGACCAGCGCAACGAGTTGCGCCATCACGAACAGAGGCACCAGCAGCATCTTCCATTTTGCGCGCCGAATATTGGTCGCGATGCCTCCGTCGTTGACCAGCGTTTGCAGTCTGGCTGGCGCATAAGGGAACCGGACGACTTCGACGCCATCCAACCACTCCCGTCGCGCTGCACCGGCGGCGTGAGGGCAAAGCACAATGACGTTGAACCCTTCGCCGAGTCGTCGTGACAGCTCATGTACGAAGCCTGGCTCGTGATCGCCACGCCACCTCGGATACGTCGATGCGAGGACCAACAAGACCGGCTTCGCCTCCGCGTCAGCCATTTCTCGCAGCCTCCAGCCTGTAGCCGAGCGTCAGGGCAGGCCAATCCGGCAACAGTGGTCCCAGAATCCAGGCCGCGAGATTTATCAGGGCGATCAAGGCGCCCAACAAGGGCAACAGCAAGACCGAGGGGCTTCGCTCCAGCAAACTCCTTTGGGCCACTCCGCCAAGGGCGAGGCATGCCAGGACAGCCCCGGTCCTGAGTGCCCCAAGCGTTCGCCGCACGCCTATGACGCGCATGCCGGCGGCTTCGACCTCCCGCTGCAGACCGAAGGACGTGTAGCGCTGGAAGTCATACGGGGCGTCGTGGATGGGATAGAGGAACGGCAGCGTGATGAGAACGCGTCCATCGGGCTTCAGGACACGGCGGATTTCCTGCAGGGCTGACTGAGGGTTCCTGAGGTGCTCCAATACTTCAGACAACAGGACGGTGTCCGCCGTTTCATCGCCGAAGGGCAACCGCTCCGCATTCGCGAAAACCGTAGGCCGCGCCTCGTACAAGGTCGTGCCCGTACTCGGGTAATCGATGCCGATATAGGTACAAGAAGGAGGCAGGGCCTGCTCTGCCCAGCGCGAGGCGCAACCGACGTCCAGGACAACCCCCCGGGCATTGGCTTTCAACCATTGCTCCAGTGCGCTGCGCCCGGGGATCAGCCATTGGGGATGAAGGGGCGTCCGCCTCAGCAGGCCGGCCCAGCGCCGTGCGTGCGACGCGCCCGCCACTACGGCTCCCGACGATACGTCAATGCCGTGATCTGCTCGGAGACCAGTCCGATCAGGAAAATGATCACGGACGCACTGAACAACAACACGCTCATGTTGGTGAAGCGCCCCTGTGTCACGAAGGTCCAGCCGTAGTAGCCAAGCCCGATCAGGAAGAAGGTGACAGCCGCAGGCGCGAACAGTTTCAACGGCGAGTACAGCGTGGCGATCTTGAAGATGATCAGCAGGAAGCGTACGCCATCACGCAGGGGCCGGATGTGGCTGCGGCCTATGCGCTTCGCCACGGGAATGGGGACATAGGCCACCGGATACGCGCTGCGGAAAAACGCCATGGTGCTGGTCGTGGGGTACGAGAATCCATTCGGGAGCAGGTGCAGGAACTCCCTGAACTTGTCCGCGCGCACGGCCCGGAAGCCCGACGTCAGATCCTTCACCGCAAAACCGGTCATCCGTGTGGCCAACCAGTTGTAGAAGGTATTGGCCAGGCCGCGGCTCACACCGGCCTGTCCGTCCCAGTCACGTGCTCCCACGACCATGTCGTAGCCTTCTTCCAGCTTCTGCAGCAGGTGGGGGATGCAGGCCGCGTCATGCTGTCCGTCAGCGTCCATGAACACGATCACATCGCCAGAGGCGACGCGCGCCCCTCGCTTGATCGCCGCACCATTGCCCATCGAATAGGGCGAGCGGATCACGCGGGCACCGTTGGCCTCGGCGATCTTCGGCGTTTCGTCGCTGGAGCCGTCATCCACCACGATCACTTCGGCGTCCGGCATGAGGGACTTCAGGCCGCCCAGCGTGCGGGGTAGCCCGCCCGCCTCGTTCTTCGCCGGCAGAACCACACTGACCTTCATCGATGCCCCATACGAGTTTCCCTTGCCCAGCTTACTGCATCCGGCTGGAGACCCCGTCCAGCAAGCGCGCCAGACGTGCCGCCCTGCGTCAGCTTGTGACCTGCGCACGCTCTGGAAGCGCTACGCCTCTCGCCCCGATCCTCGCGGTTGCAGTAAAGTCGGGCGTGGCCCGGTTCTTGCTGCATCCTTGGGCCGTACCCCCTGCTGCACGGAAATCGCCATGAACGCCGTCACTTCGCCCGCCGCCAATCTGATCGGCATTACCGGCATCGCCCGCCGCCTCGTACAGGATGGCGCCCTCGATGAGGCCACGGCCCGCAGTGCGATGGCCAACGCCACGGAAGCCAAGGTGCCGTTGGCTCAGTGGATGGCCGAGAAGCGCCTGGTCGCCCCCGCCCATCTCGCCGCAGCCAACGCTATCGAGTTCGGCATGCCGCTGCTGGACGTCACCACCTTCGACCCCGCCCACAGCGCCATCAAGCTGGTCAGCGAAGAACTGATCCAGAAGCACCAGGTACTGCCGCTTTTCAAGCGCGGTGCCAAGCTGTTCGTCGGTACCAGCAATCCGACCCAGACCGCGGCACTCACCGAAATCCAGTTCCACACCAATCTGGCGGTCGAGGCGGTTCTGGTGGACGAGGACCAACTCCGCCGCACGCTGGAGCAATGGGTCAATGCCTCCAGCAGCCTCTCCAGTACGTTCGGGGGCGATGACGAAGAAGGGCTCGACAACCTGGAAGTCGGCACGGACGACGACCTGGGCGGCAACGACACGGGGGTGGACGCCAAGGGCGACGACACCCCGGTGGTGAAGTTCGTCAACAAGGTGCTGATCGACGCCATCAAGCGCGGCGCCTCCGACATCCATTTCGAGCCCTACGAAACCGACTATCGGGTCCGTCTGCGCATCGACGGCATCCTCAAGCAGGTGGCCAAGGCCCCGGTGAAACTGAGCCAGCGCATCGCCGCGCGCCTGAAGGTCATGTCGCAGCTGGACATCGCCGAAAAGCGCGTGCCGCAGGATGGCCGCATCAAGCTCAACCTGTCCAAGACCAAACAGATCGACTTCCGCGTCAGCACCCTCCCCACCCTGTTCGGCGAGAAGATCGTGCTGCGCATCCTGGACGGCAGCGCGGCCAAGCTGGGCATCGACAAGCTCGGTTACGAGCCCGACCAGCAGAAGCTGTTCGAGGACGCCATCCAGAAGCCCTACGGCATGGTGCTGGTCACCGGCCCCACCGGCTCGGGCAAGACGGTGTCGCTGTATACGGCGCTGGGCATCCTGAACGACGACATGCGCAATATCTCCACCGTCGAAGACCCGGTGGAAATCCGCCTCCCCGGCGTCAACCAGGTGCAGCAGAACACCAAGCGCGGCATGACCTTCGCGGCCGCCCTGCGCAGCTTCCTGCGCCAGGACCCGGACATCATCATGGTCGGCGAAATCCGCGACCTGGAGACCGCCGAGATCGCCATCAAGGCCGCGCAGACCGGCCACATGGTGCTGTCCACCCTGCATACCAACGATGCGCCGCAGACCATCGCCCGCCTGATGAACATGGGCATCGCGCCCTACAACATCACCAGCTCGGTGACCCTGGTGATCGCGCAGCGCCTGGCCCGTCGCCTTTGCTCCAAATGCAAGAAGCCGGTGGAACTACCCCACAAGGCCCTGCTGGCGGAAGGCTTCACCGAAGCCGAGGTCCAGGCCGGCTTCACGCTTTACGACGCCGTCGGTTGCGAAGAATGCACCGAGGGTTACAAGGGACGTACCGGCATCTACCAGGTCATGCCCATGTCCGAGGACATCCAGGCCATCGTGCTGGAGGGTGGCAATGCCATCCAGATCGCCTCCGTCGCCCAGCGGGCCGGCATCCGCGATCTGCGCCAGTCGGCCTTGATGAAGGTGCGCAACGGCGTTACCAGCCTGGCCGAGATCAACCGCGTCACCAAGGACTAGCGGGCACTGCGCAAACCCTGCCCCCCGTCACACGGGGGGTGCTTCCCTCCGGGCCATAACCGGCTACCATGGGCAGAGACAGTCCGGGTGGGGAAAGCCGGACAGGGGAAAACCTAATGGCCGTCACTCGTTCCGCCGTCAAGAAAGCGCCCGCGCCGGTTCGCGAGAACCCGCTGAACCTGTTCGTCTGGGAAGGCACCGACAAGCGCGGCGTCAAGATGAAGGGCGAGCAGTCGTCCAAGAACGCGAACTTCCTGCGTGCCGAACTGCGCAAGCAGGGCATCACGCCCACCGTGGTCAAGACCAAGCCCAAGCCGCTTTTCGGGGCAGCGGGCTCGACGATCACTCCGAAGGAAATCGCCTTCTTCAGCCGCCAGTTGGCGACGATGATGAAGTCCGGCGTACCGATCGTGACCTCACTGGAGATCATCGAGGGCGGGCAGAAGAACGTCCGCATGAAGAAGTTGGTCGAAGATCTCCGCTATGACATCGAGAGCGGCTCATCGCTGTCCGAAGCCATCAGCAAGCATCCTGTGCAGTTCGATGAGCTTTACCGCAATCTGGTCCGGGCGGGCGAGAGCGCGGGCGTACTGGAGACGGTGCTGGACACCATCGCCAGCTACAAGGAAAACATCGAGACCCTGAAGGGCAAGATCAAGAAGGCGCTGTTCTACCCGGCCGTGGTGATCGTGGTCGCCCTCTTGGTCAGCGCCATCCTGCTGATTTTCGTGGTGCCGCAGTTCGAGGGTGTGTTCAAGCAGTTCGGTGCGGATCTGCCGGCGTTTACCCAGCTGATCGTGGCGGCATCGAGATTCATGGTGTCGTACTGGTGGGCGGTGTTCGGCATTCTGTTCGGCGTCATCTTCGGCTTCCTTTTCTTCAAGAAGCGCTCTCTGGCCCTGCAACACTTCCTGGACCGTGCGACCCTGAAGATCCCCGTGATCGGCCAGATCATGCACAACTCGGCCATCGCCCGCTTCTCGCGGACGCTGGCGGTGACCTTCAAGGCAGGCGTGCCGCTGGTGGAGGCGCTCGATACCGTCGCAGGCGCCACGGGCAACACCGTCTATGAACAAGCGGTCTTCCGCGTGCGCGATGACGTCTCCGTGGGCTACCCCCTGAACATGGCGATGAAGCAGGTGAACCTGTTCCCGCACATGGTCATCCAGATGACCGCGATCGGCGAAGAGGCCGGCGCGCTGGATGCCATGCTGTTCAAGGTGGCGGAGTACTACGAACAGGAAGTCAACAACGCGGTAGATGCGCTGTCGAGCCTGATCGAACCGATGATCATGATCTTCATCGGCGGCGTGGTCGGTGCCATGGTGGTCGGCATGTACCTGCCCATCTTCAAACTGGCCGCAGCGATTTAGAATCGCCCGATGGCATTCCTGGATCAGCACCCCGAACTGGGGTACCCGGTGGTGGCAGGCCTCGGCCTGCTGGTGGGCAGTTTCCTCAACGTCGTGATCCTGCGGCTGCCGCGGCGGCTGGAGTGGGAGTGGAAGCGCGACGCCCGCGAGGTGCTCGAAGAGCCCGAGATCTACGATCCGCCGCCGCCCGGCATCGTGGTGGAGCGCTCGCACTGCCCGCACTGCAAGACACCGCTGTCGTGGTACGAGAACATCCCGCTGTTCAGCTGGCTGGCGCTGCGCGGCAAATGCCGCCACTGCAAGGCCCCCATCTCCGCGCAGTACCCGCTGGTCGAACTGTTGACCGCCCTGCTGGCCGTGGCGTCGGTGTGGCGGTTCGGGTTCGGCTGGCAGGGGTTCGGCGCCGCGCTGTTCAGTTGCTACCTGGTGGCCCTGAGCGGCATCGACCTCCGCACGCGACTGTTGCCCGACCAACTCACCCTGCCGCTGATGTGGCTGGGCCTGATCGGCAGCCTGGACAATCTCTACATGCCGGCCAAGCCGGCGCTGCTGGGTGCCATCGCCGGTTATGTCTCGCTGTGGCTGGTGTGGTGGTTGTTCAAGCAGGTAACCGGCAAGGAAGGCATGGGCCGGGGTGATTTCAAACTGCTGGCCGCCATCGGCGCCTGGGTGGGGCTCAACGGCGTGCTGCCCACCATCCTGCTCTCGTCGGTGGTCGGTGCCGTGGTCGGCTCGGTGTGGCTGGGCCTGAAGGGCCGCGATCGCGCCACGCCGATCCCCTTCGGCCCATATCTCGCCATCGCAGGCTGGATCGCATTCTTCTGGGGTCCCCAGATCATCGATGCCTACCTGCGTTTCGCCGGCTTGAAGTAGAACGCACGGCGGGCGACTACCGGCAGGCCTGGCCCACACGCTCCATAATCGGCGCATGAGCCACTACTTCATCGGCCTGACCGGCGGTATCGCGTCGGGCAAGAGCGCACTCGAAAAAGCCTTCGCCGCGCACGGCATCACCGTGGCGGATGCCGACCTGCTCGCGCGTGCCGTGGTGGAACCCGGAGAGCCCGCCTTGGCCGCGGTGGTGGCGCATTTCGGCGACGACGTGCTGCAGGCGGACGGCCGCTTGGATCGGGCAGCGCTGCGGGTACGCGTCTTCAACGATGAAGGCGCGCGCCGCGTGCTCGAAGCCATCCTGCATCCCGCCATCCGCACGCGCCTGCAGGCGCTCTGTGCATCCGCACCCAGTCCCTACGCGATCGCGATGGTGCCGCTGCTCGCCGAGGGCGGCGGGCGCGCGGCTTACCCTTGGCTCCATCGCATCCTGGTCGTGGATGCGCCCAACGAGGTCCAGCGCGCGCGACTGATGCAGCGCGACGGCATCGATGCCGCCTTGGCCGACAGGATGATGGCCGCCCAGGCCACGCGGGCCGAACGGCTGGCGATCGCCGACGACATCGTGGTCAACGATGGCGACCTCGACCACCTGGTTCGCGCAGCGGACGCACTGCACGCGCGCTATCTGGCGCTGGCCGCCGCGACGACCGCCTGATGCATCGCCCTTAGACGATCGGCCACAATCCACGGATCGCCGCAACGCCCTGCGCGCCATGCTGGCGGGCCAGGGGAATGTCGGCAGGCTGCAGGCCGCCGATGGCGTACAGGGGAAGCGACACGTTCTCGCGCAGGCTCGCGAAGCCGGCCCAGCCCAGGGGTTCTCCCCCGGGGTGCGTCTGGGTGGGGAACACACTGCCGACGACCGCGAAATCGCATGCCAGCGCTTCGGCCTGGCGCAATTCGGCAGCCGTATGGCAGGACGCGGCGACCAGGACATCTTCCGGCAGGGGCCGGAACACGAGATCGGCGAGCTGCGATGCACGCAGGTGGACACCGACCCCCAGCGTGCGCGCCAGTTCGATGTCGCCGTTGAGTAGCACATCCGCACCGGCGGCCTGGCAGCACGCGACCGCGCTGCGGGCGAGCTGCTCCCAGGCGTCGCCGGACAGGCTGCGCGCGCGCACCTGGACGCGGCGGATGCCCTGCGTCAGGGCGCGCTCGAGGGCGGCCAGCCAAGGGCCCGGCTCCGTGGGCTCCGGGGTGACCAGGTAGCTGTCGGGGTGCAGCAGCGCGGCTACCACCGGACGGTCCGCCGGCGGCATCGCATAGCGCATCAGTTTGTCTCGCGTGACCCATGCCAGGGCCTGCCCCTCATGGCCGCGCGGCGTGCCCTTCCATCCGGTCAGGTGCCGTACCTCAAGCTTCAACCGTTTGTCGGGGTACTGCTGCGGCACGCTGATGATGTGCTCGCCAACCTGCGCTTCGATACCCAGTTCCTCGCGCAGCTCGCGCACCAGCGCCTCTTCAGGGCTCTCGCCGGGCTCCCGCTTGCCGCCGGGAAACTCCCACCGGCCGGCCAGGTCCCGCCCCTCGGTGCGTCGTGCCAACAGGATCCGGCCGCGGGCGTCGGTGATGACGGCGGCCATGACGTGGATCGAGCGTAACGGGGTCAGCATGGCGGAACTTTGCCGGGAACCGGCAGGTAGACGCAAATATCGCGGTGCCGAAAAAGGAAAAGCCGCGCAGTGCGCGGCTTTTCCAGGCGGGCCCGGGCGGGAACCTCAGGCCAGCTGGCCGTGACAGTGCTTGTACTTCTTGCCGCTGCCGCACGGGCACGGGTCGTTGCGGCCGACCTTGGGCGCATCGCGGTGCGCCGGCATCGGCCCGGACTGCACGTAGCCACCCTGCAGGGCGGCCGCCTGCTGCGCCTGTTCGGCCTCCTCGTCCGCACCGTAGCCACCGGCTTCCTGGTGCTGGAACTGCATCTGCCGCGCCTGCGCCTCGGCCATCGCGCGTTCCTGGGCCTCCAGCGCGGCGACTTCCTCTTCGCTGCGGATGCGCACGCGCGACAGCAGGGTCACGACTTCGCTCTTCACCCGCTCCAGCATGCCGGAGAACAGTTCGAAGGCTTCCTTCTTGTACTCCTGCTTCGGCTGCTTCTGCGCATAGCCGCGCAAGTGGATGCCCTGGCGCAGGTAGTCCATGCGCGCCAGGTGCTCCTTCCAGTTCTTGTCGAGCACGGTCAGCATGATGTGCTTCTCGAGCGCGCGCATGGTCTCGTCGCCGACCACCTGCGCCTTCTCGGCGAAGTGCGCGTCCATGCCTTCCTGCACACGGCGCTCGATGGCCTCGGCGTCCAGTTCCTCGGCCTCCTCGCGCCACTGGGTCACGGGCAGCACCACGCCCATCTCTTCGCCCAGCTCGCGCTCCAGGCCCGGCAGGTCCCACTGGTCGTCCACCGAATTCGGCGGGACGAAGCGGGCGACCAGCTCGGCCACCACGTCGCCGCGGATACCGTCGATGTTCTCCTGCACCGTCTCGGCTTCCAGCAGCTCGTCGCGCTGGGCGTAGATCACCTTGCGCTGGTCGTTGTTGACGTCGTCGAAGTCGAGCAGGTTCTTGCGGATGTCGAAGTTGTGCGCTTCCACCTTGCGCTGCGCCTTCTCGATCTGCCGGCTGACGAGCTTGTCCTCGATGACGTCGTCCTCCTTCATGCCGATCAGCTTCATCGCCTTCTGGACCCAGTCCGAAGCGAAGATGCGCATCAGGTTGTCTTCCAGCGACAGGTAGAAACGGGACGAACCCGGATCGCCCTGGCGACCCGAACGGCCACGCAGCTGGTTGTCGATGCGGCGCGATTCGTGGCGCTCGGTGCCCACGATGTGCAGGCCGCCGGCGGCCTTCACTTCATCGTGGCGCTTCTGCCATTCGGCCTTCACCCCCGCGCGTGCGGCATCGTCGGCCTCTTCGCCCAGCGCTTCGTACTCGGCCTCCAGCGAACCGCCCAGCACGATGTCGGTACCGCGGCCGGCCATGTTGGTGGCGATGGTGATCGCGCCCGGACGGCCTGCCTGCGCGACGATGTGCGCTTCGCGCTCGTGCTGCTTGGCGTTGAGCACCTCGTGCGGGACGCCGGCCTTGTTGAGGAAGTCGGACAGCATTTCCGACGTCTCGATCGAGGTCGTGCCCACCAGCACCGGCTGGCCGCGCTGGTAGCACTCCTGGATATCCGCCAGGACCGCCTTGAACTTGCCTTGGCGGTTGAGGAACACCTGGTCGGGCGAATCCTTGCGCACGGTCGGGCGGTTGGTCGGGATGACGATCACTTCCAGGCCGTAGATGCTCTGGAACTCGAACGCTTCCGTGTCGGCCGTGCCGGTCATGCCGGACAGCTTTTTGTACATGCGGAACAGGTTCTGGAACGTCACGCTGGCCAGCGTCTGGTTCTCGCGCTGGACGGGCACGCCTTCCTTCGCTTCGACCGCCTGGTGCAGGCCGTCGGACCAGCGGCGGCCCGTCAGCGTGCGGCCGGTGAACTCATCGACGATGACCACCTCGCCTTCGCGCACGATGTAGTCCACGTCGCGCTGGTAGATGGCGTGCGCGCGCAGCGCGGCGTTCAGATGGTGCACGACCGACAGATTGTTGGCGCCGTACAGCGGTTCTTCCTCGCTGATGATGCCGGCCTTGAGCAGCAGTTCCTCGGCGTGCTCCATGCCCGCTTCGGACAGGTGGACCTGCTTGCCCTTCTCGTCGACCCAGTAGTCGCCTTCGGCTTCCTCGTTCTCCTGCTTGATCAGCTGGGGCACGATGCGGTTGACGCGGATGTACAGCTCGGGCGATTCGTCGGCCGGGCCGGAGATGATGAGCGGCGTGCGCGCTTCGTCGATCAGGATCGAGTCCACTTCGTCGACGATGGCGTAGTGCAGCCCGCGCTGGAAGCGATCGTCCTTCGACATCGCCATGTTGTCGCGCAGGTAGTCGAAGCCGAATTCGTTGTTGGTGCCGTAGGTGATATCGGCGGCATACGCACCCTGCTTGTCGCCGTGCGGCATGCCCGGGTAGACCACGCCCACGCTCAGGCCCAGCCAGTTGTACAGGCGACCCATCCAGGCCGAGTCGCGGCGGGCCAGGTAGTCGTTCACGGTGACGACGTGCACGCCCTTGCCTTCCAGCGCATTGAGGTAGGTCGGCAGCGTGGCGACCAGTGTCTTGCCTTCGCCGGTGCGCATTTCGGCGATCTTGCCCAGGTGCAGCACCATGCCGCCGATCAGCTGCACGTCGTAATGGCGCATGCCCAGCACGCGTTGGCTGGCCTCGCGGCAGACCGCGAACGCCTCGGGGAGGATCTTGTCCAGCGCTTCGCCGCTGCGGATGCGCTCCTGGAACTCCGGTGTCTTCGCCTTCAGCTGCTCGTCGGTGAGCTTGCGCAGCTCCGGCTCCAGGGCATTGATCTTGTCGACGATGCGTTGCAGCTGCTTGAGCAGGCGCTCGTTGCGACTGCCAAAGACACGGGTAAGCAGGTTGTTGATCATGTAAGGAACCGGATGGGAAAGGAACGCCGGGGCGCCGCGCTGGCGGCAGGCCCAAAATGAAACAGGGCGCAAGGCGCCCTGTCTGGCAACACCGTATTGTAGCTTGGGGCGCCGCCCGGGGAATCAAGACCGGCGATAGGACCGCCGGTTTCCCGTTTGGTTCCGCAGGCGGCCTCAGCCGCGCTTGATCTGCCCCACCGGCGTCGGGCCTTCGCCCAGGAACTTGCGCGGATTGACCACGCGCCCGTTCTCCCACACCTCGAAATGCACGTGCGCACCGGTCGACCGGCCGGTCGAACCCGCCTTGGCGACTTCCTGGCCCACGCGGACCAGGTCGCCGGCCCGCACGCTGAGGCGCGAGTTGTGCGCGTAGCGGGTGACGTAGCCGTTGCCGTGGTCGACGTCGATCACGTTGCCGTAGCCGCCCTTCACGCCGGCGAAGCTCACCACGCCGTCCGCGACGGCCAGGACCGGGTCGCCGACGCGCGCCTTGAAGTCGATGCCCTTGTGGTTCTGTCCGCCGCCGCCGAACGGATCGGCACGGCCACCGAAGCCGGAGGTGATGTAGCTGTTGGCGATCGGCATGCGGCCCGGGGTCGCGTTCTTGTCCAGTTCGCGGTTGAACAGCAACGCTTCCAGCACGGAGAGCTGGCGGCCCGACGCGGCGAACTGCCGCTCGAGGTTGTCCACGCCATCCTTCAGGTCCGCGGGCTTCATGTCGAAGGACACGTCGTTGCCGCCGACGCCGACCGGTTCGTTGAAGTCGAACTCGCCGTCCTGCAACTGGCCGACGCGGGTCAGGCGCTCGCCGAGCGCGTTCAGGCGGTTGGCCTGCGCCTGCAGCTCGCCCAGGCGCGCGGCCATGGCGTTGATTTCCTGTTGGGCGCCACGGCGCACCTGGTCCAGTTCCGCATCGCGCTGGCCGGCCTGTGCCTGCAGCAGCGACACCTGGCCCATGCCGACGGCGCTGCGTCCACCCACACCGACCAGCAGGCCGGCGGCGACGAGCACCGCGGCGCTCGCGAGCGGTCGCGCATGGAAGGCCAGGCGGATCCGGTAAGCACCGTGGGCGGACGCATGGGCCCACCAGGTGCGCGTATTGTTTACGATGGTCTTAAAGCTCATAGATACCGATGTCTGATTCGAAGTCCAAGCCGCGCCGCGCCGGCACCGCGCAACCTGCATTGCAGGCTGCCCTGACGGATGCCGCCACCGACCCGGTGCGTCGTGCCTTGTGGCTCGACGCCTTGGAACAGCAGCTTCGCCCCTGCCTTCCGCCTGCCCTGGCGCCGCATTGCCGGTTGGCGAACGTGGCGGGCAAACGGCTCGTTTTTATCGTCGACTCCCCCGTCTGGCATGCCAGGCTTCGCCTGGCCGCACCCGAGCTGATCAACGTGGCCCAATCCATCGGACTGGCGGTCACCGAAGTCACCGCCAAGACAAGCCTTGCGCCGTTCGTAAAACCTGCGCAGGACCCGGTCGTACCCGTATCGGAGGCTTCCCGTAGAGGGCTGCAAGCGGCCCTCGACCTCCTGTCCGCCCCGGACTCCGCCGGCACGCCCCCCCCGAAGGGAGGCCATCGCAAGGGCCGCGGATGTTGACCCGGCCATCACAAGGGACGGGGCATGGTACCGGCCACCGCCTGTCGGGTCGTTAGCCGAAGGTTAGGAAAATGTTATTTCCGGACCAAAAATCCGACCCAGTTCACACTTTCGCCAAGGCGTAACCATTCGCACACCACCGCGTGATCGCGGTAGGAAACCGGGCGACAGCGGGGTCACCGTCCGGAGCGGACGGTCGTCTCAGACAGCCAGTGCAGGCGTCGCATAGGCGACCGGGGACGGCGCGGTGCCGTTCTCGAAGGTCACCTCTTCCCAGGCCGAGGTCTCGGCCAGCAGCGCGCGCACCAGCTTGTTGTTGAGTGCGTGGCCGGATTTGAACCCCTCGTAGGCCCCCAGGATGGGGCGCCCGGCGAGGTACAGGTCGCCGATGGCGTCCAGGATCTTGTGGCGGACGAATTCGTCCGTATAGCGCAGGCCGTCTTCGTTGAGCACGCGGAACTCGTCCAGCACGATGGCGTTGTCCATCGAACCGCCCAGGCCCAGGTTGCGCTCGCGCATGTATTCCAGGTCGCGCATGAAGCCGAACGTGCGGGCGCGCGCGACTTCCTTGATGTACGCGCCGGTGGAGAAGTCCACCTCGGCGCGCGACTGCGACGCCGGGATCATCGGGTGGTCGAACTTCACCGTGAAGCCCAGCTTGAAACCGTCGTAGGGCTCGAAACGCGCCACCTTATCGCCTTCGATCACTTCCACCGGGCGGGTGATGCGGATAAAGCGCTTCGGGGCAGCCTGCTCGGCGATGCCGGCGGACTGGATCAGGAACACGAACGGGCCCGCGGAACCGTCCATGATCGGCAGCTCGGCCGAGGACAGCTCCACATAGGCATTGTCGACACCCAAACCGGCCATCGCCGACATCAGGTGCTCGACGGTCTGTACCTTGGCGCCTTCGCAGGTCAGGCCCGTGCACAGCGTCGTCTCGGTGACGAGCTCAGCGCTGGCCGGGATTTCCACCACCGGCTCCAGGTCGATGCGCCGGAACACGATGCCGGTATCGACCGGCGCCGGACGCAGCGTCATGTAGACCTTCTCGCCGCTATGCAGCCCCACGCCCGTCGCGCGGATCACGTTCTTGAGGGTGCGTTGCTGGGCCATCGAGTGGGGTCGCAGGTGGGGGAACCTTGGCGGGGCAGCGAGAATATCACGCAATTCGCTGAATCTTAACGAAAGAACCGCTCTGTCCCACGCCTGAAACAACGCGCTGTTAAGGCGCTCCGGAAAGGGCTGCCGGGCCGGTTGGCCCGGCAGCGAAGGGACATGGCGTGGTGGTGCGGGTACAGCCCCTCCCCTCGCGGGGAGGGCATTCCATCAGTCGGCCTGGCGGCGCAGGAACGCCGGGATGTCCAGGTAGTCCGACGGCAGGTCGGCCGCGACCGGCGCGGAAGCCGGTGCCGACGGCGCGGCCGACGAGGCGCCGCGACGCAGGCCCAGGCCGCTGGTGGCGGCGCTGATCGGATCCATCGAGAAGCCGTCGTCGATCGGCATGCCGGTGGTGGCGTCGCGGACCAGCTTGATCGGCGCACGCATCGGCTCGCGCAGGTCGCCGCCACGGCCGACCGGCTGGCGGGCGGCGTTGCGGTTCAGGCCGGTGGCGACCACGGTCACGCGCACTTCGTCCTGCATGTCCGGGTCGAGCACGGTGCCGACCACGACGGTCGCGTCCTCGGAAGCGAAGCCTTCGATGGTGCGGCCCACTTCGTCGAACTCGGCCATCGTGAAGTCCGGGCCCGCGGTGATGTTGACCAGGATGCCGTTGGCGCCGTTGAGGTTAACGTCGTCCAGCAGCGGGTTCTGGATCGCGGCCTCGGCGGCGGCCTGCGCGCGGTCGTCGCCGCGGGCGCTGCCGGTGCCCATCATGGCCAGGCCCATCTCGCTCATCACGGTGCGCACGTCGGCGAAGTCGACGTTGATCAGGCCCGGTCGGACGATCAGGTCGGCGATGCCCTGCACGGCGCCGAGCAGCACGTCGTTGGCGGCGCGGAAGGCCTGGATCATCGTCGCGTTGCGGCCCAGCACGGTGATCAGCTTTTCGTTCGGGATGGTGATCAGCGAGTCGCAGTGGTGGCTCAGTTCCTCGATGCCCTTCAGCGCGACCTGCATGCGGCGGCGGCCTTCGAACGGGAACGGCTTGGTGACCACGGCGACGGTCAGGATGCCCATCTCCTTGGCCAGCTGCGCCACGACCGGCGCGGCGCCGGTGCCGGTGCCGCCGCCCATGCCCGCGGTGATGAACACCATGTCGGCGCCGTCCAGCGCGTCGATGATGCGCTCGCGGTCTTCCAGCGCGGCCTGGCGGCCCACTTCCGGATTCGCGCCCGCGCCCAGGCCCTTGGTGACGTTGCTGCCGAGCTGCAGCTGCAGCTTGGCGCCGCAGTTCTTGATCGCCTGCGAATCGGTGTTGGCGGTGATGAACTCCACGCCGTCCACGCTGCCGTTGACCATGTGCGCCACGGCGTTGCCGCCGCCGCCGCCCACGCCCACGACCTTGATCACTGCATTCGGGGCCATCTTCTCAACCAGTTCGAAATGTGCCATGTCCTTGTCCTCGTTTATTTAGTTATGTAGTGCTGGTGGAACGAACGTCGTGACGCTTACTCGACTCGCGGAATGCCGCCCTGCTCAGAACTCGCCGCGATACCAGTTCTGGAGTTTCTTGAACCAGCTGCCCGCCTTGCCCGTGGGCAACGACGGACGCCGGGGGTGTTCGATCTGGCTGCCCATCAGCAGCAGGCCCACGCCGGTGGCATGCACCGGGTTGCCCACCACTTCGCCCAGCCCGGTGACGTGCTGCGGGATGCCGACACGCACCGGCATCTGCAGCATCTCTTCGGCCAGCTCGACGACGCCTTCCATCTTCGCGGCGCCGCCGGTGAGCACCATGCCGGCGCGCACGCGCTCTTCGAAGCCCGAGCGGCGCAGTTCGGCCTGCACCATCTCGAAGATCTCCTCGTAACGCTGCTGCACCGCCTGCGCGAGCGCGTGGCGCGGCAGGCGGCGCGGCGGGCGGTCGCCCACGCTCGGCACCTGGATGCTCTCTTCGGCCGTGGCGAGCTGGGCCAGCGCGCAGGCGTAGCGCACCTTGATCTGCTCGGCTTCCGGCGTCGGCGTGCGCAGCATGTGCGCGATGTCGTTGGTGACCTGGTCGCCGGCGATCGGCAGCGACGCCGTGTGGCAGATCGCGCCCTGCACGAATACCGCGAGGTCGGTGGTGCCCGCGCCCATGTCGACCAGCACCACACCGAGCTCGCGCTCGTCGCTGGTCAGCACGGCCACGCTGGACGCCAGCGACGAGAAGATCAGGTCGTCGATCTGCAGGCCGCAGCGCTGCACGCACTTGCTGATGTTGGCGGCTGCCGATTGCGCGCAGAACACCAGGTGCGCGTCCACTTCCAGGCGCACGCCGGTCATGCCGACCGGATTGCGGATGCCTTCCTGCGAATTGTCCAGCTTGTACTCGCGCGGGATCGCATGAAGGATCTTCTGGTCGGCCGGGATCGCGACGGCCTTCGCCGCTTCCAGCACGCGGTCCAGGTCGCCCCAGGTCACTTCGCCGTCGCGGATCGGCACGATGCCGGGCGAGTTCCGGCACTGCACGTGGTTGCCGGAGATCGACGCGTAGACCGAGCGGATCTCGCAGCCCGCCATCAATTCAGCTTCTTCGATCGCACGCTGGATCGACTGCACCGTGGATTCGATGTCCACGACCACGCCGCGCTTCAGGCCGCGCGACTCGTGCGAGCCGATGCCGATCACTTCGATCGGATTGCCCGGGGCGTATTCGCCGACCAGCGCCGTCACCTTGGACGTGCCGATATCCAGCCCGACGATCAGCGATTTGTCACCCTTGCGATTCATGTCCTGCCCTGCGAATGACCGCCTGCGGCCGCAACCGGCGCAGGCAGCGTGGAAGTTCCGTTGTGCGGCGCCCGCGGAGCGTCGCCCCAGCTGAGCGCGAAGCCGTTCGTGTAGCGGAGATCGGCGCGTAGCAGCGGCTGCGCCTGCGCCGCCAGCAACTGCGGCAGCATCCGCGCGAAGCGGCCCAGGCGCGGGCGCGCGTCGGTGCGGCCGACCACGACCTGCGTACCGTTGCCGAGCAGCAGCGACCAGCTGCCGCGTGCATCCATCACCAGCGTGGTGACATCCAGGCCCATCGGCGCGAACAACTGGCGCGATTCGTTGTACAGCGCCGTCACTTCCTGCACCTGCGATTCCGGCCCACCCAGTTGCGGCAGCTTGAGTCCGGCCAGTTCCTTCGGCATCGGGAACAGGCGGCCATGCTCGGACAGCAGCTTGTCGTCGCCCCAGCGCGCGAACGGCTTGTGCTCGATCACGCGGATCTCCAGCACATCCGGCCAACGCTTGCGCACTTCCGCCCGCTCCACCCACGGCAGGCGCTCGACGGCGTGCTTGGCGTCATCGAGGCGGACCGCGAAGAACCCGCGCTTGGCGTGCGGCAGCACCACGGCACGCAACTGCGCCGGATCGACGCGCGCGAACTCGCCCTGCACGCGCAGCGTGCTCAGCGGCCAACGGTCCGCGCCGATCCAGCCGTTCACCACGGCCACGACCGGCAGCGCGACCAAGGCCAGCGCGAGCAACCAGGCGAAGATGCGCAGGGCGGCGTTCATCAGCCCGCCACCTCCGGCACCGTCTGCTCCAGGATGCGCCAGCACAGCGCTTCGAAGCCGATCCCGATGTTCGCGGCCGCCTTCGGTACCAGCGAATGACTGGTCATGCCCGGCGCGGTGTTGACTTCCATCAGCATGAAACGGCCATCGGCGTGGCGCATGACGTCCACGCGCCCCCAGCCGCTGCATCCCGCCGCGCGGAATCCCGCCAGCGCCAGTGCGCGGATCGACGCTTCGTCGCCGCGATCGTCCAGGCCCGGGCACAGGTACTGCGTGTCGTCGGCGATGTACTTGGCGTGGTAGTCGTACCAGTCGCCGGCTGGCACGATGCGCACCGACGGCAGCGCCACGTCGCCGAGGATGCCCACGGTGAACTCGCCGCCGGTGAGCATCTGCTCGGCGAGCAGTTCGCCGGCATACGTGCTGGCGAATGCCTGTGCGGGCGCCAAGTCTTCTTCACCCATCAGGCGGAAGACGCCGACGCTGGAACCTTCGGCAGACGGCTTCACGAATACCGGGAACCCCAACGAACGCGCCGCGGCGGCCAGATCGCCACCAGCGGGAATGCGCTCGAAGCGCGCGGTCGGCAGGCCGGCGGCTTCCCACACCTGCTTGGTGCGGATCTTGTCCATCGTCAGCGCCGAGCCGAGCACGCCGGGGCCGGTGTACGGCACGCCGAGCGATTGCAACAGGCCCTGCAGCACGCCGTTCTCGCCATCGCCGCCATGCAGGATGTTGAAGACGCGATCGACCTTGCCCGCACGGATGGCTTCGATCAGCGCCGGAATGCCATCCACCGCGAACGCCTGCACGCCGCGCGCCAGCAGCGCGTCGAGCACGTTCTGCCCGGAGTTCAGCGATACCTCGCGCTCGCTGGAAACGCCGCCCAACAGCACGGCGACGCGTCCGAAACGGGCCGGATCGTCGAAGCGCGGCGGCGGCACGGCGATGGCGGTCATGCGCCCTCCCGGCGACTGAAGCCGTGCGATGCGATGTGCTGCGACATGTGGCCGATGTCGCCGGCGCCCATCAGCAACAGCAGGTCGCCGTCCTGCAATACATCAGGCAGCACGTCGACCAGGTCGGCGACCTGGCTGACCACGACCGGCTCATTGCGGCCGCGTGCGCGGATCGCGCGTGCCAGCGACTTGGCATCGGCACCGGCGATCGGCTGCTCGCCCGCGGGATAGACCTCGCTCAGCACCAGCGCGTCGGCTTCGGACAGCACCGCGGCGAACGCATCGAACTGGTCGCGTGTGCGGCTGTAGCGGTGCGGCTGGAACGCGACCACGAGGCGCTTGTGCGGCCAGCCGCCACGCGCGGCGGCGAACACGGCCGCCAGTTCCTTCGGATGGTGGCCGTAGTCATCGACCAGCTGCACGCGCGCGCCCTGCGGTGTGGTGATTTCGCCCAGGTCGTTGAAGCGACGGCCGATGCCGGCGAATTTCTCCAGCGCCGAAGCGATGTTCTCCGGCGACACGCCCAGCTGCCAGCCCACCGCGGCGGCGGCCAGCGCATTCAGCACGTTGTGGCGACCCGGCAGCGCCAGGCTGACGCGGATGCTGGCGTCTTCGGGCAGGCGCAGGGTGAAGTGCATGCGCCCGCCTTCCTGCTCCACGTCCTCCGCGCGAACGTCGGCGTTCTCGGCGAAGCCGTAGCTCATCACGTGGCGCGGAGTTTCCGCGGCGATGGCGGCGACTTCCGGATCGTCGATGCACAGCACGGCCAGTCCGTAGAACGGCAGGCGTTGCAGGAACTCGGCGAAGGCCGCCTTCACGCGCTCGAAGTCGTTGCCGTAGTTTTCCAGGTGATCGGCATCGATGTTGGTGACGATGGAGATCAGCGGATTCAGGCGCAGGAAGCTGCCGTCGCTCTCATCCGCCTCGGCCACCAGCCACTGACCATCGCCGAGCTTGGCATTGGCGCCCGCCGCCAGCAGCTGGCCGCCGATCACGAAGGTCGGGTCGAGCCCGCCTTCGCTCAGGATCGCGGCGGCCAGGCTGGTGGTCGTGGTCTTGCCATGCGTACCGGCCACGGCGATGCCGCGGCGGAAGCGCATCAGCTCGGCCAGCATCGCCGCACGCGGCACGATCGGAATGCGCTGGCTGCGCGCTTCCATCAGCTCGGGGTTGTCGTGCTTGATCGCGCTGGAGACCACCACGCAATCGGTGCCCAGCACGTTGGAGGCGTTGTGGCCGCGCATCACGCGCGCGCCCAGCGACGCCAGGCGACGCGTGGCCGCGTTGTCGGCGTTGTCCGAGCCGGACACTTCGTAGCCCAGCGTGCACAGCACTTCGGCGATGCCGCTCATGCCGGAGCCACCGATGCCGACGAAGTGCACACGGCGGAATTCCTTCGCCAGGTTGCCGGTGTGTTGCAGGCGGCGCTCTCGTGCAGCAGCCATCATCATGCCTGCGTCCTCATTTCGGTTGCTTCCTCAAGAATGATGTCGGCGATGCGGTCGGCTGCATCGGTCTTCGCCAGCGTGCGCGCGGCTTCCGCCATCGACTGGCGGGTAGCGGCATCGTCGGCCAGCCGGCGCAGCGTCGCCGCCAACGCATCGGCCAGGGCGTCGTCCTGCTTCAACAGCAGGGCTGCGCCGCGCTCGACCAGGTATTCGGCGTTGCGGGTCTGGTGGTCGTCCACGGCCTGCGGGAACGGCACCAGCACACTGCCTACGCCGACGGCGCAGAGCTCAGCCAGCGTCGACGCGCCCGCGCGGCAGACGACGAGGTCCGCCCACGCATACGCCACCGCCATGTCGGTGATGAAGGCTTCGACGCTCGCGGCGACGCCGGCATCGGCGTAAGCCTTGGCGGCTTCGTCGCGCATTTTCTCGCCGCACTGGTGGCGCACCTCGACGGCGCCCGCCGGCAATATGGCGAGTGCGCGCGGCACGGCCATGTTCAACGCGCGCGCGCCCTGGCTGCCGCCCAGCACCAACAGGCGCAGCGGACCATCGCGACCGGCCAGGCGTTCTGCCGGCGGTGCGACGGAGGCGATCTCTTCGCGCACCGGATTGCCGACCACTTCTTCGCGGCCTGGGAACGCACCGGGGAACCCCGACATGATCCGGCGCGCGACCTTGGCGAGCATGCGGTTGGTGAAACCGGCGGCGCGATTCTGCTCATGCACCAGCAACGGCGTGCCCATCAAGCGCGCCGCGACGCCACCGGGACCGGAGGCGAAACCACCGAAGCTGACCACGGCGCGAGGCGCGCGACGGCGCAGCACGAAACCCGCGGCGCGGATCGCACGCAGCACACGCACCGGCGCGCCGAGCAGGGCGAGCTTGCCCTTGCCGCGCAGGCCGGTGATCGCCAGCGTGTCCAGTTCGATGCCGTGCTGCGGCACCAGCCGCGTTTCCATCGCGCCGTCCGCGCCCAGCCACACCACGGGCACACCGCGCGCGCGCAGCACCTTGGCCACAGCCAGTGCGGGGAAGATGTGGCCGCCGGTGCCGCCGGCCATCATCATCACGGGCGAAAATTGAGTCCCCGCATATGGATGTGCGGGCTTCTGCGAGGGATTCGCAGCATGCGCGGTGCTCATGCGATCCTCTCGAAGGTGGGTTCGACACGCGAACGCAGACGACTGGTGCCACGCAGCGTCTCGGACAGCGACGGCGCCGGCTTTGGCGTTGCCGGTGCGGCATCGGCGGGGGAACGCGCTTCGCCATTCGGCGTGGTCTGCAGCGCTTCGCCGCGCAAGGCGACCTGGCGCTGGGTGCGCTCGAGTTCGTACGACACGCGCAGCAGCAGGCCCATCGCCACGCAGGTCATCAGGATGCTGGAACCGCCGGAGGAGATCAGCGGCAGCGTCAGGCCCTTGGTCGGCAGCAGGCCCAGATTCACGCCCATCGACACGAAGCTCTGCATGCCGATCCACAGCGCGACGCCGAAGGCGACATAGCCGGCGAAGTGCCTGCGCATCTCCACACAGCGCAGGCCGATCACGAAGGCGCGACCGACCAGCAGCGCGTACAGCGCGATGACCAGGCAGACGCCGACGAAGCCGAGTTCTTCGCCGATCACGGAGAAGATGAAGTCGGTATGCACTTCCGGCAGGTAGTTGAGCTTGAGTACGGAACCGCCCAGCCCGATGCCCGCCCATTCGCCGCGACCGATCGCCATCAGCGCGTTGGTGAGCTGGTAGCCGCTGCCGAACGGATCCGCCCACGGATCGGAGAACGAGGTCAGACGGCGCATGCGGTACGGTTCGGCGATCGCGATGACCGCGAGGATCGGCAGGCCCACCAGCACCGGGCCGAACATGCGCGGCATGTTCACGCCCCCCAGCACCAGCATGCCGGCGGTGATCGCCAGCAGCAGCGAGGACGAACCGAAGTCCGGCTGCATCAGCAGCAGGGCGACCAGCAACACCACCACGCCCAGCGGCTTGAGCATCGCGGCCCACGTGGCGTTGACCTCATCCCGGAAGCGCACCAGGTAGCTGGCCAGCCAGACGATGAAGAACACCTTCACCACTTCCACGACCTGGAAATTTGACACGCCCAGGTTGATCCAGCGGTGCGCACCCTTGACGCTCACGCCCAGGCCCGGCACGAACACCATCAGCAGCAGCACTACGCAGCCCAGCAGCAGCAGGTGATTGCGCGCCTCGATGCTCTTCAGTTCGGTGCGCGTCACCCACCATGCCAGGCCCGCGCCCGCCGCCAGGAACATGCCGTGGCGGACCAGGTAGTAGAACGGGTTGCCGTGCTGGTAGATGGACGCCGATGCGACCATCACCACGCCCAGCGACGCCAGCGCCAGCATGGCGCCGAGCAACCAGGGGTCGAAGCGGCCCCCGATGGCTTCCAGTCGCGTGGCTTGGCGCGGCGTGTCGTTCATCAGCGCACCTTCAACGTGGCCAGGCCGATGAGGACGAGCACGACGGAGATGATCCAGAAGCGCACGATCACGCGCGGCTCGGGCCAGCCCTTCAGCTCGAAGTGGTGGTGGATCGGCGCCATCCGGAACACGCGCTTGCCGGTCAGCTTGAACGACGCCACCTGGATCATCACCGACAGCGTCTCGATGACGAAGATGCCGCCCATGATCACCAGCACCAGTTCCTGGCGCACGATCACGGCGATGGTGCCCAGCACCGCACCCAGCGCCAACGCGCCGATGTCGCCCATGAACACCATCGCCGGATAGGTGTTGAACCAGAGGAAGCCCAGGCCCGCGCCCGCGATGGCGGCACAGATGATGGTCAGCTCGCCGGCGCCCGGCACCTGCGGGATCTGCAGGTAGTTCGAGAACACCGCGTTGCCCGAGGCATAGGCGAACACGCCCAGTGCGCATGCCACCAGTACCGTCGGCATGATCGCCAGGCCATCGAGGCCATCCGTCAGGTTGACCGCGTTGGAGAAACCGACGATCCAGAAGTACGCGATGGCGACGAATCCGATGCCGGCCAGCGGCATGGCGATGGACTTGAAGAACGGCACATAGAAGGTCGTCGCCGCCGGCACGTCGGCGTACAGGTACAGGTACAGGCCGGCGGCCAAGCCGAAGATCGACTGCAGCAGGTACTTCCAGCGCGACTTCAGGCCGTTCGGATCGCGGCGGACGATCTTGATCCAGTCGTCGTACCAGCCGATCACGCCGAAGCAGACCATGACCAGCAGCACCACCCACACGTACTTGTTGCGCAGGTCGCCCCACAGCAGCACCGAAGCCGCCACGGTGATCAGGATCAGCGCGCCGCCCATCGTTGGCGTACCCGCCTTGGAGAAGTGCGACTGCGGGCCGTCCTTGCGGATCGGCTGGCCGCCCTTCAGCTGGCCGAGCCTGCGGATCACCGCCGGGCCCAGCCACAGCGACAGCGCCAGCGACGTCAGCGCGGCCAGGATGCCGCGGAACGTCAGGTAGCCGAACAGGCCGAAGAAGTTCTCCAGGCTCTGCAGCCAGCGAGCCAGTTCAAGCAACATGCGGTTTGTCCTCCCCGGTGGACAGCAAGGTGGCGACGATCCGGTCCATCGCGCTGCCGCGCGACCCCTTGACCAGACAGCGCACACCGGCCCGCAGCTCGGCGCGCAGGGCGTCGGCCAGCGAGGCGTGATCGTCGAATGGATGCGCGCCCTCGCCGAACGCGGCGGCGGCGGCGGCGCTGAGCGGACCCAGCGTGTACAGGCGGCGGATACCGGCGCTCTTCGCGCGACGACCGGCCTCGGCGTGCAGCGCTTCGGCGTCGGCGCCCAGTTCGCGCATGTCGCCCAGTACCAGCCAGCCCTCCCCGTTCGCCTGCGCGCTGGCCGCCGCGAGCGTGTCGATGGCGGCCATCAGCGAGCCCGGATTCGCGTTGTAGCTGTCATCGATCACCACGGCACCGTTGGCGAGCGTGCGGGCGACCTGGCGGCCAGCGACCGGCTGCGCGGCGGACAGACCTTCGGCGATCGTCGCCAGCGATACGCCGCAGGCCATCGCGACAGCCGCGGCGGCGAGGGCATTCAGCACGTTGTGGCGGCCCGGCAAGTGCAGACTGACCGGCACTTCGCCATGCGGCGCCACCAACACGAACTCCGTGCCCTCGGCACCCGGGCGCAGCGCGCGCGCGGTGATGTCGGAGGTCGCTTCCAGGCCGAACCGCAGGATCCGGCGATCCGGCACGCGGCTGGCGAAATACTCGGCGAAGGCATCGTCGGCGTTGATCACCGCGGTGCCGTCGGCCGGCAGTGCTTCGTAGATGGCGCCCTTGGTCTCGGCCACGCCCATCAACGAGCCCATGCGTTCCAGGTGGGCGGCGGCGATGTTGTTCACCAGCGCCACTTCCGGCGTCAAGATGTCCGTCAGGTAGGCGATGTCGCCCGGCTTGCCGGCACCCATCTCGTACACCGAGAAATCGGCATCGTCGGGCGCGTCGATGACCGCCATCGGCAGGCCGATCTCGTTGTTGCGGTTGCCGGGATTGAAGTAGGTGACGCCCGCGCGCTGCAGGATAGCCACCACCAGCGTCTTGACCGTCGTCTTGCCGTTGCTGCCGGTGATGGCGACGACCTTCTCCACGCGGTCGCGCTGCAGCCCGGCCGCGATGCGCGCCAGCGCCAACAACGTGTCGGGCACGACGACCTGCGGCACGTCGACCTTCACTTCATGGTCCACGAGCACGGCGGCCGCACCACGCATGGAGGCGTCGTAAGCGAAATCGTGGCCGTCGAACCGCTCGCCGCGCAGCGCCACGTACAGGCTGCCGGGCACCAGCGTGCGGGTGTCGTTCGTCAGCGAGCCGATCACCAGATCGTCGCCGAGCAGTTCGCCGCCCGCCCAGTGCGCCAGCAATGACAAGGGAAGGCGCTTCATGCGCGTTCCTCCAGGGCCTTGCGCGCCACGTTGGTGTCGTCGAACGGATGCTTCACGCCCTGGATGTCCTGGTAGGGCTCGTGGCCCTTGCCAGCGACCAGCACGATGTCGTCTGCACCCGCCATCGCGATGGCGTGGGCGATCGCCAGGCCGCGGTCGCGCTGCACGGTGGCCGCGCCCGGGCGAGTGAAGCCGGCGAGGATGTCCGCCACGATGCGGTCGCCATCCTCGGTGCGCGGATTGTCGTCGGTGACGATCACCACATCCGCCAGGCGCTCGGCGATCTCCGCCATCTGCGGGCGCTTGCCGGCATCGCGGTCGCCGCCGCAACCGAATACGCAGACCAGGCGGCCCTGGACGTGGTCGCGCAGGCTGGCCAGCGCCTGTTCGAGCGCGTCCGGCGTGTGCGCGTAATCGATCACCACCAACGGGCGGCGGCTACCGGATGCATCGGCGTCGCCACCCAGGCGGTTCATGCGGCCATGGATCGGCAGCAGGCGCGACAGCGTGCGCGCGATCTCGGACGGCGTGTCACCGAGCGCATGCAGCGCCCCGGCGACCGCCAGCAGGTTGTCGACGTTGAAACGGCCCAGCAGGCGCGACTGCACCGGCTGCTGCTCGTCGCCGATCACCAGGTCGAACGCGATGCCGTTGCCGTCCAGGCGCAGCGCATCGGCGCGCACGACGGCCTCGCCCTGGCCGCGCGAACTCACGCCCACGCGCTGCAGGCCGTGCGGCAGGCGGGTGAAAAGTTCGCGCCCATAGGCATCGTCGAGATTGACGACGCCCGCCTTCAAGCCATTGCGCGTGAACAGCAGCGACTTGGCGGCGCCGTAGCGCTCCATGTCGCCGTGATAGTCCAGGTGGTCGCGCGTGAGGTTGGTGAACACGCCCACGTCGAAGTGGACCGCGTCCACGCGGCCCTGGTCGAGCGCGTGCGAGCTGACCTCCATCGCGACCGCCTTCGCCCCGGCGTCGCGGAACTGCGCCAGCAACGCATGCATCTGCAGGACCAGCGGCGTGGTGAAGCCGGTGGGCACCACCTCGCCGTACATGCCGGCGCCGAGCGTGCCGACCGTCGCGCAGCGGACGCCCCGCAGGTGCCATGCCTGCGCCAGCAGCTGGACCGTCGAGGTCTTGCCGTTGGTGCCGGTGACGCCGACCATCTTCATGTCGTGCGACGGCGCCGCGTGGAACCGGTCCGCCATCGCGCCCATGCGGGCACGCAGACCCGGCACCGGGATCGCATCGCGGGGCGCTTCCAGGCCATCCGGCACCGGCGGCTCGAACAGCACCGCACTGGCGCCGTTCTCTTTCGCCTGCACGGCGAAGTTCAGGCCGTGCGCACCGAAGCCCGCGATCGCCACGAAGGCATCGCCCGGCTGCACGGCGCGACTGTCCAGGGTGAGCCCGCGCACGACGATGTCGCGCGGCACGTCCACGTCGGGCAGCAGCTCGGCGAGGGCCATCATGCGCCTCATCGCGCGGCCCCCGTCGTCGGCAGCGATGCATGCGGCGCATCGAAGGCGGAGGTGTCCGTCGTGTCGATGGCATCGTCCACGATGGCCGCCGGCACGGATGCCGGTGCGCCGCCATTCGGCTTCTGCGTGTTCTTGGCCTGCGCGGCGAGCCAGGTTTCGATATCGTCCGGCGGCACGTCCATCAGCCGCAGCGCACCATCCATCACGTCATGGAACACCGGCGCGGCGACCAGGCCACCGTAGTAGCCGCCTTCCTGCGAATCGTTGATCACCACCACGGCGGCGAAACGCGGATTGCTGGCCGGCACCAGGCCGGCGAAGAACGAAGCGTAGCGACCCTTCGCGTAGCCGCCGCCAGCCGCGATGCGGGCGGTGCCGGTCTTGCCCGCCACGCGGTAGCCCAACACGCCGGCGCGCTTGGCGCCGCCCTGCGTCACCACGGTCTCCATCATGCCGACGACTTCGCGTGCGATCGCCGGATCCAGCACCTGCGGCGCCTCGGCACGCTGGCCCTTCACGAAGGTCGGCGTCACCAGCCTGCCGCCATTGCCCAGCGCCGAGTAGGCGCGCGCGATCTGCAGCGGCGTCACTGCCAGGCCGTAGCCGTACGACATCGTCGCCTTCTGCAGGCCGTTCCAGCGGTCCGGCGGCGCGAGCACGCCGGCCGATTCGCCCGGAAAGCCGCTGCCCGGCTTCTGCCCGTAGCCGAAGCTGTGGATGCTTTCGTAGAAGTAGGTGTTCTGCAGCTTCTCTGCGATCTTGATGGAGCCGATGTTCGAGCTCTTGGTGATCACGCCCGTCACGGTCAGCACGCCGTTGTTACGGGGCACGTCGCGGATGGTGTAGCGGCTGTTCAACGCCATGTAGCCGGGGTTGGTGTTGATCAGCGTGGAAGGCGTGACCACGCCGGCCTTCAACGCCGTCGAGACGGTCAGCGGCTTCATCGTCGAGCCTGGCTCGATCATGTCGGTCAGCGCGCGATTGCGGCGCGCATCCGGCTTCACCCGCTCGATCGCGTTCGGGTTGTAGGTCGGCAGGTTGACCATCGCGAGCACTTCGCCGGTGGTCACGTCCATGATCACGATCGAGCCGCTGCTCGCCTGGTGCTCGAGCAGCGCGTTGCGCAACTCGCGGTGCGCGAGATACTGGATGCGGCGATCGATGCTGAGCGTCAGGTCCTTGCCCGGCTGCGCGGAGCGGATCAGGTCTACGTTCTCGACGATGCGGCCGCGGTTGTCGCGGATCACCTTCTGCGCACCCGGCGTACCGCTGAGCCATTCGTCGAAGGCCAGTTCCAGGCCTTCCTGGCCGCGGTCGTCGATGTTGGTGAAGCCCAGCACGTGGGCCATCGCCGGCCCCTGCGGATAGAAGCGACGGAACTCGCGCTGCGAGAACACGCCGGGAATCTTGTGCGCCAGGATCTTCTGTGCCTCGTCCGGGTTGATCCGGCGCTTGAGGTACAGGAACTCCTTGTCGGCCTTCTGCGAGAGGCGGTTGGTCAGGTGGTCGAGCGGCACGCCCAGCGCCTGCGCCAGTTCGGGCAGGCGGTCGGGCGCCTTCAGCAACTCCTGCGGGTTGCCCCACACCGATTCCACCGGCGAGGACACCGCCACCGGCTCGCCGTTGCGATCGGTGATCATGCCGCGCGAGGTCGGGATCGGGATCTCGCGCAGGAAGCGTGCATCGCCCTGCCGCTGGTAGAAATCGTGGTTGATCAGCTGCACGTAGGCCGCGCGCCCGACCAGGCTGATCGAACACAGGCCCATCGCGCCCAGCACCAGCGCCAGGCGGCCGCGCAGGTTGAAGCGGGCGCGGTTACGGTTCTTGGCGGGCGCGGCGTTCATGGGCGCACCACCACGATGTCGGCCGCTTCCGGCGACTTCATGCCCAGGCGCACGCGGGCGATCTGGTCGATGCGGGTCGCTTCGGCGACGGTGGCCTGCTCCAACTGCAGGCGACCGAACTCGACGTTCAGTTCGTCGCGTGCGCGCTCCAGGCGCGTCACCTCGTCGAACAGCACGCGGTGGCGGTGGCGCGCATAGACCACGCCGATCGCAGAAGCGATGCTGGCCAGCACCAGGACCGCGAGGAGGAAGCGCGTCATGCCGCCACCTCCAGCTTCTCGGCCACGCGCAGCACCGCGCTGCGGGCGCGCGGATTCGATGACACCTCGTCGGCTTCGCCCTTCCGGGCACCGCCGATGGCGCGCAGCGTGGGAACGAAGTCCGTCGCGACCGGCAACCGGCGATTGGCCGGCGGCGCCTTCGCATGCTTGTTGATGAACTGCTTGACGATGCGGTCTTCCAGCGAGTGGAAGCTGATCACGGCCAGCCGGCCGCCGACCCTGAGCCGCGCCAGCGCGGCGTCCAGGCCGGCTTCCAGATCCGCGAGTTCGCGGTTGATGTGGATCCGGATGCCCTGGAAGCTGCGCGTGGCGGGATGGATCTTTTCGCCGCGCGGCATCACCGACGCGATCACCGCGGCGAGATCGGCGGTGCGGGTGAACGGCTGCTCGGCGCGGCGCGCGACGATGGCGCGCGCGATGCGGCGGCTCTGCTTTTCTTCGCCGTAGGTCCACAGCACGTCGGCGATCGCGCGCTCGTCGGCCTGCGCGATCCACTCGGCCGCGCTCTGGCCGGCATCCGGATCCATGCGCATGTCCAGCGGACCGTCCTTGCCGAAGCTGAAACCGCGCTCGGCGACATCGAGTTGCGGTGAGGACACGCCCAGGTCCAGCAGCACGCCGTCCAGGCCGGCGGCCGTGGCATCCCATTCGGCGAGGGCGGCGAAGCTGGCACGGCGGATCGCAACGCGCGCGTCGCCCGCGAACGTCTGTTCGGCATGCGCGATCGCTTCGGGATCCTTGTCCATCAACAGCAGCCGGCCTCCCGGGCCGAGTTGTTGCAGCACGCCGCGCGCGTGGCCTCCGCGCCCGAAGGTGCCGTCCAGGTACGTTCCGTCCTCCTTCACCTGCAGCCCTTCCATGACCTGCGTGTACAACACCGGCAAGTGCAGCGCTGGGAGGTGACCGGCCGGCGCGGACTGCCGCTTGCCGTCACCCTTCCTCACAAGCGCAGCTCAAGCATGTGTGCGCTCAGATCGTCGTCAGTGAGGGTCTGACGGATCTGCGCGTGGTGCGCCTGCTCGCTCCAGAGTTCGAACTTCTCGCCCATGCCCAGCAGCACGGCTTTCTTCTCGATGCCCACCGCGCTGCGGTGGCTGGCGGGAATGCTGATGCGGCCGTTGCCATCCAGTTCCACCGGAGAGGCCGCGCCGATCAGCTTCAATTGCAGGCTGCGGTGGGCGCGCTGGGTGCTGGGCAGCTTGTTGACGTCGTCGCGGACGCGCTGCCAGACCTTTTCGGGATACAGGTACAGGCTGCCGGCTTCGAACGGGTTGTAGGTGATCACCAGGCGGTTGCCGCAGTCGCGCGCGACGACATCGCGGTACGCGGTGGGCACCGCGAGCCGTCCCTTGTCGTCCACTGTGATGGCGGTCTCACCTTGAAACACAACCCCTGCCCTTCGATCTGCCGCTGGACGGTCATTGAACCACGAAAAACCACGAAAACCCCGGTTTTCCCTCTGTTGCCCACCTTAGCACCGCGCACAAGGTTGTCAACAGGAAACCGAGGGGGAAATCGCTTGGCGGATCAATGGCTTGCAGCGAACTTCAGAGACTTGTTCAAACCTTATCCACAAGTCGCTGTTTCGTCTCAAATTTTGAGATTGGGCGACGATTCAGTGAGGTGACCATCGCTTCACATGACGCGCCTCCCAGCGGGCGGGCGCGGAGTGGAAGTGCGCGGACCGGGGGTCCAGAATCCGGGGATGTGCCTGGTCGCGCTCGCCTGGAACGTCCATCCCCGCTGGCGGCTCGTGCTGGCCGGCAATCGGGACGAGTTCCATGCCCGCCCGACCGCAGGACTGGCGGTCTGGACAGACCCGTCCGGCCTCCTCGCCGGACGCGACCTACAGTCCGGGGGTACCTGGGCCGGCACCGACCGGCAGGGGCGCGTGGCAGTGGTGACCAACGTGCGGGACCCGGCCATCGTCGTGCCCGGCGCGCCTTCGCGGGGCCAGCTCGCAACGGGATTCCTGGCTTCGCCGGATGGCGCGGACCATCGCAGCGCGGGGCTGCTGGTGGCGGCGGAGTCCTTCGCCCCCTTCAACCTGGTGCTGGCCGACGACACGACCTGCGAGTACCTCAGCAACTACCCCATTCCACGGCGCATCCCGCTGGCGCCCGGCGTGCACGGGCTCTCCAATGGCGACCTCGATGAGCCGTGGCCGAAGACGGTGGCGTTGAAGGCGCGACTGGCGGCCTGGATCGCGGCCGGCGACGAGAATGCCGATCCGCTGTGGAAGGCGTTGGCGGACGAAACATCCGCACCCGACGAACGCCTTCCCGACACCGGCGTGGGCCTTGAACTCGAACGCATGCTGTCGCCTGCCTTCATCCGCGACGCCCGCTACGGCACCCGCGCGAGCACGCTCATCGCGATCGACCACGCGGGCCATGGCTGGATCAGCGAGCGGCGCTTCGGGCCTGACGGCGTGTTCGAGGGCGAGACGACGTTGCGGGTCGGCGTCGCGGCGTAGCGCTATCGCGACTTACGTCGCTCCCACAAGCGCAATCGGAACCGCTCTTCAAAGCCCCCTGAGTCAGGGGGCGGCGAGCGCACCGCGCGAGCGGGGGTGTGGCAACGAAGGCCTGGGGCCCAAAGTTCGCCATGCGAACTTTGGGCGCTTCAACGCGCTTCGCGCGTTGAAGCTGGCGGCGGAGCCGGCCGGTAAGCCGGGTTCTGTCGTGGACAGTCATTCCTCTAGGCGCAACGTCACCGTTACGCTCAAGCAACCTACCCGGAGACACTGCGGGCCGCAGCATAGCCTCCCTATTTGGTCTTGCTCCCGGTGGGGTTTGCCGTGCCGGTCCGTTGCCGGACTCGCGGTGCGCTCTTACCGCACCATTTCACCCTTGCCGTCCTGCCGAAGCAGTCTTAGGCGGTATCTTTCTGTTGCACTTTCCGTCGGCTCGCGCCGCCCAGGCGTTACCTGGCACCGTGCCCTGTGGAGCCCGGACTTTCCTCGGCATTGTTTCCAATGACGCGACTGTCTGGCCGGCTCCGCCGACGTGCATTCTACGGCTTCGCCGTCGAATACCCCAATGTCCGCTGCGCAGACATCGCGCCCCGCTGCGCACGTCCACACCCCCATTCGCACCAAAGGCGCGAATCGCCCCCCGACTCAGGGGGCTGGCCCCGCGCCCTATAGCGCTTTGCGCGGCGCGCCGGTGATTCCCGCCATCAGCGCCGCCGCACCGTCCAGGACGTCCATCGGAAGCGGCCCGGACGCCAGGATGAAGTCGTTGTAGGCGCGCGAGTCGAATCGCGCCCCCAAGCGCTGCCGGGCCTTCTCGCGCGAAGCGAGTATCTGCTGCTTGCCGACCATGAAACTGCAGGCCTGCCCCGGGTAGACGCAATAGCGGTCGATCTCACGCTCGGCGGCGTCGCGATGTTCGCCGGCGTTGGCCACCATCCAGTCGATGGCCTGCTGGCGGGTCCAACGCGCGTGGTGGATGCCGGTGTCGACGACCACGCGGCAGGCGCGGAACAGTTGGCCTTGCAGGTAACCGATGCGCCCGGCCGGATCGCCGTCATAGGCACCGAGCTCATCCGCCAGTTGTTCGGCATACAGGGCCCAGCCCTCGGTCCAGGCCGAGAAGCGCACCGACCGCCGGAACAGTGATAGCCCGCCCGCATCGCGCAGGACGCTGTCCTGGAAATGGTGCCCGGGTATCCCCTCATGGTGCAGCAGGGTCGGGATGCGCCACAGCGCGTTCTCCGCGACTGAGCGCAGGTTGAGGTAGATGGTCGAAGGCTGGGCGGGATCGCTGCTGGCGCTGTAGAACGCGCCCGGCGCGCCGTCCTGGATCGCGGGCGAGATGCGCCGCACCTCGACCGGTCGATCCGGAATCACGTGGAAACCACGCGGCAGCAGGCCCTTGATCCGATCCAGGTGTGCGCTGGCGTAGTCGATGATCGCCTGGCGTCCCGCTTCCGTATCCGGCTTGAGGAAGCGCGGGTCGCGATCCAGGGCGGCCATGCGCTCACCCACCGATCCGCGGGCCAGGCCCTGCGCACGCAGCAGCTGATCGATCTCGGCAGACAGTTCCTTTACCCAGGCCTGGCCGAGTTGATGCAGTTCCCCCGGCGCATAACTGGCGGTGGTGTTCGAATGCAGGGCCGAGGCGTAGTAGGCCTCGCCGTCGGGCTTGGCCCAGATGCCCGCCCGATCGTCGGCGCGGGGCAGCAAGGCCGCGAGCGCTTCGCTCTGGCGTTGCAGGGCAGGAACGATACGCCCGACGAAGATCGCCGAGGCGCGACTGTCCAGATCGGCAATCCCGGCATCGCGGGCACGCGCGAGCGCCGACGTCGTCAGTGCATTGCCGGTCGGCGCGGCATCGCGCAAGGTCGCGAGCTGCTTCAGGGTCTTGGCCAGAATGAAATCCGGCGGGATGACACCCAGGCCTGCGTCGTGGTGGATCTGTTCGGTCTCCTGGTCCAGGGCCACGGCGAACTGGCCCAGCCTGTCCAGATAGCGGTCGGCATCCGCCGCGTCCTTCATGGGCGAGCGTCCGCCGATATCCTCCGGCAGCCAGAAGTAGGCACCGTTCATCTGGCTGACGACATAGGGGCTGGGCCGCAGGTTGATGTCGGAAAAGCCGTAGCGCCCGTACTGGTCCGCCATGGCCTCGTAGACGAAGCGGGCCGTGTCGTAGTCCAGGGCCGCGGCGGCCGAAAGTGCGGCACGGTCGATCCCGCCCAGTTCGTCCAGGCGCCGCACCGTCGCCTGCCGGTGACGCGCGCGTGCGGCCAGCGAATAGTCGGCCAGACGGTCCGGCCCACCCTCCTCTGCTTTCAGGGCCTGGGCATGGCGTTGCAGCAGGTCCGCCAGGCGGACGTCCTCGGCGGACGCATCCCCCATCGTGTCGGAGGCAGGAATCGAACCCGCCATGCGCGCGGCCAGGGGCCACGTCATGCCAAGCGCCACGGCGCCGACCAGCAGTTCACGACGACGCATCAGGTGCACCTCCAAAGCAAAGCGTCCCGAGCCTCGAATGCCGAGAGGCCGGAACGCAGAATGAGATCACGCAATCTCTCCGAACAGGACGCGCACCCAAGGCCTACCGTGCCGCCTCGCTCGACATCAACCAGCGGTCGATCTTGGCTTCCAGCACATCCAGCGGCAGCGCGCCGGTGTCCAGTACCTGGTCGTGGAAACGCCGGATGTCGAAATCCGGGCCCAAGCGCTCGGTCGCGCGGCGCCGCAGCTCCTGGAACTTCAGCTCACCCACCTTGTAGGCGCAGGCCTGGCCCGGATTGGTGATGTAGCGGTCGATCTCGACCGCCACGTCGCGCGGGGCCATGGAGGTATTGGCCAGCATGTAGTCGATCGCGCGCTGGCGGTCCCAGTGCAGGGCGTGGAGACCGGTATCGACCACCAGGCGCACGGCGCGCAGCATTTCCATGTCCAGGTGGCCGAACCACTGGTAGGGGTCGGTGAACATGCCCAGTTCCTGGCCCAGGGATTCGGCATACAGGCCCCAGCCCTCGGTGTAGGCGGTGGCCGGCACCTGGCCGAAACGCAACAGCTCCGGCAGGCTCTCGTCCTCCTGGACCAGTGAAATCTGGTAGTGGTGGCCCGGCACGCCTTCGTGCAGCTGCAAGGTCTCCAGGGTCGGGATGGGACGCGTGTTCAACATGGCCATGTTGAAGTACAGGACACCGGGCTCCGACGCGTCCGGCGGACCGGCGCGGTAGTAGCCCGTGCCCCGCTGGTCTCCCAGCGCCGGCAGCGGACGCAGCTCGAATTCGGCACGCGGACGACGCGAGAACAGTTCGGGCATCCGCTCCCAGACCTTGTGCTCGATGCGTTCGAAGTGGTCGATGAGGTCTTCCGGTTTGGAATAGTAGAACTCGGGCCCGGTGCGGACGTGTTCGAAGAAGGCCGGCAGGTCGCCGTCGAAGCCGGTCGCCTGGCGCGCCTGTTCCATCGCGGCGCGGATCCTGGCCACTTCGGCCACGCCGAGCTGGTGGATCTGCTGCGCGCTCATCGTGGTGGTGGTGTGTTGGGCCAGCAGGGAGGCATACACCCGCTCGCCGTCCTTCATCGCCCACAGGCCGACACCATCGGTGGCGACCGGCAGATAGCGTTCGCGCAGGAACGTGCGCCATCGCTCGTAGGCTGGCGTGGCGCGGTCCTCGATGGTCCGGCGATAGGCGGCCTGCAGGCGACTGCGGTCTGCCGCTCCAATGGCGTCAGGGAAACGCGTGACCGGCGAGTAGAAGGGATTCTCCTCGACCGGCAGCTTTAGGAAGGCCTCGACCTGCCCCAGGACGTTGTTCACCACCACCTTCGGCGGGTGATAGCCCTGGGCCATACCCTGCTCCATCCGATCCACCGTGCGGTCCATGAAGTCGGCGAAGCCCTCGAGCTGGGCCAGCCCCCGTTCGTAGTCTTCGACCGTCTTGAACCGGGCGCCCGACAGGTAGTCGGGGAACTCGACGTGCAAACCGAAGGAGGCGTTCAACGGCACCAGGTTGCGGATCGCATGGATGCCGCTGTCGATTTCGCCAAGCGCCTGCTCGGCCTGGTAGCGGAACGCGTCGTAGGCAATCTGCTCCTTCTCACCGAGGGAGGCACGGTCTATGCCGGCCAGGCCCGACAGTTCGGCACGCTTGTTCGTCGCCAGCTGCCGGGCAAAGGCCTCGCCCTGGGGGTCGACGAAAACGGCCCCGGTCGGGGGCAGGCCGCGCTCGGCGAGACGCAGTGGATGGAGCGCGTCGTCGGCCTTCTGGCTCTCCGCCACCAGCAGGCCAAAACGCGCACGGGCGTCCGGCGGGGTCGACGCGATCGCGGCGGGCGATGCCGCCACGACGATCAGCATCGCGACTGCAGCGATGCGTAGTTCACGCATTCTCATCTTCATCCCCTTTCATTCGAGGCCAGCCAACACGGCCCACTATCGCGCGCCATACAACTCCTTTCTCGGCGCGCCGGTGATCTCGGCAGCGAGCTTGGCCGCCGCCGACGGCGGCAGGTGGGCGTTCAGCAGCGCGTAGACGCGGCGGCCCTCGGCCAGGCGCGCCTCCATGTCGTCGCTGGCGCCCTGCACCATGACGACGAACTCGCCCTTGCGCTGGTTGTCGTCGGCATCGACGCGCGCCTGCAACTCGGCCAAGGTGCCGTCGAGCACGGTTTCGAACAGCTTGGTCAGTTCGCGCGCCAACACGGCCGGTCGGTCGTCGCCGAACGCGGTGCGCATGTCCGCCAGCGACTCCGCGATGCGGTGCGAGGACTCGTAGAACACCAGCGTGCGGGCCTCGCCTGCCAGGCGCTGCAATTGCTCGCGCCGCGCGGACGCCTTGGCCGGCAGGAAACCTTCGAACGTGAAGCGATCGCTGGGCAACCCCGCCACGCTCAAGGCCGCGATCGCGGCACAGGCGCCAGGCAGCGGACTGACCTTGATGCCGGCCGCGCGCGCGGCGCGTACCAGGCGGAAGCCGGGATCGCTGACCAGTGGCGTGCCGGCATCGCTGACCAGCGCCAGCGAATCGCCCGCCTGCAGGCGTTCGACGATCCGCTGCGCCAGGGCGTCCTCGTTGTGTTCATGCAGCGCCACCAGCGGCGTGGAGACGCCGAAGTGCGCCAGCAGCTGACCGCTCCGCCGCGTGTCTTCGGCGCAGATGGCGGCGACCGAGCGCAGCACCTCCAGCGCACGTGGGGTCAGGTCGCCCAGATTGCCGATCGGGGTGGCGACGATGAACAGGGTTCCGGCGGGCATTCCAGTGAGGTTCCTTGGCTGAGGGTAGAATCGTAGCCGGTTCCCCTGCCTGAACGCCGACGATGCCCATGGACCTGCATGATGCCCGCACGCTCTCCACTCGCGTGCGCCTAGGACGGACCCTCGCCGCGCTGATGTTCGCCTTCGTGCTGGTCAGTTGCGCCACCACGTCGGGAACGGGACCGGCCACCTCGACGGCTCGCGTCTCGCCCGCATTCGCCAGCGCCGGCACGCTCGCCCGCCAGGACGGCGCGCTCAGTGGCCAGGCCCGCAGCGACAACGCACGCGAGATCGACCGGCTGCTCGGCACGCTCGACGACGCCACCCTCGCCCGCGATGCCGCCACGCTGCCGGCCGGCGACCCGCTGTACAACTTCGCCGGCCGTGCGCTGCAGCGCCGCGGCCTGCCGCTGCCGCGTCCGTTCGATCGCGGTACCCAATGGCATTTCGATGCAGGCAACCGCCCGGCGGCCGATTCGGACGGTTATCGCCCGCCGATGAAGCTGGCCGTGCTGCTGCCGCTGTCGGGCACCCTGGCCACGGCAGCCGCTCCGGTGCGCGACGGCCTGCTGGCCGGCTATTACGGCGAGCATCGCCGTCGCCCGGACATCCAGTTCTACGACACGACCGGTACCGCCGCCGGTGCCACCGCGGCTTACGCGCGTGCCGCCGCCGAAGGCGCGGACTTCGTGGTCGGTCCGCTGGGCCGCGATGAAGTCAGCGCCCTCTTCCAGCAGCCCGGCCTCGCCGTGCCGATGCTGGTGCTCAACCGCGGCACCGTGGCGCCGCCCGACGGCAAGGCGGGTTTCTCGCTGGCACCGGAGGACGATGGCATCGCCGCCGCCGAATACGTGCGGGCGCGCGAGCGCAAGACCGTGCTGATCATCGAAGGCAGCGACGACAACGGTCGTCGCGCCTCGCAGGCGTTCCGCGAACGTTTCGTCGAACGCGGCGGCAAGGTCGCGCGCGTGATCAGCGTGCCCGAGACGCCGGGCGACCTGTCTGCTCCGCTCGGCACCGCCGCGCAGGAAGGCGTGGATGCCGTGTTCCTGGCGGTACGTGGCAGCACGGCGCGCAGCCTGACGCCGCAGCTCGCGCTGGCCGGCCTGGGCGGCAAGACCCGCGTGGGCACCTCGCAGCTGACCTCGGGCACCGGCAAGGTGGAAGACGACGCGGCGCTGGACGGCATCGTGTTTCCCACCGAAACCTGGACCTCGCGCGGCCTGGCCGCGTTGCCCGCCGCGGGCATGACCGGCGAACGCGTGCCGACGGCCCGCGGCCCGGCGGCCCGCCTGTTCGCCTTCGGGTACGACGCGTGGCTGTTGACGGCCTATCTGGAAAAGCTCGCGCTGGGCGCCAACACCGAAATCCGTGGCGCCACCGGTCGCCTGCAACTCGACGGCTTCGGCAATGTCGTGCGCGCACCGTCGTGGGCCACCTTCAGCGGCGGCCAGCCCGTGCCCGTCGCGGATGGCGGCTGATCGCCGCACCGACGGGCGCGCGGCCGAAGCCGCGGCCCGCACCTTGCTGCTGAAAGCAGGCCTTACCGAGATCGCCGCCAATGCGGCGTACCGCGGTGGCGAGCTGGACCTGGTGATGCTCGACGGCACCGTCACCGGCGCCAGGACCGTGGTGTTCGTCGAAGTCCGCTTCCGGCGTTCGCGCGCCTTCGGGGGCGGCGCGGCATCGGTCGATGCCGGCAAGCGCCGCAAGCTGGTGCATGCGGCGCTGCGCTTCCTGCAGGACCACCCGGCGTACGCAAACGCGCCGTGCCGGTTCGACGTCATCGATGCCGACGGCGATCCCGCCGCGCCACGACTGGACTGGATCCGCGACGCGTTCCGCGCGGACGAGGCCTGATCCCTACAGGCCTGCGGACAGGGCCAGTTCCCGTGCAACCGCGCCGCGCCGGGCGAGACCCGCGTGTTGCGTTTCCCGCAGGCGCACCGCCAGCGCCGCCGCCGCCGCACGCAGTTCGGGGACCGCCGTGATTTCCCACGACTGCCCACGCAACAACGGGCCGAGGCAGAACAGTCCGCGCACGACGTCGCCCTGGCGGTCGCGCACCTGCAAGTCATCGCCCACCTGCACGCCCAGCCCGTGCGGATCCGCCGCCAGCAGGCCTGCGTCGACCAGGTGGGATACCAGGGGGTGGGTGCTGCGGACGATGTCGGTATCCAGCCCCGTGGCCCGGATGACGTAGTCGTACTGCTCGACATCGACGCGGTCTTGGCCGCGTCCTCGCAACAGGACTTCCGCGCCCTGCGCGCGCAGGCCGGCACGCAGCAGGCGGGCGGCGCGCACGCGCAACTGGCCGCTGGCCTGCAGCGTGGCCAGCGTATCGGCGACCCGCGGCGCGATGCGGTGGCGTGCCACTTCCCAGTACGAACGCAGGTGGCGCAGGAAGCGCGCGCGCTCGGTTGCGGACAAGCTGCGCCAGAACGCTTGGGTGTGCGGCCGCAGCGCATCCACGACGCTGCGCCAGTCCGGCGCCACGCGCACGACCGAACGCACCGCCGCGAGCAGCGCGCGCACGCTGCGCCCACGCAAGGCGATCTGCACGCTGGGGGGCAGCTCGATCGCCTCGCCCGGTGTCACGGCATGCGCTTGGGGCAGCAGTCCGTGGCGCGAGATCGCGGTCAGCCCACCGCGATGACCGCGCGCAACGAGCGTGGCCGCGACATCGGCCATCGTCAGGCCGGTGCCCACGATCAGCACGCGCGCGTTGGCGGGAATCCGGTCCAGTGCATCGTCCTGCCACGGCCAGCCGATATAGCGCGCGCTCTGCGCCAGGCGCGGACCGATGCCGGCCAGCCGCTGCGGTGGCAATGCGCCGACGGCGAGCACCACGCGGTCGCTGGCGAAATAGCCGCCATCGTCCAGGTGCACACGGAAGCCTTCACCGACACGGCTGATCGCGATGGCCTCCTGGCGCACCAGCGACAGATTCCCCGACGCCTCGTTGGCCTCGCGCAGGCGCTCGGCGAGATAGTCGCCATACGCGACGCGCGGCAGGAATTCGTCTTTTCCTCGCGCGCCGAGACTCAACCAGCGCGCGAAGCCGCCGGCATCGTCGGGATGCGCGCCGAGGTGCCCCGCACGCACGTTCAGCAGGTGCTCGGGCCTTGCCTCGCCGTAGGCCACGCCGCGCGCGAACGTCTCGTCCACGCCGACCAGGCAGACATCCGGCGCGCCGGCGTCGGTCGATGCCAGCAAGGTCGCCAGCGTGCTGCCGCTGAAACCCGCTCCCACGATGGTGATGCGCATGGTGTGTCTCCGCTCGGTTGGGCCGGCGTTTTCTATCAGGCGGAACCGGGGAGGGTGTAAGGAATCGGTTAGCGGCGTGCGTCCGGACCGGCGCGCGCGGTGAGCGCTCGCACGCAGACGTTGATTTACCGGGCCTGACGCGCCGTTCGGCGCGATCATGGCGATCCGGCATCAGCACATGCCGCGGCGGCATCAATGCAGGACGCCGCACGACGAATCCGTAGAATGCACGCATGGATGCAACGCTGCCCCCCGACCTGCACGCCGCGATGTCGGCCCGCCTCGGCGACGGCTGGCTGACCGGCGACGCCTGCCGCCCGTTCGGTGGCGACGATTCGCGTCGCTGGGTCATGCCGTCTGCCGTCGCATTGCCGCGCACGCCTGACGACGTGGTCGCGCTTGTGCGCGCGTGCCGCACGCATGCCGTGCCGATCGTCGCGCGTGGCGCGGGCACCGGCACCACCGGCGCAGCGGTGCCCACGCAGGGTGGCGTGGTGGTGTCGTTCGCGCGGATGAACCGCATCCTCGAGGTGCGCGCGGCGGATCGCTGCGTGGTGGTGGAACCCGGCGTGTTGAATGGCGAGCTGCAACTGGCGCTGGTGCCGCACGGCCTGTTCTGGCCGCCGGACCCGTCCAGCGCGGACCTGTGCAGCGTGGGCGGCAACCTCGCCACGAACGCCGGCGGTCCGCGCGCGGTGAAGTACGGCACCGCGCGCGACAACGTCCTGGGCCTGGTCGCGGTGACGGGCGCGGGCGAACTGATCCGCTGCGGCGGCGCGTACACCAAGGACGCGACCGGTTACGACCTCACCCATCTGATCGTCGGTAGCGAAGGCACGCTGGCGCTGATCGTCGAAGCGACGCTGAAGCTCGCGCCCTGCTCGCGCGCGCAGGCTGGCCTGCGCGTGCTGTATCGCGACGCCGCCACGGCGGCGGCGGCGGTCTCGCGGATCATGGCGCGGCCGGCGACGCCGACGATGCTGGAATTCATGGATCGCAGCGCCATCGCGCTGATCCGCCGCAACGGCAGCGACGTGCCCGAGGCGGGCGCGATGTTGCTGGTCGAAGCCGACGGCGACGACGACACGCTGCCCTATGCGCTGCAGGCGCTGGCCGAGGCAGCAGAAGGCGACGGCTTGATCGCGCTGGATGTCGCGACCGACGGCAGCGCGCGCGACCGGCTATGGGCTGCACGCCGCGCACTCTCGCCGGCACTGCGGACGATCAAGCCGGGCAAGATCAACGAAGACGTGGTGGTGCCGGTGTCGCGCATCCCCGACCTGGTCGCGGCCATGGAAGTGCTGGCGTCGGAGGTGGACCTGCCCATCGTCGTGTTCGGCCATGCCGGCAATGGCAATCTGCACGTCAACATCATGTACGACGATGGCGACACCGCCGAAACTTCACGCGCGCACGCGGCCTTGCCGCGCGTGTTCGCACAGGTGCTGGCGCTGGGCGGCACGCTTTCGGGCGAACACGGCATCGGCCTGAGCAAGCGCGACTTCATGACCGATGCGTTCTCCGCCGCCACGCTGGATGCGATGCGCGCGGTGAAAGCGGCATTGGACCCGGACGGCATCCTCAATCCGGGCAAGGTGTTGCCGCCGCGCCAGGAATGAATGTGGGAGCGACGCAAGTCGCGAACATGCAGTTGCAAACGAACACTGGCCGCCTCTGCGCCCCGCATCGCGACTCACGTCGCTCCCACACCTGCGAGCGTCTCTAGACGCTGTCGAAGTGGTCATAGCCCCGTCGCGCCGGCTGCCAGGGTTGGCCATCGCGCCGTACCGCCTGCACCTGCTCGCCTTCCACGATGCGGCCGATGCGCGTCATCGGCAGGTCGAGCGATGCCAGCGCGAGGATGCGCTCACGCTCTGCGGCGGGCGCGGTGAAGCACAGCTCGTAGTCGTCGCCGCCACTGGCCTGCAGCGCAAGGCGATGGGCGTCATCGAACGAGGCCCGCAGCGCACCGGACGCCGGCAGCGTGTCGACGTCCACCTGTGCGCCCACGCCACTGCGCCCGCAGATGTGCCCGAGGTCGGCGAGCAGTCCATCGGAGACATCGACACAGGCGGTCGCGATGCCGGCCAGGGCACGACCGGCGTTCACGCGCGGCGTCGGACGGTCCAGGCGCGCGCGCAACACGGGCGACGACGCACGCTCCAGATGAGCGAGACCGCCCGCCGCATCGCCGAGCGTCCCGGTCACCCAGACGTCGTCGCCCACGCGCGCGCCGTCGCGACGCAATGCGCGGCCGGGCGCGACCAGGCCCATCGCCGTCACCGAGACCGACAGCGGTCCGCGCGTGGTGTCGCCACCGACGAGGGCGATACCGTGCTGCGCGGCGAGCGCAAGGAAGCCATCGAGGAAACTGTCGATCCATGCCGCCTCGGACTGCGGCAACGACAGCGACAGCGTGCACCAGGCCGGTTCCGCGCCCATGGCCGCCAGGTCGGAGAGGTTCACCGCCAGCGCCTTCCAGCCGATGTCGGCCGGCACGGTGGCATGTGGAAAGTGGACGCCGTCATTCAACGTGTCGGCGGTGACGACCAGCTGCCGATCCGGCGGCAGCGCCAGCAACGCCGCATCGTCGCCGATGCCGAGCACGATGTCGGCGCGCGTGCCCGCGCGTGCGCGGATGCGGGCGATCAGGTCGAATTCGCTGGCGGCCATGACGGCGTCAGGCCCGCGAACGCGCGAAATCCACAGCCGACTGGATGGCGACGCGTGCCTGCGGACTGTTCTTCCAGCAGGTGGAGCCGGTCAGGCCGGCCGCGCTGGCAACGATCTCGGACGGCTCGGCCGTCGCCAGCTGTCGCAGCGAGGTGACGCCCATCTGTTCCAGCCGCTGCAGGACAGTGGGGCCGACGCCCTTCAGCGCGAGCAGCGCGTCGCGTTCGGCGGCGGAGAAGCGCGCTTCGCCGGCCGCCATGTCAGCGCCGCGCCTGCGCCTCGGCCGGGCGCCAATCGACGGCGGCATGATCAAGCACGCCGTTGACGTAGGTGTGGCCGTGTTCGGCACCGAAACGCTTTGTGGTTTCGATGGCCTCGTTGATGACCACGCGGTACGGCACGTCCAGGCGATGGATCAGTTCGTACGCGGCGATGCGCAGCACGGCGCGCTCGATGGGGTCGACTTCTTCGACGGCGCGATCGAGGAAGGGCAGCAGTGCCTCGTCCAGCGACGCGCGGTGCCGCACGACGCCACGCACCAGATCCTCGAAATACTCGAGGTCGGCGATCTCGTGCGCCTGCTCGTGCGCGAACTGGGCGATCACCTGGCCGACTTCGCCCCCCGACATCTGCCACGCGTACACGGCCTGCAGTGCGCGGCGACGCGCGCGTGCGCGGGTGACCGGGTCAACGCCGTCCTTGCGGTTGGAATGGGGATGTCGGCTCACGGTGGCTCCTGTGCTGCGTGTTCGTTACGTTCGGAAGATCAGGACAGCTGCGAAAGCAGGTGCGCCATCTCGATGGCGGCCAGCGCCGCTTCTTCGCCCTTGTTGCCGTGGCTGCCACCGGCACGCGCTTCCGCGTCCTCGATGCGCTCCACCGCCAGCACGCCATTCAGCACGGGCACGCCGGTGTCCAGTTGCACGCGCATCAGGCCTTCGGCGCAACGATCGGCGACGTGCTCGTAATGGCGCGTGTCGCCACGGATCACGCAGCCCAAGGCGATGATCGCCGCGTGCTTGTTGCCTGCCGCCAGTCGCGCGGCGGCGACCGGGATTTCCCAGGCGCCGGGCACGCGGACCACGTCGACGGCGGCCTCGCCCACGCCATTCCCGGCCAGACTCTGGCGCGCACCGGCCACCAGCACATCGGTGATGCGCGGGTTCCAGCGGCTGGCGATGATCGCGAAGCGGGCGCCGTCGGGCGCGCGCAGATCGCCTTCGTAGTGGGACATGGCGGGTTCCTTGGGGGTGGGGAAGTCTACCAGCCGGGGCGACCGGCCGGTCCGGGGATCACGGCTGCACGTACTCGACCACGTCCAGGCCGAACCCGGCCAGGCCTACCTGGCGGCGCGGCGTACCGAGCACGCGCAGCCGTCCCAGACCGAGGTCGGCCAGGATCTGCGCGCCCGCGCCATTCCGGCGCCACTGGCCCACGTCCTTGGCGTTGGCGCGCACCTCGGGCTGCTTGCGCAGGCGGGCCAGCAGGGCCTCGGCGTTGCGGGGCTCGGAGAGCACGACCATCACGCCCTGCCCTTCGGCCGCGATCGCGCGCAGGGCATCGGTCGCGTGCACGCCGAAATCGTCGCGCCGCCAGTGCAGCAGGTCGCTCAGCGGGTTCTCCACCTGCACGCGCACCAGCGTGGGCGTGGTCTTGTCGGGCGTGCCGCGGACCAGGGCGAAATGCAGGTCGTGGGCGATGCGGTCGCGGTAGGTGACCAGGCGGAACGGACCGAACTCGGTGTCGATCTCGCGTTCGTCGAGGCGCTCGACGGTGTGTTCGGTGGCCAGCCGGTAGGCGATCAGGTCGGCGATCGACCCCATCTTCAGGCCGTGTTCGCGCGCGAACACTTCCAGTTCTGGACGCCGCGCCATGGTGCCGTCCGGGTTCAGCACCTCGACCAGGACGCCCGCCGGCTCCAGACCCGCCAGCAGCGGCAGATCGTTGGCGGCTTCAGTGTGGCCGGCGCGGGTGAGTACGCCGCCGGGCTGGGCGATCAGCGGGAAGATGTGGCCGGGTTGGCTGAGGTCGGTGGGCTTCGCGTCGGGACGCACGGCGGTACGCACCGTGTGTGCGCGGTCGTAGGCGGAGATGCCGGTGGTGACGCCTTCGGCGGCTTCGATGCTGACCGTGAAGTTGGTGTGGAACTGCGCCGTGTTGGTCTGCACCATCGGCGCCAGGCCCAGCTGTGTGCAGCGCTCGCGGGTCAGCGACAGGCAGACCAGGCCGCGCGCATGGGTGACCATGAAGTTGATGTCCGACGGCTTGACCAACTCCGCCGCCATGATCAGGTCGCCTTCGTTCTCGCGGTCCTCGTCGTCCACGATGACGACCATGCGGCCGTTGCGGATTTCCTCGAGCAGTTCGGGAATCGGGGCGAAGTTCATGCGCCGCTCCTCTCGCCCAGCAGGCGCTCGACATAGCGCGCGACCAGGTCGATTTCCAGGTTCACCGCATCGCCGACGGCGGTCTGCGAGAACGCGGTGTGCGAGACGGTGTGGGGGATCAGCGCGACCTCAAAGCCTTCGCCGTCCACCTCGTTGACGGTCAGGCTCACGCCATCGACGCAGATCGAGCCCTTCTTCGCGATGTATTTCAGCAGCGGCGCCGGGGCGGCGAATCGCCAGCGTTGCGCGCGCGCGTCCTCGTGCACCGACAGCACGCGGCCGACGCCGTCTACATGGCCGCTGACCAGGTGGCCGCCGAGGCGATCGGTCGGGCGCATCGCCCGCTCCAGGTTCACCAGCGCGCCTGCGGCCAGGCCGCCGAGCGTCGTCAGCGAAAGGGTTTCGGTGGAGGCGTCGGCCTGGAAGCTGGCGGCGTCGAACGCGATCACGGTCAGGCACACGCCGTTCACCGCGATGCTCTCGCCCAGCTGCACGGCGTCGAACGGCAGCGTGCCCACGGCCACGGTCAGGCGGACGTCGCCGCCGACGGGTTCCAGCGCCGCGATGCGGCCGACGCCCTCGATGATGCCGGTGAACATCAGCAGGCCTCCTGCAGGAGGACGGGGGAAGCAGTGGGAAGCGTGGAAGGCATGCAACGTCTCTCGCGAAAGCAAAGCGGAGACGCCTCCGGGCGCGAAGGCAGGCGCACGACGCCGCGCTTGCGCGCGGTTCGGCGATGCCGTCTTCTTTCATCCGGACTATGACCGTCGGCTCCGGCATCTGACCGGATCTGCTGACCCTTCGGTGGCATTTGAAAGTCCGCACAGGGATGTGCGGGCTCTTGCGAGGGAATCGCATGCCGCCCAAGGCGCTCGCGGGCTCGTCGCTGGGCGACCTACCGCCGGTGGGGAATCGCACCCCGCCCTGAAGACGTCGTTGGTGGTGTGCCGGCGAACCGGCCCGCGCATTCTACACCGCGCCTCCGGCGCAGGCCGGCGAACGGAGTGTTCCGCGGGGGTTTCAGGCCGGCTTGCGGCGCAGGTGCAGGATCAGCGGCCAGCGCATGGTGCGCCGACGCTGCGGATCGCCCCAGACCTCGGCCAATGCCGGGGTATGAGCATAGACAGGGTCCTCGCCGGTTGCGGCGCGGTAGCTGCCGGTCGCCGAGAGGCTGCCGAAATAGCCCAGCAGCGTGGGCAGGTTCCATTCGGCGGTCAGCCACAGCCGCGGTGTCGGCAGGGCGTCGAACGGCCACACGTAGTCGCCGTAGCCCATGTCCACGTCGGCGCGTTCAGGCGGCCAGTACGGGTCGATGTCGTCACGGACCTTCTCGGCCACCTCGGCCAGATCGTCCTCGAAGATGATGTCCTGGTAGGTCCAGGCCGCCAGCACGCCGCCCGGACGCAGCACGCGCTCGCAGGTGGCGAAGAAGCGGTAGCGGTCGAACCAGTGCAGCGCCTGCGCCACGGCGACCAGGTCCACGCTGGCGTCCGGCAGCGCGGTCGTCTCCGCCGGTTCGATGGTCAGGCTGACGTTGCTGCCCGGCTGGCCGTGCGCCCAATGGCGCTCGATCTGCGCCGCGCTGGGGTCGGTGGCGTGCACATGGGCGAAGCGGGCCGCGAGGCCCCGCGTGGCCTGCCCGCTGCCGGCGCCCGGCTCCCACACGTGGGCGCTGGCGGGCACGGCGTCGGCGATCACGTCGTACAACGCATCGGGATACGTGGGACGGGAAGCGACGTAAACGTCGGCGACCCCGGAGAAATGGTCCTTGAAGGCCACCATGGCGAGCGTCAGCGGGCTGGTTGCAGCAGGAGGCGGTGATCTTCGCCAATCATGCGGCTGTCCACAATCTCCAGCTTCAGCCGCTCCGCCATCGCCTGGATGCCCAAGCCGCCGAACAGGGGTCGCGCCTGGTCGCCCAGCAGCACCGGCGCGACATACAGCAGCACCTCGTCGGCCAGGCCCGCCGCCAGGAATGCGCCGGCCAGGGTGGCGCCGGCTTCCACGTGGAGTTCGTTCACCCCCCGCTGCGCCAGCAGTTCCAGCACCGCCTTGAGATCGAAATTGCTGCCCGTCGCGGGCGCCACCACGCGCTGCACGTCGGTTTCGCGCGGCGGCTTGGCGTCGGCGGTATGCACGTAGAGCGTGGGCGCGTCGCCCTGGCGCACGTTGCCCCGGGCCACGGTTGCCAGGCCGGGGTCGAGCACCACGCGCAGCGGCGGCGCGAACGCGGTGTCGTCGCCGAAGCGCACCGTCAGTGACGGATCATCGGCCAGCACCGTACCGGCACCGGTCAGGATCGCGCCGGCCCTGGCACGCCAGCGCATCACGTCGCGACGCGAGGCCTCGCCGCTGATCCATTTGGAATCGCCGTTGGCCATCGCCGTGCGGCCATCCAGACTGGTGGCCAGCTTGACCCGCACCCATGGCCGCCCGCGTTCGATCCGCGAGAGGAATCCGCGGTTCAACCGCCGCGCCTGCGCTTCCATCAGCCCGGACTGCACGCCGATGCCTGCCGCGGTCAGCTTGTCGAAACCGGCACCATCCACCTGCGGGAAGGGATCGCGCATGGCGGCGACCACGCGGCCCACGCCCGCGGCGATCAGCGCGTCCGCGCAAGGCCCCGTGCGTCCGGTATGCGCGCAGGGTTCCAGGGTGACGTAGGCGGTCGCACCGCGTGCACGGTCGCCGGCCGCCTGCAAGGCGAAGACCTCGGCATGCGGCTCGCCCGCCTTCTGGTGCCATCCCTCGCCGACAGTCTCCTCGCCCTGCGCGATCACGCAACCCACCATGGGGTTGGGCCGCGTGGTGTAGGCACCGCGCTCGGCCAGGCGCAGCGCGCGCGCCATGCACTGGTGGTCGAAGGCGGAGAAGGCGATGGACATGCGTCAGCCGTGCGACGAAGGGGCGCCAGTATGCGCTACCCGCTCGGCGGGTACGATCGACATGATCACGACCGGCGTGCCGTGCAGCGCGGTGCGTTCTGCGACCTGCCAGCCGAGCGCGGCATAGAAATCCTCGTGCCACAGCGTGAACAGCCGCAACAGCGCAACGCCCTCGCGGGCCGCATGCGCAACGGCGGCGTCGACCAGCACGCGCCCACCGCCCCGCCCTCGCGCCTCGGGCCGCATGTAGAGGCTGCCCAGCCAGGGGCTGCCACGGTCCTGCAACGCCGGCGCATCTTCGATCAGCACGCTGACCGACCCCAGCAGCGTGTCGCCGTCCATCAACAGCAGCGTGGTGGGTAACGACGTGCGCGTCGCGTGATCGACCAGCTCGGCCGTCGCCGCTTCCAGCGTCCAGTCGTCGTAGAGCGGCCCCCACTCGGCGTGGTGCCAGGCGGCGAGGTCCGGAATGTACTGCGGGTACCGGCCGATCGCGTCGATGCGCACGGCTCAGCGCTTCTTGTTCTTGTCCGCGTGCTTGTCGAACGGGACGACGTCGCCGCCCAGCAGCGAGAGCTGCCCGGCACCGGCCGGCAGGTCGCGCTCCAGCTTCTCGATCTCCTCGCGGAAATCGGCGACATCCTCGAAGCTGCGGTACACCGACGCGAAGCGCACGTAACCCACGTGGTCGAGCTTGCGCAGCTCGTTCATCACGAACTCGCCGATCTTGCGCGAGGCGATCTCGCGCTCGCCGCTCATGCGGATGCTGTGCACCACCGCGCGCACCGCGGCCTCGATCTGTTCTTCCGACACCGGCCGCTTCTGCAGCGCGCGGTCGAAGCCCGCGCGAAGCTTGCGGGCATCGAACGCGTCACGACGGCCATCGCCCTTGATGACCGCCGGCAACTTGATCTCGATGTTCTCCAGCGTCGAGAACCGCTCCCCACAGGCCTCGCACTCGCGACGGCGCCGGATCGTGGCGCCGTCCTCGGACACGCGCGAATCGATCACGCGGGTGTCGGTGTGCTGGCAGAAGGGGCAGTGCATCGTCGTCGGTCAGCCGTAGACCGGGTACTTGCGGCACTGCGCGGTGACGTTGTCCCGTACCTTGGCCAACACGGCTTCGTCGGTCGGTGCGTCGAGCACGTCGCAGATCCAGTTGGCCAGGTCGATGCAGTCCTGCTCGCCATAGCCGCGCGTGGTCACGGCCGGGGTGCCGATGCGCAGGCCCGAGGTCACGAAGGGCTTGCGCGGATCGTTCGGCACGGAGTTCTTGTTGACGGTGATGTGCGCCTTGCCCAGCGCCTCTTCCGCGTCCTTGCCGCTGACGTCCTTGCCGATCATGTCGACCAGCATCAGGTGGTTCTCGGTGCCGCCGGACACGATCTTGTAGCCGCGCGCGATGATCGTCTTCGCCATCGCCTGGGCATTCTTCACCACCTGCGCCTGGTAGTCCTTGAACTCCGGCTCCAGCGCTTCCTTGAAGGCCACGGCCTTGGCCGCGATGACGTGCATCAGCGGACCGCCCTGGATGCCCGGGAAGACGATGCTCTGCAGCTTCTTCTCGATCTCTTCGCCAGCGCCCTTGGCCACGATGATGCCGCCGCGCGGGCCGCGCAGCGTCTTGTGGGTGGTCGAGGTGACCACGTGCGCGTGCGGCAGCGGGTTCGGATAGACGCCGGCGGCGACCAGGCCTGCCACGTGCGCCATGTCGACGAACAGGTAGGCGCCGACCTTGTCGGCGATGGCGCGGAAGCGCGCCCAATCCACCACCTGCGAATAGGCGGAGAAACCTGCCACGACCATCTTCGGCTTGTGCTCCAGCGCCAGCTTTTCCACTTCGTCGTAGTCGATCAGGCCCTGGTCGTTCACGCCGTACTGGACGGCGTTGAAGATCTTGCCCGAGGCGTTGACCTTGGCGCCGTGGGTCAGGTGGCCGCCGTGGGCCAGGCTCATGCCCAGGATGGTGTCGCCCGGCTGCAACAGGGCGAAGTACACGGCCTGGTTGGCCTGCGAACCGGAATGCGGCTGCACGTTGGCATAGTCGGCGCCGAACAGCTGCTTCACGCGGTCGATCGCCAGTTGCTCGGCGATGTCCACGTACTCGCAACCGCCGTAATAGCGCTTGTGCGGGTAGCCCTCGGCGTATTTGTTGGTCAGCACGCTGCCCTGGGCCTCCAGCACGCGGGGGCTGGCGTAGTTCTCGCTGGCGATCAGCTCGACGTGATCCTCCTGCCGGCGCGCCTCGTGGGCGATGGCCTGGGCCAGTTCGGGATCGTAGCTTTCGATGCGGGCGTCGCGCGGGAACATCGGGTCTCCGGGGCTAGGGCGGGCGGGGTCCCCGATTGTAGCCCGCCGGGGGGCCGGCCACGACCCGCCCAACCCCTCCCCCGGAAAAGGAAAAGCGCGCCGGAGCGCGCTTTTCCCGTGACCGGAGGGAGTCCGGCTCAGTGGTGCAGGAGCAGGTCGGCGATGATGCCGGTGGCGATGGCGACCATCAGCATGTTGCCGCGGTCGTCCCGCACCCAGTGGTAGCCGCGGGGCGGACGACGCAGATCGTAGTAGTCGTAGTCGTTCACCACGTAGACCGGGCCGCGGTAGTAGTCGCGGTAGCGCTGGCCCTTGGCCCAACGGTGGTAGCTGGGGGCGGGGCGGTACACCACGCGCGGCGGCGGCGCGTAGTACCGGCGGTCGTCGTAGCGGCGGTCCTGACGGTAGTCGTCGCGGCGACCGTCCCGGTAACCGTTGCGGTAGGCATGGCGCTGGTCGCGGTGGTCGTCGCGGCGATCATGGCGATCGTCCCGGCGGTCATCGCGCCAGTCGCGATCGTAGTGCTGGCGGCCACGGTCACGGCCGCGGTCGTCATCGCGCGCCAGCGCCGGGACGGTGGTGGCGACGGCCAGCACCGCGATGGCCAGGCCCTGGAAGAATCGACGGCTGTTCATGGCAACTCCGTTGTTAGGGGTACGTGAGTTGCATGATGCGTATTGCGTCTGAACCGTTTCCCGCTGGAAAACGGTTACGGGACAACGGTCAAAAAATGCTGGGATCCCGTTCAGCCAGCGGCCCCGGCGGCCTGAACGGCTATACTGGGCGCCTTCCCCATTTCCCTGCTCGCCTGCCGGTCCCCGGTCGGGTGACGGGTCCTGCGTACCGGAGCCTGCATGTCCTCGCAATACATCTACACCATGAACCGGGTCAGCAAGGTGGTCCCGCCGAAGCGGCAGATCATCAAGGACATTTCGCTGTCCTTCTATCCGGGCGCGAAGATCGGCCTGCTGGGCTTGAACGGTGCCGGCAAGTCCACTGTGTTGAAGATCATGGCGGGCGTGGACAAGGACTTCGAAGGCGAAGCGCGCCCGCAGCCCGGCATCAAGGTCGGCTATCTGGCGCAGGAGCCGGAACTGAATCCCGAGCACACCGTCCGCCAGGCCGTTGAGGAAGGCGTGGGCGACGTGCTGCAGGCACAGGCCGCGCTGGAAGCGGTCTACGCCGCGTATGCCGAGGAAGGCGCCGACTTCGACGCCCTCGCCAAGGAGCAGGAGCGCCTGGAGGCGATCCTCGCTGCTGGCGACGCGCACACGCTGGAGAACCAGTTGGATGTGGCCGCCGATGCGCTGCGCCTGCCGCCGTGGGATGCCATCGTCGGCAAGCTGTCCGGCGGCGAGAAGCGTCGCGTCGCGCTGTGCCGCCTGCTGCTGCAGAAGCCGGACATGCTGCTGCTCGACGAACCGACCAACCACCTCGACGCCGAGTCCGTCGAGTGGCTGGAACAGTTCCTCGCCCGCTACACCGGCACCGTGGTGGCCGTCACCCACGACCGTTACTTCCTCGACAACGCCGCCGAATGGATCCTCGAACTGGATCGCGGCCGCGGCATTCCGTGGAAGGGCAACTACACCGACTGGCTGGTGCAGAAGGACGAGCGCCTGAAGCAGGAAGAGAACCAGGAAAAGGCCCGCCAGAAGGCCATCCAGAAGGAACTGGAATGGTCGCGCCAGAACGCCAAGGGCGGCCGCTCCAAGGGCAAGGCCCGCTTGGCCCGCCTGGAAGAGCTGCAGTCGGTCGACTACCAGCGCCGCAACGAAACCAACGAGATCTTCATTCCGCCGGGTGAGCGCCTGGGCAACAACGTCATCGAGTTCAAGAACGTCTCGAAGACGTTCGGCGACCGCCTGCTGATCGACAACCTGAGCTTCCTCGTCCCCGGTGGCGCCATCGTCGGCATCATCGGCCCGAACGGCGCCGGCAAGTCGACGCTGTTCAAGATGATCACCGGCCAGGAAAAGCCGGACTCCGGCACGATCACCACCGGCCCGACCGTGCAGCTGGCCTATGTCGACCAGAGCCGCGACAAGCTGGAAGGCAACCACAACGTCTTCCAGGAAATCTCGGGCGGCCTGGACATCCTCAACATCAACGGCGTCGAGATCCAGTCGCGCGCGTACATCGGCCGCTTCAACTTCAAGGGCCAGGACCAGCAGAAGATGGTCGGCTCGCTGTCGGGCGGTGAACGCGGCCGCCTGCACATGGCCAAGACGCTGCTGCAGGGCGGCAACGTGCTGCTGCTCGACGAACCGTCGAACGACCTGGACATCGAAACCCTGCGTGCGCTGGAAGACGCGCTGCTGGAATTCCCCGGCAACACCTTCGTCATTTCGCACGACCGCTGGTTCCTGGACCGCATCGCCACGCACATCCTCGCCTTCGAGGGCGATTCGCACGTGGAGTTCTTCCAGGGCAACTACCGCGAGTACGAGGAAGACAAGAAGCGCCGCCTGGGCGAAGAAGGCGCGCGTCCGCACCGCCTGCGGTTCAAGGCGCTGAAGTAAATTCGGGATCCAGCGTCCCTGCGATTGCGTCGAGCAATCTGTCTCGACGGAAAAGCCCGCGATAAAGCGGGCTTTTCTTTTCCTGCGTGCAGACGCATCAGCGCGGCATCAATGCTTCGAGTCGCCCCGCCGGGCGACAACACGCTCAGGCAGGCAAATGGATCCTTCCGCTGCCCACCAGGACGCCAAGCACCATCGCACCGATGAGCGTGGCCACCATCAACACCACTTGGACGATGGCCCAACCGGCCGCCCCGCGCAGGAAGGCTTTCCATCGAGAATATCCCGGGAAAACCTGAGTCAACGAGAATAGGTTCAGGAGAACCGCCACCAGCACCATCACCACCTGCGCATCCGACCACCAGCGCTGAAGCGGCATGAAAACCACCCATACGACGAACAGCTGCGCCATCAGGAACGAGGTGATCACCAGCCATTCCGGGTAGTTGATCTGCTTGAAGCGTCGGAACGTCAGTTTGAATGCCGCCGCCTGCACCGGCAGCAGCAGCAAGGTGATGAGGGTCAGGTGACGATTCATCCAGTCCTTGACCACCCCGAACACATTCGCCATCTGGGCCATGGCTTCGGCCTGCTTGGCATTCAAGCTGCCTTGATGTCCTGCTCCGGCCTCCATGCCCGCAGTGAGGGAGGCTCCAAGCGCATCACCATCCAGCGCGTAGTGCGCCATCAACGTCGCAGCAGCGCCCGTCATCATGATCAGCAAGACGGGTTTGACGACACCCGCCCGCCGTCCCTCGATGTAGTTCCGGATGAGGCGCCCCGGCCTCAGCATCAACTGCTTCAAGGTATAGAGGAAGCCGCGGTCCATATGGAACACGCTGTGCTCCAGCTCATGGCCGAGGAAATGCCAGTCGATGCGGTGCGCCGGCGTGGGTTGGCCGCAGGCGGGACAGAACTTCTGTTGGGGATCGGCGACGGCTCGGCCGCAGTTGATGCAGATGCTCGCGTCGCCCATGCCGGTCCCCTTCCCGTGGTCGGCGGATTCTAGGGAAGCGCCGCGCGAACGTCCAACATCCTCGCCCGGCCCGCCCCATCGAGGGGAAAACATGCACCGCGAAGGTGCCGGTTAAAGCCGCTGCGGGGCACGCCGATAGCGCTTCAATGACGACCATGCGCGCACGCATGGTCACCCCTCTACGCAAGGAGCCCCATGAACGCACGCGCCGCCGCCCCCACCGACGACGCCGGCATCGACGACCACATCCAGTCCGTCTCCGGACTGTCGGACGCGCTGCTGAAGCAACTGCGGCAATCGCTGCAGAAGATCGACGAGATCAACCGCATCACCCGCATCATCTCGATGAATGCCCGCATCGAGGCCGTGCGCATCGGCACGGCCGGACGCAGCTTCGGCGTGATCGCCGAAGAAATGGACACGCTCTCGCGCCGCGTCAGCGACACCGCGCAGGAGATCGACCGCATGGCCGGACGCACCAGCACCGACCTGCGGGAACGGCTGGAGCAGTTGCAGACCGACGTGCGCCGCACCCGTCTGACCGACCTGGCGTTGGCTAACATCGACCTGATCGACCGCAATCTCTACGAGCGCAGCTGCGACGTCCGCTGGTGGGCCACCGATGCGGCCGTGGTCGCCGCCGCGCAGGATCCGCAACCCGCGGCACTCGCCCACGCCAGCCAGCGCCTCGGGCAGATCCTGGATTCGTACACGGTCTACTTCGACCTGGTGCTGGCCGACCTGCACGGCAACGTGGTCGCCAACGGGCGGCCGCGGCAGTACCGCTCGGTCGGCCAGTCGGTGGCCCAGCAACCGTGGTTCCAGTCGGCGATGGCGACGCAGAGCGGCGAGGCGTTCGGCTTCCAGTCGATGCACGCCAGTCCGCTGGCCGGCGGAGAACGCGTGCTCGTCTATTCCTGCACCGTGCGCGAGGGCGGACGCGTGCAGGGCCGTCCATTGGGCGTGCTGGGCATCGTGTTCCGCTGGAACGCGCTGGCGCAGACCATCGTCGAACATACGCCGCTGTCCGATGCCGAATGGGGCCGCAGCCGCGTCTGCATCGTCGACGGCCAGGGGCAGGTGCTGGCCGACACGCAGTCCGTCGATGCGGCGGCACGACTCGACTTCCCGGGCCGCGCCACGTTGTTCGCCGAACCCCGCGCCGCCACCGAACTGTTGCTCGACGGCCGGCCGCACTGCATCGCGCAGGCCGCATCACCCGGCTACGAAACCTACCGCACCGGCTGGCACTGCGTGATCCTGCAAGGCACCGGCTGAGCCGGCGCAACGGCTCAGCCGAGCCATACCTCGCCGTCGCGGACCTGCACCGCGACGGCATGCAGGGCGTCGCCCCGGCACGGACCGGCGACGCAGTCGCCGCGCTGCAATTCGAAGGACGCGCCATGCGCCGCGCAGACCAGATGCCCGTCCTTGCTCTTCAGGAACTGGCCCGGCGCCCAGTCCAGCCGGCGACCGGCATGCGGGCACACATTGAGCCACGCACGCACGGCATCGCCATCGCGATGGAGGATGAGGGATTCCGCATCGTCGCCGATCGTGGCCTCAACTTCGGCAAAACCACCGTCGGCGATGTCATTCAGTGCAGTCAGTCGCATACGGCTTAACGAAGTTCTCACACGGTCATGTAACGGTCATCCGATACTGCGTGCACCGGCCCCCGCCGCATTCTGTCACGACGCAACGCCATGTACGCACGCCACTTTCAGTTCAACGCCTTCCGCAACGCGTTCGCGCCCCGCAAGCCGCGTCACCCGCTGCTGCGCGTGGGTATCGGCCTGCTGGGCCTGGCCGTGCTGGCGGTGCTGGTGTTCTTCAGCGTGTTCGTCGGCGCGGCGATGATCGCCGGCGGCCTGCTCTACAAGCTGCTACGCCAGCGTGGCAAGCCGGTGGCGCGCGACAATGCGATGGAAGGCGAGTACCAGGTGGTCAGCAAACCGCGCCCCCTGGAACCTGCCATCGCCGCGATCCCGAGCGCGTCGCAACGCGCCTGATTGGCGAACGACCCTAGCGAAGCGATGCCGCGCCCAACTTGATCGGGCCAACATCCGCCCCGCCTCTCCTCTAAACTCCGTGCGCTCCCCCGCACGGAACCGCCATGTCCGACATCATCCCGACCCCGCCGGTGCCTCGCGTTCCCGTGCGCGGTGGCGGCACCTTCCCCGTGCGCCGCATCTTCTGCGTGGGCCGCAACTTCGCCGACCACGCGCGCGAAATGGGCGCTGCCGCACCCGCGTCGAAGGCTGAGCGGGGCGTGCCCGTGTTCTTCCACAAGCCGGCCGATGCCATCGTCACCGGCGACGCGAACGTGCCTTACCCGCCCGGTACGAACGACCTGCACCACGAGATCGAACTGGTCGCGGCGCTCGGCGTCGATGCGCCGGCAGGCGAGCTGTCGCGCGAGGCCGCCGAGGCCCTGGTACTCGCCTACGGCGTCGGCCTGGACCTGACCCGTCGCGACCTGCAGGGCGCCGCCAAGGCGAAGGGCCTGCCGTGGGATACCGGCAAGGGATTCGATCACTCGGCGCCCATCAGCGAACTGGTCGCCGCCGCGGATGTCGGCACGCTCGATGCCCGCACGCTGACCCTGCGCGTGAACGGCGATGTCCGCCAGCACGGCGCGCTGCACGACCTGATCTGGGACGTGCCCGACATCCTGCACGAACTGTCGAAGCTCTATGCGTTGAAGGCTGGCGACCTGGTCTTCATGGGCACGCCCGCGGGCGTCGCGGCGCTGGTGCCGGGCGATGCGTTCGTGGCCTCGCTGGATGGCGTGGTCGAGCTGCACGGACGCATTACCGGCTGATGCCCTGCCTTGCGTCATCGACGCACGGGGTTATAGTCCACGCCAGTGGCGTGTCGGCGCCGTTCACGGAGATCCCTCGATGGGCATGATCAGCGAGTTCAAGGAATTCATCGCACGCGGCAATGTGGTCGACCTCGCCGTCGGCGTGGTGATCGGCGCGGCCTTCGGCAAGATCGTCAGCAGCCTGGTGGATGGCATCGTGATGCCGCTGGTGGGCTTGTTGCTCGGCGGCGTGAAGTTCGGCGACCTGGCGGTGACCCTGCGTGCAGCCGAGCTCGATGCGGCCGGCAAGGAACTCGCACCGGCGCTGCTGCTGAAATATGGCGCCTTCCTGCAGACCATGATCGACTTCCTGCTCATCGCGTTCGTGATCTTCCTCGTCCTGAAAGCCTACAACCGGGTACGTGCGCCTGCACCGGCAGCGGCGACGCCTGAAGACATCGTGCTGCTGCGCGAGATCCGCGACGCGCTGAAGAAATAACGAACGCGGCGTTCCGTATCGGCAACGCCGTCGACGGAAACACGGGGCCACGGGCTGCTAAGCTCGTGGCCTTCGTTTTTACGGGACTTTCCATGCGCCTTGCTCCGTTGTTGCTCGCCCTGGCCGTCACCGCACCCGCTTTCGCCGCATCGCGCGAAACCCGCATCCCCGACACCGCCCTCGCCACCGCCGCGCAACTCCGCGAACAGGCGCTCGCAGACCGCACCGGCTGGAACGTCGTCGAATCGCTGACGACGGAAGTGGGCCCGCGCCTGGCCGGCAGCGAGGCCGATGCGAAAGCCGTCGCCTGGGCGCAGGCGAAGTTCAAGGCACTCGGCTTCGACAAGGTGTGGACCGAACCGGTGACGTTTCCGAAGTGGGTGCGCCGCAGCGAGCGTGCGGCCGTACTCGGCGAGCATGCGCAACCGCTGACCGTCACCGCACTGGGCGGCAGCCCGGCCGGCAAGGTGGAAGCAGAGATCGTCCGCTTCGCCGACCTGGCCGCACTGGAAGCGACCCCGGCGGGATCGCTGGCCGGCAAGATCGCCTTCGTCGACTACCAGATGACCTCCGCGCGCGATGGCAGCGATTACCGCAATGGCGGCGCGATCCGTTCGAAGGGTCCGTCGGCCGCGATCCGCAAGGGCGCGATCGCCTTCCTGATGCGCTCGGCCGGCACCGACAACCACCGCGTCGCGCACACCGGCATCACCCGCTTCGACGAAGGCCTGACGCCGGTGCCGTCGGCGTCGCTGACCATCCCCGATGCGGACCAGCTGGCGCGCCTGCTCGCGCGCGGCCCGGTGCGCGTCTCGCTCGCGCTCGATTGCGGCTGGGACGGCGAGTACACCTCTCAGAACGTGATCGGCGAAATCACCGGGCGCAGTTTGCCGAAGGAGGTCGTGGTGATCGGCGGGCATCTGGATTCGTGGGACCTCGGCACCGGCGCGATCGACGACGGCGCCGGCATCGCCATCACCATGGCGGCCGGCCACCTGATCGGCCAGCTGAAGCAGGCGCCGAAGCGCACGATCCGCGTGATCGCCTTCGCCAACGAGGAGCAGGGCCTGTACGGCGGCAAGGCGTATGCGGAGAAGCACCTGGCCGACATCACGCGCCACCAGATCGGCGCGGAGAGCGACTTCGGCGCCGGCCGCATCTATGCCTTCAACACCGGCGCACCGGACCACGCGCGCAAGGCCACCGAGCAGATCGCGCAGGCGCTGGCGCCGCTGGGCATCGAGTACGCCCCCGGCAAGGGCAGCGCGGGCCCGGACATCAGCCCGTTCGCGGCGAAGGGCCTGGCGTGGGCGTGGCTGGCGCAGGATGGCAGCGACTACTTCGACCTGCACCACAACGCGGACGACACCCTCGACAAGATCGACCCGGCGGCGCTGGCGCAGAACGTCGCGGCGTACACCGTATTCGCCTACCTGGCGGCGGAAGCCGATGGCGACTTCGGCAGCCAGCTGAAGGAATAAACCTGTAGGAGGGACTTCAGCCCCGACCTCCGGATCAAGCAGCCCGAAGTCCGAACGAAAGGCGTCGGGGCTGAAGCCCCTCCTACACGGGGTCAGCGATCACGCCTTCTGCTTCCACTGCGCCAGGAACACCGCCGTCGCCGCCGCCACATTGAGGCTCTCGACGGCGCCGCTGCCGGGGATCGACAGGCGCGTATCGCAGGCATCGGCGAGGCGTGCATCCATGCCCTCGCCCTCCGCACCCATCACGTACACGAGGCGCCGCGGCAGCTTGGCGGCGAACAGGTCGTCGCCGCCGCGCACGACGGTGGCGGCCAACGAGAAGCCCGCGTTCCGCAGCTGGGCCGCCGCATTGTCGGCCTGCCCCATGCGCACCAGCGGCACCTGCTCGGCACCGCCTTCGGCCACGCGTGCGGCCGCGCCGGAGATCGCCAGCGTCGAATCGCGGGGCAACAGGATGCCGGCCACGCCGAAGTGCGCGGCCGAGCGCAGGATGGCCCCGAAGTTGTGCGGATTGCCCACGCCATCGAGCCACAGGGCGGCCACGGGCTTGCCCTCGGGCAACGCGCGCAGCCAGTCGGCCATCGACAACGGCTCCACCCTCAGCACGTCGGCGACCACGCCTTCGTGGTGCGTACTGCCGGCGAGGCGATCGAGATCGCCCTCCTCCACCACGCGATAGCCCACGCGCTGCTTCACGCACCACGCCAGCAACGGCTTCAGCGCGGGAATGCGTGCTTCGGTCAGATAGACCTTGCGGATGGCCTCGGGCCGCCGCGCGAACACCGCATGCAGGGCGTTCAGCCCATACAGGCGCAGTTCGCTACGCGATGCGGCGGCGGCCGGCGCCGATGCCGTCGGTACCGGCGCACGAGGCCCGGCGGCACGCGGCGGACGCGGGCCATCGCCGCGCGGAGGGCGACCCGCAGGCCGCTTGTCCCAGGGACCGGTCATGTCATGCCCGCCTGATCGATGCTGTATTCATGCGGGGATTCTTCCATGATCGCACCGGCCTGCGAAGCGTTATCCGCCCGCTAGGCGCCGAACAGCCGCCCGAACAGCCTCAGGTCGTGCAATCCATCGGGCTTCAGGACGGCAGCGCGCCGGATGCCTTCCTCGGCGAAGCCATTCTTTTCCAGCACCCGCGCGGAGCCCGGGTTGGTATCCAGCACGTTGGCCTCGATCCGGCGCAGCGCCAGCGCAGGCACGACCCACGCCACGTATGCGGCGACCACGCGCGTCATGTGGCCCTGCCCCCAGTGCGCGCGACCGAGCCAGTAGCCGAGTTCGGCGCCATGGGCCCGTTCGCCCGCCTGCGGACGCACGGCGATGCCGCCGCAGGCCTCGCCATCGATCTCGATGGCGAACACCGGATGGCGGAGATCCACCACGCGGCCAGCCAGGAAGGCTTCGCCGTCGGCACGCGTATAGGGATGGGGAAAGCGCTCGCTCAGGCCACGCGGGACCTGCGGATCGTCGGCATGTCGCAGCAGGGCGTCGAGATCGTCCTGCCGCCATGCACGCAGCCGGAATCCTTCGCCTTCGATGCGCACGCCGTCGAACGGGCGTGCGCCTGGGTCAGCCATGGCCGCCGACGGAAGGCGTTTCGGCTTCCAGCTTGCTCAATTCGTGCGCCACGGCTTCGGGCGAGCGCGTGAACGGCGCGAGCAACGCGTAGAACGCCGGCACCACGTACAGCGACAGCAGCGTGGAGAACGTCACGCCGAAGATCACCACGATGCCGATGGTGGCGCGGCTGGCCGAACCCGGGCCGCCGGCGAGCACCAATGGCACCGCACCGACGACGGTGGCCACCGACGTCATCAGGATCGGGCGCAGGCGCACGCGCGCGGATTCGGCGATGGCCTGCGCCACGCTGGCGCCGTCGTCGCGCAGCTGGTTCGCGAATTCCACGATCAGGATGCCGTTCTTCGCCGCCAGGCCGATCAGCATCACGATGCCGATCTGGCTGAAGAGGTTCAGCGTGCCGCCCGTCACCCACAAGCCGATCAGCGCACCCAGCACCGCCAGCGGCACCGTCAGCATGATGACCAGCGGATGGACGAAGCTCTCGAACTGCGCGGCCAGCACCAGGTAGACGATCAGCAGCGCCAGCGTGAACGTCAGCAGGATCGCACCGCCGGCTTCCTGGTACTCGCGCGACTCGCCCTTCCAGTCGATCTGGGCGTAGTCCGGCAGTTCTTCCGATACGGCCTGCCGCGTCCATTCCAGCGCCTCGCCCATCGTGTAGCCCGGCGCGAGGCCGGCGCTGATGGTGATGGCGCGCAGGCGGTTGAAGCGGTTGAACGTGCCCGGCTCGGCGATCTCGGTGAGCGTCACCAGGTTCGACAGCGGAATCAGGGCGCCATCGCTGCCACGCACGTAGGTCTGCGCCAGGTCTTCGGTGTTGGCGCGCTTCTCGCGACCCGCCTGCAGCATGACGTCGTATTCCTCGCCGTTGTCCACGTACGTGGTCACCTGGCGCGAACCCATCATCGTTTCCAGCGTGCGGCCGATCTCCTGCACCGACACGCCCAGGTCGGCGGCGCGGTCGCGGTCGATGTTCACGCGCATCTGCGGACGCGTTTCCTTGTAGTCCGAATCCGGGTCCTGGATGCCCGGGTTGGATTCCATCCGCTGCAGGATGCGGTCGCGCCACTGCGCCAGTTCGGCATAGTCGGGGCCGCCCAGCACCAGCTGGTAGCGCTGGCCGCGACTGCCGACCAGGCCGCCGGCCACGTTGGCGCGCGCCTGCACGCCGGGAAGTTTGGAAAGTTCGGCACGCAGGCCGTTGACGACGTCGTCGGTGGTGGCCTTGCGCTCGTGCCAGTCCTGCAGGAACACGATCACCTGCCCGGTATGCATGTCGTCGCTGCCGCCGAAGCCACGCGGCACGCGCGAATTGGCGCGCTCAATCGGCTTGTCGCCGCCGACCTGCCCCATCACGATGCGCTCCACCTGCTGCATCTGGTTGACCATGTAGTCGAAGCCGGCGCCTTCCGGTCCGTCCACCATCACGAAGAAGCGGCCGCGGTCCTCCGCGGGCGCCAGCTCGCTGGGCACGCGCAGGCCGAGCACGACGATCGCCACGCCACAGAGCGCCATCGCCAGCAGCACCAACCCGAGGATGCGCTTGCCGCTCAGCGACACCAGTCGTTCGACGTGATGGCCGTAGCCGGTGCTGACGCGGTTGAGCGTGCGGTTGGTCCAGGCATTCAATCCGCGCGGCTCGGTGTGCGGCTTCACCAGCTTGGACGACATCATCGGCGTCAGCGTCAGCGCGACGAAGGCGGAAATCGCCACCGCCGCCGCCAGCGCGACCGACAGTTCGCGGAACAGGCGACCGGTGTTGCCTTCCATGAAACCCACCGGCAGGAACACCGCCACCAGCACCGCGGTGGTCGCGATCACCGCGAACGCGACCTGCGTGGTGCCGCGGCGCGCGGCGACCAGCGCCGGCTCGCCCAGGTCGGCGCGACGCTGCACGTTCTCCAGCACCACGATGGCATCGTCCACCACCAGGCCGATGCAGAGCACCAGCGCGAGCAGGGTCAGCAGGTTGATCGAGAAGCCGAACGCGTACAGCGCGATGAACGCCGAGATCAGGCACACCGGCACGGTCACCGCCGGGATCAGCGCCGCCCGCAGGCTGCCGAGGAACAACCAGATCACCAGGAACACCAGCACCATCGCCTCGGCCAGCGTCCAGTACACGCGCTCGATGGAGGCTTCGATGAAGGTGGTGCTGTCGAAGGCGACGAAGATGTCGGTGCCTTCGGGCAGCGTCTGCTGGATCACTTCGGCCTCGGCGCGTGCGGCACGGGCCACGTCCAGCGCATTGGCGGTCGAGGTGCGCACGATGCCCAGGCCGACGTTCGGCACGGCATTGCTGCGCAGGTAGGAGCGGCGCTCTTCCGCACCCAGCTCCACCTGCGCCACGTCGCCCAGGCGTACGACATAGCCGTCCGCGCCCTTGCGCAGCGGCAACTGCGCGAACTGTTCGGGCCGCTGGTAGCCGCGCTCGACGCGCAGGGTGAAGTCGCGCGTCTGCGATTCGATGCGGCCGGCCGGCAGCTCGACGTTCTGCGCGCGCAACGCCGTCTCGACATCGCTGGTGGTCACGCCGCGCGCGGCCATCGCCTCTCGGTCCAGCCAGATGCGCATCGCGTAGCGCTGGCCGCCGCCCAGCTGCACGCGGGCCACGCCGTCGAGCGCGGACAGGCGGTCCAGCACGTAGCGGTCGGCGTAGTCGGTCAGCTCCATCGTGTCCATCACGGTGGAGCGCATGTTCAGCCAGATGATGACGTCCGCGTCGGCTTCGACCTTCGAGATCTGCGGCGGATCGGCTTCTTCCGGCAGGCGGTTCATCACCCGGCTGACGCGGTCGCGCACGTCGTTCGCGGCGGCCTCGATGTCGCGGCTGAGGTTGAACTCGATGGTGACGTCGGCGCGGCCGTTGCGGCTGCTCGACTGGATGGTCTTGATGCCCTCGATGCCGGACAGGCCGTCCTCGAGGATCTGGGTGATGCGCGTCTCCACCACGGCGGCCGACGCGCCCGGGTAGTTCACTTCCACCGACACGATCGGCGGATCGATGTTCGGCAGTTCGCGCAGGGTCAGGCGCAGGAACGACATCACGCCCAACACCACCAGCAGCAGGCTGACCACCACCGCGAAGACGGGGCGCTTGATCGACAGATCGGAGAGCTTCATGGCGCTCAGCCCTTGCCGGCGGCGGCGGGCGCGTCCTGCTTCGGCGGCGCGGCCGGCGCGGCATCCACCACCTTCACGCCGGGGCGCAGCTTGCCGGTGCCGTCGATGACGATACGGTCGCCCGCGGCCACGCCCTTCACGATCTCGACCTGCCCATCGCGGCGCACGCCCGCCGCGACCGGCGCCTGCTCGACGCTGCCGTCGGCCTTCACCCGGTACACGAACGAATCACGCCCCACCTGCACCACGGCGATCTCCGGGATCACCAGCGCCTGCCGCTCCGGACGGAACAGGCGCACGTCGAGCAGCATGCCGGGCCGCAGCTTGCGGTCGTCGTTGGGGAACACGGCGCGCACGGTCACCGCGCGCGTGGTGGGATCGATGCGCGCATCGACGGTCTCGACCTTGCCTTCGAACGTCTCGCCCGGGAATGCGGTCGCGCCCGCGGTGACGGCATTGCCGACACCGACGGTCGCCAGCGCGGCTTCCGGCACCTGGAAGTCCACGTACATGCGCGAGACGTCGTCCAGCGTGGCGATGGAGCTGTTCGCGGTGATCAGCGAACCGGGGCTGACCTGGCGGATGCCGAGCACGCCGGCGAACGGCGCACGCACGCTGCGGTCGCCGATGTCGGCGCGCGCCTGGCGCACGCGCGCGGCGGCGACATCACGCAGGACCAGTTGGGTGTCGAGTTGCGAGCGCGCGATCAGCTGCTGGTCCGCCAGCTCCTTCTGGCGGCGGTACAGGCGGTCCGCTTCCGCGTAAGTCGCTTCGGCCTGGACCAGCGCAGCATGCGCGGCGTCGCCCTTCAGGGTGACCAGCGTCTGGCCCGCGGCGACCTGCTGGCCGCTTTCGAAATGCACGTCCTGGACGATCTCGCTGACTTTCGCGGTCAGCGTCACCGACTCACGCGCCTTGGCCGTGCCGAGCGCCTGCAGCGTGTCGTTCCATGCGGACAGCTGGACGACGCGCGTCGTGACCGGGACCGGTCGCTCGGCCGCGTTGCCGTTCGCCTTCGCCTGCGGCTCCGAGCCGCCGCACGCGGCGAGCAGCAGGAGCGGCAGGACGACCGCAAGGCGGAGGGTTCCGGATCGGCTGAGCATGGATCATCCCGTAATTTTCGTTATCCACGCAGTTTAGCGAGCCTGCGTGACATACGCTGCGGTAGATGCGGCGGTTCGTGCCTGAAACGCGCCGAAGGGCGCGCGGTGGACACGCCCGACCATGACCAATGACCCTTGCAGGCTACCGCCCGTCAGTCAAGGCCGAGATGGGCCAGGACCTGCAGCGCGAGCGCTTCCGGATCCGCGGCGCCGGCATCCAGGTGCAGGTCGGGATGTTCCGGTGCTTCGTACGGGGAATCGATGCCGGTGAAGTTGGGGATCAGGCCGGCACGCGCCTTCTTGTACAGGCCCTTCACGTCGCGCGATTCGGCCACGGACAACGGTACATCGACGAAGACCTCGACGAACTCCCCGTCGCCGAAGCGCTCGCGCGCCATCCGGCGCTCGGCGCGGAACGGCGAAATGAAGCTGACCAGCACGATCAGACCGGCGTCGGTCATCAGCTTCGCCACCTCGGCGACACGGCGGATGTTCTCCACACGGTCTTCGTCGGTGAAACCGAGATCGCGGTTCAAGCCGTGGCGCACGTTGTCGCCGTCCAGCAGGAAGCTGTGGTAACCCAGCGCATGCAGGCGCTTGTCCACCAGGTTGGCGATGGTCGACTTGCCGGCGCCGGACAGGCCGGTGAACCAGAGCACCTTGGGCGCCTGGCCTTTCTGGCGCGCACGCGCGGCCTTGTCCACGTCGACATGCTGCCAGTGCACGTTGCCGGCACGGCGCAGGGCGAAGTCCAGCGTGCCGGCACCGGCGGTCGCGTTGTCGTAGCGGTCGATCAGGATGAAGCCGCCCAGCGCGCGGTTGCGCACATAGGGTTCGAAGGCGATCGGCTCGTCCAGGCTGAGGTTGCAGTAGCCCACTTCGTTGAGTTCCAGCCGCTTGGCGGCCAGGTGCTCCTGGGTGTTCACGTCGATGCGGTGCTTGATCTCGGTGACCGTGGCCGACACGGTGCGCGCGCCGATCTTCAGCAGGTAGGGCCGGCCCGGCAGCAACGGCGCATCCGACATCCACAGCAGGTGGGCGGCGAACTGGTCCGCCACTTCGGGTGGATCGCCGGCGGCGGCGATCACGTCGCCGCGGCTGATGTCGATCTCGTCGGCCAGGGTCAGCGTGACCGCCTGCCCGGCCGACGCGGCCGCGACCTCGCCGTTGGCGTCGAGCACCTGGGCGACGCGCGTGCGGCGCGAGGACGGCAGCACCACCACTTCGTCGCCAGGCTTCACCTGCCCAGCCGCGATCGTGCCGGCGTAGCCACGGAAGTTCTGGTGCGGGCGGTTGACCCACTGCACCGGCAGGCGCAGGCCGTCGCCGCTTTCCTGCGCTTCCACTTGCACTTTTTCCAGATGCTCCAGCAGCGCGGGCCCGGCGTACCAGGGCGTGCGCGACGAACGCGACGACAGGTTGTCGCCCTCCAGCGCCGACAGCGGGATGCAGGTGACCTCGGCGATGCCCAGGCGCTGCGCCAGCGCACGGTAGTCGGCGGCGATGCGCGTGAACACCGCTTCGTCGAACCCGACCAGGTCCATCTTGTTCACCGCCAGCACCACGTGGCGGATGCCGAGCAGCGAGACGATGTAGCTGTGCCGGTGCGTCTGGGTCAGCAGGCCCTTGCGCGCATCCACCAGCACCACCGCCAGGTCCGCGGTGGACGCGCCGGTGGCCATGTTGCGGGTGTACTGCTCGTGGCCGGGGCAGTCGGCGACGATGAACTTGCGCTGGTCGGTGTCGAAGTAGCGGTAGGCCACGTCGATGGTGATGCCCTGCTCGCGCTCGGCGGCCAGGCCGTCCAGCAGCAATGCGTAATCGATGCGCTCGCCCTGGGTGCCGTGCTTGCGGCTGTCCTTCTCCAGTGCGGCCAGCTGGTCGTCGAACAAGCGCTTGCTGTCGTACAGCAGGCGCCCGATCAGGGTGCTCTTGCCGTCGTCCACGCTGCCGCAGGTGATGAAGCGCAGCAGCGGCTTGGCTTCGTGCTGCTTGAGGTAGCGGGCGATATCGCTGTCGGTGCTCATGTTGCCGCCACCTCGACCTTCCTCACGGCATACGCATCGAACTCCGGCTCGCCATCCCGGCGTACGCCGGGATCCATCTTGATGTTGCCTTGCATACGGTCGACGGGCGGGGACTTCGCGAAAATCGAAGTGGATCCCAGCGTACGCTGGGATGACGGCGTGGGGGTCATCATCAGAAATACCCCTCCAGCTTCTTCTTCTCCATCGACGCACCCGGATCGTGGTCGATCACCCGGCCCTGGCGCTCGGAGCTGGTGGTGACCAGCATCTCGGCGATGATCTTCTCCAGCGAGTCGGCCTCGGATTCGATCGCACCGGTCAGCGGGTAGCAGCCCAGCGTGCGGAAGCGCACGCGCCGCAGCTGCGGCACTTCGCCGTCGCGCAACGGCAGGCGTTCGTCGTCGACCATCAGCAGCGCGCCGTCGCGTTCGACGACGGGCCGCTCGGCGGCGAAGTACAGCGGGACCACCGGGATGTTCTCGCGGTAGATGTAGAGCCAGATGTCCAGCTCGGTCCAGTTCGACAGCGGGAACACCCGCACGCTCTCGCCGGTGTTGATGCGCGCGTTGTAGACGTTCCACAGTTCCGGGCGCTGGTTCTTCGGGTCCCAGCGGTGCTTGTCGTTGCGGAACGAGAACACGCGCTCCTTGGCGCGCGACTTCTCCTCGTCGCGGCGGGCGCCGCCGATGGCCGCATCGAAGCGGTAGTGGTCCAGCGCCTGCTTCAGGCCCTGGGTCTTCATCACGTCGGTGTGGACGGTGGCGCCGTGGGTGATCGGGCCGATGTCGCGGGCGATGCCGTCCGGATTGATGTGCACGCGCAGGTCCACGCCGGTCTCGGCGGCGCGCCGGTCGCGGAAGGCGATCATCTCGCGGAACTTCCAGCGCGTGTCCACGTGCAGCAGCGGGATCGGCGGCCGGGCCGGGGCGAACGCCTTCAACAGCAGGTGCAGCAGCACCGAGCTGTCCTTGCCCACCGAATACAGCAACACCGGATTGCGGAACTCGGCGGCGACCTCCCTCAGGATGTGGATGCTTTCCGCTTCCAGGCGGTCGAGATGGGACAGGCGGTCTACGGCGGTCATCGAGGGGCGCGGCAGGGGTGGAATCCGGACGCGCTAGCCTAGCAGGGCTTCGCTGTATGGCCGGGAGGGCCGCCAGTATTCGGCCGCGGGCTGATGCCGGCGAAATAAGCGGGGGACATAAGCCCATAACCATGCGTCCTTTCTGCCCGCGGGAACGGGTTCCTAACATCGACCGTCCCAGTCGCGCCCGTGGGCCCTGCCGATGTCCGCCACCCAGCCTGTCCTCGCCCCCATCCCCCTCGCGGAGGAACGGCGGGCGCTGCTGGCCCAGGCGGTGTCCGGCCTGGATGGCGCGAGCCTGTGGTGGATCTCCGGCTATGCCGCCGGCCTGGCGCAGGCCCAGCTGGCGCCGCAGGCCTCGCCCGCCGCGTTGCCGAAAGCGATCTCCCCTGCCGCCGGTGCGCAGGCCGCACAGCGCCTGACCATCGTCTACGGCAGCCAGACCGGCAACGCACGCCGTGCCGCCGAGGCGCTGTCCCAACAGGCCGAAGCCGCCGGACTGTCGGTCCGCCTGTTGCGCGCCGACGCCTACCCGCAGCGCGAACTGGCCAGCGAGCGCCTGCTCTATATCGTCATCAGCACCCAGGGCGAAGGCGACCCGCCGGATGACAGCATCGGCCTGGTCGAGTTCCTCCGCGGCAAGCGTGCGCCGAAGCTGCCGGAACTGAAGTACGCCGTGCTCGGCCTGGGCGACTCCAGCTATGCCGACTTCTGCGGCATCGCGTCGCGGCTGGATGCGCGCCTGGCCGAACTCGGCGGCAGCCGGCTGTTCGCCGCGGGCCTGGCCGACCTCGACATCGACACCGTCGCCACGCCGTGGCGCGAGCAGGCCCTGGCCCACGCCCGCGACCTGCTGAAGGCACCGGCGGCGGCCACGACCCCGTTGGCGACCGTCACCCCGCTGCGCCCGGGTCACGCCGCCGCGTGGTCGCACGAGCACCCGTTCCCGGCCGAGCTGCTGCTCAACCAGCGGATCAGCGGCCGCGACTTCAAGGGTCCGCGCTTCGGCCAGCACGGCGCCGCCGACAAGGACGTGCGCCATGTCGAACTGTCGCTGGAAGGCAGCGGCCTGCAGTACGAACCCGGCGACGCGCTGGGCATTCGCCACCGCAACCCCTCGGCGCTCGTGGATGCGGTGCTCGATGCGCTGCGCCTGGACGGCAACGCCACCGTCAGCGAAAGCGGCGATACCCTGCCGCTGCGCGAGTGGCTGGCCGCGCGCCGCGAGCTGACCCGGCTGTCGCGCCCGTTCCTGGCCACGCATGCGGCGCACGCGCAGGCGGACGAACTCAACGCGCTGCTCGCACCCGCGCAGAACGCCGCGCTGGCGCAGCTGTCCAATACGCACCAGCTGATCGACGTGTTGCGCCGCTGGCCCGCGGGCTGGAGCGCGCAGGAGCTGGTCGCCGCACTGCGCCCGCTCGCGCCGCGCCTGTACTCGATCGCCTCCAGCCGCAAGCGCGTCGGCGAGGAAGCGCACCTCACCGTGGACGTGCTGGGCTACGAAGCCTTCGGCCACGCGCATGGGGGTGCGGCCAGCGGTTTCCTGGCGGCGCTGGACGAAGGCGACCAGGTGCCGGTGTACATCGAAGCCAACGAGCGCTTCCGCGTACCCGCCGACGGCAGTCGGGACATCCTGATGATCGGCCCGGGCACCGGCGTGGCGCCATTCCGCGGCTTCGTGCAGGAACGCGCGGAGACCGGTGCGCGCGGCCGCAACTGGCTGTTCTTCGGCGCCCCGCACTTCAACCACGGCTTCTTCTACCAGAGCGAATGGCAGGACGCGCTGCGCAACGGCGAGCTGCACCGCCTGGACCTGGCCTTCTCGCGCGACCAGGCGCGCAAGATCTACGTGCAGGACCGCCTGCGCGAGCGCGGCCGCGAGGTCTACGACTGGCTGCAGAACGGCGCGCACCTGTACGTCTGCGGCGCCATCGGCATGGGCAAGGACGTGCACACCGCCCTGCAGGCGATCGTGGCCGAGCATGGTGGGCTGGACGAGGATTCGGCGCGCGAGTACCTGGTGAACCTGCAGACGGAGGGGCGCTACGGGCGCGATGTGTATTGACGCTGGCTCCGATGTGGGAGCGACGTAAGTCGCGATCCCAGTATCCCGGACAGCGCCATCGCGACTTGCGTCGCTCCCACGCCAAAGAACGAACATGAGCAGCCACTCCGTCGAAGACATCAAATCCGAGAGCCACCGCCTGCGCGGCAGCCTGCTCGACAGCCTGGCCGACCCGGTCACCGGCGCGCTGCGCGAATCGGACCAGACCCTGATCAAGTACCACGGCAGCTACCAGCAGGACGACCGCGACCTGCGCGACGAGCGCCGCCGGCAGAAGCTCGAGCCGGCCTACCAGTTCATGATCCGCACGCGCACGCCCGGCGGCGTGGTCACGCCGGAGCAGTGGCTGAAACTGGATGCGATCGCCACGCAATACGCCAACCATTCGCTGCGCATCACCACGCGGCAGGCGTTCCAGTACCACGGCGTGATCAAGCGCGAACTGAAGGCGACGATGCAGGCCATCAATGCCGCGCTGATCGACACACTGGCCGCCTGCGGCGACGTCAACCGCAACGTGCTGGTCGCGGCCAATCCGCTGGAATCGCGTGCGCATGCCGAGGTGCAGGCCTGGGCGGCGACGCTGTCCGGGCATCTGCTGCCGAACACGCGTGCCTACTACGAAATCTGGCTGGACGAGGAGCGCGTGGCCGGCAGCGGCGAGGAAGAGGAGCCCATCTACGGCGCCACCTACCTGCCGCGCAAGTTCAAGATCGGCTTCGCGGTGCCGCCGGTCAACGACGTGGATGTCTTCGCCAACGACCTCGGCTTCATCGCCATCCTCGAAGGCGGTGTGCTGGCCGGTTTCAACCTGGTGATCGGCGGCGGCATGGGCGCGACCCATGGCGATGCGGAGACCTACCCACGCGTCGGCAACGTGGTCGGCTTCATCACGCCCGACCAGCTGCTCGAGGTCGCCACGGCCGTCGTCACCACCCAGCGCGACCTCGGCAACCGCGAGCTGCGCAAGCGCGCGCGCTTCAAGTACACCATCGACGACCATGGCCTGGACAAGGTGGTCGGCGAGATCGAGCGCCGCAGCGGCGTGGCCCTGCAGCCCGTGCGCGCGTTCCGCTTCGACCACAACGGCGACCGCTACGGCTGGGTGGAAGGCGAGGACGGGCGCTGGCACCTGACCCTGCACCTGTTCGCCGGTCGCATCGCCGACACCGCGCATGCCACCCACCTGACCGGCCTGCGCGAGATCGCCAACGTGCATCGTGGCGAGTTCCGGATGACGCCGAACCAGAACCTGGTGATCGCCGGTGTTCCCGCGGGCGAACGCGAGCGCATCGACGCGCTGGTGAAGACGCACGGGCTGGACGACGGCCAGCGCCTGGGCACCGCCCTGCAGCGCGCGGCCGTGGCCTGCGTCTCGCTGCCGACCTGCGGCCTGGCGATGGCCGAAGCCGAACGCTACCTGCCCGACTTCACCGACCGCCTGCAACCGCTGCTGGAGAAGCACGGCCTGCGCGACGCGCCGATCCTGCTGCGCATCTCCGGGTGCCCGAACGGCTGCTCGCGCCCCTACCTCGCCGAGATCGCCCTCGTCGGCAAAGCGCCGGGCCGCTACAACCTGATGCTCGGCGGCGACGCGCGCGGCCAGCGCCTCAACACGCTGTACCGCGAGAACATCGACGAAGCCGCGATCCTCGACACCCTCGACGGCCTGTTCGCGCGCTATGCCGGCGAACGCGCCGACGACGAAGGCTTCGGCGACTTCCTCCATCGCAGCGGCGTGGTCGCCCTGCCGTCGTACCCCACCCACCGACAGATCGCACTGGAACTGCACGCATGAGCGCCCCCGCCCTTTCCCTGGACACCGACCAGATCGCCGAGCACAACGCCTGGCTGGAAACGCAGACGGCCGAGCAACGGGTCGCCTGGGCGCTCAAGCACGGGCCGGCGGAAGCGGCGATGTCCTCGAGCTTCGGCGCGCAGGCCGCGGTACTGCTGCACATGGTGTCGCAGCAGAAGCCGGACGTGCCGGTGATCCTGATCGACACCGGCTACCTGTTCCCGGAGACCTACCGCTTCGCCGACGAACTGGTCGAGCGCCTGAAACTCAACCTGCAGGTCTTCCGTCCGCTGGTCAGCCGCGCCTGGATGGAAGCCCGCCACGGTCGCCTGTGGGAACAGGGCCTGGTCGGCATCGAGCAGTACAACAGCCTGCGCAAGGTGGAACCGATGAAGCGCGCGCTGAAGGACCTCGGCGTGGGCACCTGGTTCACCGGCCTGCGCCGCACGCAGTCCACCAGCCGTGCGAACGCGCCGGTGCTGCAGCAGCGCGAGGCCCGCTGGAAAGTCAACCCCATCGTCGACTGGACCGACCGCGACGTCTGGCAGTACATGAAGCAGCATGACCTGCCCTACCACCCGCTGTGGGAACAGGGCTACGTGTCGATCGGCGACTTCCACACCACGCGCCGCTGGGAACCCGGCATGCGCGAGGAGGACACCCGCTTCAACGGCCTGAAGCGCGAGTGCGGGATTCACGTCGAGGTCTGATGGCGACCCCGGCGGCCTGACGCATTCGCGCCGGGCCAGCCCCGTTTCATCGCCGGATCACCGGCTCCGTCGCGGCCCCCCTTCCCTCCGCAGGCGACACCGTTATCCTCCACGGCACTCCCCAAGCCGTGGTGCCCGACGTGTTCCCCAGCCTGCTCCTGATCATCCGCATCCTCGTTGCCTGGTTCGGCGCGATCCTGATGGCGGGCTTCGTGTGGAACGGCATCTTCGACCGGACGTTCGTGTCCGGCGGCGCCAGCTGGCTGTTCAACCTGGCCGCGACGCTGGTGATGATCTCGGTGCTGATCGGCCTGATCAGCCACCTGCGCCGCATCTGGCTGATCACCGGGCGCCTGGACAGCGCCGCGCTGTCGAGCCGGCAGCGCCGGCAGATCGAAGTGCCGCTGGATACGACCGCGGCCTTCGCCCTGATCGAAGGCGTGCTGCGCGAACTTCCGCGCGCCGAAGAGCTGGAAAGTGCCCCCGACAGCCTGCAGGTGCGGGTCAAGGTGCGCCGCGTGGACAGTTTCGACGGCCCCAGCCAGCCTTCGCGCTTCAACATCATGGCCCGCTTCGCGGTGAAGCGCGATCTGGTGCAGGCCACGGTCACACCGGGCAACGGCACCAGCAGCATCACCCTGATGGTCGGCCCGGATGCGAGCGCGTGGCTCGACCTGTTCGTCCTCGACGATGGCGTCAACGTGGAGAACGCCGAAGCCGTCACCCGTGCCATCACCCGCCGCGTCGCCGACCAGCGCCGCCAGGAACAGGCCGATGTCGTGAAGACCGTCAGCGAGAAAGAATTGACCGTGGCGCGCCTGAATCTGCTCAACGCGCAGGTGGAACCGCACTTCCTCTACAACACGCTGGCCAGCGCGCAGGTGCTGACCCGCACCGATCCGCCGCGCGCCGACATCATGCTCGGCCACCTGATCCAGTACCTGCGCAGCTCGTTGCCGCGCACCGACGACACGCTGTCCACGTTGGGCGAGGAACTGGAGCGCACCCAGGCCTACCTGGAAATCCTGAAGATCCGCATGGGCTCGCGCCTGAACCTGCAGGTGGAAGTGCCCGATGCACTGAAGTCGGTGCCCATGCCTTCCATGATGCTGCAGACGCTGGTCGAGAACGCCATCAAGCACGGCCTGGAACCGAAGACCGGCGGCGGCACCATCTGGATCCTCGCCCGCCGGCACGACGACCACGCCACCCTTACCGTCGCCGACGACGGACAGGGCTTCGGCGGCCAGAGCGCCGGCACCGGCATCGGCCTGAAGAACCTGCGCGAACGCCTGCGCCTGACCTTCGGCAACGACGCCTCGTTCGCCATCGTGTCCAACTTCCCGAGTGGCGTCGCCGCCACGCTGACGCTGCCGCTGGCCGGCAAGGCAGGTGCCGCATGAATTTCCGGGGCGTGATCGCCGAAGACGAGGAGCTGCTGCGCACCGCGCTGTCCTCACTGTTGAAAGAGGCGTGGCCGCAGTTGGAGATCGTCGCCGAATGCGAGGACGGCGCCAGCGCGCTGGAATCGATCGCCGAGTTGCAGCCCGACGTCGCCTTCCTCGATATCCGCATGCCCGGCCTGACCGGCATCGAAGTCGCGCGCGGCCTGGCCGATGCCAGCCCGCGCACACAGGTGGTGTTCGTCACCGCTTACGACCAGTACGCGATCGATGCGTTCGAACAGGGCGCCATCGATTACCTGCTGAAACCGATCACGCGCGAACGGCTGCTGGCCACCGTGCAGCGCATCCAGGCGCGCGCAGCGGCCGGGCACCCCGACGGCGCCACGCTCGAAGCCTTGCTGCGCCACCTGTCCGCACGCGAGATGCCGTCGTCCAGGCCGCCGCTGGTGTGGATCACGGCCAGCGCGGGCAAGGACACCAAGCTGATCATGGTGGACGACGTGGCCTACTTCCAGGCCGACAACAAGTACACCACGGTGATGACGGCCGACGGCGAATCCCTGTTGCGCACGCCGCTGCGCGAACTGCTCGACTCGCTGGACGCCACCACCTTCAAGCAGATCCACCGTTCCACCATCGTCAACATGAAGGCCGTGGCCTCGGTCAGCCGCGACGACACCGGTCGCGGCCGGCTGAAGCTGAAGAACCGCCCGGAGACGCTGACCGTCAGCCAGCCCTTCATGAGCCTGTTCCGCAACATGTAGCGCCGACGTAAACCCTGCCGCCCCGTGCGGCATCCAACGTGGCATCGCCGGCATGGCGCTCACGCGCCGTGGTGGGCATGCCCTTGCCGAATGGAAACCGAGGAACCGCCATGCGCATCATCACGTCCCTGATGTCCTGCCTGCTGGCCCTGGCAGGATGCAACGAGAAACCCAGCGTCACCACGATCCACCACAGCAGCGAGAACGGGGTGGATACGCTCTTCAGCAAGACCACGTTGCGCGATGGCGTGGCGAGGTTCGAGTGCTTCGCCAGCGAGAGCGGGCAATGCCACTATCGCGTCTACACCGAACAGTGCCCGGCGCCCGCGCCCGGGGCGAATCCGGCCGCCTGCGCGCGAACGCCGCTCGAGGATTTCACCCTCGCACCGGGCAAGACGCACGAGATCCATGGCCTGCCGCAGGACTTCCGGCAATGCGTATCGAAAGAGGACGGCACCGGCCAGGGATGCGAAGGCTGAAGATTCTCAGCGTGCCTTCCGCGGCTTGCGCGGCTGCAACATGCCCGGCCGCAACAGGCGCTCGTTGCGCATGACGTGCAGGATCAGCACGCGGCCCTGCGCGTGCCGGTAGATGACGCGACACGGAGGCTCGACGACCTGGCGATAGCGTCCCCGCCTGATTTCCGGCGGACGACTGCCGCTGTCCGGATGCTCCGCAAGATGGTCCACGTGCGCGAAGACACGCTGCACCAGTTCGGCGGCGGCGACCGGATTGTCCAGCGCAATGTAGTCGGCGATGGCGTCGAGATCGGCCAGCGCCGGTTCGGACCAGACTATCTCAACCATCTGGCAAGCCGTTCCCTGGCTTGATCATGGGTGATCGCACGGCCTTCAGCGATGGCCTGCTCGCCGCGCGCGATGCCTTCCAGCATCGCCATGCGCGCCAGCAGCGTCTCATAGGTTTCCACGTCGACGAGATACGCGCTGGGCAACCCGTGCTGGGTGATCAGGATGGGTTGCTTGTCCCGCTCGATATCGGCCAGCAGGTCGGTGGCCTGGCGCTTCAGCGTGGTGACGAGTTCGGTGCGCATGGAGTGACACTACAGTATCACTCCTTACCCGGCAAGCAGACCGCGCTCACCCGCCGCAGTGCGCGCCTTCCAGCGACGTGCCGCCGCAGGCCAGGCACTTGCGGTACTTCTGCCGTTGCCGGTCGTAGCGCACGCGCGACATCATGCCGCCGCAGGCGCAGCGTAACTCGCGACCGCGGGCCCAGCGGTAGAGCCGCCAGGTGGAATGCAGCGCCCAGGCGGTGCCCAGCAGGATCGCGAGCAGGAACGCGAGCGACGCCAACCGCTGCGGCGTGATCTCGCCCAGCGTGCGTCCGGTGCGGGTGACGGCTTCGGCGGTGGCGAATCCGCCCACGGCGATCGCCGCCGCCGGCACGTACATGCGCACGACCATCTTGGAAATGCGATTCATGGGGATGCCGACACATGCCCGGGAAGATGCCGCCAGCGTCGCCCGGACGCCGGTTTCCGTCAATCACGCCAACGGGTGATCGCTCAACTCGTGATGGTCTGGGTGAGCGCCTGCCACGTGGGCGGTTCGGGCCAGTCCGGATCCTGGTTGCCGTCGATCACCCGGCGCAGGTCGCGACGGTCGATCTGCGGCGCCAGCGCGCGCACCAGGTCGAGCGCGTAGTCGCGCAGCACGCGTTCGCGCGGCAGCACGGCCCATGCGATGCATTCCTTCACCTCCGCCGGTGCCGGCCACGCGCGCAGGTCGGTATCCGCGGCGCTGACCGCCATCTCCGCCAGCAGGCCCACGCCCAATCCGGCGCGGACGTAGGTCTTGATCAGGTCGGCATCGAGCGCGGTCAGCGCGATGTTGGGTTCCAGCCCGACCTTGGCGAACGCGCGCTGCAATGAAGAGCCAGGACGCGTCGAGGATTCGTAGCTGATCAATGGCTGCTCGGCGAGGTCGGCCATGGCCGGCACGCCGCCCGCCTGTTCCAGCGCATGGCCGCGCGGCACCAGTACCAGCCGCCGCCAGCGGTACAGCGGCACCGCGATGCCGGCCTGCGGCTGATCGCCGGCGGTGCTGACCACCGCCATGTCGGCATCGCCCTGGGTGAGCAGGTCCAGCGCGGTGCTTTCCGGCGCCTGCTGCAGGTGGACGCTGACCTGCGGGTAGTCGCGCTTGATCTGGGCGATGGCCGGCGGCAGCACGAAGCGCGCCTGCGTATGCGTGGTGACCAGCACCAGCTGGCCCTGGCTCTCGCGGCGCTGGTTGGCGGCGTAGGTGCGGATGTTGTTGGCTTCGGCCAGCACCAGGCGCGAACGCTCGATCACTTCCTGGCCGGCCGGCGTGACGCTCTCCAGGCTGCGGCCCTTGCGGACGAACAGCAGGAAGCCGAGTTCGTCCTCCAATTGCTTGAGCTGCTTGGACAGGCCGGGCTGGGTGGCATGCACGCGCGCCGCTGCCAGCGTGATGTTCAGGTCGGCATCGGCGATCGCCACCAGGTAGCGGAGTTGGGTCAGCGTCATCGGCGTGGGGCGCGGATCGGCCCACCAGAGGGGGCCTTGGACTGTAGAGGATTTCCCCGGACCGTAGCCGGTGGCGCTTATAACCGCAAGGCATATGGTTTTGGTGGGATGTCATTTCCGGCGGCTATGACCCGGCAGTAGGGTCAACAACCCATCCCTGCCCGCCATGCCCGTGAGCGCTCCGCTGTTTCCCCTGTTCGCCGACCTGCAAGGCCGCCAGGTACTGGTCGTGGGCGGCGGCGGCGTCGCGGAACGCAAGACCGACGCGTTGCTCCGCACCGGGGCCCGGGTGCGGGTGGTCGCGCCGACGCTGACGGCCGCGTTGGCCGGCTGGCACGCGGCAGGTCGGATCGAGTGGCAGGAGACGGTGTTCGAACCCGCGCAGTTGGACGATGCCTGGCTGGTGGTCGCCGCCACCGGCGACCGGGGCATCAACCGCGCCGTCGCCGCGGCCGCGGAAGCACGACGGCTGCTGGCCAACGTGGTCGACGACGCGTCGCTGTCCAGCTTCCAGGTGCCCGCCATCGTGGAGCGCGGCCCCTTGCAGGTCGCCATCTCCAGCGGCGGCGGCGCGCCGATGCTGGCCCGCCACCTGCGTCGCCAACTGGAAACCCTGCTGGACGATTCGTGGGCCTCGCTCGCCGAGCTGTTCACGCGCCAGCGCCACCGCATCCGCCAGCGCTTCCCGCGTACGGCCGACCGGCGGCGGTTCTTCGAGAAAGTGCTGGCAGGCCCGTTGCCGCGCCTGTTCCGCCAACAGCTGCACACGCAGGCGGAACAGCACTTCCTCGCCACGCTCGACGAAACCGCAGCGCTGACGCGCAGCGGTACCGTCGTGGTGGTGGGTGCGGGCCCCGGCGATGCCGGCCTGCTCACCCTCAACGCACTGCGCGCGATGAACGAGGCCGACGTGATCCTGCACGACCGCCTCGTCAGCGAAGACGTGCTGCGCCTCGGCCGCCGCGACGCGACCTACATCGAAGTCGGCAAGTCGGCGAACGGCCACAGCACGCGCCAGGACGACATCCATGCGCTGATGCTGGACCACGCACGCGCCGGCAAGCGCGTGGTGCGCTTGAAGGGCGGCGATCCGTTCGTGTTCGGGCGCGGCGGCGAAGAGCTGGAGTTCCTGCGCGCGCACGGCATTCCCTACGAGGTCGTGCCCGGCATCACCGCCGCCATCGCGTGCGCGGCGTACGCGGGCATCCCGCTCACCCATCGCGACCATGCCCAGGCCGTGCGATTGGTCACCGCCCACTGCAAGGATTCGCTGGACACGCTCGACTGGGCCGCGCTGGCGCAGGAGCGACAGACGCTGGCCGTGTACATGGGCGTGGCCGGGCTGGAAGGCCTGCGCGACCGCCTGCTGGCGCACGGGCGCGCGCCCTCCACGCCGTTCGCCATCGTGGAGAACGGTTCCCGCCGCGAGCAACGCGTGCTGAATGGCACCCTGGCCGATCTGCCGGAAACCGCGCGTTCTCATCAGGTGCGCTCGCCCGCCCTGCTGATCCTGGGCGAAGTGGCCGCGTTGGCTGGCACGCTGCACTGGTTCGGGCAGCCGCCGATCGTCACGGCCCATCCCACACATTCCCGCAACCTTCCGGCGCCCACACTGCAGGCCGCCTGACCGTTCCCACCTGGAGATTCCATGGCCCTCTACGACAGCATCCTGGACACCGTCGGTCGCACCCCGGTCGTCAAACTGCACCGCATCGCGCCGGAGCACGTGACCCTCTACGCGAAGGTGGAGTCGTTCAATCCCGGCGGCTCGGTGAAGGACCGCCTGGCGCTGGCGATCGTCCTCGACGCCGAAGCCAAGGGCCTGCTGAAGCCCGGCGACACCATCATCGAAGCGACCTCCGGCAACACCGGCGTGGCGCTGGCGATGGTGGCCGCCGCGCGCGGCTACAAGTTCGTCGCCACGATGGTGGAGACCTTCTCGATCGAACGCCGCAAGCTGATGCGCGCCTACGGCGCCAAGGTCATCCTGACACCGGCCGCCGAGCGCGGCAGCGGCATGGTGCGGCGCGCCGAGGAACTGGCGAAGAAGCACGGCTGGTTCCTCGCCCGCCAGTTCGCCAATCCCGCCAATCCCGCCTATCACCGCCAGACCACGGCGGCGGAAATCCTGCGCGATTTCGCCGGCCGTCGACTGGACCACTTCGTCACCGGCTGGGGCACCGGCGGCACGCTGACCGGCGTGGGCGAAGTGCTCAAGATCGCGCGTCCTGAAGTGCGCATCACCGCCTCCGAACCGGCCGGCGCTTCGCTGCTGCTGGGCAAGGAATGGCAACCGCACAAGATCCAGGGCTGGACGCCGGACTTCGTGCCGGACGTGCTCAACCGCGACGTCGCCGATGAGATCCTGCCGGTCACCGACATCGAGGCGATCGCGACCTCGCGCCGCCTCGCCGCCGAGGAAGGCATCTTCGTCGGCATCTCCGCCGGCGCCACCGTCGCGGCTGCGCTGCAGGTCGCGCAGAAAGCCAAGCCCGGCGACGTGCTGCTGGCGGTGCTGCCGGATACCGGCGAGCGCTACTTCTCCACGCCGCTGTTCGAAGGCGTCAACGAAGGCTCCGACGACGAATGGCTGGCATCGCTGGGCGACGCGGCGTTGCCCTGAGTTCCACGCGGGGCGCAGTGCGCGCCGTCTTGTGGGAGCGACGTCAGTCGCGACGGGACGCCTTCGGTTGTAAAGATTGTTGATCGGCCCTTGATGGCCGGCGACTTCATGGAATCCCTGCAATGCAGGGACACTGTCGCGACTGACGTCGCTCCCACAGCAGCAGGGGCGCGTCAGCCCTCGTAGAGCTCCAGCGGCAGATCGTCCGGGTCGGCGAAGAAGGTGAAGCGCCGGCCGGTGTATTCGTCCACGCGCACCGGTTCGGTCGCCACACCGTGCGCCTGCAGGTGGGTGATGGCGGCGTCGATGTCGGTCACGCGCAACGCCAGGTGGCGCAGGCCGCAGGCTTCCGGTCGCGAGACGCGCGGCGGTGGCGACGGGAACGAGAACAGCTCGACCTGCGTGCCGTCGGGCAGCGCCAGGTCGAGCTTCCAGGAATCGCGCTCCGCCCGGTAGTGCTCGGCGACGACGCGCAGGCCGAGCACCTCGGCATAGAAACGCTTCGAGCGTGCGTAATCGGACGCGATGATCGCGACGTGGTGCAGGCCCTGCAGGTCCATGTCAGTGCGCCGCGGCGGCATCGGCGCCACCGCCGCCGCCGGAGGGCGCCTTGCCGCCACGCATCAACAGCACCAGCGGCATCGACACCAGCGTCAGCAGCATCATCAGCTTGAAGTCGTTGAGATAGCCGATGGCCGCGGCCTGCCGGTTGACCTCGGCATTGAGCAGGGCCAGGCCGGTCGCCGTGGACGGATCCATCGCCGCGGGCAGCAGCGTGGTCTCCGCACCGAACGCCGGGATGCGCGCACCGATCTCCGCATGGTTCACCTGCAGCGCGCGCGACAGCATCGTCATCACCACCGAGATGCCCACCGAGGAACCGATGTTGCGCACCAGGCTGAAAAGGCCGGCGGCTTCGGTGCGCTGGTGCGGCTCCAGCGTGGCGTAGGCGACCGTCGAGATCGGCACGAACACCAGACCCAGACCCATGCCCTGGACGACGCCGAGCCAGACGATGGAGTGCATGGAGGCGTTCGGCCCGAACTGGGTCATGCCGTGCAGCGAGGCCACCATCAGGCCCATGCCGACCAGGATCGGCCAGCGCGCGTCGATGCGGCCCAGCAGGCGGCCGACGATCATCATGCTGAACATCGTGCCCACGCCACGCGGCGCCAGTACCAGGCCGATGGTCAGGACCGGGTAGTTCATCAGCGTGCTGAGGTACGGCGGCAGCAGCGCCAGCGTCGCGAACAGCACGATGCCGACGACGAAGATCAGCGCGCAGCCGACGGCGAAGTTGGCGTTCTTCAGCAGGCCCAGGTCGAGCAGCGCATGATCGCGCTTGCGCCACCACCACAGGCCGTAGGTATAGAGCGCGAGGAAGGCGATCGCGGCTTCGATCTGGATCTCGACGCTGCCGAACCAGTCCTCGCTCTGCCCGCGGTCGAGGAACAGCTGCAGCGCGCCGATGCCCAGCGCCAGCAGCGCGAGCCCGATGCCGTCCAGCGGCCGCTCGTGCGGCACGTCCTTCTTGACGCTGGCCATGATGCCGACCAATGCCAGGATGCCGATCGGCAGGTTGATCAGGAACACCCAGTGCCAGCTGTAGTTCTGGGTCAGGAAGCCACCGAGGGGCGGGCCGAGGATCGGGCCGACCATGATGCCCATGCCCCACATCGCCATCGCCGCGCCGTGCTTCTCCTTGGGGAAAGCATCGAGCAGCAGCGACTGCGAGATCGGCACGAGCGAGGCACCGAACACGCCCTGCAACACGCGGAACAGCACCATCTCGCCGATGCCGCTGGCGATGCCGCACAGCAGCGAGGCGACGGTGAAACCGCTGACGGCGATGATCAGCAGGCGACGGCGACCCAAGCGACCGGCAAGCCAGCCGGTGACCGGCGTCAGGATCGCCGCGGCGACGATGTAGCTGGTCAGCACCCACGACACCTGGTCCTGGGTGGCCGACAGCGAGCCCTGCATGTCCGGCAGCGCGACGTTGGCGATGGTGGTGTCCAGCGCCTGCATCAGCGTGGCCAGCATCACCGAGCCAACCAGCAGCGTGCGCTTGCCGGTATCGTCCTGCGCGGGTGCAGCGGGAACGGCGGTTGTGCTCATGGGGAATTCCGTAAGCGATCGCCATGCGGAGCGCACGACGATCCAGAGGTCACCCGGGGCGCGGCGTCAGCGGGGCCGGGCCCCACCACAGTGCCCTCGCCCGCATCCGCGCACGCCCGGGATGACATGGAAACAGGGACTCAGCGCGCGGCGGTGGCGCGGCTGGACGCGGTGCCGCCGTCGCGCAGGTCGACATGCACGTCGGCGCTCATGCCGGCACGCAGTTGCGGCGCATCGGCAGCCATGCCGTCGATCTCCAGGCGCACCGGGATGCGCTGCACGATCTTCACCCAGTTGCCGGTGGCGTTTTGCGGCGGCAGCACGCTGAATTCGGCACCCGAGGCCGGTGCAATGGACGCGACGTGCGCCTTCCACTTCACGCCCGGATAGCTGTCCACTTCGATCGTCGCGGACTGGCCCACCTTCATTTTTTCCAGCTCGGTTTCCTTGAAGTTGGCTTCCACCCAGATCGGCGAGGTCGCCACCAGCGGCATCGCCGTCTGGCCGACGTTGATGTATTCGCCCACCTGCAGGTCGTGCAGGCCGACGATGCCATCGACGGGCGCGCGTACTTCCGCGTGGTCCAGGTCGAGGCGGGCCTTCGCCAGCATCGCCATCGCGGCGCGGTACTCGGGCAGGTCCTGCGTCGGCGTGCCCGGGCTGCCGCTCAGCGAGGCGGTGGCTTCGGACTGGCTGGCGATGGCATCGGCCAGGTCGGTGCGCGCTTCGGCGACGGCGTGGCGCGCGTCGTCCAGCATCTTGCGCGAGACCAGCTGCTGGCTGGCGAGCTGCTGCATGCGCAGCAGGTCGCGCTGCGCCCAGGTCAGCGTTTCGCGCGCGGCCTGGATCGAGGTGCCCGTGCCGACCACCTTGGCGCGGCTCGCGCTGGCGGAGTTCGCCATGCGCGCGACCAGCGCTTCGTTCTGGGTGACGGCGATCGTCAGCGGATCGGCATCGATGCGGAACAACAGGTCGCCCTTCTTCACCGGCTGGTTCTGCTGCACGGCGACTTCGACCACACGCCCGCCGACCTGCGGCGCGATCAGGATGCGCTCGGCCTTGATGTAGGCGTTGTCGGTGCTGATTTCGCGGCCCGAAGCGACGTACTCCCAACCGAAGAAGCCCGCGACGGCCAGCGGCCCGGCGATCCACAGCCACACGGGCACGCGGCGGCGCTTCGGCGCGGAAGGTTGTGCGGCGTTCTCGCCGGCTTCGTTGATCTTGCTGGTCATGGTGGGATTCAACTCTTGCGGAGGGAGGACTCGCCGCGGCTGGCGCGGTCGAGCTGGGAGAGGTTTTCGCGGATCTGGCCCAGCACCTTGAGGGCCGTGGCGAGTTCATCGGCATCGATGCCGGCCAGGCAATCCTCGCGGACCGATACGGCCACCGCTTCGATGTCGTGCATCACCGCATCCGACGGCGGCAGCAGGTGCAGGCGCCATACGCGGCGGTCGTCCGGATCGCTGCGGCGTTCCACGAAGCCTGCCTTCTGCAGGCGATCGATGACGCGCCCGACGGCGATCGGCTCCATGTCGAGCAGGTCGGCCAGTTCCGACTGGGTGATGCCCTCGCTCTGGTGGATGCGCTTGAGCGCGCGCCACTGCACGCGGGTCAGGCCCAGGTGGGAGGCACGCCGGTCGAACACCCGGCCGAACAGCCGACTCAGGTCCGCGATCAGGTAACCGATGGTGCTGTTGCCGGAGGGGGTCTTCATGGCTGCCTATGATATAGCTGCTTAGGCAATAATATTTCAGGCAGGGGAATTCTGTTCAGCCTGGCGACGGCCAAACCCCCGTCCTGCAAGGCCGGGCCCTGCCGTATCCTGAACGGATGCGCCCTTCCGCCCTCGCCCTGCTCGCCGCCAATGCCCTGACCCTGGCGCTGGCCCTGGTCTTCGACTGGGAGACCGGCTGGCTGGTCTGGCCCTACTGGATCCAGAGCGTCGTGATCGGCTGGTACGCCCGCAAGCGGATGCTGGCCCTGCGCGACTTCACCACCGAAGGCTTCACCTCCGGCGGCAAGCGCGTCAGCGAGGACGAGGCCGGCAAGCGCTCGACGGCCAGCTTCTTCTCGCTCCACTACGGCTTCTTCCACGCGATCTACTTCGTCTTCCTGTGCGTGCACCACACCGTGGCGAACCCGCGCGACATCGCCTTGCTGGCGCTCTGCGGGCTGTCGTTCGTCTATTCGCAGCGGCAGACCTACGCCGTGCAGCACGCCGCCGACGTGGACGGCAAACCCAGCCTGGGCGCGCTGATGTTCCTGCCCTACCTGCGCGTGATCCCGATGCACCTGATCATCCTGGCCAGCGCCGCGCTCGGCAGCGGCCTGCTGATGACGCTGTGCTTCACCGTGCTGAAGACGGCATCGGACCTGACCATGGACTACGCCGACCGGCGGATGGCAGAACGCGCGGCGGAACGGGTGCGCGCGGGCTGAAACGAGAAACGCCGGCCTTCGCCAGCGTTCTTTCCCCATGCCATCCATGGCGCAGCATCACGTGCTAGCGGAAGGACCTGCCCGCACATCCATGTGCGGGCGTTCGCGGCTGCGACTGTTGCCGATAGGGCAACAGTCAGGCGCAGCCGCTCACCCTTCCCACTTGCCCAGCGCGGCCAGGCCGTTTTCCTTGGCGCGCTCGTACACCACGGCCTGCGCCTTGGCGAAGTTGCCCTTCAGGTCCTGCGACCACAGCTTCAGCGCGGCCTGCTGCATGGCGCGGCCGTACGAGAAGCTGAGCGGCCACGGCAGGCTGCCGAGCTGGTTCATCGCATTGAGGTGGGCGGTGGACTGCTCGTCGGTCTGGCCGCCGGACAGGAACACGATGCCCGGCAGGATCGCCGGCACGGTGCTCTTCAGGCACATCACGGTGGATTCGGCCACTTCGTCGACGTCGGCCTGCTCGTCGCTGTCCTTGCCGGCGATGACCATCGAGGCCTTCAGGATGGTGCCTTCCAGCAGCACGTTCTGCTCGTACAGCGCGCCGAACAGCGAACGCAGCACGGCTTCGGTCACTTCGTAGCAGACTTCGATGTTGTGGTCGCCGTCCATCAGCACTTCCGGCTCCACCATCGGGACCAGGCCGCATTCCTGGCACAGCGCGGCATAACGGGCCAGCGCGTGGGCGTTGGCTTCGATGCAGGTGCCGGACGGGATGTCCTCGCCGATGGTGATCACCGCGCGCCATTTGGCGAAGCGGGCGCCCAGCTTGTAGTACTCCTTCAGGCGGTCGCGCAGGCCGTCGAGGCCTTCGGTGACCACTTCGCCGGGGCAGCCGGCCAGGGCATGCGTGCCCTTGTCCACCTTGATGCCCGGGATGATGCCGTGCTCGCTCATGTACTTGGCGAACGGCACGCCGTCCTTGGTGGACTGGCGGATGGTTTCGTCGTACAGGATGGCGCCCGAGATGTAGTCGGACAGCTTCGGCGTGGTGAGCAGCAGCTCGCGGTAGGCGCGACGGTTCTCTTCCGTGTTCTCGATGCCCACGCCCTGGAACCGCTTGGCGATGGTGGTGGTGGACTCGTCGATCGCGATGATGCCCTTGCCCGCGGCCACCATGGCCTGGGCGGTTTCGGCAAGCTGTTCGATGCTCATGGGGTTCCTGGAGAAGCGGCGGGAAAGATACCAATTGTAGCCCGCTTGGCGGTGCCCGCGGGTGACGAAGCACGGGGCGCGCCACCGCGCGCCCGCATCCGGACGCTGCAGGACCTCGCCACGTCCGGGGAAACCGGTTACAGCTCGCCCAGGCCTTCGGCCTTGCCGCGCTCGCCCATCTGCAGCAGGCGCAGCGTGTTGGTGGCGCCGTGCTGCTCCATGTGGTCGCCGCTGGTGAAGATCACGCGGTCGCCCTCGGCGAGCAGCGTGCGGTCGTGCAGCACGCGCATGGCGTCGCGCGCGGCCTCGCGCGGCGCCAGGCCGCGGCTGTCGAACGCGATCGGGAACACATCGCGGATCATCGCCATCTTGCGGCGGGCGCCGTCATGGCGCGAGAACGCGTAGATCGGCGCGTTCGAGCGGAAGCGCGACAGGAAACGCGCCGTGCCGCCGGATTCGGTCATCGCGACGATCGCGCGCACGCCGATGTGCTCGGACAGGAACATCGTCGCCATCGCGATCGCCTGGTCGGCGCGCTCCAGGTTGCGCGGCGCCTTCTCGAAATCGGTGTCCATCTCGAACTGCTTTTCGGCACCCAGGCAGATGCGCGCCATCGCTTCCACCGCGCGCACCGGATAGCTGCCCGCCGCGGTTTCGGCGGAGAGCATCACCGCGTCGGTGCCGTCGATCACGGCGTTCGCCACGTCGAGCACTTCGGCGCGCGTGGGAATCGGGCTGTCCACCATCGACTGCAGCATCTGCGTGGCGGTGATCACCACTTTGTTGCGCGCAAGCGACTCGCGGATGATCTTCTTCTGAAGGCCCGGCAGCTCGGCGTCGCCGATCTCCACGCCCAGGTCGCCGCGGGCGACCATCACCACGTCGCTGGCATCGACGATCTCGGCGAGGTTCTCGATGGCTTCGGTGCGTTCGATCTTCGACACCAGCGCGGCATCGCAGCCATGCTGGCGTGCGATACGGCGCGCTTCATTCATGTCCTCGGCGTTGCGGCAGAACGACACGGCGATGAAGTCCACGCCGATGTTCTCGGCGACATAGGCGATCAGCTCGCGGTCGCGCTCGGTCAGCGCGCCCAGCGACAGGCCACCGCCCTGCTTGTTGAGGCCCTTGCGGTCGGACAGCACGCCGTCGTTCAACACCGTGCAGACGATGCGTTCGCCATCGACCTGCACGACCTGCAACTGCATCAGGCCGTCGTCGAGCAGCAACACGTCATCGGCCGCCACGTCGCCGGGCAGGCCCAGGTAGCTCACGCCGACCTGATGGATGTCGCCCGGAGGCGCGTCCGCGCTGGCGACCAGGTCGAAGCGGTCGCCCTTCTTCAGCACGATCTTGCCTTCGGCGAAACGCTCGATGCGGATCTTCGGCCCCGGCAGGTCGGCGAGGATGCCGACTTCGGCGCCCACGCGCTGCGCGGCGAGGCGCACGGCGGCCGCGCGCTTGGCCTGGCCGGAGGGGTCGCCATGCGAGAAGTTCAGGCGCACCACGTTGACGCCGGCGCGGAACAATTCCTCGAGCACGCCGGGCGGGTCCGTCGCCGGTCCGAGGGTGGCGAGGATCTTGGTACGGCGCTGGCGTTCGGTCATGGTGCGGATTCCCTGAAATCGCGCAAACGCTACCACAGCGATTGAACACCGCAACGGCCGGCGATCATCATGCCTGCATGCTGTCCCGGGACAGCATGCGTGGCGTTGCCGTGGGATGACCGATACCGCTGTTTTCAAGCACTTTCACGCGATCCCGCCGCGTCGCGCTACTGGTATTTTTTTGGTCTGAGCAGCATGGCAGGATGCTGCGCGCGCACACCCGACTGCGCAAACGAAACGGATGAAACGCGTGTTTGATCGCGGCGAGTCAGCCGAACAGCGGTGCCAGCTGCGCGGGGACCTTCGCCAGGTGATCGGCGCCTGCATCGCGCAGTTCCTGTTCGCCACCGAAGCCCCACAGCACGCCCACGTTGCGCATATCGTGGTGGCGCGCGCCTTCGATATCCATCCTGCGGTCGCCGATCATCCAGCAAGCCTCTGGCGTCAGCGCCAGCCGGCGAAGGGCTTCGCCGATCAGGTCCGCCTTGTGGCTCAGGCGACCGTCGGCGGTGGCGCCGATGATCTCCTCGAAGCGGTGGCCGAACGGCAGGTGCGCGAGGATCTTGCGCGCATGCGGTTCGTTCTTCGCGGTGACGACGGCCAGCCGGTGGCCGTCCGCGTGCAAGGCTTCGATCGCTTCGCCGATGCCGGCGTAGACCTGGTGCTCGAGCCAGCCATGCGATTCGAAGCGCTCGAGGTAATGCTCCACCGCGGCCTCCACCTTGGCCGGATCGCCCAGCAGCGGCATGAAGCTGGTGCGCAGCGACGGGCCGATCCAGCCGCGCAGCTCGGCGTCGGTGGGCACCGGATGCTCGAGCTGCGACAGCGCATGCGCGATGCAGCGGGTGATGCCGACGGCCGAGTCGATCAGCGTGCCGTCGAGATCGAAGAACAGCGTGGGACGGCTCACGCGCCGCGCGCCTCCAGGGCGGCGACGGCGGGTAGCGTCTTGCCTTCCAGGAACTCCAGGAACGCGCCGCCACCGGTGGAGATGTAGCTGACGTCATCGGCGATGCCGTACTTGTCCACGGCCGCCAACGTATCGCCGCCACCGGCGATGGAGAACGCTGCGGACTGCGCGATCGCGCGCGCCAGCGTTTCCGTGCCCTTGCCGAAGGCATCGAACTCGAACACGCCGACGGGGCCGTTCCAGACCACCGTGCCGGCGGACTTGATGAGCTCGGCGTAGCGCTGCGCGGTCTCGGGGCCGATATCGAGGATCAGGTCGTCCGCCGCGACGGCATCGACGGCCTTGACCGTCGCCGGCGCATCGGCCGAGAAGGCGGTCGCGACCACCACGTCGGCGGGCAACGGGATGTCCGCGCCACGCGCCTTCGCATCGGCATCGATCTTCTTCGCGGTATCGACCAGGTCCGCTTCATACAGCGACTTGCCCACCGCATACCCTTCGGCCGCGATGAAGGTGTTGGCGATGCCACCGCCCACGATCAGCTGGTCGACCTTGCCGACCAGGCTGGTCAACAGTTCCAGCTTGGTGGAGACCTTGCTGCCGGCCACGATGGCGAGCAGCGGGCGCGCCGGATTGGCCAGCGCCTTGTCGAGCGCATCCAGTTCGGCCATCAGCAGCGGACCACCCGCGGCGACGGCGGCGAAGCGGATCACACCGTGCGTGGAGGCCTGCGCGCGGTGCGCGGTGCCGAACGCATCCATCACGAACACGTCGCACAGCGCGGCGTACTTCTTCGAGAGTGCCTCGTCATCCTTGCCCTCGCCGACGTTCATGCGGCAGTTCTCGAGCAGGACGACCTGGCCCGGCTGCACGTCGACGCCGTCCACCCAGTCCTTCACCAGCGGTACGTCCACGCCGAGCAGTTCGGACAGGCGCGCGGCGACCGGCGCCAGCGAGTCGGCCTCGCTCCACACGCCTTCCTTCGGGCGCCCCAGGTGCGAGGTGACCATCACGGCCGCGCCCTTCTGCAACGCCAGCTTCAGCGTGGGCAGCGACGCCGTGATGCGCTGCTCGGAGGTGATGCGGCCTGCGTCGATCGGCACGTTCAGATCCTGGCGGATCAGCACGCGCTTGCCGGTCAGGTCGAGGTCGGTCATGCGGACGATGGGCATCGGGGGGTCCTGGGCAGCCGGAAAGACGCCTATTGTCCCGGCTGCACGCGGGCACCGCAAACCGCGGACGACGTCAGGCGGCGGGCCGACTGCGCAGCAGGCTGAAGGCGAACGCCGCGACCAGCACCGCACCCAGCAGCAGCAACCCCCACAACAACCAGGCCTTCCAGTCGCGCGGCGTGGGCGGCGGCACGAGGGCCGCATCGCCGGCCAGCGCCGCGGCCGGCGACAGATAGGCGGGTGCAGGCTGCCAGTCCTCGCCACGATCGCGCCGGAGCGCATCCACCAGTTCCGGCATCGGCACGGATGCCCGGCGTGCGGCCGCACTGCCGGCCACCAGCGCGTACGGCGGCGTGCCCTGGGCCAGGAACACCATCACCTCGGGCCGGTAGCCCAGGCGCAGGGTCGGTGCCTGATCCGGCAGCGGCCCGCGACTGCGCAGCCGCCACTCGCGGTCGCGCACGGCGCCGCTGGACAGCGGCTGGTCCGGCGATGCGCTCGGGCTGTCGCCGTCGACGCGATAGGCCACCCATGGACCTGCCCGCAGGCGCCACGGCGTGTCGTCCGCATCGCGGCTTTCCAATGTCCACTCGCCGACCGCGAAATCGTCCATCGCCAGGTCGACCAGGGCGATCGGATAACGCCCATCGCTGCGGTAGACGAAGCCATCAATGCCCTGTTCGCTCACGCGCCGACCCTGCAGCTCTGACCACGCCACCGTCTGCTGCAGGTGCACCGCATCGAGTCGCACGCGGATCTCGCGGATCGGCAGCGCTGCCGCCGCATCCAATGGCACGAAGCGCACATAGCGGAAGCCGGCGCGGATCGGCGCTTCGTCGTGCAGCAGCCGCTGCGTGCCCCGCTGCAGTTCCATCAGCGTCACGCGCGATTCCATCACGTCCCATGTCTGGAGGTCGTGGCTGCCTTCCACCCTGAAACGCGCTTCACGCGGCTCGCCCGGGTCCCACGTGATCTCCAGCGCTTCGGGATTGTCGCGGATGCCGCTGAGGTCCACGAGGAAGGCACGCCCGGTGTCGGCCGCGGGCGCACCGCCGCTGGCTTCGATGCGGACGATGCGTCCGTGCTCACCGAACTGTGCGGAAACGCTCGAGGGCTCCCCCGCGCCTGGTGCAGGCGTGGGCAGCGGGAACCACGGCACCACGATCCGCCGCGCCGGCAGGGCCGTGGGCTGCTCGGGCCCGAACAACGCCGCGGCCACGGGCTTGCCCTGCGCGTCGAGCACGTTGACGTCGCGCAGGTCCGGCCATGCCGTGGTGGCGTACACGCTGCGATCGAGCTCTACGCGGTAAGCCCCCGCGCGCTCGGCGGACAACGCCAACGGCCAGCGCTTGGCGTAGGCGCCTTCCGGTTTCGGCTGTGCGGATGCGGTGGGCGAGGTCGCCAGCAGGACCAGCGCAGTCAGCAGGAACATCCTCATGCGGTCGCCTCCTCCGAATCGGCGCGACGCGGCGGCGCCGGCGCCAGGTAACCCACCACCGTGCACAGCAGGCCGTAGGCGATGAACGAACCGATGCCCAGCAGGTTGCCCAGGTGCTGGCGGTCCACGGTCAGCAACTTCAGCAGCACTACGCCCATCAGCAACGCGCCGGCCAGCCACAGCATGCGCTGTCCGCGACGCGAACCGATCACCCAGCTCAACACGCCGAGCACGCTCCACACGATCGTCAGGCTGGTCTGCGCGAGGCTGCTCGACAGCAGTCCGTCGCTCCACGGTACGCCACCCCAATGATGGACGGCGTGCAGCACGACGGAGGTGATCCACACGAAGGCGGCCGTCGAGAGCAGCACGATCTGGATGGGCGCGATGCTCCGGTCCTCGGGCATCCACCAGCGCAACCACAGCACGAGTACGGCGAGCTGCGCGAGTTCCATCGGATTCACCACGGGAATCCAGGGCAGCGGCGTCGCGTTGCCGGCGACGAACAGCGAACCCAACCACCACAGGCCAAGCGCCGCGAACAACACGCCCAGCAAGGGCGTGCGCCAGCCATCGAAGCGTTCGCCGAGCGGTGCCGACAGCCAGCCCCAACGGAACAGCGCCAGCGCGACCACGACCAGCCACGGCAGCGCGATCAGTCCGGCCGTCCAGCCCTGGCCCATGCCTTCCAGCCAATCGGGCAGCCAGGCCATCAACAGGCTGGCGACCATCGGCCACACCAGCCACCAGACGAACTGCGCCGCACCCGCGAGACGATGCTCGCTGTCGCGCAGGCACAGCAGGCTGCGAATGCCCAGCACCGCATAGGCCAGCCATGCCCATGCGCCGTTGCCCGCAAAGGGCTGCTGGTGCGCGTCCGCCTGCCACAGCGCCAGCGGCACTGCGGAGGCCAGGGCCACCAGCGTTGTCCATGCCAGCCCACCCGAAGGACGACGACGATGCGCCTCGGCCGCCAACCAGCCCGTCAATGCCGCGAACGCGAGCATCGCATCCGGCTCGTCCCGGTGGCCCAGGTAGCGGTCGATCTCGATCACACCGTTGCCCAGCCACCACGCCAGGCCCCACAGGTAGTACAGACCCGCGACGGCGCCCCATCGTCCGCGATAACTCCACGCGCTGGCCAAGCCGGCCAGCGCGATCAGCAGCGCGCTCATGAAGGGCGCATTGGCGAACATCGGGCTGCCCGCGGCTTCGAGCCCGCCACTCGGCGTCCAGGCATCCGCACGCGCAACGAAGAACGCGAATGCCGCCGCCATCTGCAAGCCCGCGCCCGTCAACTGCGGCAACAGGCGCGACTGCCGCAGGCCCAGCCAGACCAGCGCCGCGCCTTCCAGGGCGAACACGCACGCCGTGGCCTGCGCCGACAGCGCCAGCGGTACCGCCAGCGTGGCGAAGCCGACCGCCAGCAGCGCGTACGACTGCGCGAGGACGTCATAGTTTTCGCGACGGCGCAACAGCCACGCCAACCCGGCGTACAGCACGCCGAGGCCCAGCGCGCAGAACGCCAACGGCAGGCGGCTGTCTTCGAACGCGCCCCCCTGCATCAACCCGGCCTGCAGCGAGAACGCGACCAGCGGCATGCCGAACACCAGGCAGCCGTCGATGAAGTCGCGCCGACTCGCCGGCTGGCGGCGTGCGAACAGCAGCGGGATCAACAGGTAGAACACGAAGAACAACGCCAGGAACGGCTGCGTGGTGCCGTACTTCTCCGGCGCGTAATCGAACAGGCCCCACGCGGTACCGATGCCGAAGGTGAAGGCGAACCCGAGCAGGTTGAGCAGGCGCCAGGACTTGTACCAGGCGATGCCGACGATGGCGGCGTTGAGCACCGCGTAGTACGAGAACAGCGCGACATGGTTGCCGCTGCCCGTCGAGAGCCAGATCGGCGCCAGGAAGCCCGCCAGCAACGCGAAGACGGCGAGCGCCTTCGCATCCTGCAATACGGCGAGCATGCCGGCACCGGCGACGAGCGCGATGCTCAGCGCGAAGGCGGCGCCGACCGGGATCAGGCCGAAGTTCTTGAACGCACCGAACACCACCAGCAGCAGCACACCGATCGCGCCACCCTGCAGGCTCAGTGCGAACACGCGGTTGCTCTCGCGCTTGCGCCACGCGAACACCAGCGCACCCAGCGCAGCGGCCGCAACGCCGGCCAGGCGCAGCTCCGGCGGCAGCGTGAACCAGCCCTGGTCCGCGCCGTACTTGAGCAGCGCGGCGACACCGGCGAACAACACCAGCATGCCGATCTTCACCGGCACGTTGCCGACGGTGAACCAGCGCTGCACCGCGCGGGCAGCGACAGTGAAGACATCGGGCGTGGCCGGACGCGGGGGCGCGGCCGGGCGTGGCGGACGCGGCGGCATCTGCGGCGTTGCAGGTGCCGGCCTGGGTGCGGCCGGGGCGGGCGGGACTGGTGGGATCGGCGGCGGCCCGGCTGTCTGGCTCGGTGCCGTGGGCGCAGCGGCAGGTGTTGGGCGCGGCGGCGGCGCAGGCGCGGCGTCGCGCATCAGGTCCGCCAGCGTGGGCCCTTCGTCCTCGGCGGGTGCCGCAGGCGCGACCACCGTGCCGGCAGGGGTAGGCGCAGGCTCGGCGACACGTGCGGCGCGCAGCTGCGCGACCTGTGCTTCGAGCGTCGTGACGCGTCGCTTCAGGCCGCTGACCGACACCAGCGCGACGATGAGCAGGACGGGCATGGCCAACACGGCCAGCCCCACCAGGACCAACAACCCGACCACGTCATCCATTCCCCGACCTCGCCTGTGCGTGTTTCCGGTGCAAGGACGTGGAATGCCGCGTCCTCCGGCCGTCCGTGCAGCCGCGTCCGCAGCCTCGGGCATGGCCCGGGGATTTGCAAGATTCCGATCCGCGGGTGGCCGCGGACGGCGCGCCCGGTATCGCCTCGCGATACCCGGAAACGACACGGGCGCCCTGAGGCGCCCGTGTCGGGAGGCGGGACGGCCTGTCCGGCCGCCACGCTGGCTTACTTGCCGGCGACCACGCGGACCATTTCCAGGCACTTGTTGGAGTAGCCCCACTCGTTGTCGTACCAGCTGACGATCTTGACGAAGGTCGGGTCCAGGGCGATGCCGGCTTCGGCGTCGAAGATCGAGGTGCGGGTGTCGCCGCGGAAATCGGTGGCGACCACCTTGTCCTCGGTGTAGCCCAGGATGCCCTTCAGCGCGCCCTGGCTCTGCGCCTTCATCTCGGCCTTGATCTCTTCGTACGTGGCCGGGTTCTCGAGTTCGGCGGTCAGGTCGACCACCGACACGTCGCTGGTCGGCACGCGGAACGACATGCCCGTGAGCTTCTTGTTGAGCGACGGGATCACCACGCCGACGGCCTTCGCCGCGCCCGTGCTGGACGGAATGATGTTCTCGAGGATGCCGCGACCGCCGCGCCAGTCCTTGTTGCTCGGGCCATCGACCGTCTTCTGCGTCGCGGTCGCCGCGTGCACGGTGGTCATCAGGCCGCGCTTGATGCCCCACTTGTCGTGCAGCACCTTGGCGATCGGCGCCAGGCAGTTGGTCGTGCACGACGCGTTGGAAATGATCGCCTCGCCGTTGTAGGTCTTGTCGTTGACGCCGTAGACGAACATCGGCGTGTCGTCCTTCGACGGGGCCGACAGGATGACTTTCTTCGCGCCGGCATCGAGGTGCTTCTGCGCGGTGGCCTTGTCGAGGAACAGGCCCGTGGATTCGATGACGACGTCGGCGCCGACTTCGTCCCACTTCAGGTTGGCCGGGTCGCGCTCCTGGGTCAGGCGGATCTTCTTGCCGTTGACGAACAGCGCGCCGGCCTCGACCTTCACGTCGCCGTCGAAGCGGCCGTGCACGGAGTCGTACTGCAGCATGTACGCCAGGTAGTCCGGTTCCAGCAGATCGTTGATGGCGACGATCTCGATGTCGTTGCCGAAATTCTGCACGGCGGAACGCAGCACGTTGCGTCCGATGCGGCCGAAGCCGTTGATACCCACCTTGATCGACATTGCTCAGGACTCCTGCGGCCGCGCCTGGCGCGGCGGGGTTGACGGGGGCCGACATTCTAACAGGCCGCCCCGCCGGCTCGTCCCCACGGGCATTGATCAGGATCAAGGCGTCATGGGAAAGGCGGGCAGAGACTGGCACCACATTCCAACGAGCGTCACCACCATGAAGAAGACCCTGATCCCGATTGCCATCGCCCTCGCCTTCGGCGCCGCCGCTCCCGCCTTCGCCCAGTCCAAGGGCGACTGGACCCTGGGCCTCGGCGTGCACCAGGTAAACCCGAAGTCCGACAACGGCACGCTGGCCGGCGGCACCCTGCCGCTGGAGATCGACAGCGACGTCAAGCCGACCGTCACCTTCGAATACTTCCTGCGCGACAACCTGGGCCTGGAAGTGCTCGCCGCGCTGCCGTTCCAGCACGACATCGCCGTCAAGGGCGTCGGCACGGTGGGCAGCACCAAGCACCTGCCGCCGACCGTTTCGCTGCAGTACCACTTCAACAGCAAGGGCAAGGTGTCGCCGTTCCTCGGTGCCGGCCTGAACTACACCACGTTCTTCAGCGAAGACACCAAGGGCGCGCTGGAAGGCACCAAGCTGAAGCTGGAAGATTCGTGGGGCCTGGCCGCGCACGCAGGCATCGACATCAAGGTCAGCGAACGCGGCGCCGTGCGCGTGGATGCGCGCTGGATCGACATCGACACCGAGGTCAAGGTGGACGGCGCCAAGCTGGGTACCGCGAACATCGACCCGCTCGTGTACGGCGTGGCTTATGTCGTGAAGTTCTGAGCAAGCGATACGCACGCAACGCGTAATGGGGACGGCCCGTGTCGGTTACAGTACCGGCATGGTCCGTCCCCTTCTTCTTGCCGCCACCCTCGTCGTTTTCCTCGCGGGGGCCTTGTTGTCCGCGCCCGCGCTGGCGTGGGGGCCGATGGGCCACCGCCTGGTGGCGCAACTGGCGTGGGACGACCTGACGCCGGCGGCGCGCCGCCAGGCCGACGCGCTGCTGAAAGGCGAACCGGACGCCACGCTGGCCGGCATCGCGAGCTGGGCGGACGACCTGCGCGACAGCGATCCCGTGCTTGGCAAGCAGACATCGCGCTGGCACTTCGTCAACATCGGCGAACACGACTGCGCCTACGAACAGATCCGCGACTGCCCTGGCGGCAACTGCGTGGTGGAAGCGATCAGGGCGCAGGCCGCGATCCTGGCCGATCCGGCACGCACGAAGGCCGAGCGGCTGCAGGCGCTGAAATTCGTCGTGCACTTCGTCGGCGACGTGCACCAACCGCTGCATGCCGGTTACGGCCGCGACAAGGGCGGCAACGACGTGCAGATCAACTTCAACGACCGCGGCACCAACCTGCATACGCTGTGGGACAGCCGCATGTTGCTCTCCACGGGCCGAAGCGAAGCCGAGTACCTGCGCCGCCTGCGCGCATTGCCACGCCCGGCCCTGGGCACCATCGCGCTGCCGCCCCCGTCCGCCGACTGGGCCGAGCAATCGTGCCGCGTGGTAACGCAGCCCGGCTTCTACCCGCGCCGCGCCAAGCTGGAACAAAGCTACGTGGACCAGCACCTGCCCATCGTCGAGCGACAGCTGCGCGCCGGCGGCGCGGCCCTGGCCTCCGTGTTGAACCAGGCACTCGATACCCACTGATCCACGCACGGGAGCATCGCATGAGGCATCGGTTCCGCAGATCCACCCTGATCCTGTGCTGCCTGGGAATGCCGGTCGCGACGACCTTCGCGCAGTCGCATGCCGCGCATGCGCCCGCCTCGCCGGTCCCGACCCGCATGGAACTGGCCTGGGACCCCGCCCTGGTCGCGGGCCTGCCGCGCCACGACGTCACCCTCGACGTGCACGGCACACCGTTGCGCTGCGAGGGCGTCGCCCTCGTGGACCTGCTGCGGCGCGCCGGTGCGATGCCGGCGGAGCCGTTGCGCGGCGCGCACCTCGTGCGCCGCGTGGAGGTGATGGCGAGCGATGGCTATCGTGTGGTGTTCTCGCTGGGCGAACTGGACCCCACGCTCGGCAAGCAGGCGGTCTACGTCGCGGACCGCTGCAACGGCAAGCCGCTGGACACGCGCGAAGGTCCCGCACGACTGCTCGTTCCCGGCGACAGCCGGCCGGCGCGCAGTGCACGGCAGATCAAGACGTTCATCATCGAATAGCATCCCGTCCCCCCAGGAGTGTCTGCATGAACCTGTCTCCGCTCCGTTCGCCGCTCGTCGTCCTCGCGCTGGTCGCCTCGCTGCTGGTGCCCGGCATCGCACGCGCGCAGGACGACACCGGCCTCACCGTCTTCGCCGCCGCCAGCCTGAAGGAATCGCTGGACGAGGCCGCCGCCACCTACCAGAAGCAGACCGGCGTATCCGTGCGCGTGTCGTATGCCGCGAGTTCGGCGCTGGCGCGCCAGATCGAACAGGGCGCGCCCGCCGACGCCTTCTTCTCCGCCGACCTGGAGTGGATGGACTACCTACAACAGCGCGACAAGCTGGAACCGGCCACGCGACGCAACCTGCTGGGCAACCAGTTGGTGCTGGTCGCACCGAAAGCGAGCAAGGCGCGCGTCGACCTGAAGCGCCCCGCGACCTTCCTCGCCGCGCTCGGCGACGGTCGCCTGGCGGTAGGCCAGACGCAGACCGTGCCGGCGGGCAAGTACGCCAAGGCCTCGCTGGAATCGCTGTCGCTGTGGAACGGCGTCAAGGCGCGGCTTGCGGAATCCGAGAGCGTGCGCGCGGCGCTGATGCTGGTGGCGCGCGGCGAAACCCCGCTGGGCATCGTGTACGCGTCCGATGCGAAGGCGGAGCCCGCGGTGCGGGTGGTGGCGACGTTCCCCGAAGACAGCCATCCGCCGATCATCTATCCCGTCGCCGCCCTGCGTGGCCCGCGATCGGCGCAGGCGACGCAGTTCGTGCAATGGCTCGCCTCACCTGCGGCCGATGCGATCTTCACGCGTCGTGGATTCGCGGTGAAGGACTGACCTCTTGGTGTTCGATGCGTTCACCGCGGAAGAACTCACCGCGATCCGGCTCAGCCTGAAGGTGGCGCTGGTGGCGGCGTTGGCCAGCCTGCCGTTCGGCGTACTGGTGGGCTGGGTGCTGGCGCGCACACGCTTCCCGGGCAAGGCGTTGCTGGATGCGGTGGTCCACCTGCCGCTGGTGTTGCCGCCGGTGGTGATGGGTTACGCCCTGCTGGTGACGCTGGGTACGCAGGGCACGGTGGGCGCCTTCCTGAAGGAACACCTTGGCCTCGTGTTCGCGTTCCGCTGGACCGGCGCGGCACTGGCCTGCGCGGTGATGGGCTTCCCGCTGATGGTGCGCGCGATCCGTCTGTCGCTCGAAGCCACCGACCGCCGCCTGGAACAAGCCGCCGCCACGCTGGGCGCTGGCCCCTGGCGCGTCTTCTTCACGGTCACCTTGCCGCTGGCCTGGCCCGGACTGGTCGCCGGCAGCGTGCTGGCCTTCGCGAAGGCGCTGGGCGAGTTCGGCGCCACCATCACCTTCGTCTCCAACATCCCCGGTGAAACGCAGACGCTGTCCTCCGCCATCTACGGCCTGATGCAGGTGCCCGGCGGCGAAGCCGGCATCTGGCGCCTCGCCGCGGTCGCCGTGGCGATCTCGCTGGCCGCGCTGCTGTTTTCCGAGTGGCTGGTACGGCGCCATTACACGCGCCAGGGCGAGGACAGCTGATGCTGCACCTGGACATCGAACTGCGGCGCGGACACTTCCATCGCCATGTGCGCATCGAGGACGACGCACGCGTGATCGCGCTGGTCGGACCGTCCGGCGCAGGCAAGACGTCCGTGCTCAATGCGATCGCCGGCCTGGTGACGCCGGTCGCCGGGCGCATCGACGTGGACGGCCATTGCCTGTTCGACAGCGCGCAGCGCATCGACGTGCCGGTGCACCAGCGCCGCATCGGCTACGTCTTCCAGGATGCGAGGCTGTTCCCGCACCTGGACGTGCGCCGCAACCTGCTCTACGGGCGCCACGGCGGGCGGGGAACCCCCCGGTTCGGATTCGATGCCGTCGTGGACCTGCTCGGCATCGCACCGCTGCTCGGCCGACGCACACGCAACCTCTCCGGCGGCGAAGCGCAGCGCGTCGCCATCGGTCGCGCGCTGCTGGCGCAGCCGTCGTTGCTGCTGTTCGACGAACCGCTGTCGTCGCTGGACCAGGCGCGCCGCGAAGAGCTGATCCCCTACCTGCAGCGCGTGCGCGACGAGATCCGCCTGCCCATCGTCTACGTCAGCCACCACCCGGACGAAGTGCGGCGCGTGGCCGATTCCACCCACGTCCTCGACTGACCCCGCCGTATCCCGCGGCGACGCCCCGGAGCGCCTCGCATGACGCAACCCAAGCGCTGGACGTCCCTGCCCGTGGACCAGACCCGTCGCTACCTGGAGCCCGGGCCGGTCGTGCTGTTGAGTACCGCGCACCGCGGCGAGCGCGCGATCATGACGCTGGGCTGGCACATGATGCTCGGCTACGACCTGGTGGGCACGTATATCTGGGACGCCAATCGCAGCCATGCGCTGGCGCGCGCCAGCCGCGCATGCGTCATCAACCTGCCGACCGGGGACCTACTGGATACCGTGGTGCGCATCGGCAACTGCAGCAGCACCGAACAGGACAAGTTCGAGCGCTTCGGCCTCACCGCCCTGCCCTCGCGCGAAGTGCATGCGCCGCGGATCGCCGAATGCCACGCGCAGTTCGAGTGCCGTCTGCACGAAACCCGGATCACCGCCGACTACCCGCTGTTCGTGTGGCGCGTGGTCGCCGCGCATGTCGCGCCCTCGCCCCGCATCCCCCGCACGGTGCATTACCGCGGCGACGGCCGCTTCATGGTCGCCGGCCGCGAAGTCTCGCGCCGCCGACTGTTCCGGCCGGACATGCTGGAGCAGTGAGCGTCAGCGCTTGCGCGCCGCCACACGCTGGCGGCCTTCGCGGATCTCGAAGGTGAAGGCATAGGCCAGGGACACGGGCACGATACGCGCCTGCACGTGCTCGCCGGCGCAGCCATGCCCGTTCCAGTCGCGATCCCGGCTGACGGCATCCGGGTAATCGCAGAACATCGCGGGCTCGAACGTCCATCCTGTCACCACCCTGACGGCCGCATCACGCAACAGGGGCTGCGCCGCACCGTCGTCGCAGCCCGCCTGTCGCAAGGGCGCGACCTGCGTCGCCTTGCCCGCGCCATCCACGACGAAGGCGACGCACAGGGTGAGCGGCGGCAGTTCGCGGGGCATGCCCGCGGAAGGAAACACCGGGCCGGCCGTGTCGATCGGCACCGGATAGACGAAGGCCTGGTGCGCCGCCATCTCGTAGCGACCAGCCGCTTCGGGCAGCAACAAGCGCTGATCGATGCTGTCGACGCGGTGCGCGCACCCACTGGCCAGGCACGCCGCGATGAAGCAGGCGCCGCCCAGCGACAGCGCGCGGCGGTCGCACGGACCTGCTTGAACGTGGCTCATGCGGCAGGTTGGCCGACGCCCGTTTTCCCGGCGTCTTCCCCATCGTCGCCGTTGATGTCGTACCTGATCGGCACGCGCACCCAGCCTTCGCCGCGCGCGCCATTCTCCGTCGGCGGCTCGAAGGTCCATTGCCGGGCGGCGGCGAGCGAGGCTTCATCGAACAGGCCGGCCGGCTCCGACGATTCCACGACCGCCTCGCGCACGCGACCATCAGGACCCACCCGCAACTTCAGCACCACGAGGCCGCTCTGGCCACGCGCCTTCGCCTCGGCCGGGTACGCCGGCGCGGGCTGCTTCGGTACGCTGGCGGCGTCCGGCCCCGGCGCCCCAGCATGCCGGCTGACGACCATCGACAGCGCGAACGTCGAACTGCCATCCGGTGGCGTCACCTCGATGGCGACGTTCTGGTCGAGCGCACCGATCAGCACCGGCGACGACACAGGTTTGCCGTCCACGCTGATATCGCCGGCGATCCTCACCTGGCCCGCTTGGGCAGGATCGACGACCAGTTCGATGCGCCACGCGCGACCGGCTTTCGTGGTCGATGCGAAGCCCACCTTGCGGCCGGGCCAGTCACGCAAGGCGAATGTCCGGCGTTCGCCGTCGACGTCGAGCGTGGCGCCGATGCGGTAGTGGAAATCCTGCGTCGCGGCTGCGGGCGCGGCGGGCTGGGCGGCCCAGGCGGCGATGCCGCACGCGGTGGCCGTCAGCGCGACCAGCGTCGCAGCGATGATCCTGCGCGTACGTCCACGTACCGGATTCTTCAGCATGGCGATCCTCTCCTTGAGCGGGTGGTGGTGTGACCAGTGGCAGCCCACGGGCAATGGCGTCCCCGCCAGATGGGCTTTCAGCATCGCTTCGCCATAGGTGCGGCGCTCGCCGGGATGGCGCGCGACCACGGCGGCGTCGCAGGCGAACTCCTGGTCCAGGCGATGCAGGCGCGCGGCCACGTGCATCAGCGGGTTGAACCAGAACAGGCAACGCAGCAACGACGCGACGAGGTTGCCGACCAGATCGCCCCGCCGGATGTGCAGGCGCTCGTGGTACAGCACCAGGGCGCGCTCTTCGTCGGTGTAGCGCATGTGGAAGTCCGCCGGCACCACGACTTTCGGCCGCAGTACGCCGTAAGCCGCGGGCAGCCCCGCGCAGGTGGTCGCGCGGAACACGCCCGGTGCGGCGTTTGCCAGGCGACCCAGTCCGCGGATGAAGCCGCGCTGCTGCACGGCGAGCCGGACCATCATCGCCATGAGGCCCACGGCCCACAGGGCGAGCAGCCAGAGCGATATTGAGGGCATCGGCAATGCCGTGCCGATGGACGCGACGGGTACCGGCTGCAGCACGGTGGCGAGCGGCATCGCCCACTGCGTCTCGCCCTGCCGCGCCGGCAGCAGGACCGCCAGGCAGGCGAGCGGCACGCAGATCCACAGCGCGTGCGCGGCGGCGGCACCGAGATGTCGGCGCAGCGGAACGCGAAGGGCCAACACCAGCAGGGTGGCCAGCGTGCTGGCGATGGTCGCTTCGAGCAGGGCCGTCATCACGTCATTCGCCATCGTCGAGCTCCGCGATCAAGCGCTTCAGTTCGGCGATGTCGGCGGGCGAGAGTTTGCGCTGCTCGCTGAAGTGCGCCACCAGCGGCGCCACGCGCCCGCCGAACAACCGGTCCACCAGCCCCGCACTCTGCTCCGCCAGCCAGGCATCGCGGCTGAGCACGGGCGAATAGAGATAGCGCCTGCCCTCTTTTTCCGCCTGGATCGCGCCCTTGTTGAGCAGGCGGTTGAGCAGGGTCTTCACGGTCGGCTCCGCCCACTCGGCCCGGCCGGACAGGGCCGCAACCACCTCTTCCGCACTGGCGGGGTGGCGCCCCCACAACACGTCCATCACCACGGCTTCCGCATCGCTGATCGACATACGTTTACGCCTGTAATTTTTACTGATTACGCCCGTAAACGAACCCTGTGTCAAGCCCTCCCGGCTATCCATTCGTCGGCGGATCACCTGGCTTCGCCTAAGCTGCGCACATGACCCCACGCCACCTGACCGATCTCGACGAAGCCGTCGACCTGATCCTCGCCCACACCTACGGGCCGCTGCGCATGGGCGCGCCGCTCGGCATCGGCAAACCGCACCGCCTGCTCAATACGCTGTACCGGCGCGGTGTCGCGGACCCGTCGCGCCCGTGGTCGCTCTACACCGCCCTCTCGCTCGACCCGCCTGCGGGGGGCAAAGGGTTGGAGGGGCGATTCGTGAAGCCGTTCGCCACGCGGCATTTCGGCGACGACTTCCCGCGGCTGGATTACGTGCAGGCGATGAAGCGCGACGCGCTGCCCGCGCACATGGAGGTGGAGGAGTTTTACATGCAGGGCGGCGCGCTGCTCCGCTCCACCACCGCGCAACGTTTGTACGCCAGCCTCAACTACACGCACGTCGCCCGGGCGCTGGCGGACCGCGCACTCAACGTGATCGTGCAGAAAGTCGCGCGGGAACCCGGTGGCACGCGGCTCTCGTTCTCATGCAACAACGACCTGACCCAGGATGCCGTCGATGCCATCGTGGCGCGTGGCCTGCCGCGTCCGTTGCTGGTGGCGGAAGTCGATCCGCAGTTGCCGTGGATCGGCGGCACCGCGGCGGTGGACGAAGCCTACTTCGATATCGTCATCACCCCGCCTGACCCCTACCCTCAACTCTTCGGTCTGCCACGTCAGCCGGTCTCCGATGCCGAGTACGCGATCGGCCTGTATGCCAGCGCACTGGTGCGCGATGGCGGCACGCTGCAGATCGGCATCGGCGCGCTCGCCGATGCGTTGTGCCATGCGCTGGTGCTGCGCCACACCGACAACGCCACCTACCGGCGCATCCTGGCGGCCCTCGATCCATCGCTGGAACAGCATCCTGCGGTGCTCGCCAGCGGCGGCCTCGACCCGTTCGCCATCGGCCTGTACGGCTGCAGCGAGATGATCAACGAGGGCTTCAAGCGGCTGGTCGAAACCGGCGTGATCCGGCGCAAGGTGGTAGACGACGAAGCGCTGATGCGCCGCATCGCCGACGGCACCGCCAACCTCGGCGACCAGGCGCGGCTGGAGCGCGACGGCGAATACCTGCATGGCGCGTTCTACCTGGGATCGCCGGCGTTCTACCAATGGCTGCGCGAGCTGCCGGACGACCAGCGTCGTGCGATCGGCATGCGCCGGATCAGCCTGATCAACGAACTGCAGCGCGACCACGAACCGCTCGCCCGCCTTCAGCGCCACGAGGCTCGCTTCTTCAACTCCTGCATGATGGCCACCGCGCTCGGCGCCGCCGTTTCGGATGGACTGGAGGACGGTCGCGTGGTGTCCGGCGTTGGCGGCCAGTACAACTTCGTCGACATGTCCAACACCCTGGATAACGCACGCAGCGCGCTGATGTTCCGCGCCGTGCGCGACGATGCCGGCGCGCCCGCGTCCAACGTCCGCTGGAACTACGGCCACACCACCATTCCCCGCCACCTGCGCGACCTGTACGTCAACGAGTACGGCATCGCCGACCTGCGCGGGAAGAACGACGAAGACTGCGTGATCGCGATGGGCGGCATCACCGATGCGCGCTTCCAGCCCGCGCTGGTGGAGCGCGCCAAGCGCGAAGGCAAGCTGCGCAGCGGCTTCCATGCGCCGGGCCACTGGATCGACAACACGCCCGTGCACCTGTCCGCACGCCTGCGTACCTTCCGTCACGACGGCACGCTGCCGGACTATCCGCTGGGCAGCGACTTCACCGAGGTGGAACAACGCATCGTCAAGGCGCTGGGCTGGCTGAAGGCCAACACCGCCACGTCGTGGAAGAAGATCGCAACGGTGGCGAAGGCACTGGTGGCGCGGCCGGACGACGAAGCCGCGATGGCGCGCATGGGGCTCGAAGCGCCGGCCAACGTGGGTGAGCGGATCGAAGCGAGGCTCCTTGCGCTGGGCTTGCGCGAAACCCGCTGATAGCTGACGGCGTCGGGGCGGAAGCCCCTCCTGCAAGAGCCCCTTTCTGTAGGAGGGGCTTCAGCCCCGACCGCCGTCCCATCACGCCAACCACTCCGCATCCCAGTAAGGATAGTCGCCGACGCGTGCAACCAATCCGGCTCTCATTGGGTTGGCCACGATGTAGCGGGCGGCCGCCAGCGTGGTGTCGTCCCTCCGCAGCGCACGGTCATGGAATCCATCCGCCCAGACTCGTTTTCCCGCCATGACATCACGGATGGCGTGCGCTGACCGTCCCTTTGCCATCCCCACGACGCGCGCGATGCTCGTTGTACCGGTCAACCGCACCAAACCGTGCCAATGGTCCGGCATCAAGACCCAGCAAAGAAGTTCAGCATGTGGCGACCACAGGCTGCCATGAGCGATGGCGGCTGACATCCTGCTTGCGACTTCCCATCGGCTGAAAAGAGGATCGCGCCGGTAGGTCGTGGTGGTGACCAAGTAGATGCGTCCAGACTCGGACCAGCGACCTCGTCGCAATGCTCCGTGACCCGAGGCCGGATATGAAAAAGCCATGGCGCACTTTCATGCGCCATGGCTTGAATCGCTATCGGTGAATTCCTTTCGACGTGCGAAGAGAAATCCGAAGCGATCGGGGCTGAAGCCCCTCCTACAGGAAAACGGTCAGTCTCAGAGCGACGTCGCGGCCTCGACCACGGCCTCGGCGGTGATGCCGAAGTGCTTGTACAGCGCATCGGCCGGCGCGGAGGCGCCGAACGTCATCATGCCGATCACCGCGCCATCCAGGCCGACGTACTTGCCCCAGAAATCGGCGATGGCCGCTTCCACCGCCACGCGCTTGCGCACGGCCTTGGGCAGCACGGCTTCACGGTAGGCCGCATCCTGGCGATCGAACACGTCGGTCGACGGCATCGACACCACGCGCGTCTTCAGGCCCTGCGCATCCAGCGTCGCCTTCGCCTGCGTGGCCAGGCCGACTTCCGAGCCGGTGGCGATCAGGATGACGTCCGGCGTGCCATCGGCATCGGCCAGTACGTAGCCGCCGCGTGCGATATCGCCCACCTGCGCGTCGGTGCGCGGCTGGTGCGGCAGGTTCTGGCGCGAGAACACCAGGCAGCTCGGGCCGTCCTGGCGGACGATGGCCTGCTTCCACGCCACCGCCGACTCCACCGCGTCGCACGGGCGCCACACATCGTTGTTCGGGATGTAGCGCAGCGATGCCAGGTGCTCGACCGGCTGATGGGTGGGACCGTCTTCGCCCAGGCCGATGGAGTCGTGCGTGTACACGTGGATCGCATGCGCCGGGATCAGCGCGCTCATGCGCACGCCGTTGCGCGCGTAGTCGCTGAACACCAGGAAGGTCGCGTCGAACGGCACGAAGCCGCCGTGCAGCGCCAGGCCGTTCGCGATGGCGGTCATGCCGAACTCGCGCACGCCGTAGTACACGTAGTTGGCGTTCGGGTCGGTGGTGGACACCGACTTGCTGGCCTTCCACAGCGTCAGGTTGGAGTGCGCCAGGTCGGCCGAACCGCCGACCAGTTCCGGCAGCAGCGGTGCGAAGGCTTCGATGGCGTTCTGCGAGGCCTTGCGCGAGGCGATGGTCGGGCCTTCGGCTTGCACCTTGGCGATGTAGGCGTCGGCCTGCGCGACGAAGTCGGCGGGCAGCTCGCCCGATGCGCGGCGCTTCAGTTCGGCGGCCTGCTCGGGGTACTGCGCGGTGTAGGTATCGAGCAACACGTTCCAGTCGGCTTCCAGCGCCTTGCCGGCCTCGACCTTGTTCCAGCCGGCGTAGATGTCGGCCGGCACTTCGAACGGACCGTACGGCCATTCCAGCGCGGCGCGCGTGGCCTCCAGTTCTTCCTTGCCCAGCGGTGCGCCGTGGCTGGATTCCTTGCCGGCCTTGTTCGGCGAACCGAAACCGATCGTGGTGCGGCAGCAGATCAGGGTGGGCTTGTCGGTGGCCTTCAGCGCGGTATCGATGGCGGTCTTGATCTCGACCGGGTCATGGCCGTTGACGTTGCGCACGACCTGCCAGCCGTAGGCTTCGAAGCGCGCCGGCGTGTCGTCGGTGAACCAGCCGTCGGTGTTGCCGTCGATGGAAATCTTGTTGTCGTCCCAGAAGCAGACCAGCTTGCCCAGGCCCCAGGTGCCGGCGAGCGAAGCGGCCTCGTGCGAGACGCCTTCCATCAGGCAGCCGTCGCCCATGAACACGAAGGTGCGGTGGTCGATCAGGTCGTGGCCTTCGCGGTTGAAGCGCTGCGCCAGCAGCTTCTCGGCCAGCGCGAAGCCGACCGCATTGGCGAAGCCCTGGCCGAGCGGGCCGGTGGTGGTTTCCACGCCCGGGGTCTCGTGGCGTTCCGGATGGCCGGCGGTCTTGCTGTGCAGCTGGCGGAAGTTCTTCAGCTCCTGCAGCGGCAGGTCGTAGCCGGCCAGGTGCAGCAGCGCGTACTGCAGCATCGAACCGTGGCCGTTCGACAGGATGAAGCGGTCGCGGTTGAACCAGTGCGGGTTCGACGGGCTGTGGCGGTAGTAGTCGTTCCACAGCACTTCGGCGATGTCGGCCATGCCCATGGGCATGCCGGGATGGCCGGAGTTGGCGGCCTGCACCGCGTCGGCGGCGAGGAAACGGATGGCGTTGGCGAGCTGGCGGCGGGTGGGCGTCGTCATGGGGAGTCGGAACAGGGGGCGGCGCCCGGCGGGCTGCGGGCCGCCCATTGTCCCACCCCCTGCCCGCCCTGTCGCGGTTGCAGCGTGCTTTCCGCGGTGTTACCCCGGCTGACCGGGCAGCGTCACGTCGCCCCGTTCGCCCTTGGCCACCAGCGAGGCCAGGGTCAGGTCGCCGGTGACGTTCAGGGTGGTCCGGCACATGTCCAGGAAGTGGTTCACGCCCAGGATCAGGCCGATGCCGATGGGGTTCACGCCGACCATGGCGCAGATCAGCGCCACCACCGGCAGCGAACCGGACGGCACGCCGGCCGTGCCGATGCCGCCCAGGATGCACACCAGCATCACCATGAATTGCTGGCCCAGCGACAGGTCCACGCCGAAGAACTGCGCCAGGAAGATCACCGTCACACCCTCGAACAGCGCGGTGCCGTTCTGGTTGGCGGTGGCGCCCACGGTCAGCACGAAGCGCGACACCGTGCGCGGCAGGCCGAGCTTCTCGTCGGCCACGCGCAGCGCGGTGGGCAGGGTCGCGTTGCTGGAGGCGGTGGAGAACGCCATCACCATCGCTTCCTGCGCACCGCGGAAGAACGTCAGCGGCGAATAGCCGGCCAGCTTCAACGCCACCGAATAACTGACGAACTGGTGCAGCGCCAGGGCCAGCACCACCACGCCAACGTAGGCACCCAGCCGCACCAGCAGGTCGAAGCCGAAGATGGCGGCGAGGTTGAACATGAAGCAGGCCACCGCGTACGGCGCCAGGCGGATGACCAGGCCGATCAGCGTCATCGAGATCTCGAACACGCCCTCGATGCCGCGCTTGAGGATGCCGGTGTTCTCCGACGGGGTCAGCACCAGGCCGACACCGAACATCACCGCGAAGAACATCAGCGACAGGATGGCGGCATTGCTGGACGCAGCGCCGATCACGTTGTCCGGCACGATCGACAGCAGCATGTTCATGCCGGTCGGCTGGCTGCCCACGCTGGCGACGATTTCCTTGGTGCGCTCCGCGTTCTCCGCGATCAGCTGTTGCGCCATCGCGGGATCGACGCCCACGCCGGGCTTCAGCACATTCACCAGCACCAGCCCCAGCAGCACCGCCACCGCCGACAGCACGATGGTGTAGGCCAGCGTCTTCCAGCCGATCCGTCCCAGCGCGCGGATGTCGCCCATCTCGGCGATGCCGCAGACCAGCGCGGAGAACAACAGCGGCACGATCAGCATGAAGATCAGGTTGAGGAAGATCTTGCTGAACGGTGTGGTGACGTACTGGGTGACGTCCTGCACCCAGCCCGCATCGCCCTGGCCGGTGGCATGCACGATGAGCCCGACGATCAGGCCGACGCCGAAGCCGATGGCCATCTTCCAGTGCAAAGGGAGTTTGGCGCGGGTGGCGGGCGCGGCGTCGGTCATCGGCGGGTCCTGCGAAGGCAAAGTCGGGAGCTTAGCAAACCCCATCGCCTTACGACGTCGCGGCCCTTCCATACGACGCCCGGAAAGCTCGGACGCCCACTCATGGCGTCATCGCACCAACGACTGGGGCGATGGCCGTGACACCGCGGAACTCCTTATCGGGAATCGCCCACCAAAGCGGCGAGCCGCTGCGCATACTGCTGCATCAGCGCGTAGTCTGCGCCGGACAGCCTGTATTTCCTGACATAGTCATTGAGAGGCAGGAACACGTCGCACGCGCCGGTGAGCAGGCAGCTGGTCCGCTGGAAATGTCCTGACGGACCACAGTACACCCCCCTTGAACAGGCATACGCCTGCGCCGCCATCGACTTGATGTTCTCCTTGCCATCCGGGGAGTAGGCAGCCCCGAAGAGTTCCTTGTCCAATCGCCGGATCGACTCGCTCTCCGAGCTGACGAGCGCATGCGCCGCGCGCCGGACCGATTCACCGTCCGCACGGGCATCCTGCAGGATGTCGAGCGCGATACCTGCGTTGGAATCGCTCAATCTTCCCCCCGTGTCCGCCATGGCATCGTACATCTGAGCGATCCTGTCGCCCTGGTTCGCCAGCGTGTTCATGCGCACCTGGAGATTCGCGACCAGTTTTTCCGCACGCGCATCCAGGTCGGTCCGTTCCCCGCAGAACTTCGCGTGCTCGGCATACCTGCGCTTCCACATCCCGTCTGACCGGACCACCAACGGCACCACCCTGTCTATTCCGTGCTCCGCTGGCATGTAGAGCAATCCGCATGCGTCGACAACCTCGCCTACTGCCAGGACATACAGTGCACGCCCCCTCTCAGCCTCTGGAACCAGTTGGCTGAGCGCAAATTCCTTCGACGAAGACGAGTTGAGGATGTTTGAAAGGGCGCTAGTCCTCCTGCTCTGGGTTGCCGTCACCTGTGGCCCCACCTCGCCATGCGCATCATCTCCCTCGGCGGTTACTTGATGTGACGCCTCACTCGCCCTGTTGTCGCCATCCCGGTGCGCAAGAAAGATGATGCCAACTACCACAACGGCGATGACTGCACCGATGCCGATGACCTTCTTCATATCACTCTCCACAGGCAGGCTTGCCGGACTCGCGCATGCCATCGGTTGCGCGATACTCCGAGCCGATTCGTTCGTGGATGCCGCCGGCACCCACATCGCCAACCCAAAACACAGGCATCAACGTGCCGCCATCTCTTCTGAATCTGGCGTCGGCCGAAATCTGCGCCGGAACTATCACGGATTCCTTGATGTCTGCCGCGCCGTGTAAGCCGCCCATGCAGCGCGCGTTGTCGTATCACCAAGGCATCCATTGATCTCACCCCTTGCCCCTTGAGTTAGTCGAGCGAGGCATCAAGCACTCTTTTTCGCTACGCGATATGTATCGCGCAGTGAAACAAGCCCGTCAATCACTCCGTGGGCGTAAGCGGACTTGTTTCATCAGTGGGCTTTCGATGTTTGCACCGCATCGACCCAGCGGCGAAGGATCATGGGTATAGCGGGGGCAATATCTCGTCTGTCGCGGGCGCCTTTGGCAGGCACCACAGCGGACCGCCGCGGAAGGCCTCGCGCAGCGCCACCCTCGCCTGCGCCGCATCGCCGCCGGCCCAGCGGGCGCGGCGCAGCAGATCCACGGCAGTGCGCTGGGAGGACGAGGCGAGCCGGCGCTGCAGATCGTCGAGGTCGACCGCGGCCGGGCGCGCCATGCCGCGCAGCACGTCCTCGATGTCGTCCAGATCGCCCGCATCCAGCGCGCGCTTGAGATCGGCCGCGGTGTGGGTGGCCGGCGGTGCGGCGCCCGGCACGCCTGTATCGGCACGCACGCGAGCGCGCGGACCCGACGCAGCCGTTGCGCGCCGTGTCAGCCCCCACAGCAACGTGATCAACCACAGCAGGGCGAAGCCGGCGGCCAGCCAGGGCCACAGGCGGGGCGGGATGCTTCGTTCGCCCTCGAGCAGGATGTCGTCATCGGCTCCCGTGGGCGGCGTGGCCGCACCGCGCGACGCTCCCGCGACGGGTGCAGGCGACAGCGCGCCGGTTCCGACAACGACGGGCAGGGTCAGGTCAGGCAACGTCGCGCGCCGCGCCGCGCCCGCGCGCACGTCCCACCACGCCATCGCCGTGCCCGGGATCACCAGCGTGCCCACCTGCGACGGCACGATCGAATAGCGGCGCGTCAGCGTGACCTGCGGCGTGCCACCGACGAAACGCTCGTCGAACTGCGGCGGTTCGGCGAAGACCTGCGCGCCGGGGATCGACGGCGCGGGGATCTCCGGCAACTGCGCCTGCGTCGCACCGACGACCGTGGTTTCGATGGCCAGCGTGCCCGCTTCGCCGGTACGCAACTGCTGCGGCACCGCGGTGTAGCGCAGGCGCAGGTCGCGCACCGGCAGCCAGGGCTGCGGCGCACCCGCCGGTTGCGCACTCACCTGCAGCGTACGCGGCGCGCCGGTGATGTTGACCTCGCGGCTGTTGCCGCCCAGCAGGTCGTCCATCCAGCCACCCGCGCCACGTCCTTCGAAGCGCGGACCCGGCAGGGTCAGCGCGCCGCTGCGCTCGGGCACCAGCAGGAAGCGACGCTCGGCGGTGCTGTAGCGCCGCCCATCGATCTCGCGGCTGGACTGCACGATTTCGCCCACACGCTGGAGCAGCGCACCGTCGGGCGGATCGAGATCGAGTTGTCCCGACACCAGCGGCGTGGCGTAGTACAGCCGCACCGTGACGCCCACCGACTGCTGCACGTAGGGGCTGGGATCGTCCACTTCGGTCTCGACGAACACCAGGCCGTTGGACGCCGCGCGTGCCGTCGCCGTCGCGCCGACCTCCAGCGTCAGCGCTGCCGTGCGCTCATTGCCCACCTGCAGCGCCGGAATCGCCAGCGTGCCGGCGCGGCGCGGCCGCAACGTCAGCGAGAACGTCGTGCTGGTGCTCATGCGCCCATTCACCAACCGCACGCTGCGGCTGTCGGACTGGCCTTCCACTTCGAAATCGCGCATCAACGGCGTGACGTCGGGCGTGGCGGACACCGCATCGCTCTCCACGTTGAGCGTCACTGCCTCGCCCAGCGTGATCTGCGACTGCTCCAACCACGCGCGCGTCGCCGCGAGCAACGACGTCGGCCACACCATCAGCACGGCCAGCAGGATCCAGATGCGGTACTTCATTGCCCTTCCCTCTGCCGGCGGTCGTGTTCGAGCCGGAACTTCGCCTTGAGCAGCGAACCGGGCTCGTCCGGCACGCGCTTCAGCCACGCATCGACCGCCTGTCGACGCTCGCGCTGCTCCGCGGTTTCCGCCTGCACGGCAGGCGCATCCTGCGGCGGCTTCCCGGCGCGCTGCCCGTCCTGTTCGCCGATCGCGGCGCGCATGCGTTCGCGTTGCGCCGCATCGGCGGCTGCCTGCGTTGCCGGATCGGGCGACGGCTTGGGCGGCGTGCGCGGCGGCGGTGCGTTGTTCTTCCCTGCCTGGGCCTGGCCCGGATTCCCCGAGGGCGGCGTCGAAGCGTCTTGCGACGATGGGGATGCGCGCTGTTGCTGGCCCGACTCCTTCCCGTCGGAGGCATCGCCCTTCGCACCCGAGGACGCCTGGTCGCCACTGCCCTGCGACCCAGGCTTGCCCTGCCCATCGCCTGGCGAAGGCGGTCGCTTGCGCGCGGCGTCGACGGCGGCGCGATTCGCGACCGCATCGGCCATGCTTGGCTGCAATCGCAGCGCGCGGTCGTATGCGGCCACGGCATCGTCGTAGCGCTGCTGCTTCGCCAGTGCATTGCCCAGGTTGTACTGGCCCTCGGCCGTGTCGATGCCGGCAAAGGCCTGTTCCGCGGAGGCATAGTCGCCCTGGCGATAGGCGTCGGCGCCTTTCTCCAGGCGCGCGTGCGTGGCCTGGTCGCTGCGCTGCCACCAGTCGATCCCGGCCGCGCGCGCGGGCGATGCCATCGGCAACCACAGCGCTCCCACCAGGACCAGCGCCGCACCACGACGGAACCACAACAACGCGAGCGCCATCAACGGGATCAGCAGCCAGTACCCTTCATCACGCCACGCCTTGCCACCGCCGGGCGCGGTGGAAACGCCGACGGTGTCCAGAGCCGGCGACGCGATGCCGAGGCCAGCGAAGTCCGCGCCGTCGGCCGTGGCCGGCTCGTAGCGGCCGCCACCCGCGGCGACCACTGCACGCAGGGACGAAGCATCGAGCGCGGCATGGCCGATCGTGCCATCGGTGGCGCGATACGCGGCGCCGGCCGACGTGCCCAGTCCGAGCACGGACACGGCATAGCCTTCTGCGCGCGCCTCGGAGGCGGCCATGGACGCTTCGCTGTTCGCGCGGTCGGTGAGCACGAGGATATCGCCGTTGCGGAAATCCGCCTGCGACAGCAGCCGCGCCGCGCGGGCGATACCGCGATCGGCGCGCTGGCCATCCACCGGCATGATCTCCGGCGACAGTTCGTCGAGATACAGGCGGATGTTGCCCGCGTCGTCGGTCAGCGGCGCGACCGTGAACGCATCGTCCGCGTACACTACCAGCGCCACGGGGCTGCCCGCGCGTGCGTCGAGCAGCCGCGCCAGCTTCGCCCGCACCTGCAGCAGACGCGAAGGCGGCAGATCCGGCGTGGTGATCCGGCTGGACAGGTCCAGCACCAGCACCAGCGGGCGCTGTGCCTGCCACAACGGCTGCTCGCCCTGTCGCCAGCTCGGCCCCGCCAGCGCCAGCACGGCCAGCGCATAGGCCAACCCGGCGGCCACCATGCCCGTGCGTGCGCTACGTCCACCCCGCACCAGCAGGTGCTGGAGCAGATGCGGATCGACATGGCCCTGCCAGGCATTCAGGCGATGCCGCTGCACGCGCCACCACCATGCCAGCACCGGCAGCGCGAGCAAGGCCCACAACCAGTGCGGGCGCAGGAAGTGCAGCGTGTTCCAGAAAGCGCTCACGCGCGCCTCCGCGGCCACACGAACGCCAGCAGCGCGAAGCCCAGCGCTGCGGCCAATGGCCACTGATACCGCTCGATGCGCGGACGCACGGCCTTGCCCGCCTGCTGCACCGGTTCCAGGCGGTCCAGCTCGGCGTAGATGCCTGCCAGCTCGTTGGTGTCGCGCGCGCGATAGAACCGCCCGCCCGTCTGCGCAGCGACATCCCGCAGGGTCGCCTCGTCGATGTCTTCCGGCGAACTGGCCGGCATCGGCAATGGGATGCCGAACAGGCTCATCGCGCCGTCGCTGCCGAAGGCGATGGTATGGATGCGCACGCGCTCCTCCTTCGCCAGTTCCGCCGCTTTCTGCGGCGTCAGCACGCCCGCGGAGTTCACGCCATCGGTCAACAGGATCAACACGCGCTGGCCCTCCTGTTGCGTGCGCAGCCGACGTACCGCCAGCGCGATGGCATCGCCGATCGCGGTCTCGCGGCCGGCAAGCCCGGCGACGGCATCGCGCAGTTGCTCACGTACGGTCTTCAGGTCGCGGGTCAGCGGCGTCATCGCGTAGGCGCGCTGGCCGAACACCAGCAGGCCGACGCGGTCGCCATCGCGGCGGTCGAGGAAATCGGCAAGCACGGCCTTCGCTGCCGTCAGCCGATCGACGACGGTACCGCCGAGCTCCATGTCGGGCTCGGTCATGCTGCCCGACAGGTCGATGGCCAGCATCAGGTCGCGTCCGCTCACCGGCGGCGTCACCGCATCGCCGAACTGCTGCGGACGCGCGACGGACGCGCACAGCAGGAACCACACCAGCCACGCCAGCGCCGCGCCGCGCCCATGCAACCCGCGACCTCCCTGTGCGGCGATCACCTGCACGGCATTGCCATAAGGCACCTTGAGGGCATCCGCTTGCGCGCGACGCGGGGGCAATGCCCAGCGCACCAGCCACGGCAGCGGAAACGCCAGCCACACCCAAGGCCAGGCGAAGCCGGCATAGCCCTCCTGCAGCAGTTGCAGTGTCGGGAGCGAGAGGCTCATCGCGTCCCCGCCATCAGTTCGAGGAAACGCGTGCGGGCCGCGGCAAGTGCCGCCGCCAGCTCGACCGGATCCACATCGCGGCGATAGCCGCCATCGAGCAACAGTCTCCCCGGACCTTCGCTGAAAGCGCGCCCCTGCCCGCCGTCGAGGAACTGCAACCACGCTTCTCCCTCAAGCCGATCCGCCGAGGACGACACGCGGCGCGCCGCACGGCGCAGCAGTTCCGATGCGGCGGCCACCTGCTCGGCGGGCGCTCGTCCCTGCGGCACGGCATCGAACCAGCGCTGCCACCGTTGGCGACGCCGATGCCGGTGCCAACGCCAGGCGCCCAGGCACAGCAGCACCACCAGAATGATCGCCGCCACCAGCCACCATCCCGGTGCGGGCGGCCACCAGGACGGCGCAGGCGGCACATGCACATCGCGCAGCACCAGCGTGTCCGGCGTCATGCTCAGGCCACCTGTGGTTGCGCGCGACCCAGCGCGACCAGCCAGCCATCGCTGGCGGCATCGGTCGACAACGTGCGCACCTGCACGCCACGTGCGGGCAAACGCTCCAGCGCGCGCGCGAGCGGCGCCTGGAATTCGCTTCGCCATGCATCGCGTTGTGCCTGGCTGGCGAGATCGAGTTCGACACGCCGGTCGCCCGCCGCAAAGGGCAGTTGGCGCGCGGGCGGATCGGTTTCCAGCGGGTCCGTCAACAGCAGCACCACGACATCATGGTGGGCGGCGAGCGCCGTCCAGCGCGTGTCAGGAATGCCGGCCACGCTGTGCGGTTCCGCGAGCACCAGCAGGCGCGAACCGGGACGAAGCAGGCGCGCAGCGTGATCGAGGGCGAAGGCCAGCCCGACGTCGTCCGCCGGTGGCTTCGCGTACCAGCGGACCAGCGCATCCAGCACGCGCAGCGCGCCACGCGTTCCCGATGCCGGTGGGAGCGGGGCTTCGGTCGTGCTGCCGCGCAGGATCGCCAGCCGGTCCCCCTCGCGCACCGCCTGCCACGCGGCGATCGCGCCTGCGCGCGCGGCCTGCACGGACTTGAAGCGCAGGCGCGTGCCGAAGTACAGCAGCGGCGATGTATCGGCGACGACGAGCGTCAACCGCTCGCGTTCCGCCTGGAAGAGCTTGGTATGCGTGCGGCCGCTGCGCGCGGTCAGTCGCCAGTCGATGTGGCGCACGTCGTCGCCGGCCACGTACTCGCGGGACTCCGCGTACTCCATGCCGCGCCCGCGCAGGGGCGACGCCGAAGGGCCGGTGACGGAGTGCCGGCCACGCCGCGCGGGCGGACGTCGCTGCGCGCTGGCGCGCAACGCGATCAGTTCCTGCAGGGTGGGGACGATGCCGTCGCTCATGGAGGGTGTCGGAAACCGGAGCGCCCGCTCAGGGCAGGGGCACGACGTCCAGCAGGGCCTTCACCAGCCGGTCGCCGTCCCAGCCTTCCGCGGTGGCCTCGTAGCTCGGCAGTACGCGGTGGCGGAGGACATCCGGCGCGATCGCGCGGATGTCGTCCGGCGTCACGTAGTCGCGGCCCGCCAACCAGGCGCGCGCACGCGCGCACCGCTCCAGCGCGATGGAACCACGCGGGCTCGCACCCCACGCGATGCGGCGCGCGAGCGCAGCGTCGTAGCGCGACGCGTCGCGCGACGCCAGGACCAGTTCGATGAGGTAACGCTCCAGCGCTGGAGCAAGGTGCAGGTCCAGCACCTGGGCACGGGCACGGAACACATCGTCCAGCGGCATCCGTTCGACCACGGCGGACACGGCCTGCATGTCGTCGCGCGCGCGATCGCGCGCAAGGCGGAGGATGTCCGCCTCGGCCGCCGCCTCGGGATAGCCGATCTTCACATGCATCAGGAAGCGGTCGAGCTGCGCTTCCGGCAGCGGGAACGTGCCTTCCTGTTCGATCGGATTCTGCGTGGCCATCACGAGGAACAGCGCCGGCAGCGGATAGGTGTGGCGGCCCACCGTCACTTGGCGCTCGCCCATCGCTTCGAGCAGGGCGGACTGCACCTTGGCGGGCGCACGATTGATCTCGTCCGCCAGCAGCAGCGGATGGAAGATGGGTCCGGCCTGGAACTCGAAACGTCCTTCCTGCGGCCGCCAGACCTCCGTGCCGGTGAGATCGGCAGGCAGCAGGTCGGGCGTGAACTGGACGCGCGCGAACTCGGCCTGCAACCGTGACGCCAATGCGCGGATCGCGGTGGTCTTCGCCAGGCCAGGCGCGCCCTCCACGAGCAGGTGGCCATCGGCCAGGAGCGCGATCAGCAGGCGCTCGACCAGCGCGGCCTGGCCGACGATGGTGCGCGACAGGTCCTCACGCAGTCGCGCGAAAGCGTCATGCAGCGATGCCCGGGCATCCGCCGGCGGATCGGGACTGACAGGGGAGGAATCCATGGGCTGGCCGGGAGTCGGTGTGGAGGCCGATTTTGACCCAAGCACGGCCGGAAGGTTCACAGGACCATCGGCACGCGACGTCGCGATTCAGATACGCGACGCACGCAAAGAAAAAGGGGGCCTGAGGCCCCCTTCTTCCATCTGCCGGACTGGCGGCGCTCAGCGGCGCTCGGCCACCCGCAGGACCTTCGGGGTGACGAAGATCAGCAGCTCGGCCTTCTCCTTGCTGCGACCCTTCTTCTTGAACAGATTGCCCAGGAAGGGGATGTCGCCCAGGAACGGCACCTTGGCCACGCTGGCGCGGTCGCTGAACTCGTACACGCCGCCGATCACCACGGTCTGGCCGTCTTCGATCAGCACGGCGGTGTTGATTTCGCGGCGGGCCAGTTCGGGGACGGAGCCGTAGATGCCCAGGTCCACGAACTGGACCACTTCGTCCTTCTTGACGTTGAGGTTCAGGAAGACGCGGTTGTCGTCGGTGATGGTGGGCAGCACCTTCAGTTCCAGCAGGGCTTCCTTGAACTGCACGGTCGGCACGCTGTTGGTGCCGGTGCCGCTGCCGGTGACGGTCAGGTAGCCGACTTCGCGACCCTGCTTGATCACCGCTTCGCGCTGGTTGGTGGTCACCAGGCGCGGGTTGGAGATCACTTCGCCACGACCTTCTTCCTGCAGCGCGGACAGTTCCAGGTCCAGGTCGAAGTTACGGCCCAGCAGCGTGTAGGCGATGCTCGCCGCCGTGTTGTCGATGAAGCCGCTGGCGGGGAGGTTCACGTTCATGTCGCGCGGGAGGACGCGATCGTCCCCGTTGCCGACGTTGACGTTGTCGGTGATGTTGCCGCCGATGATCTGCGTGCGATCGCCGGTGCGGCGGCCGCTGATGCCGAAGCGTGCGCCGAGGTCACGGGCGAAGGTGTCGGTCGCGATGACGATCCGGCCTTCGATGATGACCTGGTCGACCGGACGGTCGATCACCGCGATCAGTTCGCGCATCTGCGCGACCTTCTTCGGGATGTCGCTGATCATCAGCGTGTTGGTGCGCTCGTCCGCCACCAGGCGGCCGCGCTGGGACAGGAAGCCGTTCTCGTTCTGCCCGTTGCCGCTGCCGCCGCCACCGCCGCTATTGCCGACGCCCTTGGCTTCGGTCAGTGCCTTGAAGATGGCGCTGGCGGAGTGGTAGTTGACCTGCACGTAGTCGGTGATCAGGTCTTCGCGGTTCTCGATCGCGATACGCGCGTCTTCCTTGTCCTGCTCGAACTTGGCCAGCTCAGGCTGCGGCGCGACCCACACGACGTTGCCGTCGCGACGCTTGTCCAGGCCCTTGGCGCGCAGGACGATGTCCAGCGCCTGGTCCCACGGCACGTTGACCAGGCGCAGGGTGACATTGCCCTGCACCGTATCGGACGCGACGATGTTGAGGTTGGACTCTTCGGCGATCAGCTGCAGGACGGTGCGTACCGGCACGTCCTGGAAGTTGAACGTCACCGGCCGGCCGCCGTAGCGACGGGCCTCGCTGGCCACCTTCTGCGCCGCCGCGACGATGGCGGAGGAACTGGTGCCGGCGGAAGCGCTCGCACCGCCCACGGCCTTCTGGCCCGTGCGCGGCACGATCTCGACGACGTACTCGTTGCCCGACTGGTAGGCGAGCGATTCGAAATCGCCCCGCGTGCTGAGCACGAGCTGCGTCCCGCCCGCCTTGGACTGCGCTTCGACGCGCTGGACCGGCGTGGCGAAGTCGACCACGTTGAGCGGTCGCTGCAACGAGGCCGGCAGCGTGGCGTTGCCCACGTCGACGACCACACTGTTGCCCTGGTTGCGCAGGTCCGGCGTGGCGCCCTGGCCGTCGAACTTGACGATCAGTCGGCCCGCACCGTCTTCACCGCGGCGGAAGTCGATGTTCGACACCGACACGGGTTGCGCCGCTTGCGCGGACGCGGTGGAGGCAGGTGCCTGTTGAGCCGGGGACGCGGCGCTGGCCGCACTGGCGGCCGCCAGCAGGCCGATGGCCAGTCCCAGAGAGCAGGCCCGGAGAGTGGCCAGGCGCCGGGAGGGCCGCAGGCGGTAGGCGTTCGAAGCGGTCATCGTGTATCCCCCAATCATTGATCTTCAAGCGCAATGGAAGCGGGCCGTTCCAGCCAGCCACCTGCGCCATCCGGCACTAGTTCGACAAGTTCCAACCCATCTTCGCGGACCGAGGTGACCCGGCCATCGCTTTGCCCCAGGTAGTTTCCCGGACGTACCCGGTAGGTGACCTTGTCGGGCCCCATCACCAGTGCCACCAGAGCCGCGCCCTTGCCGATCGTGCCGACCATGTCCAGGCTGTCCAGCGGATACTGTTCCAGCGTTTCCTTTCGACGGTTCGGATCGGGCCGCAGGCCTCCTCCTTCCGCGTTGTTCCAGGCGTCGCTGAATGGATCGCGCAGCGTTTGCGCCGCGTACTCGAACGTTTCGAACTGCTGCATGACCGGCAGCGGATCCAGCGGCGGTGCGGGGCGAGCCCGCACGTCCGCCACCCAGCTTTCCAGGTTCGGCGCATCGCCCGGCGTACTGGTCACGCCGCGGGCGCATCCACCCACGAACACCAGCGCACCCAGCATCAGCCAGCGCAAATCAGTGCGGATCATGGTGCTCCCCCTGCGGCAGGTGCGGGCTGACCCTTGGCAGCGGCGGCAGCCGCCGCTTCCTGGTCCGCCACTTCCTTCTCATCCAGGTAGCGATAGGTCTTCACGGTACCCGACAGCTCCAGCGCACCGCGGTTGATGCCGCCCTTGCCGGCCTTGGGCTGCAGCGAGATATCGTGCATGGTCAGGATGACCACGCGCGGCAGCGACGCCACGCCGCTGACGAAGGCGCCGAACTGGTGGTAGTTGCCCACCATGCGCAGCTGGATCGGCTTCTCGGCGTAGAACTCCTTCAGCGTCTCCGGTTCCGGCTGGAACAGCTCGTTGGCCAGGCCGCTGGACAGCGCCGTCTGCGAGATGTCGATGATCAGGTCCGGCATCTCGGTCTTGCTGGGCAGTTGGCGCAGCATCTGCTGGAGCACCTGCTCCATCTGCGCGAGCTGCTGCTTCAGGGGCTCGAGGTTCGCTGCCTTGGCCTGTTCTTTCTCGAAATCCTGGCGCAGGCGCACTTCTTCCTGTTCCAGGCCATCCAGCGTCTCCGTCTTGCCCTTGATGAAGAGGAAATAGGAGAAGGCCAGGATGAACAGCGCAAGGATCACGCAGAAGCCGACCTTGGCGTTCTGCGGCCACGCGCCGATGTTGTTGAAGTCCAGGTTGTTGAGGGACGTCTTCTTCTTCTGGCTCATGAGGCGCTCCCGGTGGCCGGGGGAGTTTTACCGGCCGGCGCGGCGGGCGGCGATGTCGCCGGCGCGGGAGCCGGAGACGGCGTCGTGGGCGCAGGCGTGGCCGGAGCGGGCGTGGCGGGAGCGGCGGGCGACTGGCCTTCCAGCGGTGCGGGCGCGGCGCCGGGGACGGCAGCGGGCGCGGCGCCATCGGCGGCAGTCTCCGCTTCCTGCTCCGCCGTCGGGTTCGCCAAGCGCACCGTCAGCTTGAACACATAGGGCAGCGCGCGGCTGGCGCCCGTATTGGTCAGTGTTTTGACCTCTTCAGGCTTGGACTCGATGATCGCAAGCTCCGGCTTGGTCATCCAGCCGGACGTCTCCAGGTTGCGCATGTAGGCGCTCACCCGGGCATTGGACTGGGCGCGGCCCTCGAGCGTCAGCACCTCGCCGTCCTGCTTGATGTTGCCCAGCATCACGCCGTCGGGAATGGTGCGCACGAGCGAATCGAACAGGTGCACCATCTGCGAGCGGTTGGCCTGCAGCTTCTCGATCACTTCCTTGCGCGCCAGCAGACGGCGCTTCTGCTCGTCCAGGCGCTCGATTTCCTTGTTCTGGGCCTGGACCTTGGTGATCTCGGCCTTCAGGAAGTCGTTGCGCTCGGTCTGGCCCGCCACCTGGCGGTCGTAGTGGAACCACAGCAGGAACGACAGCAGCAGGCCGGCGACGGCCGCGGCGCCCAACATCACGTAGAACTCGCGCTGCCGCTGGACGCGGCGCTCCGCGCGCCACGGGAGTAGGTTGATTCTTGCCATCAGTCGAAGCTCCTCAAAGCCAGGCCGGTGGCGATCATCAATGCGGGAGCATCCTGTGCCAGCGCATGCGCCTGCACGCGTGGGCCGAGGGTCATCTGCGCCAGCGGGTTGGCGACGACCGTGGGGACGCCCAACTGCTCCTCGACCATTTCCGGCAGCCCGGCCAGCGCGGCGCAGCCACCGGCAAGGACGATCTGGTCGACGCGATTGAACTCGCTGCCCGCATAGAAGAACTGCAGCAGGCGGCTGACCTGCTGGACGGTCGCTTCCTTGAAGGGCTCCAGCACTTCGACTTCGTAGCTCTCTGGCAGGCCGCCCTGGCGCTTGGCCAGGCCGGCTTCCTCGTAGGTCAGGCCGTAACGGCGCATCACTTCATCGGTGAGCTGCTTGCCGCCGAACACCTGTTCGCGGCTGTACAGGCTGCGGCCGCGACGAAGGACGTTCAGCGTGGTCATGGTGGCGCCGATGTCGACCAGGGCGACCACGCCGTCCTGGGGGACCGGCAGGTCGTTCGCCATCAGGGCGAAGGCGTTCTCCACCGCGAAGGCTTCCACGTCCATGATCCTGGCGGTCAACCCGCCCAGTTCGAGTGCGGACTGGCGCAGTTCGACGTTCTCCGAACGGGACGCGGCCAACAGCACCTGCACCATCTCGGGGTTATTGGGCATGGGCCCCAGCACCTCAAAATCGATGTTCACTTCCTCGATCGGGTACGGGATGTAGTTGACGGCCTCGAGCTCGACCTGGGCCTCCAGGTCGCTCTCGTCCAGGTCGGCAGGCATCGGGATGATCTTGGTGATCACCGCGGAACCGGCGACGGCCGCGGCCGCGTGCTTGGCCTTGCTGCCGGCACGGTTCACGGCGCGGCGGATGGCTTCGCCGACCGCCTCGACCTCGACGATGTTCTTCTCGACGACGGCATTGGGCGGCAGCGGCTCGACGGCGTAGTGCTCAACCCGGAAACGGTTGCCCACGCGCGAGAGCTGCAGCAGTTTCACCGCAGTCGAACTGATATCGACGCCGATCAGCGGCGATTGGCTTTTTGGGAGTAGCCCCACGGTCTTTCCCCTTCCGACGGGCACAAGGCGCACGGTGCGCGCCCACATTAATAACCAAGTTTTTACGCTTGGCAACCGCCGTTTACGTGGCTGTGCCGCTTGTCACGTTTCACGAGGGTTGTTCCCCAAGTCCCTGTTCCCCTTGGGATCACCTGTGGCGATCCCGGCGGTCATCTATACTCTGCCGCCACGAATTCTGCAATCGGAAAGCACTGGATGTCCCGGTTCCGTCGTCTTCTCCGTTGGACCCTCATCACGTTCCTGATACTTGCCCTTGCCGGCGCGGTCGGCCTGGGGGTGCTGTATTACACGGTCTCGTCCAAGGTCCCGGACGTCCAGGCCCTGCGGAACGTCGAACTGCAGGAACCCCTCTACATCTACGCCAGCGATGGCCGCCTGATGGGGCTGTACGGCGAAATCCGCCGCTATCCCGTCCAGATCAGCCAGGTCCCGCCCCGGGTGAAGCAGGCCTTCATCGCCGCCGAGGACAGCAAGTTCTACGAGCACAATGGCGTGGACCCCACCGGCATCGCGCGTGCCGTCTGGCAGATCGTCAGCCGCAAGGAGGGCCGCGTGGCCGGCGGCAGCACCATCACCCAGCAGGTGGCGCGGCAGTGGTTCCTCAGCTCCGAGTACAGCTACACCCGCAAGCTGGTCGAGATGATGCTGGCCGTCCGCATCGAGAAGATGCTGACCAAGGACGAGATCCTGGAGCTCTATCTCAACAAGAGCTTCTTCGGCAACCGCTCGTACGGCGTGGCCGCGGCCGCCGAGTACTACTACGGCAAGACGCTGGACCAGCTGACGTTGGCGGAAGCCGCCACACTGGTGAGCGCACTGAAGTTCCCGTCCAGCGGCAACCCGATCAGCAATCCCGGCCGCAACCAGCAGCGCAGTGCGTACGTGGTCGAACGGATGCGCGAAGACGGCTACATCACCGCCGCCGAGGCCGCCGCGGCCAAGGCCGAGCCGATGCACGCCAAGCCGCACGAGCGGCCGGTGGAGGTCAACGCGCCCTACGTGTCCGAAATGGTGCGCCAGGAAATGATCGCCCGCTTCGGCCCCGAAGCCCTGACCAAGGGCTACCACGTGACCACCACGCTGGACGCCACCCTGCAGGACGCCGCCAACGCGGCCGTCCGCGACGGCCTGGGCCTGTACGACCACCGCCACGGCTGGAACGGCGTCGAGCGTCATTTCGACGTGGCGGCCGATGCGGACGCGGCCGCGCTCGCCACCCATCTGCGTGGTATTCCGCCCCAGAACGGCCTGCAGCCCGTCGTCGTCGCGCGCACGAACGAGGACGGCAGCGCCACGGTCGTCATGGCCGACGGCAAGGAGATCACCCTGCCGGCTGCGGCCAGCAAGTGGACCGGCCGCAGCCCCGCCAAACTGCTCAAGCGCGGCGACCTGACCCGTATCAAGGCCGGCAAGGACGAAGGCAGCTACGTGATCGACCAGATCCCGCGCGCCCAGGCCGCACTGGTGTCGCTGGATGCGAACAACGGCGCACTGCGCGCACTGGTGGGCGGCTACAGCTTCGCGGGCAACAAGTTCAACCGCGCCACCCAGGCACGCCGGCAGCCGGGCTCCAGCTTCAAGCCGTTCCTGTACGCGGCGTCGTTCGAAAAGGGCTTCAATCCCGCCTCCATCGTGCTCGACGCGCCGGTCGTGTTCCGCGACCGCCGCGGGCACATGTGGCGCCCGCAGAACGACGGCGGCGGTTTCCGCGGCCCCATGCGCCTGCGCGAAGCGCTGGTGCAATCGCGCAACCTGGTGTCCGTCCGCCTGCTGGATGGCATCGGCGTACCGTTCGCACGCACCTACATCAGCCAGTTCGGCTTCGAGGAAGCGGAGCTGCCGCCCAACCTCTCCATGTCGCTGGGCACTGCGTCGCTGACGCCGCTCTCGATGGCGCGCGGCTACGCCGTGTTCGCGAACGGCGGCTCCCGCGTCACCCCGTGGTTCATCGACGAAGTGAAGGACCGCGAGGGCAACGTGGTGTTCAAGGAGAACGCCGCCGTCGCGTGCCGGGGTTGCGGCCAGGGCCAGCAGGGCGGCAGTGCGCCGGCCAGCCAGGTGGTGGATGGCTTCAACTTCGGCCCCACCGCAGCGGCCAAGCCGGCGACGCCGGCCGCCGCCGGCAAGCCGAAGGCCGAGGAGAAGCCGGCCGACCCGAACCTCGCCACCGCGCCGCGCGCGATCGACGAACGCACCGCATACCAGTTGGTGTCGATGATGCGCGACGTCGTCCAGCGCGGCACCGGCACGGCGGCAAAGGTGCTCGGACGCGAGGACGTGGGCGGCAAGACCGGCTCCACCAACGACCACCGCGATGCGTGGTTCGGCGGCTTCGGTGGCCAGTATTCCACCGTCGTCTGGGTGGGCCGCGACAACTTCCAATCGCTGGGCTATCGCGAGTACGGCGGCAAGGCCGCGCTGCCGATCTGGATCGACTACATGCGCGTGGCGCTGAAGGACAAGCCGGTGGCGTCGAACGATCCGCCCGAAGGCATGGTCCAGGCCACGCTCAACGGCGTCACCGAGTGGGTGAAGGTCGAGGACATGGAACGCATCCAGGATTACGACCTGTACGGTCCCGAAGACGCGGTGCCGGACGAAGAGGCCTTCGACATCTTCTGATCCGCGCAAGGGTGAAGACCCGATGACGGCTCGCATGCGCCGTCATCGACATCGCAGGGGCATGGTGTACATTCGGGGCAGGTTCGACGCGAAGGCCTGCCATGCACCACGCCCGTCAGCACGCCGAAACCCGCACCCGCGAGCGTCGCCAGCGGCTCGCCCACGAAGCCGCGCGCCTGATGGCCGAAGGCGGTATCCGCGATTTCCACCAGGCCAAGCTCAAGGCCGCCAGCCGGCTCGGCATCCACGACGATGCGTCGCTGCCGCGTAACCGCGAGATCGAGGACGCCCTGCGCAGCTACCAGCGCCTGTTCGTCGGCGACGCGCACATCGAGGGCCTGCGCCGCCGGCGCGAGGCGGCGCAGCGCGCCATGGAGTTCCTCGCCGCATTCTCGCCGCGCCTGGTAGGCGCGGTGCTGGACGGCACGGCCGACGGCAACTCGCCGGTGCAGTTGCACGTCCACAGCGACGACCCCGACGCGGTCACCCGCCTCCTGGAGGAACACCACATCCCCGCCGAAGCGCGTACCCGCCGCCTGCGCATGGACAGGGAACGCGTGGCCGACCTGCCGGTGTGGGTGTTCAGTGCCGAAGAGCTGAGCTTCGACCTGACCGTCCTGCCGCTCGACGCCTTGCGCCAGGCGCCACTGTCCGCCGTCGATGAAAAGCCGATGAAGCGCGCGTCGGCCGCGCAGCTGCGAGCGTTGCTGGCCGAGGCGGAGATCGCAGGCTACGAGTCCGACGCCCTGCGCTGACCCCGCGCGGCAGGGCGCGCGCGTCCAGCGGATGCGCAAGCACATGCAAGACCCGCAATCCCGGCCAGCGTCCACTGGCGGGGCGATTCCCGCCGCCCCGCGCGGCAGGACGCTGACCGGGAGATCCCGCATGCGCTACCGCGTCTTCGGCAACACCGGCCTGCGCGTGTCCGCGCTGGCGCTCGGCACGGGCAACTTCGGCAAGGGGTGGGGCTACGGCTCCGACCGGGACGAAGCCCACCGCATCTATTCGGGCTACCGCAGCGCCGGTGGCAACTTCATCGACACCGCGGACCAGTACCAGTTCGGCCAATCCGAAGAAATGGTGGGCGAATTCATCGCAGGCGAACGCGACGCGATCGTGCTGGCGACCAAGTACTCCCTGGGTGCCCGCGCGGATGCCGGCCTGCAGGACACCGGCAACAGCCGCAAGACCCTGGTCCAGTCGGTGGAAGGCAGCCTGCGGCGATTGAAGACGGATCGCATCGACCTGCTCTGGGTCCACATGCCCGATGGCCACACGCCCATCGAGGAGATCGCGCGCGGGCTGGACGGGCTGGTGCGCGCGGGCAAGATCCTTTATGCCGGGCTGTCGGACTTCCCTGCCTGGCGGGTGGCCACCGCAGCCACGCTGGCCGAGCTGCGCGGCTGGGCGCCGATCGCGGCCGTGCAGCTCGAATACAGCCTGGTCGAACGCACGGTGGAGCGCGAGCTGCTGCCGATGGCGCGCGCGTTCGGCCTGGGTACCGTGGGCTGGTCGCCGCTGGGGGGCGGCCTGCTGACGGGCAAGTACCGGAAGGGCGAAACCGGGCGCGCGCAAGGCCTGGGCGTGGTGATCCACGGCGAAAGCGATGCGCGCAAGACCGCGACGGTGGACGCCGTGCTGGCGATCGCCGGGGAGACCGGCCTGACGCCGGGCCAGGTCGCCATCGCCTGGGTGCTGGGCAGGCAGGTATTGCCCATCATCGGTCCGCGCACGCCGGAGCAACTGCAGGACAACCTGGCGGCGACGGAGGCGACGCTCAGTGATGCGCAGCGCCAGCGCCTGGACGATGCGAGCGCGATCGCGGCCGGCTTCCCGCACGAGATCGTCGCCGCCACGGCGCCGCGCTTGCGCGGCGGCCAGGACGCCCTGCTGGACCTGCCGACGGTACCCGTGCGCTGAGCGCCGCTCAGTCCTTCACGCGTCGCATTTCGCTGGCCACCTTGTAGCGGCCGAACGCCAGCAGCGCCTGCGTGAAGGCCTCCAGCGCCGCGTCGCCCTCGCAGGCGAGGACCACGTGGTAGCACCCCTCGCCGGCGATCTTGCTCGCGCTCTCGACCTCCTCGCGCGCCTGCAGGAAATGTTCGAAGTCCTCGAACCGCGGCGTGTCCATGAACACGGTGACGAAATAGCGCCGCAAGTCGCCGCGTACGACGGTGAAGCGGCGGATCGTGCCGTCTTCGACCATCTGCTGCACGCGGGTCGCCACCGCCTGTCCGGTCAGGTGCACCTGGCGGCCGAGCGCCTGCCAGCTGGCGCGCGCATCACGCCCGAGGTGGGCTAGGAGGGTCCGGCTCATCTTGTCCAGTGGCATGTCTTCCAAACCTCAAGCAGAACGACGCGGATTCTTGCGGACCGCAATTCACGGGCGCGGCGCGGCTCCCTAGCATGTCCGTACCGTCCCTCCCGAGGCAACGCATGCGCACCGCCCTGATCGTCATCGACATCCAGAACGACTACTTTCCCGGCGGCGCGTTTCCGCTCTGGAACGCCGGACCGGTCCTGGACGCCACCGTAACCGCCATCGCGCGTGCCAAGGCGCGCGGCGAGTCCATCGTGCTGGTCCAGCACGTGTCCGCGTCGTCCGAAGCCGGCTTCTTCAGGCCCGGCAGCACGGGCGCGGCGATCCATGAGCGCATCCTCGCCGCCGCACCTGACGCGCCGGTGGTCGTGAAACAGTTCGCCGACAGCTTCCACCAGACCTCGCTGGGCGCGTTGCTGGCGGAAGTCGGCGCGACGCACCTGCGGATCGCCGGGATGATGACGCAGAACTGCGTGGCGTTCACCGCGGTGTCGCCTGGCGCCGCGCGATACCGGGTCAGCGTGCTGTCCGATTGCACGACCACGGTGGACGAGGCCATCCACGGGTTCGCGCTGCATGCCCTGTCCACGCGCGTCGAGATCGGCCCCGACGCCTGACTGCGCAAATGCAGAAGGCCCCTTCCGGGGCCTTCTGTCTGCCATGCGGGAGGATCAACGCTTCCCGGTGGGCACGTAGTCACGCGGCGCGTAGCCGGTGTAGATCTGGCGCGGACGGCCGATCTTCGCTTCCGGATCGACCTGCTGTTCCAGCCAGTGCGACACCCAGCCGGCGGTACGGCCGATGGCGAACATGACGGTGAACATCTCGGTCGGGATCTTCAGCGCCTTGTAGATGATGCCGCTGTAGAAATCGACGTTCGGGTAGAGCTTGCGCTGGATGAAGTACTCGTCCTTCAGCGCGGCCTCTTCCAGCTTCATCGCCACTTCCAGCAGCGGATCGTCGACACCCAGCTCGCCCAGCACCTTGTGGGTCATCTCGCGGATGATCTTGGCGCGCGGATCGAAGTTCTTGTAGACGCGGTGGCCGAAGCCCATCAGGCGGAAGCCCGACTCCTTGTCCTTCGCCTTGGCGATCGCCGTTTCGACCTTGTCCGGCGTACCGATCTCTTCCAGCATCTTCAGCACGGCTTCGTTGGCGCCGCCGTGCGCAGGGCCCCACAGGGCGGTGATGCCGGCGGCGACCGAGGCGTACGGGTTGGCGCCGGTCGAGCCCACCAGGCGCACGGTCGACGTCGACGCGTTCTGCTCATGGTCGGCATGCAGGATGAACAGCAGGTCCAGCGCCTTGGCGACGACCGGATTCGTCTCCAGCGGCTCGCTCGGCACTTCGAACATCATGTGCAGGAAGCGGTCGACGTACTCGAGGTTGTTGCGCGGGTAACGGATCGGCCAGCCGATCGAATAGCGATAGGCGGCGGCCGCCAGGGTCGGCATCTTCGCCAGCAAGCGGATGGCGGCCAGGCGGCGCTGCTCGGGGTCTTCCAGGTCGAGCGTGTCGTGGTAGAACGCCGACAGCGAAGCGACCGTGCCGGCCAGCATGGCCATCGGGTGCGCGTCGTAATGGAAGCCGTGCAGAAAGTTCTTCAGCGACTCATGCATCATCGTGTGATGCGTGACTTCGTGCTCGAACTTGGCGAATTCCTGCGGGGTCGGCAGCTCGCCATTCATCAGCAGGTAGGAGACTTCCAGGAAGCTGGAGTGCTTGGCCAACTGCTCGATGGGGTAGCCGCGGTACAGCAGCACGCCATTGTCGCCATCGATATAGGTGATGGCCGACTTGCAGCTGGCGGTGGCGGTGAAACCCGAGTCGTAGGTGAAAAGACCGGTTTCCTTGGTCAGCTTGGCGATGTCGACGCAGTCGTTGCCAAGCGTGGGTTTCAGGACGGGCAGGACGACGGATTTGTCGCCGGCATTCAGCGTGACCTGGTCAAGTTCGGACACAGTGTGCGCTCCTTCGTGGGGTAACGCCGGCCAGAGGTCCGGTCGGCGCGTGACGGGAGTCCAGGGAGTGAACCTTGGATGAGCCGAATTATCGCATAGCGGGTCTGGAGCCGTCGCTCGATACCGCACCAAAGTCAGACCAAAGAATAAGGCCGCAGACGCAACCCTTTGTTCCGGCGAGACGCACGATGGGTGCGCGCAAACGCGAACGGCCGCGCACGAGGCGCGGCCGCAGGCGGATCAGGCGAACGACGGTTCGATCAGCGCGCGTAGCGCTTCTGGAACTTGTCGATACGGCCGCTGGTGTCGATGACCTTGTGCTTACCCGTGTAGAACGGGTGCGAGGCCGAGGAGATTTCGACCTTGACCAGCGGGTACTCGTTACCGTCTTCCCACTTCGTCGTTTCCTTGCTGCCCAGCGTGGAGCGCGTCAGGATCTTGAAATCGGAGGTCACGTCGTGGAAGACGACTTCGCGGTAATTCGGGTGGATGTCGGCCTTCATGGCGGTAACACCGTGTAGCGGGAATGGAAGAGCGGCATTGTAGCCCCTCCTCCCCCGTCGGCGCAACCCGGCCCTCAGCCAGCCGCCAGCGCGTCCCGGATCAGGTCCTGGAACCGGCCCTGGTCATAGCGCAGCAGGATGTTGGCCTGGTCCGGCTGGCCGCCCTCCCGACGCCAGTCGACCACCGAGGCGCCACGGGCGTGTGCGCCCTGCAGCTCAATCGCCAGAGGACGCTCGGCCAGCTCCAGCGCGCCTTCCGGGGCGAGCACGAAGGCCATGGCCAACGCATCGGCAGCGAACCAGTGGTCGCCACGGCGGTCGGCCGACCACAGCCGGGTCTTCTCGGAGATGCGGTCGTAGAACCGGGCCCGGTCGCTATCGGCCGCCAGCCACGCGGCGACCTGGTCGTGCGGCAGGCCATGCGCGATGGTGGCTTCCCAGTCGGCCAGGTCGTAGCGCTCGAAGGCCTGCAGCGTGATATGCGCTGCTTCGGGATCGAAGTAGAAATTGAACTCCGCCGCGGGCGTGATGTTGCCGTGGCAGGTGACCGCGCCTCCCATCACCACGAAACGGGCAATGCGCTGCGGCAGCGTGGGGTCCAGCTTCAGCGCCAGCGCGATGTTGGTCAGCGGCCCCAGCGCGACCAGCACCAGCCGGCCGGCGTGTTCGTGGGACAGGCGCAGGATGGCCAGCGCCGCATGTTCGTCCTCGGCCTGGCGCGCGGCCGGCGCGAAGCCGACGTCGCCGAATCCGTCCTGCCCGTGCACATAGCCGGCGTCCGGCGAAGGATGCAGCAGCGGGGCCGGTGCGCCGGCGAACACGGGGATGTCGTCGCGGCCCGCCACCTCGCACAGCTTCAATGCATTCCGCACGGTGTACTGCAGGCCCACGTTGCCGGCCGCGATGGTCAGGCCGACGATGTCGTGGCGCGCATCGTTGAACGCCATCAGCAGGGCGAGGGCGTCGTCGACGCCGGGATCGGTGTCGATGAGCAGGGGAATCTTGTCCGTCATCAGGCTTCGCTTCTTCTATCGGGGGTCGAGTCTCGCACCGATGGATGACCAGCGGAAGCCGCGCTGCATCATGCCGAGGCGTAGCGCGCCGCGCCGCCGACCCAGCGATGGATCACGCGATCGGCGACCGCGGGGTCCTCGGCCAGCAACCGCTCCGCGAGCGCATGCACCTGCGGCAGCAAGCCGGCATCGCGGGCGAGATCGGCCACGCGGAAGGCGGCGAGCCCGGTCTGCCGGGTGCCCAGCAGTTCGCCCGGGCCACGCAGTTCGAGGTCCTTCTCGGCGATGACGAAACCATCGTTGGTCTGGCGCATCGTCGCCAGGCGGTGCTTGGCCATCGCCGACAGCGGTGGCTGGTACATCAGCACGCAGCTGGACGCGGTCGCGCCGCGCCCCACCCGGCCCCGCAGCTGGTGCAACTGCGCCAGGCCGAGCCGCTCCGCGTTCTCGATGATCATCAGCGAGGCATTGGGCACATCGACGCCCACCTCGATCACGGTCGTCGCCACGAGCAGGTCGGCCTCGCCTTCCTTGAAGCGACGCATCGTGGCCTGCTTGTCGGCCGCCTTCATGCGACCGTGCACGAGCGCGACGCGCAGCGCAGGCAACGAAGCGGACAACGCTTCGTACGTGGTCTGCGCAGCCTGCGCGACCACCTCGTCGCTATCGTCGATCAGCGTGCAGACCCAGTAGGCCTGGCGCCCCTCGGCGCATGCGGCACGGATCCGCTCGACCAGTTCCGGCCGGCGCTCCGCGCTGAGCGCGACGGTCTGCACCGGCGTGCGGCCCGGTGGCAGTTCATCGATGGCCGACACGTCCAGGTCCGCGTAAGCCGCCATCGCCAGCGTGCGCGGGATCGGCGTGGCGGTCATCACCAACTGGTGCGGCACGCGGTTCCCACCCGCGCCCTTGTCGCGCAGCGCGAGCCGCTGGTGCACGCCGAAGCGGTGCTGTTCGTCGACGATGGCCAGCCCCAGATCGTGGAAGATCACCGTTTCCTGCATCAGCGCATGCGTGCCCACTACGACCTGCGCCTCGCCCGACGCCACCTGGGCCAGCACCTGCGCGCGCGCCTTGCCGGTCACCTTGCCGGCCAGCCAGGCCACGCGCACGCCCAGGGGTTCCAGCCATGCCTTGAGGTTGGCCAGGTGCTGTTCGGCCAGGAGCTCGGTGGGTGCAGCCAATGCGACCTGTTTGCCGGCCTCGACCGCCAGCATGCCAGCCAGCGCCGCGACGACGGTCTTGCCCGTACTTATGTTAGCAAGCCCATATCAAGGAAATCGTTCAGACTAGCGGCGCCGGTCCCGACAGGGCAGGTAGCCCACTATTCACTAGCCTCGATTTGCTCGAACAACTGGCTCAGTGGGAGCCCGAGCGCCGTTGAGATCCTGACGATCGTTGAAAGCCGGCAATCCTTGAGCCCTTGCTCGATATGGCCCAGTTGGGTGCGATGCATACCCAATTCATCGGCCAAGGCTTCCTGAGAATAGCCCAAACGCATCCTTGCAGCCTTCACTGCCCTGCCCAGCCTGACCTGAATTCCCGCGCCTGCCATGGCGCGGTAATCCCCCCGCTTTTAGCGGACAGCAGAAGTGGAGCTAGGCAGCGAGTGCCAGTTTCTGCATGGGGGTGATGCCCCCGAGCGCCATGTTGGGGCGCNGGTAATCCCCCCGCTTTTAGCGGACAGCAGAAGTGGAGCTAGGCAGCGAGTGCCAGTTTCTGCATGGGGGTGATGCCCCCGAGCGCCATGTTGGGGCGCTCGTGGTTGTACGTCCATAGCCAACGGGTGGCCTTGTCCTGCACCTGCTCGATTGAGTCGAACAGCGTACGGGCGAGCCAGGCATAGCGCACGGTACGGTTGTAGCGTTCGACGTAGGCGTTCTGCTGCGGCTTGCCTGGCTGGATGTGCTCGATCCGGATGCCCTGTCGCTCCGCCCAGCCCAGCAGCGCGCCACTGATGTATTCCGGACCGTTGTCGCAGCGAATCACCTTCGGCTTTCCGCGCCATTCAATAACTTGCTCCAACGCCCGGATCACGCGGGCTGATGGCAAGGATAGATCGACCTCGATCGCCAAGCCCTCACGATTGAAGTCGTCCAGCACGTTGAAGAGCCGGAAGCTGCGCCCGTCGCTGAGCTGGTCATGCATGAAGTCCATCGACCAGACCTCGTTGATCGCGTCGGGCACCGCCAACGGCTCGGGGCGCTCGCGCACCAGGCGCTTCTTCGGCTTGATCCGCAAGTTCAACTCCAGCTCCCGATAGATCCGGTAGACCCGCTTGTGGTTCCAGGCGAAACCCTTGACGTTGCGCAGGTGCAGGAAGCACAGCCCGAAGCCCCAGTCACGATAGGTCGTCGTAAGCCGCACCAGCCAGTCAGCGATCCGAGCGTTCTCCTCGCTCGCACGGGCCTGATAGCGAAAGCAGGTCTCGCTGACCTCAAACGTCCGGCACGCATGCCGGATGTTGGTGCGTCCGCCTTCCACCGCCGATCGGGCCATCTCCCGGCGTTGAGATGGCCTCACCATTTTTTTGACATCGCCTCCTTCAGCAGGTCGGCGCTGAGCTGCGCCTCGGCGTACATCTTCTTCAGCCGCCGGTTCTCGTCCTGCAGCTCCTTGAGCTGCGACATCAGGGACGCATCCATGCCGCCGAACTTGCTGCGCCACTTGTAGAACGTCGCCGAGCTGATGCCGTGCTCGCGGCACAATTCCGGCACGGGCGTGCCGGCCTCGGCTTGCTTGAGCACCGCGATGATCTGGCTGTCGGTGAAGCGGGACTTCTTCATGGAACCTCCTCGGGAAAGCGTACGAGAAAATTCCACTTCTGGCGTCAGCTAATGGGCGGGGGGATTACCCTACCGTCTCAGGGACTCAGAATGTCCATCCCAGTTTCCGTTTTTTCCGTCGGTACGTTTAGTGCCATGCCTG